>NZ_VJWL01000010.1 GCF_007096385.1 Aliidiomarina halalkaliphila
CCATGACGCGCTGGCAACTAAGGATAGGGGTTGCGCTCGTTGCGGGACTTAACCCAACATCTCACAACACGAGCTGACGACAGCCATGCAGCACCTGTCTTACAGTTCCCGAAGGCACAGTCTTATCTCTAAGACCTTCTGTAGATGTCAAGGGATGGTAAGGTTCTTCGCGTTGCATCGAATTAAACCACATGCTCCACCGCTTGTGCGGGCCCCCGTCAATTCATTTGAGTTTTAACCTTGCGGCCGTACTCCCCAGGCGGTCGACTTAGTGCGTTAGCTGCGTTACTCACTTCATTTATGAAACGAACAACTAGTCGACATCGTTTACAGCGTGGACTACCAGGGTATCTAATCCTGTTTGCTCCCCACGCTTTCGCTCCTCAGCGTCAGTTTTTGGCCAGGTGGCCGCCTTCGCCACTGGTATTCCTTCCTATATCTACGCATTTCACCGCTACACAGGAAATTCTACCACCCTCTCCAAAACTCTAGCCTGCCAGTTCAAAATGCAATTCCCAGGTTAAGCCCGGGGATTTCACATCTTGCTTAACAAACCGCCTACGTGCGCTTTACGCCCAGTAATTCCGATTAACGCTCGCACCCTCCGTATTACCGCGGCTGCTGGCACGGAGTTAGCCGGTGCTTCTTCTGTGGCTAACGTCAATCGTTGCAGCTATTAACTACAACGCCTTCCTCACCACTGAAAGTGCTTTACAACCCGAAGGCCTTCTTCACACACGCGGCATGGCTGGATCAGGGTTGCCCCCATTGTCCAATATTCCCCACTGCTGCCTCCCGTAGGAGTCTGGGCCGTGTCTCAGTCCCAGTGTGGCTGATCATCCTCTCAGACCAGCTAAAGATCGTCGGCTTGGTAGGCCTTTACCCTACCAACTACCTAATCTTGCTTGGGCTCATCTATTGGCGTGAGGTCCGAAGATCCCCCACTTTCCTCCGTAGAGCGTATGCGGTATTAGCCACCGTTTCCAGTGGTTGTCCCCCTCCAATAGGCAGATACCCAAGTATTACTCACCCGTCCGCCGCTCGTCATCATCTAGCAAGCTAGATATGTTACCGCTCGACTTGCATGTGTTAAGCCTGCCGCCAGCGTTCAATCTGAGCCATGATCAAACTCTTCAATTAAAGTGCTTGATGCAAAGTGCCTCTCTCTTTGTTTCCAAAGTAGAAGCCGCTCAACTTATGAATTTCTGGTGTCTTACTTTTTAGTAAGGCTCCTGCTCTCAAAAGCTGACCATTTTGCTACCGAAGTAGCGTTGGTTGATGCTTTTCATCGCAAGTGCCCACACAGATTGCTTGGCTTGATAAATTGTTAAAGAACGTTGCTTCT
>NZ_VJWL01000011.1 GCF_007096385.1 Aliidiomarina halalkaliphila
TCTTTTCCTAAGGGTACTTAGATGTTTCAGTTCCCCTCGTTCGCCTCCTTAACCTATGTATTCAGTTAAGGATAGTGAGTAAACTCACTGGGTTTCCCCATTCGGAAATCCATGACTCATGCGCTTTTTACTAGCTCATCATGGCTTATCGCAAGTTAATACGTCCTTCATCGCCTCCAACTGCCAAGGCATCCACCGTGTACGCTTAATCACTTAACCATACAACCCAAAAAGGTGTCGCTTGTCTTTTCAACGCTTAGTTGCGTTAAAAACACTGCGCTCTGGAAGCAAGTTAATACTTCCGAACCCGATTGAATCATACGTCATTGACATGAACGATACGCTTTCACCAAAAGTCTGGTGAGTTATACCTGGCTTGTTCAAACTTCGTTTGTTTCTTTATCAGCTTGTCCAAATTATTAAAGAGCAACTCACATAATGTGATTGATAAATACTTTTTCAAAAGCACTTAGCAATACCATCACATGCAGAACAGAGAAGGAAAATGGTGGAGCCATGCGGGATCGAACCGCAGACCTCCTGGATGCAAACCAGGCGCTCTCCCAGCTGAGCTATGGCCCCTTGTCGTGCCGGCTTGCCATAATGCTCCAGTGCTTCGTTGCGCGCAAAACTCAATCAGTCACATACCATTGAGGTATGCTCCTTCAATCGTTTCACGTGCGCCTCGCCCTGAACCATTCTGGACTGCGCTTCTGACACCGAAAATGCTTCTTTAAACATTTCGCGGTTTTGGCGTTCTGGTAAGGCGGGAGCCGAGGAAGTGTACATCAGTACACGACGAGGTTCCCAACGCAATCCAGAGCGACAAAATGGTGGGTCTGAGTAGACTTGAACTACCGACCTCACCCTTATCAGGGGTGCGCTCTAACCAGCTGAGCTACAGACCCGTAACCGTTTTCAATACTGACTCCGAGCTTCGGTCGGTGACCTCACCCTGCTCTTCACCTTAAGCAAAGGGGGTGCGCTCTAACCAGCTGAGCTACAGACCCAGTATCCTGTTGGCTACTGCTCATCTTTCTTAACCCCACCTAATCGCAGGGCTAAAAAAACAGCGACTCGCGCTGCAGTAACCAATCTCTGTTCCGTTCTATCAAGCCAATTCAATCTGTGTGAGCACTCACGATTTACGCATCTTCATCGTTAAGGAG
>NZ_VJWL01000012.1 GCF_007096385.1 Aliidiomarina halalkaliphila
CGCAAACCATCGTCCATCGCGATTGGAGCAATCAGCTCTACAACGAACTTCAGGTTGTCACCAGGCATGACCATTTCTACGCCTTCTGGCAATTCTACTGAACCAGTTACATCCGTGGTACGGAAGTAGAACTGTGGACGGTAGCCTTTGAAGAATGGCGTATGACGGCCACCTTCTTCTTTGCTCAGTACGTATACTTCAGCTTCAAACTTGGTATGCGGAGTGATTGAACCTGGCTTAGCCAATACTTGACCACGCTGGATATCTTCACGCTTAGTACCACGCAACAAGGCACCGATGTTCTCACCTGCACGACCTTCGTCAAGCAGCTTACGGAACATCTCTACACCCGTTACCGTAGTTTTCACGGTGTCTTTCAAACCAACGATAGCTACTTCGTCACCAGTGTTCACGATTCCGCGCTCAACACGACCTGTTACTACAGTTCCGCGACCTGAGATTGAGAATACGTCTTCGATTGGCATCAAGAATGGCTTATCGATATCACGCTCTGGCTCTGGAATGTACGAATCTAAAGCTTCTGCTAGCTCAAGAATCTTCTTCTCCCATGCTTCGTCGCCTTCCAACGCTTTCAACGCTGAACCTTGGATTACTGGCAAGTCGTCACCTGGGAAGTCGTACTCTGACAGAAGCTCACGAACTTCCATCTCTACCAGCTCTAGCAACTCTTCGTCGTCGACCATGTCACACTTGTTCATGAATACAACGATGAAAGGTACACCTACCTGACGTGATAACAGAATGTGCTCACGCGTCTGTGGCATTGGACCATCAGTTGCTGCTACTACCAGAATCGCGCCGTCCATCTGCGCCGCACCTGTGATCATGTTTTTCACATAGTCAGCGTGTCCAGGACAGTCTACGTGCGCATAGTGACGTGCAGGCGTATCATATTCTACGTGTGACGTAGAAATGGTGATACCACGCGCTTTCTCTTCTGGCGCATTATCGATTTGTGCGAAGTCACGAGCGGCACCACCATAGTGCTTGGCAAGGACAGTAGTGATCGCTGCAGTTAAAGTAGTTTTACCGTGGTCAACGTGACCGATAGTACCTACGTTTACGTGCGGCTTATTACGTTCAAACTTAGCTTTAGCCAT
>NZ_VJWL01000001.1:0-703093 GCF_007096385.1 Aliidiomarina halalkaliphila
GCTGTAAGGCGTTGAGCTAACGTGTACTAATTGCCCGTGAGGCTTAACCATACAACACCAAAAGGGTGTTGTTGGCATGTACCCAACGCATGGCGTTGGAGTATAGAATCCAACGAAGAAGTTGGAGACGATATGAAAGAATCAAAAGACAGGTGAGCCTGGATTGTTTGCGCGTAGAGTGCTACGCAACTTTGTTTGAACAGCTTGTGCCAAATTATAAGAATTTGTCTGGCGGCCATAGCGACGTGGAACCACCTGAATCCATTCCGAACTCAGAAGTGAAACATGTCAGCGCCGATGGTAGTGTGGGGCCTCCCCATGTGAGAGTAGGACACCGCCAGGCATCCAAATAAAACAGCCCTTCGCGAAAGCGAGGGGCTTTTTTATTTGGTCTGTGTGGAGTTTTTACCGAACTGGGGTTTCCCCCATTGAGAGTAGGGTGAGGACCGCCCGGAAGTTGCATTGCAACTTCAGGTCCGAACGCGAGGCATGGATGCCGAGCTGGAAGCCCCCCACATGGATGTGTGTCGGAGCGTGCTCATCTCATAGAAAGCTTAGGCTTCACCCTGCGCAGCGGGGTGAGCTCTGCGAGCCCCTGGCAAACCGCCAGGCATCCAATTAAGCCAAAAAGGCCACCCGCATGGGTGGCCTTTTTGCTTATGGGGTCTACAAAAGGTGTTCTCTCGGACTCCCTAAAAAAACTTTGTGCTGGAAGTTTGGTTAGATAACGGTTCTTTCTTTAAGAAACTGGATAGATAGCGGATATGGCCATGCCTCACCGTCGGCAGCTTTTACTGCACCAATAATTGAGAAAACGAGATTACATATTGCAACCGCAATTAGAATTAAAACACCGATACCGATCACGGTAAGAATCAAACCAATAATGCTGTAAATAAGTGCGCTAATCATCCAGTTCACGACTATTTTGCCGTGCCTATCAACTACAGGGTCGTCTTTTTTCACCAACCAAAGAATAAGTGGTACAACCCATCCAAAACCAGGGATAATTAATCCACTTAAGAGTGATAGGTGTAAAAACATTACGTACTGTCTATTCGATTCCATAATGCTAGCTCCGTATAGTGCCGTTAGTGGCTTATCATTTTATCTGAATAAAACTAGCAGAAATTCTTGTGCAGGCAATCTTTTTGATTTGGTTACATGAATGAATTTATTGAGGTTTCGATGTTAGAAAGGTTAATAAAACATCAATTAACGGTGCCTGATAGCACAATTTACTACCTTCCCAATTGGTGTGATACGACCACAGCAGATCGTTTTTTTGAGCGATTGAAGCATGAATTACCCTGGGAACAAGGGGAAGTGAAACTATTCGGTAAGTCTCATAGAATACCCCGACTGCAATCGTGGCATGGTGATCCGGGAGTTCGTTACACCTACTCAAACGTTGAACTACAGGCGCAGGGTTGGAGCCCCGCATTGCTTGAACTGCGCGAGAAGTTACTAGCGTTAGATCTTACCCCAAATGCCGTGTTGGCCAATTACTATCGAGACGGAATGGATAGTATGGGTTGGCATCGCGATAACGAGAAAGAACTCGGTGCACGTCCCGTCATTGCTTCGGTCAGCCTTGGTGCAGAGCGAGACTTTATTCTGCGTCATCGCGCTACTCAACAGCGAGAGGTGCTGCGGCTTGCGCATGGTAGCTTACTTATAATGGCAGGGGACACGCAGCATTATTGGGAGCACGCATTACCTAAGCGAGCGCGTGTTAGTCGGCCTAGGATTAACTTAACTTTCCGCACGATTCGTTCGTGATGGAGGATCATAAGGCGGGGACGCGTTATACTCTGATGGTTATCAACGGTATGAGGTTCACAATGGTAGATATGCGTGCCCACATTGAAGCAAAGCTCATCAGTGAGCTCTCTCCGGATTATGTGGATGTAAAGGACGAAAGTTATATGCATGCGAGTGGCCCTGATGCACAGTCGCACTTTAAAGTAACGCTCGTTGCAGAAAGCTTTGAAGGGTCACGCTTGATTCAGAGACATCGAGCAGTGAACGAGGTACTTGCAGACGAATTGCGTCATCAGATTCATGCGCTTGCTTTGCACACCTATACGCCCAAAGAATGGGAAAGCGAATTTGGTCAGGTGCCGGATTCGCCAGCGTGTCGAGGCGGTAGCAAAAAGGATTCAGCAACATCGCCTTAGTTGCATACAGCACATCAGATGTGCTGTGATTGCGCCCTCGGGTAATATATCGGGTTATATTTTACGACGTTAACAACAGGAAATTGAAGCAATGGTCATCAAACCAAAAATTCGCGGTTTTATTTGTACAAATGCACATCCAGTGGGCTGTGCTGCAAATGTCCGCCAACAAATTGACTATGTGAAATCAACACCTCATATGAACATTGGCCCCAAGCGGGTATTGGTGATCGGTTGCTCAACCGGTTATGGCTTAGCGTCACGTATTATGGCGGCATTTGGTAGCGACGCGAAAACCATCGGCGTATGCTTCGAAAAAGAGCCGACAGAGAGAAAAACAGGTACAGCAGGTTGGTATAATACGGCTGCGTTCCACAAGTATGCGCAAGAAGCTAACTTGTACTATCACACCATTAATGGTGATGCGTTTTCGGACGAAATCAAAGCGGAAACGATCGAGCGGATTAAAGCCGATTTAGGTCAAGTGGATCTTGTTGTCTACAGCCTTGCTTCTCCGAAGCGCAAAGATCCGGTCACAGGTGAAGTTTATTCGTCGACCTTGAAGCCGATCGGAAAGCAGTACACCACGAAAACTTATGACACTGATAAAGACTTAGTGCATGAGATTACGCTCGACCCAGCAAACGATGACGAGATTGAACAAACGATCAAAGTGATGGGCGGTGAAGACTGGGAACGTTGGATTGAACAGTTGCATGCCGCGGGTGTATTGGCCGATGGGTGTCAAACGACCGCATATACCTATATTGGTAAAAAATTAACCTGGCCGATTTATGGTCACGCCACTATTGGCAAGGCAAAAGAAGATTTGGATCGGGCTGCTGCCACTCTGCGTCGTGGTTATAAGGATGTTCACTTAAAGGCCTGGGTCTCGTCGCTAAAAGCATTAGTCACGCAAGCTAGCTCCGCCATTCCCGTGATGCCGTTATATATCTCTTTGATTTATAAGGTAATGAAGGAAGAAGGCACACACGAAGGCTGTATTGAGCAGATTTACCGCCTATTCACCCAGGATTTGTATGTTGAAGTGCCGGAAATGGATGACCACAATCGCCTACGGGTTGATGGCTTGGAAACCAATGATAAAACACAGGCCAAGGTAGAGGCGCTATGGAACCAAGTCACGCAAGAAAACTTCCATCAACTTGCTGATTATAAAGGCTATCATTCAGATTTCTTACGTTTATTTGGGTTTGGAATCGACGGTGTTGATTACGATGCCGACGTAGACCCGATCGTCAACTGGTAAACTATATCGACCAGGGAATACCAATTAATTTTCAAGATTGGCATGGTCAGTTTTACCAAAAATATGTAGAATACGGCCCTGGAAGTTACAGGGTAGCTTTAGTATGTTCCGCGTCTTGTACACGTTTTAACCGTGGTGAAGATGCGGTGGCATACTTATATGGTTGTATTCTGTCGCGACAAACGAATTTTGAGCTTTCAATCTTCCCTAAATTGAGTAGTGCAAACGCGTATGATTACGATAAAGAAAGGTTTGGACATCCCTATTGCGGGTGCTCCACAACAAATCATTGAAGATGGCCCAGCCATCAAAACCGTTGCTACATTGGGTGAAGAGTATGTGGGTATGCGCCCGACCATGCATGTCCAGGTCGAAGACCGGGTCAAGAAAGGTCAGGTTCTTTTTGAAGATAAAAAGAACCCAGGTGTGAAATTCACTGCTCCTGCAGCTGGTGTAGTTAAGGAAATTAATCGTGGTGCGAAGCGTGTACTGCAATCGGTAGTCATCGAAATTGATGGCGACGAGCAGGAAACGTTCGCAAGTTACGACGAAGGCAAATTATTGCAACTGAGTCGTGAAAACGTGCAGCAAAATCTGGTTGACTCGGGTTTGTGGCTCGCGTTGCGCACCCGTCCTTATTCAAAGTCTCCCGCACTTGATTCTGAACCTAAAGCAATTTTCGTAAACGCAATGGATACCAATCCACTTGCGGGCGATCCGCTTGTGGTGATTAAAGAGCATGCAAAAGACTTCAGTAACGGCCTTAAAGTTTTAAGCCGTCTCACTGAAGGCAAGTTATATGTTGCAACTGCACCTGAGGCTGATATCGATTTTGATAGCGCGCCGGTAACTCACGAAACTTTCCAAGGGGTTCACCCCGCTGGAAACGTGGGTACTCACATTCATTTCCTGGAAGGCGTGAACATGACCTATCATGTTTGGCACGCAAGCTACCAAGACGTGATTGCGATTGGCAAACTTTTCACTACTGGTGAATTGTTTACTGACCGTGTCGTTGCTTTGGGCGGACCAGGGGTGAAGAATCCGCGTTTGTTGCGCACTCGTTTAGGTGCAAACCTGAATGAATTGACCAAAGGTGAGTTAGCCGAAGGGAAACAACGTATTGTTTCGGGCTCTGTACTGAACGGTCATAAAGCATCAGGTGCTCATGCTTATCTCGGACGTTTTCATAATCAAGTATCTGTACTTGAGGAAGGCGACGAGAAGCATTTGTTCGGATGGATTTGGCCCGGCAAAGAAATGCACTCGATTACGCGTGCTTATGCAGGCCACCTGTTCGGCAAAAAGCTATTTAATATGAATGCTTCAACTAATGGTTCAGACCGTGCGATGGTGCCAATCGGTACTTACGAGCGCGTGATGCCATTGGATATTCTGCCTACTTTGTTGCTACGTGACTTGTGTTCTGGGGATATCGAGAGTGCACAAGCTCTAGGCTGTCTGGAACTGGACGAAGAAGATCTCGCCTTGTGTACTTATGTGTGCCCAGGAAAATATGACTTCGGCCCAATTCTGCGTAAGTGCCTGACCACGATTGAGAAAGAGGGCTGATCATGAGCTTGAAGAACTATTTAGAGAAAATCGAACCCCAGTTTGAGCCAGGTGGGAAGCACGAAAAGTGGTATGCGCTTTACGAAGCAGTCGCTACGATTCTGTACACGCCAGGTTATACCAACAAAGGGACTACACACGTTCGCGATAATGTCGATCTAAAGCGAATCATGATCTTTGTTTGGTTAATGACGTTCCCAGCCATGTTCTACGGTATGTATAACATTGGTTTCCAAGCGTCACTTGCGGTGGCTGAAGGCTACAGCTTGGCCAATGTTTGGCAGGTAAGCCTGTTCCAAATGTTTGGTGGTAGCTTAGAGAACGCGGGATGGGGCACCATGATGTGGTACGGGGCCTGTTGGTTCTTACCTATCTATGCCACAGCCTTTGTGGTGGGCGGTTTCTGGGAAGTGTTATTCGCGTCGGTACGTAAGCACGAAGTTAACGAGGGATTCTTTGTTACTTCAGTACTTTTCGTACTTACGCTGCCGGCCACGATTCCATTATGGCAAGTTGCGTTAGGTATCACCTTTGGTATCGTTATCGGTAAAGAAATCTTCGGCGGAACTGGCCGTAACTTCTTGAACCCAGCGCTTACCGGACGTGCATTCTTGTACTTCTCGTTTCCAGCTGCGATCTCAGGCGACCAAGTGTGGACTGCTGTAGATGGCTACTCGGGCGCAACCCTGCTAACGCAAGCATTTAACGGCGACGTTGATTACAGCAATGTGGCAGGTAGTGGTGTACTTGAAGGTGTTTACACGTGGATGGATGCGTTTATCGGACGTATTCCAGGCTCCGTGGGTGAAGTGTCGACCATCGCGGTACTGCTTGGTGGTTTAGCACTGATTTATTTCCGCATTGCCAGCTGGCGTATCGTGGGTGGTGTATTCATTGGTATGGTGTTGTTCTCAGGCCTGTTGAACCTCATCGGCAGTGATACTAACCCAATGTTCGCAATGCCATGGTATTGGCACCTGGTTATCGGTGGTTTTGCCTTCGGTATGATGTTTATGGCGACGGATCCTGTGTCTGCTTCGTTCACCAATCAAGGGAAATGGGCATACGGTATTCTCATCGGCTTTATGACGGTGATGATCCGTGTCATTAACCCTGCGTTCCCAGAAGGTATCATGTTGGCGATCTTGTTCGCGAACGTATTCGCACCATTGTTTGACCACTTTGTAGTACAGGCCAACGTGAAGCGGAGGGCGTTACGTCATGGCAAGTAAGAACGATACAATGGGTAAAACCTTTACGGTTATTATCCTCCTATGTTTAGTGTGCTCGATTATCGTTTCGGGCGCCGCAGTAGGATTAAAAGAGCGTCAGGAAGCGAACGCAGCTCTGGCTAAACAGCAAAATATCCTGCGCACTGCGAATGTCGACCTGCAAGGTCGCTCCGCAGATGTAGTATTTGCTGAGCGAGTGCGTTTGATGACCTTTAATCGGGACACTGAAGAACTTACTGAGCACGACTCATTATTTGCTCTTGAGGAAGCGCTAGCTGCTTCATCAGCAAAAGATGGTGGCGAGCGCGCTAGCGCCGCAGGTGTGCGTGGATTACGAGCTGATATTCCAGTATACGTTATTCAAGGTGAAGACAACGGTGTTGCGTCTTATGTTATCGATATTCGCGGCTCAGGACTCTGGGGCATGATGTACGCGTTTTTGTCGGTCGATCCAGATGGCCAAACGATTCGCGGTATCAATTTCTATGAGCACTCAGAAACTCCAGGTCTTGGTGGTGAAATCCAAAACCCTCGCTGGCGTTCAAACTTTGACGGCAAGAATGCTATTGATAGCGACGGCAACGTAGCTATCCGTGTTCGCAAGGGTGCGGGTGACAACGAAGTTGATGCATTATCTGGGGCCACCATCACAAGTGACGGAGTCGACAAAACGTTCCAGTTTTGGTTGAGTCAAGAAGCTTACGGCGCCTTCCTGATGAAAGTACGTGAAGAGGGAGCGATCTAATGGCTAGCGCAAAAGAAATGAAGCAAACGTTGTTTGGCCCTATTTTCGCCAACAACCCAATTGCTCTACAAATTCTTGGGGTTTGCTCGGCATTGGCGGTAACAGCCAAAATGGAAAATACCTTGGTAATGTGTATCGCGCTTACCTTCGTATTGGTGTTATCGAATGTGTCGATTTCGATTATTCGTAACCACATTCCATCAAGTGTTCGGATCATCGTTCAGATGACCATCATTGCGAGTTTGGTAATTGTTGTTGACCAATTACTTAAAGCATTTGCTTATGACATCGCCCAAGAGCTATCGGTATTCGTTGGTTTGATTATCACCAACTGTATCGTTATGGGCCGTGCCGAAGCCTTTGCAATGAAGGAAGGTCCTGGAATGTCATTCTTGGATGGCTTAGGTAACGCACTGGGTTACTCAGTCGTTCTACTCACGGTTGGTTTCTTCCGTGAGCTGTTCGGCTCAGGTAGCTTGTTTGGATACCAAATTCTTCCATTGATAACTGAAGGCGGTTGGTATACCCCAATTGGCTTGTTGGTTCTTCCACCAAGTGCATTCTTTATCATTGGTGGCTTTATTTGGGTGCTACGTATGTTCCGCCCAGAGCAGATAGAAGCGAAGGAGTCTTAAGGTCATGGAACACTATTTAAGCATGTTCGTCCGTGCAGTGTTCATTGAGAACCTGGCACTTTCGTTCTTCCTGGGAATGTGTACATTCCTCGCTGTTTCCAAAAAAGTAACCACGGCACTTGGTCTTGGTGTTGCGGTTATCGTGGTACTTGGCTTGGCGGTACCTTTAGGGAACTTGGTAAACACTTTTGTGTTGGCACCAGGTGCACTTGGATGGGCTGGATTCCCAGATGCGGATTTGAGCTTCTTGCGATTCCTCACCTTTATCGGTGTTATCGCGGCATTGGTTCAGATCTTGGAAATGACATTGGATAAATACTTACCAACGCTTTATAACGCGTTGGGTATTTTCCTTCCGCTGATCACTGTGAACTGTGCCATCTTTGGTGGTGTGTTGTTCATGGTTGAGCGTGATTACAACTTCACCGAAAGTGTTGTATACGGCGTAGGTAGCGGTGTGGGCTGGGCCCTAGCAATTACCTTGTTGGCTGCAGTACGGGAAAAACTGAAGTACGCGGATATTCCTGAAGGCCTGCGCGGTCTTGGAATTACCTTTATCAGTACCGGTTTGATTGGTTTGGGCTTTATGTCGTTCTCCGGCGTATCCCTGTAAACCGTTGGTGTAACGAAGTAGCGGAATAAAAGGAACAAGTCGATGCAAGAAATATATCTTGGCGTGGGCATGTTCACCATTATTGTAGTAGCTCTGGTTGTGGTGATTATGTTCGCCAAATCAAAGTTGGTACCTTCTGGTGATGTCCAGATCATCATTAACGATGACGAAGAAAAGACGATTACAACCCAACCGGGTACGAAGCTCCTGAATGCATTATCAAATGCAGGAATATTCGTGTCTTCTGCTTGTGGTGGCGGTGGTTCATGTGGTCAATGTATCGTGCACATTAAAGAAGGTGGTGGCGATATTCTACCGACTGAGCGCGATCACATTACCCGCGGTGAAGCCCGTGACGGTGCTCGTTTATCCTGTCAGGTGAACGTGAAGCAAAACATGAAAATTGAACTTGATGAAGAGATCTTCGGCATCAAGAAATGGGATTGTGTGGTTCGTTCAAACGACAACGTGGCGACCTTCATCAAAGAACTGGTACTTGAGATTCCAGATGGTGAATCAGTTCCATTCCGTGCGGGTGGTTATATTCAGATCGAGGCGCCACCTCATCACGTGAAGTTTAAAGACTTTGAAATTGATGAAGAATACCGTGGCGATTGGGATCGCTTTAAGCTGTTCGATTTAGAATCTAAAGTCGACGAGGAAGTGATTCGCGCTTACTCCATGGCGAACTACCCAGAAGAGTACGGCATTATCATGTTGAACGTGCGTATTGCTACGCCGCCGCCAAATGATATGACACTGCCACCAGGCAAGATGTCAGCCTATATCTTTAGTTTGAAGAAAGGTGATAAGGCAACGATTTCTGGTCCATTTGGTGAATTCTTCGCGAAAGAAACTGAAGCGGAAATGGTGTTTGTTGGTGGTGGTGCAGGTATGGCGCCAATGCGTTCACATATCTTCGACCAACTGCGTCGCTTAAACAGTAAGCGTAAGATTTCATTCTGGTATGGTGCTCGTTCTAAGCGCGAAATGTTCTATGTTGAAGATTTCGATATGCTAGCCAAAGAGAACGAAAACTTCGAATGGCATGTTGCGTTGTCTGACCCGATGCCGGAAGACAACTGGGAAGGTCATACTGGGTTTATTCATAACGTTCTTTTTGAGAACTACTTGAAAGACCATCCAGCACCAGAAGATTGTGAGTTCTACATGTGTGGTCCGCCGGTGATGAACGCGGCTGTGATCAACATGTTGAAAGACTTAGGTGTTGAAGACGAAAACATCATGCTTGATGATTTCGGTGGCTAAGGCCTCTCGGTGTTAGCAAATCTAGGTAAGACCTATACAAAATGGCTGGCCCTTCTAGGGCTAGCCTTTTTTGTATCCGGTTGTTCTGACACATCGGAAACGGAGCAAATTGCGGGTCAGGTTCTTGGCTACGACTATCACGTTGAGTTCTTACCGGCACACCCTAATCATACCGAAGCTCGCGTGATTCAACGAGTGCAGGGCATTCTTCAATATGTGGCTACACAATATTCCGTTGCTTATCCCCAATCGGAGGTGGAACGCTTTAACCAATGGCGTTCTACCGAGTCGTTTGTACTGACACGCGAACTTGAAGGATTGCTCCGTCAGAGCTTGTACTTGCACGACTTAAGCGATGGTGAGATTCAGATGTTCCACTCTGATGTTCACGACAATCGAGCACCGGTGAGGATTTACAACCATCAAATTGTGAAAGCAGATGAGACGGTATCAGTGAATCTTGAAGGCATGTTGCAAGGACACATGGCTGACCGCATAGCGGATATTCTGGACTTAATGAACGTGCAAACCTATCGAATATCAATTGATAATCACTTACGTGTTCGTTCTCCAAAGCGTGGAAGAGGGTATCAACGTATTGCGTTTCCGAGTCTCGACGATTTTTACATTGATATTCGCGATGGCGCTGTATCGAGTGGTATCCCAGAGCAGGATTCGCCTATAGAGAAAGCCATTGTTATTCACGATAATGCTGCCATGGCGCAAGCGCTCGCGGAGTGGTTCGCGAATACGCCGGTAGATAAGGCGATGGCAGTGGCTAACGCGAATGATCTATCAATGATTGTTTTCGTACGTGAAGATTCGGGCTTAACGCGGTATACTAGTCGGGCATTTGCAGACGTCGTATTGTGAGGTAGATTCCATGCAAACCTTGATGTTGGCTTTCGTATTGATGTTGATTGTCATTGCGGGAATGGCCATTGGTTATTTAATTCAGCGCAAGTCCATTAGCGGTAGCTGCGGTGGTATTGGCGCTCTGGGCATGGATAAAGCCTGTGACTGCGACGATCCATGTGAGTCGCGTAAAGCAAAAATGGCCAAGGAAGCTGCTCGGAAAGAGAAAGAGCAGGCATGGCAAGAAAATAGAATCCAGTAATGGAATAGAAAATTCTGAGAAAGCGCACTGGAGTGCGCTTTTTTATTGTGTAATTTTTTATATAATCAAAAAGAATAAGTTATAACCAATGAGGCCCTGCCGTGTCGTTTCTGTTGTCTGCTCATAGTACTCATTACCCCCATGAAATCTTTATGGACGCGAATGCCACTACTCCTGTGTTGCCGGAGCTGCAAGCGCTCATGAGTCGTGTTTATAACACGCACTTTGGCAACCCTAGTAGCCCGCATTATGCAGGCATCCGAGCGAAACGAATACTCAGTGATACGCGCGCAGAAGCGGGCCGGCTGTTCGGCTGTGCGTCAGACCGTATTCTTTTTATGAGTGGTGCTACGGAAGGCATTAATACTGCGGTTCTTTCTGTCCTTCAACTATACGCGGGAGGTCGGGGAAAAGGGCATCTGTTACTCTATGGAGCCACGGAACATAAGGCGGTTCCCGAGGCGCTTCGACACTGGAATGAATTGCTTCGCGTCGGGGCTGAGTTGCAAGCAATCCCGGTGAATGAAGACGGCTTATTAGATTACGACTTTATTCGAAGCCAAGTTCCACACGCGATTATGATTTGCACTATGGGTGCGAATAATGAAACCGGTGTATTTGCAGATCTGCAGCAATTGGAACAAGTGATTCGTAGTGCCGCGCCTCAGGTTCCATGGTTGGTGGATTGCGTACAAATGTTGGGGAAACGCCCCGTGGCTCTGGGCAAAACCACAATCGACTATGCTCCTTTTAGTGCTCATAAGCTTTATGGTCCTAAAGGTGTAGGTGCTATGTATGTGCGAGATGGAGCGCCGTTTACGCCGTTACAGACCGGTGGCGGTCAGGAACAAGGCTTGCGCGGCGGTACCGAAAACGTGGCCGGTGTAGCGGCGCTAGGGCAGATATTTGCATGGCTTAATCATCCAGAAACCAGCCCCTTTCAAGATGCCGATACGCTCTATGGGTATCGTCATGAAATCATCACGGCACTGCGAGCTGCCTTCCCAGGTCTTATCGTCAATCATCCACTCACCGGATCCCTACCTACCACGTTAAACTTCTCTGTGGCAGGTTATAGCTCTGCTGAGTTAATCGCTATTTTCGATGCAGCGGGTATCCGCGTAAGTGCTGGCTCCGCATGCAGCACGGGTGGCACTCGCAGTTTTGTTTTAGACGCTATGGGACTTCCCGCTTGGCAGTCGGAAGGAGCCATCCGAATGTCATTTGGTCCGGCATTTAGTCAAAGCGATCTGGATGCTTTAGTTGAACGACTCACTTTCATTCGAGAAAAGATTACGGGGGTTAACGGTTGGGGGCAGGGGGCGTTGTATATTCCCCAGCCACTTGCGGCTGGCATGGGTTGGATTCTTTGCCGCAGCACCCAACAAGTGCTTGCGCTGAAAGAGCCACACTCTGTTATGGAAGATATTCGCGCTTGCTGTGGGTCGAGCGATTGGCAGCTGCGTGAATGGAACCAAACTGCTCAAGATTTTGCGGGCTTCCGGATAGAACCAGATGCCCAAGGCATTCGAGTGACCGCACTCGCAACCATGCGATCGTTGGTGTTGACCGATGCAGGTATTGCCCTGACCGATGATATCCACCCGATAGCATTGGGTGTTGCCGAGTTACACTGCGATCATATGGCTTTGATCGATGTACGAGAAACGTCGGAGGCGCGGGCTCAGTATCACCAAGATACCGAATCTTGTTTCGTAAGTATTCCTCGAGCACTCTGGTGTGATTACCTACTTACCGCTGAATTACAAGATACGCCCGAACCGGTATTTTTCTGTCGTTCAGGACGCCGGGCTAGTGATGTCGCTCGTCTTGCACTGTCGGTGGGCTGGCCACAGGCCGCGGTGTGTACAGCTGCCGCTTCGGAAGTGTTTGATTGGATTCAGAAACCAAAAGACCCCGACTCGTGAGAGCGGGGTCGATGTTTATTCTTCGATATTAAGCTTGTTGAGCTGACGATTATTATCGAGATACCAACAGCTGCTGTCGCTAAAACATGAAATCGATACCACGCCTTGATCGTTCACTGATTGCCATTGTTCGCCAAAATCCGCGGAACGATAAAACCCAGATGTATTTCCCGCGAGAATTACTGTTCCTGCTGCGGTCATTTGCGTGAGGGCTCCCTGTAGTGGAGGCGCGGGAAGTTGTGTAAAACTGCCTTGTGTAAACCGAAATAGTTCAGGACGCGCATCTGAGCCGGCAGCACCGCCAGCGATGAGGAAGTCATTTTGACTTAAGGGGTATACGGCATGAACACCCGCGTCTTGTCCTGCGCTCAACGGGGTATCTAACACTTGAAAACGAAGAGATGTTCTCCCTTTGTGCATAATACGAGCAGTTGTACCGTTTAACGTGCCCATCAAAAAGGTATTATTCGCAAAAACAGCACAGGACCCTGAAGCCGATGCGGCTTCACTCGGAAGTGAGCGCTCAGAGAAACCACTGCGTGATGCGAGCCAATTATTGCCATTACTGCTGCGCACAACATGCCAGTTATCATCTAAGGTGTCACCTAGTACAAAGCCCTCACCATCTGGAATGAGAGCAAAGCAACGTAACTCCTCGTCGCCGTTACCACGATACATTTGGCGCCAACTAAAGCCACCATTGCGCGTTAATAGCAAGCGGCTACGTTCGCCACGGCCTGTTGAGAGCACGAACGCATGCCGGTCGTCAAAGGCTTTTAATTGCCGAATATCCAGATTCGCTGTGCGCCCGCCGGGCGTCGAAATGTCCCAAGTTTCACCGCCATTGCTCGACACGGCAACTTGTCCATCGTGATTACCGACCCAAATGATATCGTTATTTACGGCATATACTGTCGACCAATGCCCTTCGGGTAAGCCATGATTCTCAGCAGCGGCGCTCGGTAAAGCCAAGCATCCTAGTACTACCAGTGTATTCCACATGAGAGCTTTCATAATGATTACACGTTCCTGTTTCTGAGATAAAACCAGCTTGTGATATATTGCCAACAAATGAGAACGGACACAAACGAGGCTTGGATTTTTCCAGCCCGCATAAGAGAGTATCCATGATCAATTCAGTACGACATATACTTCGACGCTCACTATTTTTACTTTTAGGGTTGTTAAGCTGCACTATCCTATCTGTTTCCGCACAAGCTGTAACTGCCAGTGAGCAAAGTAAATCCCCATTGACACAACTTAAAGCTCATTTGGTTGGAGACTTTTCCAATCTTCGACACATGATGACCACGGGCGAGGGCGTCGGGCAGCCGCCTGTTCTTATGCAAATTACGCCAGCAGACTGGGATGGTGAGCCAGTGCTCATTGCCCGGCAAGCGTTGATTGAGTCTTTAGACGAACCTTATCGGGTGCATATTTATCGTTTTCGCGAGTCTCGGCGGAATAGTCAACTTATCCAAGATATTTATGTTGTTCCGGAAGCGGCTCACAATGAACGAGACGCGTCGATGCTTAGACATGCCGAGTTATTGCAAGGATGTAGTATTCGTTGGCAGGCGGAAGATGATCAGTTTGTCGGTGTGCGCGATGGTCGTCGTTGTGCATTTTTGGATGAACACGGCAGACAAATCGCAGTGTCGTCACAATTGTTGTTAACGGAAGAACAGCTCATAGTCGAGGATCGCGCGGTGGCAATGGGAGGAGACATCATCGTCGGTAGCCCCCTCGGAGATGTTAGTGTTTACGAACGGATTCGGTTTTTCTCAGCAGACATAGCTTTCCTTCCATCTGGTGCTCAGGCAAGTGATGCGGATGCGTGGTTGGGAGTTGCTCCGCACCGTCCTCTGCATGATCATGATGTTCGTATTCCATTGACGGCAAGTGCTGACGGAATGTTTATTGGTCATGATATTCAGGTGCTAGGATTCGCAACTGATGAAAATCGACTGCAAGTGCGATTGTATCGTTTGTCGGATGTGAATCCCCATCAAGACGTGACTATGGAATTTGATGGGGCAACATGGCATGCGGAAACAGAGCGTTTCCGCATCCGGTTAACACCTATTGAGCGCTTTCAGAGCGACTAGCTGCATCATTGATAATGCGCGCCATACGCTGAGCTGAAAGAATCAATTGATTTTCTACCACAGGGCGAGCTTGACGGAAATAACGCTCACCTAGAGCAGCGCCATCTTCTGCATTAGGATATGCGTTTGCACGTGCTAAGTCAGATGACTCGTTGGCCCAATCAACAAGTGCTTGGTGCCAATCGTCACGCGGTTCTGGCAAGCTATGAAGTTGAGCTTGCATCGCCGGTGATGGCATATCGTCCATGCCTCGAATCATGACTGTATCCCACAACCGGTGCAAATTGGTTTCGCTACCAAAGAAAGTGACGCGAATATCATTTCCGCCCCGATCATGTTGATATCCCATATGCAATGGTTGATGCATGTCGGTAATCCAATGGGTGAAGGTGCGCAGCGCGCGGGCCTGCTCCTCTGCAGAACGGGTTGGATCCAACATGACTTCAATGTCGTTCATAGCGGCACCAACGACACAGCGCCGGTTGGGACAGTCGCGCTCTAAATCAAAGTAGTCTTCATCCGGCGGTACATTGGCAAAATGTAACGGCCCCATCCAGCGACCTTCTTCAGTGCCCCGGACACGATCGGCCCAAGTAGTCATGGTCGCCAGTGAATCTTCACCTACAATATCCATGCGTTCTTGAACCCAAGCGCGCGCTTCTGGTGTTAGGTAATTCCAGGTCATCTCACCAATATATTCATGCCCTTGGAATCCCCATGCATCAAGTTTGGTTGGCGTCAGTAATAGCCCGGCAATAAGAAACCCACTAATAAGTTTGCGCATCGAGAGATTCTCCCGTGAGTTGTTGTGCATCGTCAGACATCAAAAATAGATAAACTGGCATGATATCCGTTGGCGTTTTTAGCCGTGATGAGTCTTCAGCAGGGTAAGCCTTAGCGCGCATCATGGTACGCGTGGCGCCTGGATTGATCACATTCACCCGCAAAGGGGTATTTTCATATTCATCGGCAATTACTTGCGCCATTCCTTCGGTTGCAAACTTGGAGACAGCGTAGGCGCCCCAGTGCGCGCGTCCTTTGCGGCCGACACCCGAAGATGTAAATACAATGCGTGGTGATGGCGCTTTAAGCATCACCGGAATTAACGCTTTGGTCATCATAAATTGTGCAGTGACATTGACCTGCAATACATCATTCCACGATGCCAGATCAATATGGGTAAAGGGTGATAACACGCCAAGTAAACTGGCGTTGTGGAGCAACCCATCTAAATGCCCAAATTGTTGCTCAATAGTCGCTGCCATGTCGCGATAGTGGTTTTCCGTCGCGCCTTTCATATCCAGAGGAATGATCGCCGGCTCAGGATAGCCAGCTGCAACAATTTCGTCGTATACGGCTTCAAGTTTCTTCGTGGTGCGCCCTAAAAGAATAACCGTCGCACCAAATCGAGCGTAGGTGAGCGCCGCTTCACGACCAATGCCATCACCCGCACCCGTCACGAGAATAATTTTTCCTTGAAGCGCTCCTTCAGGAGCTTGATAATTTTGATAATCCTGCATAACTTTGACATATCGTAAGTGAACTTTAGGGGCTATTGTACCTCTTTACGGGATTGAACTCAGTAAACAGATCCGAAACTCAACGATTTTTCTTTAATAATCATCGACAGAGGTGTATAACTTTCTGTTAACGAATTTAGAACGACTGTTTGATACTGTCGCTCGAAAATGAGAATTAGAACAACAAGGATTGGGGATACCTCATGAAAAAACTGTTTCTATCACTAGCTATCACAACCGCACTCGGCCTAACCGCGTGTATGCCTGATGGCGAAAACGCGCCCGTTACTGAAACGCAAAGTAATGTTCCAGCCGCTCGGGTCGCATTTGATCCAGGTGCAGGTAATTTACCGGTACCCAGTGATATTCTTCTTAGCGGAACCACAGACGGGACGCTAAATATCCCAGTCCCGGATAACGCTGATTTTACTAATCCGCAGAACGCCTTAAATGGCTTAGACGGCTGGTCGACGGCGATGCCACTCACATTTGGTTTCACGCTTCCGCGTGACGAAAATGGTAACGAAGTAGGCATCAACCCGGGCACTGTTACTGCGCAAGGTTCAATTCGCGTATTTAAAGTGGTTATGGGCGGCGATTTCCGTGATGCAGATTGTGCAGCGCAGCCTGCAGGTACTGCTTGTAAATTTGTAGCTGAGCTAGAGCATGGCACTGATTTCACAGTGGTGTTCAGCGGTGGTCAAGCGCAAGTAATTCCATTGCGCCCATACGAACCTAAAACAGGTTATGTTGCAGCATTGACCAACAATATTCGTGACGACTTAGGTCGCCCTGTGCAGCCTTCGTCGACCTATTACTTGTTGAGCAAGCCACTTGCGACCGACCCTATCGGTGGAGCGCAAGAGCAAGCGTTGCAAGGTGTGATTAACAGCTATCATGCAGTACTTGCGCAAGCAGGTGTAAATACAAGCAATGTGATTTACAGCTCTGGGTTCACGACGCAATCAGTGGGTGATGTACTCGGTGTTGTGAAGCAAATGATGCTGACTCCAGAGCTACGTCCAACCATGCAAGCAGGCCCGACTGGCATGACCGTTGCGCAAGCCATGGAAATTCCACCGAGCACATCATCGACGTATTTGATCGCTAACTCTGCGGATTTGTACGTAGGTGAAGTGACGCTTCCATATTTCAGCCCAATTCCAACGGCAGAAAACCCAACAGCACCTTTGTCTGGTCGCTGGCAGGCGGGTTTTGTAAGCCCAGTGGCGATTCTCATTGGTTTGCAATCCGGTCAGGTTACGGTTGAAGAGTTGGTTGCTCTGGGTATTGATCCAGCAGATTTGTCAAATCCAGCTGCGTTGGCAGGGCAAATTCCTTACGAAGCAGCTGAAGACACTGCGTTAGTTGAGTTGGACCGCTTCCGCCACTTAACCAAGTTCAATCCAATTCCACGCCCAACGACTATTGCTGACGTTCCTTTAATGATGTCGACGCCAAACGTGACCAATGCAAACTTGGTACGTGCAGCCAATGGCATGGAACCTTTGGTAATGCCTGACGGTGGCTGGCCAGTTGTTATTTTCCAACACGGTATTACCGGTGATAAAACTAACTTTATGGCGATTGCAGGTACGCTCGCTGTATTTGGTCATGCCGCTGTTGCCATCGACCATCCAATACATGGTGACCGTGGCTTTACGGTAACCGATGAGGAAGGCAATGTTGTTGCAAACATCAATGCCACAGCGGATGTAGGTTCACCAACTAACTACCTTAACTTAGGCAGCTTGTTGACTGCGCGGGATAACTTACGCCAGTCGAGCTCTGATTTGATGGGATTACGGTTGAGCCTGAACTTCTCGAATTTGGCCGGGACCATGATTAACCCAACTGACGTGAAATTCGTTGGCCACTCCCTCGGTGCAATTGCTGGTACTAATTTCATCGCAACTGCGAACACGCCGCTAACGGGCGACCTTGAGAGTTTCCAAGGGCTGTTCCAAGTGCGTGCCGGTGTACTTGGTATGCCTGGTGGTGGTTTAGCCCCGTTCTTGGTTGAGTCTGAGCGCTTTGGTCCGGTGATTGGTGGTTCAATTGCATTCCAATCGTTTGCTTACTTCCGCGATTATGCAATTCAAGAAGCAGTGGCATCGGGTATTGATCCGCAAACACCTCAGTTTGAAGCCTTCTTACCGGTTGCGTACGTTCAGTTCTATCAAGGTGGTGTAGCGACGTCAGCTCAACAGGCTCAGTTGCAAGCGGTTCTGGGTCAATTCCAGTTTGCTGCGCAAACAGCGGTTGATTCAGGCGACCCTATTAACTATGCAGCGCAACTGCGTGGCACCGAAACGCCACTGTACTTGATTCAAGCCAATGGTGATAAAGTTGTGCCGAACAGTACAGCGCATCCATTAGGTGGCACCGCACCGTTAATTCGTGAGTTAGGATTGCCGTTCGTGAGTGCGCCAGAGCAGAGCGCTGATCCAATCAGTGCAGCAGTTCGCTATATTGGTGCAGGTCACAGCTCCTTATTGAATCCAGCGGATAACGATGCGGATCCAGATACGCGTGCTGCGATTACCACAGATATGCAGCAGTCGATTGGTATCTACTTCGAATCAATGCAACGGATGCTTCAGATCAATCCTGATCTGGTACAATAATCCACGCGAAAGTACAGATGTTGAAAAAGGCCAGCTTTCGCTGGCCTTTTTATATGTTCTGAGACCTAACTCAGAGTCAATCGAATAGGTGTGGCTCAAAAGCGTTGAGTCCTGCCGACAATAGGAGAGGTCCATGATCGAGGTCTTTACCGATTACGGTATATTTCTGATTAAAACAATCACCATTGTGGCTGCTATCATCGTGATCCTAAGTATCATCATTAATGCGGCACATCGGCAAAAAGATGGCGATGGCGAATTGCACATTGATAATCTCAGTGAGTCGTTCCGCTCAGTGCAAAAGCATATGCGCTTGCATTTGCTTTCCGGAAAAGCGCTCAAGCAGGCGAAAAAGAAGGAAAAGAAAGCCAAGCAACCTGACTCCTTCAAGCAGCACACTTTTGTAATCGACTTTAAAGGCTCGATGGATGCGCGCGAGGTTGAGTCTCTCCGGCGCGAGGTGAGCGCCATTCTTGCTGTGGCAGATAAGGACAAGGATGAGGTAATTATCCGCTTAGAGAGCCCTGGAGGCGTTGTTCATGGCTACGGATTAGCAGCAGCACAACTTAAACGTATTCGCGATGCTGAGATTCCACTTACGGTGGCGGTAGATAAGGTAGCCGCAAGCGGCGGTTATATGATGGCCTGTTTAGCGAATAAGATTGTTGCGGCGCCGTTCGCCGTTGTGGGTTCGATTGGCGTGTTGGCACAATTGCCAAACTTTCACCGATTATTAAAGAAGAACAATATCGATTTTGAGCAAATCACTGCCGGTGAGTACAAACGTACTTTAACTATATTCGGCGAGAATACCGATAAGGGCCGGGAAAAATTTAGAGAAGATATCCAAGATATCCACGACCTGTTTAAGTCATTCGTAAAAGAAGGGCGCCCGCAGTTGGATATTGAAAAAGTGGCTACCGGAGAGATTTGGTACGGTGCCCGGGCACAGGAAATGGGCCTCATCGATGATATCGCCACAAGTGATGACTTATTGTTAGCAGCGGCGAGAGAACGTGATGTGTTAAAGGTAACCTATAAGCCTAAAACCAAGCTCACTGATAAGTTAACTCATGCGGCGCAGTCCACTATTGACCGCCTTGTGTTGGATTGGATTCAACGCACCCGCTTTTGGCGCTTCTAACTTGGCCAGAATGTAGGTGACAAAACAAAAGGCTCGCCGGTGTGGCGAGCCTTTTTTATTGTCGTTCAGCTGGCAGTCTCTGCAAAGGCTAGCCCTATTGGAAAGACGCTTAAGGATCTGTATCTTGCTTCGGTGCAGGTGCGTTTGCATCACCGACACGCACGTTGCTCACCTCGTTTCCTGCCGTGGGGTCGTTATAAATCGACTCATCAAACTGACCTTCCGATTTACCAATGACAGTGGTTACCATAGCATCGCCAGTGATATTCACCGCCGTTCGGGTCATGTCCAATAGGCGATCAATACCCATGATGAGCGCAATCGCGTCGATCGGTAAGCCAACCTGCTGTAGCACCATCGCCAGCATAATCAGGCCTACACCAGGCACACCTGCGGTACCGATGGAGGCGAGGGTTGCCGTTAAGATCACCATGAGGTAATCGGTAAAGCTCAGATCAACACCATAAAGCTGAGCAATAAATACGGTGGCAACACCCTGCATGATGGCGGTGCCATCCATATTAATGGTCGCACCCAAGGGCACCGTAAACGACGACACACTGTTGTTTACACCCAAGCGTTTGGTGGTAGTACGCAAGGTCACAGGAATCGAAGCGTTGGAACTGGAAATACTAAAAGCAAAAATCTGGTTGCTAAACATTTTGCGGATAAAGAGCACCGGATTCAAACCCGTTAATAGTTTGAGTATCAGTGGATAAATAACAAAGCCATGAATCAACAGTAAACACAGTACCGTGAGGAAGTATTTCAGCAGGTCACCGAGTAAATCGCCAAACCCGAGGTTGGCAAACGTGCGGGCGAGTAGGGCGAAGACACCGTATGGCGCCACTTTCATAAGAATCATCACCAATTTCATGATGACTTCATTCACATCTTCAAAGAAGCCCTTGAGACGATCCCCAGCTTTCCCGGTAAGTGCCATGGCAATACCGAACAATAGCGCAAACACAATGATTTGCAGCATGTTGCCTTCAGCCATCGCATTAATTGGGTTGCGCGGCACCATATCGATGACTACATCCACAAAGCTCGGTGCTTCTGCAACAGACACACTTCCTTCCATAGCGTCGGCAAATGCAGCGTTGCTCCCTGGCTTTACAACACTTGCGACTGACAATGCAATGGCAATGGCAATACAGGTTGTGATTAAGTAGAGGCCTAATGCTTTACCGCCGAGGCGGCCCAACTTCGATGGATCGCTCAGTTGGCAGGTTCCAACGATCAGCGATACAAACACAAGGGGGACCACTAGCATCATCAGTGAAGTGATAAAGAACTCACCCACAATGCGCAGAAGACCGTCTACGAATACGGCGTAGAATATGGGCGTGGTTTCAGCAGAAAACCATAAGTTGAGTAAAATACCTACGAGAATACCGCCGAACATACCAATGACGATTTTACCCGTGAGGCCTATCTTTTTATCAGCCATTTTGTATTACCCTGATAATAATTATGATCATAAGAGCGCTAGCCTATCAGACGAAGGGCTTTTGCCATAGTCCGACGTGATGAGCGCCATAAAAAAGAGGAGCAATGCTCCTCTTTTAGGGACTAACCAGAATTTTATTGTGGCTTCGTTTTCATTCAATTACACGCTTAGCTAACAAAGGTTGGGATAAAACCATTTGTCCAAGCGATAACCGTTGCTGCCATTAACGTAACCATCAGGATTAAGCCTGCGGTAACAACGGAACTTGAATACATAAATCCTTGCTCTTCTGGAATGTGCATAAGAATAGGCACACCGGCATAGAGCAGATAAACCGAGTAGGCGACGCCCGCAAGGAATACCATGGAAACAAACCATAACTCAGGGTAAAGGGCGCCTAAGCCCGCCATGAGTACAGGTGTTGACGTATAGGCGGCTAACTCAAGAGATTGGGTAAAGGATGGCGCTGCACCAAAGGTCTTCGCCATCCAATGAATCAAGTAAGAAAGGGCAAGTACGCCGCCAATTAAGCCGACATACATAGCAACGGCCATGGCAATGGCGCTATTGTGGCTCATGTAGATGCTTTCACGCGCACCAATACTCCAACCTATATGCGCAGAAGCAAAATAAGCCGCGATGCAGGGAATAAGCGCGACGATTAAAATATGCGACAGAGAAAAGCGCAGGCTTTCATGTCGTTGATCAATTGTTTTCCATTCTTCCACCGGATGAGCATAGAGCCCCCAGATATGATTTAGTATCATGTATTACTCCTTGAAGCCGCAGCTCCGAATGTCATCAATAACCACATTGGTGGTATGCTCATTATAGAGTCTGAAATTGGCGTTTAATCAAGAATGAAAGGTTCTGAACAATTTCTGTTCAGATTATTTTGTTATAAAGTCGTTAAGAAATTATGCCTGTGCAACTAACACATCAATACCAAAAACTCCTCGCGCCAATTCTTGGCTTCTTGCGCTGTGCTACACCTGAGGCTTGGATTCAGCACGCAAGCCAGCCGGAGCGCCTTCCGCTGGTTTTAATCGATCACTTACACTGCGAACTCAAAGCTGCCCAAAGTGCTGGATTATTGCTTCGACGTTATGCACTAGACGACGCCATGGGACAACAGGTGTTGAATTGGTTGCGTCCGTACGAAGACCGTTTATACCGAAAACAGGAAGCGGTTGACCAAGGAGCAAAAAATAAGCAGGTTCCGCGGATTCGACTGCAAGATGCAATGCCATGGCAGGAGCGTTTAGTGGATCGTATGGTGTTGTTAATGAAAGAAGAGTTGCATCATTTTGATCAGGTTTTTGAGATCATTGAGCAACGCGGCTTTCAATTGTTTCCGGTAACAGCTTCGCGTTACGCCGCCAGTATGCTGCGAAAAATTCGGGGTGGTGAGCAGGGTGGGCTTGTTGATAAATTAATTATAGGGGCCATTATTGAGGCACGCTCCTGTGAACGTTTTGCCGCGCTTGCGCCTGTAGTGGATGATGAACTCGCACGATTCTATGTATCACTGTTGCGCTCGGAAGCTCGCCATTACGAAGACTATTTGGCGTTAGCCGAAGAAGTCGCGGGTCAGGATATTAGCGAGCGGGTGGATTATTTTCTAGACATTGAAAAGACGCTGATCGAAACACCCGATTCTGAGCTGCGATTTCATAGCGGTGTGCCACTGCATAGTAAGTTAGCGAGTGAGCAAGGGCTCACTGCGCAGGTTGGCGCCAGTCGCTGATACATCCAGAATACTGCCCTGATCATACCAGTCCCCTAGCACAATGCGGGTGCCGGTGGCATGGGTGTGAATGCCTGGGCGGTGGGTATGTCCATGAATCATTTGAATGGTATGGGTATCTTGCATGAGTGCTTCAACGGCGCTGTCGGTGGCATCATACTTGACCAATTGTTCATCGCTGAGGGGCTGACTTGGTGTTTTCTCAGACTGGGCTTCAGCGCCACTACCAGAACTGTTATCACGAAGGTAAGTTGCAACTTTTCGACGCCAAGATAGTGGCATCCAACTTGTGCACGCAAGCAACCACGGGTGGCGAATGATGCGGCGGAAGCGCTGATAGCTCACATCTAACGTGCATAGCGTATCGCCGTGTAACAGTACCGTGGGGATACCGTACAAATCAATGACTGTGGGCTCGGGTAACAAAACAATGCCCGTTTCGTTAGCAAATTGGTGACCGACCAGAAAATCACGATTCCCATGAATGAAAAAGCACGGCACGCCACTGTCGGTTAGGGCTTTGAGTTCGCGTTTTACTTGGGCATGAAATGGCGTGTTGTCGTCATCGCCAATCCAGTATTCAAATAAATCACCCAAGATATACAGAGCTTCACAGGCACGCGCTTCAGTGCGCAAAAACTGCACGAACAGACCGGTGATATCCGGTCTGTCTGCGCTTAAATGAAGGTCTGATATAAAGGTGGTGGTCACTGCTTATTCAACAATGGTTGCGGATTCGATGACCACGTCTTCAACAGGCACGTCTTGGTGGAAACCCGAGCTCCCGGTTTTTACGACGCGAATCGCATCAACAACGTCCATGCCGTTAACCACTTCGCCAAATACACAGTAGCCCCAGCCGCTCATGTTTTCAGCGGTAAAATTCAGGAAGCTATTATCGCCCACATTAATAAAAAACTGTGCCGTTGCCGAATGCGGGTCTTGGGTGCGGGCCATGGCAATTGTGCCACGCTTGTTCTCAACCCCATTGTTGGCTTCATTTTTGATGGGTGACTTGCTTGATTTTTGCGCCATGCCTGGCTCAAAACCACCACCTTGAATCATAAAGCCGTCGATAACACGATGAAAAATAGTGTTGTCGTAGAATCCATCTTTCACATAACTCAAGAAGTTCTCAACGGTGATCGGCGCTTTATCCGCAAACAGAGCCAGTTCAATCTCACCAAAATTGGTTTTTAGTACAACATTCATTGTGTGTCCTTCGCTTGCCAATTAATTTAGGGCGCTATTTTAACGGAATATGCCCTGAAAAGGTATGTTTTAGGGGGATTCGGTGCCGTATTCTGTGTTGAGATCCGCCAAGATAGGGCCAATCCACTCCCAGGCCTCTTCAACTGAATCAACCATGTGATATAAGGCGAGGTCTCGCTGATCAATTAAACCGGTATCGGCTAAATGCTGCACATTTAATAGGCGATCCCAAAAAGCTTTGCCATACACAAAAATTGGAATACGCGGCATTTTTCCAGTTTGAATCAATGTCAGGGTTTCAAAGAGTTCGTCGAGGGTACCAAAGCCCCCTGGAAACACAATCAAGGCACGCGCTCGCTTAAGAAAGTGCATTTTTCGTAATGCAAAATACTGAAACTCAATACTGTGTTTTGCCGCAATAAATGGGTTTAAGCGTTGCTCTTTTGGAATAACAATATTCAAGCCAATACTATGGTGGCCTGCATCAAAGGCGCCACGACTGGCCGCTTCCATAATGCCCGGTCCTCCCCCCGTAATTAATCGGGTTTGGTTCATATTATTTTCTTCGATATAACGGCCAATCCGGGCGGAAAGTTCGCGCGCCTCTTGGTAGTATTTCGCCATAGCGAGGCAGGGATCATCGTTATCGCAATGTTCGGGTTCAGGAATCCGCGCGCTACCGAATATGGAGATGGTGTGCTTTACCCGCTCGCCATTAAAGGTTTTTTCAGCCGCAAGCCACTCCATGGAAAGATGTTCTGCCTGACCTTTTTCCAATTGATCGAGCGCATCAACAACGCGCATTTCTGCTTGATTAAAATCAGGTGTTGATTTCGCCATGTGAGTTCCTCGCCACTTCGTAAAATGCTAGTATACTGCCTTTCTTTATGATCCTAACAGAGACTGCACCATCATGCTCAGGTTATACAATTCGTTGACACAGCAAAAAGAAGAATTTAAGCCACTGGAAGCTGGAAAAGTGAAACTCTACGTTTGTGGTGTCACGATTTATGATTTCTGTCACATCGGTCACGCGCGTACTTATGTTGCGTTCGATGTTGTTGTGCGATATCTCCGATATCTGGGCTACGATGTTACCTTCGTGCGCAATGTTACAGACGTGGATGATAAAATCATTAAGCGGGCCCAGGAAAACGGCGAAGATATAGATGCCGTTACTGAACGCTTCCTGACGTATATGCACGAAGATTTTGCCGCATTAAACCTTGTAGAACCTGATATCGAGCCTCGTGTGACCACGCACATGGACGACATCATTGCCTTAGTCGAGACATTACTGACGAAGAAAAATGCATATATCGCAGACTCTGGCGATGTATTATTTGATGTATCGAGCTTCCCGAAATACGGTCAGTTAAGCGGTCAGAACCTTGAGCAATTGCAAGCGGGTGCCCGTGTGACTGTGGATCAAGGAAAAACCGATCCTCTTGATTTCGTGTTGTGGAAACGTGCGAAAGCCGGCGAGCCCAGTTGGGACTCCCCTTGGGGAGCAGGGCGCCCAGGTTGGCATATTGAATGTTCTGCGATGAACGGTAAGCATTTAGGTAAACATTTTGATATTCATGGTGGTGGCTCGGATCTGATGTTTCCCCATCATGAGAACGAAATCGCGCAATCATGCTGTGCCCACGATACCCCCTATGTAAATTATTGGATGCATTCGGGGATGGTTCAGGTGAATCAAGAAAAAATGTCTAAGTCGTTGGGTAACTTTTTTACCATTCGCGACGTGCTGAAGTCATATACCGCAGAAACTGTGCGTTTCTTCTTGTTGTCAGGTCATTATCGCAGTCAGTTGAATTATTCTGAGTCGCATCTTGATCAAGCACACAGCGCTCTTGAGCGTTTGTACACAGCCTTGCGCGGTATCACAGCGAGCACGCCGTCTGAAAGCTTACGTGCTCCCTACGAACTTCGTTTTCGTATGGCACTGAACGATGACTTTAACGTGCCCGATGCGATGGCGGTATTGTTCGATATCGCGCGTGACTTAAATAAGGCACGTCAGGAACAGCCAGATACTGCGGCAGAGCTGGCTGGATTGCTTATTGCATATGGCAAAGTATTAGGGATTCTCCAGCAACGCCCAGAAGAGTTCTTGCAAGGAGACACCAGCGCGGAAGTGGATGTTGCTCGAATTGAAGCCTTGATTGAGGAACGCAACACGGCTCGTGCTGAGAAGGATTGGGCCCGTGCCGACGCGGCGCGCGATGAGTTACAGGCGCTTGGGATTGTTTTGGAAGATAGTTCAGAGGGAACTCTCTGGCGGAAAGCTTAATTTATAAATAATAAATATGAGGATGCTGTATGGCGACTCCACAGGTTCAAGTAGTAGCGACCATCGACGAACTTGGTCAGCATGATTTTGATGCGTTAATTCTCGTGGGGCCAGAGTTTGGCAACTTAAATGACGCTATTGATGCGGCCATCGCGCAAGGTATTCGCGTAAATGCAGGATTGTTAGCCAGTGGCGGCGTGCTTGCATGCGTGGATGTGCCAGCAGAGCGCTTAATTTTAGCCCCAACGGGCCCATTGGATCGCGATTACGATGATGTACGTCGCTTCTACGACGCAGCTCGCAAAGCAGCCGATGTAGCTGTTGCTGCTGGCGCCACCCGCCCAGCGATTATGACAGTGCATGTACCGAACGATGAACAATTTAACCAAGTAGTTGCGGCGACTTATTTTGGATTTGCACAAGGATTGTATCAGCCTCTTGAAGCCCGCGAGCACTTCGGCGAAGAACTGGAAGTGGTGAGTCATGTAGGCATTATTGGTAAAGCTGATGCTGCTTGGCTCGAGGCGGTAGAGTCTGGTCGTAGAGTTGCGCGGGATTTATGTGGTACTGAACCAGAGCGGATGTCGCCATTGCGTTTTGCTGAGTATTGCCAAGACGCATTTGCCGGCACCTCGGTTAAAGTCTCCGTGGTAGATGATCAACCGGAATTGGAAGTGGAATACCCATTGTTGGCGGCAGTGGCGCGTGCGTCATTTGCGACCAATCAGCGTCCCTGCGTGATTCGATTAGAATATGTACCGGAAGGACCGATCGAACAAACCTTAATGCTGGTGGGTAAGGGTATTACCTATGATACCGGTGGTGCCGATCTCAAAGTGGGCGGCCACATGGCCGGCATGAGCCGCGATAAAGGCGGTGCCGCAGGGGTTGCTGGTTTTGTAAAAGCGGTAGCCGGTATTCAGCCGAAAGGAATTAAGGTTGTGGCGGAGTTGGCGGCAGTGCGCAATAACATTGGTGAAACGGCCTTTGTTGCCGATGAAATCATTACCGGACGTTCTGGTAAACGTGTACGCATTGGCAATACCGATGCGGAAGGGCGCTTAATTATGGCCGATTGCTTAGCGCGCATGGTAGAGCTAGCGCCTAGCGAAAAACATCCGATGTTATTTACCGTAGCAACTTTAACGGGTCATGCTGCGTTAGCGAAGGGGCCATATACAGCATTGGTTCCGAATAAAACAGCAGCGCGAAGCGGGCAAGTGGATGCGTTACTGACAGCCGGTGAGCTGTGGGCTGATCCTGCTGAACTTTCTATGAGCCGTCGAGAAGATTTCGACTTTGTACGCGGGCGTACCAAAGCGGATGACTTGTTATCATCGAATAATGGTCCTTCAGCCACCACAAAGCGTGGACATCAATTCCCTATGGCATTTTTAGTCGAAGTGTCGGGATTAGGTGAGCACCAACTATCAAGCGCAGCCCCCATTCCGTATGTGCATGTGGATATTGCCGGTAGCGGCGTTGAAGGCGGTGATTGGCAGCATGGCAAGCCTACTGCAACCCCTGTTCTGGCGCTTGCTGGCCACTATCTGCGGTAAGTACGAGGGAAATACAACAAGAACAGTAAATTGAAATGCCAGTCAGGTTTCTGACTGGCATTTTTCATTACAATCCTTTGCTTTGTTTATCCACCACCCGGCGTGCGACGAAGACTACATAAATATGGCGTTCTTCGGTGCCCCACCGGCATTCTTTAGGACGATCGTAATCGTCACACCAAGTCGGTGCGCCGAGCATATGGTGCACTTCAGCGTAGCGCATACCAATATCAATATGATTAAAATTGGTGCGATTCACTTTTGGGTCACTACAGCCAGTGATGGCAATGGTTGCCATGCACAGGGTGGCAACCATAAGCAATTGGACGCTGCGTGAACGAGATAGATGAAACATCGTACTTAGCTTGTGGAACATACAGGTGCTCCTTAATTACATTATGAATAGCTTGGTGGCTCAATTCGTAATTCATCAAGCTGTTCTTTGGTTTTTCCATGTGGTTGTGGAATACGTGACTCGCTATCAATATGCACAAACACAATGTCGTCAGCGACACAGATATTTTGTTTGGTTCCTTTGTTACGAACAACACACGTGACCGTGAGCGAGGTTCGCCCGACGTTTTTTGTTTCTAATCCAAATTCAACCACATCGCCTTGAAATGCCGACGCTTCGAAGGTGATCTCGCCAATGTGCTTGGTGACCAGGCTCTTTTGATCGAGTTGGCAACTGGCAAAGATATAGGCTTCTTCATCAATCCATTCGAGAATACGTCCGCCGAAAAGCGAACCGGCGAAATTAAGGTCATTGGGCATAACTAAGCGTCGAGAGAGAAATCGCATACAGACTCCTTTGTGATTGAACTCCGTTTATTATAACTGATATTTTGTAGTTAACTGTTTCTTGCAAAAAGAAAAAGCCCTTCAGAGAACTGAAGGGCTTTTGATGTTTCTAGTTCGTTCCGGCAAGGCTTTAGAAGCGAGCGCGGAAACCTAAGCCAACATTGCGTCCTGGCAATGGTGCATAGTCACGAATAAAGCTGTTGTGTACAAATCCGAGCTCGTCAGTAATGTTCTCAACTTTAAAATAAATCGCTAAATCCTGACCGGCAAACACACCTGGGTAGTAGTTTACATTTAGGTTAAGTAAGCCAAATCCATCAGTCGCTTGCTCGTTCTCACCGTTACGGTTCTGTGGTAAATAACGCACGAATCCAAGCGTGCCGTCCCAGTTTGCTTCTGTGTAGGTTGCGCTTACCCCGAAACGCTGGGCAGGGATGCGCGGCACATTACCGCCAGACTTAAATACCGCGCGGGTATAGTCAGAGAAACCATTCATGCTCCAGTTGCTGTTGAACACGTAGCGACCAGAAATTTCGTAACCGTACAACTCAGCGCCTTGTTGGGCATATTGGTACACCGGTAAACCACCATCGTGGTCATGATCGTGACCGTGGTCGTGCCCATGGTCATGGCCGTGATCGTCGTGACCGGTCCCCAAATCGATCTCACTGTTGAGTTGGTTGCTCATGATGCCGGTGTTACGCAGGTAAATAAAATTACTAATGTGGTTCACGAATACATTGGTATCTACGTGCCAGCGGTCGCCTTCAAAGTGCATCCCGAAATCAAGGTTGGTTGATTGTTCTTTATTCAATGCACGTGATGCTAACTCAAGCTCATACTCCGCATCATGATCGTGTCCGTGGTCGTGATCATGGTGGTCGTCGCCGTGGATGTCATACACGCCACCGACTTCATAAGTACGGGTCGCAAAGTGAGCGCCATTTGCAAACAACTCGTTCGCTTGCGGTGCACGTTCGCTGTAGCTAAGGCTTGAGGAAAGTTTCACCATCGGCGATACCGTCCAGTTTAAGCCAAATGACAAGCTAGCTGGCGTATATTCGAGGGTATTAAAGCCATGGCTCTTAATATCCACTTGCTCAATACGACCACCGAGTTCGTAGGTTACGTCGCCAAAGGTACGCTCACCGATCCAGAACACACCCATAAGGTCGGTATCTGTATGCGGAGTAAAGGCTTCTTCACCAAATGCGTCATATTCCTGGTGAGATATTTGCGCTCCGAGCGCACCGCGCCATCCCATGATTGGGTCGTGGCGCGCAATTACGCGAAGTTCCGTTTGCTCAAGAGTAAATGCGGTTTCTACGAAACCGTCATCGATTTCTTCATGCAATAAATCCGTGTAGCCAAAATTAATATCCAAACGCTCAATACCGCGCATTGGATTATTGATACTGCTGATAAACTGGAATCTGTCTTGCTTCATTTTGGCGTAGAACGCGTCATCGTGACCATGGCCGCTGTCGTGGCTGTGATCATCATCATCCTCGTCATCATGCCCATGGTCGTGACCTGGCAAGCCATATTCACGCTCAATGCGACCAAATGAGAAGCCGGCGAAACCGCGATCAAAGAAGTAGCTCGCGCCTACAGTTGCACCGCGATCTTCAGTAAAGGAGTTATCAATTTCGTCGTCAATATCACCATCTGGAGTCACGAAGCTAGGTACACTGTAATTGTCAGTGTGACGATAAAAACCATCGAGGTGAAGGACGAAATCGCCGTTACCGACGTTTAAATCAAATGCGGCTGAACGACCGTTAGATACGCTGTCATAACGTGCGCCATAACTGCCTTCAACGCCGTCAAGAGCTTGACGTGGAACGCGATTGTCGACCACGTTAACCACACCACCACTCGCGCCGCTACCGAAAAGTAGGGTAGCAGGGCCACGTAATACTTCAATTTGCTGAGCGGTTGATGACTCGGTGGATACCGCGTGATCAGGACCACCACGAGACACATCGGCTACGTCTAAACCATTTTGTACGATTTTCACGCGCGGGCCGTCAAGGCCACGAATAACTGGGCTGCTAGCAGTAGGGCTGTAGTAGGTTGATTGAACGCCAGGCAGATTGCGCAGCGTTTCCCCAAGGGTAGCGGCTTCTGCTGAACGGAGATCATCGCCATGAAGAACATAAATTGGCTGAGCCGTTTCCAGCGCAGTTTTCTCAAGTGGAGAAGCGGTGACAACAATACGCTCGTATTGTTTCTCTGGGGTTGCATCGGCATCGTCAGCCAAGACCATTTGAGGATAGAGTAAGGTCGCTACGGCGATCGCAATCGGAGTTTTCTTCAACATGATACTTCCTGTGAACAGTGAATGTTAATGTGTTTGTGATAATATAACATTACATACTTGCAAATCAATCGACAAGCGTTTTCACTGGCTCATGCGATAAGATGTCGATAAACTGCGACTGTAGAAGAATAAGAAAATCGCTGAAACCAATCAAAGAGATGTAAATAATGACTGAACGTGCACGTTTCTATCGCGGTGGTTTAATCGCTGCTGCGCTTATCGCATTTGCTTTAACGGCCTGCACACCACAATCCGAGCCCTCACAACAAACACTTCCTAGCGCGCAACCTCATGGGATTCAAGCACACTTGGAGTTTCTTGCTGATGATTTATTGGAGGGGCGAGATACGGGCTCACGGGGACACGAGATAGCGTCGAAGTACATTGCCAGCCAATTCCAGTTATTGGGCTTAGAGCCTGCTGGCACCGATGGTTACTTTCAGCGCATTACATTCCGAAGCAGTCGGCTGCAACCCGAGCAGCACCCGCAGATGAATTTAATCATTAATGGTGAAACTCAAGCGCTTTCATATCCAAGCCAATTTACCTCGGGTCCAAGTGCTACCCATACCGATATTGATATTACTGCGGAGCTTGTGTTTGCCGGTTACGGTTTAGTGTCAGACACGTTCGGAATTGATGATTATGCGGGTCTTAATGTCGATGGCAAAATCGTGGTTATTGTGCAAGGTCGTCCAGATTTCTTGCCTTCGGAAGAAGCGGCTCACCTGAATGCACAAAAAACGGCAAATGCAGTGGAGCGTGGCGCAGTGGGACTGATCACGCTACATACGCCAGCTCGAGAGAAAGTGCGCCCTTGGCGTAGCTCAATGATCTTTGTGAATGCACCACGCATTCGCTGGTTAGATCCCGATGGACAGCCCCATAATGACTTTGGTCAGCTACAAGGCTCTGCTAGTTTGCATTTTGAAGCGGCGGCGCCTTTGTTTGAAAATGCCGAGCAAAGCTTGGAGGACGTGTTTGCTCAAATGGAAGCCGGAGAGATGCCACGAGGATTTCCTCTTCCAGCGCAAGCGCATATCAAGAAGAGCTCTGTATTTGATGAAATAACCAGCCCTAATGTCATCGCGGTACTAGAGGGCTCAGACCCTGAACTCAAGCATGAGTATGTGCTGTATACGGCTCATTCCGATCACACTGGATTAGCCCGAGATTTTAGCTCTACATCAAACATCAATAATGGCGCTCTTGATAATGCCGCGGGCGTTGCAGTCATGCTGGAAACCGCGCGCATATACGCGCAACTCGCAGAACAAGGACAGCGGCCGAAGCGCAGTATTATGTTTGCAGCGGTTACCGCAGAAGAGCGTGGATTACTCGGGGCAGATTACTTTGCGAATTATCCGACGGTGCCATTAGAAAGTATTGTCGCCAATGTGAATTTGGATATGCCGGTATTGCTCTACCCGTTTGCTGACATTGTCGCTTTTGGAGCAGAACATTCGAGCTTGGGGGCTGTCGCCGCTCGCGCAGCCGGCCGCCATGACACGGCATTGACTCCAGATCCTATGCCAGAGCAAGCGATTTTTACTCGCTCTGATCATTACACTTTAGTTCGCCAGGGTATCCCTGCAGTGTTTCTGATGACGGGCTTTACTTCACGTAATGAAGATGAAGATGGTGGTGAGATTTGGGCACGTTTCTTTGCCGAAAACTATCACCGCCCCGGTGATGATATCCCGACACTGACGGAAATGTATGGGGGGATTCGCTACGATTATGGCGCTATTTTCACCGATATAAATGTGGAAATAGGCTTAGATATTGCTAACGAAGCGAAGCGGCCATACTGGTTGCCGGATAGCTATTTTGGCCATATTTTTGGCCAGGATAGCAATGGTGTTCGCCATTAATTGCGTGGGAGGTGTTGGTCATGTCTGATTTTATCCTTCACTCCAAACTGGATCAGGACTGTTTTAAGATTGGCAATTTGCCCCTGTGTCGGGTGCTGATGATGAATGATCGTCAGTATCCCTGGTTTATTTTGGTACCACGCCGGGCCGGTGTGCGCGAAATATATGAACTAAGCAGTGAGGATCAGCGCATTTTTTGGCACGAATCGGCGTGGTTTAGTGAGCAAATCATGGAGATATTTAACGGTGAAAAGCTGAATGTCGCTGCCTTAGGTAATGTGGTTCCGCAACTGCATGTTCATCATATTGTACGTAATCAATATGATGCGTGCTGGCCGAGTCCGGTATGGGGAGCCGTGCCTCCTCGTCCGTTTAGTGTGGAGGATGCGGCAGCTCGGATCGAAAACATGGAAACGCTGCTCAGTAACTACTCAGCACCTGAACCAGTATTTACAGAAGCTGAAGCAGAAGAACGTTGGGGTGGGAAACGGACCAAGAAAAAATAGACGCTGTGAGTTACGTTGCGGCTATTTCTTCCAAAATTTGGGTACACCAAGTTTCAATGCGCTCATCGGATAGCTCATACTGAGAATCTTCGTCAAGGGCGAGGCCGACAAAGTGAGTTTTATCTGCAATGAGCGCTTTACTGGCAATAAACTCGTAGCTCTCCACGGGCCAATAGCCAATTCTGTGAATACTACTGCCGCCCGGGCTGGCGGCAATTTCATCATGAAGCATCCCTAGGGCATCCTGAAACCACTCGCTGTAGCCTTGTTGATCGCCCATGCCATACAGAGCAATCGTTTTATTACTTAAATCAAGGTCACGGATTTCATCCCAATGACTCTCCCAATCTTCTTGGATTTCGCCAAAATCCCATGTCGACAAGCCGAAAATAATCACATCGAACTGCTCAGCGGTTTTTAACGGGATATCTTTGATATTGTGCATTTGCACAATGTCGGCACCAATAAACTCACGGATTTTCTCAGCGGCAATTTCGGTATAGCAGGTTGTAGAACCGTAAAACAAGCCGATGCGAAACTCGGACATTGGAACACTCCTTCGATGAATCCAGTGGTAAAGCAAACTACAGAATGGCGCTATTGTAACTTAGACGCCCCTGAATAATCCATGTTAGGGCGGCAGATTCGCTGAGTACCTTAGGTTGCTGTACAAGGCTCGCGAGATTTCAATGATTCAGGTACACTGCGCGCAAATTGAGTAGAGGTAACCATATGAGCAACCCATTAAGCACACTGGCGGATTCTTTAGAGCAGGTATTCGACGATGCTGTTGAGCAAGGGAATGACGATGAACTCTTTGCTAGCGGTTATTTACGCGGACACTTTGATCTCGTGGTGGCACAGTTGGAACTGCAAGGGGAAAGCTCGGCAGATGCATTGTGGCCAGCGTTACAAGATGCGTTGGAACTCACCAAAGGGGAGTTAAACCCGCAAGATCGTAAGCATGTTCAAGCGATGTTTATGCGCTTACAAACCCACGCAGAACTACAGGCGTGATTCTCATTAGCGCACACTGAAAGGGGATAATCCTTTCACTTGTGCGCGCTTGGCAAAGCGCATTGGGCAAAGGCTTTCCTGCAGATGTCGGGCAATGGGAGCTGGCTGTTGTAGAATTCGGCTGGCGATCAGCTCCGCCGCTAGAGGCGCACTCGTTAAGCCTCGCGCCCCTAAGCCGCTCAATAGGTAAATATTCGGCAACGGCTGCCAACATCCTGAAGCGTCATCTCCCTGCTGTAATGCTCCGGCGACGGGTAAGTGATCCGGAGTGGTGGCCCGAACACTAGCGCGACCGTCAATTACATCTGTCCGTGTACATGAAATACCAAACTGCTCGTGCAGCATTTCGATATTTTTATCGTGGTCAGTGTCTAATAGTTTGGCATCAGCGCGACTTTTATCGAAAGTGGCTCCAATACATACAGCGCCGTCGAGTGCGGGCACCACATAGCCGCCGCGACAAAGCACCTGAGATAACCCAGACAAGGATGAGTGACTCGCCCTAACACGAGTGATCTGCCCGCGTACCGGACGTATAGGAATGGTTGTTTGCGGTAATAATTCTGGGACGCGTTCACCGTTAGCAATCACGACATGGCTCACTGTGAGCGCGGGGTGGTGCTCATATTCAATGGCCCACTGTTGCCCTGCTCGGCTTACCCGCGTGACTTGATGTTGAAAGCACGTATGAGTCACGCGGCCCTGCTGTTGTCGAAAGCGTATCGTGCATTGGAGTAGGGCGTTTACTGTTGCTGCCGGCTCGATCCAGCCCGCCAGCGGATGGTGTCCGCCTGCGAGTCCAATGGGTACTTTGGTGTGTTGGGCCAACTGCGCTGCAGTGCGTGCTGTAAACAAAGCCTTTGGATATCCGGCGATATTTTTCATTTTTCGTAGCCGCGGATACTGCTTTGTATTACTCACATAATCGATCAGCCCTTGAAAATGGCTGTATTCTGGAGTTAAGGAAAGGTAGCGCTGGCGCGCATATACAAATGCGCTGCTATAAAACGCACTGGTGGGTGTCCAGTTTGCTTGTAATAACGGATATACGGCGCCTTGTGGATTGCCCGAGGCGCCAGAAGCGGGCTCCTGTTCGCCGATAATGGTCATGTCACCAGGAAAATGGCGCAGGGACCATGCTAAGTTTGCGCCGGCGATGCCATTTCCAATGATGGCGATATGTGTCAGCTCGGTATCGGGCTCAGGGTCCCCTATTCGTTGCATAGAGCCCACGAGCATGTCACGCTTGCTGCCAAATCCAGGCACTTTGTGCATCTGCATGCCAACGTTTTGCAAGCCACGACGAACATGGCCGGTGGCGGTAAATGTGGCGAGAGTGCCATGAACTCGAAGCGAGCGGGCAATCGCCCGATACAGCTGCGGCTGCCACATTTGCGGATTTTTTTGCGGTGCAAACCCATCTAGAAACCATGCATCCACGCTATTTCTGTTATCCTGAGACCACTCTGGGAAGCAATCGAGTACATCGCCTAACATTAAATCGAGTGTCACCCGGTCGTGCAGGTGTATGCGATGGGTGCCTCGGATCGGTGGCGGATAAGCTGAAAGTAGCTGCTGCACAAGAGGCTGCAATTGCGGTGCAAGTGCGCTGGCGATCGCTAATGCATGCTGCAGATCGGATGGTGTGAGCGGATAGGCCTCAACGCTGACAATATGCAGGCGAGCGTTGGCGGGAGCGACATCGAGAAATAAGGCCGCAGCCAGTAAACAATTTAAGCCCGTTCCAAAGCCGGTTTCGGCAATGACGAAGGGGCGATGGGTGGCCCATGTATAAAATCGGTCACGCAGTCGGTTTTGTTCAAGAAACACGTAAGAACTTTCAGCAATGCCTTGTGCGCGATGAAAGTAAATATCTCCAAACCCACTAGACTCAGGGGTTCCGTCGGCATCAAAGGATACCTGAGCGTAATCGATTTCTGCAGTTTTATGGGGTTGTGACATCTGAGAACCTTTGTAAACAGAAAGCGGACCACTTGAGTTGTCCATTTTCGTTTTTCCGTTGAACAGGTATGATACCGAAAATTTAGCAACAGGATAGAATCAATGAGACGAGCAGTCGTTACAGGAATTGGGATTGTTTCCAGTATTGGCAACAACCAACAAGAAGTGACCGCGTCACTCCTCGCTGGTAAGTCAGGAATTACCCGTTCTGAGAGCTTTGCAGAGATGGGATTGCGGTGTCAGGTTTGGGGTGATCTCAAAATTGATGTCAGTGAGCACATTGACCGGAAGGCCCTTCGCTTTATGGGCGATGCCGCTGCTTATGCATACATTGCACTGGAGCAGGCGATTGCCGATGCTGGCCTTACCGATGAGGAAGTGTCGAATCATCGCACGGGCCTTGTGGTTGGCTCCGGTGGCGCTTCCGGTGAGCACCAAGTTGCTGCTGCCGACATTTTGCGTGAAAAAGGCGTGAAACGGGTAGGTCCTTATATGGTTCCTCGTTGCATGGCTTCGACCACGTCGGCTTGTTTGGCAACGCCAAAGAAAATTAAAGGGGTGAACTACTCCATTAGCTCTGCCTGTGCAACCAGCGCCCATTGTATCGGTCATGCCCTTGAGTTAATCCAATTGGGTAAACAAGATCGCGTATTCGCCGGTGGTGGTGAAGAATTGCATTGGACACTGGGTATGGAATTCGATGCCATGGGCGCATTAAGTACGAAGTATAACGATGCCCCAGAAAAGGCATCACGCACCTATGACGCGAATCGAGATGGTTTTGTGCCTTCTGGTGGTGGTGGCATGCTGGTGATCGAAGAACTTGAAACCGCTCTTGCTCGCGGCGCAACCATTTACGCTGAGATCGTTGGCTACGGTGCAACATCGGACGGTTACGATATGGTGGCCCCATCTGGCGAAGGCGCCATTCGGTGTATGAAAATGGCCATGCAAGATCTAGATGCGCCTATCGATTACTTGAATACCCACGGTACAAGTACGCCAGTGGGTGATGTGAAAGAGCTCGAGGCGATTCGCGAAGTGTTTGGTGATAATACGCCATTAATCAGTGCAACTAAGGCCATGACTGGTCACTCGTTAGGTGCTGCCGGTGTACATGAAGCGATTTATTCATTGATCATGATGCGTGATGGTTTCGTTGCACCATCCATCAACATCGATACCTTGGATGAAAAAGCACAGGGTATGAGGATTGTGAAAGAAACACAGGAACATAAGCTCAATACGGTGATGTCGAATAGTTTTGGATTCGGCGGAACCAACGCCTCCTTGGTATTTAAACGTTACAGCTAATCGCATTGTTGAGTGTGAAATCTGTGAATAAAACGCCGCCACTTATGTGCGGCGTTTTTGTTTTCTATGCGGTTGTATGCATAATGGTGACATTCCCACTAAAAAAATAATATCTACATGAATATTGTGATCGACGAAAACCTGCCAGCCGCACAAACGCTTTTCTCTGGTTGGGCGAATGTTGAGTACTTTTCTGGCCGTGATGTTCCTGAACGGCTGCTTGCACATGCAGACGTGTTATTAGTTCGCTCCATTACCGGGGTGGGTCAGCCGGTGCTCGAGCGAGCGCCAAATTTGAAGTTTGTGGGAACCGCGACTATTGGTATCGATCACTTGGATACAGAAGCACTCAGTGCACGGGGTATTGAATACGCTAATGCGCCAGGCTGTAATGCGATCTCTGTTGCGGAGTATGTACTTGCCGCTATCTTGACCCCAGAAGTGCGTCAGGGGCGTGATTGGCGTGGAAAGAAAGCGATCATTATCGGTGCGGGTAATACAGGATCGTCTACCGGGCGCAAGTTAACGGCACTCGGAATGAATGTTTGTTATGTTGATCCCTTCCTTGAAGGAGGCCACGATTCCCGTTGTTTTGGCCCTCTCAGTATGATTGAAAATGCAGACGTTGTAAGTCTGCATGTTCCACTTACGGAGTCTGGTCCATACCCGACATATCATCTTTTTAACGAAGCAGTGCTGGCATCACTACGCCCAGATACGGTGTTAATTAATGCCAGCCGAGGTGCTGTGATTGATAACCACGCGTTACTCAATCTATTGACGCAAGAACGTCGCACCGTCGTGCTCGACGTATGGGAAGGTGAGCCCCATGTAAACGAGGCACTGGTACCATTGGTCACGCTAGCAACCCCGCACATCGCTGGGCATAGTATTGAAGGTAAGATTCGCGGAACCTACGCACTGTATGACGTGCTCCATGCGCAGTTATTTCCCGATACGCCCGAAATCCCTTTACAACAAGTATTACCGAGTGATGGCATAGATGGGGGATGCTGGGCTCTCACCGAACAGGACAACGACTATGTTGACCAGGTGGCCAAATTAGTTCATCAGGTATATGACCCCCGTGTGGATGACCGAGCATTTCGCGAGCACGGGCTTACGGCCGAGGGCTTTGATGACTTACGCCGTCGCTATCACACGCGTCGCGAGCTCAGTGTTGTACGCTTAAGTACCGAGCAAATTGATTGTGGACGAATCCGAGCACTGGGTTTTACAGTCGAGTCCGATTAGAATAGGCAAATGTCTCCCATTGATAGTCCCATGTTTAGAATGCACGGGCGGAATAGAAAGGAGTTGTGATGACCATTGAAGTAAACGTTGCTGTACTTGGAGCCACCGGTTTAGTCGGTAAGCAAATAATGGAATGTTTAGAAGAGCGGGGCTTTCCGGTTGCAAAGCTATATCCGCTTGCGAGTGAACGCTCCGCAGGTAAAACAGTAACCTTCAAAGGTGAAGACTTAACCGTCGAAGATGCAGAGTTTTTCGATTGGAGTCAGGTACAAATTGCATTTTTCTCAGCGGGTGGCAGTATTTCTGCAACTTATGCCCCGCGTGCGGCAGAAGCTGGCTGTGTTGTTATTGATAATACCAGTCAATATCGCTACGAACCGGATATCCCATTGGTGGTCCCGGAAGTGAATGCCCATGCGATCGCAGATTTCCGTAATCGTAATATTATTGCGAATCCAAACTGCTCAACGATTCAGATGTTAGTTGCTTTGAAGCCTATTTACGATGAATTTGGGATTGAGCGGATTAATGTCGCAACCTACCAGTCTACATCTGGGGCAGGGGCATCAGCCATGGACGAGTTAGCAAAGCAAACGGCAACTTTACTCAATGGCAAACCTGTCGAGGTACAGGCGTTTAGTCGTCAAATCGCATTTAACTGTATTCCCCAAATCGACGTGTTTTTAGAAAATGACTTCACCAAAGAAGAAATGAAAATGCACTGGGAAACCCAGAAAATCCTTGGTGACGATACCGTAATGGTGAATGCCACTGCGGTGCGGGTGCCCGTATTTTTCGGTCATGCGGAAGCAGTTCATTTAGAAACGCGATTACCGGTGGATGTGGATCGGGTAAAAGCATTGTATCACCAAGCGGAAGGTATTCAGCTGTGCGAAGCGAATGAAGACTTCCCGACTCAAGTTGGTAATGCTGCTGGCAAGGATACGGTATTCATCGGGCGGGTGCGCAAAGACTATACCCATCCAAATGGTTTGAATTTATGGGTGGTTGCCGACAATATTCGCAAAGGAGCCGCCACTAACAGTGTTCAGATTGCGGAGCACTTACTGCGGGACTATTGGTAAACAACTGGCGAGAGTCGTTTGTTTACGCGGTTTCGCGTTATTTTAATCACTGGCAAGCAGGGTCTAATAATGAACAAAAATATACCTGTGGAAAGTACGAACGCACAGACAGCGAGAACCTGGATGAAGTCAGGTTCTTTGTGGGCGGTCTGTTGTGTTTTATTGTTCACGCACGCGGGGCTGATTTATGCTCCGAACGCATATGCAAACGAAGAACAAGCTGGGGAAGAGCGGGTTATTCAAACCTATGGACCAGTGCAACGGGGCGAAACCTTGTGGCATATTTCCAACCGCTTCCATCCTGATCGCAGTGTGTCAATTTATCAGACGATGCTTGCCATTATTGAAGCGAACCCAGAGGCATTCCCTACCGAGAGCGTGCACGACCTGCGGGTAGGACATTACATTGAAATACCCACGGGCAATCAAATTCGCGCTTATGATGCAGAAGAAGCCCGACAGAAAATTGTGCCGCAGCTCGGCGGCGAAGTTGCACTGCGAGAACGGCAAGAACGCGCTAGCGTGCAAGAAAGTGAATTAGAGACGTTACGTCAGCAAGTCGATGCGGCTCAGGATGAAGCGCAATCTTATGCGCGTCAAAATGAAGCATTGCGCGAACGTTTATCCGGATTAGAAACGCTTTTGACGGAAATACAATCGGAGTTGGAGGCGGCATCTGAACTTGAGCAAGATCTGACAAGAGCGCTGAGCGAAGCGCGTCAAGACCGTGAACCAGCGCCGACAGCACCTCCTGCTGAATGGTTTATGCAGTGGCCTGGCGTGGTTATTCCGATGCTATTTCTATTGTTGTTACTCCTTGCTATTTGGGGATTCACGCGCCGTCCAAAACAAAGTAAAGAACGCGTTTCTCCACATAAAGTAGCGGTTGCGGCGCACCTCCAAGAACAAGAGAACGAGACTGATAGAGCGCAAGAAGCGGAAGCTGCAGAGGTTGAGTCTCGTGCACCAAGCTCCGAAGATGAAGCATTTCGAGATATTGATGAGATTCTCGCAGAAGCAGACGCAGACCCCGATCCTGATAGTGATCAGGATGCAGGTCAAACCCCTGAAGAAGCCGAAGCGCATCGCCGGGAACAGCAAGCGGGGCAGTTAGATTTGGCTCGGGCATATATTGAAATGGAAGATTATGCTGAAGCGCGAGCCGCTATCGACGAAGTATTGCAGGATGCGGATTCGGAGCTTGCTAAAGAAGCCCAAGCATTGCTGAAAAAAATTGAGGAAAAAGAATAGGAATGAGAATCGCGCTTGGCGTTGAATACGATGGTAGTCGCTATTTCGGCTGGCAGCGTCAACAAGAGGTACCTAGCGTACAAGAGGCACTAGAGAAGGCATTGAGTCGAATTGCAGCACAGCCGATTCAGGTGGTGTGTGCAGGTCGTACCGATGCCGGAGTGCATGCTACGGGACAAGTCGTTCATTTCGATACGACGGTTGATCGAGTCGACCAAGCGTGGACGCAAGGCTGCAACACGATGCTGCCAGCGGACATCGGCGTCCGCTGGGTACAGCATGTTGATGACAACTTTAGTGCGCGTTTCTCTGCCGTGGCCCGCCGCTATCGCTATATCATTTACAATCACAGCTTGCGTCCAGCGATTTTGGGCGCAGGCGTAACTCATATTTACGCACCGTTGGATGCGGGAGGAATGCACGAAGCGGCTCAAGTACTTGTGGGTGAGCATGACTTTACTTCGTTTCGGGCCTCCCATTGCCAATCCAATACGCCGTTTCGAGATATTCACCATATTGACGTAAAGCGTTACGGTCATTACATCGTGGTGGATATTCAGGCCAATGCCTTTGTTCACCATATGGTGCGTAATATCGTCGGTAGTTTGGTGGTGATTGGTCGTGATGAGCAGCCGGTGCGATGGATGGCCGAGATCCTGCAAGCGCGCGATCGTACCCTAGCGGCAGCGACAGCGAAGCCACATGGGTTATACTTAGTAGATGTTTTATACCCGGATGCGTTACGAATACCGCGTTCGCCACTTGGGCCTTTATGGCTCAACGATGTTCTTGCGTAAGGTTGGAGCGGTGCGAGCCTAAAGTGCTAAGACCACTTGACGCTGCACTATCGGCGTCCTTTATGCTTTAATGTGCAGCCTTGCCCAGTGATTTTACATTGACGTGCTTGAATGTAGCGAGTGTCAGTGAGGAGAGAGTAGGTTTTATATGAGCTGGATTGAACGAATTCTTGCAAAACCACAGTCGAATAAACGCCGCAACATCCCAGAAGGGGTGTGGAGTAAATGCGGAGGCTGTGAGGCGATCTTATACAAAGCTGACCTCGAGCGTAATCTCTCAGTGTGCCCTAAATGTGGCCATCATATGCGCCTGACCGCCCGCGAGCGTTTGGATGCGTTTCTTGATCCAGAGAATCGGCAGGAAATTGGTGCAGAGCTGGAGCCGCAAGATAAGCTTAAATTTAAAGACACCAAGAAATATAAAGATCGCATCAGTGCTGCACAAAAAGCCACTGGCGAGAAAGATGCGCTTGTCGCAATGAGCGGAACCTTAAAAGGCAATCCGATCGTCGCTACCGCATTTGAGTTTAACTTTATGGGTGGTTCTATGGCCGCCGTTGTGGGCGCTCGTTTTGTCAAAGCGGCCGAAGTGAGCTTAGAGCGGAAAATTCCATTGGTGTGTTTTTCTGCCTCTGGCGGTGCACGTATGCAAGAGGCATTGTTGTCACTCATGCAAATGGCGAAAACTTCCGCTGCGTTAGCACGTTTATCTGAGGAAGGTATTCCCTATATTTCGGTTTTGACGGATCCGACCATGGGCGGTGTATCAGCAAGTTTGGCCATGTTGGGTGACTTAAACGTCGCTGAACCAAAGGCGTTAATTGGCTTTGCTGGCCCTCGGGTTATTGAGCAAACCGTGCGAGAAACCTTACCTCCGGGCTTTCAACGGGCGGAATTTTTGTTGGAACACGGCGCCATTGATATGATTTTGGATCGTCGTGATATGCGCGACCGTCTGGCTGCGGTGTTGGCGAAGTTACAGCATTTGCCAACCACAAATAGCGTCGAAGAATAACTGACAGACTATTCATGACAACATCGACCTCAACGACTCCAGTGCCTTCCAATGCCTGGAGTCTTTCTCAATGGCTCGAATATCTGGAGCACATTCACCACCGCCCCATAGATATGGGCCTTGAGCGTGTTCGCATTGTGGCGGAACGCTTGCAATTACTCACTCCGAAAAGCACAGTTTTTGTCGTCGGTGGTACGAATGGCAAAGGCTCAACTGTGGCCTTTCTTGAACAAATCTGCTTACAGAATGGCTATAGCACGGGCGCCTACACGTCCCCGCATCTCATTCACTACAGCGAACGTGTTCGTATCAATGGCCGTGAGCTTGCGGATGAGCACCATGCCCGGGCTTTTATGGCTGTAGAACAAGCCCGTGCTGATGTGTCCTTAACCTATTTCGAATTTGGCACCTTAGCGGCACTCTGGTTGTTACAGCAGCAAACACTCGACGTACTCATTCTCGAAGTGGGATTAGGCGGGCGTTTAGATGCGGTAAATGTGATAGACGCTAGCGTCGCTGTTGTGACTAGTGTTGGGGTCGACCATATTGAGTTTTTGGGCCCCGATCGGGATGTCATTGGTTACGAAAAAGCGGGCATTTTCCGATCGCAACGACCCGCTATTTGCGGCGATTTAGAACCGCCAGAACCACTGATCGCGCATAGCCATAAAATAGACGCGCAGTTGTATTGTAAGGGTCGTGATTTTGATCTGGTGGAACACGCTGAGCACTTTGATTTTATTGGTGTGAAGGACAAATGGGTTGGGTTACCATTGCCCCGGCTACCGCTCACCAATGCAGTTACCGCCCTCGCCGCATTGCAGGCAAGTGAACTAGAAATGGATATCGTGGCGGTGCGCCGGGGATTAATCAATGCGCAATTGAGTGGGCGGATGGAACTGATTGCTCATGAACCCGATATTTTGCTTGATGTCGGGCATAATCCGCATGCCAGTCAGTATTTGGCAAAGGTACTACAACAGCGTTATCCAAACAGGCGCATTATTGCGGTCTGTGGTATGTTGCAAGATAAAGACCATCAGGGCACGCTGGAACCATTATTGCCGATTATAGACCAATGGTTTATCGGCACCCTTTTAGGTCCGCGAGGAACGCCAGCAACGCGTCTTGCTGCAAGTATCAGCAGTGATGCCTCTGTAACGTGCTCAGATTCAATTGTTGCGGCCTTTACGCAGGCAAAGCATGCAGCGAGCAAAGAGGATGTGATATTATGTTTTGGTTCATTTCTGACCGTTGCTGCCATTAAAGAACTCGTAACCGATACGAGCGAAGCGCGGAACGAATAGGGCTGTTCGTAAGGATCATTTCGCAGTTAAGCGATATAACGTGGGGGAAGCTCTGTGGCAGGTCCACTACAGAATCGAATTGTTGGCACGGTCATTATTGGCGCGCTTGCCATCATTATTTTACCCGATCTCTTGTCGGGTAAAAATTATCAGCCCGACGACGACTTTCATGTTACGCCATTGCGCCCTGAAGTTGCCTTGGATATTCGCGATGCGCAATTTCCACAAGATTTCGATGAACGTGTTGAACGCACGCAGCCGACCTATGAAGGTGATGTGATTGATGCACCAGAATTACGCGAAGCGCGCATCGGTAACGCAGTGGAAGAATCCCCAACAATCCGTTCAAATGCATCCGATGAGGTAGCGACTGCTGATCCCGTTACCGGAGATGCGTTTACAATTCAACTTGGCGCATTTCGTAATGCGGATCGGGTGCAAGAGCTTGTACGCAGTTTGCGATCGGAAGGCTTTCAGGCCTATACCCGCACCCAACCATCTAGTTCAGGCGAAGCACTCACCTTGCTCATGGTGGGGCCAGACCTTAGCGAACAAAAATTGCGTGAGCAATTACCAAAATTGAAAGAAAAAACCGGACTCGATGGACGTATCGTCAGTTATAAACCAGTTCCTTAGTGAAAATGAATTGCGGACAACCTTGGGTTGCTTCTGTTAAAATGCGCCCACTTTTTTATCAAGGCGACGCCGAAGATGGAATGGATTGATTATGCGATTTTAGCCGTAATTGGCTTATCGATTGCGATTAGCTTAGTGCGTGGCTTCGTTCGTGAAGCGATGTCATTGGGCGTTTGGATCGCCGCCTTTGTTGTGGCGAGTCGGTTTCATCCTGAACTCGCGGTTTATTTTAGTGGCATTGAAGATACCATGGTCCGCAATGGCGTTGCGGTCGCTATCTTGTTTGTTATTACCTTGATTGTCGGCGCCTTAATTACGCATCTCATGGCTACCTTAGTGCAAAAAACTGGGTTAACCGGTACCGATCGCTTTCTTGGTGCTATTTTTGGTGCACTGCGCGGTGTACTGATCGTCTGCGCGCTTCTTTTCTTTATGGATTCATTTACGCAATCAGCAACCACACCCTGGTGGGCTCAGTCGGTTTTGATTCCGCATTTCGAAATTTATATTCAATGGTTTTTTGAGTACCTGCAAAATTCGTCCAGCTTTTTAAAGCAGGATTAACAAAGGTGAGGTTTTAGAATGTGTGGTGTTGTCGGTATCGTAGGGAATCAACCTGTTAACCAAGCTCTCTACGACGGGCTGACGATGCTTCAGCATCGTGGGCAAGATGCTGCAGGCATTATGACAGTCGATGGGCAGACGTTACGTTTGCGAAAGTCTAATGGCCTTGTGCGAGATGTGTTTCACACACGTCATATGCGACACTTGAGCGGCAACGTCGGGATCGGCCACGTACGCTATCCTACCGCGGGGTCGAGCAGCTCCGCAGAAGCACAGCCGTTTTATGTGAATTCTCCATTTGGCATCGCCATGGCCCACAACGGTAACTTAACCAATGCGGAACAGTTACAAGCAAATTTGTTTGAAAAAGCTCGCCGTCATATTAATACCTCGTCTGATTCGGAAATTCTCTTAAATATATTTGCCTACGAACTTATGCAGGCGGAGCAGCTTGAACTGAGCGAAAATGATATTTTCGCAGCTGTGAGTAAGCTCCATGATCAAGTGCGTGGCGCTTATGCTGTGGTGGCGATGATTATTGGTCATGGTCTTGTAGCGTTCCGTGATCCCCATGGGATTCGCCCGTTAGCATTAGGTCAACGACAAACTCCTCAAGGTATGGAATATATGGTGGCGTCGGAAAGCGTGGCCATTGATGGTACCGGCTTTACTTATCTGCGCGATGTCGAGCCAGGTGAAGCGATTTATATTACTGAGACCGGACAGTTATTTAGTCGCCAGTGCGCTCGGGACCCGGTGCACAACCCATGTATTTTTGAGTATGTGTACTTTGCCCGTCCGGACTCGTTCCTAGATAAGGCGTCTGTTTACGCGAGTCGTATTAACATGGGCCGCAAATTAGGCGAGAAGGTTCAGCGCGATTATCCGAATCTCGACGTGGATGTCATTATTCCTATTCCTGAAACTGCGTGTGATATCGCGTTAGAAATGTCGCGCGTGTTGGATATCCCGTATCGCCAAGGGTTTGTGAAAAATCGTTACATTGGGCGCACATTTATCATGCCTGGACAAACCCAACGGCGGAAGTCGGTGCGGCGCAAACTCAACGCCATTAGCGCAGAGTTTCGTGGTAAATCTGTATTGTTGGTGGATGATTCCATTGTGCGTGGAACAACATCGGAACAAATTATTGAAATGGCACGTGAAGCCGGAGCGCGAAAAGTATACTTTGCTTCTGCAGCACCGGAAATTCGCTTCCCCAATGTGTATGGTATTGATATGCCTAGCGCAAATGAGCTGATTGGCTATGGCCGTGACTCTGATGAGATTTGTAAAATCATTGGTGCCGATGGTCTTATTTACCAAGAGCTTGATGATTTGATTGCAGCGGTCCAAGCTGAAAATCCAGACATTACGACGTTTGAAACCTCCGTATTCAATGGTGAGTACGTGACGGGCGATATTAGTCAGGAATATTTAGATCGACTGCATGCGTCACGCAATGACAATGCGCGCAGCAGCAGCGATAGCGAAGGAACCAACCCAGACGTCTATAACGAAGGTGATTAGTCGCCTGACCGGAGAGGAGGCCATCGTGGTGCACGGAAAGGTTTGGCTGTTCGGATTATTCATCCTGTTGGGCGTGCTGATTGCAGGCCCGACTCAGGCCGAAATTAGCTATTTGGCACAGCGTGATAGCCATACTGTGGTCATCGTTGGCACTATTCATATGGGCTCGGGCCCCGAAACCCGCTTACGCTCCGAAACTAAGGACCATATCTATTCCAGTGACAAGGTTTATTTAGAGCTTGCGAGCTCAGATCTTGCTGGTGCTTATTTCCGTATGATGCGGGAAGGTCGCCGCAATGGGCCACCGTTGAGCGAAACCCTTGAGCCTGAGTTATGGGAAGCATTCTCTTCGTTTACTCAATCATACGGACTTCCAGGTGCGACGATCGATACATTGGAAATGTGGATGATTTCCATTTTGTTGACTCCGCAAATTGCCACCAAGGCCGGATTTAATGCGCACTATGGAATAGAGGCAGGGCTATATACCGCGCTAGCGCGTGCCGATATTCAGGGCTATGGTCTAGAAAGTGTGGATGATCAGCTGAGTGCAATTCGCAAAACTTTGGCGAACACGAGTGATGCAGAAATAGCGCTCAGTTTAATGAGTGAAGGGGAAGATGCGATTGAGGAGTTGCGGGAACTGGAGCTCACATGGCGCGCTGGCAATCTCGATGGGTTGATGGACGCTATATATGCGTCTGCTACTTATACCGAATTGGAGTGGTTGCTCGATCATCGCAACATTGCTTGGTTTGATTATTTGCAGGATACCTACGGCCATCGTGAAGCACCTTTGAAGTTATTTATTGCAGTGGGTGCAGGGCATTTGGGTGGCGAGACAGGCCTGTTGCAACTATTTGCCGATGCGGGTTACGAGGTCACACCTTTACACGCACATTAATTGAATGCTCGTTATGACAGCCGCAATAAACGGAAAAGCCCCAGTGCATTGCACTGGGGCTTTTTGTCATGGGTGATAGTGTCTTTAGTCTCGTTGGAACGGATACACAGAGCCCAGATGCATGATCTGGGTTAGCTCATCCAATGCAGTTCGAGATTCTTCAAGCAGTTGCGGGTCCGCAAGATCATCCGTGGAAAGCTCGTCGCGGTAGTGCTTGTCTACCCATTTGTTCAAGCGTTCGAACAAACCGTCGGTGAGAATACAATGAGGGTTAACGGCGTCTAGCTCTTGATCGTTCAAGGCTACGCGCAAGCGCAGACACGCCGGGCCACCGCCATTTCGCATGCTTTGCTTTACATCAAAAAACCGGACTTCTTTGATGGGCGTATTTTGCTGTACCAAGTGCTCTAAATAGGCCGCGACTCGCGCGTTTTCCTGACACTCTGTTGGCGCAATAATGACCATATGGCCAGGCTTTAAGGTCACTAACTGTGTGTTAAATAGATAGGTGCTAACAGCATCCTCCACAGAAACTACGTCACTAGGCACTTCGATAAAATGCATGGAGCCACCCAGCTTTGTTTCGAGCTCCGCAAACGCCCGCTGTTGGTCAATAAAGGCTTCTTGATGGTAAAACATGACATTCTGGTTGCCTACCGCGATAACATCGTTATGGAACACGCCTTTATCGATGACTGCTGGATTCTGTTGCAGATACACCACGTTATCGTCACTTAAGCCGTGTAAACGGGCTACCGCAGTTGATGCTTCGTAGGTTTGTCTGGCCGGGTAACGGCTTGGCGCCGGTTTACTGTCATCAAACGCATGACGTCCGTATACGAACAGTTCAACGCCAGCGAAGCCATACTCGTTGCAAAAGCGCGTGTGATTAGCGGCACCTTCATCGCCAAAATGCTCGTTGTCAGGTAAGTGGCGATGGTGCTCAAAGTATCTCGCATTGGCGAACATTGCCCGCAAAATACGGCCCGTTGTTTCAGGCTCTAAGGAGCGGTGAAACTTGTTGGTTAAGTTAGCAGGCGTAAAATGTACTTTACCATTGGCAGTATCTGCGCTGGGAGAGACTGTCGCCGCATTCGCAGTCCACATGCTAGAGGCGGAACAGCAGGCACGAAATATTGCGGGAGCTTCTTTAGCCGCAGCGGCAAGCACGTCGGTATCACTGCCGTGAAAACCTAAACGACGCAGTGCATAAATATCAGGTCGTTCTTGTGGTGCTAATACGCCTTGTACGAGTCCCATTTCCTGCAAGGCCTTCATTTTTTGCAAACCTTGCTTAGCGGCAGACTTGGGACTTGAGGTGCTTTTTGCGTTACTTAGTGACGCAACATTACCGAACGAAAGTCCTGCATAGTTGTGTGTAGGCCCGACCAGGCCGTCAAAGTTGACTTCATAATGTTGCATCGTGACTACGCACTCCCTTAAATTCCGTATTGGATTAAAAATACTTCGTGGCTGTCATTATACGCAAGCTGACCCTGCTGAAAAGCCCCAAATGATAAGGGCTTCGCGACGATTTTGTCGGTTTTGATTAACTATTCACTTTCGGTTTGTTTTTAGTCTGTTACACTTTCTCGGGTTGTGTATCCTGCGTATTCCCTATATATGTGTAAATAAAGGGCCTGAACCAACAAGGGCTTGCACTATTGTGTTTGAGGGTTTATACAGGTGCCTAAATTAGCTCCTGTCCATTCGCATCCAAAAGAAGAGATATCAGATTTCATGGCTAAAGCGCTGGTTATCGTCGAGTCCCCCGCGAAAGCGAAAACGATCAATAAATACCTTGGTTCCGATTTTATCGTGAAATCGAGTGTGGGACATATTCGGGATTTGCCGACTAAGAGTATGAGCAAAGCGCCGACGAAATCCCCCGCCGAAGTGCGGAAAATGAATCCTGAGCAAAAAGAAGCGTATAAGAAGCAGCGCGACTATAAAAATTTAGTGGCGCGCATGGGGATAGATCCTGAACATGGCTGGGAACCTCATTACGAAATCTTGCCAGGAAAAGAAAAAGTTGTAAAAGAACTCCAGAGCCTAGCAAAGAAAGCCGATCGTATTTATCTCGCAACGGATTTGGACCGCGAAGGAGAGGCGATTGCATGGCATTTGCGCGAGCTTATCGGCGGCGAACCTGAGCAATATCAGCGGGTGGTGTTTAACGAGATCACCAAAAAGGCTATTCAGGAAGCTTTTGCGCAACCGTCGGAGTTAAATATTGAGCGGGTTAATGCGCAACAAACACGACGCTTTTTGGATCGCGTTGTGGGCTTTATGCTCTCGCCTTTGTTGTGGAAAAAAATTGCGCGCGGGCTGTCTGCTGGACGCGTTCAAAGCGTTGCGGTACGTTTGGTGGTGGAGCGTGAGCGGGAAATTCGAGCGTTTATTCCTGAGGAATATTGGGATATCCACGCCGATCTGTTCGCCAGTCAACAACCGCAAGACGTAGCCCGCTTTGAAGTAACAAAAGCGCAAGGGAAGACCTTCCGTCCCAGCAACGAAGCCGATGCAATGGCTGCTGTTTCCGCTCTGAAAGGGGCTAGCTACCAAGTTGTCGAACGCGAAGACAAACCGACTCAAAGTAGACCCTCGGCACCATTTATTACATCCACCTTGCAGCAAGCAGCAAGTACGCGGCTTGGCTTTGGTGTGAAGAAAACGATGATGTTAGCTCAACGCCTCTATGAAGCCGGTTACATTACCTATATGCGTACCGACTCAACTCACTTAAGCGGGGATGCGTTACAGGCGTGTAGAGCCCTTATCGAAAAAGAGTACGGTAAGAATTATTTACCGGAGAAACCGAATTTTTACGGTTCCAAATCGAATGCCCAAGAAGCGCACGAAGCTATTCGCCCGTCGGATGCGAAGGTTCGCTCTAGCCAATTGAGTGGTATGGAGCGGGATGCCGAGCGTTTGTATGAATTAATTTGGCGCCAATTTGTAGCCTGTCAAATGACCCCGGCAAAATATGATGCCAGCACGATTACCGTGCATGCAGGAGATTACGAACTAAAAGCGCGAGGTCGGGTGTTGCGCTTTGATGGTTGGACCCGTGTACAACCACCCATGGGCCGCAAGGGTAGCGACGATACCGCACTACCCGATTTGCAGAAGGGCCAGGCGCTAGAACTACAGGGCTTGGATCCGAAGCAGCACTTTACCAAACCGCCGGCACGATTCTCCGAAGCCTCGTTGGTTAAAGAGCTTGAAAAACGTGGCATTGGTCGTCCGTCTACCTATGCGTCGATTATTTCGACGATCCAAGATCGTGGCTACGTAAAAGTTGATCAGCGCCGTTTCTTTGCCGAGAAAATGGGGGAGATTGTGACCGACCGATTAACGGAAAACTTCCGGGAATTGATGAGTTACAACTTCACCGCGGAAATGGAACAGCGACTAGACGACATTGCCATTGGAAAGCAGGACTGGAAGGAAGCGCTCGATGGTTTCTATGCTGACTTCAAAGATCAGTTAGAACGGGCGGAAGATGAAGAAGAACGCGGCGGTATGCGCAGCAATCAAATGGTGCTCACCGATATTGATTGTCCGTCCTGTGGTCGGAAGATGGGAGTGCGCACCGCGTCGACGGGTGTTTTCCTAGGCTGTGAAGGGTACAGTTTGCCACCTAAAGAACGCTGTACTCAGACCCTTAATTTAGTACCTGGCGATGAAGCTGTGAAGCTCAGCGAAGAAGATGACGAAGCAGAAGCTCGTGCGCTGCGTGCGAAGAAACGTTGTCCGAAATGCGGTACTGCCATGGATAGTTACCTTATCGATAAAGATCGCAAGTTGCATGTATGCGGTAACAATCCAATTTGTGATGGTCACCTGATTGAACGAGGTGAATTTAAAATTAAGGGCTACGACGGCCCATTGATTGAGTGTGATCGCTGCGGTAGCGATATGCAGTTGAAAGCGGGGCGTTTTGGTAAATACTTCGGATGCACCAACGACGAATGTAAGAACACGCGGAAATTGCTGAAAAGTGGCGAAGCGGCACCACCTCGTGAAGACCCGGTGCACTTGCCTGAACTACCGTGCGAGAAATCAGACGCGTATTTTGTGTTGCGTGATGGTGCCTCAGGCATCTTCTTGTCGGCGAACACATTCCCTAAATCTCGAGAAACACGCGCCGTTACCGTTAAAGAACTGCAGCGGTTTAAAGATCGGTTACCCGAGAAGTTTCATTACTTGGCGGAAGCACCGGGGGAAGACAATCAAGGGAACGACGCCGTGGTTCGATTCAGCCGGAAAACAAAAAATCAGTACGTAATGTCGGAAGAAAATGGCAAAGCTACTGGATGGGTCGCACACTATGTAAACGGCCAGTGGCACGCCGAAGAAGGCAAGGCTGCTAGCAAGTCAACAGGCCGTAAGCCAGCGAGGAAAAAGAAAGCCACTTAATACCTCGCTTACTGCTTACACGCGACAGGATGTCGAATGCAATAACAAGGAGGTTATATGCAATCCACGCCACGGATGGTATGGATGTGCTGGGCACTTATTGGGTTGGGGCTTTCTGCGCATGCGCAGGAGCCTTGCCCGCCATTACATTTCCATTCAGGGTTTAGTTCAGGCCTTTCTTTAGCGCCCAACACCCTGTTAGATCAGTCGTCTAAAATCACACTCTCTGAAACTCTGAATCAGGGCATGATGGCTCCTGCCGAACATGTTGTTTCCTATGCGTTACACCCTGCATTACTGCGCCCCCAGCTAGAACAACTTTTGAAACGCCACTGGCAGGTTCAGAATGTTATCTGGTATGCCGCTTATGGCCACTACTGGCCCACTCACTACGAAATAACAGCGCCTTCTTGGGATGACTTATTACAGCAACTCCTCACGCCATATGGGTTACGTGTAGTGCTGCATGATAACCATACAGCGGTGGTGGAGTACCTAGCACAGGGGCATCGAAGATGAAGCTACGGATGTCTTTTCTTCACGGTTATACGAGTGCAGCGCTTGGCGTGTTGTTTCTTGTGGGTTGTACTCAAACAGACAATTTTGAAACACGGAGCAGTGAGGCGCAAGCACGCATTGAACTGGCCCGTGCGCAAACTGAACGGCCCCCACAACCACCACAACGCATCGTGCGAGAGCAGGGCTATTTTGTGCCTCCACTGGACTTGCCAATAGGGCAAGGTCCTGGATGGTTTAATATTCCAGTGCAATTTACGTTCTCTGAATATCCATTACGCTTGGCACTTCAAGATATGACAGCACCGTTAGGGGTTAGCGTGCGCCTCCTTGATAACATTGATGGGCAATTGCCGATTAGTCTTCATCACGCAGGTACTGTAGGTGATGCGATCGAACAAATCGCTTTAATGACGGGATTAAGCTTTCAAGCTGACGAACGTCTGATTACCTGGCGTCAGTATGAAATGGCTGAATTTGATGTCGCGTTTTTAGCGGGAGCGACGAATTTCTTTTTGGGCGCCGAAGGTTCCCGTGGCAGTCAATCGCCAATAGCAGGGCAAGGTCAAAATCTGGCGGTGACCACAGGATTAAATGACGACTCTTCGCAGTATCTGAACTTTGCTAGTGACTCACTTTCTGTGTGGAGCGATCTTGAGCACGCATTGAGTCTATTGATCTCGGATCAAGGGCAGGTGGTTATCAACCAGAGCTCGACATCTATCTTGGTGCGAGACTTGCCCCAGCATGTGCAACAAGTACGCAACTATTTAATTCAGCAAAATGAGCGTCTTACGCGACAAGTGGCGATTGATGTTCAGGTTATCGACGTAACCTTTACGGATAGTAAGCAATCGTCGATTGATTGGGATTTGGTTTACCAAACCGCTCAGGGAACTGGCGCTATAAACTTTCTCGGTCAGGGCACTAGCACGCTTTCTGCAGGTTCCGGGCTCGGTTATGAACGCTTAAGTGGCCCTATGACAGGATCCCAAGTTTTACTTCGGGCTTTATCGCAGCAAGGGGTTGTGGAAGTGAGTAGCCATCCGCGCTTAGTGACGTTAAACAATCAAATCTCGAAAATTATTTTGGAAGACAACGTGACCTATCTGGCCTCGGCCGGAAGCAGTTCGACGGCTAATGTTGGCTCGAATGACTTACTCATTCCTGGCGTGGTACGCACAGGTTTTGAGTTATATGTGTTACCTAAAGTGGCGAATCAACAAGTGTTGCTACAGTTATCGACGTCATTGTCGGACCTAAAAGGCATCAGTGAAGTGCGCTCTGGTGACACAACGATACAAACGCCGCAGACAAGCCGTAAAAAATTCTTTATGAAAGCTATTGTTGCGAATGAAGAAGCATTGCTCATTTCAGGACTGCAAAATCGTCGTTCCACATGGCAAGACGAACGCTCTCTTGTTTCGCGTTTGTTTGGTGGTGGTCAACAACGAGTGGATCAACATACGGAAACTTTATTGATCCTTACACCGCGTATCTTAAGTTCAGGGACAATGCTATGAGTGAGCAGGTTCTGATTCGTCCGCTATCGCCAGTACTCCCTTCGTTACGACTATTGCGTGAGGCACGGCAAGTTGGAGCGAGTCATGGTCGGGTAACCCGGTTTCGCGGACGATTTTTTGCACAACTCGCACGCACCGCCGTGCCTGACTACTGTATGGAGCTCATGTCGTTCACCACGGAAGCCTCAGGTGTTGTTATTGGGCCCGCGTTAGAGCGAGAGCAGTGGATCGTGTTTGCTTGGCAGGATGGAGACATTCTGTGTTTGCGTGTGGCGGATGAAGTCGAAACTACTGCGACGCTTCACGTGCTATCGCTCCAACAGGGATTTAATCCTGATGCGGTAACGGCTTCTCGACCGCCGACCAAGCTAGACCTCACAGCGTTATTTCCTGCTGCCCAATGTCGCACATTCGATTCTGATTGGCCAAATAAAAGCGCGCCCTTGCCGTCACTCCGGCGAAAGCGCTTTGGCCCTGTGTTAACACTCACGATGCTTGCCCTCATTACGCCATGGTTGTGGAGTTACATGTCCCAAGAGCCCGAGGTGATGGTGCAAGACCAAACTAATGAACAATCGATCGGGCACCAACTTGAGCAAGCGAATAGTTCGGTTGTTGACCTATTGCGCCATCATCAGGTGCTAGTCGAACAATTGACCAGCCTCGCAGGTTGGGATGTTGAGCAGGTCGCATGGACAGGCTCCGGGTTCTTGGTGCATTTACAGCAACGCTCGGGTGATTTACATGATTTACATCAGTTTACACAGTTGAGCGCAATGCAACTGCAGGCTACTGAACGCGGACGTGCGCTGTTCTGGCCGATTCATTTATTGCCCGTTGCTGAGCATGCCAATTTAAGCCTGATGGGTACGGTGGCGCAAGGTGATTGGCTCGAGGATCTGATTCGTAACGGATTCTCTGACATCCAAATTCAACGCGATTTTACGCGCACGGCAGCGGGTGATGGTTGGCACGCACAACGCATGATACTGCGTTTTCAGGACTGGTCAGCAGTTGATTTACATCGGTTGAATCAGCTCCTATATGTTCATCCTGTTCGATTGGTGCAGTTCCATTATCGCCAACAGAACCCCGATAACGTGTATTTGGGGTACCAGGGGCATCTTACTTTCGACTATTTTGGAGTGTCATTATGAACCACGGATGGTTAGCGGCATTACTGCTCCATGCGGTAGCTTTGCCGGATTCGAACAACGCACTATCCCCGACAATGTCCGAACAAGAGGAGCGAGAGCAGCATCGCTATTTGGCGCTCTCATTACGAAACCAAAAGCTGTTGGAGCAGCAAGCTGAGTCAAAAGCTCGGCAATTGGCATTTCAACTGCAGTCGGCGCAAGCCTTAGCCGCGATTCGTAAGCTGTCGGTTGATCAAAAGGAACTAACCACCGACGGTATATCGAACTCCCTCGAGTCATACCCCGTCCCGCACATTGATCTGCACCACTTTGTGGTGCGTTCGATTTTCTCTTGGAGAGATCGTTGGATAGCTCGTATCGAATATGCACAACGCCTCTACGTAGTAAAAGATGGGGACATCTTATTTAATCGTGTGCAGGTGAACGTGGATAGCGATGGTGTGGGACTTTCCCTAGGGGAGCAAAGGGTTTATCTGCGAGGGCAGGCATTATGGTAATAGTTGAGCGATTAAGTGACTTAGGCTACGTCCAAGTAGACTTAGATGCCTTAGATGCCTGTCTGGCCTTTTCCGGGCAACATGACAATTATGCAGCGGTATTGCTCACAGATGGGCGGCTACTGGCCACAGCAGACAGTTGGCAAGCTCAGTTTGGTGAACTGCAATCGTTGTGCTTTAAGTATATACGACCCAGTTTGCAAGCAAGTTGGTTGCAGGCTACCCCGCATTTGATCCGCGAGTTGTTAACGGATGCTGATGGGATTCAGCGTGCACGCCACGTGCGCGGTGAAGATCAGGAAGCAAATGCCAGCCTAGCATTGCAAACGTTAAGGGATATGGTCAATGATGCACTCAGTAAGAATGCGACTGATATTCATATTCGATTGTCGGGTTATGTGGCACGAATTAGTTATCGGATCGATGGTTTACTGGTTTTTCAGGGCAACCGTAATCGTGTGTTTGTTACCGAAGTGGTTGCCGCCGCACTGCATACTCACTCTGATGATTACGCCGATGTTTTCGACGAGCGTCAAATTTCGGCAGCGACGATTACGGTCGACATAGGGGAGCCGGCGCAAAGCATTCGCATTCGGGCGCAGAAATCCCCTTGTCGAGATGGGTTTACCATGACATTGCGGTTGCAGCGTATCGGTCAAGGACAGGTCCCACAGTTATCCGATCTCGGTCTTCAAAAGGAGCGGATCATGGATCTGCAGCTCTTGCTAGCCTATGCCAATGGCGTGATTCTTATTTCTGGTCCAACTGGACATGGAAAAACGACCACATTAGCTGCGCTCAATAGTGCCGTGCCCGACACCCGAAAAATTATATCCTTGGAGGATCCGATTGAAATTATCCAACCTCGTGTCGACCAAAAATACATTTCACAGCATCACGGACAGCATTTTGCAGATATGTTGAAAGTGGTATTGCGTGAAGATCCTGACATTGTGGAAGTGAGCGAAATTCGGGATAAGGAAACCGCCGACGCCGCGTTAAGTTCGGCACTAACGGGTCATTTAGTGATATCAACGATTCATGCGACGGACGCGATTGGTGTGATCGCACGTCTCCATGATTTGGGTTTGTCTGCCACGCAATTGGCACAACCAGGCTTGTTTGCCGGCTTAGTGGCCCAGCGCCTGCTGCCACGGCTATGTGAGCAGTGCCGTTACCAAGATGAGCATCCGGTATGGGGAAGGCTGTGGCGGCGCTCTCAGGAGGGTTGTGACTGCTGTCATCACACGGGGATTAGCGGTCGCGTTATGGTGAGTGAAGTATTGATGCTTAATGAGGCGAGCTATCGGTTTATACGCAACATGGACCTGCAAGCGTGGCGTCAGCAACTCGATCAACAGGGCTGGCGTAGCATGGCCCATGATGCTGTTCGTTTAATACGGCAAGGAAAAGTGGATTGGCAAGATGCTGGGGAATTAGTTCCTGGATTGGTACGGGTAATGCAGCCGAAGGATAAGCGCCATGCAATTGGGACGCGTCAGTTTACAGCGGCAACTTGAGTTCCTGCATGATTTACATGAGTGGTTACAAGCCGGACGGACACCGGAGCAAGGCCTGCAAGGGTTTGAACGCGTTTTAGAAACGGCGTCGCGTCTCGACGAGCGCGATTGGCTCAGACATATTCGGGCCGCATTGCAGAAAGGACTGCCCCTAGGCACAGGTGTGCAAGCTACTTTTTCTAGCGAAGTGATTACCTTGCTCAATTTAGGACAACGTTATGGCTGCTTGGGAAAAATGCTAGATGCCTTTCGTACAGCTTATGAATTACGTCAAGGGATGTATAAGCGATTTTTTCAGCAACTGGCATATCCCTTGGCGCTCGTATTGGTATCCATTATGGCGACGATTTTTATCGGTCAGCAGGTATTACCGCGTTTTCTTGATAGCGGCACAAGTGCGATGAGTTTGTCCAACGGGGGACTGCCTTGGTTGCTCAACGGCCTAGCGCATATGTTCAGTTTGCTTATGCCTATCGGGTTCGTGACGCTGGCGCTCGCGAGCGCAACCCTTTGGTGGTTGCTACCGCGCTGGCAGGGTGAGTGGCGACGGGATCTCGATACAATCTTTCCGTTCCGGGTGTACCGGCGTTTACAAGCGATAAAATTGTTACAGCACTTGGCCATGTTCTTGGGAGCAAGTGTCAGTATGCAGATCAGTATTCGACAGCTGCAGGACGCGGCGCCGCCTTATGTGAGAAAGCATTTAAACATTATGCTGCACCGATTACACCAAGGTGAGCCGGATATGATGAAAGTGCTAAATACCGGATTGATTGATGCCACTGTGTGGTTTCGCTTGCAGTGTCAGGATCAAAGGAGTGCGTTATGCCAACGGCTATCCGCCGCCGCGGCATTTGCGCAACGGGATCTCGTGCAATTGATTCAACGGCGACAAAGGATACTTGCGTTTACCTGCTATAGCCTGTCAGGTCTATTAGTGGTCGGAATACTCGCGGCGATGGGGCAAATGTTTGCCGAATTCGCCCGTGCTTGAGCGCATTATGATGACAGACTTAGGTGATACGCCGCACTCGTATTAACCCAACTCTCGACAAGGAGTCGAACTATGCAAGGAAGCAAACATTTACACGAGGCTTTTGGGTCTTATTTCAGCCCGCCAGCACGTCAGCCGAAAAAACGATCAACTGAATGCTCACGTGCTCCAACCCAGAGATCTCGGTGTCGGCTGCTAGGCTTTACGTTTATTGAGGTATTGGCGGTGCTTAGTATTGTTGCACTATCGACTTTGGGCGTTTTAGCGATGCGTGACTGGGCCACAAGTAATTCCCGGGTAGCGGAAGCGAAAGGACAAATTGCGGCTATTCAGTCTGGTGTACAACAATGGCGCCCGAGTAATGGTGTGTATACGGGAGTGTCGATACAGGCGTTAACGAGCGTCGCGTCATTGCCCATTTCTTGGGGAGACGGGAGCTCTATTAATCCCTGGGGTGGCGACGTGGAGGTGCGTGTAGATAACACCGATGCCACTCGCTACATCATTCGCTTCACGAACATTCGTGTACCGCAAGAAGGTCAGCGCTTACACCGGGATTTTGAGGTGATTGCAGAACACGTGAGTTTTGTTGGAAATGCATTTGAAGTGACCTTCCAAGGCTAAACCTAATGCGTGGCTTTAGCTTACTTGAACTCACGGTAGTGCTCGTTATGCTTGCTGCGGCTATGAGTTTATTTAAATGGCCATCACCGCACGGAAAGCAGGTATCTGACGATGTATTTATAGAAGAATGTGTCACGTCGGTTTATTCAATACAGCGGGCGCATCAAGAACATCTGATTTTCTCAGAGTCGAAGGAGTGGCCTTGTGACGATGTTGCGAACTAAAGGGTTCACCTTGCTCGAAAGCATATTGGTGATGGCGGTGGTGTCGTCGTTAGTTATGGGATTGATACAGCTTCAGCGCGGTATGCGTCAACAACAAAGCGTGATGATGGCCTCTCAGGACATGAATGCGTTAGTCACCGCCGTGTATCACTATCTGATGCAACACAAACCGACGGACTTAAGTACGCTAAGTCTATCGGATTTACAGGCGAGTGGTCTCTATCAGGGGCGCGAATCAAGTCCTTGGAACACGCCTTATGAACTTGTTCCTGAGTCTTCATTAATGGTTGTTCAAGTGGATCTGGGAAGTTCCCTAAGAGCTGAACGTTTAGCGGGACTGCTGGCCAATGCGCGTGTCGATGGTAGTCGAGTACAAAGTATCATTCCGGCGCCAATCCAGGACGTTGACGTGCGTGTAGCATTGCATCGCTATGCTGATCCTGATGCGCCAGAATTAAATCAAATGTTTACTCACTTAGATATGAATCAACATCGTATTGAAGATGTGTCTGGCGTGTATACAGCGTCGCTGGAGAGTCAATGGCTCGACACTGAGCATTTGGCGGTGGATGTTTTATATTCCAGTGTGATTCATAGCCAACACTTTGTTAGTCAATTTGCACAATTAGAGGAGATGACGACAAATACTGCAGAATTTGTGGAATTATGGGCGAACGAAGGGCGGTTTGATTATCTGGAAGTCGATACGTTATATGGCGGCTCAGCGAGTGCGATTCTCGCCGAACTATCCGCCAACGTTGTTTATGCCGACGCAGCGGTGCTTGATCGCTTGACCGTCACTGACCGCTTGACCAGTGCTCATGTGCATGCAACCGATGCCTATATCGCGCTGTTGCAAGGTGATCAGGCGAGCTTCGGACAAATTAATGCAGAGCAATTAACAACAAACGCCGGAACGAGTAAAACATTCAGCGTAAATAGCTTTACAGCTCATCAGCTGGATACGGAATCGTTAACTGTGCAGACCAATTTAACCGCTAATCGAGTCTATGCGGATTGGGTTTACGCTGCCGATGTTATGACACCGCACGGGTCTGTTTCACAATTAAATCAGCAGCTTGAACAGTACCATTTACTGTGGACGCAATGCGTTGCAGCGGGAGGGTGTAGATGACACGGTGCCGTAAGTTTGCTTCAGGACAGGCCACCATAGAAAGTATGGTGACCCTGTTTTTGTTTTTGTTACTAAGCGCAGCTGTGGTGCAGGTTCTATGGTTGTTTGCTATTCAGCAATTATCCCAAGCGGCTACGTTATATGCTGCTAAACATGGGGCGCGGGACCAGCTTCAAATGCTACCGATGCGCATGTCCTATGCCTATCGAATGCGGACAGTTCCTGGCGTGAATCCCTTGTGGGTGGCAATTGACCGAGTGTATCCAGAGGATGCACTGCTCACTCGTATGAGTACCGTAAATGAGCACGGGGAACGATTATTAACGGCAGGTTTTCATGGTCCCCGAATGAGCGAGCTGGATGAGGTTGAAAAAGAAGAATACCTTGATGTTCGCGTGCTCAGCTTGGCAATACGACTCTGTGTTGATTTGAAAGTCCCCTTGGTGGCCAATCTACTCAGCGCTGCGCAAACTCAGGTACGCGGTAAGGCCCCTTGTGCTTGGCTTGGGCAGACGCTCGTCGCACCATTTGAAATAGTCACACAGGCGACTGTCCCCATTGAGAGTGTGATTTTCATACAATAAAAAACCCGCTAAAAGCGGGTTTGGATTGAGATTGCGCAGTGCGATACCGGGAGCGGCGTTAACTTGGATCGTGAAACTCATTGCAGGCATATAAGGTATTCGCCATCAAGCAGGCGACAGTCATCGGACCTACGCCGCCAGGCACAGGAGTAATCCAAGAGGCCCGCTCTGATGCAGCAGTAAACTCCACATCGCCGCATAAACTGCCATCGCTGCGGCGGTTTATGCCAACATCGATGACAATAGCACCAGGCTTGACCCATTCGCCTGGAATAAAGGCGGGCTTACCCACGGCAACCACCAGAACATCTGCTTGGCGTACATGGTGTTCTAGATTTTTGGTAAACCGATGGCATACGGTTGTCGTTGCTCCCGCAAGCAGTAATTCTAAGCTCATGGGGCGACCGACAATATTAGATGCACCTACGATAACTGCGTGCATGCCATGTAAATCAACGCCGGTACTATTTAGTAAGTGAATCACACCATGTGGTGTACAAGGGCGCAGTAAAGGCATGCGCTGAGACAAGCGACCAATATTGTATGGGTGAAATCCGTCGACGTCTTTTTGCGGCGCAATGCGCTCCAAAATACGGGTGGCATCAAGGCCTGCAGGGAGCGGTAACTGAACGAGAATTCCATCGGTTTCCGGATCCTGATTAAGCTCATCAATCAGGGCTTCGAGAGTTTCTTGCTTGGTGGTGACAGGAAGGTCGTATGCTTTTGAAACAAATCCTACTTCATCGCAGGCCTTACGCTTGCTGCCTACATATACTTGCGACGCGGGATCTTGGCCCACCAGAACAACCGCAAGCCCCGGGGCGCGTTGGTGGCGTGCACGGCGTTCTTGTACACCCTGCTTTACTTTATCGCGAATTTGCTGGGCGATTCTCTTTCCATCAATCAGTTGTGCTTGGCTCGGGGAGGTCATAGTCTCGTTCCGGAAACAGTGAAGTGGCTGACTGGGTCCATATTGTCGCAGAAAATCAGCTGTTAGCACAATGAAATGCACGAACTTTGCCCGTATTTTCCGTTCTCTGCCTTAAAAATAGCCAGACAGTCAGGTATTCTCAAAAATTGTTTGACGATATGGTGTCAGATAGGTAATATTCGCCCCCGTTGTCGCCCAGACATTTTGTGCTGAGTGGCAACTGTCGGCGAGTAGCGCAGTTTGGTAGCGCACTTGGTTTGGGTCCAAGGGGTCGCAGGTTCAAATCCTGTCTCGCCGACCATTTTTTTCCCAGCGTTACCGCAGGAAGAACAGCGCGCCCGTAGCTCAGTTGGATAGAGCAGCGGCCTTCTAAGCCGTCGGTCGCAGGTTCGAATCCTGCCGGGCGTGCCAGGCTTGCAGGGATCTGGAGCAAACCAGACGAGGTTAGCGCAAGCACATTCAGTGGTGGGTGTAGCTCAGTTGGTAGAGCCCCGGATTGTGATTCCGGTTGTCGTGGGTTCGAGTCCCATCATCCACCCCATTTCTAACATCTTCATTTTCAGTACTGTCGGCGATTAGCGCAGTTTGGTAGCGCACTTGGTTTGGGTCCAAGGGGTCGCAGGTTCAAATCCTGCATCGCCGACCACTCTGTTTCTTTTAAATTCCCTAAAGCGTTCCGCTTTTCTGTACGCGACAATTCCTGTTGAACTATGTGAATTTCACATGCGTTTAGCCATGCCTATGATAAGCTGTGCTGAGTTATCTCAGTATGGGAACCGTTATGGTTGAACAACAGCTATTGCAACACGCTCGAACGCTTTCCGACCGCTTAGTGCAACTTCAGTCGCCCATTCGAATCCTTGATGCGATTAATTGGGATCGCAGTATTCGCGAGGAGTTTTTTGCCAATAAAGCGCAAAAGAACCCAGCGGTTGATCGCGACTATTATCAACGTAAACCTCTGGGCTTTGATCCGGTAGCCTTGCGGCACGAGTTAGCTGAGTTGCAGCGAGATATTACCCGCCAGTTAGGGCGCCTTAGCCCGATCGCGCAATTAATGAGCCGTGCCTGCCGGGAGTATCGCGATGTGGTGCGTATGTTGGAAGCCCGCGGCACGCCAGAATTTCACGAGTTATCCGTGGAGCTATTTGGGCATCCAGATGACGTGTTTCACGCCAATGAACCGTCGTTGGTAGAGCTGGCGCATATGCTTCAGGCGCCACTGGACTCATTGCTAGCGAGTGACGCATTGCCTGAAGAAAGTAAAAACATTGATGCGGCAGACGCGGTAAAGCAATTACAGTCGCAGCTCAATGCCAGTATGGGCGGAGTCGACGTACAAGTGATGTTATCCGACGGTATCGTGAGTGATGCGGCGGCGGGTAGTGACCGAATAAAGCTGAACCAGGATGTACGTTTTTCCCAACGGGAACTCGATATATTGGAGGTGCACGAAGGCTGGATTCACGTAGGAACCACGCAGAATGGATTACGCCAACCGTATTTAACCTGTTTGAGTAAAGGCACTCCCAGCGCGACTATTACCCAAGAGGGGATTGCTGTTCTCACGGAAGTCATCACCTTGCGTTCTACGCCACGTCGCCTGGCCAAATTGGTACAACGGATTCATGCGGTCGCGTTAGCTGCCGATGGCGCTGAATTTGTGGAAGTGTTTCGAAAGTGCAAAGAGCAAGGCATGCGTGAAGATGAAGCCTACACACTGACCCAGCGAGTCTTTCGTGGCAGTGTGCCCACGGGGAAGCCATTTACCAAAGATTTGGCCTATATTCGCGGCTTTGTGCTGGTATATAACTTGATTCGGGTTGCGGTGCAGCTCGGTAAAATTGATCGCTTGCCATTGCTACTTACCGGCAAGATAGCAGTAGATGATTTTCGTTTGATTTGCGAACTCTACGACAGCGGGGTGATTACGGCGCCGCATTATGTGCCGCCCCATTTTAAAGATTTACGCGGATTAGCGACTTGGTTAAGTGTAGGGCGGTTCTTGGGTGATTTTTCATTTACCCAGCTAGAAAACGATTATCGTCCGTTAATACCTTGAAGCGAAGCCCGCAACTGATTAACTGTATTTGAAACGAGAGCGCAGTATGAGTCAAAAATTGACCACAGAATATTCCCCGGAAACCCGATTGGCGCAAGCTTTGGGGTACGTGGATGATTCGACCCAAGGATTAGTTCCCCCTATTTATACGTCCACCACTTATTTGCGCGACGAGGACAACCAGTATCGATCTGGGCGAGTCTATTCTCGAGCGGATAATCCCACTTACTCCCCGGTTGAACGGGTGCTCATGAGCCTCGAGCAGGGTACCGATGCCTTATTGTTTTCTTCGGGGATGGCCGCAGCGACGGCAGTGTTTCAAGGATTGCCTGCGGGAAGTCATGTGATTGCGCCAACGGTGATGTACTGGGCTCTGCGCGCTTGGCTTCTGAATTGGGGTAGAGACTGGGGCCTGCGAGTTAGTTTCGTTGATACGTCAGATATTACCGCGATAGAAGCGGCGGTTATTCCTGGGGAAACCGCTCTTATATGGCTAGAGACGCCAGCGAACCCGCTTTGGGGTGTCTCGGATATCGCTGCCATTAGTGAACTTGCCCATCATCATGGCGCCAAAGTGGCGGTCGACTCAACTGTGGCCACGCCTCTATTGACGCAACCCTTGAGCTTGGGGGCGGACTATGTGATGCATTCGGCGACTAAGTATTTGAATGGTCACTCGGATGTGATTGCGGGCGCATTGATTACTCGCTCGGTTGACCCTATTTGGGAAAAAATCCGCATGGTTCGCAAGCAGGGCGGTGCGGTGTTGAGCCCTCATGATGCCAATCAATTATTGCGGGGCATGCGCACCATGCATTTGCGGGTACGTGAAAGTTGCCAGTCGGCCCAGTGGTTAGCCGAACAGTTGCAACAGTGCGCGGATGTAGCACAGGTGCTTTACCCTGGTCTTCCAGACTTCCCGGGCCATGCTATTGCGGCAAAGCAAATGCAGGGCGGTTTTGGAGGTATGTTATCTATTCGCTTGCAGGGGGGCGAACAGAGCGCGATTCAGACGGCAGCACGGACGCAGCTTTGGAAACGCGCAACCTCCCTCGGTGGTGTTGAAAGTTTAATTGAACACCGTGCGAGTATTGAAGGCCCAGATACACCGGTTCCTAGCGATCTATTACGCTTATCGGTGGGTATTGAACGGAAAGAAGAGCTGCTCGCCGATTTATTACAGGCGTTTGCAGCCGCGCAGTGAGTGGGTAAGACGATGAGTTACCCCATTCCTGCCGGTGAGCTAGAAATCACGCTGGACGTAAAGAAAAGTCGTTTTATCGCACGTGCCGCTTATGCGCCGAGCCGAGAGAAAGCCCTTGCAGTGGTTGCCGACATGCAACGTCGTTACCCGGATGCCGGGCATCATTGTTATGGCTTTTTAGTGGGCCATCCGCAGTCGGCAAGCAGTGGTGCCGCAAATGATGACGGCGAGCCCAGCGGAACCGCAGGAAAACCGATCTTAAACGTTATTCAGCATAAAGGTATTGGGGACGTCATCGTGGTTGTTAGTCGCTACTTTGGCGGTGTTAAACTCGGTGCTGGGGGCTTAGTTCGTGCATATTCGCAAGCGGCAGAACAGGTATTATCGGCGTTAAAAATAAGCGCGCACATTGCACAATCGCAAATCCTGGTAGCGTTGGATTTCTCCCAAGAGCAAAGCTTACGACATTGGCTTGCCAGTCATGATGGTGTGGTGAGTGGAGTAACCTATGGTGAGCAGGTGAGGCTGCAGGTCATTTTACCTAGTGCACAATTAGAGTGCTTACAGGCTTGGTGCGAGCAGTTTCATGCCACCTGGGAGCTCGACTGACCGCAAGCAAATGCATGCTAGCGGTCGGAGTTTTATTTCTCGTTGAGTAGTAGGTGTCGATTACTTAAGTCGACACGACAGATGTCGTTATCCGCATGTGAGAACGCATCTTTGTATGTGTGCTGCACAAATCGCGTTTCTCCAATCCCCAAACTTACCAGATCCGGCCAACTGTAATTAAAGCGCTCGTAATCCATGCAACCGAGGCGCGGGTGGAATCCGTAAATAGTGATATGTTGATCAACACTAACACGCTCAAAAAAGCGTGTTTCACGACGTAAATATTGATCACTATAGCGGGTTACAAAATCACGAATACCCGGCAGAATGTAGCTTTCCCATTGTAAAATTACGCTTTGATTAAGCGCTCCACCAGACCACGTAATGAGTGCCTCGGGATACACCTCGCGGACGGAAGCTGCGGTAAACAAATAATTGGCACAAAGACCTTCGCAGCGCTCACGGATACGCAGAGTGACTTGGTGCCGTTGCAATAAATAACCAATTTGCATGGCCGCCATGGGGTCACCAGACACACTATTAACAGCGAGAATTCTAGGCGGGTTGTCTTGCTCAAATAGTTCGCGCAAATGATTAAAGCTAGGTGTGTTCAGTGGTCCTGAGTAGTGAACCACGCCGTCGTCGACGTAGATATCAGCCAACCCCTCAGGTTCAACAGGGGTACTGCAACCGGTGATGAATAGTAAGGGAATAAGGCTCGCGGAAAGAACCGCGAGCCGACAACATTTACTTACCATCGAGACTCCATTTACCTGGACCTGCAGCGGCAAGGAATAGGAAGATAAAGCAGAATAACGCTGCTGGTTCTCCACCATTCATCATCGGCATAAACCAGCTGCCGTGCTCAAGGGCATGCCAGCCCCAGTATGCGATGGCCATCATGCCGGATGCCAAAAACGCAGCTATCCGCGTTTGGAATCCGATAAGTACGAGTACCCCAAGAATGATTTCTAGGATACCAACGGCACCAAAAAACGACATCAATGGAAGTTCTGCGAACATATCTACCGCTGGCCATTTGAATATTTTAGCCGTGCCGTGGAGTAAGAACATCCAGGCAGTGGTGATACGCAAAATTGCAGTGATTTCGCCTTGATAGGCAGCGAGTTTCTTGAGTGGGTTTGACATGTAGCTCTTCCTCACATTTTGTTTGTAGTTTTACAGCAAAGGAAGTGCACCGGATACGGCGCAGATGCACCACCACACATTAAAACACTTTAACGGAAAAAACAGCTATTTATTTTCGATGCGTGGAAAGACCTGATTTCGGCCATCTCGTTTCGCCTGACCCAGATTATTTTCCGCTTCAGAAATTGCATCATCGGCGGTTAACTTGTCGGTCACTTCAGCAATCCCGGCACTCATCGATACGAACCCCTGGGGTGAATCCTTGTGTTCGATGGCCAGTTCATTGAGTAACTGCAAAAAGCTCGCGACTCGTTTTTTCGCCATGGTGTATTCAACATGCGGGATTAAAACTGAAAACCGAGCACCGTCGTACCGGCTCACTAATTCCCCATGACGACGAAAATGCGATTGCAGAATGTCGGCTATACGGCGCAATAGACCGTCACCAGCCTGCAGCCCATAGTGGTCGTTATATTTGCGGAAATGGTCGATATCAAACATGGCCACTGTGAGGGCAAAATCTTGTCGGCGTGAGCGCGAAATTTCTTCTTCCAAACGCTCGGAGAATTGACGGCGGTTGGCTAATCCAGTTAAACCGTCGCGCAACGCTAATTCTCGGAGAGCATCGTTTGCTGCGATTAATTGCTGTTGCGAGGTGTGCAAGGACTGATAAAAACGTTGGCTTTGAATCGCGTTGGCAATCATTTCGCCAACCAGTTTGAAGCGGCGAATATCGGCTTCCGACCAATGTCGCTCGCGAGCAACCATGTCGCATCCGACGAACCCGATCATTTCATTGGCGGCATACATGGCAACACAGAGCATCGAGCGAATGTCTTCGCGTTCGAATTCAGCGCGCTCGGCAGCACCTTCTTCGGGTATCTTCGAGGTGTCATGAATAACAAATAGACCTTCTTCTTGAATTCGCTCGAAGAACCAAGGAAGACCTTCAGACGGAACATTCTGTAAGTCATCGACGTGACTGGTGATACCTTCGCGGACCCACTCGTGGGTGTTGCTCATGGCTGACATATCGTATTCGAATAAAAATACGTAGGTGCGATCTGACTGGCAAAACTCCCCGAGCGCGGCAAGTGCTTGCTGAATATGCTGTTCCGCTTCGTCGCCTTGGGCATTTATGAGCTTAGTTGATAATTCCGAAATGAGCTTATCGAAGGAAATTAAGTCACGCAGCGAAATCTCGGAGGTCAGTAAATCGGCATGTTGCCCCTGATGGCGGAACAGCCGATGATCGCGAGGTTGAATAGTAACGAGAAAGCCTGTGCCTTCTTTCATGTGTACCGACGCACTTTGTACATTTAATGGCAGACCGTTGAAAATAAGGTCGCGACGCTCAACGTGGTCACCGCTGAGTCCGGCAATAATCGGCGACATTAGCGGGGATACTTCGCGAGGCAAACTGATCAATTCCCGATCAACAGTGAACGCAAGGTGCTCGAGTTGATTGGCAATATCCCCATCATCGAAGAGGCCAAACATCTCTAATGCAGTTTGGTTTGCATGCACCACCGGTGAGGACTGTGCGTTGCTAGCAGGAATGGTGTAGAACACCGCCAAAGGCAATGCATCTAAAACCGCGATCAGTTCAGCGGAATTGGGTAATTGACGCCCCATAAATGAACCTTGTTCCAAGAGAGAAGTAGAAAGAATCGTTATTATTATGTTGCAAAAGAGTGCTGATTTATCGCGTGAATGTCAATGCTGCGCCGCGTGGTAAATGTCAAAAACTCTATACAGACGTGTATTTCTTGTGGAATTATTGGGCGCTCACGCTCGACTCATGGGGTTGTGATCGTTATAATGTCGCGTCATTTTTTCAAGAAGTGCCGATTTTAACGAGTTCATGATTAGAACTGGGCGTTTCAGAAAAAGCGTGGGTGAGTGCTGCGAGTATGGGCACCCCAGATTTTGGAGCAGCCGCAATGATGTGAGCTGCGGTAATACGAACATGCACCATTAAGTGATGCTGAGGTAACAACGCAATGCAGGTTTCTGTAGAAGCAACTGAAGGTTTAGAGCGCCGGATTACCATCACGATTCCGGCTGAGAAGATTGATACTGCGGTGAAAACGCAGATTCAACAAAAGGCACGTACTGTACGCATGGACGGTTTCCGTCCTGGAAAAGTACCAGTGCGCCTAGTCGCCAAGCGTTTTGGTCCTGAGATTCGCCAAGACGTGGTGATGGAGCAAATTCAGCGTCATTACATCGAAGCGTTAATTCAAGAGAAAATTAACCCAGCGGGTTCACCTCGCTTCGAAGCTAAAGTCGACGAAGAAGGCAAAGATTTAGAGTTTGTTGCAACGATCGAAATCTACCCAGAAATCGAATTAAAAGATTTGGATAAAGTGAAGGTTGAAAAGCCCGTTGCTGAAGTCACTGATAAAGACGTCGACAACATGCTTGAAACATTACGCAAGCAGCACGCAACCTTTAAAGAAGTAAAGCGTGGCGCGAAAGACGGCGATAAAGTTACCATGGATTTCCTCGGCCGTGTTGACGGCGAAGAATTCCAAGGTGGCAAAGCTGAAAATTTCGAATTGGAAATGGGCCAAGGCCGCATGATTCCAGGTTTTGAAGATGGCGTGAAAGGCTTGAAAGCCGGCGCTGAGAAAACCATCGAAGTGACCTTCCCTGAAGAGTATCATGCAGAAAACTTGAAAGGTAAGCCGGCTGAATTCGATTTAGTGATCAAGAAAGTTGAAGCGCCTGAATTGCCTGAATTGAATGATGAGTTTGCAAGCCAATTCGGTATTGGTGATGGCGGTATCGATGCCCTGCGTGCCGAAGTTCGCAAAAATATGGAGCGTGAGCTCAAAGGTGCCATTAAAAACAAGGTGAAGCAGCAGGTAATCAAAGGGTTACTGGCCGCTAATACAGATGTTCCTGTTCCTGCCGCCATGCGTGAACAAGAAATTAATGTATTGCGTCAGCAAGCGATGCAACGGTTTGGTGGCAACGCTAAGAACATGCCTGAATTACCAGCCGACTTGTTTACTGAGCAAGCGGATGAGCGCGTAAAGGTGGGCTTGTTACTTGGCCAGGTAATTCGTGACAATGAAATTAAAGTAGACGACGCGCGGGTTGAAGAAATGATTAACTCAACCGCTTCTGCCTATGAAGATCCGCAAGAAGTTGTGGCTTACTACAAGTCAAACAACGAAGCATTACAACAAGTACAGAACGTTGTTCTGGAAGATCAGGCCATTGATCTGGTGCTTGAAAAGTCAAAAGTGACAGAGAAAACGTTGTCTTTTGATCAAGTGATGAACCCTGAAGGCAAATAAGCGTTTGCTGATTTTCTCAGGAATTGGTTTAATGGCTCGGGTGGAAACATCCGAGCCATTTTTTTTCTAGGAGAGTAGTGCATGATGCGAGATTCAGTGCCGGACCCCATGGCAGCCTTAGTACCCATGGTGATTGAACAGACTGCGAAAGGCGAGCGTTCATTTGATATTTATTCGCGGTTACTCAAAGAAGGCATCATCTTTTTATGCGGGCCTGTTGAAGAACAGATGGCCAACCTCATTGTGGCGCAAATGTTATTTTTGGAATCAGAAAATCCAGAAAAGGACATCTATCTGTATATCAATTCACCCGGTGGCTCTGTCACCGCAGGCATGGCCATTTATGATACGATGCAGTTTATCCGCAACGATGTCTCAACCATTTGTATTGGTCAGGCAGCAAGTATGGGCGCGTTTCTACTCGCCAGTGGTGCTAAAGACAAACGTTTTTGTTTACCAAATTCGCGAGTCATGATTCATCAGCCGTTGGGCGGTTTTCAAGGGCAGGCATCAGACATAGAGATCCATGCCAAAGAAATATTGTATATTAAAGATAAGCTCAATCGTTTGTTAGCCGAGCATACCGGCCAAGATATTGAGCGCGTTGCCCAAGACACGGATCGCGACAACTTTATGAGCGCTGAAACAGCGGTGAAGTACGGTTTGGTTGATAAAGTGTTAGAAAAGCGGCAGCAACAGAAGAAATAAGTAGACTGGTTATTCTGGTCTACAGGAACGTCCGGAGAAGTAAATGACTGATTCAACAACCGGTAGTGGTAAAGGTTCGAAGTCGCTGTATTGTACTTTTTGTGGCAAAAGCCAACATGAAGTGAAAAAGCTGATTGCAGGACCATCCGTATTCATCTGTGATGAATGTGTTGATCTGTGTAACGATATTTTGCGCGAAGAAATTAAAAACATCGCGCCAAAGAGCAGTGAAGATAAACTACCGACGCCGAAAGAGATTCGGCAGCACCTTGATGATTACGTAATTGGTCAAGACCGCGCCAAACGCGTGCTTGCGGTTGCGGTATACAATCATTACAAGCGTTTACGCAATGCCGGCGTACAAGACGACATTGAACTAGGTAAGAGTAACATTCTGTTAATTGGCCCTACAGGTAGCGGTAAAACTCTGCTTGCGGAAACCCTTGCGCGGTTTCTAGATGTGCCTTTTACCATGGCGGATGCCACCACATTAACGGAAGCCGGTTATGTGGGTGAAGATGTTGAGAATATTATTCAGAAATTACTACAGAAGTGTGATTACGACGCGGCAAAAGCAGAGCGCGGCATTGTTTATATTGATGAGATCGATAAGATCTCACGTAAATCAGACAATCCGTCGATCACACGTGACGTAAGCGGTGAGGGTGTTCAGCAAGCACTTCTGAAATTGATTGAAGGAACGGTGGCTTCTGTACCTCCACAAGGTGGACGTAAGCATCCGCAGCAAGAGTTCGTGCAAGTCGACACGTCAAAAATCTTGTTTGTGTGCGGTGGTGCTTTTGCCGGATTGGAAAAAGTCATTGAACAGCGCTTAGCGACAGGCACCGGGATTGGTTTTGGTGCTGAAGTGAAGAGCAAAAATGAGAAACAGCAGATTGACCTACTCACGCAAGTGGAGCCAGAAGATCTCGTAAAATACGGTTTGATCCCTGAGTTTATTGGGCGTCTACCTGTTGTTGCCAGTCTGACTGAACTAGATGAAGATGCTCTCGTGCAAATTCTCAGCGAGCCGAAAAATGCACTCACGAAGCAATATGGTGCATTGTTAGGTATGGAGAAAGTTGATCTGGAGTTCCGTGAGGATGCATTGCGCGCTATTGCTCGTAAAGCGATGCAGCGGAAAACCGGCGCGCGCGGACTGCGCTCGATCGTTGAAGATGTATTGCTAGGTACTATGTACGAGCTTCCATCGATGACGAACGTTAGCAAAGTGGTGATCGATGAATCTGTGATCAAAGGAGATTCCGATCCCATTCTCATCTATGAAAATAGCCAGGATGCCCAAGCATCTGGCGAATAAATCGACAATCAAGGGGCCGCTCGGCCCCTTTTTCATAAAAGCCATTGAACTTTCTCAGTTAAGCCGCATATTAGAGAGTAAGATAACGTATTCGGATGATGATTATGGACGCAGAAATGACAGAATCGAGCGGTAAACGTCAGGGGATGCCAGTGCTTCCACTGCGGGATGTTGTAGTGTACCCGCATATGGTGATTCCTTTGTTTGTAGGGCGTGAGAAATCAATTCGCTGCCTTGATGCAGCCATGGACGACAATAAAGAAATTTTTCTGGTGGCCCAGAAAGACGCCGGCGTAGAAGAACCCGAATCAGAAGATATTTATGAAGTGGGCGCCATTGCGACCATTTTGCAACTACTGAAACTCCCCGACGGCACCGTTAAAGTGCTTGTTGAAGGAACACGCAGAGCGCGCGTGACACAATGGAATCCAGACGGTGATTTTTTCCGAGCCGATGTAGAAGAATTGGTGTGCGAGCAAATCGACGAGCGAGAAGAAGAAATTCTCGTGCGTTCGGCGTTGAATCAATTTGAAGGCTACGTAAAGCTCAATAAAAAGACGCCTCCGGAAGTGTTAACGTCACTCAATGGCATCGACGATGCGGATCGACTAGCTGATACGATGGCTGCTCACATGCCATTGAAATTGAACGATAAGCAACGGGTTTTGGAAATTGTCAGCGTACAAGATCGTCTTGAGCATTTGATGGCGCTGATGGAAGGCGAGATCGATATTTTGCAGGTTGAACGTAAAATTCGGAATCGTGTGAAGCAACAGATGGAGAAAAGCCAGCGCGAGTATTATCTGAATGAGCAAATGAAAGCGATTCAGAAAGAGCTCGGTGAAGGCGAAGACGGTGTTGACGAGTTTGAAGCGCTATCAAAGAAAATTGAAGCGGCACAAATGCCGAAAGAAGCCTTAGATAAAACTAAGGCCGAGTTACAGAAGCTACGAATGATGTCGCCAATGTCGGCGGAAGCAACAGTCGTGCGCAGCTATATCGATTGGATGACTGGTGTACCTTGGTTTAAGAAGTCGCGGGTGAAAAAGAGCCTTACCGATGCCGAGGCGATTCTCAACGCCGATCATTATGGGTTAGAAAAGGTTAAAGAGCGCATTCTTGATTACCTTGCGGTGCAACAGCGCAGCAAAAAGGTACGCGGTCCTATTCTATGTCTCGTTGGTCCACCGGGTGTGGGTAAAACCTCGCTCGGGCAATCTATTGCCAAGGCAACTGGCCGCAAATATGTGCGCATGGCGCTTGGTGGCGTGCGTGATGAAGCCGAAATCCGTGGGCACCGCCGCACCTATATTGGCTCAATGCCAGGCAAGTTGATGCAGAAAATGGCCAAAGTCGGAGTGCGGAATCCTCTATTCTTGCTCGACGAAATCGACAAAATGTCGTCGGATATGCGTGGTGATCCATCATCGGCGCTGCTTGAAGTACTCGACCCCGAGCAAAACAGTACCTTCAACGACCATTACCTCGAAGTTGATTACGACTTGTCGGATGTAATGTTCGTTGCAACGTCGAATAGCATGAATATTCCAGCGCCGTTACTGGACCGAATGGAAGTGATTCGTTTATCGGGCTACACCGAAGATGAAAAACTAAACATTGCTAAGCAACACTTGCTGAACAAGCAAATGGAGCGCAATGGGTTACGTAAAGGCGAGGTGGATATCGCCGACGACGCGATTCTTGGCATTATTCGTTATTACACGCGAGAAGCGGGTGTGCGGAACTTAGAACGTGAAATTTCCACGCTCTGTCGGAAATCGGTACGTCGTATTTTGCTCGATAAGAAGTTGAAGAAAGTTAAAATCACCGAGAAGAACCTCGAAGATTTTCTTGGTGTTCGCCGATTCGATTTTGGCAAAGCCGAAGAAGAAAACCAAATTGGTCAAGTGACCGGTTTGGCGTGGACACAGGTGGGTGGTGATCTATTGACGATCGAGGCCACCAGCGTGCCCGGGAAGGGGAAGGTGGCCTGCACCGGCTCCCTAGGTGATGTGATGAAGGAATCTATCAGTACGGCGATGACCGTTGTGCGCAGTCGCGCAGAGAAATTGGGTATCGCGGACGATTTCCACGAGAAGCGAGATGTACATGTGCATGTTCCAGAAGGGGCGACTCCGAAGGATGGACCAAGTGCAGGTATCGCTATGGTCACTGCATTAGTTTCCTCGTTAACGGGAAATCCGGTGCGTGCTGATGTTGCCATGACAGGTGAAATTACCCTGCGTGGTGAGGTGTTAGCCATCGGTGGATTGAAAGAAAAATTACTTGCAGCACACCGTGGTGGCATCAAACGAGTGCTTATTCCGAAAGAAAATGAGCGCGATCTCAAGGAAATTTCAGATAATGTGAAGGCAGATCTGGAAATTTTCCCTGTTCAGTGGATAGATGACGTGCTTACTTTTGCTTTGGCAGAAAAACCATATAAGCCTCAGAAAAATAAGAAGAAAACGTCAAAAAAATAGCTATTCATTAGGTGGTTTTTTAGGCGGAATGAAGAAAATTTGTTAAATTTTACAGAAAAAGGCTTTTCATCCGAAATCACTGTGATAGCCTAAGCAAAGTCGCCCACGCCTTTATGCTGTAAGGCATGCAGGGAAAATGGGTGTCTCAAAATGAGCATCAGGGATGCTTGAACTAATGGTATAAGCTTGTTATAAACTTTGCTGGCCCATTGAAACTACATGGAACAATGGAACCACGGAACTCCATAATAACAATCTAAGGGGATGATACTGTGAACAAGTCTCAGCTTATTGACAAAATCGCAGCAGACGCAGAACTTTCAAAGGCAGCTGCCGGTCGCGCTCTTGACTCTTTTATCAGCGCAGTAACAGATGCACTGAAGAAGGACGACCAAGTTGCACTGGTAGGTTTCGGTACGTTTACCGTTCGTGAGCGTTCAGCTCGCACCGGTCGTAACCCGCAAACTGGCCAGACTATTCAGATTTCAGCTGCAAAAGTACCAGCCTTCAAAGCGGGTAAAGCACTGAAAGACGCGGTAAACTAAAGTAGTAACCCATTCTGACACGCCGCGATATTGTGTTATAATCCGCGGCGCGATGACTGCAAGAAGCGCATCGCCTGATGCGCTTTTTTCATGTCAAGGGTTTACATAACTGCGGTTAGTGTTGAAAAGAGATAAACCATGCTCGATAGGATTCGTGAAGGGTCACAGGGGCCAATAGTAAGGGTCATCCTGTTTCTAATAATAGTTGCATTCGCATTTACTGGTGTTAGCGCGTATTTAGGCGGCGGTGCCTCCGATTACGTGGCAAAAGTAAATGATCAAGAAATCACTCGCGCAGCGTTCGAGCGCCAGTATCAAAATCAACGCTCAATGATGGAGCAACAGTTTGGCGATATGTTCAACCTGTTAGCTGCTGACGAGAACTATATGCGGCAAATGCGTCGTGATGTTCTGGAGCAAATGATTGAAGAACAACTGGCAATAGAACTCGCTGGCAAAATTGGTATTAAACAATCGAGCCAAGTGCTGCGAGAACAGATCCGACAAATGCCTGAATTTCAGGTCGGCGGCCAGTTCGACAACAACCTTTATTTACGCTTACTTAATAACGCGGGCTATACACCTGAAATGTTCCGCGATTATCTGCAAGCGGAAATGAGCCGCATTATGATGCTGCAAGGCGTGTTGGGTTCTGAATTTGCTCTGCCTCATGAAATTGAGCGTATGCAGATGCTGCAAAATGAGCGCCGCTCAGGCCGCTTTGCAACGATTTCAGTAGAGCGGTTCGCCGATCAAGTTGAGGTGACCGACGAAGCGGTTGAGAACTTCTACTTTGATAATCAAGAGCAGTTCCGTCAGGAAGAGCGTATCCGCTTAGCCTACGTTGCGCTTGATTTTAACGATGTAGTCGCCACGATCGACGTGAGCGATAGCGAAGTTCGTGCCTACTACGACGATAACCCTGCGGTGTTTGCGTCAGAAGAACTGCGCTCGATTGCGCATATCTTGGTTGAATTCGGTGATGATGAAGACGCGGCGTATGCGCGGATTCAAGGGATTCAAGCGCGTTTAGAGGAAGGTGAAGACTTTGCCGACCTAGCGGCGGCGGAATCTGATGATATGTTCAGCGGCGAAGATGGTGGTGAATTAGGACGGTTAGAGCGTGACAGCTTCGATCCTGATCTTGAAGATGCGGGTTTTGCCCTTGCTGAAGAAGGGGATGTTTCTGGTATTGTTCGCTCTGAATTCGGCTTCCACTTAGTAAAGCTCACTGAACTGGTCCCTGCGGAAACAACCTCATTTGCTGATGTTGAAGCGGATATTCGCCGCAACATTGCGCAAGCAGAGGCGGAACGTGTGTATTTCGAACTGCAGCAACAGTTGGCACGATTGACCTTTGAGTATCCAGATACCCTTGAGGTGGCTGCAGAAGAGCTTGGTTTAACGATTCAAACGTCTCCGTGGATCCGTCGCGCACAAGCGCCGGAAGGCTACGACGACCCACGCCTACTTGCCGAAGCGTTTTCGGACGATGTACGTGAGTTGGACATGAATAGTGAACTGGTAGAGCTTGACCGCCGCTCATTAGTGGTGCGTGCAGATGACTATGAATCAGCGCGTATCCGTGACCTCGCTGAAGTGCGTAATGATATATATGCGTACCTAGCTGAGCAGCAAGCTGAGCGTTTAGCCAAAGAATATGCGGAAAGCTTATTGGCGCAGCTCCAAGCAGGTGAAGCGATCACTGACGAGAACGTCGCGTTCCGGGCAATTGAAGCAGCCCCACGCTTTGGTGGTGAACTGCCTGGTGCGGTGCGTCAACAGCTCTTCCGTATGGCGCATTCAGACAGCGCGACATATGCAGCGGTGACCTTAGCAAATGGTGACGCAGCTATCATTGAGCTCACGCACGTGATGCCTGGCGTTCCTGATGCAGCTGAACAGCAACGTTTTGGTCGTCAGATTGAAGGACAACGTTCTGAGCTAGCCTATCAGGCGCTGATGGAAGGTCTGAAATCAAAAGCGAAGATTGAACGTCGCCTCTAAAATTAACGCGATGAATGTAAAAAAGCCGAGCGAGGGTGTTTCCCAGCTCGGCTTTTCTTTATCTGCTCCGGTGTTTTATCGCGCAGCCTTCGCTGCCCGTGCCGCGTGCAGCTTCTTATAGCTCTCAATGAGGCGCAGGTGCTTGTCTAAGCCTTCTAACTGCATGTTCGTGGGAGTGAGGCCATGAAAGCGAATATCGCCGTTCACAGAGCCTACCACGGCGTCCATAACGGATGTGCCGTACATACGTTGAAAACTGGCTAAGTAATCCTCAAGCGAAAGATCGTCACTGAGAACTACCTCTAATACTGCATGCACCGCTCGGTAAAACAGGACCCGCTCGACCGTATTGTCGTTGTACTGTAGGAAGCTCTCGACAAATTCGTAGGCGGCTTCATGCTCTTGTAAGGCAAGACAGATTAACAATTTCAGTTCGAGGATCGTTAATTGGCCCCATACGGTGTTCTCGTCAAACTCAACGCCTATGAGCGTGATAATATCAGTGTAATTATCCAGCTGGCTTTCTTCTAAACGATTTAACAGATCGGCAAGTGCGTCATCGCTTAGCCGGTGCAGGTTGAGAATATCTTCACGGTAGTCGAGGGCAACATTGGTATTATCCCAAATCAAATCTTCCACAGGGTACACTTCCGAATAACCAGGCACGAGAATGCGACAGACTGGCGCGCCAAGATCCTCATGGACGGTCATATACACTTCTTTGCCCATATCTGCCAAGATCGCAAACAAAGTGTCAGCTTCCGCTTGATTGGTTCCAGAGAAATCCCACTCATGGAATGGGTAATCCGCCTTTGCGCTAAAAAAGCGCCAGGAAATCACCCCGGTAGAATCGATAAAGTGTTCAACGAAATTATTCGGCTCGGTTACTGCCATCGAGTTAAACGTTGGTAATGGGATATCGTTTAAGCCTTCAAAGCTCCGTCCTTGTAACAATTCTGTAAGACTACGTTCTAAGGCAACTTGTAAACTTGGATGGGCGCCAAACGACGCAAATACACCGCCGGTACGCGGGTTCATCAGGGTAACGCAGGCAACTGGGAACTGGCCACCAAGAGAAGCGTCTTTCACATACACAGGAAAGCCTTGAGCCTCCAATGCCGCAATGGCTTCTACTAAGTCTGGATACTTGGCAAGAACGTCAGCAGGCACATCGGGAAGCGTGATTTCTTCTTCGATAATGCGCTTTTTTACGGCCCGTTCAAAAATTTCCGACAGGCATTGTACTTGCGCCTCAGCTAATGTGTTTCCGGCACTCATCCCGTTACTGAGAAATAAATTTTCAATTAAGTTGGATGGAAAATAGACGGTTTCACCGTCGGATTGACGGACATAAGGCAGGGCACAGATACCCCGTTTCCGATTACCGGAGTTAGTATCAATCAAATGGGAGCCGCGCAGCTCGCCTTCTGGGTCGTATATCTCCCGACAATAGGTGTCTAAAAGTCCGTCGGGTAAGGCATCGTCTGGGCTCAGTTGGAACCATTGTTCAGTTGGATAATGTACAAAGTCACTGGTGCTAATTTCCTCTCCAAAGAACTGGTCATTGTAGAAGAAGTTACAACTTAAGCGCTCGATAAATTCACCCAGGGCAGAGCAGAGTGCGCTTTCTTTGGTAGCGCCTTTGCCATTGGTGAAACACATGGGGGAGGCGGCATCGCGAATATGTAATGACCAAACGTGCGGTACTATATTGCGCCAAGATGCGATCTCAATCTTCATCCCCAAGTCCGCGAGAATAGCGGTCATATTTGCAATGGTTTGCTCAAGGGGGAGATCTTTACCCGGAATATAAGTAGCGGTTCCTTCAGGAGGCTTGGCAAGTAATAGCGCTTGGGCGTCTTGGTCGAGGTTTTCAACGGTCTCAATCTGAAAATCGGGCCCGGTTTGCACGACTTTTTTTACCGTACAGCGGTCGATTGACCGTAAAATGCCTTCACGATCCCGCTCGGAAATCGATTCAGGCAGTTCGACCTGAATTTTAAAAATCTGGTTATAGCGGTTTTCGGGATCAACGATATTGTTTTGCGATAAGCGAATATTCTCGGTAGGAATATCTCGTGCTACACAATACACCTTCACGAAATAAGCCGCACAGAGTGCAGATGAGGCGAGAAAATAATCAAAGGGGCTTGGAGCAGAGCCATCGCCTTTGTAACGAATGGGTTGGTCGGTAATGACCGTAAAATCGTCAAACTTAGCTTCTAAGCGAAGGTTGTCGAGAAAATTGACTTTAATTTCCATGCACAGGGTACCGAGGTTAGGCAGTCGGATGATATGCCGTATTGTACCTTGTTTTGGTGGATTAATCTGCGGCTCACATGGAAACTCTTGGTTCCTGTGAGCCGCCTATGTCTCTGGTTAATGATGAGGATAGAGGGGCGGCAGAGTTTGCTCCTGTTCGGTACCTTGGTGTCTGTGAACTCGTGTTAGCGTGGCCCATAGTGCTTTGCCACCGATCCACGGCGTTTTCTCTGGGCTGTACAACGAGGCTTCAAGTTGTTGCAGTGATTCATTGAGTTCCTCGGATTGCACACTTTGCGCAATCGCAGCGAGTCCTGCCGCGGGGCGCCCAGTGCGCGCTTGATGCCAAGCATAAAGGGCAGACTTACAGGCGGCGGCGTCATTGTTTTGGCAAGCATTTTTAACGGCCTGTAATGCGCCACGGGCTGCAACAGGTACTGTAGATGCTGAATCCGTTGATTGTTTACGTTGACGCAGGCGCAGGAGCGCCCAACCTAATGTCACCAGCCAAAGTAGGAAACAGAGGCCCGTGAGTAACCACCATTGATATGGTAACGGTGCGGGCGCCGAGATTGGTACGGGATCCAGGCTTTGTGTTTGCTCCCGTGTCGAAGGTGCTTGTTCGGGCGCTTCGGGTGTTTGCCCCGATAACTCCGACACATCTACATTGCCCGGAGGCAAAATGCCTCCGGGGGGCGCGATGACACGAACCGTGCGCTCGGGTAATTCTGCATACTCAAGCTGGTCTGTCTGCGTATTCCACCAAGGAATTCGGATCGCGGGAAGCGTGAACTCGCCAGCGTGCGCTGGAATAATCGCAGCGCTGTACTGCGCTCGAGCGACCGGTCCTCCGCGTAACACCCGCATTTCCGTTTGACCACGGTCGGGGTATACGCGCAATGCCTGAGGGTACTCAATAGTTATACCCGGCAACTGCTCTGGGCGAACTCCAGCTGCGGTGAAGGTGACAGTACGGGTGATTGGTTCGCCAAGTGTCCATAGGGTTTCATTTGGATCCCATTGTTCTTCCAGCAACACATGTTCACTCGGCAACCAATGGCCCGTGAAATTACTTGGGCGCGGGCGCACGTTCAGATCAAGCGCATCCGAGCGTGCTGAAATTGATTCAAGGCGCCCAAAGGCACTAAAACCACCGCTTGGAGCGACTCGTACTTGCCCATCGAAACGAATGGGGCGAATGGAAAAATCACCACTACGGCGTGGTGTTAACAGGTAAGTGCGTGTCAATACCTGGTAACGGCGCCCATCAATAATATCTTGTGACTGACGATCTTGACCGAGTTGTTCCACATGAAAATGTTCTAGCTCGGGAAGCTGAATACTGCCGGTCTCCAGTTGCATGGCCAGAAATAGACGAACAGTGAGGCGGACTTGTTGCTGAACATAAGGTTGCTGTGTGTCTAATTCCGCCTGCAGAAAGTAATCTTCATGCTGATTGCCATCTTGGTGTTGTTCAACGACCTGCAACGGAATGGGTTGTGTCGTTGCGCCTTCAATGGTCAGTGCGGGAATTTCATAATCGCCCGCTCGTGGTGCAATTAATGTCACTCGCCACTCTGTGCTGCGAACACTTTGATTATTAATTACCGACGCTGACGAGCTCACGGCAGTGCCACGGATATCAAACCCTTGCAGAAACTGCTCAGGTTGAAAGGCATTGCGGGGAAGCCCTTGGTTTGCGGTGACTGTAAGGGTAAAGGTTTCAAACTCCAGCACGGGGTTTTTATTTATACTGGCGGTCACTTCTAAGTCTTGCGCTTGGGCAGGCAGAGTGAAGCATACAGCGATGCTTAGTATCGCCATGGTGAGCCATTGCATCCGTGTGAGTTGCCGCTGAGACTTACCTATATATCGCATTTAAAATCCTCGAGGTGGTCGTTGCATCTGCCGTCGCTGCGCTTCTCGCTGTAATCGGTTGCGCAGTATTAATGCAGGATCTTCTTCGACGCGACGAAGTAACTGTTCAAGTTCGGCGCGCTCCTCATCAGTAAGGGTGTCGTCGTCGAACAAAGATGCAGACTCTTCTTGCTTTTCCATGCCCGCATCGGTGTCGGTATCGGTTTCAGTTGTGTCAGGTTCGTCTTGGCTGGTCTCGTCGTTGCCTTGTTCATCCTGGCTGGATGAATCCTCTGTATCGTTATCCGCATCGGGATCGGCGCTGTCTTCTGGGCGCATATCCTGATTATCCTGATCTCCCTGTTGAGGCTCGTCGTTATCATCACGCTCGTCGGATGATTCGGAGTCGCCATCATCGTCGCCATGGGCATCCTGTTGGTCTCGCAACGACTTCACTAACTCGTAGTTCTCGCGTGCCTCCTGCCAATCGGGCTGCTTCGTAAGAGCGTCCTGGTAGGCAGTAAGGGCGCCCTCGAGATCACCTAATTGTGCCAAAGCGTTACCTAAGTTGTACTTATATTCGGCACCTTCTAGTTGTGCATATAGTTCTGCAGCGCGCGAGAAGTTGCCCGCTCGATAGTGGGCTTGTGCTTGATGCGCAAGGGAGTGAAAGCGTTCAGCGGCTTGCTCGTAATCCCCCATCTGTTGCAATCGTGCCCCTTGTTGGTCGGCATTGAGTAGGCTTTGTTCCAAGAGGGACAAGCGTGCGCGGGGAGCGATGTTAGTCGATGGCTCTGCTTGCTCCGTCGCATAAGCTGCCTGCGGTAGCAGCAAAGATGAGATCATCAGTATAGGGAGGCAATACAGCACACCCCGGCGCGCAGCGAACAATGCAAAGGGCAATATGAAAAGCACGACAAAGGGACCCAAATCACGCCATTGGTCGCCCTGTTCCATGGTTTCTATAAAGGCCTGCTGATCGGTTTCAGAAGCGGCGAGCAGCTGTTCGATATCCGTATTGTCTTGTTGATACGCCACATATTGACCACCGGTCATTCGGGTGATCTGCTGTAAATACGCGGGCTCTAAGCGTGGCAAAATAACCCGCCCTCGTTCGTCCCGAATCAACTCTCCATCTCGGCCTCGCACTGGCGCACCGTCTTGAGTCCCGACCGCTAACACATGAACTCGCCATGCTTTGTTTCGCAAGAAACGGCGCACGTCATCCATATCGCGGTTACTAATACCACCGGTAAACCAATAGATGTCGCCCTCACGGTAGCCTGCGGCGGACAGCAGACGATCTGCTTCTTCAAATCCCAGTAATGGATCATGCCCCGGACTTGGCATGAGTTCGGGCTCCAATACCGTCAGGCTTTGCAGAATATTCCGACTGTCCCGGGTCAGTGGGGTCACAGTAAAGGCGTCACCGGCATAGGCGATAAGTCCTAATTGTCCGTCACCGAAGCGATTCACCAGATCTACCGCTTTAAAGCGCATTCGCGTGTGGCGATCTGGGGCAATATCTTGAGCACGGGTTTGGATACTGGCGTCGAACAACACCACGGCACCCTTATCTGCTTGAAACACGGGCACCTGTACTTGATCGATTGCAGGCCCCGCTATTCCGATAATTCCTAGTAGAAGGCTGAGCCATAAACTCAATGGTGCCATCCAGCTCCTTCTGCGCGAACTAGCTTTGTATAATTGAGCGGCGAGGTGGCCTGCGATCAGGGGACGAGATTCGCTCCGCCGTTGTGCGCGTCGCCACAGGTATGGTGTGAAAACCAACAAGGGAATCAATAACAATAGCCACAGCGGACGCAACCAATATACGCCAAAGGTTAGGAGCTCCATAAACGCCCCCTTAGCTGCTGTGGTGATGGCAGCAACATCAACAACCATACAATCAATGCAAGGATGAGAGGGTAGTGAACGAGGCTGCGTTGGGGGCGCAGGTATTGGTCGTCGCTGGCGATAGGCTCGAGTCGATCGATGAGTTCATAAATGCGTTCCATTTCCTCAGTGCTGCGTGCACGAAAATATTCACCCCCAGTAGCTCGAGCAACTTCATTCAAAAAAATCTCATCTAGGTCAGCACTTGGGTTAAGTCGGCGCTCGCCAAAGATTCCGCGCACAGTGACTTCATCCGAGCCAATCCCAATCGTGTGAATTTTCACATCGTGGCTTTTCGCCAGTTGAATCGCTTGCTCTGCATTAATTTGCCCCGTGTTGATCATGCCATCGGTGAGCATCAATACGACTCGTTCTTTGCTATCGCGCTCAACGAAATAACGAATTGATAAGGCAATGGCATCGCCTAAGGCAGTGCGTTGTCCGGCGAGTCCAATAAATGCCTCTTCCGCCATGGTTGCCACGGTTTCGAGATCGCTGGTGATAGGAACGTAAACGTGCGCGGAATCTGCATATACGATCAGGCCGATACGATCGCCGCTACGGCGCCGAATAAAGTCAGCCAAGATGGCGTGAGCCGCTTCTAAGCGAGTAACTGTGCGACCATTGAGCTCCATGTCGTCCATTTGCATGGAGCCCGATAAATCTAATGCAATCATTATCTCGCGTGCTTCAGGGTTAAGCGCAATAGGCTCACCAACCCAGCGGGGGTGTGCTGCGGCACTCACAAGCGCAATCCATATGAGACTCGGTAATAACCAACGGCTCCACTGTGCGCTGTTCTGCTTAGTAGGCTCTGGAGCAAGGTAACGGGCCTGCGGCATCCAGATGGCAGCGGCGGTACGCTGAATTCTCGGAAGCAGAAAACGTACTAGGATCGGTAGTGGGAGCAGCCAAAACAACCAGGGCCAAGCGAACTCAAACATCGGCGCCCCCTTTGTATAACCAGCGAGTTTGGGCGGCCCATTGCTGCATGAGAGCTTGGTATCTACGCACCGACTCTTCGTTATTGGACTGATACAACCGGTCGCTAAAAGCGCGTAACTGCGTTTGAAAATTATTGGAGTTTCCATTGGGCCCAGTGTTGACAAGAAAGTCGATCCAGTCTTTGCCATGAAGCTGGTTTATTTCGAGAGGCACCTGAGCCATGCGCAGGCCTCGTTTAACGGTGCTATTGATCGCACTTAAACTTTCGTGGGGACGTTGCAACTCAGCTAATACCAAACGTCGTGGGCGGGCGCGTGCATAGGCCCGAAAGCATGATCGGATAATTAAGCATAACCCAACGACGCATAGGCAAATAAGTACCCACCAACCCCAGGCAAGAGGCCACCACCCGACGTCACCGGCGGCAACAATATCATGCAGTTGATCAAGGGGATTCATGAGCGTACCTCATGCCATTGTTGTGCAGCCGGCAATGCAGAACTGATGGTATGTGTTGGAATACCCGCTTGCTGTAACAGTTGTAAGCGTTGCGCGCGCCAAAATTGGGCGCGCTGCTGCCACTCTTTGCGATAGCCTTCGTCATTGAGCAGCGCTTGGCGCTGGCGCTCTCCGTCAAAAAATTGGATATCGGCGGTTAAGGCCGGAGGTAACGCAAGTTCCAACGGATCGTCGACTAAGATTGCGGTGACCGCATGATGACGACGTAAACCTCGAAGCAAACTTAAGGTGTCGTCGTTAAGATCGGAGAAGTCGCTGATCAAAACCACATCTGCACCGGGTCGGCATAGTGAATGAAGGCGTTGGATTTGTTTGCTCAATGGTTGCACAGGCGCATATTTAGCATAGGTTTGTGGACGTTCAGGGTGCATTGCGATCAGTTGCTTTAATAACATCAGGGCGCCATGTTGACGACTTTGAGGGCGCACTTCTACGTGGGACGCGGCATTAAAAATCAATCCGCCTATACGATCGCCTCGTTGAATCGCGTGCCAACATATACCCGCTGCAACATGAGCCGCTTGTACTGACTTATATAATAGTTCGGAGCCAAACAGCATGCTTTGGCTGTAGTCAACACAGACAAACACCGGCCTTTCGGTTTCTTCCCGAAATAGCTTGGTGTGGGTTTTACCGGTACGGGCGGTGACTCGCCAATCGATCGCGCGAATATCGTCGCCCGCTTGGTAATGGCGTACTTCATCGAATTCCATACCACGCCCACGAAAGCGGCTTAATTTATTGCCGCTTTGTTGCACCGTGCCCTGACGTTTCGGCATAGGTAGCGGCAATGGTCGCGCCCGGTATGCGAGCAATTCAGGCATGCTCGGCTGCACACCGCTGACCTGATGAGTAGCTAGCCACTCTTGCGCTGAAAATTTCGTTACTTTTGCGGGGCTCGACATCACTTAAAACCTTTCATTGCACGGCTATGGCGCGGGTACACACTGCAAAATACGGTCGATGACCTGATCCTTTTGAATACCGTCGGCTTCAGCTTCGTAGCTTAATATCAGGCGGTGACGCAAAACATTATGGAGGAGGGCACTGACATCTCCAGGGGTCACATAGTCTCGTGACATTAACCATGCCTTGGCCCGTGCACAGCGATCCAACGCGATAGTGGCGCGAGGGCTCGCGCCGATAGAAATCCAGTGCGCCAACTCCTCGTCATAATCCGCAGGGTGACGGGTGGCCATAATTAACGCGACAAGGTACGCTTCAACCGCCGGATCCATGTGTAACCTGAGGAGATCTTTGCGGGCTGAAAGTATCGATGCTTGCGATACTGGGTTGTCCATTGACGACTCACCCTCTAATCGTTCACTTCGCGTTAAGGTAAGGATTTCTTGTTCAGTCGCGGCATCGGGATAGCCAAGCGACAGATGTAACAGAAAGCGATCCAGTTGTGCTTCTGGTAGTGGGTAGGTACCTTCCTGCTCAATCGGGTTTTGGGTTGCCATCACTGTATAAAGAGCTGGTAAAGGGTAGGTGCTGCGGCCAACGGTGATTTGTCGTTCCGCCATCGCTTCAAGTAATGCCGATTGTACTTTTGCAGGTGCGCGATTGATTTCATCGGCCAATACCAGATTGTGAAAAAGAGGCCCTTGTTGAAACACAAACTCGCCGGTTTCCGGGCGATAGATATCTGTTCCAGTGAGGTCGGCAGGCAGCAGATCAGGGGTAAATTGGATACGATGGAAGTTACCTTCGATCCCTTTGGCTAGCGCTTGAACCGCACGGGTTTTGGCAAGGCCTGGGGGCCCTTCAACAAGTAAGTGACCATCCGCCAATATAGCGATTAAGAGATGTTCAACTAAGCTCGGTTGTCCGAGTACCTGCGTGTTCAAGTAGTCCTGAAGTTGCCTAAATGCGACCGCTGCGGCCATAACTACCCCTTATAATAATTGATGAATTGGCTTCTGGCGTATCGCCACCCTGCTAGAAAATGGCGTCCTAATGGACCCTTCGCCGGCACCTGAGTTCCCTGCAACGCCCTATTTTGCGACAACATGCGCGGTATTGCGATATATGGAGGTTTTATAGTGAAAAGACAAGGTATCACGTCTGCTTGGCCCATGTGCGGGTGATTGGATCAACTATACTAGGAAACAATCATCTTAACGCTATGGTTTTATTTTTCTATAAATCTCAGTAGAATCGAGAGTCATTCGTGGTCAGACCACTAACAGGTAGGGGATATATATGTCAGCTCCAGGGCAAAGTTTGCGGACCCCACAGGGTGATCGCATAGCGATTGTTGCAGGCTTACGGACACCATTTGCAAAGCAAGCAAGTTTCTTTCACGGCGTACCCGCATTGGATATGGGTGCCATGGTGGTGCAGGAATTAATTCAGAAAACCGGCTTGGATCCTAATCTCGTTGAACAGCTCGTGTTCGGACAGGTCGTGCAAATGCCGGAAGCGCCAAATATTGCGCGAGAAATCGTGTTGGCAACCAGTCTGCCGGTGAGTACTGATGCATACAGTGTGAGTCGGGCCTGCGCCACGAGTTTCCAATCCACTGTGAGTGTTGCAGAAGCCATGCTTGCAGGTAGTATTTCCGTCGGTATTGCTGGCGGTTCGGATTCCTCGTCGGTGCTCCCGATTGGCGTATCAAAAACATTAGCCCGCGCACTTGTTGACCTCAATAAAGCGCGGAGCCTTGGTCAGCGATTGAATATTTTAAAGCGATTGCGCTTTAAAGATTTATTACCCGTGCCACCCGCGGTAGCAGAATACTCAACCGGGTTGTCAATGGGGCAAACCGCAGAACAAATGGCAAAGTCGCATGGTATTTCTCGTGCGGATCAAGATAAATTGGCTCATCGTTCTCACCAATTGGCGCATCAGGCTTGGGAAAAAGGGTTACTGAGCGACGAAGTCATGGTCGCCCATGTGTCACCATATAAAGAGTATCTGGAGCGTGACAACAACATTCGTGAGAACTCAGAATTAGCGGGCTATGCTAAGTTACGCCCAGCCTTTGATAAAAAGCATGGTAGCGTTACCGCAGCGAATGCAACCCCCCTCACTGATGGTGCCGCTGCGATTTTATTGATGACGGAGAGTCGAGCGAAGGAGCTTGGTTACACGCCTCTTGGATATATTCGCAGCTATGCTTTCTCAGCGATTGATGTGCATGAAGATATGCTGATGGGCCCGTCTTACGCGACACCAATTGCACTGGATCGTGCAGGCATGAAGCTCAGTGATTTAGATTTGATCGATATGCATGAAGCCTTTGCTGCGCAAACGTTAGCGAATATGAAGATGTTCGCGAGTCAAAAGTTTGCGAAAGAAAAACTGAATCGTTCGGAAGCGATTGGCGAAATCGATGAGTCGAAATTCAATGTGTTGGGCGGCTCTATCGCCTATGGTCATCCCTTTGCCGCAACAGGAGCGCGCATGCTCACGCAAACTTTACGTGAGCTACAACGCCGCGGTGGCGGTACCGCACTAACAACGGCCTGCGCTGCAGGTGGCTTAGGTGCTGCAGTAATAGTGGAGACTGAATAATGACGAATAGCGCAAATAATGCATTTACGTTAGACATTCGCGATGATGGGATTGGCGTCGTTACTATCGATGTGCCTGGCGAATCCATGAATACTTTGAAATCGACCTTCGCTGATGAAGTGGCGGATCTTATGGAGCGTGTCGAAGGGGATAGCAAGCTGAAAGGACTGGTTTTTATCAGTGGTAAACCCAGCTCCTTTGTTGCTGGCGCGGATATTCGCATGATTAGCGAATGTGAAACTGCCGCAGATGCGGAGAGTTTAGCGCGCCAAGGTCAGGCCTTGTTTGACCGCCTTGAGAGTTTAAAAATTCCGGTTGTCGCTGCGATTCATGGACCAGCTTTGGGCGGAGGATTAGAACTCGCCCTTGCGTGCCACGTGCGGGTCGTGAGTGATTCGCCAAAAACAGTGTTGGGCTTGCCGGAAGTGCAGTTAGGTTTATTGCCAGGTTCAGGTGGCACCCAACGTTTGCCCCGTTTGGTGGGTGTGCAGCAGGCACTGACCATGATGCTCACAGGCAAGCAACTGCGGCCGAAACAGGCGTTGAAGCTGGGTTTAGCCGATGAAATTGTGCCGCAAAGTATCTTATTGGAAGCCGCGGTAAAACAGGCATTGAAAGGCAAGCCGAAAAAGCGCAAACCAAAGCTCAACCTGATAGGTAAAGTGTTGGAAGGGCCATTAAGCGGCGTACTATTTAGCAAAGCGAGAGAGCAAGCGCAGAAAAAAGCCCACGGCAACTACCCTGCTATCGATAAAATTATCGATACTGTAAAACATGGGATGAGCAAGGGCATGCAGGCGGGATTAGAGTATGAAGCGCGCTGCTTTGGCGAGCTTGCGATGACCGAAGAATCGTATCAATTGCGCAATATTTTCTTTGCCACCACAGAGATTAAGAAAGAAACAGGTGCAGATGGTGTTAAACCTGAGAAAGTGAAGAAAGCCGGGGTTCTGGGTGGTGGATTAATGGGAGGTGGGATCGCGCACGTAACTATTAGTAAAGCCAAAGTGCCCGTGCGCCTTAAGGATATCAACCATGATGGCATCAAAAATGCGCTGGCGTATCACGCCAAGCTACTCGAGCCTAAGCTGAAGCGCAAAATTATGCGTAAGGCAGAAGTGCAGCGGGATATGTTAATGCTCTCTGGAAGTCTTGATTATAGTGGCTTTAATGATACGGATATTGTGGTTGAAGCTGTGTTTGAAGATCTCAATCTAAAACAGCAAATGGTATCGGATATTGAAACCCATGCGGGTTCTCACACGATTTTTGCGACCAATACGAGCTCTTTGCCCATCACTAAAATCGCGGCAAAAGCCCAACGACCTGAGCAAGTGATCGGACTGCATTACTTTTCACCGGTTGAAAAAATGCCGCTGGCGGAAATTATTACGCATCCAGGAACCTCAAAAGAAACCATTGCGACCACAGTTGAGTTTGCTAAGAAGCAAGGCAAAACACCAATTGTGGTAAAAGATGGAGCCGGGTTCTATGTGAATCGTATTTTGGCGCCCTATATGAACGAAGCCGCGCGCATGCTGCTTGCCGGGGAGCCGATTGAAGCCTTAGATAAGAACCTAGTGAAATTTGGATTTCCTGTGGGTCCTATCACCTTACTCGATGAGGTTGGCATCGATGTAGCGGCGAAGGTTGCGCCTATCTTAGCGGAAGAATTAGGCGAGCGTTTCCGCGCACCAGATGCTTTTAGTAAACTCCTCGACGACGGCCGCAAGGGGCGAAAGACTAAGAAGGGCTTCTATCGCTATGATAAAAAGACCAAGGGTAAGCAAGTGGATACCAGTGTGTATGGCTTGTTTGGAATTACCCCTGAAAGCAAGCTAAGTAGCGCAGACATGGCAGAGCGCTGCGTGCTCCCGATGTTGAATGAAGCAGCCTGGTGTTTGCAAGACGGTATTATTCGTTCTGCTCGGGATGGAGATATTGGCGCTATCTTTGGTATTGGCTTCCCGCCATTCCGCGGTGGTCCGTTCCGCTATATGGACAGCTTAGGCGTCGCCCACATCGTTGAGCGCTTGCAGCATTACGCTAAAACCGAAGGTGATCGCTTTAAGCCGTGTCAATTACTGGTAGATATGGCCGCAGAGAAGCAGCGTTTCTACGATTAACACGCGCGCTAAGTTGCTGAATAAAAGCGCTGGAAGGTCAACAAAATGTTGGCTCCAGTGCTTTTTTTATAACACCCATCAACATGAATACAGACCATGAAATAGTTATAATTCGCGCATCCATTTAGTGATTATGAGAGACCCTCTGGAGAGCGTTGTGCTGGTATTTTTCCTTTTGAGTCTGTTGTTCTCTGTATTTTTCTATGTTCAAGCGTGGAAGTCTGGCATGGGTCCGCGACGTTGGGCCGCGTTTGGATTGGTGTTTGGTCCCTTATTGTTACCGATGTTCCGCACACATCAGCGGATGGTCTTGATCAAGGCAGTTGGTTTAGGCGGGATGTGCTTTCGCGCATGAGCATTGCAGGCTATGGCGTATTGCGCGTAGAACGCATCACCATGGCATGTGGCGCGTCTACTAAACGCAAGCGGGCAAAGTTGACGAATTCATTTTTTTCCAGTGCATGCACCTGTTGCGAAATGCGGTCGGCAAGCCCAAACTCACCTTGATTATTAATTATTGAACTCCACATACGCTGTGCTCTGGCGCGCAAGCCCACTGATTTTTCACCCAGATGCGTGAGGATGGCATGTTTCGCTTTTCCCCATGCCAGATCATCTAGTGCCTCTAAATCACTCACGAATTCCTGCGTAAAGTCTGTCATCGCTGCGCTCAGTTGCTCCGCATCGTGACTCGGACTTTGAATGTAGCAAAGCAGCCCCGGTAACCCATGCATAGGGACGTAACTCGACCCGACCAAGTATCCCAGTTGCCGTTCGGTGCGCAATTCATTGAAGAAGCGTGGGGATAATAATTGGTTGAGCATCAGAAAGCCGGCTTTCTCTGCAAGATCGGTAGTTCTACCTTGATAAAACCAAGCACAGGCGTGGTCTGTGTGGGCACTATAAAACGCTGCTTCAACCACACCTTCCTCAAGGCGGCTAACATGACGAGATACTTTTGCTTTCGGTTTCGCGATAACGGGAAAGTTTTCGCTCACCCAATGGGCTAGGCTTTTCGCAGTCGTTGCTTCACTATCACCATAAATATACAGGATGGCTTGGGCATCGCGCAGCATGCCAGGTAATAGGTTGAGGTAGTGCTCATAATCGAGGTCGGCAACGCTATCGGCTAATTGCTGTGCAGTATAAGCACCATACTGGAGCTTATGATGGAGCATTGAAAATAAGTAATTAATAGGCTTGTGTTGATGCATGGACTCCCAGTTACGTCGCATGTGATCTCGGGCCGTATAGAATTGCTCGGGGCTTGGTCGAAGCGTTGCTAAGGTAGTCATTAAATCTTTAAATAAGTCGGGCTGGCGGTCTGAAAAACCCGCAATATGCAGCGTTAAGCCAGCACCCTGAGTGTATAAATTAAAGTGAATGCCGGCGATTTCGGCATCATAAAATTTTTCATTCAACACATCCTGACCAAGCTCACACCACATTCGGCTAATCGCATGATTTCGTGCACTGGCATTGGATAATGGCAACTGCAACGATAAGTACATGTGCGAATGGGGTACCGCAAGCTCTGTTTCTTGCAGATGCCAAAGGCGAACCCCTGGCGACTTTGTATATAGCGTTGGCAGAGGTGTAGTTGACGTATCCGCCTCTTCCTGTTTTGTCGCTGTCAGTGCAAGGGGATCCAATCGTTCAGGAATATAGGGGTTGCGATTGGGTACAGTAAAGCAGACATCACTGATATTCCGCTGATACTGCGCGAGCTGATCTGGCCGGATAGGCGTTGTCGAATATTCGGCATGATAATACTGGGTACGTCGACTAACAGGAACACTTTGGTGGATTACTGTCACGCGGCAACGTTCCGGTGTCATTTTTTGGAGCAGCCCAAGTGCAAAATCCATATGCAATCCATCCATACGGAAATCACCGCTAATCACATGCTCAGGTTGGTAATGAAGCATATTAATTGAGAGCTGGGAGGCAAGGTCAACCGGGCGTATGCTCTCTGGGAAACGATATGCGAGCCCCACCATTTTTTGCCGCTCCGCGTAAAGCGTTTCTTGTAAACCTTGTTGGCGCACTGTACGAATAAACTGAAAACAGGCCTGTAAGATAGCGTCGATCTTCATCATGCCAGCGTCGGTTAACTGTAGATTTAGCGTGAAATCTTTAAAGTTATAGCCACTCATGCCACCACCGGCGGAAAGCTCGGTAATCCATAATTGCTGGCGTAACCAATGACACAAACTACCTGGGCCTTCATAGCCAAGCAAATGAGCAATAAAGGAGGTGGTTTTATGCAAGTAGTCTTGATTAATTTCAGGTAACGGAAAGGTAATGATTAAGCGACTGGCTTGTTTGATCGGGCGCACGTAAATAAATTGCCCAAGCTGATCGGGCTGATACATGGGCACGTCTGGAAGTTCAGACCGAGTGGACTCCGATTGCCGTGAAGCAAAATCATGAAACGAACTTTCGGCTAGTGCCGCCAATGTATCTAAAGACTGTGGCCCCACTAAGACCAGAGCACTGTATTGGGGTTGATAATGGGTTTGGTAATAGGATTGTAGTCGTTCTCGAATGCTTACCTCTGGCTGGTCGGCTAAGGTTTGCGCGTTACCTACAGAAAACTTGGCAAACGGATGGTCTTGATTGGCAGTCGTTTTATGTACTTCATACAAACGGCGAAGTTCGTCTTTCTTTTTTAGGCGATATTCTGCTTCAATGGATTGGCGTTCTTTTTCAACCCACGCGGGGTCGAAACGAGGCTCGTGGAGGAGCGAGTGGAATCGCTCTAACCCTTCTGCAAAAGCATCCGCATGTACGGAAAAGTAGAAGTTACTGTGTTCAGTACCCGTCCAAGCGTTGTAATGACCGCCATGCTGTTGCACAAATTGCCCGAATGCTTCTGGATCAGGCCAGCGCTCGGAGCCGAGAAATAGAATATGTTCAAGGAAATGAGCGACACCGGGAGCATCGTCGGGATCATGAAAATGTCCCGCATTGACTGCAAACGACGCAGCGCTATGCTGCGCATCAGGCATGTGGACAAGCAACACAGGGAAGTTGTTCGGCAACCAAATCCAACGATACTGTTGTTCATCGTGGGGACTTGAATCCGGTGTGAAAGTGCTGCGCGCTTGGCTCATGCTTAGTGCCTATTGCCTCATATATTCGCTGTCTGCGAAATAGCGTCGCAGCACGTTACCTGTGCCTGAGGGAAACCCCTCCTCCATAGGACCATCTAGTCGTCCAATGGCGTGTAGAAATCCTCTGGCGTATCAAAGTCACCGCTCAAACGAGCGACTAAGTCATTCTCGAAATAAACAGTTAGCTGGCGTGATGTTACAGAACCGCGACCCGGCTTCAACCGAAACACGTAATGCCATTCGCCAGAGCGATATGCGTTCTCTGCAACCGGTGAGCCGAGTACGAAGCGTACTTGCTCTTTGGTCATGCCGATACGCAACTGATCAATGTCTTGTTGCTCCATATAATTGCCTTGCGGAATATCAATCTTATAAACCAAAGGATCGAAAACCGCGCAATTTGTTAGTGCGAATGCAAGTGCTAAAGCCGTAATAATTCTCATAGATAAACCGAGTATCTCAAATTCAGAGTTAAATCTTAGCGTAAAAGGGCCCCCGGACACCAGACGTCCGAGGCTTTTATTGGTCTTTTATGTGTAAGAAAAGTTCCGCTTAACCGGCAAGAAGTTCCCGAGCGTTAGCCATGGCGTGCTCTGTAATGGTATCGCCACCTAGAAGACGCGCCAATTCTTGTACCCGATGGGTGTCACTTAACGACTCCATAGTGGTCAGTGTTTTCCCATCGTGCTTGAGTTTCTTCACAAATAATTGCTGATGTGCCCGTGCGGCGACCTGAGGAAGGTGGGTAACACACAGGACTTGGTTCTGTTCACCTAGGGAGCGCAGTAGCTTGCCTACCGTAGCCGCAGTAGGGCCACTCACGCCGACATCAACCTCATCAAAAATCAATGTTGGGAGATTGCCATTTCCAGCGGTGAGCACCTGAATGGCCAAGCTGATTCGTGACAGTTCGCCACCGGAGGCGACTTTTTGAATAGGTTGCAATGGCTGCCCGGCATTGGCGCTGACTAGGAATTGGATAAAATCTTGGCCTTGAGCGCTGTGGTGTTCATCGATGTCAGACTCAATTCGCACTACAAACTCGCCATCTGGAATATTCAGCTCATGAAGGCTGCGAGTAACTTGCACTTCAAGTTTTTCGGCTGCGCTACGACGACTTTGGGTTAATGCTTGAGCTGCTTTTTCATAGGCCTGCCAGGCGCTATTGATATCCGGTGTAAGATTGGCAAGCCGAGATTCTGAGGCAGTAATTTCAGACAGCTCTTGCTTCAATTGTTGATGAATCTGTGCCAATTCACTTGGCGCCGATTGATGTTTTTTCGCGAGTTGCAATGTTTGCGATAGGCGTTTTTCACACTGATCGAGGGCTTCGGGATCCAATTCGACCCCGTCGTGATAGTGGCGCAGCTCATGCACCGCTTCTTCGACTTGCACAGACGCCGATTCTAATAATTCTAAGACGGGAGCCAATCGCTCATCGAGACTCAAACTATGCTCTAATCGTTGCTTCACCGCTTGAATTAAATGGTAGGCATTATTGTGTTCACCATCGTAGAGGGTGCCCAAGCTAAATTGAGCGTCGTCGACCAAGGTCGACGCATTGGCGAGTCGCTTATGATCGCTTTCCAATTGCTCGTACTCTTCCGCCGTGGGTGCAAAATCATCGAGCTCGCCAACTTGGTATTCAAGCAATTGGCGGCGCGCATTTTCTTGCTCTACCCGTTGTTGCAAATCACGTTGCTCACGAATCAGATGCCGCCAGCGTTGAAATGCGGTTCGAGTGGCATCAAGGAGTGGGGCGTGGTCAGCGAACTGATCGAGTAACTGGATTTGATAATCGGTTTTCATCAACAAATGATGTTCGTGCTGCCCATGCAAACTAATGAGCATGCGGCCCAATTCCTTCAGTGTACCCACAGGAACAACGGCACCATTCACAAAGGCCTTGGAACGACCCTCCGCGGAAATTGTGCGCCGAATAATGCAATTATCTTCGTTGTCTTGGGCGTCGTCGAGGAGGAGGTCGTGTTCATCGAGCCATTGCAACACATGGGGCAATTGATGCACACAGAAGCTCGCGGTGATCTCTGCTTTGCTTGCACCAGGCCTAACCATATGGCTTTCTGATCGGGCACCCAAGCATAAACTGAGTGCATCCAATGCAATAGACTTCCCGGCACCGGTTTCACCGGTAATAGCCGTCATGCCTTTTTGAAAATCAATATCAAGATGATCGACGATAGCAAACTGACGAATGTTAAGTTGAGTCAGCATAGTGCCTCCAGCCTTCCATAAACGAATTGCGATACTGTTTATCTATACAGTAAATATACAGTGTTTATCCAGTAGCGCAATATGTTGTATGAAAAAAAGTCAGAAGAGGCGACTTCCCCAATTTAATTTGTTGCGCAGTACGTGATAGTAATTGTACGTGAGCGGATGAATTAGCCGTAAGCGTTGCGCTTGTCGGCGAATATTAATTTCACTGCCTGGGGTGACCGATAACTTAATGTGACCATCACAACTGATGTGGAGGGGTTCGTCGTCGGGACCCACTTTAATACTGATTTCACTGTCGCCAGGTACCACAATAGGGCGACTACTCAGGGAATGCGGAAACATCGGAACTAAGGTAATGGCATCGAGCTCTGGGGTAAGAATGGGTCCTCCAGCGGAAAGTGAATACGCAGTTGAACCTGTTGGTGTAGCGATAATCAAGCCGTCAGAACGCTGACTAAATACAAACTGCTGATCGACGCTTACTTCAAACTCCAGCATATGAGCCACTTGGTCGGAGTGCAATACAACCTCATTCATGGCATTGCCGTGGGATTGGTTACCTTGCTCGTCGGTTACGATGGCATCTAACAAGAAGCGATATTCTGTGCGGTAGTGACCGTGCAATACTTCGATAATTTGCTGAACTGCATTGTCTGGGGCTACGTCGGTTAAAAAGCCTAAATTACCTCGGTTCACGCCAATGACTGCAATATCATGCTGACTCAAGGTACGGGCAGCGCCAAGCATACGACCGTCGCCGCCAATCACAATGGCAACATCTGCACGTTGTCCTAGCGACGCTAAGCTACAACGCTCAACGTTGATGGGCGAGGCACAGTCTGGGGAGGCGCTCTCAAGTAGCAGCGAAAACCCATGATCATGCAATGCCACTATGAGCGCTTGCAGGGTTTCCGTGGCAGAGTCCGATTCATTGCGACACAGTAGACCCACCACGGAAAATGCTTTCGTGGACAGATCTTTTTGTTCTGGTTGCGAATGAGGCTGAGTAGCCATGGGCGGCTCCAATTAATATCAGTGTGTTAAAGCTACGGAGTTTCGCGAAATAGATCAATAAGCCAAAAGCTGAAAATTTTTTCTTGAATTCAGTTGGAATGCCCCCATATCCCTTCGCAACGGTTAATCATTGCGTCCGGTATAAATGAAATCGGACTGAAACGATGGAGCATGGCATGAGTAAGCAACGCCAAACAGATGAATCTCAGGTGCAAAGCGAACAGGAAAACCAAGCGGCAACTGATGAGCAAGTAGAACAACAGACGCAAGAGACGGAACAGGTTGCCGAGGGTGCTGAAGCTGCAGCGGATGAGGCTCAGGGCGATGAACGGGTCGCTGAACTTGAGCGAAAGCTCTCGGTATTGGCCCACGACCTCGCCCAAGAGAAAGACAAAGCATTGCGGGTTGCTGCTGACGCCGAGAATGCAAAGCGTCGTGCAGCTCTGGAAGTAGAGAAAGCGCGCAACTTTGCACTCGAGAAATTTGCTGGCGAACTATTGTCGGTGATCGATAACCTCGAGCGGGCATTGCAAACCATCGACAAGGAAGATGAAGCCCAAGCAAAAATTGCTGAGGGCATCGAAATGACCCACAAAGGCTTTATTAGCACCATCGAGAAATTTGGTATGGAAGTGCTCGACCCACAAGGGCAGCCGTTTAATCCGCAACTCCATGAAGCCATGGGTATGCAGGAACACGCTGAACTCCCACCAAACACGGTGCTGTACGTGATGCAGAAAGGTTACTTGTTAAATGGACGGCTGTTGCGTCCTGCCATGGTGATGGTCACCAAAGCAGCGAGTGCATAAGCGAAAAAGACCACAAAGTTTCTATTGAAATCATCTTGGGGTGTCCCCATATCCATGACATCCCGGCAACAAATTGAAAGGTTTGGAGAACGACATGGGCAAAATTATTGGTATCGATTTAGGCACAACGAATTCATGTGTCGCAATTATGGACGGCGATAAGCCACGCGTTATTGAGAACGCTGAAGGCGATCGCACAACACCTTCTGTAGTCGCATTTGCCGACGATGGTGAAATACTGGTAGGTGCGCCGGCGAAACGTCAGGCAGTTACCAACCCGCAAAACACACTGTATGCGATTAAGCGTTTGATCGGTCGCCGCTTCGAAGACGAAGAAGTACAGCGCGATATCGGCATTATGCCTTTTGGTATTAAAAAGGCAGATAACGGCGATGCTTGGGTTGAAGTAAAGGGTGAGAAAAAAGCACCACCACAAATCTCTGCTGAAGTTCTCAAAAAAATGAAGAAAACTGCAGAAGATTATTTGGGTGAAAAAGTGACGGAAGCGGTCATTACCGTTCCGGCATACTTTAACGATGCCCAGCGTCAAGCAACGAAAGATGCAGGCCGCATTGCAGGTCTCGACGTTAAACGTATTATCAACGAGCCAACTGCGGCAGCGCTTGCTTACGGTATGGACCGTAAGAAAGGCGATAACGTGATTGCTGTGTATGACCTCGGTGGCGGTACCTTCGATATTTCTATCATTGAGATCGATGAAGTAGATGGCGAGCATACGTTTGAGGTACTGGCGACCAACGGTGATACACATCTCGGTGGTGAAGACTTTGATAACCGCGTCATTAATTACTTGGTGGAGCAGTTTAACAAAGACCAAGGTATCGACCTGCGTAAAGATCCATTGGCGATGCAACGCTTAAAAGAAGCGGGTGAGAAAGCCAAGATCGAATTGTCTTCAGCGCAGCAAACCGAAGTGAACTTGCCGTATATCACGGCAGACGCCTCTGGTCCTAAGCACATGGCCATTAAACTAACGCGCTCGAAGTTAGAGTCGTTAGTTGAAGATATGGTGAAGAAAACGCTAGAGCCGGTGAAGCAAGCCCTTGCTGATGCTGGTTTAAAAGTAAATGATGTAAACGACATCATTCTGGTGGGTGGTCAAACCCGGATGCCAAAAGTGCAGCAAATTGTTGCTGATTTCTTTGGCAAAGAAGCGCGTAAAGATGTCAACCCAGACGAAGCGGTTGCAGTAGGTGCGGCGGTACAGGCCGGTGTTCTGCAAGGCGACGTGAAAGACGTATTGCTATTGGATGTGTGCCCGTTATCACTTGGAATCGAAACCATGGGTGGCGTGATGACGTCGCTGATTGAGAAAAACACGACTATTCCAACGAAGAAGTCGCAAACTTTCTCAACTGCCGACGACAATCAAGCCGCGGTAACGATTCACGTATTGCAAGGTGAGCGTAAACGTTCTTCTGACAACAAGTCGTTAGGGCAATTTAACCTTGAAGGAATTCGTCCTGCGCCGCGCGGTGTACCGCAAATCGAAGTCACCTTTGATATTGATGCAGATGGTATCTTGCACGTATCGGCAAAAGACAAAGACACCGGCAAAGAACAGAAAATTACGATTAAAGCATCCTCGGGTTTGAGTGATGAAGAAATCGATAACATGGTACGTGACGCGGAAGCGCACGCTGAAGAAGATAAAAAGTTCGAAGAAATGGTACAGGCGCGAAACCAAGCTGATGCTCTGGTTCATGCAACCAAGAAGCAGATCGATGAAGCAGGTGACGCCTTACCAGCGGACGACAAACAAGCAATAGAGCAAGCCATTAGCGATTTGGAAGATGCGATCAAAGCCAGTGATAAAGAAGCGATTGAAGCTAAATCACAAGCGTTAATTGAGAAATCACAAAAGCTGATGGAAATTGCGCAACAACAAGCTCAGCAACAGCAGCAAGCCGGCGGCGATGACAGTGCCGCCAGCAACGCCGCAGACGATGTGGTAGACGCTGAGTTTGAAGAAGTGAAGGACGACGAGAAGAAGTAATAATTCTTGCGCGTGTAACTCCTTCAGCAGCACGGGCGTTACCGAAAGGAACGCCCGTGTATGCGTATAACGCAAAGTAAGAGATTAGAAACTTATGGCGAAAACTGATTACTACGAAGTCCTTGGGGTAAGCAAGGGTGCCGATGACCGCGAGATAAAGAAAGCCTATAAAAAGTTGGCGATGAAATATCATCCTGACCGGACCAAAGGCGATAAAGATCTCGAGATCAAGTTCAAAGAGGTAAAAGAGGCCTACGAAGTACTAAGCGATCCACAGAAGCGCCAAGTATATGATCAGTACGGTCATGATGCCTTTGATCAAGCGCGTGGTGGTCAGGGTGGTGGCGGCTTCGGTGGCGCAGATTTCTCCGATATCTTTGGCGACGTATTTGGTGATATTTTTGGCGGTGGACGCCGTGGTGGCGGTCGTCGAGCCCAGCGCGGTGCTGATTTACGCTACGACCTTGAAATGACTCTCGAGGAAGCAGTCCGTGGTAAAGACGTTGAATTGAAAATTCCACGCTTGAGCACCTGTGAAGACTGCGATGGCACGGGATCTGCGAGTAACACCCCACCGAAAACCTGCGATTACTGTCATGGCGCAGGGCAAGTACAAATGCGTCAGGGCTTTTTTGCAGTGCAGCAAACCTGTCCGAAATGTAATGGGCGCGGCACCATCATTGCCGATCCTTGCCGCAGTTGTCACGGTCATGGCCGCGTAGAGAAAACTAAAACGCTGAATGTAAAAATTCCAGCTGGTGTGGATACGGGCGACCGTGTGCGCTTAAGCGGAGAAGGTGAGGCCGGGGAGAACGGGGCACCAAGCGGTGATTTGTACGTGCAGGTTCGGGTGCGTGAGCATCAGATCTTTAAACGCGACGGTAATAACTTGTATTGCGAAGTTCCGGTAAGCTTCACTCACGCTGCCCTTGGTGGTGAAGTGGAAGTACCGACCTTGGATGGACGTGTAAAGCTGAAAATTCCTTCGGAAACTCAAACTGGACGTATGTTCCGTTTGCGTGGCAAAGGTGTGAAATCAGTACGTTCAGGTGTGGTGGGCGATTTGGTATGTAAAGCGGTCATCGAAACGCCTGTAAATCTTTCAGCAAAACAAAAAGCTTTACTCAAAGAGTTTGAAGACTCGATGGGTAGTGGCGATGAAGCTGCGAGGTATCGCCCGAAAGAACGTGGCTTTTTCGACGGCGTAAAAAAGTTTTTTGATGACCTGACCGGGTCGTAACTTCCCCCGTCGTTGTGGTTCCTAGATAAAAAAGCCAGTCAGTCAATTTTCTGACTGGCTTTTTTGATCCGTTAGTAGTGACAATTATATCGGTCACGCTTTGTGTTCCTGCGGTACTCCCCTATACTTTTAACTAAGTTTCAATGAAATATGAACCTGTGACACAGATTGAAAGTCTGAACATAGGTCAACGTAAGCATGCAGGGAGTGGGTATGAAAGTTCTAGTGAAAGTCTGTTTAATGCTTGTCGTCGCGGGCACCATTGTTGCCTGCACCACCTCGCCCACTGGGCGTTCACAACTTAATTTATTTTCTGGAAGCGCGCTAAATAGCTTGGGCGCGGAATCATTTGCAGAGATTAAGCAGCAGGAGAAAGTCTCTACAGATCGCGAGTTGAATGCGTATGCGCAATGTTTGGCCGACGCAATCATCGAAGTTTTACCTGAAGAGTACCAAGGCCGTGAATGGGAAGTGGCTGTCTTTGAATCCGACACCATTAACGCATTTGCGCTACCCGGCGGCTATATGGGCTTCTATACGGGTATTATGCGCCTTGCTGAAAATGAGCATCAACTTGCTGCGGTGATGGGGCATGAAATAGGGCATGTGTTAGCGGATCACAGTAGCGAACGCTTATCCACCAATTTATTATTGAGCGGCATTATGGTCGGAGCCGACATAGCCTTAACGGATCGTCCTCCTCAACAGCGGGGTATGATCATGGCAGGGCTCGGGCTCGGTGCCCAAGTCGGTGTGATGTTGCCATATAGTCGAACCCATGAGTCGGAAGCAGACGAAATCGGGCTCGATTTAATGGCACGCGCGGGTTTTGATCCTCATGAAGCACCAAAGCTATGGGAAAATATGGCGAAGATCAGCCAAGGGGCACCACCTGAGTTATTGTCTACGCATCCATCCCCACAAACGCGTATCCGCAATCTATCTCGGCAGATTCCAGAGGTTATGCCATTGTATGAGGCGCGTTTAGCCTCTGCAGGACCGGCAAATTGTCCACGACCCCGTTCTTTAGATCAGAATTAAGGGGTCTAGGTTAATTTGTTCTAAGGCAGAACAAACCATTCTTGATGATTAGCCGTTCATTTGTTTAAGTGCGACAAATGAGCGGCTGTTTCGTTTCCATCACGTAACAGCTCACAGCGGTAAATAAGGTGTAGTGATGTTACAGGCGTGGTTTCGAATTCCTTTCTGGCAGCGAGTTCTCGGTGCTTTTATTCTCGGTGGCTTATTAGGTGTTGTGGCAGCAGATGTTGCTATCGCCATGCAACCCTTGGGGCAATTGTTTATCCGAGCAATTCAAATGCTGGTGGCGCCGCTGATATTATTTGCGATTGTCAGCAGTATTACCAGTATGCAAAGCCATCAACGCTTAGGGCGGCTTGCCAGTAAAACCGTTGGCTTATTCTTGCTTACTGCATTTATTGCCAGTGCTATTGGTCTAACCGTGGCAACCTTGCTCGATTTAGCGCCGGTAGTCGAACTCACCGCGGGTGAAGTGCGGGATCGCGATATACCGCCTGTTTCTCAAGTATTGCTATCGGTGATACCTACCAATCCATTCGCGGCCCTTGTTGAAGGTAATGTGCTGCAGATTATTACCTTTTCCGTGGTTTTGGCATTGGCGTTAAATGCGTTGCAGGAAAAAGCGGCGCCAGTACGTGACTTCTTTCAATCGGGAGCGGAAGTTATGTACCAGATTACTCGCTATGTGCTTGAGCTCACCCCTATAGGTGTATTCGGCTTGATGGCTTGGGTGGTCGGTACCCATGGTTTGGATATGCTGCTGCCGCTCGCTAAGTTCGTGGGCGCGATCTATCTCGCTTGCATTATTCATATCGTGTTCGTCTACGGAAGCCTAGTACGTTTTGGCGCCAAGGTAAGTCCGTGGCGATTCTTCCGCGCGATTCTACCGACTCAGATCATTGCCTATTCCACGTCGAGTAGTTTTGGTACCTTACCTTCTACGCTCAAAACCACAACAGAAAAGCTCGGGGTGAAAAAAGAGTACGCCAGCTTTTCATTGCCGTTAGGGGCAACCATCAATATGGATGGGTGTGGCGGAATTTATCCTGCTATCGCGGCAATTTTTATTGCGCACCTGTATGGCATTCCATTGGGCTTTACTGAATATGCCATTATTATGGTCACAGCAACTTTGGCGTCTATCGGCACGGCAGGAGTGCCAGGTTCTGCCATGGTGATGCTCACGGTTACGCTCTCGGCCGTTGGTTTACCTCTGGAAGGGATTGCATTTATTGCCGCAATCGATCGAATTATTGATATGATGCGCACAGCAACTAACGTGACGGGTGATATGACGGTTTCGTTAGTGGTCGCTAAATCTGAAGATATGGTAGATGAATCCGTCCTTGCGGCTGGGCTACGGGGCGACGATCCGGTAGATTCAGGCATGGAGCCAGTGAGCAAAACGAGCAACGTATAAGCAGAAAAAGATGACAAAACCTTTGGATATTGCATTGGTCGGCGCAAGCGGCCGAATGGGAAAAGCGGTAGTACAAGCACTCGTTCACGCACAGCATGCACGCTTAGCGGTGGCGTTAACGCACGCCGACTCCGCCCATATTGGGAAAGACAGTGGAACTCTCGCCGGCGCCAATGAGAACAACATCCCCATTACGGCGGATATCACACAGGTGGCTCAGGCAGATGTAGTAATTGATTTTGGTTTAGCGGAAGGTCTAGAGCAGCGCGTACAAGCGTATGTACAACACGCCATTCCTGCAGTGATCTGTGTAACAGGCTTAACTTCAAGTCAAATACATAGCCTGCATCAAGGGGCACAAATTATTCCACTGCTTCACGCGGCCAATACCAGCGTTGGGATTAACTTACTAGCGGCACTTACCGCTGAAGCGAGTCGCGTACTCGGTACTGAAGCGGATATTGAGATTTTAGAAGCGCACCATACTCGTAAACTTGATGCCCCTTCCGGAACGGCTTTGGTCTTAGGTGAAGCGGCAGCGCAAGGGCGCGGGCAACGATTGGACGATGTGGCAGAATTAAATCGCAACGACCCCTCCCATCGCTACGAAAAAGGGAGTATTGGATTTGCCACTTTGCGTGCAGGCGATATCGTCGGTGAGCATACGGTCTATCTTGTTGTCGATGGCGAACGAATCGAATTAAGTCATCGGGTTTCAAAGCGGAGTACCTTTGCGGATGGGGCTTTGCGTGCAGCACGCTGGCTCGCGGAGCAAAAAGCGCCAGGATTATATGCCATGAAAGATGTACTTGGTCTGGACGCTAAGGGCTAATTTTTGTAGAATACGTCCAATTTGCCGAACGCCGGCAAGCACAGGTGCAGCCTCGTTTGGAGAGCTGTGCATGATTCGGTGTAAAGCGGGGAAGTGACAGCAGACTTGCCCGTTTTTTTATGTTCGGAGGTACCCTTGAGTATTTCGGCGAGTAAAACCGCGCTAAAAGCGGTCCTGGTCCTCGCAGACGGCACTGTGTTTAATGGCACCGCAATTGGTGCAGAAGGACAAGCCGTCGGTGAAGTTGTTTTCAATACAGCAATGACCGGTTATCAGGAAATTTTGACAGACCCCTCTTACGCAGAACAGATCGTTACTCTCACCTATCCTCACATTGGCAATTACGGTACGAATTCAGAAGACTCCGAGTCTTCTAAGATTTGGGCCAAAGGGCTCGTTATCCGCGATTTATCCCCCATTGCCAGTAATTTTCGCAACACCCAATCCTTAAGTGACTTCCTAAAAAGCCAAAATATTCTTGGCATCGCCGATATCGATACGCGTCGCTTGACCAATCGTTTGCGCGAAACGGGCGCACAGGAAGGGTGCATCATGACCTATCGTCATGATCAAGAGGCTCCGGTAGAAGCCGCGTTGAAAGCTGCGAAAGGATTCCCAGGATTAGCCGGTATGGATTTGGCAAAAGTGGCCACCTGTAGTGCAAGCTATCCTTGGCGGGAAGGCACCTGGATTTTAGGGGAAGGTCATGCAACGCCAGAACATGAGCGTTTCCATGTTGTTGCTTACGACTTTGGGGTGAAACAGAATATACTTCGCATGCTTGTTGATCGCGGGTGTAAAGTTACCGTCGTTCCGGCTGAAACATCGGCTGCAGATGTCTTAGCGATGAGTCCAGACGGTGTGTTTTTGTCTAACGGACCAGGCGACCCAGCACCATGTGATTACGCCATTGCCGCGATTAAAACATTCCTCGATGAGAAGTTACCGATTTTCGGGATTTGTTTAGGCCACCAATTGCTGGCGCTTGCCGCCGGTGCAAAAACCGCGAAAATGAAGTTTGGTCATCATGGGGCGAACCACCCAGTGCAGGTGCTAGATACAGGGGTTGTGATGATCACCAGCCAAAACCACGGTTTTGCTGTGGATGAAGCAAGTTTACCAAATCATTTACGCGCGACTCATAAATCGCTGTTTGATGGTTCCTTACAAGGTATTCATCACACAGAACTCCCTGCGTTTAGTTTCCAAGGACATCCGGAAGCTAGTCCTGGACCGCATGATGCGGCCCCATTGTTCGACCATTTTATCGAATTGATGGAAACCCACACGGCTCAGCAATAAAGGACTCGGTGCAATCATGCCAAAACGTACAGACATACAAAGCATACTGATTATTGGTGCTGGTCCTATTGTGATCGGCCAGGCCTGTGAATTCGATTACTCGGGCGCGCAAGCCTGTAAAGCCCTGCGCGAAGAAGGCTACCGAGTTGTCTTAGTGAACTCGAACCCAGCAACCATTATGACCGATCCAGAAATGGCCGATGCCACCTACATCGAGCCGATTCATTGGGAGGTGGTTGAGAAAATCATTGAGCGCGAGCGACCTGATGCGATTTTGCCTACTATGGGTGGTCAAACTGCGTTGAACTGCGCTCTCGAGCTCGATGCCCGCGGTATTCTCGAGAAATACAATGTTGAAATGATCGGTGCAACTGCCGATGCCATTGATAAAGCCGAAGACCGAGATCGCTTTGATAAAGCGATGAAATCGATTGGTTTAGAAACGCCACGTGCAGAAATTGCTCACAGCATGGAAGAAGCCTTTGATGTGCTTGAACGTATTGGCTATCCATGCATTATTCGGCCCTCGTTTACTATGGGCGGAAGTGGTGGCGGTATCGCCTATAACCGTGACGAGTTCGAAGAAATTTGCCGCCGTGGTTTAGCCTTGTCGCGTACCAATGAACTCTTAATCGACGAATCATTGATTGGTTGGAAAGAGTACGAAATGGAAGTGGTCCGCGACAAAAACGATAACTGTATTATTGTCTGTTCTATCGAAAACTTTGACCCTATGGGTGTGCATACCGGTGACTCGATCACCGTGGCTCCAGCACAAACTCTGTCTGATAAAGAATATCAAATTATGCGCGACGCCTCGATGGCTGTTCTGCGCGAGATCGGTGTAGAAACCGGCGGTTCCAACGTGCAGTTTGGTATCTGTCCAGATACAGGACGCATGGTTATTATCGAAATGAACCCGCGGGTGAGCCGTTCATCAGCATTAGCGTCGAAAGCCACCGGCTTTCCGATTGCCAAGGTCGCGGCCAAGCTTGCGGTGGGTTATACCCTTGATGAATTAAGTAACGAAATTACTGGTGGCATGACCCCAGCGTCGTTTGAACCGGCAATTGATTACGTGGTAACCAAGATTCCTCGGTTTAACTTTGAGAAGTTTCCAGGCGCCAATGATCGCCTTACGACCCAGATGAAATCTGTGGGTGAGGTGATGGCGATTGGCCGCAACCAACAGGAATCCATGCAGAAGGCACTTCGTGGCCTTGAATTGGGCATGAATGGCCTCGACCCCATCGTGGATGTGAACGACCCCGAGGAAGCGCGCACGCGTATCATTCGTGAGTTAAAAGAACCAGGTGCAGAGCGGATTTGGTATATCGGCGATGCGTTTCGTATGGGAATGAGTGTCGACGATGTGTTTGCGTTGACCAAGATAGACCGTTGGTTCTTGATTCAACTACATGAAATTATTGAACTAGAAGCGGAAGTGGCAGAAAGCGGTTTGGCCGGACTTGATGCCGACAGTCTTCGCTACCTGAAGCGCAAAGGATTTGCTGATGCACGCCTAGCGGATATTCTTGACGTAAACGAAGGCGAAGTGCGTAAGCGCCGGGAAGAGTTTGGAATTTTCCCTGTGTATAAGCGCGTAGACACATGCGCGGCGGAGTTTGCTTCAGAAACCGCATATATGTATTCCACTTACGATGAAGAGTGTGAAGCGCGGCCTTCGGATCGTGAAAAAATCATGGTCATCGGTGGTGGTCCAAACCGAATTGGCCAGGGAATCGAATTTGATTACTGCTGTGTACACGCAGCCTTGGCGATGCGCGAAGACGGTTACGAAACCATTATGGTGAACTGTAACCCAGAAACCGTTTCAACCGATTATGATACGTCTGACCGGTTGTACTTCGAACCCATCACATTGGAAGATGTGCTTGAGATCGTGCGGGTTGAAAAGCCTAAAGGTGTGATCGTTCAATATGGCGGACAAACCCCGTTGAAATTGGCTCGGGCTCTAGAAGCTAATGGTGTGCCAATTATTGGTACATCGCCAGATGCCATCGACCGTGCTGAAGACCGAGAGCGCTTCCAAACGGCGGTCGAGCGTTTGGGCTTGAAGCAGCCAGAGAATGCCACAGTCACCACTGTTGAACAGGCGATGACAGAGTCTCAGCGCATTGGCTTCCCATTGGTCGTTCGTCCGTCCTATGTATTGGGCGGTCGTGCCATGGAGATTGTGTATGATGAAGCGGATTTGCGTCGTTATCTGACCGAAGCCGTTAAAGTATCAAACTCTGCTCCAGTCTTGTTGGATCGCTTTTTGGATAACGCCATTGAAGTTGACATCGACGCTATTTGTGATGGCGAACACGTATTTATTGGCGGCATTATGCAACACATCGAACAAGCGGGTGTTCACTCCGGTGACTCTGCCTGTTCGTTACCTCCGTATTCTTTAAGCGATATGGTACAAGCTGAATTGCGTGAGCAAGTCGCAAAGCTCGCTTTTGAGTTAAATGTCCGTGGCTTGATGAATACTCAGTTTGCGATTCAGAATAACGAAATCTACCTGATTGAGGTTAATCCGCGAGCCGCTCGTACCGTGCCATTTGTGTCCAAGGCAACAGGCGTACAATTGGCGAAAGTCGCCGCGCGAGTCATGGCAGGGACAAGTTTAAAAGCGCAAAATTGTTTGCGTGAAGTGATTCCTCCGTACTACTCGGTGAAAGAAGTTGTGGTGCCTTTTGCCAAGTTCCAGGGCGTGGATCCGATTCGTGGACCGGAAATGCGTTCTACGGGCGAAGTGATGGGCGTCGGTGAAAGTTTCGAAGAGGCCTACGCCAAAGCAAACTTGGGAGCAGGCCAGGCGCTTCCGGCGAAAGGCAAAGCCTTACTGTCGGTACGTGAAGGTGATAAGAAGCGCGTGATCGACCTCGCTCGCGGGTTAACTGCGCTTGGTTTTACCGTGGAAGCGACCGGAGGAACTGCAAAAGCTTTGCAGGAACAAGGAATTCAATGTAGCGTAGTGAATAAGTTGCAAGAAGGGCGTCCAAATATTGTGGACGCTGTGAAAAACGGCGAATATAGCTACATTATAAATACAGTGGAAGGACGACAAGCAATTGAGGATTCGGTCTACATTAGACGTGAAGCCCTCTTGAATAATGTCAGTTACACCACCACATTAAATGCAGGGTTTGCAGCTGTGAAGGCGCATACGGTAAATGACCGCGCTCGAGTCAGTTCAGTGCAGGAATTGCATAAGAGGATTTTAAATCAATGACTAACATCCCAATGACGGTTGCGGGTGCAGACGCATTGCGTACCGAATTGAAGCGTTTAAAAAGCGAAGATAGACCTCGCATTATTCAAGCGATCGCCGATGCTCGCGAGCATGGCGATTTGAAAGAAAATGCGGAGTACCATGCTGCCCGAGAGCAACAAAGTTTTTGCGAAGGTCGCATTCAAGAAATTGAAGCTAAGCTTGCCAATGCACAAGTGATCGATGTGACAAAGTTGCCTAATCAAGGGAAAGTCGTGTTTGGTGCAACAGTTACCGTGTACAACACGAAAACTGAAGAAGAAGTGACTTATCGTATTGTGGGTGACGATGAAGCAGATATTAAAAAGAATCTGATTTCTGTTAACTCACCACTTTCACGGGCATTGATCGGTAAATCTGTCGATGATGTTGCCATGGTGACGACCCCAAGTGGGGAAGTGGAGTACGAAGTGATCAAAGTTGAGTACCTGTAGGCAAATCGACCACTCGTCGAGCTCATTGAGATCAACCAGAAGAACCGGCATTGTTGCCGGTTTTTTTGTGGCTCTATTTCGCCAATATCCGCTTCATTTGCTCAGTGCGGGCTTCGCGTGATGCTTTGTTGGTGGGAATGTCATTCGAATACTCCGGAACATCTGGAAATATTTCCGTTACCGGCCGATCCAATAGTTTTGCAAAAGCTTCGGCCACTATTCGCGACTTCGCTTGACGTCCAGCCACTTTTGAGATCAACGAAGGACTTCGATTCAGTGCTTGTGCCAGCATACTGAAGTCATACCCTAGGAGAGCAAGTTCCTTTTTTAATTGATTTTTGTCCATTTTTGTCATTTCATACAGGTTCAATTGTAATTCACATTTAACTCAAATGAGGATAAATTATTCCTCAAATGAGGAATCATGATAAAAACATAGCCCATGGCAAATATCAAGAAATTCTCATTGACCCTCGACGAAGTATTGCGACGAGCCTCAGAGCTGTCAGGCAAATCTCAAGATGCTGATTTGGTGCGCTGGTTGGGTGTGAGCAAGTCGAGCTTAAATAACTGGAAATCGCGGGGCACCATTCCATTTAAAACGCTGGTACCCGTTTTAATTAATAAAGGGGTGTCATTAGATTGGTTCTTTGCACCCGATCAGGCGTTGCGTCGTCCCGATATTAGTGAAGGAGCATTAGCAGAGCAGATGACGCGCTATGGCGCTGCTGAGAGCGATGACTTTGTGCGCTTGCCGGGAATTATTCAGGAACTGACTGAAACGTTGCAGGCGGCAGGTGCGCCCGTTCAACAACGTCAGTTAAATGAAATGGTTGCGCTCTACCGGGTATTAGAAGACGACCCGCAAACGCGCACTAAGGTAATTGGCGTTCTAGCCAAAGTATTCGCCGAAGAAGCAAGAGCTCAGTAGCCAGCGCATTGCGTTGGTTTACCGAGCTTGCTACTGCGCTACTTAGGCAGTTTTAGTTTAGGTTCGCGGGCAGGGCGATAGAGTACGAGTGTTTTACCAATCACTTGTACTTGCGATGCTGCCGTTTCCCGGGCAATCGCTTCGTAAATCGCCGCACGTAATTCACGATCTTCATCCGGTACCTTCACCTTAATGAGCTCGTGATGCTCAAGGGCGCTGTCAATTTCCGCAACGACACCCTCGGTTAATCCATTGGCACCGAGTAGCACCACAGGCTTAAGTGGATGCGCGAGGCCTTTTAGAAACTGTTTTTGTTTGTTGTTCAATTGCATATCATATTGTCCGCAGTCGGGAATAACCGTGTGAAGAACACCGCAATCGGTTAAATCGTTCCGACGAGGCGAGCGTATCACTTGAATTTCCTGTATTCTACCGCCATCTAAGATATGGGGCTAGCCTGAATGGAGCAAGTTGAGGATTCATGGCGAAGAAAAAACGATCAGCGAGCAGCTCTCGCTGGCTAAAAGAACATTTTGACGACCAATACGTGCAGAAAGCGCAGAAACAGGGTTTGCGTTCCCGTGCGGTATTTAAGTTAGATGAAATTCAAAAACGTGATCGCATTTTACGCCCGGGGCAAACGGTCGTAGATCTTGGCGCAGCGCCCGGTGGTTGGTCACAATATGTGGCCGAAGTGCAAAATGGTGATGGCGAAATTATTGCCTGCGATATTCTTGAGATGGACCCGATTGCTGGCGTTGATTTCTTACAAGGTGATTTTCGCGAAGCCGCGGTTTTGAATGCACTAATGAATCGGATTGGTGGGAAAAACGTCGACGTTTTGCTGTCGGATATGGCACCAAACTTTAGCGGAACTGATGCTGTCGATCAGCCACGATCCATGTATTTGGTTGAGTTAGCATTGGATATGTGTGAGCAGGTTTTGAAACCTGGTGGCACTTTTGTCGTCAAAGTATTTCAAGGAGAAGGTTCGGATCAGTTTTTAAAAGACGTCCGAACAGCCTTTTCTTCCGTAAAGGTAAGAAAGCCAGACTCGTCTCGAGCACGTTCTCGTGAGGTCTATCTGGTAGCGACAGGCTACAAAGTGTAGTACCCTGAAAGGGTAGCTTTAGCAGGGAAACCTGCCAACATGTTGAGAGGTAAGAACGTTGAGCGACATGGCAAAAAATCTAATCCTTTGGTTAGTGATCGCAGTGGTACTGGCGAGCGTGTTCCAGGGGATGAATCCAGGCAGTAGTGACCAGCGTGTATACACGTACTCTGAATTCGTGCGCGATGTAAATCGTGGCGATGTACGAGAGGTGACTATTAACGAATCGAATCGTACCATTGAAGGGGTGCGCCGTAGCGGTGAACAATTCCGCACGGTGAAGCCCGCACAAGATCCGGATTTGCTCAATGAATTATTGAGTCAAGGTAATGTGCAGGTACGTTATACCGAGCCAGAATCACGTAGCTTACTCGGAACAATCTTTATTTCTTGGTTCCCGATGCTGCTCCTGATTGCCGTTTGGATTTTCTTTATGCGCCAAATGCAGGGCGGTGGCGGTCGCGGTGCAATGTCATTCGGCAAGAGCAAAGCGCGCTTGATGGGCGAAGACCAAGTGAAAACAACCTTGGCCGACGTTGCCGGTTGTGAAGAAGCCAAAGAAGAAGTGGCAGAGTTGGTCGACTTCCTGCGCGACCCTTCTAAATTCCAGCGTTTAGGTGGCCGGATTCCGAAAGGGGTGCTGATGGTTGGCCCTCCAGGAACAGGTAAAACCTTGCTGGCCAAAGCAGTTGCCGGTGAAGCAAAAGTTCCTTTTTATACGATTTCCGGTTCCGACTTTGTTGAAATGTTTGTCGGTGTGGGTGCATCGCGTGTTCGCGATATGTTCGAACAAGCGAAGAAAGCAGCTCCTTGTATTATTTTCATCGATGAGATTGATGCAGTAGGTCGTCAGCGGGGTGCTGGTTTAGGTGGTGGTCACGATGAGCGTGAACAAACCTTGAACCAAATGCTCGTTGAAATGGACGGCTTTGAGGGCAATGAAGGTATTATCGTGATTGCCGCAACGAACCGTCCAGATGTTCTTGATCCTGCGTTATTGCGTCCAGGTCGTTTTGACCGTCAGGTAACCGTAGGTCTGCCTGATGTGCGTGGTCGTGAGCAAATCTTGAAAGTTCATATGCGTAAAGTACCCATTGCCGACGATGTAGAGCCAGCGCTTATCGCACGCGGTACACCTGGGTTCTCCGGTGCAGATCTGGCGAACTTGGTGAACGAAGCTGCCTTGTTTGCAGCCCGTGAGAATCGTCGGATGGTATCTATGGCAGAGTTTGAAAAGGCCAAAGATAAGATCCTGATGGGTTCTGAGCGTAAGTCGATGGTGATGACCGAGTCCGAGAAAGAAATGACGGCGTATCACGAAGCAGGGCACGCGATTGTAGGGCGTCTAGTCCCTGATCACGACCCTGTGTATAAAGTATCGATTATTCCGCGTGGACGCGCTTTAGGTGTCACAATGTACCTGCCGGAGCAGGATCGTGTGAGTCATAGCAAGCAGCATTTAGAAAGTATGCTGTCGAGTCTTTACGGCGGTCGTATTGCCGAGCAACTGATTTACGGTGATGAGCACGTGACCACCGGTGCCTCGAATGATATCGAACGGGCGACAGCTATTGCGCGTAAGATGGTAACCCAGTGGGGTCTTTCCACGAAGATGGGGCCATTACTCTATGCAGAAGACGAAGGGCAGGTATTCTTGGGGCGTTCTGTGGCTCAGAATAAGCAAATGTCTGACGATACGATGCGCGCCATTGACGCAGAGATCCGCCAAGTGATCGATCGGAACTACGACCGTGCTTATAAAATTTTGGAAGAAAACATCGATATTTTACATTCGATGAAAGACGCCTTGATGAAATATGAAACACTCGATGCCGGTCAAATCGACGATTTAATGTCACGTCGGGATGTGCGGGAGCCGGTGAGTTGGCACGACAAAGATGATGGTAAGCCGTCGTCGGGTGACACCGCCAGTGCGAAGCCAAAAGCGAAGAAGCCAAAGAAAGATGATGACCGCTTAGATATCGATGAGCCCGACGGTTCACCGGCGAAGTAGCGCGATAGAATGCCCCGTTCAGCGGGGCATTTTTTTGACTTCATTTAAGGCATCGATTCCCTCATAATTCATTGTTGTCTAAACTACTTGCGACACTGGAACAGGAATACACCACCATGAATGACTTTAGGTCCCGATTTGAAGTGATGGGGATACTTAATGTCACACCCGACTCGTTTTCTGATGGCGGCGAATATAACGACATAGATCGCGCGCTCGAGCGCGCGCGCGCCATGGTGGCCGCCGGTGCTGATTGGTTGGATATCGGCGGCGAATCAACACGGCCTGGGGCAAGTGCGGTATCTGAACAGGAAGAGTTAAACCGCGTGGTGCCCGTGATCGAGGCCATTGCTCGGGAACTACCCGTCAAGATTTCCGTGGATACAAGCAAGCCAGCGGTAATGCGCGCAGCTGTGGCTGCGGGCGCGAAAATGATTAATGATGTGCGGGCATTGCGAGAACCTGGCGCTTTAGCAGCGGCTGCGCAAGCGGTGCAAACGCATCAGGTTGGGGTGTGCTTAATGCACATGCAGGGGCAGCCAAGAACCATGCAAGAACATCCTGAGTACGCTGATCTGATCGGTGACATTCATGATTTCTTTCAAGAGCGAATCCGAGATTGTGAGAACGCAGGCATTTCTCGCTCGCACATTTATTTAGATCCGGGGTTTGGATTTGGGAAAACCCTGCGGCACAATTACGAACTACTGAAAAGGTTACCCGCATTTCATGATCTGGGTTTGCCATTATTGATAGGTATTTCACGTAAGTCGATGCTTGGGCAGGTCACGGGGCGGGATGTTGCAGATCGCATGCCTGCAAGTGTTGCCGCAGCAACCATTGCGATGTTGCAAGGCGCCGCTATTTTGCGTGTGCATGACGTAGCGGAAACCAAGGATGCAGTACAGGTCGTGACGACCATGTTGAATGGAGATAATTAAGGGATATGGGCAAATATTTTGGTACCGATGGAATTCGAGGACACGTGGGTGAACGACCAATCACGCCGGACTTCGTGCTTAAATTGGGTTGGGCAGCAGGAAAAGCGCTCGCCGCTTCCGGAAACACGCGTGTTCTTATCGGTAAAGATACGCGGATTTCCGGCTATATGCTGGAATCAGCGTTAGAGGCTGGGTTTTCTAGTGCTGGCGTAAATGTAGAGTTTTTAGGGCCTATGCCGACGCCGGCAGTAGCCTATTTGACGCGCACATTTCGCGCCGCCGCAGGCGTGGTGATCAGTGCCTCGCATAACCCTTACTATGACAACGGTATCAAGTTCTTTTCTGAATCCGGACATAAATTATCCGACAACGTTGAACAACAAATTGAAACCTACCTCGACCAAGAGCTCGATTGTGTGGCCAGTGAACAACTAGGTCGCGCGTTTCGAATACACGACGCGGCCGGTCGTTATATTGAGTTTTGTAAAAGTGTTTTCCCTTCAGAGTTATCTCTGACGGGGCTCAAAATGGTCGTAGATTGTGCTCACGGTGCAACCTATCACATTGCTCCAAATGTGTTTCGTGAACTCGGTGCACAGGTGGTGGAAATCGGCTGCGAGCCGGACGGCCTAAATATTAATGCCGGTTATGGTGCAACGGACCTCACGAATCTGCAGGCGATGGTGAAAAAAGAATCGGCCGACATTGGTATCGCTCTGGATGGTGATGGTGACCGCCTGATGATTGTCGATGCGGCAGGTGGTGTGATTGACGGTGACGAAATTGTCTATGCCCTAGTACGTCAAGCCATTAAAGATGGCACCTTTGAAGGCGGTGTCGTAGGTACCGTGATGAGTAATATGGGCATGGAGTTGGCATTGGAAAAGCTTAAAGTTCCTTTCGTGCGTGCCAAAGTTGGTGATCGTTATGTTATGGAAGCATTGCGAGAGAAGCGTTGGTACGTGGGAGGGGAAGGATCTGGTCATGTGATCAACCTGAAACACCACAGTACTGGTGATGGCATTTTGGCGGCAATTCAATTCTTATCTGGAATGGTTCGGGAAGGTCGGAAAGCGCGTGATATGGTGCAAGGCATGCGAAAACTGCCGCAAGTGCTCATCAATGTAAAATACAAGCCAGGGACCGATCCCTTGCGTGAGCATAATGTTACTTCGGCAGTGAGCGAAGTGGAACGTGCTTTAGGTCGTGACGGTCGCGTATTACTCCGGAAATCAGGTACCGAACCCTTAATTCGGGTGATGGTCGAAGGAAAAGATGCCGCTGGTGTGCGTGCGTTCGCAAAGCAAATTGCCAACGAAGTGAGTGCCGTTGAGTAACGCATTTATTATGCTCTAACATTGCCTAATCGGTTCGCTATGGCAATTGATTAACATCTGAGCGAACGGTAAATTTTTGTGGGGTGGTGCTTGTATCCGATGATGATGTCGGGTACTATCTGCGCCGCTTACAGAAGGACAGGAGAGTCATGTGAGAACATCACTGGTGATCGCCAACTGGAAGTTAAATGGTGACCTTGCGCTCGTAAAAGAAATGGCGACGCACTTTGCAGGGTTACTTAAAGACACAACAACTACGGTTGTGGTCTGCCCTCCGGCAGTATATTTGAAGGCGGCTGAGATAGCTTTGGCGCCGGTGAATATAAAAGTGGGTGCGCAGAATTGTGCTGCACATACTGACGGTGCCTTTACCGGCGAAATTAGCGCACAAATGATGCGCGAGTGCGGGGCTAGCTATGTACTTGTTGGCCACTCGGAGCGGCGAGCTATTTTTGGCGAGAGCGACGATGTACTTGCAGAAAAAATAGCGCGCGTACAGGAATCTGAGTTAACACCTGTGTTTTGTGTCGGCGAAACGCTGGAAGAGCGTGAAGCAGATGCGGTAGAATCAGTGATTGAAGCGCAGCTTAATGCTGGCTTGGCGCAGGCAGATTTTTCTAATCTTGTGATTGCGTACGAACCAGTTTGGGCGATTGGGACCGGCAAGACAGCCTCTCCTGAACAAGCGCAAGAAGTACACGCAATGATTCGCCGTTGGTTGCGAGACAAAGCCCCAGAGCAAGCGGACACGTTACAAATTCTTTACGGTGGCAGTGTGAAGGCTGATAATGCAGACACATTGTTTAACCAACCGGATATCGATGGCGGCCTTGTTGGCGGTGCTAGTTTGAGTCCGGAACAGTTTGATGCCATTTGCAAGGCAGCAAAGGATACCTAGTTTATGTATGAAGTTTTATTGGTGTTGTATCTACTTGTCGCAATCGCACTGATCGCGCTTATCATGGTACAGAAGGGTAAGGGCGCCGAAATGGGTGCTTCCTTCGGTTCTGGTGCATCGAATACCGTATTTGGTGCCAGCGGATCTGGGAACTTCCTAACCCGTATGACTGCAGTGATTGCGGTGACATTCTTCCTGTTAAGCTTGATGCTTGGCAATATGGTTGCATCTGACCGTGCCCCTGCAGACGATTTTAGTGATTTGACGCAGCCGGCAACTGAGCAGCAACCGCGAAATAACGATTTACCGCCAGGAAACTAATCCCGGGTTAATCGCAACAAAATTTGCCGAAGTGGTGGAATTGGTAGACACGCCATCTTGAGGGGGTGGTGCTCTTCTGAGCGTACGAGTTCAAGTCTCGTCTTCGGCACCAAAATTTGAGTATTTATGCGCTTATTTAACCTTTTGTATAGCCAACGGTTTTTTTCATCGAAATCCTTAATATTCGGGCGCTTTCGGTTGAAAACAGAAGGGAAGCGCGTATAATACTCAGCATCGGACGCGGGGTGGAGCAGTCTGGTAGCTCGTCGGGCTCATAACCCGAAGGTCGTAGGTTCAAATCCTGCCCCCGCAACCAGTTCGAGTTTAACGACATACAGCGTGTCATAGGGTACGCGATAGGTTCGGTAAGCTCAGGTCGAAAGGCTCGATTGTACATTAGCCCCGACGGTGTCCGGGGCTTTTTGCTATCTAGTCTTTGTGGCATTCTTTTGGGTACCTGAGAACTGGGCTTTATGCCCTTTTTTTGTTTCTGGAGGTTACGTTGGCAACTTTGGTTGAGCGACTAACAGATATGCTTGAACCTGCGGTGTCTGCGGCAGGTTATGAACTCGTAGGAATCGAATTCGTACGTGCGAAAACGTCGATCCTGCGTGTCTATATTGATCATGAAAATGGGATTTCCGTGGATGACTGCGCCGATGTGAGCCATCAAGTAAGCGCCGTGCTAGACGTCGAAGATCCGATTAGTACTGAGTACACCCTTGAAGTGTCGTCTCCAGGCATGGACCGGCCACTGTTTAATATCCATCACTTTGAGCGCTTTATTGGCGAAGAAGCGTCGGTGCAATTAACAGTAGCGATAGAGAATAAACGAAATTTCAAAGCCGTAATCACCGCTGTTGAAGGCGATAAGATTACATTTACCCTAGGTAACGAATCATTGAATGTACCGGTCAGCGCAGTAAAAAAGGCGAACCTGGTACCGAAGTTTGATTAAGATTAAGCGTTGACGAGGCAAGAGATGAGTAAAGAGATTTTGCTGGTTGCAGAAGCGGTATCGAACGAAAAAGCGGTACCTCGTGAAAAGATTTTTGAAGCATTAGAAGTTGCCATTGCAACGGCAACTCGGAAGAAATATGACGGTGATATCGATGTGCGTGTGGCGATTGATCGCAACACAGGCTCATTCGATACTTATCGCCGTTGGCGTGTGGTCGAAGATCCAGATGGATCATTGGAAAATCCGTACGCGGAAATTTCATTGTCTGCTGCACAAATCGATGAGCCGAACATTCAAGTAGGCGACTACGTGGAAGATCAAATCGACTCCATCGTATTTGACCGCATCACCACGCAAACAGCGAAGCAAGTGATCGTACAGAAGGTACGTGAAGCAGAGCGGGCGCAGGTGGTAGAGCAGTACGAAGACCAAGTGGGTACATTGATTAGCGGCATCGTTAAGAAAGCGACTCGCGACAATATCATCTTGGATCTTGGTAACAACGCAGAAGCGGTGATTTTCCGTGATGAAATGCTTCCGCGTGAAAGCGTGCGTCCGGGTGATCGTATTCGCGGTTTATTATTTGCAGTGCGTCCAGAAGCGCGCGGTGCGCAGCTGTTCGTTAGCCGTACGCATCCAGACTTTTTGATCGAACTGTTCCGCATTGAAGTGCCAGAGATTGGCGAAGAAATGATTGAAGTGAAGGGTGCTGCACGGGATCCGGGTTCACGGGCGAAAATTGCTGTGAAAAGCAATGACCGTCGAATCGATCCAGTAGGTGCCTGTGTGGGTATGCGTGGCGCTCGGGTACAAGCTGTATCGAGTGAGCTAGGTGGTGAGCGTGTGGATATCGTGCTGTGGGATGATAATCCGGCGCAGTTCGTGATTAACGCCATGTCACCTGCAGAAGTTGTGTCTATTGTGATGGACGAAGAAACCCACACCATGGATATCGCTGTGGAAGAAGGGAACTTAGCGCAAGCCATTGGTCGCAATGGTCAAAATATCCGTTTGGCAAGTCAGTTAACTGGCTGGGAACTGAACGTGATGACCGTGGAAGACTTTAATGCGCGCAACGAAGCAGAATCTGAGCGTTTGTTGGCCTTGTTTACTGAAGGTCTCGAAATTGACGAAGATTTCGCCACTGTGTTGATTGAAGAAGGCTTTTCTTCTCTTGAAGAAATTGCGTATGTTCCTGTGGCTGAGTTGTTGTCAGTTGATGGAATGGACGAAGATATCGTTGAAGAATTGCGGACTCGTGCACGCGATTACTTGACGACGAAAGCCCTAAAAACAGAAGAGTCTTTGGAAGGAGCAGAACCAGATTCAACGCTGCTCGATTTGGAAGGGATGGATCGTCACTTGGCGTATGAACTCGCCGCGATGGGTGTGAAAACCCTAGAAGACCTTGCTGAGCAAGGCACTGATGATTTGGAAGGAATTGAGTCACTCACACCAGAGCAGGCGGGCGAATTGATTATGAAAGCCCGTAATATCTGTTGGTTTAGTGACGAAGCATAATTTGAAAGTGAGGTATGAATTAGATGGCAGAAGTCAAAATCGAAAAACTTGCCAGTGATATCGGAACCTCCGTTGATCGCTTGCTGCAACAGTTAAGTGATGCCGGTATTAAGAAATCGGCCGGTGAAACTGTGTCAGAAGACGAAAAAGCGGCGCTATTAGCGCATCTGAACAAAGCGCATGGCGGCGATGGCAGCGCAGCGCCAAGCCGCATGACCTTAAAACGGAAAACCCGCAGTACGTTGAGCATTAATGCGGGTCCGGGTAAGGCGAAGGCAGTTCAGGTTGAAGTACGGAAAAAACGCACGTACGTGAAGCGCTCTCCTGAAGAGGAAGCGCGTCAGCAGGAAGAAGAGCGATTAGCAGCAGAAGCGGCTGAGCAAGAACGTTTAGCGGCGGAAGAAAAAGCCCGCGCCGAAGCAAAGGCGAAGCAAGAAGCAGAGGCTAAGCGTCGCGAAGAAGAACGCAAGATCGCGGAAGAAAAACGCAAAGCAGCGGAAGCGAAAGCAGCAAAATCACAACCTGAGAAAACGCCGGAAGAGAAAGCCAAGGCTGAAGCTGCAAAAGCGGAAGCGGAGCGTTTACGCAAGGCACAGGAAGCTGAAGCCGCTAAGAAAGCGGAAGAAGAAGCCAAACGTCAGGCTGAAGAAGCGCGTCGCTTAGCAGAAGAGAATCAAGCGCGTTGGGAAGAAGAAGAAGCCCGCCGCAAGAAAATGGAAGAAGAAGACGTTCATTTTACCACCTCGGTGACGGCGAAATTTGCAGAAGAGCAGCAGGACACGGAAGAAGAACGTCGTGGCCGCCGTACTGCAAAGAAAACCAAACGTCGCGGTAAAGATGACGACAAAGATGATTCACCACGTCGCGAACGTCGCCGGAAGGGGAGCAAGCGTAGCCCTTCATCGATGCAACATGGCTTTAATAAGCCTGCATCACCGGTAGAGCGTGAAGTGCGTATTCCTGAAACCATCACCGTTGCGGATTTGGCAAATCGGATGGCTATTAAAGCCTCTGAAGTGATCAAAACCATGATGAAGATGGGTGAGATGGTGACCATTAACCAAGTGCTTGACCAAGAAACAGCGTCACTCGTGGTTGAGGAAATGGGTCATAAATTTGTATTGGTGAGTGATAACGAACTTGAACAAGCCGTATTGCTTGATCGGGGTGACACCGGTGAACTGCAGCCACGAGCGCCTGTGGTTACGGTGATGGGTCACGTAGACCACGGTAAAACGTCGCTGCTCGATTATATCCGGAAAGCGAAAGTTGCCGCCGGGGAAGCAGGCGGGATTACGCAGCACATTGGTGCGTATCACGTAGATACTGGTCATGGCATGATTACTTTCCTTGATACTCCTGGTCACGCGGCGTTTACGTCGATGCGGGCACGGGGTGCGAGCGCAACCGATGTGGTTATCCTTGTGGTTGCCGCTGATGATGGTGTGATGCCACAAACCGTTGAGGCCATTCAGCATGCGAAAGCGGCAGGTGTTCCGATGGTAGTTGCGGTCAACAAGATTGATAAGCCAGAAGCGGACCCAGATCGTGTGAAGTCTGAGTTGTCGCAGCATGACGTGCTGTCAGAAGAGTGGGGTGGTGATGTCCAGTTTGTTCATGTTTCTGCTAAATCAGGTGAAAACATCGACGGATTGCTGGAAGCTATCCTGCTCCAGTCTGAGCTCTTAGATTTAAAAGCGGCGCATGATGGCATGGCCCATGGTCTGGTGATTGAATCACGGCTCGATAAAGGCCGCGGTCCAGTGGCAACTATCCTCGTTCAAAGCGGTACATTAAATCGCGGCGATATCGTGTTGTGTGGTCTGGAATATGGCCGTGTGCGTGCGATGCGCAATGAGCTTGGTCAGGAAGTCGATAGTGCTGGTCCGTCAATTCCAGTTGAGATTCTTGGTTTGTCGGGTGTACCACAAGCCGGTGATGAAGTGACTGTGGTGAAAGATGAGCGTAAAGCGCGCGAAGTGTCGAACTACCGCCAGGGCAAATACCGGGAAGTGAAACTTGCACGTCAGCAGAAAGCGAAGCTTGAAAACATGTTTACAAGCATGGAAGAAGGCGTTGTTTCTGAACTGAACTTGGTTGTGAAAGCGGATGTTCAGGGCTCTCTTGAAGCGATTATTGAGTCCTTAACGAAACTTTCGACCTCGGAAGTGAAAGTGAACATTATCGGTTCAGGTGTAGGTGGAATTACAGAAACCGACATCAGCTTGGCGGGTGCTTCAAATGCAATCGTGATCGGATTTAATGTGCGTGCGGATGCAACGGCCCGTCGTATTACCGAAAATGAAAGCATTGAACTGCGTTACTACAGCGTGATCTACGACTTGATTGATGAAATCAAGCAAGCGATGACAGGTATGTTGGCGCCAGAGTTCAAGCAACAAATCATTGGTTTGGCAGAAGTGCGGGATGTCTTTAAGTCGCCGAAAATTGGTGCAATTGCCGGTTGTATGGTGACCGAAGGTATCGTGAAACGTTCAGCGCCAATCCGTGTCCTACGTGATAACGTGGTTATCTACGAAGGTGAACTGGAATCCTTGCGCCGCTTTAAAGACGACGTACAGGAAGTTCGCAACGGCATGGAATGTGGTATCGGTGTGAAAAACTACAATGATGTTCGCGTTGGTGACCACATTGAGGTTTTCGAAACCGTCCAGGTTGAACGTACACTTTAATTCCTTAGGGCAGCCACCTTTGGTGGCCGCCCTAACGGGGAATTCCCGATGCGAAAAAGGAGTAGTTTATGAAAAAAGAGTTTAGCCGTACCGATCGTTTTTCGCAGCAAATGCAACGTGAGATCGCGATGATCTTACAGCGGGAAATCAAAGACCCGCGGGTGGTTATGCCAACCGTGTCTGACGTTGAAGTGTCAAAAGATTTAGCCTATGCAAAGGTGTTTGTCACTTTCCTGAACGACGATGAAGATCAGGTAAAAGTAGCACTGAAAGTACTTAACGAAGCGTCTGGTTATATGCGTTCGTTGTTAGGTAAGCGAATCAAATCTCGCATTACACCGGAACTACGATTTGTTCATGATGTGTCCTTGCTTGAGGGGATTCGCATGGCGAAGTTGGTGCGAGAAGCGCGGGAACGAGACGACGCGAAGAACAAAGAATAATTCAACCAACGCCGGATACCTATCCGGCGTTTTTCCATGTGTTAGGACATGGAAAAGTGACGACTAATCGAAAGAGGATGAGTGGTGGCACGAAAAACCCGGGGCCGAGCCATTGACGGTGTGGTTCTTGTCGATAAACCGACAGGCGCATCATCAAATCGTATTTTACAGCAAGTGAAACGTATCTTTTATGCGCAAAAAGCAGGACACACCGGTGCCCTAGATCCACTCGCTACCGGCATGCTTCCAATTTGCTTAGGTGAAGCCACAAAGTTTGCTCAGTTCTTGCTTGATGCCGATAAGTCCTATCGGGTGGTGGCAGAATTTGGTGTGCGCACCAATACCAGCGATGCGGATGGCGAAGTGGTTGCTACAGCGGCGGTGAACTTTACTCGGGCAGACTTCGAACGGATCATGGTTGATTTTACTGGCCCGATTCAACAGGTTCCATCGATGTTCTCCGCGCTGAAGCACCAAGGTAAGCCACTTTACGATTACGCGCGGAAGGGAATCGAAGTGCCTCGCGAGGCACGGCCTATCCATATCTATAAACTCGATATTGTATCCTTTGATTTGCCATTTGTTACTCTAGATGTAACCTGCAGTAAGGGCACTTATATTCGTTCATTAGTCGATGATATGGGGCAAGCCCTCGGCGCAGGTGCTTACGTGAAGGAGCTGCGTCGAACCGGAGTGGCAGACTACGCTTACGATGACATGTATACCATAGCGGAACTCGATGCACTGATCGCCCAACGTAACGAACCCGAGCAATTTGACTACAGCGCACTTGATCAATGCTTACTCCCGACAGATTCGCCAGTGACACGACTGCCAAAAATCACGGTGTCGGATACCGATGGAGACCGCTTTTTGCATGGTCAACCGCTAAAAATTGGCGAGCTTCAGCAGGGTGATTTAATTCGCGTGTGGGATACCCAGCGCTTTCTCGGCGTGGCGCAGTTGCGCGATGATGGCTTGTATTGGCCGAAACGTGTTTTGAGCCTGCCTTAATCTTGTATTTGTGCCTAAGGCAACGTATAATGCGCGACTTCCGCTGGGGCTGAATTAGTGATTGGCTCTGGCATTAACTAAATGGAGTCCCATTATGTCACTAACAGCAGCTCATAAAGCACAAATCGTTTCTGATTTTGCACGCGGTGAAGGCGATACAGGTTCACCTGAAGTTCAGGTAGCCCTGTTAACTGCCCAAATCAACCACTTGCAAGGTCACTTCAAAGAACACAAGCACGACCACCACTCACGTCGTGGTCTACTACGCATGGTTAGCCAGCGTCGTAAATTGCTGGACTACCTGAAGCGTAAAGACGAAGCGCGCTACGTTGATTTGATTCAGCGTCTAGAACTGCGCCGCTAAGCGGTGTTAATAAAGGGGCCTCTGGGCCCCTTTATTTTTATCAGCAGATATATCCAGCGGGCTTCAACGTATTAGAATTGGATTGAAAACAGCCTGTGTATTGCGATTAAGCAAGAGAATACAGGAAATGGTTCTCGCACAGCACAATGATTAGGTATACTAATCGGATAAATTAAAGTAAGTCGTAAAAAAGATGGCCCAGAGAATCAAAGGGCAAAATGTAAGTAAGTTGAAGGAAAAGAAAACGTGAATCCTATTATTAAGCAATTTAAGTATGGTCAACACACTGTGACGTTAGAAACTGGTGCGATTGCGCGTCAGGCGTCAGGTGCAGTAATGGTAAGCATGGATGACACCACAGTATTAGTCTCCGTGGTTGGTAAAAAAGAAGCGCGGGCCGACCAAGATTTCTTCCCGCTCACCGTAAACTATCAAGAGCGTACCTACGCAGCCGGTAAAATTCCTGGCGGGTTCTTTAAGCGTGAAGGGCGTCCTTCTGAAAATGAAACACTCACGAGCCGTTTGATCGATCGTCCGATCCGTCCATTGTTCCCAGAAGGTTTCTACAACGAAGTGCAAGTAGTTGCTACTGTGGTATCACTGAATCCAGAAGTGAACCCAGATATCGTAGCATTGATTGGTACCTCAGCAGCTTTAGCTGTGTCAGGTCTGCCATTTAATGGCCCTATCGGTGCTGCACGCGTTGGCTTTAGCAATAACGAATATGTGTTGAACCCGACCAAAACTGAACTGGAAAGCTCTGACCTTGACCTCGTGGTTGCAGGTACTGAAGCGGCCGTTCTTATGGTTGAATCAGAAGCAAATCTTCTTAGTGAAGAAGTGATGTTGGGCGCTGTGATGTATGGTCACGAGCAGCTTCAGGCAGTGATTTCTGCAGTCAATGAATTTGCTGCAGAAGTGAACACACCGAAGTGGGATTGGCAGCCGGCTGCTAAAAATGAGCCTTTGATTGCTGCAGTAAAAGCAGCTGCCGAGAGCAAAATCGGTGCCGCTTACATGATTACTGATAAGAGCGAGCGTCGCGATGCGCTGAAAGCTGCTCTGAAAGAAGTAATCGAACAGTTGAAAGCCGATCACGCTGATTTAGATGAGAAAGAAGTGGGCGATATCTTCCATGATTTCGAATCACAAGTGGTTCGTGGTCGTATTATTGCTGGTGAGCCGCGGATTGATGGTCGTGAACCAGATATGGTTCGTGGCATCGACGTTGCTACCGGTGTTCTGCCGCGCGTTCATGGTTCTTCTGTGTTTACTCGTGGTGAAACCCAAGCGCTTGTGGCCGCTACTTTAGGTACAGAACGTGATGCTCAGAATATTGATGAGATCATGGGTCATCGCACCGACCGCTTTATGCTGCATTATAACTTCCCTCCGTACTGCGTGGGTGAAACCGGTATGGTTGGATCGCCGAAGCGTCGTGAAATCGGTCATGGTCGTTTAGCTAAGCGCGGCGTAATGGCAGTGATGCCAAGTGCAGATGAATTCCCGTACACCATTCGTGTGGTATCGGAAATCACTGAATCAAACGGTTCAAGCTCAATGGCTTCTGTGTGTGGTACGTCACTGGCACTAATGGACGCTGGTGTTCCAATTAAGGCATCTGTGGCTGGTATTGCTATGGGCTTGGTGAAAGAAGGCGATAAGTTTGTCGTTCTGTCGGATATCTTGGGTGACGAAGATCACTTAGGCGACATGGACTTTAAAGTAGCGGGAAGCTCAACAGGCGTAACTGCACTGCAAATGGATATTAAAATCGAAGGGATTACCAAAGACATCATGCAACAAGCATTGGCTCAGGCCAAAGCTGCGCGTTTGCACATTTTGTCGGTAATGGACCAAGCGATTAGCACGGCTCGTGACGACGTCTCTGATTTCGCTCCTCGTTTCCACATCATGAAAATCAACCCAGAGAAGATTCGTGATGTGATCGGTAAAGGCGGCGCGGTGATTCGTGAACTGACTGAGTCGACGGGCACCACGATTGAAATCGATGATGACGGTACGATTAAGATTGCTGCTACCGATGACGCCTCTGCGCAGAATGCGGTGAAACGCATTGAAGCACTCACCGCAGAAGTAGAAGTAGGTCGCATCTACGAAGGTAAAGTTGCACGTATCGTTGATTTCGGTGCCTTTGTAACTGTACTTCCAGGCAAAGATGGTTTGGTTCACATTTCACAAATTAGCGATAAGCGTGTGGAAGATGTGAACGATTACTTGTCGGTTGGTCAGGTTGTGAACGTAAAAGTTCTGGAAATTGATCGTCAGGGCCGTGTGCGTTTGAGCATGAAAGAAGCACAAGAAACGCCAGAAGAGACTACCTCAGAAGAGTAAGTCACTTGAGCAAGTACCTACGGAATGGCTGTCTGCGGACAGCCATTTTTTTTGCCTCTTTGCCGCAAGGCACGGATGTGGTGTAATAAGAAATATCCAAGGCAGTGGGAGTGGCACGTGAACCGAATGATTCGTACGTTAAGTTTTGGCGGGATAGCCCTTTTTCTTTTATCGGCATGTACAGTTACGCCTGACGCGCCAACCGAGCCCGAAGTGGTGGAGTCTGCTCATGATTACCATGGTAGCGAACCGCAACTTTTCTTGGTTGAGCCATTAGCGGCCGATCAGAACTTAGAAATTGAGCTACTGCAGCTCACCGAACTCCTCTACAAAGCTGATCTGGATGACGAGCAACGGGCGCAATTACTGCATCATCGCGCCATGACCTTTGATTATTTGGGCTTGCCGACACTGGCATTAGTGGATATCAATCAGGCGCTTGAGTTAAAACCCGCCATGGCGGAAGCTTATCACTCGTTGGGAATTTATTATTCACAAGCGGGTGAATATCAGGCGGCATTTGAAGCCTTTGATAGCGTGATTGAATTGCAGTCGGATCATGAATATGTGTATTTAAACCGTGGCTTAGCGGCTTATTACAACGGTCAATTTGAGTTAGCGCTGAGCGATTTCGCCGACTATTACTTCCAGAATCCTGCGGATCCATTTCGCGTGATTTGGTATTACTTTGCGGCGTGGGAGATAAATCCGGGTCGGGCGTTTGAGCAGCTGAATGAACAATGGGAAGCAGCTAATGCTGATCCCTGGGGCCAAAAAATATTGGAATTTCTTGTCGGTGAAATCGATTCTGACACGCTCATTATGTACGCCTTCGAGAATGCTGAAGATCGACGCATGCTGACCTATCAACTCTGTGAAGCCTATTTCTACATGGGCAAGGTTGCCGCGATGAACGGGCAGCACTATCAGGCCATGAACTATTTTAAACTAACGCTTGCCACGAATGTTTATCCTTACTTGGAGCATCGTTATGCGCGCACGGAGCTAAATAATATCCGTGACCTCCTCCGTTCCCCATAAAGGCCCCACCCGCGTTTGGTGGCACACATTAGCAAAACTCAGCGCACTGGTACTTGCCGGTGCGGCTTTATTGTTGCCATGGTGGCGGCATAGTGAGAACGCTATCCCCGTAATGGACGAAAGTGCATTACCTGGGCCCACACCGTTATTAACACAAGAACGAAAAGCCTGCCTGTTTGATGTGCATGTGATGGGGGCCTTACATCTCGAATCCGAGCTATCAACCCGATTGCAATTCGTTCAAGAAAATTTCGATCCCCAGATACTTCCATTTTGTGCGGTACTCTTTCCTCAGCGCTATCAGGAGAATTGCGTAGAAACGAACGGGCACGTGTATTGCGAAGATATAGGCGTAGAAGAGCCGCATGCTATTGCAATGGTCATTACGGGGGATAACTTAGCTCAGACCCGCAATGGAATTATCTATGCACCTCGGCGTGCGACAGGCTTGCTCCTGCAACATGAACTTGGGCATGCGTTGGGATTGGCGGATGAATATGCCATGCGTCCTGAGTTGGCCAAAGCCTTCTGTGGCGGCAATTACCGGTTTGAAGCGTTGAATATCGTATTCACCTCATCGCGTGAGCTGTCTGAGGAAAACTACCAGGACTTACGTGCGCGCTTGCCATGGAAAGATTATCTAACCACGGAAATTGCTCAAGAAACGGAGAATGGACAGTGGCTATTAGGCTCGGTTGCTGATCATCGCGACGCGGTTGGCTTATATCCGGCAGAGACCTGCACTTATGGTCCGGGGTACGCGTGGAAGCCTGTGGCAGAGAAAACGTTTATGGAGCAGCATGAGATTGGCAGTGTACCTACGCTGTATTTAAAACTCATTCGGGATCGACTGCATAACGAGCAAAATAAAAGCGCCTCAAATTGAGGCGCTTTTTTGTAATAGCACCAGCAATGCTATTCGTTGCTGTCTGTGTCAGCGTGCTTCACAAATTCATCGAGCCATTCCACAGTTTCCCACAGCATATGTAACACACTTTCGCGTGCACGATAGCCATGAGATTCAAGTGGTAACATCACGAGACGGGTAATACCGCCGTTCCCTTTAATGGCTTGGTACATACGTTCGCTTTGCATCGGGAACGTCCCCGAGTTGTTATCTTCGGCACCATGAATCAATAACAGCGGGGTTTTGATTTGGTGTGCTGAGAAAAACGGTGACATCCGCTGATACAGTGCAGGATCATCCCAAATCGTTCGTTCTTCACGCTGGAAGCCAAATGGCGTCAGCGAGCGGTTATACGCACCGCTTCTAGCAATACCTGCTTGGAACAAGTCACTATGGGCAAGTACGTTTGCGGTCATAAAGGCACCGTAACTATGACCGCCGAGGGCAACTCGCTTCGGATCCGTGACACCGCGCTCAACACCCGCGTTGATTGCAGCTTGAGAGTTCATGATGAGCTGCTCAATAAAGGTATCATTAGGTAACTGATCACCTTCACCGACAATGGGCATGGTGGCGTTGTCGAGCACTGCATAGCCTTGGGTTGCTAAGAACTGCGGACGCCAGTAGCTAATACGATTGAACTCATATGGAGAGCCACTTACTTGAGCCGCGGCGGCCGAGCTTCTGAACTCCCGAGGATAAGCCCAAATAATGGTCGGTAATGGACCATCGCGCTCTGCATCGTAGCCCGCAGGAAGGAACAACGTGGCCGACATTGAAAGCCCGTCTTCACGCTCATAATGCACCAGCTCACGACTAATTCCTAAGGTTTCCGGCATTGGATGCGGCGTTGAAGTGAGCGCACTAATACGATCGTCGTTGAGATCGCGAATATAGAAATCCGGCGGACTATCAATGGATTCTCGTTGCGTTAAGAAGCGGCCTGATGCGTAGTCTAGTGCAGCAATAGGGCGCTCAAAATAGGGCGACTCAGAGCGCCATAATCGCTCGGTATCACCACTGGTGAGATGACGACGGTCAATAAAGGGACGGTCGCCTTCGTCGGACGCGCCAGTACCCGTCAATACAATGTGTTCGTCATCAATTAACAGCACCGTACGTCCATCGACACGAGTCGTTAGTGGTGTGCCTGGGTCGTTGTAACTATCTTCCCAAGAACGTTCCCACACGAGCTGTGGTTCAGCGTCACCGTCGGGACTAATGCGCCATACACGCTCTTCACGGTCAGCCCACCAGCGTTCCCACACGAGGGCAGTTTCGCCATCAGCAGCGAGAAGACGCGCGTAGCGGTAGCTTAAATCTAGAAGGTGCGTAGGTTCGTCTGCGAAAGGTGCGGCGAGCTGGTAGAGACGGTCACGCACATCACTTTCGGCACGCGGGTCACCACCATCGGCTGCTTCTGCCCATACTAAAGTGGCATCGGCATCATTACGCCAAGAAATGCTGCGACGGCTATCCACTACGGCATCGAAACCAATAGGCAAGTTATCCGCAAGGGGCTGGTCGACCACTTCGTATAACGTATTACCGGCAAGGTCGACAACCCGCGTGGTGCGGGCAAAACGGAACTGCGGCACCGCATAAGAATAAGGGCGCTGAAGCTCGGTTTTTAGAACGTAGGTATCATTGGGAGACAAATCAACTGAGTTGAATACACCCGGAGAACCAATCATATCTACATCGCCATTGCGATGGATACGCGCCACTTGACTGCTGAAATAATAATCGAACAGCGCTTCATCGTGCTCGTCCGCAAGCAAATCCTGATAGGTGCGTGCCGGTGCCGTGCGCCCGCGCGTTTCGGTGATAACCGGCGCCGCTGGAACAGCTGGGCGCTGCGGTGCATCGCCTCGCTCTGGATTGACAAGAGTGACTAAAATACTTTGCGAGTCTGAGCTCCAATGAAGATTGGTGCCCCAGACGTTATTGAGCGGCAACGGCGACCATTGTTGCGCGCGTCCAGCAGCGATATCGATATGCCACAGGGTGGCTTGCTCGTCTTCCATCTGCACGAAGGCGATGGATTGACCATTGGGGGACCAGGACACGCCAATGGCGCGTAAATCACTAGGCAGGCCTTGAATACGACGCTGGCTGCCGTCGTCGGTTGCTAATAAGCGAAAGCCCGAAATATAACGTGCTTGGCTTGTGGTGTTATTTGCAGGATTGATTCGGCGTCCAGCGAGGCGATATTCTGGTGCCGCTAAATCGCGCAGCGTAGGTAATGCAGGAAAATCGAGAATGAGCAGGAACTCGCCACCAGGGCTAAGATTGGCCCCTGGCGCAGGCGCTGCATCTACGATATCGATAATTTCATTGGCAGGCTCTTGGTAACCAATACTGACGGGGTTGGCCCAGGCCAGTGCAGGTAAACAAAAAGCGAGGCCAATCCAGCGGCTCCATTGCCGAATGACTGTGCGCATAAAAAAAGCTCCATGGTTTGAATGTTTGTCTCATCAAAACCTGAATGGAGCTTAATATCCAGTAAAATGCGACCACTGGGCCGTAAGGATCGACTACTTTACCTCAATGCCTGCTGCTTGCAGATCCGCATGGTACGATGAACGTACTAGGGGGCCTGACGCTGCTTGGGTGAATCCCATTTTATCGGCTTCGCGTTTAAACATAGCGAACTCGTCTGGGGTCACGTAGCGTGCCACTTTAATGTGGTGGCGACTTGGCTGCAAATACTGGCCAATGGTCAGCATATCCACATTATGACGGCGTAAATCTTCCATCACTTCTAGGATCTCTTCATTGGTTTCACCGAGGCCAACCATGAGTCCCGACTTGGTACGAACATCTGGGCGGCGCTCTTTGTATTTGGCTAGAAGGTCTAATGACCACTGGTAATTTGCACCAGGGCGCGCGGCTTTATACAAACGCGGAACTGTTTCGAGGTTGTGGTTAAACACATCCGGTGCTTCCGCTTCTAAAATATCCAAAGCAATATTCATTCGGCCACGAAAATCAGGGACCAGCACTTCTACTTTGATATCTGGAGTATGGGCACGTATTTCTCGAATACAATCGGCAAAGTGTTGTGCTCCGCCATCACGAAGGTCGTCACGATCTACTGAAGTAACCACCACGTAACGTACGCCCATATCATGAATGGTGAGGCCAAGCTTTTTCGCTTCGTCTGGATCCGGCGGCAATGGCCGACCATGAGCTACGTCGCAGAACGGGCAGCGGCGTGTACAGATCGCCCCCAAAATCATAAAGGTTGCAGTACCGTGGTTAAAACACTCCGGTAGGTTAGGGCAGCTTGCTTCTTCGCACACAGAATGCAAGCCGTGCTTGCGCATGGCCTTTTTGATGTGATCAATCTTTTCTGTCGAAGCTGGCAGTTTCACTTTGAGCCATTCTGGTTTGCGCAGCATTTCTTCCCGTTCAGTCGGTACGACTTTCACAGGAATGAGCGACATCTTATCTGCATCACGGAGTTTTACTCCGGCTTCAATGTTGGCACTTTTAGACATAGGCTTCAGGAAGTCCTGTAGTTGCTTCAATTTCAGAGTAACTTAGCAGTTGTGCAAAGGTTGCTGTCACCTTAGTGGCGGCCTCTGCGACCGATGTTGGTCCGCCATGGCTCGCGGTTTGAGTCATAATCATACCTGCATAACCACAGGGATTAATGCGTTGAAATGGTGATAAGTCCATATTCACGTTAAGGGCTAAACCGTGAAATGAACAACCTCGTCGGATCCGTAATCCGAGCGAACACACCTTTTCAGGGCCAATATACACACCCGGCGCATCAGGTCGTGGCGCTGCCTTTACACCATATTCTGCTAAAACGTCGACAATGGTGTTTTCGATCGCGGTGACTAGCTCCCGAACACCCATTTTACGTCGGCGAATATCAAGCATAAAGTATACCACGAGCTGGCCTGGACCGTGATAGGTCACCTGACCGCCTCGATCCACGGGGACGACAGGGATATCTCCCGGCGCAAGTAAATGCTCTTCTTTACCAGCTTGGCCTTGGGTAAACACCGGTGGATGTTCAACCACCCACAACTCATCCGCGGCACTTTCATTCCGCTCGTCGGTAAAAGCTTGCATCGCACGCCATACAGGCTCGTATGGCATATTATGGAGTTCACGGATGATTAACTTGTTCATAGGCTAAGTATACTGTGATTTTGTTGTGACTACACCGGATAAACCGTATGGTTTTTAGAGAACGTAACGAACGTCGTCGATGTTGGATAAAGCGCGATATAAGGTTTCAATGTGTTGTTTGCTAACCACAACCACGGAAACCGACACAGAATAATAATTGCCTTTGCTAGACGGGCGCACTTCTGGAGTGTAATCACCCGGTGCATGTTCTTGAACCACCTCAATGATTTGGTCGGCCAGCTGTTCTGTTGCCAATCCCATCACTTTAAAGCGAAAATCACAGGGAAAATCGAGAAGCTCATCAAATTTGGTTTTCATGGACTACCTTCGGGTGCGTCGCTTGCGGGCGACTTTGTCTAAAATACTGAATTAATTGCTGGGTGATCGGACCGGTTTCACCGGATCCAATGGTTTGCTCGCTCACCATGGCAACTGGCAGAATTTCTCGTGTTGAGCTAGCAAGGAAACATTCATCGGCATCGTAGAGTTCAGCAATAGAAAATGCGCGTTCTTCAACGCTAATGCCATTATCCCGTGCAAGGGTAAGAATCCAGTCACGGGTGATGCCAGCGAGGATCAAAGTATCTGCGGGAGCGGTAATTAGCGTATTGTTTTTTACAATAAAATAATTACAGGTCGCACCTTCGGTGATGCGTCCGGCACGATGCATCAGAGGTTCTGCAGTACCATCTTGCGCTGCCGCCAGCTTACCCATGATGTTACCTAATAAGCTGATACTCTTGATGTCGCAGCGTAACCAACGGTTATCTTCGAGCAAAGATACACGCACGGGTGTCGGCTCACCACTGGGTGGCGTAAATGGGCTGAGAGTCGCAAACACAGTGGGTGTTAAATCGTTAGCTGGCAAGTGAGAACGCGGGAACTCTTCGCCGCGGGTGATGTGGATATACAACACACCGCTACCCTCGGGAATATTGTCACTTAATGCATCGATCACCTGTAGCCACTCAGCTCGAGGTATGGGCATTGGGATAGAGACAGCATGCAAGCTACGTTCAAGACGGGCCATGTGCTCGTCAAATAAAAACGGTTGCCCCGCATATATCGGTACTACTTCATAAATGCCGTCCCCAAACAAAAATCCCCGATCAAACACGGAGATTTTTGCTTGGTCCGCGGGCACAACGTGCCCGTTTAACCAGAGTTTATTCATTCGTCGCTAAAGCTCTTTTTAATACTGTCCATGATGCGCTTAAAGAAACCACCACGCTCAACACTGCTTAAAGTCACCAGTGGGAAGCTTGCAATGTCTTCACCGTTTAAGGTGAGATTTACGGTTCCTACGGTTTCGCCGGCGGGCAGTGGGGCATCTAAGCTTTGATCAAGAACAAAATTGGCACGAACATTTTGACGCTGTCCGCGCGGAAGTGTCACGACCACATCGTTAGCGGTACCCAACTCGATTTCGTCGGTGGATCCACCCCAAATACGCTGGCTTGCTAGTTTCTCGCCGGCTGCATAGGCTTTGACGGTTTCGTAGTAGCGGAAACCATAGTTCAGTAATTTTTTCGATTCCGCGGCACGCACGGTTTCGCTATTAGTGCCCAGCACCACAGTAATCAGACGCGTATCACCGTCGACCGCAGTGGTGACTAAGTGATAACCAGACTCTTGGGTGTAGCCGGTTTTTAAACCATCAACATTCAAAGAACGATCCCATAACAAAGAGTTACGGTTGTATTGGCGAATACCATTATAGGTAAATTCACGTTCTGAGTAGAGCGCGTGTTGGCCGGGGACATCGCGTACCAGTGCCCGTGCTAAAATAGCCATATCCCGCGCAGTGGTGGTTTGCCCTTCACTCGTTAAACCGTGGCTATTTGAGAAGGTGGTGTTAGTCATGCCAAGCTCGCGAGCATAGGCATTCATCAGGTTTACGAAGCCATCTTCAGTGCCCGCGATATGTTCCGCCATAGCGACACAGGCATCGTTACCCGAGGCGATGATAATGCCACGGTTTAGGTCTTCTACCTGTACTTCGCGTCCGACTTCGATAAACATGAGCGAGGAACCAGGAAAGTTACGAGCCCATGCATTACGGCTTACGGTGACCGTGTCGTCTAGGGAGATGGTGCCGCGTTCGAGCTCGCGACCAACAATGTAGCTGGTCATCATTTTTACCAAGCTCGCAGGACCGTGTGATTCGTCAGCGTTACTGCTAGCAATGATGTGACCTGTGTTGTAATCCATCATGACATAGGCGCGGGCGTTCACCAAGGGTGTCGGAGGCGTTACCGCCTGAGCCGTAAACACAGTCAAGAAGAATGCCATTAGGGCAAGCATGGGAGAAAAACGAATTCGGCTGCTAATCATGGTCAGTAAGCTTCTCTTTTCAATGTTGAATGAGTAAATCGGCCCTTTTGTCGTGTCAGTGTCACGATGGACTTACGTTATGGACGAAAGCCCATAAGCAAAAAAGGGAGCCGATTATAACAAATTTTTGCGTCTTACCGGAATGTCTTCACACGCTATTTACGGCAGATTGTCGTATGGAACGCGAAATATCCCCTGATAACCATCTTGTTGGAGCTGATTGATCCAATGAATGGTTTGACGTTCAGAAAATGGCCCGATAAACAATCGAGTCAGACCATTTTGTTCGCGGGTAGTTGCGTCGAGTTGATAATTTTCTTGCATTTGTTGGGCAAGATTTTGTAGGTTTCTTGCGTCGCGGGCTGCGGCAATTTGAATAAAGTGCGCATGAGGCTCCATTGTCGCGTCTGTAGTGGAGTGTAATGCTTCCACCCGCACGCGAGCGGTGCCGCTGCGGTGCATATCAATGGCGTAAGCGGCGGAGAACGACAGGTCAATGATACGATCAGAGTGAAACGGACCACGGTCATTAATCCGTACAATCACTGATTTATTGTTATCAAGATTGGTCACCCGTACCCAAGTTGGGAGGGGTAAGGTTTTATGGGCCGCTGATAAACTGTACATATCGTAATACTCGCCCATAGAGGTGAGGTGACCATGAAACTTTTGTCCATACCAGCTAGCGATGCCTACTTCGTCATAGCCGGAGGCATCCGACAGAACCTGATAATGCTGACCATTCACTTGGTAGGGGAGATTGCCTCGGCGTCCAATCGGTTCTTCTCGGGGCGTAAGTGGGTAAAGCTCCGCTGCGGTAGGTGTGCGTAGAGGGGCTTCGTCGTTGGCGATGCGGTAGCGCTCTGTACTTGGCGTTTGACTACATCCCACCAAGGTCATCACACTCACGCTCACGAGAATAATAAGATAACGCCAAGACATGCTTATTGCCCAGCCATCGCACGATGTTGACGAAGCTGCTCTGACAGTTGGAATACAGCCATCGCATACAACGGACTATGATTATATCGGGTGATGGCATAGAAGTTAGGTAAGCCTACCCAATAGGAATGCCCGCCATCGGCTTCTTCAAATGCAAATAACCGTGCTTTAGTATCCGCTGGCATGGCGGTAATAAAACGTACGCCCTGTTCATGCAGTTCGCCGACGGTATGGGTGAGTACCTGACCGCGACCACTCGTCAGCGCTGCCACATCTGTATCTCCACTGACCCAAGCCGGTATGGCAATGGGTTGTGCGTCACGCCAATGATGCCGTGCGAAGTAGTTAGCCACGCTACCAATAGCATCAACAACGTTTCCAAGGAGGTCGCGCTGACCGTCGTCATCGAAATCAACCGCGTAATGACGATAGCTGGATGAAATAAACTGACCAAAACCCATGGCACCGGCATAAGAACCCATTAATTCTTCTGCAGGCAATGATTCTTCGCGAGTAAGCAGCATAAACTGCGCGAGTTCGCTGCGAAAGAATGTCTGGCGAGGTGGATAATGGAAGCCTAAGGTGTATAGGGCATCAAGTACTCGGTGCTGCCCCATGATGCGGCCGTAATAGGTTTCCACGCCAAGGATAGCGACTATGACTTCTTCCGGAACTCCATATTGCTTGCGGGCGCGAATTAGCGTGTCTTCATGGGCTTCCCAGAACGCTAAACCTTCCTGAAGGCGACGATCCGTGAGAAAAATCGTGTAATACTCATGCCAAGGGCGAGCCTCCCAGGGCCGACTAATGGCATCAATAATGGGTTGGCTTTTGGTGGCGGCCCGCAGCAACGCTTCTGTTTCTGCTGGGGGAATTTGATGGTCTTTGTGCATTTGCTGAATAAACTGGCGTTCAGCGTCGGACCATTCTGAACTCAATGCGGTCGTAGAGCCGAAAAAACCAAGTGCACAACAGGCTACGAGCAAACAACGGAGCTTCTTCATATACCACCTTTGTAATTATTCTAATGTTATCCAGATTGGCTGATCACGAGTCGTCGATGGGTAGCGATACCCATCAAAATACCGAATCCTGCCATCATGGTCACCATGGAGGTGCCACCATAACTGATCAATGGTAAAGGAACGCCAACCACAGGTAAGAGTCCTGAAACCATGCCAATGTTCACGAGAACGTAAATAAAAAATGTCAGGGTAATACTTCCCCCCAGCAAACGTCCGAAATTACTCTGCGCTCGCATGGAAATAAGCATGCCACGGAAAATGATAAATCCGTACAAGATTAACAATGCAGCGACGCCGAAAAAACCAAACTCTTCAGCAAACACTGAAAAAATAAAGTCGGTATGGCGTTCAGGCAAAAACTCTAGTTGCGATTGGGTTCCTTGCAGCCAGCCTTTTCCTTCGAGGCCGCCGGAACCAATGGCAATTTTCGATTGAATTATATGGTAGCCAGAACCCAGTGGATCGGTTTCTGGATTCAGGAAAGTTAGTACCCGTTGGCGTTGATATTCTCGGAGTAAGAAGAACCAAAATAATGGCAGGCTGGCAGCACCAAGTGCGCCGCCAACCGTAACTAGTCGCCAGCTCATTCCCGCAAGGAAGAGTACAAAAATGCCCGAACTTGCCACCAATATGGCGGTGCCGAGATCAGGTTGTCGAGCGATTAGGAGAGTTGGGATCATAGCCAGAGTGATCCCGGCCAGTACGTGCCAAAAGCGAATAGGAATCTGTGCCCGTGAACAATACCACGCGAGGAGCATGGGGACTGCAAGCTTGAGAATCTCTGACGGCTGGATGCGCGTCACGCCAATATTAAGCCAGCGCTGCGCCCCTTTCCCCATTTCGCCAAAAAACAATACGAGAATGAGTAATATCACGCCGACGATATAAAATGGAACCGCATAGGTGCGCCAGGTTTGAGGGGAAATTTGCGCCACAACAAAAAGCACGCCAAGGGAAACTCCTAATCGAATGGCTTGTCGTTGGACCAGCCCAATATCTTGGCCGCCAGCGCTATAAATCACAAAGAGGCTGACAATGCCAAGTGTGATGAGTCCGAGCAGTAATGGGCCATCAATATGCAGTTTTGCCAGCCACGGATTACGCTGACGTTCTTCAGTCGTTTGCATTCATCCTCCGCTGCTGGATTTCAAGAAGCTTGAGCTGGCGCTGCTCCGGGTCGGCAAAATAGTAATCCATAATCGCCCGCGCAACAGGTGCCGCATTGCGACCGCCTCCACCGACGTTTTCGATAGCCAAAGCAACGACGATTTCCGGGGATTCGGCTGGCGCATATCCTACATAGGTCGCATTATCACGAAAACGTTCCTCAACATCTTCGATATCAGGACGCTCATTGGTTTCATCACTGAGTCGAACAACCTGAGCAGTACCGGTTTTACCGGCGGCCCGATAAGGTGCTGAACGAAATGCAGTCCACGCGGTACCCTGGCGTGATGTGATCACTTCTTCCATGCCTTTATGAATGGTCGCCCAATGTTCCGGAGCCACTTGCGATAACGGCGGTAGTGCGCGTGGTGGGACAAATTCCGGATCATGACGATCTCCGATAGCTCGCAGTAGTCGCGGTGTATGCCGTTCACCTTTGGTGGCTAAAATTGAAGTGGAATATGCGAGCTGTAGCGGGGTTACCGTCCAGAAGCTTTGACCGATTCCCACGGACAGGGTTTCGCCGGCATACCATGGTTCATTGAAGCGTGCTCGCTTCCAGCCCCGGTCTGGCATAATAGCGGCGTTTTCTTCGCGAATATCAATCCCGGTTTGTTCGCCAAACCCAAACTCCCGCATAAAGGTGGCGATTCGGTCGATGCCAAGCTGGTGGGCCACATCGTAATAAAATACATTACAGGATTCGGCGATGGCTTTGGTAATAGTTACCCATCCATGACCGTGAGGGCGCCAATCGCGGAAACGCCGCGACACACCTTCAAGGGCAAAATAGCCGGGATCCCAAATCCGCGTTTCAGCGGTAATTACTCCCTCATGCAAGGCAAGTAATCCCAAATGGGGTTTAATTGTCGATGCAGGGGGATACCGCCCTTGTGTTGCGCGGTTAATCAGCGGGTTTGCTGGATTGTTCAGTAAGCCGCGGTAATCCACGGTAGATATTCCGCTCACAAACAAGTTCGGGTCGTAACTCGGGTTCGAATAGAGCGCTAATACGCCGCCGGTATTGGCATCGAGTACCACGATAGCGCCGCGCCGGTTTTGTAACTGGTCACGGGCGATTTGTTGCAAGCCAATATCGAGTTCCAAATGAATATCGGTGCCGGGCTGTGGCGGCGTAAAGTCGAGGGTACGAACCACTCGACCACGGTTATTCACTTCAACAGTTTGATAACCAACAACGCCATGCAAATCCATCTCGTATTGCCGTTCGATGCCCAGCTTGCCAATGGTACGAGTCGCAGCATAGTTCGCGTATCGCTCTTGTTCACGCAGTCGTTGTACATCTTGTTGGTTAATCCGACCTACGTAGCCGAGCGCGTGAGTGAAGAGATCCCGGTGCGGATAGAAACGTTGCAATCGACCTTCAATGGTGACGCCTGGAAAATGGTGTTGATGGGTTGCAAATAGGGCAACTTGTTCTTCGGAGAGATCATCAGCAAAGGTAATATTGGGAAAGCGGCGGTGCTGGCGCAAGCGCGTATTAAAATCGGTAATGATGGCATCGGGAAGATCCAACAGTTGTTGGAGCCGAGTTAAGGTTTCGGCAAGATTACGGACCTCGAGTGGTGATATTTCCAAGGAGTAGACTGGAATATTGTCCGCGAGTAGCACGCCGTTGCGGTCATAAATTAATCCACGATTGGGTGCCACTGGCAGCACGGTAATGCGATTACTGTTTGAACGTGTTTGAAATTCAGCGAAGCTGGTGACCTGGAGTGAGTATAAATTCGCCAATAATATAGCGAACACCACGAACACGATGCCGATAGACACAAATGCGCGGCGGGAAAAGAGGGCTGCTTCAGCCTGATGATTCCGTATCGGGACCCGTTTTCTATTCATGATTATTCGCGGTGGTACGGATGATTATTAAGTAAACTCCAGGCCCGAAAAAGGGCTTCAGCAATAATGACACGAACCATAGGGTGGGGCAATGTTAGTGGTGATAAAGACCACATCTCATTGGCACGGGCTTTGCAATCGGCAGAGAGTCCTTCAGGACCGCCAACAATAAAGGCGACGTCTTGACCGTTGAGTTGCCATTGCTGCATGCGTTTGGCAAGGGTGTGAGTATCCCAGGGCTTTCCTTTGACTTCTAAGGCGACAACATGGGTTCCCGGCTTGATTGCAGCCAACACTTTCTCGCCTTCTTGCACCATCAGGCGTTGCACATCAGCTTTCTTTGAGCGTTTGCCCGGAACAATTTCAATTAAATCGAGAGGAAGCTCCGGGGGCATGCGTTTGGCATATTCGTGGTAGCCCTCAAGAATCCATCCGGGCATTTTGTTACCGACTGCAATCAGTTGGAGACGCATGGAGGATTAATGGCCCCACAGCTTTTCAAGTTGATAAAAATCTCGCGCGGTGTCTTGCATCACATGTACCACGACAGTACCGAAATCTACGAGGACCCATTCGCCGTCGGTTTCGCCTTCTACACCTAGTGGCCGTTCGCCTGCGTGCTTGGCTTCAACGGCGACATGACCTGCGATGCTACGAACGTGGGTTTTTGAGTTTCCAGAACAGATAACCAAATAATCGGTTACGTCAGTTTTATCTCGTACATCAATGGTTTGAACGTCACGAGCTTTAATGTCATCGATTTTTTTTAGAATAAAATCGCGTAATTCTTCAGTTTGCAATGCGGGGGTGCTCCAATTGATCTATTTACCTCGGGATTGTAGCACGAGTTCTGCGCGACATGTAGCTAGCCAACACCGTAAAGATGGTGCTTTTGAATGTATTTCCAAACAGGTTCAGGGAGAAACTCAGGACATTCGGTAAGTTCAGAAAGGCGCGATCGTAGTTCCGTTGCTGAAATATCTACGGGCGTGGATTCGGCGATATAAATGCCACCATGGCCTTGACTTAACTCAGTGAGAGAAATCTGGCGTTGGGCGAGTAGTTCTTTTAACTCTGGACGGGCATCATCGAGGCTATATCCCGGGCGCGGCATAACCACGAAATGAGCGTAGTCAAACAGTCGCTCCCAATGCAACCACTCCGGTAGTAACAACAGACTATCCATTCCAATGATAAACACCAAGGTTGCATCAGGGCATCGTTCGCGAAAATGTTTGAGCGTAGGTAAGGTGCGTGATGGCATCCCTTGACGTAATTCCCAATCGTTCACATACAACCGTGAATCCAAGGTTGCGGCAGCATCGAGCATTCCCAAGCGGTGGGTATTGAGCACTTCTGGCTGCTGGCGATGAGGTGGTGCACAGGTCGGTAGAAGATGAATGCGTTCCCAGTGGCATTGATCCGCTAGATCCAGCACAGGCCGTAAATGTCCCCAATGCACAGGATCAAAAGTACCGCCAAAAACGGCGATTTGTCGGGGTGAGGCAGCGTTGTTAGCAATCATGGGGTGTTAGTATCGGAAGTTTGCACAGAGAGTTCAAGGGAAAACGCTGCACTCAGTTCGTGACCACGGTTTTTGCAAATGGAGCGAGTTGGGCTTCGATGGTATCAGCTCGAAACGCGAAGCCAATATGTAATGCTAGCAGGAATACCGATTCGCCTGAATCTCGCTTAATGCTGCGCTCCAAACGTTCTAAAAGATGCAGACGGCGACCGATGAGCTCCGGTGTCTGTTGCTTAGCTAAGCCAAGATATAGCTGCTGCTGGGACGACCAAATTTGCTCTTGATTCCAAATGGTCTGTAACGGTTGCTGGCGCTGCTGTGCTTGCTGAATTGCAAGCAACGCCTGATGCAATTTTTGCAATGTCCATAGAATTAACGTCGGCTCAGTACCGGTTTCCATTAGCCGCTGCAAGCAATGCACGTATTCTTTATGATGCTGGTGAAGCACGGCATCGCGTAGGGCGAATATATCAAAACGACTGTTATCGTGGTTTTGTAAGCGAATCTGCTCAACACCAATCTCGCCGTCTGCATGGGTTAAACTTAGTCGCATAAGGGATTGATCTAACGCGAGTAAATTACCTTCGTACCAATCACATAATTGTTCAATCGCAGCGCCGGAGATCACTAATTGATAATGGGCTGCGCGTTCTTTGATAAAATTGGGTAACTGATTGCGATCGGGTGTGTACAACGGCACGAACATGCCGGCTTGGGATAAGGCCTGAAACCATTTTGTTTTTTGTTGATCTTTACGAAGCCGAGGACCGAACACCAAAAGAATTTGGTCGGGACTCTGTTGCGCAAGGAAGTCCTGTAGTGCCTGACCACCTTCGCGACCTGGTTTGGCATCCGGCAATTCAAGCTCAATGAGTTGCTGTGAGGTAAACAAGGACATGGTTTGCCCTGCGGTTTGTAGCGACTCCCAGGCGAAATCACGATCTTGGGTAAAGCGTTGGCGCTCTTCAAAACCTTGGGCTTTTGCGGCGCTGCGAATTCGATCAAGGGTTTGATTCAGCAGGAAAGGGTCGTCGCCGAATACGAGATACACGCCCTGAAGTTTGTCTTGAAGATGTTGGTCTAATTGATGGGCCTGTACTTGCATGTGCCAGTTACTCCCAAGTGAGTCGGTTCAACAACAAGAGTAAACGATGGGCTGCATCAGTGCGCATTTCACTGATTAGGAGCTCGAGTTCCCGGTGCTTCGCGAGGGCAAAATTTGGGTCATCCTGATAATCCCGCAAAATCTGAATTTCGTGGTGATGCTGCTCTCCAGTTTGCGTGGTAATTGTGACAGGGAGCATATAAATCAATTCATATTCAGCAACCTGCCCAGAAGACAACATGGAAAGGATACGGCGGTCGAGACGATCGCGCCCAATTTGTACATGGGTTACACCATCAGCAGCGTCGGTGAGTTGAATATTTCGTTGCTCAAATATGTCCTGAATGCGTAAAAGCACTTCGCTGCCCCGAGGACCGTCTAGCGAAAGTTCTTCAATTTGCGCGGATATTTGGTAATCCCCGCGCAACTGAAACCCGCAGGCAGTGAGCATGAGTACCATACACAAACCAACAAACACCTGGGCGAGTGTGCGTGGTGGGCTATGGAACGCAGTGGTACTACGTTCCTTCAGAGCGCTAGGCAACAACGATATTCACCAGCTTTCCGGGCACGTAAATCACTTTGCGCACGGTACCTTCATCGGTGTATTTCTTGATTGCTGGTTGTTCAAGGGCTAGTGCTTCCATAGACGCCTTGTCGATACCTGCCGGAACAGTTACTTTGGCGCGCACTTTTCCGTTCACTTGCAGAACCACCAGTTTTTCATCTTCGATAAGCGCACTTTCATCAACCTGTGGCCAAGGTGCAAAGTTAATATCATGGGTATGCCCCAGAGCTTGCCACATACGTTCACATATATGCGGCGTAATAGGCGATAACATCACAATAATGGCGTCTAAGGCTTCTTGCATAAGCGCTTTGTCAGCATCGGTCGTCAATGGCGCTTTTTGTAGATGGTTTGATAGCTCCATAACCGCAGCAATGGCGGTGTTAAAGTTTTGGCGGCGGCCCATATCATCACTGACTTTTGCGATGGTTTTATGGGTTTCTCGGCGCAATGCTTTTTGCTCGCTATTCAGTACCGAGGCATCGACAGGGTAATGGCCCGCTGCGTCTTGGAAGTCGTACACCAACTTCCATAACCGGCGTAAGAAACGATGGGCGCCTTCAACACCGGAATCCGACCACTCAAGCGTAAGTTCAGGTGGTGCAGCGAACATCATAAACAAGCGCACGGTGTCTGCACCGTAGCGATCGACCATGGTTTGCGGATCGATGCCGTTGTTCTTAGACTTCGACATTTTGCTAATCCCGGCATGCAACACGGGCTTTCCATCGTGCTTATATACGGCTTCAAGTACTTCGCCTTTCTCGTTCCGCTTGGTGATCTCGACGTCGGTTGGCGAGAACCAGGTTTTCGCTCCGTTATCGTCTTCACGGTAATAACTATCCGCTAACACCATGCCTTGGCAAAGTAGTTGCTTAAATGGCTCATCACAGTTTACTAAGCCCGTATCGCGCAATAATTTATGGAAGAAGCGGGCATACAGCAGGTGCAATATTGCGTGCTCAATTCCCCCAATATATTGGTCTACCGGTAGCCAGTAGTTGGCTTTTTCCGGATCCAACATACCGCCATCGTGGCGCGGCGAGCAATAGCGCGCGTAGTACCAGCTCGATTCCATAAAAGTATCGAAGGTATCTGTTTCATGTTCTGCAGGCTGGCCTTGATAAGTTGTTTTGCGCCACTGGGAATCGGATTTAAGCGGAGAGGTCACTCCATTCATCACCACATCTTCGGGCAAGCGTACAGGTAACTCTTGTTCAGGCACGGCAACCGACTCGCCATTTTCCAGATTCAACATCGGAATAGGTGTACCCCAATACCGTTGGCGCGATACGCCCCAATCACGCAGGCGGTAATTGACTTGACGCACACCTTTGCCCATGGCTTCGAGTTTGCTAGCAATCGCATCGAAGGCGTCACTGGAATTTAATCCGTCAAATTCACCGGAGTTAATCAGGGTTCCTTTCTCGATCATAGCGCCAGTGCTGTAATCGTGGCTTTGCTCACCTTGAATGACTGGTTTAATTGCCAGTTTATAGGTTGTGGCAAACTCAAAATCGCGCTGATCGTGCGCTGGTACGGCCATCACAGCGCCGGTACCGTAATCCATCAAGACAAAGTTAGCGACCCATACGGGGACTTCTTCGCCGGTGAGCGGATGGGTGGCCGTAAAGCCCGTGGCGATACCGCGTTTTTCCATGGTTGCCAAATCGGCTTCAGCAACTTTTTGCTGTTTGCACGACTCCACAAACTCAGCCACTTCGGGGTGCTTTTCAGCCGCTTTGCGTGCTAATGGATGTTGTGCTGCAACTGCCATATAAGTCACACCAAAGAAGGTGTCTGGTCGCGTTGTATAAACACTCAGGTCCATATCTAAGGCGTTCACATGAAACGTAATTTCAACACCCTCGGAGCGGCCAATCCAGTTGCGTTGCATGGCTTTGACTTGATCAGGCCAGCCATCTAATTGGTCTAAATCTTGTAATAACTCTTCTGCATAAGCGGTAATACGTACGAACCATTGGGGAATTTCTTTTTGTTCCACGATGGCGCCAGAACGCCAGCCGCGACCATCGATGACTTGCTCATTCGCAAGTACCGTTTGGTCAATAGGATCCCAATTTACCGTTGCGTTCTTTTTATAAACCAAGCCTTTTTCAAATAGTTTGGTGAAGAACCATTGTTCCCAACGATAGTATTCCGGATGACAAGTGGCTATTTCACGATTCCAGTCGTAGCCAAATCCAAGGGTTTTAAGCTGCTTACGCATCTCCGCAATATTCTGGTAAGTCCAATGCGCCGGTGCGGTTTTGTGCTGGATCGCGGCATTTTCTGCCGGTAAACCAAAGGCGTCCCACCCGATAGGATGGAGTACGTTCTTGCCTTGTAAGCGCTGATAGCGCGAGACAACATCACTGAGCGTGTAATTACGAACGTGGCCCATGTGGAGTTTGCCACTGGGGTAGGGGAACATCGACAAGCAGTAAAACTTCTCCTTGTCAGAGTCCTCTGTCACAGTAAACACTTGGTCACGTTCCCAGCGTGCCTGAATTTCAGACTCTAGGGCCGTGGCGTGATATTGTTCGTCGATTTTCCGGGTCATCAAGATACTACCTGTTCAATACTGCTTGAGTATAAATTCAATTAGCCTGCGTTGAAGATCATGGCGACAATCATTACCAAAGCGATAATGACACCCGCCGCACCAAAGAAAATGGATTCAATTTTATCGCGTGCGCGCTCTTGCTCGTTTTCATCGATGGTAGATGGCATCACCGCACAAATAATGCTGGCAATTCCAAGTCCCGCAGAGGCCACGAAAACCGTAAATAGAATGGCACCAAAAATCTCGTTCATGGTCTTTTCCTTACATTTGAACCGATTCGGCTATAACAGCCCGTTAGTGTATAGTTTTTGCGGCTTTTTGACTACGTTGATTGACGACCTTATTGGACTACGTGGTGCGGCGGAATTTTCGTGGCCGTGCCAATGCAAATAGCAATAAGGTAAGTGCCCACGCTGGGAGGTCACCCCAACGCGCATAGCCTGTTTGGCCCGAGACGAGGAGAACACGTGTACTGGCGACCGCAGATTCAAACTGAGGAATGCGCGTGAGGCTATGCCCACGTTCATCGTAAACGCCGGTAATGCCGTTATTCGTCGCCCGTAACATCGGGCGGCCTAATTCACGTGCCCGCATACGTGCAATTTCCATATGCTGGTGAGGTCCATGGGAATCACCGAACCAGGTATCATTACTGATGGTCAACAACATCCCCGTGTCGGCATTGAAATTGGCACGAATTTGGCGGCTAAACACTACCTCGTAACAAATATTTGCGGCAATTAAGAGTCCATTCGCATTGAGGTTGTTTTGAATGTAATCGCCGCGCGAAAACGAGGACATCGGCAGATTAAACAACGGCGCTAATGGGCGCAAAAGTGACTCAAATGGCACAAACTCACCAATCGGCAGCAGTTGATGTTTTCGGTAACGGTTCGGGTTGCCATGATACCAATGGCGACCAGATTGCTCACCAAGCACAATCATACTGTTATAGAAATCGCCGGTGTTCCGATCCAGATCAATAATGCCACTGATTAAGGTGGTGTTTTGTTCACGTAAAAAGTCGTCAAGGTCGGCTAATTGTCGTTGTGCAAAAGGCTCAATAAACGTAATCGCGGATTCTGGCCAAATAATCAAATCATGATCTAGGTAGGGTGCAGTCAGATCGATATAGGTATGAAAGTTAGGCCATTGTTCATCCGGGTTCCACTTCAGATCTTGAATTACATTCCCCTGCACCAGAGCCACCTGCCGGTGTTCTCCAGTTGCTTCCATGGGATTGAGTTGTGCGGCCAAAACCCCAAGTACGAGCATGGCCGGTACGGCCAAAAGCCACTGTAAACGACGGCGTAGCACTGTATAAGCGATGCTAATTGCCATAATCCAGAGCATCACTGTGATACCGATTTCGCCAATATGGGGGGCAAAGTTGCCAAGCACGGAAAGGGTTTGTGTGTAGCCGAGACTAAGCCAAGGAAACCCGGTGAATAGCCAACCGCGCAGAAACTCCGCAAGCAGCCAAAGTAGCGGAATGGCAAATAGACTTAATCCGGTAAAGTAGCGGCGGCAGCGCCACCATAGAACGGCAACGAGGGTCGGAAACAGTGCTAAATAAGCGCACAACAGCAGCATAATAAACAGAGATGCGATCAGCGGCATGCCACCGAACTGATCAATACTGACAAAAACCCAACTAATGCCGGCACCAAACCAACCTAAACCAAACCAAAAGCCTGTTGCCGCCGCCTGTCGCCAGTGTTGCGTTCGCACCAGCAGAAGGAGCCATGCGGCCATAACAAGGGGAGTGAGCCATGCTTGAGAGAATGGAGCGTATGCAAAAACCAATGCAAGCCCTAACACGAAGCTAAAAAGGCTTCGCCACCGTTGGTTTTGCAGAAGGCGTGGAACAAACTGCCACATAAGTCGGGGCTCCGTCGAATTAGGTTTGTTCGTTAGGGATGGATATCTGAAGTTGTTGAATGCGGCGTCGATCGGCAGCAGTTACTTTAAAATGTAACTGACCAATCGTGACTTCTTCACCGACTTCTGGCAAATGACCAAAGGAATGTGCCACTAATCCCCCGATGGTGTCGTACTCGTCATCTAAGTATTCGGTATTGAAGTAGTCATTGAAGTCTTCAATGGGCGTGAGTGCTTTGACCAAAAACTTAGAATGACTCACTTTGCGAATATCGCCCCGTGAATCCTCATCGTCGGTTTCATCTTCAATCTCACCCACAATTTCTTCAAGGATGTCTTCGATGGTCACCAAGCCACTAACGCCACCGTATTCGTCCACAACTACGGCCATATGATAGCGCTTGGAGCGGAATTCCTTGAGTAAAGCATCAACGCGTTTGCTCTCGGGCACAATCACAGCAGGCCGCATCACCTGTTCAAGGGCGAAGGGCTGCTCGACGAGGCCGAACCCATAGGCGATCAGATCTTTGGCCAACAGAATGCCTTCAATGTGGTCTTTGTTCTCGCTAACAACGGGATAACGGGAGTGTTGTGTTTGAATCACGATAGGTAGGAAGGCTTCGACACTGGCGTTTTTGTCGATGGTGACCATTTGCGAGCGAGGAATCATGATGTCGCGAACTTTCAGCTCGGCGACATCAAGTACGCCTTCGATCATTTCTTTGGTATCAAGGTCGATCAGATCACGATGCTCGGCATCCTGGATCATATCAACAAGTTCTTCGCGACTAGAGGGCTCGCCGGTAAATGTCTGTAACAACTTTTGCGCCCATGTTTTCCTTGAGTTCCCCGAACCGGGTTGGGGTTTGTCATCGCTCATTGACGTTTACTCACTCCTCGAGTCGTTGTCGTTATTATGGGTTGCATCCACATCGGTTGTTTGTTGGTTTGTGTGGTCCGCTATGGTAACTGCGTATGGATCGGCGATTTCTAAGGCCGCTAAAATAGCACGCTCAAGCGCTTCCATCGCGTCTGCTTCAGTATCGGTTATATGGTCATAACCTAGCAAATGCAAGGTACCGTGAACAACTAAATGCGCAAAATGGTGTGCCAACGCTTTGTTTTGCGCCCGAGCTTCAGCACGTACGACCTCTTCGCAGAGAATGACATCACCGAGCAGTGGGAGATCAAGAGTAATCCCAGGAGGTAAATCGGCCTCAAAGGGAAACGAGAGTACATTCGTGGGTTTATCTTTGTCTCGATATTCACGATTGAGGGTTTGTACTTCGGCGGCATCGGTAATGCGAATAGTCAGTTCGGCATGCTCAATGGCTAAGTGCTTGAACACAGCCAACACATAAGATTCGATTTGGGTATCGCTAGGCAAATCAGCCGCATCAATTTCCCGTTGAATATCGATATAAAAGCTCACGAACGCTCTTGCTCCGCTTCAAATGCCTCATAAGCCTGCACCACCCGCTGAACCACTGGGTGACGAACAACATCTTTGGCGGTGAAGAAGGTAAAGCTAATTCCGTCAACGTCATTGAGTACTTCAATCGCTTGGCGTAGACCGGATTTTTGTCCACGCGGTAAGTCGATTTGAGTGATATCCCCAGTAATCACGGCTTTTGAGTTAAAGCCGATCCGAGTAAGGAACATTTTCATTTGTTCCTGAGTCGTATTTTGACTCTCATCAAGCAGGATAAAGGCATCGTTTAAAGTGCGGCCGCGCATATACGCCAGTGGCGCGATCTCAATCACATTGCGCTCGAGCAATTTCTCAACTTTCTCAAAGCCAAGCATTTCAAATAAGGCATCGTAGAGCGGGCGCAAATAGGGGTCGACTTTTTGCGCTAAATCACCGGGCAAGAAGCCTAATTTCTCACCTGCTTCAACCGCTGGGCGAGTTAACAAGATACGGCGAATTTCTTGTCGCTCTAAGGCGTCGACGGCCGCCGCGACGGCAAGGTATGTTTTACCGGTACCCGCAGGACCAATGCCAAAATTAATATCGTTGGTGAGAATGGCGCGAACGTATTCTTGTTGATTCCGATTCCGTGGTTTGATCAGACCGCGTTTGGTTTTGATCAACGTCATTGGATCGTCATCGTCAGGGCCGTCGTTTTGTTCAAGAGCGCGACTTTCCTGAATGGCCATATGGACTTGGTTTGGCTCGACGGCACGCATGCGCCCGCGCACCGGTGCCGTTTCTACATAGAGATTCTTGAGGATATCTTCGGTCGCACGGATGCCAGGCCCTTGACCAATAATGCGAAAATGGTTGTCTTTGTACACCACTTCAACGCCAAGGCGTCGTTCGATATGACGAATATTGTCGTCAAATGGTCCGCACAAACTTGCCAAACGCTGGCTATCTGCCGGCTCGAGATATAATTCAATGGTGTCTACCGTAGTACTCAACCGTTCCTCTCTGTGTCATCAAGCGGGGCTGTCGTCCCTAGTGTCGGCTATTGCGCCGACGGATTAATGTGGATAACACCCAATGAATCCGGAGCAGGCTCAGGATTACGGGCTAAAATGGCTTGCGGTGCTGTATCGACACGCAAACCCAGTTCATGCTCTTCACGCAATACTACGCCGCGTAATGAGTTCGGTAGTGCTTCGGTGATTTTTACATCCACGAATTTACCAATCATATCGGGGCGGCCTTCGAAATTAACCACGCGGTTGTTTTCAGTACGACCACTCAACTCCATCGGGTTTTTCCGCGATGGGCCAATCACTAAAATCCGCTGTTCAGTATCGAGCATTTGTCGCGCATGACGCTGTGCTTGCTGGTTAATGCGCTGTTGCAGTAATTGTAGGCGCTCTTTCTTTACAGACTCGGGGACATCGTCGGGCAAATCGGCCGCAGGCGTACCTGGGCGAGCGCTGTAGATAAAGCTAAAGCTCAAATCAAAATCGATGGCCTGAATTAAATCCATGGTTTGTTCGAAATCGGCATCTGTTTCCCCTGGGAAACCAATTATAAAATCAGATGACATAGCGATATTCGGACGCACTTTACGGAGTTTGCGAATCTGCGACTTGTACTCGAGTGCCGTGTGGCCGCGTTTCATGAGCGCAAGGACGCGATCCGAGCCGCTTTGCACCGGCAGGTGCAAGTGGCTCACAAGCTCAGGAATGGTTTCATAAGCGGCGATAATATCGTCGGTAAACTCCACCGGATGTGAGGTGGTGTAGCGAATCCGATCGATACCATCAATGGCTGCAATGTAATGGAGTAGTTCCGCAAAGGTACAGAGGCTGCCATCGTGGCGATCACCGCGATATGCATTTACGTTCTGACCAAGTAGGTTTACTTCACGTACGCCTTGGTCTGCTAGCTGAGCAATCTCGAAAAGAACATCGTCGAGCGGGCGGCTAACTTCTTCACCACGGGTGTATGGCACCACACAGAAGGTACAGTATTTGCTGCAGCCTTCCATAATAGAAACAAACGCAGTGGGGCCGTCAGCTTTAGGATCCGGTAAGCGGTCGAATTTTTCGATCTCTGGGAACGAAATATCAATCACTGAGGTTTTACCTTCGCCGAGCTCTTTGAGCATGGCCGGTAAGCGATGCAGTGTTTGTGGGCCAAAGACGAGGTCGACAAATGGTGCGCGCTCGCGAATTGCGGCGCCTTCCTGAGATGCAACACAGCCGCCGACACCGATGATGAGATCCGGTTTGGTATTTTTCAGCTGTTTCCAACGACCTAACTGATGAAACACTTTCTCTTGCGCTTTTTCGCGAATAGAACAGGTGTTCAACAGAATGAGATCTGCCTCTTCTGCTTCTGCTGCTGGCTCATAGCCAAGGTGTGCATGCAACAGATCTGCCATTTTGCCCGAGTCATACTCGTTCATTTGGCAGCCCCAGGTTTTGATATAGACCTTTTTACTCATACTCTGCGTCTTCGGTTACTGCGTAGCTTTAAGGGCGGATATTTTACCCTGTTCACCGCTCCCTTGCTACCTTTGCAAACGAAGTGTTCTGAGTCGGTCTATCTACGGGGATGAAATTGAATGCTGATTTGGGTGACAGGCTCCGTTGATGCAGCCGTATCAAGTTGACCTTCAAGGGTAAAGTGGTCGGAAAATACAGTGAAACTTTCCATGCCCCAGGTCACATTGCGAAATTGCTCATCAATCCCATCGGCGGTGGTTGGGATGTTGAGGGCGCGCAATAACCCAGAGAACTCGTTTGCTGGTGCGTCGGGGTGTTGTGGAAATACGTATAACTGGCTCAATTGGTCGCCGCTCATGGTAAAGCTTAACCAAAGTGATACCGCATATGATTGCTCAAAATCTTGGGGCTGTGACAGATTAAGCAGCGGGAGGTTCTGCAACGCGGTGACGCCAGCATCGGAAAATCCCTGCTCGGTATTTAATTCTAATGCCCGCAAAGCGGCAATGACGTCGTCTTGGCTTACGTGTTCGCTATGGGCCAGCAATTGGGCATGTGCAGCTTCTTGCGCGGATGTATCGGAATCTGCGCGCTCTGCGGCAAGTTGGGCGCGTAAGGCACTGAGATCAACTTCTGCGCCTTCACGGGCGATTGTTTGGCTGGTCGCTCGTTGCTGCCGTTCACCATAGGCATTATAGGGGGTTGCTCGCACTTCTCGAGTTTCATCGGTGGAACCCTCGCAGGCGCCGATTAATTGTGCCTGCACTTGCACCCGCAAGCGTAGTGTTTGCGTGCCGCTCACTTCCTGCACAGTGCGTTCAACGCGCGTTAAGATAATACCCGAAGCATTGATTGCAGCGGCCTGCGCTTGGATATCGGCTTTGGCTTGCTCAAAAAGGGGCTGAAAATCATCGCGCTTTGGTTCAGCTACATAGCCTGCACGGCTGCGACTACGCCAGGTGGCTTGTTCTGTCTCGGATAATTCGCTGAGCACATTGTAATCGCAGCGCGGATAATTCTCTAAAACGGGTACTGACGCCCACGCCTGAGAGCTCACAGCGAGCGTTGATATGACAATTAATACATCACGGAAAGAAATCACAGCTACTCCAAAAATTATCTGTTACTTAGACCTACGCGGGTCATTGTACATCAGGTGATGGACATCTTTAGTTAAACAGAGCAAAGCTCAGAATGCAAAGTTAGGGGTTGGTGGTGCCTGAGGGCGGAATCTTAATCGCTGGGCTGCGATTCTGGCGAATCGCCATATAGCCCGCTGCAATGATAATCACGGAACCGACGAACATGTGAACAGTGAAGGCTTCGCCCCAGATGAGATAACCTATCAGCGCGGCAAATAGTACCGAACTGTAGGTGAAAACACCGATTTGCGATGGGGATGCCATACTAAAGGCGCGGGTCATGGTGAGTTGCCCGAGTACCGCAAACACCCCCATTAGCATCACGCCAAGCCATAACTGCCAGGATAGCCACTGCCAAGTCACGAGGACAGGTATTGCTGTCAGTACGGTGGAGAAAAATGAAAAGTAAAAGACAATTTTACTCGGGGACTCTGTGGCAGATAGTTTGCGAATCACCGTTTTTGCCCAAGCCGCCAGTCCTGCAGCCAGAAAGGCGAGCGCCATTACCGCCGGAAATCCGCCCGCAAATGGGTTCAAGAACACTAAGACACCAAGAAAGCCTAGGGCAATCGCGGCCCATAAAATCGGCCCAACCCGTTCTCTAAACCAAAACCAACTAATAATAGGAATGATAAAAGGAGCCATAAGCAGCACTAGCGTTGCTTTTGCTAACGCCACTTGGGTAATGACGTAGAAAAATAAATACATACCGCCAATGCCCGTCACGGTGCGTAGCAAATGTAATTTCAATTGGGTTGTACGAAAGGCAGTAGCACGGCGTTTGTACAACCAAGGCAAGAGTACAACGAGGGCAAAAAAATTACGGAAGAATACGAGGTGCGTAGTAGGAATATCCGCGGCTAGGTACTTCACCATAGCGCTTGTGGCGGCGAAGCAGAGTTCGGCAAAAAGCAGAAATAATGAGGCGGCGATCAACGGGTTCAGAGCCAACTCCACGGTGCCGAAGAATGATGCTTTGATTCTATCATGATCTATGACAAATGCAGCGACGATTTGATTCGTGCATAATAGAAAAAATCGAATACAACAATGGATGCATCAGGTGGCAGAACGAATGAAACCTTGGGTAATCGTTGGTGGTGGCATGGTGGGGGCTACGGCCGCGCTGACCTTGGCCGATCAGGGGTATTCAGTTGTATTACTGGAGCCAAAGCCTGAAACAGAATTCGACCCCACAAGTGCTTATGATCTCCGCATCTCAGCGATTACTGCAGATAACATAGCGCAATTAAATGCGCTTGGTGTCTGGGAGTCGGTGGTGAACCAACGGGCTCAGCGCTTTGATGAGCTAGCCGTGCGGGAACAACAAGGGCCATGGGTGGAGTTCGCCGGACGGGGCGGTGAGCCCCTCGGCTTTATGGTTGAAAACAAATTGCTCCAGCGCCTTTTGCAAGAACGTTGTAAAAAACATCCATTAGTTCACGTGAAGATTGATGGGTTTGCGCGCATTGATACGAACGAAACCGATGCGTGCGCTGTGGTCACAAGTGCGGGTGATGAAATTCCATACTCCGGTCTACTTGGCGCTGATGGGGCGCAATCGTCGGTAAGGAAGGCTTTAGGATTAGGTACCGCAGGGTCTAGCTATCGCGAGCGCTGCTTACTGGTCAATGTTGAAACTGAGAAAGCGTTACCACCTCGCACCTGGCAGATTTTCGCGGACCAAGAAGTACATGCCTTGCTGCCACTTTCAACACACCATGCGTGTTTGATTGTGTACGCAAATCATGACCAGGTGCTCGTTCATAGCGCCAACGAGCAAACACTTATGCCTTGGATGCAAACCCGTTTCGCCCACCATATTGGCAATTTTAAATTCCAAGGATTCGGCAGTTTTCCATTGCGCCACCAACAAGTTCTTACGCCCTGGTCACACCGTTTTCAGGGCGGAGTAATCGGCGATGCCGCCCATGCGGTACATCCACTGGCAGGTCAGGGGGTGAATTTAGGATTTCGCGACGTGCAAGGAATTGCGTCTGCTTTGAAACATTGTCGAGATGAGGACGCCGTTGCCGCGGTTGCTGGTGCCCTTGCAACGCGTCAGCGCGAGAACATGCTGATGGGATGCGGTCTCGACGCAATCGCCAAAGGCTTTCGATCTCAGAACCCACTTATTCAAGCTGCGCGCCGAGGATTATTTCACGGGTTGTCGATGCAACCGCAATTGCGAGCTTGGATCGGGCGTATTGCCGGCGGTCGTTTGCTCTCTCGATAAAAGCGTAACCAACGTGGTGCGCTGGTCGAAATTTAAGGATGCGGGATAGGGTTCCCAACGCGGTGCGTCGGCTAATGAATTCGGGGGAGCGTACTACTGCGTGATTTCGATTCACGAGTTGGTGCGGAGGGGGGGACTCGAACCCCCACGTCCTTTCGGACACTAGCACCTGAAGCTAGCGCGTCTACCAATTCCGCCACCACCGCAACTCGGTGAATACGAAATGACGTAATAAAAAGTGGCTGGGGTACCAGGATTCGAACCTGGGAATGGCGGGATCAAAACCCGCTGCCTTACCACTTGGCTATACCCCAGCAGAGTACTTTTTATTGCCGCTGAAGTTTGCCGATGACGGTTTGCTGCTTAGGGAGGACCTAGGCGCTGAACGTATCAACAAGAAAATGGCTGGGGTACCAGGATTCGAACCTGGGAATGGCGGGATCAAAACCCGCTGCCTTACCACTTGGCTATACCCCAACTATAGTGCACTTCTTTGATGCGATGGTGCGGAAGGAGAGACTCGAACTCTCACGCCTCGCGGCACTGGAACCTAAATCCAGCGTGTCTACCAATTCCACCACTCCCGCATTAAGCATCAAAAGCTTTGAGTATATCGATGGTGGCTACGGCGGGATTCGAACCTGCGACCCCATCATTATGAGTGATGTGCTCTAACCAACTGAGCTACGTAGCCGTTTGCCGATATACTTGTGTGCGTGTCAGCGGCGCGTATTATGCGAATCCTGACTGACTCCGTCAACACCTTTCACGAAAAAAAGCCGCTTTGAGAGAGCGATTGTACAAAAAAACACTGCGTTGGTTGTTTTTGCAACAATTTGATGGCTTTTTCTGCGAATAACTTCCACTTATTTTCACCGGTGAATGGCAGCTTATCATAAAAAGAGGGAGCCGTTGAGGCTCCCTCTTGTGAAGGCCGAATGACTGGCCTACGTCTTTATACGCGTCTTAATGAGAGTTCGCACACTCTCCGTTGAAAACGTTTATAAGCTAGACGCATCAACAAAATCTTCATCGTGGGGGTTGCCGCTCGTGTTCGAGAACGATGAAGTATCTTCTGCTTGGTTCAACAAAATTGAGCGCACATTCAAGAAGGCACTTCCGTTATTTTGTTGAGGATTTGAAGAGAGAATCAATGCTGCTGCACCGGCAACATGAGGCGATGCCATAGAGGTACCGCTCATTGTGGTCGTCCCACCACCAGTTTGGGTAGACAGGATGCTTGCGCCAGGCGCGGCAATTGCTACCGGAGCCGAGTTGTTTGAAGTCCAACCGGCGCTGCTATTCCCCCAGTTTGACCAACTTGTCCAATCATCGTTGGCATTGGTGGCACTCACTGTAATGACCGCATCGTCATAAGCGGCGGGAACTGCCCCGGCAGCGTCTGCACCGCTATTGCCGGCGGCTACCACAAATACTACACCGACATTTTTCGCGTTACACAATGCTTCATGATAGGTATCGCTACCAACAAAACCAGAGTCGGTACAGGTGCCAGTTTTTGAACCAGAGCCACCTAAGCTCATGTTCGCGACAACAGGTTGTCCATACTCGATCGCTTGTTGCGCGACCCAATCAATACCGGCAATAACGCCAGAACGGCTACCGGAACCGCTTTTGCTGAGTACTTTCACTGCATACAGCACTGAATCTGGCGCAACCCCCACAACATCAACGTCGTTATCGAGGGCTGAAGATGTACCGGCAACGTGCGTTCCGTGTCCATGATCATCATGCCATGGAGCAGGGCAGCGACCGCGGCAATTTTCTGACGCAAAGCCGCCGGCGACATTGAGGTCACGGTGATTTGGGTCAATACCTGTATCTAACACATAAACGCGGATGCCTGCGCCAGTATTACCATTGTTTTGCGAACCGATTCGATCAATACCCCATGGTACAGTTTGCGAACTCAAGGTGTTATTACCGCCAGAGTTTGGCCGATTATTCGGGTTAGCGCTATTTGCTTGCTCGGGAGCTCCCACCAAATACACAGGTTGATCGATATCCACGGAAGCGACACGCGGATGCGATTTTAAGGCGTCCATTCGATTTTCAGGAATGCGCGCTGAAAAGCCGGTAAGAGCGGTGCCAAATACATGAGAAGGGTTTAACCCCAAGCCTTGAGCAACGTTGCGTGCGGCATTTTGATTCTCAATGTGTTGGCCTGGTTGATGCTCATCTAAGCTAACGATTACATCAATAAAGCGATCGTTTGCTGAAACTGCTGAGGCTGAAAAAGCTAAACTTACTGCGAGGGTAATTGTAGATAATTTCATAAAAAGTCTCTTGTTGTTGTGAAGTTATCAAAACATCCATATCACCTGCTTTAGTGCAGTACAGCGGTCGCGTGCTCCGACGTCGACTAGAAACAATTTTGTTTAAAAATTGTTAAACATAAGAAACCATACCAAAGGTATAGTTACAATGAGGGTAATCCCCTAAATTCAGGGATTTAATGTAAAGATGGGATAGTGGGGCGCGTTATGGATAGCAAAACGCACGCAAACTGACATTTACGTGCGTTGATATTATGGATTGCAGACATGGTTTACCAAGGGAGGGTTTCACCATTGCTATGCCAAAATGTACCGGAGTTACTCTGATTAAGCTCTTCAATACGCTGGCGCAAGCGCTCAGCAGCGGTATCAGCGCTGATATCGCCACTGTTGTTAACCATATCGGTTTGGACATATCCGGGGTGTAACAGCGCCACCGCGATGCCTTGAGTTTCTAAGTCTTTCGCCAACGACACACCGGCGGCATTCAGGGCAGCCTTAGACATTCTATAGCCATAATATCCACCACTACCGTTATCAGACATAGAGCCCATCCGACTCGTAATTAGAGCAACTTTGCTGCCCTCTTTGAGATTACCCAGCAAACCGATAGTCAATCGCAGAGGGGCTAAGGAATTCACTTGAAATTGCTTAAGAATACTTTCTTCAGGTGCGTCGTAGAGGGTTTCTCGTCCTAAAATACCGGCGTTATTAATTAAGATATCCAATAATTGACCATCAAGAACCTCACGAATGCGTGTTACTGCATCAGCAGTAGTGACATCAACGCCATCGATAACGGTAATGTTCTCGTGCTCAAGGCCTTTTGAGCGTTTTCTGCACACTGCATACACTCGAGCGCCAGCATTTGCATACTGATTGGCAAGTGCTAGGCCAATACCGCGGTTTGCGCCGGTAATTAAAATCTGTGGTTGTTGCATACTCATCTCCTTCGTGTGCGTTGCTAATTGTCGTCTGCTAATCCACCATCGGTCAGTTGCTTTGGATCTAAACGAGCTTTAAGTTCATCTTCCGTTAAGTCCGTCATTTCCCGGGCCACATCAATAATAGGGCGCTTCTCTTGGTAGGCTTTCTTCGCTATCTCTGCGGCTTTGCTGTAGCCGATCACCGGATTGAGCGCTGTAACGAGTATGGGGTTTTTCGCGAGGGCTTCTTCAAGTTTGTCTTCATTTACAACAAAATCCTGAATGGCCTGATCCGCAAGCGCTTGCGCCGACGATGTCATTAATTCAATACTCTGAAGTAGGTTATAAGCGATCAATGGCAACATCACATTCAATTGAAAATTACCGCTTTGTCCCGCTACAGAAATCGTGGTGTGATTCCCAAGCACTTGTGCACAGGCCATGGCAATGGCCTCAGGGATTACCGGATTGACTTTCCCCGGCATAATGCTAGAGCCAGGTTGAAGCGCTGGCAGAGCTATTTCGCCAAGACCTGCCAGAGGGCCGCTATTCATCCAGCGCAGATCATTGGCAATCTTCATTTGTGCGGTGGCTAGAGACGTAAGGGCCCCAGAGACGCCAACAGCCACATCCTGACTCGCAATTCCAACAAACTTGTTTGGTGCGGACGTAAACGACATTTCGGTAAATTTGGTGAGGGATACGCAGAACTCCTCGGCGAATTTGGGATGGGCATTAATGCCGGTGCCAATGGCTGTGCCGCCCTGAGGTAAGCTCATTAATTGAGGTAGGAGTGCGGCAAGACGTTCACGGGCAGCACTAATTTGCTGCGCCCATGCGCGCAATTCTTGCGCTAATGTCAGGGGCATTGCATCCATTAAATGGGTGCGCCCGGTTTTTACCACATGCCCCAGTTCAGCTGCTTTAGCCTCGATGGTGCTTTCAAGGTGACGTAAGGCTGGGAATAATTTGCGATGTAGCCGCCGGGCCGCGCTCACCTGAATCGCGGTAGGAATCACATCGTTGCTGCTTTGCCCGAGGTTGACATGATCATTGGGGTGAACGTCTTTTCCGCTATACCGGGATGCGAGTGTCGCAAGCACCTCGTTAACGTTCATATTGGTACTGGTGCCCGAACCGGTTTGAAAAACATCCACGGGAAATTGGTTGTGCCAACGCCCTTCGAATACTTCCAAAGCTGCTTGCATAATGGCATCGGAACGCGCCCGGTCAATGAGCCCCAGTTTTTCATTGGCTTCTGCGGCACAGTATTTAATCAGGGCTACTGCACGGATAAAGGCAAAGGGAAGGGTGAGTTGGCTCATTTGAAAGTTATTGACTGCGCGTTGCGTTTGCGCGCCATAGAGTGCATCTTCAGGCACGTCTACCGTTCCCATACTATCCTGTTCGGTGCGAAAATTATTCGACATGACCATCATCCTTCTGCCAATGTGAGCTAACAAGTAATCAAAATTTCAATTTGCTTCGTATCCATGACTATAGCAATTCCCCTGAGCGTCAGAAAGCGGTCGGGTGAGGGAACACTCAACATGATTGGCAATCGTTAGAAAAGAAGGAGATGCTTTTGCCGCACGCAATTCGAGCCAAGTTCCGCGACCGAGTCTCTGTGGAATGTGCACAGGCCTTGGGATTTTTATATTTATTTTTTATTGGTTTTATCGCTCACGCAGCACCGGTACAGGTGGTTGATGCAGATAATAAGCCATTAGCCAACGCGTTTGTGTTTCAACTTAATACAAATACAGAGGCTGAGCACGAATCCACAGTGGCTGAAAATCAGGCCGTCGAGCATGTGATGGATCAGATTAAACGGCAATTTTCACCGCAACTTCTCGTAGTGCAGCCCGGTGATAGCGTTACATTCCCCAATAGCGACAACATGAGACATCATGTTTATTCCTTCTCAGAAGCCCGTTCATTTGAATTTCAATTATATGCAACGGGCACGGCGCCCTCGGTAGATTTTCCAGAACTTGGCTTGGTAACAGTAGGCTGCAATATTCACGACGATATGATTGGTCACATCATTGTGACACGAAATCCGCAGGTGTATTCCACAGACGCCGAGGGCAAGGTTGACATCATAAATGAGCAGGGTGATCAGCTCGAACATTGGTATATCTGGCATCCGTGGTTTGGTCCGCAAGGGTTAGGTCCTGTCGCGTTGGTAGACTTTCTTGATTCCTCAGGAAATGTGCTGATTCCGGTTACTGAACCTCCATCTGCAGAAGAAAGCGCTTTAGAACAACGCTTCCGACGGAGGCTACAGCGTGAACATTAGTTTCCAAAGCCGGCTGATCTTATTGCTCACCGGTTTTTCCGGACTGGCATTGTTGACCATCACATTAGCCATTATGTGGTCGACCCAAGTGAGTGTGCAGCAAAACTCCGAGCGCGAACTGGATGTGAGTGAACGTGTATTTAAAGAACTGCTTGAAGTACGCGAAGGGCAATTGCGCCAAGGAGCAGCGATTCTCGCTGACGACTTTGGCTTTCGCCAGGCGGTGACCAGTGCTGATGAAGACACGATTATCTCCGCGTTATTGAATCATGGTCAGCGCATTGATGCTCAACTGATGACTTTGTTTTCAGCCACTGGCGATATTATTGTGTCGAGTCACGATATTGAAGAATACCGATGGACGCGAAACCTCGATGTGCGGCGTCAAGAATCTGGGCTTTTGCGTGCAGAAGGGCAGTTGTATCAATCGGTTGTCGTACCCGTTCGCGCCCCACAAGTGGTGGCGTGGGTGTTGTTTGGTTTCCCGGTGGATACGACGTTGGCGGTTCAACTGGAGGCACTAACCAATAGTTTTGTTAGCTTTATATATCGGGAAAACGCAGGCGAACCACTTGTTATTTCATCGAAATCTCCGGAACTCCAAGAGCAACTAAAATACGAATTACAAACCTCAGAAGAAGCACTGCAAGAGTGGTCGAAGGGTGCAAACTTGTACTTGCGTTGGTTACCTATGGAAACCTTAGCCGCAAGTTCAGGAGACGCTGAGAGTAACCTTAAGGTTCTGTTAGCGGCCTCACTGGAAAACGCGCAAGCCCCCTTTAATACTTTGCGGACACAACTGTGGATTATTGCGCTTCTTACGATGGTGCTCGCTATCTTTATTGCCTTATTGCTAGGACGACATGTTGTGCAGCCAGTAAAGGCTTTAGTTGAAGTCGTGAAAGGCATTGGTCGAGGGGATTATCAGCAACATATTGAAACCACGCGTCGTGATGAAATTGGGCAACTGGCTCAAGGTTTCTCACACATGCAAACGGCCATAGCCGAGCGAGAACAGCGCATATCTTATCAGTTGCTCCACGATGATCTCACTGAACTACCTAACGCTCGCCAGTTACACGATGAGGTGCTGGCGCGTTTAGCGAAAGCCGATCGTTTTCAGTTGGCCATCCTCAACTGGCGCAACTTCCGCCAGCTCAATAGTATGTATGGGCCAACCGTGTGTGACGATCTCTTGAAAGCGTTAGCGCAGCGCCTGCGGGACTCCTGCAATGCTGATATTTTTGTTGCCCGTTTGCAAGGTGATGAATTTGTGTTGTTGTTACCAGAGCCTTCCCACGACACCGCAATGCATCAGCTAAACGTATTGCTGCAACAGCTCAATCAACCCATTCAGGTGCGCAAGGTTCAATATTCGGTGCAGCTAAACGCGGGTCTAGTGGCCGCTCCAGAGCACGGCCGCGAATTTGATGTATTGATTCGTTATGCTCAATTTGCGCTTGCCCATGGTCGCCGCAAAAAGCTCATGGTCACTGCCTATACCGATGGCCTGGACTTAGCCTATATCCGAACCTTGGCTATTTCTGCGGCATTACCTAAAGCCTTAGCACGAAACGAGTTCCACTTAGTGTATCAGCCCAAGATCGCAATCAACGCGGGGTCGTGTACCGGCGTCGAGGCGCTATTGCGCTGGCAAAGTGAAGAACTGGGCTGGATTGGCCCGGATGAATTTATTCCAGTTGCAGAGCAATCGGGCTTAATTCATGAGATTACTGCATGGGTGTGTACGCAGGCGATCGAACAAGTCGCAACGTGGCATCAACAGGGACACAAACTCAAAGTTTCTGTGAATTTCTCTGCTAATGATCTCTTGCACGATACAGTGCTTACCACCTTCGAAGAACAGCTTAAGGTCCACCACCTTGATCCGACTTATTTTGTATTGGAAGTCACTGAAGGGGCGGTTGTGGAGAATCCAGAACTGACATCGCAACGCTTGAAATCTCTGCGTGAAAAAGGCTTTGGTGTGTCTATTGACGACTATGGCACCGGGTATAGCTCGTTATTGCAGCTGCGCGATTTACAAGCAACGGAGCTCAAAATTGATCGAAGTTTTGTGATGAAGCTTGAACACAATGTCGCGGACCAAACAATCGTGCGATCGAGTATTCAAATGGCCCATCAGTTAGGTTTGCATGTTGTTGCAGAAGGTGTTGAAACCGAGCGTGCCGCTGGCCTCTTGAGCGACTGGGGTTGCGATGAGCTGCAAGGCTATTTCTACAGCAAGCCACTAGAACCTCATTACTTTATGCAGTGGTATTTACAGCATCAAGCGCAAGTAAAAGAAAACTCGTAACAAAAGCTACAGGAAGAGGGTAAGCGAATGGACGGACAAATTCAGATTGGGATGAGGCTTTGGCTAGGGGTCGTTGGCGTAGCCGCTTCGCTTCTATTACTCGCGCCTGCTGAGGCGGCTAGCGGACGATTGTTAGCGACCGGTGGGGCGACCAGTATAGAAGGTGCTGCCGGTGGAGGGCTAGTGCCATGGGCGGTGATCAGTGGCTATACAGAGGACGATCAGTTCGGTGGCACGGTGACCTTAAGTCGGGCACAGGTGGATGACTACCGCTTGGATGTGACTGCCGCTGCATTTTCCTACGGCAATCGTTTTGAATTCAGTGTGGCACAACAAATGTTTACGCTAGAAAACTTAGGTGCCGAGCTACGCCAGCAAGTGATCGGTGCAAAATATAAAGTTGCCGGTGATTTGATTTATGGGAACATTCCGCAGATTAGCGTGGGCGGCATGTATAAGCGCAATACCCGTTACGACTTACCACAAGCCGTGGGATCGGAGCGAGATAGTGACTGGGAAGCTTATGTTGCTGTGAGTCGTGCGTGGCTTGCTGGTCCTTTTGATCGCACTTGGCTCGCGAATGCAACTATACGAAGTACACGGGCGAATCAGACCGGTTTGTTGGGCTACGGTGGTGATTTAAACGATAGTCATGAACTGCAATTGGAAGCGGCATTGGGCATGTTTCTGCATAGGTCATTGGCTGTAGGTGTTGAGTATCGACAAAAACCCGACAATTTGAGTTTTGCGCGAGAGCAAGATTGGATGTCTGCGTTTGTGGCATGGTTCCCATCCAAGCATGTGGCGTTAGTTGGTGCTTACGTTGATCTTGGTGAGATCGCCGGCGCACGCAACCAAACTGGTTATTATCTGAGTTTACAGGCTTCGTTCTAAGGATTTTTTTATGACTTCACTGTTAAAACTTACTTCAACTATGCTGGTTGTGAGCGCCATGGCGATGACGTTAGTGGCGGTGAGCCCGAGTGCGCGGGCGAACTCGCTTTATCATGATTTGGGTGAGCGAGAGGGCATTGAGATTCTCATGGAAGACTTACTTTTGTATGTGGCCGAAGATAAGCGCATTAATCACCATTTTGTCGATATTGATATTCTGCGCTTGCACGAAAAGTTGAGTGAGCAAATTTGCGAATTGGCGGGTGGACCTTGTGTCTATACAGGGGATGATATGGTGACCTCGCATACAGGGATGGACCTTACTAATACGGATTTTAATGCCCTTGTAGAGGCGTTACAAAAAGCGATGGATGATCGAAATATATCGGTTGGTGCGCAAAACCGTCTGTTAGCACTGCTCGCGCCTATGCATGGCGATATTGTTGGTCGCTAAACAGTGATAGCAAGGCATTAAAAAAGCGCGGATGCGTGCGGCATCCGCGCTTTTTTTATGTTCAACGTGAGCGTTTAAAGCATTACACGTTAAAGCGGAAATGAATCACATCACCATCTTTTACGATGTACTCTTTCCCTTCCAAACGCCATTTACCGGCATCCTTTGCACCTTGCTCGCCATTGAACGACACAAAATCGTTATAACCAATGACTTCTGCACGGATAAAGCCTTTTTCGAAATCAGTATGAATGCGACCTGCGGCCTGCGGGGCTGTAGAGTTCTTTTTCACTGTCCACGCGCGCACTTCTTTCGGGCCTGCGGTGAAATAGGTGTGCAGATTTAAAAGCTCGTAACCGGCACGAATCACGCGATTTAAGCCTGGCTCTTCTAAGCCCATGGTCTCAAGAAACTCAGCTTTATCTTCGTCGTCGAGTTCGCCGATTTCTGACTCAATAGCAGCACAAACGGGCACCACAATTGCGTTCTCGTTCTGCGCGAGGTCGATTACCGCCTGCAAATGTGGGTTATTCTCAAAACCATCTTCGCTAACGTTACAGATATACATGGTTGGCTTGAGGGTAAGCAAGTTGAATGAACGAATCACTTTGCGCTCATCGTCGCTTAACTCAACACTGCGCGCCATAGCACCTTCAGAGAGCGCCGGCAGCAGTTTTTCGAGAACCGTCATCTCTTCTTTGGCATGTTTATCCCCGCCCTTAGCTTTTTTGCTCAAGCGGTAAATTGCTTTTTCAACGCTATCGAGATCGGCGAGTGCCAATTCAGTATTAATAGTATCAATATCGTCTAGGGGGTTAACACGGCCGGTTACGTGAATGATGTTTTCATCTTCAAAGCAACGAACCACGTGACCAATCGCGTCAGTTTCACGAATGTTGGCCAAAAACTGGTTACCTAAACCTTCGCCTTTCGACGCGCCTTTCACCAAACCTGCGATATCCACAAATTCCATGGTGGTAGGGAGCACCCGTTGTGGATTGACGATTTTCGCCAAAACATCCAAACGCGTGTCTGGAACCGCTACCACACCTGTATTTGGCTCGATGGTACAGAACGGAAAGTTTGCTGCATCAATACCTGCCTTGGTCAGTGCATTGAACAGAGTTGATTTACCTACGTTGGGCAAGCCAACGATTCCGCATTTAAATCCCATGATTGGTATCCACGTTATCTGGTTCTAGAGTTCGGGTTTAATTGAATGTAAGTATTGCTTTGCTGCCGTCCAGCCATCTCTCATGGCGAGTTCAACGGCGCGCAATGATGCATTGATCGCATCATCCATTAAATGTTGATCGTGGCTGGGCGCTTTTCCAAGCACGTAGCCGGTTACTTGCGAGCTGTGGCCTGGATGGCCAATGCCAATGCGCAAGCGATGAAAATTAGTTTGGTTGCCCAAACTCCGGGTAATGTCTTTTAACCCGTTGTGACCACCATGGCCACCGCCTTGTTTAAACTTGGCAATCCCAGGCGGTAAATCTAACTCGTCGTGTACCACTAAAATTTGCTCAGGCTCTATTTTGAAAAAATTTGCCATGGTTCCCACCGACTGACCACTGCGATTCATAAATGTCATCGGCAGCAATAAACGGGTTTCAGCAAAAGGGGGCGTAAGGCGAGCGGTCTGACCAAAATATTTGGCATCGGGTGTGAGTTGTACGTTGTATTGTTGAGCAAGGGCCTCAACAAACCAGAACCCGGCATTGTGCCGGGTTGCTGTATATTCGGGGCCTGGATTTCCCAGGCCCACAATAAGACGAATGTCTGCTGACATCAGAGTAGCCTATTGATTACTCTTTATCGTCTTCGTCGTCACCAGCTACTTCAGGAGCTTCTGGAGCTTCTGGTGCGTCGTCTTCAACTTTCTCTGCCTTCGGCTTGCTCACGGTTACCAATACTGGATCGTGGTCTTCACCGCGTGTTAGTTCAACGAAAGTAACACCTTTAGGTGCAGTGATCTGGCTCAGGTGAATATTGTCACCAATTTCTAGAGCAGACACATCAATCTCGATGTACTCAGGCAGATCTTTTGGTAAACATGCGATTTCGATATCGTTCATTTGGTGAACAACTACGCCGCCAGCTTTCTTCACAGCATCTTCGCCGATGAAGTGGATTGGCAGGTTCGTGTGTAGTTCTTCTTTCGCGCTTACACGTTGGAAGTCTAAGTGAGTGATCTTAGGCTTGAACGGGTGACGCTGAACGTCTTTCAAAATGGCTTGCTGCTTCTTGCCACCGATGTGCAGCGTCAGAATGTGGCTGTAAAAGCCTTCGTGATCTGCAGCGTTGATGATTTTGTCATGGTTTAAGGTTAATGACACCGCATCTTCGCTTCCACCGTATAAAATGGCAGGAACGTGACCTTCACGACGCAGGCGGCGGCTCGCACCTTTACCCAGATCGTTCCGGATTTCAGCTTTGAATTCGTATACTGGTTGACTCATTTGGTAAATCTCCAAAGATAAATGGACCGTTTCCCGCGACCAAGAAACGGCGCTAAACCCTGATTTCAGGGGCCGCGCATTCTACCACCACTGAGTAGAATGCGCAACGAAGATATCAGAGATTCAGTTAACCCCAGGCTCCCAGAATTAACCCCATCAGGGTAAGAGAGACCGTCCAAAAACCGCCGGTAATGAGCACATACTTCCAGCCCCTCTGTTCATACAGGCTGTTCACCGCGATGGCGAAGAAAATCCAGCCAAATCCAGAGAGGAATCCGTAGAAGGCACCTTGTGCCGCACCTATAGTAGGTTGATTCAGAAACATGCCTAAGAAACTGGCAATCGCGAGGTTAAATACAAAGGCTAATCCAAATATTTTCGTCATGTTGCCTTTCTCGAGCTGTTCTTCGGAAAAACCCAGTTCACGCATCCACAGTTTTCCGAAAAGTACTGAGAACCATAGGCCGCCAAGCATAAAGTTGGACGCCGCCGCCAAAAGTACTGCCCACCAAGTTGGAAATTCCATGATGATTGACCTTCTTATTGTTGTTGTGATGTTGTGTTTTAAAGGCTCGCAACGAGCCCACATATTATGGATGTAACGGTCAGAAATTCCAGAAATTAGCTAGGGGCCTTGCATTTTCATCGCGGATTCCGTGAAAGCTTTCTATAGTAATTAACATCATTCAGCCCTATGCAGTGCCAAGGAGCGCATATGATCTTAGTGGACAAGATCCGGTTTTTTGCTAATCGATTAAAAGAAAGACTTTGGGTAAAGCCTTTTATTACCTGCGTGGTGTCGTTGTTCGCTGTGTCTTTGGCAAAGTTTACTGAACTCAGTGGCGTTGAGTGGCGCATACCCTATATCACCACCGATGCCATAGAGGCGCTGCTGCAAATTATGGGATCGAGTATGTTAGTTATCGCTACCTTTGCGGTGGCATCGATGGTATCGGCTTACGCCTCTGCGAGCAGTTCGGCAACACCCCGATCATTTAGGCTGATTGTTTCTGATGATTTATCTCAGAATGCGCTTTCTACCTTCATTGGAGCATTTATTTTCAGCATAGTGGCGCTAACCTCGGCGAAAAGTGACTTTTTTCAAGCCACTGGAATGTCCGTGTTGTTTCTAATGACGGTGATTGTTTTTGCCATTGTTGTTATGACCTTCGTGCGCTGGGTCGACCAAATTGCACGCTTGGGCCGACTTGATGCGTCTATAGAGAAAGTAGAGCACGCGACACAGGCAGCGATCCGTGAATGGCGAAAAGCCCCTAATCGCTGTGCCCAGCAGGCGAAAGATGAAAAACCCGCTGGTAAACCTGTGTATGCGCAGGATATTGGCTATGTTCAGCATATTGATGTGCATGCAATGCAAGAGTGGGCCGTCGCTAATAAGAAAAAAGTAACGATCGCGGCGTTACCAGGCGCATTTACCGCGCCTGGTCGGCCCATTGCCTTTATACAGGTGGATGCTCAAGATAAAACAGATAGCGATGATATCGACGAAAAGAAGTTAATCAACGCGTTTGTAATTGGACGCGACCGGGTTTTCGATGAAGACCCTCGATTTGGGTTTGTCGTGCTCTCAGAAATTGCCGACCGCGCACTCTCTCCCGGAGTCAATGACCCGGGCTCCGCGATAGCGGTGTTGGGGTGCATGGTGCGTTTATTTGCGCTCTGGTCTCAGCCTATCGAAGCGACACCAGCAGTGAAATATGATCGCGTATATATACCGCAATTATCGCTGTACGACATGGTGGATGACGCATTTACCGCAGTATCGAGGGATGGCGCCGGAATTCTAGAAGTTATGTTGCGCTTACAAAAAGCGTTAGAATCCCTTACTCTGCTCGACAATTCAGACATGCGGGATGCGGCGATAGCGCAATCACGGCTTTCTCTTGCACGTGCGGAACTCAAGTTAGATTTACCAGAGGAAGTCGCGTTAGTTAGAAAAGCTGCGGCATTCTCGCGACAACCTTAATAACCTTGGCCAAATAATGATTAGGAAAAAAAAGATGCCAAAGCTAGTTCGTAATATTTTCGCGATTCTTGTGGGTGTCGTGCTCGGCGCTTTTGTGAACTCCCTGATTATTGCGTTTGGCCCCGGGCTGATTCCGCCGCCTGACGGCGTGGATATGAGCACGGCCGAAGGGTTGCGTGATGCCATGCCATTGCTGCAGCCTCAACACTTTGTTATGCCGTTTTTGGCTCATGCATTAGGTACCTTTGTGGGGGTGGTGATGGCATATTTAATTGCCGCCAGCGCGAGAACTAAGATCGGCTATGGAATTGGTGTGTTCTTCTTGCTCGGAGGAATTGCCGCTAGTGTGATGATTCCTGCGCCTGCCTGGTTTATTACGGTTGACCTGATCGTTGCGTACCTACCCATGGCGTGGTTGGGTATTTTTGTAGGGCGACGGATTATTGACGGGCTCGATAACGTGCGTAACGCGTCGGCTTAAATGCGGAAGTGAACATGCCCCTAAAGCCAATTCATGTGCGTTGCCCCAAATGCGGGGAATTCGCGCAGTTTGCAGCGCTAAGGTAGGGATAAGAGTAATAATGCGAGGAGGATGCCAGCCAGTAATACCGGAATCGACCATATGTGAAACTCTTTCCAAAGGCCGGGTTGGCGCGCAAGGCGAAGCGCAATTAAGTTAGCTAAGGAGCCAATTGCTAGACCAAAACCTCCCACGCTGACACCCCATGCTAGTAATTTCCACTGTTCTGTAAAGGCATATAAGAAAATGGCTGCAGGCACATTCGACATCACCTGAGACGTTAACACGCCTGCGGTAAAGGCTTCACCGGGTAATCCGAGTACCTGCATGGCTAATTCGCGCATCACCGGCAGATTCGCCAACAAATTCAGGTCGATAAACATCAGAACAAAGACCAGCAGTAAGAGCCAATCTACACCGAGTAATATTTGCCGCTGAAACACCAAATAAAGGCCCAAAATAGCTAAAGCAGCAGGGGCTGCATAGCCGAATTCAGCGAACATGAGGAAAGGGAGATACAACAGTAGGGAGCACCAAAATAGCCGTCGATGGAGCGTGATTTCGAGTGGCACCGTTGAAACAGTGATAGGTTTTTTCGGGAATGCGAGTGGCGTAATGGCGAGTAACAATAACGTTAATGCAACGGCCAAAGGCGTCATCGCCAGAGTGAATTCAATAAAGCTTGCCCCCGATGCTTGCCACAGAAATAGGTTTTGAGGATTGCCGATTGGGCTCAGCGTTGACCCTGCGTTTACAGCCAGAGCTTCAAAGATAATCAAACGGCCAATGGGGATGTCTGCGACTCGACGTAAACTCAATGTAAGGGGAACCACAATAAAGAGCGCTACGTCGTTAGTGATCACAGCAGAAAGTGCCGCAGAAAATAGAATCAAACTCATGGCGAGTCGCCGTTCACCGGGGATATGAGTTAACAGCCATTTACCCGCACGTGCCAGATAGCCACTCACTTCCAGTCCACGACTCAGTATCATTAAGCCGGCCAATGCGCCCACTGTTTTCCAATCGACCAGTTGGTGCAATGCCCAGGGTGACTCAGGCGAGAGCCAAAGCAGTGGGATCAGTGCAATCAATAGCACCAGTAAAAGAATATCTTCACTCAGGCGGGATAGCGCGTAACGAAATAGCGTCATAGCATGATCTCAGGCTGCCTTTTGAAGTGCGGTGGGATTACGGGCGCAATAGCCATTGGAGCTGGATTTCTGTTTGTACTTCGCCATCGCTGACATACACGATGCCGTCGCTAATCATTAAGCCCCAATGCATATTACGACTGATAGAATCCGCTAAAACTGCGTGTTCTGCCTCAGGAATCGCGAGAATGGATACATTTTTCAAGTGGCTGACTTTAGGAAGGGTTTTTTCCGCCCAGATTCGGGTGTTGCCGTAGGCCAAAAGTGACATCTGGGGGGCGCGGCGACTGGCTTTCACGATGCGCTCGTGATCAGGTTGACCTACATCTATCCAGTGCTCAATTTCACCGGATAGACTCATTTGCCACAGCGCGGCTTCGTCGGTGTCGGATAAGCCGCGTCCAAATGCTAAATGCTCGTGATAAAAGAGCCCGTAGGCAAGAATACGCGCCACTAAACGAAGTGGTGTTTCGGAAGGATGACGCGCTACGGTGACTTTGACACTCTCGTACACGCCCCGATCTACGTCGGAAATATCTAAACTTACTTTATAAGGGGTTGCTTGCAGAGCCATATAACTACCTTGTGGCGGATCGGCGACGTTTTGCTTTGTACATTTGTGTGTCGGCGTGACTTAATAATGTATCGGCATCCTGGCCATCCTGAGGATATTCGGCGACGCCAATGCTGCATGACGGCATGATAAGTCCATTAAACTCCGAGGCGAGTGGTTCAGCGATTTTCTCTCGAATTTGAGACATCATATGTTTTAATGCGTCGTCAGATTGAATATCAGTAAGCAGCACAATGAACTCATCGCCCCCCATGCGTGCAACTGTATCAGTGTTACGTAAACACCGTTCTAAGCGCCTTGCTACCGCGCACAGCACGCGATCGCCCATGGCATGACCGTGTAAATCATTAATACCTTTAAAATCATTAATATCTATAAATAATAACGCTAAACTCGACTTGTGACGGCGTGCGGCATGAAGCGCAAGTTCCAGTCGATCGTTAAACAATGAACGATTCGTTAGGCCTGTAAGGGGATCATGATGGGCTAAGAACCTCAGCTCTGCCTCTGCTTGTTGAAGCGCAGTAACGTCGCGTGCTACCCCAATGCGAACACCTTCTTCTTCGTACCAACGTGCAGACCAGAGAATGTATACAACATCACCGTCTTTACGAACATAACGATTACGGAAATTGATGTGTGATTGACCGCTCATTACCCGTCGAATTGAATCGTGAGTAGAAGGTAAGTCTTCCGGATGCATGTAGTTGGTAATAGGAGTGCCAATAAGCTCTTCGGCAGTGTAACCAAGTAAGTTTTCGCAAGCATTACTCACAAATACAATGTGATTGTCGCTGTCTACCACAAATATGGTGTCGAGCATTAAATGGATAAGCTTAGGGTAGAGCTTTTGCAGGTCGATGGGCATAGGCCTAAGTGTTCCATTGCTGAGAATTCGCATTCAGCCCATTGGTAATGGAGGCGATGGTGCCGCCTCCGTAGGTTCAGCGGGTTATACGCTTTTAATAAACCAGTGTAGCCTTGCATAGGGGGTAAGGTCTAGCCTAAAAGCGTTACCCTTATCGATCTCGTTAACTGCCCCAGTTCGTGAAAATACCCACCGCTAATTCTGCCCAGAGATAAACAAATAACACGAGAAAGCCAATACCGATAATACCCCAGTGTTTGCGCGGTAGGCGTCTTGCCACGAGAATAAATACACTTGCGGTAACGAAGATAAGACTTCCCATAACGATAAAGTCGGTGAGATCCCAGTTAACTTCCTGGGTAAACTGCATCGCGACAAGCGGAATAAGCAACAATGCGCCTGTTGCAACAGCAATCCAGCCGAAAACGCGATTACTTAAAATAATGGAGGGTTTGTTGTTCATGAACTGAGCCTCGAATGAGTCTAGCACTTCTTGTTTTGCGGCACTTTTTTGCGGCAGGTAATGCGCGGTGATATTCCGCAGCATCTCGCCAATACCGCGCCTTTTTTTACAGCGAAAATTTGACCATTTTTATGATCTATCGTTCCGTCCATAAGTAACCTTAAATAGAGTGCTGTGCTCGTGTTCTGAATACTATATACCCAGTGAGTTATATTGGTTTTTATATAAGTTGTTATTTTTTTTAAATTTGCTACGGTGAATTTGGCTTGAGGCCATAACTAAAAAAGGGAGTTTTTATGAGATTAATCACATTTTTGTCTGGATTAGCGTTAGCCTTCGTATGTACTGTAGCATCGGCCGAAATAAGCACCGGTGATATTGTCATTCAATCGGATGCAGGAACCATTCAGGAGCTAAGCGAAAATGGACTTATTTTGCCTGTAGCCGCTTCGCGATTTCAGGAACTGGGCTTTACAAGCTCGGATCGTGTGACGGTCGAAGTAAAGCGCAGTGCAGAAACATTAAGTGCTGAGTTGCAGCGCTATGCCGTATTGAATGTTGATCCTAGCTCACCTCAGGAAGGGGATACGCGAACCTATCAGGGGGAACGTACTGAAGGGAGGTATATATATGAATATACAATTTCTTATATTTACGTTGTTGACGAAAATAGCTTCGGGCAGTGGATTGTGCTTGAGCAAAGTAAACGACTGATTGGTACAATCACCGAAGATCCCCAATAAATCGGAAACATAATCATATCCTCGGGCTTGAAGGTTATCTAAGTCGATTTCTTCGAGCCCGATAACATACATTAAGATTGCTCATTGGAAACCACTTTATTACGTCCTAGCTCTTTCGCTCTGTACATGCGGTGATCGGCTACTTTGTATAAAGCGTCATAGTCGTCACCGTCGACCCCGAATTGAGAGACACCAAAGCTTACGGTGAGATTGATCGTCCGGTCTTCAATAGTAAACAATTCGAACTCTATCATTTGCCGTAATCTCTCGGTCATAGTCACCGCATCATCTAGGGATGCATCGGGCAATATAATGGCGAACTCCTCACCACCGATACGGCCCAAGATATCGCTCGGACGTAAACTCTTTTTCACCAAGCCAACAAAGGCAATCAGAACCTGATCACCGATAGTGTGACCATGTTGGTCGTTGATTTGCTTGAAGTGGTCAAGATCTAAAGTAACAAATGAAAGTGGTGCGCCGGAACGCTTGCTGCGTTCCATTTCGATCTGCGCGCTATTCTCGAACCCGCGCCGATTTGCGCAGCTTGTTAGCGAGTCTGTGGCGGCAATAACCTCGAGCTCTTCATGGGCGTTTCGTAGTTTAAGCAAGGCATCGTCGGCGCGTTCCTTCTCTGCGCGGAGCTGCTCAAAGAGCTCGGCTTGGCTATATACTTTAGAGAAAGAGCCTGTGGTTAGAAATCCTTGGATTACGCTGTAACTGAGCGCCATAAAACCGACGGCGAATATCGCATGGGCAAGCCACCATTGGTGATTCCATGCAGTTCCTAACATAAACGCGATTGAAGATTGAGCAAAGAAAACAACCGAAATCGCGTATACCGTCATTAAAGGTGAGTTGATACGTCGCATGACGATGATCACCGCACAGCTCAACATAACGCCCATTGCAGCAAGCTCCATCAGCCAGCGCGAAGCTATTGCCCATGGGCTGAATGCTACAAGCGATACGATAATACTAATCACCACAAACACTGAAATTGCGGCCCACCAAAAACTGTTAGGTTTCAGTTCTAACGCTGATTCGTCGTCGCGACCATAGGATAAGAGACCGATGAGTAAACATATTGCCATCACCAAACGCGATGCGGGTCCAAAGAGAATAAAGAGCATCATGTGGTCGTCTGACAGGCGAGTGAATACGCCATGCCAGCCATAGACGAGCGTGAAACCCAAGAAACCGAGAGTTAGCCAATAGAGAAAAGTTTCTTTGCTGCGCAGATAACAATGAAACGTGACATAGGCGATTAGGGCACCTTGTAACAGCGAAACTCCAATCGCCACTTCATGGAAACCGTGATGTTCAAAGTGCAGTGTTGGGTCTTGGAAAAAGTGCACATACGCAATAGCGAATGCGGGAACGGCCGCTAAGGCGAGAAGTAGAAAGACAGCGTAAGCCTTACTTAGGGAACGAACAAACCTTTCGGATTCCGGTGATCTAGAAAACCTCATCATAATTCGTCTTATTCCTTAAGAAAGTCTGGATTGCCATTACTATGCAACTGCGAATGTTTTGGTTCATCAAGAATGACCTATAGACTCGGTATTAGCTAGTGTACGGGGCGATTAAAGGCAATTTATTTAGAAGCTTTAGGATTATTGTCGTTGTGCGATGAGGAGTCGGCATCGTTACCAAATTCGATAGCAAAGATAATTCCAAAGGGCGGGCCTACGGCTCGTAAGTTGTAATGAAACAGAATATAAGAAGTTTCCGTAATTTTCGTACAGCACCTATAGTAGGAGAAGAATATATTCAAGTCGGGTACTTCTGCCGAACTTGAGTACTCACTCACATTTACTGAGGTCACTTTGATGAGCACAATCGTTGCATTCAATTTAATTGCACTTGCTGGACTGATAGTCGCACTTTCTTTATGGGGTGTTGTAACGCCACGGGTGATTGTTACTTTTGTACGTTCCTTTATGCACCGGCCGATGGCGATCTGGGTGGCGATCGGAATACGGGTCTTGTTAGCACTCTTACTATGGTTGGCGGCACCGCTTTCCTATACGCCTACCTTGTTTATGCTGTTGGCGGCTATAGCACTGTTAGCAGCACTAGTGTTAGCGGTCGCGGGAAGCGATCGGGTGACTAAGATGATTGACCATATCTCTACCTGGCCTCAGCAGCGCATTCGATTGCTTTGTTTGTTCGGCGTGGTCTTTGGGTTATTCCTCATCTGGTCGCTATCACCGGTATGGATAACACATTAATAGTGGTTTGGTAGGGAGTGGTTATGAATCGGTTGGTTCTTGTCGTTTTATTAATGCTGTATTTGGGAAAGGCGATGGCCTGTTCTTGCGCATTTCATGAAGGAACACTCGAAGAAGCCGTGATGGATGCCTATCAAGGTGCTGTCGTCGTTGTTTTAGCCACCGCAGAACGTATTGAAAGGCTGGAACCGCGGGAAGGTGATGCATGGAATCAGGAGTTAGGCGCGCACCGAAGAACCTACCACGACCGGCAGAAAACGCACTTTGTAACCAAGCAAACATGGAAAGGTGATCATGGTCCGACGTTTACAACGGATATCGTCACTGCTTGTTGTTTGTGCGGATACGTCTTCAGGGAAGGGCAAACATACCTGCTTTATTTATACGGACCAAATGAAGACGGATATTTTAGTACCAGTACATGTTCTCGCACCAAGATTGCGAGTGACGACATTGACAAGGAACTAGAAATTCTCGACCTAATTCATCAAAAGTAAAAGGTGATTGGACACACGCCACGGCCAAAACAAATTTATGTCATCAGTGGATGTGAGGACATATGAAAAACGTAAGTGCGGTATTTGTAGCATCGACGGCGGTTTGTTGGGGTATCTCAGGTGGAATTGGCGCAATGCTGATGAATAACGGCTGGGATGCCTATGTGGTGTCCTGGTATCGAGGCGCGGTTGGCCTGTTGTTTGTGTTGCTATGGTTGCTGTTGCGGCCAAAGAGAAACGGGTTGGCCAACGCCCGGCTCTGGTTCTGGTCGGTGATTGCAGGGATAGGTGTCGCCGGTAATTTTTCGTTTTACTTTCTGAGTATCAATGAGGGGAGCGTCGCGGTTGCGGCGACACTCATGTACAGCGCGCCGATATTTGTGTATCTCGTTTCTTTTGCACTGAAGTTAGAGGTACCGACTTCTTTGAAGTGGGGAGCTATTGTGTTGGCAATGCTGGGCATCGTATTGCTTACACAGGTGTACGACATCGCAACGAGCGGATTAACCTTCATGGGTATAGGAGCAGGCTTACTGGCCGGCGTGTCATATGCTGTATTTATTTTTGGATTCAAATTTGCGGCGCCTCATGGCAGTCCGCAGGCTATTCTTTCTATCGCATTTGCTGTGCTCGTCGCACTTTTATTAATCCCTAGCAGTACCCATCAGGTGGCCGCTGCATGGGCATCAGACGACTGGCCGCTGTTTGTGCTATTAGGTGTACTTGGGGCGGGATTATCCTTTGTTTTATACATTATTGGGTTGAACTATACGTTGCCTGCAATAGCCTCAGTGATCGCTATGGTCGAGCCGGTAACCGCGTCGCTGTTTGGCGTATGGATTTTGGGAGAAGTGCTCAACGGCGTTCAGCTGATCGGTATGGTAGTTATTCTCTTTACCGTCACTGCTTTGAGTGTCAGATCGGATACACATTTAACCCGGCGTGGGTTGCCCTATCGGAGCTGAACAAAAAAGCTTGACTTGCTGTGCAAAGCGCATGAAAACTAGAGGGAAAATCAAGCTTGCTCACAACACAATAAAAACAAGGAAGATTGAATAATGAAAAGGTATTTAGGCATGGCGCTGGCAGCATTGGTATTGGGTGGCTGCGCATCGACAACAACAGATAGTACTTATACAGATTTGTCGGTCACTCAAGGTGAATTAAAACAGGATAAATGGAGCGACTTAAATCGATTCCCTCCACGTTATCCCGAGCAAGCCGTCATGCAGTCATCAGAGGGCTGCGCTACGGTGGAGTACGTGATCACCCCAGACAATGAGCTACACGACGTGCGCGTAGTTACGGCAACCAACCGGCTATTTGGCACTTCTGCTACGAATGTGGTTCAGAATTGGAATTGGTCTGATTTACCGAGCGGGATTATTAGCGAACCGGTAAAAACACAAACGCGGTTCGAATTCTGTTTTAATACGTCCGATCAACTATGCACTGGAGTTGAGCCAGTTAACGCATGTCCCGGCGATGATGTAATCTATTCGCGAGGCACCCGAATGTAGGTAGCGAGCGCCTATATAGTGGCCGTGAATAAATAGGATCTTAAAAAAATAATAAGGAGAAGAGCTTGGATATTAACGCGACCCAATACGGTATTTTTATATTGATAAGCGCATTGGTTATTTGCGTGGCTTCATACTATTTAGGACGTCGTAAAACAGAGACACCTAAACTTGCAGCTGGATTAGGATTCTTGTTAGGCCTCATCCCACTGCTCGGCATTATATATCTAGTCGTGCTCATGCTGAAAAAGGACATAACCTCAGGATCAGCTGCAAAAGCTTAGTCCGTTGCAGGCGATACGAATGACGCAATAATCGGGCAGGGTTGCTCACGGCTGTGTTCGCACTCGTGAGCGAGCTTTTCTAATGCGACTCGCGCTGATTGTAGTTGTGTGATTTGCTCATCAATGGCGGTAAGACGTTTGATTGCCAGTTCTCGTGCCTGATGATGGTGTTGTGACGCATCCATGGTAAGCAGCTGTTTGATCTCCTTCAGGGTAAAGCCGGCTGCTTGCGCGCTTTTGATAAACAGTACGCGCTGCAGATGAGTGTCGTTATATCGGCGCACTTTTCCGGTGGGCTCTGGAACCTCTAATAGCCCTTTGCGTTGATAAAAACGCAGTGTTTCCACGCCAACGGATGCATTTACTGCTAGTTTTCCAATAGTGAACATAAATTTTCCTTGACTCCGTACCATGGTACGGAGTTTATCCTTTTCTCTGATAGGTTCAACCTGAGGAGACAAATAATGGCCACAAACAAAAAACGCGCGGTGTTATACCGCATGATGACACCCAAACATCAATGCCCTTATGGTTTGAAAACACTGCATTTATTGCGGCAGTCGGGGTATGAGGTTGAGGATCGTCATCTCACGTCCCGTGAAGAGATTGACGCGTTCAAACAAAAGCATGATGTAAAAACAACGCCACAAGTATTTATCGAAGACCAACGCATCGGCGGCTATGAGGCAGTGCGCAAGCACTTGGGGAAACCGGTACGGGATCCCAATGCCACCAGTTACCGACCAGTCGCTGCATTATTTGCAATGACGGCACTGAGTGCTCTGGCGTTAAATAAAGGCATATACGGAAGCTGGATTTCGATACAGGCCATTGAGTGGTTTATTGCCTTATCGATGGTGGTGCTGGCGCTGTTAAAACTTCAGAATGTCGAGACCTTCTCGACCATGTTTTTAAACTATGATGTATTGGCAAAACGCTGGGTGCCTTATGGCTATGTGTACCCTTACGCAGAAGGGCTAGCAGGTGTATTGATGGTTGGCGGACTACTAAACTGGCTATCGATTCCTTTAGCGCTCTTTATCGGTACTGTGGGCGCAGTGTCTGTATTTAAAGCGGTTTACATCGATAAGCGTGAACTGAAATGCGCCTGTGTCGGCGGTGCCAACAACGTACCTCTCGGATTTATTTCACTCACCGAAAACCTGATGATGGTCGGTATGGGCTTGTGGATGTGGTATGCCCATGGGTGGTTTTAAAGAGGAGACCTTGGGTGCGATTGATACTTCCATGTTTGGAATATGAGGGCTCTTATCGCGATTATATTACTGAGCTTGGGAATGAGGAACGCTACCCATTCCCGCTCGATTTTGATCATGCGGATTTTCCAGCCATGCTCGCCAAGCTTGAGCAATTTCGTATGGGCGTAGACCTGCCGCAGGGTTTTGTGCCCTCGACGACCTATTGGTTGGTGGATCAGCAAGAGATGATTGGTGTTGCGAACCTACGGCATTATTTGAATGCCAGGATCGAGCGGGCCGGCGGACATATCGGTTTGGGTGTTCGACCGCGCGAGCGTGGCAAAGGATTAGGGGCCACCTTGCTGAGACTCACTTTGGAGCAAGCATGGGCACGGAGCATTCAACCTGTGCATGTGCATTGCTACAAACATAATCAGGCGTCTGCGCGCATGATTTTGGCCAACGGTGGAGTGCTTGATTCTGAAATTGAGGATGGGGGTGAAACCATTCAACGCTATATAATTAGCCCTTCGCGTTAGCAAAACGCGTGGCTTTTCGTATCGATTTAAGTATGATGCGCGCTTTCTTTCATAAAGTGTGAAGTAAAGTTTAGGTATGCAGTTAATTTCCCATTTGGTGCACAAATCCCTTGCTGAACATAACCTCATTTGTCCGCGCAGTGTGAATCACCTCCGAGTATTGGAGCGCCAAGCAGCGCGGGCTATTGTGCAACGTGATCAGAAACTTCTGATGATGTACACCGAGCGATATGACGATTTTAGCTTTCCCGGTGGCGGTATTGATCCTGCAGAAGGCCCTAAAACCGCTCTTGTACGCGAACTGAGCGAAGAAACCGGTGCCCGCGAGATTGAGGTTCAGGAGGCGTTTGGCAAAGTGACCGAGTTTGTTCCTACCTGGAAGAAAGACTGGGACGTGATGTACCAAACTTCTTTTTGGTACTTCTGCGCTATCGCACAGCAGCTCGGCAATAATCACTTAGAAGACTATGAACAAGCCAATGGCATGCACGCAATGTGGGTCACCCCAGACGAAGCGCTCCAGCATAACCGAAGGGTTATAGAGAAGAAGCCGAGTAGCATGGGGCTGAGTATCCATCGAGAAACCATAGTGCTTGAAAAGCTACGTGACACATTAATTGGCTAACATTAAATGGTCTTTTCGAAATGATGTGTTGACTTACTCTCAGAACAGCGTAGTCTAGGCCGCGTTGGTTAGTAAATATTTTTTAGATCTGCACTTCGTTACATATTATTCGTAATTACGTACGTCCTGTCGCTTTAAAAGTTTGTTATTTTCTCTCCGAATTCCGCCTTAAAAATTTAAGGCAAACTTATATTTAAATTTCAGGATATTAATTATGTCTAATACTGTAACTGGTACTGTAAAGTGGTTTAACGAAGCGAAAGGTTTTGGTTTTCTAGAGCAGCCAGGTGGCGCCGATGTGTTCGCACATTTCAGCGCAATTGCGAGCTCAGGATTCAAAACGCTTGCTGAAGGTCAACGTGTAGAATTTACCGTGACTCAGGGCGCTAAAGGCCCACAAGCTGAGAATATCGTAGCTCTTTAATGTTACGAGTGTGTAGTTTGCAACCACGCAAGTGATGCCAACTAAACACTAAAACATCAGAAAGCTCAAAAGCGCACCCATCGGGTGCGCTTTTTTTATGGGAATTTATACTTCAGCATTTCAATTACGCTCCGTCTTCGGCTTGCTCAATCATTAATTCCAAAAAATCGCTAATAGATCTATTCTGTATATCGCAACTAATTGTGATTCCTCTTTTAAATTACTTTGGCCGCTACAAGGTAGGGTCACGCTTATGACTGGAGATACAGTGGACGAGATACCTCATGGGAAAATTCGTGTCCTTCTACTTGAGGATGACGAAGTTCTGCGCGAGCGCTTTGCTCGCATTCTTTGCGATTGGGAAAACGCGGTTCTAGTGGCGGCGTGCGCGACCCTCAACGAGGCTCTGTCGGTAATCAAGGTGCAGGGTATTGATCTTCTGCTGACAGATCTAAGCTTGCCAGATGGTGATGGAACGGATGCTATTCGTCTGCTGCGTCGCATCAATCCAGACGCTGACAGTATGGTGATTTCTGTCCTGGCCGATAATCAAACTGTGCTAAGAGCCATTGAAGCGGGGGCTGTAGGTTATTTACTCAAAGATGCTACCCCGATTGAATTAGTGGAGTCTATTATAGCTTTGCGTGCTGGGTGCTCTCCGATTTCGCCATCCATTGCTCGTATTTTGGTTAATCGTATGAACACGCCGGCTCCCAGTGACGAGACCCCAACATTGACCGAGCGAGAAACGGAGGTATTACGGGGGATCGCCAAAGGTTTTACCTATATGGAGCTTGCTGAAATGTTGGGTATTTCTCGCCATACGGTACCTGTACATATCAAAAATATTTACCGAAAATTGGCAGCCCACAATCGCTCTGAAGCGGTATATGAAGCCCAGAAACGAGGGTTAATATGGCTGTAAAACGCCTGCGGTGGTTCGGGATTTTATGGGCGACCATCACTGTTTTGGCGAGCGTACCACTTTGGCTAACGCTTCCGGAACCTGAAGGTGCTCAAGTTATCACGACTGCCACACAGATCAGCGGCGAGGAACGACAGGAAATTACACTTCCGAAAAAGCGACAGGCACCTGGGAGCTGGGGACATTATCGTCTAGTACTCGATATTGATCACACTTCTCAACAGTACTTATATATCCCAGTTCTCAGTCAGCGAGCCACCATTGAATTGAATGGTATTCTCATTGATGACACTGGAAAGCGCACCACTATGTTAGGTCTGGCATCTGGAACATCGGCGATGGTAGCTCTGCCGCCCTCATTAATAAGCGAGGGCAGAAATATCGTTGATCTGCATATACAATCAGTCGGTCTAAGTCCTGCATATTTGGCGCGGGTTTATGTCGGTAGTATTGAACAACTAGGTTACCAGTATCGTTTACGGGTATTTCTCTTTGAATACTTAAAATTGATGGTTTTGGCAGCGCAGCTATTGATCGCGTTGGTCGTGCTGGTCGTGTGGTTATATCGGCCTCGAGATCGCTTGTTTGCTTGGTTGACCTTATTGTTACTACTCTCCATGGTCGCTTACTTGGGCCTGGCGCATGATTTGATCCCAAGCTTAGTTACGTGGATGCCGTACTTTAGCATGCTCGGTGGTTCAGCTGCGCTTATCATTGTCATTGTGGCGATGTTGATTACAGGGCATTCGCCGCCTCGGTTCTTACAATGGGCGGCATTTATCTTACCCGCTAGTAGTATTCTCTTGGCTCTGCTGGGCGTGGTGTCTACAAAACATTTAGTGCTTCTGATCAATATTCCCCTGAATATTATGTGCTTGTTAGTGAGTCTTGCCATTTTAATGTGGGCTGCATTGCGGTATCGCCATGAGGAGGCTTGGCTGCTTCTGTTTCCACTCCTCATGACGACAATAGCAAGCATTCATGACGTGCTTATCATTCTATCTATGTTGGATGGTCCGATCTTTCTATCTATTTACTATCGCCCACTGTTACTGATTGGCTTCGCGATCATTCTCATGCGTCGGCTCGGCATCAGTTTGACGCAATTGGATAGTGTAAACATCTATTTGAAAGAGCGACTTAACGCGCAAGAGCAGCAGCTTGCGCGACTGCATGCAGAGGAACAGCGGGAGGCCCATCAGCGAATCCTCAATGCTGAGCGGCAACGTCTTACGACCAACTTGCATGATGGTCTTAGTGGCCATTTAGCTTCCATCATTGCCTTATCGGAGCGTGGACAACCGGACCAGGTCGAGCATGCTGCCCGGGAAGCTCTGGACGACCTTCGCCTCGTGATTCACTCCCTCGATGTTGATGACCGCGGATTGCCGCTTGCTCTGGATGGGCTGCGCGAGCGGCTTTGCCGCCAATTCAAACGTTTAGGTATCACGCTCGATTGGTCTATGGCTCGTTTACCGGAAATTTCTGGCGTCACTCCTTCTCAGGCATTGAATGTATTACGCATTCTGCAAGAAGCGGCCACCAATGCGATCAAGCATGGCAAGGCGACCAGAATCACGGTGAGAGGTGATACAGACAGTAGTGGGCAAGCCTGTATCACAATGGAAAATAATGGAGTACCTTGCTCAAAGAGCCCTAAACAAGTTGGCTGCGGATTAAAAAACATACACCAACGCATTCACCAGCTCGGAGGGGATGTATTTATTGAGCCCCTCGATAATGGTACGCGCCTTACTTTACTACTCCCGTTGCACCTACCGCTATTAGGTGACGGAGATGGGTGCTATGTCCCATTGTGAGTAAAAGTGATTAACTTTGTTGTTTAAGGAAATCCATCACTAAAGCTGTGAGATCGGGCGCGAGGTGTATGATTTGTCGTCTCATAATTTTCTCTTCAGTGGGATAATTCACCCCCTTCGCACGCATGGCCGCGAGCACACGTTGCTCACGAGTCCCTCGGAATGCGCTAGGCTCTGATAATATACCCAGAACTAGAGTATCAGAGGTAACACGGATATCCTGAGATTTTCCGAAAAAGCCACCAACAACAGGAAGTCGTCTAAACCCAACTTGCCCGCTGCTATTATATTTTTGGCTACCACTGGAAATAGTGCCTAAAACTACGGGTTTTCCATAGGGAAAATAGCCAGCAACCGTAAACGTATTACTTGATACATCGAGTATTTGGGCATTCTGCGAAGGTTCTAGAGCATTGATGGAGCTCAGTTCGAAGGTCAGTCTCAACTTTACATTCTCCGGTGTAGCTACTTCAGGTGTCATGCTCAGCATCATTCCAATTTCCGCTGTGAAATCATCCGTATAGCCTTCGGAGTTATATAAAATTGTGAGATTGGTGCCTTCGCGAATCTCTGAGTTTTCGCCCAAAGAAGTAATGATCGAAGGTGCTGCGTTCACATAGAAACTGCTATTAACGTTTTGTGGTGTTAGGCGAACGGCGTACTGAATTTCAGGTACGGAAAGCGATACCTCGGTCAGAATGCTACTGTCTCCAGGCTTTACCCATTCAAAGGTTTTTTCTGCGCCTAATTTTACCGATAATTCATTAAAGAAATCCGTTCCCCGTGTCACGTTATCAGAGGAATAACGGCGCACAAAGTAGACCTTGGCGACAATGTTTAGATCTTGACAGACTTTCTCTTCACTATTGCTTTCACAAATAAGGTCCTCGTCCGCTAGTCGTTCCGCGTGTCGCACTGCCGGTGACATCATCGGTAAAGAGTAAGATTCATCACTTGGCATGTAGACAGACCGAATGAACTGGCTTACGAGATCATCATCCTGTTTAATTGCAGATTGCATGGCATGAAATAGTGTAAACGCCACCGTTTCATCACCATTGCGTAAAGCGGCTATTGCCGCCAAAGCCCAGTACATACTCCGATCGTCAATCAGAGCGGCATTCAAAAATGCAACCTGCGCCTCAGAGAAGTTCCCTAAATTTAATTCAGCTAGGCCTAGCCCCACATAGGAAGGCGCATGATCACGGGCGAAACGCGCCGCACTAGAGAAGGCCGCTCGGGCAAAAACTGTTTTATGAGTGTCCAAAAACTCTCCTTCCAACATTTCAAGCCCATATTGGAAATGCCCTTTCCAGTCATAGCCCAGATTTTGGAAAGGTTCCAACCTCGTCTCGATACGAGGGACGCCACCGAAAGGAAGCCCACCTGAGCATCCAGGTAATAGAAAAAGTATCATTAGTGCCGATAACAAAAAGAAACGAGCGTGCCAAACGGCAGCTCGTTTGATGGTTTTGATTGTGGTCATAAACTTCATTCCAGACGCGTTAGGAAGAGCATGCTTTTTGCCATTGCTGAGCTGTTTCAATCATGTCTCCATAATCTCCAAGCAAAGAAATCACTCGGTCAGCTAGTTTTGCTTTCAGATCTTGCATTTTCTTCTCTTTCATATCGGATACATCCGCTAGGTAACCGAAGGGAGCTGGAATGGTTTGAGTACCAAAGCCAACGTACTTCCAATCGTTGTTATAATTGAATCGGGCTCCAACTTTAACGGTAATTTTATCCGTATGAACTCTCATATCTTCAATACATAATCTGGCTTTCACACTTCCGCTCACAGGAACCGTCACGGGGCAGACTCGACCGCCAGAGGTATCGCTAATGATGTACTGAAACAGATTCAACTTGGTCCAGTTATTGTCACTGAATTTGAAGTAGGAGTTGTACGAGAGATCGATACCCGTGAGTTGTCCGAGTAGCAAGGGCTGGCCGTTGAGCTTGGTATCATGAACGGGTTTTTCTGGGTATTCCGGTAACATGCGGAGGTCTACTTTGAGTTGGATGGTGCGGGTGTAAGTACCGGCAAATTGATGTTTTTTCGACGCATGTAGGAAGAAAAGGGGATAGCCATCTTTTCGAATGTCGTTCAGTTTATTCTGCTTGTCTTGCAAATCAGCGAGCAGTTGTACTAGCTTACATGCGGTTCGCTTCGTGTCCTTGTAATTCGATTTGGCACTAGAACCCGCTTGATCAAGGTAGGCAGAAAGCGCAGTATCCTCAGTGGATTGAGCACACCGCATGATGGCTAAATCGAGCCTAGTGTTTTTTTCATTGAGAGCGGCCTGAGCTAACTCTACTGCATTGCTCATGGTGTTAGTAACTTTAGGGGGGAGCGAGTTTTGAATCTGGCCTTCTTTCAGTAATTTGGTACGCGCGGCGAGATCATAGCCTGTTGTGATCAAGTTGTGCGCTTCTTTGGCATTCTTGTTGAGGTTATCGAAAGCACTGAAATGATTTTTAGAGTAGTCAGACGAGGTACTCTTCGCGTGCTCATCTTTGAAACCCTTTTCCTGTGATGAAACGTTTTTAGAGAAACCTTCAACCTTCGCCTTAACGTCGTCTATCTTGCAGCTTACTGCTGCATGCACCGTCGGAGATGCTAATCCAGTCGCTAGCGCCAACGTTAAAAGCGCTATGGGTGGCTTCCAGTATCCGAAATTATTTTTGTTTTTGTTCATCGTGCTTCCCTCCGTAAACGAAATTTGGTGTCAGCCACCAACGTAGCGAAGGTGTCCATGATGAAGTATTGAAGTTATCTGGGATTCGGGATATACCATGAACAGGGTATATGGTCCGATCATTCAGCAATGTACAGAGTTCGTCATGTCGTTTTTCCCTTCCCTTCAAGAGAACGCCCACCGAGTCGATGTCTTTTCGAACTCTCCGTGCGGCAACGAGCCGTTGATGGCGTTTCATGATAGCCTCTATGCAGAGCGATTACAGACCACCTTGAACCGGTCCACTGAAGAACGCGCGGCAGCTAACCTTCAAGCCATTGGTGATGATAATTATCAGCGCTTTATTCAAAACTTGCGTGGTAAGAGAAAGGATTAAGGTCCCAGTACGCTGCACTTAGGCAATAACTGACCTAAAGTAAGTAGCCAAAACGATAGGAGGAAAAATCCAATGAGCAGCACCAAGTTGTTTTTGACTAAGTTTAATCAAGCGTGGGCAGATAATGACATCGATACCATCGTTAACGGTGTGACTGATGATATTCACTTTCGCATGGCAAGCGATGATTCTGGTGTTCGCGGCAAAGATGCATTTAAAGCCTGGCTAAAAGACATGCTGATCGCCGACACAGAAATGGAAGTGATCAACGAACGCTTGATTATGAGTGGTGACGAGGCAGTTTTAAGTGGTCGCATCAAGATGATTGAGCAGGATGGCACGCGCAAACAATTCACCTTCTGCGATTTGTATACCTTGCGCGATGGCAAGGTCGCAGAGTTAGTATCCTATGTGATGAATTGCTCTGATTCGTGATCATGAGTCAGCATGGCACATACAGTATTGCTCGGCGGTTAAGGGATAGTACTTTGCGCGCCTCGGAACCATTCGCATGTCTCTGATCCGCGTGATACTGCTCACGACCTTGGCAATGCTCGCCTTTGCTGCCAATTCGCTTCTCTGCCGGGCAGCACTTCTACATACCGATATCGATGCCGCGAGCTTCACCACGATTCGACTCATGTCAGGCGCTTTAGTGCTTTGGTTTATCGTGCAGCTTCGAAGCGGTATTGGGCTAGGTGCGGGTAACTGGCCTTCCGCCTTTGCATTGTTTGTGTATGCCGCCGGTTTTTCCTTTGCGTATATTACGCTCTCTGCTGCCACTGGGGCTTTGCTGCTGTTCGGCGCCGTGCAAGTAACCATGATTGGCTACGGACTATGGGCAGGGGAACGATTCCGAGCCCTGCAAATGGTGGGCTTTGCTCTCGCCTTTGGTGGCTTAGTCGGTTTGTTACTGCCAGGGCTTTCCTCGCCACCGTTGTTTGGTTCACTGTTGATGCTGGCGGCAGGCGTGGGCTGGGGCATTTATTCATTGCGCGGCAGCGACGGTGGGGATCCAACGCGTGTTACCGCTGGCAATTTCTTGCGTGCGGTGCCGATGGCCGCCATCGTAAGCGTGTTGATGCTCGGTGGGATGTCGATGGATATCACCGGTGTGATTTATGCAATTGCGTCTGGTGCTCTCGCCTCCGGTGTAGGGTACGCGATTTGGTACACGGCACTGCCCGCATTGCGAGCATCAAGCGCCGCCACAGTGCAACTTAGTGTGCCCGTTATTACTGCCATTGGCGGCGTTATACTCCTTTCAGAGCCAATCACCTTGCGCCTTATCGTAACCTCAGCCGCTATTCTCGGGGGCGTCGCTCTGGTGATATGGCAGCGGGGGCAAGATTTAACTAACCGTAGAATAAATATCTCATAACCAAGGAGCAAGCGTGAAATTTCTCGATAAAATAACCAACGAATGGCAGCGTCAATGGGCGATGGCTTGGTTTCTTTGTGGTGCCTTGGCGCTGTTTTGGGGTTTTTGGCTGACCACCGAGCGGGGCGCGCTTGATATTGCGATGCTGGTGGTGGCAACCATTGGTTTGGTATGTGTGGTCGCGCTGGCATTTCGCCGTAATCTGAGCGGAAACGGGTTGGGTATAACGGCGAATCTCGGTGAGATCGCGGTACAAGGGCGCATGGGCGCGACGGGTTTGATGCTCGCACCGATGTTTTACTTGATCACGCATCTTTATGGTTTGTTTTACTGGAAGAAAAACCAAGATGGCGACGGCAATATGGTGCCTCGTGATGCCAGTGTTGGAGTTTGGCTGATTACGGGAGTGTTTATCGCGGTTGGTTTAGCGGTATTCCCTTGGCTGAATGAGCAGTTACAGCAATATAGTTTTATTGAGTCAGGGAGTGATGCTGCCGTCAGCTTGTTTGGTGTGGATGTGAGTTGGTACAGCATTAACGTGATTGCTTTTGTGCTGGGTGTTACCGCGCAAACTACGATGATTCTACGCTATTCATTTAGCTGGGGGATTTGGATTGTTGTTAACTTTGTTTGGTTAACGGTCAATTTGGTCAATCAGAATTATATTTTTGCGATTCAAACGATGGTGTATCAAATCAATGCGTTTGTCGGTCTGTATGGTTGGTGGAAATCTAGCAAATTGAGTAATACGAACTAAAATTACCAAGCTTCGCCCGTTGTACTTGTTTTAGGTGAGCACCTAGGATAAGGAGACAATAAGATGGGTTCTACCTCTATAATAGATACAAACCGCCGCTCAATGATGTATTTGTGGCTTGGATTAATTGCAACGCTCGTTGTTTTTACAGGGTTTGCGAAAAGCTTCTACCTTCAAGGTTTATTTTTCAATTCCACGCTGTCTAACCTGTTAGTTATTCACGGCATTAGTATGACGATTTGGTTTGCGTTATTCATAACGCAAGTTGGATTGAACCTTAAGGGGCGCAACGATTTGCATCGACGGCTCGGTGTTTCAGGAGCCGTATTTGCAATATTGGTGGTTGTGCTTGGCATAGCCGTTACCATAGAGTCGGGACGAAAGGGAATCTCTCCGGCATCTGATGTACCTGTCCTAGCATTTATGGCCGTTCCTTTTTTTGATATCGCAGTTTTCGCTGGCTTTATTGCTACTGCGCTTGTTTATCGGCGCCGTCCAGACATTCATAAACGCTTGATGTTGTTGGCAACGCTTTCGATTTTGACCGCGCCTATTGCGCGGATACCCGTAAGCTTTATCGAACAAGGAGGTTTGCCTGTATTCTTTGGCATTATGATCGCGCTGGTTGTGCTTGCTGCAGTAATAGATACCATTAAGCACCGCAAACTTCATAAAGCAATGGCCTGGGGTGTGGCGATCATCATACTCTCAGTGCCTATTAGAATAATGGTCGCGATGACTGAGCCGTGGATGCGCTCAATGGCGTGGCTCGTTGGGAATTAACTAAATAATATTAAGATTACAAGTGGCGAAGTAAAAACGGGAGCTTCAGGCTCCCGTTTTTTATGAAAATACAGTTAAAATCAGCGATTAATATTCGAACATCGCCGAAATTGACTCTTCGTTACTCACCCGACGTAATGCCTCAGAAAGCATGCCGCTCAAACTTAATTGAGTGACGATTTCTAGAGATTTCATTTCTTCGGAGAGGGGGATGGAGTCGGTCACAATCACTTGGTCGATAGCTGAGTTGCGGAGGTTTTCAACAGCGTTACCTGAGAAGACAGGGTGGGTGGCATACGCGAAAACCCGTTTAGCCCCATTCTTCTTCAGCGCTTCTGCTGCTTTGCAGAGGGTGCCGCCGGTATCGATCATGTCGTCCACCATCACACAGTCGCGCCCGCTCACGTCACCGATGATATGCATCACCTGGGACTCGTTCGCTTTCGGTCGTCGTTTATCGATGATAGCGAGGTCGGCATCGTTCATTAACTTCGCCATAGCACGTGCGCGTACAACACCACCAATATCGGGTGATACCATCACAGGTGACTCGAATGTTTGTAACTTCATGTGCTCAAGCAGCACCGGGCTACCAAACACGTTATCCACGGGCACGTCGAAGAACCCTTGAATCTGCTCAGCGTGCAGATCAACCGTGAGGACACGGTCTACACCAACGCTAGATAGGAAGTCGGCGACCACTTTCGCAGTAATTGGAACCCGTGCAGAGCGAACCCGGCGATCTTGGCGGGCATAGCCAAAGTAAGGGATTACGGCAGTGATACGACCGGCAGACGCGCGGCGCAATGCATCAACCATAACGATAAGTTCCATTAGGTTGTCATTGGTAGGTGCGCAAGTGGATTGGATAATAAAGACGTCTGAGCCGCGAACATTTTCGTTGATTTGAACACTGATTTCGCCGTCACTAAATCGACCTACATCAGCTTCTCCAAGCTTAATATAAAGGCGATCAGCGATCTTGCGGGCTAGCTCGGGTGTTGCATTGCCAGCGAAGAGCTTCATGTCAGGCACGGTAAACCTCGACCAATTTGTATTTATGTGAGAGTAGGGCAGACGGATGTTTCACATTGCCGTATTCGCATCAGGGGAGCTGTTTCAATGCCGAAAGAACTGGCGATTGATTCACTCCTCGTGCGACAAACCCCCGATAGCTATCGGGCAATGCGTGCAAAGCTTGCTGGGCCGCTGTTTTTGTTGAAAAACTGGCAAACACACAGGCTCCGGTCCCCGTCAATCGTGACGGAGCGTAGTTTAGCAACCACTGACGTGCGCTGGCAACCTGTGGATACACAGAGCAGACCAAGTTTTCGCAATCGTTGTGAAAGGATTGCCAATTTTCAATGGGTCCTTGAATTGGTGGCGTGTTACGTGGCAAGTCTGGGTGCTGAAATATTTCCGCGGTGCTTACATGCACTCCCGGGTGAACCACCACGTACCACGCTTGCTCGGGAAACGCGGGGGTAAAATGTTCTCCGACACCGCGTGCTAATGCGGCATGACCATGCACAAAAATGGGAACATCGGCACCCAAAGATAACCCTAGATCGGCTAGTTCTTCGGTGCTTAAGCCTAATTGCCACAAGCGATTTAATGCCAATAACGTCGTGGCTGCATTCGACGAGCCACCGCCAACGCCGCCACCCATGGGTAAGTGTTTATCGACATGGATACGAACCCCTTGGGGCTGTTTACGGTAGGGGCGTAATAGCTGTGCTGCGCGATACACTAAATGGCTCTCTAAGGGTACTTCAGGTAACTCAGGCGTGACTTCCACAACATCGTCTGCCAGCACTTGAAAGCTCAGTTCATCGCCGTAATCTAAAAACTGAAATAAGGTTTCTAGTTCGTGATAGCCATCATGGCGGCGCCCAGTGATGTGTAAAAACAAATTAAGTTTTGCCGGTGCGGGCAGCGTGTAAATCGGATAGATGCGGGTCATTCCACCAGTACCTCGCGCCATTGGCTCACTTGAAAGCGAATCCGCAGCGGGTATTGGCTCGCTTCAATCATATGCGGCATGGTGAAAGAGCGTCCGTTGTGCACGACCACTCGGTAGTCGCTGAGTTCTACCTGCCATACTTGCTGGTTCCAAGGGGATTGGCTGATATCTGCGGTGTAGCTCGCTAAGGCGCCGCTTTCGAACCAGCGCCGGTTGGCAATGGATACTTGCGGTTCGAGGCCAATAATGGCTTCAGACATGAGATGAAACGGAATTGGCATTCCAGTATGAGTGTAAAGCAACTCGTCGATGTGTTCCGCGTTAAAGGTTTCGCCTTGGAGATTGGTAAACACACCACCGGATTCATTTTGCTCGAGGCGTGCGAGAGTTCCCCGTAACGGATGATAGAGGCGAAAGGACGTGGTTTCAGGTGTGTGTTGCTGACGCCAGGTATAACGCGCGGCATCGCGCTCCCCATCGGCATCATTGAAAAAGGCGATATTGCCTTGAATATTCCAAAACACGATCTGGGATAACCAAGCTTGATGATCAGCATGGCGCTCTGGTGCGACTGTGTCAGAGGTTTGTGGCGTGCTTGCGCATGCAGTGAGAAAGGCAATAAACAAACCTAATCCGAGCAATCGATGGAACTGCAACCATCGAGTAAAAGTTAAACGCATTTAGTTCGCCTGTTCGCGGGAGTTATAGAGATATGTGGACCAGTAAACCACAACTGATATTTAGTTGACCACGATTTCTAGTTTGCTTTCAATAGACTGACGCTTCGCTTACAATACAGGGCCGGTGGTCGCCCTTGTTTGGCGCGCGAAAATCCACCGAATCACCGGTATAGACGCCCGAAGTTGGCGTTTGGTTCCATAGCTCGGCTCGCTATCATTTGGGGAGCGAGGTTGTAGTCGTTATTTACACAAGGGCATCGCATACAGCGTTCATGACAATTCTTGCGTTAGGTATTAATCACAAAACCGCGACCGTCGGAATCCGCGAGCAAGTTGCTTTTCAGCCTGAGCAACTGGAAATGGCATTACAGTCATTAGTCCAGCAGGGGAAAGTGAGCGAAACTGTGATTGTGTCTACCTGCAATCGTACAGAGCTGTACTGTCATGCCGATGCCGCCGAACTACAAAGCATTATTGAGTGGTTGGCTGCTTATCACCAAGTGCCTTCCGCTGAACTCACGCAGTATTTATATCACCATGCCGACGCCGAGGCCGTAGCCCACTTAATGTCGGTGGCCTCAGGGCTGGATTCACTAGTATTGGGTGAACCGCAAATTCTTGGTCAGGTAAAGCAAGCGTTTCAACATGCCCGCCAAGCCGGTACCGTTGGCTCAGTATTTGAACGCCTTTTTCAATCGGCTTTTGCCACCGCGAAAGTGATTCGCACAGAAACTGATGTCGGTCAGAATGCGGTATCAGTCGCTTATGCCGCGGTGAATCTTGCGAAACATATATTTAGCGCGGTACAAGGGGCAGAAGTGCTACTTGTTGGGGCTGGCGAAACCGCTGAATTAGTCGCCCGCCATTTGCGCGAGCAAGGTGTGCGTAAGATTCGTGTCGCCAACCGAACCGTGGCGCGGGCAGAAGAGCTGGCGCACTTAATTGATGGCGAGGCATATGCCTTGAGCAGCTTGAAAGAGCTGTTACCCAAATCAGATATTATTATATCTTCAACCGCCAGTCCTGTTCCTGTAATCGGTAAAGGCTTGGTGGAATCTGCGTTGCGACAGCGTCGCCACAAGCCGATGTTGTTTATTGACTTGGCAGTTCCGCGCGATATTGAAGAACAGGTCAACGACCTCGAAGACATTTATTTATACACCGTAGATGACTTGCAAAGTATTGTGAGTCGCAACTTGGAGCAGCGACAGCATGCTGCCACCGAGGCACGGGATATTATTGCGCGCTATGTGGATGAATTTACTGCATGGATGCTGAGTTTGAACAGCGTAGACTTACTGCGCCAGTATCGGCAAACCAGTGAGCAAATAGCCCAGCGGCAAAAAGAGCGTGCTTTGGCGCAGTTAGCCGCTGGAAAAGATCCACAAGACGTGGTGCAAGAACTCACACAACGTTTAACAAAAACATTGCTGCACTCGCCAACGTTGGCGATACAGGACGCCGGCCGACGTAAAGATTTCTCTGCGCTGGCGGCATATCAAAAGCTATTTAACGAACCATCTCAGGATTAAACCATGCTTAAAGCATCTTTGGTCAGCAAGCTTGAAAGTTTGCTGGAGCGACACGAAGAGCTGGAGTATTTGCTCGGCTCCGCGGAAATTATCACCAATCAAGATAAATTTCGGGCGTTGTCGAAAGAATATGCACAGTTGGAAGAAACGGTTGTTTGCTTTCGCAAGTATCAGCAGGCAGGCGACGATATTGAAGCCGCCCAAGAGATGTTGAAAGACAGCGATCCGGAAGTACGGGAGATGGCTGCCGACGAAGTGAAGGAATCGAAAAAGCTGCAAGAAGAACTGGCGGCGCGCTTACAAATCTTGTTGTTACCGAAAGACCCCAATGATGATCGCTCGTGCTACCTTGAAATTCGCGCCGGGGCCGGCGGCGATGAGGCCGGTATTTTTGCCGGTGATTTATTTCGCATGTACAGCCGTTACGCGGAACGCAATGGCTGGCGGATGACCATGGTGAGCGCAAGCGAAAGTGAGCAGGGTGGTTTTAAAGAAGTCATCGCGCATATTCAAGGCGACGGTGTGTACGGGCGTATGAAGTTTGAATCCGGTGGTCACCGTGTGCAGCGTGTTCCAGAAACAGAATCTCAGGGCCGAATCCATACTTCCGCGTGTACCGTGGCGGTATTACCCGAAATCCCAGAAGCGGAAGCCATCGAGATTAATCCGGCTGATTTACGTATTGATACCTATCGCGCCTCGGGTGCGGGCGGTCAGCACGTTAACCGGACCGACTCTGCGGTTCGCTTAACCCACATTCCCACTGGGGTTGTGGTGGAATGCCAAGATGAGCGCTCGCAACACAAGAACAAAGCCAAAGCGATGTCGGTACTGCAGGCGCGCTTACAAGCCGCTGAAGACGAAAAACGGGCGGCAGCCGAGGCCAGTACCCGTCGCTCTTTGGTGGGCAGTGGCGACCGCTCAGAGCGTATTCGCACCTACAACTACCCACAAGGGCGGATGACGGATCATCGCATCAACCTAACCTTGTACCGATTGGATGAAGTTCTGGAAGGTAACTTGAATCTCGTGCTTGAGCCCATCGTGCAAGAACATCAGGCGGATCTGCTCGCAGCGCTATCTGAGCAGGGATAAGATTCATGGTGGGGCAACAATTCACCATTGCCCAGGCGCTGGCTCATGGTCGTGAGTTATGTGTGAAGGCGGGATCAGATACTGCTGCATTAGATACCCAATTGCTTCTTATGCATGTAATGGGTTGTGATCGCACCTATCTTTATACTTGGCCGGATCGTCCGTTAACGGCGGAGCAATCTGTCGCATTCCAAAACCTGCTTGAGCAACGTGCGCAAGGCATGCCCATTGCACATGTGATCGGCATGCGCGAATTCTGGTCGTTACCGTTAAAGGTCAACAATAGCACCTTAATTCCTCGTCCTGACACGGAGGTATTGGTGGAGCAGGCACTTGCGCGTGTGCAGCAGGCAAATGCCGATGTTCTCGAACTTGGAACCGGTACTGGAGCTATTGCGCTCGCACTCGCCAGTGAACGACCCCATTGGCATATTCGCGCGGTAGATCGGGCGCCAGATGCGGTGATCCTTGCCGAAGAAAATCGCAGGCGGTTAGGCTTTGATCATGTCCGTATTGAAACCAGTGATTGGTTTTCCGCAATCGAGCCGACGGCTCGTTTTCATTTGATTGTGAGCAATCCACCTTATATTGCCCACGACGACGAACACCTTACTCAAGGGGATCTTCGCTTCGAACCCCATTCTGCGCTGGTGGCAGAACAGGGCGGTTACGCAGATTTAGCCTATATTATTCAAACAGCTTGGGGTTTTTTGCATCCTGATGGATGGCTCATGCTTGAGCATGGTGCTTCGCAATCTCCGAAAGTTCGTGAAGTTTTTCAAGAACTTGGCTATGCTCACATTTATACTGCAAAGGATTATGCTAACTTAGATAGAGTAACCTGTGGTCAGCGTCCGTAACATGTTCCAAAGCTGTGAACGGATGCCTTGAGGTAAACAATCAGCGCAATGGAGCAGGCGTCGAAAGGAGAGCACCGTAATTTATGAACGACCATTTCTTGTTTGCCGATGAACCAGTACAAGCGCAGGATGCGTTGAATGAACGCTGGAAAATAATTATCGTCGACGACGAGCCTGAAGTGCATGCAGTCACTCGCTTGGCCTTAAGTGAGTTTACGTTTCTAGGTCGCGGCCTAGAATTTCATAGTGCTGAATCGGGCGAAGAGGGCTGTAAACTGATGCGCGAGCATCCAGATGCCGCCATTATTTTGCTTGATGTAGTGATGGAAACCGACGATGCGGGCCTGCGTGTTGCCAAATTTATCCGCGAAGATCTCGATAATCATTTTACCCGAATTATTCTGCGCACGGGCCAACCCGGTCAGGCACCAGAGCGCACCGTGATCATTAATTACGATATCAACGATTACAAATCGAAAACCGAGCTCACGGCGCAGAAACTCTTTACTGCGGTGATGTCGAGCTTGCGTTCTTACCGCGATATTATGTCGATTGAGCACAGCCGCCGTGGTTTAGAAAAAATCCTGAACGCATCCACAGACTTATTTTCTGAACAATCCATGGATCAGTTTGTAGGGGGCTTGGTACAACAATTAGGGTGGCTCATTGGCGGTGCTCGTCAAGTGTTGTACGCAGAAGTTGATCCAGAGCATACCCATGAAGAATTCACGGTACGCGCCGCCTTCGGTGAAGAAGCCGACGTGGTACTCAACCGTCCCATTAAATCGGCATTACCGAAAAAATCGCTGATGGAACTGCATGGGGTGGTGGAACGGGGCCAACCTTATTTCAACGACGATACCGCGATGATTTATTGTCCGAGTGCTTGTCGTCCTTGGGGTGGCTTGTTGTGCCTTACCGGTCTTTCACGACCCCTAGCTGATCGTGAAAAAGATTTGCTTCGGATGTTCTCAGAGCACGTGCAACTTGCCCTGAATAATGTGTTGCGACAGGATGATTTAAATCGTCTGTTATTGGCGATGAACCGTCGGCTCATCTTAATGGAAACCGACGTACTTGAGCGCAATCCAGAAGATGCCCACTCAGCATCTCAAATCGCCGCCATGCTGCTACCGCATCTGCAAGTGCGTGATGATAAACATACGACGCTCGCGGTAGCGGCAAGCTTATTAGCGCGTATTGCGCGCTTATTTTCGGTACGTGTTCGCCAAGGCGGTGTCAATCCGCGCGTTTGTTTTGAACGGGTACAGCGAGCTTTCGAAGGTCTGCGTGCGGATCCAAGTAATGCATCGCGCTGGGTTGAACGCGCCCTAGATGAGCGCTTTGAACGCTTCGATGGCAGTGGCTTTCCGGAAGGGAAGCATGGTGACGGGTTTGCTATCGAAGTGCAGTTGTTGGTGTTTATTTCAGCTCTCTATGGTGAATTACATCAGGGTGCGCAGCCTGAACAAGCTTTGCTGAGTATTGAAGATGACGCCGTTGGTTGGTTTAGCCCACAACTTCGCGATGCGATTCGCACCCACAGAAAGCCCATCATGGCGATTCTGCAAACCGAAGCAAATTATGATTTTTCCTGATTTCATCTAAAAGAGAGCGCAGTACATGATAACCATTGATTCCGTGACGATCGGCGATATCCATGTGGCTAACGATGCCCCTTTTGTGTTGTTTGCGGGCATGAACGTGTTGGAAAGCCGCGACTTGGCGCTCGAAGTTGCCGAAGAGTTTGTCACGGTGACAAAAAAGCTAAATATTCCTTACATTTTTAAAGCGTCCTTTGATAAAGCGAATCGCTCTTCAATTCACTCGTTTCGCGGTCCGGGAATGGACAAAGGCATCGCTATTCTCGCGGAAATTAAAGAGCGCTTTGGCGTTCCGGTGATTACCGATGTGCATGAACCCTACCAAGCGGGACCCGTAGCGGAAGTGGCTGATGTCATTCAGCTCCCAGCATTTTTGGCGCGGCAAACAGATTTGGTGGTGGCTATGGCGAAAACCAATGCGGCAATTAACGTAAAAAAACCACAGTTTCTGGCGCCGCACGAAATGCGCCATATCATGACGAAATTCCATGAAGCCGGAAACGACCGCATTATGTTATGTGAGCGCGGCTCGTCGTTTGGCTACAACAACCTTGTTGTCGATATGCTGGGCATGGACGACATGAAAACAATGGCCCCAGTAATTTTTGATGCTACCCATGCGTTACAGCGCCCGGGCGGACGTGCCGATTCGGCGGATGGCCGGCGTGCTCAGGCCGCGCAATTAGCCCGCTCTGGCATGGCGTTGGGCATTGCTGGTTTATTCTTAGAGGCGCATCCGGATCCAAACAAAGCCCTTTGTGATGGCCCATGCGCTTTACCATTGGCCAAGCTCGAAGCCTATCTTAAACAGATGAAGGCAGTGGATGATCTGGTAAAAGGCTTTGCTCCGCTAGACACATCTGCTTGATACAGTGCGACTTTGCTTGCTGATGCCCGCCGAGTAGGTTAAATTACGGGAGTGTATAAAACGACCGTTTTAAATAGAGGCGTCAGCATGGCGAAGGCATTGCGGACAAAAGATAAGATTATTGTGACAGCGGAAATGCTGTTTGCCGAACATGGATTCGAGCAAACATCGTTGCGGCAGATCACCAGTGAGGCCAATGTAAATTTGGCGTCTGTGAATTATCATTTTGGTTCCAAGAAAGCCCTTATCCAAGCCGTCATGGCTCGCTACCAAAGCGTATTTATGCCAGCGCTTGCCGCGCAACTGCAAGAATTGGCTCAACGTTCTGAGCGTGCCGGTGTGAGCTACCGAACTGCGGATGTGCTCGCTTGTGTGAACGCGCCTTTGTTTGCACTTAAGCAAGTACGGGTTGATGGCCCGGTGATTTATTTACGCTTGCTTGGCTATGCCTATAGTGAGATTCAAGGCCATTTACGGCGCTTTACCATGACGCACTACGGGGATGTGGTACATCAGTTTTTCGCTATGATTCAAACGGCCAATCCAAATTTATGCGCCAATACGCTATTTTGGCGTCTGCATTTTAGCTTGGGAGCCATGTTGTTTGCTCAAGTTTCTGGGCAGGCACTTCGCGAAATTGCTGCCTCTGATTTTGGAGAAGATACCCACGCCGAGGAAACCCTCGCGAAACTGCTTCCATTCGTTGCTGCAGGAATTGCAGCATCTGATCCACAGCCGTAAATTTCGACTATCTTTAACTGAGGGAACCGCTAATGCGAGTTTCCGCCTGTCCCGTGTAAATTGTTCGGAGCTATCCTATGTTGTTTTTGCTAATTTTACTCGTCACTATCCTGGTGGTATTTGGCATACCGGATATCCGTAGAAGCCTGATTTCTCGGCCTGTCTTTAAGATTTTTAAACGCATTCTTCCACCGATGTCGGCGACCGAGCGGGAAGCGATGGAAGCGGGCGATGTATGGTGGGACGGCGAACTATTCTCCGGACAACCCGATTGGTTTGCGTTGTTGGCCACTAAACCGCCGGTGCTCAGTGCCGACGAACAGGCATTTATCGACGGGCCATTAGAAGAATTGTTGGCCATGTTGGATGATTTTACGATTAATCAAGAAGATCGAGATCTTCCGCCTGAGGTCTGGGCGTTTCTGCGCAAGCACAAGTTTTTCGCCATGATCATTGGCAAAGAATATGAAGGCTTAGAATTTTCTGCTGCGGCAAACTCATATATTGTGACTCGGATTGCCACGCGCTCGCTGAGCGTGGCAGTCACTGTGATGGTTCCGAACTCCCTAGGCCCAGGTGAACTGCTAACTCACTATGGCACCAGCGAACAGAAAAAGCGTTGGCTCCCACCATTAGCTCGAGGCGAAGAATTACCTTGTTTTGCCTTAACGGGGCCTGAAGCAGGCTCTGATGCAGGAAGTATTCCCGACCGCGGCGTCGTCTGCAAAGGCGAGCACGAAGGCAAAGAAATCATAGGTATTCGCGTTTCATGGTCGAAGCGTTATATCACCTTAGCCCCCGTGGCTACTGTGCTTGGTCTCGCATTCAAGCTCGATGATCCGGATGGACTTATTGGCGATAAAAAATCACTCGGTATCACCTGCGCTCTGATTCCCACGTCTCATCCTGGCGTAAAAATTGGCGATCGGCATTGGCCATTAAATCAAGCCTTTATGAATGGCACCACATCTGGCACCGATGTATTTATTCCATTGGATTGGATTATTGGTGGCTTAGACTATGCCGGGAAAGGCTGGCGTATGTTGGTGGAGTGTTTGTCGGCGGGGCGTGGAATTTCTTTACCAGCGTTGGCGACAGCGTCTGCGCATAATGCCCAACGTTTTACGGGTGCCTATTCCTATGTGCGCCAGCAGTTTGGGTTACCCATTGGCAAGTTCGAAGGGGTACAGGAAGCGTTAGGCCGTATCGGTGCATACAGCTACAGTATGGAATCGACCCGTCGGTTAACGGTGATGGCATTATGCGAGGGATATAGCCCTTCGGTGATTACCGCCATTACCAAGTATCATTTAACGGAAATGGGCCGTCAGGTGATGAATGACTCCTTAGATATTCATGCGGGCAAGGGCATTCAAATGGGGCCGCTCAATTATCTTGCATCGGGTTATCAAGGCACTCCTATTTCGATCACCGTAGAGGGAGCGAATATTCTGACCCGAAACTTAATGATTTTTGGTCAAGGTGCTACCCGTTGCCATCCCTATGTGCTCAAAGAAATGGAAGCGGCTGCACGGGAAGATGAAGAACAAGGTTTACGGGAGTTTGATGCCTTGTTGTTTAAACATATTGGTTTTGCGGCTGGGAACAAAATGAGTACGTTTTGGCATGGCCTTACGGGAGCGCGTTTTGCCAATGCGCCGGTAAGCGGCGAAACCTTGCGCTACTATCAGCAATTAAGCCGCATGAGCCGCGCCTTGGCGCTTTGCGCCGATGTGTCTATGCTCACTCTGGGTGGCGAATTGAAGCGCAAAGAAATGATCTCAGCTCGTTTAGGTGATGTTTTGAGCCATCTGTATATGGCATCGGCAGTGCTAAAACGATTTGAAGACGATGGCCGCCAACAAGCAGATTTACCCTTTGTGCATTATGCGGTGACTATGCATCTGTATCATATAGGCCATGCATTTAACGGGTTTTTCCAGAATTTTCCAAATCGGTTTATTGCGCGTAGCTTAAAAATCTTGGTGTTCCCGTTTGGCAATCATTACAAAATGCCTGCAGACAGTATTACCCAGGAAATTGCCGAAGCGACCATGATGCCTGGAGTGGCTCGAGAACGTCATACGTTCTTAAGTTATTGGCGTGACGATGAAACCGATGTTACGGGGCATATGGAATTGGCGTTTTTGGCCATGCACGAGTTAGAACCGGTTTATAAGCGTATTAACAAAGCGCAACGTGCAGGCGATTTAGGGCAAGATCTGGCCGGTGACGCATTAGCCAAAGCTGCGTTGGAACAGGAGCTGATTAGCCCAGACGAAGCACAGAAACTAGAACGCTGCGAACGGTTACGCATGCGGGCCATCGCAGTCGACCGTTTCTGCCCAGAGGCACTGAAAGAAGGTAAATTTAAGGCCCTCGATGTGCTTTCCGACTAGCCGCGATGCCGAGTAGTGTAATAAAAAGGGCTCCCATAATCGGGAGCCCTTTTTTGATGGGTGAATACGCTATTAGTGGCGTGTTTCAAATTTGGTGAGCAGTGGATCTTGGGTTAACGGCAAACGCTTCGCTTCCAAGCTCATCATAATGTCAGCGTCAGCAAATGCATTAGATGCAGCGCAGCTTCCGGTTTCAATATGATGCAAGGCTCCAGCAAGTAGCGGATCGCCACTATCACCCCAGTCGCCGACAATGGTATCGGTTGCGGCACAGGTGACTGGCAAGCCATCAAAGTAATCACCAAAACCCGCTGAATTTACGGTTTGGAAAGTAATCGCGTAGATAATTTTGTCACATATCTGCGTGGGCTGTTGCCCTACGGGTTTACCACAGGTTGGTGCACCAATAGTGACCACTTCAATATGTGGATCCAGGGAATTAATCACCAATTCCGACGATGAACAACTTTGCTGTGATGTCAGCACGTAAATGCGATTCACATTCAGTCGCTCGATACCTGGGCCAAGGCTAAACATCACGTCTTGGTCGTCGAAATTGGCGTTGTATTGGAACGTGACGAAAACTTCGTTCTCTACATTGTTCCATGCAGCTTGAGATGCGAGCTGATTTGCCACACGCACTAGGCCGCCACTGTTATAACGTAAATCGACAACCAGTTCATCGACACCTATGAGTTGGTCAAAGGCGTTGTTTAAATCCACTTCAGAGCGTTGAAGGAAACTATCAAACACAAAGTAACCGACTTCTTTATCATCGACCTGAAAACGTTCTGTGGCCATCACTGTGTTGGTTTCCACTTGAGTTTTTCGGATCAACGCACTGCGCTCGGTGCCATCTGGCTCAATCCAGTCGATGCGCCGCTCAATGCCATCTTCATTTGGGCCAAAAACGTCCGTAAAAGATGCAGTACCTGCAGCAATACGACTGAACCACTCCGACATCGACACGTCTGATACGGCAGTAATACGATCGCCTCGGTTTAAACCCGCTTGTTCTGCAGGTGAGTCGGCATACACATAACGAATTTCAATCACGCCGTCATCCACATTGTCGCGACGACCAAAGCCAAAACCGAAGAATACTGCGTCGACAAAGCGATCTTGATATTCTTGCTCCGTTAAAATAAACGAAAATATGTCCTGCGGCGCACGCAACGCGTCTAACATGGAGTAAATAGAGCTGTAGTTCTGCGGATTCACATTCGCAGGAATATCTGTATTCCAAAGGTAACTGCGCTCCATAAAGGTTTTCAGGCGCTGATTTTGGGCCGTTACCGAACACTGCCCATTGCCGAGCAGTGGACTGTCACCAGTGAGCGCGCTTTCCGTGCCCCCACAGGCGGCAAGTACAAAGGGAAGGGCGAAAGCGAGTCGTTGATAGTTACGCATAGGTCTACTCTCTACAGTACGTCTTTTTTAAGATACGATGCGTGTTGTGTCTTGGATTCATTGGTAAGATTCATCGGAAAGGACACAGCAAGCTTCTTATCTATCTGATAACTTCAGCTTAACATAAGTTCAGAATAGTTACTTTTGTCTGGCTTGGAAATGCTATTGCATTGTTTTAATCGTAAAATTTTGTTTCAAAAAGAACTACGTAACTTAGGAGAGCGCCCTCGATGGCGGGATTAATCATTGATGTACCCGGATTACAATTAACCGATCACGATAAAGCGATGTTGCAACACCCTGCGGTGGCTGGGGTGATTCTTTTTACCCGTAACTACGAAAGCTCTGCTCAGTTAATCGAACTGACCGAATCGATACGGTCTGCGGCGGGTCGTGATTTGGTGATTTGTGTAGACCATGAGGGCGGTCGCGTGCAGCGTTTTCGTGGTGAATTCACCCATATTCCGGCCATGGCAAGGATTCGTAAGTCGGTGTCGAGCCCCGCTCAGCAATCGGTTATTGCTCGTGAGCTTGGCTGGTTAATGGCCGCCGAGCTATTGGCCTGTGGCGTCGACCATAGTTTTGCCCCGGTGCTTGATATTGAAGGGGAAAGTACGGTGATTGGTGATCGTGCATTTTCCAGTGATCCTGAAGAAGTGATATTTCTAGCCCATGCATTTATCCGCGGAATGCACGAGGCGGGTATGCGTGCCACCGGAAAGCATTTCCCAGGCCATGGTACTGTGGTGGCGGATTCTCATGTGGATATTCCCGTGGATGAACGCTCGCTCGATGACATACTTGCCCTCGATGGCAAAGTGTTTGCCCATTTAGCACCGCATATTCAGGCGGTAATGCCAGCACACGTGATTTATCCGCAAGTGGCCCCAGAGCCGGCTGGATTTTCCAAGCGCTGGTTACAGGATATATTACGCAAGCAGTACGAGTTTGATGGGGTGATTATCAGCGATGACTTAATGATGGCAGGAGCCCTCGTAGCGGGCACTGTGACTCAACGTGCAGAAGTTGCATTAGAGGCAGGCTGCGATTTATTGCTGGTGTGTAATGATCAAGTGGCGGCGCAAACGGTATTAGATACGGTGACATTCCCGGGGGAAACTCAGCCGAGTGTCGACACATTACGTGGACAAACCAGCACCGATGGGCTGGCAAAGCTGCGGGAAAGCCAGCGCTGGCAGGAAGCGCAGCAGTTATTAACGTTGTTAACGAGTGAACACTAAAGCGTATTGAAACTCAGATACCGGAATGAATACCGTTATCTGTATCGTCAGTTAAAGATTGTATTTACGCGTTCTCGTAGGGGAGTGGGTCGGTTAAGCCGAGCGCGGCAAAGGCCTGTAACCGCTCGCGACAGGCACTGCATTTTCCGCACGCCTTTTCGCGACCGTTATAGCATGTCCAAGTTTGGCTATAGTCGAGGCCGAGCGATAAGCCATCGCGCAAAATATCGATTTTCGATTGGTACAAATAGGGCGATACCACCGGAATAGGTTTGTAGTTGGCTAACTGACTTACCTGATTCATCGCTTCCACAAATACCGGACGGCAATCGGGATAAATATCATGGTCCCCGGAGTGTGCGCCGTAATACACTTCATCCGCATCAATAGATACCGCATAGCCAATCGCTAGCGATAATAAAATCATATTGCGATTCGGTACCACCGTGGCTTTCATATTGCCTTCTGCGTATTCCGCATCGGGCACATCGATATCACTGGTGAGAGCCGAACCTGCGAGTAAGGTGTTAATGGCCCGAATATCCACCACTTTATGAGAGATACCTAGTTTTTCGCAGACGTTCGCCGCGTAATCAAGCTCTTTACTATGGCGCTGACCATAGTGAAAAGAGAGAGCGTGTACGGTTAAGCCATCGGCAATGGCGCGGTTTAATACCGTAAAGGAATCCATACCACCCGAATAGATCACTACTGCAGATTTTTGCCCCATGCTTACACACTCTTGTATACTATTGCCCTGCGCTCAGTGTACCTGAATCACCCGATTGAAAGAAAGTGCAGAGCAACTGTAACAGGAGTTCCATGACCGATTTATCGTTAGCTTCCGCGGTGGCCAGCTATGCCCCCGGCGTTTACCCTGTGAACGAACTGTTTGAAACCATTCAGGGTGAAGGGATATACACCGGCCAACCGTCGATCTTTTTGCGCCTGCAAGGCTGCCCAGTGGGTTGCCCTTGGTGTGATACCCAGCATACCTGGGCGCTAGAACAAAGCGATGCGGCCCCCTATGGCGAGGTGATCGCAAAAACCGAACCCAGCCCGCGTTTTGTGGTGCTCAACGCCGCGCAAATTCTGGCGAAGTTTCACGAACGCGGGTTTACTGCAAAACACGTGGTGATCACTGGTGGTGAACCGTGTATGTACGATTTAAACCCGCTTGCCGAAGTGTTAGAGGCGGCCGGTTACCAGTTACAAATTGAAACCAGCGGTACGTTTCCAATTCAAACCAGCGCCAAGACCTGGGTGACAGTTTCCCCAAAATTAGATATGCCGGGCGGCTTACACGTACTCCCTGAAGCCATGGCCCGTGCCAACGAAATTAAACACCCCATCGCCATGGAAAAGCACATCGAAGCCCTCGATGCGCTGCTTGCCCGCTGCCCCGTAGCAGAACACACCGTGATCGCCTTACAGCCCATCAGCCAACGGCCCCGAGCCACGGAACTGGCGATTAAAACCTGCATCGAGCGCAACTGGCGCTTATCAGTGCAGATGCACAAATATTTGGCGATAGAGTAAAAACCACCTCGTTCGTTGCACTTTTCACATGCGACACCTAGCCTGAGATATACCAACATCATGGCGTATACAGGGAGCGTGTCGCATGAAAATACCACATCAAGTTAATTCTTCAGATCGTACAGCGTTTATGCTCAGCCAATGCCGTGAGCGCGGGCAGGGAATGACCGAATACATTGTCATTCTTGCCTTGGTCGTAGTCGCAGCGATCGGGGTGTACTCCTATTTCGGAAAAGCTGTTCGCCACCAAGTAGCCGGGGTTGCCCAAGAGATCTCAGGGCAGTCTGCTTCACAACAGCTGAATGAAGCTCGTCAATCGGCGAATGCCGCATCGAATCGCGCTAACCGTGAATATAACTTGAGCAACTATGACGATGCCACGAACTCCGGAAACTAGGACCTCTGGCGGTTATATTCTGTTTGCCGCTGCGTTGCTTTTACTCGGATTTGCGTGGGCACTATTTTCGGTCACTGAGCTTGCTCAAGATGCGCAGATGCAAACTGAGATTCAACATGTGGCAGATAACACGGCAGCAGCCATGGGGGTAGTCGCTTCTCGTGATCTTAATTTTAAAGCGGTGACTAATCGCGCCATGCTAGCGAATGACGTTGCAATTGGTCAGGCATTAGCGTTACTCAGTTGGTTCGAAATGGGCCACATGACGAGTCAACGTTTGGCGCTATATTCTGCGTGGATCCCGTATGTGAATACTGTGTCGGCACATTTAGCACGTACGCTTCAACATATGCGAGTGCCAATGACATCCGGTGTGCACAGCTTTGTAGCTTTTCAACAATTTGTACTGCAAGGCTTGGAACATGCCCAATGGTCGTTTCATCAAGCCACATGGATAAGCAGCCTCCTAACTGCACACCATATTGCGGAGTCGAATCATTTAAAACTCGAATTATTTCTGCTTAATCATCAAACTTTAATTGATGTGAAAACGCTTTGGTTTCGATTTCAACGTCGACAAACGCATCCAGTTGCGCAAAGTGACTATGTCAGGATGGTGCAGGATAGCCGGGATGATTTTACGCGATCTCGCACGTATCGTTGGTTTGATGCTGGCTTTATTTATGCACAGAAAGCGGGGGGAACGGAGGCCTTTCAACGATTAGGCCAAGTGCATTGGCAATCTATTGATAGCTTAAGTCTGCATCAGCGCGCGTTGTTTTGGCGCAGTGAACATCGTTTAGGGGGTGGCGGAAGCTTTATTGGCAGCCGTCCTCCTTTGACGAGTCGCTCGTCAGACTTTGGTGAAAGTTATCAGCGCAATCGACTCAGCAGTCGCGATGGTGCGAGAATCGCACGCTCATTGACCTCAGGACATCGTATCCCTCGCTATTACGAACTTGACCAACCTACAGATGCGCAAATCACGCTAGTGCTGCGAACACGGGAAGGCCCCGTCCTTTGGGCTGCAAGTAGAGCACTGGTATTTTTTGATCGTCCAAAAGACCTTTGGCCGCGTCAGGATCAGCAGTATGAACGCCCTAATTTATTCAATGCGCTATGGCAATCACGGGTCGTCGCTATTCCTAGTTATGAGTTAGCCATATTGGCGACACAAGTACATGCAGATTCAATATTCAGGGAGAGTAAAACATGATGTTGCATCAACGCGGTCAGGCGCTCCTAGAATTAAGCATCGTAGTAGGCACGACAGGGGTATTCATCCTATTACTCGTTCCGTGGATTTATCAGACGCTTCAGGAGCGATATAAGGATGGGCAGCGCATGCAAATTGAGCTAGCCGAAGCACCATGGCGTGACTACTTCCAGCTGCCCGAACGTAGTGATGTTTGGTGGCGGGAGCGCGGATTATTCAATGAAACGAAACGGACTAGGGTACTGACCAACGATGCAAACTATCCGTTTGCGCAAAGTATTGCTCCTCTGTGGTCACTGTTTGATTGGCAAACAGAGTTTTCGCTACCGCTCAATACAGCATATTCAGCGCGCCTGAGTGGTCTCGATGATGCGGGTAATGCAAATACTGTAGATTATTTACATTTCCGTCGGATACACCATGATTGGAGCCCTAATCGTAGCGATGATTTAGTCGCGCGCCCTCAATCATTGACAGCGACAGCGGCACTTAATGGCTTAGGGTTTCACTATGTGCAGCAGGTCGTAAGCTGGTTGCCTTTTGCCCGAGAGTTTGCGCCTGGCCAGCTTGAGTTAGGCCGAATTGATACATCGGTTGTCCCCATCGAGAGAGTCTGTACGGAGGCTTTATGCTAAGTCGCTCGTTACGGAAGATATGGTGGGCGGCGATGATCCTTGCGATGGCCGAGGCACAAGCTGGGCAACCACCATTGACTCCACGTTATCTACCAGAGCCCAGTGGCCATACTTTAGTCCTAGCACCATCAACCGCCTTGGGGCTTCGTGTGATGACCTGGCGACTCGATTTTGATTGGGTTGAAGCTGAGAGTTTTCTGCGTGGTATTGATGATTGCCTTGTTATTCAACAATCACAAAGCAACCGGTTAGATTGCATTACTCCGACAGACGTTGTCACGTTGATGTCACAACAGGGGGAGATTCTCTGGAGTGAAAGCCAAATAGCGCCCAGTGATCCAAGGTACATGGATGACGAAGGGATAAACATGCGCAACTTGTCACAAACACGATGGGAAGGTGTGCTACTTGAGAAACACTTAGAGCCAGGCCCTTTAATCAGTGTGTTCCGGCGTTATGAGCGCCTTTTTGACGATGCCAGCCCGTGGATGTTGTACGAGGTATTTCGTGGCGCATTTGTGTTGCAAAACAGATTGGTAAACACCGGTCACAAACTGACGGTCCACGGTTGGGCCTTGGATTCTGGATTGATTCAGGTGCTGACTCTGTATGAGGAAGCGCAATGAAAGCCGTCTTTGAGCCCAAATTCTGGTGGCCTTTTGCAGTTGGAACTGTCGCGGCATTTTTAGCGTGGCATTTGCTTGGGCAATATAGAAACGATTTGGAAACCCGCTTCTTGCAAATGACTGAAGCACAGCAAGAAAATCAGCTATGGGTGGACGTTGTCGTATCTAGGATGCCATTGCGCACTGACGACACGCTAGAACTAAGCATGTTGCAATATCGGAGAATTGACGCGTCTTTGTCTCCTCATGGTGCGATTTACCCTGATGATTTGGACGATATTTTAGGGCGGCGGATTGCTTTAAATGACAATGATGAAATTCCACCAGGACGTCCGTTGCAATGGCATCAATTACATCACGAAGAGCCAGAAGTAACTCCGAGCTTTCCTGTTGACCATACGCTTATGACGCTGCCGGTGCATCCGGAGGATAGTCATATTGGGTTGTGGGCTGTTGGCGATTACATACAAGGATACCAACGAGTAGATTCTTCGATGCGTAAAGTAGGGCGCCCCTATCAAATTTTCGCACTCGATGGCCAGCGTCGCTTTGATTCGGATCAGCACCGGCAGGCACCGCGGCATGCGACATTGCTCCTGCCCATTCGAGACGCATTGCAGCTTGCGAGCCTATCTGTTCATGGGCCTGTGCACTGGGTTCAAGTGAACTCAGTGTATAGCAACCTGCCGGTTACTGTGGCTCCGCCAAATTATATTCATCGTATTGTACCAAAGGGGGAAGCATGCGTAGGTCTATGCTAAGAACGTTTAGACACCTACTGTGGCTCAGCTTAACTGCAGGAATCTGCAATGTTCACGCAGATCAAGCATTGTCATACTTGTGGCTGGAAGTCGGTCAAATTCATGTTGAATCATTACCTGAGCCCCCAAGCAAAATCGCCATCGTTGCACCCAATATTGTGGATGTGCAATTTAACGACGCCAACGAGTTTGTGTTCTTACCGAGTGCCATTGGCCAAACTGATGTGGCCTGGTGGTTTAGTGACGGCACAATCAGCAAGCGACGTGTTCAGGTGTTGCCGAGTGGAAGTCTTGGGCTACTTGATGTTCTGGGCATGAAGGCGGGTGCATCAAGCGATATTACTGCGCAATGGCAACAACAAAGTTTAATGCTCGAAGGACGGGTAGATGTGGATTACTTCGAGCGTTTACAAGGACTCAAGGAGCGTTATCCCTTTCTTGATTTAAGTTTACTGCATGTCACTGAACCGAGCGTCGAAATGCTTGAACTGGAAGTCTACGTGGTTGAATTAAGTAAACGATTTATACGTAATACAGGACTTGCGTGGGATAGCACTATGCAAGGCCCTTCGTTAGGGGTGTTGGCAGATATATTTGGAAGTTCTCAGTTGAGACCGAACCAGGATCTATTTCAGTCGGACTCGGCTCAGCGCGGTGTTTATCTTGGGTGGGCTGGCAGCTTACAGTCAACCTTACAGCTTCTCCAAGAACGTGGCGAAGGGAAGGTGTTAGCGAAACCTCGCGTTCGTGTAGAAAGCGGGAAAGCTGCGGATTTCTTAGTTGGGGGGGAGTTGCCTATTCCACAAGTAAATGCTCAGGGACTCACGGATGTTACCTTCAAACCCTATGGTATTCGCTTGCAAGTCATCCCTACGTTACTTGCATCCGGCTGGATTCGTACCGAGCTATTGTCTGAAGTGAGTCAGCCAGATCCGTCGATGTCAGTGCAAGGGATTCCCGGATTACGCAGTCGAAAAGCAACAACACAGGTGACAAGTAGCCACAATGAAACGGCCGTGATTGCTGGCTTGATTAGCAAAGATATATTTATGGGTCATAGCGGCTTACCTACGACCAGAAGAACAGGGAAAGTCTCGCCATTAATGCAAGACGAATCAATTCAACAGGTGGATACTGAGCTCGTCATATTTATAACCGCGCGGCGCCTTGCAACCTATGAACAAGAGCAAGCAGAACTAAGAGAGGCTTGGTTGGAGCTAAGACAGCGTTTTGCAACTATAGGTTGTCAGGGCATGGTTGAGAATACGGCACAAGGAGTACGCTGATGAACCAGTCTGAACCCATATTAACGTCCTTACTCGAGCATATCGAACTATACATTCAGCAAAATCATATATCTCTTGAGCGTATGACCGATGACGAGATCGCCGTGTTAGTTACTCGCTTGGTAGAGGAGCGCATGGGAGGGCACAAAGGGTCATCCCAGCTTGTCCAACAAGTACTTGACCAGATGCTTGGCTTTGGGCCTATATCACCTCTGCTTCGAGATGAATCCGTGTCTGAAATTATGATCAATGGTCACAATAAAGTGTTTATCGAATCGGCGGGAAAAGTGCGACAAGTTTCTTCCGGCTTTCAAAATGAGCAAGCGTTGCGGCAGGTGATTGAACGAATGCTACACCCTCTTGGAAAGCGAGTAGACGAAAGCAGCCCTATGGTAGATGGTCGATTACCTTGTGGATCCCGTATCAATATTATCATTCCGCCATTAGCCGTTTCAGGCGCAACCATTACTATTCGTAAATTTAATCAACAGCAGTGGGGCCTCACTGATCTTGTGAGTTTGCAAAGTATGTCTGTGGAGGTTTCCTTACTGCTGCGCTGGGCGGTACAACACAAGCAAAATATCGTATTGTCAGGCGGGACAGGTACAGGGAAAACAACGTTATTGAATGCGTTAGCTCGATGTATAGATCGAGAAGCGCGCGTGATTACGATTGAGGATGCGGCTGAATTGTTGTTGCCTTTGCCACACTGGGTTCGATTAGAGTCACGGCCAGCAAACCAAGAAGGCGTTGGAGCAGTTTCTATTCGCCAATTGGTTATTAATGCCCTCCGAATGCGCCCAGATCGGATTATCGTGGGGGAGTGTAGAGGTGGTGAAGCGCTGGATATGTTACAGGCAATGAATACCGGACACGCTGGCTCCATGACAACACTCCATGCTAATACACCAAGAGATGCGTTACAGCGACTGGAAACTATGGTGTTAATGGCGGGATTCGAGCTGCCATTAATAGCGATTCGTCAACAAATCCGTTCAGCAATTCAACTTATTGTTCAGATTCAGCGCACAAGCGATGGTCGACGTCGAGTCACAGCGATTACGGAAATCAAAGGTATGGTTGGCGATGTAATTCAAACAGCGGAGCTTGTACGGTATACCGAAGATGGTGATCACTATGTCTTTACGGGTGAAATGCCGAACTTTATAGATTCCCTTAGCGCTGAGCAGCGTGGGCAATTGCAAAAGATGACCACCTCCGAGAAGGAACTGGAGTGGTGTCATGCATAGTGAAGTCTTGCTCGCGTGGTTAACGGCTCTATTATTCGCGCTTGCCGCCATTACTTGGGCGTATTGCGTGATTGTAATTAGCCTTCGCATTAAGCATGACTACCAGCAAGAGTACGTTGAGAAATTGCAACGTAATCTTACTGAGCTGTGGTTGTTTATACCCTGGAAGCATTGGGTCGCTTTATGGCTACTCGTGTGTATGTTTGTCGTTGTGGTACTGCTCACCCTAAACATTGGTTGGTGGCTCGTGGTAACCGGACTAATCATAGGTTCCTGCGCACCGTGGCTTGCATTGCGTTGGCTGAGAAAGAAGCGACAGCAAACATTTATAAAACAATTGCCTGATGCGTTGATGTTGCTTGCCAATGTGTTAGCGACAGGTGGCAGTTTGCATCGCAGTATTGATTTCGTTAGTCGGGAAATGCCTCCTCCATTGGGGCAAGAGTTTTCCTTAGTTGTGCGTCATATCCGATTAGGACAGTCGTTAGCTGCGGGCTTTACTCAGTTATATCAACGTATTCCTCACGGGGATGTTCAACGTGTGGTTCTTACCATTGCTCTCACCCAACAGGTGGGAGGGCAGCAGGCAAGAATACTGCAGCGATGTGCGTATAGTTTACGAAAGAAATTAAGCTTGCAGCAGCGTATTGAAAGTATAAGTGCGCAAGGACGGTTGCAGGGAAAAGTTATGTCTTGCCTACCTCTGTTATTGTTGTTGGTGTTCGGGTGGATGGAGTCCGATGCCATTCGTGTGTTAAGTGGCGAACCATTGGGTTGGGTTTTGCTGTTCTCTCTCGTGACGTTGTTAACTGTCGGACAATGGTGGATTGCCCGCTTAGTGAAGATCCCGGTGCCTCTATGATGAGCGTTTCAGGCCTTGCCGTGGTTTCGGTATTTATTGGGGCGAGCTGTTATGGTTTCCTCTTACGCGCGCTTCTGAAAGCGAATAAGCAACGAGCGCAAACGCGCCTGCATAAACAGTCCGTTTACTATGCGCTACCGGCAGGGCTTGATTTAATTGCTCTGCAACTTGCGGTTGGAGCGGGGCTAGTTGCGGCTCTTCAACGTATTGTCGAGTTTTTTCCAACACAACCTTTGGGGCGCGAATTTGCAGTGGTTTGTGGTCAAGTTCGCTCTGGGTTTTCACTTGAAACTGCATTAAAGAACTTCCGCGAGCGGGTGCCAGGCCCACAAACCGCACTATTTGTTGGCGCTTTACTGCAGGCTCAGCAACAAGGGGGCGCCATTGTTGAATTGCTAACACAACAAGCGGATAGTTTTCGTAACGAGATTGCAGAACACATCGAGAAAAAAGCGCACGAGCTTCCGATAAAACTGCTCATGCCGTTAGTCGCGCTAATCTTTCCTGCCACGCTTCTTCCGGTGATAGGTGTACTAAGCGCAAAACTGATATGGGGCGTCTGAGTTTATGGTGCCTTATCGTATTCTGTACGCAAATCGTTGGGCGTCACGACTGTGGGGATGGTGCATGCGAGGTGACCACGACGGTATATGGCTGCAGCCTTGTGCCTGTATTCACACATTTACGATGACCTTACCTCTTCGTTTGTTTTGGCTTGATACCTCGGGTCGTTTAATTCGAGAAGATTCTTGGGTGGCACCTAATCGGGTGCGGTTCTGTTGGGGCGCGGCGAGCGTAATTGAAATTTCAGCTCGCGCAGATCCAAAACTGAGAAACGCCATTCGGCGTGCGCTTATATAACTGACTCAACTAACAATGTATACGTGAGCAAAGGACTGCTTATGAAAGATAATCTTGGAAAAATTGCTGTAGTACTGAGCTGTTTGTTATTCGTTGTCGGCTGCAGTGCAACCAGTTCTCATCAAAGACCAGTATTAGAATCCATCACAACCCTCGAGCAAGGTGCCAGAATTGCTTATACCGCAGGTGATTTTTTGTCAGCAGAGGCATACCTTCACCAATTACTCGAACACGAACCGAGTTTTGCAGAAGGGTGGTTTCTACTCGGCAATCTACACTTACGACAACATCGATTTGTTGCCGCACAACGCGCATACGAGCATGCACTGCGTCTTGCCCCGGAGCATACCCTCGCATGGCATAATTTAGCGATCACTCAGCTACGTATTGCGACCGCGACCTTAGTTGAATCGAGGCGATTAGGGCCGCTTTATCAGCCCGAGCTTCTTGAATGGTTATTGCAATTGCAAGGCGCTGTTAGCTATGAGCTCTAGACAGCTAGCTCGAGGGTACGGGCTCATCAGTATTATTCTGGTTGTGCTTGGTGTTTTTACAGTAGCGCTTGGATTCATTAGCAATGCGCATGTACGCATAAATGCCCTGCAAGAAGAAGCCATCATTGAAACTCTCCACCGAACACGAGTGAGCGCTATTGGTTATTTTCAAGAGTTTGGAAGTTGGCCGAACTTAGAGTTATTACGAGAACGCACTCAGCTAGACACTTATGTGCTTGATGCGCAGGTCAATTACAGTCCAGCGTTTCACATTCGTGTACGTCTATCTAGTTCTGCGAAGGCTCAAGCGATCCAGAAGCAGCTCCATGGGAGCACAGCACAGGGAGCTTGGCTGCATATCCTGATGCCGTCAGAGCAGGAACTCTCGGAATTGGCGGGAGAGAGACTTGTGTGGCGTTGGCCAAATAGCAAGGGTGAATTTCCAAGCATGGAAACCGATTTGTCGATGCAAAACTATGATCTCCAGAATGTCGCACATCTGGATTCGGTCGATATGTCTAGTGGGAAGGTAACAACGCATACTGGATATAGCGGCGACACCAGCGTGATGGAAGGCGTCAGCGAGCGCCTAAATATTGATTCTGTTTCAGTGGAGTTTCTTGAAGGTGAACGTGCATCGGTTGGCGTCCTTTCTTCCTCGATGGGGGTTGCGCAACAAACTCAGGTGAATAAAGAGTTACGAGCAAGGATATGGCAACAAAACCAAGTGCAAACCACAAGATTGCAGGCGGCGGAAGGAAGAGGGCGGGAAACCACGTCGAATACAACTCAGGTAAGTCAACTGATGGGTAAGTCGATGTCAATTCAGGCATTACTCGGAGATGTCGCTGAGCTAGAAACCGTGAGCGTAACTGAAGGGGATTTTTCGAATCTGTCAGCAGAGATTTGGAATGCAGAACATGTTCAAAGTATGGGAGGCAATACACGATGGGCGAATACGAACGATGTGTCTACAAAGAATCTGAATGTATCCCAGAATCTTTATGTATCTCATGGAATAGGTGATTCGATCAATGCGTCGCTATTATCTACGAGCTCTTTGTATCAAAAGCTCGAGAATTGTTGGTATATCGATAAATGGTGCCGTCCACCCGAAGTTCCTAATGTATCACAAGTTAAATGCTCAGGATGCGAGCAAACTGCTTCAGAGGGACTGTTTCAAGGTACGCTGGATTTTCAAGTTGGCTATTGCTTACATGGTTGCGATATTCAGATCGAGGCTCATTGGGCGAGCCGCGCCCGCTGCATTCCTGACAACATAAGTATTGGGATGGATGGGCACGCAAGGTGCTCGTTTGAGCGCTATCTTGCTGAGGGAGATTCGCTGTCGGATCGCGCTCTCGTAAGGGTCGCGAGCGGTAAGGATGCTTTGGCTCATAGAACAATTGAGGCGAACATTCGGTGGGAGACTCCGATAGCGTGTCCTCAAACCAATTATCTATTCCCAATTCAAGGTTCCAACCCACCTGCAAATGGCAGTATTGCATTACCTGAAACACAGGCGGGTATGCAGGCATCACACGCCGACGTTGGTGGAGTTGGTTGTAATGTGGGATACAAGTTTAGTCATTGGTCGTGCTCAATCACTGGATTTTGTAATGCTCAAGGCACATGGCAAGATGTTAGTGGCCAATGTACATGTGATTACAGTGATTAAAATAGGGGATCAACGCACCTTATGCTTCATCATCCGCTCTTTTTCACGGGCCCAGTCGCGGTCTTTGATGGTGTCGCGTTTGTCGTGGTCTTTCTTACCTTTGGCAAGGTAGATTTCCAGCTTTACCCAGGCTTTTTTCCAATACATAGCGGTGGCCACAATGGTGTAGCCTTCGCGCTCGGATTTGCCAATCAGGGTATCCAGTTCGCGCTGTTTTAGAAGTAACTTGCGGGTACGATCAGGATCACACACCACATGGGATGAGGCCTGACTCAATGGCTGAATCTGAGCACCGAGTAGGTAGGCTTCGCCGTTTTTCAGGATCACGTAACTATCAGAAATATTTACTTTTCCTGAACGTATGCTTTTCACTTCCCAACCTTCGAGCTGCAGGCCTGCCTCGAACTTGTCTTCGAGGAAGTATTCATGGCGGGCTTTTTTGTTGAGTGCGATTGTACTTGCTGGTTTCTTTTTTGCTTTCATGGCGCGTATTATACGCATCAGTAGCGCACAGAAAAGAAAAATCACAAAAGATGCAGGGAAAGCCCAGAAAGGTTAGAATGCGGCACTTTTCCATAGACGCGAACTTTCGACCGAAAAGAGTAGTTGCCACATGCCACGAATAGAACGCAGCGCCTTCGTTTCTTATAGCTGCCGACAGATGTTTGATTTGGTTAATGATGTTGCCGCTTATCCGGAATTTGTTCCCGGTTGTGTGGCTGCACGCATTCTTGAAGAATCTGAACAGCACATGGTTGCGGAGCTTTCCATTAGTAAGGCGGGCATTCGTCACGCGTTTACCACCAAAAACACCTTAGTGAACGAACATCGGATTGATATGGAGCTCGTGCAGGGGCCGTTTAAGCGTTTAACCGGTGGTTGGACATTCAAAGAGTTAGCCCCCGATGCGTGCAAGGTGACCCTTCAACTGCAATTCGAGTTTTCCAGTAAATTGCTCCATTTTGCCTTTGCAAAAGTATTTAATGAAGTAACCTTAAGAATGGTGGATGCTTTTGCGAGCCGTGCAAAACAAGTTTATGGGCCGGATAAGGCTTCGGGTTAGTGACTAATGTCTGATGCAATGATCAATGTGGAAGTGGTGTATGGCACCCCAGAAAAACAGAAGATACTGAGTGTTTCTGTGGCTCAGGGGCTTACTGTTGCCGAAGTGATTGCGCAATCGGATATTCGAAAATACTTTCCTGAGATTGATTTAGACACACAAGCCGTGGGTATTTGGAATAAAACCTGTAAGCTTACTGATATACCACGGCAGGGCGATCGCATTGAAATCTATCGTCCGCTGATTGCAGACCCGAAAGAAATTCGTCGGCGCCGAGCAGAGCAAGCGAAAGCGGAAGGCCGTGCGGATAAGGTAACCGGAGGTCGTCCGGATCGAATGCGACGCGACTCCGATGACGCGAACCCAAATTCTACAACGAGTGATGAGTCTTAACGTATGAAGTTGTTTGTGATGCGTCATGGTGATGCGGTGTCTTCAAAACTGGAGCACGGAAAATTACAGGCGGATGAAGCACGGGAACTGAGCGATCGCGGTCGCGACGAAGTGGTGCGGATGACGGAATGGCTACGCGAACATCATCCAAAGATCGATTTGGTGATTGTGAGCCCCTATATCCGTGCGCAGCAAACCTGGAAGCAAGTGGAAGCGGCAATCGCCGCGGAAGTCGTGGAAGTCTCCTCAGAGGTGACTCCAGAGAGTGATGCCGAGGCCTTTGCTGGTGCATTGTTAGCGCGGTTACAAATTGAACCGGCAGAATCTGTACTTGTGGTATCGCACATGCCGTTTGTTTGCTACTTGGTCAGCTACTTAGATACATCGGTGCAGCCACCGCTGTTCCCCACAGCCGGAATCGCCGTCATTGACGTCGAACCTTTGGCGATGTTAGGCCGTTTAGAATCCCTCCAAGCACCAACCGCGGATATTGTTGCTAAGTAAACTGTTGCTATGTAAACAACATACTCAGGTGCATCTACTCAGACACCCGCAACAGCACCAATAAAGCACCCTGACCACCCCATTCTAGCGGTGCTTGATGAATCGCCCGTACATCTGGGTGTTGCATGAGCCAGGCTGGTACTTGCTGGCGCAAAATGCCGTGACCGATACCATGAATCACATTTAAACAGTTTAACCCCTCATGCATACAGGCTTGGATGGCTTCGGCGATCTCGCGACGCGCTTTTACGCGGGTGTATCCGTGTAAATCCAACACCATGCCAGGGGCAAAATCACCCCGGCGCAGCTGTTTGGCGAGATAGGACGCTTCGTGATCCGCCACCCAAGCCAATGTGCCTTCGGGGAGTGCCGGCATAAAATCGTCGGAGAAAGGGTCTGTGGCGGTTAATCGTGCTTGTGCTTGGGCATTTCGTCGTCGGGCAATGGCGGTGCCATCGGTTTGTTTTACTGGTTTGGCTTGCACCCGGTCGTCTTCGATGGGTTGAATATCACCGATGGCATCACGGAATAGGGCGCGGTCCTCGTCACTGATGTGCAAGGTTTTACGCGCTTTTTTTGTAGATTTCGGTGTGCTCATAGTGAATTATTAATGATGCCTCTGTTTAGGTAGGTATAATAGGGAATTAAGCGGGTGAAAAATACCCTTCCACACTGAAAACCAACCCGTTGCCATAAAAGGAGCGCCTCGTGACCCATCAAGTGTCTCAAGTCACCGACGACTTACTCACCATTGCCGATTGGCAACGTTATATCGCATCTGCATTGCATGGTGCGGATGTTTATTTTGGCCACGGTGCAGTAGACGGCTGGGAAGAGGGCTTGTTGCTGTTATCCGAAGTAACCGCGCTTACCTTTGATGAATTACATGCGCATCGTGATTGCCGACTCACTTTTGAAGAGAAGAGTCAGCTTGCGGCCCTTGTTGCTCGCCGTATTCGCGATAAAGTGCCAGCCGCCTATTTGGTACACAAATCATGGTTTGCCGGATTGCCCTTCTATGTGGATGAGCGCGTATTAATCCCACGTTCTCCGATTGCAGAACTCATTGAGCAAGAGTTTCAGCCATGGTTAATGCACACACCGGATCATATTCTTGATCTTTGCACTGGTTCTGGCTGTATTGCTATTGCCTGCGCTTATGCGTTCCCCGATGCCATTGTTGATGCGGTGGATATCAGTTCTGATGCGCTGGCTGTGGCACGAATGAATATCGAAGAACATGGGCTCAGTGATCGGGTTGAAGCCATTGAATCTGATGGTTTCAACGGTTTGCAGGATCGCCGCTATGACCTGATCGTGACCAATCCGCCTTATGTGGACGCGGAAGATATGGATGATTTGCCCCCTGAGTATCATCACGAGCCTAAACTCGGCTTGTCGGCAGGGAACGATGGCCTTGATCTGGTGCGGAAGATTCTGCGCGATGCTCCGGAGCATATGAATGATGGCGGCATATTAATCTGTGAAGTGGGCAATAGTATGGTACACATGCAAGCACTGTGGCCCGATGTGCCTTTTGTTTGGTTGAGCTTTGAGCGCGGTGGAGATGGCGTATTTGCCATCAACAAAGAGCAACTGGAACAGCATGCGGGCCATTTTGCCGACGGCGCTTAATCGTTCACATGAACCTTTGCGCCAATGAATCACGAATGAACTGACAGAGAATTACGGGAGCACAGATGAGCGCCAACACCTTTGGGGAGTTATTTCGGGTCACCACTTTCGGAGAAAGTCATGGCCCCGCACTCGGTGCCATCGTTGATGGCTGTCCACCAGGCATTCCCGTTGATGAAGCCTTGATTCAACGGCAGTTGGATCGTCGCAAGCCAGGCATGAATCGCTATACTACCCAACGTCGTGAAGACGACGCCATTAAAATTCTGTCGGGTGTATTTGAGGGCAAAACAACGGGTACGCCCATTGGTTTGCTGATTGAAAACACCGACCAGCGCAGCAAAGATTACTCCGACATTAAAGATATATTTCGCCCCGGCCATGCCGACTACACCTATGCCCATAAATATGGACACCGAGATTACCGAGGTGGTGGCCGTTCTTCGGCGCGGGAAACAGCGATGCGGGTGGCGGCGGGAGCGATTGCCCAAGCCTGGTTGAAAGAGCAGGGGATTTCTATCCGTGGTGCTATGGTGCAAATGGGGCATATTCGTGCGGAGAAATTTGAGTGGGATGGTGTAAACGATAACGCGTTTTTCTTCCCCGACCCGGGCAAACTCGACGCCCTTGACGGATTGATTCGTGACCTTAAAAAAGACGGTGATTCTATTGGTGCCCGCATCCGCGTGGAAGCCCATGGGCTTCCAGCTGGTTTAGGTGAGCCAGTATTTGATCGGCTTGATGCGGATTTAGCCAAAGCCTTAATGTCGATCAATGCCGTAAAAGCGGTGGATATCGGTGATGGCTTTGCCGTAGTCGAGCAACGTGGCTCTGAACACCGCGATGAAATGACTCCCGATGGGTTCCTTTCTAATCATGCGGGTGGTGTACTCGGTGGTATTAGCACCGGTCAGCCATTGATCGCAGAAATTGCATTAAAGCCGACATCGAGTATTCGTATTCCGGGGCAAACAATTAACGACCAAGGGGAGCGCTGCGAGGTGGTCACTAAGGGTCGCCATGATCCTTGCGTGGGTATTCGCGCGGTGGCCATCGCTGAGGCGATGATGGCGCTTGTGGTGATGGACCATATGCTGCGGCAACGGGCGCAAAATGGTGATGTGGTTGTGTCCACGCCAACCCTGCGCTAGTTTCGCGGCGCGACTATGTCTCCATTCTCAGCACACCAGGATCCCGCGTTTGCACGTCAGTGCCGACGTTTAAGTTGGTCTTATTTTGGTTATTTTGCGGTTCTGGCACTGCTCGTGCCTTACCTGGCCGTGTATCTTGATGGATTAGGCTTCGACTCTCGCCAAATCGGTGAACTCATTGCATTGGCCACTCTGTGTCGCATTGTCGGCCCTCCAGTATGGGCGGGGTTATCCGACCGTTCCGGCAAGTTACTGCCGGCAATTCGCTTAGGCGTTTTTGCTTCGTTGGCGTTGCTGCTGGTCATGACGCAGCTGTCGAGTTATTGGGCGGTGGCCATCGGATTAGGCTTAGTGAGCTTCTTTTGGTCGGCTATTTTGCCACAACTTGAGGTAGTTACTTTAAGCTCATTAGGCGCACAGCATCAGCTGTATAGTCGCATTCGTTTGGGTGGCAGTTTGGGCTTCATTGTTGTGGCGCTATTCGCGGCCGAGTTATTAGCTTGGGGCGGCTATCAAGCCTATCCCTGGCTGGCTGCAGCTTTGCTGATTCCACTGGCGCTGATGAGTTTACGCTTGGCGGAACCGGCTCGGGATAGCACACCTCAGGACGAAGGTCCGAGCGATGTGTTCTGGCGGCGTATTCGACGCAAACCTTTTCTTCTCTTTATGTTCTCAAGTCTCTGCTTGCAGATGAGTTTCGCGCCATTCTATGCATTTTTCGCTCTCTACCTGAACCAATTGGGCTACGCCCCCATGGCTGTGGGAGCGTTGATCGCTTTGGGCGTGGTGGCCGAAGTGGGCATGTTTATGATCGCCGGACGTTTACTTGTGCGTTTCTCGGTATCACGGATTATTGCGGTGTGCTTGGGGATTACCGCATTGCGCTGGTGGCTACTTGGCCATGTTGCCGATGTGATTCTGTGGTTGTTGTTTATTCAATTGATGCACGCATTTAGCTTTGCATTGCATCACAGTGCTGCTATTCGATTTCTACATCATTACTTTCCTAGTTCCCAGCACAGTCGCGGACAAGCCATGTATGTGAGTATCGGCATGGGTGGTGGCGGTGCCATTGGTGCATGGCTCGCAGGGTTATACTGGCAGCAAGGGGATGGCGCTACCACAACCTTTATGGTGGCGGCTGCACTCACTTTTGTGGGTATGCTTGCAGCGCTAGCCATGCCGCGGGCGCCGCGTGAATCATTGGCTAAAGGTGAACACTGAGCGTCCAAGTGCCGTGGATCCTCGTTAGATGGCGTGGATCATGGCGGTGATGACGGGGATAATGGAAAAAAACAGGACTCAAGGTGATTTCATGAAGCGATGGTTTAAATACAGTCTTCCTTATGCGGCAATGCTCACGCTGAGTGTGGGCATCTCTGTTGGCGCTGCCGTGGGCTTTAGTGCGTCTGCCTCTGCGCAAGCCGAACAAGCTCGCCCGCTGGCGCTCACCGACGTGATGCAGTTTCGGGAAATTGATCAGCGTCAGATTAGCGATACCGGCAATACCCTTGCCTTTGCCGCCGTTCCGGATTACGGCGATCGGGAAGGGATTGTGGTGCGGGTTAGCGATGGCACAACGATCTCCGTTGCTAGCGCCCATGAGCCAAAGCTCAGTGCTGATGGCAATTGGGTCGTGTTTACCCGTCAGCCAACGTTATTGCAGCGGGAACGGGCCGAATCACGCGAGGAAGAGCGGGCTTTATATCACCATGCAGTGTTGGTCGATGTGTTAAATGCCAGTAAAAAAGAGTTTCCGCAAGTTAGCCAGTCTGCCTTTACTGGCGACGGCCGTTTTCTTGTGCTGCAACATGATCAAGATTACAGCAAAGAGAATGGCAGCGAAGAGGGCCGCTTACTGCGCTTGATTGATCTGCGTAGCAATGAGCAAACGTTAATCAATAACGTCACCCATTTTACCGTCGCGTCTGAAGGATCCCGCTTGGTGTATCAGCAACAGGCGGCAACGGCAAATGGTGACGACCAATCAGACACAGATAACGAAGATAAAGAAGACAAAGAAGAGTCGAAAAATCCACGGGTTTCGTTGGTGATGTATGATACCGCACAGCATCGCGGAACGACCTTAATGGACGTGACTGACCAACAGTTCAGCAAGCTAAGCTTTTCGCCAAATGGTCAACGCTTGGCGTTCCATGTATCGCCGAAAGAGAGTGATTATGAAGAAACGCCCCATGCACTGTGGATGTGGGCTGCGGGTGAAGGCACACAACAGTTAACCGTGGATCGTGAGGGTTTTATCTTATCTGAGCACTCTCCCCAGCGCTGGAGCGACGATGGAGAGCGTTTATTTATTGGTCATCGCCCTACGCCTGCGAAGAAAGCCGATCCTATCGGGCGCCCAGAAAGCAAAGATGATCTCTATAATCTCGAGCGGTTGTTGTCGGATCGACGTTTGCAAGTGTGGCATGGCGACGATGACATGATCATTCCGCATCAGCGTCAATCTCAGCGTAACTTAAACCGCGCTACGGCCATGGCGGTTTGGCATGTGAATGACCAACGCCTCGTTACCTTGAGTGATGATGTACGCGAAGCCATGTTCCCGACCGATCATCCACAGGCCTTGTTAGCCCGCGATTCGCAACCCTATAGTCGCGAGATTACTTGGGATGGCTTCTATCACGATCTGTATCATGTAAACCTCAACGATGGTTCGCGTACGCAAGTGGCTGCGCGTTTACCATCATTTGAGCGCGGTTCGCTGTCGCCAGACGGACGTTACGTGGTGTACGTAAACGATTACCAATTGCACGCGTTTGATAGCCAGTCGGGTTCAACCCATCAAATTGGCAGCAATGTGAGCGTGTCTTGGGTTGACGAAGAGAACGATCGCCCGATGGAAGCGGTGCCCTATGGTATTGGTGGCTGGCACGCCGATAGCAGTGCGCTTTGGGTTTACGATCGATTTGATATTTGGCAGGTGCCGGTTGCAGAATCTGCCCATGATCAAGCGGTGAATCTCACCCAAGTGGGTCGCGAGCACACTCAGCAATATCGCGTATTGGATACCGATGACCTAGATGTGATCAACATCAATCAGCCGGTTTTATTACGCGGCTATAACGAACAACTAAAAACCTCAGGCTTTTATCAGTTGGCGCTTACCGACAATGCACCAGCACAGTTAGAGGTATTAGTGGAGGGTGAGAAAACCTGGCGTTTTATCGCGCGCACTGAGGATAAATCGCAACTGTTCTACACGGAAGAAGATTTCCGTACTTTCCCTGACGTGTGGGTGGCAGATGCGCCATTACAATCACCGCGTCAACTTACGGATGTGAATCCGCAGCGGCATGATTTTATTTGGGGTAACGCCCAACTCGTGGAATGGGAATCCACCCATGGCGAGCCATTACAGGGAATTCTGATTACCCCAGACAACTATGATCCTAATAAGCGTTACCCGGTACTGGTGTACTACTACGAGAAATTCTCTCAGCGGTTGTACAACTGGAACCAAATGCGGGTAAACCACCGTCCGAATTTCCCGTTTTATTTAGGTCAAGATTACGTGGTGTTTTTGCCTGATGTGCACTTCCGTTTAGGGGCTCCTGGTCCAAGCGCTACAGAGTCACTGGTTCCTGGTGTGGAAAAAATCATTGAAATGGGTGTGGCGGATCCTGATGCCATTGGTCTGCACGGACATAGCTGGTCGGGTTATCAAACTGCCTTTGTGGTCACAGAAACGGATATGTTTTCAGCGGCTGTGTCTGGCGCGCCTGTGTCGAATATGACCAGTGCTTATAGCGGTATTCGCTGGGGCTCAGGGTTAGCGCGTCAATTCCAGTATGAGAAAGGCCAGAGCCGGTTAGGGGTAAGTATGTTCGAAGACCTCGACCCGTACATTAAGAACTCACCGGTATTTTTTGCCGATAAAATCAACACGCCGATGTTGATTCAGTTCGGTGATAAAGATGAAGCGGTTCCTTGGGAACAAGGAATTGAGTATTATTTAGCACTTCGGCGTCTTGATAAGCCCGTGGTGATGCTGCATTACGAAGGTGAACCCCATCATTTGCAGCAGTTTGCTAATAAAATTGATTACACCATCAAAATGTTGGAATTCTTAGATCATCACCTAAAAGGTGCAGATGCGCCGAGTTGGTGGACAGAAGGGCTTGAGTTCCAAGTGTATGATTAGGAGAAAACTCGACTGATGTCGAATACCATCCAACAGCAACAAAACATACAGGCGGATCAGATGATCCGCCTGTTTAACGAATGCTTCATGGAAAGCGAAAATACCGTACTCGTGAAAGGCGAGTGCGAGCCTATTTATCGTCCTGCGTCGAATCGCAGACCCTATCATGAGGTGGTGTTTGCGCACGGTTTTGTGCGTTCAGCGTTGCATGAAATCGCGCACTGGACACTCGCCGGACGGGTGCGTCGTCACTTATTGGATTATGGTTATTGGTATGCCCCCGATGGCCGTACGGCAGAACAGCAAGCGCGCTTTGAACAAGTGGAAGTAAGCCCACAAGCCATTGAATGGTTATTGAGTCTCGCCGCGGGGGTTGCATTCGAGGTCAGCGTGGACAATCTTGCTGGCGGTGATGTGAGTGATCGCGTCGCTTTTACCCAAGCGGTTATTTCCCGCGCATCCCTTCGTATGACGCAAGGGCTTCCCCCGCGTGCGGAGCAATTTATGCACGCACTCTGCGCCGAACGTGGCATGATGCCGTTGACGCTTGCCGATATTACGTACGCAGGTGAACAGCTGATAGCGAATGAGCGAAACAGAGCGGCGCTGCGCAACGAAGCAGCCGCCTAACCAACCAACGGAGTGATGTTGACGTGCACGAATTTAAGCTCGCTTTAGTGATTAATCCCTATGCAGGCATTGGCGGTGCAGTGGCGTTAAAAGGCAGCGACGGTGCTGCTGTGCGCGCGGAAGCTCTGGCACGAGGAGCTGAGCTAAAGGCAGGCCAACGGGTACGCACAGCATTAGCTTATTTAGCGCCATTTCAGGAGCGTATTCGCTTTCTCACGGCGGCTGGGGATATGGGCGCTGCCGTGCTTGATGAACTCGGATTTCAGTATGACGTGGTGTATCAGCCGACTCAAACACAAACCGAAGCAGAAGACACCCAAGCCGCCGTGCGAGCCATTGCTGAATCCCATCCTGACCTGTTGATTTTCGCCGGTGGCGATGGCACCGCACGCGATGTGGTGAAAGGGTTAGGGGGGCAGGAAATTCCCGCGATCGGAATTCCTGCTGGAGTAAAAATTCACTCTGCGGTATATGCGGTGTCGCCCTCTGCGGCAGGGAAGGTGCTGTATGCGCTGTTGAATGGTGAATTAACCACTCTGAGAGCCGCGGATGTAATGGATTTAGACGAAGATGCCTACCGCAGTGGCAAAGTGAAGGCGAAGCGCTTTGGGGAGTTACAGGTTCCCGGTGAACTTGAGTATATGCAAGCGGTGAAGATTGGCGGACGAGAAAGCGATGATTTGGTGTTGGCCGATATCGCCGCTGATGTGATTGAAGGGATGGAGTCTGATGCCCTCTATCTGATGGGTTCCGGTTCAACGGTCGCTTTTATTATGGAAGAATTGGGGCTAGAGAATACGTTGTTGGGTGTCGATGTGATCTGTAACGAAAAGGTGATTGCCACGGATGTTACCGGACGCCAGTTAGAAGCATTGGTGTTAGAGGCCCGTAAGAACGGCCAAGATGTGTATATGGTCACTACGTTAATTGGTGGTCAGGGGCATATTTTCGGGCGCGGGAATCAGCAGTTTACCCCAACCGTATTGCGTACAGTTGGTCGTGAGCATCTCATTTTGGTGGCTACGAAAGCTAAATTACAGGCACTTCAGGGGCGTCCGTTACGGGTAGATACGGGCGAACCGGAATTAGACGATGAATGGGCTGGGTTTATTGCGGTCGTGTCAGGCTACCACGACCGCACAATGGTGGCGGTCGAGGAAGCCTAAGGGCTGCTTAAAACTGTGAACGTGGCATGTGCACGACAATGCCATCGAGCTCTTCGCTCATGGTGATCTGACAGCTTAAACGACTATTTTCCTGTGGTTCACGTGCCACATCAATCATACTTTCTTCGATATCATCGGCAGGCTGTAGTTTAGTCACCCAAGCTGGATCTACGTACACATGGCAGGTGGCACACGACATGACACCGCCGCACTCGCCAATAATGCCATCGAGCATTGCATCTGTAGCCGCTTCCATTAAGGTTTGCCCTACGGGAACATCTAATTCGAATTCGCCGCCTTTGGCATCAATAAATACAGCTTTTGGCATTGCTTTGGTCCTATTCGTCATTAATCTATTAGTGATGGATATATTGCGATATATCAATTTGATGAGCCCAACCCATGCACACAAGGGTGAAACCCAGTGATATACTTATACGCACATTGCGGGGAATCCTATCACAAAAGGAGCAATCATGGGATTGCATGAAAAACACGAATACTTTGTTTCTTGGGAAGAACTTCATCGCGCTACCCGAGAGCTCGCCCGCCGACAATTGCCGGCAGAGCAGTGGCGCGGCATTATTGCGGTGAGTCGTGGTGGCTTAGTGCCTGCCGCTATTTTGGCCCGTGAATTGAATATTCGCGTCGTCGAGAGTGTCTGTGTTCGCAGCTATGCCCATCAATCGCAGAGTGCAGAACCGCAAATGCTTAAAGATGTATCGTGCTCGGAGGATGGCGAAGGCTTTATCGTGATCGACGACTTAGTGGATACGGGGAATACCTTGCGTTTTTTGCGGAAACGATTACCCAAGGCTAAATTTATTACCGTGTATGCAAAACCCGAGGGCTTACCCTTGGTCGACGAATATGAAGCGGATATTGATCAAAACACTTGGATTCATTTCCCGTGGGATATGCATCTGCACTATGTCGACCCATTAGCCGGTGAAGATCGCTAATCATTGCGCCGATGTTTCATTAATAAAAACGCCATGGTTCGATTGAACCATGGCGTTTTTGTTTGTTCCTGCGGGATGATCTAGGAAGAGTGGTTTTGAATAAAGCTCAAAACGTCTTTAATGGCGAGGGTCGATTTCTCACCGGTACGGCGATTTTTGTACTCCACCGCTTTCTCATCGAGGTTACGCTCACCAATCACGATGGTGTGTGGGATACCAATCAATTCCATATCCGCAAACATCACGCCAGGACGCTCCTTACGGTCATCAAATAATACCTCGATGCCTGCGCCCTTGAGTTCGTTATAAATGTGCTCAGCGGCTTCTTGCACTCGCGCTGACTTATGCATGTTCATCGGTAGCACAACCACCTGGAATGGTGCCATGGATTCTGGCCATTGGATGCCATTGCTATCGTGGTTCTGCTCGATGGCCGCGGCAACGATGCGAGAAATACCCACACCGTAGCAGCCCATAATTAAGTGTTGATGTTTACCGTCTTCGTTCAGCACACCCACTTTCATCGCGTCGCTGTATTTGGTGCCGAGTTGGAAAATATGACCTACTTCGATACCACGGGCGATGTTTAGGGTACCATTGCCATCGGGACTCGCATCGCCGGCGCGCACGTTACGCAAATCTGCGATTTCTGGCAGAGCGACATCGCGCTCCCAGTTAATACCGAAGAAATGGAAACCTTCGTCGTTGGCACCGGCAGCAAAATCACTCATCACAGCCACGCTACGATCTACAATGCATGGAATTGGCAGGTTTACAGGACCGAGTGAACCTGGGCCCGCACCAATGGCTGCGCGAATTTCTTCGTCACTGGCAAACACCAGTGGTGAACCTACTTGGGGTAGCTTGGCGGCTTTAATTTCGTTGAGTTCGTGATCGCCACGTACAATCAGTGCCACTAATGTGCCCGACGGCTTGCCGTCGTCATCAGCGCCGTGCACCACGAGGGTTTTCACGGTTTTCTCAACAGCCACGTTAAACTGCTCTACCAACGCCGCGATGGTTTTGGCGTTGGGCGTGGCCACTTTTTCCATGGCTTGGTTTGGTTTGGCACGCTGATCCGTGGTGATCGCTTCGGCCAATTCTACGTTGGCGGCATAATCGGAGCTATCGGAGAATGCGATATCGTCTTCTCCAGAGCTGGCGAGTACGTGGAATTCATGAGATACGCTGCCACCAATCGAGCCGGTATCGGCAATAACAGGACGAAAATCGAGACCTAGCCGACTGAAGATATTGCAATAGGCCTGATACATCTTCTGATAGGTTTCTTCTAATGACGCCTGCGTGGTATGGAAGGAGTACGCATCTTTCATAATAAATTCGCGAGAGCGCATCACACCAAACCGCGGGCGGATCTCATCTCGGAACTTGGTTTGAATTTGGAATAAGTTCATGGGCAGCTGTTTGTAGCTGCTCACTTCTTTGCGCACGAGCTCACTGATCACTTCTTCGTGAGTCGGGCCAAGTACAAAATCACGTTGATGACGGTCTTTTAAACGCAGTAGCTCAGGACCGTAATCTTCCCAACGGCCAGATTCCTCCCAGAGGTCGCCCGGCTGCACCATGGGCATCAATACTTCAATGGCACCTGCTTGCTCCATTTCTTCGCGCACTACTTTCTCGACCTTACGCAATACACGCAGCCCGGTTGGCGTCCATGTATACAAACCCGATGCTACTTTACGTACCATACCGGCACGGAGCATAAGTTGATGACTAATTACCTCAGCGTCAGCTGGGGTTTCTTTGAGGGTTCCGAGAAGGTACTGACTAGTGCGCATGTCGTGGATACTCGTCCTGATGTATTCAATAAAGGCCGCATTTTAGCAGGGTGAAAGATAGCCAACCAACTCTTTTCGCCGTAAATCTGCGTCCCGGGAAATTATTCAATCGAAAAAACGTAATTTTTGTTGTTTTGCACACGCCACTTAATGTTGAAGTGGTACAAATGCATACCGTAGTCCTTATCCATGTGCGCATCTTTTTGATAAGCCGGACGTGGATCTTGGGCTAACACTTCAGTAATAAACTCGCGCAATTGTGGATAATCACGTTGTTGTTGCAAAAACTGCTCCGCATCATCGCTAAATACAATACCAAGTCCGGTATCTGGACGTTCATCCGCAAAGCCACCAGCGGCTTCTGGAAGTGCATCTGCATAGGGTAAGTAAGGTTTAATGTCGAGTACCGGTGTGCCATCAAGCAAATCTAGGCCACGCACATGGATGCGCGTGCTTTTCCCATGTTCCACGCGCACTAATTCAACTACAGATAGCCCCATGGGATTAGGTCGAAAGGTAGAACGGGTGGCAAACACCCCTTTGCGTTGGTTTCCGCCCAAACGTGGCGGACGCACCAGCGGGCTCCATCCTTTTGCCGCGGTTTCATGAAATACAAACTGAATCCACAAATGGCTAAACGCTTCCAATCCTCGAAGAAAGTCCGGATGAGAAAACTCAGGCAACATTTCAATCACGCCGTACGCGTGCTTTACCAATCCCGGCTGGCGGGGAATGGCAAACTTTTGCTTGTAGGGTGAACTTACCGTTGCAATGGTATGCAAGGTCCAATTCTGATGCTCTGACATTTACCGGTATCTATGCTAATGAAGATGTAGTGTATTTCACCACAACGCGGTGCGTTAGGCTATCGAAGGGCGGTGTTAATTTAGCTAAGTTCAATAAAAACAAATAGTTATATAAATGGCATGAGTTTTGCTTTGTTATAGATGTACCGAACTGCGCGAACTGTGCTCGGTAACGTATTCAAAAATCCTGTTCGTAGTATGTTTTCAAGAGGTTCATTCTGGGATAGGGAACAGGCTTGCATAACAAACCGCTATACGCGGGCACTAATTAGGAGTGACATAATATGACAACGGCAAACAATCAGACGCAAGGCTTTCATCATCAATTCTTTAAGCATGTAGGAATTTTTCTGGTTTTACTTGGGGGCTTACTGGTTGCAGACGCAGCGATAGCTTCTGAAAAGAACGTAACTCATCACATCGACTTAGCCGGTATTGAACGTATCGATATTCATAATGGCGTGGGTACAGTGCATATTCGTCGGTCGCAAGGTGATCAAGCGGAATTAAAGGTACGCTTTGAGGGGAAGCGGAGTGGGTTAATGCGTCGCATTAAAGATGTATCGGATATGGATGTAGAGATTCGCACTCGTGGTGACCGGCTTAGCATATCATTTCAGGAAAATAATGTTGAGGCCACTATGTACATCACCTTGCCGGATCCTGCAGTGCTTGATATTCACGTAGGCGTGGGTGTCATTGATGCCGAAGTGGGTGAAAGTTCTGTTTCTGCCAGTATGGGCGTGGGTGATGTGACGATTCGTGGATTTCTCGACTACGCTGGCGAAATTAACGTTGATGCAGGCGTAGGCGCGGCTCGTATTGATGGCGCACAGAATGTATCGAGCTCGCGAGCGATTGTTTCTGAGAAGGCATCTGGCCGAGGTGAAGGGACTTTTCGAATTAAAGCCGACGTGGGTGTAGGTGACGTGAAAGTTGTTTTAAAGTAACGGGCCGACTCGCAATATGAATCGAAAAGCGCATTGAATTAATTCCTTCAATGCGCTTTTTTCTTAACTATCAACGCAAAAATTGTGTTGGTTTATTTAATTAAGAAACTTTCTAGCGATTTGCCACTATTAACTGCTTTTTGGATAGGCTTCGGCATACGACCTTGGCCGGTCCAAGTGCGCCGCTCGCCATTCGACATTGTGTATTCATATTTTGCTGGCTTAGGCGCACGTTTGCGTAGTGAGCGTTTCTTAGGGGTGCTCGCAGTGGTGCCTAAAATATCTTGTGGATCTAGGCCTGCAGCCTGAATTTCTTTTCGAATCCGTTCAATGTCTGCCAATTTAGCGGCTTGGGCCCGCTTTAATTCAGCTTCTTCTTCCTTGCGCTGCTCAATTACGTTCTCAAGCTTCACGGCAACTTCTTGTAAATCAGATACCGAAAGGCTTTTAGTCGCCGCATTCAAGCGACGTGCATGGGTAAGAATATCTGTAAATTCGCTCATTGAATATCCTGTTTTATTCGATATGAATTACTGAAAGATAACATGCAAGTATATTAGGGAAATCTCGCATTGGTTATTTTACATCATATTTAATTAAACAGTTCAATTGTTTCAGTGTAAATATTCGAAATAATTATTAATTTTGCGTAATTGCGTACATATATAGCGCTTAATATTAGTATTCCAATAATGGCTTTTCGTGCGCCTGCTATGACGTCTCAGGCGTTGAACTATATGGAATCTATCGTATTTGAAACTATGTTTTTATAGAATCTGATTAAGTGTTTTCCGCGCCCTCTCGTTGTAGTTCTAGAACGATATTGACCAATATGACGAGGAGGTTCGGCTTGTCTTGGCGAGTCAATAGCTCATGGTGGACTCAGTGGCAGTTGGAGCAGGGTCTTGTTATCGGCACAAACATTGGCCTTAGACGACTACCAACATCGTCTGGCTTCTCCGTGCATGGTTGCGCAACAAAACACCTCCTTGTGTTTTGTGCTGCTACACTGATTTACATATTCGGATAGTTCGGACCACCGGTACCTTCTGGTGTGACCCAGCGGATATTTTGGCTTGGATCTTTAATGTCACAGGTTTTGCAGTGAATGCAGTTTTGCGCATTGATTTGGAACCGCTTTTCTCCGGAGTCACTGGTGACCACTTCATAGACGCCAGCGGGGCAGTAGCGCTGCGCAGGCTCGTCATACTTAGGTAAGTTCACATCAATTGGAATGGATGCGTCCTTAAGCTGGAGATGGCAGGGTTGATCTTCCTCGTGGTTCGTGTTGGATAAATACACCGACGAATTACGATCAAAGGTGACTTTGCCGTCTGGTTTTGGGTAGTCAATTTTCGTGGCGGAATCTGCTTTTTGCATACCCGCATGGTCGGGCTGCGTATCTTTAAAGGTGAAAGGCAGTTTGCCGCCAAACCAGTTCTGATCGATGGTGTTATAAGCACCACCGCCCCACATACCCCATTTGTGAATCACCGGGCCAAAATTACGCGAGCGGTAGAGCTCATCATATACCCAAGAAGCCTTAAAGCGTTCGGTGTAATCGGTGAGGTCAGTGCCCAACTGTTCCTTCGACAGTGCTTCAAAAATACTTTCTGCCGCCAACATACCGCTCTTCATGGCGGTGTGGTTGCCTTTGATCTTGGCAAAGTTCAGTGTTCCTGCATTACAGCCCACCATGAGAGCGCCGGGCATTGTCATTTTCGGCAGCGAGTAGAAGCCACCTTTGGCGATTGCGCGGGCACCATAGCTTACGCGTTTACCACCGCTCAAATACTTTTGAATTTCTGGGTGGGTTTTATAGCGCTGGAATTCCGCAAATGGGTTAAGGTGCGGGTTGGTATAATTCAGGTCGATGATCAAACCTACGAAGACTTGCCCGTTTTCGGCGTGGTATAAATAACCACCGCCCGTGGCATGATCTTTTAACGGCCAACCGGCAGTGTGCACCACTAAGCCAGGCTGATGCTGCTCTGCTGGAATATCCCAGATTTCCTTAAAGCCAATGGCATAGTGCTGTGGGGTCGCGTCTTTATCGAGGTTATACTTGCTAATTAGTTCTTTCCCTAAGTGACCACGGCAGCCTTCAGCGAATACGGTATACTTTGCCCGTAATTCCATTCCTGGCATGTAGCTATCTTTGGGTTCGCCGTCGATACCGACACCCATATCACCGGTAATAACGCCAGCAACGGCTCCGTTGTTGTCATAAATTACGCTCGCTGCGGCAAAGCCAGGGAAAATTTCAACGCCCATGGCTTCTGCTTGCTCAGCTAACCAACGACATACATTTCCCATACTCACGATATAGTTACCGTCGTTGTGAAAGGTCTTCGGCACCATAAAATTAGGCATTTTGCTGCCCGCTGTTTCGCTCTTAAGCATATAGATATCATCACCGGTTACTGCGGTGTTGAGTGGAGCTCCACGCTCTTTCCAGTCAGGGAATAGTTCGTTTAAGGCTTTTGGCTCGAGTACTGCGCCAGAAAGAATATGGGCGCCAACCTCAGAGCCTTTTTCGATCACACAAATCTGTAGCTCTTGGTTCTTTTCTTGGGCAAGTTGAGCGAGTCTGCACGCTGTGCTCAAACCAGAGGGGCCGGCACCAACGATTAAGACATCAAACTCCATACTTTCGCGTTCCACAGCTTGGTCCGCCATAGTAAATACTCCTACATGTATGTATCTTCGAAAACTGACGATTAATTGATTTTAACAGGAATTGCGCCATCTGGCTGTGTCAGTAATTGCGTGAGTTCATCCGCAGGGAGCGGACGGCTGTAATAAAAACCCTGACCAATGGTACAACCACGCTCAATTAAGAACTCGGCTTGCTCTTGGGTTTCAACACCTTCTGCAACAATACCAATATCTAAGTTTCTGGCTAAGCTAACGATCGTTTGGGTAATAGTGGCGTCGTCTTTGTCGTCGGGTAAATCCTTCACGAACGAGCGATCTATCTTCAGTGCGTTAATCGGGAAGTGCTTCAGATACGACAGCGACGAATAACCCACACCGAAATCATCAATGGCCAAGGTAATGCCGTTATCACGCATATCGTGCATAAATTGGGTGTGCGAGCTGCTATTTTCGATGAGCACTTGCTCGGTTAACTCTAATTCTAAATACGCGGTTGGAATGCCGGCACTTTTCACTGCAAAAAGAATTTGCTCGGTAAGGTCGGGGAGCTGGAAAAGGCGTCCGGAAATATTGACCGACATGCGCAAGTCATTAAAGCCCAGGTCACGCCAGCGGGCAAGCTGACGGCACGCAGTTTGTAGAACAAATTCGGAAATAGGGATAATCAGGCCTGAGTCCTCGGCAATAGGTATAAAACGATCCGGACCGATCATGCTGCCATCATCTTCAATCCAGCGCACTAATGCTTCCACTCCAATGACTTTGCGTGTGGTCATATCGACTTGCGGCTGGTAGTACACCGTAAGCTTGTTTTGCTCAATGGCATATCGTAACTTTTTCGATAAATCGAGCCGATCGCTCAATTCGTCGTGAAGTTCTTGGCTGTAGACGTGCCAAATATTCCGGCCTTTGTCTTTCGCGCGATATAAGGCGGTGTCTGCATGGCGCACAAGTTCTTCGGCATCTTCCTCGCCAGTTTGCGTTAAGGAAATACCAATACTACCGGTTACAAAGATCTCATAACCTTCTACATGGAATGCGGTGTCTAATGCTGCGATAACTTCGTCAGCGAAATCTTCCAGATCTTTTTGTTCTTGTAAATCGCTAACAAGAATGGCGAATTCATCGCCGCCAAGGCGGGCCAGTAATGAGCGGCCCACGTGCAATTCTGACAAGCGCGCGGCCACTTGTTTCAACAGGGCATCACCAATATTGTGGCCAAGGGTATCGTTCACTTCTTTAAAGTGATCCAAATCGATGAGCAACACGCCAATTAACTCGCGTTGCTCGCGCAAGCGCAGGATTTCACTTTTCAAATGCGCGATGACAGCGTTACGGTTAGCAAGGCCTGTGAGTGAATCGTGCTCTGCCAGATAAGCTACACGCTTTTCAATTTTCTCTCGTTCTTCAATTTCGTCATAGAGCTCACGGTTCGCTTCTTCGAGCATACGCTCCCGCACGCGGCTGACACCTAAAAGGTACAATACAAAGGTCAATAATGTAGTGACCAATGAGCCGGAAATGAGGACGAGTAGCGGCAGCTTATTGCGCATTTGTTGCAGACGGGTGGGCGAGGGCCAAAGTTCCATATGCCAGCTTTCCCCAAACAACTGAAACACCCGATCAGAACCCCATTGTGTACGGAGACTATCGTCGCTGGCATAGTTAAATAAAATGCCGCCATCGGATTGGCGAATGACCCGAAATTGAGAACCTTCGGTAATGTGACGACCAATGATCAGATGCAGTAAACGATTGGTATCGAGCAGACCTGCGTAATAGCCCCGAGGCTCTCGTTCCAATTGAGGCACAATTAAAAGAAGATCTGCCGGATGTTCGCCCATGCTATCGGCGGAGATTAAATAGCGAACGCCATGATTAAATTTGTGTAACCAAAACATGATGTCTTGGGGCACTTGGCTGGCTGCCGTCGGCATATCGGGATAACGTGCGGAAATTTCGCCTTCAGGCGTAAACCAGTATAACGTGCGGAATTGGCGATAATACGAGGTGACCGTTTCACCTTCGTCGACCCATGCAGGGCCATTCAAGCCTTGGCGGCTTATCCAAGTGAACCCAAACATGTGTGATTGTAGTTCACGGCGCACTTCGAGCTGTAATGCGTAGAGTTCAGCATCAAGTTGGTCACGAATACTGTAATTGTCGGCATAGCGCAACGAGAAGGTCAGAAGTAGTGTCATCACAACTCCTGTTAGCCCCGCAATAATGGCTTCCCTGTGTTTTCTCAGTTTGCGCATGTAATTATTATCGTTATTTATTTATGAGACATCGCCATCATTACGTAAATAACAAAAGAACGCAATGGAGCATCACGTTCTTCCGCTGTTTTAGGTAGATGGCTACTGTTTGTCTCTTGTTTACGTCAATTCAGCGCGATTTTTGAAAAACTCGAGCGCCTCTGGGTTAGCCAGCGCATCGGTGTTTTTGACCGTTTCGCCATGAACAACCTGCCTGACGGCTAGTTCAACGATTTTTCCGCTAATAGTGCGTGGTATATCGGCCACTTGCAAAATAACTGAAGGAACGTGTCGTGGGGTCGCGTTAGCGCGGATCACCTGTTTGATTTCCGTGCGTAGTTCATCGGTGAGTTCCACACCTTCACGCAATTTAACGAAGAGCACGATGCGCTCGTCATCTTGCCAACGCTGACCGATGGCGATGCTCTCTAGTACCGCATCAACTTTTTCCACTTGGCGATAGATTTCCGCGGTGCCAATGCGCACGCCACCAGGATTGAGTACCGCATCGGAGCGTCCGTAAATGATAACCCCATGTTCAGGCGTCAGCTCGGCGTAATCGCCGTGGGCCCATATGTTCTTAAAGCGGTCGAAATAGGCACTGTGATATTTGCTACCATCGTTGTCGTTCCAAAATCCGGTAGGCATACAAGGGAAGCTCTGTTCACACACCAGTTCGCCTTTTTCGCCGAGAACCGGTTCGCCGTTGTCGTTGTAAACATTGACGGCCAAGCCAAGACCGCGACACTGCAATTGACCGCGATAAACGGGTAAATTCGGGTTGCCCAGAGCAAAGCAAGAAACGATATCTGTGCCACCGGAGATGGAGCTTAAGCAGAGATCGGATTTAATATCACGATACACATAATCAAAGCTTTCTGGGGCCAGCACTGAGCCTGTGGTGAGAATGGCGCGCAAGCTGGTTAGTTTGTGACTTTCTTGTGGCTTCTCTCCGGCTTTCTGAAGGGCAGCCAAATACTTCGCACTGGTACCAAATACGGTAATGCCTTCACGGTCGATGAGATCAGGCATGGCGGCCGGGCTTGGATAAAATGGAGACCCATCGAATAGTGCCAAGCGGGCACCTAAGGCAAGCCCAGAGACCAGCCAGTTCCACATCATCCAACCGCAGGTGGTAAAGTAGAAGAAGGTATCATCACGACGGATATCTGTGTGCAGCGCTTGTTCCTTAATGTGTTGCAGTAGGGTGCCACCAATCCCATGCACAATACACTTGGGAACCCCGGTGGTGCCTGAGCTGAACATAATGTACAGCGGATCGTTGAAGCGACGTGGGACAAAGGTCAATTCTGAGGCCTCGGAAACCAGATAGTCACGCCAAGCCGTGGCCTTTTCGATATGGTGTGTGGCAGGGGTAAACGGGATGACAACTAACGCTTCAACGGATGGAAGTTGCGCACGAATTCCATTCACCTTATCGCTGATATCAATGGTTTTACCGTTGTAGTAATAGCCGTTGACGGTCAGCATCACTTTCGGCTCAACTTGACCGAAGCGATCAAGGACACCTTGTTCACCGAAATCAGGTGAGCAGCTCGACCAAACCGCGCCTAAACTGGTGGTTGCCAACATGCCGATAATGGTTTCAATACAATTGGGAAGCATGCCTGCAACGCGATCACCGGCACTCACCCCTTGTTGCTTTAAGGCCTCTGCTAACTGAGCGGTTTGCGTATAGAGTTCTTGGTAGGTGATTTCGGTGCGTTCGTTTAATTCATTGGTAAACACCGCCGCTGGGCGGTTATCGCGGTAACGTAAGAGGTTTTCTGCGAAATTGAGGGTGGCATCGGGAAACCATTGTGCACCTGGCATTTTATCGCCATCCCGCAGTACCGTGTTTCCTTTGTTGCCGATCACACCAAAGTAATCCCATAAGAATGACCAGAAATCTTCTTTATTATCGACCGACCACTGATGAAGCGCGTGATAATCTCCGGAAAAAGACACACCATAGTGTGTTTCGATAGCACGCATAAATTGCGTCATTTGTGTGTTGTCGATGGCGTCTGGCTTTGGAGCCCACAATTGGCTTGCTTTGGTTGTCATCGGGATACTCTTCTTTTTATTCGCTAGTGGATGTAGTCGCACGGGTGGCTAAACGAGCCAAACTCACGTTGGAACGTGGTTTTGTGCCTAGGGCCTGACATATATCATGGCCTGCCTGAATGACTGCATCTAAATCAATGCCGGTTTCGATCCCCATGCCTGCGAGCATATACAACACATCTTCAGTGGCGACGTTACCACTGGCACCCTTGGCATAAGGGCAACCGCCGAGGCCTGCTACTGCGCTGTCGAGTACACGCACGCCCATGGGCAAGCAGGCCGCAATATTTGCGAGGGCCTGACCGTAGGTATTATGAAAATGCAGCGCGAGATGTTCCATAGGCACTTCTTTGGCCACCGCGGCGAGCATACGTTGGGCCGCGAGTGGTGTGCCGACACCGATGGTGTCGCCCAAAGAGATCTCATAGCAGCCCATATCGAATAAGGTTTTGGCGACACGGACCACATCGGCGAGAGGCACTTCACCCTGATAGGGGCAGCCAAGTACGCATGATACATAGCCCCGAACCGGGATATTTTGAGCTTTCGCTGCGTCGATCACGGGAGCAAATCGCTCCAGCGACTCGGCAATGGAACAGTTAATATTTTTTTGGCTAAAGGCTTCAGATGCAGCACCAAAAACAGCCACTTCATCAGCGCGGGCAGCCATAGCTAACTCGAAACCTTTGAGATTTGGCGTCAGCGCAGTGTAGGTTACCCCATTACGACGTTGTATTGCTGCCATGACATCGCCACTGTCAGCCATTTGCGGGACCCATTTCGGGCTGACAAAACTTCCCGCCTCAATGGTTTGATAGCCTGCACCACTTAATGCGTTAATCAGGGCGACTTTAGCGTCAGTCGATACGGCCTTTTCATTTTGCAGACCATCGCGAGGGCCTACTTCAACGATGCGAACCTGATTGGGCAATGCCATAGTTACTCCGCAGCTGTAAGACTAATAAGTTCAGCGCCGTCGGTGACCAGATCACCTGCGGCAAAGAACACGTTCTCCACGCTGCCATCGAAAGGCGCGCGGATCGTGTATTCCATTTTCATTGCTTCCATAATTACGAGGGCTTGGCCTTCCGTCACTGTGTCACCTGCGTTGACGTTCACGGCAACTATAGTGCCATTCATAGGAGCCGTGAGAGATCCGGCCTCTTCTTCATGAATCAGCTCTGAGACGGCATCATAGATACGCGCATCGAAACGGCCGTAATCACTAAACAAGGTAAGGGCAGTTCCCACCATGGCTACTTCCGGCGTGAAGCGTTTATTGCCAATCACTACGGCACCGTGGGGTAGCAATGTAATGCTGCGATTCGCATCGGCCCAATGCAGTTCGTTGCCGTTTTGGGTGAGATCCATGCGTACCGGCGCTTCCGCGTATTGGGCGATCAATTCCACATGGTGTTTGGCGTCTGCGTTGACACGCCAGCCATTGGTCATGCTCCAAGGGTCTTGGCTATGGGTTGCTTGGCGCTCACGAATAATGTGGGCGGCCAACACCAGAAGCGCATCTTGCTCGTCTAATTCTGCGTCTTGCTGTAACAGAGCATCGCCATATTGCTCAATAAATCGAGTACTCACACCACCTTCACGGAAGGCTTGATGATCGGCGATTCGATACAGGTAGTCGGTGTTAGTGGTTACACCCGCAATTCGCGTGTCGCGCAAGGCATGACGCAAGCGACGTAAGGCGGAATCCCGATCTTCATCCCATACAATCAGCTTTGCAATCATCGGATCATAGAAGGCGGTGACATCATCGCCTTCAATAATACCGCTATCCCAGCGACTGTATGGCGAGTTTTCAGGATGACGCAAGAAAGTGACATTCCCGGTACTCGGCATAAAGTTTTCGCTGGCGTTTTCAGCGTAAATGCGTGCTTCGAAGGCATGCCCATCGAGCTCGATGTCGTCTTGTTCGAGCGGCAATACATCGCCTGCGGCCACTCGAATCTGCCAATCCACCAAATCAATCCCTGTGATCATCTCCGTTACCGGGTGTTCTACCTGCAAGCGCGTATTCATTTCCATAAAATAGAAATCTTGGCGTTCATCGAAGAGGAACTCGACCGTTCCAGCACCCACATAATCAATCGCTTGGGCTGCCCGCACGGCGGCTTCGCCCATGGCTTTGCGCAGCCCTGGAGTGAGCCCAGGGGCTGGGGCTTCTTCAATAACCTTTTGGTGACGGCGCTGCACCGAGCAATCACGCTCAGCTAAGTAGAGCGCATTGCCGTGCTGATCACAAAAAACTTGAATTTCCACGTGCCGTGGTTGGGTGATGAATTTCTCTACCAGCATTTTGTCGTTACCAAAGCTGGCTTTGGCTTCGCGCCGAGCGGAGGCAAGAGCTTCGCTAAACTCGCTTGCGCTTTCAACCACGCGCATGCCTTTACCACCACCGCCATAGGCGGCCTTTAGAAGTACCGGGTAGCCGATTTTCTCTGATTCAGCAGCGAGTAGATCATCGCTTTGGTCATCCCCATGATAACCAGGAACCAAGGGCACACCGGCTTCCTGCATGATTTTCTTCGCCGCACTTTTTGATCCCATGGCTGCAATAGCAGCAACGGGTGGGCCGATAAAGATCAAGCCGGCATCGGTGAGAGCACTGGCAAAATCTTCATTCTCAGAGAGAAAACCATAGCCTGGATGCACTGCTTGGGCACCCGTAGATTGTGCTGCTGCGATAATACGATCAGCGCGCAAGTATGATTCGCTGCTGGGGCTGCCACCAATGTATACGGCTTCGTCGGCTTGAATCACATGCTGCGCATTGCGATCCGCATCTGAATAGACAGCAACGGTTTTAATGCCCATTTCACGTGCTGTACGAATGACCCGGCAGGCAATTTCACCGCGGTTGGCAATTAAGATTTTTGAAATTGGCGTCACTGTGCTCATCTTATTGTTTTCCGTGTGGTTGTTTGGATTGCCAAGCTGGCTGTCGCTTCTCTAAAAATGCAGATAAGCCCTCTTGTCCTTCGTCGGACACTCGAATTTGGGCAATGCGGCGCGCAGTTTCTTTTACCATATCAGCATCGAGGGGGTGTTGGCTCACGTAAGCAATAAGCGATTTACAGGCCTCTAGCGCGGCGGGACCGTTGTTCAATAGCGCTGTGATGAGCGGCTCTGCAGCACTCTGTAACTCGAGGTCGTCATCGCTTAACACGTGATCTAGTAAACCATGCTGCAGGGCCGTGTGCGCACTAAAGCGTTCGGCAGTGAGCATATAACGGCGCGCTGCAGGTTCCCCTAATGCTCTTACCACGTAGGGGCTGATCACCGCTGGAATTAAGCCGATTTTTACTTCCGAGAGACAGAAACTTGATCGGGCAGTTGCGATAGCCATATCACAGCAGGCCACTAAACCAACAGCACCACCAAATGCGGCACCATTGACGAGGGCAATGGTGGGAAGTCGAAGATGGTCCAGTTCCCACATTAACGCGCCCAGCTCACCGGCGTCTGTAACGTTCTCGTCGAAATTCTTCTCAGCCATGGAGCGCATCCAATTTAAGTCTGCGCCTGCTGAAAAGTTCTTACCATTGGCCTGTAACACCAGTACACGCGCTTCTTGTGAATCGCTGGCTTGCTTTAAGGCAGCACGCAGCTGCGCAATCATGTGATCGTCAAACGCATTATGTACGTCGGGACGATTCATGGTGAGCCAAGCAATACCGCGCTCATCAATGGAAAAATCTACGTAACTCGACATGATCGGCTCCTTTACATGCGGAACACGCCAAAGCGTGTGTCGGCAATCGGTGCATTCAGCGCGGCGCTAATACTCAAACCAAGAACCGTGCGTGTTTGGGCAGGATCGATAATACCGTCATCCCACAAACGCCCAGAGGCATAGTAGGGGTGTCCTTGATGCTCGTAAGTGTCAATAATCGGTTGCTTAAAGGCGTTTTCGTCTTCTGCAGACCAGCGTTCACCTTTACGTTCTTTCCCATCGCGAGTGACTTGCGCCATGACGCCTGCGGCTTGCTCGCCACCCATCACAGAAATACGGGCGTTGGGCCACATAAACATGAGCGTTGGATCGTAAGCGCGACCGCACATACCGTAGTTGCCTGCGCCATAGCTGCCGCCAATTAATACGGTGAACTTCGGAACTTGCGCGCAACTTACGGCAGTAACCATTTTGGCACCGTGTTTGGCGATCCCTTCAGCCTCGTATTTTTTACCCACCATAAATCCGGTGATGTTTTGCAAGAATACCAGTGGAATTTTGCGCTGAGCACAGAGCTCAATAAAGTGAGCTCCTTTTTGCGCAGATTCAGAGAAGAGAATGCCATTGTTGGCAATAATGCCCACAAGGTAACCATGAATACGGGCAAAACCTGTCACTAGGGTATTGCCGTAGTTTTGTTTGAATTCATCAAAATCAGAGTCATCAACGATACGCGCGATCACTTCACGCACATCATAAGGCTTACGCAGATCTGTTCCGACAATGCCGTAGATCTCTTCTGGGGCATAGCGGGGTGGTTTTACTTCGGCGATATCCAGCGCTGCTTTCTGTGGGCGATTGAGTCGCGCCACGGAACGGCGCGCAAGATCTAAGGCATGTTCATCGTTTACCGCGAAATGATCCGCAACCCCGGAAATGCGGGTATGTACATCGGCGCCACCAAGTTCTTCAGCACTGACTTCCTCGCCAGTGGCCGCTTTCACCAAAGGTGGACCTGCCAAGAATATGGTTCCCTGTTCTTTAACGATAATGGATTCATCCGCCATCGCCGGTACATAGGCTCCGCCCGCCGTACACAAGCCCATCACTACGGCTATTTGTGGAATACCTTTCGATGACATATTGGCTTGGTTAAAGAAAATCCGGCCAAAATGGTCCCGATCCGGGAATACTTCGTCTTGCCGCGGCAAGTTGGCTCCGCCGGAATCCACAAGATAGATACACGGGAGATGGCAGCGTTCTGCAATTTCTTGGGCGCGTAAGTGTTTTTTCACGGTAATGGGATAATAAGTGCCGCCTTTTACTGTGGCATCGTTTGCCACAATCATGCACTCAACACCGCTTACGCGGCCAATACCGGCGACGATGCCAGCCGCTGGCACGTAGTCGTCGTATACATCCCAGGCGGCGAACTGGCCGATTTCAAGGAAAGGGCTGCCTGGGTCGAGCAATCGTTGGATCCGATCCCGGGCCAACAGTTTGCCCCGCGACACATGGCGTTCCTGGTAGCTTTTACCACCACCTTGTTTAATCTGTTCAGCCTTCTCGCGGAGATCAGCGAGAACGTCTTGCATGGCTTTCTCATTGGCGAGAAAGCCCTCATCGCGGGTGTTTATTTTACTGGAGAGGATTGCCACAACGAGGCTCCTTTTGCATTAACCGTTTATTTTGATTCCGCAAAAATTTCGCGACCGATCAGCATCCGCCGAATCTCTGATGTACCAGCACCGATTTCGTATAGCTTAGCATCTCGCAGTAAGCGTCCGGTGGGGTATTCATTGATATAGCCGTTTCCGCCTAATAACTGGATTGCATCAAGAGCGAGCTTGGTGGCCAGCTCTGCTGCATAAAGAATGGCTCCGGCGGCATCTTTACGGGTAGTTTCACCCCGGTCACAGGCTTTAGCTACCGCATAAACATAGGCGCGGGCTGCATTCATTTGGGTGTACATATCGGCAATCTTGCCCTGTACTAATTGGAATTCACCAATGGCTTTTCCGAATTGCTCACGCTCGTGGATATAAGGCACCACAACATCCATACAGGCTTGCATAATTCCTATCGGACCGGCCGCCAATACCGCGCGCTCGTAATCGAGGCCACTCATCAGTACCTTTACACCTTCATTGAGCTCACCGAGGATGTTTTCAGCAGGAACGCGGCAGTCTTCGAATACGAGCTCACAGGTGTTGGAACCGCGCATCCCAAGTTTATCGAGCTTTTGCGCTGTGCTAAAACCAGGCATATCTTTTTCAATAATAAAAGCGGTGATTCCTTTTGAGCCAGCACTGGGATCGGTTTTTGCGTAAACCACCAATACATGCGCGTCAGGCCCATTGGTAATCCACATTTTATTGCCGTTCAGAATGTAATGATCACCGTCTTTCTTAGCGGTGAGTTTCATGCTGACTACATCGGAACCAGCATTGGGCTCACTCATGGCAAGAGCACCTACATGTTCACCGCTAATCAGCTTAGGGAGATACTTGTGTTTTTGCTCAGTGGAGCCATTGATCTTAATTTGGTTTACACACAAATTGGAGTGGGCACCGTAACTTAAACCAACAGATGCAGAGGCGCGGCTAATTTCTTCCATGGCGATGACATGCTCGAGGTAGCCCATACCGGCACCACCGAACTCTTCTGGCACTGTGATGCCAAGGAGGCCCATATCACCAAATTTTTGCCATAAATCGGCAGGAAACTCATTTTTCTCATCAATTTCAGCGGCGCGCGGAGCAATTTCGTCACGGGCAAAAGCATTCACGTGGTCCCGCAGCATATCGGCGGTCTCGCCCAAATCAAAATTAAAAGTCTTGTACGTACTAAACATAATTACTCCTGAAAATTAATTCGCGCTGTTAGCTGTTTTTGTGGCGAGCTCGGTGCGGCAACCCGACTCAACGGCACTAAGTTCGTGCAATACCACTTTAATATCTTCTAATTGTTGGCGGAGGGCGGCTTTTTTATCTTCAATCAAGGCGAGCATGGTTTGCAGTTGGTTTACGCTACTACCATCCCGCTCATACATATCAAAGAGGGTCTTGGTTTCCGCAAGGGTAAAGCCTAATCGTTTACCTCGTAGAATGAGCTTGAGTCGCACCCGATCTTTTTGTTTGTAGATACGGGTTTGGCCACGTCGCTCAGGAATAATGAGGCCTTGGTCTTCGTAAAACCGAATACTTCTCGTTGTGATATCAAACTCACGAGATAGGTCACCGATACTGAAGGTATCTTGAGTTCGACGAACCCGCTCTGGGCTCATTGCAAATTCTTCGCTCATGATTTTCGCACCCTTGCCATGCCTTATGGTTACAAGGTAAGCTAACACGAAGTTTACGTTAACGTAAAGTGCGTGTTAAGAATTGAGCTGCCTATCAATGGCTCAGGTGGAAGCCTTCATTTACGGGCAGCAATGCGACTCTGTCGTGTGTAAATTCGCGATCAGAGGCGTAATTCTTCACAATAGCGCCACATAGATACAGACTCTCGTTATTGAAACGACAAATTGACCTAGCTGGAGACCTAACCAATGAGTTCTGATGCAATTGTAATTGTCAGTGCTGCACGTACGCCGATGGGCGGCTTTATGGGCGAACTAAGCGCAGTGAGTGCCCCAGATTTAGGCGCCACCGCCATTAAAGCGGCCGTCGCTGCGGCTGGAATTCAAGGTGATGACGTAAGCGAAGTCATTATGGGGTGTGTATTACCCGCGGGTCTTAAACAAGCCCCTGCGCGGCAAGCAATGCTCGCTGCCGGCTTACCATTAAGCACGGGTGCTACGACCATAAACAAAGTGTGTGGCTCCGGTTTAAAAACCGTGATGTTTGGTCATGATCTCATTACAGCCGGTTCGGCAGCGATCGTTGTAGCCGGGGGGATGGAGAGCATGTCGAATGCACCTTACCTGCTGGATAAAGCCCGTTCGGGTTACCGCATGGGCCATGGTCAAGTGATTGATCATATGATGTTTGATGGGTTACAAGATGCCTACGAAGGCAAGGCCATGGGGTGTTATGCGCAAGATACTGCAGATCAGTACGGATTTACCCGTGAGGATATGGATGCTTTTGCTATTCGTTCATTAGAGCGGGCGCAGGACGCTATCGCCCAGGGGTGGTTTGAGAAAGAAATTGCTCCAGTAAGTTACAGCGACCGCAAGGGTGAGGTGACGGTAAGTATTGATGAGCAACCTGGAAAGGCGCGTATTGACAAAATTCCGTCACTGCGTCCTGCTTTTGCCAAAGATGGTACTGTCACGGCGGCGAATTCAAGCTCTATTTCTGATGGCGCTGCTGCCCTTGTGTTGATGCGAGAAAGTGATGCTAAAGCTCGGGGCTTACAGCCACTAGCACGCATTACAGCGCATGCCACCCATTCGCAAAAGCCATCTGAATTTACTATGGCGCCAGTGGGTGCCATGAATAAGGCGCTTGAAAAAGCGGGATGGAGCAAAGATGACGTTGATTTGTGGGAAATCAACGAAGCCTTTGCCATGGTGACCATGATTGCCCTGAAAGATATGAATTTAGATCCAGCGAAAGTAAACGTTCACGGCGGCGCCTGTGCATTAGGGCACCCCATTGGCGCTTCTGGAGCGCGTTTGTTGGTTACGCTTATCCACGCTCTGAAGCAGCGGAATCTGAGTAAGGGGATGACGTCACTTTGTATTGGTGGTGGCGAAGCAGTAGCGCTGGCGGTAGAAGTGATCTAAAGCAAATCTCCTTGTACCGAGTTTTACCAGAACGCGAGATATCCTTGGATAGCTCGCGTTTTTTATATGTGAACCTTTTGTCTAGTTTTCACGTATAACGTGTACGCACAAATAGTTGCGTGGAGAGATGAGGGCGCTCGGATGGAATTACATGAGTCGATTAAACAAGGGCAGGGATTTAGCGTAGCTGCGCGCGATGTACTTACATTTCTGCAAACTCGTTTTGATTTCGCATTGTGGATGGTTACCCGTGTCGAGGGCGATAATTGGATCGTACTGCATGCGGAAGATAGTGGCTATGGGATCGACGTCGGACGCGTGATGTGTTGGGCAGATTCGTATTGCGCCAAAATGGTACGAGGAGAAGGCCCTCAGATTGCACCAGACGCTCAGCAAGTGCCGGCCTACGCGGAAGCGAAGATAAATCAATTAATTCCTATCCGTGCTTATTTAGGCATTCCGTTAACCCAAGAAGACGGCACTGTTTTTGGGACACTATGCGCGGTTGATGCGCAACCAAAGCATCCAGATTTGGCGAAGGACACCGATTTGCTAGCACTTATGGGGCGTTTGCTCAGTTCAGTGCTGCAGTTTGAACTTGCCTTGGAAAAACAACAGCGGGCGCAAGAACGTTTAGAATTTCAAGCCCAGACCGATCTTATGACTGGCATCTTTAATCGCAACGCCTGGGATACCATGCTTGAGCGTGAAGAGAACCGGTGTCGTCGCTTCGGTCACGGTGCCGGCGTGGTCGTTGTGGATCTCGATCGCCTGAAGGAAACCAACGATACACACGGTCACCCCGCCGGAGACAAGCTACTCAAACGTACCGCACAATGCTTGCAAGAGGTGAGTCGGAAGACAGACATTGTTGCTCGCATTGGTGGCGATGAGTTTGGCATTATCGCGGTTGAGACGGATGCGGTGGGGTTAGAACAGTTTGGGCAGCGGGTACGACGTCAATTGTGCAACGCAGGTATCGCCGCTTCTGTCGGTGTGGCTAAGCGGGAGTCGGAAGTAAAAGGATTACAACATGCATGGGAGCAAGCCGATCAAGCAATGTTCGCTGAAAAGCGAGCCACGCAACGGTGCTCGGCAGGGTAGTGCCCTTTTGCTAACGTGATGCGACGGCATTGTGGGTCGCAGGAAGATAAAAAGGCCTCAATGTGGGTTGGGAATCACACTGAGGCCTTTCCGGTTTTGCGGTCAACTGCTATCACTTTAGAGTACAAAGGCGTACAGATAAGCAGCGCCGGCAATCACTCCCACCACTGACAATACGCCGGGCACAATGACATTGGCTAATAGGTTTTTGCGGATTTCTTCATTCATGGCTCACTCCTTGCTCGCGCCTCTCTTGCAGCGAGCGTTAATAAATAATACTAACTTGAACCAGAGCTCTGTTTCCCCTCAATCCCTTGGGATGCGCTAATTATACCTAGACGCAATACTGAATTGGGAAAAATTCGCATGAAATCGATTTATGGATATCCTGAGTTTGGTTAGGGCAAAAAATAACCAATTCGAGTGAGCGACTCGAATGAATCGCTCACTCTAGAGGTAACATTAACGGGTCGTGCACTCCGTACACCGGAGATAGATTCCGCGAGGGTCATTAAATTCGCTAAATAATGACCACGATGACATAGCCTCGTGCACCAATGCATCGAACTCACTCGCAGAAGGCCCTCGACTATTGAATAGCTGCTGGATAATGCGGTCTCGGAATGACATTTCCTTTTCCGGCCATAAAACCGCGTAGGTGTCTAACCCAGCTTGTTCTGCTGCACGCTCGATCGCCGTTTCAATGCTAGCCAGCTCGTCTACTAAACCTAACGTGAGTGCTTGTGTTCCCGACCATACTTGACCTTGTGCTACTTCGTGTACTTCATCGATAGTCATATTGCGTGTTTCGGCGACTAGCGCTAAAAACTCTGCATATATTTTATCAACGCCGGACTGCATCATTGACTTAAATGCTGGAGTCAGTGGTTTGGTAATGGTCATAAACGGCATCTCGGTTGTTTTCACACCGTCGTAATTGATACCGATATCCGCTAAGGCTTCATCAACAATAGGTAACATGCCAAATACGCCAATGGAACCAGTAATCGTGGTTGGTTCAGCGATGATCTGATCGGCACCTGCAGCAATCCAATAACCACCTGAAGCAGCGACAGAACTCATGGACGCAATCACAGGTTTCCCGGCCTCCCGTAATAGTAAAACCTCCTGGCGAATCACTTCGGAAGCGAAGGCGCTACCACCGGGGCTATCAATACGGAGCACAACAGCTTTTACTTTGTCGTTGTGACGTGCGTCACGAAGTTCACTGGCAAGTCGATCACCGCCTATTTCATTGGCGCCTCCGCGGCCGTCGACAATCACGCCAGACGCCTGAATAACAGCCACTTGCGATGACGCAGTTAAACTTGGGAAGTTGCGATTCTGCTCGGCCATCGGCAACGTGGATAAGTAATCTTTGTGGCGAATTGAACGAAAGCTATTGGTGTCGTTATCTATCCCTACACGATCAATGAGGTACTGGGTCATTTCATGGCGATGTTTCAAGCCATCCACATACCCACCGTTCACGGCGAGTTCTGCTAAGTTTTGTCCGCTTTCTTCGAAAATCGCCATGAAATCTTGTTCTTTACCTGAAGCGACTCGGGGATCTAGCGGGCGCTGACGTTGCACTGTGTCCAGGTATTCGTCCCAAAGCACACCTAACCAGTTGGATAAATTTTCCCGTGCCTCGTCTGACATACCTTCGAGCATGTAGGGCTCAACAGCCGACTTGAAATCACCGACGCGAAACACGTGAATGTTGATGTTTAATTTATCCAGTAAGCCTTTGTAGTATGGACGCAGGCTTTCTAGGCCTGTCGCATCAACTACGCCTAATGGATTGAGGTAAACCTCAGAGGCCTGACTGGCAAGTAAGTAGGGGCCTTGCATAAAGTAGTCTGAATAAGCGTACACGGGCTTACCAGAGGCTTTGAATTCATTGATGGCATCGGCGACGCGAATCAGTTTGCTAACACCACCACCACCAAAATTACGCAGATCGAGATAGACCCCATGGATGCGATCATCTGTTGCTGCATGTTGCAATGCTCTCTCAAGTTCATGCACGGGCTGTTGCGTTGGAGGAGCTCCAAAAAACAAGGTATCTGGAAGCGAATCTAATGGATTTGTGCTTACTGCCTCATCGACCAGAATACCGGTCGGTGCGAGCACCAAAAGGCCACCATCAGGCACTTTCACTTTATCGCTTGAAGAGAAAATGGCAGTAAGGACCAACACCACCACAATAATAGTGAGCAGGTGGGCCGTATAACGGCGAATAGCGGAGAGGATGATTCCAATCCGACCAAATATCTTTTTTAGTAAGTCCATGACAAGCTCCAGAAATTAATCGCAGCGCATTCTACGATATTGCACTCTAGTGTGCGTTAAAAATTTGTAACAAGCTATTTCATCTGACAAGAAATTTACGTTGTTTTTGCTTTCCGTTACGTCCGTTTTCAGCGTTGGTTTTCAGAGATACGTATAATCTAAGGTATTCTCGAAAGGTTTTCACGCCGTGCCCCGTGAACTAAAGCATGGCATGCTCACTCCTATGAATGCGCAGTAACGCGTGAACACGTTAAGGTCTGCCGATGCAGAAGTTGATGCGAGTTGTTTATCAAGGGATCGCCATAGGCGGCCTGCTTTGCCTATTGCTGATGCTCAGCATCGGTGAAGCTTTCGTGTACATCAACGAGCTTGCCCTGGTACTGATTTTGTTGCTGTTTGCAGTATGCGCATATGCGTATGTGAATGAAATTCGGTTATTGCGGCGACACGCGTTATTGGCTTACGTATTTAGCGCTCAGAGCCGCACGAAACGCTTCTTGTGGGATGGTTTCATTACCCAGTTTATCCATGCATTGGTGGGCTGGGGGATTGCCTTGAGCGTTTTTGTGTTGACGTTGCGGTTAACCGTATTTGAGTGGGCAGCGTTGACGCTAGGTGTGCCTATATTTATAGCGCTATTCTTCGCTTTACGCTCACATATCGGGCGGGAACTTGATGCCCGCTATCAACGAATCTTGGTTACCCGGGCGTCTTTGTGGGCCACTGTTTTACTCATCGCGACCTTGTTATCTCTGCTCCAAGTGTTTTTCCTTGAGGTTCCGGATACGCGCCATCTCAATTTGGCAGAGTTAACGCTGCAGCATTGGCAGGCAAAACCTGAAACGAGCGTAGTCTGGTTAGGTTATTTGGTCGCTGCTTTAGATGTGATTTACGCCGCCTTATGGCATAGCTTGCAACTTGCTAGTTCATTACCTACTGGGCTCAGTGTAGGCGCACTCTTGGGCATTTGGCTCACGTTCCTTATTCTCAACGGCATTCAGATCGGACTGGTTTTTACGCTAATCCTAGGACTGTCAGTTTTGTTGCGGCGTGCGCAAGGTAACGAAGCTGGGGAAACAGGCGTTGCTGGAGCCCTAGCGCGACTAAAATTAGGCTTTATTATTGGCTTGCTCTTGCCTGCACTGCTGATTACTGGGGCGCTCTATGTCGCTGAACGTTCGTCTTGGTGGGAACGCCCACAGAATGAATCGGCTCAGGCGACTCCTGTTATTGCTCAGGATCCATGCACGCGCGATCGCCTAGACACCGATTTAGATCGTTTGGCAGAGGCGTCGGATGCACGTTTGCAGCAATACTCGGTGACCCTTGAACAAGCTCTTGAGCGGCGACTTCGTGTAGGCTTGCAACAGGCATTTGTGCATGCAGAGCCAGCGGTTGATCGTTTTCTAGACTGGAATTACAGCATTCGCGGGCAATATCAGCAAATCGCATTATTGGCCGCAGCGAGTGTGAGCGAGCAAGCATTCTCAGAGAAGTTGGGTGAGCGCTTGGAGCAAGAGCTCGCTAGCATGCTCGAACCCGCATTGTTGGCTCTAAATGCGCAAGTGGATGCGGAAGTCGCGACAGCGTTGCGCGGTGTCGTCACTCAACAAGAACGTTGGTTGCAGCAGGCACAGACGCAAGTGCGCTGCGAGTTAGAGGCGATTAGTTTAGCGCCTGTACGTGAACAACTGCATCAGTCTTGGGTCGGGACTGGAGCAGTGGGCGGCGCTTTGGCATGGCGGCTAGCGGCGGGAGCCGGTACCCGTGCGGCATCGCGTACAGGTGTCCGCCGTGCCTTTGCAGGACTGTTCACCCGCGCAGGTGCGCGAGCGGCAGCGGCAGGCGGTGGGGCATCCGCCGGTGGGTTTTGCGGTCCGATGGCATGGCTCTGTGTACCGGTGTTAGTTACAGGCTCTTGGCTCGCCGTGGATTACACTATGGTGGAAGTAGACGAACGCCTGCATCGAGATAATATGCGCCGGGCCATTCTCGACGCTCTGGCTCACGAAGAAGAGCGTATTTATCAAGGCTTACGTGAGCACTATATGGCGCAGTTACATGGGGTGTTGGCTCTCATGGATCGAGAACAACGTGAACATTTCAATATCTGGCGAGATGGTCTTGGCCGTGAGATTAAGGAAACACGGCGAGAAAGTGATCATCCTTAAGAGTTTGTTCACCTTGCCAACGATAAGCGGTCAGGGGGCCATTGCGACCGGCTGAGTAATCTACGCAGGCACAGTAGGGAGATTGCACTTGAGGTGTACCGCTGAGCCAGTAATGCCCAAAAAACACGGGTTTATCGCCTTGATAGGCGAATTCTCGGAGTACTTGGGCATCGGCGCTTAGATCTGCAAGTGCCTTTAATGCTTCTGCATTCTTTCTAGGATTCGGGATGTGGGCAATCTCGGCCAACGATGACGGGTTTGATTCCCACCAAGAGATCCGCACTTGATAACGCTCTTTGTCTTTGTGATCAAAAAACGAGGTACCTGGCGGAAGGTTTACTTCCACACCCTTGAGCACAGTTTCCGTAGCGCAAAAGAGGGGATCAGATTCGGTGAACGCGGGAACCCATGCGTGTTCTTGCAAACTGTTGTCGGGATTCAAGTAAGGGGCGAGCACGCGTAATGAGGGCTCATGCCAGCATGCATGCACGACTCGAAAAGGGCCTAAATCAAGAAATAGAGGTAAGGTCTTAAACCAGTCGAGCCAATATTGTCGCTCGTCGGGATCCGGCAACTCTTCAAGAAACTCAATATGGTGGGCACGATTCTCATCGGAATGTTCCCGCAAATAGCCATCGCCATCCGGGCGCGGCATCGCATAGCCAACTGCATTGAGTTCGTGGTTCCCCATAATCACATGGGCGCTGCCTGCATCTTGCATCGCTCGCACTATGGCCATTACCTTGCGATTTTCTCGGCCATTATCGATAAGGTCACCGACAAACACAGCTATCCGTTCGGGATGCCGATACGTGCCATTTTGATCAAGTTGGTAGCCCAGCGCCTCTAACAGGGCAATTAATTTATCAGCGTGGCCGTGGACGTCTCCGATTACGTCATAGCCTGAAAGGGATGTTGCTGGTTGACTCGCGCCCGTCATGAAGACTCCCTGTGCAATCAAGATTCTGATATGTCACCAGAGTATCCTGACTCGGAGGGCGCGAGCAACCTAATATGGCAGTAAAAAGCCTTTAATTATAAGGGCGTGGCTTGGGCTTTTTAGGACGTTTTGGCTTTGCAGGTGCAGGCGCACTTCGGGCCGGAAGCGATACCTTAGCAAAGTTAGGAAGTGTCTTTTCAACAATGGTTTGTTGAATGAGTCGTTCAATGGCTTTGATTTGCTTTACATCTTCATCGGTGACTAAGGAAATCGCCAAACCACTGGCACCAGCACGGGCAGTACGACCAATACGATGCACATAATCTTCTGGTACTTGTGGTAAATCGTAATTGAGTACTAAGGGCAGTTGATTAATATCTAATCCCCGTGCGGCAATGTCTGTGGCCACTAATATCTGTACGCGACCTGCTTTGAAGTCATCTAATGCTTTGGTTCGTGCACCCTGACTTTTGTTCCCGTGAATGGCTGCGGCTAAAAAACCAGCCTTGTCTAATTGTTTCACGAGGCGATTGGCACCATGTTTGGTACGCGAGAACACCAAGGTTTGTGGAATGTCGTGGGCACGAATCAAGGCCGCTAGCATGGCTGGCTTATCTTCTTTCAGCACTGGGTATACATGCTGCTCAACGCGATCCGCGGTGGCATTTGCGGGGGCGACTGCAATTTCCACAGGGTTGACTACAAGGCCCTGCGCAAGAGCACGAATCGGGGCAGAAAATGTGGCAGAGAACAGTAAGTTCTGGCGCTTCGGAGGAAGCAGCTTAAAGATACGCTTAATGTCGTGGATAAAGCCCATATCGAGCATACGGTCCGCTTCGTCGAGAACGAGAATCTCAAGTTTCGGAAAGCGTACTGCGTTTTGTTGATGTAAGTCGAGTAAGCGACCTGGCGTTGCCACCAATATATCGACACCTTTGCGTAACTGCATCATTTGCGGATTGATCTTGACACCACCAAATACGACAGCGTGTGATAGGTTCATCTTACGGCTGTAGGTTGCGACGCTGGCGGCCACTTGTGCGGCTAATTCGCGGGTTGGCGTTAGAATGAGAACTCTGGCTTCATTCGGCTGCGCTCGCACGCCATCTGCAATTCGCTCAAGAATCGGCAAGGTAAACCCAGCGGTTTTTCCGGTTCCGGTTTGCGCCGCAGCCATCACATCCTTTCCGTTAAGTACGGCAGGTATAGCGGCTTCTTGAATTGGAGTTGGTTGGGTGTAACCCGTGTGGGCGATGGCATCAAGTATTTCGGCGCGAAGGCCAAGGTCGGCAAATGTCATGAACTAGCAGATACTCAGAGGAGAAAAGAGGGCGCAGCATACAGGAGATACGGGCGCCCTGCAAATTCAGCGGCGTTATGGTGTTCGCTGAAAACGCGATGCCAGCCATACCGCGAGGAGGATGATCACGCCGCCAAAGAATAGATTCGGCCAGTTAACATCTTGGCCCCACAAAAGAAAATTGACCACAAGCCCTGCGGGGATGAGTGCATTATTCATGGTGGCAAGTTGGGCAATATTAACCATTTTACTGGCGATGCTCCACAGCATATAACCAACTCCAGAAGCGCCAAGGCCTAACCAAATTAGAATTGCCCAATGGGTGGAGGTGCTAGGCATACGATTAAAATCGGCGAATAACACCATGCCTACACCACTGACGATACAGGCACCAATAAAAAAGAGGGCATATTGCTGCAATTGTGCACGAGCGGGGCCGAGGGCCAGGCGCTTGTATGCCACTTGGCCAAAGGCGAAACACAGGTTGGCACCCTGAATCAGTAGAAATCCGGTCCAGAAACCGCTAGACACTCCTTGATAGCGTATAAGCCCTGCACCAATCACCGATAACAAAGCGGCAATCCACCAGATGAGCGGCAGCGCTTTGCGATTGAGGAGCTGTTCGTCGAGCAAGGTAATGTAGAGGGGGGTGAAAATCGTGAATAACAGTACTTCAGCCACGCTAATGTGCAAGAACGCATGGTACAAGAGCAAATACATCATGCCAATTTGTATCGCCCCAATTCCCATGAGCTGCCACTGTTTACGGGCGCTCATTGCCCCGAGACGTAAAAATGGCAGGAGTAGGGCGGCAGCCAACACCATGCGAATAAACACTGCGATATAAGCATCGACATCGGGTGCGAGGTATACGCCAATCAGAGAGAAACTAAAGGCCCATACGAGGGTAATTACACACAAAATAAGCATACTAACCGGCTCTCCAGGGTAAGGCTGGGCAAAGAACGCAGTATACGGAGGAAAAGTTGGAGGGAAAAGGCCCAGAGGTATAATCGGGCCCGAGGCCGTATTGAGGCGGGGCGGTGGGAAAGCCCCGTGGGGGACGCCGTAAATGCATCCGTGCAGGCTTGGGCGCGGCATCCCTGCCGCGCACACCCCCACGCGACTTATCCCATCACCGCGCCAGATTTACCTCAATCGTACCCAACGTACCGCTAGAGGCCCAGAGGCAGAGTTGGCCTCGCGAGGGACGCCGTAAATATATCCCTATAGGCTTGGCTGCCGCATCCCTGCGGCAGACACCCTCACGCAGCCAATCTCTCCCTCTGGACCACCGTACCCAACGTACCGCGTTGGCCATTACAGCGCTTTGCGTTGCAATGGATAACGGGCATGTTGCCATACACCGGCCCAATAAGCGCGCCATGCGAGTAAGCGGCTGTAGGCGTGGGGCACGAAGTAGAGGCTTGTGACCGTTGATACAATCAAACCACTGATAATGGTGATCGCCATAGGCGCATAGGGAGGGCCGTCGCCGCCGATTTGGTTGCTCCCTAACGCCAATGGCAGCATACCTAGCACGGTGGTGGCTACGGTCATCAAGATTGGTCGTACTCGCCGTGACGAAGCTTCAAGGAGCGCCTGCTCCAGCTCCATGCCCGCATCGCGCTGCTGATTAACGGCATCGACCAGAACAATTCCGTTGTTCACCACAATGCCCATCAGAATCAGCAATCCAATGAGTGCCATGATGTCCAGGTTGGTCCCGGTAAACATTAATCCCCAGAATGCGCCGCAAATCGCCATAAGTAAGGAGCCAATGACGGCGGAGGGCAAGAGTAATGATTCGAACAAGGCAGCCATGACCATATACACCAGTGCGATAGCAAGGAGCATATTGACTAGCATAAGTTGGTTTTGCTGTTGTTGAGTACGGAAGCCACCATCGAGTGACCACTGAACTCCGGCTGGTAGCTCAATTGCATTCAACAGTGCTGACAATTGGGTACGTGCATCACTCATGCTGAGCTCTTCGAGGTTTGCAGTAATACGTACAGCAGTTTGTCGGTCGACACGACGAATGGTTCCCAACTGTGGAATGCGTTCAATCGTGGCAACTTGGTTCAGCGTGACCCATTGGCCATTGTGCTGACCAATAATCATGGTTTCAAATTCCCTGTAATTTTGCTGAACGCTGTCGGGGAAGGTGAGCTGGATACGCATATCCCCTTCGGGGTGGTGCCGGAACGATCGTAAGTTGCGTCCGCGCAGGGCAACGCTAATTTGTTCGGCAACTGCTTGGCTCGATAATCCAAAGCGCTCCGCTTGAGTTCGGTCGATAGTGACGCGCATTTCATCGAGTGCCTGTCGCGACGCGGTCTGAACATCGGCTAAGCCATCAATACGTTCAAGCATGGGGATGAGTTGTTCAGCCACTTGCTCAAGTTCTGCCGTGGAGCGCCCTTGTAAGGTGAGTTGGACGCCGCCGGAATTACCTCCACGGAAGCCAAACACAGGCCGAGAACGTGCTAACGGCGGCATATCGGCGCGGATACGGCGTTGAATTTCAGTCACCGATAAGCTCCGATCTTCTTTTAACATTAGAATAGAAATGGCATAACCCGGTGTGTAGTAGCTATACACATGCTCAAGTTCAAACGTGTCTTTGTTGGCGTAGAGGTAGTTCTCCATCGCGGTCACATCACGCTCCACTTGCTCTAACGTGTACTGTCCCGTGACAAAGTAATTGAGAAACAAACGGTCGTTAAATGCAGTTTCGGTTTGATCTCCACTGACTTGGCTAAATGGCAATGCCGTACTCGCTACGATCACCAACATAATTAATGTGGTCCAACGAGGATGACGGTGACTCCAACGCAATGAGCGCAGGTAAGCTCGCTTGATACGCCCGGGCTGACTGCCTTGGGGGTTCGCTTTCGCAGTGAGTTTACTCATCAATAAGGGAATCAAGGTTTGGGCAATCAGCAATGATGTGAGTAGCGAAATACAGATGGCCACGGCTACATGCTCAAGAAATATAGTGATTTCTTGCTTCTCACCAAAGATATTCGGTAAGAACACAATGGCAGTGGTAAGGGTACCGGCGATAATCGCTAAGGACACTCGGCTAGTACCTAGCTCAATGGTACGGCTATCGGGTGTTTCGCCGCGCTCAATGGCTTCTTGCTGTTCGTGTTTAATGCTCTCAGAGACCACCACAGCGTTATCGATCAGCATCCCGACTGCGAGCATTAATCCCATCATAGACAGAATATTTAAGCTGTAGCCAAGCAGATACATGACACCAAGGGTGAGGAAGATTGCGATAGGGACAGAGACAACGATAATCAGTGTCGCGCGCCAATCCCGGATAAACAAATAGAGCACAATAATCGACAGCACGGCGCCAATAAGGCCCGCGGACAGTAAGTCGTTGAGGGACGTGGTTACACTCTCTGCGGTATTGTCCATGGTCATCAAATAGATGCCCGCAAACTCAGGACTGCCATCGGCTTGCGCAATAACGGCGCTAGCTAAACGCGCTACATCGACTAGATTGGCGCTGCTGTCTTTGAATATATCGATGCCGATAGCATAGGTTTGGTTGAAGTGACGTCCGGCCCGTGGTTTAGGTAGTTCGTAACCGATAGTCGCAATATCGGCCAAGGTGAGGTGACGGGTCACCGGTAACCGCCGAATATCATCCAGGCTCCGGAATTCACCCACGGGTTTTACTTGAATGCGCTCCGTTGTGCTTTCCACATAGCCAGCACTCAAAGTGAAGTTGGCTTGGTTTAGAATATGCGTCACATCGCTGGCGCTTAACTGACTTGCGGCCATGGCCACGGGGTCAAGACGGATCATGATCTCCGGTTGGTCGACCCCATATAGCTGTACCCGAGATACCCCAGGTACGCGCTCCAATGGCTGCTTTAGATTTCGATTAATTAAGTCATAGGCCATGGAAAGATCACGATCGCTAGAAATCCGTAGCTGCATCACTGCCATATCGTCGGTATTAAATTGATACACAAAGACGCGTTCAACATCACTTGGCAGCGTGTGCCGCACACTATCGATGGCTTCGCGTACCTCAATACCGCGTGCGGAGATCGAATCGTTCCAATTGAAATCAAGAACAATTTGCGCCTGATTGTCGCTCGAGTCGGAGCGTATCTCATTAAGGCCGCCAATGGTGGCAAGGGCTTCCTCAAGAGGGCGCGTGATCAAGCGTTCTACTTCCGCTGGGGTGGCGCCCGGATAGGGCACAACCACGGCTATTTGTGGGATTTCAATGCCTGGGAATTTCTCCAATGGCAAGAGCCGGCTAGAGATTAAGCCCAACAGCAAGAACGATAGAAATATCATGCACACGGTAACCGGCCGGCGTAGCGCAAAGCGCGCTAATGGAGCGCTGATTTGGGCGATATTAGGCATTTTCAACCTCCACAGCAAAGTGCTTACGGTCGAACAACTGATACACGAGCGGGATAAATAGCAAGGTGAGGGCGGTGGCGAACAAGAGTCCGCTAATTACTGCAATGGCCATACTTGCGCTGAGTTCAGCCCCTTCGCCAATGCCTAAGGCTAATGGCAATAGCCCGAGTACTGTGGTGAGTGTGGTCATCAAAATTGGGCGTAAGCGTTGATTGGCAGCGGTACGGATGGCAGTTATTTTCTCGATACCTTCGCTGCGCAATTGATTGATACGATCCACCAGGACGATAGCGTTGTTTACCACAATCCCGCAGAGCATGATTAGCCCGATGAATACGACTACGCTCAGCGGTGTGTTGGTCAACCACAGGCCGACAACAGAGCCAGCTACGGCTAGAGGCACTGAGAACATAATCAGCAATGGATGACCAAAGCTCTCAAATTGCGATGCCATCACTAAGTACACTAAGAAGATAGCTAGTGCCAAAGCCAACATCATCGATGAATAGCTTTCTTCTAAAAGTTCACTTTGACCGCCGATACGGGCACTGACCCCAGGTGGGAATTGCGAGTTATCGATGATTTGCGTCAAGTACTGTTGCGCTTGGCGCACATCGGTGCCGCTTGCGCGAGCACTGACTAAAGCAACGCGTTGCTGACCCAGGCGAGTAATCTCGCTTGGGCCGATGGCGCGATGGATATTGGCCACTGCGGAGAGTGGGATTTCTACGTCTGCGCCCGGATTAACAATCAGATCACCTAAGCGTTCTGGCTGCTGACGCGCGGCATCAGGGAGGCGCACACGGATATCAATTTGGCGATCCATCATGTTGTAGCGTGTCGCTACTTGACCACCAATGTGGGTGCTCACTAAGCGAGCCACATCGGGAGCAGATAGACCGGCCCAAGCAAGGCGAGCATGGTCGAATTGAATTTCTAACTCGGGCTGTCCGGCTGTTAAACCATTACGCACGTCGGTAAAGTTATCATGGGCTTCCAACTGATTCGCAATATGCTCGGAAGCAATCAGAAGTCGATCCAGGTCGTAGCCAATGAGCTCAATCATTAACGGCATATCGACTGTCACCAGTTCTGGATAATCCACCCGAGCTTGAACGTCTGGCTGGCGCGCTAAGTAATCTCGGGTAAATTGAATCACTTCATCGCGATCACTTTGTTGCAATCCTTGCACGAGTACAACATGGATACGTCCCCAGAAATCACCGCCTTGATTGGCCTGCACTTGCATTAAGCTACCTGTACCAGCTACAGAGTATGTTTTCTCTACGCGAGAGTCGGCACTCAAATGCTGGGCAAAATCCGCCATAAAACCGTCAGTGCGGGTAATCGGGGTGCCGCGAGGAAGTTGAACATCCACATAAAATTCCCGCTGCTCCATCTGTGGAATTAACTCAGCGCCAATGCGTGGAAGCAAACTAAAGCAGGCGAGTGTAATGCTCGCAAAGATCAGGAAATATAATCCTGGCTTCATTTGCATGCGAGTGAGCACGCGTCCGTGGAATGTCGACGTGCGCTCTAATCCGCGCTCAAATCCTTGCAAAAGCGGGCAACTGACCCATTGCGCCGCACGAGAGATTGCTCGTCCAGTGGCCCGCATCGCCCCTAATACAAGTACCGGCAGCCAGTAAAACAGGGCGCGGAATATGGAGCGGAAAGGCCACGCAAGCCAGTACCAGAAGCCGCGGCGGGTTGGGGGCGCCGGGCTCTGGTCTGGAATTGCGTTAGCTGGGGCCGTTTGAAATTGACGACTGGCCAACATGGGAATCAAGGTGAGCGCTACTAATAGCGAGGCTACTAAGGCCACACTCACGGTAATGGCTTGGTCGGTAAAGAGTTGGCCAGCCATGCCGCTGACAAAGATGAGTGGCACAAACACGGCTAATGTGGTGAGGGTTGCTGCGGTTACTGCGCCGGTGACTTCTTTAGTGCCTTGGATGGCGGCGTCTGGGATTGAATCCCCTTGTTCACGGCGTCGAGAAATATTCTCCAACACCACAATAGCGTTATCGACGAGTAATCCTACCGCCAAGGCAATTCCCCCAAGCGACATCATGTTGAGACTGAGGTTGCCCATGAACATAAACAGGAAGGTGGCAACGATAGACACCGGAATCGCCACGGAAATAATTAACGTGGGGCGAATATGACGCAGGAATAGCAGAATCACTAACATGGCGAGGGCGCCGCCAATGAGCGCATTTTGTTTCACCGCTTGGATTGCGTTGCGAATAAAGCCCGATTGATCATTCAATAGTTGTAATTGGAAATCACGCGGTAATTGTCGTTCAATGGCGGGCAGGCGACGACGGACTTCGTCTGCCACTTGCACGGTATTGGCGTCACCTTCGCGATACAGATTCAGTTCAATAGACTCGCGGCCATTTACACGGCTCATTGACGTGCGGTCCCGATAGCCGTGACGAATTTCAGCAATATCTTGCAGTTGAATAGGCGTGTTGTTGCGGGTTGCGATATAGATCGCACCGATATCTTCGAGGCTTTGGAACTGATTAACCGTGCGGACCAAGAACTCTAGGGTAGTGGTTTCTATGCGACCACTGGCCTGATTCACGTTTTCTGCACGCAATCGTTGCACAATGGTTTGCACATCTATGTTGAGTTGACTGGCACGATGTTCATCGACCAAGACCTGAATTTCATCTTCGAGGCCGCCGCCCACACGCACGGCTGCAATCCCTGGAATACTTTCTAACTGGCGCTTCAATTCTTCATCTGCGTAGCGCCGCATATTCTGCAGTTCGCTAGGGCTTAAAGCTTCTTCCCGATTGAGCGCAAAGCGCATAATCGGTTCCATATTGGGGTTAAAGCGTAGAATGACCGGCTTTTCGATATCTACTGGAAGCCAGACTGTATCGAGTTTCTCGCGAACCTCCAATCCGGCCATATCCATATTGGTGCCCCAGGCAAACTCAAGGACGATATCTGATTGACCTGCGCGTGCATAAGATGTGATGGTCCGTACACCGCGCACGGTGCCCAAAGATTCTTCTATGGGACGGTTAATTAATTGTTCAATCTCTGTTGGGGCAGCACCGATATAGGCGGTTCGTACCGTCAGGGTCGGATAGCTCAAGTCAGGAAGCAAATTCACCGGTAATCGGCCAAGGCTTACCATGCCAAACAGGAGAATGGCGAGGGTGACCATCACAATGGTCACCGGGCGACGCACCGCGAGCGCGGCAATTCCTTTATTGTTTTTGTTGTTCATGGCAGTTCTCACAGTGCGATAACTTCAACCAAGGCATCTTCACGCAGGGTGTTCTGGCCGGTTACAACTAAGGTAGCGCCAGAATCAATGCCGTCGACAATTTCAATCCAACCGTTTTCACGCAATCCTGGATGTACTTCTTTGCGTACGGCTTTTTCATTTTCAACCACGAAAACATAAGCAGTTTGATCGATTCGGATTAACGCCTGGTGAGGAATGCGCACAACATTCTCTTTCTCGGCGTAATGTAAAAGTACCCGCGAGAACATACCAGCACGGTACTTATGCTCATGATTAGGAATACTTAGCACAACTCGGAAGGTTCCGGTGTTGGAGTCTACGGTCGGGCTGATCCGCGCCACTTCAGCAAGCAGGATTTGGTTGTCACCGATCCCTTGCAGAAGTAATTCCGCGTTTTGACCGACTTTAACCTGGCGTAAGGCTTGCTCAGGCAGGTTCAGCGTGGCACGTAGCGTCGTGTCGTTCACAATATGGAATAGTGCTTTGGGCTGATAGGCCTGAATCATATTGCCTTGTTTCACAAAACGATGGGCGATATGACCACTGATTGGAGCGCGAATAACCGTTTCGGTGAGATCCAAATCAGCGATTTTCAATTGCGCGGTTAAACTATCATGGCGCGTTTGTAAGCGCTCGATGGATTCTTGGCTCACCATCTGTTGGGTGGCGAGTCGTTGCATCCGATCCAGTTCTTGTTTTACACCATTTAATTCTGCGGCAATTTGGTCACGGCTATACTGATAGCGAGCTGACTCCATGCGAGCAAGGGCTTGACCTTGTTCTACGTAATCCCCTTCTTCAACCAGTATCTGCTCTATCACGCCGCTAACCCGGGCAATCACATCGGTTTCTTCCTCAGCTTCAAGCACTGTGCTGGCTTGGAAGCTCGCACGCACTAAACCACGCTCCACGGTGATGGCTTCTACAGGAACTCCCCTCTCGCGGGCTTCTGCAGTGGTTTGTACATGGGTTGCCGACGAATTACCGCAAGCACTTAACAAGAGGGCGGCACCAAATCCAACAATTAAAGCTATTTTCGTGTTCATAACAAAGGTCCTGGTCAAAAAGCGAACTCAACAGAATTAAGATATTGAGAATTATGCTAATACCATGCCAAAAACAACAAAGTATTGAATAATAAGTATATTTCTGTTTTTGCTTGCTGGGATGTGGCGAGTTTATCTGCATTGTTGGTGAAACTCACTATTCAAGTTGGCGAATTCAGCCGTTTGCGGTGCAATTTTTTCAAAAAAACATATGGACATTTAGACGTCTAAACGTATAGGATTCTAATCGAGTGCTAAGAACGACAAATTTGGAGGCTTACCCATGCGACTTGAATCACTTGCGTTACATCATGGCTACACGTCTGAGGCGACAACCCGCGCCGCTGCTGTTCCGATTTATCAAACCACGTCCTTCACCTTCGATAACACCCAACACGGTGCGGACTTATTCGACTTAAAAGTGGAAGGAAATATCTACTCACGGATCATGAACCCAACCAATGCAGTGCTTGAGGAACGCCTTGCCGCCATTGAAGGAGGGATTGCAGGCCTTGCGCTGGCATCAGGCATGGCAGCAATTAATTACACAATTCAGACCGTTGCTGGGGTTGGTGACAATATTGTTAGTATTAGTCAGCTGTATGGCGGTACCTACAACCTATTCGCTCATACCTTGCCCCAGCAGGGAATTGATGTACGTTTTGCTGATGCGGATGATTTTGAAGGTCTAGCAGCCTTGATTGATGAGCGCACCAAGCTGTTGTTCTGCGAATCTATCGGTAACCCAGCAGGTAACGTGGTCGATATAGCGCGCTTGGCGGATCTAGCGCACGCCAAGGGTATTCCGTTGGTGGTCGATAATACGGTCGCCACCCCGGTGTTATGCCGTCCGATCGAACTTGGCGCAGATATTGTTGTGCATTCCCTAACTAAGTACATTGGCGGTCATGGTACAACTGTGGGCGGTTTGATTGTAGACAGCGGCAAGTTCGATTGGGCAGCCCAGCCAGAACGCTTCCCGCAATTGAATACACCAGACCCGTCCTATCATGGAGTGGTGTACACCGAAGCATTAGGTCCAGCCGCCTTTATCGGCCGATGCCGCGTGGTGCCTCTGCGCAACACCGGAGCAGCCCTTTCTGCCCAGAGTGCCTTCAATATATTACAGGGATTAGAAACCTTGGCACTTCGAGTTGAACGACATTGTGCCAATGCGCTGAAGGTTGCTGAATACTTGCAACAACACGAAGATATTGCTTGGGTGAGATATGCTGGACTGCCGAATGATAAATACCATGGACTCGCCCAACGAGTGACGCAAGGTCAGGGATCGGGAATTCTAAGCTTTGGTATTAAAGGAGGCAAAGAAGCCGCGGTGCAATTTATTGATGCGCTGCAATTGTTCTTGCGCCTCGTCAATATTGGGGATGCAAAATCCTTGGCATGTCATCCTGCGTCGACGACTCATCGGCAATTATCGCCACTGGAGCTCAGTCGCGCTGGCGTATCTGAAGATCTCGTGCGCTTATCGGTGGGGATTGAACATATTGACGATTTGATTGCGGATCTTGATCAAGCACTTGCAGCGGCTCACCGAGCGTTGCGAGTCGCTTAGAGAACTACCCGACCCAGTGCTCGATCCAGTTCTTCAGAGTGGCCGCACCATGTGCTTGCCAATCTGGGCTGGGCAGAGCACCGGGCTCATCGTTTTCATAATAGTATTCAGGTGGCAATGGTTCTTTGCCGTTGCTTTTATCTCGTTCAAACTCGAGATGCAGGGTATCGGCCTCGTACTCCGGGTGTCCTAAAATAAATAGGCGCTTACGCACAGGATCGACTACTGCAAATGCGCCTGCTTTGCGGGAGTCGACGAGCACGCGCAACTCAGGATGCGCGTACAACTGATTTTGCCGTGCTTCGGCGTAGCGGGAGTGGGGAAATTTGACGTCACGATGAATCGAGGCTGTGATGGGGTGCTTGCGCATCACTCGATGTTCATATACTCCACTGAGTTTGTGCGAACGTTGTGCCCGTGGAATGCCGTAATGATGATGAAACGCGGCATTGGCTGCCCAGCATAAGTACAGAACACTATTGTAATCGAGGCTGGCATTATCAAAAATATCGCGTAACTCATGCCAGTAGTCGACCTGTTCGTAATCAAACTTGCCAAGTGGAGCGCCTGTAATCATGAGGCCATCCAAATCAATACGTGAGTCCCAATCTTCGTAATAGCGTTCCATGTGCTGAGGCGATGTGGTTTTTGGTGTCCATTGTTTCAGTTTGAGTAAATGAACTTCAATGGATAAGCCTGTGCGTGCAAGCAAACGTAACCAATGGCGCTCGGTGGATTCTTTCTCTGGCATTAGATTCAGAAAGCCAAGCTTAATCGCGCCGCGCTCATGAGGAGCGAAGCGGATGTCGAGCCCCTCATCCTGTAGGGTTTGAATCACCGGAAGTGCACGATGCAAAATTACTGGCATAAAAAGTATACAAAGTTTTGTGTTGTTTTTATGTTGGCATAATGACACCCCATATTACGGATTACAATAGTACGCACGGGGGCTAGCGCTGAGTGCCACTACAAATGCACGCGCTTTAGGTCGTGATGATAGCCAATAAAAAACCACTCTGGAATATTTCCAAGAGTGGTTTTAAACGAAAGGTATACCTCTAAGTGTAGGCTATGTTACTTCTTAATTGGCGAAAACTTACGTTGTGCTTCACCAGTGTATAGCTGACGAGGACGACCGATTTTCTGACTGCTTTCGCTAAGCATTTCATGCCAGTGTGAAATCCAGCCTACTGTGCGTGACAGCGCGAAAATAACAGTAAACATATTGGTTGGAATTCCAATGGCCTTCAAGATAATACCTGAGTAGAAATCAACGTTCGGGTAGAGCTTCTTCGACACAAAATACTCGTCTTCCAGGGCAATGCGCTCAAGCTCCATGGCCACATCCAACAATGGATCTTTGATATCGAGATCCTTGAGCACTTCGTGGCAGGTTTCTCGCATCACTTTCGCACGTGGATCGAAGTTCTTGTAGACCCGGTGACCGAAGCCCATCAGGCGGAACGGATCATCTTTATCTTTGGCTTTGGCAATGTACTCAGGAATGCGATCCACTGAGCCAATTTCTGCAAGCATCTTTAAGCAGGCTTCATTGGCGCCGCCGTGAGCAGGGCCCCATAACGATGCAACACCCGCTGCAATACATGCATACGGGTTGGCACCTGAAGAGCCAGCTAAGCGTACTGTGGAAGTAGAGGCGTTCTGCTCGTGGTCTGCATGCAATGTAAAGATACGATCCATAGCTTTAGCAACCACTGGGCTCACTTTGTAATCTTCCGCAGGTACAGAGAACATCATGTTCAGGAAATTTTCAGCAAAGCCTAGATTGTTTTGTGGATACACAAATGGCTGGCCAATGTTGTGCTTGTAACACATGGCGGCAATCGTTGGCATTTTCGCGATCAAGCGGTAGGCACTTCGTACCCGTTGCTTCGGATCAGCAATGTTTAAGTCATCGTGATAGAACGATGAAAGGGCGCCGGTTACCGCACAGAGCATAGCCATTGGGTGGGCGTCACGACGGAAACCACCAAAGAAATCGTGCAAACCTTGATGCACCATAGTGTGCTTGGTGATGGTTTGCTTAAAGAGCTGATACTGCTCGGCAGTTGGCGCTTCGCCATGGATGAGCATGTAGCATACTTCAAGATAGTCTGCTTCTGTGGCAAGTTGCTCAATTGGATACCCACGGTGCAACAACACACCGTTTTCGCCGTCGATGTAGGTGATTTTTGACTCACACGAGCCAGTGGCGAGGAAGCCTGGGTCGAACGTGAAGTAGCCGTGCTTGCCTAAGGTCCGTACATCAATTACATCGTGACCGGCGGTGCCTGAGAGCACCGGCAGCTCGATACTTTTGCCATCAATTTGAATAGTGGCTTTACGCTCAGCCATGGAAATCTCCTTGTATTCTGTGCGTCAGAGGTCAAAAAAGTGCGCTATTTGTACTTGATCTTGGGGGGATCTGTCAATTTAACGTAAAGGGTAGAAGAATGGATGCTTACCCTTTTTATGCTACGACTTTAGTCTAATTGTTATACTTCTGATAGAAATCAAAGGCACATTCTTACAGGGATATAACCTTATTTGCTTTGCGGCAAGATGAACCGTATTTTGCGCATGTCAGTAATTGTAATTGTAAACAGTGCCCGATATACTTGGCGCACTGATTTCAACAGCGTTTTCAGATAAGGCAACAGTTGTGAAAAAACAAAGACCTGTTAACCTGGAGCTGACCACAATCAGCTTTCCACCTTCTGCAATCGCCTCCATTTTGCACCGTGTATCTGGTGTTATTATGTTGGTTCTCGTCGGGCTTCTTGTCTGGCTTTTGGCTATTTCGCTGCGTTCCTATGAAGGGTTCGTTCAGGCGCAAAATGTGCTCGCTAATCCCGTGATTAAGTTTGTGATTTGGGGCTTTATTACTGCGCTTGGCTATCACGTACTGGCGGGTTTACGCCATATGGTGATGGACCTTGGTTATTGGGAAGAGCTAGATTCAGGTAACACCAGTGCTGTGGTAACCGTTATCCTAGCCGTTGTTCTCGCCGTCCTAGCAGGAATTTGGTTATGGTAAATATTGCTTCTACTTTTGGTCGTAGCGGAACGCACGACTTTATTCTTCTGCGCGCAAGTGCGCTGATTCTTGCTTCATACGCCGTATTTATGATCGCGTGGTTGGTTTGCAACCCGGGCCTAACCTATGAAACTTGGGTGGGTTTCTTCGGTCATGTGGGCGTTAAAGTGTATACCTTGTTAGCTCTAACTGGACTACTGATCCACGCGTGGATCGGAATCTGGCAGGTGTTAACCGACTACGTGAAAAACGCGCTGTTACGTGGCGCTGTTCAATATGTGGTCGTGTTGGCACTCATTGTCTACTGGTTCACCGGCTTATTTGTATTGTGGGGTGTCTAAGTGAGCAACATCAAAGAATTACAATTTGACGCAGTCGTTATCGGTGCCGGTGGTGCGGGTATGCGCGCTGCGTTGCAGATTTCTGAAAACGGCATGAGCTGTGCGCTGATGTCGAAAGTATTTCCAACCCGTTCACACACGGTATCTGCGCAAGGTGGTATCACCGTAGCGCTGGGTAATGCCCATGAAGATAATTGGGAATGGCATATGTTTGATACGGTAAAGGGCTCCGACTATATCGGTGACCAAGACGCCATCGAATATATGTGTAAAACCGGTCCAGAAGCGATTTTAGAGCTGGAAAACATGGGTTTACCGTTCTCGCGTTTCGATAATGGCAAAGTGTACCAGCGGCCATTTGGTGGCCAGTCGAAAAACTTTGGTGGCGAGCAAGCGGCCCGTACAGCAGCAGCGGCTGACCGCACAGGTCATGCGTTATTGCATTTGTTGTACCAACAGAACGTAAAAAATAAAACCACAGTGCTATCGGAGTGGTACGCCTTGGATTTGGTGAAAAACCAAGATGGCGTAGTAACCGGTGTGACCGCACTGGAAATTGAAACCGGTGAGATTTACCACATTCGTGCCAAAGCCGTGGTGCTTGCCACCGGTGGTGCTGGCCGTATTTATGCCTCAACCACGAACGCGCACATTAATACCGGTGACGGCGTGGGTATGGCATTGCGTGCAGGGGCACCTGTGCAAGATATGGAAATGTGGCAATTCCACCCAACCGGCATTGCTGGCGCAGGCTCTCTGGTAACAGAAGGCTGCCGCGGTGAAGGTGGTTACTTGTTGAATAAAGACGGCGAACGCTTTATGGAGCGTTATGCGCCGAATGCCAAAGACCTCGCAGGTCGTGACGTTGTGGCCCGGGCTATGATGACAGAGATTCGTGAAGGTCGCGGGTGTGAAGGCCCTTGGGGTACCCACATTAAATTAAAACTAGACCATTTGGGGCGTGAAACTCTGGAATCACGTCTGCCGGGCGTCTGTGATTTGGCGAAAACATTTGCTCACGTGGACCCAGCAGAAGAGCCAGTTCCAGTGATTCCAACCTGTCACTACATGATGGGGGGTATTCCGACTGATGTGAATGGTCAGTGTTTGCAAGTTGACGCCAAAGGCAATGTGCAACCGATTCAAGGCTTATTTGCCTGTGGTGAGATTGCGTGTGTTTCCGTTCACGGCGCGAATCGCTTAGGTGGTAACTCGCTATTGGATCTGGTGGTATTTGGCCGGGCAACTGGTTTGCACTTAGGTGAAGCCTTAGCTGCAACGTCAGAAGCGCGCGCAGCGACGAGCGGCGACGTGGACGCTGCTTTGGCGCGAGTGAACCGCTGGAACGAAACTCAGAAGGGTGAAGACCCGTATCAAATCCGTAAAGACCTGCAGCAATGTATGCAGCTGAACTTCTCGGTATTCCGTGAAGGCGAAGCCATGGAGCAGGGCTTAGCGGAATTGCGTGAAATCCGTGAGCGTTTGAAGCATGCGCGTCTCGACGATACCAGTAAAGATTTCAACACCGCACGTATTGAGTGTTTAGAGCTGGATAATTTGATGGAAACAGCTTACTCAACCGCAGTATCTGCGAGCTTCCGTCAAGAAAGCCGTGGAGCGCACAGCCGCGCGGACTTCCCTGAGCGGGATGATGAGAACTGGTTGTGTCACACGGTGTATCGTCCAGAAGATGAGAGCATGACCACGCGTTCAGTGAACATGGCACCTAAATTGCGCGAGGCGTTCCCGCCGAAAGCGCGGACGTATTAAGGGGTTTGTAGGATGAAAAAATTAACGTTTTCGATCTATCGCTACAATCCAGAAGTAGATACCAAGCCGCGGATGCAGGACTACACACTGGAACTGGACGATAACCAGGACCTGATGGTGCTGGAAGCGCTTATCAAGATTAAAGAAGAGCAGGATCCGAGCTTATCGTTCCGTCGTTCATGTCGGGAAGGGGTATGTGGCTCAGACGGCTTGAATATGAATGGTAAAAACGGTTTGGCCTGTATCACTAACTTGTCGTCGCTTAAGTCGAACAAGATTGTGATTCGTCCATTACCGGGGCTGCCGGTGATGCGCGACTTAATTGTCGATATGACCCAGTTCTACAAACAGTACGAAAAAGTGAAGCCGTTCTTGATCAACGACGACAAAACACCGCCTGCGCGCGAGCGTTTGCAGAGCCCTGAAGATCGGGCCAAGCTTGACGGCTTGTATGAGTGTATTTTGTGCGCATGTTGTTCAACGTCTTGCCCGTCGTTTTGGTGGAATCCAGACAAGTTCGTTGGTCCTGCAGGCTTACTGCATGCCTACCGATTCTTGGCGGACAGCCGCGATACGGCGACCGAAGAACGACTGGATGACCTCGATGACGCCTTTAGCGTATTCCGGTGCCACGGCATCATGAATTGCGTGAATGTGTGTCCGAAAGGGTTGAATCCAACCAAGGCTATTGGTCACATCAAGTCGATGCTGTTAAGCCGCGCTGTTTAGCGAAAACAGACGGTTTCTGATATAGTATTGTTCGAGTTGTACAAATAGCCATCCCGCTACGGATGGCTATTTTTTTAAAAACAAACGCTAATTATTAACGCGTGCCTGCTGTTTTTCGCAGTCCGAACCAGTGAAAGGAAAAGCAATGCAAGAAGGCGCAATGCAAGCCTGGATTGAGTCCTCTCCATTTGCGGGAGGAAACGCAGCTTACATCGAAGAGCTGTTTGAGCTATATCTCGACGACCCAAGTGCTGTTCCAGCCGAATGGCGCGAATTGTTTGACAGTCTCCCGCAAGGAGCGGTCGATGTTAAACATAGCGAAATTCGTGAACAGTTCCGAGAGGCTGCCAAACATAAACTGAAGCAAGCCGGCTCCGGCTCGGCCAATACAGAACTGACTGAAAAGCAGGTTCGTGTGCTTCAGCTCATCAACGCCTATCGCTTCCGCGGCCATCAGCATGCCGCCTTAGACCCGCTCGGTTTATGGAAGCAAGAAACTGTGCCTGATCTCGACCCAGAGTTCCATGGTCTGAGCAAAGACGACATGGACCTTGAGTTCAACGTGGGCTCGTTAGTGATTGGCAAAGAAACCGCCAAGCTCAAAGACATTCATAAAGCCCTTGATGCCATCTACTGTGGGTCTATTGGCGCTGAGTACATGCACATTGTCTCAACCGATGAAAAGCGCTGGATCCAGCAACGCCTTGAGTCGCAGCTTGGGCAGCCAAAGTTCAGTGCTGAAGAACGCACCCGCATGCTCAAAGAGTTAGTCGCGGCAGATGGTCTTGAGAAATATTTAGGTTCCAAATTCCCCGGCGCGAAGCGTTTCTCTCTAGAAGGGGGCGATGCGCTTGTCCCTTTAATGAAATCGTTAATTCGCCGAGCCGGTAGCCAAGGTGCCAAGGAAGTTGTGATTGGCATGGCACACCGTGGCCGTTTAAACCTCTTGATTAACGTGTTGGGTAAACACCCACAAGAGTTATTCGATGAGTTTGCTGGCAAAAATACGACCGACAAAGCGGGTGACGTGAAATATCACATGGGCTTTAGTTCGGACTTTGAAACCGAAGGTGGCAACGTACACCTAGCCTTGGCGTTTAACCCGTCACATCTTGAAATCGTGAATCCGGTGGTGATGGGCTCAGTGCGTGCGCGAATGGATCGCCGCGGCTGTAAAGACGGCAGCAAAGCATTACCGATTACGATTCATGGGGATGCGGCTATCGCCGGTCAGGGCGTGGTTCAAGAAACCTTTAACCTGTCGAAGACGCGAGCGTTTGGTGTCGGCGGCAGCGTTCGCATCGTGGTGAATAACCAAGTGGGCTTCACCACGTCGAAGCAAGAAGACGCACGTTCTACCCAGTACTGTACCGATATTGCAAAAATGGTGCAGGCGCCAATTTTCCACGTAAACGCCGATGATCCAGAAGCCGTTTTGTTTGTAGCGCAACTTGCTGTGGATTACCGCAATACCTTTAAGCGCGATGTGGTGATCGACCTGGTGTGTTATCGCCGTCACGGTCATAACGAAGCGGATGAGCCGAATGCAACCCAGCCGCTCATGTATCAGAAGATCAAGAAGCATCCGGTACCTCGGGAAATTTATGCCAAGCGTTTGATCGAAGAGGGTATCGTTGACGAGGACGCGATTAAGCAGATGGTATCTGATTACCGCGACGCTCTTGATAAAGGTGATTGTGTTGTCGACGAATGGCGGCCAATGAAAGCACATTCGGTAGATTGGTCACCCTACATTGATAAAGATTGGGACGTTGAATACAACGCCACAATTACCGTGAAAGAGCTGAAGGATTTGGGTGAGAAACTCACCACCATGCCTGATGGCTTTAAACTCAATTCACGGGTTGCAAAAGTATATGAAGAGCGCGTGAAGATGACCAAAGGTGAACGCTCCCTCGATTGGGGTATGGCGGAAACCTTGGCATACGCGTCTTTGGTGAAGCATGGCTATCGAATTCGTATTACCGGGCAAGATTGTGGGCGAGGTACGTTCTTCCATCGTCATGCGGTATTACACAATCAAAAAGACGCAGCGACCTTCTTGCCTTTAACCAAGATTGACGAAAAACAAGCGCCTATCGAAATCTACGACTCAGTGTTGTCGGAAGAAGCCGTAATGGCGTTTGAATATGGATACGCCACTGCAGAACCCAACACCATGGTGATTTGGGAAGCCCAGTTCGGAGATTTTGCCAACGGTGCACAAGTGGTGATCGACCAATTCTTAAGCTCGGGAGAGCAAAAGTGGGGTCGTTTGTGTGGTTTAACCTTGTTGTTACCGCACGGCTATGAAGGACAAGGCCCAGAGCACAGCTCGGCACGTTTAGAGCGTTTCTTGCAATTGTCTGCGGATCATAACTGGTCGGTGTGTGTACCTAGTACGCCGGCGCAGGTGTTTAATATGATTCGTCGTCAGCAATTACGCCCAGTGCGTCGTCCGCTAATCGTGATGACGCCGAAGTCGTTGTTGCGACATGCGGATGCGGTTTCTACCCTAGAAGAGTTGGCAGAGTCTAAATTCCACAACGTGATTGGAGAAATCGATAAGGTTAATCCGAAAAAAGTAAAACGTGTGGTGTTCTGTAGTGGTAAAGTCTACTACGATTTGCTGGCGGCTCGCCGCGAGCGTGAATTGGATAACATTGCGATTATTCGCATTGAGCAGTTGTATCCGTTCCCCCATGACGAAATGGCCGAAGTGCTGAAAGACTATAAGCACGTGAAGGATTTTGTTTGGTGTCAGGAAGAACCGCAGAATCAGGGTGCTTGGTATTGCAGCCAACATCATTTCCACGCGGCAATTCCGGATGGTGCGAAGTTGACCTATGCAGGTCGTGCGGCATCAGCATCACCGGCAGTGGGATATGCATCCGTGCATAAGGAACAGCAAGAGAAACTCGTGAACGAAGCACTCAGTATTTAACAGGTGAGACTAAATCATGGCGATTGAAATCAAAGTACCCGAATTACCAGAATCCGTAGCGGACGGAACTATTGCAACTTGGCATGTCAAGGAAGGCGATACTGTAAGCCGTGACCAAAACCTGGTGGATATCGAAACCGATAAAGTTGTGCTTGAAGTGGTTGCTGAGTCAGACGGCGTGGTTGGTAAGATCAGCGCGCAAGAAGGCGACACAGTGAAAAGCCAAGAAGTGATCGGCAGTATTGAAGAAGGCGAAGGTGGCTCTGATAAGAAAGCGAAGAGCGACGATAGCGACAAGAAAGATGATGCCGATAAGAAAGACAAAGACGCCAAAAAGGATGACGGCGATAAAAAGGCATCTGAGAAGAAAGACGAGAAGAAATCAAACTCGTCAGAGGGTAGTTCGGAAGCATCTGGTGAAACGATCGAAGTCACTGTACCTGAGTTACCTGAGTCGGTCTCGGAAGCGACTATTGCAACTTGGCACGTGAAAGCAGGTGAAAAAGTAACCCGCGATCAAAACTTGGTGGATATCGAAACCGACAAAGTTGTGCTGGAAGTGGTTGCAGAAGCTGACGGTGTATTGGCTGAAATTATCCACGACGAAGGCGCCAACGTGGGTGCAAAAGAAGTGATCGGCAAAATCACAAAAGGTGGTTCTCCATCGGTCACTCCTAGCGACAGCGATGATGATGCCGACGACGCAGATAGCGATGATAGCAGTGATTCCGACAAGAACTCTGATGCCGTGAGTCCGTCTGTACGTCGTTTATTGGCAGAGCATGATTTGTCCGCCAGCAGCGTGAAGGGCACGGGCAAAGATGGTCGTATTACCAAAGAAGATGTGGAGAAACACGTGAAGTCTGCCGGTGAGAAAAAATCGGAAAGCAAATCAGAATCCAAGCCAGCAAGCAGCCAACCAGCGGTGAGCGGCGATCGCACGCAAAAACGTGTGGCGATGACACGTTTGCGGAAAACGATTGCCAAGCGATTGCTCGAAGCAAAGAATTCAACGGCTATGTTAACGACGTTCAACGAAGTGAACATGAAGCCGATTATGGATCTGCGTAAAACCTATCAGAAGGAATTCGAAGACCGTCACGGGATTCGTCTTGGTTTTATGTCGTTCTATGTAAAAGCGGTTGTGGAAGCGTTGAAGCGCTTCCCAGAAGTGAATGCGTCTATTGATGGCGATGATATCGTGTACCACAACTACTTTGATGTCAGCATCGCGGTATCTACCCCACGTGGGTTGGTGACGCCGGTGTTGCGTGATTGCGACAAACTAAGCTTGGCGGAAATCGAGCAAGGTATTCGTGATTTAGCCATCAAAGGCCGTGATGGCAAGTTAACCCTAGATGAAATGCAGGGCGGAAACTTCACTATCACGAACGGCGGTGTGTTTGGTTCGTTGTTATCGACACCTATCCTGAACCCACCACAAAGTGCCATTTTGGGCATGCACAAGATTCAAGATCGCCCTATGGCGGTTGATGGCAAAGTTGAAATCTTGCCAATGATGTATCTTGCACTGTCCTACGATCACCGCATTGTCGACGGTAAAGAGTCGGTCGGCTTCTTGGTGACTGTGAAGAACTTGCTGGAAGATCCACAGCGTCTATTGCTGGACATCTAATAGCACGAAAGGCGGCAGCGAATTCAACGCTGCCGCTGTCATTTGCGCGGTAAAACACGTATAATCCCGCGCGAAAATTCGGGTAAGCAGCCGTCGGCTGCTTTCGTTTTGAATGAACAAACGGAAAAAGCATCATGAATTTGCATGAGTATCAAGCAAAACAGCTTTTCAGAGAGTTCGGCTTGCCAGTATCAGAAGGCTTTGCTGTAGACACTCCTGAAGAAGCTGTCGAAGCGGCCAAGAAAATTGGCGGCGACAAGTGGGTTGTTAAATGTCAGGTACACGCTGGCGGCCGTGGTAAAGCGGGCGGCGTGAAGCTGGTAAGCAGCCACGATGAAGTACGTGCATTCGCTGAGCACTGGGTAGGTAAGAACCTAGTGACTTATCAAACAGACGCTAACGGTCAGCCAGTTGCAAAAATCTTAGTTGAAAGCTGCACAGATATCGCTCAAGAATTGTATCTAGGTGCTGTTGTAGACCGTGCGACCCGTAAAATTGTTTTCATGGCATCAACTGAAGGTGGTGTGGAAATCGAGAAAGTTGCGGAAGAAACGCCTGAGAAGATCCTCAAAGCGATTATCGATCCAACGGTAGGCCCACAGCCTTTCCAAGGTCGCGATTTAGCCTTCCAACTGGGCCTTAACCCGGAGCAAGTGAAGCAATTCACGAAGATCTTCTTAGGTTTGGCGAAGATGTTCGAGCAGTATGATTTCGCACTGCTAGAAATCAATCCATTAGTGATCACCGACGAAGGCAATCTGCATTGCTTGGATGGCAAAATTAACATCGATAGCAACGCGATGTACCGCCAACCAAAAATCAAAGAAATGCATGATCCGTCTCAAGAAGATGCCCGTGAAGCCCACGCCGCTAAGTTTGAATTAAACTACGTAGCGCTTGATGGCAATATCGGCTGCATGGTGAATGGTGCTGGTTTAGCCATGGGTACCATGGATATCGTGAAGTTGAGCGGCGGTGAGCCAGCGAACTTCCTTGATGTCGGTGGTGGTGCAACTAAAGAGCGCGTTTCTGAAGCCTTCAAAATCATTTTGTCTGACGACAAAGTAAAGGCCGTATTTGTGAACATTTTCGGTGGTATCGTGCGTTGTGACATGATCGCTGAAGGAATCATCGGTGCCGTTGAAGAAGTAGGCGTGAAAGTGCCTGTCGTTGTTCGTCTTGAAGGGAACAACGCAGAACTTGGTACACAGAAATTAGCTGAAAGCGGCTTGAACATCGAAGCGGCTACCAGTTTGACTGACGCAGCTCAGAAAGTTGTTGCTGCAGCGGGAGGTCAATAATGTCTATTTTGATCGATAAGAATACAAAAGTTATCTGCCAAGGTTTCACTGGCGGACAAGGTACCTTCCACTCTGAGCAAGCGATTGCTTATGGCACGCAAATGGTGGGCGGTGTGACGCCTGGTAAAGGCGGTCAAACGCACCTCGGCTTACCCGTATTCAATACGGTAAAAGAAGCCGTTGCGAAAACTGGTGCCACTGCATCAGTGATTTACGTACCTGCACCTTTCTGTAAAGACTCGATTATCGAAGCGGCAGACGCTGGCATCGAATTGATCGTGTGTATCACTGAAGGTATCCCTACGCTGGATATGCTGTATGTAAAAGAATACCTTACGCACAAAGGCGTGCGCATGATTGGTCCTAACTGCCCGGGCGTGATCACGCCAGGTGAATGTAAGATCGGTATTATGCCAGGCCACATTCATAAGCCAGGTAAAGTAGGCATCGTGTCTCGTTCTGGTACATTGACTTATGAAGCTGTGAAGCAAACCACAGATGAAGGTTTCGGCCAGTCTACCTGTGTAGGTATCGGCGGCGACCCAATCCCAGGTTCAAACTTTATCGATATCCTTGAGATGTTCGAGAAAGATCCGAAGACTGAAGCCATCGTGATGATCGGTGAAATCGGCGGTACTGCGGAAGAAGAAGCAGCGGAGTTCATTAAGAATAACGTGACTAAGCCTGTCGTTTCTTACATCGCGGGTGTGACTGCACCTCCAGGTAAGCGTATGGGCCATGCCGGTGCGATTATCTCTGGTGGTAAAGGTACTGCAGACGAGAAATTTGCAGCGCTTGAAGCCGCAGGTGTGAAAACCGTACGTAGCCTTGCGGATATCGGCAAAGCATTGCGTGAGAAGACAGGTTGGTAATCACCAGCTAAATTGTCTTAAGTACATAAAAACGGCCCTCTTTGAGGGCCGTTTTTTTTGCGTAACTGCTTATGACGAGCTTGTACCTGATGCGCCGCATTGGCCCGGGGCCGGTTCAAGGCCCAGAGGCAGAGTTGGCCTCGTGAGGGACGCCGTGAATGCATCCATGCAGGCTTGGCTGTCGCATCCCTGCGACAGACACCCTCACGAGGCCAATCTCTCGCCCTGGACCAGGGTACCCAACGCACCGCGCTGGTCCGGGGCGGATTCAAGGCTCGGCGCTGGGAAAGCCCCATGGGGGACGCCGTGGATATGTCCCTATAGGCTTGGGCGCGGCATCCCTGCCGCGCACACCCCCACGTGACTTATCCCACCGCCGCGCCAGACCGACCTCAGTCGTACCCGACTCGCCGCATTGGCCCGGGGCCGGTTCAAGGCCCAGAGGCCAATCTCTCGCCCTGGACCAGGGTACCCAACGCACCGCGCTGGTCCGGGGCGGATTCAAGGCTCGGCGCTGGGAAAGCCCCGTGGGGGAGGCCGTGGATATGTCCCTATAGGCTTGGGCGCGGCATCCCTGCCGCGCACACCCCCACGTGACTTCTCCCACCACCGCGCCAGACCGACCTCAGTCGCACCCAAGGCACCGCGTTAATTACTCGCGAATCGTTGATAGTTCGTTGATACCACCAGCGCTGCGGCGACGTGTTGTCGTGTTTTCGTTTGCTTGGTTTTGCAGGTAGGCTTCATTTTGTAGGAGGAGCTCAATCCCTTCCCGATATGTACGACTAATCTGACGCTGCTCTTCGGAGCTGATTCCGCAGCTCCGGTAGAAATGCCCAAGGGCGGTGCTGAAATACTCATCGAGCATATTTACTTCTGCGCCATGGCGTACGAACACATCCCGAAACCAAGCTTCATTGGCTAACCGGGGCAAATCATTGGCCAAGGTCCAGGCATGGGCCGTCGCCGCACGCTCAGGGCAATCAGCAATGGCGTCTGGCAGGGGGAGATGCTCGTGGTACACAATCAAGGGGAAACCGTCGGCTTGTCGTTCAAATGGATGAACAAAGGCAATGTACATGTAGGCAGGGGCAAAATCTTGATGTCGGGCTTCGAGAAAATAGCCTTCGCGATAGGTACCGCCAACAGTAGGTAAGCGCCAATCGGTGCGCTCCTCTTCCCATAACGGGATGAGAAAAGGTCCGGCGGACTCACTGTAAATGGGTGTGTCGGGGTAAACGCCATCCTGCCGAAGGTGAGCTTGTAGGGCGATATTTCCCAAAGGCTGGCCCGTTTCCGCCACCCAAACAGAACCTGTTGTTTGCGGCACAATAACGACGCTATGTCGTACAGGAATACAGGCACTGATCAAAAAGGCCGGCAGCAACACTAACGACCAACGCAATTTTTTAAATGCAGGCTGAAACATGTGCATAGTACGAGACCCATTCAAATGGATGATTTTTAAGCAACTAGGTCAGTATAGAACAATTCTTACGTTGAAAGCACCAGAATGGACGACCAAAAGATGAAAATCTTATTTGTTATTTAATATGTTATCTTATAACATAACTGTATTCGTACAGTAGAACTCGATTCTCCGGCAATGACTATCCAGAACGAAGGAAGTAATAAAATGAAGTTAACGACCTTACCGGCAATTAAAATGAGCGCAGTGGCAGTTGCGGCAGCCCTTGCGCTTTCAGCGTGTGGTGAAAACCTTTCGGTTGAGCTGACTGACCCGCCAACGGGTGGTGGCCACGACCACGATCATGACCACGGCGACCGTACAGGACGTTTAGTTTTTAGTTCGCATGATTCTGACCATGCGTATGTTCTTGATCTACACGATGAAGAAATCATTGCAGACTTCCATTTAGCAGGCCCTGCCGCAAGCATTTATCCGAGCCCTGGCTATCGCTATGCCATCGCCATCGAACGTTCTGCGGGTGTAGTGAGCTTTATTGATAGCGGCTTTGAAACTGAAGCTCATGGCGATCACGGTCACTATCATGAGCACGATCCTGCCTTGTTGGATTTCCAATTATTCGGTGAATTGCCGACACACTACGATTGGTTTGAAACCCGCGGCGCTGTGTTTTTTGATGGCGTGCCTGGTGTTGCAGGTAAGGTGAAAGCGCTAAGTGATCACAGCTTAAGTGAAGATCGTGTACTAGCGACTCTAGAACTTGAGCGTAACCAACACGGCGCGGCTGAAATCCGTGGCAATGACTTATTCGTAAGCTATCGCAGTGCTGATAGCGATGGTGTGTTGCCTGATTTCGTAGAAGTGTACGAGCGCCATAGCGATCATTTTGACTTTATTCAGCGTTTTGAAGAGCCTTGCGAAGGCCTGCACGGCAGTGCCATCACCAGTTTATATGTGACTTTTGGTTGCCGTGATGGTGTGTTAGTGATTACCGAAGGCGATGATGGTTACGTGGCTGATAAGTTAGCGAATGATGCCATGATTACTGAAGCGGGAAGCCGCATCGGTACCCTCTATGCCCACGATAATACGCAGAACTTTGTAGGGCGTGCTGCGCACGAACTGTATTGGTTACACCTGGATGATGGCGATATGCACCACATTGAGTGGCGCGGTGAAGAAAACGCCGAAGCCCAAGTTAGAGCAGCGGGCTTTAACTACAGTGGTAACCGTTTCGCTATTTTAGATAGCACTGGCCATTTAACGATTGTGCGCTTCCGTACGGATCACTATGAGATTCAAAGCGTATTGCACGTTATTGATGAGATGGGTGATCACGCGCCAACGATGGCCTTTAGCCCAATTAACCACGATGCCTTTATTACTGACCCAGTGGCGCAAGAAGTGATCATTGTGGATCTGCATGATGGTGAAGTAGAAGACCGTATTGAACTCGGATTCTCGCCTGCAGCTGTGAGCTGGCACGGGTTTTTAGAAGACGATGGGCACGACCACTAAGGTTTGTGTTTCATGTACCGCGTTGTGTGACTAAGCAGCGCTTATAGCGATGTTTGGTGTGTGTGTAGCCGCGGCTCTCTCATTGAGGGGGCCGCGGTTTTTTATTGCGCATTGCTATAAATTACGTTGGGTACGATTGAGGTAAATCTGGCGCGGTGATGGGACAAGTCACGTGGGGGTGTGCGCGGCAGGGATGCCGCGCCCAAGCCTGCATAGATGCATTCACGGCGTCCCCCACGGGGCTTTCCCACCGCCACGCCTCAATACGGCCTCGGGCCAGCGCGCAACGTTGGCTACGATGGTCGAGAGGGAGAGACTGGCTTCGTGAGGGTGTCTGCCGCAGGGATGCGGCAGCCAAGCCTGCATGGATGCATTTACGGCGTCCCTCACGAGGCCAACTCTGCCTCTGGGCCTTGAGCGGCAGGGATGCCGCGCCCAAGCCTGCATAGATGCATTCACGGCGTCCCCCACGGGGCTTTCCCACCGCCGAGCCTCAATACGGCCTCGGGCCAACGCGCTGCGTTGGGTACGCTGGTCGAGAGGGAGACATTGGCTTCGTGAGGGTGTCTGCCGCAGGGATGCGGCAGCCAAGCCTGCACGGATGCATTCACGGCGTCCCCCACGGGGCTTTCTCAGCGCCGAGCCTTGTATGTTAATTGGCTAGTATTTCGTGGACTTGATGGGAGAGCCACTGCAGGGCTGGATCCGTTTCGTGGGCATCATGCCAATACATTTGTAATCGCGTGGCCACTTGAATCTCGGCGGGCATTTCCCACAGCCGTACCGGAAACTGGGTGACCAATCGCTCGGCAATACGCCGAGGTAAGGTGAGGTAATCGCCACTAATGGCCACCAAGTGGCCTGCGGTTTGATAACTTTGCACGCGCACCGCAAGGCGACGCTCAATGCCTAGTTCCCGTAAGAGATAATCTTCCAATACCGTCCCTCGTGCCCGCGAAGACACCGCAATATGTTGGGCACCCAAGTAACGGGCCTTCGTTAGTAACTCTTTGTTATCTTGCCGCCCGAGAACCACAAAGTCTTCATGATATAAGGGCCGTTGATGGACCGGTGAAGAGAGAGGCAAGGGTACGTCGATCGCGAGATCCGCTTGCCGATTCAAGAGAAAGTCACTCAACTGCGCATGGGGTATGGCAATACTTTCAAAACGCGCATTTGGCGCGAGTCGTTTTAAATGACGGAATATACGGGGAAATAGCTCCGGCTCAATGGCTTCGGGAATACCTAATCGAAAGCTACGCCGCGTATCCTTGGGATGAAAGTGGCGACCTCGTTCAATCAGCCCTTGCATGCGCATTAGCAATTCATGCACATCCGGTGCGAGCTTGTCGCACAGCGCAGTGGGGCGCAATACGCGACCATGGCGTACAAACAAAGGATCATCAAATTGTTCGCGTAATCGCCGTAAAGCATGACTAATTGCCGATGGGGTGAGGGATAGTTCCACGGCGGCCCTATTTAGCTGACGCTCACGATAGATGGCAGCCAATACGCGCAATAAGTTTAAATCTGTCTTAAGATGAATTTGATTCATGTTAGTCCGTTAATAAAATTCACTTCATTCATGTTAAGAAAGTTCGTAGGATGAGCCAACCTATTTTTTAACTTTTTCACAGGAATTTGTATGTTTGGACGTTCCGAGTTGTCGCAGCAGTACCTGAGTCGCGTGAAAGCGTTTATGGCAGAGCATATTGAGCCGGTTGAAGGGGCGATTATGCAAGGTGTTTTGCACGACCAAGGCCATGGTAATTGGCGTGAATGGTCGATTCCTGAAGAAATTGATGCCTTGAAAGAGAAAGCCAAGAATGAAGGCTTGTGGAATCTCTTTCTTCCTGACTCACGCTTAGGACAAGGCTTGAGTACCTTGGATTATGCGCCTTTGGCAGAGCAGATGGGACGGTCGTTTATTGCCCCCGAGGTTTTTAACTGTAATGCCCCTGATACCGGCAATATGGAGGTGCTCTATCACTACGGTAGCGATTCGCAGCGCAAAACCTGGTTGCAACCTTTGTTACAAGGCGAGATCCGTTCGGTATTTGCGATGACAGAACCGCAGGTGGCCTCGTCTGACGCGACGAATATGGAAACGCGAATTACCGCGGATGGTGATGATGTCATTATTCAGGGTCGAAAATGGTGGACGACGGGATTAGGGCATCCCAATGCGAAAATTGCCATTGTTATGGGCCTGACGGATCCTGACGCGGAACGCCATAAGCGGCATTCTATGGTACTGGTACCGCTAGATACGCCTGGAGTAACTATTGAGCGAATGCTGCCCGTATTCGGCGACTATGATGCGCCTTATGGTCATGGGGAAGTAAGCTTTAACAATGTGCGAGTGCCAAAAACTAATGTGATCGGCGGCTTGGGTTACGGCTTTGCCATTGCTCAAGGACGTCTTGGTCCAGGACGTGTACACCATTGTATGCGTGCTTTGGGTGCGGCAGAACGCTGTTTGGAACTGATGATTACCCGCGGTATGGAACGAGTCGCCTTCGGACAACCATTAATCAAGCTCGGCGATAATGGTACCCGGATTGCCAAACATCGGATGGCCATTGACCAAGCGCGTCTTTATACCCTGTACACAGCGGGCGTGATCGACAATCAAGGCGTTCGCGGCGCTGCTAGTGAAATAGCTGGAATCAAGGCGGTGGTGCCCACAGTACTGCAAAATGTGGTGGATGATGCGATTCAAATGTTTGGCGGTGGTGGCCTAAGTCACGATTATCCATTAACCGGATTCTATGCCATTGCCCGTGCCCTGCGCCTTGCTGATGGCCCAGATGAAGTACATCAAGCCACGGTGCTGCGCCAAGAGTTACGTAAATACCGTCCCCCTCGGAGTGAGTCATGAGTTCAAAAGCGAATAACGCCGTAATTGATCACGGGGTTGCCGTACGCGATGAAGAGGGTTTCGATATTGCAGCGGTTGATACCTGGATCAAACACCGACGTCCGGAGATCAAAGGGGAGCCTGAATTAACTCAATTTCCAGGCGGTGCCTCGAACTGGACTTATCGCTTAGCCTACGACAATGCCGATTTAATTCTCCGTCGGCCGCCGGCAGGCACCAAAGCGAAATCTGCCCATAATATGCAGCGGGAACATGACCTCCAGCTCATGCTAAAAAAGCATTATCCTGCGGTGCCCACTATGGTGGGCTATTGTGAGGATACATCGTTGATTGGTTCTGATTTTTATGTGATGGAGCGCATTGAGGGGATTATTCCCCGGAAAAACATGCCTCGGGATTTATCCTTGGATGAAGCTCAGGTTCGACAGTTGTGTACCGCCATGCTGGATAAACTCATCGACTTGCATAAAGTAAGTTACGTGGCGGCAGGCCTTGAAAGCATGGGCCGGGGTGGTGGCTATATTGAGCGGCAAGTAGAGGGATGGATTGGTCGTTACGAGAAAGCCAAAACCTGGAATGTTCCCAGTGCACGAAGAATTAAGCGCTGGCTACGGGAGAATAAGCCTCGTCAAGAACGTTTATGCGTTACGCATAATGACTTTCGCTTTGATAATTTAATTTTAAACCCAGACGATCCCACAGAAATTCTGGCTGTGTTAGATTGGGAATTAGCCACTATTGGTGATCCTTTGTTTGAATTGGGTAATATGCTGGCTTATTGGGTTCAAGCCGATGATGATCGTTTCGCCCAGGCCACACGTCGTCAGCCAACCCACTTAAAAGGGATGTTTACACGGCAAGAGGTGATCGATTACTACTGTGAGCAAATGGGCTACGACGACGTCGATATGACGTTCTACGAAGTATTTGGTTTGTTCCGTTTATCCGTGATTGCCCAGCAAATTTACTATCGATATCACCATAAACAAACGCGCAATCCGGCGTTTAAGAATTTCTGGTTTATTGTGCATTACTTGCATTGGCGCTGTAAGCGCCTCATGAAGCAACGAAGACGGGAGCGTTAATGGCTTTAGTGACCTTAGTTCGACATGGTCAAGCATCGTTTGGCAGCGCAGATTACGACAATTTATCCGAACTGGGTTACCAACAACTGCAGCATTTAGGTGCTCAGTTGGCCAATCAGGGGGAATCATTTGATATGTTGGTGCGTGGTACACTCAAACGCCACCAGCAATCCCTAGACGCCTTGGTAGATGGCTATGGTGATGTGTTACGAGAAGTGAATGTGATTTCCGATCCGGCCTGGAACGAATTTGATCATCGCGCTGTTATGTTGTCCCTCGGGCAAGCTCAACCTGAACTGCAAAAATTCTTCGCCGACGATGGTACGCCGCAGATTAGCCCCGACGATGTGATGGCTATATTTATGCAGTCCGTGCGACGTTGGCAAAGTGGTGCCCATGACCACGAGTATCCTGAATCTTGGCCACAGTTTGTCGCGCGGGTAGAGCATGCATGGCAACGGTTAAGGGATTGGCTTTCCCATAAACGGATTCTCGTGTTGACATCAGGCGGACCTATTTCATTGTCCGCAGCGGGGGCCATGGGTCTTCCTACGCCCAATATGATGACGATCAATGCGCAGCTAGTGAACGGCGGACTCTCTCGTTTTATGTGCAAGCCCAAAGGCAATGGCGACGTGGAACGTAAGCTTATTAGTTTAAACGAACATATCCATGTGAGCGGCCGTTACCAGCACCTGCTCACCTATCGTTAAGTAAGGTATTCCCGATGCGAAAAACTATCATTATTACTGGCGCCAGCTCTGGCTTAGGCGCAGAAATGGCAAGGCAATTTGCGGCCTTAGGCCGGAACCTGGGACTATGCGCTCGGCGTACAGAGCGTCTTGAGACTCTCAAGCAAGAATTGGAAACACAGTACCCGAGCATCAAGGTTTCCTTAAAAGCATTAGATGTGAATGATCACGATGCGGTGTTCCGAGTGTTTGGGGAATTTAAACAAGAGTTTGGTCACATTGATCGCATTATTGTCAATGCGGGCATGGGCAAGGGCGGTCCACTGGGAACCGGCCTGTTTAAATACAATAAGCTAACCGCGGAAACCAACTATATTGCGGCTCTGGCCCAATGTGAGGCGGCGTTAGAAATATTTTATGAACAGCAGTCTGGGCATTTAGTTACGATTGCATCGATTAGTGCGTTACGCGGTATGCCACGCGCGCTTACGGCCTATGCCTCGAGTAAAGCGGCCCTGGTGAATTTAACGGAAGGGATTCGTGCAGATCTTATGCGACAGAATAGTCCGATTAAGACCAGTTGTATTTTGCCTGGGTTTATCCGCTCGGAAATAAACGAAAAGGTGAAAAACACGCCCTTTATGTGCGATACGGTACCGGGTGTACGCAGCATGGTGCGCGCGATTGAAAAAGAGAAAGTTCAGGCCTATGTGCCTAGTTGGCCTTGGATATTGGTCGCGTTCTTGTTGAAGCGCTTGCCGTTAAAACAAACCCTCAAATTAGGGTAATGTAGGCACATCTTTGCTAGGCTATAGCCGGTGTACAGTTCATGTTGAGGAATCGATGGACATAAAGCTTTATCAAGTAGATGCGTTCACGGATCGTGTATTTGGTGGTAATCCGGCAGCGGTGTGTCCGCTGGGCGCATGGCCGGAAGATGGACTATTACAAGCTATCGCCGACGAGAATAACCTGTCAGAAACCGCATTTTTTGTTCCTGAAGGCGCGGGTTTTCGCTTACGCTGGTTTACCCCTGAAGCTGAAGTGGATTTATGTGGCCACGCCACTTTAGCCACCGCCCATGTTATTTTCGCGCACTTGAACTACCCTGAGCAGGAGATTTGTTTTTATACACGCAGTGGTGAGTTGCGGGTACAACGTCACGACCAAGGTTATTGCATGGATTTCCCCGCGTCCATGCCAGAAACTGTGGAACCACCGCAGGCCCTGATGCAGGGGTTGGGGGTGGCGCCAAAAGCTGTTTATGCGGCCTACGATTATGTGGTGGTGTTGGAATCTGAAGCGGCGGTAAGGGCAGTTACACCTGATTTTGCAATGCTATGCGAATTGGATGGTCGTGGTGTATTGATCACCGCACCTGGAGATCATTGCGATTTCGTCAGTCGCTGCTTTTTTCCGAAATTACGTGTGAACGAAGATCCCGTGACCGGTTCCGCCCATTGTGAACTAGCGCCCTTGTGGGCAGATCAACTACAAAAGCAGCAGTTGCAGGCAAAACAGTTGTCCCGTCGAGGTGGGGCGCTTGGCTGTGAAGTTACTCCTGGTGTAGGTTCTGCTCAACGGGTTAAGTTAATCGGTCAAGCTGCAGACTTTTGTGAAGGTATGATTAGCGTTCCCGACGAAATTGTATTTTAATCGCAAGCAAACGCCCGCAGGCGCGCTGCGGAGATGACCTGAAACGAGATAGACACCCATGAGAGCTCTTCGCTGGTTTGGCTTTACCATCATCGCATTATTGATCGCGGTACTTGTATTTGTATTCTATTCTCACTTCAAACACTTTGAAGAATCCTATCACTTAAATAGCGAACATCGCGCTAAAGCCCCAGGTCAATTCGTAGAACTGAGCCAGGGATTTACCCACTATCACGTATCGGGCCCAGCGGATGGTCCTGTGGTGGTGTTGATTCATGGCTTTAGTATTCCCTCGGAAGTTTGGGGTGATACAGACGCAGCACTGGCCGAAGCGGGTTTTCGCGTGATTCGTTATGATCTCTATGGTCGTGGCTATTCTGATCGACCTGAGGCGCAATATAATCACCAGTTATTTGTAACCCAACTGATCGAGCTACTTGATGCGTTAGGCGTTGTTGAGCCGGTGCAATTGGTGGGATTATCAATGGGCGGAGCGGTGACTATGCATGCGGCGGCTTTGCATCCTGAACGGATTAAAGCGGCGGCGCTGATCGCACCTTTGTATCAGCCGTTACAACCGCCTCCCATGCCGGAACGCATAGGCCACTACATGATCTCCGGATTCTATGTGCCGGGGTTGCGTGAGAGTTTATCGGCGGATTATTTGCGCCCTGAACAACAAGCCACAATGAAGGCTGCGTATGAGGCGCAAATGCGCTTTCGAGGCTTTACCCGTGCGCTTACCTCGTCGTTCTATGCCTTTACCACAGAGGATCATCCGGCGCGTTACCGAGCCACCAAGGCTAATGGTATGCCGGTGATGTTGATTTGGGGAACCCACGACAATATCGTGCCCTACCGTCAACACGAAGGGGTCATTGAAGACGCCCATGTGGCAAATTTTTTAAGTGTAGACGGGGCAGGTCACACGCCGCATTTAGAACAACCGGACGAAGTAAACTATGCCTTGGTCCGGTTTCTAGGACGCGTACTTTAGGTGAGTTAATCCCACGTGGGGCTGCGCAATCGTGCAGGTCCTTGACCATACTGAGTATACTGGCTGACAGTGCCGAAGCGCGGATCTTCGGCATTCCACTCTCGTGCTGCCTGTTTTAATGTATCTTGATCCATGGCCACGAAATTCCAAAACATCTTCACCGGTTGCGGGAAGGGTTTACCACCGATAATAAAAACCTTTCCGGCACCGGAAAATTCCACAGCCGTTTCACCGGGCCCAATAACGTAACCTTCATGTGTTTTAATGGCTTCGTCTCGGATGCTGATGTCGCCTTTGGCAACATAAAGCAGATATTCAAAGTTGGGATTGAGGTTAAGGTCACAGGTACCATCACCGTCTAACTCAAAGGCCACTGCGGGAGAACGGGTGGGCACGGCCGATAGATGTTCGCCCATGGCCCCTAATATAAGAGTGCCTTGGAAATCCCCAAATTGAATGCTGGGTAATTCCTCGGTATGAACAAATTCGGGCTCACAGTCCATGTCGTCGGGCGGTAGGGCAATCCAGAGTTGAATGCCATGCAAGGATTCGTTGGATTGGCGGCCTGCGGGAATTACTTCTGCATGGCATAGGCCGTTACCAGAGGTCATTAAATTCACTTCGCCCGGGCGCAACCATTGCTCGTAGCCTAAGCTATCGAGATGCAAGATGGTGCCCGACCACAACCAGGATAACGTTTGCAGTCCGATATGTGGGTGCGGTGGTATGTCGAACTCCAACGTTTTGTCGGTAGGGGTGGGGCCGAAATGGTCGAGAAAGCAAAATGGACCGATCATGCGTTGCTGCCGCTGAGGGAGAATTCTCGCCACTTTGAGCACGGGTGTTAGCTCACTTTGCTTGCTGGCAAGATGGCGGCCTTTACTTTGCTCTGGGGCACAGGTGATCTGTTTATCCTGAGTACTCATTGATTCCTCCGGCTTCACAATTGTGTAATGTGGCAGTGCGTTACACCATTCAAAGCAGGGCGTAGACTACGACATTGGTCTGGTTTCTTTCCCATTGGGTATCTGGCATCATCATGGGTGATTTTTCATGAAATTGGAATTATTTATGGCAAAGAATTCGCAGTCAGGACAGACGTTAAGACCGCAGATTCAGCGCGTCATTGCGTTGGTGACAGCACCCGTGGGGCTGATATTCCTTCTCTCAGATGCCCAAGATTTATTGTCCTTTATCCGTGCCAGCGGACTCAGTTGGTACGCTGTGTTTGCGCCTCTTGCGTGGGGCATTTTATTAGGTGCGCTAGCTGGGTTGCTCCGCCTTGATTGGGTGCAGAAAGTTTCCGAATATGGGGTGTGGGCCAGCACTGCGCTCATGACCTTTGGCGCGGTAGGTTCATTGGCCATCTATTTTGAACATCGGGTGTGGTATCTGGCGTGGCCAACCATGTGGTTAGCCGTATTAGGTTTGGGTATTTTTGCATTTTTTGCCATGCAAGTTCGTTTTGCCAGCAAAGTGGAGGCGTCCGCGAAGCGGAAAACAAAGGATGACAACTAAGTTGCGTTTAAATTGTGACCTTGGGGAAAGCTTTGGCGCTTGGACCATGGGCAATGATGCTGAAATGATGCCCTTGATTGATTGTGCCAATATTGCCTGTGGATTTCATGGCGGCGATCCCTTGGTGATGGCCACCACGGTGGCATTGGCAGCCCAACATCAGGTGTGGGTTGGGGCGCATCCTGCATACCCTGACTTGGTGGGATTTGGTCGCCGTTCGATGGCGTTAAGCGCTGCGGAAGTGACGGCCACAGTACTTTATCAATTGGGCGCATTATCGGCATTTTGTAAGCAACACAACACAGAAATTCGCTATGTGAAGCCACACGGGGCGTTGTATCACGACATGCTGAAGAATGATGATACCTTTAGCGGTGTCCTCAAGGCGGTGCGCGATTTCGACGCTACATTGCCCTTAGTTATTTTGGCCCACCCAAACCCGACGCATTGGCAATCGATGGCAGACAAGGCAGGCATTACTTTATGGTATGAAGCCTTTGCGGATCGTGCCTATCAAGCCAACGGCATGTTGCTGCCGCGTTCGCAACCTGGCGCTGTGTTAGCGGATGCAGAGGCCATGCTTACCCAGGCCATGCAAATTGCTCAGAAGGGGACTGTCACCGCCATTGACGGCCAGACAATTTCATTGCGGGCAGATACGCTCTGTGTGCATGGTGACACACCGTCGGCCCTTGCCGCGGTACAGAAAATTCGGCGCGCCTTAGACGCGAATATGACAACAGGAAACGCGTCATGAGTTCTGAATCAAACCCGTTAACCGATCGCCCCGATTTGAGTTTCGCTGCCGCTGGCGTGGATGCGCTGCTGATGCAGTTTGGGCAAACCATGGATCCCTGTTTACCCGGATTTTTGGCGCAGTTAAGACAGCGGATTTTAAGTGAACTTGGCGATGTGGTGCACGAAGTGGTGCCCGCATACTCCAGTTTATTAGTGTATTACGAACCAAGAGCCGTACGTACTTTTGATCTGGAACAGGCCTTAGAGCAGTTGAGTAATGATGTGCCTTGGTTGTGTAGCCCCTGGTCGACAGACGACAATGCGCCGGGGCAGTTAGTGGAAGTCCCGGTATGTTATGACCCGCGCTGTGCCCCCGATCTGGACGCGGTCATGGCCCTTACAAAATTATCTGCAGAGAACATCATTGCCCTTCATAAAGGGCGCGACTATCAGGTGTATGCGTTGGGCTTTGCCCCCGGATTTGCCTATTTAGGTGCGTTAGATGAGCAACTGCAACTGCCACGTATGAAGAACCCACGAACCCACGTTCCAGCCGGTGCTGTGGGTATTGCAGGTCAGCAAACGGCGGTGTATCCGTTGGAATCACCTGGTGGTTGGCATCTTATTGGTGCGAGTCCCTTTGTCTGGTTTCGGGCAGACAAGGACCCAATGACACCGGTACAAGTGGGTGATCGTATTCGCTTCTATTCGATTGATTTTGATACCTATGAGAGCTTACGTGCAGAGCATGATGGCAAGCAGGCGGGGATTAAAAAATGACAGGCTTTCGTGTACTTAAAGGCGGCATTCTTACGCTGGTACAAGATACCGGACGCTTGGGTTTTCAACACCTTGGTGTGACCCGTGGTGGACCTCTTGATGCGCGCTCGGCCTATTGGGCGAATCGCTTGCTCGATAACGAACCTAATGCCGCGGTATTAGAGATCACCGCAGGTGGCTTGGAGATGGAAGCTCAGACCCAAACCATGGTGGCTATCGCCGGCGGCGATTTAAATCTCACCATCAATGGCGAGCCGCAAGTGCCTTGGCGTAGTTTTTGGGTACGACAAGGGGACCGATTAAAGTTTGGCACGCCTCGTTACGGCTTTAGGGCCTACTTAGCGGTAAGTGGCGGTTTCTTAACAGAACCTGTATTGGGTAGTCGTGCAACCGTGGTTCGGGATCGTTTAGGGGGTGTGCATGGCAATGGTCGACCCGTGCAAGAAGACGATTATTTACCCTGTAAACATCTCTCTGAAGAAGGTATTTCGCGGCAAATTCCACAGAACTATCTTCCCCAGTTAGGTAAGCAGATCACCTTGCATCTATTGCCCGGCTATCAGCAGCAAGCGTTTTCAAAGGCGGCATGGAAACAGGTGTTTCAACAAGAATTTACCCTTTCCAATGACAGTAATCGAATGGGGGCCCGTTTGACCGGCGAACCGATACCGGTGCCGGACCAAGAGTTCTTATCAGAAGGGGTTAGTTACGGGGCAGTGCAGGTGCCCGCCAGTGGCCAACCTATTATTATGTTGGACGATCGGCAAACCCTAGGTGGTTATCCGAAACTAGGAAATATCTTACCGCTAGATGGTTTTCAGTTAGCACAATGTGCGCCGGGGGCAAAAATTCGATTTAAACCCATTCATCTTGCCGAAGCACAACAACAAATGCGACGTTATCTTCGTTTTTTCGGCTTGTAAGCAAGACGTTTAATTGCGATCATAGCGCTCATTTCGCAGCATAAGTAATTTACGGAGAGTATGTTAATGGCCGAAAGCGCCTCGCGTCCGACCAACTTTATCCGCAAGATCATCGATCAGGATTTGCATTCAGGAAAGCACCAGAGTGTACACACACGCTTTCCGCCGGAGCCTAACGGGTATCTGCATATTGGTCATGCCAAGTCGATTGTATTGAATTTCGGGATTGCTGAAGACTATCAAGGTACCTGTAATTTACGTTTTGACGATACGAATCCGCTCAAAGAAAGCCAAGAGTATGTGAGCGCCATCAAAGATGACGTGCGTTGGTTAGGCTACGAGTGGGGTGGCAAAGAGCGCTATTCTTCCGATTACTTTGCCGCCTTACATGGTTTTGCCATCGAGTTAATCGAAAAAGGCTTAGCCTATGTCGACTTTAATTCTCAAGACGACATCCGCTCCCTGCGCGGCACCTTAACCGAGCCAGGCGTGAATAGTCCGTACCGAGATACGGATGTGGCCACTAATTTGGCGGAGTTTGCCAAGATGACCGCGGGCGATTATCCCGAAGGGCATTGTTCATTGCGCGCCAAGATTGATATGGCGTCGCCCTTTATGTGTATGCGGGATCCGGTGATTTATCGTATTCGCCACGTTCACCATCATCAAACCGGTGATCAGTGGTGCGTATATCCCATGTACGATTTTACCCATTGTATTTCTGATGCGTTGGAAGGAATTACTCATTCCTTGTGTACACTCGAGTTCCAAGATAACCGTCGGTTATATGATTGGATCCTAGATAACATTACGATTCCTTGTCACCCCCAGCAAATCGAATTCTCGCGCCTGAATCTTGAATATACGGTGATGAGTAAACGTAAGCTAAACCTGTTGGTCACTGAAGGCCATGTGAGTGGCTGGGATGACCCGCGCATGCCGACTATTGCGGGATTACGTCGGCGCGGTTACACCCCGGGCTCAATTCGTGAATTTGCCCATCGCATTGGCGTGACCAAAATGGACAACATGGTGGAAATGGGAATTTTAGAATCCTGTATTCGCGACGATCTGAACGAGAATGCACCACGGGCGATGGCGGTGTTGGATCCGGTAAAACTTGTCATTGAAAACTATCCCGCAGGCGAAAGTGAAATCCTGCAGGCTCCGAATCACCCGAACCGGGACGAGCTCGGCACTCGCGACGTGCCATTTAGCGGTGAGCTGTATATTGAGCGGGAAGATTTCCGTGAAGAAGCCAATAAAAAGTTTAAGCGTTTGGTGTTGGGCAAAGAAGTGCGCTTGCGCAATGCCTACGTGATTAAAGCTGAACGGGTAGAAAAAGACGCTAACGGCGCGATCACCACGATTTTCTGTAGCTATGATGCGGATACCTTAGGTAAAGACCCGGCTGATGGCCGCAAGGTGAAAGGGGTTATTCACTGGGTATCTGCCGCTCACGCATTGCCTGCGGAGATCCGGTTATATGATCGTTTGTTTAGCGTACCAAATCCAGGCGCCGCGGATACTTTAGATGAAGCCATCAACCCTGAGTCATTGATTGTGAAGCAAGGGTTTGTAGAGCCATCATTGGCTGCAGCAAAGGCCGAGCAAGGGTTCCAATTCGAACGCACGGGCTATTTTTGCGTTGATAATCGGGATAGTCAGCCTGAGCATATGGTGTTTAACCGTACGGTTGGTTTGCGCGACTCATGGGCGAAGATGAGTGGCGACGATTAACTTCCGCAGCGCCACCTTGTCGTTCGCCAGATAGCGTCGGTAATCGAATGAATGAAGTAAAAAGCGTGATGATTCCCATCACGCTTTTTTTATAGCAAATCCAACTGTGAAGGGCCTTGGCTTTCTTCCCGCTCTTGCTTGGCTTGTTGGCGCAAGAAGGCTTCTTTACGTTTTTGTCGGTCGGCAAGTAAGCGCAGTATGCGTGATCGTTCGGCTTCGGGCTTATCATGCCAATTAAAGCGCTCTTCCCGGGAACGCAAACAACCGAGGCAATAGCCCCGGGGCCCTGATTCGCACACGCCGATGCAGGGATTGGGAAGTTCAAACATTTCCAGTTGATTGGTTGCCATAATCAGTGCAACGCCTCCCGGTAATGTTGAGGGGACAGACCCACGACTTTCTTAAACAAGCGCGAGAAATAGTAGGGATCGTCAAAACCAAAGGCGAGCGCCACTTGGCGCACACTATGATGGGTTTCTTCGAGCATTTTACGCGCTGCTTGCATCTTCATCTCATTAAAGTAGCGAATCGGGGGTGTGCCTGTTAATTCACGAAATCGCTTACTGAAATAATAGCGGGAAAGTCCGGTAAATGCTGCAAAATCATCAAGTTCAAGTTGGCGATGGCTGTTATCGCGCATAAAGCGGTCAAGGGTGGTGAGGTTAAAACCGGTATCGCTTTTATCGGGGTCGGTGCTGAGCAGTGGCAGTTGCGTGAGTAGTTTACGTAATAAGGATGCTGCGAGCATGGCCCGCTCAAAGGTCAGGCGTTGATGTTGTAAATTGAGCAACTCGGTGACATCTGGCAATAGTGCTTGCCAGCGCCGTAAGGAAATCACAGGTGCGTTCTGCATATCCGGGCGAATCCCAATATAGTCCATGAATCGGTCGGTTTGCTCACCGGCGAAGTGGGTCCAGTAGATACTCCAGGGCTGCTCAGGGTCACTATGATAGCTATGAGATACCCCTTTTGGCAGAAACAACACTTGTCCTGCACCGATCACGCCTTGATGTTCATCTGTGCGATAAAATCCGCGGCCCGCATGGCAAAATATCAACAAATGATCCGTATGAATGGTTCGACGCACACGATGATCGCGCGCATCTAAGTAATGACCATAGGCCACCGGATATAACTCGTGGCTGAGAGGGTGTTGTGCCAGCTGACGTGTTATATTACGGGGCAGCAGTAAGCGCGAACTGCCTGCCGGAAGTGGCCAATTTGACGGTTGACTCATAACTCATGACACTCGTCGTAAAAAGCAATATTGTCCATCATACAGGCAATTTTATCGATTCTAAAGTGCAGCGAGCTTTGCTCTAATGCAATACAGCATAAAACAACACTATTTTATGAGAACTGGTGACCAGTATGTCTCCTTCACGAGGGGCGTGCAGGGCACGGGTTCAGACACCCTAAATTGAATAACTGGAGCCACTAGGTTTGTAAGGCTCCCTGAGAGGAAGTAATGAGCACGCAAAATTTGAAAGTGAAATTGTTCATCGATGGCGAGTTTGTGGAATCTGAAACCACAAAATATATTCCAGTCACCAATCCAGCGACGCAAGAAGTGATCGCGGAAGCACCTTGCGCCACACGTGCCGAGGTAGAGCGAGCCATTGCTAGTGCCAAAGCGGCATTTAAAACCTGGCGTGAAGTGCCAGTGCCAGAGCGGGCGCGAGTGATGATGCGTTATCAGGCATTGCTAAAAGAGCATCACGATGAAATCGCGACCATTCTCTCGAAAGAAACTGGGAAAACCTTTGACGACGCCAAAGGCGATGTTTGGCGCGGTATCGAAGTGGTTGAGCAAGCCGCGAATATCCCTGCGTTAATGATGGGTGAAACCGCCGAGAACGTAGCACGGGGTATCGATACCTACAGTTATGTGCAGCCTTTGGGTGTGTGCGCAGGGATTACTCCATTTAACTTCCCTGCCATGATTCCATTGTGGATGTTCCCTATGGCGATCGCGTGCGGTAACACCTTTATTTTGAAGCCGTCTGAGCAAGATCCACTGACACCAACGCGTTTAGTTGAGTTGTTTGAAGAAGCCGGTGCGCCAAAAGGTGTGTTACAGATGATCCATGGTGGGAAAGAGCAAGTTGATTTGTTGCTACGTGATCCTGAGGTGAAAGCATTATCCTTTGTGGGTTCGGTGCCGGTTGCTGAGTATATTTACCGCACGGGTACTGAACATCTAAAGCGGGTGCAAGCCTTCGCAGGTGCAAAAAACCACAGCGTGATTATGCCTGACTCGAACAAGCAAACCGTGATTAACAACTTGGTTGGTGCCTCTGTGGGTGCTGCTGGTCAGCGCTGTATGGCGATTTCAGTAGCCGTATTTGTGGGTAAATCGAAAGAGTGGATTCCTGAGCTTGCTGAGCAATTGGCGAAAGTGACACCGGGCGCGTGGGATAACAAAGATGCGGCTTACGGCCCATTGATCAGCCCACAAGCGAAACAGCGCGTGGTTTCTATGATTGCCCAAGGCAAAAAAGAAGGCGCCGAGTGTTTGGTTGATGGCACAGATTGCGTGGTTGAAGGATTCCCTGATGGAAACTGGGTAGGGCCAACCTTCTTTAGCAAAGTCACGCCAGAAATGAGCATTTACCAGCAAGAGATCTTCGGTCCTGTGTTGTGTGCAGTGGAAGTGGAAACTCTGGAAGAAGCCATTGCCTTGGTGAATGCGAATCCATTTGGTAACGGTACCTCCATCTTTACCGCCAATGGCGCTGCCGCGCGTAAGTACCAACACGAAGTAGAAGTTGGTCAGGTGGGGATTAACATTCCAATTCCTGTGCCACTACCTTTCTTCTCGTTTACCGGTTGGAAAAACTCGTTCTTTGGTGATTTGCATGCTTATGGTAAGCAAGCGATTCGTTTCTATACAGAAACAAAAACGATTACCGCACGCTGGCCTGAAAGTGAAATCGATAACGGCCCGAATATGACCATTAAGCTGCAGTAATCGCGGGAGATTCATTGTGAATTTTAATTTAACGGATGACCAACAAGCTTTTGTCGACACGGCCCGTGCCTTTGCTGAAAAGGAAATGGCACCTCATGCTGCCAAGTGGGATGCGGAACATTATTTTCCAATTGAGGTGTTCCGCAAGGCTGGCGAGATGGGTTTTATGGGCATGTACACGCCGGAAAGCGCCGGCGGTTTTGGCATGTCTCGGCTTGATTCTGCTTTAATTTTCGAGCAATTGGCCATGGGGTGCACCGCAACCACGGCGATGATGACCATTCATAACATGGTGACATGGATGATTGGCTCATTTGCTACCCCGGAAGTGATTGACCAGTGGGTACCGGAGCTGGTGGCTGGTGAAAAGCTGGGTTCTTACTGCTTAACGGAGCCAGGTGCTGGCTCCGACGCTGCAAGCCTGCGTACAAGTGCGAAGAAAGATGGCGATAGCTATGTTTTGAACGGTTCTAAAATGTTCATTTCTGGTGCCGGTGAAACCGACGTGTTGGTGGTGATGGCACGGACCGGTGGCGAAGGTGCCCGAGGAATCTCCGCATTTGTAGTACCTGCGGACGCCAAAGGTGTGAGCTACGGCAAAGCAGAAGAGAAGATGGGTTGGAACGCACAGCCCACCCGTTTGGTCACGTTTGAGGACGTGCGTATTCCAACGCAAAATTTGCTAGGCGCCGAAGGCGAAGGTTTTAAATTTGCCATGATGGGTCTCGACGGTGGTCGTATCAATATCGCCGTGTGCTCGGTGGGTACAGCCCAAGCGGCGCTGAATACGGCGCGGGACTATATGCATGAGCGTAGCCAGTTTGGAAAACCCTTGGCGGCGTTCCAAGCCATGCAATTCAAATTAGCGGACATGGCCACGGAACTGGTGGCGGCGCGTCAGATGGTGCGTTTGGCTGCCTTTAAAGTGGATCAGAACGATAGTGATAAAACAACGTACTGTGCCATGGCAAAGCGCTTTGCGACGGATATTGGCTTCCAGGTATGTAACGAAGCGCTGCAAATCCACGGCGGTTATGGCTATATCAAGGAATATCCACTTGAGCGACATGTTCGTGACGTGCGCGTTCATCAGATCCTTGAAGGAACAAACGAGATTATGCGGTTAATCATCGCCCGTCGTTTGTTAGCGGATGGCGCTGCAGAGTTACTATAACCGGCAGGAAGAATTTCAGAGATAAGGAGTGATCATGGGACAAGCGCAGCACATTGATCTCGATGCAGTAGCAAACCCAGACGCGGTGTTGTTTTCTGAATTGGAGACGGTAAGCGGCAAGAAAATTGGGGTGGCTTGTTTAAACGTAGAGCGTTCATTGAACGCGCTTAGCCTTGATATGATTAACTTGCTTTATCCCCAGCTGATCGCATGGCAGGATGACCCGAATATTGCCTGTGTATGGCTTGAAGGTGCAGGGGAGAAAGCCTTTTGCGCTGGTGGCGATATTGTGGCGATGTATCAAGCCATCAAAGCGATGCCGAATACTGCCGTACCGGAAGTGGTCGGTTTCTTTAGCAAGGAATACCGCCTCGACTATTTGATCCAAACTTACCGCAAACCCATGGTGGTGTGGGGTGATGGATTTGTGATGGGCGGTGGTATGGGCTTGATGAATGGGGCCTCCCACCGGGTTGTCACTGAGCGTTCGCGCTTGGCGATGCCAGAAATCAGCATTGGTCTGTATCCGGATGTCGGTGCGACTTATTTCCTCGGACAATTACCCGATAAAATGGGCCTTTTCCTCGGCTTGACGGCAGCGCAAGTCAATGGGGCGGATGCCTTGTATTTGGGCATGGCGGATTATGCATTGCCAAGCGCTGGGCGAGACAGCATGAAGCAGGCATTGGTGAACGCCAGTTGGACCGATGACCAAGATCTCAACCTGGCCACGTTAAGTGATGCGTTGAGTTCACGTTCGTTAGCACAGGATGAATTGCCGGTAGCCGAACTCGCGGCCCGCAAAGACGAAATTGCTGGCTTGATGGACGCTGATGGTATTAGTGCCGTGACCGAGCAGTTTCTTGCTTATGAAACCGACGATGCGCTACTGAGCCGTGCCCAGAAAACATTACAAGCGGGGTGCCCAATGACGGCGCACATCGTTTGGCAGCAATTACAGTTTGGCACCGAATTAACCTTAGCCGATGCCTTTCGCCTCGAGCTGACCTTGTCGGTGAACTGCGCCGTGAAAGGGGACTTCGCCGAGGGTGTGCGGGCCTTATTAATTGATAAGGACCGGAACCCCAAATGGTCCCACAGCGCGGTTGCCGAGGTGAGCCAAGAGGACTTGGATGACATGTTTATTGCCCCTTGGGGCGAAGGCGAACATCCGCTAAATGACTTAGTGTAAGGAGCACCAGATGGCGCGTATTGGATTTATTGGATTAGGTAATATGGGTGGCCCGATGGCCACCAACTTGGTCAACGCTGGCCACGATGTACATGTATTCGATTTGTCTGCTGAGGCGTTACAGCGGCTTGAAGCCGCTGGTGCGAGCGTAGCATCGAGTGCAGCTGATGCCGTGCAAAACGTTGAATACGTGGTCTCCATGCTGCCTGCTGATAAGCATGTGAAATCATTGTACTTCGGTGAGCAGGGGATTGCTGGGGCGATCCAAAAAGGTACCTTGATTATTGATTCGAGCACTATTTCTGCCGAAACTGCACGGGAACTAGCCGGTGAATTGACTGGCCAGGGATTACGCTTTATTGATGCGCCAGTATCCGGTGGTGTCGGTGGCGCGAAAGCAGGCACCTTAACCTTTATTTGCGGCGGCGAAGCGGCCGATATTGAAGAAGCCCGTCCTATTCTCGAAGGCATGGGGAAAAACGTATTTAAAGCCGGTGGTCATGGCGCAGGTCAAGTGGCGAAAATCTGCAACAATATGTTGCTCGCCGTGTTGATGGCAGGCACCTCAGAAGCCTTGGCTTTAGGTCGTGCGCAAGGGTTAGATCCGGAAGTGCTATCCAATATTATGCTGCAAAGTTCAGGTCGGAACTGGACCTTGGAAGTGTATAATCCGTGTCCTGGCGTGATGGAAGGGGTTCCTTCGAGTAATAACTATCAGGGCGGCTTCTTAGTTGATCTCATGATCAAAGATTTAGGTCTTGCTCAGAGCACTGCAGGCAATACGCAATCCGCCACGCCCATGGGTAATCTAGCTGCTGAATTGTTCCGTCAACACAGTGATCAGGGCAACGGCAGCAAGGATTTCTCGAGTATTTTTCAGTTATTTGACCAGAAAGGAAACTAATACCGATGCAAATTAAAGATGCGGTCGTTGTTATTACTGGAGGCGCACAAGGCCTTGGACGTTCCATGGCTGAAGACTTTGCGGCTCGTGGTGCGCGCTTAGCCTTAATCGATATGAATGATGACATGCTGCAAGACGCCGCTGCTCATTGTTCTAAACTAGGCGCGGGGGATGTGCAAACCTATAACGTGAACGTGACCCAAGAAGCTGCGGTTGAAGGTGCCTTTGCTCAGATTGATGCGCACTTTGGTGGTTTAGATGTCTTGATTAACAACGCCGGTATTTTGCGTGATGGCATGCTGATTAAATGCAAAGAAGGTGAAATCACCCACAAGATGCCGTTACAGCAATGGCAGTCGGTGATTGACGTAAATCTAACAGGAACTTTCTTGTGTGGTCGGGAAGCGGCCGCGGTGATGGCGAAGCGTGGGCGCAAGGGCGTGATCATTAATATCTCAAGCGTGGCGCGCGCCGGCAATATCGGTCAAACCAACTATGCAGCAACGAAAGCAGGCGTGGTCGCCATGACGGTGACTTGGGCACGTGAGTTAGGTCGCTTTGGTATTCGTTGCGGTGCCATTGCTCCGGGCTTTATTGAAACGCCAATGACAGCGCAAATGAAGCCGGAAGCCATTGAGCGGGCATTATCGATGGTGCCATTGCGTCGTTGGGGACAGCCCACGGAAGTCGCAGATTCAGCGCGCTTTATCATTGAAAACGACTTTTTCAGTGGCCGCGTGATCGAAATCGACGGCGGCGTTCGTCTGTAAAATCCACCAGCACCTGCAGATAACCTTGGTTCCCTGCAGGTGCTTCTGGTATCCATGTTTGATGCGGATTGATTTAAGGGTATTACCGCCATGAAACTTAGTTGCGCGTACTCAATGCATTAAGGTTTGCGTACCCACTCACCATCGATTTCAATGTAATGCCCGCTTTGGGTTCGTTGAATTGAACGTTGACCCGCTAGTGCTTCTATCTCAGTAACCGGTACATTGTTCTCAGTCGCTAAGCGCACGTATTCGTCTCGGCGAACCTCATTGATTAAGCGCACCACATCTGCGGCATACTCTTCATCGCGCACTAAGCCAAGATAACCGGTTTTGGTTTCACCAATTAATCCTCGATTTTTGTAATCGCGAATTAGGTTGGAGGCGTCTTGTAGGGTAATGCTGCTCGACATAAAAAGGCTTGCAGCCGCCATTTTAGGAGCATTGGCCAATGCATTGCTTTGCGCTAACACGGGGCTGCCTAGTATGGCTGTCACGCATAGACCGACTAAACTGATGCGTGCTGTTATTGACAATAAAGTCATAAGACAAATCCTTGTTTAAAAGAGACCACTTGATTCGCTAAACATTTCATCGAGCTCACGGGCAACGCGAATGTAAATTTCATGTTCAATTTTCACGTTTAAATTAATCGTGATCGGCTCGGGGGTTGCCACGCGCACGGTTGGAGTGCAGCCAACAGTGGTTAAGGCTAATATACTTAGCCCAAATACACCGAGTACAGTACTCCGTATAGACGCAGCGCGACGACCGCGAGAGGTCTTTCTCAGTTGCTGCCGGATATTATCCATAAATCCTCACTGGTTTCGACGAGGTGCATTGGGCACCTTTAACGTACTGTTTCCAAAAACTTCTGTTGCACGCGTTGATGAATAATTTCATTTACTCTGTTCGATAATTGTAAGCCAGTTATCAGTGCCGGCAAGTTTTCCTGCAACGAAAGATTCAAATGGATCGGTCGACTGCCCGGTAACTGAGGATTTTGACCGCGTAATCGCAGTACAAGTTCCAATGCCCCATCTTCTTGATACATCACTTCGCCATCAAGGTGTTCATATTCGAAGTGATCGAAGGCGTCGGTAAGGATGCGCATCGCTGGGTTCGTGCGACCAATGGCGGTGGCTCGCTCTGAACGATAGTTGAGAACCCCTCCTGGTGGAATGGCAGCGACGGTGCCTCGATGAATACTGATGCCTTGTTCTGAAAAGTGAAGGGGGAGCATGCCGGAAAAGCGACCTGTCCCTGTAAGATCAGGTGCGGGGTATTGCGTTAAGAGCTGATTCAAATCCAATTCATGTAACTCAATGGGCAGGATAAAAGGGTTTCCGGATAGTTCATAGGTGCCACTTTGCACACGGGCGATACCACCAAAGAGCCCCAGTGCAGATTCATCAATGGTGACGGTGCCATGGGGCAATATATTGTCCGCGGACGCCATGGCTTCTAACTGTTGGTAGCTTGCTTGATAACCTCCACGCAGCAGGAAGGGGCCAAAGTCAATACCTTGGTTAATGCGTAATACCCGCAAATTGGGTGAATGGGCATGGATTTGTTCTGGTTCAATACGAAGTTGTATGTCGCCGTTCAGACCGCCGAAACTGGTGGTGTCGTAGATTCCCACTGCATCCATAAACTGAATTGATGATTCCACTAGCCACGAGGGCTGATGGGCTGAAAAATCATCGGTTAGTCGTCCAGATACAGCCAGTCGGCCCCGTTGCAGTTGTAATAATTCGGGCCATTCGCCCCAAGCCCGCGCTATGGGATTTCCGGCGATAAAGAAAATGTCTGTGATATTCCAATCGATAACCAGAGATGACGGGTCGATAACGCCCTGATGATGCAAGCGCAAGCCGTGGCTGCTGGTAAGTTCGCCGCGCTCGAGGGTGATTCGTAAGGGGTCGCTAGCAAAACGCGTATCAGCTTGCCAGCGCCATTGTTGGGGAATCAGAGGCTCATATACCAAGTGGGGTAAGTTAAGTTCGCTGCGGCCTTCTGTAACGATGCCTTGCTCGCCCCAGAGTATGGCGTCGCTCTGGTATTGAAATTGGAACTGAGTGCGTAAAGCGTGTTCTGCATCAGTGGTATAGACGAACTCACCATCTAAGCGCAGCGGTTTAGTTAAACGCAATTGCCACTGTGAATCATGTGGTTGGATTACGCCATCAAGTTCGAGCTGAGGTGAGCGCACGCTAAAGCTTTCATCTATGTCCATCCGTGCTTGTCGCCAACGCAGTGCAATACCAACTTCATCAATTCTAAATCCTTCCGGCGTTGAATCAGGCTCGGGTTCGCTGTGCGGATTCAGGGTGATCTGAAACGGGAGCTCCATGGAGAGTTCATGTGGGCTGTTGGCGAGCACCTGCGAATGTGTATGAAAGCGCCCCTGCCATTGTGAAGGCTCGGATAAAGCGTTACTCAGCTGTATAGGCGCGTTATTGCTTAGCACGAAAGTCCACGCCAGTTCTGGAAATGACCAATGCAAATTCTCTTGCAGTCGCAAGTAGTCTAAATCAAAGAGTAGTCCGGAGAGATCAAGACGCACATCGTCGAGTTGCTCCTCAGTTAATACGGCCTGGGCTTTTAAGTCTACGGTGCTGGAGGCATAGTCGGGAATGGTTAGCCGCATAGAGTCTGTGCCGGATGCTTGCAGTAGCCCCGTCCACTGTTGCTGTTGATGCGACCAATGCAGGCGCCAGTTGGCTTGCATAACGTTGGGAAGTTGGATGTGCTCCTCCCGAACTTCTGGGTCAGTGGTTGGAAGAAACGGTGGGACCGTCTCGGCAAACCAATGCCACTTTTGTCTTAGTTGCGCCAAGGTTAATGGCTTTTGGCTTGGTTGCGTTATAACGATGTCTCCGCGCAGTTCGGAGTTTGCGGAGTCGTTCTTCGCCAGAGCCGGATCAATTTGTGTTTCGACAGCAAAAGTGCCGACTGGGCTATTGGTTAACGTAAGTGCTAGTTCGCCATGAAGAGCCATTGGCCATTGTGCGAGCGCTGATTGCGCCCGAATGTTGCCCTGGCTGGCAACGATCAGTTCGCTGTTCGCTTGGGTTGGTAATGCCTGTATCGAAGCATTTAGTGGCGTTATCTGTGAGTAACGTGCCGCGAAAGCCGCCATTGCATACTGTAGCGGCGCGGCATTAAGAGCACTTTGCACCTGAAAGTCTAGTGAATCTAAGGCACCATCTCGCTCGTGAGCATAGTATGCATCTAGTTGAATATGCCCTTGAAAAGAGTGCGTCAGATGGTACACCGTGACCCTATGCTTAGAGTTTACCATCGCGTCTTTATCTTGATGCCAATGCCACCTTATGACGTGGCTACTGTTGAGGGCGGGTAGGTGTGTTTGTTCAGGAACGTGCAAATCAATCTGCAGCGACGAAGCGTCAACCCGTTCAAGGGTTACCGACATGTAAAGATGAAAAAGAGTATCGCTGCTGTTGTCTGGTAGCAGGGTGATTTGGGTATGCTTAAAGTGTGCGCCGTCGAAGTGATCAAGCCGATCTGATATCTGCTGCAGCGGTTGCATCCAGTTCTTATCCTGCAGTACATCAGGCAAGGCAGCGGCGACAGTATCCGGTGGTGTTTGCTCGGACCCAGCGAATAAGGCCGATGGCAGTGTAATATGAGGATGTTGAACATCAAGTGACAGCAAGTGTGGCACAGGGGTAAGTCTGTCACGTGTCCACGACCAGTGAAGTTGAATCTGTTCTGCGGTTACCGGAATTGAGAGATCTGCATCCGTGTAGACAAGGGATATATCGGCTAGCTGAATGTGGCGAACCCCGATACGTTCAATCTGATATTGAACCGAGTGTATTCCCGCATCCTCTAGCTGTTGGTAGACCCACGAGCGCAGTGACCACAAGCCAACCAATGCGATTAGCGCCAGAATGCATAGTATGAAAATGCCGCGCACAACAAATGGAAAAAGAACCCGCGCTGCCATCAACTCACCTTGACTAGCCGCATGGCTAGATGATTAATCCTGTATTCCCTTACGACAATGATTGTCATCAGTCGGTTCCTTGTTTGCTCACGAAAGGTGTCGGCGGTTAATGCCATGTACTTGCTATGATTGCACCTTGGAATTATTCGCTCGGGATGAACCCATCGTTATCTATTACATAGTTTAGCAACGACACGTCGGGATAGCCTGTTCAAGTGAAATAAAAAGGGTAAACTAAGCATACGAAGTTGTTAATATAGAAGACTCAGGATGTTGACTACCGAAAAAACCGAGGACCAAAAACTCATCGCAACCCAGCGTTGGCTTGAGCGCGTTGTAATTGCCCATAATTTTTGTCCATTTGCGAAACCTGTAGTACGCGCCGAACGCGTTCGCTATCGTTTGCTCGACGCGCGCAATGTTGAGCAATTGCTGCATGAACTGCGGGCAGAGTGTGATTATTTAGATCAACATTCAGAGACGGCAACCAGTTTATTAGTGCTCAATCACTTGGGTGAGGACTTTTACGATTACCTCGATCTTGTGGCCGATGCTGATCATTGGCTCGCTCAAGAGAATTACGAAGGGATTTATCAAGTGGCGAGCTTCCATCCGGAGTATGTTTTTGCCGGCACGCAAGCATCGGATCCGTCAAATTTTACCAATCGATCCCCATATCCGCTATTGCATATTCTACGCGAAGATGACGTGACTACAGCATTGGCTGATTGGCGTGACCCCGAGAATATTCCTGAGCGCAATATCCGCCACGCACGTGCTCTAGGTACCCAGTATTTCCGTGATCTATTGATCGAAATTGATTCGGAAAAATCCTAATCCTGTCCTGAGTCGTCACCTTCTTGGAAAGGTAACAAGGTGAAGGTTTTTGCGAAGACTTTCTCAATAGGATACCGTTTGTATTATGAGCGTAACCCAAAAACAGTGGCTAGAACTGTATTTGTGTACTCTGTATACACAATGAAATGAGGGTAAATTCTTCGAAGTTGAGGATCTAATTTTATGCAACGTTTACTGGATACGCTGGCGCGGGTTGTTGAACAAGAATCTGCGGATAGTTCGGATCTGGAGAATTTTGTGCGACCGTTACTGGACTTACTCGCCGATATCACCGGTTTGGAGTCGACCTATTTAACCTCAATTAATGATCAGGAATCGATACAAGAAATTGTGTATGCCGTGAACGCAAATGAGGAGCCTTTGATCCCTGAGGGGCTGCAGGTGCCGTGGGGAGATACCTTGTGTAAGCGGTCACTAGAAGAGGCACGTACCGTCACTCAGGATGTAGCTGCGACATGGGGGGATTCCGATGCAGCCCGTGAACTCGGTTTAATGACTTACATGAGTGAGCCTGTAAGGGGTGTGGACGGCTCTATCGTAGGCACCTTGTGTGGTGTGAGTCGCAAGGCACAGCCAATTTCACAAGAAGCCCTGCGTTTATTAGGTGTGTGTGCCAAAATCATTGGTTGGCAGTTGCAGCGCTCGGAGCTTATTTCGCAGTTACACGAACAGAATAAGGCCTTTGCAGCATCAGCACTGCTTGACCCCCTGACCGGTGTATTGAATAGACGTGGGTTAGAGAAAGAGCTGAAACGAGCAAATGCGGTGTTCAAACGCACGCACCAACCCTACCACATCGCTTTTATCGATCTAGATAATTTTAAACAGATTAACGATACCTTTGGGCACGATGCGGGGGACCGTTTTTTACTTCAGGTGTGTGAACGGCTCAATACGACCTTGCGGGAAGGCGATGTTTTAGCGCGCGTGGGCGGTGATGAATTTGTGGTGATAGGTTGGCCTTCAAACATTACTACCGATGAACTAGCAGCTTTTAAACAGCGTTTGCAAGAGACCATCAGCGGCGACTATGCTATTGATGATTTTGTGATCGAGTACGGTGGAGCCAGCATAGGTACCGTATTCGCGGCCGCAGAGGAGGAGTATATGGCTGTGCTAGAGCGGGCCGATCGGCAAATGTACGACGAGAAGAAGCGACGTCAGGGAAAAGCGAACTAGCAGCATGGGTTTTGCTGTGTGAGCCTGATACACTAGCCCAAAGCGATTCGCGCACGGAGCGCCTGCATGCGTAAACTACCCCCATTAAATGCATTGAAGTCTTTTGAGGCAGCAGCTCGGCACTTGAGCTTCACGAAAGCTGCAGAAGAGTTATTTGTGACTCAAGCTGCCGTCTCTCATCAGGTGAAAACGCTTGAAGAGTACCTCGGCATTGCCTTGTTTATTCGTCGCAATCGCGCGTTATTGCTCACAGAAGCAGGCCAAGGCTATTACCTTGATATTCGCCAAATGTTCGAGCAGCTCACCTTAGCAACTTCCAAGATAATGCTGGCCAGTGAGCAGGGCTCGCTAACCGTTTGTGTTCCCCCAGGATTTGCGATTTTATGGCTCGTACCTCGGTTAAGTCGGTTTCATGAAGCCCACCCAGAGGTTGATGTACGTCTTAAAGCCGTGGATGAAATCACTGGCTCACTTACCGACCATGTGGATGTGGCGATTTACTACGGCCGGGGAACTTGGCCTGGCGTTACCTCGTATCGTTTACACAAGGAATATCTCATTCCGGTATGTTCGCCTTTGCTGCTGAATGGCCCAAAAGCATTAAAGACCCCTGCAGACTTAAAACAACATACCTTGCTTCACGATGAAACTCGAAATGCGTGGCGGGAATGGTTTTTGCGTGTACAAGAAGAGCCTCCGGTGAAAAAGACCGGTCCAGTATTTTCTCACTCGGCGTTAGCATTGAAAGCGGCTGTTCATGGTCAAGGGGTTGCCTTGGCGAACAGTGTGTTGGCCAAACCGGAATTAGATTCCGGTCATTTGGTGCAGGTTTTTCCAGAAGCATTACCTACAGCAGAAGCCTTTTATATGGTGTGTCGAGAATCGCAAGCGGATGTAGGGAAAGTGGCGCGTTTTCGTGATTGGATTTTGGCGGAAGTGAAGCGCGATGAACAGGAAAGTGCAGAACACCAAAATACACAGCAGTCATAAAGAGCAAATAGAGATATGGTTCACATTGTATTTGCCCATGGTGCGGGCGCAGGCCCTGAAAGTGACTTTATGCAGCACATTAGTGGCCTATTGGAAGAAAAAGGCTATAAAGTTCAGCGGATCGCCTTTCCTTACTGGCAAAAGGTGCTGCAAACTGGTAAAAAGCGTCCTCCAGATCGCGCTCCCGTATTGGATCAGTATTTTGTGGAGACAGTGCAAGCGCTCCGAGACCCCGGTCAACCGCTATTTGTGATGGGCAAGTCTATGGGAGCAAGGGTTGCGGCCCGTACGGCAGAACAATTGGGTGCAACGGGTATGATTGGGCTAGGGTTTCCTTTTCACCCACCTGGGAAGCCGGAGCGGGATCGATTCGATGATCTTGCCTGCGCTCATGTTCCTAGCCTTATTATTCAAGGCAGTCGCGACCCCTTTGGCAACGAGAGCTGGCTCGAACTCGAGAGATTGCCATCGTTTGTTCGTGTGCAATGGCTTGCCGCTGCAAATCATGATTTGGTTGCCCCCAAGCGAACTGGACTAAGTCCGGAACAAGGGTGGCAACAGGTGGTGGATATGGTCGATCAATTCATTCAAGAACAATTAAATTAGAGTACGCATTATGTCTGTTGTGTTGTATTGCCGAGCTGGCTTTGAAGGTGAGTGCGCCGCTGAAATTCAGGAGCGAGCCGGCGCCTTGGGCGTATATGGCTATTGCAAAACGCAACCGAATTCCGGATTAGTTATCTTTGAATGCAAGCCGGAAGAGGGCGATCATTTGGCCCGTAAAATTCCGGTGGCTGAGCTTATTTTTTCGCGCCAACTGTTTGTTAAAGTGGGTGAACTCAACAATCTTCCAGTGGATGACCGCATTGGTCCGATGGTGGAAGCCTTTGCAGGCAGTCAGTTAGCCGGACGTTTGTGGTTAGAGACCACGGATACCAACGATGGTCGGGCGTTGTCTCCATTGTGTAAGAAAATTGCCCACCCCTTTGAGAACGCGTTGCGCGATGCGGGTTTATTAACCAAAGAGGACGTGGCAAATCGTCCAGTGCTGCATGTGCTCTTCCGTAGTACCCACGCCGTCATGCTAGGTTATTCGTACAGCTATAACCATGCTCCATATCCTATGGGTATTCCCCGCATCCGCACGCCGAAAGGGGCGCCGTCGCGTTCCGCTGCAAAATTAGCTGAAGGCTTTAAAGTCATGATTCCTGCTCACGAGTTGGAAAAGCGGGTGGAGCCCGGAATGCGGGCGGTAGATTTAGGAGCAAGCCCTGGGGGTTGGACGTCGGTATTGGTGTACCACAATATGATGGTCGCTGCGGTGGATAACGGCCCTATGGATGCAGGGTTAATGGATTCTGGGCAAGTGAATCATTACCGTGAAGATGGTTTCTCGTTTTTACCCAAGCGGAAGAACGTACGCTGGTTAGTCTGTGACATGGTAGAGAAGCCGGTGCGCGTCGCCCACCTTATGGCGGACTGGTTTATCGGTGAGTGGTGTCACGATGCCATGTTCAACCTAAAACTCCCTATGAAAAAGCGCTATGCGGCGGTCCAACAGTATTTGCAAGCGATTCGTGATCGTTTAGATGAAGCGGAAGTGTGGGGATACGAATTAAGTGCCAAGCACTTATATCATGACCGTGAAGAAGTCACAGTCTATTTGCGACGTAAGCTTAAAACCTAAGCTTAAAAACTAAGTTTTTATGCTGGCTAGGCGGAACATAAAAAAGACCACGCAGGCGTGGTCTTTTTTATTGCGCAATACCTTACAGGCGATCGAGAATTGCTTGGGTGAAATCAGTGGTGCCGTGCTTGCCGCCAAGATCGCGGGTCGTGCGGTCGCCAGATTCAATCACATCCCGTAATGCGTTATGGATACTCTGGGCTTGCTCATGCATACCCAAATGCTCCAGCATTTGGATCGATGCCAAAATTACTGAACTTGGGTTCGCCAAATTCTGGCCAGCGATATCTGGGGCAGAGCCATGAACCGCTTCGAAAATCGCACATTTCTCGCCAATGTTCGCGCCTGGTGCCATGCCCAAGCCACCGACTAAGCCAGCACATAAATCCGATAGAATGTCACCAAAGAGGTTAGTCGTGACGATGACATCAAAGATCTCTGGGCTCATCACTAGCTTCATGCAGGTTGCGTCGACGATCATTTCTTCGAACGCGATTTCAGGGTAGTCTTTCGCGACCTCTCGGGCGACAGCAAGGAACATGCCTGAAGTGGTTTTCAGGATATTGGCTTTGTGCACGGCCGTCACTTTCTTGCGGTTCTCGCGCTTGGCTAGCTCGAACGCAAAGCGAACGATACGTTCACAGCCAATGCGGGTCACCTTACTCATGGCTTCCGCTTCGCTGCCGTCATCAGCGGTGCGCTGCCCCAGTCCTGAATACATTCCTTCGGTGTTTTCCCGAATAGTAATGATATCAATGTTCTCGTAACGGGCTTGCGTGCCTTTGAATGAATTGACTGGGCGTACATTGGCATACAAGCCAAAATGCTTACGCAAGGTGACATTAATGGACGTAAAGCCACCACCAACTGGCGTTGTGAGAGGGCCCTTGAGTGTAATTCCATTGCGCTCGATCGCTTCTAGCGTTTGTGCAGGCAATAACTCGCCGTGTTTCTCCAATGCGACTAAACCTGCATCGGCGAACTCATAGGTAAAGCCACAGCCAGCTTTATCCATAATCTTCAGCGCAGACTCAATAATATCCGGGCCGATACCGTCGCCCGGGATAACCGTAATCGTTTGACTCATTCAGTAACCCTTACTGTACAACTTGATGAATGTCGTGATTCGTAATTTGGGGGGCTTTTATACCACTTTTCCGCTATGTGCTCCAGTGGAGACCAACGCAAAACGCCTGCGACTATAGTAGCAGATGAAGCGCACTGAAGCTTACGCGTGGGGTTTATAGCCAGCATAGATGGGGCGAATTAACGGAAGTACCCCTATGGCATTACACCGGGCGTGGTGATGTTGTGCGCGCAAGCGAGAGCTACTGACTAAACTCCGCTTCATAGGCGGTGTCACCCCAAGCAAAGAGTAGGTCATGCACAAACAGCAGGGGTGTGGTTTCGTCTCGGGTTGTCATCCCATCGGATTTCACGTGATGTGTGCGATAAAACAAGATAAGGATATCACCGCGTTCATTGGTTCGTGCTTCACTAATGTCTGGAGGCCCGAGCAAGCGCAAAACTTCATCACGATGGGTGCCGATTTTAAGCCGCCCAATATATTTGCGATTGAAAATTTCGCGCTCGCGCCAGGTCATGGTTTCTGGGTTTGCCGTATAGAATTGCTGCATGCCCACAAATACGAGGGCATACAGGACAAATCCGACAATCATGATCAGAAACCCTTTTTTCACGTTTAGTCCTTCACAACTCGGTAGCACGGTTGATATTTTGTCCCACCTGGAAGTTTCATGCGATCCTGTTGAACGAAGCTTTCCAGCAGTTCATCGAGTTCATGCATAAGATCTTTGTCGCCGTGAATCAAATAGGGGCCATGTTTACGAATTTCACGTAACCCTGGCTCTTTTACGTTACCGGCGACAATCGACGAAAATGCTCGGCGTAAATCCGCGGCTAGTTTTTCTTTTGGCTGATTTTTGCTGAGATTCAACGAGGCCACATTTGCATGTGTGGGCTCAAATGGCTGTTGAAATTGCTCTTCAATGTAGAGCGTCCAGTTGAAATGATAGGCATCACCACTGTCTTGGCGGTAGCGCTTCACACCGGCCATTCCAGTTTGCACGTGTTGGGCCACAGCCACAGGATCATCAACAATGATCTTATAGTATTTGGTCGCATCGTCGCCGAGGGTGTTTTGCAAAAAGCGATCGACTTTTTCCCAATAGGCTTTGGCATGGCTGGGGCCTGTGAGAATCACGGGCAGCACCTGGCTCTGGTTGTCTGGGTGCATCAAGATACCCAACAAATACAAGAGCTCCTCGGCCGTTCCTGCCCCACCTGGGAAAATAATAATGGCGTGGGCACAGCGCACGAAGGCTTCTAAGCGCTTTTCGATATCTGGCATGATCACCAGTTCGTTCACAATTGGATTCGGGGGCTCGGCAGCGATAATGCCAGGCTCGGTGAGTCCGAAGTAACGGGCATCTTTTACCCGCTGCTTAGCATGGCCAATGGTGGCCCCTTTCATGGGGCCTTTCATGGCACCCGGACCACAGCCGGTACACACATTGAAACCGCGTAAACCGAGCTCATAACCTACAACCTTGGTGTATTTGTACTCCACCTCAGAAATAGAATGCCCGCCCCAACACACAACCATGTCAGGTTCTTGAATAGGTTTTACGACCCCAGCATTGCGTAAAATATCAAACACCACATGGGTTAAATGGCGTGTGCTCATGGCGTTGAGCACGTCGGCTGGATACTTCTCTCCCACAAATAGAATATCGCGGAGCACGGCTTCGACATGTTCGCGAATACCGACAATCAGTTCGCCGTCGACAAAGGCGGACGGTGGGGGATTGATTAATTCGAGCTTCACTCCGCGCTCGCGGCGAATGACATTGACTTCAAAATCGGTAAATTGGTCAAAGATATCGGCGCTATTATCGGTATGGCTTCCCACGTTCAGTACCGCTAACACACAGTTGCGGAATAAACGATACAGGGGGCTATCGGTTGATTGCTGTAACCGATCGATCTCTATTTGTGAGAGCAACGACATGCTGCCCTGAGGTGACAATGAAATTCTCATATTCTCTTATTTCTCCTTGGTACTCATATTCCCTGAGCTCATCTTTTCCGTTTTATTTTGTGTCTTCTTCTTCATCATTCTGAGCGTATTAGCCTATCAGACCTTACTCATTTCGGCATCTGCTTGAGGTCAGAATACGCAGTAACAAGGTAAACGATCAACATAAACCGTGTTTGAATCACTGACGTACTAAGCGCCCTTGTAATAATTCACCTTCGTTAGCCACAATCTGTTGCTGATGAGTGCTTCGCAGGGGATTGATATCCAGACCGCCACGGCGAGTATAGCGGGCAGAAACCACAAGTGAGTGACAATGCCCGTAATGCATTAAATCGGTAAATATACGCTCGACGCATTGCTCGTGAAACTCATTGTGGTTGCGAAATGAGATAATGTATTGCAGTAATGTTTTTTGGCACATTTTAGGACCTTGATAAGCGATATACACCGAGCCCCAGTCAGGTTGATTGGTAATTAAGCAATTCGATTTCAAGAGGTGGCTATGCAAATGCTCAGTGACAATTTCCCCGTGAGGGTCACACAAGCTATTCAGTAGGCTGGGATTGTAATCATAGCAGTTAGCGTTAACTTCTTGCTGATCGATACATGCACCTTGCCACTGAGAAATACCCCGTTGACTGTACTCATCGAGTCTATAAATTCGCACCTGAACCGCGCTGCCCGCACATACCGATAAATCTTTTTGCAGTTGTTCAGCGACGGCCTCATCACTCGCAAAAACACTTTGGTTAAATCCATTCAAATAGAGCTTGAATGATTTTGATTCAATCAAGTTCGGGCTGGTTGCTGGCACTTCAACTTCGAGGATCGCAACTTCAGGTACACCAGAGGGCTTAAGCCATGACAATTCGTAGCCGGTCCAGAGATCACGGCCCACAAAGGGGAGTGAGGTATCAGTGAGGCCAATTTGGCTGCGATTCAGCTGCCGTGGTACGGGCTGTAGCAATTGCGGGTCGTACCCGCTTGGGTACTCTGTTGCTTGGCCCAAAGAGAGGTGTTGCATGAGCGCTTCTGGGTTTTCTGGCATTACGTCTATCCTCTGCGTAGAATGCCTCTATTGTATGAGGAAACGCCTTTGGAGACCAGATGAATGCAGTGAAAATGGCGCTTGAGGCGCTGCACGCGCGCTACGCCAGGTGTTACGAGAAACGGGATGCTTTACCGACCACTGAATATATTAGTGGCTGGGATGCGCCATGTTATCGTGGGAAACCGAAGTCGGGGGATATTGGCTGGGAAGCCGTGGTGCAAGATCCAAGCTTAGACTTTGATAACGTTGAAAAGGCACTAGAGCTCTCGTTAGACGAAGGCGTAAAAGCCTTTTATGGGACTTTCTATGCAGGCGATATGTATGTTGAGTTTCGTGAGCAGCCTTTGGTGTTACTGCAAGTGTTGCATCCTGAGGATGGGGAGCGTTTACAAAAAAACCTGATTGGCCACGTGCTTATGAAGCAACGCTTAGAGCAGCCGATCACCTTGTTTATCGGCATTACCGATGAAGACGACTTAATGCTCACAGTCGACAATACAACTGGGGCTGTGGGTCTCGAATATGTAGGCCAACCTCAGCATGAAATTTTGGCGGGTGATATGGAATCTTTTCTGGAGCGGTTAACGCCGGTATTTGTGGATGGGGCCGTGTGATTCAGGCATGACATTTGTCTTGCCCTCGTTTATTGTGAAAAGATTATCCAATACAGAAGAGAGTTGATATGGCGTCGACGATGGACGATACAGACATCGACAACCCGACTGGCACCGACACGCAGGGTGTGTTGCAGTATTTAGGTAGCGAACACCTCGCGCCGGCAGCGTCGCTGCTGCTCACTGCCTATACGGACGATCCGCTGTTTCAAGCGATTTTCCAAGCGCAAAAAGAGGGGTATGAGCAGCGCTTACGAGCGGCCATTCGTGAAGAGCTCGCTGCTTTTTTCGAAGCAGGCCAACCGATGTATGGATTATTTGACGGTGATACCCTCGAAGGTGTGGTGTGTTTAACCCGCGCAAGCAAGGGCAACCCCTTACAACGATTCTGGCACTGGCGTTTGCGAATGTTGTTGACGGCGGGTTTGGTGAGCACGCGACACATGCTAGAGAAAGAACGGGTGATTGCGGAAGCAATGCCAGTGTCTGATTATCATATGCTGTCTTTTATTGCGGTGCATCCACGTTATCAACAGCGCGGATTAGGTGAGCTGTTAGTACGCGCTGCCGAAAACGTTCTCGAGGACGATATAGAGTCAGCGGGTATTGCGGTTTACGCAACGCGCTCCCAATACGCTCGCTTTTTTGAACAACGCGGCTATACCTTATTGCGTGATGTTAAGGTGGGTGATTTACGGGGGCAATTGTTATTCCATACGCGTAATGATTAAAAGGTTATCGGCTTTCTTTGCTGTGGTGAATATTTCGCCAGTCGCAACCCGGTGCCGTTGACATCCCTTGTAAAATCCTGTGAAATTCGGCCCCTAATGTATGCGCCACTTTGCGAGTGTCATACATACCAGAAGAGGAGCGTTACCTAGGTACGTTGTAGGAGGGCACCAGAGCCCGATGAATACAAGGGAGGGGGAGTAACGCCGAGGTCAAGGCGCGATCTGGTCGCAACTTGGTCGGTCTACAGGGCTGAATCCCTGGGGCTGTCACCTTAATCAACAGGTGGAGAGCTTCTGGAGCGATGCCTTAATCGGAAACTCCCGGTTTTGTTCCGTTCCCGAACTCTCCGAACAAATCAAGGTTCGGAGCATGAATACAAACCCAGCAAGCAGTATCCCGACAGAATCCAACCCACTGATTATTGCCAAATTTGGCGGTACATCCGTAGCCGATTACGCGGCATTGACTCGTTGCGCTCATATTATTGAGAACAATCCTGCTACCCGTGTCGTTGTGGTTAGCGCCGCGGCTGGGGTGACAAATCGTCTAGCGGCGTTGTCGGCAGGCATTACAGATGTCGCTGAGCGAGAACGCTTACTTACTGAAATCATGCATATTCAGCATGGTATTACTCGTGAACTGCAGCCAAGCCCAGATGTGAATGCACAACTGCGCGATTACCTCGCAGATATGGCGCGATTCAGTACCCTAATCGCTGAACAGAAGGGCGATGGCGGAACGCCAGATGCACTGCTCGCAATGGGAGAGCGTTGTTCAAGCTTGTTGTTGGCAGAGCTTCTGCGTCAACGTGAGGTGCGGGCCATTGATTTCGATGCGTGTCAGGTGATTCGTACGGATAGTCATTTTGGTCATGCGGAACCTCGCCCCAAGCGCATTGGTATGTTGGCGGCGGAATATTTGCAACCTGAACTAGACGATGCCGTGGTTGTAACGCAAGGGTTTATCGGTGCCGATGCAGCGATGCGAACCACGACGCTTGGGCGTGGGGGATCCGATTACAGCGCAGCATTGTTTGCCGAAGCCCTGCAGGCCACCGCGCTTGAGATATGGACCGATGTAGACGGTATTTATACCTGTGATCCGCGACAAGTACCCACAGCGCGACCTATCCCGGAGTTAACCTTTGCTGAAGCAGCGGAAATGGCGACCTTTGGTGCGAAGATATTGCATCCTGCCACCTTACTGCCCGCACAGCGGGGTAAAATCCCGGTATTTGTAGGGTGCACACGGGAGCCCGAAAAAGCCGGTACATGGATACGAAATCACACAGAAAGTCGGCCCGTTTGTCGTGCATTGAGTGTACGCCGAGGACAAACTCTGCTGACGGTGCGCAGTTTGAATATGTTACATGCTCGCGGCTTTTTGGCGGAGCTCTTTGCCATTCTTGCGCGCCATCGCATCTCAGTGGATTTAATTACGACCTCCGAAGTCTCGGTCGCGCTGACCTTAGACCCTACTGGATCGCACTCTTCTGGTCGTCGATTGGTCACCCCACAGTTAATTTCGGAGCTGGAAAAGCATTGCGATGTGGCGGTGGAAGAGGGGCTAGCGCTAATTGCTGTGATTGGCCACCAGCTCACGTCTACGCCAGAAGTGGCAAGCCGCTTGTTTAGCATGATTGGTGCTCGCAATATTCGCATGGTGAGTCATGGGGCGAGCCCAAATAACCTGTGTTTTTTAGTGCAAGAGGACGACGCGAGCGAGGTCTTACAAACCTTGCATCGCGGCTTTTTAGAAGGGTGATTTCGAGGGTCGGCTCACTGCACGTGACGTTTTAAACTGGAGCGGTGGTTTAGCCGACGCCATCCTCTGTGTTCCCGGGCGCGTTGCCAAATGGCTGGATCGGTGAGGTGTCTGGCGTTTTAAAGACTGCATCAACGATGTCGTCATCAGGATGTTCGTCGATTGACTCCACGGGCGTTGTTACCGGACGCTGTTTGACTGCTTCTGGGTTAGGTGCGGGTATGCCATAACTCACACGTACACGCTGCGCTGGGGGCTCATGGCGACTGCGGGTCGGTTGCGTTTGAGCGGTATCTGCACTGTTAGGCGCACTGGCTAAATCCTGTGGGTCAGGCTCAGTAACTTGCCGATACGTCGGTAAGCGATAGTCGCGTAAATGGCGATTCAACAGCCAAATCTGGCCTTCATAGCGGGATTGAATGTCGCTGCTAAAACCAAACACAAAACACGCCTCCCAGCCGGTTTTCGGACGAAAACGCGGACGGCCACTGGCCCGTGCAATATCTAAAAGCTGAAGGTCATGACGCTTACACAGGGCTTCTGCATGTTGGCGCGCAAACTCTTCTTGCAAGCGCCATTGCCAAAATAGATAGGCGAGCAAAAAGAGCCCAAGGAGTACAATAAGTTCAAACAAGTTGACGTTCATTGACCACTCCGTGTGTGTGCTATCAGCGTTTGTACGGCCTGCTGCAACGTGGGGCTTAAGTCGTCTTTACGTAAAATGCTAAGCAACAATGGACGCAACTGCGGCAACATCACTAAATCGCGAAAGGCTTGAATAAAAATAGACTCAGACGCGTGTGCGAGCTGGTCTAAAAATAGTTCCAAATTGGCATAGTCAATTAACGCTTCCCAGGCACGTGCACCGATAGTCAACAAGAGATCAGTATCGTTCGGATAGGTGCTAAGCAGTCGCATCAGTAATTTCTGGTAACGACTTGAGAGCGCTTGCGCTGAGGTGGCACGCAGTAAGGCAAAATGAGGATCCGATAGGGTATCTCCGATCATGCCTTCCAGCTGAGCGAGTAAATTGTTCTGCAAGGAGGCGGGTAGCGAATGGTGTTCCATTGCCTCGGTGAGTGCTTGTTGGATTGGAGCAGGCCAACTGAGAAAACCTTGAGATAGATGCCGATGCAATACTTGCTGTCCGGGTTGATCAGGGTGACCAAGCCGAGCAATCAGATCATGAATTCCCTGAACACCCAAGGATTCCCATGCAACGGTGCTGTCATCTTGACTAAAAAATGATTGCGCGTCCTCAAAATAAATTGAAGGCGGCAAACCCAAATCACGGCGTACTAAAGCGTGAAAAGCCGCTAAGCGCGCCTCATCGGGTTTAAAGACGTAGGGGTTTTCTTGTAACCGTTGTTCCTGTTCAGCCGTGGGAACGGCGCTAGGGTCGTGTCCCAAGGCGTCCACAATAATACTGAGAAAATGCTGACGCGCTGCATGCTGAAAGAGTGTACGTTCGTCGAGAGGCAGCTTTACAAACCAAATATAGGGGTCGTTTTGTTGCTGCTCTGACCAAAATACGATTCCCAACCATGCATGTTGTAAGCGTGGCGCTGGAAACGGACGCTCATCACGTTCAATCGCCGCAAAGTCTGCTACGGGAATTTCTTTTACCCGTCTGCTTAGGTCATAAATACGATAACGTGCTGTATGGGTACCAGCTTGTTTTTCTGCGGCGGTTCCCGCTGCGGTAAGAAAATCGGTGATAGTGTCGATAGACTGCATGGTTTTCCGTTATACTTTCGTGTGTAGAGATTGAATTCATTCATAGTGCATGGGTTATCCGCACTGTACGCCCGTTGTACCCGAGAGCTTCTGAGAACACAAGTTTATGGTAACACCCTCAAAAAAAGCAGGCACTCCCGCGCCTTCATTTGGTTCAGTATCCAAACAAACGATGCACCTGCTTCAGGAGCTTAAAGCGTCCTTGCAAGCACGTTCATTATGGGATACCCAGCGGCCGCCTTTGGAAAAACTGCAAAGTACCACGCCATTTGCTTCTGATACTTTAGCGTTTTATCAATGGTTGCAGTTTATCATGATCCCAACGCTACAACAGCGAATTGAACAACGGCAACCGCTTCCGAATAGTATCGCAGTGCATCCAATGGCCATTGAAGTATGGCGTGGTCAACTGCGGGAACACAAAGAGATTATTTTGTTGCTTAAAGCGCTAGACAATCTGCTGGATGGACATAATGACCGCCACTGAAGCGCCCATTATTGATATTTGCTACGAAGACGATAGCTTGGTTGCCATTAACAAGCCTGCGGGTTTATTAGTGCATCGATCGGCCTTGGCGCGGGGCGAGAAATGGTTCGCCATGCAGCTTCTGCGCGATCATATCAATCAACACGTGTTCCCTGTGCATCGATTAGACCGTCCCACGTCTGGCATTCTCCTATTTGCGAAATCTGCAGAGATTGCGCGCAAAATGACGACGATCTTTACTGATCGTGAGGCGCGTAAAATCTATCATGCGGTGGTTCGTGGCTTCGTGTCGGACCATGGCCGGGTGGACTACCCGCTAAAGGAAGAACTGGACAAAATAGCCGATAAAATGGCGGACCAAAACAAAGACGCGCAAGAAGCAGTCACGGATTTTCTGCGTATCGATCAGGTAGAGCTGCCTTACCCAGTGAGTAAACGGCATGCAACATCGCGTTATTCATTGGTACAGCTGTCGCCGAAAACAGGACGTAAGCACCAGTTACGGCGGCATATGGCGCATTTGCGCCATCCGATCGTGGGGGATACCAATCATGGTGATGGTCGGCATAACCGTTTCTTTCGCGAACATTTTGGCATTCATCGCCTATTGCTCGCGGCCACCTCGTTAAGTTTTCCTCATCCAGAAACCGGCAGCATGGTGTATATCGACGTTCCAGTGCCTTCTGATTTTTATCTTCCGTTCCAGAAAGATGCAATCGAGATAGAATCCAAGACCGCTGGTGAGCTCACGGAGCAATCTAAAGAACCAAACAAAAACAGCCAAAGTATCTAGCGACGCTTTGGCTGTTTGTCGTAATTTTATTGGTGCTTATTTATTCTGTGGCGCCGCGCAGTAACTCGTTGATGCCTACTTTTGCGCGGGTTTTCGCATCTACCTTTTTCACGATCACAGCAGCATAGAGAGAATGGCTACCGTCTTTGGCAGGTAATGAGCCTGAAACGACAACAGAACCCGCAGGTACGCGACCATAATGAATTTCGCCCGTTTCGCGGTCGTAAATACGGGTGCTTTGACCAATGTATACGCCCATTGAGATCACAGACCCTTCTTCAACAATGACCCCTTCGACGATTTCTGAACGGGCACCGATAAAACAGTTGTCTTCAATGATGGTAGGGTTTGCTTGCAAAGGTTCGAGTACACCGCCAATGCCGACCCCGCCACTAAGGTGCACGTTTTTACCGATTTGGGCACAGGATCCAACGGTCGCCCAGGTATCGACCATACTGCCGCTGTCCACGTACGCTCCGATATTTACGTAGGACGGCATGACCACGACATTTTTGCCTACAAAAGCACCACGGCGCACCATCGCAGGAGGAACAATACGCACGCCATCGGCAATAAATTGCGCTTCGGTGTAGTCGGTATATTTGCTGGGGACTTTATCAAAGAATTTCGTTTCGGCGCCATCCATCATCACGTTGTCATTCAAGCGGAATGAGAGCAATACAGCCTTTTTGACCCATTCATTAACCACCCAAGCCCCGTCGATTTTTTCAGCCACCCGCAAGCTGCCGGCATCTAGCCCAGCAAGAACCTCAGCGACCGCGTTGCGAACGTTGTCTGGCGCTTGCTTGGGGCTGAAGTCATTACGGTTTTCAAAGGCGGTTTCGATGGTTTGTTGCAACGTGCTCATGGGCACTCCTTCTTTCAATTCAGTTATTCAACATCTAGGGCGTCTATAATAGCTTTTTTCAGGGCGTCTCGCTCGCTTTCTGTCAGGGCTTCCTGTTGATTCGACGCAACGATAAACAAATCCTCAGCTTGCTCGCCAACTGTGGTGATTTTTGCAGCCATCAGATTGATATCTAAGCGTTGTAGCACATGAGCGAGGCGGGCGATGAGCCCAGGACGATCCAGCGCAATAAGCTCAAAGGTGGTCCGTCGTTGATTCTTTAGGTTAATAAACTTCACTTTGGTGGGTACTTGGAAATTCCGCATCCGACGTGACAAAGGGCGATATCCGCGCGGTACTTCTTTGCGCTTTCTGAGCACGTCGTGCAGGTGTTGATGCACTTCTTCAATGCGCTGCACGTCAGCAAGAGGGCGGCCGTCCCGCTGCAGCACGATAAAGGTATCCATCACATAGCCATCACGGGTATTCAGAATTTGCGCGTCGTGGATACTGAGTTGTTCGTTATCCAATACCGCAGCCACTTTCGCAAATAAGTTACTTTCTTCTGTGTGATAGATAAACAGCTCAGTCGTACCGTTGTTGTTTTCGTCACCAATTAATACCAAAGGGAGCTGATGCTCCTGAACGTGCATGATATGTTGCGAATGCCAGGCAATTTGTTCTGGCGTATGGCGAAAGAAATAGTCGGCGGTAAAGCGGCCCCAAAGTTGGGTGATGTCATCCACTTGGAAACCAGCACTCAGCAATAATCCCATGGCATTTTGGCGATTTTCAAGCATGCGCTCGCGCACATCGATGGTTTTGCGGTCGGCTTTTTCAAGCACATCTCGGGTGGCTCGATAAAGCTCTTCGAGTAGGGTCGCTTTCCAGTTATTCCAAAGGTTGGAGTTAGTGGCGCGAATATCCGCTACCGTTAAGCAATAGAGATAATCTAACCGAGTGCGGGTTTGGCAGGCATCGGCGAAGCGCGCGATCACATCGGGATCATAGATATCACGCTTTTGCGCGGTCACCGACATTAATAAATGCTTTTCCACTAACCAGGCGATGAGATCAATCCCTTCTTTCGGTAATCCGTGCTGCTCGCCGAAGGCGCGCGCATCTACAGCACCTAGCTCTGAATGGTCGCCGCCGCGGCCCTTGGCTATATCGTGAAAAATACCTGCTAAAAACAACCATTCTGGATGTTTCATGTGCTCCACCAGTTCAACGCACAGGGGGAATCGTTCGGCAGTCTCTGGCAGCGTAAATCGGTATAGGTTACGCACCAGTCGATAGGTATGTTCGTCGACGGTGTAAGCATGAAATAGATCGAACTGCATTTGTCCAACAATATGGTCCCAAGCCGGTAGATATCGAGCCATCACGCCATAACGATGCATCAGCTCAAAAGCAAGCCCAAAACCACGCGGGTGTGTAATCAGCGATAGAAATTTGGCGCGCGCTCCGGCATCTTCGCACAGAGGCTGGGTGATATCTCTGCGTGCATTGCGTAATAAGCGAATGGTGTGGGAGTGCACGCTTTCAATCTGCGGATGCTCGGCCACATAACAGAAAAACTGCATAATTTGCTTGGGCGTACTGAAGGCTTGGTCATGCAGGGCCATGATTTGCACCCCAGAAAGCGCAAAATCTGCGTCTAATGGCTGTGGCTCAATGAGCTCCATCGGGCCTAGAATCGCTTGTTCGAAGAACTGCAGAAGCATGCGGTTGAGCTCACCCACCCGCAACACCACTTTGAAGTAGTCCTTCATCATGCGTTCAACGGCGGCTTTGCCGTCTTGGCCATAGCCCAGTAGCTGCGCCACATCGGGCTGGTAATCGAAGAGCAGCCGGTCTTCGCACTTGCGTGCCACTAAGTGCAGGGCGAAACGCACGCGCCAAAGAAAGTGGGTGCATTCTTTCAGTTCAATAAACTCTTCGGCGGTGATGTAATTGAACTCAACCAAGCTCTCGTCGGTGCGGGTATTAAAATGCTGTTTGGCGATCCAACTGATGGTTTGAATATCCCGCAAACCCCCGGGAGAGGCTTTGATATTTGGTTCTAGGTTATAGGCGGTGCCGTGAAAGTGCTGGTGCCGCTCGATTTGCTCGTCTTTTTTGGCCTGATAAAAATCCCGGCTATTCCACGGAAACTGATGAAATACTTCTTGTTCCAGCTCGCTGGTTAAATCCGCATCGCCCACGAGTAGCCGACTTTCGATTAAACTGGTGGCCACGGTAATTTCATTGGCGGCTTCATTGATACACTCTTCAATGGTGCGCACCGCATGACCCACTTGTAAACGAAGGTCCCAGAGTAGGGTGGTCAGCTGGCCAATCATTTCAGCTATCTCGGGCTCGGGCGTTTCGGCGACCAAGAAGAGAAGATCGATATCTGAGTGCGGATGCAGGGCAGCGCGACCATAGCCGCCGACAGCAAGCAGGGCTATTTTTTGTTCGGGAAAGTCCAATTTGTTCCAGAGAGCACCCACAAGGGAATCCATAAAGTCGGCTCGGGCCGACACTAAGCTTTCAATGTCGGCACTTACGAACTGTTCTGCAGACCAATCGTCGAATGCTTTCAGTTGCTGCCGCCAGGCAGCCATATCAGATAGACTGTCGGGCCAAGCAGCACGGTAACTCATGAATGGGAAATCACCCGCGGTAAGGTTTCGTCGGAACGTAATGTGAGTACTTCTACGCCATCATCGGTGACTAACAGCGTGTGTTCCCATTGCGCACTGAGGCTGCGATCTTTGGTGAGCACTGTCCAGCCGTCGCCAAGAATCTTGGTATGACGCTTACCGGCGTTAATCATGGGCTCAATGGTTAAGCACATACCTGCTTGCAAGGTTTCACCGGTACCAGGCTTACCGTAATGCAGCACTTGTGGTTCTTCGTGAAATTCATTGCCAATACCGTGGCCACAAAATTCGCGCACTATCGAATAGCCAAAACTTTCGCCATATTTTTGAATTTCCGCACCAATGTCTCCCAAGCGCACGCCTGGTTTTACCATCTGAATGGCACGATAGAGCGCTTCTTGGGTTACTTTCACTAAGCGGTTAGCCAAAATAGATCCTTCCCCGACGATAAACATTTTGCTGGTATCACCGTGATAACCATCTTTGCGTACAGTGACATCGATATTGACGATATCCCCGTTTTTCAAGGGCTTATCGTTTGGAATGCCGTGACATACACAATGGTTCACTGAGGTACAGATAGACTTTGGAAAGCCGTGATAGTTGAGCGGAGCAGGGTAGGCGTCCTGCGCCACAATATAATCATGACAGATGGTATTGAGCTCGTCGGTGGTAATGCCCGCCTGCACGTGGGGCGTGATCATTTCCAACACGTCTGCGGCCATTTTTCCGGCGATACGCATTTTCTCAATTTCTTCAGGGGTTTTGATTTTCGCGGCCATGATTATCCTACTGCTTTGGTTCATTTATCGAGCGTAGTGTATCAGAAACCAGTTTAATCGTGCAGGTCGTTAATAACTATTCATTTTTTTCTTGTTTCTCAGAGGAAATAAAGGGCCAAAGCGAGTCTGTAGGAAATTTGGCGCATGGGTCTGGCCCAACGGCGCTGTACGGGCGGCTTTTTCACGGCTTTATGCTTGCAGTGCGGGCCTGCTCTGTGGCATAATTCGCGCCGCTTGTTCTGGGTCTATTGAGGCTAGAAGCAAGTAACGAACGAAACTTAAATAACACACACATATCGACACATGCGTGCGGGGTGCCTGCGAAAGCGGGTCGCAACATGGGATATGTGGAGGCCTAACCCCTTAAAAAGGAAACTATCATGGCAAACGTGTCAATGCGTGACATGCTCAAAGCAGGTGTCCATTTCGGTCACCAAACTCGTTATTGGAATCCAAAAATGAAGCCTTTCATTTTTGGTGCTCGCAACAAAATCCATATCATCAACCTTGAAGAAACCGTGCCTATGTTTAACAAAGCACTGGATTTCTTACAGCACACTGCATCAAATGGCGGCAAGATTTTGTTTGTCGGCACCAAGCGTGCAGCGTCTGAGCAAGTTGATTTGGCTGCAAAAGCAAGCAACCAGTATTACGTAAATCACCGTTGGTTGGGTGGTATGCTGACAAACTGGAAAACAGTGCGTCAGTCAATCAAGCGTTTGAAAGAGCTTGAGACCCAAAGCCAAGACGGCACTTTCGAAAAGCTCACCAAGAAAGAAGCGCTGATGCATTCGCGCGAAATGGAAAAGCTTGAGAAGAGCCTTGGTGGTATCAAGAACATGGGCGGTTTGCCAGACGCATTGTTTGTGATCGACGCGGATCACGAGCACATCGCGATCAAAGAAGCGAACAATCTGGGTATCCCAGTAGTTGCCGTGGTTGATACGAACTCTTCACCGGATGGTGTTGACTACATCGTACCTGGTAACGACGACGCAATCCGTGCAATCCAGCTGTATCTCACTGCTGCTGCAACTGCGATTAACGAAGGCCGTCAAAAAGGTGGCGCTGAAATCAGCCCAGCTGATGACTTCGTTGAAGCTGCTGAACAAGCAAGCGACGCCGAGTAAGATTGAAACGGCCTGAATACAGGCCGTTTTTTCAAGTATTTCGCGGGGCTCGAATTGACTCGAGCCAGACATGAATCCTGAACACAGAGGATCGAATCATGGCAATTACAGCCGCAATGGTTAAAGAACTGCGTGAGCGTACTGGCGCAGGCATGATGGATTGTAAGAAAGCACTCGAAGAAGCAAATGGCGACATCGAGTTGGCGATTGAGAACATGCGTAAAAGCGGACAAGCGAAGGCTGCTAAAAAAGCAGGCCGTATCGCTGCTGAAGGTGTGATCTTAGTAAAAACTGCAGGTAACGTAGGTACCTTGGTTGAGTTGAATTGCGAAACTGATTTCGTAGCCCGTGACGCTAGCTTCTTAGCGATGGGTGAGCAAATCGTCAATGCCGCATTTGCAAACAAAGAAACTGACGTTGAAAAGCTGAACAATACCCAAATCGATGGCGGAACGGTTGAAGAAGTACGTTCTACCTTGGTTGCCAAGATCGGTGAGAACATGGCAGTACGCCGTGTGATGACCATCGAGGGTGGTGACGTTGCTGCATCTTATGTGCACGGCGGCCGCATCGGTGTATTAGTGTTGCTTACTGGCGGCAATGAAGAGTTGGGTAAAGATATCGCGATGCACGTTGCAGCGAGCAACCCGCAATTCGTAAAACCTGAAGACGTTGCTGCTGATGTGATTGCAAAAGAGCGTGATATTCAAATCGATATCGCAATGCAATCAGGTAAGCCAAAAGAAATCGCTGAAAAAATGGTTGAAGGTCGGATGAAGAAATTCACTGGCGAAATCAGCCTGACGGGTCAGCCATTCGTGAAAGACCCATCAAAATCAGTAGGCGAGCTTTTGAAAGAAGCCGGTGCAGATGTGATTACTTTCGTTCGCTTTGAAGTGGGTGAAGGTATCGAGAAGAAGTCTGAAGATTTCGCAGCGGAAGTTCAAGCTCAGGTTGCTGCGGCGAAGAAAGGTTAATTTTACTGTGGCCTTTACGCCTACAACGAGTACCACCTAAATCGAGACCGCGCTTTGCTGGCACAGCAGGCGCGGTTTTTTTTGACCTGAAAACAGGAAGCCAGAGAAATGAGTACAAATCCGAAACCCAGTTATCGACGCATTTTACTTAAGCTCAGCGGTGAAGCGCTCATGGGAGACGAGCCCTTTGGTATCGACGCCAAAGTACTAGACCGCATGGCACAGGAAATCAAAGAAATTCTAGAACTCGGCATTCAGGTTGGCATCGTGATTGGCGGCGGGAACCTGTTTCGTGGAGAAGGCTTGGCGAAAGCGGGTATGAATCGTGTTGTGGGCGACCACATGGGCATGCTAGCGACGGTGATGAATGGTCTTGCCATGCGCGATGCGCTGCATCGTACCTATGTGAACGCACGCTTAATGTCGGCGATTGAACTCGCCGGTGTATGCGATAGTTACAACTGGGCGGAAGCCATAAGTTTACTGAAGTCGGGGCGCGTGGTGATTTTCTCTGCGGGCACAGGCAATCCATTCTTTACCACAGACTCTGCCGCATGCTTGCGCGGAATCGAGATTGAAGCCGATGTGGTGCTCAAAGCCACGAAGGTGGACGGCGTGTATAGTGCGGATCCCGTAAAAAATCCTGAAGCCACGAAATATGATCTACTAGATTACGATGATGTGCTAAAAAATGAATTAAAAGTCATGGATTTAGCTGCATTTACCTTGGCGCGTGACCATTCATTACCAATTCGGGTATTTAATATGAATAAGCCAGGTGCATTGAAAGCCGTGATTATGGGTGAAGATGAAGGTACACTTATCACCCACGTGAATAACACCACTGAATAATTAAGAAAGAGGAACTCACAGTGATCGACGAGATAATCGCTGATGCGAAAGACCGCATGAAGAAGAGCATTGATGCGCTAGCCGCACAAATGTCAAAAATCCGCACGGGACGTGCGCACCCAAGCTTGCTGGATGGGGTGATGGTTCCTTATTATGGTACAGATACGCCGTTAAAGCAGTTGGCGAACATTACCATTGAAGATTCGCGCACACTGAGTATCACCGTGTTTGATAAGAGTTCGTCAGGCGCTGTGGAAAAAGCAATCTTGACCTCAGACTTAGGATTGAACCCAGCCGCCGCTGGCAATGTGATTCGCGTACCATTACCTGCGCTGACTGAAGAACGTCGCAAAGATTTAGTGAAAGTTGTGCGCGCGGAAGCTGAGCAAGGCCGTGTGGCTGTACGCAATATTCGCCGTGATGCCAACAGTGATATTAAAGAGCTTCTGAAAGAGAAAGAGATTACTGAAGACGATGATCGTCGCGCACAAGATAGTATTCAGAAGTTAACGGATGAGGCTGTGAAAAAAATTGATGAGCTGCTTGCTTCTAAAGAAGCGGAATTGATGGAAGTTTAAGCACTCATTAACGCGCCTCGTTGGAGGATAACGCCGTGTCGGGTATACTTGCGCGGCGTTTATTTTTTGTGGATGTAGCATGACAGGGATAGAGAAAGAACAGCTAGCGATTCGTCTTCCGCGGCACGTGGCTATTATCATGGATGGCAATGGCCGTTGGGCTGAAAAACAGGGGAAGCGACGAACGCATGGGCATCGAGCAGGCGCTGAAGCGGTTCGGCGCGCGATTACTTTTGCTCGACGAAATGGTATCGAAGCGCTTACTCTATTCGCCTTCAGCAGTGAGAACTGGAATCGCCCTGCTCAGGAAGTGAACGTACTGATGGAACTCTTTATGAGTGTCTTAAAACGAGAGATTCCTGAATTGGCTGCTAACGACATACGTTTGCGAATTATCGGAGATGTAAGTCGCTTTAATAAGCGGTTGCAAAAGCGTATTCGCGAAGCAGAAGAAGCGACGGCACATAACACCGCTCTGACACTTAACATTGCAGCAAATTATGGCGGGCGCTGGGATATTACTCAGGCGACCCAACAGCTTGCGACAAAGGTTGCCGAAGGGCAATTGATCGCAAGCGAAATAACCGAAACATTGATTTCGGAACATCTGAGTTTGGCCTCAGGCCCTGAGCCGGATTTACTGATTCGCACCGGGGGAGAAGTACGGATTAGTAACTTTTTGCTATGGCAATTGGCCTATGCGGAATTGTACTTCACCGATGTACTCTGGCCAGACTTTGATGAAATGACGTTTGCCGAAGCTATTGACTCTTATGTGCGACGGGAACGTAGATTTGGCCTCACTAGCGCACAAATACAACAATTAGCTGGTGCAGGTGCTTTGCAAGAGGATTAATTTTGCTTAAACAACGAATTATCACCGCCATTGTTTTATTGCCTTTGGCTTTCGGGATTATCTTTGCCCTTCCGATAGAATGGTTTGCGCTGGCGGTTTTGCTCGTGTTGTTGCTTGCTGCTTGGGAATGGTCACCACTTATGAAAGTGTGCCACTTCTGGGGACGACTGGCTTACACAGCGCTTATTGGTATCGCGATTGCGGCGGTGTGGTGGCTGGTGGCCTTCGACGACCTATGGCACGGTGGCCGCCTTCACGCGGTGCTTTACTATGTGAGTTTGGTGGGTGGCTTATGGTGGCTTGCCGCCACGCTCCTTGTATTTAACTTCCCCCGCAGTCAACGGCTATGGATAAATAGCCGTATTTTCGTTGGCGTTTTTGGCTTTTTGATTCTCGTGCCTACATGGGCCGCAGCGTTATCCATCCGGTCGATGCATTACGATGCGAACCCGCTATTCGGTGCATGGACATTACTCTTCGTGCTGGGGCTGGTTTGGGCTGCCGATATTGGAGCGTACTTTGCCGGTAAACGGTTTGGTAAACGCAAACTGATGCCCCATGTTAGTCCGGGTAAAACCCTCGAAGGATTATACGGTGGGGTTGCGTTAGCCTTGCTCGTTATGGCGATAGTTGCTTGGGCGTTGCCTGTTGAGCGTGAGTTACTCTTGGGTTATTTCGCCGTGGGCCTGATTACCGTATTGATTTCGGTATTCGGTGATTTAAACGAAAGCATGTTTAAGCGGTGTGCTGGCGTAAAGGACAGTGGATCCATATTGCCTGGTCACGGCGGTATTTTGGATCGCATCGATTCCTTAACCTCAGCCTTGCCTGTGTTCCTGATCGGCTATCTGTGGTTGGTAGTATAAATGTCACCTGCTGCTGTAGAAAAACCGCCTTCGGACTGCACCCAACGCCCACAAACACTCACTATATTGGGTGCGACGGGCTCCATTGGCGCCAGTACTTTAGCGGTGATTGCAGCGCACCCTGAAGCTTTCTCTGTATATGCCTTAACCGCACACAGTAACGTGGATGCTATGTTCGCTTTGTGTGAACAGCATCGTCCTCAAGTGGTGGTGATGAGTGATGGGCAAGCCGCACAGGCGCTTCAACAACGAGTCAAGAACGCCCAGCTCTCTATTCAGGTCAGTACCGGAACCGACGCATTGTGTGCGGTTGCCGCTGCAGATGACGTGGATACGGTGATGGCCGCTATCGTTGGCGCTGCGGGATTACTGCCCACATTAGCGGCGGTGCACGCTGGCAAACGGGTATTGCTAGCGAATAAAGAAGCGCTGGTCATGAGTGGTCAGCTGTTTATGGATGCTGTACACCAGTCTGGGGCCCAATTATTACCGGTAGACAGCGAGCACAATGCTATCTTCCAAGCGTTGCCGTTTGCAGTACAGCAAGGGGCAGGGCGAGTAAGTCTTGCCGATCATGGTGTTAGTCAAATCCTGCTCACCGGTTCCGGTGGGCCATTTCGCGAAACGCCACTGTCCGAATTGGCGGCACAAACGCCGCAGGCCGCTTGTAAACATCCTAATTGGTCCATGGGACAAAAAATTTCCGTCGACTCAGCCACTATGTTGAACAAAGGCTTGGAGTATATTGAGGCGCGCTGGCTGTTCAATTGCCAACCGAACGAGTTAAACGTTGTGATTCATCCACAAAGCGTGATTCATTCGATGGTACAATATGTAGATGGCTCAGTGTTGGCGCAAATGGGACAACCCGATATGCGCACGCCTATCGCCCATTGTTTAAGTTTTCCTGAGCGTATCGCCAGTGGGGTAGCACCTTTAGATTTCGCCGCTATGGGGGCGCTTACATTCAATGCCCCAGACGCCGCGCGTTATCCATGCCTGCAGTTGGCTATAGATGCGTGTTGGGCCGGGCAGGCAGCAACCACCAGTTTAAATGCAGCCAATGAAGTGGCTGTGGCAGCGTTTCTGCAAGAAAAAATACAATTCGGCGATATTGCCAAGATCTGTCAGCAGGTGCTCGACGGCTTGGCATTGCCAAAAGTACAGAGTTTGGATGAAATTTTGGCATGTGATGAAGAAGCACGTGCTGTAGCAATGCAACAAATGTCGAGGTTTTAATCGATGGAACAGTTTTTGTGGTCGATTGGTGCATTTATTGTTGCTCTAGGATTGGTGGTGACCTTCCACGAGTTTGGTCACTTCTGGGTGGCCCGACGCTGTGGTGTGAAGGTGGTAACCTTTTCAATTGGCTTTGGTAAACCGCTATTTAAATGGCATGGCAAAGATGGCACCCAATACCAAGTGGCGGCGATTCCACTAGGTGGATATGTGCGGATGCTGGATCATGAAGTTGATCCGGTGACAGAACAAGAAATGGCGGGGAGCTTCCGGGCAAAGCCGGTAAAGCAACGCTTTGCGATTGTACTGGCAGGTCCTGTCGCGAACTTTATCTTCGCCATAGCCGCCTTATGGTTGATGCTGATGATTGGAATGCCCGCGGTAAAGCCGATTATCGGCGCCGTGGCGCCAGAAAGTATTGCCGCGCAAGCGGGTATTCAGCCGGGCAGTGAGATTGTGGCGATTGATCAGCGTCGGGTGCAAGACTGGCAGGACGTCAATTTAGCACTAGTGCGCCGAATGGGATCTGAGGCGACCGTATTTACGGTGATGGAACCTAGCGGTGTGCGCCGTGATGTTCCAGTGTCGTTACAGGATTGGCAGTTTGATCCTGATCGGGAGTCCACGATTGGCAGTCTCGGTTTGGATGTTTATCGTCCGCAGATTCGCTCAACCATTGCCCAGATCGACCCTGATTCACCGGCTGGACGCAGTGATTTGCGGGTTGGCGATAAAATAATTGGATTTGATGGAACTCAAAGCGCCAATTGGGAACAAATAAGGAGCTTTATTGCTGACCACGCAGGTGAGCGCGTTACGTTTCAGGTAGAAAGAAACGGGAATGTGCGCACACTCGACGTGCTAGTAGGCGAGATAGACGGGCGTGGCTACTTGGGTATTGTGCCAGAAGTGGAAGCCTATCCCGAAGAATATCGTTTTACCTTGCAATATGGACCCATCGAAGCGCTGCAAGGGGGCGTTGCGCGGACATGGAACTTAATGGGGCTCACTGTGAATATGGTGGGTAAGTTAGTGACAGGCAATGTGTCTGTGAAGAACTTAAGTGGCCCCGTAGGTATCGCTCAAGGAGCAGGAGCCCATGCAAGTTATGGGTTGGTTTATTTTCTCAGTTTTCTCGCGTTAATTAGTGTGAGCCTGGGAATTCTGAACTTGTTGCCGATTCCAATGCTCGATGGTGGGCATTTAGTATTTTACGTAATCGAATGGATCCGCGGAAAACCAGTATCTGAGCGGGTTCAGGAAGTGAGTTTTCGAGCTGGGTTGCTGCTACTGATGGTGTTACTAAGCGTGACATTGTTTAATGATCTTGGCAGACTCTTCTCGTGAAAAAATTATCTAACAATAAGACGTGTTGCATGACATTGAAAAAGCTGTTTATTGGAGTGGTACTCGCAGGAACTGGCATGAGCTTTAACGCTCACGCATCCGACTCATTCGTTGTTGATGATATTCAAATCCGTGGTTTGCAGCGGGTAGGATTAGGTGCAGCTTTAACTTATGTGCCTCTGCGTGTCGGTGAGGAAGCCGATCCACAACGTATTCGCCAGATTATCCACGAATTATATTCATCAAGCCATTTCGACGATGTACGTGTATATCGTGATGGCGACGCACTTGTGATTCGTGTCACTGAGCGACCGACAATTACCAACATTGTGTTCGACGGCAACCGTGATCTTAAAGATGAACAGCTTCTCGATAGCCTAGCAAACAATGGCATCGCAGAAGGTGAGTCGCTGGATCGCACGGTAATTTCTATGCTTGAAAAGAATCTTGAGGATTTTTATCACAGCGTTGGGAAATACAATGCTCGGGTTGAAGTGCAAGTGGTGAACTTGCCGCGTAACCGCGTTGAATTGCGTTTTAACTTCCGCGAAGGTCCAGCTGCGGTGGTTGAGCAAATTAACTTTATTGGAAACGAAACATTTGATCGTCGCCAACTTACACGGTTGATGGAACTCCGTGATGAATTGCCGTGGTGGAATATTCTCGGCAAACGGAACTATCAACAGCAACAGCTGATGGGTGATTTGGAAGAGATAGAATCTTTCTATCGCGATCAGGGCTTCTTGCGCTTTAATATCGAATCGGTACAAGTGGCGATTACCCCTGAGCTGGAAGGCATTTATATTGCTGTGAACGTCGCTGAGGGTGATCGCTTCGATATCAAAGATGCGCGTGCCATCGGTGAGCTACGTGACCATGAAGAGTTTTTAAATGCGTTTGTAAAAGCACTGGAAGGGCGTCGGTATAATCAAGCCGAAGTCACTGACATCGAAGAAACTATCAAGCGTTACTTTGGCCGTTACGGCTATGCTCGCACGGAAGTGCGCGCGGTGCCGGAAATCGATGATGAAAACAAACTGGTCAGCTTAACCTTCTCAATCGATCCAGGTCAGCGCATTTATGTGCGTCGGATTAACTTTGAGGGAAATGACGCCACTAAAGACGAAGTTCTCCGCCGGGAAATGCGTCAGATCGAAGGCTCTTGGTTGAACGAGCAAACGGTTGAGTTTGGCAAGGTACGTTTAGAGCGCCTGGGCTATTTTGAAACTGTTGAAGTTGAAACCATACCAGTCCCGGGCGAACCCGATCAGGTCGATGTTGTTTACCGCGTTAAAGAGCAGCCATCAGGCACCATTTCTGCGGGTATCGGCTACGGTGATTTCGCAGGGTTAAGCTTGAACGCGTCGGTGAGCCAAGATAACTTCCTAGGCTCAGGCAACCGTGTTTCGTTTTCTGTGGACACCAACCGCTACTCCCGTAATGTGCAATTAAATTACGTGGATAATTACTTCACCGATGATGGTGTCAGTTTGGGTGGTACAGTTTTCTATACAGACTTCGATGCACGACAAGCGAACTTATCGCGGTTTAATCAACGCTCATGGGGTGTTGGAACTGATCTAGGATTCCCGATTAACGAATATAACCGCTTAAACTTTGGTGTTGGTTATAAGAGTACCGGCATTACGCAGCGGGAAATCTTCGATCAAATCCGTAGCTTCTATACACGGTATGCGGACCCTAGCGATCCTTTTGCATCCCTGAACTTTGTAACCTACGATTTAACGGCGGCGTGGACGAGAAATACACTCAACCGTGGGGTTTTTCCAACAGCCGGCACGATGAATCAATTGAGCGGTAAAGTCACTACACCAAATAGTGATTTGCAATACTTTAAAATTGATTATCGATTCCGCTACTATCGCCCCTTTGACCGTGATCACGATTTTGTGTTACTGACGCGTTTAGGTGCAGGTTACGGAAATGGATATGGTCAGGATGAACGCGGCATCGATTATCGCTTACCGTTCTGGGAAAACTTCTATGGTGGTGGTACCGGTAGTTTACGGGGCTTTGAAGCGAACCGTGTAGGTCCGCGCGGGATTATTCGTCGTCCGCAATATACATTGGGTCCTCCCGATGCAGACGGCAACCGTGAACAAATTGCCTTAGGGCCGGAGCATGACCGTATTGAGATCTCACGTTTTGCGTCGATTGGTGGTAATGCGCAGCTGAACGGGAGCTTCGAGTTAATCTTCCCAACACCGTTTGTGGGTGAAGAAGCCGCGCGCACCGTCCGTACCAGCGCCTTTGTCGATGTCGGCGTAGTATGGGATACTGAATTTAATTACGACGAATACCGTGATCTTCAGTTGGTGGGTGAAACGCGTTTTTGGGATTATGGTAGCCCACGGAATTATCAGGCATCTTATGGTGTCTCAGTACAGTGGCTATCACCGATGGGTGTTTTATCCTTTAGTTTAGGGTTCCCGATTCGCTCGTTGGATCGTACCTTAGAAGATAGATTCACGTTTAATATTGGTACATCGTTCTAAATCTGAATACGCCATATCGGCGCACAGAAAGAGAACGAATAAATATTTTAGTTACTTAAAGACATGAGGGTAGACCTTTGAAAGCTGTATTCACTAGTGTAATCGTATTATTCGCCTTAGTATTCAGTGCTATGCCTGCGCATGCCGCAGACATGAAAATCGGCACCGTGAATATCAACAAAGTCTTGCAGAGTATGCCTGAACTTGAAGAGGTTTCTGAGCTGATTAGCGAAGAATTTGCCGAGCCAATTCAACGTTTAAATCAATTGGAAGAAGAGTTTGAGGCGCTGCGTGAGCGTGTTGCCCGCGATGAAGCGATCATGACCGACGAAGAAAAGAACGAAGCGAATCAAGAGCTACGTGCTCGTGCTATGGGCTTACAACGCAGCGGTGAACAACTGAACCAGTATATCCAAATGCGTGAAACAGAAGAGCGTAACCGCTTACTGCAGAAGATTTACACTGCGATTGAAGCCTATGCAGAAGCCAACGGCTACGATTTGATTCTCGATTACAACCGTGTTCCTTTCTCACGGGAAGCAATGGATGTATCAGACCAAATTATTGAGCGTCTGCTAGACTAAACATCGATTCCAGTATTGAATTGAGTTTAACTGGACGAAAAAGGAAATCGAATGACGCTCAGTGAATTAGCGACACTGATCGGGGCAGAAGTGCGCGGTGATGGCGCAACCTCTGTCTCGAGTCTCGCAACGCTCGCAAATGCCGGCCCTGAACAGGTCGGCTTTCTTGCCAATGACAAGTATAAAAACCTATTAAAGAACACCCAGGCTGCTGCGGTTATATTGCGCCCGGAACACGATGATCCAAGTCTCATTAGAAATGCTCTGATCACCAGCAATCCCTATCTTGCATATGCCCGCGCGGCTCAAGCATTTGATACGACGCCTATTCCTGCGGCGCGGATTGATGCCCGTGCGGCAGTGGCAGAAACCGTTATACTCGGTGACAATGTGAGTATTGGCCCTGGCGCTGTGATTGCCGATGGTGCTCAGATTGGTGAGGGTGCCATTATTGGTGCAAATTGCTATGTGGGTGAAGGGGCAACGATTGGTGCAGGTACGCGCTTATGGCCGAGTGTGCAAGTGTATCACCAGGTCGTGATTGGTGCCCGTTGTAACATTCACTCCGGGGCTGTTATTGGTGCTGATGGCTTTGGTTGGGCCAGTGATAACGGAAAATGGGTTAAAATCCCTCAGCTCGGTCGGGTGGTGATTGGTGATGATGTGGATATCGGTGCCAATACGACGATTGATCGTGGCGCACTGGACGACACCGTCATCAGTTCAAACTGTATTATTGATAACTTATGTTTGATTGCGCATAACGTGCACATCGGTGAAGGCACGGCGATAGCTGGCCAAACTGGAATTGCAGGAAGTGCGAAAATTGGGCGTTATTGTTTGATTGGCGGTGCCACAGGAATTAACGGGCACATTACCATTGGTGATGGTGTGCAAATCCACGGCATGACAATGGTCACCAAGGACTTGCCAGCGAAGGGCGTATACGCATCGGGATTACCAGTCGTGGATCAATCCACATGGGCCAAATCTGGAGCGCGGGTACGTCAGCTACCTGAGTTATTCCTGCGAGTTCGGGCGCTGGAGCGCAAACTCGATAAACCGAATGACTAACGGAGGAACTCCATTGAACGATAACGCGCAGCCGGGATTTGATATTCTCGAGATTCAAAAAATTCTACCCCATCGCTATCCTTTTGCATTGATAGACCGGGTGATTTCCTATGTGCCCAACACATCGTTGCATGCGATTAAAAATATCACCATGAATGAGCCTGTGTTTATGGGGCACTTCCCAGGAAACCCAATTTTTCCGGGAGTATTGCTACTTGAAGCGATGGCGCAAGCAACAGGTTTGCTCGGTTTCAAAATGATGGAAAACGTCGCAGAAGACGAGATTTATCTATTTGCCGGTATTGATAACGCGCGTTTTAAGCGCCAGGTTATCCCGGGTGATCGCGTTGATTTTCATGTGGAATTTTTAAAAGAGCGCCGGGGCATCTGGAAATTTAAAGGCCGTGCCGAAGTGGATGGCAAATTAGCGTGTGAAGCCGAAATCATGTGCGCAAGAAGGACGACTTAATTGATTCATGCATCCGCAATAATTGATCCGAAAGCACGGATTGGGAAAAACGTGACTATTGGCCCCTGGACGTATGTGGGGCCAGATGTGTCGATCGGGGATGACTGTGTGATTCATTCGCACGTGGTCATTAAAGGACCGACGCGTATTGGCCGCGCCAATCGCATTTTTCAGTTTTGTTCAATCGGCGAAGATTGCCAGGATAAAAAATACAAAGGCGAGCCGACCGAGTTAGTGGTCGGTGATCGCAATGTGTTTCGTGAAGGCTGTACGATTCATCGAGGCACGATTCAAGATAATAGTCTGACGCAAATTGGTAATGATAATTTGTTTATGGCGTATGTGCATGTGGCCCATGACTGCATGATTGGTTCGAACAATATTCTCGCCAATAATGCGACCTTGGCAGGGCATGTTCATATGGGGGATTTTGTTATCCTCGGTGGTTTTACTGGCGTGCACCAGTTTTGTCGGATTGGCTCTCACAGTTTTGCTGCGGTAAGTTCGGTTGTGGTACAGGATATTCCGCCCTATGTGATGTGCCAAGGCCACAATGCCGTACCGCGCACGATTAATAGCGAAGGCTTAAAGCGTCGGGGTTTTAGTGCCGACAGCATAAGCAACATCAAAAAAGCCTACCGCCTGTTGTATCGCAGTGGTCTCACCGTGGCAGAAGCCGCAACGGCAATTCAGGCATTAGACGAACCGGCACTGCATGGTTTTGTCGAGTTTATCACTGACTCGGAGCGCGGAATTATTCGGCCATGAGTGATGTAAACTGCACAACGACTTCGACTATAGCGGGCGCACATGAGCGCCCGTTGCTTATTGGTATTGTCGCTGGAGAGGCATCTGGTGATATTCTCGGTGCGAACTTAATGAAAGCACTGAGTGAGCGGCATCATGATGTTCAATTTGTAGGCGTGGGTGGCGCACGCATGAGCAATGCCGGCCTGGTATCATTGTTCCCAATGGAAACCTTATCGGTGATGGGCATTGTTGATGTGCTCAAGCAACTTCCTAGCTTATTGCGAGCTCGTAAGCAGGTAGTGCAGGCGATGTTAACGCGAAAGCCGGATGTGTTCATTGGTATTGATGCGCCTGATTTTAACCTTCCCATTGAAAAAAAGCTGAAAGCTGCCGGTATTCCCACAGTGCATTATGTGAGTCCATCGGTGTGGGCATGGCGTCCGAAGCGCATATTTGGTATTGCCGAAGCGACGGAGCTTGTCTTAGGTATACTTCCTTTTGAAGCGGACTTCTATGCGAAGTATCAGGTACCTTATAAATTTGTAGGTCATCCTTTGGCGGATGAAATACCCCTCGAATGGTCGAAGCAAAGTGCCCGTGAAGCGCTTGCCCTGACTGGGGATAAAACCTATGTAGGTATTTTGCCTGGTAGTCGAGGTAGTGAAGTGGGCTTATTAGCGGAGCCCTTTATCGATGCGGCTATTCGCCTCCAGGATGAGCACCCGAATCTTGAGTTTTTAGTGGCTTTTGCTAACGAAAAACGCCAAGACCAGTTTTTAGATGCGTTGAAAAAACGCGAGACACAATTGCGTATTCATACGTTTTTAGGTCACTCACAGACAGTGATCGCCGCTAGTGACGTGACCATGCTAGCATCGGGCACTGTTTCCTTAGAAACCATGTTAATTAAGCGCCCAATGGTAGTGTGCTACCGCTTTGGTTGGCTGAATTATCAATTGCTCCGCCACTTTGTGAGCTTGCCTCACTTCTCCTTGCCAAATCTATTAGAAGGCGGCCCTTTAGTGTTGGAATTGCTTCAATCAGAAGTAACGGGCACCCGCATCGCCGATGAAATCAATCAACTGCTTGAACACGATCAGTCCGCTGCGCTCGCTCGTTTTGCGGAACATCATGCCATGTTGCGCCGCGACGCTGGCAAAGAGGCCGCTCTCGCGGTGCTTCAGCTTATCCGATAAATGATCGTGTTTTAAAATCATTATTCGTTAAGTGAATAATGGTATTCCAGCCACCGAGTTGTTACCCCAGTGCCAGCCCCCTATACTCAACCTCATTAGTTCAAGGAGGTGTTATGGGTTTATTAGTGGAAGGCAAATGGCACGATCAATGGTACGACACCAGTAAAAGTGGTGGTCGCTTTGAGCGGTCGGAGTCGCAATTTCGGAACTGGATCACCGCCAATGGCGAGCCTGGAGAAACCGGAGTGGGTGGCTTTGAAGCGGAGTCAGGGCGTTATCACCTCTATGTGTCTTATGCGTGCCCGTGGGCTCACCGAACGCTTATTTTTCGCAAGCTGAAAGGCTTAGAATCCCATATATCCTATTCAGCGGTGTCGCCCGAAATGTTGGAAAACGGGTGGGAATTTGGCGAGGGTGAACTAGCGGATCCCTTGTTCGATGCCAACTTTATGCACCAAATTTATACGCGTGCTGACGCTAACTATAGTGGTCGCGTCACGGTCCCTGTGCTTTGGGATAAAAAGCGCAACACCATTGTGAGCAACGAGTCGGCAGATATTATACGAATGCTTAATAGCGCCTTCGATGGCATTACGGGGAATCATTTGGACTTCTACCCGGAGTCCTTACGCAGCGATATCGATGCCATTAATTCAATGGTCTACGATAAGGTGAATAATGGGGTATACAAAAGTGGGTTTGCCACCACCCAAGATGCCTATGAAGAGGCGTTCGACGAGCTCTTTGTAGCGCTAGATAGCCTGGAACAACGTTTATCCAGCCAACGCTATTTAGTGGGTGAGCAAATCACTGAGGCAGATTGGCGTCTATTTACCACGTTAGTGCGCTTCGATGCGGTTTATGTAGGGCACTTTAAATGTAATCACAAGCGTATCGTTGATTACCCAAATCTGTGGGGTTACCTACGCGAGCTTTATCAGGTAGCTGGGGTGGTCGAAACGGTGCGTATGGACCATATCAAAACCCACTATTATGTGAGCCATGACATGATTAATCCAACCGGTGTGGTACCGAAGGGACCGACCTTGGATTTTATGGCACCGCATAAGCGTGACCAATAAGCCCGATCCCGAATGTGGAAAAGAAAACGCGATCAATTTATGTTTGGAGAGTAAAGTCATGAGTTCAATAGTGAAACATCGTGTTCGTGGTATGCCAGCACAAGATGGTGCTGGGGTGCGCCTGAGTCGCGTCATTAATCAACCTGCATTTCGGCATAAAGACCCCATTTTGATGTTGGATGAGTTCAAGTCGGACGATCCTAATGACTATATTGCCGGGTTTCCGCCGCATCCCCACCGGGGCTTTTGTACGCTGACCTATATGCTAGCCGGCAATATGGCTCATAAAGATTCCACTGGAAACGAAGGTGAAATTAGTACGGGTGGTCTGCAGTGGATGAAGGCGGCACGAGGTATTATTCATTCGGAAATGCCAAAGCAGAAAAACGGTATGATGTGGGGCTTTCAGCTGTGGTTGAATTTACCGGCATCTGAGAAAATGGATGACCCTGAGTATGCGGATATACCTGGGGATAGCGTGCCAGAAGTTGCCTTTGAAGGTGGCACAGTACGGGTGCTTTCGGGAGACTTTGCGGATCAAACAGGTCCGGTGAAGGCGCCTGGACGAGAATTCTTATATTTGGATTTTCGTATTCCACAACACGCTAGTTTTACCCTCCCACAGCAAGGTCAAGAGACGCGCCTGTTGTATGTCTATCAAGGGGCGATTACTATTGATGGCATCACTGCTCAGGCAGGTGAACTGATGGAGCTTGACGCACAAGCGGAAGTTCCAGTGTCGATTGCAAGTGAGGGACACTTTTTGCTGATGGCGGCGAAGCCAATAGGTGAGCCCATTGCGCAATATGGTCCATTTGTGATGAATACGGAAGCTGAGTTACGCCAAGCTTTTATGGATTATCAAAATGGCACCCTCACGCACTAACGATCAGAAAGTTTGCTGACGCCGCACTTGATGCGGCGTTTTTTTTGAGCCTTTGGGTTGGAGCGCGATGGTGAATACGAAGCATCTTGAAGGGTTTCTCGACCGGTTATGGTTGCAGCAGGGGGTAAGCCAACACACCCTAAGTGCCTATCGCAGCGATCTTAGCCATTTCGCGCGCTGGCTAGAACCTCGTGCCATTCCCCTTGAAAAGGCCGCTGTGAGCGATATAGAGGCCTATTTGAGCGCGCTCCATGATCAAGGGCGGAATCCACGTACGTTAGCGCGGTTTTTAAGTGCAGCTCGCAAATTTTATGGTTGGTTACTGCACGAGCATTTGCGTAAGGATGATCCAACGAACCATGTTCGTACGCCTAAACAACCGCGTTCATTACCCAAGACGCTGAGTGAAGAAGCTGTCAGTGCATTATTAAGTGCACCGGATGCGGAGTCGGCGCTCGGGCTGCGTGATAGAGCCATGCTGGAAGTGCTCTACGCCTCCGGATTACGTATTAGTGAGTTAGTGCAATTACAAATGAATCAATTAAGCTTGCGGCAGGGATTGGTGCGGGTGATTGGTAAGGGGGACAAAGAACGCTTAGTGCCCTTGGGTGAAGAAGCGTTGCATGCCCTTGAGCGTTATCTTCGTCACGGTCGTCCAGAATTACTTGGCAAGCCGGTGGATGTTGTGTTTTTATCGACCCGTGGCAAGCAAATGACGCGACAAACGTTCTGGCATCGAATCCGTTTACATAGTCGTAGTGCGGGTTTACCCGATGATGTTTCACCGCATAGATTGCGCCATGCATTTGCCACACACCTGTTAAACCATGGGGCTGATCTACGGGCGTTGCAAATGTTGTTAGGCCATGCGGATATTTCTACCACCCAAATCTATACGCAAGTGGCAAAAGCGCGCCTTAAACAACTACACGCAGCCCATCACCCCCGGGGTTAGTCGCACACATTGGAAATTTAGATACTTATTATGACGAAAATTGAAGTCCGTCGTCGCAGCCCCAAAGGGGCTATTCTAGCGCATCCTGAATTACCGCCCTTATTACGCCACATATATGCGTGCCGCGGAGTCAACTCCGTGGACGAATTATCGCTCAGCGCCACCGGGTTATTACATTTTAATCAACTCACCGACTGTGGTTTAGCGGCGGAACGCGTAGCTCAAGCGATACAACAGCAACAATCAATTTGTATCTGTGGCGACTTTGATGCGGACGGAGCGACCAGTGTTGCCTTGCTGATGCAAGGACTCAGTGCCATGGGTGCGAACAAGCTATTTTATCTGGTGCCGAACCGTTTTACCGATGGCTACGGCCTCTCCCCAAGTTTGGTGGATTGTGCACATCGTGACGGGGCCCAACTCATTATTACCGTGGACAACGGGGTTAGCAGCCACGTAGGTGTGGAGCGCGCTAATCAACTCGGAATGGATGTCATCATCACAGACCATCATTTACCTAGCGAAGCATTACCGAAAGCCTATGCAATAGTGAACCCAAATCGGCGTGATTGCAGCTTCCCGAGTAAGAATCTGGCTGGGGTTGGGGTGGCGTTCTATTTGCTGTTAGCGCTACGGGCTTGGTTTCGTAATGAACAACCGAACCATATTGCCGCTCAGGTTAATGTGGCGAACTATTTAGATTATGTCGCGGTAGGAACCGTCGCTGACGTGGTACCCCTGGACTATAACAATCGTATTCTTGTGCAGCAGGGATTAGCCCGAATTCGTCAGCGTCGCTGTGCGCCAGGAATTTTGGCCTTGATCGAAGTTGCCGGGCGGAGCCCTGACAATTTACAAGCTACTGACCTCGGCTTTACGGTGGGGCCACGCATTAACGCCGCAGGCCGCCTTGATGATATCCAAATGGGCATCACCTGTTTACTCGCAAAGGACACGCAGCATGCGCGCATGTTGGCGCTGCAACTCGATGAACTGAATCGACAGCGCCGAACTATCGAGCAGGATATGCAGCACGATGCGGAACGGCTGCTAGCGAACGTGGCGCTGACGGAACAATCGTTACCGACCGTATTGGCGATTCAGAACGCCGATTGGCATCAGGGGGTCATTGGTATTCTGGCAGGCCGGTTAAAAGAGCGTTTGCATCGACCGGTGATGGCTTTTGCCCCTGACGATGAAGGCCGGTTAAAAGGGTCCTGTCGTTCGGTGCCGGGAATCCATATCCGTGATTTACTGGAGCAGGTCTCGGCACAAAGCCCTGGCTGTATTGAGCGCTTTGGCGGTCATGCCATGGCAGCGGGTCTCACGGTGCCCGCCGCGGCCTGGGATAGGTTTTATCAGACCGTCCAAGAGGTTGCCGCGCGCTGGATCAATGCAGAGGCATTAGAGCAAGTCATCTGGAGCGACGGCGAGTTGGCGGCACAGGAACTGAGTGTGGATACTGTAGAAACCATTCAACAAGCAGGACCTTTTGGGCAGGGCTTCCCGCTGCCTTTGTTTGATGGTGAGTTTCGAGTAGTACAAGCGCGCTGGCTCAAAGATGTACACTTAAAATTAGTGGTGCAGCCGCTTGATTCGGATCAGATATTTGATGCCATTGCTTTCCACGCAAAACGTGCACCTTGGGAGTGGTCTGGTGAAACACAGGTGCGATTAGCGTATCAACTCGCGATCAATGAATTTCGTGGACAGCGTAATGTGCAGTTAATGATTCAAGCAGTGCTTTGAATTTCCTATCAGTACTCTGTTGTTTAGACTGAATTTCCGCTAAAATACGCGCCCATTTTGAATACTTTTATTCTTGTGTGGCTCGTGCGAACGGAAAAGGCCCATAAGAATTCAGGACGTAGGACTTATAGCATGCTGGAAAGCAACGCAGTTGCCTATCAAATCGATGACCTTAAGCAGCGCATGGCGCAGCTTAGGGGGTATCTTTGACTTAGAGACGAAAACGGAACGTCTCGAAGAAGTCGAGCGCGAGCTCGAGAACCCCGCGGTTTGGAACGACCCAGAAAAAGCCCAGGCATTAGGTAAAGAGCGCTCGGCCTTGGAAGACGTTGTGCACACCTTCCGTGACCTTGCGCAAGGGCTTGATGACGCCCAAGGCTTTCTTGATATGGCGGTCGAAGAGCAGGATGAAGAGATCCTCGCTGAAGCCGAGAAAGAACTTGAGCAATGGCAACGTGCTTTAGAGAAATTAGAATTTCGCCGAATGTTCTCTGGCCCGAACGATGCCAATGATTGTTACGTGGATTTACAGTCGGGTTCTGGTGGTACAGAAGCGCAAGATTGGTGCTCCATGCTCCTTCGCATGTATTTACGATGGGGCGAAGCCCATGGTATGAAAGCAGAAATTACGGAATTATCGGAAGGTGAAGTGGCCGGCATTAAATCGGCAACCATTCGCTTCCAGGGCGATTATGCCTTTGGTTGGTTACGAACCGAAACGGGTGTTCATCGTTTGGTACGCAAGTCACCTTTTGATTCGGGTAATCGCCGTCATACGTCGTTTGCGTCGGCTTTTGTATATCCCGAAATCGACGACGATATCGAGATTGAAATCAACCCAGCGGACTTACGTATCGATACCTACCGCGCGTCTGGGGCAGGTGGTCAGCACGTAAACCGAACCGATTCTGCCGTTCGGATTACTCACGAACCTTCTGGAATTGTGGTGCAATGTCAAAGTGACCGTTCGCAACATAAGAACAAAGACTTTGCCATGAAGCAATTGCGGGCCAAGTTATACGAAATGGAAATTCAGAAACAAAATGAAGCCAAGCAGGCGCTAGAAGATACCAAATCGGATATCGGCTGGGGCAGTCAGATTCGCTCCTATGTGTTAGATGATTCACGAATTAAAGATTTGCGTACTGGCGTAGAAACGCGCAACACGCAAGCGGTGCTAGATGGCGATTTAGATCGCTTTATTGAAGCTAGCCTGAAGTCTGGACTGTAATGACAGACAGACGGAACAAGAGGATTTAAAATGACCGACAAGCAGCAACCAGAAACTCAAGACGTTAATCAACAGATTCGAGAGCGCAAACAGAAGCTATCGGCGCTACGGGAGCAGGGGATTGCATTCCCAAATGATTTTCGTCGCGAGCATATGGCCGCGGATCTGCATGCAGAATTTGATGACGTGGAAGGCGATGCCCTTGAAAGTCAGGGTGTTCGGGTGAGCATTGCTGGGCGCATGATGCTACGTCGCATCATGGGTAAAGCGAGTTTCGCGACCTTGCAAGATATGAGCGGTCAGATTCAAGTGTATGTTGCCCGAGATAATCTCGCTGAAGGTGTTTACAACGATGGTTTTAAAAAATGGGATCTGGGCGATATCGTAGGCGCGACAGGTACCCTATTTAAAACCCGTACCGGCGAGCTTACTGTGCAGGTCGATGACATTCGCTTGTTAACCAAAGCATTACGCCCATTACCGGATAAATTTCACGGCTTAGCAGATCAGGAAACCCGCTACCGTCAACGCTATCTCGATCTCATTGTGAATGAACAGAGTCGCAATACCTTTGTGATGCGTTCAAAGGCGGTGGACTATATTCGCCGCTTTTTAGCCGAGCGGGCGTTTCTTGAAGTAGAAACACCGATGATGCAGACCATTCCAGGGGGCGCGTCTGCTCGTCCATTTGTGACCCATCACAATGCGCTAGATATGGATTTATACCTACGTATCGCTCCAGAACTTTATTTAAAGCGATTGGTGGTCGGCGGTTTTGAGAAAGTATTTGAAATTAATCGTAACTTCAGGAATGAAGGTTTATCAACGCGACACAACCCCGAATTCACCATGCTTGAGTTCTATTGGGGTTATGCGGATTATCAAGACCTGATGGACTTGACCGAAACCATGGTACGCGGGCTGTGTACGGAACTGTTGGGCACCACCAGCGTAAACTACCAAGGCGATACCTTTGAGTTTGGTCAGCCCTTTGTTCGCATGACGGTTGTCGAGGCAATTTTACATCACAATCCAGATGTCACACCGGAACAACTTCAGGACCGCGAAACGGCGGCGGCGTTGGCGAGTTCACTTGGAATCCAAGTGCATAAAAGTTGGGGCCTAGGCAAGATTCAAATTGAAATATTCGAGGCCACTGCTGAGCATAAGTTGATGCAGCCGACCTTTATTACCGCTTACCCAGCGGAAGTATCGCCGTTAGCACGCCGCAATGATGACGACCCATTTGTCACTGACCGCTTTGAGTTTTTTGTTGGCGGGCGTGAAATCGCCAATGGTTTCTCGGAACTGAACGATGCGGAAGACCAAGCCGAGCGCTTTCGAGAGCAAGTGGAACAGAAAGAAGCCGGAGATGCGGAAGCTATGTTCTACGATGCTGATTATGTGACCGCATTGGAATATGGCATGCCACCGACAGCCGGTGAGGGTATTGGTATTGATCGCTTGGTGATGTTGCTAACGGATTCAGCGTCTATTCGAGATGTGTTGTTATTCCCGCATATGCGCCCGCAAAAGCAGGATTAACGGCAACGAATTATTTGTGAGCTTGTGCTGAGAGTGGATGGTTCTGCTCCAGCCAAGCTTCAAGCGCCGATGCGGACATAGGATGTGCAATATAAAATCCCTGTGCCATATCAAAACCGAGCTTTTCAACGAAGCTCATAATCTCTTCTGTTTCGACCCCTTCTGCGGTGGCAAGAACGCCACTCTGACTTGCCAATTTTAGTGCGGCCTTGGCCAAAAATTCGGCTTCTTTCGATATTTTCAGGGCGTTAATCACGGAAATATCAATTTTAATTTCACTTAAATTGAGTTTGTCGAGCATGAGCGCATTGGATTCGCCGGTGCCAAAATCATCAAGGGCAATCTGAAACCCGGCATCTTGATAGTGTTTCAAACTATTCGCGAATATTTCCATGTTTTGGTATATCTCAAGTTCTGGGAACTCTAAGATAATTTGACTGGGGGCGATGTCGTAGGCGTTACACCGCTCCAGTAGTAATTGCAGAAAGCTACTATGAGTGAACGATACCGGGCTGATATTGACGGATAGGGTTAACTGCGGCATACGTTTCGCAATGCGGGCAAACACCGGTAAACCGGCGTTTAGTATTTCTCGGGTAAGGGTGTCGATGAGCTCACGTTTCTCCGCAAGTCGGATAAATTGCGCGGGTGAAATATAACCGAGCTCTTCATGATTCCAGCGCGCGTAAATCTCAAATCCGGTGAGGCGACCCGAGGGCACAAGAACGCGAGGCTGAAACGCGACCTCGAAGCCATGCTCATCGACCACTTTACGTAAGTGCTCGGCATTCAAGGGCATATTAAAAATGCCTTTCGACTTTGCCGCCATCTCTTTCGCCATATTTCGGGTTGTCCTTATGGGTTCCTGCGGGCTCGTCCATCTGCGCCTTGAGGGGTGTAAATAATTTCACTGGTGATATTTTGGTCGATGAACGCGGTTTACGCAATATCCTAAAGGCTTGAATAGGCGACCTCAAACTCGCTAATTCGATATTTTTAAGCGGATCAGAGACTTTTTCTTCTAAATATAAAAAAAGGAGCGCTTGTTGCGCTCCTTTTTTGATGATCAATAAGCCTTCAGCTTTAGTGATCAACGCCACCTGGACCATGAACGTGGCCATGGGCAAGCTCTTCTTCCGTTGCATCGCGAACTTCCACGACACTTACGTCAAACGTTAAATCAACGCCTGCAAGCGGGTGATTTCCGTCGACAGTGACTGTTTCATCACTTACTTCAACCACCATGACTGATTGCTCACCATTGTCAGTAGTTGCACGGAATTGCATTCCTGGATTCACTTCTTGCTCACCAAAAAGATTCCGAGGAACAGTTTGGATCAATCCGTCATGACGCTCACCGTATGCATCTGCAGCAGGAATTTCTGCGCTCAGCTCATCGCCAGCGGCTTTTCCAGTGAGTGCATTCTCTAATCCCGGGATCAGCATGCCACGACCAAAAATGAAGGCCAGTGGACGCTCTTCCGACGATTGGTCTAGGGTGACGCCATCACTGTTTTTTACCACATAATGGATGGTGACTGCTTTATCTTGACTAATGGTTTGACTCATTCTTTGATTCCGTTGTCTCTAATTGCGGACAGGGGGTGAATTGACTGTCGTCCTGTCCTTTAATGCGCAGTGGGCCCGACTCATCCAAATCAACCGGAAGAATGGCCTGAACTGCAACGACCTTACTATCATAACGCACTGCGTGGAGAACTGCACCTGCTCGGCGCCAGTTGTCTCCGACGCGACGCTCTATGACATCGTTGTCAGTAGGTAGCTGTTCACAGCGACCTACCAAGTACTGCATGCGTCTTTTGGTTTGCCCTTTATAGTGCATCCGGGCAATGGTTTCCTGGCCGATATAGCAGCCTTTTTTAAAGCTTATCGCACCGATACGATCAAGATTAAGCGTTTGGGGAATATGTTCTTGCTGCTGACTTTCCCGGAACAGCGGCCAACCCAGTTGCATCTCCACCACTTGTGCGAGCGCTGGGTTGGATTCACACGGCCAAGGCGCCTGATCCGCGGAACGCAGATATAATACAACATGCTCTGCAAGGCGCAGAAAATGTCCCCCCTCATGCAATGTTAGGTCACCGATCTGACTCGGTAGGCTCGCCTTTGTAGGAACGTCAGGATGGTCGAGGCCAAGTAACAAATAGGGGGACCACTGCGCGCTATCGTCGGTGAATTCGACTTTATTAAATACGCTGAATTTTTTTAGCTCTGCGAGGGATTTGGGTAACAGTTGCTTATCCATAACAAGGATAAAATCGTCACCGCTACGAAAAATACGAAACACACTCCACAGCTTTCCTTTGGCGTCACAATACCCGCCTGGGAGCCAGTGCGCTTTGTCCAGAGTTCTTAGATCACAGGTAAGCTGTGCTTGTAAAAACTGCTCCGCGTCTATGCCTGCGGCGCGAATAACGCCGAGCTCAGGGTAGTTTACAACGCGGTTCTCGGCTACTACGTTTGGATTCACAGGGCCTTCCTTTTATAAATGCGACCGTCCTATAGAAACACAATGGTGATGGTTATTGCGTATTTCAAGGCGAGGGGAGTCATCCACCTGATAAAATATAGGGAACCTAGGGAAGAACTGGTACAATTGCACATAGCAATTATCGACCATGATGAGGTGTACCGTGGAGTTTCTCAAACAGTCAGAAGATGCGTTGAAAGATAAGCGCCGCATGCGTTGGGCATGTCGCCGGGGCATGTTAGAACTTGATGTGCTGTTCGCACCCTTCGTCGAAGAGGCATACGATGACTTGTCGTTGGAGCAACAAGCGGTATTTCGGCGTTTGCTGACCTGTGACGATCCGGATTTGTTTGCGTGGTTCATGGGGCACAAAGACTGCCCCGACCCTGAACTGGCAGACATGGTGGCACTGATGTTGCGCCGGGTGAAAGTGTAATCCAAGCATGCACCGGGGTTACCCTATGCTATGGGGTTCGTCGCTTACGGTGCATAGATTCCGGCGTTACCGTTGGCTAATATTAACGCTTCTACTGATCTGGGCAGGGCTCAACCCTGCTGTTTGGTTGCTACTATTCCTGTTGATTGTTTTATATCTTTACCAGCGGCAGCGAGCGGCTGGTGACGTATATGCGATCGTGCCCGTTTGGCTACGAGAGAATGGTTCTGGATTTAATGCTCAAGAGCAAGAAATACAGATGCTCGCACCGGTATTGATGTTCCCGAACTTGTGCATATGCAAAGTACAGTGCAGCGCGCAACAGTCAAACGCGCAAGACAATAACAGCTTCGCACCAACCCGATGGCTATGGCGTTGGCGCGATCAATGCGACTCGATAACATGGACTCGCTACTGTCGTATCCTGCATCACTGCCAGCAACAGAGACCTTCAGTTGCTGCGGGGCTATTTAACCATATCTCCAGGATAACGTTGGGGCGTGAGAATCGTTGGCGCTGAATGGGGTGCTTGTTCAGGGTAATCGAGAGTGTAGTGCAAGCCTCGACTTTCAGTACGGCGCATGGCACTTTGAATAATCAATTGAGCGACTTGAGCAAGGTTGCGCAACTCCAATAAATTGCTCGTGACTCGGAAATTCGCGTAATATTCATGAATTTCTTGTTGCAGCAGTTCCACCCGTCTTAAGGCGCGTTCGAGGCGCTTAGTGGTGCGAACGATACCCACGTAATCCCACATAAACAAGCGTAACTCATGCCAGTTATGTTGAATTATCACTTCCTCGTCGGAATCAGTGACCATACTTTCATCCCACGGTCTTACTGCCGTCAATTCTGGTGCCGCGGCCATGTGTTTCTGCATATCAGCAGCGGCGGCGCGGGCAAACACCACACATTCCAGTAATGAGTTACTGGCCATTCGGTTGGCTCCATGCAATCCGGTATAAGCCACCTCGCCAATGGCATATAAACCGGCGATATCGGTTCGGGCATCGAGGTTTGTCATCACCCCACCACAGGTATAGTGGGCCGCCGGCACAATAGGCATAGGCTCTTGGGTAATATCAATTCCCAAGCTTAAGCATTTCTCGTAGATGGTAGGGAAATGCTGACGGACAAAGTCTGCAGGTTGGTGCGATATATCTAAATACATGCAATCTGCACCTAACCGCTTCATCTCGTAATCGATCGCTCGAGCGACGACGTCTCGAGGTGCTAATTCGGCAAGCTCATGAAACTCTGGCATAAAACGGGAGCCGTCGGGGCGCTTTAAATGCGCTCCCTCACCACGCAACGCTTCTGTTAGTAAAAAATTGTGCGCTTTGGGGTGGAATAAGCAGGTGGGATGAAATTGATTAAATTCCATATTTGCGACTCGACAGCCGGCGCGCCAGGCCATAGCAATGCCATCGCCGCTGGCTACATCGGGATTCGATGTATACTGATAAACCTTGCTCGCACCACCTGTACATAAAGCGGTAAATTTAGCGCCAATGGTTAACACGTGCTGGTGATTTAAACTCCATACGTAGGCGCCCACACAACGCGGAACACCGTTGCTTTGCTGGGTAATTAAGTCAATCGCATTGGTATACTCAAGCACCTGAATATTCGGGTGGTTGAGCGCCTGCGAGGTGAGGGTGCTCTGAACCGCGCGGCCGGTGGCGTCGGCAGCATGCAAAATGCGGCGATGAGAGTGCCCGCCTTCCCGGGTTAAATGAAAACGGGTGTTTCCTTCCGGATCCGACTCTTGATCAAACGCGACGCCAAGCTCTATGAGCCACTGTAAGCTTTCTTTTGCACGTTCAGCGGTATAACGCACAACCTGCTCATCACAAAGGCCTCCTCCGGCGACCAACGTATCGGCGACATGGGATTCAATGCTATCATTCTCATCAAATACCGCGGCTATTCCACCTTGTGCATAATAGGTGGAGCCTTCGGCAAGTGGCCCTTTACTCAGGACGATGACTTGATATGATTTAGCCAACTGCAATGCAAGGGATAGGCCAGCAGCACCGCTGCCGATAATCAAAACGTCGCAGGTAATCGTGGCGTCAGAAGTCATGTTGTTTTATCGTTGTTGAGTGAATACATTGAATTTTACCGTTGTTGTGAACTAATTTGCGAACTTTTTCCAAAACCATTGGTCTAGCTACTACAGAGAACGTGCGGGCCCAAAGCAAAAGAGTCATGGACAGGGTTATAACAGAGAGTGGGCTCGAATGAGCGAACAGGAAATTGATCAAGAGCTGGTAGAGCGTGTACAGCGTGGCGATCAAAGAGCATTTGATGTGTTGGTAAAGAAATATCAGCACAAGATAATGAGCCTCGTAGCACGTTATGTAAAGCATCCCGGTGATGTGCCCGATGTGGCTCAAGAGGCGTTTATTAAAGCGTATCGAGCATTACCGAACTTTCGCGGTGATAGTGCGTTCTATACGTGGCTGTATCGCATTGCGGTCAATACTGCAAAAAATTATTTAGTGTCGAAGGGGCGGAAGCCGCCGTCTTCAGACATAGATGCACAAGATGCGGAATTTTTAGATAACGGACATGGTCTGAAGGATATAGCATCCCCCGAACACCTGTTGTTGTCCGAGGAAATTAGGCAAACCGTGATGAATGTCATCGATGGCTTGCCCGATGATTTAAAGCAGGCAATTACGTTGCGGGAACTCGATGGTTTAGGGTATGAAGAGATTGCGCAAACGATGGATTGTCCGATTGGAACAGTACGGTCTCGAATTTTTCGCGCACGGGAAGCGATTGATAAAGTGATACAACCGTTACTGGAACACAATTAGGCTAACTGAGGATACACTTTGATGACAGAACACCAGAATGAAAAACTGTCGGCACTCGTGGATGGTGAACAAGACCGTGACACGATGCAGGCACTGGTGGAAAACGCCAGCCACCGCGAACGCTGGTTTCGTTACCAACTGGCAAGTGCCGTGGTGCGGGGCGATGCGGTTGCGGGCCATCGTTTTGATATTTCAGCTGCCGTGGCGGCTGAAATAGCCAAATCACCAGTGCATGCACCAGCATCCTCATCATTACTGAGCGCAATGCAGCGTTGGCTGCGCCGTTCAAGTTGGATGCGTCCGGCTGCGAGTATGGCTGTTGCTGCCAGTGTTGCGGTGGTTACCGTAGTTGCCGTGCAACAGTTACAAACGCCAGAAGACGTGATCAATCCAGCACCACAAGGACGTTCAGTGACCACATTGGAAACGATGCCAATGGGTGGTGTGGTAAATCCAGTGAGCTTTAATACAGTTCATTCGCCGACAGAACAGCAGGATGTGGGTTTGGAACGGCGCTTGCTGCAATCATTTATGATGGACCATCAGCAACAATTGCAATTGAGCCAACAGCAAGAAGCGGAGGCCTTAGAGGCCGAACTTAAAGGTTCTCCGGATCAACCGGAGCCAGGTACTCAGTAGTAGGAAAACGGAATGATGCGAGTCAGCAAGGCTATGCTAGCAGTTGTGGTTCTGGCATGGCTGGGCGCCTTGCCCGCTAGTTTTGCGTGGGAAACCGCGGGGCAGGGTGAGACCACTCAGTCCGGACCGCAAACAGTGACTGAGCAGCAGATTCGCGATGGCGTTGCTTGGTTTAACCGCATGCAACAGGCACTCCGTCACCAAAACTTCAATGCATCCATGGTGCAAGTACAAGGCCAGCGGGTTGAGTTATTTAGTTGGTTACACGGTCGCACCGACGAGGGCACTGAGCTCGAGTTACTCTATAGTTTAAATGGGCCTGATTCGTATTTGGTGCGACAAGATCAGCAAGTTTCATATTTCCATCCAATGATTTCTCCCTATAGCATGCAGTCGCGTGCGCTATTTGGGCCTATCCCCAGCGCTTTTTACGAAGCGTATTCAGAAATAGAACGGTCTTACAGCGCTGTTGCCATGGGCGGCGGGCGTGTGCTTGATCGTCCGGCGAAGCATGTACGTCTGATACCGCGGGATCAACAACGATTTAGTTATTCACTCTGGCTTGATCGTGAGTCGGGAATGTTATTACGCATGGCGACCGTGGCTCCTAATGGCGATGTCCTTGAATTGGTGCAACTTACCTCACTTGAGCTGAGCGCCGAGGTACCTTCCGATTTAATGAAAATGCATAATTCGCCTATGCCTCCGGTGATTCGTGATCCCAATGTGGATAGCAGTATTGAACATGAGTGGCGGCAAACTTGGTTACCGGAAGGGTTCATGCAAGTACGTGCAAATCATCATCGATTGCCGATGACAGGGATCGCAGCGGATTATTTTCTGTATTCTGACGGCCTAACTCGGGTGTCTGTATATGTATCTCAGGATCCGCGTGCGTCAACGTCTATTCAATACGAAGGTTTAGAGTCTTTGTACACCCATCGTCACCGTGATTTTAGTGTTACAGTGGTTGGGCGCTTACCAATGGAAACATTGCAACGTATTGCTGCGTCTGTAGCCCGATAACATCCCACAGGAATATATCCGGAATGATTCGAGAGTTAGGTGAAGTGATCGAGGTGGATGGCAACTCCGTGACCATTGCGACTCAGTTAAAGCAAGGTTGTGGTGGCTGTCAGCAGCAAAATCACTGTGGCGCAGGATTACTCTCAAAAGCATTTCCATCGCGCCAAGGAACGCTTTCAATATGGATGGATTCTACGCCAGCCGTCGGCGATACCGTTGAGTTACTGCTTCCGGAACAAGTCATGGTTCGATTCTCATTTCTTTTATATTTAGTGCCACTGCTCGCACTCTTTGCCGGCGCCTGGTTAGGTCAGGCGCTGTTGGGGAGTGAAGGTATTAGCATTTTGCTCGGGTTTAGTGCCTTTGCGCTGAGTTTTATTGGATTAAAGCGTTGGTTAAAAATGCGTGATATCCGAGTGCGTCAACTCCTACAAGTGAATATTTTAGCGGCTGATTCTTCCGCTCATGCTTCTTCTAACCACTCCCGCAGCGATGGTTGATTGTTTGTCAGCCGAAAAGTAAGTAAAATTCCCGCCATACATGCTGTAATGAAGTCGGCTCGGTGAGACGAGTCGCATATTGAGGTGTTCATGAGCCAAACTGGCATTCCCAAAAAGAATATTCGCAACTTTTCCGTTATTGCCCATATCGATCATGGGAAATCAACCCTGTCGGATCGCTTAATTCAAGTGTGTGGTGGCCTTACTGAGCGGGAAATGGCGGAGCAAGTGCTTGATTCTATGGATATTGAGCGTGAGCGTGGCATTACCATTAAAGCACAAAGCGTGACCTTGTATTACGACGCCAACGACGGTGAGCGGTATCAATTGAACTTCATTGATACGCCTGGCCACGTGGATTTCTCTTATGAAGTATCGCGCAGCCTCGCCGGGTGCGAAGGTGCATTATTGGTGGTGGATGCAGCCCAGGGCGTAGAAGCGCAAACCCTAGCGAACTGTTATACAGCCATCGATATGGACCTCGAAGTGGTACCGATTCTCAATAAAATCGACTTGCCGCAGGCTGAACCAGAGCGGGTTGCTCAAGAAATTGAAGATATTGTTGGCATCCAAGCGGTAGACGCAGTGCGTTGTTCTGCGAAAACAGGTATTGGAATCGACGAAGTATTGGAACGGATTGTCAAACAAATACCTTCACCGAAAGATGAAGCCGACGATGAAGCACCATTGCAGGCACTGATCATCGATTCTTGGTTTGATAACTACCAAGGCGTGGTGTCGTTAGTGCGGATCAAGAAGGGCGTGCTGCGTACTGGCGACAAAATGAAAGTAATGTCGACCGGCCATGACCATATTGTTGATAAAGTGGGTGTGTTTACCCCCAAACCACTGGAAACCGGCGTATTGCATGCGGGTGAAGTAGGCTATGTGATCGCGGGTATCAAGGCCATTCATGGGGCTCCTGTAGGGGATACGTTAACGCACGCTAAAGGCGGCGCAACGACACCATTGCCTGGTTTTAAGAAAGTGCAACCGCAAGTATATGCGGGGATGTTCCCGATTTCCTCGGATGACTACGAAAGCTTCCGAGATGCCCTCGATAAGTTAAGCTTGAACGATGCATCTTTGTTTTTCGAGCCAGAGAATTCGGGTGCCTTAGGGTTCGGCTTCCGTTGCGGCTTTCTGGGTATGCTCCACATGGAGATTATTCAGGAACGTTTGGAACGTGAATATGATATCGACTTGATCACTACGGCACCAACGGTGGTGTATAAAGTGGAAACCACCAAAGGCGAAATCCGCATGGTGGATAACCCGGCCGCTTTACCTCCGGTGAATGAAATAGCTACCATTTACGAACCTATTGTTGAAGCGAATATTTTGGTACCGCAAGAGCACGTAGGTAACGTGATCACGCTGTGTATCGAGAAACGCGGCATGCAAACCAATATGGTTTACCATGGTAAGCAAGTGGCGCTGACCTATGAATTGCCGATGGCAGAAGTGGTGATGGATTTCTTTGATCGTTTGAAGTCCACTAGCCGCGGCTATGCGTCCCTCGACTATAGCTTTAAGCGCTTTGAAGAATCGGACATGGTGCGTGTAGACATCCTCATCAATGGTGAGCGTGTGGACGCTCTTGCTATGATTCTACATCGGAGTCAGGCGCAATTCCGCGGACGTGAAGTGGTTGATAAAATGCGTGAGCTTATCCCACGTCAGATGTTTGATATCGCGATTCAAGCGACCATTGGAAATCACGTGATTGCGCGGAGCACCGTAAAACAACTGCGTAAAAACGTGACCGCAAAATGTTATGGTGGTGATGTGAGTCGTAAGAAGAAACTGTTACAGAAGCAGAAAGAAGGTAAGAAGCGGATGAAACAGTTAGGTAATGTGGAAGTCCCACAAGAGGCGTTCCTGGCTGTTTTACGCACTGGAAAGTAAACACTGCGGCGCGATGACGCAGACGCCTCATTTGAATAACTCAACAGGATGAATACATGACGACGTATTATTTCTCATTGTTGCTGGTTTTCGGCACACTGATAACCGGCATCATTTGGGCGATCGATCATTGGGTATGGAAGCCAAAGCGCCAAGCAAAAATCGCTGAAGCAGAAAGTAAAAGTGGTTTAAAACTCAACCCGGATCAAGCGCAGCTACTGGCGCCGCAGTCGGCGCTAGCGGATTTTTCGCAAGCGGCATTTCCGGTGTTGTTGGTTATTCTTATCTTACGTTCATTTATCTATGAGCCGTTCCGTATTCCCTCAGGTTCAATGATGCCCACTTTGTTAGTGGGTGATTTTATTATGGTGGAGAAGTTTCGGTATGGGCTACGGGAGCCAGTAACACGCAAGGAATTCTTGCGTACCGGGCGACCAGATCGTGGTGAAGTGGCCGTGTTTAAATATCCGGTGGAGCCGGATGTAGACTATATTAAACGGGTTATTGGTTTGCCAGGGGATCGGGTCGTCTATAGCGATAAATCCTTTTATATTTACACGAACTGCGTTCCAGAATGTGATGGTGTAGAGCCGGTCCAGATTGCCCAAGCGGAACAGCCGAATGGGGATTTTTACCGTAACCAGTTACCATTACGCCGTTTTACCGAAGAAGTAGGTGAGCGCCAATACGATATCCTTGTGGATCCAGGCCGTAACGTTATGAATCACGATTTAGTTTGGGATGTGCCGGAAGGGCATTATTTCTTTGTGGGCGATAACCGAGATAATAGTCTTGATAGTCGCTATTGGGGCTTTGTTCACGAAGATTTATTAGTAGGGCGCGCTGTATTTGTGTGGCTGAGTTTAGAGTTTGAACGTGAACCTTCAAGTTGGTTGCCTCAGTGGGTGCCTACGCGGGTTCGCTTTGATCGACTAGGGAGTATTGAGTGAGCTTGACCGAAGCCCAGCGACGGGACATTGAGCGCCGGATTGGATACAGCTTTAACGACAAAGGTTATTTGCAACAAGCGTTAACCCACCGCAGTGCGTCCAACGCCCACTACGAACGCTTGGAATTTCTGGGTGACTCTATTTTAAGTGTGGTGATCGCCGAAGCCCTTTATCATCAATTCCCGAAGGCGGCGGAAGGTGATTTAAGTCGGATGCGCGCAACACTCGTGTGCGGCACCATGTTGGCAAAAATCGCTCGGCAATTCGATCTCGGTGAATTTCTTATTCTCGGCCCCGGCGAAATGAAAAGTGGTGGCCACCGTCGTGAGTCGATTTTATCGGATACCGTTGAAGCCATTATTGGGGCAATTTTTCTCGATAGCGATATGCACAAGGCACAGGAAATGGTGCGCCAGTGGTTTAAACCGCTATTGAAAGACATTAAGCCCGGTAACAATCAAAAAGACCCAAAAACGCGCCTGCAAGAATTTTTGCAAGGCCGCCAATGCGGACTGCCAGTGTACGAAGTGGAACGTACTGAAGGACAGGCCCATAATCAAAAATTTACGGTACGCTGTACTGTAGACCTGCTCGCTGATCCTGTACTTGCAACTGGCACCAGCCGACGCAAAGCGGAACAAGCGGCTGCAGCCCAAACCATTGAATTGCTGGCGGAACAAACCGGCAGCAAGGAGTTATCATGAGTGAGTCAGACGCCGATAGTTATAACGGTTTTGTCGCCATTGTCGGACGCCCGAATGTGGGTAAATCGACATTATTGAATCAATTATTAGGCCAGAAAGTAAGTATCACCTCGAAGAAGGCACAAACCACCCGACATCGTATTCTCGGCATTGATACCGAAGGTCCCCACCAGACTATTTATGTGGATACGCCAGGTTTGCATAAAGAAGAGAAACGGGCGATTAACCGGTTAATGAATCGTGCGGCGAGCTCTTCCATTGGCGATGTCGATCTGGTGCTCTTTATTGTGGAAGGCACGCACTGGACCGAAGACGACGAAATGGTTCTGGGCAAGATTAAGCGCGCGAATCGACCGACGATGCTGGTCATTAATAAAATCGACCAAGTTAAAAATAAAGGGGAGTTGCTTCCGCATATTCAACGTTTAAGTGCTGAATTTGCGTTCGTGGATATTTTCCCGCTAACCGCACTTTCGCCAGAGTCGATGCCAAAACTGAAGGGCCTTGTGCGTAAGTTCTTGCAACCGGGGATTCATTTCTATCCTGCGGACCATGTCACCGATCGCAGTGTGCGCTTTATGGCCGCTGAGATTGTTCGCGAAAAATTAATGCGCTACACCGGTGAAGAGCTTCCTTATTCAACCACCGTCGAAATTGAGAAATATGAGCAAGGCGACAATGGTGTGGTACATATTCATGCATTGATTTTGGTGGAGCGGGAAGGGCAGAAGCGGATGGTTATCGGTAACAAAGGATCGAAACTAAAGACCATTGGTGCCGAAGCCAGACGTGATATCGAGCGCTTACTCGATGCCAAAGTAAACTTACAGCTTTGGGTAAAAGTGAAATCTGGCTGGGCCGACGACGAACGCGCACTGCGCAGCTTGGGTTACGGGGAAGAATAATGCAGAGGGCCTTCGTGTTACATCGTTGGCCTTGGCAAGAACATGGTTTATTGCTGGATGTACTCACTGAGCAGGATGGACGTGTTCGCGTCGTCTCCAAATACGCTCGAAGCCGAAAAAGTACGCTACGGGCGACCTTGCAGTCGTTTAACTTAATGACACTCGACATTATCGGTCGCGGTGAGGTAAAAACCTTGCGTCGTGCCGAGTTAGAGCAAAGCTTTCCGTTGCAAGGTGAGCGGGTGTACAGCGGCTTGTATATGAATGAGCTGGTGCAGCGTTTGGTGCGCGAGCAATTGGAAGTGGCGGGCTTATTTGATGCCTACCATCAAGCGCTCACATTATTACACCAAGACGTTGATGAAGCCTTATTACTGCGCCGATTTGAATGGCAGTTACTCCAGTCGTTAGAGTTATTGGATTCATTTAGCCATGAGGCCCGAGCGGGTGAACCCATTCAGCCTGATGCCGTATATACTTACGTAGCAGGTACGGGGTTTCTGGAAATACCTGAGGTCGCTGTCGATCGATTGTGTATGCGTGGCGATGATATTTTAGCGATGGCGCAATTTGATATCGGCACGCCGCAACGTTATCGACTCTTTCGGCAAGTGATGCGTGCGGCACTTGAACCCCATTTAGGCAACAAGCCGCTGCAAAGCAGAGCGTTGCGAATTGCGGCGCAGGGTGCCAAATTAGGAAAGCCCTTGGCTTGAAACCAAACCTTTTAGAAAGGAGATGATATGCGTTCGGACGATCAGTTGCCGAAAGGCCCAGCGCTTCTAGGTATCAATATTGATCATATTGCCACGCTGCGAAATGCGCGCGGTGTTTCCTATCCGGAACCGGTGCAGGCCGCAGCTATCGCTGAGCAAGCGGGAGCGGATGGAATTACCGTTCATTTGCGGGAAGATCGTCGGCATATCACCGATCGCGATGTACGGCTTTTGGCTGAAACCATACAAACGCGTATGAATCTTGAGATGGCGATGACACCAGAAATGGTGAAGATTGCCGTGCAAACCAAGCCAACTTACGTGTGCTTAGTACCCGAAAAACGTGAAGAGCTCACTACCGAGGGTGGATTAGATGTCGCAGGGCAACTGTCGCGTTGTACCGATATCGTCGCTGAATTAAGTGAAGCGGGAATACTGGTGTCGTTATTTATTGATGCAGAGCCCAAGCAAATTGAAGCTGCGGTGGCTGCAAATGCGCCTTATATTGAGTTACACACCGGTCACTATGCAGAAACTCACGGAACTGAACAGCAAAAAGCCCTGGCTCAGATTGCTGATGGCGCTCGTTTAGCCCAACAGGCGGGCTTGGTGGTCAATGCAGGGCATGGTTTGCATTATCACAATACCGCTGCGATTGCCCGCATTCCCGAGTTATACGAGCTGAATATTGGTCATGCCATTATCGGACGCGCGGTGTTTTCCGGACTGCACCAGGCGGTGGCGGATATGAAGGCGATTTTACAGGCGGCACGGCCATGGCAATCCTAGGTATTGGCACCGATATTATTGAGATCGCTCGAATTCAGGCGGCTCTTGAGCGACAGCCCGGATTTGCGCAACGTGTGCTGACAACGGATGAGCTCGCAGAAATGGAGAGTGTTCGCTTTCCAGAGCGCTTTCTTGCCAAACGGTTTGCGGCAAAAGAAGCAGCACTCAAAGCATTAGGAACGGGCTTGGCTCAAGGTATTCGTTGGCAAGATATTGAGATTGGTCACACCGAGTCAGGTCAGCCGACCTTGCATTTTTCTGGCGAAGCAGAAAACCGAGCGAAACAGCTTGGTGTTCTCTATCAACATATTTCGTTGAGCGATGAAGCACACTATGCACAAGCCATGGTGGTATTGGAAAGTGCTTAAAATTGCCGAAGTCGATTGACACTCGACTCAGGATTTCGCACATTGAACCCCTGAGTTGTCCTGGGGAGCAATCATGGTCCAAGTTCGTAATGTACATGTCGATAAAAAAAGCATCGCGCCGGCAGAATGGCAGGCGGAATCGGTGCAGGTCGATGATCGTGATACCTTACTTCAACTCTCTGCAGAACTCCTAAAGCTCCCTACACAACAATCAGAACACGCCGATCTGCTGATTAAAGGGCAGGAAATGGTGGAGATTCTGTCTGCACTGAAATTGGATTTAAAGGGCCTGCAAGCGGCTCTATGCTTTCCTTTCTATGAATCTAACCTCATTGATGATGCGTGGGTAGAAACCCATTTGTCTGCAGATATTGCCGCCTTGCTGGCCTCAGTGTTGCAGATGAATAGCATTAGCGAGCTTCAGCATTTTCGCCATGGCCGGCCGGGTGAAGCCCAAATTGATGTGGTTCGACGCATGTTATTGGCCATGGTTGAAGACGTCCGCGCGGTATTGATTAAGCTCGCAGAGCGAATCTGTCAATTGCGTCAAGTGAAGTCATTAGATGAAGAAACGCGAGTTCTGATTGCAAAAGAGTGTAGCGAGATCTACGCCCCTCTTGCCAATCGCTTGGGAGTAGGACAACTCAAGTGGGAATTAGAAGATTTGGCGTTTCGGTATCTGCATCCAGATATCTATATTGCCATCGCTCGTCAACTTGATGAAAAACGCTGGCAGCGAGAACAGTACATCGATGCCTTTGTTACAGATTTACAAGAATCATTAGGGCAGCAACAGATCGATGCGGAGGTCTACGGCCGTCCGAAGCATATTTTTAGTATCTGGAAAAAAATGCAGAAAAAGAATCTGCGTTTTGACGAGCTCTTTGATATTCGTGCTGTGCGTGTCGTGACTAAATCTCTCAAGGATTGTTATGGCGCGCTAGGGATTGTTCACAGTAAATGGCGCCATCTCGTTTCTGAGTTTGATGATTATGTAGCAACGCCGAAGCCTAATGGTTATCAATCCATTCATACCGTGGTAATTGGACCAGAGCAAAAGAACGTAGAAATTCAAATCCGTTCGGAGCAAATGCACGACGATGCAGAGCTTGGGGTTGCCGCCCATTGGGTGTACAAAGAAGGGCAACAAACAGGACGCGCCCAGAGTTACGAAGAGAAGATCTCTTGGCTGCGTAAACTGCTTGCATGGCACGAAGATATGGCCGAGAACGAAGATCTGGTACAGGAAATACGGAGCCAGGTATTCGAAGATCGGGTGTATGTGTTTACGCCTAAGGGTGATGTCATTGACTTGCCCATGGGTTCCACACCGTTGGATTTCGCCTACTATATCCACTCACAAATAGGCCATCGTTGCATCGGTGCAAAAGTCGATGGCCGGATTGTGCCTTTTACCTACGTGCTGCAAAATGCCGAACGCGTCGAAATTTTAACTCAGAAGGAACCGAGCCCGAAACGGGACTGGATGAATCCTGGGCTTGGTTACCTGAAGTCTGCTCGTGCGCGCAGCAAAGTGCATGCCTACTTTAAGAAACAAGATCGGGAACAAAATCTTATTCAGGGCCGAGAAATTCTCGAAACGGAGTTGCACAAATCCAAGTTGACCATGGCGGATGTGACGCCGGCAATCGCGCGTTTCAATATGAACAGCTTAGATGATCTCGTCGCTGCCATTGGGGCCGGTGATGTGCGTTTGCATCAGGTGGTGAACTTTATCAAAACCCCGGTGAGTGATGATGAAACCGAGGAGCTGGAGAAACTTACTGCCCGCAAACGTTCGACAGGACGTGCGAAGAAGACCAGAGACGGGGTGAAAGTTGGCGGTATTGGCAATCTGATGATGAACTTTGCCAAATGCTGTCAGCCGCTGCCTGGTGATCCTATTATTGGCTATGTGACACAGGGGCGGGGAGTATCTGTACATCATGAGGACTGTGAGCAACTGCACGTATTGCTCCAGCAGAACCCGGCCCGTGCTATTGACGTGTCTTGGGTAGAAGATCCTGAACATCGCTACCCAGCTCGATTGATTATTGCTGCAGATGATCGCCCCAGTTTGCTGCACGATATCACCAGTATCATTAGTCACGAAAAGCTCAACGTAAATGATGTGAGTGCGCGTTTCGACAAGGATACGCAAACTGTGCTAATTGAACTGGAAGTGATGGTTCGTAATAACCATGAAATTCAGCGTCTATTAGGACGCATTCAACAAGTGAGTCATGTGCGCCGTGCCCAACGAAAATAATATAAATGTGCTGCCACAGATGCAGCGTTTGCTTGATATCATGCGCGATCTACGTGATCCCGATCATGGATGCCCTTGGGATTGTGAGCAAACCATGGAAAGTCTCATCCCGTATACCCTCGAAGAAGCCTATGAAGTGGCTGATGCCATTAGTAAAGGGGATATGGGCGCGATTCAAGATGAACTTGGTGATCTGCTCTTTCAGGTGGTGTTTTACGCTCAATTGGGTCAGGAACAGGAGGCGTTTGCTTTCGATGACGTTGCCCAAGCCATCAGTGATAAATTAGTACGTCGTCATCCCCATGTGTTTGCTCAGGAGACAGTGAGCAACTCCGCCGAGGTACTGCGGAACTGGGAGCAGATTAAACGGCAAGAACGCAGCGGCACGCACAAGCAGCCGTCGAGTTTATTAGACGGTATTCCAGAAAATTTACCAGCATTGATGCAAGCCAGTAAAATTCAAAAACGCTGCGCCACCGTGGGGTTTGATTGGAAAGAAGCGGAACCGGTGTTGGCAAAAATTAACGAAGAAGTTGAGGAAGTGCGCGAGGAACTGAACCGCGATGTGCGGGATCAGAGTGCCGTAGAAGAAGAAATCGGTGATTTATTGTTTGCGGTGGTGAATTTAGCACGTCATTGTGATGTCAACGCGGAGTCGGCATTGCGCAAAGCTAACCTAAAGTTCGCGAACCGCTTTAAAAACATGGAAAAGTTGGCTCAAAAGCAGGGTATCTCCGTCGAAAACACTCCTTTGGATTCTCTCGAGAATTTATGGGAGACAGTGAAATCTACAGAAAAAGCGAAAATCCTGTAGATTCTTAATTGTTGCCAAGGCCATGCTCGGGTATACTGTTTTCCCGTCTTGAAGTCCTTTTCCTTGATTCATTTACCCTGACGCAGCAGGTTTTTGCATGGCGACTAAATATATTTTTGTAACCGGCGGTGTAGTATCTTCGCTGGGGAAAGGTATTGCGGCGGCTTCGTTAGCTTCCATTCTGGAAGCGCGCGGATTAAACGTCACGATTATGAAGCTGGATCCGTACATCAACGTGGATCCCGGAACCATGAGCCCAATTCAGCACGGTGAGGTATTTGTTACCGTCGACGGGGCTGAAACCGATCTCGATTTAGGTCACTACGAGCGATTTATTCGCACGCGGATGACCAAAAAGAATAACTTCACCACTGGCCGCGTCTATGAAGACATTATTCGGCGCGAACGTCGTGGTGACTTTCTCGGCGCCACCATTCAGGTGATCCCGCACATTACCAACGAAATCAAACGTCGCATCATTGATGGGGCCGAAGGCTATGATATTGCCCTGATTGAGATTGGCGGTACTGTCGGCGATATTGAATCTCAGCCGTTTTTAGAAGCGATTCGCCAGCTGGCTACGGAAGTGGGGCGCCATCGAACCCTATTTATTCACTTAACCTTAGTGCCGTTCTTAGGTGCTGCTGGGGAAGTGAAAACGAAGCCAACGCAACATTCGGTGAAAGAGTTACGCTCGATCGGTATTCAGCCGGATATTCTGATTTGTCGTTCTGATCGACTGATCCCAGCGAACGAGCGTGCCAAGATCGCCTTGTTTACGAATGTTCCGGAACGTGCAGTTATCTCCTTAAAAGATGTGCCGAGTATCTATAAGATTCCGGCGATCTTAAAATCTCAAAGTATTGATGAGTTTGTCCTTGAGCGCTTTGGCATCGAGTGCCCAGAAGCGGATCTGTCCGAATGGGAAAAAGTCCTATACTTAGAATCAAATCCAGGCGGCGAGATCACCGTAGGCTTTGTGGGCAAGTATGTGGAGCTTCCGGATGCGTATAAGTCAGTGAATGAGGCGTTGGCTCATGCTGGCTTGCACAATCGCGTTACCGTGAACATTCGCTATATTGATTCCCAAGATGTGGAAGCAAAAGGGGTGAGTCGTCTCGAAGGCGTGGATGCAATTCTGGTGCCTGGTGGCTTTGGAGGGCGCGGTATTGAAGGCAAAATCATGGCAGCGCGTTATGCCCGTGAACATAAAATTCCGTATTTAGGAATTTGTTTGGGTATGCAGATTGCGTTGATTGAGTTTGCTCGCAACGTGGCAGGCCTCGCCGGTGCCAACAGTACCGAGTTCGATGAGAACACTGAGCACCCAGTGGTTGGTCTGATTACCGAGTGGATGGATGAGAATGGCCAGCAAGCCTATCGAGAAGCTGGTGGCGACCTCGGTGGAACCATGCGTCTTGGCGCCCAGAAGTGCCATTTATTGCCGAATACCAAGGCCCACAGCATTTATGGCGCTGATACCATTGAAGAGCGACATCGCCATCGCTATGAGGTCAACAACAATTATCGAGACCAGTTGGCGAAGGCTGGCATGGTATTTAGTGGGCTTTCTGCCGACAAACGCTTGGTAGAAGTGATCGAAAACCCAGATCACCCTTGGTTTGTGGCGGTGCAATTCCATCCGGAATTCACATCGACGCCACGAGATGGTCATAAGTTGTTTGAAAGTTTTGTCCAAGCCGCTCGGGAATATCAGCAAGCGCACCGCGGCTAACTCGTATTGAAGGAATAGTGAGCATGAGCAAGATTGTAAAGGTGATCGGTCGTGAGATCATGGATTCACGTGGTAATCCAACCGTAGAAGCGGATGTTTATCTTGAAGATGGCAGTATGGGCCGAGCAGCGGCACCGAGTGGGGCTTCTACCGGCAGTCGTGAAGCACTTGAGCTGCGTGATGGCGATGCAGGACGTTATTTAGGCAAGGGTGTGAGTAAAGCGGTCAGCCATATTAATGGTGCTATTGCAGAAGTGTTGAAAGGCATGGACGCAACCCATCAGCAGGCCATTGACGACACCATGCTAAAACTTGATGGCACTGAAAATAAAGAACAACTCGGCGCTAATGCGATTCTTGCGGTGTCGTTGGCGGTTGCGAAAGCGGCTGCGAACAGCAAGAAAGTGGCCCTGTTTGAACATATTGCTGATTTAAATGGTACTTCCGGCAAGTTCAGTATGCCGCTGCCGATGATGAATATTTTAAACGGTGGTGAGCACGCGGATAACAACGTTGATATTCAAGAGTTTATGGTGCAGCCAGTGGGAGCAACATCGTTCCGTGAAGGCTTGCGCATGGGTGCCGAAATTTTCCACGCCCTAAAAGCAGTATTAAAGGCCCGTGGTTTAAGCACATCGGTGGGCGATGAGGGTGGTTTTGCACCGAATCTGAAATCCAATGAAGAAGCGCTTACGGTGATCGTTGAAGCGGTGAAAAACGCAGGTTATGTGTTAGGTACCGACGTGACTTTGGCCCTTGATTGCGCCGCATCTGAGTTTTATCGGGACGGCCAGTATCACCTGAGTGGTGAGGGCAAGTCCTTTGATGCGTCAGGTTTCGCTGACTACTTGGCGGATTTGTGCAATCGTTATCCTATTGTGTCGATTGAAGATGGTTTGGATGAAAGTGATTGGGACGGCTGGAAAGTACTTACCGAGAAGCTCGGTGATAAAGTTCAGCTCGTGGGCGACGATTTGTTCGTGACCAACACTAAGATCCTGCAGCGCGGTATTGACCAAAACATTGCCAATTCCATTTTGATCAAGTTTAATCAAATTGGTAGTTTGTCTGAAACCTTAGCAGCGATACGAATGGCGCAAGAAGCAGGCTTTACGGCTGTGATTTCTCACCGCTCTGGCGAAACAGAAGATGCAACTATTGCGGATCTTGCTGTGGGTACAGCCGCGGGTCAAATCAAAACCGGAAGTTTATGCCGCTCTGACCGTGTCGCAAAATATAATCAATTGCTCCGTATTGAAGAGCAATTAGGCAATGTAGCCTATCGCGGACTGGCAGAAGTAAAGGGCCAGTAAGGTTGAGGCAGTGAGCACTCAGTCAGATATTTTTAGTTTACGCAGTGTAAGCCATGCAGGTAGCTCAGCTGAGTTTGCTGAGCTCTGCAATACATTGTATGAATCAGAGCTAAAAATGCTGGCGGAATCGTCTCTCGATGATGCTCGCGCCCTTAAGCGCCGCTTAGGCTCTATCGGGCATTATGTTCGTCGTGCGGCACAGGCCTTGCTTGTTGCCGCTCATCGCTCCGATAATCCGTTACAATTTGATGTGCAAAACGCGAGTTGGTTATCACGCCAGCGACCGCGCCCTCCCATTCCTAAACTATCGCCTGCAACCTGGCTGCAAAAGCACGCTCAGCTCGCCATGCCCTTACCCGTATTAGAAAAATTACCGGCCCAACAAGGTGCTATAGAGTCGATTCGTTTGGATACCGTGGATGAAATTGATATCAGTGGTGAACGTATCCATTTGAATCAATCAGGGTGGTTTGAATTCTCAGGAATGCATGAAGCACCCGATGGAGAAAGGCAGTTGCAGTTACTGCGACCGGATAAGGCCTCGATGGTGGCGGCCTGTGCCGGTCATCGCTGGGGACCTGCAGGGCGTTTAGCGCCACATCCGTTATCATTACGGGAGTTATTGCTTACCACAACCGTAAGCTGGAGCGGATTTAACGAAGTACAACGGTTACCGTTTTGAGATAGGGTTTTCACAAAGCCAATAAGCCGTCATAATAAAAATATCGATACTTGGGTTGGGTAGGCCAATCTTCAAGCTAGCAAGGCAGGAGCCCTCATGCGCGTGTTCACTATTATCGTCATTGCGATCGTCCTGATGCTGCAATATCGCGTCTGGTTCGGACAGCATGGGATGAGTGATCTTCGAGAACTGCGCCAAGAAGTGGAACGTCAGGAACAAGCCAACCAATCATTGCAGCAGCGTAATCAGTTACTTGCGGCGGATATTGACGATTTACGCTCTGCGTTAGAAGCGGTTGAAGAGCGCGCGCGCAACGAACTTGGATTGGTTCAGCCAAACGAAACATTCTTTCGTTTAATTCCGCGGGACGAAGAGGACTCAGGTACATGATAGGTATTGTACCGGCTGCAGGTATCGGTCAACGCATGCAATCTGCCGTCCCTAAACAATATCTCCACGTTGCCGGCCAGTATATTCTTGACCATAGCATTTCCGCATTACTCCGCGATTCCCGTATTACCCATGTTGTTGTCGCCATCCAAAACAACGATACCTACTATGCGCAAAGTGCGGCGGCAAAAAATAGTCGGGTTTACACTGTCGCGGGTGGTGCTAGTCGGGCGCAGTCCGTGCTCAATGCACTTCACTATGCTCGCCAACATTGGCCCGACGAAACGCTTGTGGCAGTGCATGATGCAGCACGGCCTGGGTTACCTGTCATGCATTTGCGGGCTCTACTAGATGTGGCGGAAACACATCCAGAGCAAGGTGCATTACTGGCGTTGCCGGCGCGCGATACATTGAAAATCGCTGCTGCAGGTCAAAAGGTAGAAAAAACCTTAGATCGCAGCCGTATTTGGCAGGCACAAACGCCACAAGTGTTTCAACTTGGCGCCCTTGAGCATGCGCTTGTCGCGGCACTTGAAGCAGGTATTGAAGTGACCGATGAATGCTCCGCAATGGAGTATATGGGCGCGCGGCCCCGTTTAGTCATGGGCTCTCGAGCAGCATTGAAGGTGACGGATCCAGAAGATTTAGCATTGGTTGAATTTTATTTGCAAACAGACATAACCACAAAGGGTGTTTAAGTGAGAGTTGGTCAAGGGTTTGATGTACATAAATTTGGTGGCGAAGGACCGATTCGCCTTGCCGGCGTGACCGTGCCTCACGATCAGGGGTTGCTTGCCCACTCCGATGGTGATGTGGCTCTGCATGCACTCATAGACGCCTTATTGGGCGCCGTAGGGTTAGGGGATATTGGCCACTGGTTTCCTGATAACGATCCAGATTTTGCCGGAGCTGACTCGGGTGAATTGTTACAAACGGCTTATCACGCAGTACAAAAACAAGGGTTTGAATTGGTGAATGCCGATCTTACGATTATTTGTGAGCGCCCCAAAATTGGTCCTTATCGGGAGCATATGCGCGCCCGTGTTGCCGAACTATTATCGGCAGATATAGCACAGGTTAATATTAAAGGAACCACCACAGAACGTCTGGGATTTACTGGGCGCGGGGAAGGTATCGCGAGTATGGCGGTCGTGTTGCTGGTATCACGTACTGACCAAAAAGGCTCACGCCATGAATGAGTCGTCTTACACGTACAATGAGTATTCCTTACCGCGCGTGTTAGGCGAAAGCCCGGTGACCGGTCGATACAAAACGGTACCTGAAGATTTTGCGGTGACTGAAATTTTAGGTTTTAGTCCTGAGTTTGTAGAGAAAGGCCAACAACATTGGCTACGTATTCGCAAAACAGGCGTGAATACCGGCGCCATTGAAAAACAACTCGCGCGCGCGTTAGGTATTCATCCGCGGGATATTGGCTACTCTGGTATGAAAGACCGCATGGCGGTAACCGAGCAATGGTTTTCCGTGCAGCTACCGGCATTGCAATCGATAGATTGGCCCGTATGGTTTTCAGAACATATGCACGGCGATGTGTTTCCTGGAGGCGAGGTAACCTTGCTTGAAGCTGTACGCAGCCATCGCAAGTTACGACGGGGCGTTCATAAAGCCAATCATTTTTGTTTACGTGTGCGTGAACTTACCCATAAAGACGACTTTATTGAGCGTGTGGCTCAGCTGGCGGAAGGCGGCGCTGTGGCCAATTATTTCGGCCCGCAACGCTTCGGTAAACAAGGCGACAACGTCGCGCAAGCATTGCGTATGATTGATGGCGAATTTCAGGTTCGTGATCGCAAATTACGCAGCATTTTATTGAGTAGCGTACGTTCGTATTTATTTAACCAGTACTTAGCGCAACGTATTCAAAGTGATTTACCCGCGCTTTGTGAAGGGGATGTGGTTATTCTCGATGGAAGTCAGTCGTATTTTACCGTAGGTGACGATGTCGCTGCAGTCGCAGAGCGTCTGGCTCAAGGCGATGTTCAGGTATCAGGTCCTATGTTTGGTGAGAGCTCTTCGCCTGCACAAGGCCGTCCTGCCGCGTTGGAGCAGAAGATTCTGGCGCAATACGCCGAGTTGCACGCAGGCTTATGCGCTGCTCGTATGGGACATGAGCGGCGACCGCTTTGGTTGCGCGTGTCCGATTTATCGCTTGTATGGCTAGACGACTCGGTGGCGGAGCTACGATTTACGTTACCAGCTGGAGCCTTCGCCACGTCGGTACTTGCCGAATTGGGACAGTTTTCGGAGGGGAATCATGCGAATTTTACTCAGCAATGATGATGGGGTGCGAGCACCAGGACTCGCTGCACTGTATACCGCATTGTCGAAGCTAGCTGAGGTAACCGTTATTGCACCGGATCGCAACTGTAGCGGTGCCAGTAACAGCCTCACGTTACATAATCCGCTGCGGGTAGAACAATTAGAAAACGGATTTTTGTCGGTAAATGGTACACCGACAGATTGTGTTCATATTGGCACTAACTCGCCCTTGGGCGAATCCCCAGATCTCGTGGTTTCGGGCATTAATGATGCTCCGAATATGGGCGATGATGTGATCTATTCGGGCACCGTTGCTGCGGCCACAGAAGGCCGATTTGTGGGCTTGCCGGCAATCGCAGTGTCTATGGGCGAACATGGTCATGATTTTTATGATACGGCGGCACGCGTGGTTGCAGAACTTGTTGAGCGATTAAAAAAAGAACCGCTCACCTCTGATTTTGTGCTCAATGTGAATGTTCCTTACTTGCCTTACGAAAAACTCAAAGGTACCAAGCTCACACGACTAGGCCGCCGTCATCGTGCCGAAAACATGGTGCGGGGTTCGGATCCTTGGGGACGCGAGATATTCTGGTATGGGCCGGTTGGCCCGCAACGGGATGATGGACCAGGGACTGATTTTGCCGCAGTCGCGGAAGGCTATGTATCGATAACTCCGTTGACAGTGGATATGACCGCACGCGATGATCAGAAGCGAATACAGGAGTGGTTGGGTAAATAAGCATGAGAGCAATCAATCATCAAGGAATGGCTAAGCGTTTAGTACAAAGGCTAAAGGAACTTGGCATCAATAATGAAGCGGTGTTGGAGGTTATTCAACGTACGCCGCGGCAAGAGTTTATGCCCGAGTCACTAGCCCATCAGGCCTATGAAAATACGGCGCTGCCTATCGGTAATGGACAAACGATATCGCAACCTCTGATCGTCGCGAAAATGACCAGCTTGTTATTGGAGTCGGCTCCGAAACGGGTGTTGGAAATTGGCACAGGCTCGGGTTATCAAACTGCGGTACTGGCAGCTCTTGTGGAGCAAGTGTTCTCAGTGGAACGGATTATCCAATTGCAATATCAAGCCCAACGCCGGATGAAGCGGCTCGATTTTCACAATATCGCAATGCGGCATGGGGATGGTTGGCAGGGTTGGCCAAGCAAGGCGCCTTTTGATGGCATTATTGTAACTGCAGCGGCTGCCCGTATTCCTGATGCATTACTTGAACAACTGAATCCCAATGGTGGACGTTTGATTATCCCAGTGGGTGAACAACAGCAAGAATTATTAGTGGTAGAACGCCAAGGTGAGGAATTTATGCAACGGAGTGAGGGCGCAGTGCGGTTTGTCCCTTTAGTGCAAGGTGATTTAGCGTGAAGGTATTTACAATTTTGTACGATAAAGCGCTCATTTGGTCACAACATAAACGGGCCCCAGCGATCTTATCTGGCGTAAGTTTTGCCGAATCTGTAATTTTCCCAATTCCTGTCGATGTGATGTTGGCTCCCATGGCGATCGCGCAACCAAGCAGAGCGATGTATTTTGCATTGCTTACCACGATCTTTTCGGTCTTAGGCGGTATGGCCGGCTATCTGCTTGGGTATTTGGCTTTTGAACCCTTGGTGTTGCCTGCACTTGAATATTTTGGGCGTATGGACACTTTTGAGCTAGCGCAGTCATGGTTTATGGACTGGGGATTTTGGGTCATCTTCTTAGCGGGCTTTTCTCCCATACCCTACAAGGTATTTACTGTCACCGCCGGGGTGATGAGTATTGCATTTTTGCCCTTTGTTTTAGCCTCAATTATCGGTCGTGGTATGCGCTTCTTTTTAGTGGCATGGCTGATGCGTTGGGGTGGACCCATTATGGAAAAACATTTACGAAAGCACATGGATACCATTGGTTGGGCTGTGGTCATATTAGCAATAGCGGCTTACTTTTTATTGCGTTAACAGGCATACATAAGGTTGTGCATGCGGATTACTTGGGTACTGGGGATATTGGGATTCATCATGGTGCTGCAAGGTTGTAGCGCGCCCCATGAACCTGCGCCTGTGGAACGAGTCTATCGTGGGAAAACTGTACACGATTATGAACGCGCCACCTTGACTCAAGCAACCCATCAAGTTCAAGCGGGTGAAACCCTGTATTCAATCGCGTTTCGGGCCAATATGGATATGCGCGATATCGCTCGACTTAATAATATTCAGCCACCGTACACCATTTTTGTTGGGCAGACACTGCGGCTGCGTGCCGCCGAGAGTGGGAGTGCGAGAAGCGCCTCTTCGCCGCCTACAGGAACAACTTCTGGCACTAGTTCGGGTCAATCGCAACCAACAACTTCGTCGTCAGAACAAAGGGTTGCGAGCAATGAAACGAAGGAGTATGGTGTAACAACGAGTCAACAAAATTCACAATCATCAACAACGTCGAGAGAAACGCAACAAGTCATCGTAAACCCAACCCAGCGCAGTGTGCCAAGTGGTGACTTACGATGGCAGTGGCCAAGCCAAGGAAGAATTTTAAGGCGTTTTTCAACCCACGAGGCCGGTGGGCGCGGGATGGAATTTGGGGGTGGTCGGGGAGACCCGGTTATCGCCGCCGCAGCAGGTCGCGTGGTTTATGTTGGAAGCGCATTACGTGGCTATGGGCAGTTAATTATTCTGAAACATAACGATGATTATATTACTGCTTATGGTCACAATGACCAACTGATGGTTAGCGAGCAACAATGGGTTGAGGCTGGCCAGCAGATTGCGACAATGGGTAGTTCCGGCCGGGAGGATGTCCGGTTAAGGTTCGAGCTAAGGTTTCGCGGAAACTCAGTTAATCCGGAGAATTATTTACCGCGTACACGTTAGCGACAACCGTTAGGATAGAGGAGTAATGTCGATGCGTGAGCAGGAAGACCAAGTAAAGGACGACGATGACGCAGATAATGCAGAGGACCTTGAATTCTCTGGAGATGACAGCGCCACAGATCGTGATCGAGAAGTAATTGATGCTGAGCTTGAAGAAGCGTTGGCCAATAAGAGTAAGTATCAACGTAAACTAGATGCCACCCAAATGTACCTCAGTGAGATTGGTTTTTCGCCGCTTCTCACCGCCGAGGAAGAAGTTTATTTTGCGCGCAAAGCGCTCAAAGGTGACCTCAAATCCCGCCAACGCATGATTGAAAGCAACTTGCGTTTAGTTGTCAAAATTGCCCGTCGTTACCACAATCGCGGTTTGGCCTTACTCGATTTGATTGAAGAAGGGAATTTAGGCTTGATTCGAGCGGTGGAGAAATTCGATCCAGAACGTGGTTTTCGTTTTTCGACCTATGCAACCTGGTGGATACGCCAAACCATCGAACGGGCGATCATGAATCAAACCCGTACCATCCGGTTACCCATTCACGTTGTCAAAGAACTCAATATTTATCTGCGTGCGGCCCGGGAGCTGGCGCAGAAGCTGGAACACGAGCCTACCGCTGAAGACATCGCCCGTAGCCTTGAACGTCCAGTCGACGACGTAAGCAAAATGCTGCGCTTGAATGAACGCATCGCCTCGGTGGATACACCTTTAGCAGGTGACAGCGAAAAAGGCTTGTTAGATATTATTGCCGATGAAAACGAAGGTGGCCCGGAAGGGGTGCTGCAAGACGAAGACATGCGGCAGCGGCTGTTAGGATGGCTTGACTTATTGAATCCAAAACAAAAAGAAGTATTAGCCCGTCGCTTTGGATTATTAGGTTATGAGCCTTCAACTTTAGAAGATGTTGGTCGTGAGATCGGTCTTACCCGGGAACGGGTGCGGCAAATTCAAGTAGAAGCCCTGCGCCGTTTGAAAGAACTGATGGAACAGCAAGGGTTGTCAAACGAGTCGGTGTTCTCCCAAGAATAAAGTCACGGCTTGTAGCGCATCAAAATCACCACAGAAAAATAGGCCTAGCATGCTAGGCCTTATTTTTTTGCGTGAGTGTATACAAGAACTCCAATGCCTCTCGAGGCGACATGTGATCCGGGTCTAAGGCATCTAGCGCTTGAATTCTCGGATCCTCAGGCGTAACTACTGCCGAGTTCTCCCCGGTTAAGTCCAACTGGGTTTGCCCAGTGCGTTGCCCCGGGTTCGTATCCTGTTGTTGTTCGAGTTCCCGTAAACGTGCTTGTGCGCGCGCGACCACACGGTGAGGTAAGCCCGCCAAACGTGCGACTTGAATACCAAAGCTTTTGCTCGCGGCTCCGTCTTTTACGTGGTACAAAAATGCGATAGTGTCGCCATGCTCGGTGGCATCCACATGCACATTGACTGTGTTTTCACAGAGTTGGTCTAATTGGGTTAGCTCAAAGTAGTGGGTGGCAAACAGTGTCATGGAGCCTCGCTCTGACAACGCCTCGGCAGTTGCCCACGCCAATGACATACCATCATAGGTGGAGGTGCCGCGCCCAATTTCATCCATAAGCACTAGCGATTGTTCCGTCGCATGATGCAAAATCACCGATGTTTCAGTCATTTCAACCATAAACGTAGAACGGCCTGATGCTAGTTCATCAGCGGCACCTATACGTGTAAAAATGCGATCCATGGGGCCAATTGTGGCACTGTGAGCAGGAACATAGCTTCCTGTATGGGCCAATAATGCAATCAACGCGGTTTGCCGCATGTAGGTGGATTTACCGCCCATATTTGGGCCGGTAATCACGTGTAAGCGGCGCTGACTATTGAAATGCACGGAGTTTGCAATAAATGGGTGCTCAGCAAAAGCCTCAACCACGGGGTGGCGACCATCGCGAATAGAAAACTCATGATTGCCTGTGAATTCTGGCCGACAGTAATTCAAACTAACCGCCCGCTCCGCGAAGCAGCAGAATACATCAAGTGCGGCAAGTTCTTGTGCAGTGGCTTGCAAACTGGCAAGGGGCTCAAGTAAATGTTCCAGTAACTCTTGATACAGTTGTTTTTCGATAGCCAATGCACGTCCTTGGCTATGTAATACCTGTTCTTCAAAGGTTTTAAGCTCGGGAATAATGTACCTTTCTGCGTTTTTTAAGGTTTGTCGACGCTGATATTCAGGTGGCACCCGATCGGCTGCTAAACGGCTTAGTTCAATGTAAAAGCCATGCACCTTGTTATAGCCAATTTTGAGATTTTGAATGCCGGTGCGTTCCCGTTCTCGTTGCTCAAGCGCATCCAATTGATCAGTCCCGCCAGCGCTTAACGCCCGATATTCGTCAAGTTCTTCGTGATAGCCTGGAGCAATTACGCCGCCGTCGCGAATTAACACTGGTGGATTCTCAACAATTGCCCGTGTCAGTAAGTTGACTAACTCGGGAAACTCTTGAATGGCGGCTACTTGGCTCAATTGATACCTGTCGATACACTGGTTTAGCGTAGGAATACAGGCAAGGGCATGACGCAAACGGGATAGATCGCGAGGACGTGCTGATTGTAGGGCTACACGCGCGAGAATACGCTCGATATCCCCGATATCCCGTAATAAGCGTTGTATATCTGCGTAAGCTGCCGCATCGATTAACTCGTTTACTTTGTTAAGACGGGACTGCAGTTGTGCCTGCTGACGCAATGGACGATGTAGCCAACGTTTCAATAAACGGCTTCCCATGGGGGTTTTGCAGCGGTCCAATACAGACGCGAGGGTATGTTGTTCATTGCCTTGTAGATTTTCTGTCAGCTCCAGATTGCGTCGAGTACTGCTGTCCAAATGGATGGCATCATCGGCTCGCTCATGTTGCAGACTACGCAGGTGTGGGAGGGCGCCCCGTTGGGTGTCTTTAATATATTGCAATACACAACCAGCGACACCTAGCGTAGGATCTGTGCGATCCATGCCAAAACCCAACAAATCGTGAGTGCCGAATTGGCGAGTAAGGGCGGTAAAAGCACTATCTGGATCGAAATCCCATTCTGGTCGTTTGCGCAGGCCCTGTCGTTGTCTTACCGCGTGCGGAAGCTGAAGCCCTTCTGGATAGAGAAGCTCCGCCGGGCGCAATCGCTCGAGCTCATTATTTAGGGCGTCTTCTGAATCTACCAAGGCCACGAAAAAGCGACCGCTGCTAATATCTGCTCCGGCTAATGCCCATTGGTTTTGGTGGGGCTGGATCGCGACCAAAAGATTTTCTCGATGGGAGTCGAGTAGGGCTTCGTCGGTAAGGGTGCCTGGTGTGATAATCCGCACCACTTTTCGGTCCACCGGTCCTTTACTGGTAGCGGGATCACCTACTTGTTCACAAATGGCGGCTGATTCGCCAAGTTTAACCAACTTGGCTAGATAATTTTCTACTGCGTGATAGGGAACCCCGGCCATGGGAATCGGACGCCCGCCGGATTGACCACGCTGAGTCAGGGAAATATCTAGTAGATCGGCTGCTCGCTCCGCATCATCATAAAATAGCTCATAAAAATCGCCCATCCGATAAAACAAAAGGATGTCCGGATGCTCGGCTTTGATCGCCAAATATTGCTGCATCATCGGTGTATGCGCGCTTGCTGATTTGCTCATGAGACCCTGTTATTCTTATTAAAAACGTAGGCAATTGCGTCATGATCCTGAATTTAGTCGCAAAAGCCAAGTATCAATCGCATAATTGATGAGTAAGTGTTCTAAGCCTACAGGAAATTAAGCCGTGACTACAGACAAGACCATTGCCGTACTGGTACAACAGCTCGCCGATATTTTATTGGCGAAAGGCTGGCGCATGGCCACAGCGGAGTCCTGTACTGGAGGCGGAATGGCCTATCATTGTACTCAGTTAGCGGGCAGTTCTGCATGGTTTGAAGGTGGTGTTGTCTGTTATAGCAATGCCATTAAAGAACGGGTGCTCGGTGTACCAGCGCAGGTATTGTGCGATCATGGCGCGGTATCTACGGATTGTGCGCGAGCGTTGGTTGAAGGGGTTCAGCAGCTCTGCAACTCTGATGTGAGTGTGAGTATAACTGGCATAGCAGGACCCGGTGGAGGCAGTGCGGACAAACCCGTGGGTATGGTTTGCTTCGGTTTTCAGGTGAAACAAAACACATGGACCGATATCCAGTACTTTACTGGGGGACGTACAGATGTTCGCCACCAGTCAATTCAACACGGGCTTCAAGAATTAATTAATTACTTATTAACTATCAAGTAGTTAAATTAAAAAATTAACGTTTAGATAAATTTTTTTCGGTTACAACTTGATACTGTATAGATAAACAGTATACTGACATTATTCACTAAGGCACGAATCTGGAGCGACCAACATGAGCAATGAAAATAAGCAAAAAGCACTGACGGCAGCACTTGGCCAAATCGAGCGTCAATTTGGTAAAGGCGCAATTATGCGTCTGGGCGATAATCGCGCCATGGACGTCGACGCCATTTCAACTGGCTCTCTTAGCCTTGATATCGCATTGGGTATCGGTGGTCTGCCCTGTGGTCGTGTGATTGAAATTTTCGGTCCTGAATCGAGCGGTAAAACGACGCTAACTTTGCAAGTTATTGCCGAAGCGCAAAAGAATGGAAAAACCTGTGCATTCGTTGATGCGGAGCATGCGTTAGATCCACTTTATGCAGAGAAACTAGGTGTTAAAGTTGACGAGCTTCTGGTGTCACAGCCGGATACGGGTGAACAAGCGCTGGAAATCTGCGATATGTTGGTTCGTTCGGCCGCTGTTGATGTGATTATTGTCGATTCCGTTGCCGCCCTAACCCCACGCGCAGAAATTGAAGGGGAAATGGGGGATAGTCACGTTGGTTTGCAAGCGCGCCTGATGTCGCAAGCCTTGCGTAAACTGACAGCGAACATTAAGAAATCAAACACCATGTGTATTTTCATTAACCAGATTCGGATGAAAATTGGTGTGATGTTCGGTAACCCAGAAACCACGACCGGTGGTAACGCACTTAAATTTTATTCATCAGTTCGTCTTGATATTCGCCGTACTGGAGCATTGAAAGAAGGTGATGAAGTGGTGGGTAACGAAACCCGCGTGAAAGTAGTGAAAAACAAAGTAGCGCCACCATTTAAGCAAGCTGAGTTCCAGATTATGTACGGTGCGGGTATCTCAAAAGAAGGTGAGTTGATTGACCTCGGCGTGAAACACAAAGTGGTTGAGAAAGCCGGCGCTTGGTATAGCTACAAGGGAGATAAGATTGGTCAAGGTAAAGCCAACTCTATGAAATTCTTGGCGGAGAATCCCACTATTGCGCAAGAAATTGAAAAGATTCTACGAGATATGTTGTTGTTGAAGCCGAAAGCGTCGAGCGAAGAAGTGACCTTAGCGCCAGAAGTGGATGATAGCGAGTAGATTGTTTGCCTGTGAAACTGGCTAGCGCTTTATGAAGTAGAGCCTTGTTAGCGGGTATGTAACAAACAATAGAAAACGACCAAATCCGTCATAAAAACCGAGCACATTGTGCTCGGTTTTTTTGTTCCAAATGCGGTGTTGTAAAAGCGTTAAGCAGGGTATGCTAAAGAAATAAATGTCTATCGGTATCTAACGGTTAATAAGCTTACCTAAAAGAGGAACGTCATCGTGAGCGTGCTTTTAAAACTATCAGGATTTGTTACCCTGAGTATGTTATTTATTTTTACCATTGGGTGTTCCCCGGCACCGGATCGGCAATCAGCACACCAATCACAAGCGGTAGCAAAGCTTCTCGAGCAAACATACGCAGAGTATAGCGAAGCGCTGATGGCATTAGAGCCATTACAGGCAACTTTCCGTGGCGTTTCAACGTATAACAATAAACTTCCTAATACTTTCAGCCCAGAGCACTTACAGCGCCGCAAAATGCTCGAAGAAGAGTATTTAGCCATTCTTAACCGTATTGATCCAGATGTTCTAGCCTACGATGACCGTATGAGTTATGACATCTTTAAGTACCAACGTGAAATGCAATTGGCTCGGTTAGCCTTTCCTGAAGAATTAATTCCTCTCAATCAGTTTTATAACGTAATCAACACCTTTGCCATGCTCGGCTCAGGAACTTCTGCACAACCTTTTGCAACAGTCCAAGATTACGACAATTGGGCAGAGCGTATGCGTCAAATTCCGATCATAACGCAACAATTAATAGACAATATGAATGCCGGTATCGACGTAGAGATCGTGCAACCACGGGTTCTGATGGAACGGGTAGTTCGGCAGATTGACGCGCATCTTGTGGATGATGTTAGCGATAGTTTGTTTATGCGGCCGATTCGTGAGTTCCCCGAGACGATTGATTCGGATGAGCGTGAGCGCATTGCTGCACTCTATGAAGAACTTATTACAGAGGCGGTACTACCGGCATATCAAAACGTGCATGATTATCTAGAACGGACCTATCTCAACTACGCGCGTACGGATAGCTATGGAATTGGGGCATTACCCAACGGGCAAGCCTGGTATCAGTTTTTAATTCGTTGGCATACAACGACGGATCTCACCGCTCGCGAAGTACACGAATTAGGCCTATCTGAAGTGGCGCGCATTCATCAAGAAATCACGGACATTATGGCAACGGTGGATTTTGACGGGTCGCTACAGGAGTTTTTCGAATTTACTCGGGATGACTCCCAGTTCCACTATTCAAGTCGAGAAGAAATGCTCGATGATTACCGTGCATTTGCGGCGGAAGCGGAAGGGCAAGCGGAACGTCTGTTTTTTCCTGAAATGTTGCCAGAAGCTGGCTATGAAATCCGCCCGGTGGAAGCCTTTCGGGAGCGTAGTGCTAGTTCTGGGTCCTATGCGCGGCCTAGTGAAGACGGCTCGCGACCTGGCGTGTTTTATCTCAACACCTATGATTTAAGTGCGCGCCCAACGTGGGCGAAGGGGGCTTTGACATTACATGAGGCCGTTCCTGGTCATCACTACCAGTTAGCATTGCAACAGGAAATGACTCATCTTCCGGATTTTCGTCGTTTTGGTAGCGTGACGGCTTTTTCAGAAGGTTGGGGTTTGTATGCGGAATCTTTGGGAGAAGAGCTCGGTGTGTACGGCCCTTATGACCAATATGGAGCGTTAATCGCTGAGCTTTGGCGGGCAATTCGCTTGGTGGTGGATACTGGAATTCATGCCAAAGGCTGGAGTCGCGAACAAGTTCTCGATTATATGGCTGATAATGCCCCGGTGAATGAAGCGCGTCGAATATCGGAAGCGGAACGTTTTATGGCGTTACCTGGGCAAGCGTTAGCGTATAAAATTGGTCAGTTGCGTATTCGGCAACTACGCGAAAGAGCGGAGAGTGCTTTAGGAGAGCAGTTCGATGTACGTGTGTTTCATCAGCAGGTACTACAACACGGCTCAATTCCTCTTTCGATTTTAGAGCGAGAGATTGATAGTTGGATTGCGAAAGAACTGGCCCATGCCGGCTAGTGATGAAGGAGAGATAGCGCCTATGAAACCGTTAAAGATTGGCTTGGCTCTTGGCTCAGGGGCTGCACGCGGCTGGGCTCATATTGGTGTGATTAAAGCGTTAGAAGACATGGGAGTCGAAGTCGATATCGTTACGGGCACTTCGATTGGCTCCTTGGTGGGTGGGGCCTACGCTGCTGGGAAACTCGATGAGCTAGAACAATGGGTATTAGACATGGACCGATGGACCGTGTTTAACCTGCTGGATTTTGGTTTCTCCAGCGGTGGAATGGTATCGGGCAAGAAAGTATTTGAACATGCCCGCGAGCGGTTTGGGAAACTGGATGTGCAAGAACTCCCCCGAAAGTACGCGGCAATCGCTACAGATCTCTACACAGGGAAGGAGATTTGGTTGCGAGAAGGGGATTTATTTAGTGTGGCACGGGCTTCCTGTGCCATGCCAGGGCTGTTGGCTCCGCGAGCCTTTGATGGCCGCTGGTTAGTGGACGGTGCCTTAGTCAATCCCGTCCCTGTGTCTTTGGCACGTGCATTAGACGCGGATTTTGTGATTGCCGTGCATTTGAACTCACAGGTGCATGTTGATGACGATTACGATGAATTACCGCCCCATGATCAGTCACCGCAGAATGAGAATGATCAGTCGGCACGAGCTGCGACACAGGCAAAAACAAAGAATGTTGACGATGAAGACGATGACCAGAATGTCTTTCAAAGCTTTCTCGCCAAGAGCTCCAACTACTTGGATCAAGTTCGCAGCCGCTTTAACAAAGAACCACGTTCCCCCAGTATGCTCGGGGTGATGGCAGGCTCCATCGATATCATGCAAGAACGCATTACCAAGGCGCGTATGGCAGGGGATCCGCCTGATATCCTGCTGCAACCTAAGTTAGGTGGTATTGGCCTATTGGAGTTTGATCAAGGGGAAGAAGCCATCCGCATTGGCTATGAGACCACGATGCGATTGAAAGATCTGATTTTGGATGAAATACGCATTATGTATAAACGTCGCAATGGCGGCCCGCAACGTTCTGATGTCGCGAAGCGAGATCGTTGATCGCGTATTGTTAGCTTAGGCTTCAGGGATGGCAAAAATACAGTCGACGGGGCATACCGGTATACATTGCGGCCGTTCGTAGTAGCCTTCGCATTCGCTGCAAAGGTTTGGATCAATAACATAGTGGTGCGGCCCCAATGAAATTGCTTCATTGGGGCATTCAGGTACGCACATGTCACAGTTGATACAATCTTCAGTAATCATTAAGGCCATTAACGCACCTCGTGCACGGCGATGGTGGTCATAGCCTTCTGCCCGTCTGAAATTTGATCAACGTCTTTGATCAACATAATTCGGTTGAGATTGCTCCGGGTAATCAGTTCCTTCGGGCAGGGTAACCAAACAAGGTAACCGGATCCTAAAGCACTATGGATAGGTGCTAAGTCTTGGTTCAGCAAGTCTTGGCATTGGGCGCGCACATTGCCTTGAGGATGCATCCATTCAATGCTGTCGCCCATGCTTAACTTGTTTTTAACGGTAAATTCAACGTAGATTTTTTGCCCGATGTTCTGCGTGTTCCCGGTCGCTTCAGCCACCAGTTGTTGGCCACCAAGACTATGGCTGGTTACGTAGTTCTGTAATTCGGATTGGGGGATATGCCTGCGCAAGAATCCTTCCGTGAATCCACGATTCGCCATACCGTCAAGCGCACTTAGTAGCTCTGGGTTGAATGGACGGCGAGCCATAGCGTCATCAATGGCTTGCCGATAGACTTGCGCAGTTCTTGCCACATAATACGGTGATTTAGTACGCCCCTCGATTTTTAACGAATGAATCCCCATTTGGGCCAGAGCATCCACATGTTGCACCGCGCGTAAGTCTTTAGAATTCATAATATAAGTGCCATGCAGATCTTCAAACATGGGCATGTATTCATTTGGACGTTGGGGTTCCTCGAGCATCACAGCTTCTGTAAACGGGAGGGGATTTAGTTGCCCAACCGGATCCTCATAGGCTGGTGAAACGCGGTATTCCCAGCGACAGGCATTGGTGCACGCCCCTTGATTAGGATCGCGTTTGTTGAAATAACCAGAGAGCAGGCAACGTCCGCTATATGCCATACATAATGCGCCATGCACAAAAACCTCAATTTCCATCTCAGGAACGCGAGTACGAATTTCAGCTATTTCATCAAGACCGAGTTCACGAGATAGAATAATGCGTTGAATGCCAATTTCGTGCCAGAATTTAACAGCGGCCCAGTTGACGGTATTGGCTTGCACGGATAAGTGTATGGGGAGTTCTGGAAAATGCTCTCGTAGCAGATAAATAATGCCTGGGTCGGACACAATCAATGCATCGGGTTGAAGCGCTACCACAGGTCGCATGTTGTCAATGAATCCCGTGAGTTTGGCGTTATGAGGGGCGATGTTGCATACCACGTAGAATCGCTTACCCTGCTGATGCGCCTCCGCAATCCCGATTGCGAGGGTATCCACATCAAATTCATTATTACGGACCCGCAAGCTGAAGCGTGGTTGTCCTGCGTAAACTGCATCCGCGCCATAGGCGAATGCCATTCGCATTGCCTGCAAACTACCAGCGGGTGAAAGTAATTCAGGTTTAAACACAGTCTTCTCCAAACGCAATGGGCCAATTGATTGATGTAGCGCAGTGTAATGGGGACGAATGAAAAGACTTTGATCCAGGCCAAACTCTTTTAGCTTTTTGTATCGAGATACCTAACAAGTAGTAGCCAACCACCCCTTACCGGTAATGATAATTTCATTGCAAACTGCATATCATGTTCCCCGTACGCCGAGCACGACGTTCTAAGTTTTGTGGAAATCAAAATATGAACCCGTTGCCGTGGCAATTAGGCCACCAGGGTATCACTGGAAACGGTGCTACCTCCCGAGATTTGGAAAGGTGTGAACATGCTTACTGATCGTTATCAACGTCGCTTTCGTTATTTGCGGCTCTCAATTACTGAGAGTTGCAACTTTAAATGTGACTATTGCCTCCCAGATGGTCCAGACTGTAGCTCCCGTCGCGAAGAAATAACGCTACCTGAAATTAAGCGTTTAGTGACGGCGTTTGCGCAAGCAGGTACGGAGAAGGTAAGAATTACCGGCGGAGAGCCTGCATTACGCCGGGATTTGACCGAGATTATTGCTGCCTGCAAAGCCACACCGGGTATTAAAGAAGTCGCAATTACCACGAATGGTTACCGCTTAGAGCGCGATATTGAAGCCTGGAAAGACGCAGGCCTCGACGCTGTAAACGTGAGTGTCGACAGTTTTAACCCGGGCACCTTCCAATTGATTACTGGCGATAGCCGGTTACCATCTATCCTCAAAGGCATCGATAAAGCGATTGCTTTAGGTATGAAGCGCGTGAAAATCAACGCGGTATTGCTGCGTGGGTATAACTTTGCCGAGTATCAACAGTTTCTTGATTATGTGAAAGATCACCCAGTGTCCCTTCGTTTTATCGAACTCATGCTCACAGGGGATAATCGCGAGTATTACAAACATCATCACGTGAGCGGAAGTATTGTCCAACGGAAATTGGAGCAAGCAGGGTGGGAGAGCACGGTAAAAGGCAAAACCGCAGGCCCGGCGCTAGAGTACCAACATCCTGATTATGCCGGGAAGATGGGATTGATCATGCCTTATAGCAAAGATTTCTGTAATGATTGTAATCGGTTGCGCGTATCTAGCCGAGGACAATTGTTTATGTGTCTTTTTGCATCACAACATCAAGATCTGCGTCACTTATTGCAAGAGGATGCGCCGGAACCGGTTATCCAGTTTCTGCAAGATACCTTGCAAGGGAAAGAAGCGTCTCATCATCTACATGAAGAATTTACCGGGTCAACTCGTCATCTGGCGATGATAGGAGGCTAGCTATGGGGAGCGATATGAACCTAAGCTGTGTCCTTCTGGCCGGTGGTAAATCGTCCCGTATGGGCGTAGATAAAGCGTTGTTGCCCCTTTCGGGCGCACCTGGGGAGGCGTCGGTTACCTTGCTTGATTACATGCTGTCTCTCATTGTTGATAGCGGTATTCGCGATATCGTCGTAAGCCGAAACCCCAAGCTGCGGGAGCCTAACGATGGGTCTTCTTACCTTTGGGTCGATGACCAAACCCCCAATCGAGGTCCGCTTGGGGGAATCTTAAGTTGTATTCCTCATTGTCGGCACGACAGGATATTGATCGTGCCCGTTGATATGCCGGGCTTGTCGGTCTCCAGTATTCAGCAGCTCATTAACGTACCTGACTCAAGCTACTTCGCGCAATCGGCGCTGCCGTGCGTGCTTAGAAACAGTGATGAACTAATTACAGCGCTCACCGAGCTGTTAAAGAGTGAAGAAAATAAGTCCTCGATTCGCGCTCTACTCGAACGCGTTGAGGCGAGAGCCATTGCTTCAGATACTTCCCTTGGTGATTTGAGTAATCTCAATACTCCCATGCAGTGGGAAGCTTTTGCTTCTGGAAAAAAAGGGACGAGTGCGGATGAGTAAACCTAAAAAATCGTTTATCCCCTTGGGAATCGCGATTCTTACTGTATCGAATAAACGCAAGGGTGCGGATGACACTACCGGGTTCTACCTGTCCAACGCATGTACTGAAGCGGGCCATCGGGTGGTCCATCATGAGGTATTGCCGCACAACAAGTATCAGATTCGTGAGCGGGTCAGTGCCTTGATTGTAAATGCCGAAGTAAGCGTGATCGTACTCAACGGGGGGACTGGGTTTGCGTCTGATAATCAAACAATTCCTGGGATTCGCCCTCTACTTGATTCTGAGATAACTGGATTTGGTGAGTTATTCCGACAATTAAGCTTTGTCGACATTGGACCTGCAAGTATGCAGAGCCAAGCATTAGCGGGCTTGGCAAATCGTACTCTTATTTGTGCGCTTCCGGGGTCTGGAGGGGCTGCAAAGCTTGCATGGGAGCATTTGTTGCGTCCGCAACTTGATGCCCGCCAAGGCCCCTGTAATTTTGTGCCGCATTTGCTAAACGAGCGTTGCGATGATGGTGCTAGTTCTTGCAAGAACTAAGAAATGAACGAGAGAACCAATATATGGCAAATAAATTAACCCACCTTGATGAGCAGGGGCAGGCGATTATGGTTGATATCAGTGACAAAGGTGTCACCACGCGAGTTGCTATAGCAAGCGCACGCCTGACTACGGAAGCCGAAGTGCTTGCGCTGCTTGAGCGCGCCGCTAATAAAAAAGGTGATGTATTTGCGACGGCCCGAGTAGCGGGGATTATGGCGGCAAAACGCACCAGTGATTTAATCCCTTTGTGCCACCCTTTGGCATTAACTAAAGCCACCATTGAATTTCAGGTGGATGCAACAACGAATGCTATCGACGTGACCGCCACCTGTGCGGTTGAGGGCAAAACAGGGGTGGAAATGGAAGCACTTACCGCGGCTAGCGTCGCGGCATTAACCTTGTATGACATGTGCAAAGCGGTTGATCCTGAGATGGTGATTGGCGATATCAAACTACTGCAGAAAACCGGAGGAAAGCGCGGTGTATGGCAACGAGAAGGAGCCGAATATGATTAAGGTTCGTTTTTTTGCGCTTTTGCGTGAGCGTTTAGGTACACATGAGATCAGCTTGCCAAGCCAAGGAATTGCGACGGTGAACGACGCGATTAGCGCGTTGGCTCAGCATAATTCAAATTGGTCGCAGATATTTACTGACCAAGAGGTTATTGCCGCGGTCAATCAGCAGCTTGTGGATAAGGATCAGTCGCTGCAATCCGGTGACGAATTGGCTTTGTTTCCGCCGGTCACAGGAGGCTAGGGGATGGATTGTTATGTCTGTGTACAAGAAGCGAATTTTGATGTAGGCGCGGAGTATCAAACGCTAGCTCAGGATCCCCAATGTGGTGCCGTAGTGACGTTTACCGGGCTGGTTCGGGATCTCCCAGGCGGCGGTTTGCAAGGCATCGAACTTGAACATTATCCGGAGATGACAGAGCGGTTATTGCTGCAACTATGCGAACGCGCACAGGCTCGCTGGCAAGTAAAAGCCATTCGGCTAATCCATCGTGTTGGCATGATTCACTTAAATGAATCCATTGTGTTTCTGGGGGTGGCGTCAGCCCACCGCAAAGAGGCCTTTGCTGCAGGCGAATTTATTATGGATTACCTGAAAACTCAGGCACCATTTTGGAAAAAAGAACTCACGCAAACAGGAAGCTATTGGGTGGCGGCAAAGGCTTCGGATATGGATGCGGTGTCGCGTTGGCAGCAAGACGATTAGGGGCTATCACAATGAAATCATGGGTGCTCGCTGTCTGTTTGCTGGTGTTGCCTTGGGCGGTGGCTGCGAATGAACGAATCACAATTGCCGCAGCATCGGATTTGCGCTTTGCGTTAAATGATATTGTCGACCAGTATCGGCAGTGGAATCCTCGTGCAAATATTCAAGTAATCTATGGCTCTTCGGGCAAAATGACCACGCAGATCATGCATGGTGCCCCCTATGATATTTTCTTTTCCGCAGACATCGCGTTTCCTCAACAACTTGCAGCGGCAGGTTTCACTGCAACTACGCCGGAGATCTATGGGATTGGGCGAATTGTGCTTTGGAGTGCCCGTCACGAAGTGAGCGATTGGACGTTGCAGGATCTACTCAATGAGAATGTGCGTCGCATTGCTATCGCGCAACCTACCCATGCACCTTACGGAATGCGAGCAAAAGAAGCACTGCAAAGCCAAGATTTGTGGGCGCAGTTAGAACATAAGATGGTGTATGGTGAGAATATCGCTCAAGCGGCGCAAATGGCCCAGTCAGGGGCAGCTGATGTGGCTATTATTGCCTTAGCTCTCGCCAAAGGGAGTCAGTTATCAGCAAGGGACTATAAATTAATTGATGCGAACTTACATGCCCCCCTAACCCAAGGTTATGTGATAACCCAACGGGCGAAGGAAAACTTCCTTGCCCATGACTTCGCAGCCTTTATGCAAAGTGATATTGCTCGCAACATTATGGAAGAATATGGCTTTGCACTGCCGACAGCCGATTGCTTAGAAGCGAATTCCTTATGTTTGGATTAGCACCAGGGGATTGGCAAGCGATACAGCTCACGCTTAAGTTGTGTGCCTACACAACCGTTATTCTGTTAGGTATCGCTACCCCCTTGGCGTGGTGGTTAAGTCGCGGGAAGAGCTTTCTACGCACCGTGGTGCAGTCCATTGTGGCGTTACCCCTCGTGTTGCCACCTACGGTGTTAGGTTTTTATTTGTTATTGGCACTGGGCCCCCAAGGCTTTATTGGTGGTTCATTAGAATCTATAGGCCTGCAGCATCTGGCATTTAGTTTTGAAGGCATACTCTTTGCGTCGGTCCTCTATTCAATGCCTTTTGCGGTACAACCGTTGCAGGAATCCTTCTCCCGTTTAGGAAATCACCCATTGGATATCGCCGCGAGCTTAGGTGCGGGCCCGCTCGACCGCTTCGTTAGCGTAGTGCTGCCCTTATGTCGGGGTGGTTTTGTGGTTGCTGCAACGCTGTCGTTCGCACATACCATCGGCGAGTTTGGTGTCATTCTTATGCTGGGGGGCAGTATCCCGGGAGAAACCAAAGTGCTCTCAGTTCTCATATATGACCATACTGAAGCGATGAACTATGGTGCTGCCCATCAGTTGTCATTCCTTCTTCTGCTATTCTCTTTCTTGGTGCTATTTGTGGTGTATGCGGTGAATAAGCGCTTTGAGGTGGCGAAGTTATGACGCTACAAATCCATACCCAATGGCAGCGTGACGACTTTCAACTTGCCGTCGACTGCACCCTTGCTACCCAAGGTATTACCGCACTTTTTGGGCGATCTGGCTGTGGTAAAACAAGCTTGCTGCGCATAATCGCCGGTTTGGAGCCAAGAGCGCAGGCAGACGTTCGTTTCAACGATAAGGTGTGGCAAGACGAAAACAACTGCGTGCCGCTCCATCAACGCCGCATTGGTTTGGTGTTTCAGGAGCCGAGTTTACTACCGCACCTGAATGTACGTGACAATTTGCTATACGGCTTTAAGCGCACGCCAGTGGCGGAGCGTCGATTGAGCTTGGATGCCGTTACTCAGATCCTTGATATTGATACCTTTCTTGAACGCCCGGTGAATGCCTTGTCGGGTGGACAAAAACAGCGGGTAGCCTTGGGTAGGGCCTTATTGGCAAGTCCACATTTATTGCTCTTGGATGAACCTTTTGCGGCGTTGGATACGCAAACTAAATCCGAAATTCTTCCTTATATTCGTAAGCTCGCGGATGAGTTTGCAGTACCCATTATCTTTATTAGCCACGATGTACGGGAAATCCAAAAATTGGCCGATCATATTGTGTTTATGGAGCAGGGCAATATCATTAAAAGCATGACGATTCATGCCGCTAGCGCAGATATCCATAGTCCATTCTTTGTTGAGAACACGCCAGCAGCTGTATTTGAAGGGGAGTTGGTCGCGGCGGAAACACCGGGGAGCTATGTGTTCAGCGATGGTGCTGTACAGTTGCGTCTATCCCTGCCAACACCTAAGAAATGCAATCAAAAATATCGGGTTCGGGTGCTCGCGACCGATGTCGCGATTTCGCTTCATCAGCTTTCCGGCGTGAGCTTTCAAAATCAACTTGCTGCAAAGGTATTAAAGGTGACGCCATTTCACGCCCATTGTCTGATTACGTTAGGACTACCGGGAGAACATACCTTATTCGCTGAGGTTAGTACTTATGCGGTTGAAAGCCTATCCCTTGTTGAAGGAAAGGAGGTTGTCGCTTTAGTGAAGGCGGTGGCATTAGTAGAATAATCACGGTCGGCGTTAAAAGAAAAACGGGCCAAGATAGGCCCGCACAACGCGAAGTTTAGCGAAAGGGTTTTTCGAGTATTTGCACACGCACGCTATCGCCTACCTGCACCGAACCTTGCTCTGCATCGAGCAAAATTAAGCAGTTGGCTCGTGCCACAGAACTTAACATTCCAGAACCTTGGTTTCCTGCACTGTATACTTGGCTAATGCCGTTTTCTGTACGCAATATGCCGCGCTGGAAATCTGCTCGTCCAGGGCGTTTCTTTAATGACTCACCAGCCAGAACGGTCAGTTCTATAGGTTCAACACTGCGTCGCCCGGCGAGTCGATAAAGCGCTGGTAGTGCGAGTTGCTGTAATGTGATGGTGGCAGACACAGGATTTCCTGGTAAACCGAAAAACCAACTTCCATTTACTTTACCGAACGCAAAGGGTTTACCGGGCTTCATGGCCACTTTCCAGAAGCCAACGTCACCATGAGTATCGATCACTTGTTTTGTGTAATCAGCATCTCCGACAGAAACACCGCCGGAGCAAATTACGGCATCCGCCTGTGTCGATGCTTGAATAAAGGCATCGGCAATTTCTTGTTTGTTGTCGGGCACTAAGCCGAGATTCAGCACTGAAAAGCCCGCGCGCTCGAGCATGGCATGCAATACATAACGATTACTGTCATAGATTTGGTCTGGGCGCCGTGGCTGTCCGGGAAGCACGAGTTCATCACCGGTGGAAAATAACGCCACTTTTAGTTTCTGGTAAACGTCGACTTTGGCGACGCCAAGCGATGCAAGCATGCCAATATCTACGGGGGTTAATTGATGACCACTACTAAATACCGTGGCTCCACACACAAGCTCCTCACCGCGCCGACGGATATGTGCATGTAACTGCGGCTGGGTGCGAATACGCACCTGATTTGCGGTGCTGCCTTGCTCGGTGTCTTCGACGGGCACGATGGCATTTGCACCTGGTGGCACAGCGGCGCCAGTCATAATGCGAATGGCTTGGCCAGCAGCGAGTTCACCTTTAAACGGGTGTCCGGCCAAGGCTTGCCCGACAACGGTGTAATCGACTTGGGCAGGGTCGGTAAGATTGAGCGCGAATCCATCCATCGCTGAGTTATCGTAAGCCGGAATATCCACTGTCGACAGGACATCAAGGGCCAGAATACGGTCAACAGCGTGCTCAATCGAAATCGTTTCAGAATCGGTAATACGATTAACGGATTTCAGCATATATTGGAGGGCTTCCTGCACCGACAGCATTATTGACTCCCTTGTTGATTCACCATCCATACTGCGGCTTCGACTCGTGAGCGTAAGCCAAGTTTTTTCAATAGATGTTTGACGTGAACTTTCACGGTGCCGTCAGAAATATCTAACTCGCGGGCAATCAGCTTATTGCTCATCCCTTTGGCGATAAGGCTTAGAATTTCATATTCGCGATTGGTAAGGTTATTGAGATCCGCCTGATAGCGCGCCGCAGGTTTACGTAATGCGCTCGCCAATATTTCAGTGACGGCTTCGCTCATCACCATTTTGCCGGTGAGCGCCTTTTTAAATTGTTCAATCAGAAGTTCTGGGTCCATGTCTTTGAGCAAATAGCCATCGGCTCCGGCGCTAATCGCCTCGACCACGTCTTCATCCGCATCAGAAACAGTCAGCATTACGATCCGTGAGGTCACGCCTGCATCGCGCATTGCCTTTAGAGTGGCGATACCGTCCATACCCTGCATATTGAGATCCAATACGATTAAGTCGGGATCAACTTCGGCGGCGCGGGCAACGGCATCTTTGCCATTGTTTACTTCACCCACAACATCAATATTATCTTCGAACTCTAAAAGTTGCTTTAATCCTTTGAGTAACAGTGGATGGTCGTCCACAAGCAGCACGCTGTAGTGTTCAGACATGGTTCTCTCCGTTTTCTGTACAATGATCGAGACACTCAGCCTGTCTCTCGAACGCTTTAAGTCATACTTACTATTAGCGCCGATCCACCCCTTAAAAACATTGACCTACATCATGCTTCGCTTATGGCAAGGAAGCGTGCTTGGGTTTTTGATTTGTGTTATCGGTGCCGTACTTATTACGTAACCTAATGATAGCTCATATAAAAAAAGATAAAACACGATTAACTACCACTTTGTGAGTACCTCTGAGTTTCTGCAGTCGGCAATTGCGCGTGATCCATGCCTGTGTTCATGAATTTTGCGTTTGACTTGTCTATTTAGGAGTACCTCTATTGCCAACGCGCTTGTCCGTACCCAGCGTATTCATCCCCAGTTCCGCTATGACCTCATTTCAAATCAATAGGTTACGGAATCTCTTTGCTACCGAATTGGAAGTAATGCCCATGGCTCTCGGGAATTTGGAGCTTGCTTACGCTTGATCTCTATCAAGGTATGATGCCTCGGTCTTGCTATGTTAGCCGGGAAATACGAGCCGGACATCTGTGTCCAATGGCCCTGCTGGAGAATCATAATGAATCAATCTGTACCTTCGCAAAATCGGCGCAATCGTCGTCGTAATGCTGATATCGAACATTGGGATGTAGAGAATCCTCAGTTTTGGGAAACCACAGCGAAGCCAGTAGCGACGCGAAATTTGTGGATATCAATTCCAAATTTACTGTGCGGTTTTGCCGTATGGATGATGTGGGGCATTATTACCGTTCAAATGTTAAACCTTGGGTTTCCCTTTGAGCCGGCAGAATTATTTACATTGACGGCAATTGCGGGTCTTTCTGGGGCAACGTTGCGTATTCCTGCCTCATTTATGATTCGTATTGCGGGAGGGCGCAACACGGTATTCCTGACGACTGCGTTGTTATTAATTCCTGCGTTAGGCTCGGGATTAGCGTTGCAAAACGCCGAAACACCTTTGTGGGTGTTCCAGCTTCTGGCACTACTCTCAGGTATTGGCGGCGGTAACTTCGCAGCTTCCATGAGTAATATCAGCACTTTTTACCCAAAGAATCAGCAAGGGCTCGCGTTAGGCATGAATGCTGGCTTGGGAAATTTCGGTGTGACCACCATGCAAATTCTTATCCCTGCTGTGATGACCATTGGTTTGTTTACTTGGTTGGGTGCGGGGGAGAGCATGACGTTGCTACGCGATAGCGGCACGTTGATTGGTCGTATCGAAGCCGGGTCAGAAACCTATATTCAAAACGCTGGCTTTATTTGGGTCGTGATTCTTATTCCTTTGGTCATAGCGGCCTGGTTTGGAATGAATAACTTGCGCACCATCACACCTGAAATCAAGTCAACGCCCACGGCCTTTGCACAAATACTGGGCTTGTACAGTATTGGTATTATTACCGCCGGACTAGGTTTGTATCTCTATTTACCCGCACCTACCGGCTTGGGAATTCTCAATCCATGGATCGCGGTGGTGTTGATTACGCTTGCAACCCTCGGTTTGATGCGGATTATGCCAGGCCGGATTGGTGAGAACTCGAAACGCCAGTTTACGATTTTTAAGAACAAACACACCTGGTCGATGACCATTCTCTACATTCTTACCTTTGGTAGCTTTATCGGCTTCTCAATGGCGTTGCCGTTATCAATTACGGTCATCTTTGGCTCGGCAACGGTTGAAGTTAACGGTGTGATTGAACGGGTGGCTAACCCGAACGCTCCAAGCGCGCTCACTTGGGCATGGATTGGGCCTTTTGTCGGTGCCTTAATTCGTCCTTTAGGTGGTTGGATCTCGGATAAGTGGGGCGGTTCTATCGTTACGCAAGGAATTGCTATTGTGATGGTGTTTGCATCTGCAGCGGTAGGTTATGTGATGATGTTGGCTTACCAATCGGCGACACCTGAGCAATATTTCCTGTCATTCATTGTGTTATTTATTGTGATCTTCGCCGCAACCGGCATTGGTAATGGATCCACGTTCAGAACCATTGGGGTGGTGTTTAATCAAGAACAAAAAGGTCCTGTACTTGGTTGGACGTCTGCTGTCGCTGGCTTTGGGGCCTTTATCGCGCCTATGGTGATCGGTGACCAAATTCGTGGCGGGACACCTGAATATGCCATGTATGGTTTTGCGGTATTCTACGCCTTATGTTTGATTCTAAACTGGTGGTTTTATCTGCGTAAATCAGCAGAAATAAAGAATCCATAAAGCGAGTATCAAGGAGACGCCTGCTCCCAGTGGTTGCTGAAAGCAGGCGTTTTTTTAATAGGCTTCGGTTGTGGATGATTCCGACGCCATATACTGTGGTGTGAACTCGAAATAGACACCGGTACCGCCGCTTTCACGCTTCTCAATCGAGGCATCGCCTCCTAAATGCCGTCCGCGTTCTCGAATAATGGCTAAACCGTAGTGATTGAGTTTCTCAGGCGTATCGGGAATACCTACGCCGTCGTCCTCAACCGCTAACTGTACTCGGCGCTCATCGAGCTGCTGAAGGCGTATCCATAAGTTTTGGCCTTCGCTGTGGTGAATCGCGTTCTGGCTGGCCTCGCGAATAATTTGCAGCAAATGAATTTCCTCGTGAGGTGCAAGATGCACGTTATCAATGCGGTAGTCTAGGTGCACCTTAAGTTGCGATTGGTTTTGAAGTTGGGCTACGGTGTTTTGTAAAGCTTCAATAAATCCACCGCCATCAACTTTTAAGCGGAAGGTGGTTAGAAGTTCTCGTAACTGGCGATAGGCAGAATCTAAGCCTTGTTTGAGCTCTTGAGAAACGTCGGCAATGATTTCTTGGTTATTTGCCGCAAGCGCTTTATTGAGTCGTGTCACTTGAATCTTTAGATACGACAACGCTTGAGCTAACGAATCATGCAACTCGCGTGCAATCACGGTTCGCTCTTTCATGAGGGTGAGCCGACGTACTTGGTCTTCTTCATTACGGACACTTAATGCCAATGCCAGTTGATCAGAGACAGAGCGTAGTAACTGATGTTGCCATTCCGCGATCGAGGCGCCGGGCTCTAACCGACACACCAATACTCCGAAATTTTGTTGTTCGCGGCGAAGCGGGAAGCGGTAACTACGCTTACCATCTTCTTTTTTAAAGACTTCCTCTCCAAACATACAATCATCACAATCAAAGCTCACACAGCGGTTGTGATCAGGGCTGCCTTGGACTTGTAGATAAGGCGCTTTGCCTTTTTCTGTGAGTAAACAAAGTTCGATGTCTGGGACGTTGAGTAGACCGCGAAGTTTTTGAATGATTTTCTCGAAATTATCAAAGTCCACTGCTTTTTCATTGGTTTTCTGGGCAATATCGTACAAGAACATCAGCGTGGTATGGCTATGCTGGAGTGCTTCTGTCTGTTCCTGTACCCGTTGTTCAAGCCGACCATACATAAAACCGATGGTATCGCTCATTTTATTGATCGTTTTGGCCAGCGACCCAAGTTCATCTTGGTGGGGAATATGTACACGCGTTGTGAAGTCACCGGCGCCAATGCGTTGAGCGGCATTACTTAGGTGAATTAACGGCTGCTCAAAGCGTGTTTTTAAGGAGTACATCACAATGGATGCGACTAGAACTGTCACGATAAGTGAAATAATCAACCAAGCTCGTAAATGGGCGATCTTTCCTTCCGCATCGCGCTGAATGTGCATCACAACCTGTTCGATACGCTCAACCTGCGCACTGACGGCAGCGGAAACCTCCGCCGCACCCATATCTGCATTCAGTAGCATAGGCTGTAGTTCTTGCCAGCCTTGATAAGCCTCTTGAAAGCTTTGTTGACCTGCCGGAGTGCTATATGAGAATCGCCGAAACGTTGGGTGCTCCCAAGTTGCTTGTAAGCGTTCAGTAATGCGTGCGAGTTCTTCGTCAGCTCCTGGGCCTTGCATGGCCAGAAGTCCCGCATGATAGGTTTGCATCCGCAATGACCCAGCGATATTCATCGCTTGTGGATCTTGGTTTACCCGGTCTGAAAGCCAATAGGATGCGATCAGGGTCATCACTGAAAGCGTCACTATTAATAGCAAACCGAAACTAATGCGGGTGACCAACGACATCGAACGTCCACTCACGGGGAATACCTCTTTTTTGTTTGCGGGTGAATTCGAACCCAATTCCAAGTCTAGCTGATGTTCAAAATATCGATAGCTATTAGGACGTTAGCGTGTTTACTTCACTACCCCTTTGGGAGTAGAGGGCCCGTATTCTGCGGAATTCACGCACTTTTCGCATTGATTTAGATCAAGCATCATCAAGACCTATTCACATAGTGTACGCCATGAATCATGAATGCAGTAGCTGGACTGGAGTCTAAAAATGAGTCATTTACTCGATAAACTGCGCTTCTTCAAATTGAAGAAAGAACCTTTTGCTGATGGTCACGGGGTTCTGACCAATGAAGATCGCGCCTGGGAACAAGGTTATCGCCAACGGTGGCAACACGATAAAGTCGTGCGTTCCACCCATGGTGTGAATTGCACGGGGTCCTGTAGCTGGAAAATCTACGTGAAGGATGGGTTGGTTACTTGGGAAACCCAACAAACGGATTACCCGCGCACGCGCCCGGATCTTCCAAATCATGAGCCTCGGGGTTGCCCGCGGGGTGCCAGCTACTCATGGTACATCTACAGTGCAAACCGCTTAAAGTACCCTAAAGTACGTAAGCAGTTAATGAAATTATGGCGCGAAGCACGCAGCAAGCATAGTGATCCTGTGAATGCGTGGGAATCGATTGTAACTGATCCTGCGAAAGCGAAGAGTTACAAAGAGCGTCGCGGTTTAGGTGGGTTTGTTCGTGCTTCCTGGGATGAAGTGAATGAACTTATCGCCGCATCAAATGTGTACACCACGAAAGCGTACGGTCCTGACCGTGTCACTGGCTTCTCGCCGATTCCAGCTATGTCGATGGTGTCTTATGCCGCCGGTGCGCGCTATCTATCGTTGATTGGCGGTAACTGCCTAAGCTTCTATGACTGGTATTGTGACTTACCACCAGCCTCACCACAGGTATGGGGTGAGCAAACCGACGTACCTGAATCTGCGGATTGGTATAACTCTAATTACATTATTGTTTGGGGCTCGAATGTTCCGCAAACACGTACACCTGACGCTCACTTCCTCACAGAAGTACGCTACAAGGGGACTAAAACCTGTGTAATCACCTCCGATTATTCGGAAGCATCTAAATTTGGTGATACGTGGTTGGCACCAAGACAAGGTACTGACGCCGCATTAGCGATGGCGTTTGGCCATGTGATTTTGAAAGAATTCCATGTGAATGAGCCAAGTGAATACTTTACCGATTACGTGCGTCGCTATACCGACATGCCAATGCTGGTCATGTTGGATGAAGAAGAAGGTCGACTCACACAGGGACGTTTTCTGCGTGCCGCTGATCTTGTCGATAACCTGGGTGAAGAAAACAATCCAGATTGGAAAACGATCGCGCTTGACCGCAACGGCGACCGTTTGGTGAGCCCGAACGGTGCGATTGGTTACCGTTGGGGACAAAAAGGAAAGTGGAACCTCGAGCAAAAAGACACCGCGGGTGACATCGATTTGCACTTGTCGTTAAAAGACCATTCGGACGAAGTCGTGGATGTGGCGTTCCCGTATTTTGGTGGAAAGCCACACGAATACGAGTACTTCCAACATACAGACCATGATGAAATTCAAATGCGTCGTATTCCTGCAAAACGGATTCAATTAGCGAATGGCGAGACAGCGCTAGTAGCGACCGTGTTCGACCTGATGTTGGCGAACTATGGCGTTGATAACGGCCTGAATGACCCAAATCGTGCACAAAGCTACAACGACGACGTGCCTTATACCCCGGCCTGGCAGCAAGCCATTACCGGCGTGGACCCGAAAGATGTGATTCGCGTGGCCACTGAGTTTGGTCGCAACGCACATAAAACCAAAGGTCGCTCTATGGTGATCGTGGGTGCCGCATTGAACCATTGGTATCACATGGACATGAACTATCGTGGCCTGATCAATATGTTAATGATGTGTGGCTGTATTGGTCAAAGCGGCGGCGGTTGGGCCCATTACGTGGGTCAAGAAAAGCTGCGTCCGCAAACTGGCTGGGCACCATTGGCCTTTGGTTTGGACTGGCAGCGTCCACCACGTCACATGAACGGGACGTCGTTCTTCTACAACCATTCGAGCCAATGGCGCTATGAGAAGCTGGAGATGACCGAGGTGATTTCACCACTGGCAAATCCAAACAAATGGAAGTCCAGCATTATTGATTTCAACACCCGTGCGGAGCGTATGGGCTGGCTACCGAGTGCCCCACAACTAGGCACGAACCCTCTGGGTATCGCCGCCGCTGCTGAAAAAGCAGGCATGGATGTGAAGTCATATATCGTGGACCAGTTGAAGAAGGGCTCGTTGAAGTTTGCGTGTGAACAGCCAGAGAATCCGCAGAACTTCCCACGCAATATGTTTATTTGGCGCTCAAATTTATTGGGTTCCTCGGGTAAAGGGCATGAATATATGCTCAAACATTTGCTCGGCACCAAACATGGTCTGCTGGGTAAAGACTTGGGTGAATTTGGTGGTCAAAAACCTGACGACGTTGAATGGAGTGAAGCCGGTGCTCAAGGCGCTGAAGGGAAAGTCGATCTATGGGTCACTCTGGACTTCCGGATGTCAACGACCTGCTTGTACTCAGATATCGTGTTACCGACGGCTACTTGGTATGAAAAAGACGATATGAATACCTCGGATATGCATCCGTTTATTCACCCATTAACTGCAGCGGTCGACCCAGTATGGGAAGCGCGCAGTGATTGGGAAATCTTTAAAGGAATTGCGAAAGAGTTCTCGCGTGTATGTCAGGGCCATTTAGGTGTGGAACAAGATGTGGTGACAGTTCCCATGCAACATGACACGCCGAATGAACTTGCCCAACCTTATGGTGTGAAAGCATGGTGGAAAGGCGAGTGTGAGCCTATTCCAGGTCAAACCATGCCGAATATTGTTCAGGTTGAGCGGGACTATCCGAATACCTATCAACGCTTTACCTCCTTAGGTCCGCTCATGGACTCACTAGGGAACGGCGGCAAAGGGATTTCCTGGGATACCAAAGAGGAAGTTGAATTCCTTGGCAAGCTGAACCGTAAACACGTGGAAGAGGGTGCAAACAAAGGGCGGCCGAAGATTGAAACGGCAATTGATGCCTGTGAAGTCATTTTATCACTTGCACCAGAAACCAACGGTCACGTGGCGGTGAAGGCTTGGGGGGCGTTAAGTGAGTTTACGGGTCGGGATCACCGTCATTTAGCAACGCCAAAAGAAGACGAGAAAATCCGCTTCCACGACATCGTTGCCCAACCGAGGAAAATTATTTCCTCGCCGACCTGGTCTGGTTTGGAAGACGAGCACGTGTCATACAACGCGGGCTATACCAACGTGCATGAGTTGATTCCTTGGCGCACTATCACAGGCCGCCAACAGTTCTATCAAGATCATGAGTGGATGCGCGACTTTGGTGAAACCTTGTGTGTGTATAAGCCACCGATCAATTTGAAAACCGTTGAACCGATTTTGAATAAGAAATCGAACGGTAACAAAGAGATTGTTCTGAACTGGATTACACCGCATCAAAAATGGGGTATTCACAGCACCTACTCAGATAACTTGTTGATGCTGACTCTATCGCGCGGCGGACCGATTGTCTGGTTAAGTGAAATTGACGCGAAATCAGCAGGTATCGAAGATAACGATTGGATCGAGATCTTTAACGTGAACGGCTCTATCTCTGCGCGGGCGGTTGTATCACAGCGCGTTCCAGAAGGGATGAGCATGATGTATCACGCGCAAGAGCGGATTATCAATACACCGGGCTCGGAAATGACGGGCACCCGTGGTGGTATCCATAACTCAGTCACCCGTGCGGTGATGAAGCCGACGCACATGATTGGTGGTTACGCGCAGCAGAGTTACGGATTCAATTACTACGGAACCGTTGGTTGTAACCGAGACGAGTTTGTCATCGTGCGTAAGATGGACAAAGTGGATTGGTTAGATACCCCTTAATACGCAAGAGAGCTTCGTGTGCTGAGTAGCACCGAAGCTCGCTTCCCGCTGCGGCGACGAAGCAATTGCTTTGCGGATTTCACCGGATTTAGGAACACGATTATGAAAGTTAGAGCTCAGATTGGCATGGTATTGAACCTGGACAAGTGTATCGGTTGTCACACGTGTTCGATTACCTGTAAGAACGTCTGGACCTCTCGGGAAGGGGTGGAGTATGCCTGGTTTAACAACGTTGAAACCAAGCCTGGCGTAGGCTTCCCAAAAGAGTGGGAAAACCAGGATGTATGGAATGGCGGTTGGGAGCGCACCAAAAAAGGGAAGCTACAACTAAAAATGGGCGGAAAGTTACGGATTTTGGCAAATATCTTCGCTAATCCAGATCTACCGCAAATTGATGATTACTATGAGCCATTCGATTTTGATTACCAGCACTTACATACCGCTGGCGATACCAAACACCAGCCGGTAGCGCGTCCACGCTCACTGATTAGTGGCAAACGTATGGAGAAAATCGAGTGGGGTCCGAACTGGGAAGAGATTCTCGGTACGGAGTTTGCCAAGCGCAAAAAAGACAAAAACTTCGATGAAGTCGTTCAAAAGGACATCTATGGTCAATTTGAAAAGACCTTCATGATGTATCTTCCGCGTTTGTGTGAACACTGTTTAAACCCTGCCTGTGTGGCCGCTTGCCCATCTGGAGCGATTTATAAGCGGGAAGAAGATGGCATTGTATTGATCGACCAGGACAAGTGCCGTGGCTGGCGCATGTGCGTATCTGGTTGTCCATACAAGAAAATCTATTACAACTGGAAAACAGGTAAATCTGAGAAGTGCACCTTCTGTTACCCACGTATCGAAGCAGGTCAACCGACGACGTGTTCTGAAACCTGTGTAGGCCGCATTCGTTATTTGGGCGTGTTGTTGTACGACGCAGATAAAATTGAAGCGGCGGCCAATACACCAAACGAAAAAGACTTATATCAAGCGCAACTGGATCTGTTCCTTGACCCGTTCGACCCAGAAGTCATCGCTGCGGCAAAAGCTGAGGGTATTCCTGAGAACTGGCTAAAAGCGGCCCAGCGCTCACCGGTATACATGATGGCTATGGAGTGGAAGGTTGCGTTACCTCTGCACCCTGAGTATCGGACCTTACCGATGGTATGGTACGTGCCGCCACTGTCGCCCATTCAAACAGCGGTAGAAGCGGGGCACGTGGGTATGAATGGCGAGATTCCTGATTTGAAATCGCTTCGCATTCCATTGCGTTATCTTGCCAACATGCTGACTGCCGGAGATGAAGCCCCTGTAGTACGCGCATTAGAACGCATGATTGCAATGCGTGCTTATAAGCGTTCGCAGAATGTGGATGGTATTGAAGATTTCGAAGTGCTCAAGCAGGTAGGTCTTACACCGAACCAAGTGGAAGAAATGTATCGCTACATGGCCCTTGCGAATTTTGAAGATCGCTTTGTGATTCCAACCAGCGCTCGCGCCTATGCAGAAAATGCCTATGACCTTAAAGGTGATTGTGGTTTCTCCTTTGGTAATGGCTGTGGCAATGGTGAAAGCGGCTTAAATCTGTTTGGCGGCGACAAAAAAGGCGTGCGTAAAGTCATTCCAGTAGTGATGAAGGATTAATCGAGATGCAAATAGCTAATGTTATATCGTTGCTCCTTGATTATCCCACCGAGGGAATAATCGAAGCAAAGAATGATCTTCTTGAAATTATTGAGAAGTCGCAATTACCTCCTGCGGAAAAGCAAGGTTTGGCCGCTTTTGTCCGCGATCGCTGTAGTCGCGATTTGATGGATTGGCAGTCGGATTACGACGCGCTGTTTGAGCGGGGACGGGCGTTGTCATTGTTGTTGTTTGAGCATGTTCATGGGGAATCTCGGGATCGTGGTCAAGCCATGGTTGATTTGATGAATCAGTACAAATCAGCAGGTTTGGAGCTCGACGTCCGCGAGCTTCCCGACTACATCCCGCTTTATCTTGAGTTTTTATCGACCCAGGGTGAAGAGAACTTGCAGCTGGGCTTGCAGGAAGTGGCACATATACTTGCGCTACTGGCGGCACGTTTGGAGCAACGTGAAAGTAATTATGCGGCAATTATGCATGCGCTTATTCATTTATCGGGCGTGGTGCTCGACGTTGATGATGTGCGCGAGCAGATCGCCAATGAAGCGCGCGATGATACAAAAGAAGCTCTCGATAAAGTGTGGGAAGAAGAAATGGTGACCTTCGGACCAGATTCGACAGCGGATGGTTGTAGCAGCGCTGTAAATAAACCGAGCGACACCCAACGTAAAGATCAATTGGTGCCGATCACATGGTCTGATTTTAAAGACGCAGGCCAGTCAGAAGCGCAGCGAGGAAACTGACCATGAATTATATCGATATGTTACTTTTTGGGATTTATCCCTATATCGCATCTGTTATTTTCTTTGTCGGAAGCGCGCTGCGTTACGATCGTGAACAATTCACGTGGAAGGCACAATCGAGTCAAATCTTAGATAAAACGTACTTCCGGGTGGCGAGTGTCCTGTTTCATGTGGGCATTATCATGATCTTCTTCGGTCATTTTGCCGGATTAGTCATGCCCTATGAGGTATGGAATTTCCTTGGCATTACCTTGGCACAAAAGCAGCTGATTGCCATGGGAGTGGGCGGGTTCTTTGGTGCGCTATGCTTCGTAGGTCTCACTATGTTGGTATGGCGTCGCCTATTTAACCCGCGTGTGCGAGCAAGTAGTTCTGTGATGGATACCTTGATTTTACTGCTGATTTATTGGCAGTTGATTCTAGGGATTCTCACTATTTTTGTTTCGACGGGTCATATGGATGGCTATGTGATGCAAGATCTGATGAGTTGGTCACGCTACCTACTGACTTTCCGTCCTGCAGAAGCGATTGAATTTATGGCGGATATCCATTGGATTTACAAAGCGCACGTATTCTGGGGTATCACATTATTTGTGTTGTTCCCGTTCAGCCGCTTAGTTCATATTTGGAGCGTTCCGGTGAAGTTCATTGGACGCCGCCACCAAATCGTACGCCGTCGTTTTTAATCGTTAGAAAGTCGCTGGGTAGGAGATACCTTCCCAGCGCACATGTGCTAGGAACCTAGAATTCGTAGCAGATTTGTGAGGAATTATGATTCAAGTAAATGATGCAACCATTACCGAGCAGGCGATTTCTGAGGAAACTCAGTATCATCCTGCTGATTCAAAAGAAGCGGCGATGAAACAAGCTGCGGAAGCGCTGATTATTGGTGAACTATTAAAGCAGCGAGCGCGTGACTTGGGTATCAAAGTGACAAGTGCAAAAGCCAGTGCTGCTGAGCACGACTATATTGAACAATTGATCGAAAAGGATGTGCATATCCCCCAAGCAGGCGATGAAGAGTGCGAGCAATACTTTAGCAGCAACAAAGAACGCTTCACCACCTCACCATTGTTGGAAGTACGGCATATCCTTGTGGCCGCAGCGCCCGACGATAACCAAGCTCGGATGGAATCGCTGGCTCTGGCTGAAGCGGTGATCGAAAAACTGAATGCCGGTGGCGACTTTAACGCATTGGCACGGGATTATTCATCTTGTCCTTCGAAATCCACTGGCGGCAGTTTGGGTCAGTTGAGCCGTGGACAAACAGTGCCTGAGTTTGAGCGTATCGTGTTCGCACTTGAGCCGGGTTTATACGATTCACCTGTGGAAACCCGTTACGGTTTTCACGTGGTCTGGGTTGAACGCAAGATCCCAGGCAATCCGCTCGAATACGCGCAAGTGAAAGACAAAATTCGTGATTACCTGAATGAAAAAGTAAGACATAAGGCCATTGCACAGTATATTCAAACACTTATTGTGGATGCGGACATTCAAGGTTACGACTTTTCCTTGGATCAATCACCTTTGATGCAGTAACCGAACACACCATAAAATGAGCCTCAGCCACGCTGGGGCTTTTTTTTGCATTCCTGTTTCCATACCCCGCAAGAGGTAGTCTGTTCATAACCCTACAATTCTTGTGATTAACCCTTGTGCCCTCGGCCCGTTGATATGGGCCTCGATATAATATCCCTCATGTTATTGGGGTTTATTTGCTTATCTATATCGAGGGAACATTATGCTATCTCATATCAGAAAATATCACGGGATTGCGCTAGTCGCGGGTATGCCGTTAGTCTTTTTAGCGTCATCAACATCAGTTTATGCCGATGATAGGAGCGAAGCGGATCGTGGCAAAGTAAGCATCGACTTTCGCTATCGCCTAGAGCACGTTGAACAAACAAATCCTTTGCAGAATGCGTTGGCTTCAACCCTGCGTACGCGCGTAAATGCGCAGCGTGCGTTAAGCACGATGATTGCGTTTCAACTAGAAATTGATCATGTGGAAGTGATTGGCGATGATCGATACAACAGCACGGTCAACCTGCGTACCGACTACTCAGTTGTTGCGGATCCACGAGGCACAGATATCAATCAAGCCCTAATAAGTATTCGTATTCCTGATTTCGATGGCGTTGTTGATGTGGGACGTATGCGCATTAATCATTTGAATCAGCGTTTCCTAGGTGGTGTGGGCTGGCGCCAAAATGAACAAACCTTTGATGGCGTGCGCTATCAGCATAATACACAAGATTGGCGTATTGACCTTGCCTATATTCAGAATGTAAACCGTGTTTTTGGGCCAAAGGGACCGGCAGCGAACGAGCGTGGCACTTTATTCACCGGGCTTGTGCAGTGGCAGCTATCAGACCAACAATCCTTACGAGGGTATATGTATGATTTTGACTTTAGTGACTGGGACATTCGCGATAGCCAAACCTACGGTATTGAATATCATCATACATGGCCTATGCCAACCGGTTCCCTTCAGGCTCAAGTGGTCGCGGCTCGGCAAAATGATGCGCATCAACATCCGCAATCATTTAGCCACCATTACCACCGCTTCAGCGCAACCATGCCAGTGCTGCAGAGAGCTAAGCTGGAACTAGGCAGCGAGCGCCTTGCGGGTGATGGTATATCGGCATTCCAGACTCCATTAGCCACCTTGCACGCGTTTCAGGGATTTACGGATTTGTTTTTAGTGACACCGAACGATGGCTTACGGGATCATTTCGCAAAAGTTAGCATGTCCATTGGCCAAGTTCCTCTGACTATCGGGTATCACCAGTTTTATGCGGATACCGATCGCCGTAGATACGGTGACGAGTGGAATATCACCGGGACTTATCGTCTGCAAAGTGGCGTGCAGTTGTTAGGCAAATTTGCGGATTATAGGGCCAAGAGTCATGCCGTAGATACGCGCAAGGCGTGGTTCATGGTCTCTTATACCTTGTAAACACTCGCATGTTCGACGCACATGAAATGAATCTTGAAAAGCACTGCCATGGCAGTGCTTTTTACGTTCAAAATTCACCTCTACCTCTGAGGGGGTAAATGATCCTTTAGTTATGCCTGTTTGCGGGCAGGGGGCTATTTGATCATTACCGATCCTTGATCCAGATCAACCTCGTCATGTCTCAATCAGTTAGCGTAACTACTATATATAGTGTTCATAAGATCATTAAAGCACAAGATGTGGTGGTTAATGCGATATTCAGAAGAGCAAATTGTATGGCAGGAAGTGCCAGGAGAAACCTCCTTAGCCTACACCATTACGGGTTGTGATATTGGCTGTAAAGGATGTCACAGCACCCATACTTGGCCACTCAATAGCGGTGAGTTGCTCTCCGTGGAGTATTTCAAGACGCGCTTAAACACCTATGCCGGATTTATTAGTTGCGTGTTATTTCTCGGTGGTGAGTGGCACCTAGACACCTTAAAAACCTATTTACGTATCGCTCGAAAACAGGGTTTGAACACGTGTTTGTATACCGGTTTAGAAACGCCACCACCGGCACTGTTGCCCTATTTAACCTACGTGAAAACCGGGCCTTGGATGTCTAGCCGCGGTGGCTTAGCTGACCGTGGCACAAATCAAAAATTTATCCACGTAAAAACGGGTGAAGTTCAGAACTACAAATTTTGGTCTTAGTTCTGTAGACCCATCAAAAAACAAAAAGGGGATTGTTATGTTGCGCTTACTACCACACCAAATTGATGAAAAAATTCAGTTTATTCAGGATTACTTGCATGCTGAAAATGCCGCAGATGGCTCGAAGATGGACGCCAACGCAAATGTGACACAAAAAAACGTGGCAACCTTAGAAGCCGAAATCATGAAGGACTTTTTTGTACAGGTGAATAGGGGCCTTGTGCAAAAGAAAATATCGGAGTTGTTTGGCAACGATCTCGCTAATGAATATGTACGCCAAATCGAGGATCATGAAATTTACGTACATGACGAAACCAGCTTAAAGCCATATTGCGTATCGGTGACTATGTATCCGTTTCTGCGTGATGGATTAACCAAGCTTGGGGGAGAGTCTCAGGGGCCTAAGCATATCGAATCGTTTTGCGGCACCTTTGTAAACTTTGTATTTGCAGTAAGTTCGCAATTTGCCGGTGCAGTGGCGACCGTTGAATTCCTCACTTATTTCGATTATTTCGCCCGTAAAGATTACGGTGATAATTACCTGGAAACCCACCGCCACGAAATCGCAAATCACTTGCAACACGTCGTCTATGCCTTGAATCAACCAGCGGCGGCCCGTGGCTATCAAAGTGTATTCTGGAATATCTCAATTTATGACCAACACTACTTCGACAGCATGTTTGGTGAGTTCGTGTTTCCTGACTTTAGTAAACCTCGTTGGGAATCCGTTGAGAAGCTACAGGATTTCTTTTTGCATTGGTTTAATCAGGAACGTGAGAAAACCATACTGACTTTCCCAGTGGTTACCGTGGCTATGCTCACGGATGACGGTCAGTGCAAAGATCAAGAATTTGCCCGCTCTATGGCGAATCATATGGCCCAGGGCAGCTCGTTCTTTGTGTACTTATCGGACAATGCAGACAGCTTGGCCAGTTGTTGTCGTTTGCGCAGTGAGATCGCTGATAACACTTTTTCCTATACGTTAGGGGCGGGCGGGGTCGCCACAGGGTCCATTAATGTGATTACCATTAATATGAACCGATTGGTGCAAGATGGGCGTGATCTAGATACCGAAATTCGGAAGATTCAACAGTATCAAGTGGCTTATAGACGCTTAATGGAAGAGTATTTGGCGGCTGGCTTACTTACCGTATACGACGCAGGCTTTATTAGCTTAGAGAAGCAGTTCCTGACCATTGGTATCAATGGCATGGTGGAAGCGGCGGAATCGCTGGGTATTCAAGTGGGTAATAATCCGCAGTACAAAGAGTTTGTGCAAACGCATTTGAAAGTTATCTACGACGCCAATAAACGCGCTAAGAAAGAATTTGGCTACATGTTTAATACCGAGTTTGTGCCTGCTGAAAATTTAGGCATTAAGAATGCGAAATGGGATCGCGCTGATGGCTATGTAGTGACGCGAGATTGCTATAACAGCTACTTCTACACGGTTGAGGACGAGAGTATTAATGCGTTAGACAAATTTGTATTGCACGGGCGCGAGCTGATTGAATATTTGGATGGCGGCTCAGCCTTACATCTTAATCTTGATGAAAAAATGGGCACTGATGGCTACCTCACTCTCTTTAACATTGCGGCCCGCTCGGGATGTAATTATTTCTGTATTAACGTACGCATTACCATCTGTAATGAGTGTGAGGCTATTGATAAGCGAACCTTGGCGTCCTGCTCTAGCTGTGGTTCCGAAGATGTTGACCACGGCACGCGAGTTATTGGCTATCTGAAACGGGTCTCGGCCTTTAGTGAAGGACGGCGCAAAGAACATGCATTGCGCCATTATCACCGAGATCGCAGCCCTATAGCAGAAACCAAAGTGCAGAAAGAAGCGGTGAATGCATAAACTACCTAAGAAGAGGGAGGTGTCTCCCTCTTTTGTGCCAAAATCCAAATGACGGTCTTTGTTAAACTGCTTCTTATGAATTAGTGAATCAAAAGGAAGCCCAATGCAGCTCAGTAGTTATGAGGATTTTATTCGCGCGGCCCAGACGCAATCAGAGCCACAACGGTTACTGTTTGTATTTACCAAGGCGATGATGCCGGAAAAAGCCACAGCAGATCAACAGCAACGCTTTGGAGCTGGTGAAGGTGGGAACCTTGAGCCCGTGCTGTGTGTAGACAAACTCCCTGATGAAGTGAGTGATTTTAATGTACTTCTGGAGGAGTCGAAGGCCACGGGTATTGAATGGGATATCGCATTCGCCGCCAGTATGAGTGGGTCGGTAGGTTTCGCTCCGACGCCTGAGCAAGCGGAACAACCATTAAAAATGATGGTTGAGAGTATTAAGGGCGGGAACGTTGCAAATTTTTTAGCCTTCAACCGTAAGGCAGAGTTGCTCCGGATACTCTGATCGGTCGGTTAAACCGCCCAGTTACGTTGCGCGTGCTGGGCGGTTTTTTTATGGAAGTACGCCGATTTATGAAGCCGTCGCTTGCGCTTGGAAATCTTCAAGCTGATCTGCAAGGAGGTTGAGGAGATTGTACCCCGGGGTCGGGAGTTGATCCTGTACATCGATGGTGTCTAGCAAGTTTTTCACAGCTAACCCAAGTTCCGTATCCCCTTGGATGCGTAATTTTCGGCGAAAGAATAGAGTGTCTGGGTCTACGCGTTGGGCAATCATCAGGATGAAGTGATTAAAGTTTCCGGTAAGACGCACATCGGCATCGGGAAATCTCTGGGGTTGTGTTGATAGACGCACGCGTAAAGCGGGTGATGTGCTTTCTTTTAAGGTTACTTCCATGGCGAGGTGGATATCCTCAAATACAATGACCACCACTGCATCGCTGAGAAAGGCAAACTCATGCTGTTGTAATGGCTCTGAAAATACCTGATTGAATACCTGTTCTGCGAGCAGCTCCAAGGGCCATTTTGGCGTGATAGCCAAGCTCGTTTTTGTCCATGTTGGTAGCCGCGCTATTACCTTGTGAGTAACTCGTTTTATATCGAACATTCAGTAACTTCCGTTTCGTAATTGCGTAAAATAAGGATACGTTCGCGGGCACCGACAGGGCTTAATCTATATCAATAAACCATGCGGTAGTTGTGGTGTACTACACCCGATGCTCAGTTATATACAACTCAATGAATCTGGAAAGGCTATGGAATTATTGTGTCCGGCAGGTAGCTTGCCTGCATTGAAAGCGGCATTAAAACATGGCGCTGATGCTGTGTATGTTGGACTAAAAAATCAGACCAATGCGCGCCATTTTACGGGGTTGAATTTTGCCGAAGGCACTTTGCAAGATGCCGTCGCATTAACCCATGCCCAGGGTAAAAAAATTCATCTAGCCATCAACACCTTCGCCCATCCTGAACAATGGCAGCATTGGGCACAGGCAGTAGATGATGCCATCCGCTGTGGCGTTGATGTGCTGATTGTGGCGGATGTATCTATTCTGCATTACATTCGTACTTCCTACCCGCAACAAGAAGTGCATCTATCGGTGCAGGCTTCGGCAACAAATCAAGCCGCCATCGAGTTTTATCAACAACAGTTTGGGGTGCAGCGCGTTGTGTTGCCGCGCGTGTTAGCGATGAATCAAGTGCGGGCATTGGCACGTTCAACCACAGTTGACCTTGAGGTATTTGCCTTTGGAAGCTTATGCATTATGGCGGAAGGGCGCTGTTATCTTAGTTCATACATGACTGGTGAATCGCCAAACACCGCTGGCGCATGTTCACCTGCCGCCTATGTTCGATGGGAAGAGAAAGAAGAATACCTCGAATCACGCCTCAACAATGTAGTCATTGATCGGTTTGCACCCGATGAAACGGCGGGGTATCCCACCTTATGCAAAGGGCGCTTTGATGTGGATGGACAGCGCTATCACCCGCTAGAAGAGCCTACTAGTTTAAATACATTGGATCTGCTGCCTGAGCTCTATCGGGAAGGCATCAAATCGCTCAAGATTGAAGGCAGGCAACGCAGTCCCGCCTACGTGGCCGCAATTACGAAAGTATGGCGTGCCGCTATTGATCATGTACTCACCTCGCCAGAACGCTTCCAGGTTCAATCGGAATGGAGCGCAGTTCTGTCGTCACTATCGGAAGGCAGTCAGACCACTATTGGTGCCTATCATCGCAGTTGGAAATAGGAGTACCCATGCAATATTCACTTGGTCCTGTACTTTATTTTTGGCCAAAAGACACCATGCAGAGGTTCTATCGTGAGGCGGCTGAACAGCCGTTGGATACGGTGTATCTAGGGGAAACCGTGTGCAGCAAGCGCAGGGAGCTAAAGTTGCCAGATTATATGGCGCTCGCCCATGAACTGAGAGAGGCCGGTAAGCAAGTATGCTTATCAACAATGACGTTGTTGGAAGCACCGTCAGAGCTGCGGGAGTTAAAGCGTTACTGCGATAACGGCGATTTTTTGGTAGAAGCCAATGATATGGGGGCTGTTCAGATGTTGCGTTCGGCGGGATTGCCCTTTGTTGCCGGGGCCGCAATCAATTGCTACAACCAGCATACTTTGGCGTTATTGGTGGATCAGGGGATGACGCGCTGGCTAATGCCGGTTGAACTGTCCGGCGATTGGTTAGCGCAGATACTGCGGCAACCTGAAGTGCAGGAACGGCGGCATTTATTTGAAACCGAAGTCTTTGCTTTTGGCCACCTTCCATTAGCCTGGTCAGCCCGTTGTTTTACCGCACGATCTGAAAATAGACACAAAGACCAATGCGAACTTTGTTGTATCCGCTATCCTAAGGGACGAACAGTAACAAGTCAGGATGGCCGCGAAGTGTTCGTACTAAATGGCATTCAAACCCAGTCGGGTGAGCGCTACAATTTAGTGAATCAGCTGCCAGGTATGCACAAGTCCGTAGATATGCTGCGACTGAGTCCTGAAATAGAGGGTACCTGGGAATGGCTACAGCGGTTTCGCGCCAATGAACAAGGCAACGCGCCAATAACCCTAGCAAGCAATGAGTGTAATGGTTATTGGTTGAAGTTAGCGGGTATGATGCAGCAATAATCGCCCTGTGAGCAAAGGCAGCGGCATGATATGTGACGAAATGTATAGGAATCACTATGAGTAATCAGAAAGACAAGCAGGCCCGAATTGGAATTCTTACGGTTAGCGACCGGGCAAGTGCAGGTGTTTATGAGGATTTATCGGGTCAAGCAATTCAAGATACGTTGAACGACTATATTGTCTCAGATTTTACTGTGGTGTACCGGGTGATTCCGGATGAGCAGGCGCTCATCGAAAAAACCTTAATTGAGATGACCGATGAGGAAGGATGTTGTTTGGTGGTGACTACGGGTGGAACCGGACCTGCCAAGCGTGATGTAACACCTGAGGCAACCGAGGCGGTATGCGATCGTATGATGCCCGGATTTGGTGAATTGATGCGCATGGAATCGCTTAAATATGTTCCGACAGCGATACTTTCGCGGCAAACGGCAGGCTTACGTAAGCAAACCTTAATCCTCAACTTGCCGGGCAAACCGAAAGCGATACGTCAGTGTTTAGATGCCGTATTCCCCGCAATTCCCTATTGTATTGACTTGATGGAAGGGCCTTTTTTGGAATGCGATGAACAGGTGATACAAGTATTCCGCCCTAAGCGTTAACTTTGACGAAAGTGAGCGAATTAATGTTGGTTCAATACAAATAGATAGATCACGAGCAACAAAGTGATAAACCAAAAGCCGGAGAGCAGTTGCCAGAACAGTAGGCTACTGCTGCGGCTGCTTTGTTTGACCTCATCTCGGAGAAACTCGGGGTTTGGATGTTTCAAGTCGCGAATTAGGCTATTTAACGAGCGATAGCGCCGATTTAAATCAAAGCTTACCCCTTTTTCAAGCGCACGATCAAACCAAACCGGAATGGCCGGATTATGTTTGCGGGCACTGATATAACGAAGGCGATCGTAATCACTCGGCGTTTTGCACTCTTCAATAGCCTCGCCGTAGGGGAGTTTGCCGGTAAACATCTCATAGCAAATGGTTGCCAAGGCATAAACGTCACCTTGAATCCCCGAGTTGCGTCCGGTGAGATACTGCGGATCGGAATAGGATGCGGTGCCCAATACCGAAGAATGATCAATCGGAATAAAGATCTCGGCAACACCGGCCACATAGACACTTCCAAAGTCGACAATTTTGATAGTTTCTTTCTGGCTGACTGGGTCGGTGCTAATAATAATATTTCCAGGTTTTAAATCTTGATGCACGGCTTCACAATCGTGAAACGCTTGAATGCCGGCTACTACCTGTTCAATCAAGCGAATCGCTCGACCAGGTTTAACTGGAAAATTATATTCGAGCCACTTTTCCATGCTTACGCCATCCACGTACTCCATCAAATAGTAGAGGAAACTTCGTGGCCGTGATTGACGGATTATTTTCACTACATAGGGACTATCGACGCGACTTCCGATCCATTCTTCGCGTATGAAGCGTTCAATATAACTGCTGTCATCCTCGAAATTTGTTGAAGGCGTTTTCATAACGGCTCGTTGTCCAGAATCGATATCACGAACAAGATATAAATGACTACGACTACTCGCAAACAGCTCTTGTATAATCTCGAGGCCATCCACCTTCATGCCCGCTTTAAATGCAGGAGGGAAGGGCAACTGGGTTAAATGATCATGAAAATCGTCGATGTCGGTATTGGGCAAAGACACTACTTCGGCGAGCACCGCGCTAATATTATCGTCAGAGCCTTGCTGCAAGGCCATGTCTTTGAGTTGTTCACAAATTTCAGGGAGTGAACCGGAACTCCCAATGGCTTCTTGCAATTGGGCTTCACTGACAAAGTCGTGGATGCCATCGGTAGTGAGAAGGAAACGATCACCAACACACACCTCTTGCTTGCCATGGTCCAGTTGTAGTTGCCCATCCATACCCAACGCACGGGCCAAGAATCGGCGCTCTTGGTTCAGTTGGGCAGTGTGGTCGGTTGTGAGTTGGCGCATAAATCCACTGCGCCAATGATAAACACGACTATCTCCAACATGAAAGAAATGAGCTGTATGAGACTTGATAACCACAGCGCTAAAGGTACAGAGTTGTCCCTTCATTTCATTTTTAAATACGTGGCTGTGTCGAAATAAACGTAAATTGATCGTGGAGAGAACTTGGCTCGCACTATGAGCAACCGACCATGTATCAGGCGTGGAGGAGAAGTCGCGAAGAAACATCCGTACAGCAGTTTCACTGGCTTCTTGGCCGGCCTCTGCGCTACTGACACCATCGGCAATAGCGAGAATGGCGCCTTTGTAGGTAAGCACATGCGCATCATCGGGAATGTGTACGCCAACGGCGTCTTCATTCCCTTCTTTACCACCTTCGATGCATATCGACGCGTGATTAAGTTGTAGATGTGCAGTGCTTACCGGTTGCTTCATTACTTGTGACCCACTTCAATGGTGTGTACGGTACCGTCGGGCATAACTTCGGCAATATGACCACGCGGATTCTCCATAAACCACACCGCGACCAAGCCAATCAATGCGGATGCAGCGATAACGTAGAAGAACGTACTATAAGTCACAAAACTTAACACGGTGAGGTAGACCACTGCACCGACATTACCATAGGCACCTGCCATTCCAGCAATTTGCCCAGTCATACTGCGTTTAATAAGTGGAATCATGGCGAACACAGCACCTTCACCGGCTTGCACAAAGAATGAACAGGCCATGGTGACCAATACCGCCATAATGATCCACCAGTGAGAATCGATGAGGCCCATCATAAAGTACCCCAGAGCCAAACCCGAGATCATAATTAATAGGCTGCGACGACGTCCATATCGGTCTGAGAACCATCCGCCCATGGGACGCGACACCAAGTTCATAAAGGCAAAGGCTGACGCTAACAGGCCGGCGGTGACCGCAGTGAGACCTTCAAAGGTTTGCAAGAAGTAGAGGGGGAGCATTGATACCACCGCAAGCTCCGAACCAAAGGTCGCGAAATAGGCAATATTGAGGATGCCAACTTGCTTAAATGAATACTTCTCAAGTTCTGGTACCCCAGCGCGTAAATGTTCCGCATTCACAGCATAGGTGGTCCACGTGTGATAGATAAATATAACTACGAGTGACACAAAGAACACATACATCATGGTGTCGCTAAACAAATGCACACCAGAGGGTGATAAACGCCAAGCCAGAATAGCTAGGGCCAGATACATGGGGATATTCATAAGAATCAACGCCCACAACGCACCCCATGACGACACCAACATGGCGCCATTCTTTTTCGGTTTGAAATAGATGGAGCCTTTCGGCGTGTTACGGGCAAGCTTATAGAAAATAACCCCGTAAATACCGCAAAGTACGCCCACTAGCGCAATTGCATAACGCCATCCATCGTCGCCACCGAAGGCTAAGGCGAGCGTAGGGAGGAGCATCGCTGCAGCCGCTGAACCGAAGTTACCCCAGCCGCCATAGATTCCTTCAGCAGTACCTACTTGATGTGCCGGAAACCATTCGCTCACCAAACGAATGCCGATCACAAAACCCGCACCGACAAAACCTAGAAGGAAGCGGAAAACCGCTAATGAGGTGTAGGTTGTGGCAAATGCAAAGCCGATACACAGAAAAGCAGAGGTAATTAAGAGAATGGCGTAGATAAGCCTTGGCCCGTAGCGGTCGACCAACATGCCAACAATAATTCGCGCGGGAATGGTGATAGCCACGTTTAGAATCAACAACGCGCGAATCTGAGCATCGGTGAGATCCAGCGATACTTGAATCGATGCGAGCAATGGCGCGTGAGCGAACCAAACCGCGAAGGTTAAGAAAAACGCAAACCAGGTTAAATGGAGTGTTTTAATCTTGGGGTCGCTGAATCTGAGCAGATTCAATCCGGTGTTGGCCGAAGCGGTTGACATAGTAAAACCTCAAATAATGTAAGGGAATCTGGGCGGCAGTGTGCGCACGAATGGAAATAGCTTGCTTGATCTGTATCAATAAGGCTAATCGTCTGTTTTTACGGGGAAAAACAAGCCTACTCACTTTGTAGTAGTGTGTTTTCCGATACAGGCCACAGCTTCTGCGGAATCGCTACTTACTTTGGGGTAGATTTGAGCGCTAGGCGTTTCGAATTGGTGTTTTGTGAGTATCACCAGCGCTTCATGTGGTTTCTCTGGAAACTCGCTAAGATGCAAGCAATCAGTTTCTCGGAGTCGATTGTAATGGATGCAACCTTACCTAGGGCCTGGCAAGCTCTCGCTATGGCAACCTTAGCGTTTGCTGCCAATTTTTCGGTGTGGATTCTCTACGCTGTACTCGCCATTAATATCCAACGTGAACTGAATTTATCCGGCGTAGAGCTGGGTTTGTTGCTTTCTGCTCCTATGCTGTCGGGTGCGATTCTACGCATTCCTGTCGGTATTTTATGTGAGTACATGGGTGCTCGTACGCTGTGGATTTGGCAAATGCTGATCACCATTCCAGCACTTCTCTTTTTACCTTTTGTTGATAGTTATATTGGGTTTATTGGAATAGGTCTTTGGATTGGACTGAGTGGGGTGTCATTTACCCTAGGCGTTCGTTATGTGACAGACTGGTTTGCCCGCTCGCAACAAGGTTTGGCATTAGGTATCTTTGGCGCCGGCAACGCGGGAGCGGCTATTTCCTTTGTGCTTTTACCGCTATTCGTGATTTGGTTTGATTGGCCATGGACAGGGCCCTTATACGCTCTTGGGCTCACTCTCATGTTGCTCGTATTTATTATCTTTGCCCCGAAAACACCGAGTTATATACCTCGTTTTACACCGCCTTGGCGTGAGCAACTGCGCCCCCTTAAAGATCCCAGAGTTTGGCGCTTTAGTCTCTATTACTACTTTGTGTTTGGCAGCTTCCTTGCCCTAATCATGTGGTTACCTCATTACTATATGCAGGCGTATCAGTTGGAGTTTGAGCAAGCCATGGCATTCACCCTGTTTTTTGTCACCACGTCGAGTATGGTGCGCGCACTGGGTGGTTGGTTAGCCGATCGCTATGGTGGGCAATTGGTGAACTGGAGTGTATTTTGGGTGTGTCTGGTGTGTTTGTTCTTCTTAAGTTATCCACCGACGACCATGACGATCCATGGCATTGACCGTGATGTGATCATCAATATTGAAATTAATGTGTGGGTATTTACCGCTCTGATGTTTGTTATTGGCATCGCTCAGGGGCTAGGGCGGGCCAGCGTATTTAAAGTGATTCATAACCACTACCCTAAACAGATGGGAAGCGTTGGCGGTATTGTAGCCGCTATCGGTGGCTTAGGTGGTTTTACATTGCCTATTTTGTTCGGTTTAAGCCAAGACATGCTCGGTATTTCTAGCGCAGCATTTATGGTGTTATACGCGGTCCTCGCGGTATGTATGACGGTCATGTTTCTTGCATTACGGGCGGAGCGCTACCGGCGCGAACTCGCCCGAGCGCAAGCGCAAAACTTCTTTGAAGATGAATAACAGCAGAGGCTGACAATGCAAATTACACATGAGCAAAAAGAGCAGGGTTTATTTCCACTGTGGCGTCAGGCATTTCGTCCTTTCTTTCTCTTGGGGGCGGTCTTTAGTTTGGTCGCTATGGTGTTGTGGGGGGCTGTATTAACTGGGCATATTACCCTAAACCCTTATCATAATGTGATGTTCTGGCATCAACACGAAATGCTCTTTGGATTCGTCGTTGCGATTATTCTCGGTTTTTTACTGACCGCCGTACAGAACTGGACAGGCCTCAGGGCAACCCATGGCGGGTCGTTGATTATATTAATTGCGCTGTGGTTGAGTGCTCGAATGCTCATGCTGTTTGGTGCTGGCCTGCCCGCATGGTTGGTAGTTACCGTTGATTTAGCGTTGTTGCCCACCGCCGCTTTCTTATTTGGACGCTTGCTGGTTCGTGCTGGGCAATCGCGTAACTTGTTCTTTGTACCTATTTTGTTGGCGTTAGCTTTAATGAATGGCGCCACGCACGCGGGGGTGCTGTATGGACGCTTTGATTGGATTCAATACGGTACCAATAGTGCCGTTTGGTTAATTACCCTGATCATGGTCATTATTTCTGGGCGCGTGTTGCCGATGTTTACTGCTAATGGTACGCAAACCGAGCGGGTGCAACCAAAAGCTTGGATTGAGTTAGGAGCATTGTGCTCAGTGTGGCTTATCGTGGTTTTGCATGTATTTGCGCTTACCGGCTATATTCCAGACCGAGCCTTCGCAGTATTATTCGCGTTTGCAGGACTAATGACGACAATTCGTCTGCTTCGTTTGCGCTTTTGGATTACGTTACGAACCCCTCTGTTATGGTCACTTCATCTGTCCGTCGCTTTTATCCCGTTGGCCCTATTTCTGTTCGCTATGCGCTATGCGGGGATAGAGATGATCGGAAGTGTGAGCCACAGTACGGCGGTTCATACGCTCACGGTTGGGGCAATGGGGGTGATGATCATGGCTATGATGGCGCGCGTGTCCCTAGGCCATAGCGGTCGTCCCTTGAGAGCAAGTCCTTGGATGTCAGTGGCATTTCTGTTGATTATTGCTGCGGCCCTAGTGCGGATTGGCGCAAACTGGGGGCCCATTGCGGATATGATGACTTGGTATCAGTGGTCTGCAACCTTCTGGGCGGTCGCTTTTCTCATTTTTATCTTAGTCTATCTCCCGGTATTCCTATCGCCTCGTGCAGATGGACGACCCGGCTAGCGTGTCAGTATTCTTGAAAATGACTCTTTGTGGGTAGTTGACTAAATCTTTAGCGTGGATTGATTCATATCAAATCCCTTGTGAAACCAGGAGATACACTAGTGTCAGGTTTCCAAGGGTAGAATGAACTCATGACTGCTAAAGTGACACAATCGTTAGAACAGGCGAGTAAACCGCTGATTTATTCCTGCTCGGGCTGTTCCAATGTTGCGCAACTTGCCAACGATATTGCGGTGCGTTTAAGTCGCGATGGTGTGGCAGAAATGTCGTGTATTGCCGGTGTTGGCGGTAATGTAAGGCCGCTAGTAAGAACCGCGTGTTCCGGCCGTGACATTATTGCCCTTGATGGCTGCCCACTTGCGTGCGTAAAGCATTCTTTGAAACGAATCGGAGTTGAGCCCACGTGGCATATTGAGTTAACCCGAATGGGTCTGAAGAAACAGGATCAGCAAGATTGTTCCATTCAGGAAACCTTTCAGGCGTTATCGTATGTGTATGAGCAGTTGGGCGTGTGTGAACCTTAGGTTAGCTGCGCGTTGAATTGCAAACCGGGCAATTCGGATCCTGTACAAACTTGAAACACTGCCATTCTCCTTCAGCGCCGTCAAAATGAAGTAATCGCCCCGTTAATGACTGACCAATACCGGTTATGAGCTTTATGGTTTCAAGTGCCTGCATGGTTCCAATGACACCCACGATGGGTGATAGCACACCGGCTGTCATACACGAGAGTTCTTGCTCCCCGAAGAAACGGCTAAAACACTGATAACAGGGAGCACCCTGAGTCATCGGCAACACCGTGATCTGACCTTCCATACGAATTGCTGCCCCAGATACCAGACCAACCTGATGCGCGTAACAGGCCGCATTCAGAAGGTTTCGTGTTTCTAAGTTATCGGTACAATCCACCACAACATCGATACTCGGAAGAAGCTCATTGAGCAATCCTTGGTCGACCCGTTGATTGAGTTGATGTATCTGAATATCCGGATTCTGCGCTGTTAAATGTTCAGCACAGGCGGTGACTTTCGCACGACCTATATCGGAGTTTTTAAAAAGTATCTGTCGTTGTAAATTACTGAGCTCAACCACATCTGCGTCGGCCAAAAACAATGTGCCGACACCTGCGGCAGCTAGATAAGGGGCAACAGCATTGCCTAGTCCGCCTAAACCAACGATCAGAACGCGCGCGGCGACAAGCCGCTCTTGGCCTTCAAAATCCATCTTCGGTAACAAGATATGTCGTGCATAGCGTTTCGTTTGCACGTCGTTCAGTGGCGGAAGTGGGGTGTTTTTGTTCTGGGTCATCGTAATAGGTCTTCCATTCAACTGCCTATGCGAGGTGATGACAGCTTATCACGAAGTAAGCATATGCCATATGGTCCACTAGGAGTACCTCCCATGCTTGCTTGTAGGGGGCGAAGAGAAGGATTACCGTGCCTGATGAGAAACCACCGATTAGGCTGGCTTACACACTTTTTGCGAGGTCCTTCCATGCAGTACTCAGCAGCAACAATGGCGTTAATCAATGAACCGGTGCGGGCTTTACGCGACCGCACAAATAATGAGCTTGTTAGCTTTGTGTTGGAGCGTTTTCACAAAGTGCATCGGGAGCAACTATCGGAACTTTTGGAACTTGCGGAAAAGATTGAGCGAGTGCATGGCGATCATCCCGAAAGCCCAACGGGGCTGTATTCATTGTTAAGCCGCATTGAAAAAGAACTAGAACAACACATGATGAAAGAAGAACAGATTTTGTTCCCTATGTTGTTGAATGGCCAATACCCAGCGGGGCCGATTATGGTAATGACTAGCGAGCATGATGAACATGAAGCAGCGATTGCGCAGATTTTAGATGTAACCAACCAGTTAACCATCCCCGAAGATGGATGTGGAACTTGGCGTCACCTCTACGCAAAACTCAATGAATTTATTACGGATATTCGTACTCATATTGAAATTGAAAACAAGGTGCTGTTTGTGTCTGAGCATGCACGGTCAGGTCAGTGTTGCGGCAGTTGCCAGTAACGAAAGGGCCCGCTTTAAGCGGGCCCTTTTATACTATACGCATCCATCGGGCGTTATTCTGCGTGTTGTTGAATATCACCTTCCATTTCTTCAAATTCACGGCCTACCGCAGGTTCTGGCTGTTCAGTCAGTCGACTGACCAGAATAATGGCCAAGGTTGCCATAATCACACCCGGTACCATTTCGTATAGGTAGCTGGATAGCGGCGCGCCCGCAATGGGAACGTAGACCCAGAACAATACGGTCAAGGTTCCTACAATCATGCCCGCTAAAGCGCCCCAACGTGTCATACGTTTCCAGTAAAGGCTAAGAATGATCAGCGGTCCAAAGGCTGCCCCAAAGCCTGCCCAAGCGTTTCCTACCTGCGACAGTAGATTCTGACTTGGGTTGAGGGAGATTGAGACAGCTACGATAGCGACCAGAAGCACGGATACGCGACCGGCAAGTACTTGTTCTTTGTCAGAAGCGTCTCGACGCAAGAAAGCTTTATAAAAATCCTGTGTCAATGAGCTCGAGGTCACAAGTAATTGCGATGAAATGGTACTCATGATGGCGGCAAGAATGGCGGCCAGCAAGAAACCACCCACCAGTGGATGGAATAGAATTTGCGACAGAACAATGAAAATGGTCTCGCTATCAGCAAGTTCACCCGTTTCCGTTAAGTACGCCGCAGGGCCTAAATCACCGCCATGAGTGGCCATGTAAGCAGCCCCGATAATTCCGGTAAGCATGGCGCCAATCAACGCAATGATCATCCAGCTCATACCGATACGACGGGCCATCTTAAAGTCGTTGAGAGATTTAATCGCCATAAAGCGAACGATAATATGAGGTTGGCCAAAATAACCTAAGCCCCATGCCAACAGCGAAATTACACCCAATACGGTTGCGCCGTAGAACGGATTCAACATGGCTGGGCTAATTTGTGACACTTCAGCAATAACAGGTGCTGAGCCGCCCATAATCGATAGCGCCGCAATAGGTACCATAATCAAGGCGACAAACATGATACAGCCTTGTACAAAGTCGGTCATGCTCACCGCTAAAAAGCCACCAATCAAGGTATAGGCCACAACCACACCGGCAGTCAGCAGCAACCCGTATTCGTACTCAAGCCCAAATGCGTTTTGGAACAAGGTACCACCGGCATACACGCCAGCAGCGGTATACAGGGTAAAGAATATAATGATGACCACGGCCGATACTAGGCGTAGCGCCCGAGAGGTGTCGGCAAAACGGTTCTCAAAGTAGTCGGGTAGGGTAATTGAGTCTTTGGCGATGTAGGTATAGCTACGCAGGCGAGGGGCCACAACGCGATAATTCACGTAAGCTCCGATGACCAGACCGATGGCAATCCATACTTCACTAAAGCCTGCAACAAAGAAGGCACCTGGAAGACCCATCAGCATCCAACCACTCATGTCTGAGGCACCGGCAGAAAGCGCAGTAACACCCGGACCTAAGCGACGTCCACCCAACATATAATCGGAAAGATCGCTGGTGGACTTAAAGTAGCCGTACACCCCGATTCCAAGCATCGCAATAAAGTACAGCGCTAAGGATATTAGCGTTCCAGTTTCCACATTTAAACTCCTGTGTTGTCTCGCATTTGTTGTCGTTTATGTCTTGCGATTGGTTTATTTCGCGCGGCGGTAAACAAAGCAAAAAATTCCGACCTGCGCAGGTAAAACGCGTTATACGCTATCAAATCGATACTTGTTCCTCAAGGTAAGTCTCCCTGAATGCGCCGTATGTCCTGCTTTGCACGATGATGCTCAGCAAAATCAAGCGGAGTTCAATTCTGATAACAGTAAACTCTGGGTATAGCGATGTTGTGGGTCATTGAAAATATCATCCACATGACCATGCTCCAAAATATCTCCTTCTTTCAGAATCATGACGTCATCGGCAAGATGGCGAACTATTTCTGGGCTTTGACTGATAAAGATATAGGACATTTTTAGATCGCTTTGGAGATCCAGTAACAGATTTATAATTTGCGCGCGTACCGATGAATCAAGGGTGGCAAGTGCTTCATCAGCCACTAAGAGTTGCGGATTAAGAATAATTGCTCGGGCAATACTCACCCGTTGTTTTTGTCCGGTAGACATCATGTGGGGGTAAAACACCATGTGCTCAGCAAGTAAGCCCACTTGTTGCAAGGTATGAATCGTGCGCTCACGACGCTGCTTTTGGTTAAGTCCCGTATTGAATCGAAGCGGCTCTTCGAGCTGATCACCGATGGTGAGGTGAGGATTTAGGGAGGCTTCTGCATCCTGAAACACCATTCGAATATGTTGTGCGCGTTGTCGATAATTGTCTGCGTGTAACACCTGACCGTTTAAGATAATTTGTCCTTGGCTGGGTTGTATCGCCCCAGAGATCAATCCAGCTAAGGTTGATTTTCCGGAGCCATTGGCCCCCATAATCGCAAGCGTTTTGCCGGCTTCGACGGTAAAACTGGTAGGCTTTAAGGCTTCTATCTTTTTGCGCTTAAATAAGCCAGAACGCTGCACGTATGTTTTTGTAAGATCACGCACATCTAATAAGGGTTTCATGCGTCATCCTCCAGATGCAGGGGATAATGGCAGGCAAAGCCGCGGTCGCGCTTTTTTGTAAAGTCTGGGGTTTGCACGCATTTGGGTCGTGCATAGGCGCAGCGCGGGCCTAAGCGACAGCCAATGGGTAAATGTTGCATACTGGGCTCTGTTCCCGCCAATGTTGGCAGGCGCGAGCGTGGTGGCCGCTGTGCTTGCTGATACAAGGAGGTATTCAACAAGGCTTCAGTATAAGGGTGATGTGGCGCATCCAGCAATTCGCGGGTGCTACCTGATTCCATGATTTGACCACTATAGATCATGGTTAACCGTTCGGTTTCCTTCATGATGGCCCCAAGATCTTGGCTAATCAAAAGAATGGACATGCCATGACGGGCATGAAATTGCGCCAATAGCCGATAGATTTGTTGGCGAGTGGCCGGTTCCATAGTGCTGGTGGGCTCGTCGGCAATCAATAATTTAGGTCGATGAGCGATGGCGCTGGCAATCATTATTTTTTGGGCGGCCCCTTCCGATAATTCATGGGGATAGCTCTCTATCATCGCACTGTGATCTTTGATGCCTACCCGGTGTAGCAACTGAATCACACGTTCCTTGCGCTGTTTACGACGGTTCCAAAAGCCACCAGAAAGATCTTGGTCGAGCACCGCTTCTTGCAGTTGCTCACCAATGGTTAAGTTGGGGTCGAGGTAACTCTTTGCGTCTTGGAAAATCATGGCAACATCAACGCCAATGATCTCGCGTCGCTGCTTGGCGCTGAGGTTTAACAAGTCTTGCTCCTCAAACCACAAGCGATCGGCTTGTATATGCCAGCTACTGCTGAGAAAGCCCATTATGGCGCGCGCAATTAAACTCTTTCCAGAGCCCGACTCACCTACAAGCGTATGAATCTCAGCTTCATTGATTTGCAAATTGACGCGTTCAAGCACATTTACGCGGCCCGTGGGTGTGTCTTTGGCGATAGTTAGATTGCGAATATCTAATAACATATCAGCGCTCCAACTGCCGGTTTATGGCAACGCGTAAGGTTTCGCCGACTAGATTAACGCTCACCAAAGTGAGAAATAGAGCGAGACCGGGTAAGGCCATTATCCATGGTGACACGTAGGCAACCTCCAAGCTCTGCGCGAGCATAGAACCCCACTCTGGAGTAGGCGCTTGTGCACCAAGGCGGAGAAAACCAAGTGCCGCAATATCAAGAATTGCCACAGACAGGCCAATCGTGAATTGCACCACGAGAATTTTTATAATGTTCGGGAAAATAACATGGGAGAGCAGATAAAATTTACTCACGCCATTGAGTTTACTGGCCGTGACATAGGCCCGCTTTTGTTCATCGTGAATTGCGTTACGAGTGACATGGAGAAACTGAGGGATCAGCACCAATCCTATTGCAAATAAGGCATTACCCAAACCTGGCCCTAAGATTGCGACGATAATCAATGCGAGCAGAAGTGACGGAATCGACATAAGAACGTCGAGTAAATGTTTCAGCGTTGAGCTTTTCACACCAACGGTCATGGCTGCGGCGGCACCGAGAACGATACCAATCGTGGCCGCAATCAACACGACTAACACGGGCAAACCAAAACTGTAGCGAGCGCCATAAATAAGACGGGTGACCATATCCCGGCCGAGTTCATCAGTACCCAGTAAAAAGCGGATATTCCCGGATTCCGACCATGCCGGTGGCAAGGAAATGGCATCAATAAATTGCTCGTTGGCACCATAAGGGGTGAGCAATGGGCCAATCACAGTAAGTACAGTAATGAAGAGCAGCATATACAATGCAGCCATAGCTAACGGCTTGCTGCGAAATTCGAGCCAGACCATTTCCAATGGTGCAGGACTGCGTTCTTCGTAGTAAAGATTAGCTCGCGGCATACAAATCCTTCCTTACTTGCGGGTACCGCCACGCATGAAAAATATTCAAGGCAATGGTGATAAGCAAAATTAAGGCGGAAATCACCAGTAGACCGCCTTGAATAACGGGATAATCACGCTCATAGATACTGCGTACTAACCAACTTCCAAGCCCTGGCCAAGAGAAAATCACCTCAATGATCATGGTATTGGTAATGAGCAAGCTAATTAAGGTGCCAAGTTGCCGCATCACCTGTTGCATGGCGTTAGGCAAGGCATGATTCCATAGTACACGGGCCGTAGACAGGCCTTTTGCGTAACCGGAGGTAATAAAGTTTTGCCCTAACACGTCGAGCATGGAGTTACGCATCAAGCGAATAATCAACATCATCGGCATAATGGCAAGAATGCAAATCGGCAGTACCATGTGTGCAAACGCGCTATGGAGGGCTGCGCCCATATGCTCGGGTTGTTCTAGAAAAATATCTAGAATAATGGAGCCGCTTCGCGGGGTGATTTCGTACAGGGGATTAATTTGACCGGAAATCGGCACTAATCCCCAATGAATGGCAATCACCAAAATAGCGATTTGGGCAAACCAGAATACCGGGATAGAGTAGCCCGATAAACTCAGGGTAAGAATTGTGTGGTCAATTGTTTTACGGAAGTAAAGCGCAGCGATGACGCCGAGCGGGACGCCAGGAAGCAAGGCTAAAATAAATGCAAGTAGGGCGATCTCTAGGGTTGCGCCAAAGCGTAATGCGATTTGCTCAAATACAGGCTCGCCATCAAGCAACGATACCCCCCAATCACCGCGAAAGAGATGACTTAAGTAAGCGCTATACTGGCTAAAAACATCCGCCCCCGCTGCGCGAGCCTCGGCCACATCCGCAAAGCGAATGTCTTCCGGGAATATCCCACTGGTATTGGTAATAAAGTCGCCTGAGAACCAATGCCCCAATCCGAATGCCAATAACGTGAGGAGCCAGAGGGTAACGAGCAGTAAACTGAGTTGGCGGAGCAAATAGCGACTCATGGCTGTTCCTCCAACTGACTAGGCAGCTTGGGTAGAGAGCGATAAATGCCGCGGAGCTGAACGCCGCCATAAGGGGATAGCGCTGCGCCTTCGAGGTCATTTCGGATGGCCTGAAAGCGAATACTGTGGGCAATAGGGACGAGTGGGATTTCCGTGGCTAGGTATTCTTGGGCCTGTTGATAAAAATGGCTACGTACGTTTTGATTGGTGCTTCGAATAGCCGCATTCAATAGCTCATCGAACATCGGATCGCACCAAAGTGCGCGATTCGCGCCACTTTCTTTTGCAGCACAACTGAGTAGGGGGCGGAAGAAGTTGTCAGGATCCGCATGATCGGCGGACCAGCCAATCAACACACTATCATGCTCACCTTCGGCAAGGCGGCGTCGGAAAGTAGACCATTCATAGGTGACAATATTCGCTTGAATACCCACTCGGGCTAGATCCGACTGAATACGTTCCGCCATAAGTCGGGCATTTGGGTTATAGGCGCGTTGTACCGGTAAGGCCCAAATCGACATACTAAAACCATTCGGATAACCAGCGTCTGCGAGAAGTCGGCGAGCCTTTTCGGGATCATAGGAAAAGGCATCAGGCTGAGGGGAGTGGGCCCAAGAGGAGTCCGGTAAAATTGAATCAGCGCGTACCGCATGACCAAAATACACGGCCCGTAGCAATGAGTCGCGATCGATAGCGTGGGCTAGGGCTTGCCTAACGATGGGGTCGTCGAAGGGCTCGCGGGTTGTATTGAACGCCCAAAATGCCGTGTTCGGGCTGGTTGTTTGCTGTACTTGAATTGCCGACTGTTGTTTCAGCCAATTTACATCCCGTGCTGGTGGATAGGGAGAAATATCACAGTCGCCTGTGAGCAGCATCAGCATCCGTTTATGATCGCTTTGGGTAATACGGAACACCACTTGCTCCATATGGGGCACTGCACGCCAGTAATCTGGATTGCGGTAGTAGCGTACGTATACATCCTTGCGGAAGCCTGCAAACTTAAAGGGTCCGGTTCCTATGGGATATTGATCGATGCGTTCAGGCGTTTCCTCGGCTAACAGGGTTTCGCCGTACTCTTGAGATAGCACAATGGCAAAATCTGAGGCTAAGTTGGCTAGAAATGAGCTGTCTGGCTGTTTTAAGTGAATAACAATGGTGTTCGGTGTCGGTGCATCAATATGGTCAATCAGTTCAGGCACCCCTGAACTGCTAAAAAACGGGTATCCGCGGCCCGAAACATAGTGATACGGGTGGTCTGAGTCTAACCAGCGGGAGAAAGAAAATAATACATCGTCGGAGGTTAAATGACGCGTAGGGGTAAAATAAGCTGTGGTGTGAAAACGAACATCGTCACGCAAAGTAAAGTGATAGACCAGACCGTCATCGGTTACCGTCCACTCATGAGCCAAACTGGGCACGAAGGTGTGTGATTCTGGATCATATTCAATCAAGCGATCGTAGAGTTGTGCGGCTGTCATGTCTAAGGTTGTGCCCGACGTGACCAATTGCGGGTTAAATGACTCTGGATTCCCTTCTGCGCAGTATAACAAGCCATCTTGGGCCATCGGGTGGTCCGCCGGTGAACATCCCGCCAAGGCGAAGCCGAAGCAACTCGCTGCTAGCATCTGCTTGATGTGTCGCGGAAAGCGAATGCGATTGCCGTGCATATTAGTCATCTTTGCCGGTTGCCTCGAGCAATTGGTATTTTTTTAAATAGCCGCGCAGTTGATGATAGGTTAAACCGAGCAGTTCTGCTGTTTTCTTTTGGTTATATTGGCAGTGAGCAAGGGCATCACTGAGAACCTGGGTTTCAAAGTTTTGAGAGAGATCTTTGAAGTCCACGGTTGTTTGTAGATCGGGCAAAGGAAATCCGCGTCCGTTCATCCCAGTTTGCTTTCCGTACGAGCTTTCCGAAACCTCCGCTGTGCTTTCGTCATCAACCTGTTGCCCTTGTGTATGGGGGTCTGCTGGCATGTTGCGAGAGGCCTCCTCGTTGCGCTTACGAATCGCCTGAGTAGGGCGCCAGGGGCTGGCAAAGGGATCAAACACAATGTCGTGTAAAGGCAGTTGCGATGAATTTAACCGGTATAAGCTACGTTCAATGACATTCTTAAGCTCTCGCACGTTGCCGGGCCAGGCGTAGTCGAGTAAGGCCTCTTTGGCATGCTGAGTAAAACCAGCAAAGCACTCCAGATTTAACTCCCGAGTCATCTGAATAGCAAAGTGCTCTGCAAGAATCATAATATCTTCCCGACGATGGCGTAGCGGCGGTAATGTAATTACGTCAAAGGCGAGTCGGTCGAGTAAATCGGCGCGGAACTCCTGACGATCCGCAAGGGCCGGTAGATCTTCATTGGTTGCTGCAATTAGGCGCACGTCGACCTTCACGGGGCGACTACCACCGACACGTTCAAACTCTCCATATTCAATGACCCGCAATAGTTTTTCTTGCACGGCAGGCGACGTGTTTGCGAGTTCGTCGAGGAATAGTGTGCCTTTGTCTGCGCGCTCAAAGCGACCTTCATGCTTTTTCGAGGCACCAGTAAAGGCCCCAGATTCATGACCGAAGAGTTCACTTTCAAGAAGATTCTCGTTTAAGGCAGCGCAGTTAAGTTTAAGATACGGCTGTTCCCAACGCGCAGACAAGTAATGCAAGCGGGCAGCAATCAGTTCTTTTCCGGTGCCGCGCTCGCCAATAATAAGTACCGGTTTATCGAGAGGCGCCAGGCGAGACACGTGCTCTAGCACCTCGAGAAAGCTGTTTGATTCTCCAATGAGATTCTCGTTATCACGAAAACGGGACATCACACACGACCTAGTTGGCTAATTTCACTAATTATTAGTCTAATTGTTTATCTTTCACAATGCTTGTGTTCCATGTATTTTTTATTGCTACCTATGAAACATGCATTTTTTCAGTGATTTATTGGTTGTTTTAAAAGTTGGCACGCTTCCTGCTAGTACTCTTTAGTGAAGGGCCATTTCATACATTCAATGGCCTTACAAATTGAAGAGCACTTAGACGAGGTAATTATTATGGGTATTTTTTCACGCTTCACAGATATCGTAAATGCGAATTTAAACGCATTATTGGATAAAGCAGAAGATCCGCAAAAAATGGTGCGGTTGATTATTCAGGAAATGGAAGACACCTTAGTTGAGGTTCGTTCAGTTTCTGCCAAAACGCTTTCCGAGAAAAAGGACTTGAACCGTCAATTGACTCGTCTTGAAAACGAAGTGGTTGAATGGGAACGTCGTGCCGAGCTTGCCTTAGGTAAAGAGCGGGAAGATTTAGCGCGTCAGGCCTTGCTTGAAAAAGCGAAGCTGGAAGAAACGATCGATGCCTTACATGCTGAAATTCAGCGGGTTGATGATCATGTCGAGCGTTTGTCTGGTGAAATTGGCCAATTACAAGAGAAACTGTCGGATGCGAAAGCCCGTCAGAAGTCAATTTTAATGCGGGAACGTACGGTAAGTTCACGACTCACCGTGAAGAAAACACTCGATAGCGGCAAAGTCGATGACGCCATGTACAAGTTTGAGCGTTACGAAGCTAAAATCGATGATCTTGAATCACAAGTCGATGCATATGACCTGGGTAAAAAGACCTTAGCTGACGAATTCCGCGCCTTAGAAAGCGAAAATCGTGTCGATGCCGAGCTAGAGGCATTGAAAGAAAAGCTAAAAGGCAAAAAATCAGACTAAACTTGAGCACTGGAGCAGTACGGTCTGCTCCAGTTCAGAATCACAATAAAAGGGGTTAGGGCGATGGGTGAGATGGAAGTTGCAGTTCTAGGCATCATTATTACACCGCTGATTCTCTTTGTTATTTTTGTAGCTCCGATTTGGGTAATTTTACACTACCGAAGCAAGCGCAAGATTAATGAAGGAATGAGCCAGGAAGACGCAGAGCTAGTACGTGAGCTGGCAGTTAAGGCCGAAGATATGCGAGATCGCATTCGCACATTAGAAAGCTTATTAGACGCTGAGCACTCGAACTGGCGCAAAGATAACCGTTGAGGAGTCAGCCATGACAGAACGTAAAAAAACGCTGATGCGAGACCCGAAACGTGGAAAAATCGGCGGTGTATGTGCAGGCTTGGCGCGTCATTTTGGTTGGGAGTTATGGGTCGTACGCATTATCGCGATTACCGCATTAATTCTCGCCAGCAAGGTCACTTTAGTGGCGTATATTATCGCTTGGGTAGTCCTTGATAAAGGCGCAGACAACGTAAGTGCGCCGCAAGAACCACGCACGTTGCGTGAAGAGACACGGATTGAACAAACCTCTGATGGACGCACCATTGAAGTGAAAACCAAAGTGTGGGAAGCGGGTAAACCGCCCCGTGAGGCATTAAGTCAGATTGCTAAGCAATTTGAAGAGATGGAAGGTTCGGTGCGTAAAATGGAAGAGTATGTAACCTCATCTGAGTTCCGCGTACGCCAAGAGATCAACCGTCTTTAAGCCTTGTTTTCTGGTCGTCTGACGCATAGCCCCGCCTGATAAGCGGGGTTTTTTCTTTCTAAGTGGAAATTAAACCTTACAGTTGTAAGTGGTAGGAACACTCGGGTTTTATTGCTGAGGTTCGAACCGCTGCCTTAAGCTAGGCGTCCTACATAATAATAACAATCTGACAAGTTAGGAATACGGCATGGCGAAAGGTAGTACGATGCATCCAGATACATTGGTGATACATGGTGGTGAACATATACAGGATCCTTATGGAGCCCTGTCAACTCCGCTGTACCAAACCTCCACCTTTGTGTTCCCCGATGCAGAGACCGGTGGACGTCGCTTTGCCGGTGAAGAACCCGGTTACATGTATTCCCGTTTAGGTAATCCGACCATCACCCAATTAGAGCAGCGTATGGCTGCGCTCGAAGGGATGGATGCGGCAGCCGCCGCAGCGACAGGCATGGGAGCTGTGGCATCTGCGACCTTGGCCTTTCTGAAGGCGGGCGATCATGTGATTGCTTCAGATTGCATCTACGGTTGCAGCTTTGCTCTCTTTACTCATATGTTTGAGCGCTTTGGTATTCATGTCGACTTCGTTGACATGACCAACCCTAAGGCCTTAAGCGATGCATTCCGCGACACGACCAAAGTGGTCTTTTTAGAAACCCCTGCCAATCCGCATCTACGCTTGATAGATCTCGCCATGGTCGGGGACGTGTGCAAAGCCCATACTGATGTGCGCATGATTGTTGATAACACCTTTATGACACCTTTATTGCAACGACCGGTAGATTTTGGTGCCCATATTGTTGTGCATAGTGCGACTAAGTATCTAAACGGCCATGGTGATGTTGTGGCTGGAATGATTACAGGAAGCGCGGAAGATATTCATTTAATTAAAATGACCGCCCTAAAAGATATGGGCGCGACTATGTCGCCTCATGACGCGTGGTTGATTATTCGTGGTCTAAAAACTTTATCCGTGCGTATGGAAAAGCATTGTGAAAATGCCCGTCACGTTGCAAATTTCTTGCGTGATTACCCGGGTGTATCTCAAGTTTATTATCCGGGCTTTACCGACCATCCCGGACACCACTTACTCGGTACGCAAATGAAAAGTGCAGGGGCCGTCATCGCCTTTGAACTCGATGCCGGATACAGCACCGCGGTACAAGTACTCAATCAATTAAAAATGATTCGTGTTGCCGTAAGTTTAGGCGATGCTGAGAGCCTTATTCAGCATCCCGCTTCGATGACACATTCGCCACTGAGCCCAGAAGCGCGAGCGCGCGCAGGCATCAGCGATGGCTTAATTCGTATATCGGTTGGACTTGAGCATGTGGATGACATTATCGCCGATCTACAGCAAAGCTTAGATCGGGCACTGAATGCGTCGCACGCCAAACTAACTGCAGTATAGGAAGGAGTTATGGGTAAAAAAAACAGCAAGTACGTATCCAGACAACCGGATGAAAAAGGCATTATTCATTGGAGCGATGAAGAAAACCAAGTATGGCATGATCTTGTCAAACGCCAGTTGGAAATCATTCCGGGAAAAGCATGTGATGAATACATGGAAGGGTTGCGTTTGCTCGATATGCCCCATGATCGTATTCCACAATTGCATGAGATAAATCAAGTATTGGAAGAAACTACGGGATGGCAAGTGGCACAAGTGCCTGCGCTTATTCCATTTGATGAGTTCTTCCGATTATTGGCTAACAAGCAGTTCCCTGTAGCGACCTTTATTCGCACTCGGGAAGAGTTTGATTACCTGCAAGAGCCAGATATTTTTCATGAAATTTTTGGTCATTGCCCATTGCTCACCAATCCGGCATTTGCGCATTTTACGCATCAGTACGGTAAACTGGGCTATGCGGCATCACCGAAAGAGCGTGTTTATTTGGCGCGGCTCTATTGGTTTACCGTAGAGTTTGGCTTGCTGAAGACGCAACAAGGGTTACGCATCTATGGCGGGGGGATTCTCTCGTCGCCAGGCGAAACCCGTTATGCATTAGAAAGCGATACCCCTGAGCGCAAACCATTGAAGCCACTTGATGCGCTACGCACACCGTATCGTATTGATATCATGCAGCCGATTTATTACACCATTAATGATGTAAACGAGCTGTTTGAGATTGCTGACATGGACATCATGGCTATGGTTGAAGAAGCCATGGAACTAGGTTTGTTTGAACCTAAGTTCCCACCGAAGCCTAAAGATGCCGCTTAATTTTTTAGATGACGCTGGATCATCTCTTTGGTTTTATCTCTATCTCAATGAGTGATGGGTTTGGGCCCATCTGAACAGGAAAATAGCATGTCTGATTTAAAAGAAATGAAATGTGAAGCGTGTCAGGCCGGTGCGCCAAAAGTGACTGACGCGGAACTCAAGGAATTAATGCGTGAAATCCCAGATTGGGTGCCTGTCGTGCGTGATGACGTCATGCAGTTAGAGCGTGTGTATAAATTTAAGAATTTTAAGCAGGCCTTGGCATTTACAAATAAGCTTGCAGAGCTTGCCGAAGCGGAGTTTCATCACCCAGGTATTTTTCTCGAGTGGGGTAAAGTAACTGTGACTTGGTGGACGCATGCCATTGGGGGCTTACATAAAAACGACTTTATTATGGCGGCGAAGACGGATCATTTACTGAACGACTGAGCGCACATGTCATTCATCGAAAATCAGCAGCAAGCGATCCGCTTCTGCTGATTTTTTGTTACTGAACCTGTATAATTTTATTTACAGTTAATTCAGGAACTCGATACTCACATGCGTTTGGAAATCACCTGTTCAGATCGTCTGGGCTTATGTCAGGATATTCTGACAATCTTGCGTGAAAATGAAATTGATCTGAAAGGTATCGAAGTCGATCCCGTCGGCAAAATATTCCTCAGCTTCCCGACCATTGAATTCGCTGAGTTTCAAATGCTGATGTCGAAAATCCGACGCATTCCGAACGTACAAGACGTTAAAACCATTCCTTATATGCCCACGGAGCGTGAGCATTATGAATTTAACCTGTTGTTGTCGACCCTGCCAAACCCGGTGATTTCCCTCGACTCTCGTGGTCGTGTGGATATTATCAATAGCGCAGCAGCAACCCTATTGGATGCTGATAAAGAAGAGCTTCGCGGCGAGCAGGTGAATGATCTTCTCGGCGGCTTTAATTTGCAGCGTTGGCTGGAAAAAGAACCGTCGGAAGCCACTACGGATTATATTCGCATTGGCTCCGCCAATTATCGCGCCAGTGTATTGCCTATTTGGGTCAATGATGCGGAAGGCGAGCCCGCGTTCGCAGGCGCGGTATTACATTGCCAATCGGAGCCGATGCCAACGCGACCAGGACAAGCTGGTTCCGTATCGCCCTTTAGCCACGTGCTGACTCAACACGCAAGTATAAAACGCTTGGTGAAAGACGCAGAGCGAATGGCGCAGTTAGATGTTCCTTTGTTGATCGAAGGAGAAACTGGCGTGGGCAAGGAGTTAATTGCTCGGGCCTGTCATCAAGCAGGTAATCGCAGTCAACAGCCTTTTCTGGCGGTAAATTGTGGTGCGCTTCCGGATAACGTGGCGGAAAGTGAGTTATTTGGATATGGGCCGGGAATTTTCACCCATCATCCACAAGGAAAGAAAGGTATCTTCGAACAAGCCAACGGCGGTACCGTGCTGTTAGACTCGGTGGGGGATATGTCGCCTGAGTTGCAAGCAAAGTTACTGCGCTTTCTCGAAGACGGGACCTTTCGACGGATTGGCGAAGAACAAATGGTTGCCGTTGATGTGCGTTTAGTCTGTTTGGCCCGTGGCGAATTGTTTGAGCGGGTCGAAAGCGGTAGTTTTCGAGAAGATCTTTACTACCGCCTGAATGTATTGTCATTGCAATTACCTCCGCTACGCGAGCGCAAAGGAGATGTATTAATGCTCGCCGAGCATTTTGTGCAAAAGTTTTGTCAGCAATTACAGCGTGCGCCTATTCGCTTGTCACCCGCTTGCAAAGACTATCTCAATCAGTACAGTTGGCCGGGTAACGTGCGGCAACTAGAAAATACCTTGTTTCGCTCTATTTCCATGCTTGAGCGGGATGTTCTTGAGCCTAGTGATATTAACTTGCCGGATGTTCCAGCGATTGCTGAATCTTTAGCTATCGACTTAGACGAGGGGAGTCTGGAAGATGCAGTGAAGCGCTTTGAAAGCACCTTACTGCGCCGCTTATACCCGAGCTATCCGAGTACCCGCCAGCTTGCGCGTAAACTTGGTTTAAGTCATACCGCAATCGCCAACAAATTGCGTGATTACGGTATCGGGAAGCAGCGGAAGCGCTAACGCGATCGCTCTCCGTACAGATTTAATGCCACTTAAGGCTGCTTTTGTAACCTTTTGTTTACAAAGAGTAGCCTCAGTGCTGCATTCTCGCCCAAAGTAAACTAATGTTTACAGATATCTGATTTCCTACTGAACAAGCTTTGTTGTCGTTACCCTAGCCGGGAAGGGTGGGTTCGCGATACAACAAGGCTGCGAACTTATAACTAAAGCGGTATGCCTGCGGGGGTACTGCAATTTCAAGAGAGGAATACCCGTCATGACTGATCATACAATTAATCCTTTAGGCACCGATGGTTTTGAATTCGTCGAATATACGGCGGCGGATGCGAAAGGCATTGATGCATTGAAAACCCTATTTACTCAGTTGGGTTTTACCGAAGTGGCGAAGCACCGTCGTAAAGATGTGTGGTTGTTCAAGCAAAACGATATTAACTTTATCGTGAACGCGCAGCCTTCTTCACAAGCAGAAAGCTTTGCTCGTGAACACGGACCAAGCGTATGTGGTATGGCATTCCGTGTTGCCGATGCCAACAAAGCAATGGCCCACGCGTTGGCTAATGGCGCCAAAGAGTTCAAACCTGATGTAGGTGCCATGGAATTAAATATTCCAGCGATTTACGGCATTGGCGAAAGCGCCTTGTACTTTGTCGACCGTTACGGTGATAAAACGATCTACGATGTTGATTTCCAGTTCTATGATAACTGGGAAGCGTCGATGAATGACCACGAAGTTGGCATGGACTATGTCGACCACCTGACCCACAACGTTTTCCGTGGCAACATGGACGTATGGGCCGGTTTCTATGAGCGTATCGGGAACTTCCGTGAGGTGCGCTATTTTGACATCGAAGGGAAACTCACCGGTCTATTAAGCCGTGCAATGACCTCTCCCTGTGGCAAGATTCGAATCCCAATTAATGAGTCGCACGATGACAAATCGCAAATTGAAGAGTATTTGAAAGACTATAACGGTGAAGGCATCCAGCATATCGCTATGTCGACTGATGATATCTACCACACGGTGCGTACGTTACGTGAGCGCGGTATGGAATTTATGTCGACCCCAGATACCTACTACGACAAGATCGATGAACGGGTAGAAGGGCATACTGAAAACGTCGATGAGCTGCGTGATTTGCGTATTCTTATTGATGGTGCGCCAATGAAAGACGGTATCTTGCTGCAAATCTTTACCAAGACTGTTATTGGTCCGGTGTTCTTTGAGATTATCCAGCGCAAAGGCAACGAAGGATTTGGTGAAGGTAACTTTAAAGCATTATTCGAGTCGATCGAGGAAGATCAGATTCGTCGAGGAGTATTAAGCGATGCGTAAGTGGATCTCTTTCCCGAAGCAGGTGGGCACGGCGTCACGCCAAGCCCACGCTGACTTCCCGAAGGAAGCGATTTACGAACGAGAAGCTGGCCGCAGCGGTTTTTTCGGACCAGCGACGCACTTCCATCATACTCATGCCCCTACGGGTTGGAGTGATTGGGAAGGCCCGTTACGTCCACGTTGCTTCGACTTTAATCAACTGACCAACACGGATTCGGAATCGCCTTGGTTGGCGCCGAATTTGCTGTTCAATGCCCATTGCAAATTCCGCATTTGGCACATTAACGAGCCAATGAAGCGTTTGGCCCGCAATGCCGACGGCGATGATTTGCTCTTTGTTCATGAAGGGGCCGGCGAGCTGTTTTGCGATTATGGTCACCTAACATTGCGCGACGGTGACTATGTGGTGATTCCACGTTCCACTAACTGGCGTATTGAACCCACAGCACCCATGCAGTTGTTGATGATTGAAGCCACCAACGGCTCCTATCAGCTGCCAGAAAAGGGCTTGGTAGGAAATCATGCGATTTTTGATCCTGCCTGTTTAGACGTACCTGAAATCAACGATGCTTTCCGCGCTCAGTATTCAGAAGAAGAGTGGAAGGTTGAAGTGAAGCGCCACGGCCAAGTGTCGGTGGTGACCTTTCCATACAATCCACTGGATGCGGTAGGTTGGCATGGTGATTTAGCACCGGTGCGAGTGAACTGGCGTGACTTCCGTCCGTTGATGAGCCATCGCTATCATCTACCGCCATCTGCACATACCACCTTTGTGGCGGATCGTTTTGTGGTCTGTACCTTTGTGCCACGGCCGATTGAAAGCGACCCAGGTGCGTTAAAAGTGCCGTTTTATCATAACAACGACGATTATGATGAAGTGCTCTTTTACCACGCTGGCGATTTCTTTAGTCGTGACAATATCGACCGGGGAATGGTGACATTCCATCCGGCGGGCTTTACCCATGGACCCCATCCCAAGGCGTTTAAAGCAGGCCAGGAATACAAGAAAAAATTCACCGATGAAGTGGCTGTGATGCTTGATACCCGTGATTCTCTCGAGGTGGGCGAGCCCGCAGTTGCTGTAGAAAATCCAGACTACGTGAATAGCTGGAAGGAGAAAAAAGAATGAAATTAGCCACGTATCGTGACGGTACCCGAGATGGCAAATTGGTTGTAGTCAGCCGTGATTTAACCCGCGCAGTTGCGGTACCAGAGATCGCAGCGACGATGCAGTCAGCGTTAGACCGTTGGAATGACGTTGAAAGCAAACTAAAAGAAGTGTACATCGCATTAAATAACGGTAAGTTAAGCGATGATATGGCATTTGATGAAAGCCAGTGTGAAAGCCCGTTGCCACGGGCATATCATTGGGCAGATGGCAGCGCGTATGTCAATCATGTGGAATTGGTTCGCAAGGCCCGGGGCGCCGAAATGCCACCGAGTTTCTGGGAAGACCCACTGATGTATCAGGGCGGTTCCGATACTTTTATTGGACCACGTCAGGATATTCCATTAGGTTCCGAAGACTGGGGCATCGATTTTGAGGGCGAAGTTGCCATTATTACTGATGACGTTCCTATGGGTGTGCAAGCGGAGAATGCACGCAAGCATATTCGCCTACTTATGCTTGTTAACGATGTGTCGCTGCGAGGATTAATTCCGAACGAATTAGCCAAAGGTTTTGGTTTCTATCACTCGAAACCGAGTTCAGTATTTTCTCCGGTTGCGGTCACGCCCGATGAGCTTGGCGAATCGTGGCAGGGTGGTAAAGTGCATTTGCCACTGCGTTCGACCTATAACGGCGAGCTTTTCGGTTATCCTAATGCCGGAGAAGATATGACCTTTAACTTTGATCGTTTGGTTCAGCATGCCGCCACCACCCGTGCGCTCTGCGCTGGAACCATTATCGGGTCGGGCACGGTATCGAACAAACAAGGGACTGACCACGGTAGCGCGGTGCCTGAAGGTGGCGTCGGTTACAGCTGTATCGCTGAAATCCGGATGATTGAAACCATTCGCGATGGTAAGCCAAGCACGCCATTTATGAAGTTTGGCGATACCATTCGCATCGAGATGTTGGATGGGGAAGGTCAGAGTATCTTCGGTGCCATCGATCAGAAAGTCGTAAAATATTCAGGGCCTGATGCATGAAGTTGTACGGTTATTGGCGGTCTTCAGCAAGTTACCGGGTACGTATCGCACTGAACCTGAAACAGATTCCGTACGAGACCATACCTGTACACCTGTTGAAAGCTGGTGGTGAGCAGAAAACTGAAGCATACCAGCAGCTTAATCCAGCGCGTTTGGTGCCCACCTTGGTAACCGACGATGGCGAGCATCTGAACCAATCACTGGCGATTATCGAGTATCTGGATGCTATAGCTCCAGAGCCTCGTTTAATTCCAGAGGATCCATTGACCGCGGCGCGAGTACGCACCTTAGCCTTGGATATGAGTGCCGATTTACAGCCCATCACTAATTTACGGATTTTGCAGTATCTGACTGGTGAGCTGAATCAACCCGACGAAACCAAACTGCGTTGGATCCAACACTGGGTAGCGCAAGCATTTCAAGCGTTTGAGCAGCGTCTAGGCCAAACCGCAGGACGTTACTGCGTGGGTGATCAGGTGACTTTGGCAGACATTTGCTTGGTGCCTCAAGTGTACAACGCTCAACGTTTTGGCATTGATTTGGCACCGTACCCTCGTATTCAACAAATCGTGGCCGCATTGAATGTGCTGCCGGCATTTGTAGATGCTAAGCCGGAAGCCCAGATCGACGCAAATAGTTAAGAAATGCAAAGGCCACAGCTCACTTCGGTGAGTTCAACGCACATTTCGTTCAAAGTAGCCCGTGATGACTCGTCATTCACGGGCATTTTTGCTTAAATAGCTAGGTTAAACTCTGAACGTCAGACATATTCCCATTACAAGGAATGCAGGAATGAAAACAAAAATTACAATTGCTATTGCAGCCGCGTTAATGACGGTTGCCTGTGCCGGATCCGAACCACTTTCTCAGGGCAGTGCCCACGCGAATACGCCGAGTTCACAAGGCTTAGCTTCAGAAACTATCACGACTACTTCAGCTCGCCAAGTGAACACGGAAGCGCCGATCACCATGACTCAGATTATGGCGGATCCCGATTGGTTAGGGCGGTCTCCCGAGAGTGCATATTGGTCGTGGGACGGTCGCCATGTATTGTTTGATCGAAAGCGCGAGGGAAGCCCACAGCGGGATCGCTTTATTCGCGCGCTTACAGAAGGCGGCAACGGTGCTGTGGTGGCATTATCTGAATTGCATCAACATGCATACGCGAACGGTGTATTTAACGCCGATCGGAGTTTAAAAGCCTATATTTTTGAGCGCAATATCTTTGTGCTCAGCACGGATACGGGTTCAGTTATGCAATTAACCCGTGATAGCGCAAACAAATCCGATGTCCAGTTTTTGGCGGATGGTCGTTTGAGCTACCGTTCGGGTAATGATTTTTACGCGGTGAACCTAGCCAACGGCTTTACCGAACAGTTGGCATCATTGCAAATGCAAGATGCGCCTAAACCAGTCAAAGATCCTGCGGATATCCTCATGCAGGAAGAAATTGATCTGATTGAATACAATCGCGTGCAGCGACGTATCCAACTAGAACGCCATGAAGATCAAGAACGTCTTCAGCAGGAAAACCCGAGCCTCGCCCCTAAGCCCATTTATCTTGGCCGCAATCAGCAAATCGCTGAGGTAAGCCTTTCTCCCGCTGGCGACCGCATGATTGTCGCACTTACTGAGCCACAAACGTGGCGTGGTGATAGCGATTTAATGCCCCGTTATGTCACTGAAACGGGTCGCATTGAAAATCAAGACGTTCGCCGCCGGGTAGCTGATGCAAAACCGGTGCACCACACCTTATGGCTTATCGACATCGCCACCGGTGAGAAAACCGAGCTTAGCTACGCATCTCTGCCTGGTTGGGATGAAGACGTTTTAAGGTCAGTTCGGGAAGAAAACTATGCCGCCCGTGGTGACACCTACGTAAGTGAGCGCAAAGCACGTGCCATTGGGGTAATGCCGCGTTGGTCGGCACCAGAGGGGAATATCATCTGGAATCAAGATGGCAGCGCAGTGGCTTTGATGCTGCGTGCATGGGACAACAAAGATCGCTGGATTGCGACTGTTGATCTCGAGGGCGCCCGCCTTAACTCACAACACCGGCTGCATGACGAAGCTTGGATTAACCGCGACTTCAATGCGTTTAATTGGCTGCCGAACAGTCAACAACTTTGGTTCTTATCTGAAGAGTCGAACTATTCGCACCTATATGTGCGTGATGTAGCGCGTGGAACCACGCGGCAAGTCACTTCGGGTCGCTATTTGGTTGACGAAGTGACATTGAATCACGCCGCCGACACTTTCTATTTCCAAGCCAACAAAGAGCACCCAGGTATCTTTGAGATCTATCGTGTTCCTGTCGCAGGTGGGCAAGTGGAGCGTTTAACCCACCTAGAAGGCATTACAAGCTACGTACTGAGCCCTGATGAGTCACGCTTGCTATTAACTCACAGCAGTGCATTACAACCGCCTGAGCTTTACGTGCAGACCACGGAGCCGGGCGCCACTGTAACACGCTTAACGGAAACAGTGACGGATGAGTTTTTGGCGATGCCTTGGCCAGCCCCAGAGATCGTACCGGTGCCTTCGAGCCACGTAGATGATCCGATCTACAGCCGTGTTTATCTGCCTGATAACTTCGATCCTAATCGTGCTGAAGCTTATCCAGCAGTGGTGTTTATTCATGGAGCGGGTTACTTGCAGAATGCCCACGCGGGTTGGTCTAACTACTTCCGTGAATTTATGTTCCATAGCAAGTTAACGCAACAGGGTTACGTGGTCTTAGATCTCGATTTCCGGGGTTCAGCGGGCTATGGACGTGATTGGCGCACCGCCGTTTACCGTCAGATGGGTACGCCAGAAGTCGAAGATTTGGTCGACGTAGTGGCTTGGATGGGTGAGCACCGTAATGTAGATGTTGAACGTGTGGGTACCTATGGTGGTTCCTATGGCGGATTCTTAACCTTTATGGCGCTGTTCAATGAGCCTGGTTTATTTAAAGCAGGTGCTGCATTGCGCCCTGTTACCGATTGGGCCCATTACAACACGGGATATACATCGAACATCTTGAATTTGCCTCAGGATGACATGATTGCCTATCGTCGCAGCTCACCCATTTATTTTGCTGAAGGTCTTGAAGATGCGCTGTTGATTAGCGCGCCTATGGTCGATGCGAATGTGTTCTTCCAAGACTCAGTGCGCTTAGTACAGCGTTTGATTGAGTTGGAAAAAGAGAACTTTGAGACTGCAATCTTCCCTGTTGAAGATCACGGCTTTGTGCAACCGTCGAGCTGGCTTGATCAGTATCGCCGAATCTACAAGCTATTTGAGGATAACTTAAAATAGCGCGGTAGATAGTTACACGCTATAAACAAAAAGCCCGTTCAACAAAGAACGGGCTTTTTTGTGAACGATGTAGTGTCTCTAGGAGGGGAGTACATCCTTTGGACGCCGCCGCAATCCAGGAACCGCTAACACACCACCAAGCGCACCACCTAAATGAGCCAGATACGCAATTTCAGAGCCAATATACGGATTATATTGGCCTGCACTCATCATATCGATGACCAATTTAGCCACGAGACCGGCGAGCACGAAGAATCCCCAACGATTTTGCTGACGTACCAACAGAACACCCGCATACGCCACAATGCCGTGGGTAATTCCTGAAAAGCCGACAAAGTAGGGTGCATCGGAGAGAATCAGTGGGATTAAGGCGGCAAACAGTGCGGCGAACGCCATTACATTGACCAACAGGCGTCCATGTACAACAGGTCTGAAAATAATAGCGACCAATATTAACGCAAGTACATTCATCAGCAAGTGATTGGTATTTAAATGAACCAAGTGGGTCGTGAATAAACGCCATGCTTGAGTGAATACGCCTTCAGGCTGAAGACTCAATATGGGATGAATACTTGGAATAGCATGAATCACAATCAATATGAGTGCGACAATGGTGGGCGCCAAATAAGGGCGCAGCGATGAAAAATAGGGCTTCATAGTTATTTTACCTACAGGAATACGTGCCCCTATGATAACTTTATTCGCAGAGATTCCGCAAAATCAGATGTGAGGTTTTTGGTATGCAGCAGTTCTGGCCTTTGGTGAAGGGAAAACGCCTAATAATTATCGCAGTGAGCGTTTTCGCAGTGAGCGTAACCGCCTGTTCTCCGGTAACCCAGCAACGAGAGGCTTACGAGCCGGAAGCCGCTACAGGCTGGGAGCAACGTACAGCTACGACAGCCTCCAAATATATGGTCGCTGCAGCGAACCCGCATGCGGTTGAAGCGGGATTAGCAGTGCTTCGCGAAGGGGGAACTGCGATTGATGCGGCGGTCGCCGTACAAGCCATGTTGACCCTAGTGGAGCCACAATCTTCAGGAATTGGGGGTGGTGCCTTTTTATTGTACTGGGACAACAGCACACAGCAGTTGCATAGTTTAGACGCCCGAGAAACAGCGCCCATGGCGGCCACTCCTGAATTGTTTTTGGACGAAAATGGGAATGCACCCCGCTGGATAGATGCGGTGGTTGGCGGTCGCTCTGTAGGCACGCCTTCGGTGATGCGCGGATTAGAAGCGGCTCACCAACGCTGGGGCCAATTGGACTGGTCGCGGTTGTTCGATGAAAGTATAGAACTCGCAGAGTCAGGCTTCGAAGTGTCACCGCGCCTATCGCAATTGATTGAATTGGAATTTAACCCTGGTCTTGCGCGGATGCCGGTGGCGCGAGAGTATTTCTTCCCTAACGGTACCGCGCTGCAGCCTGGGCAACGTCGTGATAATCCAGAACTGGCGGATACCTTTCGCGCCTTAGCTGCGCAAGGGGCTGATGCGTTGCATCAGGGGCCGATTGCCGAAGATATCGTTCAGGCGGTTCAGAACAGTCCAATTGCACCAGGCTTGTTAAGCATGGAGGATCTGGCCGCGTATCAGCCTGTGTGGCGAGAACCTGTGTGCGGCGGTTATCGCGTGTACCGTATTTGCTCTATGGGGCCGCCAAGCTCTGGCGGTATTACGTTACTACAAAGTATGGCGTTGTTGGAGCCGTTTTCATTGCATGAGCTACCGGTAAATGGCGAACAAGCGCTGCATTATTTTACGCAAGCCTCACGCTTGGCATTTGCCGACCGCAATCGATATATTGCCGATGAGGATTATGTAGAAGTACCGTTAACGGCGCTCCTTGATCGAGATTACTTAGCCACCCGCACGCAGCTTATTGGTGAGAGGGATATGGGACTTGCGCAGCCCGGCGATTTGGAAGGCTTTCTTCGAAGCGATGATCAATCACTTGAACTGCCGAGCACAAGCCATATCAGTATCGTTGATCAGTACGGTAATGCGGTATCCATGACCACCACCATCGAAATGGGCTTTGGCTCGACGGTGATGACGCGAGGATTCCTATTAAACAATCAGCTTACGGATTTCTCTCTAGTACCCGAGGTTGATGGCATGCCCGTAGCTAATCGAGTTGAACCAGGTAAGCGGCCGCGTAGTTCAATGTCACCTGTGATTGTATTTGAAGATGAATCCAATGCTTTACTTCATGTGATTGGCTCACCGGGGGGCCCACGTATCATTAATTATGTAACGCAAACATTGATTGGTGTGCTTGATTGGGACTTAGATATTCAACAGGCCATGGATTTACCGCGCATCACCAATATGAATGGAGTGACAAGTATCGAGGAAGGAACCGCTATGGAAGCCTTAAAAGCCGCGTTAGAAGCACGCGGACATCAGGTAGAGATGCGCGGGTTAAATAGTGGGCTTCATGGCATTTCGGTCACCCCCGACGGCTTTGTCGGTGGCGCGGATCCCCGCCGCGAAGGCAGAGCCCAGGGCGATGATTGAGTTCCCCATAAGATGAGTCACAACAAAGCAGAGGGTATAGCGGATGAGTGAGACAATTTTTACCAAAATTATTAATCGAGAGATACCTGCAGAGATTGTTTACGAGGATGATCTGGCATTAGCTTTTAAGGATATTAATCCACAAGCTCCGGTGCATTTGCTGATTATTCCAAAGCAACCTATTGCGACCGCGAATGCGATTACCCAAGACGATCGCGAAATTGTCGGCCATTTGTATTGGGTTGCAGGACAGATCGCGCGTCGAGACGGTTTTGCCGACGATGGTTATCGTCTGGTGATGAATTGCAATGATGATGGTGGCCAAACCGTGTATCACATTCATGTACACATGCTCGCGGGCAAACCCCTCGGCTGGCCACCTTACCAAGACCGGGTCAAAACCAAGTAGGTTTAACCTTAGCGCTTGAGCACCAACCCTTTTAAGTACCAGCCTTCAGGGTAGTGAATGCCAATCGGGTGGTCCGGGGCTTGTTGGGTGCGATCAATAATCTTTAAATCGACCTTTGCATCTAAGCAACCATCAGCGACCACTTTCTGAAAGAGTTCAGGGCTCAGTAGCCCTGAACAGGAGAACGTCATGAGGATGCCACCAGGGTTCAACAGGCTGGCAGCAAGGCGGTTGATATCTTTATATCCCCGACATGCGCGATTCAAGCTTTGCTTGGAGTCGACGAATTTGGGTGGATCCAACACGATGACGTCGAAGGTTTCTCCTTCATCTACAAAACGCCGGAGTTGCTCAAACACATCGGCTTTTAGGTACTCAATGACACCTGGGCGAATGGGGTTTAAGGTTTCGTTGTAGCGGGCCATCTCGAGTGCTTCTTCCGACACATCGACATTGATCACTCTGTGCGCACCGGCAAGGGCTGCATAGATGCCGAATCCGCCAGTATAACTAAAGCAGTTGAGTACAGTTTTGCCCTTCGAATATTGCTGAACCTTCTTACGCGCGTCGCGCTGGTCAAGGTAATAACCGGTTTTATGACCTGAACGGACGTTGACCGCAAGCTTAACGCCGTACTCTTCAATAATGACTGGGGGAATATCGACGCGTCCACGGCGTGGCCCCGTAACTTTGGGTAGACCTTCTTTGCCACGCACATCTACATCGGAACGTTCGTATACAGTGCAGTCTGGAAACAACTCGACGAGAGCGTCATAGATCGCCTCTTCCCACACAGCGGCGCCGGCGGAGAGTAATTGCACCACCATCACATCGTCATAGCGGTCAATAGTGACGCCTGGCAATCCATCGGATTCGCCAGCGACAATACGATAGGCATTGGTATACGGGCACACTTCACGTTCACGCAAGCGATGAGCCGTTTCAATGCGTTCAACAAAGAAGTCTTTGTTGATATGCCGCCCCTGAGTAAAACTCCACACCCGTGCTCTGATTTGCGATGTTGGCGAAAATGCCGCAACCGCGAGCCATTCGCCTTTTTCGGAATATACATCCACGGTTTCGCCGTGCTTTGGCTTGCCGACGACTTTGGCAATGCCGCCACTAAATATCCACGGATGACGCCGAAGCAACGATTTCTCGCGCCCGGCTTTCATGATAATGCGGTTGTTCATTCTATTTCCTACATCACACGCTGGCCAGGCTGAGCGCCATCGTGGGGGTTGAGTATGTATATGTCTTTGCCGCCAGGGCCGGCTGCGAGCACCATACCTTCTGAGAGACCAAAGCGCATTTTCCGTGGCTGTAAGTTTGCCACCATCACGGTGAGTTGCCCAATCAATTGCTCAGGGCTATAAGCGGATTTAATACCTGCAAATACCTGACGCGTCTCAGTGCCAATGTCCAAGGTCAGCTTGAGTAATTTATCGGCACCTTCTACGGCTTCGGCATTCACAATCTTAGCTACGCGTAAATCTACTTTAGCGAAATCATCAAAGGTGATCTCAGCGGCAAGCGGCTCGTATTCTGCTTGCGGCTCAGGGCTGTTTACCGAGGGCTCAGGGCTGTTTGCCGAGGGCTCAGGGCTGTTTGCCGAGGGCTCAGGGCTGTTTGCCGAGGGCTCAGGGCTGTTTGCCGCCGCGTCAGGCGCCGGTGTGTTGGTTTTTGAGGCATCAAGCATAGCGTCAATTTTCTCAGTGGGAACCCGCTGCATCAGCGGTTTAAATTTATTAATAGCATGTCCGGTGAGCGTGCTTTGCGCTGAATCCCAACGGAATTCGTCGTTGAGAAAGGCTTGCGCAGAAGCCGCTAAATGGGGCACAACTGGCGTGAGATAGATCATGATCAGACGGAACAAATGGATTCCCATCGAACACACATCATGCACTTCCTGTGCTTTGTTTTCATCCTTTGCTAGCTGCCATGGTTCCTTTACGGCGATATATTCATTGGCGCGATCCGCAAGCTTCATAATGTCGCGCATGGCCCGGGAGAACTCTCGCTGCTCATAGGCTTCCGCGAGGCTATCTGCTGCTTGCTGGAACTCTTTAAGCATGGCGGGCTCGGCAATATGCTCCGATAATTTTCCGTGGAACTTCTTGCTGATAAAACCAGCACAGCGACTGGCGATGTTCACCACTTTACCGACCAAATCTGCGTTCACCCGTTGTGCAAAGTCGGTAAGGTTTAAATCTAAATCATCGATGCGCGAGGTGAGCTTTGCGGCGAAGTAATAGCGCAAATACTCGGGATCTAAATGATCTAAGTAGGTGCGAGCCATAATAAAGGTGCCTTTCGACTTCGACATCTTGGTGCCATTAACGGTAATAAAACCGTGCGCCCACACATTGGTTGGCTGGCGGAAATCGGCACCCTTGAGCATGGCAGGCCAAAACAAGCTATGGAAATAGATGATGTCCTTACCAATAAAGTGATACACCTCAGCATCGCTGTCAGTTTTCCAGAAGTCTTCGAATACTAAATCACTACGACGTTCACAGTAATTCTTAAAACTGCTCATATAGCCAATGGGTGCATCGAGCCACACGTAGAAATATTTCCCTGGGGCATCGGGAATCTCAAAGCCGAAATAAGGCTTGTCGCGGCTTATATCCCATTGCTGTAGGCCTTGCTCAAACCATTCGTTTAATTTATTGGCCATTTCTGGCTGTAAGGAACCGGAGCGTGTCCAGGCCTTAAGCATGTCGCCAAACGCCGGTAAATCGAAGAAATAATGCTCCGATTCACGCAATTCAGGGGTCGCACCAGAGACCGCAGATCGGGGATTCTTTAATTCGGTTGGAGAGTAGGTGGCGCCACACACATCGCAGTTATCTCCATATTGATCAAGGGCACCACAGCTTGGGCAGTCACCTTTCACAAAACGATCCGGTAAAAACATGTCTCGCTCTGGGTCATAGAGCTGTTCAATCACGCGGGTATGGATGTAACCCTTGTCGCGCAGACGCGTGTAGATCAGCGTTGCCAACTCTTTGTTTTCAGGGCTATGGGTGGAATGGTAATTATCGAACGAAACAGAAAAGTCTGCGAAGTCGCGTTGGTGCTCCGAATTCATTTCATCAATCATAGCCTCTGGTGTGATTCCCAGTTGCTGAGCTTTTAGCATGATCGGTGTGCCGTGGGCATCATCGGCGCACACAAAGTGACATTCGTTACCGCGGAGGCGTTGAAAACGCACCCAGATATCCGCTTGGATATAGCCGAGCATATGACCAATATGAATTGGGCCATTGGCATAAGGAAGGGCATTGGTGACCAAAATACGACGCTGCTTTGCTGTCATAAGTACTCTCAAATTGCGCTCAGGAGCGATGCCCAAACCGGCATCCTCAATCAATATAGAAAAGAGGCTTATCGTAAACGAAAAGTAGCTGATTTTCATCCGCAAACGTAGCGATTTGACCGGAAAGGCCGTAATATTTGCGGATATGTGGGAATCCCCATGCTTTTCCATTCCCAAGTGAACGCCTGAAGGAGTCTTTATTGATGTCGAGCGAACTCATTGCGTACTGCGAACGGTTACGAAGCGATCTTTTCCCGAGCGGATTGCTTGCGCAATGGTTGCGGGTCGATGGACCGGTCATTCATGTCACACTCCCATTTCCAGCAGGACCAGGATTGCGGGCGCTGGTTGCTCAAGATCCGATGCTGCGTTCTTATACCTGGGATATTCAGGTGGCGGTGCAACCCTTACCCCCGGAGCGTCGGCCTGAATTGAAAAGTGCCTACGCCAAAGATGGTTCACAAGGTCCGAAAAATGTGATTGCAGTGGCCAGTGGTAAGGGCGGGGTGGGGAAATCTGCAGTGACCCTCAGTCTGGCTCATGCGCTCTCAGACATGGGAGCGAAGGTCGGGATTCTCGATGGCGATATTTATGGGCCAAGCCTGCCCATGATGCTGGGGAATGTGAAGGAGCGCGTCACCTTTACTCCGAACCGTAAAATGCTGCCTGTCAAAAAATACGGCATCGAAGCAAACTCATTAGGCTATTTAGTGGATGAAGGCGACGCTACAATATGGCGCGGCCCTATGGCCAGTCGTGCATTAGAACAGTTGTTTTTTGATACCCAATGGTCGGCATTGGACTATTTGTTGATTGATATGCCACCGGGAACCGGGGATTTACAATTAACCTTGGCGCAAAAATTGCCAGTAACCGCTGCCGTGGTGGTGACTACGCCGCAGAATATAGCCTTAAGTGACGCGGAAAAAGGCATTCGAATGTTTCGCAAGGTGGGGGTTCCAGTCGTTGGGTTGATTGAAAACATGAGTTTTCATGCCTGTGAAGCCTGTGGTCATCATAACCTGATCTTTGGTGCAGGCGGTGGCGATCGACTTGCCCATGAAGAAAGCGTGCCCGTGCTTGGTCATTGGCCTTTATTAACTGAGATGCGCGCAGCATTGGATGAGGGAGTGCCTTTTCATCAAGCACATCCCGATCACCCCGCATTTGCGATCCACCAAGATAGTGCGCAACGGTTAGTTGCCAATGCGTGGGATCTTCTCCATGATGAACCTGTTGTACCCGAATAATTGAGGATGAATTCATGCGTCTAACGGACGAGCAAATAGAAAGCTATTTAGATGAAGGACGAATTGCGATAGATCCGCGGCCTGATCCGAAAGATATCACCGGTGTGACCGTGGATATTCATTTGGGCGAGAGTTTTCGAGTGTTGCAAGATCATGCCGCGCCCTTTATCGATATTAGCGGTACCCGAGAAGATATCGACGCAGCCATTCAACGGGTCATGAGTGAGGAAATCCGCATTGTCGATGGCGATGCATTTTTTATTCATCCAGGGGAGTTTGCATTAGCAGTAACCCACGAATCCGTGACTTTGCCTGCAGACGTTGTTGGTTGGTTAGATGGACGTTCCTCATTGGCCCGTTTGGGTTTGATGGTGCATGTCACCGCTCACCGGATTGATCCTGGTTGGTCAGGTCAAATTGTATTGGAATTTTTTAATAGCGGTAAGTTGCCGCTGGCGTTGCGGCCCTTAATGAAAATAGGGGCCCTTAGCTTTGAAGTACTTACACAGCCATGTGCGCGCCCCTATAGTCGGCGCGATGATGCGAAATACAAAGATCAACGCGGTGCCGTTGCCAGTCGGATTAGTAACGATAAATAGCCTGATATAAGCATAAAAAAGCGCCGAAAAAATCGGTGCTTTTTTGTTGTGCTTAGGTCTGCGAGCAACATGCTCGTTTAAGGCTGTGTTAAATCGGTGGGGGACGACGACCACTGATAAAGAAGATAATCGCTAATACCAAACCGACAACAAATAAAATCCAAGCGATATTGGTGGCCATTCCGGCAATACCTGAAAGACCAAGTACACCAGCAATGATCGCGACCACTAAAAACACAAGTGCCCAAGAAAACATAGGGTGATTCCTTCTTGTTTGAAAACACAAACGGTAACTAGACCGTCTCCCTCTAGTGAACACCCTAAGTGTAGTAAACATCTGATAATTCGCGAATAAGGGCATGTGAAAAGGATGTAAAGAAAAGGGGGCGTGTGCCCCCTCTGGATTTATTGCGTGATACTCAATGCTAATTCATCCCATGCCAGGAGCAGGTTAAGGGTTGTGTCGATCAAACCAGTCGACAATGCGATTAAGTCGTTCAACGAGGTTAATCGGACGGCCTGCACGGCTCAAACCGTGGCCTTCACCAGAGAAAATCACCATTTCGACAGGTACATCGTTGGCTTTCAAGGCATAGAACCACTCTTCGCCTTGGCCAATAGGAGTGATGTGATCATCGGTACTATGAATGATCAAGGTTGGGGTCGTTACCTGATTTGCATATTTCAGGGGGGAGCGGTCCCAATAATAATCAAAATTTTCCCAAATGGTTCCGCCGAATTCGACAATCATCGACAACGGCGGAAATGCTTGAGTACCCGCTTCGGAGATCCAATTACTCACACTACGCTGGGTTACCGCAGCTCGGAATTGGTTGGTTTGGGTGGTAATCCAATTTGTAAGGAAACCGCCATGGCTACCACCCGTTACATACAATCGATCCGTATCGATCCACAGATGTTGATCGAGAGCCGCTTGCAACGCATGCATATTATCGCGATAGTCGGCCCCGCCGTAATCCATGCGTACTTGTTGTGCAAAATCGTACCCATAACCGGAGCTACCACGATAGTTTACAAAGACTACGGCATAGCCGCGGGCACGCAAAAACTGGTTCTCAGGAAACCATTGATGCCCCCACATACCGCCCGGCCCACCTTTGATATTGAGAATCAAGGGATAGGTTTCGCCGTCCTTTTGGTTGTGGGGGGGCAAGAAAAACACATCGAGCACGTCACCGCGCTCATTTTCGGCGGTGAATACTTCATAGGGATGCAGATCCAGCGACTGCTCGAGGGCATCATTAAAGTGCGTGAGTACGGATGCCGTGGCCTCTGCGTCTTCAGCTAGGCTGACCCGTGGGGCTGTGACTTCGTTTTCTTCCACCCATGCCAATGCACCATTATTTGCTGCGGTGCGCAACATGCTCATGCTATAGCCGACGCCGCGAATGCGTTGGTATCCAGAACCGTCAAGAGCGAGTTGAAAGAGGGGGCGGCTGCCACGGTCATCCGCGGTGAACCAAAGCGCGCCTTGATGATACTGTAGATCGCTAGGGCTATGTTCCATGGTTTCCGCCACCATTTGTGTACTACCGGAGCGATGGTTTATCAGAAGTACCGATGGAGCGGCGTAATTATCGGCGCGATGGACATATGCCAGCTGTTGATCACTTATCCATATAGGGTTGCCGGCCCAACCTTCCGGTGCTGCTAACTCTCGTTCCTTCTCGTCACCGTCGCAGAGAACATATACGCGGGAGTGGAACGCGCCTTCATCAGCAAGTTCATGACGATTGCTTTGAAAAGCGATACATTCGCCACTTGGTGAATAGCTTGCGTTGGACTCGTGCCAAGGGCTATCGCCGGTAACGGATGTCAATTGATCTTCGACGATATCGTAGACCCATAGGCCAGAACGGGACTCATCGAGGTAGCCGCCTTGACGCTTATAGACAGCGTTAGTAATTACGGAGATATCAGGTTTGGATTGGTCGTTTTCGGCCTTCTCGCGTAAGTCCGTCACATCAGGTTTAACGCTGACTTGAAGCAATAACTTACTACCATCGGGATGCCAATGCAGATCGCGAATACCGCCTTGTTCTAATTTCAGTAATGACTCGGCTTCACCGCCGGTGAGGGCGATGCGGTATAGGGCTGACCCATTATCGCGATTAGAGAAAAACAACAGCGACTCACTGTCGGGAGAAAATAGCGGGCTGGAGTCTTGGGTATGGCGAGTAAATTGAACGGGCGTTTGCCCATTGCGACTAAGCCACAGGGTGTTTTCACGGCTACGCTTGTCGTCGGCGACACGACTTTTCACAAAGGCCACATAGGAACCGTCGGCACTGATGGCAAGGTCGTTGATATAGACCATGTCATAGTAGTCTTCGGCACTCATGCCGCGCGGCTCACTTTCAGTGGCGAAAGCGCAGCTGGAAGCGAGGCTCATGGATACCATGAGCGCTGCTGTCGAGATAATGTGTGGGGAGAATCTCATTAATAATATCCTTGCTATTAACGAACAGGGTTTGCGTGTGCTGCGCCACGGAAAATTGCGTTCATCAGCAGCACATGTTGACCATCAAGGTACGCGCGGAAGTTTGGTTCTTGGGTAAAGCTAATCACCATACCTCGCCCTTGCGGTTGCACCATCAAATAAGGCTTATAGGCCACTTGTTCGATGTTCTCCGCCCACATGTAGCCGCTTGCAAGTAGGTCGTCTTTGCCTGCATAGTTCACCACATTGCGCCCATCGCTAATGCGTAATGGGGCATAGATGTCGCTCCCGATAAACATGGCATAGAGGCGCGAATGGATGCCTGCCGTTAACCAGTGCTCCTGATCGACCGAGGTACGGGTGATCACACCGGAAACCCAATCGGGATCCGATTTCGGGTCGCGAATGTACCGCTGATGATCTTCTTCATCGCTAATCAGCACACCATCAACGCGCTGTCCGTTCGCCCGTGGGGCTAAATCATCAACTTGAGCTTTGCGCTCTAGGGCACTCGCCAAGAGAGGATTTTCACCGCTCACGGCGAAGCGTGTTGCATTACCGAGAGTGATTAACACACCACCGCGCTGTACCCACTGCCGTAAATTCTCACGGCCAGCGTCACCTAGGGCTTGTTCATAGCTACCCTGAGCGGTTGCCGGTAAAATCAGCACTTGGTAACGACTTAGATCGGCTCGCTGTAACTGTGCAGGACGAATCGCCGTGACGGGGTAATTAAACTCGCGTTCGATAATATAACGAGTGCTACCCGCACTGAGTACATTGGTGGGTTGATCCCAAAGCATCGCGATATTCGGGGCATGCATCCGTTTTACATTCACGGAGCCTACATTCGGACCATCCTGCATCCAACTGCGCTCAAGACCAACAACGGTGGCACCGCTTTGTTCTGCTAAAGCGGCCACCCGCTGGCTGAGATCATCCGGATTCCCCGCTCGCGGCACAATCAGTGATCCGGCGGGAAAGGTTTGGCCTGAAGCGTGTTTAAACTCAAGGTCAGAGCTACGCACTAATAAGCCGTCGCGCAATGCAGCCGTGAGGAAACGGCCTGTATTCATGTCGCCCCAAGCGACTGCAAAACCGAATCCTGCGTCGGCGTTAGTTACAGTACCTGGAAGAATACGCTCTGGACCAACAGCCTGTGTTGCTACGCGTGGTTGTTGGTTACACACGGTCATGTCCACGTTAAACATCAAGGGTAGTGACCATGCGGTAACATCATAAATTTGATCGCGTAAGTTATTGGCTCGTAAACGCTCTTGCTCTTCTAGAAAATCTTGGTCCATGGGCACATGGCTGTCGAGCAGGGTACGAATCAAATGATATGCAGGCTGGGATGCTTGCACCACAAAAGCCCCTTGTTGATATTGACTACCGCAGGCGCGGAAGTCAGCCGTCGCTTGACCCACTTCAATGCCTTGTTCTGCAAGAACGGCAACCAGCTTCTGGTTCCCAGCCTGATCCCGTGTATTGGGGAAAATATAGCTCCGCGTATCACCACGACGGCCTTTTTCAATACCACTCTTACGATAGTCGTAGAAACGCTGGAGTAGGGCCTCACGCCGTTTAGAGGCAGTTTCAATGGTGGCCATAAAGGCGACAAAGTTCTGTTGCACACCATCTGCGTAGGTGAGAATCTCGCCTTCATTGGTGCGGAAATGATGACCGCGAGCAGAACCCATTTCGTAAGTACTGGCTAAACTGCCGTGGTAGAGCGGCCAACTGGCTCCATAACCCGGGTAAAAAGCGTCAAAAATCTCCCGGGTAAAGTAGTCATAACCAAAATTATCGAAATGCTTGGCGTTGTTCTCGCCAATCCAGTTCAGACCTTCGCGCTGCTCACTGGTAATAAAGGGATTGAAAGGGTGCGCTTCAGGGGTGAAGTAATAAGGTAAATCCCCCCCCATTTCGTGAGAATCGACGAAAATCAGTGGGAAAGTCTGCAAGAGGGCAGCAATTCGGCCTCGGGTTTCTGGTTGCGTAAGCGCTAACCAATCCCGATTCATATCAAATAAATAGTGGTTGGTGCGCCCATTTGGCCATGGCTCGTTATGTTCTGCTGAGAGGCGATCATCAGACGGTTCCATCCCAATGGTGGCGTAATAGCGGCTCACAAAGCGCGCACGACCATCAGGATTTTGCAGCGGGTCTAAGTACACAATAGTGTTACTAAGGAGAGCGCGGGTATCATCACTGCTGTCAGCTAATAAGTGCCAGGCAGTTACCATGGACGATTCTGCAGGTGAAATTTCGTTGCCGTGCACGCTATTGGCAATCCACACTGAGCTGGGAAGATCCTGCATTAATTCGCGTGCTTGCCGATCATTGAGCTCGCGCGGATCTGCCAGACGTCGCATATTTGCTTCAATATCATCTAAGCGCTGAATATTTTCGGCGGAAGAAATGGCGACATAAAAGAGTGACCGTCCTTGCCAGGTTTCACCGTATTCCACCAGTTGAATGCGATCCGGATGTGCATCCACCAAGGCATCAAAATAATGGCGAATTTGCTCTGGACTAGAAATACGCGCGCCCGCCGGATAACCTAATACTTGTTCAACGGTTGGCGTGTCTTGATAATTACTATTTGGCCATTGCGGCACAGTTGGCTCTGCCGCCAGTGTTGATGTCGTCATTGCGCCCGCGATACAGAGGGCGAGGAGAGTACGTTTCATAGTGAGTCCTGGTTGTTGTAATTACAGCACGTCAGTAGAAGCCGCTGCAGCCCGTTCTGGCCAGAGGGTTGTTACTGCATGATTTAATGCTTGGAGAAGCGAATCTTGCTGATGGCGGTGGGCTACACGTGCATCCGCAATCACATTGTGAATCATAGGTACCGTTACTTTGGCATCGGAATGCGGTGATATCACCAGATCCACAGGTTGGAATTCTAATTGCTTCTCCAGCCAAGCAAGCCGCTCAGATAAGCTGAGGTAGCCGGCAGGGCTTGGCTCTTGCGTGAGATTATCAATAAAAACGACCTTTGCTGAGGAATTCGCGATGGCATGAGCGATATCACCGACTAACAGCGGCGGTAAGATCGACGTGAGAAAACTTCCAGGCCCCAAAATGATCAAATCGGAACTCTGAATATGCCGTATTGCTTCGGGTGTTGCGGTAACTTGCGGTGACAACGCCATTTGCTTGGGCATTTGGTTTAACTCATCGACCCGTATTTCGCCGAAGCATTGCATGTCATTTTCAAGCACGGCCACAAGATCTGTCGGTGATTCTGCCATCGGCAGGATACGATTTTGTACTTTAAGCAAGCGACTTAATAGTTGAATTCCATCGACGGGGCGAGCGCTTAACGCGTCTAAGGTATACAACAATAGATTGCCCATACTATGACCAGACAGGCTTGATTCCTCGTCGAAGCGGAAATTTAATACTTCAGCAGCAAGGGGTTGGTTCGCCAACTGCGACATACAGTTGCGAATGTCGCCCCAGGCAATGCATTGATGGGCGTTACGAAGTTGTCCCGTGGAACCCCCATTATCGGTGGTGGCGACAATACCGACCAGACGTTTGCGCATAAAGGATAGGGTCGACATCACGCGCCCTAAACCATGACCACCGCCTATTGCAGTAACATTCAGGTGATCAAATTGATGGGGATCCTTTCGCGACCGAAACGCAGCATTCATAATAACTCTTATTCCTTGGTATTTATCCAGACTATATATCGTCACAGAGAGCGAGTGAACCAATTTGCCTTGATTTCATAGGCAAACTCCGTAAGTTTCTGGCAAGATAACGGCGTTTCTAAGAAATAGGATATCTATGTACACTCCGAACTCGACATTTGGCGTTCGCATCTACAGCGCACTGCTTTATCTTTTTACACCTTTGATTTTGCTTTATTTTGGCTGGCAAAGTAGGAAAAATCCAGATTATCGCGGACGGATGGGTGAGCGTTTTGCACGGCAAGTGATTCCTCAGGAAGCCCGCGGTGCAATAATGTTTCACTGCGTTTCCGTGGGTGAGTTTATGGCGGCGCGTCCGCTTATTGAACGCTTTTTGAACGATGGTTCGGATCGTCCCGTGGTGATTACCTGTATGACGCCGACAGCCTCTGATCTGGTGCGGACGATCTTTGCTGACAAGGTGTACCATTGTTATCTGCCGTTGGATCTTCCAACAGTGATGAAACGTTTTCTAAAAGCCCTGCAACCGAGAGCGGTGGTTATCCTTGAAACCGAACTATGGCCTAACTTAGTACTCCAAAGTCGCGCGTTAGATATTCCGGTGGCCCTCGTGAATGGACGTATGTCGGAGCAATCTGCGCGGGGATATATTCGTCTATCCTGGCTGTTTAAGCCGGTGTGGGCAGCATTATCGTACTGCGCGGCGCAAACGGATGTCGCGGCTGAGCGCTTTTTAGATATTGGCGTGCGCCCCGAAGCATTAGATATCGCAGGGAATCTAAAGTTTGATATTCATGTTCCGCCGAGCACTCGAGATGACGTAAGTGAATTCAAGGCACTGTTAGGTAATCGCCCCGTTGTCACAGCCGGGAGCACCCACGACGGGGAAGAAACCCAGTTGCTCGATGCATTTCGCCGTATTTTACCGAGCAAACCACGCACATTATTGATCCTAGTTCCGCGCCATCTAGAACGATTTGATGAGGTCGCGAAGAAGCTGGATGCCAGCGGACTGCGCTATGTGCGCCGAAGCAGTGGACGACCGATAACTGAAGATACGCAAGTACTGCTCGCGGATAGTATGGGTGAGCTGTTAATTTGGTATGGGTTAGCCACCGTTGCATTTGTCGGCGGTTCCTTAATAGAGCGGGGCGGGCACAACCCTCTTGAGCCCATGGCGTTTGGCGTTCCTGTTATATCAGGGCGCCATATTTTCAATTTTTCTGAGATTTATCAGCAATTAGATCAACGTCAAGCTGTACGCTGGGTCGATGATGCCGATAGCCTGTACGCGACTTTAAGTGGACTGTTGACTACGATTGAAACAGCGCAACGACTTGGGGCGCAAGCCCAACAGTTATTTTCCCAACATCGAGGCGCCACGGCCCGAATGAAATCGCGGGTTGAGCAGTTGGTTAGCAATACATAACGGAGAGTGCAGGAGATGGCAACCAAACAGTCAATGCTAGCCCTTACGGTGATTGCCGCAAGTCTGCTCAGCGCTTGTGTAAAAGCGGAAACGCCCGCAACAGACGCGCTATTTCCAGCATGCTTGAAAGGGGCTGAATCCGCTGTAGCACAACCGCTGGCGCTTGAACTTGCACTTACCGCAAATGAACGTAGCAGGGGCTTGATGCATCGTGAATCATTACCTGAAACACAGGGCATGCTATTTGTGTATCCAGACACGCAATACTTAAGCTTTTGGATGTATAACACGCGTATACCTCTGGATATTGCTTACTTGAATCACGATTTCGAGATCATGGAAATTCAGGCCATGGCCCCTTGCACATCGGCGCTTTCATCCTTGTGTCCTTCTTATCCGGCGTCGCAACCCGTGATGATGGCGTTAGAAGTGAATCAGGGCCAATTTGCGAATTGGGGTGTCAGCGTGGGGGACAGGCTCTATAATGCAAGCTGTGAGTCACCGCTAGAGGTATCCGAGTTATGGTCATTCAGGAACGAATCGGCAACACAAACATCCGCACAGGAACAGGGGCAATGACCTTTGGATTTAGGCTATCTGGTCAGGTGTTATTGCCGATAACTATGGGGATGGCTCTCATTCTTGGGGGCTGCACCACCACTGAGCCGGTGCAACAGCAACCTGTCAATCAATCAACACCACAAACCCAAACACCGACCCGTTCGGGAGCGCCAAACTTGGGGCAGCTCACTTATCAAAACGCTGAATTTCATTTGATTGTAAACCGAACCACCATGAGCGATGTGCAACGCTGGTGGGGTCCTGCCCATGGTCGTGGTCATAGCGGTGAATTTCTATTTTTAAATTACACGGATGTCTTGCACGATAACGAACGCAGTCGGATGCTTATGATGACCCTTTATTTCTCCCCGCAGGGAGTCTTACAAGATTATGACCTGCAAATCCATGAGTTCGCAAAATAAACGAAGTATGAATGGGTTAGTCTTGTATTTGTTTCCTAAATGTAATTTAAAAGTGAGTTAATGTAATGGATGTTTGGATCCAGTTCTTCGGCGCTGCGGCGCTGGTAATGAACTTTATCGGCTACCGCCAAGAGACGGTGAATGGCTATCGGTTTGTCACTGCGTTCGCGTTGGCGTTTTTAAGCGTCCATTTCTTTATGCTTGGGGCGATGGCGGCAGGTATTGGTCTCGCCATCGGCGCGGTGCGTAATATCGTCGCCATGCGTTATCAAAGCATGCCGGTGTTACTTGGTTTCGTATTGATCAACGTGATCTTCTGCTTGATTGAGTGGTTTATCCTAAATAACCCAGCGACTTTATTTATTGCCTACACCGCGTCGCTTATTTTTACGGTGGGTTCGGTGATTCTGAAAAGCGCAGATACCATTCGTAAATGGTTTATCCTGGCCGAATCATTGATGTTTATCTACGCACTGCTCGTGTTCTCGCCTTTTGGCATGTTGTTTAACCTCAGTAATCTCACGAGTATTTTCTTAAAATTGCGTAGTGATCGACGCCGGGTACAATCAGAACAGGAATTGCATAAATCGGCGAATCAAGACTAAGTCGCTGTTGGCGACTGGTCGCAGCCTGTGTTCGTTTAACCGCTGCCAAGTTGTAAAGCGGGTAGGGATTGGCGACACTCATTCATGAACCGTTATATAACGACAAAAACAGGAACTTCCATGAAACATCTTTCAACTGTGGCAATCAGTGTGGCACTCGCACTAGGCCTAGCGGCGTGCTCAGACGCGCCCCGTAGCACCGTAGAAACTGAACAAGCACAACAGCAAACGGTTTCCGGTATTGAATTACACAATATGGACACTTCTGTGCGTCCACAAGATAACTTCTTCCGCTATGTAAATGGTGGTTGGTTAGCAAATACCGAAATCCCAAGTGATCGTGCACGTTGGGGCAGTTTTGATGAACTGCGTGAAGCAGCGGAAGAGCATGTACAAGCCATTGTGCAGGAATTCGCTGCAGTAGATGCGGAAGCAGGCTCGAATCAACAAAAAATTGGCGACTTGTATCGTTCTTATATGGATGAGGAGCGCATCGAGTCTCTAGGTTTATCACCACTTTCTGCTGACTTCGAAACCATCGCGGCCCTTTCCAGCCACGATGAGCTAGTTCGCTACTGGGGCGAGCAACAACGCTACCGTGCGGGAACCCCGTTTGCTATTTTTGTTGGCCAGGATCAAATGCAATCAGACCAGCATATCACAGCGATTTCCCAGTCAGGTTTGGGTTTGCCAGACCGTGAATACTATTTAGCCAGCGATGATCGAAATGCTCAGATCCGCAGTGCCTACACCGATTTTATCGCGACCTTGTGGGACGCGGCGGAATGGGAAGGCGGTGAAGAAGCCGCACAGCGCATTCTTGCAGTAGAGACGGCGATTGCTGAACATCATTGGACACGCATACAAAACCGCGATCGTTTAGCGACATACAACAAGCTGACTATTGCAGAACTGAATGAGGTTGCTCCAGGTTTAGCTTGGGATCAGGTGTTCGCCCACGCAGGTTTAGAAATTGACGAAGTAGTGGTTCGTCAGCCCGCATATCTCACAAGCTTTGCGGCTATGTATCAAGATATCTCAGTGGAAGAGTGGCAGGATTATTTACGCTTCCATACCCTGCGTTCGGCGGCGAGTATGTTACCAGAGGCGTTTGCGTCAGCCAGTTTTGATTTCTACGGACGCACTTTACAAGGCTTGCAGGAACAGCGTAGCCGCGAACGCTTAGCGGTAAGCACCGTTGAGAGCGTATTGGGCTTTATGGTTGGGGAAGAGTATGTAGCGCGCCACTATCAGCCAGAAGCCGAAGTACGGATGGCGGAAATGGTCGACAATATTCTGGTTGCCTTTGGCGAAGCTATTGATGACTTGGATTGGATGACTGAAGAAACCAAACAAGAAGCGCATGCGAAACTTGCGACCTTTAATACCAAAATTGGTTATCCCGAAGTATGGCGTGATTACGATTGCGTCACGATCGATAGCACAGATTTAGTTGGCAATATGCGTCGCGCTGCTTCATGTGAATACGACCGCAATATTGCACGTTTAGGTCAAGAGGTTGATCCTACCGATTGGGGTATGACGCCACAAACCGTGAACGCCTATTACCGTGCAACCATGAACGAAATTGTGTTTCCCGCGGCAATTCTTCAGCCACCGTTCTTTAATGTCGATGCAGATGACGCTGTGAATTATGGCGCTATCGGTGCAGTGATTGGCCACGAGATCGTACATGGCTTTGATGATCAGGGACGTCGCTCTGATGGTGAAGGAAATCTACGTGACTGGTGGAGCCCGGTAGATGAAGAACGCTTCCGTGCTCGGGCCGACCTAATGGTTGAACAGTTCAATGCCTTTAACCCGATTGATGACCTGCACTTGCAAGGCGCACTGATGTTGGGTGAAAACATTGCTGATCTCGGTGGCTTGAATGTGGCTCTGCGTGCGTATCGGAACTCCTTGGAAGGAAATGAAGCGCCAGAGATTGATGGCTTTACCGGTGAACAGCGGTTCTTTGCCGGGTGGGGCCAAATCTGGCGGATTAAATTCCGCGATGAAGCCCTGCGTCGTCAAGTGATTGTGGGCCCACATTCACCGGGTAAATATCGCGTGCTGGGACCATTATCAAATATGCCTGAATTCTACGAAGCCTATGGTGTAGAAGCAGGAGATCCAATGTATCGCGATGAGGAAGTTCGCGTTAAAATTTGGTAATTGCCAAAACCACATACGAACAACGCCGGCAACTATGCCGGCGTTTTTTTAGGAGACGCGGATGAAGCGGATTGATTTACGTAGCGATACAGTCACGCAGCCTACGCCTGAGATGCGTAAAGCAATGGCGCAAGCCGCCACCGGTGACGATGTATACGGGGAAGACCCAAGTGTGAACGCGCTAGAACAGCGGGTTGCAGAGCTTACGGGGAAGGAGGCTGGGTTGTTATGCGCGAGCGGCACGCAAAGTAATCTGATCGCCTTGCTGAGCCACTGTCAGCGGGGCGACGAATATCTTGTTGGTGAAGAGTACCATACGTACCGTTACGAAGCCGGAGGTGCTGCTGTGCTTGGCGGGATCGTACCTCAGACCCTCGCCATCGATACGGATGGTACTGTGGCCTTGGCGGCGCTGGAGAGCAAGATCAAAGCCAAGGATCCACATTTTCCGAGAACACGGCTTATCGCGTTAGAGAATACCCATACGGGCAAAGTGATGCCAACGGGCTATACCGCGTCTGTACGCGCCTTGGCAGACCGAAAAGGGCTGCAGGTGCATCTTGACGGGGCACGGTTGTTTAATGCCCATATAGCCACTGGTGAGGCGATTTCGTCATTGTGTGCACCGATGGATTCCGTTTCCATTTGCTTTTCAAAAGGCTTGGGTACACCCATAGGCTCGGTCTTAGTGGGTTCTGAAGCTCTGATTGCACAAGGGCGGCGCTGGCGCAAGATGCTCGGCGGCGGGATGCGCCAAGCTGGTATCATTGCTGCGGCCATGGATTTTGCCCTAGACCATCATGTTGAACGACTGCAGCAAGACCATGAGCACGCGCAACGCTTGGCTCTCGGTCTCGCTGATATTGAGGGAATCCAGGTGGAACCGGTACAAACCAATATGGTGTACCTGAATTTTAGTGACCCGAATCAGGCCACGAATGTACATCGCTCACTCAAGGAGAGGGGAATTCTCGTACCTAATGCGGCGCGCATGCGCTTAGTGACGCATCTTGATGTGAGTGCTGGAGATGTCGAACAGGTGGTGGCATCTTTTCGTGAATTGCTGGTTAGCAAGCGAACGTGACAGCCTTAAAATCCTGCTGCGAGTGAAGAGGAAGATAGGTCACTGTATATTGGGGCGGAATTGGGGCGGTCAAATAGGGGATAAACCCCAGGCACAAAAAAACCTGTTATAAAACAGGTTTTTAATTGGTCGGCGTGACTGGATTTGAACCAGCGACCCCTGACACCCCATGACAGTGCGCTACCAAGCTGCGCCACACGCCGACCGCAGCGCGTATGTTACTCGGTTGAAGAAAAATGGCAAGTGGCAAAGCAGGGAAAAGCACACGACTGGCTCTTTTTTAAGCAATGCTAAGCTATATGGTTCGGCGTTACTCCACTTGATTGCCAAATCGCTGCAAATCGCGCAATGCTTGGATAAATACGGGCGTAGCCGGAACCCCTCCCGGTACTAACTCACCTCGGTCATTATAGAGTTGTAATTCTCCATTTTGGTCAAGGATAGTGAGCTGATGCCCTTCAAACAGGTAGATAAAAGGCCGAATGCTTTGCGCGCGCGGGTAAACTCGTTCGCTACTGAGCATGTTGCGACCCATAGTAAAGGCCGAAAACTCGTCGGTGCACGACATATAAAACGACAGTATCGTCGGCATAATGTCATCGAGGTGGGTGAGATCCCGGTTGGCAAGCGGGATGCCAAACGTCCACATCGGCACTTGCACCCGATCCGGCGCTGCGACATTGAGCTCAAGGGGTTGCACATGGGCATTGACCAAGCCGGTAATGAGGATACGAATATCCCGCTGTTCCCGCAGGGCTAACACTTCCTCGATCACGTCTGCCGCATCGTCGGCGGCGACAAAGCGTACCAACACCCCATCCACTTGCTGGTTAAGTTGCTGACTGCTTTGCAGGTGTTCGTGCAGAAACTCAGGGAAATGAGAGCGATCATAGTGTTCGCTATGCTGCATCACAAAAGGTGTGTTGTAGTCGGCCATGACACGCCAATACGCCGGCTTTAAGTTCTGGTCAAATAGGCTTTCTTTGTATAGGTCTGGTATTCCATAGAGCAGGCTAAATAGGGCGGATTCTTGTGCACGATGACCAAGATGGGTACCGGTAAACTCAGTCAGTTCAGGAATGTGCTGATTAATCTGGATGCGCAACTCTGGGCTGATCTGATCAAAGGCAATAATCACGGTTTGCCCGGGTTGCGCTTCACGAGCACACAACAATGGTGCCTGCGGATAGTTAACCGCTAGGGTTTCGTCTCCAGTAAGTCGCTCCCGCTGGCTCTGATAGCGTTCTACAGTAATCCAACCATGTCGAGCCATGAGGGTTTTTGCGGTGGTTGGATAGGATAATGGAAATAAATCATCTTGCTGGGTAATGGGCGTGTAAAGCACCGCGTCGGCCCAAATATGGGTGCTGTGACTGGCGAGGAAACTCATAATAAAAACGGCAATGACCGGTTTTGAGTAACGCCCTTTCTGTAAGCTATCGAGGCGTTTCCAACTGATATTAGCTAATACCAACTGACTGCCAAAAATGAACAGAAAGGCAAAGATGATCAGAGCAAGTAGGAGGAAACTCCCGCCGGCCAATAAGTTTTCTGCATCGCTAGCAAGCTGTGCCAGTGAATAGGTGTTTAGATGAAAGCCGTAGCTGCGGAAAAATACCACATCAAAGAGCAGGGCAAATACACCAATGGTTGCGATAACTGCGGCATAGCCGCGCAGCACGCGTGAAAATGGAAGTAATATGCAAAACGGAAAGAGCAATACGATAAAGATAACAAAGGGCAGGAATGCAAAATGGCCTAACCAACTAATGAGTAGATAACCGGCAGCGGGCCAGGTTTCCGCTGGCAATGCGGTTTCAACATAGAGCAAGCCGATGAGTAGGCACAGAATAATATTCCAAAAGGTAAACCAGTGCCCCCAGCTGACAAGTCGTGCGATGCGGTCTCGATGTTGATTTTTACCCATGATGTTGTGATTCCAAGCCTGTGTTTATTGTTAGAGTCATCAGGAATCTTGATGTGTCACTGACTGTAGCAGAATTTGCCCGAATTGTCGGGCGACCGCTTCACGTTTTTCTGCCGGTACGTGCGCATTCAGGATATGGGTGGTGACATTGCCTAATGTCATCAGGGCTAAATCCCGCGGGGCTTCGTCTTTGGCGAGAATCTCGAGGATCTCGTCCATGAGGCGTTCTTGGCGAGCAACGTCATATTTTGAAATGATTGGCATTCGGCTCTCTCTAGCAACGTGATAGACTAAACGCAGTTTATCATAAATCAGATAGTTGCATAGCGAGAGGCCCATGAATCTGACGGTTACAGCCAGTATTGTTCATCATGTCTACCAAGATCCCGACGGTAAATTTGGCTTGCGGTTTTCACCCGCTGCCTTGAATGTTGATGCGGAAGTCACCACCTTACTGCAGGAATTAAATCAGGTATACAATGCAAAACCCGCCAAAGGCTACGCCAGTTTTGTGGGTATTGATGAGTTACAGGATGATACCAGCAGCCATAGCGATGACGTAATCCCGGAACCGCGTTTTGTGAAACTATTGGATGATTGGTTGCACGAAAATACGTCGTTTGTAGATTTTTCAAAGGAAGTGGCCAACCTGCTGCAAGAAGAACTGACAAAGTATGCTTTTACAGATTCTGGGTTTTTGCTGCTCTCGGATTACGAGCACAGTGGTGACCGTTTCCTCGTGGTAAGCTTTTTGCCCGTACGCGAGGGTGTCATGGTTCAGCCGGATTTGAGCGTGCATAAATCGGCTCAGTTAGATATCACAAAAATTCAGCTAGCAGCGCGAATTAATCTCACCGAATACCAAGCCAAGATGGGTGATAGCTATTATGTGTCATTCATTAAAGGCCGTGCAGGCCGCAAGGTCAGTGAGTTTTTCCTCGATTTTCTCGGTTGCAAAGAACGAGTGAATTCAAAAGCGAGTACCCGTCACTTAGTGGATACGGTGCAAGCCTTGGTGAAGGAAACAGAGCTTGAAGAAGAAAGTGCTCACGCCATGCGTCGTGAAGTCTATGACTATTGCGGCGAGCGTTGGCAGCAAGGCGAACACGTGAGTATGGAAGGGCTCGAAAGCCGCCTTACCGAAAAAGGTGCGCCGTCGTTAAAAGCATTTACTCAAGATAAAGGGGTAGAGCTTCCTGAACAGTTTCCCGCGGATCGCGCAAGTTTGCGTCAGTTGATTAAATTCCAAGGGCAAGGCGGCGGCTTGAGTGTTGCCTTTGATCAAACCATGTTCGGTCAGCGGGTGAGCTATGATGCGGATACAGATACCTTAACGATTAAAGGAACACCGCCGAATTTACGGGATCAATTACGCCGGTATTTAGGTCACAACGATTAATAGACATAAAAAATGCCAGCGTTTGCTGGCATTTTTTTATTTGTCTACCGAGAAGGAAGACAAAGCAGAACGGTAAGCCGTCGCTACGACTTAGGATCTGATACGTGAGGAACAATCTGAGTTGCATGCAACCCTTTCGGGCCTTCTTCTAACTCAAAGTCGACTTCTTGACCTGCTTTTAAGGTACGATAGCCTTCCATTTGAATGGTCGAATAGTGCGCGAAAATGTCACCACTCCGATCAGTCGACTCAATAAATCCAAAACCTTTCGAGTTATTGAACCATTTGACTTTACCGGTAGCCATACTTCTACTTCCTTCTTGCGTGTGAGATATTATTTTAGTCTTTCGAGCGCCTGTTATTATTGTTGGGGCGCAGACGATTCCACTGGACCTTGAAATTTGGTTTGGGCGGAACCATTTCTTACTGTAGATAAGACTAAAAAATAGTCAAGCGCCGAACGAGTATTTGATTACATTTTTTTAACGTAGTTGCGAAGATTTGCAAAAATTTGCGCTACCACTTGCTAGAATTCTGGCTATAGTTAATAGGTACACGACGAGTTTATGACGAAGTACAGCGACTCCATTCCTGAGCACCACCTCGCTGATGAGACGGACATTCATCTGCAGCCACCGCGCATGTACTCGGTGATGCTCAATAATGACGATTACACACCGATGGATTTTGTAATTGAAGTGTTAGTGCGCTTCTTCCGTCTCGACCAAGAAAAGGCAACAAATGTTATGTTGCAGGTCCATGAGCAAGGAAAAGCCGTATGTGGAATATACTCTGCAGAAATTGCAGAAACAAAGGTGGTTCAGGTCAATCAATACGCCCGCGAACACCAGCATCCGCTGCTCTGTACTATGGAGCAAGCATGATTTGTGAAGTAAGGAGAGTTGTATGCTGAACAAAGCACTCGAGATTTCATTAAATGATGCGTTTCGCCTTGCCCGCGAGCGTCAGCATGAACTCATGACCGTAGAACACCTGCTGGTCGCCTTATTAGATAACCCGGAAGCCGCAGAAGCGTTGCGAGCCTGTGGTGTGAAGTTCGCCTCGTTGAAAGACGAGTTAGTGAATTATATCGAGCGCAGTACCCCCAAGTTCGATGTCGATGAGCATAGTGATACCCAGCCAACCCTCGGTTTTCAGCGTGTGTTGCAGCGTGCTGTATTTCATGTGCAGTCTTCGGGTAATTCCGAAGTGACTGGGGCTAATGTATTAGTGGCCATTTTTAGCGAACAAGAATCGCAAGCGGTGTACTTGCTGAATAAACATGAAGTGACGCGACTTGATGTAGTGAATTTCATTTCTCATGGCATCTCCAGAGTTGAGGAAGAAAAAGCCCAGCCTGCCGAAAATCCAGAAGGTGAGGGGGACGATCAGGAAGCAAGTTATCTTGCGCGGTTCTGCGTGAATCTTAATGCGCGAGCCAAGCTAGGTAAAATTGACCCGTTAATTGGCCGGGATGCAGAATTGGAACGCTGTGTGCAAGTGCTCTGTCGACGTCGCAAGAACAACCCGCTTTTGGTGGGTGAGGCGGGGGTTGGAAAGACAGCGATTGCCGAAGGCTTAGCCTATCGCATTGTGAAAAATGAAGTACCACAAGTTATCGCTGATGCGGTGATTTTCAGTCTGGATATGGGCGGGTTACTTGCAGGTACCAAATACCGTGGCGACTTTGAGAAACGGTTTAAAGCATTGTTACGGGAGGTCAGTAAACACCCTCACGCAATTCTATTTATTGATGAAATTCACACCATCGTGGGTGCCGGTGCTGCATCCGGTGGTGTGATGGACGCCTCTAATCTTTTAAAACCGCTGCTTTCAAGCGGGGACCTAAAATGTATTGGGTCCACCACTTATCAAGAGTTTAAGAATATTTTTGAAAAGGATCGTGCGCTGGTTCGCCGGTTCCAGAAAATAGATGTAACCGAGCCAACGGTGGAAGATACCACACGTATTCTTATGGGATTGCGTGAAAAATACGAAGAGCATCACGGCATTCGTTATACCCAGCCGGCGATTCGGGCTGCTGCGGAGTTAGCGGCAAAGTATATTAACGAGCGGCACTTACCGGATAAAGCGATTGATGTCATGGATGAAGCCGGTGCGAGTCAGCGTTTGTTGCCGCCCTCAAAACGGAAGAAAACCGTAGGTGTTGCGGATATCGAAGCCATTATCGCTCGAATTGCGCGAGTTCCGGCGCAATCTGTATCACGTAATGACCAAAGTATGCTCAAACAGTTGGATCGCAATTTGAAGATGGTGGTGTTCGGTCAGGATGCGGCCATCGACAGTTTGGTATCTGCTATCCGACTATCGCGCTCAGGACTAGGTGGCGAACATCAACCTGTGGGCTCGTTTTTATTTGCAGGACCTACTGGGGTAGGTAAAACGGAAGTTACGCAGCAGTTGGCGAAGGCCATGGGCGTGGAGCTCCTTCGTTTTGATATGTCCGAGTACATGGAACGTCACGCAGTGAGTCGTCTGATCGGTGCGCCTCCAGGCTACGTTGGATACGAGCAGGGCGGTTTACTGACAGAAGCAGTGATTAAGCACCCATACAGTGTGGTATTGCTTGATGAAATCGAGAAAGCTCATAGCGATATCTTTAATATCTTGTTGCAAGTCATGGATAACGGGACGTTAACCGATAATAACGGACGCAAAGCAGATTTCCGTAATGTCGTGTTGGTGATGACAACTAACGCCGGTGTGCGGGAAACTGAACGTCAATCTATTGGTTTCCAAGAGCAAGATCACAAGTTCGATGCGCTGTCGGAGATCAATAAGATTTTCACGCCAGAATTTCGTAATCGCCTCGATGGTATCATTTGGTTCAACCACCTGAATACTGAGATTATTATGCAAGTTGTGGATAAATTTATCTGCGAATTGCAGGCACAACTGGATAAGAAGGGTGTGTCACTAGAAGTTGAGAAGAGTGCGCTTGAGTGGCTCGCTGAGAAAGGCTACGACCGATCCATGGGCGCACGTCCAATGACACGGATTATTCAAGAGCATTTGAAAAAGCCACTCGCCAATGAAATTTTGTTTGGTAAATTAAGTCAGGGCGGAAATGTGCGTGCTCAGCTCAATGAACAAGGTGATGAACTTACATTTGTTTACGACAATGCGAGCGAAGCCATTACCTAAGTGTTGTCCATGCGGCCCACGGTAATCGATACATACGCAAAAAGCCCAGCTCAACAGAGCTGGGCTTTTATTTTGTAATTCGTGCTATGGGTTGCGTGAGTACTAGCGCTTAGAGAGTGCTAATGTTTGTGCAACCGTCTGCCATAAATGACAAGCGCTGTAGGCTCGTTTAGCGCGAGCGGAATACGATACGACCCTTGCTTAAATCGTAAGGAGTCAGCTGAACGGTCACTTTATCGCCGGTCAGAATTCGAATGTAGTTTTTACGCATTTTTCCAGAAATATGCGCAGTAACCACGTGCCCGTTTTCAAGTTCAACGCGGAACATGGTGTTTGGCAGGGTTTCAAGGATCGTTCCCTGCATTTCAATGCTATCTTCTTTCGCCATTAAGTCCTCTGTCTTTTTTGGTCTGGCTAATTCTAAAGCGCGGGGATTTTACCGCTTTTTAACAAGGATTGCCAACATCTAGAAAATTCAATTCACGTGATTGCCAAATATGGGCCGGAATTTGCACCGAATCTTGCTGTAAATAATCTAAATAATCATCTCGATGTACCAGTATGGCACCTAAATTTTCTAAATGATCATTCATGATTTGGCAATCAATCAAGCGCAGTCCATGACCAATCAAATCCTGGGCAAGGGCAAGTAACGCTATTTTTGAGGCGTTGGGCTTGATGGAAAACATACTTTCCCCCGCAAAAACACTTCCTACTTGAATCCCGTAAAGGCCACCTATCAGTTGATCGTGATGCCAGACTTCTACAGAGTGTGCGCTGCCGTGTTGATGAAGTTCCTTGTAGGCGTCACACATCTCTTGGGTAATCCAGGTACCATTATTGGGACCTCGAGGTGCATGGGCGCATTGCTCGATCACTTCGTTAAAGTTCTGATTTAAGGAGATGCGATAATCGCATTTCTTTATAAATTTGCGCAGGCTGCGGTTGCAGTATATTTGATCAGGGAACAGCACAGCCCGGACCATAGGGTTCCACCAAAGGATCGGGTCCCCTTCGGAGAACCAAGGAAAGATGCCATGTCGATAGGCATTGACCAAGCGTTGTGTGGAGAGACATCCACCCCATGCAATTAAGCCACCATGGCGATCACCGGCGGCGGACGGCGCAGGAAATGGCGCGGATGGGTCTTTGCTGACTTCAGGAATGCCGGTGAGGTTCATGGCGTCGCTCAATAAAAAATGGCCTGCGAGGCAGGCCATTGGGTAGTTACTTGGCTATCGCATCCAAGAAGCGTTCCGCATCAAGGGCAGCCATACAGCCGGTACCCGCCGACGTAATTGCTTGTCGGTAGATATGGTCGCTCACATCACCTGCGGCAAAAACGCCTGGGATAGAGGTTTGTGTGGCATTTCCGTTGGAGCCGGTTTGTACTTTGATGTATCCGTTCTCCATACTTAGTTGGCCTTCAAACATCTGAGTGTTGGGCTGATGACCGATAGCAATAAACACACCTTGCAGTTCAAGTTCGTCGGTGCTGCCGTCGCGTGCATCTTTAATACGAATGCCAGTGACACCCATATTGTCTCCAAGCACTTCATCGAGGGTTTTGTGCAGGTGTAACTTAATTTTGCCTTCTTCAGCTTTCTTCATCATACGATCGATTAAGATCTTTTCCGCTCGGAAGGTATCGCGACGGTGAATAACGTGTACTTCTTCTGCGATATTAGAAAGATATAAGGCTTCTTCCACTGCGGTGTTTCCGCCACCGACCACACATACTTTCTGACCACGGTAGAAAAAGCCGTCGCAGGTGGCACAGGCGCTTACGCCTTTGCCTTTAAATGCGTCTTCCGAAGGTAATCCCAAATATTTAGCAGAGGCACCAGTTGCGATAATTAGCGCATCACAGGTGTATTCTTTCTCACCTTTTAAGCGGAAGGGGCGCTCAGATAGCTCAACCGTGTGAATATGGTCAAACAAGATTTCGGTATTGAAACGCTCGGCGTGTTGTTGCATGCGTACCATTAAATCTGGGCCCGTTAAGCCTTCAGGGTCACCCGGCCAGTTTTCAACGTCTGTGGTCGTGGTTAATTGACCGCCTTGTTGCATACCAGTGACCAATACCGGATCAAGGTTGGCTCGGGCAGCGTAGACCGCGGCGGTGTAGCCGGCAGGGCCTGAACCGAGAATTAAGAGTTTACAATGCTTTACTTCAGCCATGGAACAACGACTCCGATGTTTGCTGGCCTGCTTACTGCACAGGCAATAATTTTAAGAAGAGATAAGGACCGCTATTGTAGGGAGTTGTTACAAATGCGTAAAGAGCCGACTGACGTCGGCTCTTTAATTAACCTAGATTTTAATAGCAGAGAGCGGCTCTAAGTACTCAAGATTTAGTTTTGCACCTAAATCATCGTGAATCGCTTTATAGGTAATGTAGCCTTTGTGCATATTCAAACCATTGCGTAGGTTTGCGTCATGCTCAAGTGCTGCCAAGCCTTTATTAGCCAATGCTAAACCATGGGGTAGGGTCGCATTATTAAGTGCAATGGTTGAAGTACGAGCAACGCCACCAGGCATGTTTGCTACACAATAATGAACTACGTCATCAACGATGTAGGTTGGATCTTGATGCGTTGTTGCTTTTGAGGTTTCAAAGCAGCCGCCTTGATCGATGGCAACATCGACCAGTACTGAACCAGGCTTCATATTTTTAATATGCTCGCGGGTCAGTAGTTTCGGTGCCGCAGCACCAGGAATCAATACCGCACCGACCACAAGATCGGCTTCACGTGAATATAATTCGATGGCGTCTACCGTGGAGTACACAGTTTTGACACGACCACCAAAAATATCGTCTAGTTCGCGCAAGCGCGGCAATGAACGATCAAGAATGGTGACATCGGCGCCCATACCGATCGCCATTTTCGCTGCTTGGGTACCTACAACGCCACCACCAATGATAAGTACTTTGCCTGGGGCTACACCAGGCACGCCACCGAGTAGGGTTCCGGAACCGCCATGGGCTTTTTCTAAGTGATGAGCGCCTGCTTGAATCGACATGCGACCCGCCACTTCACTCATAGGAGCGAGCAACGGTAAGCCGCCACGATTATCGGTCACGGTTTCGTAGGCAATGGCGGTGACACCCGCTTCCGCTAATAACCGGGTTTGCTCTGGATCTGGGGCGAGATGAAGGTAGGTATACAGAATTTGGCCTTCACGGAGCATTTTGCATTCGTTCGGCTGCGGCTCTTTCACCTTCACAATCATATCGGCTTTAGCAAAGATTTCTTCTGGCGTGTCGACAATGCGCGCACCGGCAGCTTCGTAATCTTCATTGGTAAACCCGATGGACACGCCGCCATCGCGCTGGATCATCACGTCATGGCCGTGTTCCACATATTCACGGACTGCCGCAGGTGATAAGCCGATACGGTATTCATGGTTTTTAATTTCTTTAGGTACACCAATCAACATAGCAAAGTGCCTCTTGAGCTGTATAAATGGGTCGGGCAGTGCAACGCTTGCAACCACCGGGACCCTCGTAAAATTTGGGCAAAGTATAACGCAGGGCGAACTGGCGTGACTTACTTTTTTTAACGTAAAAATAAGTTTTATATGCTAAAATACTACTTATTATTAGTGGGAAAAACTGGCTGGTTAAATGAGTAAAGATAAAGTCACTATTGATAGGATTGATCGTAAGATTTTGCGCATCCTGCAAGAGCGAGGGCGTATATCGAATGTTGCTTTGGCGCGCGAGGTAGGCCTGAGTCCAACACCCTGTTTAGAGCGCGTGCGTAAGCTTGAACGTGACGGCGTGATTCTTGGTTACAACGCGCGAATAGACCCGGATAAACTAGGAACCCCGTTATTGGTGTTTGTCGAGATTACGTTGAGTAAGACCTCTTCTGATGTATTTGCCGAGTTCAGTGATGCGGCGCGCAAAACCGAAGAGATTCTCGAATGTCACTTGGTCTCGGGCGATTTTGATTTTCTGCTGAAAGCCCGCGTAGCAGATATGGCAGCGTATCGAAAATTGCTCGGAGAAACCTTATTAAATATGCCGGGCGTGAATGAATCGCGCACCTATGTGGTTATGGAAGCAGTAAAACAAGAAAATAAAGTGGTGATTAAAGGCTGAATTCACTGGTAAATTGGTTACAATCAGTTAGGTGATATCTGGCACAGTGAGCGGTGAGCGTAAAATTCACGGAAATTCAGTTACATTGTTGCCCTGAACCAATAAAAATGTGTAAGGACATACGATAAAGCAACGCGTATCACGCTAGATATAGAGATACATCCCCCAGTCAGTTTGCAGATAACAACAAACAACGGAGCATTATGACAGGCGTACAGCGATTACTGGAAACCGGTCTGATTCTATGCGGCGCATTAGCAATTTTCTTGCTGACCGCATTACTGACGCATAGTCCGGCAGATCCCGGTTGGTCTCAAACGGGCCATACCCAAGATATTGAAAATGCAGCCGGCGCAATTGGCGCTTGGTTTGCAGATATTTTGTTGTTTGCGCTGGGGATTATGGCGTATAGCATGCCATTTGTTGTCGCCGGCTTTGGCTATGTCATGTTTCACCGACCACGACAACTTTTAAGCCTCGATTATTTGAGTTTGGGGCTTCGACTTATCGGTATATTACTGTTTCTGGCAGGAACCACAGGGCTTGCCACGCTCAATTTAGCGGAGGTTGAGTATTACTCTGCTGGGGGCTTAGTTGGTGATGTTATTACCGGTGCCATGCTGCCTTATTTTAGCCTCGTGGGTACTACCTTAATTTTACTCACTTTTGTACTTACCGGAATCACCTTAGTCACTGGATTATCCTGGTTTGTGCTGATTGATCGCATCGGTGCCTATACGATTGCAACGATCACTTGGTTCTATATGACCATTAAAGGTTGGTTTTCTGGTTTAGACTCCGAGAGCAAAACAAAGAAGTCGCCGTCTAAGACCAAGCAGAAACAAATTACCTCGGCAAAGTCGAATGCCGAAGACGCCTTCGATGATCACAGCGACACTGATACGGATGGTCGCAACGCAAACCCCAGTATTTGGGCGCGCATGGGAAGCGGTATTGCTGGCCTATTCTTTTTGGGTAAAAGCAAAGCGGGGAGAGCTGAGCGCTCGGAAGCCACCGACGACGTGGATGACTGGGATGAGCTGCCATTAGGGCGTGAGCCGATGCAATCTGAACCGGATGACTTACCGTCTATCTCAACCCGTACAGAGCCCGAGATTGACGAAGACACATTATGGGAAGATCTCGATGATGACGATCTTCCGTTTACGCCGGATCAACCCTCAAAAACGAAACCAGCTGTGGCGAAACCAAAACAATTTGCCAAGAAGCCAGCAACCTTATCTGCCGAAGGACGCCCGGAATGGGTCTCAGAACTACCATCGATCGGACTGCTCGATCGCGCGAATCGCACCAGTAACCCGATTAGTCAGGAAGAATTGGACCAGGTAAGCCGAACGGTAGAATCGGTTTTAAAAGACTTTGGTGTAGATGTACAGGTTGCCGGGGTTCAGCCTGGCCCTGTGGTTACCCGTTTTGAATTGGATTTAGCGCCGGGTGTGAAAGTGAGTAAGATTTCCAATCTATCGAAGGATATTGCGCGTTCGCTTTCGGCCATTGCTGTGCGCGTCGTGGAGGTAATTCCAGGTAAATCCTACGTAGGACTTGAGCTTCCCAATAAGAACCGCGAAATTGTGCGTCTTAGCGAAGTGTTAGAAAGTGAAAGTTTCGCAAAATCAGGCTCTCCGTTATCGATGGTATTGGGCAAGGACATTGCTGGTAAGCCAGTGACCGTTGATTTAGCAAAAATGCCGCATTTGCTCGTGGCGGGAACCACGGGCTCAGGTAAATCAGTGGGAATCAACGTGATGATTCTCAGTATGCTGTATAAATCGCAGCCTGAAGACGTGCGCATGATTATGATTGATCCGAAGATGCTGGAACTGTCGGTTTACGACGGCATACCGCATCTACTTACGGAAGTTGTCACCGACATGAAAGATGCAGCGAATGCCTTGCGATGGTGTGTCGGTGAAATGGAACGTCGCTATAAACTGATGTCGGCCCTTGGCGTGCGTAACCTTAAAGGTTATAACCAGAAAGTGGCGGAAGCAGCAGAGAGCGGGGAACCCCTAAAAGATCCGATTTGGAAGCCTGGCGATAGTATGGATGAATTCCCTCCTGAACTTGAGAAGCTGCCGTATATCGTTGTCGTGGTCGATGAACTTGCCGACATGATGATGATTGTAGGTAAGAAAGTCGAAGAGTTGATTGCGCGTATTGCGCAAAAAGCGCGAGCCGCCGGGATTCATTTAATTCTTGCGACCCAGCGACCCTCGGTAGACGTGATTACGGGGTTGATTAAAGCCAACATCCCAACCCGCATCTCATTCCAAGTATCGTCGAAAATCGATTCTCGGACCATTCTTGATCAGAGCGGCGCTGAACACTTACTCGGGCAGGGTGACATGCTCTATATGCCACCGGGTTCCGGTGTACCTGTGCGGATTCATGGTGCCTTTGTGGATGACCATGAGGTACATGCGGTGGTCGGCGACTGGAAAGCACGAGGCCGGCCTAATTATATCGAAGAAATTCTCAGTGGTGACCAAGGTGAAGAGGGGCTGTTACCGGGTGAATCTGGTGACCCTGATGGCGAGTCCGACCCCTTGTATGATGAAGCCGTAGCCTTTGTAACAGAAACCCGTCGTGTATCTGTATCTAGTGTGCAGCGAAAATTCCGTATTGGCTATAATCGCGCTGCCCGCATTGTCGAACAAATGGAACATTCCGGTGTCGTATCTGCTGCGGGGCATAATGGCGCCCGCGAAGTGATCGCACCGAAACCACCGAGGGATTTATGACGTACATCGGCAAATTGAATTATACCCGCGTACTTTTGTGTATGGCCTTACCGGCCGTTATGGCGATGCAAAGTGTCGCAGCGGATATCGCGACCACTGAGCCTAAACGTGCTTTACAAGCAAAGTTGGCTGATCTGGTCACCTTCCAAGGTGAGTTTATTCAAGAAGTGTATGACGGCGAAGACCTTATTCAAGAGGGAACCGGACATTTCTATCTGGAACGTCCAGCGAAGCTACGTTGGGTAACGGATGCTCCTGACGAATCCACCTTAGTGGCAGACGGTGAAACTCTGTGGTACCACAACCCATTTATCGAGCAAGTCACCTTATTTCATCAATCAGAAGCGATGCAGGCAAACCCGTTGCTCTTATTACTAGATGCCGAACAAGCGAACTGGGATGCCTTTAACGTGAGTTATGATGGCGAAAAGCTATGGACGGTGGAGGAACATCCAGATGCGGCAGCGGGGATGGGGAGCACCTTACATTTAGCGTTTTTAGATGCAGTGAGCGATCGCCCAGAAGATACGAACATGCTGTATAAACTCATTCTTGAAGACGGTCATGGTCAGCGTAGCGTGTTTAGCTTACAAGATATGCAAAAGAACCAACCGCTGCCAGCCCAAGCGTTTCTCTTCACGATTCCTGATGGAACCGATATCGACGATCAGCGAGATTAACAATAAACGGTGCGACAAATTGACTTTATGAGTGACGATCCCCCTGCGCTGACCACCATGCCTTTGGCGGCCCGCATGCGGCCGCGTACCATTGATGAATATATCGGACAAAGTCATATTCTTGGTGCCAATAAACCCTTGCGCGTTGCAGTGGAGCAGGGGCAATTACATTCCATGATTCTCTGGGGTCCACCAGGGACAGGGAAAACGACCCTCGCCGAGTTATTTGCCACCGCCGCCGATGCCTATGTAAGCAGACTATCTGCAGTGACCTCTGGGGTAAAAGATATACGGGCGGCCATCGACGATGCGAAAAAGCGCCGCGCGGTTCAGCGCACGTTACTTTTTGTCGATGAAGTACACCGTTTTAACAAAAGCCAACAAGATGCATTTTTACCCTATATCGAAGACGGAACGATTTTGTTTGTGGGAGCTACCACAGAGAATCCTGGCTTCGCCCTCAATAATGCATTGCTCAGTCGTGCAAGGGTATACCGGTTAACCACGTTAAATGACAACGAACTGGCGCAGATCATGCGACAGGCGCTGAATGATTCAGAACGCGGGCTTGCTGATCGCGGGTTGACCTTCACCGAGGACGCTGAAGCTTATTTGTTACGTAGTGCCGGCGGTGATGCGCGTCGATTGCTTAATTATCTAGAAATCGCCGCCGACTTCGCGCTTCCTGAAGAACCTTTAGATGCAGCCCGTTTGGCTGAGATTGTCGGGGAGAAGGGCGCTGCCTTTGACCGCCAAGGTGATCTCTATTACGACTTACTATCTGCATTTCATAAATCTGTTCGGGGGTCATCGCCGGATGGGGCACTCTATTGGTATTGTCGTATTCTCGCTGGTGGTGGTGATCCCTTAATTGTAGCCCGTCGCTTACTGGCAATCGCATCGGAAGACATTGGTAACGCGGATCCTCGAGCACTGGAAATTGCGCTTAATGCTTGGGATACCTTCCAGCGGGTTGGTCCGGCTGAAGGCGAACGGGCTATTGCACAAGCCACTATTTACTGCGCCTGTGCCGCGAAAAGCAACGCAGTGTATAGCGCATTTAACCAGATGCTGACTTTAGCCAAAGAAGGACCTTCTTATCCTGTGCCCGAACATTTACGCAATGCGCCCACAAAGGTGCACAAGAGCGAAGGCTTTGGCGCGGAATATCAGTATGCCCATAACTACCCCAATGCGTATGTGGCAGGTGAATCTTATTTACCGGAAGAATTGGCAAATGAACGCTACTATGTGCCGGCGGAACGGGGACTAGAGACTAAAATCAAAGAAAAGCTGGAACGCTTAAACGACTTGGATGAGGCTAGTTCCTGGCACCGGTGGGTTAAGCCATGAGTTTGCTCACGCTATGGCTTCTTGTGGCGATTGGTGGTGCCTTTGGCGCCTTGTTGCGGTTTTGGCTGACTCGATTAAGTGCTTGGCGTTGGGGGAGTTCAATTCCAGCCACGCTTTCGGTAAATATTCTGGGTAGTCTAATACTGGGTGTTGGCTGGGTGATCGTGAGTTATTATCAGCACATGCCTTGTGGGCCTGAAGACTCCGGGTTACCTGCGTACGCCATGATTGAACTTGGCTTTGTCGGTGGCTTTACGACCTTTTCTGCCTTTGCCGTTGAGCTACGTGGCATGCTTCCAAATCACTGGTTACGGGCGTTAGCCTATATGCTCGGTAGCGTATTAGGCTCGGTAATGGGCTTGATTCTCGGCTATATCCTCGGAGGCTTTGTTGTATATGGCTAGTGCATGGCGTCGATTTCTCGTATTCTCTGCTGCGGTTATGCTCGGCGGCGCTTTAGGAGCGGTATGTCGGGTGATGATCGCCAGTTGGATGCATGGTAATGGTTTTGATTTTACTGGGATCGACATGCAAGGAGATTTCCCTTTTGCGACGCTGATCGTTAACATAGTAGGGAGTTTTGGTTTAGGCCTTATCGTCGGTCTGTACGCCACCCAATCCCGTCGCTCGCAATATAGTCGTGAAACTTGGTTAATCTTTATGGGCACAGGCTTTTTTGGCTCATTTACCACGTTTTCTGCATTTACTTATGAGCTTGTGCATCTTTGGTCGTGGCAAGAGTACACATATGGAATATCCAATCACCTATTGGTGATGACTAGCGTAGTCGCGCACCTTGGAGGCGGTTTACTTGCCGCAAGCCTTGGTTTTATTTTAGCAATCACCTGGCGCCAACCAAACCCAGAATAACCTGTTTATTACCGTTGTCACTAAAGAGAAGAGAGTCGTTCATGTTAGACGCGAAACATTTTCGTGAAGGGATTGAAGAAACAGCCGCACAGCTGCAGAGACGTGGGTTTCAGCTCGATGTTGATGCCTTAAATGCGTTAGAGTCGAAGCGCAAAGACGTGCAAGTACGCACGGAGACACTGCAAAGTGAACGGAACTCTCGCTCAAAGTCCATCGGCCAGGCGAAAGCTCGCGGCGAAGATATCGCGCCTCTGTTGGCGGAAGTTGGTGATTTAGGAGACCAGCTTGAAATGGCCAAGCAGGAGCTTGCGCAGATCCAAGCTGACTTGCAAAACGTGATTGCTGGTATTCCAAATATTCCAGATACAAGTGTTCCCGACGGTGCTGACGAAAACGAAAACCTAGAAATCAGTCGCGTTGGCGAACCCCCACAGTTTGATTTTGATGCAAAAGATCACGTGGATGTCGCTGCAGGCCTGAATAATGGGTTAGATTTTGAGGCTGCTGCAAAGCTAACCGGCGCTCGTTTTGTGGTGATGAAAGGGGGCGTGGCACGTCTTAATCGTGCAATTGCCCAGTTTATGCTGGATTTACATACGGATGAACACGGCTATTCAGAAACCTATGTGCCGTATTTGGTGAATCACGATAGTTTGTTTGGAACAGGGCAGTTACCCAAATTTGGTAAAGATTTATTCCATGTGGAAGGCGAAAGCCAGGATGCCGTAGCATTGTCCCTCATTCCTACGGCAGAAGTACCACTGACCAATCTTGCCAGGGATGAGATCTTAGATGAGGCTGAGTTGCCAGTTAAACTCACGGCATTTACGCCGTGTTTTCGCAGCGAGGCCGGTTCCCATGGACGGGATACCCGCGGTCTCATCCGCCAGCATCAGTTCGATAAGGTGGAATTGGTTCAATTAGTGAAGCCAGAAGATTCCATGGCGGCCTTAGAAGCCCTTACAGGCCATGCGGAGAAAGTACTGCAACTATTGAAGTTACCTTATCGCAAAGTATTATTGTGTACCGGTGATATGGGCTTTGGTGCTTGTAAAACCTACGACCTAGAAGTATGGTTGCCGGCCCAAAATACCTACCGAGAAATAAGTTCTTGTTCCAATATGGGCGATTTCCAAGCCCGCCGTATGCAGGCGCGTTTCCGTCGCAAGGGAGCGAAGAAGCCTGAGTTACTGCACACCCTAAATGGCTCTGGGTTAGCGGTTGGGCGTACACTGGTCGCGATTCTTGAGAACTATCAGCAGGCGGATGGTTCGGTAATAGTGCCAGAGGTATTACGTAAGTATATGGGTGGTCTTGAAGTTATTACGGCGACTGCATCGTAACTATCGGTTGTTGATTGAGACATCCTAAATACATTTCGCAGGCTTAGGTAAGCCTGCGATGCGTGTTGCTTGCTTTGCCGGGCCTTTAGGGAATAGTTTGTATAAATAGCGGCTGTTCCCTTTATCTTCCCCCAATGACTTCCCCACAGCCTTCACTAATACCCGCATGGCTGGACTCGTGTCGTATGTCTTATAAAACGCCCGTACAAAATGCACCACTTCCCAATGGGCAGGTGTCATCGTGATCCCTTCTAACTCCGCAATATACGCTGCTAGTTCCGGACTCCAATCATCCAGATGCAATAAGTAGTTATGCTTGTCGGTAGCGTACTGCTGTCCATTAAATTCAATCATGGTGACACATCATGTTGATGGGGCGCACGGCCAAAACTAATCCGATGGGTGCTGCGCTTATGCAATAAGATGTCGACCTCCGCAGCAGATAAAACGGTAACGGGAATGCGCAGATGATTAATTCCTAAGCCGGCATTTTGCAGCGAATCCTCGGTGGTAAAGAAGTTCTCAAACTCAAATACTTCATTTAACAACGCGATTTTCTTTAAGGGATCGGGCGCATTTACCGGTGCCACTAATTGCCATACCCCGTCGCCTACAAAAAGCGCATTGGCGGGTTGTTCTAAACTCACCATCATTAATAGCATATCAAGGCCATGGCGAGCACTGGGATGCTGGGGGCGTTCATTGAAAATCAATGTGTTCATCAGCGTTTCCCTTAATACTGCAGAAGTTGGTCAGCGCTGCTAAGTTGTTCAACAAACTCAGCAAGACCGCCGGCAAAGAAACCTTCTGCAAGGTTTCCCTCAGGTGCTGGTTCAGCAATAACGCCATACTGTGCCCCAGCCGTACTGCAAATTACTAAAGGCGACTGAGTAGCTGCAGAAAATTGACGCCATTCTTCTTGCAGATTAGGGAGGCCCGAAGGAAATTCGATATGGGCGCTGCCATAGAGTGTGGCAGCGCCATAGAAAAACACTTGCCTAATGGTACTGCCTGCTTTGGTAAGTCGGCGTGCATCCGCAAGTGCACGCAACCCCGGTTCAAAGTAATCGGGACCGGAGTAAATCATTAGAACAATGGAGTGCGCTGCTGCCATGACATTCCTTGAGTGTGTAAACATTAGCTAAGGCAATGGGGAGAGTATAACGAAAAACGCCCCGTAGAGTCATCTACGGGGCGTTTTTCAATAGTGTATCGTTCTTTTGCTTAGTCGTCGCCGCCAGCAAAGGCCATCAACAAGTTTATTAAGCTAAGGAAAATGTTGTAAAGCGACACGAATAACGTGACTGTGGCTAGGATGTAATTCCGCTCACCACCATTCACAATGGCACTCGTCTGCATCAAGATGGCGCCTGAAGAGAACAGGATGAAAAGAGCGCTAAGGGCTAAGTGGAAAGCAGGTAACTGTAGGAAAAGGTTGGCAATAAAGCCGACTACAATCACCACAAAACCCGCAACCATCATGCCGCCTAAGAACGACATATCTTTCTTCGTAGTTAAAATATACGCGGAAAGTGCAAAAAAGATTGCAGCGGTTCCGCCCATGGCCAACATAATGATGTCGGAGCCACCGGCAGCGACAACCATATTAAGAATTGGACCGATGGTGTAGCCCATAAAGCCTGTAAGTGCGAAGACCATAACAAGACCCATGGCACTGTTGGCAGTTTTATGAACAGCAAAAAGCAGACCATAAAAACCAACTAACGTAATCAGTAACCCAGGGTGGGGCAGGTTCATCATTCCGCTCATGGCAGCAACTAACGCACTGAAGGCCAATGTCATGGCGAGCAGTGAGTAGGTATTGCGCAATACTTTATTGACTTCAATGCTCGTATCGCGACGCGCTGTTTGTACAGTTGGGTTATGCATCGTTATCGTTCTCCGGTTGTTTAACTTTCTACTCCGCATTCTACACACTTTTAGAGCAAAAGATGTGCGTATCTGCAAAACTTAGAGTATTGAATTATATAATGGTTCTACTATACCTCAGGGTATGGGGGCTATTTCAATAAAATTCGATGATTCCATAATCTATCGGGCCTGGAACGGCTAATTTTGCAGCAAACAAACCGATTTGTTACATTTTTTGCTTTACAAGGTGAATTCCGATCTTTATCATTCGCCTCGTTCTTCAGAAGAACACGCAAAAACAATTTGGAGAGGTGGCAGAGCTCGGTTTAATGCACCTGACTTGAAATCAGGCGTAGGTTCATCCCTACCGGGGGTTCGAATCCCTCCCTCTCCGCCAAATTCGAAAAGCCCGCATCACCTGATGCGGGCTTTTTTCGTTGTGCGTGGTTGCACATGGTTAAATCTGTCGAGCAGTGATAATTTATATAAATAAATTGAATCAGGGAACTTAAGGTTATGCTGTGATAGCCCGCCTTGAGCACTTGAGAAGGAATACGAATGCAACAGTTTGAGGCCATGCCAAGCCTGCGCAGTGTTTTAACCACCGAAGTGATACGATTGCACGAACTTCGTGCCAATGAGCGCGGCGAAGCCGCATTACAAGATGAAGATGCTATTGCGCAAGCACAACAGCAGCCGCAGGTTTATCAGCAGATCGATGAGCGCGCCCGTGTACTTGCACAACGCCTCGGCTATCCTTTGCTCATTGAACGAATGTTTGCGGCCCTGCGCGGGTTTACTCTGTTGCTCATGCTCGTTATGTTCCTGGCTGGGATAGGTTTAGCGAGTCGCTTGCTGGCCAATACGTCGGTTAACTTATTTTCGCTGATTATTTTAATGCTCGGTTTGAACTGGCTTATGTTGCTGTTTTGGTTGATCGCTGGATTACGGCATCTGCGGGGACGGTCCAATCAGGGTATCGGCGTTGGGAGCTGGCTATTTCAGGTAGGCACATGGTTGAAGCGGGATAAACCCATCGCTGTGGTGAGCGAAAGCTTTGTTCATGTCTTGGGCTACGGGCGAATGAGCTTCCTATTCTTTAGTCGTTTCACCCATGGTGTGTGGCTTCTATTTACCCTAGGGCTTTTCATTTCAACCTATGTATTGCTGATCTCTAGGGGTTACAGCTTTCACTGGGAAACCACCATTCTGTCTGCGGATGTACAACAACTGATGTTGGCTATATTTGCCTATTTACCTGAGAAGTTAGGGTTTGCAACACCTGAGTTTAGCGACGGTGAGGCGATAACTGGGCGGCAAGCGATTGGCATTTGGTTATTACTCGTCATCGCTTTGTATGGCGTATTACCGCGGTTGTTGCTGTGGTTCGCAAGTCGCTGGCTGTTGATAAAGCGTGCCCGTGCATTGCGCACGGATCCGCAACGTGTTGGTTTAAGCCATTTGTTACAGCGCCTACGTCGAAACGAAGAAATGGTCGTCGATCCCGCGCCTGATCATATTGCTCATCCAATAGCCGACGGAAATGTCCCTCAGAGTAACGTGGATCTGATTGCATCTTTAGATCATGCACGTGCCGCCGATAAACTTCAGCAACGCTCAAATTACTGGGGCGTAATCGATAGCCACGAAAGCAAACAGGGGTTTCTTAAACACATCGAGGCTATATCTGCGAAGCATGTTTGTGTTCGTATCGACACGGCACTGACACCAGATCGAGGCAGCGTGCGAACGCTCACGGATATCGCCAAGGTAACAGCAATGCATGTAACCTTGCTGTTACAAGACCGATCGCCAGAAAGAATTCAAGCCTGGCGCGACACCTTGGAAGAGAGCAATATTCCATTCGAGGAAATGAATGATGAGTAATTACCAGCAGGAGCGTCCGCTGCAGATTGCTGTGGTGGGGCACACCAATACAGGGAAAACATCGCTTCTGCGTACCTTACTGCAAGATGTGGGTTTTGGGCATATCTCCGATCGGCCTGCAACAACGCGCGATGTGCGTGCGGCTACTATTAGTAGTCAGGGTAAGCCCCTTATTACGTTGTTTGATACACCTGGGCTCGAAGATGGAATTGGATTATTTGCGTGGTTAGAAGAACACAGCCGAGGAGTGAGCAAACATGATGGTCCAAATCGGATCAAACAGTTCTTGGACAGTCCACAAGCTTCCGAAGAATTTGAACAAGAGGCAAAAGTGTTGCGCCAACTGCTGGTCAGTGACGCAGCATTCTACGTAGTGGACGTGCGCGATCCTGTACTGAATAAATATTTAGATGAATTAGCCGTGCTTCGATTGTGCGGACGTCCGATTGTGCCAGTGCTCAATTTCACTGCCGCCGCTGCGCACAATACGGAAGCGTGGCAAACTGCATTTGCACAGGTCAACCTGCATGGCTGGGTAGCATTCGATACAGTATCACCCCCTGAGCATGGGGAAGCGCAATTGTATGATCACCTTGTAGCTGTACTCCCACAAGCGCGCGTGGCGCTGAAGGTTTTAACCCAAGAACGGCAGCAGGAACGTGAGCAACGTCAGTTTGCGGCGTTGCGCTGGCTTGCAGAATTGATTATCGATGTTGCGGCTGCGCAAAAACAAGTCAATAGTGCCCATGCAGCGGACGTAGAGCGTGCAACCATCGAATTACAAAGACGGGTTGTGCGTCACGAACAAAGCTGTTTACGTCACGTGCTTCAAATCTATGGTTTTCGCCACGACGATGCGCGATTAGCAGAAGTACCTGTGCGGGCAGGGCAATGGGAAGATGATTTGTTTCATCCTGATTCATTGAAAGAATTTGGCATTGAAGCGAGCAAGGGTATTGTCGCGGGCGGTACTGCGGGAGCTGGTATAGATATAATGACTGGAGGCTTTTCTCTCGGCGCAGGAACCTTGATTGGTGCAGCTGCAGGGGGGATCTGGCAAGGATGGCAGCGCTATGGGCAACCCATTCAGAATAAATTGCAAGGTTTTGTAGTTATACGCATTGAAACACCGGTACTGGAGTTGCTTGCAAAGCGACAATTAGGCTTAATCAAAGCACTTCAACGCCGAGGGCATGCTGCGGTGGAGCCGATTTCAAATACAGAACTTACCGATCAATTCCCCGATCAGGCATTTCAGATATTAGTAAAACAGGCACGCAAACACTCGCGCTGGAGTGCGTTACCCGGGATGCAATTCCAAGACTCCCTGGAACGTCAACGGGCCATCGATCACTTCATTCAAAGCACACTTCAAGAAACGACTTCCGGTTAAAAAATAACCATTCGTTTCATTTTCATATCGGAGAATATGCCGCTAATTGGTTGATTATCATCCATTTAATGAAAGGGAGATTACGTACGTTGTTTGCCTGAAACCCGCGATAATTCCTGAACTCTTGTTGTTAGCTCTATATCTTAAGATATATGTCAATTTTCGTAGTCCGAGGTCTGATCTCTTTTAAAATATGTGAATTAGAGTTGAATTCAGCTTGCGCTCATTTGCATGTATAGGTGATTAATATGGACCGCTGAATGAAGGAGGTACAGCGGACCCATACGGATATCACTAATGATTAGACTAAGGATGGATACCATGAGCGATATTATTCTCGCTTTACGGTCTCAGATTCGCCAAGCCGGATTGCTTAGTGAACTGACCAAATTGAAGCATAACGTTGTAACTGCAAGCCATCACCGCAATGATCTCTTCAAAGCGGCCCAGCCCTACAAGGTACCCGTGTTGATATTTGATGAAGGCAACGCCGACATCTCTTTACGCGCGCTAGCCCGGAGTTTAAAGCAACACCATAAACGATTTCGGATTCTTGCGTGGTGCGATAACCTAAGTCATGCCATGGATTTACGTTTACATGAGAAATCCATCGACGGCTTTCTTCTTGCAAATAGCGAATTGGATGAAATAGAAAAAGCCATTCGCACAGTGACCATAGGCTCTGTATATGTGCCAACACTGCTTGCAGAAGCCACCAAGCGCTATCGCAAGATCAATGAGATTCATCCGTTGTTTAGCGGTTTAAGTCGCCGTGAAAGTCAGATTTTTCAATTGATCGCGACCGGCTTAACCGTACCGGAGATCGCCAATCGGTTATTCATTTCTCGTAAAACTGTGAATACATTCCGGTATCGGCTGTTCCGTAAATTGCATGTGGAAGGGGATGTGCAGTTGGCTCATTTGGCTTATCAACATGGCTTGTTAACCCCTTCATTGCTAAAACGATTAGCCATGTATCCACAACTCTCGCTTCCCGCCGCAAATGAATCTATGACGCAACAAGTGGCGGAACGTAAATCCCTGAGCTATCGCCCGTAACACGGTGGATAGCGAGACAAGTGCGTGGTGGTCTGGTAATCTTATCCTATGGCTCATCGGATAAAGCAGACACCACTCTTGCATGGCATCTAAATCAGACGCGACAGCATTTAACGCCCCGGATTTTCTGCAAAATCTTACCCATCAACCGGGTGTTTATCGCATGTACGATGACGCTGGTGAAGTGATCTATGTGGGGAAAGCGAAAGACCTAAGAAAACGTTTAGGCAGTTATTTTCGCCAGCAAGTAGATTCGGTGAAGACCCAAGCTTTAGTGAAACAAATTGCCAATATTGAAGTGACGGTCACCAACAGTGAAGCGGAAGCCTTAATTCTCGAAAACAGTTTCATCAAAAAATACCGACCGCGCTATAACGTTTTACTCCGAGACGATAAATCGTATCCTTATATTTTTATTTCCGATCATCAACATCCGCGTATTGCTTTTCACCGGGGTGTTCGCCGAGAAAAAGGGGAGTATTTTGGTCCCTTTCCGAATGGCACCGCGGTGCGCGAAAGCCTCCGCTTGCTACAAAAACTGTTTCCGGTACGCCAGTGTGACGATAGCTATTACCGAGCTCGCAGCCGTCCTTGTCTGCAACATCAAATGAAACGGTGCTTAGCGCCTTGCGTGAATCTTCCAAGCGACGAAGAGTATTTGGAACAAGTGCGCTTGGCCAAACTGTTTTTACGCGGCAAGAACAATGAAGTGGTGGCACGCCTGGTTGAGTCGATGGAGCAAGCGAGTCATGATCTTGCATTTGAACGTGCCGCGCAGTTGCGGGACCAAATTGGTGCCTTGCGCGCAGTGCAAGAACGTAATGCAGTTAGTGGTAGCCATCATGAAATGGATGTGATTGGTTTGTATCGGGAGTCTGGTTTCACCTGTATTCATATGCTATCGATCCGGCAAAATGCAGTGCAGGGCAGTCGCAATTATTTTCCAAAAGTACCGCAACATACGCAGGATTCAGAGATCTTAGAGTCATTTTTATTGCAGTACTATCTGAATCGCCAACACGGGCAACGCTCACCTGCGGAAATTGTTGTGCCTGATAGCCTAGAACATCTGAAGCGGTTTAATGAACAGCTTCGCAGTGTTTCTGAATCCAACGTGCGCGTATTGCAGCCAAAACGGGGTGAGCGCTTCCAGTATCGCGCGTTGGCGACAAAAAATGCCATGAACGCTGTGCAAAGCAAGCTTGGCACCCAATCAACGATGCAGAGCCGCTTGCAGGCGCTAAACCGGTTGTTGGAGCGAAATGAAGCGGTGTTACGCATCGAATGTTTTGATATCTCCCATACCATGGGAGATCAAACGGTGGCGTCTTGTGTTGTGTTTAATCAAGAAGGACCAAATAAATCGGAGTATCGCCGCTTTAATATTGAAGGGATCACCGGCGGTGACGATTACGCCGCTATGGCACAAGCGCTGTCACGTCGTTACAAACACGCGATTGAGCGGGATAACGTACCTGATGTGCTGCTTATTGATGGTGGGAAAGGGCAACTAACACAGGCCGAAACCTATTTTCAGGATTGGCCTCACCCCCCAATCTTGTTGGGTGTAGCAAAAGGTGAAAGTCGGAAGCCGGGGTTAGAAACTCTGATATTTGGATTTAGTCGTCGTACTGTTCAGCTACCTGCTGACGATGCTGGGTTACATCTGATTCAACATATCCGCGATGAAGCCCACCGATTTGCCATTACCGGCCATCGACAACGGCGAGCCAAAGTGAAAAAAACCTCTACTTTGGAAGAGATTCCGGCGGTTGGGGCCAAACGTCGGCAAAATTTATTAAAATATCTAGGTGGATTGCAGCAGGTAAAAAGCGCTAGTATAGAGCAGCTTGCCAATGTTCCTGGAATCAGTCGTTCCTTGGCGGAAACTATCTATTATGCGCTACGTGATGAATAACCATTGCTTGGCTGTATAATCTCCCAGATAACCAAAGAACGCGGCTTTTATAGCGGTTGAAGGAAAGAGAAGAAAAAATATGTGGAGCATTCCTAACATTTTAACGTCGTTCCGGATTGTATTGATTCCGGTATTTTTGGTGGTGTTCTACCTACCCATTGAAAACGCCCATTTCTTTGCGGCACTGATATTCGTTTTAGCCGCGATTACCGATGCCTTAGACGGCTATATTGCTCGTAAACTGGAACAACACACGAAATTTGGTGAGTTTCTTGACCCAGTTGCCGATAAGATCATGGTGGCAGCGGCCTTGATTGTTGTTGTAGAGTTTCATAACACCTTATGGATTACGATTCCGGCGCTGATTATTATTAGCCGTGAGCTTATTATTTCGGCATTGCGCGAGTGGATGGCGGAAATCGGCAAGCGCGAAAGTGTTGCGGTATCGTCGCTCGGAAAAGTTAAGACAGTGATGCAAATGATTGCATTAACAGGTTTACTATGGAGCGCAAACACCTTTGTGATTGGCGTGGCTACCATTGCTATTTATATCGCGGCGATCCTTACGCTATGGTCAATGTATGTATACCTCACAGCGGCCTGGGCGGATTTGACCCACGATAGTTAGCATTGAGTGGGGTTTCAAATTAAACACGAAGAGCGCTTATACAGCGCTCTTTTTTGTTTCTTAATTTCAACCATTACTAGCGCTAAATTAGAGCGTAAACGGCATACATGAGGATACGACTACAACAGTGCGATCGCATCATTGGAAATAGGGCACAACACTGAACCGGGAGTTGTTAACCTGTGTTGGTGTGTTAGCTTTTTGGGGGGGTCTGAGGGGTGCAGAGAGATGGTGCCCGGGGCCGGACTCGAACCGGCACGACCGTTAAGTCGAGGGATTTTAAATCCCTTGTGTCTACCAATTTCACCACCCGGGCTAACCTAGTAGGCACTTCTTCTGCTTGCAATGCGTTCTTGAAGAACACATTTTTGTTCACACATAACGTGTTAAAACTGGAGGCGGGTCCCGGAGTCGAACCGAGATCCACGGATTTGCAATCCGCTGCATAGCCATTCTGCCAACCCGCCGGGGAGTTAAAACGTGGAGCGGGAAACGAGACTCGAACTCGCGACCCCAACCTTGGCAAGGTTGTGCTCTACCAACTGAGCTATTCCCGCAACGCTTTATCACTTCCGGAGCCGTGCTCCAGTGGCTCGCCATTCTACCTGCACGGACATTTCAGTCAACAAGAAATTTTGAATTTCCGGTTGTTTGGATGTTTTTTGACTGATTTGCTTATTTTCTGGCTGTCGCGAACGATAGGTTTCTACTTTTTCTGGCTTTCTGCGACATGGCGCATCCAGTTGACCAGAGCAACAATTGCCATTTCTTTCTGACTTTCGCGACGTACCGACAGATGTAACCCTTGCCGACCATTCAAATCAAAGCCTTCAACATGTACAAGTCCACTCTGGGTCGCAGCCCGTTGGTAGCAGTCGGGCAACAACATCAAGCGACCGGTATACTGTGCTAATTCAACGGCCATACTGGTATTGTTGACTAGTTGAATATGCTCTGCGGCGACCTTAGTATCATGAACCCGTACCCAACGGTCCCAATCCTTATTGGTATTCACAGCAACATATTTGTAGTTCGGAAGGGACTCTTCGGTAGGCGCAGGAAGCTTCTCAGGGCGCACTAATATTAGATTGGTATCCGTAAGCTTCCAATTGGAAATAGCTTTCTGTGCGGGCGCAGAGAAGGTGAGCAACGCGTCGAGCTCCCCATGCAGCAGCTCATGACTTAAAGCAGCTTCATTTTGCCGGCTTAAATATTCAGGCACTTGCACACAATGCAGTTCCAGATGCGGGTAGAGTTGGTTAAACTCGTCGAGTACTGGGCCTAACCACCACCGTAACAGCTCGCTACTGATACCGAGAGTGAGGGTACGACGGGCGTGCTCGCCATTTTTCATGGTACGTTTTACGAGTCGCTCGATTTGGCGGAATACCCGAGATAACTCAGGAGCCAACGCATCGCCGGCAGGGGTTAGGGCATGCACGCGGTTATCACGCTGGATCAGGCGGATGCCCAGCTGCTCTTCGAGAGCCGTGATTTGTCGGCTAATCGCCGATTGGGTTACCGCAAGTTCTGCCGCGGCAGCCTTAAAGCTCCCGAGTCGGGAAACTGCCTCGAAGACCCGTAATGCGTTTAGTGAAGGAAAATTATTGTTTTTCATAATGCTCATCGCGCTTTGAGTTTAAATCACAATAAATGATATTTTAGAATTACGCAATATTTCAATGAATTCAATACCCGTGGAGCATTAATTGATGATAGAAGCCTTGTTTAGTTCCCGTTACCTTGCAGAATTCCTCGCCATGGCCGTTGCCCATGCGGTAGCGGTGGCGAGCCCCGGGCCAGATTTTGCTGTAGTGAGTCGTTATAGTGTGCGGTATGGCGCTCGCATTGCGGTTTGGGTGAGTTTAGGGATCGCGTTGGGCATCCTCATCCATGTGACTTATTCAGTGCTAGGCTTAGCCATTATCATTGCCACCACTCCTTGGTTATATTCCTTACTATTACTCACGGCGGCCTGTTACTTCTTTTATCTAGGCTTTTCCGCGTTACGTTCGCGACCAGGAGAGCAAACCTCCGAGCATGGTAAAAAGTCGGCTTTGGCAGTGGCTTCTATGAGTACAAAACGTGCTGTGGGTATTGGTTTCCTCACCAATGGCTTGAATATAAAGGCAACCATGTTTTTTCTGGCGTTGTTTACCTCGATTATTTCTCCGGCAACACCAATCGTTATTAAAGCGGGCTACGGTGTCTATCTAGCCATTGCGACCTTTGCTTGGTTTGCAACCCTATCTTTGTTACTGGGTAAAACACGTATTCGCGAACTATTATTGGCCAAAGGCTACTGGTTTGATCGTGTGATGGGCGCTATTTTGTGGATATTGGCAGCAAACCTTCTGTTTCAGTGGTGGAAGCTAGCGTGAATCCGTTATAATGCGCAGGATTTCTATTTTTAAATACAGGCTTTTTCATGCAGTTATTTGTGAACGACCTTACCGTTATCGATTTCTCATATTTATGCCCAGAGCGGGGCATTGTTGGGGAAAGCTGGATAGTGGATATCATGCTTGATGGGTCGTTGAATGATCAATCCATGGTGTTAGATTTTGGCCGCGTGAAAAAGCAGGTGAAAGCGATTATTGATCAATCGGTGGATCACAAGTTGTTGATTCCGACGGAGCATCCATTTACACGGGTGAGTGCCCACCCAAATGAAACCCATCACTGGGTTGACTTTATGCGCCCGGGTCGCTCCATCCATTTGTATTGCCCGTCCGACGCTTATGCTTTTATTGATGCCAGTCAGATCGATATGGATGCCACTATTAGCTATTTGCAAGCGGCGATAAAACGGGAACTTCCGGCCAATGTGCAAGGCATCACCTTAACCTTACGCAGTGAAGCAATTCCCGGTTTTTACTATCACTATACCCACGGGCTAAAAAAACATGATGGCAATTGCCAACGTATAGCCCACGGTCATCGCTCGGCGATTCAAGTATATATCGATGGCATGCGAAGCCCCGCATTGGAGCAGCGTTGGAGTCGGCGCTGGGAAGATATTTACGTGGGTACGCGGGAAGATCTTGCGTCGCCTGATGAACTTACATTAAGCCCAGAAGCAACAAAGGCGCTCGGTGCGCACCACGTATGCTACAGTTATGTGGCGGAGCAAGGCGTATTTGAGCTGATATTGCCCGCTGACGAAAATGAAGTGATGGAAGTGGACTCCACGGTGGAATGTATTGCGGAGTATATTGCTCAAGAAATTAAAACATCACTCAATGATTCTGACTATGGTCCCTCGCCGCAGATTCGTGTAATTGCGTATGAAGGTGTGGGCAAAGGAGCAATTGGTTATGCGTAACGGAATAAGAATTGCTAGTGCAATGGCGGCGATTTGCGCGAGTTTTCTTTTACTCACGACAAATGCCTATGCAGCGGAACCGGAACTTAAAGGTGAGTTTGTGCAGGGTGGACTCATCGTTGGGCGTACGAACCCTGACGCTCAAGTCATCTTTAATGGGGAACCGGTAAAGGTTGGGGCACACGGTCATTTTGTGTTCGGTATTGGTCGTGATGACGAAGGGAAAGCACAATTACAAGTTCGTGGGACGAATGGTGAATCTTGGTCGCAAGCGTTTCCGATTGCCTCGCGTGAGTTTGATATTCAAAGGGTGGATGGTTTGCCGCAACAAACAGTAACGCCAGATCCAGAGACCCAAGAACGTATCCGAGCGGATAATGTGCGTATAGGCGCCGCCCGCAATGTTGAAAGTGATTATTTTGCTTTCGCGGGTGATTTTGAATGGCCAGCACAAGGGCGTATTACCGGGGTGTACGGTAGCCAGCGTATCCTCAATGGCGTCCCTGGTGCCATTCATTGGGGCTTAGATATTGCAGCGCCCACGGGCACACCCGTGTATGCACCAGCCGCGGGAGAAGTGCGGTTAACGGCTCCTGATATGGTGCTTTCGGGTGGTACTATCATCATTGATCACGGCCATGAAGTGTTTTCAAGCTTCTTGCACCTGCATGCAATTCATGTGGAAGAAGGTCAATATGTGGAGCAGGGTACCTTAATTGGTGAAATTGGTGCCACCGGCCGCGCGACTGGCCCACACCTAGATTGGCGCATGAATTGGCGCGGGGTACGCGTTGATCCATGGTTGTTGTTGGAACATTCAGATAACTAATCGTATATCGGATCAAAGCCTTCTTAAAAGCGCGTGGCTTGGTTTATAACCAAGCGCGCGCTTTTTCTGTATCACGGACGGCTAATTGATAGCCATCAACGACAGGTGCCTGCCAATGTAGCTCAGCGGCCACCAATATATCTCGGCGGAAGTAGTGCAAGGTACTGGTATCACCTGGTTGATAGCGTTGGAACGCTCTTAAAATATTTCCTTTGGTCGCTTCGATATGGTCAATAGCGAGCAAGCGATCGCCTTTGGCAAGTCCCGCTCGGGCAGCAGGACTATCTTCCATGACACGCTGTACCGTGACGCCTTGATGTGTTTCTTGTAGCGCAGCACCCAAGCTTACAGACGTTGGCTGTAAAGGTGTCAGGGCTGGTTGTTGACTGAAGGGATCAACCGTGGCGGGCAGAAGTTCGATGCCAACGGCTGCCAACAAAGGTGATAAGTCGATGGCTTCTGTGCTGAGAACAGCTCGTTCTACCAATGCTCGTAAGGTTTCATCGCCCACGGTTGCAAACAAGCGAAACAAGTCGCTTAGCGTGGTTCCGTGATGGCGATAGCTCTGGTAAGCCTCACGCATTACATCATCTAAACTTCTCCCAGGATACCGGCTACGTAAATAGAGATCGGCAAGTAGTGCCACCACCGCACCTTTACTGTAATAGCTTGCGATAGCGTTCGCGGCATTTTCGTTTTGTTGGTAGAACGTAGTCCAGGCCAATTGACTGGACTCAGCAATACTTTGGCGTTGCGGCCCTTTTCCACGCAATGCTCGGGTTAATGATTGAGCTAACCGACCTAAAAATCTTTGTTGCGTCATGACGCCTGCACGATACACCATCCAATCGTCGTAGTAAGAGGTCATCCCTTCATAGAACCACAATTGCTGAGTATATTGTTCGTGGCGAAGATCGTAAGGATGAAATTCCTTGGGTCTTAGCTGTTTGATATTCCAGCTATGGAAGTATTCATGGCTACACAAACTTAAAAAAGTAAGGTAGTCATCATTGGCTTCTTTCTCTGAGCCGGGTTCTAAGGTGTGCCTACTGCACAGCAAAGCGGTTGAGTTTCGGTGTTCTAAGCCACCAAAGCCTTCCCCAATCACCATGGTTAAAAATTGATATGAGGCAAAAGGTGCCGCAGTTCCGCTTTCTCCGAACAGGGCGATCTGTGCTTCGCAAATACGTTGTAAATCGCGTTCTAACGCATCAGCATCGGCAAAATGCGGTGCGCTCAGAACTAATGTATGGGGAATGCCTGCCGCGGAAAACTCGATGCGTGTAAGCTCGCCACACAAAAATGGATAATCGATGAGGCTCGCATAGTCCTCCGCAGCGTAGCTGTTGGACGAATTATCTTCAGGTAGTGCCGCTTTGGGCATGCCCGTGCTGATGTCCCAATGCAAGGGAAACCCTTGCAGGTTAATCACATGAGGGTGGTTTGAATGAGCCAGTGATTCGAGGCAAAGCGCACTGGGATTAAAAAAACCAAACTCGTGGGCTAAATACGCGGTGCGTACCGACAAATCAAAAGCGTATACCGTATAACGAATCGTGATCCCGTTACCGTCGGTTTGAATTATCCATGTGCTTTTGTCAGGCCGACGGCTATCGAGCGCACCGTGAGTGCCAGTTGCCGAAAAGGTCACTATGTGTTTTGCAAAATCACGTATCATATAGCTGCCGGGTAACCATGTTGGCAGCCGTAATATCACCTTGTTATCAGCGTGTGCGGGAATTCGCATACAGACATGAAAGTAATGGTGCGCAATGTCGGGTGTGACTTGATAGGTTACGGGCGCAATTTCTGCGGCAGACATAGAATCTCCATGCACGGGTGAATACATACTGTGCTTGAGTTTATCATGCAGTGCGACCAATCGTCTTGTTCCCTCGACTAATACGCGAGCAAGAGCGGACACAGTCGCGTATCATTGTTAATAAATTGTAATAAGACGTTTAGGTGGGTAGCTGTTTGAATTGGCGATCATATCTTGAAGACCGCAATAAAATGTTCTGGGTCCTGCAGATCGCAGGGTGGATGGGGTATGCCTTAGTTCAATATATTGGCTCTCTCATGCATGAAATGCGCGATATTTTCCTCGTGATCATTTTATTGGGTGCTTATGCTGGGTTTTTGTTAACGGTACCCATGCGCTACATCTATCGTGCCATCTGGAACGCGCCGCCTTTTGTCCATGTCATTATGGTGATCGCGATTTCCTACTTCGCCGCTGCGATATGGGCTGTCATTGATAATCTCACACATTGGGAAATCTATAAATTCGGATATCGACCGAATAACTTACTGTTCTACTTCCAACATAGCGTGGCCAAGTTCTACATTTTGCTCACTTGGAGTGTGTTGTACTTTGTGATCAAGTATTACCAGCTGTTGCAAGATGAGCGTCAGAAGGCACTTACTGCGGTGTCGATGGCCCACCAATCGCAACTAAAAATGCTGCGCTATCAATTAAATCCACACTTTTTGTTTAATACCCTGAATGCGATTTCGACGTTGATTTTGGTGAATGAAAACAAAGCCGCCAATCAAATGATGAGTAAACTCAGTCGTTTTTTACGATTTTCGTTAGATAATGAACCCATTAAGCGCATCAGTTTAAAGAAAGAAATTGATGCACTTATGCTGTATCTGGATATAGAAAAGGTTCGTTTTGGTGACCGCCTAGAAATCCATGTTGATGCGTCAGATGAGGCGTTACGGGCCCTTGTGCCTAGTTTATTGCTGCAACCATTGATCGAAAATGCAATTAAATATGCAATTGCTCGTACCGAAACCACGGGTACGATTCATATCCATGCCCATGTGGAAGCGGATATGCTGAAAATTAGTATTGCCGACAATGGACCACAGCCCTTTGACCCATCGCGTATTAAGGTGCGCGGGTCAGGTGTGGGGCTGGCGAATACACAAGAACGCTTGAAAGCCTTGTATGGTAAGCAGTACTCCTTTAATCTGTCGGCTAATGTTCCTTCCGGCTGCGTGGTGAGCATTTCCATGCCATGGCAGCCAGAAGAGTAATCACTTGAAGACAATGTGAGTTGAATGAACGACATGCAGCAAACAATCCGTGCGGTAATAGTTGATGACGAACCCTTAGCTCGTAAAGGGTTGAGAATCCGACTTGAACAATTTGAATACGTCGATATTGTTGCGGAAGGCACCAGCGGCCGGGAAGCGGTGGAAGTGATCTTGGCGGAGAAACCGGATTTGGTGTTTCTCGATATTCAAATGCCCGGCATGAACGGATTTGATGTGCTCCGCAGCCTTCGGGAACGAGCGCAAACCATGCCTGCGGTAGTTTTTGTTACTGCCTACGACCAGTATGCGATTCGCGCATTCGATGTGCGGGCTCTAGATTATTTGTTAAAGCCAGTCGATGAAGAGCGCTTGAAAGAAGCTATGGATCGCATAAGTGATGAGCTTAATACTGAAAAAGCGCGGCAATACCAAGACCGTTTGGTGCAGTTGGTAAGTGAAATTACGGGTGAAGATTGCGAAGATATCTTGCGTCAGCTGGCAGAAGGGAAGCAACCAAAATTCGATCAGTATCCTGAGCATCTGGCAATAAAAGACAGTGGCGAGATTACACGTGTGGCAATGAATTCCATTGAATGGATTGATGCTGCGGGTGATTACATGTGCATTCACGCTGGTAATCAAACACATATCTTACGTAAAACCATGAAGGAATTGGAGCAAGAGCTCAATCCTCGCATCTTTCAGCGGATTCATCGGTCGGCCATCGTGAATTTAGCGCAAGTAGAAAAGCTCTGTAGTCGGCAAAATGGTGAATATCACATTGTCTTGCAAAATGGGCAGGAGCTGAAGGTCAGTCGCAGCTACAAAGACCGAATCAAACAGCTCGTTTTGGGTAATGCCTAACACCTCCTAAGAAAAAAGCAGTGAACAATATCACTGCTTTTTTCGTTTAAAACAAATACATAATAAACGCAGTAAATAAGCAGGAAACCTATGTTACTAATGCGCTGGATAATGGCAATGGTGTGTATTGCGCTGATTTTAGGCAGCTTATCTGCGTGTTCAAGTCGACAACTCGGCTATCGATACGCGGAACAGCTTGTTTCGTGGCAAGCCGGGAGAATTGTGTCGCTTACATCAGAGCAGCGTCAGCAATTACGTAGTGAAACCGATGCGTTGTTGCAATGGCATGCGGAAACTCAATTGCCCGAATATATGCTCGCTCTTAACCGCCTTTATCGCGATGCCAACAGCAAAACCATTAACACTGAAGATCTGGAATACTACGAAGAGCGATTGTATCGCTTTTGGTTGGACCTCCGAAAAGCCTTGGTGGCCCCGTCAGTACGCCTTCTCAGTAAGCTATCGGACAACCAGGTGGAGGAACTTCTGAGTTATATGCAGGAGCGCCAAGAAAAGCGTATTGAGGAAAGATCTGAGCGGGATGCAGAGGAGCGAATCGCGCAGCACGAAGAACGCCTACTCAAACAGATTCGCGATAACATGGGGCGCCCGACCGCACAACAGCAGGCGTTGATCCAAGCCTGGGCAACGGAGGTGCCAGAGACCTCGCAATTATGGTTTGAGTATAATCAACGCTGGTCGAACGCGTTTGCGGAGGCGCTTACTTACCGTCATGATGAGGAAGCATTTGCCCAGCGTATTGAACGTTTATGGGTACAACCAGAGCAGTTTCGAAGCGACGACATGGTGGCGGTATTGATGGAGCACCGAGCGGTGACCATGGAGCTTATGGTGAAAATTCATGGGTCTATGACTGACCGCCAACGCCAGCGTTTAATGCGGACGATTGACGGCTTTAGAAGAGACGTGATCGGAATGATGCGGCAGCGTGATGCGGTGCCGCAATCTCGGTAGAAACTATACCTGAATGATTTTGCTGGTGTTGGTCTTGCCAATGGTTTCCATAACATCACCATGGGTGATGATCACCATTTCACCCTTGCTAATATGACCTTGCTTTTCAATCATATGAATCGCATCGCGCAGAACGGTAGTTGGCGTCGACTTGGTGGAATCAAAATATAATGGGTAAACTCCCCGGTATAAATTTGCTTTATTGAGCGATTTTTGATGCCGCGACAACGCAAAAATTGGCAAGTCTGTATGTATTCGCGACATAAGCTTTGCGGTATGCCCTGATTCTGTGAGGGCGATGATTGCGGTAACACCCTCAAGATGGTTTGCAGTGTACATCGCCGATAGGGCAGTCGCTTGTGATACAGAGCTTACCGAGTCATGCTCGCTGTTCCGAGTAAGTCGCAAAGCAGGATATTCCTCCGCGCCGCGACAGATATCCGCCATCGCTTTTACAGTTTCCACAGGGTATTTCCCAGCCGCTGTTTCAGCCGATAGCATCACTGCATCGGTACCATCCAAAACGGCGTTGGCGACGTCCATTACTTCGGCGCGTGTAGGCATGGAACTATCAATCATAGATTCCATCATTTGCGTGGCCGTAATCACCACACGGTTCAGTTCACGGGCCCGCTGGATAATTCGTTTTTGTTGACCTACCAACTGAGCATCGCCAATTTCTACCCCGAGATCACCACGGGCCACCATTACCACATCCGAATGTTCGATAACGTCATCTAAGGCCGCGTCTGTAGCCACGGTTTCGGCGCGTTCGATCTTGGCACAGATGGCGCCATCACAGCCGGCTTTGTTGAGCAGAGCACGGGCAAGTTGCAGATCTGAACCAGAACGCGGGAAGGAAACGGCGAGAATGTCGACGTCAATTTCGGCGGCGGTTTCAATATCTCGGAAGTCTTTTTCGGTTAACGCAGAGGCAGAAAGGCCGCCGCCTTGGCGGTTAATTCCTTTGTTATTTGACAAGGTGCCAGCAACAACAACCTTGGTGTGCACTTTAGTGCCTTCCACCCGGGTGACTTGTAAGCGAATGCGACCATCGTCGAGCAAAAGAATGTCGCCACTGGTTACATCTTTTGGTAATTCTTTGTAATCAAGACCCACGGCAAACTCATTCCCTTTCGCGCCGTCCATTGCCGCATCCAAGACAAAGTCTTGTCCGTGGGTCAGCTCAACTTTATCGTGTTCAAAGCGCGCCACACGAATTTTAGGGCCTTGCAAATCGCCCAAAATGGCAACATGACGGTTTAACCGTTGTGCGATTTCGCGCACTGCGGTCGCACGTTTTTTGTGGTCAGCGGCATCACCGTGGGAAAAATTGAGACGCACGACGCTTGCACCAGCTTGGATGAGCGCTTCTAAGACACCGGGTTTATCTGTTGCAGGACCGAGAGTTGTGACAATTTTTGTACGACGTAGCATCGAATTACATTCCCTAAAAACTTGAGCGAATAAGACAGATATTATCATAATGATACCCATGTAAATATGACAGCGTCTATGTTTAAGGGAGGACTATGAAAAAATCTCAGTACAGTTCGATACCACGTACCGATGCGGAATGGCGGGAACATTTAACACCTGAGCAATATCAAGTGTTACGCGAGCAGGGTACTGAGCGGCCATTTACCGGTGCTTTGCTGTATGAAAGCCGCGCGGGCGAGTATTGTTGTGCCGGTTGTGGTTTGCCCTTGTTTCCCGCGGATACGAAGTTTGATGCAGGGTGTGGTTGGCCGAGCTTTTACCAAGCATTGCCTGATGCGATTCGTTACCTTTCGGATGATTCCCATGGGATGCAGCGCATTGAAATTAGATGTGCTCGCTGCGACGGGCATTTGGGCCATGTATTCGATGACGGTCCTGGGCCTACAGGCCAACGCTATTGCCTAAATTCACGCGCCATGACCTTTATCGCTATAGATGGGTCTGCAACGAACGGTTGACAAATTTATGCCGGTAAACGTTAGGAAATGGTCTAGGCAACTAGCCGCTGGGACACATTTTAAGTACAATAGCGCTCGAATTTAAACCTGTGCGCGTTCTGCGTGCAGATCCGTTTCATTCGAATAGCTGGGAAAGGTTTTCCAATGACTGATGCGCATAATGATACAACGTTAAAAAGCTGGGAAGAGCGTCAAGACTACGCGGAAATGATGCAACCGCTGATTGGCCGTTTATACCGCACCAAGGGAGTGGAGATTCTGGTATATGGCCGGAGCCTGTTAAATGGATCAACGATTGATATTATTAAAACGCATCGTTTAGTCCGCCAACACGAAGATCATAAACTTCGTCTGCGGGAAAGCTACCCCTTCCTTGCGGCACTTGCCGAGATGGATATTGCCCCAGCTCGTATCGATTTAGGTAAACTTGCCTTCGGCTACCACTTTGGTGGTCAGCGCAAAGATAATGAATCCGTTCAAGAATATTTAAACCGTAACCTTGTAGACATCATTGGTAAAGCCGATGACGTAGAGCCACGGGATGTAGTGCTATATGGATTTGGTCGTATCGGTCGATTGTTAGCTCGCTTATTGATTGAGCGTAATGGAAACAACAACAAGCTGCGCTTACGGGCAATTGTAGTGCGCGGTGGCGGCGAAGGGGACTTAGAAAAACGAGCGAGCTTGTTGCGCCGTGATTCAATCCATGGCCCATTTAATGGTTCAATCACCGTTGATCCGGAGAACAATGCAATTAAAGCTAATGGTACGCGTATTCAGGTAATTTACGCGAATTCGCCGGATCAAGTAGATTACACCGCGTATGGCATCAAAGACGCGATTATTGTCGACAATACGGGTGTGTGGAGTGACGAAGCGGGTCTGGGTTTACATCTGAAAGCCAAGGGTGCCAAGAAAGTGTTGTTAACGGCGCCAGCGAAGGGCGATATCAAAAACATCGTGCATGGCGTGAATCATGCAGACATCCTTCCAGAAGACTTAATTGTTTCGGCAGCGAGCTGTACCACGAACGCGATTACGCCGGTGCTGAAGGCGATTAACGATGAATTTGGTATTAAGAACGGTCATGTTGAAACCGTTCATGCGTATACCAACGACCAAAACCTCATTGATAACTACCACAAAGCCGAGCGTCGTGGACGTTCCGCGCCATTAAACATGGTGATTACCTCTACTGGTGCCGCGAAAGCGGTGGCAAAAGCGCTGCCGGAGCTGAAAGGCAAGCTCACGGGGAACGCCATTAGGGTACCTACACCGAATGTGTCTATGGCAATTATGAACCTGAATTTAAACCGCGAAACGGATCGGGATGGCTTGAATAACTTCTTGCGTCACACCGCATTGCACTCAGAACTGCAGAACCAAATTGATTTTACCTCGTCGACGGAAATCGTTTCCTCTGACTTGGTGGGTAGTCGCTACGCGGGTATCGTTGATTCACAAGCCACTATCGTGGAAGGTGACCGGGCTGTGCTGTACGTTTGGTACGACAACGAGTTCGGTTATAGTTGCCAAGTGTTGCGCGTTATCCAAGACATGGCTGGTTTAGCGGTACCAAATATCCCCGCATAACGGGACATTTAAGTAAAGAAGCGCCCTTGTGGCGCTTCTTTTGTCTGAGGCGATCTGTTCGCTTTACGAGAATTCTTTAATACGAGGAAAACCTATGCTCATTTCAACCGCATTTGATAGCGGCAATATCGAAGTGCTATCAGCGGATCGTCCTGATAATATCCGCTTGAATATTCGCAAAGATCATCAATCTGATTTTTATCAGTGGTTTCATTTTAAGTTGCTGAGCACGGCCGAGATTGAGCACACCCTTATCATTGAGAACGCATCGGGGTCGGCCTATCCAAAAGGCTGGGAAGGTTACCAGACCTTCGCGAGCTATGATCGGGACACCTGGTTCAGAGTGCCCACTTCCTTTGACGGTAGTAAAGTAACCATTCAGTTTACGCCGGAGCAAGAAAGTGTATTTTTTGCCTACTTTATTCCCTATAGCTGGGAGCGACACTTGGATCTGGTGCAATGGGCGCAGCAAAGTAGCTGGGTCGAGCAAAAGGTGCTTGGCACAACCCTTGATGGGCGTGAAATGAATTTACTCGTGATTGGTGAACCTGCAGAGCATAAGCGTTCGATTTGGATTACGGCGCGCCAGCATCCCGGCGAAACCATGGCCGAATGGTTTGTAGAGGGTATGTTGGAAGCTTTGCTCAACGAAGACGAGCCCGTATCTCGCCAACTCCTTGAACAATGTGTTTTCTATGTGGTTCCAAACATGAATCCAGACGGCAGTGTTCGTGGGCATTTGCGCACCAATGCAGCAGGTGTCAACTTGAATCGTGAGTGGAAGACCCCAACGATAGAGAAAAGTCCGGAAGTGTTTCATGTGCTGAACATGATGGATGAAGTTGGCGTGGATATGTACTTGGATATCCACGGTGATGAGAATATTCCGTATAATTTCATTGCTGGTGCAGAGGGGATCCCATCCTATGATGACCGGCATGCGCAGCTCGAGGCATCATTTCGTGCCGCTTACCTGCAGGCCACCGCTGAGTTCCAGACCACCTACGGTTACGATAAAGATGAACCAGGCAAGGCCAATTTAACAGTGGCGAGTAATGCCGTAGCAGAACGTTTTCGTTGCTTGGCCTTTACTGTCGAAATGCCGTTTAAAGATAACGACGACTTACCGGAGCCTTATCAGCAGTGGTCGGATGTACGATCACAACAATTTGGTCGTGATACCTTGCGGGCCATACTGGCGGTAGCGCCTCGCTTGCGTTAACCCGGTGAAGCGCAATGAGCAATAAAAAAACGGAGGCATGTGCCTCCGTTTTTTATCTGTTTTACAACTGCTTATGCCTAAGGATTATTCTTGTCCTCAGCGGCAGCAACATTCGCAGCGGCTTCTGCACGTTGTCTGGCTAAACGTTTCACCCAGAAATCGGCCTTCTTGATCCCTAGCTTTTCCGGATCAAAGGTAATGGGACCACCCGCTTTTTTCTGTGCTTCGTAGTCGCGCAAACAGGTCATCGCAGGTTTGGCAACAAAGAATATCGCGAGAATACCGAGAATGTTAATCCAGGCCATTAAACCCACACCGATATCACCAAGATTCCAGATGTAGCCGGAACTGTTCACTGTACCGTAGGCCACCATAAACATAATCACAAATTTCACAAGGTTGAGAGAGATCTTCCCTTTAAAATAGCGATTTAAGTACGAAACATTGGTTTCCGCAATGTAGTAGTAAGCCAGTATGGTGGTAAAGGCAAAGAAGAAAATGGCAATGCCGACAAAGCCTTGCCCAAAGTCTCCAAATACACTGGATAACGCAAGTTGAGTAAAGGCCGGAGATGCAACTTCGGTGGCAGCATCTACGTTCTGAACAATCATGGTCCCTGTACCCGCAACCACATTAAAATCTTCGGTTTGGATGTTAAATTGCTGGGTAATCAGAATCATGAGTGCCGTTGCGGTACATACGAACAAGGTGTCTACATATACTGAGAACGCTTGTACCAAACCTTGTTGCGCCGGATGATCAACCTCTGCAGCAGAGGAGGCGTGAGGGCCTGTACCTTGACCAGCTTCGTTAGAGTAAATACCACGACGCACACCCCAGCCAATAGCCGCACCAAATCCAGCCTGCGCAGTAAAGGCATCGGTGAAGATCATGGCAAATATCCCTGGTACCTGATTAAAGTTTAGAAAAACAATAACAAGCGCCATAATGATGTACGCCAACGCCATAAAGGGGACAACGATCTGGGTAAAGTTGGCAATACGCTTAATACCACCAAAGATAATAAACCCAAGTACAATCAAGATAACCGCAAGCGCGATTAACTTGTTGGATCCTACATCACCGTAGTCAGTGGTCACCATATTACCGTCACCAAACACGTGTGTAACGGCATTACCGACCGCGTTCGCTTGAATTCCCGGTAAGAAAATACCGCAGGCAACAATAGCGGAAACGGCGAATAGAATTGCCAACCACTTTTGTCCTAGCGCCTTTTCAAAGTAATAAGCTGGGCCACCACGATATTGGCCTTCGTCTTCTACTTTATATATCTGACCGAGGGTTGACTCTGCAAAGGCTGTTGAAGCACCCAGAAAAGCCACGACCCACATCCAGAAAACGGCGCCGGGCCCACCGAAGCCGATGGCCGCGGCCACACCGGCAATATTACCGACGCCTACACGACCAGAAAGGGTCACTGCAAGTGCTTGAAACGAAGAAATGCCTTGCTTGGATGTATTACCGCTAAAGAGTAAGCGAACCATCTCGCGAAAGTGACGTACCTGCGCAAAACGCGTCAGGATGGAGTAGAACAAGCCGGCGGCTAGGCACAGAACGACGAGTGCCGGGCTCCAAACGATATTGTTCACCGTATTGACCAGTGCTTCCATTGGTTTCCCCTGATTGTTATGGAATTGTTGTTTTTAACCCTGCATACTCTGCCATAGTTCATTTAAAAGCTCTATGCTTTGCTGCGGCTTTAGTAGCACTGAATCGCACGTTGGTCGAAAAGTTTGTACAAAACAGCTGATTTTGGTCGATTGCCCACTGACAGTGGGTGAATCTGCCGGTCTGCACTGTTATCATGGGCCCTCGAGCGAAGGATAGGAGAAATCGATGGCGATCATTAGTTGCCCAGGCTGTGGTAAGAAAGTTTCCGATAAAGCGGCAACCTGCGACCATTGTGGATTCATGTTGGGAGCTCATGATAGTGAGAGTTTAGCGCGTAAATCACGCTTACAACGTTCACAGCAATTGAGTCGGTTAGTGAGTCAACAAATGTTGGCGATATTGTTATTCATTGCGGGAATAGGTGCTTTTTTCTATGATTGGGGTACTACGGGGATGGGTCCTTGGATTCCATATATCGGTGGTGTGCTGGCAGCCATAAGCTTTATTTGGTATCTGATTACGCGCGGCCGAATTTATATTTTGAAGAAACAGCGGTAACTGAAGAATATGCAGTACGATGATGTATTAAGGGCCGTCACCCCAGAGATCTACGAGCGCATGAAAGAAGCTGTGGAAACAGGGCGCTGGCCTGATGGGCAGAAGCTCTCAGCAGCTCAGCTTGAGAATGCCATGGAGATTGTTATGGTGTATCAAGCGCGACGGCTCAACCAAACCGATCACTTTTCAATTAATAACGCAGGCGAGCTTGTGTTTAAAACCAAAGGCGATTTGCGCAGGGAATTGCGCGACCGTGCCGGCTTACCCTCTGATGAAGCGACCATAGCCCGTTTTTCTATTGAGCCTGACTCTGATTCGGAGGCATCCTAAATGTTTGTTGTTGAATCACATTCCGACAAGGGGACTGCGGATTTCTACGCGTCTTTAGGTAAACAACTTGCTGCGCTTACTTCCAGCGAACCAGACCTCATTGCGAACCTCGCAAATATCAGCGCGGTTCTCTATGATCAGATTGATCGTTTAAATTGGCTTGGCTTTTATATTGTCAAACAAGATGAATTGGTGCTAGGCCCGTTTCAGGGTAAAGTGGCATGTGTTCGTATCGGTCATGGTAAAGGTGTGTGTGGTGCCGCATGGGCGACTGGAAAAACACAACGTGTCGATGATGTTCACGCATTCCCCGGGCATATTGCTTGTGATAGTGCGAGCAACTCAGAACTCGTAGTGCCAATTTTTTATCAGGGTAAGGTGGTGGCGGTGCTTGATATTGATAGTCCAGAAACCGAACGCTTTACGGCAGATGATCAGGCAGGAGTGGAAGCGCTTATGCCTGTGTTTGAACAGTTAGCCTGGGATCAGGTGGCGGCGTAGGGAGTAGTCACGTGGATCTCGATTTTGATGTTCGACCTTATTTAGTGTCGATTACCGATATGGAATTCTTCGAGGAAGACGCAGAACAAGCGGCGGACCATTTGAATGCCATGATCTACGCCATACATAAAGCAACAGCCCACGGGGGCTTTTGGACCCACGAAAACATTGAACAACTCGTGGTAGAGATTTCCGACCTCTGGTTACGGGAACCTGGATTGTTAGAATCCGATACAGACGAGCTCGAAGATTATATTACTCATTTGGTACAGCGAATTGAGCAAGATGCTGAGCCAGATGATTCAACTGAAGTGCTAGACGAAGGTTAAACAATGGAAAAATCGGCAAAGTTCTCTACCAGTAAAGAAGTGATTGCATATTTGGCAGAGCAGTTCCCAGCATGTTTCACACTGGATGGAGATGCGCGCCCACTGAAAATCGGAATTTTCGAGGATCTCGCGGCCCGTTTGGCAGATGATGAGAAAGTGAGTAAAACGCGAATTCGTTCGGCTTTGCGCTTATATACTAGCTCATGGCGCTATTTACGCGGTGTAAAGGCTGGTGTTCAGCGCGTTGATCTTGACGGTGCAGACGCAGGCCTGGTTGAAGCTGATCATGAAGCTCATGCAGTAGAGCAGTTGCAAGCGTCGCAAGCCCGCGCCAAGGCACGTAAGGCCGAACTTGCGGCAGAAAGTAAACCTACTGCGACTAAACCACGTAAACAGCAGAACAAACCTAAACATACGAAGGTCAAAGAAAACAAAGGAAGTGGACCTAGAAAGTCGCGATCGCGTTCGGCAGATATACCGAAACGGCCGCAAGGACCACTTACCGCAGTGAACCCGGATGCTGTAACTGTTGGTCAACAGGTCCAGGTTCAAGTAGGTAGTTTGCCGGTACAAGGCGTAGTTACTGACCTCGAAAAGAACGACGCGCAAGTTCAGTTGCCATCAGGAATGACCGTTCGGGTCCCAGTGGCTGAGTTATTTCGCGTCGGATAGGAGTTTGAATGATTAAGCAAGCAGTTCAATGGGTTGTATTTGTCGCTCTATTTTTAGCGCTCAGCGTCAATGCTGTTGCTACAGACTATACGGTATCAGATATTCCAAAGCTGACGCCTGAGTCGCAGCATAAAGCAGCGAGTCGCCGCATCGCGTCGTACTTTACCCGTTATCATTACAGTCAAGTGGAGCTGGACACTGCGATGTCTCAGCAAATTTTTGATCGTTATTTTGAACAGCTTGATTACAATCGGATGTTTTTGCTTGAGAGCGATATTGAACGCTTCAAGAAGTATCGCGATTCCTTTCATGAAAAGCTCATAGCAGGTGAACTTGAAGTGGCCTTTGCCATTCACCAAGTAAATTTGGAACGTCGTTTCGAGCGGTTTGCATACGCATTAGCACTGCTTGAGAATGAGTCGTTCAACTTTGAGGAAGAAGGCGAATTTGTATTTGATCGGTCTGAGGCTCCATGGGCAACTACGTCTGAGGAACTTGATCATATTTGGAACAAGCGGGTGCGCAACGACGCCTTAAACTTGGCAATGGCAGGTCGTGAAGACGATGAGATCATTGAAAATCTCAAGCGGCGCTATACCGCCGCATTGCAGCGTATGACCCAAGCTCAAAGTGAAGATGCATTCCAAGTTGTCATGAATGCTTTTGCTCGCAGCGTCGATGCGCACACTAGTTATCTTTCACCCCGCAACGCAGAACGCTTCCAACAGAACATGAACCTATCTCTCGAGGGGATTGGTGCATTGCTGCAATCGGAATTCGATTACACAGTGATTCGTTCGTTGGTTCCTGGTGGTCCGGCAGAACAGTCCGGGGAGTTATCGCCTAATGACCGCATTATTGGTGTGGCCCAAGGGGATCAGGAATTTGTCGATATTATCGGTATGCGTCTTGATGACGTGGTGCAATTGATCACAGGTCCGAAGGGCAGCGTGGTTCGATTGCAAGTTTTGCGTGACGGTCAGGGCGCTGGTGCAGCTCCAGAAATCGTGGAAATTACCCGTGACGAAGTCCGTTTGGAAGATCGGGAAGCGAAACTGCGCGTTGAAGTGACAGGTGACGAGCGTCGGATCGGCGTTATAGAGATTCCAAGTTTCTACAACAACCTTACCGAACATGTGAAAAAGCATTTGATAACCTTACAGAATGAGCCAGTAGATGCATTGATTATCGATTTACGCGGCAATGGCGGTGGTGCATTAAATGAGTCGATCACGTTAACGGGGTTGTTTATTCCTGGTGGTCCTGTCGTGCAAGTACGCGAAAGTTCGGGTCGGGTTGAAGTAAGTACGGATAACGATGCTACAGTGTTTTATGACGGTCCTATGGTCGTTATGGTGGATCGTTTTAGCGCATCGGCATCAGAGATTTTTGCGGCAGCTATGCAAGATTATGAGCGCGCTCTAGTGATTGGCGAAAACACCTTTGGTAAGGGAACGGTACAGCAACATCGGGGCCTGCAACGTCGTTTTGATTTGCATCAGAATCCGATGGGAAGTGTGCAATACACCATGGCAAAATTTTACCGCATCACGGGTGGTTCAACCCAGCATAAGGGCGTAGTTCCTGATATAGCGTTCCCAAGCTTGATCGATCCAGATGAATTTGGCGAAAGTCGGGCTGATAACGCTTTACCGTGGGACCAAATCGAGCCGATTGAATTCCGTGGGTTTTCCATGGTGAATCATGGGTTGATTCAAGATCTCACTGAGCGTTATCAAGAGCGGATCGGGAAAAATCCAGAGTTTACATATATTCAAGAAGACATTGAGCGCTATCGTACATTGCGTGAGCGCACCGCAATCACGCTTGTAAAAGCGGAGCGAGAAGCGGAGTCAAAGCGGGAGCGTGAGCGTAACCTTGCACGGGTGAATGAGCGATTACAGCGCGCAGGCAAAGACCCGGTAGAATCGCTTGATGATGTGGATAGCGACTTCACTGAGCCGGATCCTTTTATGCAAGAGGCCGTGTTCATTACCTTAGATTACCTCGAGCGACTCCATGCAACCGACAGTAATGTTGCAATTCGCTAATAAGCAGAGGTAAGGTACATCACGTTATATACGAAAGGGCCTGGTTTACAGGCCCTTTGCGCTGTTACAGAGCATTAGAAGATAATAATAAACAGGAACAGCACTCAAGTTGTTCTCATCCGACACAATACCGATACCAATAACGACACAATAACGGTTTATTTTTATGACAACAGAACGCGCAACCCACAATCGCTGGTCCAGTAACTTTTCGTTTGTTCTTGCCGCCACTGCTGCGGCAGTTGGCTTAGGCAATATCTGGAAATTCCCATATATTATGGGGGAAAACGGGGGTGGGGCGTTCGTACTCTTGTATCTTCTGTTTATTTTCCTCATTGGCGTTCCGGTACTCATGGCTGAGGTGCTGATCGGTCGCCGGGGACGCACATCGCCAGGCTATGCTGCAGCAAAGCTTGCAAAAGAATCAGGTGTAAGTTCCGCTTGGCAAATTACTGGCTGGATGGGCTTAAGTGCCGGTTATATTATTTTAACCTTCTATGCGGTGATTGCCGGTTGGGCTCTTTCCTATGTATTTAAGAGTGCGGCAGGTACCTTTGTCGATGCTACCCCAGAATCTGTTTCCTTAGTCTTTGGCAGTATGGTGACTTCCGCCAGTGAGCTGCTCTTTTTCAGTACCTTGCTGATTGTGGCAACGGTGTTCGTGGTGGGCAAAGGCTTCAAAAATGGTCTCGAGCGCGCGGTGAAGTATTTAATGCCAGTACTGCTAATCTTACTGGTCATTATTGCTATCTACTCTGGCATTATCGGTGATTTTGGTCGGGCGGTGAACTTTATGTTCCGCCCTGACTTCTCGGCTCTCACCACCCAAGGTGCCTTGATTGCTTTGGGCCATGCCTTCTTTACTCTATCTTTGGCATCAGGTGTGATGATTATCTATGGTGCTTATTTGCCAAAAGGTACATCGATAGCGCGTACATCCATCTGGATTGCTCTTGCGGATACGTTAGTTGCATTGGTGGCGGGACTTGCAATATTCCCGATTGTCTTTGGTTTCGGTTTAGCGCCAGGCGAGGGGCCAGGGTTGATTTTCCAAACGCTACCACTGGCCTTTACCCATATGCCGATGACTTCTCTGACGGCCACTGTGTTCTTCGTGATGTTGGTGTTAGCGGCCTTTACCTCAGCGATCGCGATGATTGAAGCTTCGGTAGCTTTCGCCGAGGAAAAGTTGCAGGTGTCTCGCTGGAAAGCATCTATCGCTTCGGGATTGTTACTATGGACCCTAAGTTTGGCCACCGTATTCTCATTTGCCGGTGCAGGCTGGACCCAACTGAATTGGAATTTCTTTGGCAAAGAGCTGGCCACAATTTTTGATGCTATCGATCACTTAGCGTCGAATATTTTGTTGCCATTAGGTGGTTTGCTCGCAGCTCTATTTACTGGGTGGGTCATGAAGCGTCGCTTTACTGAAGAAGAACTGAATACGAGCCCGCGTGTTTATGCGGTATGGCGGTTCTGTGTGCGTTATTTAGCGCCAATTGCTATTATTGCAATCTTCTTACAATTACTCGGAATTGTTCAGTTTTAACAATTAATCATAACTTTGGGCCCCGTATTTGGGGCCCACTAGCATGGATTACTCACGATGACGGAAAACACACGGCGTCCCTCCTATTTACAGGCTCTTATTCCTCTGCTTGCATTGATTGTGATGCTCGGAAGCTCGGTTTATCTGTTTGGAGAGGACTCGTCTTACGGCCCTAATCAAATTGCGTTATTGATCGCGGCCGGTATAGCCGCCACTATTGCTTTCTATAATGGTTTTCGCTGGTCCGATATCGAAGCGGGAATCACCAAGGGGATTTCGGTAGCCTTGGGCGCCATTTTGATCATTTTAATGGTCGGTTCTTTAATTGGTACCTGGTTGCTCGCGGGTATTGTACCCACCATGATCTATTATGGACTTGAGCTGCTCAGTCCTACCTGGTTTTATGCTGCCGCCTGCTTGATCTGTGCCATTGTTGCAATTTCCATTGGTAGCTCCTGGACCACAGCAGCAACCATCGGTGTGGCACTGATTGGTGTCGCGACAGGCATGGACTTGTCGTTACCCATTACAGCAGGCGCGGTGATTTCCGGTGCCTATTTTGGCGATAAAATGTCGCCTTTATCGGACACCACCAACTTAGCGCCTGCAGTCGCCGGAACAGAACTCTTTGCTCATATCCGCTATATGACGTGGACCGCAGTTCCTGCGCTTCTCATCTCCCTATTGTTATTCACTATCTTAGGATTCACTGGCAGCGGTGTGGCTAACATGGATAGCCTTATCGTAATGCAGAATGATCTGCAGGCCATTTTTAACATTAGTCCGCTGATGTTAATTCCGTTGGCCGTTTTATTTATTTTAGCGGCCACGCGTAAACCCGCACTCCCTACGATTTTGATCGGCGCTCTGCTTGGTGGCTTATGGGCGCTACTATTTCAATCAGATGTTGTCGCAGGTCTCGCTCAACTAGATCGCCCGAGTGTCTGGATCGGACATTTGGAAGTCGTGTGGACAGCCTTGGCTAACGGAGTGACGGTACCGACTGATAATCCTGATTTAGAAAGTTTAATCAGCGGTGGTGGTATGGAGAGTATGACCAATACCGTTTGGTTGATTCTTGCAGCGATGACGTTTGGTGCTGTCATGGAAACCACGGGATTGCTGCAGAAGATCATTCGTGGAATTCTCAAAGTGGTTCACTCCACGGGTTCGTTGGTTACGGCAACTGTGTTTACTTGTTTTGGCGCGAACGTGCTCACAGCAGATCAGTATATGGCCATTGTATTACCTGGTCGTATGTTCCGAGAAGAGTATGCCAATCGCGGATTAGACCCTCGGGTGTTATCGCGCACGCTTGAATCGAGTGGCACTATTACCTCGCCATTGATTCCATGGAATACCTGTGGTGCCTACATGTTTAGCGTACTGGGTGTGTATCCGTTGCATTATGCACCTTTCGCGTTCTTCCTGTTCTTGGTGCCAATTATCACCATTATATACGCGTATACGAACTTTAAGATTCTCCGTCTTGAAGATCCCGAAAATAGCGTACAAACCGCCAGTTAATCAAAACGCAGGCTACGGCCTGCGTTTTTTTATGCGCTAAGATGGTTTCTCTCATGCTTTTTGTTAGGATGATGCGCAGTTTCAATTCTTTGTTTTGGAGTCTCCATGTCTGACGTGTCCACCAACGCCCCGCAAGCGAAGTATCGTAATGATTACCAAGCACCGCTTTTTGCCATTTCGGAAACTGATTTGGTGTTTGAACTCGACGATCATCAAACCATGGTCACCAATACCATGAAGATCCAGCGGGTAGGAGAGGATAGCGATTTAGTGCTGGTGGGAGAGAACGTTAGTTTGTTAAAGGTGACCTTAGACGGGCGTATATTAGGCGAGAGCGACTATACACAAACGGAAAAGGACCTAAGAATCCACCAGGTGCCAGATGCCTTTGTACTCGAAGTCATGACTCAAATCGATCCGGCAAATAATTCAGCGCTGGAAGGCCTTTATAAGTCTGCCGGTACCTTTTGTACTCAATGTGAAGCAGAGGGTTTTCGGCGGATAAGTTATTATTTGGATCGGCCAGATGTGCTGTCTGTGTTTACCACCAAGATTGTTGCTCCCAAGCAAGGTTTTCCTTATCTATTGGCGAATGGAAATCCAATCGCTCATGCCGCCAATGATACTCACCATTCCGTCACTTGGCATGATCCCCATCCAAAACCCGCTTATCTGTTTGCTTTGGTTGCGGGCGACTTTGACGTGCTGGAAGATCACTTTGAAACGCAAGATGGACGGGATGTGTTGTTGCAGATCTTTGTCGATAAAGGAAATCTATCGCGTGCACAATACGCGATGGATTCACTTAAGCGTTCAATGGCATGGGACGAAGAGCGTTTTGGTCTAGTGTACGACCTTGATATTTATATGATTGTTGCCGTGGATTTCTTCAATATGGGAGCCATGGAAAACAAAGGACTGAATATTTTTAACTCGAAATACGTGTTGGCAGATGCCAAGACAGCGACTGATCAAGACTTTATTAATGTGGAGTCAGTGATTGGCCATGAGTATTTCCATAACTGGACCGGCAATCGTGTGACCTGCCGGGATTGGTTTCAACTGTCGCTGAAGGAGGGGCTCACGGTGTTCCGTGACCAGGAGTTCAGCGCGGATATGGGCATGCGTTCGGTTCAACGAATCCAAGACGTACGTATTATACGATCACACCAATTTGAAGAAGATGCGGGCCCCATGGCGCACCCGATACGCCCAGACCGTGTGATGGAGATGAATAATTTCTATACAGTCACGGTTTACAACAAGGGTGCCGAAGTGATTCGCATGCTGCATACCTTATTAGGGGAAAACGGGTTTCAAGCAGGTATGCGGCTCTATATTGATCGCCATGATGGGCAAGCGGTTACTTGTGAAGACTTCATCAAGGCTATGGAAGATGCCAATAGCGCAGATTTTTCCCAATTTCGTCATTGGTATGCTTATGCGGGGACACCGCAAGTTCAGGTTCATTATGATTATGATGTGGAGCGCCAAGAGGGGAGTTTGGTATTGACCCAAACAACCCCAGACACTCCAGATCAGAAAGATAAACCCGCGTTTCATATTCCGATTCAAGTCGAGTTTATTGATGACCAAGGCGTTTCGGTTGAAGTTCACGTTAATGATTCCCCCTTGGATTTAATTGAGCTCACAGAACGGGAACAGTGTATTCGCTTCAAGGGGCCCAAAGCCCCCTTAATACCGGCATTGTTGGGGAATTTCTCAGCGCCAATCAAATTGATATTTGAGCAGAATGAAGATGAGTTATTGGCAATCATGAGAGGTGCATCCGATCCATTCTTACGCTGGGATGCGAGCCAACGCATATACCGAAACAGTTTACTCACCGCCATTCATGAGGATACCGATGTTGGCCTGTCTGAAGCCATGCTCGATACATTGTCGTCGGTGTTAAAAGATGCCAAACAGGATGCGGCACTGACAGCCTTGCTACTGCAGATCCCGAATGAAGAAACGCTTGCGCAGGAGTTCGACATTATTCCGGTGGCCGATGTTGTGCGCGTCGTGGGCGAATTGCGGGCGTTACTGGCATTGGCGTTAAAAGATGAGCTCATGTTTGTATGGGAACGAACTGATATTGCTAATGCAGGGTTAGACTCCGCTCTCATCTCTCAACGCATGCTGGCAAATACGGCTTTAGGTTATTTGGCGTTTCATCACGATGACGCACAGATTTCGTCAGTGCTGAAGCAACAGTTTTATCACAGTGCCAGCATGACGCTCACATTCGGTGCATTGGCCGCTGCGGTGCATGCTGACCATCCACTATGTCATTCCTTACTCGACGATTTTGCGAAAAAATGGCAGGGGCATGCTTTGGTGATGGACAAATGGCTAGCGGTACAAGCTAGCGCGCCAGATTGGGGAAGCGCGGAGCGCATAGATTACTTAACGCACCATAGCGCGTTTAACTGGACTAATCCCAACCGAATTTATGCATTATTGGCAAGTTTCACCCATAATTTAGGCCAGTTACATGCACAGGATGGCTTAGGATACCAACTGTTGGAGTCCGCCATCACGCGACTGAATGCGTCAAACCCTCAAGTGGCCTCGCGTTTATTGTCGCCATTATTGAAGTGGAAACGGCTCCCTGAGGCACTGCAAACAGCATTACATGACACCTTAGTTCGGTTGCGCAAGCTGAATAATTTAGCACCAGATTTGCATGAAAAATTGAGCCAAGCGCTAGAAGAAAAATAACTCCTCGCACCAGCCGAGAATACGTTGATTTTCCTAGCGTAAAGGCCGAGAATAAGAAGGTTTACACCCCGCCGCAATACGCGGCTGGCGAGCCACCTTTTTTCGCCCGCAGACAAGGATCTATCATCATGGCATCGGTCAATAGTCAACCTCCAGTGATTCTCGAAAAAGTTTCTGAAACGATCCGTCAGAAATTGCCGTCCGAGAGCGCGAACTTGGTTGATGAGTTTGCTCATCGTTTGTATCGCAATGTGTCCCGCGATGATTTCGTAGGACGCGATCATAGTAATATTTACGGGGCTATTGTTGGACTTTGGCATAGTTTCAGCAACTATGAGTCGAACAGCAAAGCCACGATCAAAGTGTATAACCCTGAAGTTGCCAAGTATGGCTGGGAATCACCGCACACGATCGTTGAAATTATTCAAACAGATATGCCTTTTATGGTGGACTCAGTGCGGATGGCATTGAACCGCCTTGGCATTAATTCACAATTATTGCTCCATGCACCACTCGTTCACCGCCGTAACAGTGACGGCAGTGTGCGTGAAATCCTACCCGCTGGCGAAACCGATGCTAAGGCGCAAACGGATACCGTTTTCCTTATCGAAGTCGACCGCCAGAATACCACCGATGAATTGAAGCTCCTGAAGAAAGAACTGACCTCAGTGATGGAGGAAGTGTTTCTTGCTGTGAGCGACTGGCAACCGATGCGCCAACGTTTGAAAGATATTGTCGCCGATCTTGAAAAGCGCAATTTCCCCGGCAGTAAAGAACAACTAGCTCAAGCTAAGCGCTTTTTAGCGTGGTTAGCCGACGACAATTTTACCCTCATGGGCTATCGCAGCTATACGTTGACGCCAGTGGAAGGGGACTATGAACTCACGCAGGACCAAGGCAGTAGTCTTGGGTTGTTAAAGGCGTCAGAAAGTCCAGAAGGCCGTCGCTTATCGGAGATGACAAAGCTTGCTCGGACTACAGCCCTCGCAAACGATGAATTATTATTGCTCACAAAAACGAATTCAAAATCACGGGTACACCGCCCAGCATATAGCGATTATATCGGCATCAAACGCTTCGACAAAAAAGGGCGTGTCGTCGGTGAAGATCGCTTTATCGGCCTTTACGCCGCTAGCTTCTACAATGATAGCGTAATGGATATCCCGTTGGTCCGAGATAAAGTGGCAGCGGTATTGAAAAATAGCCGCTATGCCCAAGGCACCCATGCCAGCAAAGCGCTATTGAATATTATGCAAACCTACCCGCGTGATGAAATTGTGCAGTCCCATGTGGATGATTTGCTGACCACGGCACTTGGGGTGTTACAGATTCAAGAACGAGATATTACTCGGGTATTTCTGCGTCGTGATATTTTTGGGCGTTTTATTACCGCCATGGTGTATGTACCCAAAGAGCGTTACAACACGATACTGCGGATGAAAACACAGCAAATATTGGCGCGTACTCTCGGCAGCACCGAAGATGTGGATTTTACGACCTACTTTTCAGAATCAATTCTCGCACGGACACAATACACCGTGCGTGTGCAGGATAGCGGACAGGAAATTAATGTGAAAGAACTCGAAGAAAACCTCACTGAAGCATCGCGCACTTGGGAAGATAACCTTGAGCGATTGTTGGTTACGGGGAAGGGTGAAGCACGTGCTCGTGAGCTGGTGCGTCGCTACGCCGATGGGTTCTCCCGCGCCTATAAAGAAGATATTTTGCCGTCTGTAGCCATTGCCGATATCGAGCAGCTCGAGGCCCTCGATGATGACCATCGTTTGGGCATGCTGTTTTATCGAGCGCAAGAAGTCCAGGACGATTCAAATCGGGTCAAACTCAAGCTTTTCCATCGGGATGAGCCGATCCACCTATCTGATGTACTTCCCATGTTGGAAAACTTTGGTCTGCGCGTGATTAACGAATCACCATATCAGATCAAAACCAACGACGGTCATGTGTTCTGGGTGCTCGATTTCTTTATGTTGCACACCGCTGGGAAACTCGATCTCGAGAAGAGTCGCGATAACTTTCAAGATGCGTTCGCCAAAGTATGGACTGGCGATTACGAAGACGACGGTTTTAACCGTTTGATTCTAGGCGCGGGTATGGAAGGTCGGCACGTGTTGATTTTGCGGATGTTCGCAAAATATATGCGGCAAATCGGCGTAACATTCAGTCAAAGCTATATTGAAAGTACCTTCACGCGCTATCCGAAAATCGCGAAATTGCTTGTGAAGCTGTTCTATACGCGCTTTGAACCAGGTACTAAGGTGACTGCGAAGAAAGTGGAAACCTTGGTGCAACGTATCCAAAGCGAGCTAGAGCATGTTGCCAGCTTGGATGACGACCGTATTATTGGTCGTTACTTAGATCTGATTCAGGCGGCATTGCGCACCAATTTCTTCCAAACCGACGCAGACGGCAACGAGAAAACCTATGTGTCTGTGAAGTTCCTACCTGAATTAATTTCAGAAATGCCTCTGCCTTTGCCGAAATACGAGATCTTCGTTTACTCGCCTCGCGTGGAAGGGGTTCACCTACGGGGTGGGAAAGTGGCTCGTGGGGGATTGCGTTGGTCGGATCGTCGTGAAGATTTCCGGACCGAAGTGCTTGGTTTGGTGAAAGCCCAGCAAGTGAAAAATACCGTGATTGTGCCTGTTGGTGCGAAAGGTGGTTTCGTTTGTAAGCAGCTCCCAGAAGAGCGCGATGCCATGTTTGAGGAAGGCAAAGCATGTTATCGGACCTTTATTCGTGCCTTGTTGGATATCACCGATAATATCGTTGATGGCGAGATTGTTTACCCTGAAAACGTGGTCCGCCATGACGACGACGACCCGTATTTAGTGGTCGCGGCAGACAAAGGTACCGCGACTTTCTCGGATATTGCGAACGGAATTTCAGCAGAGTATAACCATTGGCTTGGCGATGCCTTCGCCTCAGGTGGGTCGGTCGGTTACGATCATAAGAAAATGGGCATCACTGCCCGCGGTGGCTGGGAGTCTGTTAAGCGACATTTCCGTGAAATGGGAATCGACTGCCAGACTACAGACTTTACCTGTATTGGCATTGGCGACATGGGCGGCGATGTATTTGGTAATGGCATGCTGTTATCGAAGCACACCAAACTTGTGGCGGCCTTTAACCATATGCATATCTTTATCGATCCAGAGCCAGACGCTGCGAAGTCCTTCAAAGAGCGTGAGCGCCTGTTTAATATGCCGCGTTCAAGCTGGGATGATTACGATCGCAAACTCATTAGCGAAGGTGGCGGGATCTTCTTACGCAGCGCCAAGTCGATTGAATTAACCACACAAATGAAGCGCTTGGTTGGTACACAAAAACGCACCATGACGCCGACCGAGCTAATTAAGGCGTTGCTCACCGCCGAAGTTGATTTGCTGTGGAATGGTGGCATCGGCACCTATGTGAAGGGGTCAAAAGAAACCGACGCGGAAGTTGGTGATCGTGCCAACGATGCTCTGCGCGTAAACGGCAACGAGATTCGTGCGAAAATTGTGGGTGAGGGCGGTAATCTTGGCTGCACCCAGTTAGGCCGTATCGAGTACGCTATTCGGGGCGGACGGATTAACACTGACTTTATTGATAACGTAGGTGGTGTTGATTGCTCTGATAACGAAGTGAACATTAAGATTTTGCTGAACGGCTTGGTCGCGAAAGGCCAAATGACCAAACCTCAGCGCGATCAACTCTTGTTTGAGATGACCGAACAAGTTGCAGACATCGTGTTACATGACTGTAACCGACAAACGCAGTCAATTTCAGTGACCTTATTGCGTGGCCCTGATCAAATCAAGGAAATGCAACGCTTTATTCATCATCTAGAGAAGGAAGGATTGCTTGATCGTGCTTTAGAGTTCCTTCCGGATGACGATGAGTTAGCAGAACGTACAGCTGCTGGTAAAGGCTTAACACGACCAGAATTGGCGGTGCTGAACGCTTACGGCAAGATGGTGCTGAAAGAAGAGTTGGTGTGTGATGAGATCACCCAAGATCCGTTCCATCAGCGTGAACTGGTTGCTGCATTCCCTCGCGAATTGCAGGAACAGTTTAGAGAAGCGATGAACGATCACCCATTGAAAGCCGAAATTATTGCCACCAAGCTGGCTAATAATATCGTGAATGATATGGGGCCAAACTTCGTGTATCGCAAGCAAGAAGCGACCGGTGCCAGCATCGCTGAAATCGCTGCGGCATACATTACGGCTCGGGAAGTGTTTGGTAGCCGCTCTATTTGGCAGCAAGTGGAGAAGCTCAACAACAAGATTTCTGCAGATACGCAAAATCATATGTTGTTCCAAGTACGCCGCATGGTTCGCCGCGCGACACGCTGGTTCTTACGCCATAGAAACCCTGAGTTTACTAGCATTCAAGAGCATATTGATTTCTATTCGAAGTCGTTCAATGACTTGCGCAAGAATGTACTCAATTACCTGAGTGATGAAGAAAAAACTGCCATCAGTGGCCAAATTGATCAGTTAATTGAAAAAGGCGTGCCGAAAGCACTTGCCCATCAAATTGGTATCTTGAGCACGGTGTTCTCGGCAATGGATATTGCCGAAGTGGCCGCAATTACTAAACAGAAGATCCCGGTGGTCTCGGAGACGTATTTCCGCTTAGGCGCTGAGCTGAGTATTCATTGGTTCTTGGATCAAGTGAACCGTCAGCCGGTGGCAAACCACTGGCAAGCGTTAGCACGAGCTGCTTTCCGGGAAGAATTGGATTGGCAGCAACGATTGTTAACGCTAACGGTATTGAGATACGCGGACGAGGAAAAATCGGCAGAAGACATGCTTAATCGTTGGTTGAACGATAATGCTGCCTATGTGGAGCGTTGGAAGCAAACCCTGGCCGATTTTAAAACGACGAAGAGCCATGAGTTCGCTAAGTTCTCTGTGGCCTTGCGTGAGCTTACGTTGCTTGGACAAAAGAGTGGAAATAGTCATTAATGAATCTGTACCCACTTTTTCGTTCTGCGCTGTTCAAACGCGATCCAGAGTGGTCGCATGACTTTACGTTAAATCAGCTTGAACGCATGGGGAAAGGCCCCATGCGTTTTTTGCTTCAGCAAAAGCTCCCTAGTAAACCCGTTGAGCTCTTGGGGATGTATTTTCCTAATCCGGTGGGGCTCGCCGCTGGTTTAGATAAAGATGCACGCTGTATTGATGCGTTCGACGCCATGGGTTTTGGCTTTATAGAAGTGGGGACTGTAACCCCACGCCCTCAAGCAGGTAATCCGAAACCACGCATGTTCCGGTTGCCTGAGCATCAGGCGTTGATCAACCGGATGGGCTTCAATAATCAAGGGGTCGATGCGCTTGTAGAGCGGATTAAGGGTTCAAAATACAAGGGTGTATTGGGTATCAACATCGGTAAAAACAAAGACACCTCTGAAGCAGAAGGTACCGCCGATTATCTGTACTGCATGGAGCGTGTATATCCCTTAGCGAGTTACATTGCAGTAAACATTTCGTCACCAAACACGCCGGGATTGCGTGCCTTTCAGCATGGTGATGTGCTCGACCAACTGCTTTCGGCGCTGAAAGCAAAGCAAGCGGAGCTTACCGAAACATACGGGAAGTACGTACCCATTATGGTGAAGATCGCACCAGATATGGATCAGGCACAAACGAAAGGCTTCGCCGATGCGATTCAGCGTCATGGAATTGATGGTGTCATCGCGACCAATACCACCGTTGAACGCACAGCAATATCCGGTCATTTGCATGCGCAAGAAGCCGGAGGATTAAGCGGTGCGCCGGTCACGGAGGCGTCTACACAAGTTATTCGCTGGTTGCGGGCTGCGTTACCTAAATCAACGCCGATTATTGGTGTTGGCGGTATTATGAACGCAACGGATGCAAAGTCCAAAATTGATGCCGGCGCGAGCCTAGTGCAAGTGTACACAGGCTTTATATACCGTGGCCCAGAGTTGATCCGCGAGATTGTTGAAAACTTGTAATAGTTATTAAAAACGAGTATTGTTGCTTTGTTCATCGAGTACATAGGGAACATTTCGATGCAAAATTGGCAGTGGCGCCTGCAGGATTCGCAAACGCTAGTAATTGAATTAGGTAAAAATCTTATTCATCCGCTCGAATTTAAGCGGAGCTTTTTACGTGATCGTTTACCCGAGTCGGTGTCCTTCTCAATGGACGATGCGGCTGCATTTCAACGCTTTTCAGACTATTTGGAAGACCACAGCACCTTACCAGCCTCCGAGCAATTCAATATTGCTTTGCATGCAGCAGCGCTTGTGCGCTTCGGTAAGATCATGTTGCCACAGAGCTGGTACTTTCAATTTGGTCCTTTTTCGGAAGAGAAACCTTGGCCACAAACCCACTTATTTTGCTCATTAATCTCAGGTCCTGCGCAAGCTGATTTCCTTGTGGTGGAGCAAGATGAGCGGTGTTCGTTGTGTCTGCTTGTAGATGAATCATTTGAACTCGGCGGCTTTAAAACCATGCGTCGATTTGAAGTAACTCGCGTTCTGAATGATCGATTGCAAGAATCTTTACGCCATCCCATGCCCCGTATGGGCGGTCATTCAAAGCAGTGGGCTTAAGAAATACATGAAGCGCTCCGCTGCCCGATGCAGTCGTGAGCGCGCCTTCCAACGCTCATAATCGATTGCGGTACTTTGTTCCTTATAAGTGTGCAGCAGCTGACATACTTGATTGCAACTGTCTTCGTTATAGAGCGCGAAACTCAATTCAAAATTGAGCTGTAAACTGCGCATATCCACATTCATACTTCCTACAATTGCTAATTCTCCATCAACGACCATGGCTTTGCTGTGCAGCAATCCTTTATCAAAGAGACGTATCTGAACGCCGGCTGCGAGGAGATTCTCGTAGTATGAGCGACTAGCAAATGCAGCGATGCGAGAATCACTCACCGCAGGCAGCAAGATACATACATCTATTCCGCGTTTCCCTGCATGTACCAAGGCTTCATAAATTGCCTCACTAGGTACGAAGTAGGGGGTAGCGATAATTAAGCTCTGGTCGGCACGGTGAATCAATGAAAGCATCAGTTGATGCACGACATCCACATGAGTCCCCGGTCCCGATGGGATGATCGAAAGCCACTGTTTACTGTGGGGAAGGGGATTTTCCAGTTCTGGGAAGCGGCGGTCACCGGTTTCTAGTTCCCAATCCCAGGAAAACACCTTGGATACACCAAAGGCCGCAGCGCCTTCAAAGCGGATGACCATATCAATCCAGGGGCCAAAACGACGACCTACATTGAAGTACCGCGGATCGACCATATTCATTGAGCCGCTGTAACAAATATAATGATCAATCAGCAGCATTTTTCGATGCAGACGCAAATCGGCACGGCGAAATAGATTGCGAAATATATTAACCGGCAGCGCCGGTAAAAATTCAATGCCAGCTCCACGCATACGTTTTAAATCGCGGCTCCAAAAAAAGAATCGCCAACTGCCTGCATGGTCTACCAGGATCTCAACCGAAACCCCTCGCTCTGCGGCAGCAATCAATGCGTCGGTAACCTCATTGACGCGACCATGAGGGTGCCAAATATAAAACTCCATGCGGATGCTTTTCTCCGCCTTCCGAATATCGGCTATCCAAGCGTCAAAAATTGCGTCTGGCTCACTAAGCACTGAGAAGTTATCAAAGCCAAAAGCACCGATTCCGTCACGCCGTTTCATTAAATTGTAGATTGCGCCAGCGGCGACGTTGGAGGGAACTTCAGGTTTATGATCCTGGAGATGAGACAGGAAATTATCGGTAAACGGCTTGTGCATGGCTGCGGCGCGCTCAGCGCGACGTTTTCCGAGTTGAACTTCGCCAAAAAAGAGGTAAATAAGTGCGCCAAGGAGAGGAATAATAACGATGATAAGCACCCAGGCGAGTGATGCACTGACCGGGCGCCGCTTAAAAATAATCCGAAGAAAAACAGAGGCAATCAGAAGCCAATAAAGCACAACAATGAGATCAGTGAGTTGCACGAAAAACTCTCGTTATGGTGATTATGATGGCCTAACTATAGAAAGAGATATGATTTTTTTCAATAAATGGGTAAGAACACCCGGTTGGACATCGAGAATTGGTTGCGGGGGCAGGATTTGAACCTACGACCTTCGGGTTATGAGCCCGACGAGCTACCAGACTGCTCCACCCCGCGTCCGATGTGGGGCGTATCATAACAGCAGAAATCCGTAATGCAAGGTTAAAAGCATGGTTTTCACGGTTTTATTCAAAATAAGGGTTCAAACGCTTAAAAAAGAAACAAAACAAAGGAAGTAAGACAGCAACCGTCCCCATGCGATATACTAGGGACACATCAACGTATCATGTGATTTACTCACGAAAACCGCTGGAATTGTTTCATTCATGCAATCTTATCAATTTTTTGTTCCATGTGCCCTCGGGCTTGAGGAATTGCTCGCTCAAGAAATGCAATCTCTGGGTGCGCAAGCGATCAAGCCAACCAATTCAGGTGTAACTTGCACGGGAGATATCGAGTTAGGGTATCGCTTGTGCCTGTGGTCGCGCTTAGGTAGCCGGGTATTGCTTAAGTTGGTCAGTGCAGAAGTGCATGATCGCTTCGCCCTTGAGAAATTGTCGAGTGATTTTCCATGGCACGAGGTGTTCAATGAACGTAATACGTTCGCGGTTCGGTTTAATGGCACGAGCCAGACCTTGCGAAACACTCAGTTTTCCGCGCAAGTGGTAAAAGACGGTATTGTTGATGCGTTTCGCCGGACAGGTGATAAACGCCCAACGGTCGATGCCAAACAAGCGGATATTTCGATTCAAGGCTATTTGCATAAGGGCGAAGTGACGCTGTACTTGGATCTGGCCGGTGCGGGTTTGCATGAACGGGGGTATCGCCAAGCCAAAGGTGCCGCGCCGATTAGAGAGACACTGGCAGCCGCATTGGTGATGCGTGCTGGCTTGCAGGGGACTGCCAGCGAAGCCCCCGAATACTGGCCAGAACTTATTGCCGATCCCACCTGTGGTTCGGGAACTTTATTGATTGAAGCGGCGCTGATGGCGACTGATCGTGCGCCGGGTTTAGGTCGAACCCGTTGGGGTTTCAACGCCTGGCGCGCCCATCGCGCGGACCTATGGAATCGTTTAAAGGACGAAGCACAAAGCCGGTTCGAGCAAGGATTGGCGGCTTGTCATACCCGATTTCATGGCGTGGACCTTGATCCTCAGGTAGTGGAAGCAGCGGAAGGAAATATCGCAGGGTTAGGGCTGTCTGAGATTATTAAAATCGAAACAGGGGAGTTTAATGCCCCTTGGTTGATGAAGCGCTATCGCGGTGCTCGCTCAGGACTGATTCTCAGTAATCCGCCGTATGGTGAGCGCTTAGGAAGTCCATTCGGCGCATGGCAATTTTATCGGAAACTCGGTACTTGGCTACAGCCAGGTATTCCAAATTGGAAGGCCGCAATTTTAGCCCCTGACGAAACTATGATTCGGGCCATGCGAGTTCGCACCGATAAGAAATACAAACTGAATAACGGCGGTATTCCCGTGCTATTGGCAATAATCAATATGCACGAACCACAGGTTCAGTTTGAGCGACCTGAATTGGAATCACTAGCCAATCGTTTGCAGAAGAATTGGAAACACCGTGAAAAGTGGGCTGCTAACGAAGGGGTAAATTGTTTCCGGGTTTATGATGCGGACATCCCTGAATTCAACGCAGCGATCGATTACTACGATGGTGCGTTGGTTATTCAAGAATATGCGGCACCGAGCACCATTCCAGAACAAGTCGCCGAAAAACGCTGGTGGCAAGTGATTGAAGCCGCGTTAGATGGGCTTCCTGTCGATCCCGCTCGAGTCTATACCCGCCAGCGCAAGCGGCAAAAGGGCGAGCAACAGTACGGGCGTGTTTCTGAAGAGAGTGTTGTGGTTGAAGTGCAAGAATATAATGCTCGTTTCTTTGTGAACTTAACCGATTATTTAGATACCGGCATATTCCTCGATCATCGCTGGGTCCGTAAGAGCATTCAGTCGTTATCGAAAGATAAGCGAGTGCTCAACTTATTTGCCTACACGGGAACGGCATCAGTGCACGCGGCTTTAGGTGGTGCAAGTGAAGTAACAACCATTGATTTGTCGAAAACTTATCTCAATTGGGCTAAAGATAACTTTCGTTTAAATCATCTCACGATTTCTCGCCATCCTTTTGTGCATGCAGACTGTATGCAATGGTTAGCTACGGAGTCAGCGAAGGCGAACCCAGAACAATGGGACTTGATCTTCATTGATCCACCAACATTCTCCAACTCAAAACGTATGGACAATGTATTTGATGTGCAGCGCGACCATAGTCTATTCCTCGAGCAGGCGAAAAAGTTATTGGCGCCAGATGGTCTGATTATATTTACCAACAATCGGCGCGGATTTAAGCTTGATCTCGAGGCCGTGGCGGCAATGGGGCTGCAGGCAGAAGACAACACCCGCGCTTCGATTCCGCCAGACTTCGAAAAGCAAAGGGCTGTGCACGTGTGTTGGTACCTGCGCCATGCCTGAATTTTTCTTATTAACTAAAGATAATTGCGCGCTTTGTGTGCACGCGATTCAGTTAATCCATCAGCAAGAGTTGCCCGAGCCGATTCAACTGAATATGGTCGATATCACACATGACCCAGCACTTGTGGTGGAGTATGGCTTGTTGGTGCCCGTGCTCGTGCGGGGTTCTGACGATGCTGAATTAAAATGGCCCTTCGCGGCCGACCAATTGCAGGAATTTCTATCCCAATGAGTGTTGTTTTACGCCTCACCAATGCCCGCTTAGCGTTTGGTACTGCCCCTGTTCTCAATAATGCTGAGTTCACTGTAAGTGCCCAGGAGCGGGTTTGTATTATCGGACGTAATGGTGCCGGTAAGTCGAGCTTATTAAAAGTGCTGCAGGGCTTGGTCGTGTTGGATGAAGGCACGCTGCACCGTGTAGGAAATACGCGCGTCGCCATGTTGCCGCAAGATCCGCCGCGCGATATGCAAGGGTGTGTGTACGATTACGTTGCTGCGGCATTTGCAGACGTTGGGCGCCATCTCACGGCCTATCATGAGCTGTCACAACAACTCGCCAATGATCCTGAGAACGAAGCCGTGCTTGCGCGTTTGATGCGCGCTCAACAAGCGTTGGACGCAGGTGATGGATGGCAGATTCAAAACCAAATCGAACAAATTCTTAGCCGTTTGCAACTTGATGGGGATCAACAGATGACCCATCTTTCCGGAGGCTGGCTACGACGAGTCGCGTTAGCTAAGGCCCTTGCCACGCAACCGGATGTTCTGTTGCTTGACGAGCCGACCAACCATTTGGATGTGGATACGGTTATGTGGCTTGAACAAATGCTTCTGGATTTTCGTGGCGCTATTGTATTTATTAGCCACGATCGGGCATTTATTCGAGCGCTCGCCACACGTATTGTCGATCTCGATCGCGGGGTTTTAACATCGTTTCCGGGGAATTACGACGCCTATTTAACAGAGAAACAACGCTTATTGGAAGTTGAAGAGACGCAAGCTGCACTCTTCGATAAAAAGCTCGCTCAGGAAGAAGCATGGATTCGCCAAGGCGTGAAAGCACGGCGCACTCGCAATGAAGGGCGAGTTCGTGCCTTACAAGCACTACGCAACGAACGCGCGCAACGACGCAATCGTCACGGCCAAGTGAATATTGAACTGGGCTCGGGCGAGCGTTCCGGTAAGGTTGTATTTGAAGCCTCAGATCTTCATCTCACCTTGGGCGGAAAAGAATTAATTCGGGGTTTAGATCTGATCATTCAACGGGGGGATAAACTCGCATTTGTGGGCCCCAACGGGTGTGGTAAGAGTTCGCTGATTCGATTGATTACTGGGGAAAGTGAAGCAACCAGTGGCTTTTGTAAACTCGGCACAAATTTGAATGTGGCCTATTTTGATCAACATCAGCAACAATTAAACCTCGATGCGACAGTGGCTGACAACGTGGGCGAAGGGAAAGTGGATGTAGTTCATCAAGGTCGAACACGCCATATATACAGTTACTTACAAGATTTTCTTTTTTCTCCACAACAGGCACGGATGCCGGTAAGCGCCCTCTCGGGCGGCGAGAAGAATCGGGTGATGTTAGCAAAGATACTCTTGCGGGAAAGTAACTTACTGATTCTCGATGAGCCTACCAACGATTTGGATATCGATACCTTGGAGCTATTAGAGCAAGTTGTTGTTGATTATCCCGGTACAGTACTGATGGTAAGTCATGATCGGGAATTTATCGATCACGCTGCAACCTCGGTGCTGTTGTTCGAAGGGGAAGGGCAGGTCACGGAAATCGTTGGTGGCTTTGACGAAGTACGTCATTATCAGGCGAAACAAGTAGAAAATGCTGCGCCACCCCGAAATAAAAATCAGTCTAATCCTGAAAATTCGGGAACTTCTGCAGGAAAAGAGCACTCAGAGAGCGAGTCCGCTTTAGCTCGGAAGTCGAACAAGTTATCATACAAATTAAAACGAGAGCTCGAACTGCTACCAGGGCACATTGAAACCCTCGAGCGGGAGTTAAATGATTTACAACAACATATAAATGATCCTGAGTTTTTTCGAAAACCGATCACCGAAACCCAACCAACGATGGACCGGTTAAGTGAACTAGAAACGGCGTTAATGGAAGCTTTGGAACGCTGGGATTATTTAGAAAACTTACAAGGTAATTGAATGCGCAATAACAAATTAGCCATCGCTATCTCAACTGCACTCGTATGGGGGATTGGGACCGCGAGTGCAGATTCCATTCCAGAAGGTTATACGGTAACTGAGCTAGCTTTGTTACCGCAGGCTCTCAATATGGTTCCTCATGGAATGAACGAGCAAGGGCGCGTCGTAGGCACGTTAACCGACATTCTGAACCAGAACATCCGTTTAGACCTTCTTGATCCTGAAGACTTCCCGAATGTTGAAGATGTGATGAATCCTACCGATGTTGAGCGTCGCCGTATTCGGGATCGCTTAATTGCCGGGGAAACCGTTTCAACAAGCCCACGGAATCAAAAGCTTGCGATGGAGCTCGGATTTTTATTTGATGTTGAAGAGCGCGAACTTGCAGGATTTGACGAAAACGACGCGGAAACAGGACAACGCTCCGATAGCGCCGATTTTCGTGCATTAAGCATCAACAACCAAGGCATTATTGTCGGTCAGGCGGGGTTGCCTTATCACCGTATCGAAGGCACAGACACTGATGGCGAAGAAGCGACATTTTTTACGCGTGAGTCCTTTCCTGTGGGTGCATGGACCGACGGTGTGAACTATCGCACCGTCACCGGGAACGAAGGACTGATTCAAGGCGGAACAGCTTCACTATATGCCATTAATGACTCGCATCTGGCGGTCGGTTATGCGTCTGTTGCAGATGGTTGGCGCTTAGAAGAAATTTATGATCGTTGTACTACACCTGAGGATGAAGAAGGTGAGCCTATTTCGCTTGAGCCTTTGTCGGTGTGTTTGTGGCGCTTTTGGTTTGCCAATAGTGGTATCCGCGAGGGTGTTCGTACCCCATTTACCGATGAAGAAGCCTACGCATGGCAGTTTGATGCGCAAGGTAATGTCATTGAGCAGGGGCCGCTGGGGTTTGCATTCGACCCAGAAGCTGACTTAGAAGATGGATTTGCTACGGTTCGGTATGCTGCGATTGCCCGGGATGTGAATAATCACGGCGATATCGTCGGTACCTCGCGCCGTGTATTACAGGGCGCGCAGTTCCGTCGTGCCACATGGTTTAACGGTCCAGATGGCCCAGTAAGCCTCCGTTCGGGCACTGGCGATGGCAACATAAGTGAAGCCGTTGCAGTGAATGATCAGCGTATTGTAGTTGGTTATACGGATCGGTTCTTCGACCAAGAACCGCGTTCACGTCTGTTTTATATTGACTTAGACGATCCGGATCTTACGGCGGAGTATCCAGTGGGTTTCTATGCAGCTGGTGCTTGGCGGCCACGTGCGATCAATAACAATAATGTAGTTGTCGGCCGCGCAGAAGTTGAAATCAATGCACAAAGCAACCGACGTTATTCGGGCTTTGTATTTGATATCAATAGCGGTAGTTTACGCAACCTCAACGACTACTTACCCTGTGATGCAACGTTACGAATTATTGATGCGGTAGACATCAATGACTCGGGTGAAATTCTGGCCATGGCCATGACGACGAAACAAGTTGAAGAAGATGGCGATCTGCGTGATTACAATGCGCTAATTTCTGTTGTCTTAAAGCCCAGCTCGCAAGAGCCGGAAGTATGTACAGGCCCAGGTAGTGAAATCGATCGAAATACCCGTAAAGGCGCTTATATGAACCCGATTTCGGTAGGCGTATTAAGCTTGCTTGCACTTATTACATTGCGTCGTAGAAAACAGTCTTAACAGACGATTTTCGTCTAGATCAAAAACATCCCGACTCTCAGCGCCTTAACTCTATTAGGTGATGTGAGTCGGGATTTTTCATTGAACTTTAATCAGTTTGTCACTATCCATAGAGTACGGGCTAGGAAAAAATAAGTCCGTCGCATCTGAAATGGTGTTCAAGAGCAAGTAAGAAAGAGTACGTGACGACCACACTTGTTGTTGAACCATTGATCGCGTTGATTTAACAAACACAGATACCCAATAGGCTGTGGTGTTATTTCAACTGGCTAAAAAGCGACAAAGAGGAAAGTGAAGATGAGAAGACAAAAACGTGACCGTTTAGAGCGCGCACATTCTCAAGGTTTCAAAGCAGGGGTTTCCGGACGTTCCAAAGAAACCTGTCCCTATCAAAGCAACGAAGTACGCTCACAATGGCTCGGTGGATGGCGAGATGCCATGGAAGCTCGAACCGATGGTTTTTATCGACTGTAATAGGTAACGGTCACCAAAAAAGAAAGCCCCCATGTTTGGGGGCTTTGTGGTTATGAAAGCGATTAAAAATATTTAAAAACCAGATGTATCTGTGAAGAGACCCACTTTAAGATCTTTAGCTTCGTAGATCAGTCGGCCATCAACTTCAACATAACCGTCGCCAATCCCCATAAATAGACGCCGCTTAACGACGCGCTTCATATGGATTTTATAAGTTACTTTCTTGGCCGTAGGTAGCACTTGACCGGTAAACTTCACTTCGCCTACACCTAGAGCACGCCCACGCCCAGGGCCGCCAGAACAGGCCAAGAAAAAGCCGAGTGTTTGCCACAATGCGTCTAGACCTAAGCAGCCAGGCATGACTGGATCACCAGGGAAGTGACAAGCAAAGAACCATAGATCTGGATGAATATCGAGCTCCGCTTCGATGTATCCCAATCCAAAATCACCACCGTCATCATTCATGATTGTGATACGGTCCATCATGAGCATATTAGGCGCAGGTAACTGACTATTTCCTGGACCGAACATTTCGCCACGGCTACACGCCAATAGTTCTTCCCGAGTATAACTAGATTGCATGGTACACACCTTGTTGTTGACCCCGTTAACGATCACAGGCCACTTAATAAAATTGCCGCTAGCTTAGCGAACAGGTGTACGCTAGACAAGTCCGAACAGTTACGATCATCACCCGAAAACAATTAGCTACGACTAAATAAGCGCTTTAACAACGAAGGTCGGGCTGGGTGCTGATGCGCTAAGGCATCTTGTAAACGATGATGAACCCGGCCAAATAGGGTGTCTTTATCATCACTGAGTGGTTCGCCGCATGGCGTATTCATCAGTAACTCAAACGCCTCTGTGGCATGATTCACCGCATAAACAGCAAATTCTCCTGCAGCGACCGCATCGATAACTTCCTGGCGTAAATGCAAATTAATCATATTCGATTTAGGCACGATTACTGCGTGACGCGTATTTAATCCGCGCATTTTGCAAATTTCAAAATAGCCATGAATCTTTTCGTTAATCCCGCCGATCGCTTGCACATTGCCAAACTGATCGATAGCTCCAGTCACAGCAATGCTTTGATCAATTGGTGTTTCACTCAAGGCAGACATTAAACAACATAACTCTGCTAAAGATGCCGAATCCCCATCAACTTCATGATATGACTGCTCAAATACGAGCGTGGCCGACAGCGGCATGGGCTCCTGTCGAGCAAACAGGTTTGCAAGGTAAGCGGTTAGAATCATGATGCCTTTGGTGTGGATCGCTCCTGATAACTCGGCCTTGCGCTCAATATCAATAATATCGCCTTCACCATAATGCACGGTGGCGGTAATCCGCGACGGTTCACCAAATTCAATGCCAGCCATTGAAACCACCGTAAGGCCATTAATCTGACCGATTGCTTCACCTTCTGTGTCGATAATAATTTGTCGTTCTAGAATCGACTGCCAATTTAGCTCCGCGAGAAGCCGCTCACGATGCTCCGCATCATGAATTGCTTGCTCAATAAATGTGCCATTAATACTCGGTTCACCGGCTTCGCGCGCAAGCGTATTGGCTTCTTCAAGAATTTGAATAAGTGCCACCGCATCTAAACTTAACTCGTTTTGATGTTCTGCCATTTCCGCACTGAAATTTAATAATGCCAAGCGAGCACAATCTGTTAGGGGCGCGCAGCGTGCAGTATTTTGTAAATAGCTTAAAAAACGACCGTAGGGCGCTTCACCAAATTGATTCACCGCGTAGAAACTACGAAATTCTGCAAAGTAGGGGAAGAAATTACTAAATTCAGCATCGAGCTCACGCAGTTGCGCGAATAGGTCACGTGAGCCGACTAAGATCAGTTTTATATCAATAGGAATCGGCTCAGGTTCATAATGCAAGGTACCCTGGGGAGAGGCCGGTAGCTGTTGCCACTGGTAGGTTCCAGAGCGAATCACATGTTTGAGTTGACGCCAGAGCTCGGGTTGGATCAGCAACTCATTGGCTTGAATCAATAACGTTCCGCCATTGGCCTCAAGCAGTGCGCCTGACCGTATTAAATGCAGCTCTGTATTTATCTGCCCTTCCACGTTTTGCACGCGAATATCGCCAAATAGCGTCGTTGCTGTCACGCGATCACAATAAACCCACGCGCGCGGCTCTTGGTGGCTCACAATAATGTTTGCCAGCTCATTACCTGGAATGTCTTCAAAGGCTTTATCTGCAATAAGTTGTAAGTAGTGTCGATAGCCCGCCGAATTATACTTGTCTGCCAACTCAGTGATGGATCCCTTCCGTTCATTAACCGGGGTATTCAGATAACCCCAAAGGTCAATGAGCGCTTGTTCAGCTGCACCGGCAGGAAGACTTACGCAGAGTGGGGCACGCTCGTCTTCTGGATTCGCTAGATAGACCCAATCTTGCATTCCTTGGCTCGACCATTGCTGACGTTCACTTAATTGCTGAATGATATCGTGGGCGATCATTCCCGCGGGTAAACTCATATACACATGAGAATACGCAGAGCGTTGTTGTTGTGCCCGTGCAACAGCCGTCAGCGCACGCTCTTGCCCTACCAATGCATCCGGCTCATTAGTTGCATCCATGCCCTGTAACCACGGCACAGCGTCGGATTTCAGTTGTTTGGGAGCAAGCAACAAGTGTGTCGCTTGATTTCGCGCCATCGATTTATCATTCATGGGGTGATCTAAATTCAATTAACTGAGAATATACACATCATACGTGAATGACTTCACTCGGTGAAGCAAACAAGAGAGATATGGATGTTGAGAGCCTTTAATTTCCAACCCTGTAAATGTCGCATCAGCGCTATGTTGCCATTTGTTTGTATCGGTGGCTTGCTGAGCATGGTAAGTCACGCCGACGATGATGTGCAGCAGGGGCCTCCACTCGGTTGGAGCTTTGGTGCTGCAGTGATTAGTAATGACTTGAGTTATCGTGGTGTCGACTCAGACGTTATTGTGGTGCCCGCAGTCGGTTATGAAGGAGAGGATTATTTTATTCGCGGGCTAAGCGTTGGACGCCATCTTTATCGGGATCGGGCGCAGCAACTATGGACGACGGTGAATTTGGATCTTTCCCGTTTCAAGCCCTCCGAAAGTAGTGATGTCCAGATGCAGCAACTGGATTCACGGAAAATCAGCGCCAACTGGGGACTCGGCTATCGCTATACGCCTAACCGCTGGGTAAACCTAACATTCACAGTAAATACTGACGTAAGCGGTCGTCACAATGGTCAAAGGGCGCAAGCGCAGTATGCGTTACCCCTAAATCGCCCGATGCAGGCGTGGCAAATATCGCCACAAATCGGTGTGAACTATATGAGTAAAGATTACGTGAATTACTACTTTGGGGTCAGTGAAGTTGAAGCAATAGGTTCAGGGATTTCAGAGTACCGAGGCGATCACAGTGTAAATCCATTTGTCGGCGTGAGTGGCTATCAGTATTTTAGTGAGCGCTTAAGTATGGCAGCCGGATACCAATACTCGCGCACCGCGAGCGGGATTGCTAACAGCCCTATGGCGACCCAGCGTAGCTATCGCACCATTTTCGTAACCTTATTGTACCGTTGGTAAGGGGCGCAGAGCTCCCTTTATAAGAGAGGCAAAAAAAAGCCCGCAAAAAGCGGGCTTTCTGTACGAACGTAATTAGAAGCGGTATTGCACACCCACACGGAACTCGTTGCTCACACTTCGGTTGTTCAAGCTGTAACTTCCTGTTACCGCAAGATTGTTATCCAGTTTATAGGTCAACCCACTGCGAAAACGGAAAAAGCCGTCGACCGCGGTATCATGTAATAACTCGAACTTACCATCAAAGCGAGGATCAAAGGCGTAAGTAACACCTGCGCCAAAATAGATACCGTCATCCACCGAGTAGTCCGAATAACCAGCTGCAATAAACAGTGGTGCTCCGCCCAAGGCTGCTTCAGTTAGGTACACGCCGCCGACACGGAAAATTGTGTCGAAGGTATCGCCAATTTCAGCATTCAGCACAAATCGATCGGCAACGTGGGTTGACCCTTCTAGGTAAAAGCCACTGTCGCCGAAATCGTAATAACCACCACCCACGTAATTCCACGGTGACGCTGATGCAGTACCCACGGTGCCAAAGGCGAGGGCGCCTGTTGCAGCGGCGCACATAAGTACCGACTTAATCGACTTCATTTTCATAGGTTAGGTTCCTTTTGGCTGTAAAACAACGCCTTGAATATAGATAAAATGGTTTATCTTTACAAAGGCGTGCCCAGTAAAAACAGTGTAAAGCAGTCAGGCTTGCTTTATTAAATCACTGATATTAAGTCATTTTCGACCTAACTTTTAGAATCCTGGCCCATCATTTCTTTAACTATTGTCTTAAATGACTCATCTTGCGGAGAGACTGCGCTTCGGAAAGCTTCAATCCGCGTTCCATCCGCGCTAATGAGGTACTTATGGAAGTTCCAGCGAGGTTCATCGCCAGTCACGTCCGTTAGTGCTTGATGTACGCTGTTCGCAGATTCACCACGCACTGGTGTGGTGGCCATCATTGGAAAACTTACGCCAAAGTTGCGAAAACAGACTTCTGCAGTGTCGGCTTCGTCTTGGTGTTCCTGACGGAAACTATCTGAGGGAAAGCCAAGTATCACAAACGAATCGTCTTTAAACTCTTGGTAAAGTGACTCGAGGTCTGCAAATTGACCAGTAAATCCGCATTGGCTTGCGGTATTTACGACAAGCACCACGCGATCACGGGTGAGCTCACACAGGTTATGGTGTTCCGTCGAGTGTAAAGCCCGCATATCGTGATCAAATACATTCAAGCAGCCGTTCTCAGCAATTTGCAGAGGTGCACTAGTGGCTGCGGGTTCCTCGGCATTTGCGCTCACCGTCATTGGAAAGGCGACAACTAAAGCATATAAGCAAGCGCCGGCACACAGGCGCAACAAAACCTCAGTTCGGTTAGTTAATGCGTTCATTTGGTTCTACTCCTTAACACGATAAAATCGTCGTTGCTGATCATGGTACTATGTATGTGAGATATACGAGCAAGTTAGTTTGTCCGATCATGACAAGGCAATTTAGTGACATGAATCGTCTACAAGTATAGTGCAAGGCGTCGCTACGTGAATCTTTAACAAGTTCGGGAGGGATTGCCGATAAAGATTCACGAAAATGATGCCTGGAAACAGGCCTTACGCCAGTCTATCCCATATCTGAGGCACACGCACGTCATTTCGTATAATGTATATTATGTTAAATTAGATATTAATCACCAAGAACGATGAATCTACAACGGTGGGCAGAAACCCAGCTCCCCTTTTCTCAGCGAAAGGAAAATAATCATCGTTAATCAATAAAGTATAGACACCCAAGTGCGTCGCAAGGACGTTTGAGTGAAGGAACCCAGTTGCTTTAAAGGGTTAATGTTTTGTGGTTATGGCTTTTCGAGAATCGCGAGGGCTTCAATGGCCATTTCATCACCAAGCGCTTCTGCGCGGCGCAGATACGACATGCCTTGGGCTATGGTGGTGTCATCGGCACCATGGCGCACAAGATAAATACCACGATGTGCCATTACCCGCCCATTGCCTTGTTCAATAAAATATTGTGCCCAAGGTGACGTTATGGGTCTACTTAACGCATAGGTCAATTGTTGAAATGAATCACCATTGGTTGCTGCTTGTAAACGCCAATAGTTTTGGTCCGCCCACGTTGAATGGTACATGGGCTTTTTGAAATGAAGCTCATCCTTTGTTCGATCTAAAGACACCACGTAATCGCCATCGGTGAACCGACGACTGCGCATTCGTTTTTGGATGTCATCCATAATCTCAGGAATAGTTTCAATAAACGCTTGCTGTTCTTCATCAGAATCATCCAGTTCATCGTGCCAATGACTAAAGGTTGTGTCACGATTCACACGGGTAACGAAAAACCGAGGAAATTTATCAGGAACAGGATGACTCAAACGCGAGCGTTTTAAGGCCGGATATCCTGTTTGAGCCTCATGATCCGCGTAAAATGGTTCGGCGGGTTGTTCGTTTAGTCGCTCATCCAACAGAAACTCATAAGCCATTTGATTCGTGCGCAGACTGTCATTCATAATGACTAAGCTGGTTTGTGCAATCTCGTTACCCAGTATGGCCGGAGAAAAATAGTGATCGAGTAATTGATTAAAACGCTCAGCGCCAATGTCACTCATGTTGCTGGTAAATCCAAAGGACACAGTTCTTGCATCAGGCCCGTCGCTTTCGTCAAATCGCCAGTTTCGAATCCCCCGCTCCACAGCGGAAACAAAGGCTTTGCTATAGAAACCCTCATAAAAATTGGCTGAGGTTGTACCGTCTGGGTGAATGAGGTAACTCATGATAAAGGTAGTTATTTTCCCCAGCTCGCTGGGAGGAAATCGAATTGAAGGCTCTTTCACTCGTTTCCGAATGTGACGCTCGTCTTTGACGTTATACGGCGACGTGATAGCGGTGTCGTCACCGTACAATACAACTCGCACCTCTTGTTTCAGCGCCGCTGCACGTTGTTGCGTGCGGGACATAACATCGTCATCGACCGTATCGCGCCAAGGGTCGAGGTACTGCTGTGCTCTGTGATCGCCCCACTCGTCGGCAATTAGTAAATAGGCGTAGCCCGTTTGCGGATCCGCAGGCACACCGTCGCCGTTTATATACATAACCCCAAGCATTAGTGCCGCTTGTTTGCTCGAGGTCTTAAAACGATAGTCAAAGATCGCGTGTGCCAGGGTAAAATCTTCGCTAGCATAGGCCTTAAGGCCTTCGCTCATAGGCTGTGCGTGCGAATTAGGCAAAATACTTAAGCAAAGAAAGCTGGTGAGAAAAGTAAGTTTTGCTATTGGGTTCATCACATCCTCCATGACCTGTAAATCAGTAGATATATTTAGTTTGAACTTACATTAATCATCGTTAGGGCCTCGATGGCCATGGACTCACCTGCCTCTGCAGCTCGCTGCAAATAGGCCAGCCCTTGTTCAATCGTTTCGTCATCACGACCAAACCGCAGCAAATACAGTCCGCGATGTGACATCACTAAGGTATCCCCTTTTTCAATCAAATAATGTGCCCATGACGATGAAGCAGGATTCCATAGCGCGTAACGAAGCTGATGATAGTAGGAGCCATTAGTTGCCGCTTGCCATTCCCAATAAAGATGCAGTGACCATTCAGGTTGATATTGAGGCTTGCGAAACTCAAGAACATTGTCCTTTTCGTTAAAGGTCACCACATACTCGCCATCGTCGAAGCGACGACTGCGTAGATGGCGTGATATTCGTGGCATCGCGCTATCAACGGCTTCTTGAAGTAACGATTCGTCATCTGCTTTCGTATCGTCAAGCCAACGGTCAAACGCGGACTCTCGATTTTCGCGCCGTACTATAAACTTCGGTAATGCTTTAGGTATGACACTCGGAATGCGGCGGGCACTCAGGTCTCGCAGATTATCAAACGCATCAATATGTTGAAAAAATGGTTTCGGGGGCGTGCTATTCAGTTCAGAATCGTACACGACTTCCCATGCATCCGTTCGTTTTGCATTGCGCATGAAAATCGCCATGCTATATTGCGACTCTTCGTCTCCACGAATTGCCTTTGGAAAACGTTCGGCCAATTGCTGATTAAATTCCAGTACCCCTTCTTTGCTTAAGTACGAACCGAAGGTGAACCCAGAGTATGCAGGGCTAGGAAATTCGTCCTGTTCGAATTTCCAGTTGCTAATATCTCGTTCAACAACCGACCGAAAATCGCGAAGCGACCAGCCAACATGCCGTATAGCGGATGTCGAACCGTCAGGTGCAATGAGGTAACTGGATATAAACGACGTAAGCGCCCCATGTCTAAATGGTGGGTATGAAATAGATGGTCGCGAAATACGGGTTCGTCTTTCTCGGGTGCGTTCGACATTGTAGCGCCAGTCAAGCTCATCCAACGCCTTTTTGTAAGAAATCTTAATCTGTGACTTGAGTTCATCAGCACGATGTCGGACTTGTTCAATTATCCCGGCGTCTGTTTGCTCAAGCCAAGGTTCTAACATGTCCGTGGCGCGCGGGTCGTTAAGATCACTGGCGATCTGTAAATAAGCGTAACCTTCTATCGGGTTGGGTGACACCCCTTCCCCAACCAAATACATAGTCGCGAGCATAAAAGCTGCCTGCTTGCTTCTAGTCTGAAAACGATATTGGAATACCTCATATGCGGTTTCGTAATTTTCTTTGTCGTAGGCCTTAAGGCCTTCGCTCATGGGCTGTGCGTGCGAATTAGGCAAAATACTTAAGCAAAGAAAGCTGATGAGAAAAGTAAGTTTTGCTATTGGGTTCATCCTATCCCCTTATTATTTTATAACCTGTCCAAGTCCAGCTGAAACGCTGTGATAACTGATAAGTGTGATAAAAAGATAAGCCTAAGATACCGAATTATCACATAATGTCCAAAAAAAATGCAGCGGAGATAACCGCTGCATTTACTCTGTATTGAACTACATAAACGCTCTCCCTTTCGGGAAAACAGCTATTTTGCGTGTTTTAATACTTCGGTTAGGCCTGCTACAGCGCCACCAATGTTGCTTAATTCCGCGGGTAAAATCAGGGTATTGCCAGCTTTCGCTAAATTACCGAACTCTTTCACATATTGCTCAGCAACACGCAAGTTCACCGCGTCTTTACCACCAGGCTCATTAATGGCCATCGCAATTTTGCGCAAACCTTCCGAGGTTGCCGTAGCAATCAGTTCGATTTCTTTGGCACGACCTTCAGCTTCGTTAATTTGCTTCTGCTTCTCTGCTTCCGACAGGTTGATCACTTCTTGGCGATTACCCTCAGACACGTTGATCAGGGCCTGGCGCTCACCTTCTGATTTGGCGATAGCGGCACGACGTTCGCGCTCAGCACGCATTTGCTGCTCGAGAGCATCTTTAATAGACGCGGGTAATTCAATGTCAGAGATTTCATAACGCAGTACCTTAATACCCCAAGGTGCTGCTGCTTCATCAAGGGCGCGTACGACTTCTTCGTTAATCGCAGCACGTTCTTCGAAGGTTTTATCTAAATCTGTTTGACCAATCACTGAACGCATCGTGGTTTGCGCCAACTGTGATGCGGCATATCGGTAATCATTAATACCGTAAGAAGCTTTATAGGCATCGATGACTTGAATATAGAGAACGCCGTTGATACCGACTTGAATGTTGTCTTTGGTAACACAAGCTTGGCGCTCAACGTCGATCACCTCTTCTTTCAAGGTCTGGATGTATGCAACTTTATCGATAAAGGGAATTAAAATATGAAACCCTGAATCCAATGTGCGCGAGTATTTACCCAGACGCTCAATCACGAAGTTAGACCGTTGCGGAACAATGCGTGCGGTTTTGACAATGGTGATAATCACCGCAATGGCAAAACCTATTGATAAAATTGTACCGATGTTAATTTCTTCCACAGTAATCTCCTTTGGCGACAGGCTCAGAATGGCCTGACAAAATACGTTGTATTATGAGTTTTTGGGTGCGATTTGCGGGCGATTGGCGCTGACGGTTAAACGGATACCCTCATTTTTAACGACCCAGGCGATATCGCCTTTCTTTAACGGATCGTCGGATAGCGCATCCCAAGCCACGCCATTGAGTACCACGCGCCCTGCCCCTTGGTTAAAATCAGTTTGTACGGTAACACGTTCGCCCAAATCTTTTTGAAAGACGGTTCCGTGTTCGCCATCTTTATCAGCAGTAAAGCCCGAGAACCAGCGCTTAAATTTACCGCGAGCAGTAAGTAATAGTGTAATGCTTACCAGTCCAAATAACGTGTACTGAGCGGTTGTCGACTCAATCAATCCAAAATGTAGCGCAAGCCCAGTAATAATGGCCCCGAGACCTAAGAACACCGCGATAATGCTGGTGGCTAGCAGCTCCGAAATAATCAAAACCACGCCGATTAAAATCCACCACATGGCTGTTGTCATGAGTTGTCCTTTTTGTTGTTTTTAATCACAAAAGTACCATCTAAATAGGCCCGTTGCGCCTTGGCGTCGGTCACCATCAGTTCGCCGTGATCATTGTTGCAGCGATAATGAAACGCCGCTTCAGCGGGCAAAATCAGGGGACGCCGAAAACTAATGTCCATCGTAGTGACATCTGCATTCAGATGACGTTCCAATTCCGCCTGAGCATATGCCACGGAATACATTCCGTGGATAATGGGGCGTTCGAAGCCAAACCAACGAGAAAGCCACGGATGCAGATGAATCGGATTATAATCCCCGCTTAAGTTCGCATAAGAGCGCCCTAACTCGCTACTCATTTGCCACAGCGCGGTATGCTCGTAATCAGTGAGATCTGGGGCGGGAATGCTACGCTTGCGCCCTTTCAGGGGTGGTTCCCCTGCCCCCACTTGGTACGTACTGATGCACTGTGCTCGCAACGTACCCTCTTGATAAAACAAGACTTCATAAATTGGACGAACCCGTTTACGCGTAGCTGCCCGTTCCGGCATGCGGATATGCACTTTTAACTGAAATGGCGTTTTTTTAAGAATAGGCGCCGATAGGACCATCTTGTTGGCCACATGCACCATGCCTAAAATTGGCCACGGGAAACGTTCATCGAGCATGGCAGCAAGATGCGCTCGCTGAGCGATCAAGTATAAATAGGTAAGCGGAATATCGCTGCTAAAGCCTTGAAATGCATTGTGATAACGCAATAAATGGGCTTGTTCAATGGGATCGACAGAAAAGTGAAAGGTAATATCTTCCGGCTCAGATTCTGGTCCCTTACGGCGAATCATGGTTGGAACTGCTTTGAGAAGCATCATTGGTAGCCCGGGTAGCGCATGTCGTGCTTCACCACGCGCAGTGGCTGACTCATGTGACGTCGACATAAACCTGACTCCATTCAAACCCAATATAACGGGGATAGAATAGCAAACTTACAGCTTTGAAGTGTAACTATTTTGTTGTTTCAACAGGAATCAATTGTTAACAATTGTATCTGCTAATGCCTTCTGAATATCTTCTTAAAATAGCAAGTCATTGGAGCCCTGTTTGAGACACATGCGGAATTCTCGTATGCTGTGCCCTCTCTTGTTTAGAAAATAGGATAACTATCATGCTCACATTGCTAGGCGCTTCTGTTAGCACCGCCTTAGTTGCCTCGGCAGCCACGGTATCCATTCCAACTCATGACGCATTTTTCGACAATATCCGGCAGTATTGCGGTCAGGCATTTGAAGGCCGTGTAGTCGAAGACAACTTTACCGGCGTAGAAAACTTCAAAGAAAACCGGTTAGTTATGCATGTGCGTAAATGCTCTGAGAATGAGTTACAAATCCCCTTTCATATCGGTGATAACCATTCGCGTACTTGGATTCTAACGAAAACTGGCGCAGGCATTAGTTTGAAGCACGATCATCGAAATCCTGATGGCAGCGATGATGATGGCACTATGTATGGTGGTCATACCGTAGATGCGGGATGGGAGTTCGCCCAATCATTCCCTGCGGATCACTATTCAAAAGAAGACTTTATCCGCCGTAAGATTCCTCAAAGCATTTGGAATACCTGGCATATGTACATCTATCCAGACGACTTCTTTAGCTACCGGTTAACGCGCGAAGGACGAGAACTACGGGTTGATTTCGATTTGACCAATCCGGTCGATTTACCACCAACACCTTGGGGTTATGAAGACACAGATTAAATACCTCGTGTCTGCACAAGCTCGTTAGCATAAAGCCGGCATCAGGTGACTGAGCCGGCTTTTTAGTGGCCTACCTATCGCTTAGTAGCTTGCGGCTGACCGTTCAGTTGGAATTAACACGGTATCGATGACGTGGATCACACCATTATCCGCTTGAATATCTGCAGTAACAACGCGTGCCCCACCGTTGATGCGCACGCCATAGCCAGTTGCATCAATAGCTAGTGATTGTCCTTGCAAGGTTTCAGCGTACAAAGACTGATCAGCGATATCGTCGCTACTCACTTCGCCCGACACCACGTGGTAAGTTAGAATTGCGGTGAGTTGCTCACGGTTTTCAGGTTGGAGCAAGGACTCTAATGTACCTTCTGGGAGTGCCGCAAAAGCCTCATCGGTGGGCGCAAATACGGTAAAAGGCCCTTCCCCATTTAAAGCATCAATAAGATCTGCCGCGCCTAGGGCTGCGACAAGGATAGTGAACTTATCATTACCAGCGGCGATATCAGTGATCGAGCCTTTCTTGTCTTGGTAACTTGAATACTCGCTCTTCTCTTTCTCTTTATCACGGTCACCACCATGATTGTGAGCAATGGCAGCCCCGCTTAAAGCAAATAAAGAGACCAATACCGTCGTAATCGCATTGCGAGTTAAGTGTTTCATGGTTCTTTCCTCCAGGATTGTTTGTAAGTCTAAGCAAAAATGAAGCCTCGCTTAGGGAACGCAGGATTGAAATAATCTGCTGAGTCATGGAGGTATACGCAGGGAAAACAAAAAATGGACGGCATAACCGTCCATCTTTACTTGTTCTTAACGCTAAGTCCTTGCTCTATCGTAAAATAAAAACCCGATTAATTAGCTAGGAAGCAACCTGTTTTTGCGATTAAAGACCGCCGCTGGCGTCTTGGGCTCGGGCATTTTCTAGGGTTTCTGTAAGCGCTTCGCCCAAATGCGTTTCCATAATCTGGCGATACCGTGGCGTATTGCGGTAGCCTCCGTCGGCCGCAAAGAAAGCTACCATTAACGTTGCCCAATCATTACTATGCGGCATAATAATCCCAAAGGTTTCACCGTGCTCATCAGCGATTGGATGATGCCGAAGTGGTGCACCCTGCTCTACCGCGCGCCAATAGTTGTAGGCATCAATATAGCTGTACATTCCATCATGGCTTACTGCATCAATAATCTCCGGATTACTTTCAGCTGGGTGAATATCGACACCCGGTTGAAAACGGTCACGAATCCCCCTAATCCGCTCTTCATGCAATGTACCGCTGAACGCCATCGGTTCTAAATCAGCAAACACTTCTGGGAAATCCATCCAGTCTGTCAGTTCTGCGATGCCATTGTGGGTAACTAGAACCGCGACATTATTTAGATATGCGGGTGAAAACTGCAATTCGGCTCGACGCTCTTCTGTAATGGTGACGTTACCTAAACCAAACACACCACCTTGAGCATCCACGATGCGCTGATAAAAACGTTGCCAGTTTGTTTCTTCTACAAACTCAAGATTTACGCGCACAGCATGGTAACGCTCAAACCAGGAAACAAAATCTCGCATAATTTCTACTGTCACACCGGTGAGCTCACCGTTCTCATCTGTGTAAGCAAAGCCATCTGCGGCAACATATAACACGCGTAGATCTGCCTGACCCTTGGCACTTGCTGCAGAGCGAGCGGTTCCTTGGTCTTGAGCGTCGGTTACCGTGGACTGCGGGGCTTCAGTACAGGCGATCATCCCAAGGGCTAACCCAAACAACACACTTAATTTAAACAATTTCATCAGTTTACCTATGCGATTGAAATGGCAGGTGAAGCCAAAGCGTATCACCATCCGTTGCCGCGTTCACGCGATTATCGATCAATTGAATACGTAATGCCCACAGCATATTCGGATCGATACAGGCACCAAGAAGAATATTGGCATGCTGGTACTGAGGCTGCTCTGAAGGTTCCCACATGACAGGAATTCTTCCCATATACATACTTTCACCCACGATTTCGCTGCGACCTATAGTAACGGCTTCGGGAAGTTTCATCGAAATCCTAATGGGCGCTTCAAAAGGCATTCTTGGATTACTTGAACGTATATGTATCACTTCACCCGCTATTAAGGCATCAATAGAATGGGTACAGCCGCTCAAATCGCCCTGTTCCTCGTTACAAAATGGAGTTTCAAGTGACGCTGCAGATTTTTCTGCGCATCCGGAAAGCAAAAGCAAAAAAAGAAACGTAAGCAACAGGAGGAAAACTTGGGATTTTTGCCTATGCTTAGTTTTTGAACAGCCAGTGAATAACATTTGTTAACGCCCGATTTTATTACGCTACATTATAGTTACAGAATCGGTAATTGTTTGATCTCGGTCATAGGAATCGACCGCCAATACACTGTATTTTCGACCTTAAAACCCGTACAATTCAGCCAGGTTTCGAACTTTAGGAGTACGCCACTTGGGGGATTCTAATGTTCGATGTCGTCACCGATGTCCTGCAACTACAGCGGATCTAAAAATAATGAGTACAACTACCAATCAACCTATTGAGTATAACCTGAAGGTGGTCAAGCAGTTCACCATAATGACCATTATTTGGGGTATTGTCGGTATGGCGGTGGGTGTGTTGATTGCGGCCCAACTTGTTTGGCCTGCACTTAACTTCGATACCCCTTGGCTTACCTATTCACGACTTCGTCCACTTCATACAAATGCTGTTATCTTCGCATTTGGTACCAGTGCCCTCTTCGCGACAGCTTATTACATTGTGCAGCGAACCTGTCAGGTACGCCTGTTCTCGGATAAGTTAGCAGCCTTCACCTTCTGGGGATGGCAAGCGGTTATTGTGGGAGCGGTGATTACCTTACCAATGGGAATCACCACAAGCAAAGAGTATGCAGAACTAGAATGGCCTATCTCCATTCTGATTTTGCTGGTGTGGGTTGCCTTTATTATTGTGTTCTTTGGTACCTTGGCAATTCGCCGTACCTCACACATTTATGTGGCAAACTGGTTCTATGGCGCCTTTATTATTGCGGTAGCCATGCTTCACATTGGTAATAACCTGGCAATTCCAGTTTCCTTTACGAAGTCGTACTCAATCTATGCGGGTGCCGTGGATGCCATGATGCAATGGTGGTACGGGCATAACGCCGTGGGCTTCCTGCTCACAGCCGGTTTCTTGGGCATGATGTACTACTTTGTTCCGAAACAAGCAGAACGCCCGGTCTATTCTTATCGTTTGTCGATCGTGCATTTTTGGGCCTTGATCACCATTTATATCTGGGCGGGTCCGCACCACTTGCATTGGACCGCACTGCCAGACTGGGCGCAAAACGTGGGTATGGTTATGTCGGTCATTTTGTTCGTTCCATCTTGGGGCGGCATGATCAACGGTATTATGACCTTATCCGGCGCTTGGCATAAGTTACGCACAGACCCCATCCTGCGTTTCTTAATCGTATCCTTGTCTTTCTACGGGATGTCGACCTTCGAAGGGCCGATGATGGCAATTAAGTCGGTTAACGCCCTATCACACTATACTGACTGGACCATTGGACACGTGCATTCAGGTGCATTGGGCTGGGTGGCGATGATCACTATTGGTGCCATTTACCACTTGATTCCGATTTTGTTCGACCGTGAGCGGATGTACAGCATCCGGTTGATTAATACACATTTCTGGTTACATACCATTGGTGTGGTGCTCTACATCGTCGCGATGTGGATCTCCGGGGTCACTCAAGGTCTGATGTGGCGTGCAGTGAACTCAGACGGAACCCTCACCTATAGTTTCGTAGAGAGTTTAGAAGCATCTTACCCGTTCTACTTCGTCCGCTTTGTCGGTGGTGTCTTTGTGGTAGCTGGTATGTTGGTCATGGCGTACAACGTCTGGAAGACCATCCGTAGCGAAGAGGTTCGTGCCAAAGAACCACTTGCCACGCAGCCGGCGTAAGGAGACTCGAACAATGAGCAAAACTAAAAACAAACATGAACTCGTAGAAAAACACGTCGGTTGGCTCGCCGTGTTTGCGATTATCGCAATTTCTATTGGTGGTTTGGTGGAAATCACCCCACTGTTATTCCAAAAGCAGGTACAGGAACCGGTGAAAAATCTGCGTCCTTATACAGCATTGGAATTAGAAGGTCGTGATATCTATATCCGTGAAGGCTGCGTTGGCTGTCATAGCCAAATGATTCGCCCTTTCCGTGCTGAAACTGAACGTTATGGCCACTATTCTGTCGCGGGTGAATCTGTATGGGAGCACCCTTTCTTGTGGGGCTCTAAACGTACAGGTCCAGACTTGGCTCGGGTTGGTGGTCGCTATAGTGATGAGTGGCATTACGTACACTTGATTGACCCACGTGCAGTGGTTCCTGAGTCGAATATGCCTGCTTATCCTTGGCTTGCAGAGCGTACTTTGGATGGCCGCTTAACAGAACGGAAAATGCGCGCTTTTCAACGATTGGGCGTTCCTTACACTGACGAAGATATCGACGGTGCAGGTGAGCGAGTTCGCGGCAAGACGGAAATGGAAGCCCTGATTGCATACCTGCAGTCTCTTGGCACAGCATTGAGGTAATTATGGGCGGTCCAGGGTTTCAAGCACTGTATACGCTGCTGGTTTTCGGTGTCATTCTCATCGTAATTGGATGGGCATATTGGCCGAGAAACAAAGATAAATTTGAGCGCAAAGGCGAATCTATATTTGAGGACGGTGAGATCGACCGTTCTCCTGAGCGCAAGAAACAGGAGTCAAGCAAAGATGAGTAGCTTCTGGAGCTGGTGGATTATTGTTCTCACCCTAGGGTCATTAGTAGCGATTGCTGCGCTGCTCTGGTGGAACATGACAAACTTCACCGATGTTGAAGAAGGTGAATCCATGGGCCATGAGTTCGACGGCATCGTTGAACTCAACAATCCATTACCAAAATGGTGGACTATTTTGTTCTGGATCTGTTTGGCCTGGGGTCTGCTATATCTTATCCTCTACCCTGGTTTAGGCAATTTCCAGGGATTATTGGGATGGTCGAGTTCGAACCAGCATGTACGTTCGCTAGAAGAGTCGCGGCAAGCGGTGATCGATGCTCGTGAAGCAGGACTCAATGTAGCATACGACCGTGAGCGCGCTCGTGCCGAAGAGGTATATGGTCCGATTTTCCAACAGTATGCATCGTTGGAAATCACCGAGATTGCAGAAAACAGAGAAGCGCTGCGGATCGGTCAACGTCTGTTCTTGCAAAACTGCGCACAGTGTCACGGCTCCGATGCTCGAGGTTCATTGGGTTTTCCGAACCTCACTGACGGCGTGTTCAACTGGGGCGGTTCGGCAGAACATGTATACACGACCCTTATGCAAGGCCGTGAAGGGCAAATGCCTGACTTCTTGGACCAACTCGGTGAGCAAGGCATCCGAGAAATGACCGCTTATGTGCTGTCATTGAGCGGCCGTACTGTGGATCGGGACTTAGCCCGTGCAGGTGAGCAAAACTGGGCAGTATGTGCAGCGTGTCATGGTCCAGATGGCCGCGGAAACATTGCCTTGGGTGCGCCGGATCTCACCAACAACGTGTGGCTTTACGGTGGATCACAACGGGCTATCGAAGAAACCCTGCTTTATGGTCGCAATGGCGTGATGCCGCGTTGGGATGCCATATTAGGTGAAGACAAAGTGAAAATCTTGTCTGGTTATATTCTTAGTTTAAATGCAGATTAATCAAAACAGTGATTTGGCAATGGAAAGCCCCGCACTCCGGGGCTTTTTTGTCAAAAGGAGTACGGGTTGCAATGGCTGTAAATACCCCACAGAAAACACCTTGGTATAAAGTTGGTTGGGTCTGGTACATTATTTTTATGAAATTTGCCGTGATTACCGCATGTATCATCACCGCGATATTAATTTACCGTAACCCCATCTCCATGGTGGTTGATGATTATTATACCGAAGGTCGCTCGATTAATTTGCAGCTGCAAAAAGTGGCCGAGGCGGAAGCGCGTGATTTGTCGTTCTACTTAGACATTGATGACGAGCAGATTAGCTTACGTTTCCGCACGGGTGAAGCGGATGATAATACGGCGTTGGCTTTGGTGTTCTTTCATCCCACAATGCATGAGTTTGATTTCTCCTTGCGATTACCGCGGGGTGGCGATGGTGTGTACCGACAACAATTACCAGAGTCTATTAGTGGACATTGGCGGGTTGATATTCAGCCGTTAGACGATAGCTGGCGCGTGAGTCAAAATATCCACCTCCCAGCAGAGGATACCATTGTGATGTTACCAGTGAATTACGGGATCTAATGCAAGACGCGAAGTTTCTCGATGAACAAGACACACCGCAGCAGCTCCAGCCGTCGGTGTGTTTTCATTGCTTTGAAGCCGTGCCTGAAGGCCTTGATTTAACGGTAGCGATTGATGGTGCAGAGCAACCCATGTGCTGCTACGGCTGTAAATCCGTGGCAGAAACTATCGTTGATCAGGGGCTTACCCACTTTTATAAGTACCGCGATACCAGCAAAACCGACGTTAAGCTGATACCCGATGAACTCAGCCACATTAACGAACAACTCAAACGTTACGACGATCCCGATATTCAACGGGAATTTGTGCGTAGCGACGACCATCAACAATCGGCCACATTGGCCATCGAAGGAATGACCTGTGCCGCCTGTGCATGGTTAATAGAGAAACAACTCCATCATACGGCAGGCGTACAGAAGGTTGTTGTAAACTCTGCGACTGAGCGCGTACAGGTTGTCTGGGATCAGCGGCATACCCAACTTAGCCAAATTCTCTCGGCGATATACGCAGTTGGCTATAAAGCACTCCCCTTTCAACAGGCCGATATTGAAGCCTCCTACGACCGCAAACGCAGAGGCTTTATCCGCCGCTTAGGGGTTGCCGGGATTGCTTCTATGCAAACCATGATGGTGGCCTTTGGTTTGTATTATGAGGATATTGATGCCACCACCAAGCTTTATTTTTGGTGGGTCTCGTTGCTGTTTACGGCACCCGTGATTGTCTACAGTTGCCAACCATTTTTTGCCAACGCAATCCGCGCACTAAAGGCACGCACTTTAAACATGGATGTGCCGGTCGCACTTGCCATGGCAGTGATGTTTATTGCCAGTTTTTACGCCACCATTACCGATACTGGGGAGGTATACTACGAATGTGTCACCATGTTCGCATTCTTCTTACTTTCCGGGCGTTTTCTCGAGTTACAGGCACGGCATAAAGCCATAGCCAACGCAGCCAATCTCATGAAGCTTATTCCCGCGATCGCGGAGCGGGCACAAAGTGATGACCAATGGGAACAGGTGATGGTGAAGTATCTCGAAGCAGGTGACACCATACGGGTATTGCCTGGAGATACAATTCCCGTTGATGGCACCCTCCTCAGTGAACAGGCGTGGTGCGATGAATCCTTGCTCACCGGTGAGAGTCGGCCCGTCGTGAAACGGCAAAATGAATCGCTCTACGCAGGTTCAGTTAACCAAGAACAGGCCATATTGCTGCAAGTATCTGCTACCCGACAAGACACGCTGTTATCCAGTATTATTCATATGCAAGACAGTGCAATGGAGCAGAAGCCTTCATTTGTACGCATTGCCGATGTTGTCAGCCGCTATTTTATTGCTGCCATGTTGCTGGTTACCGCCCTAACCTATGGTGTTTGGTGGTTTATCGATCCGGATCGCGCGTTTTGGGTCACTTTAGCGGTACTCGTGGCGACCTGCCCTTGCGCCCTATCCCTTGCAGCCCCAACCGCTATGAGTGGTGCTGTGAGTCGGCTAAACCGGGTAGGTATTCTACTAAAACAGGCTGCATTAATTGAACGTTTACCAAGTATGAAAACGATCTGCGTGGATAAAACAGGCACCCTTACTCAAGGCCGCTTTTCTCTGGTGAATGAGTGGATCCTGAGCGATCGTTATACCGACAATGAAGTGCATCGTCTTGCAGCGAGCCTTGAACAAGCGTCGGAACATCCGCTTTCACGCCCCTTTAAGCAACGGGCCGCGGTACTTCCTTATGTCACCACAGAGAACCATCCAGGTGCTGGAATTTGCGGGCGCTACCACAAAACCAACTATCGCATAGGTAGTCTTGAGTTCGTGCAAACGCTAGCTCCCCAGGCTGAATCCCCCGATCCCCATGCCAATGTGTTTTTAGCCGACGCCGAAGGTCTTATTGCTGCGTGGCAAGTCGACGATCAAGCACGTCCCGATGCTGAAGAAACCATCGCCTGGTGCACCGCTCAAGGTTATGACGTGGTGATGTTAACCGGAGATTCAAGCGAAAGGGCCCACGCGATGGCAGAAACCTTGGGGATTACTAAAGTATTCGCTGAGTTAAAGCCGGCCGATAAGCTTTGGCACCTGCAAGCGTTACAAGTTAAAGGTCCAGTTCTGATGATCGGGGATGGGATTAACGATGGTCCTGTGTTGGCAGCCGCCGATGGCTCAATCACCTTTGCTTCTGGCTCAGATCTCGCGCAAGCGGGCAGCGATGTAGTCATCCTGACCGGTGATTTGAGTGCATTGCGCCGTTTGCAAGAAACGGCTCAGCTCACCCGGCGTATCATTCGGCAGAACTTTGCATGGGCATTAGGGTATAATCTCACTATCTTGCCTTTAGCGGTAACAGGCCAAGTTGGTCCTTTATTGGCTATGCTCGGTATGTCGATGAGTTCATTGATTGTTATGGCAAATTCGCTACGCTTAATGCGCGACGTACGTTAACGGACGGAAGTATGGAAATTCTGCATTTAATGGTTCCCATAGCGATTATTCTCGTGATCATTGCTATTGCCCTATTCTTCTGGGCCGTGCGTACAGGACAATTTGATGACCTGGAAAGGCAAGGCTACAACATCCTATTAGACGACGAATCAAAGAAAAAACCGCAAAAGAACGACACGGCTGACGAGAAAACAAAGCAAGATTCACCTCAGGATAAAGCGGGCTCATGACCGAAACCCTTCCGTTTTTACTCACGGCGTTAGTTATGGGTTTTGCCGGTAGCGGTCATTGCTTAGCCATGTGTGGCGGCCTAGCGGCCGCTATGGGCATGCATCATTCAGCGCCTCGCCTCTTTTTGTATAACCTCGGCCGTATCTTTAGCTATGCAATTGCCGGCGCTATCGTCGGTGCAGCACTATTGTCCGCCGCAAGCCTTTACCCAACCTTGTTGGTCGGCCTGCGCGTTTTGGCTGGGGTATTCATGGTGTTGCTCGGGCTTTATTTTATCCGTTGGCGGCAGGTGTTGCTTTGGATAGAACGTTTAGGCAGTTTGTTGTGGAAGCAAATTCAGCCTTTGGCCCGTAAACTACCTGCGGAAAAGACTAACTTGCAAGTACTCTTAGCCGGAATGATCTGGGGATGGCTCCCGTGTGGATTAGTTTACAGTGCTTTGGCTTGGTCGGCTTTGTCAGCCTCGCCAATGCAAGGTGCAGCCTTTATGCTAGTATTTGGAGCCGGAACCTTACCGGCTATGTTTCTTACCGGTGTATTTAGCCATAAACTCCAACATTTTTTGCAGTCGCGAGGCTTTCGTTGGATTGCAGGACTGGTTATGATCGGTTACGGTATAGCGACATTGGTCATCGCTGTGCAGCAATTGCACATGACCACTTAAGGAATCATCATGGAACGTTCGTCAAATTTAGTGAACCACATCAATTGCCAGAACTGTAGCATTAGCCAGCTATGCTTACCGTTTACGCTTGATCACGGTTCTCTAGAACGCCTAGATTCCATGATCGAGCGCAAACGCCCCTATCAACGTGGAGACACCCTGTTCCGCGCTGGTGAAGGTTTAACAAGCCTATATGCAGTGCGTTCTGGCAGCGTGAAAAGTTATGCTCTTAATGACCATGGTGAACTGCAAATTACCTCCTTTCATCTTCCCGGTGATTTAGTGGGCTTTGAGGCAATAAGTACCGGCAAACATCATAGTTATGCCGAAGCCATGGAAACCTCCATGGTGTGCGAGATCCCCTATAACAACTTAGAAAATTTAACCGGACAAATCCCGGCATTGCGACGCCAATTAATGCGCTTAATGAGCGAAGAAATTAACGCAGACAAGCGGATGTTAACGTTACTTAATACGCGCACCGCAGAGCAGCGCCTGGCTACCTTTTTGGTGGAACTATCAGCCCGTTTCCGAGCACGTGGCTTATCATCGCGGGAATTCCGACTCACCATGACCCGCGCTGAAATCGGGAACTATCTTGGTCTTACCGTAGAAACTGTGAGTCGTCTTTTTGGTAAGTTCCAGAAAGCTGATTTAATCAGCGTTGACGGTCGTTTAGTTGCTATCACAAGCCCGGAAAAACTGGCAGAGACTGCCGGCCTACCTCCAACTGCTTGCCTCTAAATAGTCACTGGAAATTCGTGCGTTTTCTATAGGTTACGCTACACTGAACGAAGTAATCATTCGTTCAGGAGTGGAACCCATGTACGAAAAACTGCTCGTTGTGCTCGATCCAGCCCAAGAAACCCAAAAAGCGCTAGGTCGCGCATTGCATTTAGCACGCATTCAACCGTCGCAACTAACGCTTTTCGTATCGATCTATGATTTTGCTTACGAAATGACGACCATGCTCTCCGGCGAAGAGCGTGAACAAATGCGCCAAAGCCTAATCGCTGATCAAGAAGCATGGATTCGTGACCAAATCAGAAACTATGACAGCAAAGATTTGGTAATCGATATTGTAGTGGTATGGCACCATCGCCCCTTCGAAGCCATCATTAAGCAGGCCATTGAAGGCAACTATGATTTGATTGTCAAAGGCACACAGAAACACGACACCTTACAAAGCGTGATCTTCACCCCTACCGATTGGCACCTATTACGCAAAGCGCCAAGTCCAGTATTACTTGTCAAAGATCACGATTGGCCCCAACACGGCAGTGTATTGGCGGCGGTGAATGCTGCGTCGGACAGTGATATTCACCAAGGGTTAAATCGGAAAATTCTGAAAGCGGCTGGGTACATCAGCAAAAAACTCAACTCATATTTACATATTGTAAACTGCTTTCCAGGCGCTCCTGCGTCTATAGCCGTTGAAATACCTGAATTTGACACCCATCAGTATCAAGCGAGTGTTCGCGAGCATCATGAAACAAGTCTGCTGAACATTGCGCAGGAAGTGGATGTTGATTTTGCTGGGCTGCATTTACGAGAGGGCTTACCAGACGATGAAGTGCCCCGCGTCGCCAATGAACTCGATGCGGAATTAGTGGTTCTAGGTACCATTGGTCGCACCGGAATTACCGCCGCCCTTTTAGGGAATACCGCTGAGCATGTGATCGAACAGCTGAACTGTGATTTGCTTGCGATCAAGCCAGAGGGCTTCAAGTCCCCCATGGCTAAGAATTAACTCGAGGCTATAAGGGCCAATATACATCATTGCAACACACCAAGGCCGGCAGGTATAATTGCCGGCCTTTTTGTAGCCGCTGTTAACTGAGAAATTGCTATGTCTATTGAGCTTGCTTCCATGCCTTCTACAGGCACATCCCCCGCCCGACCAAAGGCAGAGGCTCGGCAGTCCTATAGCGTTAATAAGTTAGAAAAGCGGATTCGTCGCGCCGCCGGTAAGGCCATTGAAGATTTTGGGATGATCAGTGATGGTGACCGGATCATGGTGTGCTTGTCCGGGGGCAAAGATAGCTACACATTGCTCACGACCTTACGGTACCTGCAACGGGTTGCTCCAGTACATTTTGAATTGATCGCGGTTAATTTAGACCAGAAACAACCGGGGTTTCCGGAGCACATATTGCCTGAATACCTCGAAGCAGAAGGCGTGCCTTATCGGATTATCGAAGAAGATACCTACAGTATCGTGAAAGATAAGGTGCCAGAAGGCAAAACGACCTGTGCCCTGTGCTCCCGATTACGCCGGGGAATTCTCTATCGCACCGCGAAAGCGCTTGGCGCAACAAAAATTGCATTGGGTCACCATCGAGACGATATGATCGAAACCATGTTACTCAACATGTTTTACGGCGGAACCCTTAAATCAATGCCACCGAAACTGGTCAGTGATAACGGTGAGCATGTTGTTATCCGCCCGCTCGCTTATGTGCGCGAGAAAGATATCCAACGCTACGCGGCCGCTAAACAATATCCAATCATTCCCTGCAATCTGTGCGGTTCCCAAGAGAACCTACAACGGAAAGTGATCAAAGAGATGCTGCAGACATGGGACCGGCAGTATCCCGGCCGTATTGAAAGCATGTTTAAAGCCATGACTCAGGTTGTACCGAGTCACCTTGCTGATGCGAGTTTATTTGATTTTCATGGACTTGCGGCAACGGGAGTTGCCGATCCGAATGGTGATACAGTCTTTGATCCGCCAAGCTTAGGCGATCCTCGCGCTTTTATTCAAGACGACGAAGATTCGGCTCAGATCCCCATTTTAAAAGTCGAGTGATTCCAACATACGGGCGTCTTGAATGATGGCCCGATTCACCCGAATCATTTGATTGAGTTCCGCAATGTAATCCTCACCCCGCTCAGAGTAGCTTAATAAGCCTAACGTAAGCGGCTGCGCAGTAATTGGAATACCCTGACGCCGCAGATCGGCACGAATCGACCGTAGGTCATAATAGGCGGGATGGGTATTAAGGTTCCGTATGTACGCTCGTACAGAGGCTTCTACACTCTCAAAATACTGAACTTCATGCACGGCCCCTTCCGGACGCGCTGCAGGTACAATGCCACAGCCTTCATTCCAGCACCATTGACCGAAAAAGTTGCGGGCATCTAAGGCGAAACGCGACGTTCCCCAACCCGACTCGTTTGCAGCTTGAATGAGTACTAATGTATCTGGAATAACGTCGACACGGCGCATTAAGGTCAGCAATTTCTCTTCACGCTGACGATGTGTCACCCGATAATAACGCGCCATATCATTAAGCCAACGTTGTTCTGCGCCAGTTAAACTTTGTCGTTGACGATGCTTTTCAAGTAAACGCGAAACATGGCGGCGCTGTTCAAGGAGAACGCTATTTTCATAATCGATAGCGGGTAATAGATAACTGAAAAATTCAATTTTCCGCGTATTTACATCGTGAATTGCAGAAAAATCGGGGACTTCCGTGGTTTGTCTCGGATGACGTGGTTGTACGGGTGGTAAGCGATCGGAAATTTCCAACTCATACGACACCGCACGATCTTTAAGACCACGTTCGACATAAAATGGCACGGCCAATGCCGCTACCACTACAAACCATGCAAGGCATTGAAATACTCGAATTTTAATCATCGTATCGCGTTTCTCTGAAGCATTTGTTGGCTATTATACATCATGTTTACGCGCGAAAGTCATCATCACGATTGGGTCGGGATAAGGAGTCATCTGCATCAGAACTCTGGTCCGGTTCAGGGTCAACTACTGGATTATTGGTAAACGTTGAGTTCGATGTGTCGTCTTCGTCGGTGCTTACCGCAAATAAAATGCGGTAGCTCTCTGCAATGGTAAAGAAGTACAACGGAATAACCCGAGTAAAAAGCACATAGGTGAGTACAAGCCCGCCAACCACCGCCGCATAAACCCCTGCACCGCCTGCTGTGGCAAAAGCAACCAATATGGTGGCGGCAACCGCAATAAGGAGATAGAGCACAAACATCACAAAATGGAATATAAAAAATGCACCTATGTTCTTCCAAATAATCTGTGCTGAGCCAAGCACCGCGGCAAACGGCTTTGCTTGATACAGCGCTGCCATGGGAATAGCAAAGGTAAATAGGATTTGCGCAAACATCATCCAAATAATACCAACAGCCATGCCGAACAGTAACCCAAGTTGACTGACTAACGCGGTAATGATCGCGGTGCCAATAATGCGCCACGGATTCTGAAAGAACAGAAAGAAATCTTCACGATTTGATTTGATATGCAAGGTCGTTTTAAGGCTCACCCAATATAATCCAGCAACACAAGGTGCAAGGATCAAGGTTTGAATGGCCACACTCAAAATTTGCCCAACCCCTTCATTCACATCTACCCCGATGACTTCCGCTAATATGGCCACGAATATCATGGCCACAAAAAGCAGGAGTACAGTCCACCCCATCGCTCCTAAAAATGGGCCACGACGTGATTTTACGTGCTCATAAGCGGTTTTTATAATCCGATTAATATCAAGCTTTCCTGCAAAGGTGGAGGCGTGTTGATACGATCCGCGAAGCTTTTCCTGCATGGCGATGTCTCTGAATTGAATCTGCTAAAAGACGACGATACTCCGGTACATCCACGAAACATCGGCGAAGCGAATGCCCTATGGTACAATGCCCTATAGAATTCTCAAACTATTCTGAGTGTTATGGGTTATAAAATACGTACCGCTAACCATGGCGAACCATCCAAGCCAAAGCGCACCCTAGCCCGTCGTCGCTTGGGCTTTGGAAATCCATCGGGTAATACTAAAACGCGGTACCCTCACACTGTAGCGGCGCAAAATCGCCGTGTATTGTTGTTCAACAAGCCCATGAACGTGTTGTGTCAATTTACGGGGGAACACAGCGATCAGACGCTGAAAGATTTTATCGACGTGCCAGATGTGTACCCGGCGGGAAGGCTGGATAAAGACAGCGAAGGATTGCTTGTATTAACCAACGATGGCCAGCTGCAAGCACGCATTTCCTCACCAAAATTCAAGCAAGACAAAGTCTATTATGTGTTGGTAGAAGGTGTCCCAAGCGCCGAGGCTCTTGCCAGACTTGCCGCTGGTGTTGAATTGAAAGACGGACCAACGCGTCCAATTAACGTAGAAATCGTTTCTCCACCTGATTGGCTTTGGTCACGAACGCCACCAGTGCGCGTTCGCAAACATATTGTCGATACCTGGTTGCGGCTTACTCTAAGGGAAGGCCGTAATCGACAGGTACGACGCATGACCGCCCATATAGGCCACCCAACATTGCGATTAATTCGCTGGCAAGTGGGTCCTTGGAGCCTCGCTGATTTAGCCCCAGGAAGCTACCGCGAAATCACAGTTTAACTGGCCCAACCCAGTGAAAAAATGCTAGAATTCGCGCCAATACGTTCTCGGTGAAATATCTTGGCAAATAAAACCAATCCTATGACAAACTCCATAGCAGATCCTGCTTCAAAACGCGTGATCGTTGGTATGTCCGGCGGTGTCGATTCTTCTGTGTCTGCCTACTTGTTGATCCAACAGGGATTTCAGGTGGAAGGCCTGTTTATGAAAAACTGGGAAGAAGATGACACTGACGAGTATTGTGCGGCAGCGACAGACTTGGCTGATGCTGAAGCGGTCTGTGAAACCCTCGGTATTCCATTACATACGGTTAATTTTGCTGCGGAATACTGGGATAACGTTTTTGAGCACTTCCTCACCGAGTACCGTGCCGGACGGACCCCTAATCCGGACATCATGTGCAATAAAGAAATCAAGTTTAAAGCCTTTCTTGAATTTGCTGCCGAAGCACTAAATGCCGATTACATCGCCACTGGGCATTACTGTCAGCGTCGTTTAGGCGACGACGGTCGTTGGCAGCTCATTCGCGGGAAAGATACCAATAAAGACCAAAGCTATTTTCTGTATACCCTCTCACACGAGCATATTGCACAAACGCTTTTTCCTGTTGGTGAGCTAGAAAAACCTGAAGTACGTGCTATCGCCGAAGCGCAAGGGTTAGTCACAGCGGGAAAAAAAGATTCCACCGGAATCTGCTTTATTGGCGAGCGTAAATTTAAAGATTTTCTGCAGCAATATTTGCCCGCGCAGCCCGGTCCGATTAAAGATGTGGACGGCAATCAATTAGGTACGCACGAAGGTTTGATGTATCACACGATTGGTCAGCGGAAAGGATTACATATTGGTGGATTAGCCAATGCGGGTGATGAACCTTGGTATGTGGTCGATAAAGACGTCGCCAACAATCAACTGATTGTCGCTCAGGGCAGCTCGCACCCGCGTTTGTTTTCCAAAGGATTAATTGCAGGGCAATTACATTGGGTTAATCGCACGCCACTCTCTGCATCAACTCGATGCATGGTGAAAACTCGTTACCGCCAGGAAGATATTCCTTGCTCCCTGGAACCTCTCGCCAATGGGGATATTCAGGTCTTATTTGATACACCGGTGGCAGCGGTTACACCAGGTCAATCAGCGGTGTTCTATCAAGGCGATGTTTGTTTGGGCGGTGGTATCATAGAACAGCGGCTCACCGACTTTGAGGTAGCGCTTTAATGCATCGCAGTAATGAATTGCCCACTGTTTGGCACGAGCGCATGCTCGCATTTGGCGGTATAGGGTTAGCCGCTATCTGTGCGCAACAACTCGCCCGCCGTGGGGAAGTATTCCCCAGTGAGCATAGTGATACCCTGATTCATAGCTTATTGGAAACGGATCCGGAAAATACGCTTGCGGTATATGGCAGCATTCAAGCGCTTCAGCCCGCGCTGCGTGTGCTTTTAGGACAGTTAAACGGACAAGGTGCCAAAGATGTGGAACAAACCCGTTACGTGGTTGGGATTCTTAATCTTGAGCGGCATCTAATGAAAAGCCCCAAAGCCTTGCATGCATTGGGACGAGGTCTTACCCAAATTAAAAGACAACGGGATGAATTTGATTTCGATCATCACCGTATTATTGAGCATCTTGGCCAGCTTTATAGCGATATAATTAGTCCGCTTGGCCCTCGCATTCAGGTACACGGAAAACCAGAGTGTTTGAAACGCCCTGAAGTACAACACCATATAAGGGCGATGCTTCTCGCTGGAATTCGCAGTGCCGTATTATGGCGACAATTAGGCGGCAAGCGTCGACAAATCATATTTTCACGCAAGCGATTATTGCAGGCCATTGAACAATTATTGAACGCATAAACTAAACGTCCCATACGCCCGTTGTTTTGGGCGTATTTGAGCCCAACTCACGGAGTATATTAGCATGGCGCCTACAGCCCCCCTTTCCCTCTCGGAACTTACTGCGATTAGCCCAGTTGATGGTCGTTACGGCGCAAAATCAGCTGTGTTACGTGCTTATGTAAGTGAGTTTGGCTTGATTCATCAGCGCGTATTGGTCGAAGTGCGTTGGCTACAAAAGCTCGCAGCAATCCCACAAATTGAAGAAGTTCCGCCATTATCTGACGACGCCTCAGCCTATCTGGATGCCATTGTCACTGAATTTAGTGAAGCAGATGCAGCCCGCGTAAAGGAAATAGAACGCACCACCAACCACGACGTGAAAGCCGTTGAATATTTCTTAAAGGAAAAGGTGGCGAATCACCCAGAGTTACAGCAGGTAAGCGAGTTTATCCACTTTGCCTGTACCTCTGAAGATATTAATAACCTCTCCCATGCACTTATGCTGAATAACGCGAACCGTGAGGTCATCTATCCGTTACTAACGGAAGTCTTGCAGGCTTTGGTGACCCATGCCCAAAGCTATCGTGATATCCCGATGATGGCGCGCACTCACGGGCAACCGGCGACGCCAACCACTATGGGGAAAGAGTTTGCGAACGTAGCCGTGCGTTTAGACCGGCAAATGACGGCGCTGAAACAAGTGCAGTTTTTAGGCAAGATTAACGGTGCCGTGGGTAATTATAACGCCCATTTAAGTGCCTACCCAGATGTGGATTGGCATCAAGTGGCACAGTCCTTTGTCACCTCATTGGGCCTTACCTGGAACCCTTACACTACGCAGATTGAACCCCATGACTATATCGCCGAATGGTTTGATGCCTTATGCCGCGCCAACACCATTTTGATAGATTTAGACCGGGATCTTTGGGGCTATATTGCTTTGAATCATTTCAAGCAGCGCACCATTGAGGGTGAAGTGGGTTCTTCCACTATGCCGCATAAAGTCAATCCAATAGATTTTGAGAACTCTGAGGGTAATTTAGGGCTTGCCAACGCCGTCTTAGGCCATCTTGCCGCTAAGTTGCCTGTATCACGCTGGCAGCGCGACCTCACCGATTCGACTGTACTGCGTAATCTCGGTGTAGGATTAGGCTACGCCGTAATCGCCTATCAGGCCACTTTAAAAGGCTTGTCGAAACTGGAAGTGAATGAGTCCGTATTACTTAATGAACTAGACAGTAACTGGGAGCTGCTGGCCGAGCCGGTGCAAACAGTGATGCGCCGATACGGCATAGAAAAGCCTTACGAGAAATTAAAATCACTGACTCGTGGTAAACGAATTAGCCAAGCGGATCTGGCGCGTTTTATCGATGAGTTGGCCCTTCCAGCGCAGGTAAAGGATGACTTGAAAGCTCTCACTCCTGCGAATTACATCGGACGTGCGGTAGCTTTTGTCGATGAATTACCGGCGCATCTGGATAATTTGTAATGTCTGATTCTGGCTATGTACTTAATCATTACGCCTTTGATCCAGTGGTCTTTTTACGAGACCACTGGCAACAAAGGCCGTTGTTGATTCGACAAGCCATGATCGACTTCCAGGACCCGTTACAACCCGAAGAGCTTGCGGGCTTGGCTATGGAAAGCGGCGTGGATTCGCGATTGGTGGTGCACCACGACCAGCGTTGGGACGTGGCGCACGGCCCCTTTGAGCACTTTGACGCGCTTCCAGAAGACGGGTGGAGTTTATTGGTTCAAGCGGTAAACGAACATGTACCGGATGCCCAAGCACTGCTGCGGGCATTTCGGTTTTTACCGGATTGGCGTATCGATGACCTTATGGTGAGCTATTCAACCGCCCACGGTGGTGTAGGTCCCCATGTGGACCAATACGATGTATTTATCATTCAAGGGCAAGGCCAGCGACGCTGGCAGATTGGCGAGAAACAAGATTTAGCGACCCGTCTTCCCCACCCGGATCTGAAACAAACCGAGCCTTTTACGCCAATTATTGACGAGATCTTAGAACCAGGCGATATGATCTATATACCGGCGGGCTTCCCCCATGCAGGTGACACCCTAGCGCCGGCGATGAATTATTCCATTGGTTTTCGGGCACCCAGCCAAGCGGAGCTTCTATCAGCAAGTGCAGATTACGCGTTAGAGCATGACACATGGCAAACACGTTTTCGTGATCAGGTATCACAATTACTGGACGCTGAACGCAGCCAGCTCACGGATGCAGAACCTTGGTATTTGCCTGAGGCTGTGGTCAACGACTTTCAGCAGATGCTACAGCAAGCCCTTACCGATAAAACCCAGATACATAGAATTGTTGCTGAGTTGCTGTCGAAGAATCCGCGTCCACCGTTGCCAGAGTGGCCAGAGTCACCAGTTACCGAAAGCCGCTTGCCTTATCTGATTAGCCAACAACCGCTTTTATTTAAGGCCGTGGGTGTCCGCATGCTTACTACCCACCTGGAAGGGCAATTGTACGCGGTTGTGCAAGGCCATTGGTACTCCCTCGATGAGGATGCAGAAGCCCTATTTGTGGTACTCAACGAAATGACCGACTGCATTGAAAGTATGCATCTCAATGAATATCTGCAAAGTTCCCGAGCTCGACAATTGCTTTGTGGATTACTGAACGAAGGTCTGTTTATTTTTTCCGCCGAAGCTGGAGACTAACGAAAAAAGGGTGAGGTATCACATGCCACCTCACCCTTTGTTATTTACGGCAATCTTTACGATCACCTCGCATCATAAATTTAACGCGCTAAACCTTGCCACAACTCTTCATTCTGCACCAAGCCGTAGCAAGCTTCTGCATGCACAACCAGCATTTCGGCGAACTTGCGTTCAGTTGCATCACTGCGCTCATTCTGCAGGATTTCTTCTGCGCGTAACTGCCAACGCAAACTAAAATGGCGAAGCGCGTCGCGCGGATTCTCAGCAACCTTGGCATCTACATGGTCCGTTGGCACTACGCCGGTAATCGCCCATACTTTGTCGGTCACCCCTTTTAAGGTGAACTTCCACACCGCGATTTGAGGAACGAGGTATAGCGATTCTTTGGTCAATACTTGATCCGTGATCATGCCTTTTTCTACCAAGTAACCATTGGCTTTCTGAAATTGCTCCCGAACCCAGGCATTTTGTTCTTCTTCTGTCATTACTGGTTGATTATTCATTCTCTACTCTCATTATTTGCAACCGACCTGCCCTTTGCCGACAGCTCATACTCTACGAAACCCACCGAACCCGGTAGTTTAATACTAAAAAAAGTGACGCTCATAGTAACAAGGAAATGAACAAAGGAAAACCTAGCAAAGTCGTTCCCGATGGGGCTTTTACCAACGGCTGGACTGACCAGAATACTGTAAAGACAAGTTGATAGTTCCCGTTAAAAAAAGCACCTTTTTTGCGATCGGGTAACTGGTAACAATTGTCGTAAAGTGTTAGTTTACGCTCCGATTTTGTGTCTAAGACAACAATGAGGTTAGCCGTTATGGCGCTATTCGAGCATATTGAATATGACAATCACGAACAGATCGTGTTTTGTCATGACAAGGTAACCGGACTTAAAGCAATTATCGCTGTGCATGACACCACCATGGGGCCTTCTTTAGGCGGCACCCGGATGTGGAACTATGCTAGCTCTGAAGAAGCTTTAACCGATGTTTTGCGTCTCTCACGTGGTATGACATATAAGAGCGCGTTGGCAGGATTGCCACTCGGTGGTGGTAAAGCGGTGATCATTGGCGATGCCAAAAAAGATAAAAGCGAAGCGTTGTTTAAAGCTTATGGACGGTTCGTTAACTCCCTTGGTGGTAAATATATTACCGCTGAAGACGTGAACATTCGTACTGCAGATATCGGCATCGTTGCCACAGAAACCCCTTTTGTTGCAGGCACCGATGGTAAAGCAGGCGATCCGTCTCCTCACACGGCGCTGGGATCGTACCTAGGCCTGAAAGCCGCTGCGAAACACGCCTTCGGTTCTGAAGATCTGAAAGGTCTTAAAATTAGCGTACAAGGCGTTGGCGCCGTTGGTTTTGATTTTGCGAAGTACTTAGCAGATGAAGGTGCTCAACTAATCGTATGTGATGTGAACCAAGAGAGTGTCGATCGTGCCGTGAATGAACTAGGTGCGACCGCCGTATCTGTAGACGACATCTACGACGCAGACGTTGATATTTACGCGCCTTGCGCTCTGGGTGCTACCATCAATGATGCCACTTTAAAGCGCATCAAAGCGAAAGTGATTGCCGGTAGTGCGAATAACCAACTCGCCACCCCAGCACACGATAAAATTGTTAAAGACATGGGCATCCTATATGCACCGGATTACGTGATTAACGCCGGTGGCGTAATTCATGTCTGTTCGGAAGCGGCGAACTTCACGCTAGAAGATACGTCAGCCCGTATTAAGAATATCTACAACACCTTGGATAAAATCTTCACCCGTGCAAAAGATGAAGATCGTCCTACCGGTGAAATCGCCGATGAAATGGCTCGGGAAATTTTAGCGAAAAAACTCGCTGAGAAAAAAGCCGCTCTCTAAGCGATCGTTGATATAATGAAGAAAGCCGGTGCCCTTGGGCGCCGGCTTTTTTGTTTAGCGAGGCGCTCTGCGTAATCGCTGTGCAAGCAGGGCTACCGGATGCTTAACCCCCTGCCCCTGCATACGTTTCCCTTGGCAGCGACATGAAAATCCAGTGGCATAAAGCTGATCGTACTGAATGTCTTCAAATTTCGGTTGCCAACTCATTTCCCAAAGCGCCTTACTTGTTTTCTGATGTTCCGACTCGTGCCCAAAGGTTCCCGCCATACCACAACACCCCACTGCGGGTGCCTCCGCGCGAATGCCAGCGTTCTGAAGCACGGTAGCCCAATCGCTGCGACTATTTGCCAGCATGGACTGTTCAGTGCAATGCACTAACACCTGAACAACATGGTTATCACGATGATCGTCATTAATTCGGGAAGCAATCGCTGTAAGATGCTCTTTGAGCCATTCATGCATCAAATGAACATCAAATTCCTCCGCCTGAGCGACGCCGAGCTTCCGGTATTCATCTCGATACACTAGACCACTGGCCGCGTCCATGGCTACCAATGGTGCCTGAAACTGCTTCTGGACCTGGGCGAGAAAAGCGCTAGTGCGGTTGGCCTTGTTATAAAAGCTCCGCAAAAACCCTTTCACATGGGCCGCTTTTCCATTCTCCATAAATGGTAACAACACTGGCGTTTTACCAATACTACGAGCGACCGCTACGAAATCTGCGACCACTTGCGCATCAAAGGCAGAGGTATAGGCGTCTTGCACGATAAACACGTATGCGTCTTTATCCCATTCACCTTTGTCATGTTTTTTCTGAGCGTCGGCAAATGACATCACTTGCAATAACTGGCTGTGTGTACGCAACGAAGGAATCGCGAAGCGTGGTGTGTCTTGATAACCCAATAATTGTTTTTGCAGCCAACGCGAGAATGGATTCTGCACGAATAGATTCGCTAACCGGGGAAAACGAGCAAGACGCAGCACACTCGATTCGCTTCGCTGAACAACAAAGTCTTTCAGCGGGCGCTTAAAGCGCGTGTGATAAAGCCCATAGAACAGCGATCGTTGACTCGGAATATCCACCTTGACGGGGCATTGACTGGAACAGGCTTTACAGGCCAAACAGTTATCTAAGGAATCCCGTACTTCATGGTTAAAATCGTTGCCCTTTGCGGGTGCCAACCAAATATTAGCCAACACTCCTGGCTCTTTTGGAAGTGACTCGGCCGAAATCATGAGCTTGGAGTCGGCATGACTATGCAAGCGAAGCCACTCACGTATCAAGGTCGCGCGGCCTTTCGGCGAGTAACGCCGATCGCCAGTTGCGCGAAATGAGGGACACATGGTGGCATCGGCATCGAAGTTAAAGCACAAGCCATTACCGTTACAATCCATCACCCCTTGAAATTGACGCTGATGGGCCTTCGAGATCTGCCGGTCCAGTGTGCCGCGCAGCGGACCATCGATAGATACCAGCGGTTCGTTACGCTGAATAGGCGTACAGATCTTTCCGGGATTTAATAGATTGCGCGGGTCAAAGGCGCCTTTAATTTTGCGAAGCTCAGTAAATAACCTATCGCCAAAAAATTCTGGACCGTATTCAGAGCGAAACCCCTTCCCATGCTCTCCCCACATCAAGCCGCCAAACCGGGCTGTAAGGGCCACTACTTCATCACTGATATCCCGAAGGGTGTGAGCACTGGCGGGATCTTGCATGTCTAACGCAGGGCGTACGTGCAGTACACCGGCATCTACATGACCAAACATGCCATAGTGCAACCCGTAACGATCCAATATGGCCCGGAACTCCATAATATAATCTGCTAAATTTTCTGGCGGCACCGCAGTATCTTCTACAAAGGCGACCGGTTTCTCGCTCCCCTTGGTTGCACCTAACAAACCAACGGCTTTTTTCCGCATATTATAGATTTTATGGATACTCGCCCCATCTCGGCAAATCTGGTATCCAATCACGCCGGTACGGTGCGGATCCAGTTGATCCAGTTCCGTGCATAAGCGCTTAAGTTTGCCACCGATCTCTTGTTGGGTCAGTCCGGTAAACTCGAGAATATTAATACCGTCCATCCGATACGGGGGCACATCAGTGAGTAAATCACGAACTTCATGCCAAACCACATCATTTCTGGCTAAATCCAACACCGTACTATCAATAGTTTCTACCGAGGTCGCCTCAGCAGCGACTAGGCTGGGGGCATGCTTCAGTGCCGCCTGAAAATCTTGATACTTTACATTCACGAGCACTTTAAAAGCGGGGATGGGGGTAATGTTTAATTTGCATTCTGTCACAATGGCAAGGGTACCCTCGGCACCACAGATTAAACGCCCAATATCGATCTCATCACGACTCTCGTTATAAGCATGAGCAAGATCATAACCGGTTAAAAAGCGATTTAATGGTGGAAACTTTTCAGCGATTTCAGCCCTCAGTCCCACGCAGGTATCTAACACCTGCCGGTAGATAGTCGCTAGCGTATCCCCTTCATTCGCCCTTGATTCAGCTTCATTACGAGGCATTGGTGCGGTGCGTATTTCCTCGCCATTCGCCAAGTAACCACGTAGCGCTAACACGTGGTCACTGGTTTTGCCATACACCAAGGAGCCTTGACCAGAGGCATCGGTAGCAATCATTCCACCGATAGTGCAGCGGTTACTGGTTGAGGTATCCGGAGCAAAGAAATAGCCATCATCAGCTAAGGCCGCATTGAGTTGGTCTTTCACGATACCCGCTTCAACACGAACCCAACCTTCTTTCGCGTTGATTTCTAATACCCGATTTAAATAACGGCTCAGATCAATCACGATCCCTGGCGTAAGCGATTGCCCATTGGTCCCGGTACCTCCGCCGCGCGGTGCAAAACGAATGTGACGAAACGCTTTTTGTTGGGCAACTTTTAAGGCGCAGGCTACATCACGTTGACTGCGCGGATAAAGGACGGCTTGTGGGAGTTGTTGGTAAATGCTGTTATCGGTTGCTGCAATGAGCCGCCCACTATAGGACACGTCGATATCGCCAATGAACCCTGATTTACGTAAGGCTTCAAGGTAAGGATGGGTTGCCGCCACCACGGGATCGTCTGGAGAAATCGTTGCAAGCATGTTGCTCACTACTGCCCACCTCATAAACTAGGAAAGGGATGCGCACCACCCCTTTCCCATGTAAGTTACTTCAAGTGTTTACTTAAGTATAGCCAGGTATCAACCACAGTATCCGGGTTCAAGGACACGGAATCGATGCCCTGCTCAACCAACCATTGTGCGAAATCTGGGTGATCGGATGGACCCTGACCACAAATACCCACATATTTGCCACGTTTTTTAGCGGTTTTAATAGCCATTTCAAGTAACGCTTTTACGGCTGGGTTACGTTCATCAAACAAATGCGCAATTAACCCTGAATCTCGGTCTAAACCAAGGGTCAACTGGGTCAAATCGTTGGACCCAATGGAGAAGCCATCAAATATATCAAGGAACTGGTCGGCTAATACTGCATTAGACGGCAATTCGCACATCATTATGACGCGTAATCCGTTCTCGCCCTGACGCAAACCATACTTCGCCAATAAATCGATAACTTTCCGTCCCTCTTCAAGGGTGCGCACGAAAGGAATCATGATTTCGACATTGGTCAGGCCCATTTCGTTACGTACGCGCTTAATGGCTTCACACTCTAAGGCAAAGCATTCCACGAAGTCTTCAGACAGGTAGCGCGATGCGCCACGGAATCCAAGCATCGGGTTTTCTTCTTCGGGCTCGTATTGACGGCCACCGATCAAATTCGCATATTCGTTAGACTTAAAGTCGGACATGCGCACAATCACTCGCTCCGGGGCGAACGATGCGCCAATGGTGGCAATGCCTTCTACTAACCGCTGAATATAAAATTCACGAGGGCTCGGATAACCGGCAATTGTATCGTTAATTAACGCCTGCAACTCGGCTGACTGATCATCAAAATGCAATAATGCTTTCGGATGCACACCAATCATACGATTAATAATAAACTCTAAGCGAGCCAAACCAACGCCTGCATGGGGTAAGCGAGCAAAGTCAAATGCCCGATCTGGATTTCCCACATTTTGCATGATTTTTAACGGCAGCGGCGGCATATTGCCTACTTCTGATTGCGTCACCTCGAACTCGAGAATGCCGCGGTAAACCATGCCAGTGTCGCCTTCGGCACAACTGACAGTCACCGGCTCACCGTCTGGGATTGTCTTAGTGGCGTCGGTGCAGCCAACAATAGCTGGTATACCCAACTCACGAGCGATAATCGCAGCATGACAGGTGCGCCCGCCGCGATTGGTAACAATGGCGGCAGCCCGTTTCATGATGGGTTCCCAATCTGGGTCCGTCATATCGGTAACTAGCACGTCGCCCGGCTGTACTTGATCCATTTCGGCAATAGAGCTTAATACGCGCGCCTGACCAGACCCTATTTTCTGTCCGATTGCGCGACCAGTAGTAATTACATCGGACTGCGCTTTTAGGCTGAATCGCTCAATGCGATTTGCATTCTCATTGGAACGAACCGTTTCTGGGCGTGCTTGCACAATATAAAGCTTACCGTCGAGGCCATCTTTCGCCCATTCGATATCCATGGGGCGCCCATAATGCTGCTCAATGGTAACCGCTTGTCGGGCCAGCTCCATGATTTCTTCATCGCTGATAGAAAACACTTTTGCACGTTTGGCTTCGACGTCTTGAATCGATACCTGCTTACCATGCTCTTGCGATTCCGAGTAAACCATTTCAATCTTTTTCGAACCCATAGTGCGACGAATAACTGCGGGACGTCCTGCTGCTAAGGTTGGTTTGTGCACATGGAATTCATCTGGGTTTACAGCCCCTTGCACCACCATCTCACCGAGTCCGTAGGAGGAGGTAATAAAGACGACTTGATCAAACCCGGATTCCGTATCGATCGAAAACATGACTCCAGACGAGGCTAAATCACTGCGCACCATACGTTGCACACCGGCAGATAAGGCCACGCCACGGTGGTCGTAGCCTTGATGGACCCGGTAAGAAATCGCCCGATCGTTAAACAGCGAAGCGAAAACATGTTTGATCGCTTCCATTACCGCATCAATGCCCTTCACGTTTAAGAAGGTTTCTTGTTGACCAGCAAAAGATGCATCTGGCATATCTTCCGCAGTTGCCGAACTGCGTACCGCAAAACTAGCACCACTAAGACCATCACTCAGGGTTTCATAAGCATCACGAATGGCAGCATCGAGCTCAGGCGTAAACGGGGTATCGATAATCCACTGACGAATCTTACCACCAGCAACGGCGAGCGCTTTTACATCATCAACATCGAGGTCGTCGAGTACTTGGTAAATTTTCGCGTTGAGACCGCTTTGTTCGAGGAAAGTATTGAAAGCATGAGAGGTGGTTGCAAAACCACCGGGCACGGTGACGCCCAATCCGGCAAGGTTACTAATCATTTCTCCAAGTGAGGCGTTTTTTCCTCCAACTCGGTTCACGTCGTTCATACCGAGGTCTTGATACCAAAGCACGTAATCTTGCACGGTGTAATCCTTTTCCATTTATAAGGTTGAGGGCTGGGCGAGCTTGCTGCATTCAAAACGCAACCACGAGGGCTACAACGAAGCTTATTTTACACATCCCTGCCGAACAAGTTAACATTTGTGTCACTTTCCTTGGGAACATTTTCTTATGCGCACTGCTTTTTATATATCAGACGGAACGGCTCTGACCTCCGAAACCTTTGGCCATGCGATACTATCGCTCTTTCCAGTGAAGTTTCAGCATAAAACATTACCCTTTATCGACGACGAAGAAAAAGCCCAACGTGCGGTGGAGGAAATTAACCAAGCCTTTGCTGAAACTGGCGAACGCCCGCTTATTTTTCACACCTTCGTTGACCCACGGATTAAGCGCATAATTATCCAAAGCGATGGCATCAGTTACGACTTCCTTGACCATTATGTGGCCCCCGTACAGGCAGAACTCGGCGTTGAAGCGCAACCAAAGACCAATCGCACCCATGGAATCACTGCAGATTATAATTTTCGAATCGATGCGATTAACTATACGCTAGAAAACGATGACGGTGTCACGACGCGTAATTATGGAGAAGCAGATATTATTTTGATCGGTGCGTCGCGTACCGGAAAAACGCCAACATGCCTGTATTTGGCGCTTCAATACGGTATTAAAGCAGCAAACTATCCCATCACTGAAGATGATATGGATAATCTTGAACTCACCTATGACTTAAAAATGCATCGCCATAAGCTATTTGGATTAACGATTGATCCTGAGCGTCTACAAAGTATTCGCGAAGCACGTCGGGCAGGTTCACGCTATGCATCGCAACAACAGTGTGAGTTTGAGATTGCAGAAATTGAAGCATTATATAGAAGAGAGGCAATCCCCTACCTTAACTCGACCTATGCGTCGGTGGAGGAGATTGCCGCTAAGATTATGACCACTGCAAAACTGCAACGGCACCGCTACTAACGCGGCTTATTTGCTATTGGTACTTTCGAATATTTTATCTGCAGAGGCCGCAACAAATCCGGTGTAGAGTTTGCCGGGTGCCAATTCATAACGCTTTGCAAACTCATAAAAGCAGCTCGGAATACGGGCTGCTTTATCTTTAAAGCGTACTTCCACATGATCCGCCATCGTCGCCGACTGCTCGAGATACACCTCAGGCGAACCTTTAATTTCGCCGCCGGAACTGTTCAAGGTGAACCCTGCATTTTTCAATGTCGCGTTAACACTTTCCAAGGTGCTGTAGCCAGGCAATGCGTTGACGCTCACCGTAAAGTGATTGGCACAAAAACCAAACGCGCTCATCCAAGCCGCATATTCGCTTTCTGCAAGGAGCATCTGATATTCATCGTAGGTGACATCCCAGTGGGTGCCCGAGTACAAAAACGCCGGTTGCTGCACCTGTTCAGGCGCTATACCCGCAACCATGCGCTGAATAACGCGTTGTACTTGCGGTGAGAATGACTCAACCAGTAATTCACTGACAAATACCTTGGGTAGCGTCGGGTCTGCGTGTTCAAAATGCTTAGCCCGTAGTTTTTTCTCAGTGAACTCGTAATCACCATTCGCGAAGTAGCCCATGCTCTCAATCAGAGTAGCCAGTGCATCTAAATTAACCGGTGCAATATTGAAGGTTCGAAACGCAACATGGTCATTAATTATTGAATGCCCTTTGCCAAGCACTTGATGCACTTTATCAGCAGATGGCGTACGTTGGATGTAATCTTGCCAAAGATCGGCGAAAAACTGATGAACTTGCTGAGACATGGAATGAACTCCTGTTTCCACTGCCAGTACGACGAGCAAACTACGTTCGACTGCAGGAATTAACCCGATAGCACGATGAGCACTGCTATCAAACCTACGAAAAGACAGGCCCGAAAGCCTGTCTATACAATACATCTATTATCGCATAATAAATCGACACCTGACTAGAGCTTGCTATACACTTTTCCCGTTGCGTGCGCTGGCCAATGTTTCCGAAACCAAGAAAGCTAACTCCAATACTTGGTCCGCATTTAAGCGCGGGTCGCACTGTGTCAAGTAGCGCTGCTCCAAATCGTTTTCGGAGATTTGATACGCACCACCCGTACATTCGGTGACGTTTTCACCCGTCATTTCTAAGTGAATACCACCCGCGTAACTGCCTTCCGCTTGATGAATGGCGAAAAACTGCCGGATTTCGCGAATAATGGCGTCGAAATTGCGCGTTTTATAACCGTTATCTGCTTTAACTGTATTGCCATGCATAGGATCACTTGACCAGACAACATGCCGCCCTTCTGCTTGTACACGGCGAATCAGGCGCGGGAGATTCTCGGCAAGATTATCAGCCCCCATACGCGTAATTAGCGTAAGGCGTCCTGGTGTATTGTTGGGGTTTAATGCATCAATGATGGCCATGAGCTCATCTTCACTGGCTTTTGGCCCGATTTTTACACCCAGGGGGTTGTGTATTCCACGGAAGAATTCGACATGAGCATGGTCGAGTTGCCGCGTGCGTTCCCCCATCCACACCATATGCGCAGAGCAGTTATAGGGAAGTCCAGTAAGACTGTCGGTGCGAGTCAAGGCTTCCTCATAAGGCAATAGCAAAGCCTCATGGGAGGTGAACAACTCAGTTTCATGAATGGTAGGATGGGTCTCAGCCGTAATCCCTAACACTTCCATAAAGCGCAAAGATTCTTCAATCCGCTCCGAAACCTTCTGGTACTTTTCTTTCATCGGATTGGCAGCAATAAAGCCCATGTTCCATTTATGCACTTTATGCAGATCCGCAAAACCACCCTGGGCAAAGGCCCGCAGCAAGTTCAAGGTGGCGGCTGAGTGGTGATACGCCGTTAACATGCGGTTTGGATCTGGCTCGCGTGCTTCTGGGGTAAATTCAGCCCCATTAATAATGTCGCCGCGATAACTCGGCAAAGAAACACCTTGGATAGTCTCCATGTCGCTGGAGCGAGGTTTCGCGAATTGCCCAGCCATGCGCCCTACTTTGGTGACCGGGACCGAACCCGCGAAGGTGAGCACAATGGCCATCTGTAACATAACTTTAAACGTGTCACGGATTTTAGGCGCAGTGAAATCACGGAAAGACTCGGCGCAATCGCCACCTTGCAGTAAAAAGCCGCGACCTTGGCAGACATCGCCAAGATGGTCCTGTAATCGGCGGATTTCTTCGGCAAATACCAACGGTGGATATTGCTTGAGCTGTTGCTCCACATACGCCAATGCGTTTTTATCCGCATAGGTGGGCTGTTGCTGGATGGGAAGTTTTCGCCAACTGTTAGGAGTCCAACTCATTCGATTTTCCTCGTTACTTCATGAAGAAAAGCTGAATACGGCACTAGTACGCATGGGCTTTCCGAGCTTAGGGGTTAGAACCTTTAAATGTATAGAGCGGGCTCCAGGAATGCAATGCAAAATCAAAGGAAAAAAACGGTTACCACAACCGATTTTGTTATTTTGGTCGAGGAACCGTAAGAATTTGCCCCAAATTTCCATAATGATCAGCCCCTAAACGGGCTAAAGGATCAACTTTCAGAGCATCCACATGGAGACGCTCAACGCTGGAGCCGTCTGGCTTAGTGTGTCGTGTTTTCTCAGCAACAGCATCGGAAATATACACTTGTTCAATCTCGCCAAATATCAAGTCTTGTGGGGCACCAGGAATGGCATGAACATGGTGTAGCCGACAACCAAAGGCAACTTTACATGAAGCTAAGCGCGGTAATGGGAAATCACCAAATGGCACGGTTTCCAAAGACAGCCTAGCTAATTCAGATTCCTCTGCGGGCAGTGCCCGTGAACTTTCCGTCACCGCGTGGGCATGGTCGCTGGACGGGATATGCACTACAAAATGGGTATTCGTCGCAATATTTACTTTGGTATCTTTACCTTTTCCATCGGCTTTATTGCCGACAGAAAACATAAGAAGTGGTGGCGCACTGCTTACTGCCGTGAAATAGCTAAATGGAGCTAGATTCAAGTGCCCGTGAGCATGTTCACTGAGTACCCAGGCGATCGGTCTGGGTATCAGTGTTTGCGTCATTAAATGATAGATCTGACTGGATGAGTTCTCGTTTAAAGCAATAATCATGTGTATTGACCTTGCTGTAGGGCGGCAATCCGTTTTTCTATCGGTGGATGGGTCATCATTAATTCGCCTTTTTTGAGCTTACCTTTAATACCAAAGGCCATCATGCGGTCATCTAATTGTGACTCACGCCCTTGCTGTAATCGGCGCAAAGCTGCAATCATTTTTTGCGGCCCAACCAATCGAGCAGCTCCAGCATCCGCCCGATATTCCCGTTGGCGGGAGAAATAAAACACGATGATTTGTGCCAGCATGCCAAAGAGGATTTCAAATAAAATAACTAACCCGAAATAAGCGAAGCCTCCTCCCCCGGTGCGCGAGCCTCCTTGATTACCTCGTAATGCATTATTGATAAGGCCTGCGACCACACGGGCTAGGAAAATAACGAAGGTATTTACCACACCTTGAATCAAGGTCAGGGTCACCATATCTCCGTTAGCCACGTGGCTGACTTCGTGCGCCAACACCGCCTCCACTTCATCTTTATTCATGGAGCGCAATAATCCGGTGGAGACTGCCACCAATGAGTCGTTTTTGCTCGGCCCCGTCGCAAAAGCATTGGGTTCTGGCGAATCATAAATGGCCACCTCTGGCATCTTGATCCCCGCTTTTTGTGCTTGTGCTGCAACAGTATCAACTAACCATCGTTCAGCGTCATTACGTGGGTGCTCAATAACGCGAGCGCCGGTACTGCGTTTTGCCATCCACTTTGAGATAAACAGGGAGATAAAGGCGCCGCCAAACCCAAATAGCGCAGCAAATATCAATAGCCCCTGGTAACTTCCAAAATCAATCCCGAACACAGCCATCAATACATTGAGCACAATGCTCAACACAATGATCACCGCTAAATTCGTTGCCAGAAATAATGCGACTCGTTTCATGCAGTACAACCTCTTCGGTAACAATCACCCTGTGAATATTGGGATTTATCCCCTAATTTTCAAGCAGTAGATTAAGCATTGAGCCCAATTTGGGGCAGTGTTATGCTGATTTTACGCCACGACACCTTTTAGGAAAGCTTGCGTCCTTATGATTGATTCCAACGAGCAACAGAAACGCAACTTACTATTATTAAGTAGTTCCAAAGCCGGTGAAACGGATTACTTAGTGCATAGTAAATTCTGGTTAAAATCCCACTTTTCACAAGCCAAAACTATTGTTTTCATCCCCTATGCAGGGGTAACACAATCTTACAGCAGTTACAGCGCAAGGGTCGACGCAGCACTTGCGGATATGGGTATGCACATTCGTGGCATCGAAACCTACAGTAATCCGCGCGAGGCCATCGCAAAAGCCGATGGTGTTATTGTCGGTGGCGGCAATACTTTTGTGCTACTGAACACCCTCTATCAATATGGGCTGTTAGATCCCCTACGCAAACGTATCTACGAAGGCTTGCCCTATGCAGGATGGAGTGCTGGTGCAAACATCGCTGGATTAAGTATTCGCACCACCAACGATATGCCAATTATTGAACCACCATCGTTTACAGCCCTCGGGGTAGTCCCATTTCAATTAAATCCACACTATATAGATCAGCACCCTCCCGGGTTTCACGGGGAGACTCGAGCACAACGACTTGCTGAATTTATGGCGGTGAACCCGCATACGCTTACCATTGCGTTACGAGAAGGTACAGGACTTAAAGTAGAAGGAAAAACCATGCGATTGCTTGGCACACTCGATGCTGTGGCATTTCAAGACGGCAAAGCCCAACCATTGGCGGCGGGAAGCGTACTAAGCCAATATCTCTAGGCTTTTAGGGCATCAAGCGGCGATTATAAGCGCGGATGTGTGGTTGCCAGCCACGCTTGCCCCGTCGCCTGATCTGCCAGAAATGGCACTTCCGCAAGTAATGGTGCTTGAATTCGATCTTTTAAGGTTTGCAGGTTCTCTTGGTAAAAAGGCATAGCCTCTTCAGTCAGCTGATTGGCGATCCAGCCGCGCAAATGGCAACCGCTTTGAGCGATTGCAGCAACGGTCAGCAAAGCATGATTTAAACAGCCGAGTTTCATGCCCACCACGAGGATCACTTCTTGGTTAGTCTCTCGCACAAATTGCGGCATGAGATCCCCTTGATCCAACGGCAACATCCACCCTCCGGCCCCCTCACTCAAGAGAATATCCGGATTACGACTATGCAATGCCCGCCAAGCCATGGTGGAACGTAATAATAAGCCCTGCTCTCCTACTAGCTCAGCCGCGATATGAGGCGCGATAGGCGGCTCTAGGGCAACGGGGTTTACATCTCCGTACTCCGCGGTCATGGTTGCCGCTCGCTGCAATATTAGTGCATCACTATTTTCGAACCGTTGCGATACTTCATTCCACTTACATCCCGCGGCAATCGGCTTCATTGCAAGCGTCGACAAGCCTTGCTGTTGCCAGTACTGTAATAGCATCTCTGACACTCTGGTTTTACCGGAGTCAGTATCAGTACCTGTTACAAAAATGCATCGTGTCATAACCTTACCGTATATTTAAATGGGCTACTGCATTGATTTATGAGCAATAAAAAAACCGACACTATAATCGAGTGGTAATCCTGCATGAGTGCGATACGGCGCGTAAGCCTTCTGCAGATAAATCAACTCACTGCGGGACAATTCCCGTTGAGGTAGCGCCTGATAGTCGGCACCAATTCCCGATATACTGCGGATCAGTGCTGATACATTAGGAAAATATCCGGTAACCTTCCGTTGCTCGGCATACCCCAAGGTAAAACCTACCTCTTTCAAGGCAGTGCACCATTCCTGAAAGGAACGATGTTCATTAATCCCAACGTGGGCTGCACTCCCTAACGATTCCACTGACTCGTTATTCCCGTGCGCGCCGGATAATGCGTAGGCTCCACGTAACTGCGCGAGTGGCATCAAACTATTGGGAAGTACCGTAGAAAATGCAAAACACCCGCCAGGGCGCAGTGTGCGCCATGTTTCGGCACATAGCCTTGATAAAGAATTGGCCCATTGCACGGCAAGATTCGAATAAATCAAAGACATCGTATCCTGAGGAAACGGCAAATCTTCCATATCACCAAGCACAAATCTTTGTTTTGGATTCATCTTCTGGGCTTGCGCTAACATTGCTGCAGAAATATCCACACCGGTATAGATTGGCGCGAGTTTGCTTAGCTCAGCGGTAAAGATCCCAGGTCCGCATCCCAAGTCCATCACAGTTTCTTGTGCATTACTTGTCGAATGTGAGTGCAGCATATTAAGCAGCACCTGTCCGGCGTAGCGTTGTACATCGGCCAACTGAGTATAACGCTGGGCTGCACGTCCAAAATGGGCGGCTACTTCTGATTTATCGTACAACACAGGCCTCATGAAGTTCCTTGTCCTGGTGAAAAATCCGCACTAGCGCAGAAAAGAGTGCATCAATGTCGGTTTCGGTATGCCCTGCTGATAGGGTAAAGCGTAATCGTTCTGTTCCTTTCGCCACCGTCGGGGGCCGCATCGCAATACAGCGAATATTTTCCGTGCGTAGCGCGTGTGACAGGCGTAGGGCAAGTTCAGACGTGCCAATCACAAGGGGTTGAATCGGTGTACTCGAGGGCAGCAAGCGCAGTTGCAATTGCGCTGCATAATCACGAAAACGGGAAATATTACGGGTAAGCATGCCACGTCGCTCTGGTTCGGCTTGAATCACGCCAAGACTGGCTTGTATGGCCATCGCCTGAGCCCCCGTAAACGCGGTCGAATAGATAAGGTGACGACATTTCTGCACCATGTAATCGCAAATTTGTTGATCGGACGCCACAAATGCCCCGCCTAATCCAAAGGCTTTGCCGAAAGTTCCACTGAGAATATCTATACCGTCACTCCCACGGCTATCCATAGCCCCTCGTCCGCGCTCGCCGGTAACGCCAACGCCATGGGCATCGTCGATAAACAGTAACCCATTCTGTTGGCGTACAAGCGCACTTAGCCCAGCGATAGGCGCGGAATCCCCATCCATGCTAAACACACCTTCACTCACCAATAAAGGCGTTCCCTCGGGCATTTGGGCTTTTACCGAGGTTATCTTCGTCTTAGCGTCGGAAAGCTCGTTGTGCTTAAAGCGATGTACTGGCAGCGTTTTTATCCCGTCATACAAGGAGGCATGGGCAAAGCGATCAAGAATGGGCACAGCCCCTACGCTTTGTAAGGTTTGTAACACACCTTGATTGGCCGCGTATCCGCTTGAAAACAAGAGAACGCGGTCAAATCCAAGCCAATCCGCCAGTTGCTCAGTTAATTCATGATGGGCGTTTGAATAACCAACAACCAACGGGCTTGCGCCACTGCCAGCGCCCCATTTCTGTAAACCCTGGTGAAAAGCCTCGAGTACTTTTGGGTGAGCGCGCAAGGCGAGATAATCGTTACTGGCAAACTGACCGTGGAACGAATCTGCCGGATACGGCCACGGTTCTAACTGCCGCCATAAACCGGCGGCCTTTATTGTGGCGAGATTTTCGGCAATTCGTTCTCGCAACATATCAAACGGTCGCCGACGATTGGGATTCCCGGGCTGTCGCGTCATAAAACAGAGGCTTCGCCGGTTTGCGCTGCTCGGGCGTAAGACCTAGGCGCGCAAATAGTTTGAGATCCGCTTCGGCCACTGGGTTAGCAGTCGTAAGTAGCTTTTCTCCATAAAAAATAGAGTTTGCTCCGGCAAAGAAGCAGAGCGCCTGAAGCTCATCGCTCATGGTCTCCCGGCCTGCAGATAAGCGTACGTGTGATTTTGGCATCAAAATACGGGCCACAGCGATACAGCGCACGAATTCAAAAGGGTCCAAGTCGTCAAGGTGATCGAGTGGCGTCCCCTCAACTTTAACCAGTTGATTAATAGGCACACTTTCTGGCGGTACCGGCATATTAGCTAGCTGTTGCAGCAGTCCAATGCGATCTGATTGCTCTTCACCCATCCCTACGATGCCACCAGAACACACTTTCATACCCGCAGAACGCACGTTTTGCAGGGTGTCTAAGCGATCTTTATAGGTGCGCGTGGTGATGATATCGCCATAGTATTCAGGCGACGTATCCAGATTGTGGTTGTAATAATCGAGCCCGGCTTCGGCAAGCGCTGCGGCTTGCGTCTCGCTCAGCATGCCCAAGGTCATACAGGTCTCTAATCCAAGTTCACGCACGCCCTGAATCATGGCGACGATCTTCGGCATATCCCTTTCTTTTGGATTACGCCAGGCGGCCCCCATACAGAAACGTGAAGCGCCGGTATGCTTTGCACGTTCGGCTTGCTCGAGTACCTTCTGTACTTCCATGAGCTGTTCTTTTTCTAAGCCAGTGTCGTAGCGTGCGCTCTGAGGGCAATACTTGCAGTCTTCTGGGCAGGCGCCGGTTTTGATCGATAACAAAGTGCTCACTTGCACTTCATTGGGATTGAAGTGGGAACGGTGGATACTTTGAGCTTTGAAAAGCAAGTCATTGAAAGGCATGTCAAATAGCGCTTGAATATCAGCGCGAGACCAAGTTTCACATAGGTGCTGTTGGGCCATGAGAATTCCGAATTTTCATTGAATAAAGTCTCGACTAGCTTAGTGCCACCACTTACACTGTCAACTAAATACCATTCTTAAATTTTACAAGTGGTTAAATTATACACTATGCAGCCGATTGATCTTGCCTTCGACCAGCGCCATATATGGCATCCGTATACATCTCTGACCTCTCCACTGCCCACGTATCCTGTAGTGTCCGCCCGTGGGGTTGAACTGGAGCTTGAAGATGGTCGGCGATTGATCGACGGTATGGCCAGCTGGTGGTCGGCTGTACACGGATACAATCACCCCGACCTCAATCAAGCGGCCCATAACCAACTCGATAGAATGGCCCATGTTATGTTCGGGGGGATCACCCACGGACCTGCCGTGGATCTCGCAAAACAACTCGTGGCCATGACGCCTCCCTCCCTTGATGCGGTTTTTCTAGCAGACTCAGGCTCCATTAGCGTGGAAGTCGCCATTAAAATGGCATTGCAGTATCAAGCCAGTCGCGGCAAGCCTGAGAAAACTCAGTTGCTGACGATTCGTCAGGGCTACCATGGCGATACCTTTGCAGCGATGTCCGTGTGTGATCCGGTTAATGGTATGCATGAGCTATTTACCGGCATCTTGGCTAAACATCATTTCGCCCCCGCCCCTGTTATCAAACCATGGGAGTCATGGAACGAGACTGAAACTCAGGTGCTTGAGGCGTTATTTGCGGAACATCATGGGTCTATCGCCGCGTTCATTCTGGAGCCAATAGTACAAGGCGCCGGGGGGATGCGTTTTTACCACCCAGAATACCTACGTAAAGCACGGGCGCTCTGTGATCACTACGATGTATTGCTGATCGCCGATGAGATTGCCACGGGATTTGGTCGTACCGGGCGCTTGTTTGCTTGCGAGCACGCAGGAATCACCCCAGATATTATGTGCGTCGGTAAAGCATTGAGTGGCGGCTACATGACGCTAGCGGCCACCATCGCTACGCGTCACATTGCCAAAACCATCGGAAAAGGACCGGGCGGTGGTGCGTTGATGCACGGCCCAACGTTTATGGCCAATCCCCTCGCCTGCGCTGTAGCGTCAGCCAGCTTGGGCATCATTCAACAAGGCGCATGGCAGCAGCAAGTGGAAGCCATAGGCGAACAATTGGCAACGGGACTCGCCCCTTGTCGAGAGTTTGATTCAGTCGCCGATGTACGTTGCTTTGGCGCTATTGGTGTGGTTGAAATGAAAGCCCCAGTAGACGTCGCGAAGGCCCAGCGCTTCTTTGTTGACCGAGGTGTTTGGATTCGACCCTTTGGGCGCTTAATCTATGTCATGCCACCCTATGTGATTCAGACCGATCAATTAAAGCAAATTACCCAAGCGATCTGCGCCTGGTGTGAGTGCGGGAAATAAGCGCAAAAGCATGATTTCACATTGCGTCAATGCGCACAAAAAAGTAACATGACCGCCTTAATTTGCGTGCGATTTTGCATAAAAAGCACCGATTTTACTTGGCTAAGCGTTTCGGAGAATAAAAACCCATGACGATTGCGGTTATTAAAGATGTATTGGGCGGGAAGTTTGCACTGGGCGATACCGTCACAGTACGGGGTTGGGTGCGTACCCGACGTGATTCCAAAGCGGGAATCTCGTTTATTAATGTGCACGATGGATCATGTTTCGATGCTATCCAAGCCGTGGCCCCCAATCATCTGGATAATTACAATCAGGAAGTGGTGCGTCTTACTACAGGCTGCTCCGTGATCGTTACCGGTACCGTTGCGGAATCTGCAGGTAAGGGTCAAGCCTTTGAGTTGCAAGCCACTTCAGTTGAAGTCGTTGGTTGGGTCGAAGATCCAGATACCTATCCGATGGCTCCCAAACGCCACAGTATGGAATATTTACGGGAATTCGCACATTTGCGTGCGCGTACCAATATCACGGGTGCTGTGACCCGAGTGCGTCATTGTCTTGCCCAAGCTGTCCATCGCTTCTTTCATGAGCGCGGCTTCTATTGGATTAGCACGCCTATTATTACCACCAGCGATGCCGAAGGTGCTGGTGAATTATTCCGTGTATCCACCTTGGATTTAATGAATCTTCCACGCACTGAAGACGGCAAGGTGGATTTCAAAGAAGATTTCTTCGGCAAAGAGGCATTCCTCACGGTTTCGGGGCAGCTCAACGTAGAAACCTACGCCTGCGCCCTCTCGAACGTGTATACCTTCGGTCCAACCTTTCGTGCAGAGAATTCCAATACCAGCCGTCATTTAGCAGAGTTTTGGATGATTGAACCGGAAGTGGCCTTTGCCGATCTTGATGACATGGCGGCCCTTGCAGAAGATATGCTGAAATATGTGTTCAAGGCGGTGTTAAACGAGCGCGCCGACGATATGGCCTTCTTCGCCGAACGCATTGATAAAGAAGCCATCAGCCGATTACAACACGTTATTGATAATGAATTCGTCCACATGGACTATACCGACGCGGTAGACATCCTGCAAAAATGCGGTAAAGCGTTCAATTACCCAGTGGCTTGGGGTGTGGATTTACAATCTGAGCACGAGCGTTATTTGGCAGAGGAGCACGTAGGTGCCCCAGTAATATTAAAAAACTACCCTCGTGATATTAAAGCCTTTTATATGCGCCAAAACAGCGATGGTAAGACCGTAGCCGCAATGGACGTACTTGCCCCTGGTATTGGCGAGATCATTGGCGGTAGCGCCCGTGAGGAGCGTTTAGATCTGCTTGATCAGCGCTTGGATGAAATGAAGCTACCGAAAGAAGAGTACAGCTGGTATCGTGACTTACGCCGCTATGGCACCGTGCCACATGCAGGCTTCGGTCTTGGCTTCGAGCGCTTAGTGGCTTACGTGACCGGCGTGCAGAATATCCGCGACGTGATTCCGTTCCCACGCTCACCGAATAACGCTGACTTCTAAACCGCAACAGCAATCCAGAAAAACCCAGAGAAACTTAGAAAAAACGGATGATAGGTCATGTGCCTATCATCCGTTTTCACCTTGGGGGCTTTCAAAGGTCTTTTTTCACCTTACAGGCGAATTTCTAAACCCGTCTCATCACAGGCGTGCTTGCGCGGACAGAATTCACAATCTTTCATAACTTTTTCAGGCCAACGGCTCTTATCGGCGATGGTAAAGCCAAGTTTGGCAAAAAACGCGGGCGCCCGTGTTAGCGCAATTACTCGCGCGATACCTAAATGGCGCGCTTGATCCAAAAGAAAGTTTACCAACTCTGCCCCCATGCCTTTCCCTTGCAAACCTTCTTGCAAGCCTAGAGAGCGAATTTCTGCCAAGCCTGTACCAAATACATACAACGCCCCGCACCCGACAATCTCGCCATTTAGCTCAGCGACGGCAAACTGGTGGATTGCTTGCATAATATCTTGTTCCTGACGCGGCAAATGCTCCCCTTTCGCTGCCCAATAGCGAATCAATTCGGCAATCTTAGGCACGTCGGTGAGTTTTGCTTGGCGCACGTGGGTTAACGCTGCGGCATGTGCCTGCGAGCGTTGACGTGCCCGGCGAAGGGCTGAATGTACTTTAGCAGGGGCCGTTCCGCCTAAAGCTGAGCGACGGTTCATCCCCGACATCAGCGCCAGCGCCGCGTACACGTCTTCGTTAATCCGTGAACTAACTTGTTGCATGTCGGCGAGGGTGAGCGCCTCTAAAGGCACACCTTGCTGGATAGCTATTAGCACGAGCTTACCGCTGAGTTCATGGGAATCCCGAAAAGGAATCCCCTGCCCAACCAAGTAATCCGCCAAATCTGTGGCATTGGAATAGCCAAGCTCCGCAGCGTGTTGCGCCACTTGCGTGTCGACCCGCAAATGCGGCAAGGCATAGGCCATGATGGCTAAACACTGTTGCCATTGGGCTAAGCCATCAAAATAGCCTTCTTTGTCTTCTTGCATATCTTTATTATAAGCTAGCGGCAAACCCTTCACGGTCATTAACATGGCTTGCAAATGCCCGGCAACCCGCCCGGTTTTTCCACGGATAAGCTCAAATACATCTGGGTTTTTCTTTTGTGGCATAAGCGATGAACCACTCGAAATAGCATCGCCGAGCAAAAATAAACCCGCCTCGCCGGAGCAATAAAACACGATGTCTTCCGACAATCGAGACAAATGCACCATGCTAAGACTGGCGGTTGCTAATAACTCGATGACAAAATCCCGATCCGACACTGCATCTAAGCTGTTACGGCATGGTCCATTGAAGCCTAGTTCTGCGGCAATCTCGTGACGTTCAACGGCGATCCCAGATCCAGCTAAGGCACCACAGCCTAGGGGAGATTGCGACAACCGTTCGCGGGCTTGAGTTAAACGTTCCAAGTCCCGTTCCAACATTTCCACATAGGCTAACGCCCAATGACTCACTAACACCGGCTGTGCCCGTTGCAGATGGGTATAACCGGGCATGACGGCCTCTTCATAGCGCTCAGCGAAGGCAAGCAATGCGTCGATCGCCGCCAAGAGGTGCTCACCAATGGTATGGGTTTTAGCCAGCGACCATAAGCGCAGATCCGTAGCCACCAGATCATTGCGAGACCGCCCTGTGTGCAATTTACGCGCGGTACTGCCGATCAGTTTTTGCAGTTCCGACTCAACCCAGCTATGAATATCCTCTTCATTAGATGATAGCGGCGCCCTAGGATCTTTTTGTACTCGCTGCAGCAAGCGATCAAGCCCACTTTGCAGAATTTCCTGCTCATCGTTGGTTAATAATTGCTGCTCGGTTAATGCATTGACCCATGCTTTGCTCGCTTGAATATCAAAAGGCGCCAACACATAATCGAATTTCAAGGAATCATTGAACGCTCGAAACTCGCCAGCACTCGCTTGTTCGAAGCGGCCTCCCCACATACTCATTGTAAACCTCCTTGCTTTAATGCCCGAATCCGGCTGGATAGGCTGAACAAGCGAATAAATCCGGCGGCATCTTTTTGTTGGTACACTTCGTCTTCTTCAAATGTAGCAAAGGCCTCCGAATATAAAGTAAAAGGAGATTTACGCCCAAGCACCGTGATATTGCCTTTATACAACCCTAAACGCACCGTGCCGGTGAGTTTCTGGGCCAACACTGCCACCGCTGCAAGTAACGCTTCCCGCACTGGAGTAAACCACTGACCATCATAGAGTACATCGGCCAGTTGCTGACCCAGTTGATGACGTAATCGCTGACAGGGACGATCATGAACCAGTTCCTCTAAGCCACGCAGGCCCTGATACCAAATTGCGCCACCGGGCGTTTCATAGCAGCCCCGAGACTTCATCCCCACTAAGCGATTTTCCACAATATCAATGCGACCGACACCATGGGCTGCCCCCAGGCTATTCAAGGCAACTAGCGCTTCAGTTTGGGTCATAGCTGACCCGTTTACATGGGTTAAAATACCCGCGTCAAAGGTTAAATCCACTACTTCTGTGGTATCCGGCGCTTGCTGAGGCGACACCGACAAAGTCCATACCTGATCCGTAGGCGCATTCCATGGGTCTTCGAGCTCTCCACCTTCGTGGGAGATATGCCACAAATTTGCGTCACGGCTATAGATTTTGGTCGCACTGGCTGTGGTCTTAATATTCCGCTCAGCCAGATAGTTCAACAAATCCTGACGCGATCGCATATCCCACTCCCGCCAGGGGGCAATCACGGTTAAATGCGGCGCAAGGGCAGCAAAGGTGCTCTCAAAACGAACCTGATCGTTGCCTTTTCCGGTGCAACCGTGACACACAGCGTCGGCACCGACTTCAAGCGCAACCTGCACCTGAGCTTCGGCAATTACTGGCCGCGCGAGCGCGGTACCTAATAAGTATTGTTCTTCATAGATGCAGCCTGCCTGCATAGCCGGTGCGATCAATTCGTTTACGAACTTGTCCTTTAAATCGACGATATAGCAGGCAGATGCGCCAGACTTCAGAGCCTTCGCTTCAATCCCTTCAAGCTCCTCATCCCCTTGGCCCACATCGGCCACAAAGGCGATTACCTCGCAGTCATAGGTTTCCCTTAACCAAGGAACAATAGCCGACGTGTCCAATCCGCCGGAATAGGCTAATACCACCTTGTTGACCGAAGGGGTAACGGCTGTGTGTGATTGGCTCATACCTGTGAGAACTCCTCGAAAAGATGGTGAAATACGGCTTTCTGAACATATAAACGGTTTTCGGCTTGTTGCAAGACGGCACTAATTGGCCCATCCATCACTTCATCCGTGATCTCATCGTTACGATGTGCCGGCAAACAATGCATTACCGTGGTTGCGGCAAGGCGTTTTATCAATGCTTGGTTCACTTGGTACGGCGCAAAGATTTCGCACGTTGCTTTGTAATCGCGGTTATCCCCCATGGATAACCATGTATCGGTATACACCACATCGGCGTGACTTACTGTCGATAGATCGTGACCCAAGGTGATTCTATGTTGCGGGTAACGCTTGTTTAATTCCCGCAAAAAAGACGCTTGTGGGCCATAGTTAGGCGGACAAATTACCGTAAGTTTAAGATCAAGTGCCGCTGCGCCTACCATCAAGCTTTGACACACGTTATTGCCCTCGCCCACATACAGGATATCGACAACTTTCATATCAATTGGATAACGCTCCTGAATCGTTAACAGGTCCGCTAAGGTTTGACATGGGTGATGTATATCGCACAAAGCGTTGATCACGGGAATTCGCGCTGCCGCAAGCTTATGCAAGGTTTCATGTTTGAACACGCGAGCGACAATGCCATGGGTCCAACACGCCAGGTTGCGGGCGATGTCTTCAACGGATTCGCGCTGGCCAGGCTGGACCATTTGCGCATCTAAATAAATTGGCTGTGCGCCAAGCTGATGAATCCCCACTTCAAAGCTCACCCGGGTACGCAAACTCGGTTTTTCGAAAAGCATGGCAATGGATTTGCTTTTCAAGGAGTTTTGAAAACTTGCCGGATGGGCTTTCATATAGCCGGCAAGGGTTAACATGTGCTTGATTTGCGTGGCGTTCACGTCAAATAACGAAAGTAAATGCATAGGTTGTATGTCTCTAAATATAAATTCGGGGTGCGCAGTAACTTATTTTGCAGGAAGAATACAGGTTCCCCGGTATTCCCCATGGAGGAGTGCGATCACAGATTCAGGCTGAGCCCATCCCGCGATCGCCGTGATTCGTCGTGAACGCTCAGCGGCTAGCAGTGCGGCGGCCAGTTTCACTTTCATGCCGCCAAGGATAAAGTCCTGCTGGAGTAAACGTTGCGCTTCACTAAATGCAAGTACGCTTAATGGTTTGCCCGTAGCATCCACGATAGCGCTCACATCACTCAGCAAAATAAGGCGAGCCCCAAGCACATTCGCTAGCGCGGCAGCAGCATAATCAGCATTTACATTCAGCAATTGACCTGTCTGATCGACGCCGATTGAACTCACCACAGGTAAGAATCCCTGCGCCAATAATAGGGTCAACAAGGTTGCCCCAATACCGTCTTGGTTTTCTATGCTCGGCTCACCAACACAACCGAGCTGATGATTCCGTTGCATATAGAGCAATGGACCATCCGCCAAACTCAATCCCACAGCTTTAAATCCAGCGTGCTGAGCAATCCCTACGATGCGTTTATTTACGGTTCCAGCTAAGGCCCCTGTCACAATATCCATGTGGGCTTGAGGCGTTACTCGCTGACCATTAATCTTTTCACTTTGATAGCCAGCTTGTTTTAGCATGTGATCAGTTTGGCTCCCACCCCCGTGCACCAGTACAAATGGTGTGCGCGTTTCGGCTAAGGCCGTAAGTAGATTAGCTAGTGCGTTCGGATGGTCCAATACAGCACCACCTACTTTAATAACCGAATAGGGTGATGCCATTAGCTTTCCTCCCTGATAAAACCTGAGAAGCCCGCATGACGTGGAAACCCAAATACGTGATTCGCTGCTTGGATGGCCTGGGATGCCGCTCCTTTCAATAAATTATCAATGGCAGAAATCACCACAAGATTTTGCCCCTGAACGGCAATATAAAGATGGCAAAACGGCGTACCCGCCACATGGTCAATAGCCGGTGGCTGCTGCACTAAACGTATAAACGGATGATCCTGATAGCGCGCTTGATATACCTGATGCACCTGATCGGCACTTATGCCTTTGCGCAATTGGGCAACACAAGTGGCGAGTATGCCCCGTTTGTAAGGGCCCAATAACGGGGTAAATACCACAGGGGTGCCTAAATTGTTCACAATTTCAGGGCTGTGCCGATGGCTGAGTACACCATAGGCTTGCACGCTCACTTCACAAAATGATGTACGTGGGTTTGCTCCTCGTCCGGCGCCAGAAACCCCGCTTATCGCAGTAATGGTTGGTACTGACGCCGGGGCGAGAAGCGCGCTCTCACACGCAGGCTGTAACGCAAGGGTCGCGGCTGTTGGATAGCAACCAGGGATGGCAAACAACTGCCCTTGCGAATCCAGGTTCGCTAGCTCCATTAACGCATACTGCGCATCACCAAGAAGTTCTGGGTGCGGATGCGCGAAACCATAGGTTTCACCGAACTGCTCTGGATCTTTAAAACGGTAGGCCCCAGACAAATCAAATACTTTGCAGCCAAGCGGGAGTAATTGTGCCGCAATAGTCGCACTCACTTCGTGGGGTAAGGCTAAGAACACCGCATCACAAGAAGCCGCAAGTCCATAGCTATTCTGTGACCACGGCTGAATCAGCAAATCGCTACTGCCCGCTGCACTTGCAGCAATCTCACGCCAAAGCTGCGGCTTTGAAGACTCAGAAGAAAATGCAGCGACCACATCGAAATATGCATGGTTATGCAAAATTCTTAACAATTCGCAGCCGCTGTAGCCAGAAGCACCCAATACCATCACCCGTGCTTTCTTTGCCATAAAAGAAGGCGGATTCTCAACGGTATTGGTGGAAACTGCTATGGATTTTGACACGATTTGACGAACCCTAAATTTCTAAGCAAACGGGCGTCGCCAATGGCTCGCCAACATGATGAACACATGCTAACGAAATTAACCGCTAATTTCAATATATTTATGCTTTATTTATGCATATAAATTCACAAGCGAGTTTTTACTCTTGCTTCGCGGCTGCGCCAAAACTGAAAATCAATTTCTCTTTTTCCGGCTTAATGGGTGTTGGCACTGCCGGTGTACCAATATACAAGAAACCGACAATGTCATTATCTAAACTGACTCCGAGTTCCGCCTTCATATGCTCTGACTCCGCGAAGATCCCAGTACGCCAAATGGCGCCAAGACCAAGTGCAAACGCCATTTGCTGCATCGCCAACGTTGCGCATGCTGCAGACGCGTACTGTTCCTGACGCGGGACTTTTGGATGGTCCACATAGGCGGTGACTATCGCAATCACACAGGGTGCTCGAAGCGGAAGCTGAGGAGCGCGTTGTTGCTCCACATCCGGTAAACCTTCCAGTTGCGCCACCGCAGCAAAGGTTTCACTCAACCCTTGTAAACGTTCGCCGCTAAATACGTCACATCGATACGGCGTAAGTCCCATATGATCCGGCACCCGCAATGCCGCCTTCTCAAGTAACTTGAGAGCTTTGGCATCCGGACCTGGAGCCGTAAGGCGTGGCATTGATGTGCGATTTAAAAGGAGGTCAACGGCATCCATTCAGGGTTCCTTTGCTAGAGTCGTTGTTAATTATTCGGTTCTATTACTTGGGCTAGCATTTGCAGCTACGCATCGATGCAAGAACCAGTTACACTATGGCTCACTTTATCATTGCAGCGAAAAAGTCTCCAAGCCTGTTGGAACCAAACCATGAAATTTTTAGGCAAATTATTGCGTCCGTTATGGACCTTCTTAAACAATGCACGCAAAGTGATTGTGAACGTCGTGTTCTTTGCCGTGCTTATCTTTGTTTTTCTTATCATGATCCGAGACGACGATATTCCCGAGTATCAATCGGGCGCTTTCTTAGTCGTGAATCCTAGTGGCGTACTGGTGGAAGAGCTCACCTATATTGCTCCTGCTGATCGCCTCATGCAGCGTTCTATGGGCACCCCGCCTGTACCGGAAGTAGACTTCCATCAACTTATATCAACCTTAGACTACGCCATTGCGGATCCGGATATTGGTGGAATTCTGCTTGACTTAGGCTACTTTTGGGGCGGTGGTTTATCCAAGTTACAAGTGCTCGGCGATCGCTTGCAATCCTTTCGAGATACCGGTCGCCCAGTATTCGCTTACGGTGATTATTACTCCCAATCCCAATATTTTCTTGCCGCCCATGCCGATGCGGTGTACCTACACCCCCATGGTGCAGTTACCTTTGATGGCTACCACGCCTATCAAAATTATTTCCGGGATTTGCTCGATAAGTTGCATATTACCCCGCATATCTTTCGTGTAGGCGAATACAAAAGTGCAGTAGAACCATACGCCCGTAATGCAATGTCTGATGAAGCCCGGGAAGCCAATCAGGCGTGGATCGATACCCTATGGCGAGAATATCTCAATGGTGTTTCCGCTCAACGAGACATCACCCCCGCACTACTCAGTGGTCGTATCGAGGATTTTGAAGCTGCCTTCACCAAGGCCAACGATTCCCATGCACAACTCGCTATGAACGAAGGCTTGGTGGATGGTTTAATGGACAGCGACGCCATGCGCCAACTTTTAGTGGCTCACGCAGGTGAAGACGCCGATGCCAACAGTTTTCAGCGGATTGGATGGCGGGACTATCATTATGCCCAACGCCATCATGACAAAAAGCGCTCGAAAGAACTCCCCGACGCACAGATTCGTATGGTTATCGCCCGCGGTACCATCCACGATGGTGACCGCAATGCCGGTACCATTGGTGCTGATCGGCTCGTGCGCCAATTGCGGGCGGCTCGCTTCGATGATCGCGTTAAAGCAGTGGTAATTCGTATCGATAGCCCCGGTGGTAGTGCTTTTGCTTCGGAAAAAATACGCGAGGAACTTGCTCGCCTGCGCAATGCAGGCAAACCTGTAGTGGCCTCTCTGAGTTCGGTAGCCGCCTCTGGTGGCTATTGGATTGCTGCCGGTGCGGACGAGATTTACGCAAGCTCGGCGACCCTTACCGGTTCCATCGGTGTCTTTGGGTTATTCCTAAATGCGACAGAAGGCTTCGGGAAACTTGGGATATACGCCGACGGTGTGAGCTCAACGGAAATGCCCTATATTGATAGCAATAGGCCGATAGACAGCACAACTGAGCGCTTAATTCAGCGCAATATTGAACGCATCTACCGAGATTTTATTGATATTGTGGCAGAAAGTCGTGGGCTTAGCGCCGACGAAGTAGACGCCATTGCCCGAGGTCGCGTTTGGATGGGAGCGGATGCGTTGCACCATGGTCTTGTGGATGGCATCGGAGAATTTGAAATGGCCATCGCGCGAGCAGCCGAACTGGCCGACGTTGATGATTACCAAATTACGCGACCAGCAAGGGAAACCCGTGGCCTGAATGCAGTCATTGAGCGATTACTAGAGCGCACTTTAGTATCTCAGCTCAGTGCTGAAGGTCAGGTTTCTCCTTTGCGTCAACGTTTGTTGCAACAATTGTTGCAAGATCTACAGGTCCTCGAGGATTTTAGTGATGCTCGCGGCGTATATAGTCGCTGTCTCGAATGCGAGCCCGTGTTTCATTAAGGAAGGAGCCGTTATGAGCCGTTCAACAGCCCGTAAGCGTATTTATATTGCCTACACAGGCGGTACCATCGGCATGATGAAGTCAGCCCATGGCTACATTCCTGCCCCGGGATTTTTGGCTGAAAGTATTAAGGGAATGCCGGAATTTTATCGCCCAGAAATGCCAGAGTTCACCCTGTGTGAATACGCACCACTGATGGATTCATCGGATATGACGCCGCATGATTGGCAACGTATCGCTCAAGACATCCAAGAACATTACGATGCCTACGACGGTTTTGTCATTCTTCACGGCACCGATACTATGGCCTACACGGCATCGGCTCTGTCCTTTATGTTTTCCAATCTAGGCAAGCCAGTGATTGTGACCGGATCGCAAATCCCGCTTGCTGCGTTGCGCTCGGACGGACAAACAAATCTCCTGAACGCCTTGTATTTGGCTGCCCATTATCCGATTCATGAAGTCACTTTGTTCTTTAACAATCGGTTATTTCGGGGCAACCGCGCTACCAAAGCCGACGCCGATGGGTTTGATGCCTTTGCTTCACCAAACTTCCCTGCACTTCTGGAAGCCGGAATTGATATCGAGCTGATCGCCGGTGAGATCCGCCCTATCCTGCAAGAGCCATTGCAAGTGGCGAGCATCGCCGCCCAGGAAATCGGAGTAGTAACACTGTACCCCGGCATGAGTGAGAAAATCATCGATAACTTGGTACAGCACCCCGTTAAGGCCCTTATTTTACAAAGCTATGGTGTAGGAAATGCGCCCCAACATGGCGCATTAATTAAATCATTGAAGCGCGCTGTAGAAGCCGGTGTGATTGTTTTGAATTGTACCCAATGCTTTAAAGGTACCGTCAATATGCAGGGCTATGCAACTGGCAACGCTCTCGCGGATATTGGGGTAATTCCCGGCTATGATCTCACCATTGAAGCAGCCTTGACCAAACTGCATTATTTGTTATCGCAAGAAACTGACATCACAGCCATTCAAGATGCTTTGATGGACAATCTACGCGGTGAATTAACGCCACCGAGTGGACAAGATACACGTTAATTCGTTGCCTTGCTCTTGAAGTCTTCAAATACTTGATTACGGCCTGCATGCTTAGCCGCGTAAGCGGCCTTATCTGCGCGCCTTACCACATCATCGGGCTCCGAGTCATCTTCACGGAGTTCAGTCAGGCCCACACTGGCAGTCACGATTGGGCAGGTTAAATCCTGAGGAATGAGCGCAATATCCTCGACAATTTCCTTTGCAATGTCGCGTGCGCGATTTACTGGGCACTTTGGCAAAATAAGAATAAACTCATCCCCGCCCATACGGCCCAGAAAATCAGTTTCTCGCGTGTGTTCCATTAATATTTGCGCCACCCGCTTCAGTACTTGATCACCCATGTCGTGACCGGCCTCGTCATTCACTGCTTTAAAGCCATCTAGGTCGATCACCAATACAATGACTGACTCATGGAACAATCGCGCGTTCATAATCACTTTTTTAAGCGCTTGATCCTGCCCACGACGGTTTAACAAACCTGTAAGGGCATCAATCGTAGCCAGAGTACGCAGGTTTTCTATCTCCGTGTACGATGAGGTTACATCGCGCACTGTGCCCACGTGCCCCAAACAATTTTTCTGAACAATCACCGGGGTGGTTTCAACATGCAACCAAATCACAGTGCCATCTTTTCGGGTAAATCGAAAATCAACTTCCGAAGGATGAGTGTCTTTAAGTACCCCCGTCCACATGGCCACCACTTTCTCTATATCTTCTTCTAGGATGTGTGCCCGCATTCCTGTTGCCCGCAGTTCCGCCAATGTGAAACCCGTCAGTTCCTCTAATTTTTTATTGATAAATTCGAACTTGCCACTAGGCTCTGTCATAAACTGACCGACCGGTGACGTCTGCAATACAATATCAAAATAAGCCTTCCGCTCTTCCAGAGCTTGCTGCTGCTTAATATTTTGCTTCAACAGTGAATTGAAGCGTTGGACGAGCGGGCGTAATTCGCGTAATCGGGGCACCGGCAAAAAATTAGCATCGCCCGCAATAATAGACTCCGTGTGTTGTCGTAAATGACGTATGGGCCGCAATTGATAACTTAGGAGCAAGATAAAAAGCACCACACTGATCACCGCGCCCGTGCCAAATACCTGTAATTGCATATTACGCAGTGCATCGAGAGGGGCATACACGCCTTCAATGGGTTGCACTACCAATATGTACCAGTTCGCACCGGCAAAATGACTCACGCTGATCATGCTAGGTACGTTATTGAAGCTGTTCATATAGGCAGTCGGTTTATTCCGCTGGGCCTCATGCATAATCTGAGAAAATTTATCTTCAGGTAATTGCCGCAATGTGGTTTCCGGATCCGGATGAAACAATATTTTGCCTGCTTCGGAAACGATGGAGATATATCCGTGGGTGCCCACTTCGAGCGTGGCTAACTCCCGAAATAAACGATGATCTCTTAAGGCAATATTGCCAATGATGGCGCCAAGAAACTCGCCTTGGTCGTGTAAGCCGTAGGCGAAGTGAACAATATCGGGATAGCCATCCAAATTGTCTACTGGCTCAGAAATCACCAGGGCATCATCTTGTTTGACCCGTTGAAAAATATCACTGGCATAAAACGAAGCAAAATTAGCAGTCCGTGCAAGGCGTTCTGAATTAGAATCCCATGCGTCAACTAAATAACCGTCACGGTCCAGTAACCAAAGGCTATCAAATAAAACTTTAAGCCCGGCTTCGTCCTTAAGTTCTGGGTGCGGCTCAAGCCACGTAAGTAAGTTGCGCTTTAACTCGCGCAGAGCATCGGCGCGGGTGTCTAGCGCCAGTTCTAATTGGATTCGTTGGCTCGAAGCAAATTGCTCAGCACGCACCGCCGCTTGCTCACGCAAGGTATTTTCTTGCATGCGTAATGACGTCCACATGCTAATCGTCATCATAACCACAAGAGCCACGGTGAGGGAAAGCGCTAGACGTATTGTGAGCCGGTTAAAAAGCATCTGACGAATGCCTCGTTATATTTCAATGGCGTTAGTTATCATCTAACTCTATCGCTAGACCGCCGCTTTCAGCAAATTTTGTATACAATATATTGACATTTGTAAGCATTTGGCTAATTTTTAATCATATTCTGGAAAAGATAGGCACTTCGGCTACTATTAAAGATAGGCAACAACTTTATGGGCCAACTGAACCTTTCGTCCCCTAAGGAAATGTTCAGTTTGGTATTAGCGCACGGCTCTTATATGAGCCCTTCCCCTAAGCTCGGAACACCTCCCCCCTTGGTTCCGAGCTTTTCTTTATCTAAAGTTCAATCGTTCATAGCTAATAATAAGCGACGCGCATTAGCTCTCACTCGCAAGTGGTGTTGGTTGAACACCAAATAGGTGATAAAAATTATGTCGCGTCGTGGCGGCAACTTCATCGACGCCCACATCTTTGAGTTCGGCCACACATTGCGCAACGTGTTGAACATAACCGGGTTGATTTTCCTTACCACGATACGGAACCGGTGCAAGCCATGGTGAATCCGTTTCAATCAACAAACGCTCAAGGGGAATATGGCGCACAACCTCGCGCAATTCTTTCGCGTTGGCAAACGTGGCAATACCTGAAATTGAAATGTAAAAGCCCAAGTCCATTGCTTGCTCTGCCATCTCAAGGCTCTCGGTAAAGCAATGCATAACCCCACCACATCGCTCAGCGTGACCATTTCGTAAGATATCAATGGTATCACTGCGGGCATCACGGGTATGGATAATCAGGGGTTTCTTCAGCGTGGTCGCGATATCCACATGACAGGCAAAGCTGTCTTGTTGAATGCGGTGGTGCTCTTTATCGTAATAGTAATCAAGACCCGTCTCACCCACAGCGACAACATCTTCGCGTTTGCATAAGTCGCGCAATCCCTGCTCGTTAAAGCCATGTTTGGCGACATACAATGGGTGCACACCACAGGAAAAACTCACTTCAGAATGTGAACCCACAATACTTTGCATTTCATGAAAATCGTCGAGCGTAACACCGATACACAGCATGTGCTCAACCTGCGCCGCGCGTGCCTCGTTCAGCACATGATCAATGCCATGGCTTTTCGTGAGTTTAAGTTTATCCAGATGACAATGGGAATCGACAAACATGACTACCCTTACTAATTAAATCAGTGCGTGTTCAACCAATACCAGGGCTAATTGGCCATGGTCTCTCGTGCCAGCAATAAGCGCCTACGGCAATCGTGTAACCAACGCTGGCTCAGCAATTGCGCATTTAAGCCCGGCCCCTGTAGCTCTCGTCGCAACACAATGCCTGTTTGGTAACAATCACTTAAAGCCTGTGCAAAACCACTCGGATTCGTCTCGACATGGGCCTTTGCCCAAGTAGGATATGTATTGCGCTCACTATAATCGCGAAGCGTTAAATGCAGAGACTCAATGACACTCATCACGAATTGTTCAATGCCTTCATTATCTTTCGGCAACTGCACGCTGCCAAATACCACATCATCCAACATCGCTTGCGGAAGCGCCTGCCCATCTTTCAGCAGCTGCAGTGCAGTGAGTGGACGTTTCTGGGCATAGCTGACTAACGCATCGGAAATGGTCGCATCTGGAACGAGTTGCGTGAGCCATGCAGCGATCGTATCAAGCGGTGGGCGCGGGATTGGAAACATCATCAATCGGCTACGCACCGTCGGCAACAGTAACGAGAATTGCGCGGCGCTTACAATTAAATATGTATTTTCCGGTGGTTCTTCCAAGGTTTTCAGCAAACTATTGGCCGCTGCCAGCGTCATGCTATCCGCATGTACCACATGCACCACTTTATTGCCGCTTTGGGCAGCACTTTGCTGGGCAAAGGCACCAACCTTTCGAATCGCATCTACACCCAGCTGTTTGCCCGGCTCCGGTTGTATACGCAGTAAGTCTGGGTGCGTGCCTGCTTTATACAATAAGCACTGCTTACACTGACCACAGGCACGGATCCCTTTTGTATCCTGTACCGGCTTTTGACAGAGCAATAATCGCGATAACTGTTCAAGTAACTGTTCACTGCCTAACTCGGGTTGATATTCAATGCCAATGCCATGGGCGAGACTGCCACCAAGGGCCGCCTCACTGAGTTGTTGCCATAAGGGGCGAATCCAGGGAAAGCTTACGCGGGCCATTGCTGCTCCAACGCTTCGGTTATATCACGCTGCACCTGTTTGATGTCTTGGCTAGCGTCTATGACGCAGATACCGGATTCTTGCGTTGCAATCTCACGATAACGCGCTCGGGTTCGGTGAAAAAATTCTAGGGTTTCTTTTTCAATACGGTCCAGATCACCACGTTGCAGCGCCCGGGCTAAACCAATTTCAGGATTAATATCAAGATACAATGTGAGGTCCGGTTGAAAATCACCCAATGTGAGGTGTTTTAAGTGCTGAAGCTTCTCGTCTCCCAACTCCCGGCCGCCACCCTGATATGCTCGCGAAGAGAGGTCATGGCGATCACCAACGACCCATTGGCCTTGCGTCAATGCAGGTTTAATCACGTTATCTACTAATTGCACTCTGGCCGCATACATCAACAGTAATTCCGCTTCTGCAGTAATATGCTCTTTCCAGTCCTGCTTCACCAAATCCCGGAGAGCTTCGGCAAAGGGCGTTCCGCCCGGTTCCCGCACCGTAATAAAAGAATGCCCTTGCTGTGTTAGCCACGCAGTCACCGTCGCTACCGCGGAGCTTTTACCGGCGCCTTCGAGGCCCTCTATAACAATAAAGCGTCCTTTCATCGATTCCTCTGATATTGGTTGACCGCGCGGTTATGCTCAGCCAAGGTGCGTGAAAACACATGGGTACCGTCATTTCGGCTCACAAAGTAATAGTACTCTGAAGATTCTGGTTGCAGTGTCGCTCGGATTGCCGCAGCACCCGGCATGGCAATAGGCGTTGGCGGCAAGCCATCAATGCGATAAGTATTATATGGGGTATGCTCCTGAATGTCAGATCGATAGATTACCCCACGATAGCGGTCCCCTAAGCCATAGATAATGGTTGGATCCGACTGTAAACGCATTCCTGTGTGCAATCGATTCACAAAAACACTAGCCACTAAACCCCGCTCATGGGTGGCCCCGGTTTCTCGTTCCACAATAGATGCCAACACCAATGCTTCGTAAGGCGTAGATAGCGGAACCGTGCGGTCTCGCTGTTCCCATTCTTGCTGCAGCACCGTCTGCATGCGTTGAAATGCTTGCTGATAAATCCTTAAATCGGTGGTGCCCGCATAAAAGCGGTAGGTATCTGGGAACAATAACCCTTCCGGATGCCCATGGTCGCTGCCAAGTATGCTCATAATCTCGCTAACAGGTGTATCACCCAATTGGGAGCGAATATATGGATGAGCTTCCAGCTGTGCTTGCCAGTGTTTAAACTCACTACCTTCGACAAAGGTAATGGAAAAAAGATGTTGGTTGCCACGGGCAAATCGAGTCCACAACTGCGCCGGTGTTTCACCGTCGTTTAACGCATAAACACCAGCTTGAAAACGGGCATTGGGCATAAATAAACGTACCGCCCACTGATTCCATTGCTGAGGCGTTAAAAACCCACGCTCTTCAAGTGAACGTGCAATACCACGCCGATGCGCACCACGAGGGATTTCAAAAAGCACGACGCCATCGCCTGCGTACAGATTTATTGGCGTTTCTTCCAATACTTCGATTGCTCCGGCACCATCTATACTATGCGCTCTGGTACTCACTTCTCCGCCATGGTGAAACCACCAGTACAGGCCGCCATAAGCAGAACCGAGTAGCAATGCCAGAATAATAAATAGACCTAATAAAATAGCGATTAATCGACGTAACATAACACTCGAATCATTCTGATTTATTCCGTTGTTTTCGGTAATTTACCCGTGGTTAGGCACGCGCTATAACACCGAACCTTGGGTAATTGTCGCTCGCCAATTGAGCATGCCGGTACTAAGCCCATTAATGCATTGCACACAAACATTTCATCACAATCAGTCAATACACTAGGCAAAGCACGCACCACTTGTACATCTGGATTGTGCCTGATCAACCATTGGCGCACCACCCCATCCACACCGGCATGACTGAGCGCTGGGGTAAACCACTGGTCATCGACGCGCCAAAACAAGTTACCGGCAGAAGCTTCGACCAAATACCCCTCGCGATCAGTGACGATCAAATCATCATATGCGGTTGTCGCAAGCTCTTGTTTAATCGCCACTTGCTCTAACCGGTTAAGGGTTTTTAAGCCAGCAAATGCAGGCTGTATTGCCACTTGAAACTCGGCCAAGCCCATGCCAATACCTAAGCGTTGCCAGTTTTGATAATACTGGGGATAGCTCGTGAGCCGAAAGATCACTGCAGGTTGACTATCAGCGTCTGGGAGATAGCCATTGCCACCCTCCCCGCGAGTGACCGTAATACGAAGTACCGCATGCGCGGCGTCGTATGATGTCGATATAGTCTTTAATACTTGGTCTACACCAAAGGCAAGATCGTCGGGACAAGAAAAACCGAGGCGCTCACAGGTATCCAGTAGGCGTTGATGGTGCCATGCCCACAGATGACACTGCCAATACCCAGCCTGGTTGCGATCGAGACGAATGGTGGTAAAACAGCCATCGCCAAAATTTAAACCGCGGTCATGCAACGACAGCGCACTCCCAAGCTGGCCCTGGCGCCATGTATAGGCCGACGGCATCATATTTGTTGAAACACCAAACTACCGTTGGTTCCGCCAAAACCAAAGGAATTACACAAGGTTGCCGTAACTTTTGCATCACGAGCCGTATGTGGCACGTAGTCCAAATCACATTCGGGATCAGGATTCTCTAAGTTAATCGTGGGCGGAAGCACCTGATCACGAATCGCCAACACTGAGAAAATAGCTTCCACTGCACCAGCGGCGCCTAACAAGTGCCCGGTCATTGATTTAGTGGAGCTTACAGGAACCCGCTTCGCATCTGCTGCGAACACAGATTTAATGGCTCTTGTTTCAGCGATATCACCCGCAGGCGTTGAAGTGCCGTGAGCATTGATATAACTCACCTTATCCACAGATAGTTCCGCATCCTGCAACGCATGACGCATGGATGCCGCTGCACCACGCCCATCTTCTGGTGGTGCGGTCATATGAAAGGCATCTGCGCTCATGCCAAAACCAGTCAGTTCAGCATAGATTTTCGCGCCCCGAGCTTTTGCATGCTCAAAACTCTCTAACACCATGACCCCTGCACCATCCCCGAGGACAAATCCATCTCGGTCCTTATCCCAAGGTCGGCTAGCTTCATCTGGTGCTGCGTTACGGGTTGATAATGCCCGTGCCGCCGCAAAACCCGCCATACCTAAAGGGGTCGATGCCTTTTCTGCTCCGCCGGCTAGCATCACGTCAGCATCGCCATACGCAATAATACGAGCCGCTTGACCGATATTATGTACACCACTGGTACAGGCGGTTACGATTGCCATATTCGGCCCAGTTAAGCCATACATCATCGATACCTGGCCAGAAATCATATTAATAATGGAGCTGGGCACAAAGAATGGTGACACCCGACGCGGGCCGCCTTCCAATAATTTTTGGTGATTCTCTTCAATCCCCTGAAGGCCTCCGATACCGGAAGAAATCATTACGCCGCAACGATGCGCATTACGCTCATCGAAGCGAAGACCTGAATCCGCAATGGCTTGCTGAGCGGCAACCACCCCATACTGAATGAAGGTGTCCATTTTCCGCGCTTCTTTGGCAGGCATATAGGCACTCACATCAAAGTCTTTCACTAAACACGCAAACTGGGTGCTATAGCCTTGGGTATCAAAATGGGTAATGGGGCCAGCCCCAGACTTTCCAGCAATAATCGAAGCCCAGGTGGTTTCCGTATCTAAGCCATTTGGAGTCACCATGCCGAGGCCTGTGACAACAACTCTGCGTTTGCTCATCAAAGATATCCTTGTTCTGCCATTCTCTGAGGTTTTCTGGGGTTGCCGTAAACCATACCTTAATTGTATTACGGATTGAGGGCTATTTTAAGCACATAAAAAAAGGCGGAATTTTCATTCCGCCTTCCTTACAACCAAGCTTTACTTACGAAGAATGCTTGTTGATGTAGTCGATAGCTGCTTGAACCGTGCGGATCTTCTCAGCTTCTTCATCTGGAATTTCAGTTTCAAACTCTTCTTCCAGAGCCATTACTAATTCAACCGTGTCCAGTGAGTCTGCACCCAGGTCGTTTTCGAAAGAAGCTTCAGGCTTCACTTCGTCTTCTTTAACACCGAGTTGCTCAATGATAATTTTCTTTACGCGTTCTTCGATAGTGCTCATGTTTAACCCTCAAATAAAGGTATCTTAAATAAATTTGCGTGTAGTGTAGTCAATCAGACACCACGATTAAAGCAAAAATTTAGCTAAATGGCTGAGGTCTTACCTCGTAAGCCTAGATTTTGCTGAGAATTTCGGCGATTACGCCATGTTCATGCCGCCATTCACATGAATTGTTTCCCCGGTCACGTAGGCTGCACCTGGCGAAGCCAAGAATAACACTGCCGCAGCAATTTCTTCTGGTTTGCCTAACCGAGCCGCTGGAATAGTATCAAAAATACGCTCCCGTTGATCATCGGTCAATGCCTTCGTCATATCGGTATCGATAAATCCAGGCGCAACAGCGTTCACAGTCACCCCACGCGAGGCGATTTCTTTGGCTAAGGCCTTACTGAAACCAATCAGACCAGCTTTTGCAGCACAGTAGTTCGCTTGCCCAGGATTACCTGTCGTTCCAACCACAGAACCAATATTGATAATGCGACCGTGACGATTTTTCATCATACCACGCATCGCCGCCTTACATATCTTAAATACCGCAGTAAGATTGGTATTTAACACTTGCTCCCACTCGTCTTCTTTCATCCGCATAAGCAAATTATCGCGGGTAATTCCGGCGTTATTCACCAAGATATCAATTTTACCGTAACTGCTTTGCACATCAGCGATAAGGGCTTCAATAGCACCCTCAGCGGTTACGTCCAGTACTTTACCCGTGCCCTGAGCGCCAAGGTACTCAGAAATGGTGGCGGCGCCCTTTTCACTGGTGGCCGTGCCAATCACGGTGGCTCCAGCCGCAACAAATGCTTCTGCGATGGCTTTACCAATACCTCGCGTCGCGCCTGTAACTAACGCAACCTGACCGTCAAGATTGCCGATTAATGGAGAAGTCATAATTACTCCTAATGATTTAATATTTATGCGAATGCGTGAATTGCATCAGGTGCATTCACTGCAGAGCAGCTCACATCGCTATGAATGCGTTTAGCCAAGCCTGACAACACTTTGCCTGGACCTAACTCGTAATGGGTGGTGATTCCTTCCTGCGCTAACCAAGCGACGGTTTCCGTCCAGCGTACTGGGGAATACAATTGCGCCACTAAAGCCTCACGAATCGCTTCAGAGGTGCTCGCAATGCCCACATTCACGTTATGAATCACTGGGATCACAGGCACTTTCACATCAATATTGTCGAGTGCATTGGCAAGTTTTTCTGCGGCCGGTGCCATCAACGCACAATGCGAAGGGACGCTGACCGGTAACGGTAACGCCCGCTTTGCTCCAGCCGCTTTACACGCCTCACCTGCACGCGCTACCGCGTCTTTTTCTCCGGCAATAACAACTTGGCCCGGCGAATTGAAATTCACTGCGGATACCACTTGCCCTTGCGCTGCCTGAGCACAGGCGGCAATGACTGCGTCATCATCGAGGCCAATAATCGCTGCCATGGCGCCCTGCCCAGCAGGTACGGCTTCTTGCATCGCTTTACCACGAAGCTCGACTAAACGAATAGCATCACCAAAGTCTAAAGCACCTGCGCATACAAGTGCTGAATACTCACCCAAACTGTGACCCGCCATGTATGTTGGCTTTTGTGACTCGGGAATACAGCGATAGATAGCCACACTTGCCGCAAGCAATGCAGGCTGTGTCACTTCTGTTTGATTTAATTGCCCTTTGGGATCGTCTTGCACGACCTTCCACAAGTCATAGCCCAACACTTGCGAAGCTTCAGCAAAGGTCGCTTCTACTTGCGGGAATGCACTAGCAAGTTCAGAAAGCATGCCCACAGACTGTGAGCCCTGACCTGGAAAAACGAATGCACAACGTTGTGTCATTGGAAATCCTTCTTTATGTGTTACTAAATTAATAAGTGTTCGCTTCGGAGTGATTCCGATCAGCTAATTATAACGGATTAATGCAGAGCCCCAGGCAAATCCGCCGCCAAAGGCTTCTAATAAAAGCGTTTGCCCAGGTTGAATACGACCATCGCGGATTGCCATATCAAGCGCAATAGGCACCGATGCAGCCGATGTATTCCCGGTTTTCTCTAAGGTCATCACCACTTGGCTCATAGGCATGTTTAATTTACGTGCAGTGGCCTGAATTATCCGGTAATTTGCCTGGTGGGGAATCAGCCAATCCAACTCACTCGCCGCCATATTGTGATGCGCTAACGTATGTTCAACTAATTCCGCTAGTTTTTCTACTGCGACTTTAAATACTTCCCGCCCCCGCATGTATAACCATGCTTCTTGTTGTAACGCTTCATCACTGCGAGTGGGATGATCCGCCCCTAACAAGGAGGCGAACTCGCCAGCACTGTAGATATGGGTCGAGAGAATACCCGGTTCTTCCGCGGCGGAAAAGACCGCTGCCCCCGCACCATCACCAAATAAGATAATAGTATTACGGTCATCCGGGTTACACATGCGGGTTAAAGCATCGCTGCCGATAACCAATACGTGCTTCGCGGCACCGCTGACAATATATTTTTCCGACACTGACATCGCGAACAGAAATCCCGAACAGGCCGCTGCGACGTCAAAGGCAGGCGTATCCGTAATGCCAAGAGCATGTTGTACCTCACAGGCAGCGCTTGGAAATGCACGGTCCGCAGAGGTCGTGGCAACCACAATAAGATCCAATTGTTCGGCAGGAAGGTTTGCAGCATTCAGGGCGCGTTTAGCGGCTTCGGTCGCCATCGACACCACTGATTCGTCAGGCCCACACACGCGACGCTCACGAATTCCCGTTCGCTCTCGGATCCAGGTATCACTGGTATCCACGCGGCGCTCGAGCTCTGCATTGGTAAGTACGTCTTCTGGTAAAAAATGGCCAGTTCCGGCTAATCGTGCAAACATGCGACTCCTTGTACCTAATGAGTCGTGGTGCAACTCTTAGGTATGCTGTTCAGACAGCACTTGTTCGACTCGGTCGTGAATGCGTTTTGGCAAGTCAGATTCGGCTTCTGCGATGGCATGTTCAATAGCGCTGTAAAATGCATTGGCCGACGCATTGCCATGGCTTTTCACGACAACTCCGCGCAATCCTATCAAACTTGCACCGTTGTACTGGTCGGGGTTGAGCCAAGACCATGCTTTGCGTTGGCGTCGGTAGAGCAACCACACCAGAGCACGACTTAACCAATGCGACTTTAAGCTACGTTTAAGATGGTCGTACACCATGCGCGCCATGCCTTCACAGCTTTTCAGGGCGATATTTCCAGTAAAACCATCGCACACAATAACATCGGCTTTACCCGCGAATAAATCAGAACCCTCAATAAAACCCTGATAGTGAACATGCTTCGAGTTCGCCAGCAGCAGCGCAGCTTGTTTTACCACATCGGGACCTTTAATTTCTTCTGTCCCCATATTCAGTAGTGCAATGCGCGGCTCGGATATCCCCGTGAGCTCTTGGGCAATCACCGATCCCATCACCCCAAACTGGAATAACGTATCGGCATCACACTGGGGGTTAGCGCCAAGATCTAATAGCAGACTTTGGCCGCCCTGCTCGTTTGGGATGGGTGCGATTAACGCCGGACGTAATACACCGGGTAGAACTTTCAAGCGAAGATAAGCCATGGCCATCAAGGCACCCGTATTACCCGCGCTGACACACGCCTGAGCGTCACCTTCTGCGATCAAATCAATGGCAATACGCATCGAAGAGTCGGTTTTATGACGTAGGCATTGGCTTGGTTTATCATCCATTTGCACAATTTGTGTAGTGTGATGGATGCGGATCCGGGCTCGGTCCGTGGCTTTGAGATGCTTTGCTTCGCGATTGAGCAAGGCTTTTAAACGAGGTTCGTCCCCGGTGAGGATAAAGTCAACCTCCGGAAACGACTGCAGCGCTCGGATGAGCGCTGCAACAACGATGGAGGGACCGCGGTCCCCGCCCATCGCATCAATGGCAAGAGTTAATTTCGCCATACGCCCTTAGCCGGCGATGACTTTCTTACCTTTGTAGTAACCGTCAGCGGTTACGTGGTGACGAACGTGAGTTTCGCCGCTGGTCTGATCGACAGACAGCGCAGCGCCACCCAGTGCGTCATGTGAACGACGCATCCCGCGCTTAGAACGGGTTTTGCGGTTTTTTTGTACAGCCATTTGACTCGTCTCCTGAATCGTTTATTTCTTAAGCTTTTGTAACACAGCGAACGGATTTGGCTTTTCTGCTTCCTTTGGAAGCTCGCCCCAACTCATTGCGTCACTCTTAATCGCACAGTCCTGCTCAGTATGCTTTGCCACAAGTGGCAAGGCGACCAGCAGCTCGTCTTCTACTAGGGGATGGAGCAGCACCTCTCCTAGCTCATTTAACACAGCTGCCTCGTAATGCTCCGGTAACTCTTCCGCGGTTTGCCGCCGGGTTATCGGTGCATACTGAAACTCTGTCTCTAGCTCCCAGGGCATGGACTCTCCGCACCGCTGACAAGCTAACTCGACGTTTGCTCTCGCTCGACCACGAAAATAGTGAATCTTTTGCTCATCTGTATCAAACGTTAGCGTGACCTCTACGTCTGAACAGGGTGATGCCAGTACTTCATTAAAACGTGGCAAATTCTTCGAGGGGATAACCCCATCAAAAGAAAGACGTTTACCTGAATTTCGTACCGGGTCAACCGAAAGCGGTATACGAACCTTTTGCATAGCGCGCGAATGATAATGGTTGAAAGGTGGATAGTCAAAGAAATTTCACGTGCAAACCTCTGTTTTCACGAATTTCTCACCATTTTTGCTAGAACCCTACACAGAATGTATCGTTCATTGTGACAAATTAGCCACAGACCACTAGTTTACCATATAGTTAAGGGCTGCACACGAGAGGATTACACAAAATGACTCTTCCTTTATTACTTGCTTCAAGCTCCCCCTTTCGACGTGATTTACTCACGAAGCTCGGGTTACCTTTTTCCCATGCGGCCCCAGATATTGATGAAAGCCCACTTGATGGCGAGTGTGCAAGCTCGTTGGTAGAACGGCTCTCGATACAAAAGGCCAATGCCCTCGCCCAGGCCTATCCAGCCCATCTCATTATTGGTTCCGATCAAGTGGCCGTAAATGCTGGCGTCATCTTGGGCAAACCCCACACAAAGGAGCGTGCCATCGCACAATTACAAGCCTGTCGTGGTAATCATGTGACCTTTTATACAGGGTTAGCCGTGCTCAATTCACAGACTGGAAGCTGTTTTTCCTGCGTAGAGCCTTTTTCAGTACATTTTCGAGAATTAACCGACGCGCAGATTACCCGCTATATAGAACAGGAAGAGCCATTTCAATGCGCCGGTAGTTTTAAAAGCGAAGGGTTAGGCATTACGTTATTTAAGCGCATGCAGGGAGACGACCCCAATGCTTTAGTTGGTCTCCCACTGATACGCTTAGTAGATTTACTCGCTCGCCACGGGCTTGAGTTGCCCTAGTCGCCCGTTATTTATATCCGCAAGCCAGGTTGGTAACTGCTGCAATTGAGAAAAAACTGTAAGCGGCGCTTCTTGTTGAAGTCGCGTCGCATCGTGTACGCCCCAGGCCACACCAGCACTTGCTACACCCGCGTTGTTGGCCATTTGTAAATCAAATTGAGAATCTCCAATCATGACGGCCTGCTGTGGCAAGGTTCCTGTGCCGACAAGAATGTCATTCAACATCTGTGGGTGCGGCTTCGACATGGCTTCATCGGCGCAACGGGAAGCGCTAAAGAATTGACCGGTATTGGTTTCGCGCCAGGCACGCTCAAGCCCTTGCCGCGCTTTCCCCGTAGCCACCGCCAATTGATAACCTTGCCCATGTAACTCCGCAAGAACTTCGTGAGCGCTAGGAAACATGGGCGATGGAGTCGCATCCGTGTGTACGTATAACTCGCGATACACCGCAATGAGACGCTGTTGTTCATCTGGGTCATAACAGTCAAATAAGCGCTCTAAAGCGACCCACAAACTCAGGCCGATAATATCTTTTACGGCGGATTCAGCAGGCACTGGGAGACCGGTCTGCTGCGCCATCTTTTGCATACAGGAGACAATCCGCGGGACGGAATCCATCAAGGTTCCATCCCAATCAAATATCAAAAGTGAAAAACCGGTCGTGTTTTCAGTCACAGTAAGGCGCTCTTGTTAGATTTATCGTTTTTTATGTTTGTTACGTGTGGGCACAAAGCGACATCAACAACTTTATTCGGACAGCCCTTTAGGCTTAGCTCACGCCTTTTCGTAATTTTATGATCACCTGATTCAAGTCGTTATCTAGAGGTGCATGAAATTGCATTTTCTCACCAGTTTTCGGATGGGTGATCTGTAAACGCTCTGCATGCAAAAATAAGCGCCCTAGCCCTAACACTTTGAGTTGCTCATCAAACCCACGGATGCCGTACTTATTATCCATGGCAATAGGGTGCCCTACACATTGTGTATGAACGCGAATTTGGTGGGTACGGCCAGTAACCGGTGAGGCTTCTACTAATGTGGCGGAAATATCACTCAAGGGAAACCGCTCGCGTACTTTAAAACGTGTTAACGAAGGCTTTCCCTCTGCATCAGTGCGCACAATCCGTTCACCTGATTGCAACGTATTTTTTTGCAATGACTGGTCAACTTTCTTAATTTTGCCAGGCCAGGAGCCGTACACCAGCGCAACATAGGTCTTTTCCATGTCCTTGTCGCGCAGTTGTTCATGCAGTGAACGTAATGCCGAACGCTTCTTCGCAACCATCAACAAGCCCGATGTATCGCGGTCTAATCGATGTACAAGCTCAAGAAATTTGGCTTGCGGCCGCAACGCGCGGAGTCCTTCGATTAACCCATAATGCAACCCGCTACCACCATGCACCGCCATTCCAGCCGGCTTATTTACGACCAGCATTGCATCATCTTCAAATATAATCGCCTGCTCTAATCCTGCGATTTTATCCAATTTAGGGTTAGGTAACGCCTGTTTCTCGGCCACCCGCACTGGCGGGATGCGCACTTCATCGCCGTCACATAACCGATATTCAGGCTTAATACGTTTTTTATTCACGCGCACTTCGCCTTTTCGAACAATCCGATAGATCATGCTCTTAGGCACGCCTTTCAGTTGATTCAATAGAAAGTTGTCAATGCGCTGCCCTGCTTCGTCAGCATTAATTTGATAAAACCGGACTTGCGGTTGAGAGTCTGTCATGGGCGAAAAGCTACGGCCTGTGAATACAAAAATAATGACGGCGATTTTACCATGAGCCGTTGCGGAACGCACGGCCTCTCAATGGCATGAGCTAGAAATGCTGCTTGTCAGATGGCGCTGTAAATGCGACAATACAGTGTCAGACTAAATAGGTCTGGTAATAATATTTTTCTCGATGAATTTTTCTCGAAAGCACAACACTGAAAGATGTAGTGAACGCCTGTTTCGGCATGTAAGAAATTTATTGTTACACGTAACCACCGTCACCATGATCGGTCGCGGAAGTGATACGGGTAACTTCGTAGCAAATTCCAGTGAATAGCTACGGTAAAAGATAAGTACAGTAAACATAAGACAGCATTGGCTTTGTCGTACAACCTAGAAAAGAGCGCACCACCCAACGATACGGTGCCAGACGACAGACTGTGCAACGGAACAGGACCGTTAGCAGCGGTACAGTGTTGTGATTTCGTACCTTTTAAACGTATGAGTCACAATCTATGAAAAGAATGCTAATAAATGCCACGCAACAGGAAGAACTCCGTGTTGCGCTGGTTGATGGACAAAAATTATTTGATTTGGACATTGAAAGTCCTGGTCACGAACAAAAGAAATCAAACATCTACAAGGGTAAAATTACCCGCGTTGAACCAAGCCTAGAAGCTGCCTTTGTCGACTATGGCGCTGAGCGTCATGGCTTCCTCCCGTTAAAAGAAATTGCACGCACCTACTTCCCGAAAAACTATAAATTCGATGGCCGTCCGAACATTCGTGACGTGGTTAAAGAAGGTCAAGAAGTCATCGTGCAAGTCGATAAAGAAGAGCGCGGCCAAAAAGGTGCCGCCCTCACCACCTTTATCTCACTCGCGGGTAGTTACCTTGTATTAATGCCAAACAACCCACGTGCCGGTGGTATTTCCCGTCGCATTGAAGGCGACGAGCGCACCCAGCTTAAAGACGCGCTTTCCACCCTAGAAGTACCGGATGGTATGGGCTTAATCGTACGTACCGCAGGTGTCGGTAAATCTGCCGAAGAGCTCGCCTGGGATTTAAACGTCCTTATGCATCACTGGACGGCTATTGAACAAGTTTCAGCAAGCCGCCCTGCTCCGTTCCTCGTGCACCAAGAATCCAACGTGATTTTTCGTGCGATTCGAGACTATTTGCGTCGTGATATCGGCGAAATCTTGATCGATGACGAGAGTATTTTTGAGCAATCCCGTGAGCACATTAAAGTTGTTCGCCCAGACTTTATGAGCCGCGTGAAACTTTACAAAGGCGATGTGCCTTTATTTAGTCATTATCAAATCGAAAGCCAAATTGAATCCGCCTTCCAACGCGAAGTTCGGTTACCTTCCGGCGGTTCGATCGTGATAGACCCAACTGAAGCTCTCACCTCTATTGATATTAACTCCGCAAAAGCAACAAAAGGTGGGGATATCGAAGAGACCGCATTGCAAACCAACTTAGAAGCGGCGGATGAAATTGCGCGGCAACTACGTTTGCGCGATGTGGGTGGACTGATCGTGATCGATTTTATCGACATGACCCCACCAAAACATCAGCGTGAAGTGGAGAATCGTTTACGTGAAGCCTTGAAACAAGATCGGGCTCGTGTACAAACCGCGCGCATTTCTCGTTTTGGTCTTTTGGAAATGTCGCGTCAACGTTTACGCCCTTCTCTTGGGGAGTCAGCAAACCATGTGTGTCCGCGTTGTGATGGTCAAGGTACGATCCGCAGTGACGAATCACTGGCTCTATCGGTTCTGCGCTTAATTGAAGAAGAAGCACTCAAAGATAACACTGCTCAGGTAAATGCGCAGGTACCTGTTACCGTGGCGACCTACCTATTAAACGAGAAGCGCGCTGCATTACGTACCATCGAGCAGCGCAATGGTGTAGTGGTATTGGTGATTCCAAACCAACATTTAGATACACCACACTTTGATGTCGCACGCTTGCGCAAAGACGAAATTGAAGAAGTGCAAAGCTACCGTCTATTGCAAGCAGCAGACATCAAAGAAATCGAATTTGCGGCACCAAAAGAGAAAGTCGCCGATGAACCTGCATTAAAATCGCTTAATGCACCTGGTCCGGCACCCATCCCGTCGCCACAAATAGCAACGAAAGCAACGGAAGTCGCAAAAGGCCCAGGCCTGTTTGCGAAACTCGGCAAATGGTTATCATCGCTGGTAAGCAGCGACGAAGAGAGCAACGAGAAGAAACCGCAAACTCAGTCAAATCGCCAAGGTCAGCAAGGCAATCGTGATGATCGCCGTCGTCGTGGCAATGGAAACCGCAATCGTCGCGGTAGCAGCCAACGTTCAGGCCGCGGTCAAAACGATGATCGGAAAGCAAAAACCGACGAGCAAACAACGAAAACCACAGACGCGCGCGAGCCGCAGGATAAAACTGAGCAAAAAGGCGCAGAGCGTTCAAGTGAGAATCGTCCACGCCGGAATCGCCGCCGTCGTGGTGGCAAGTCGCAGTCCGAGCAAGCAGCAAAGGCAAATGAAACCCAAGCAGCAAGCCCAGATAGCGACACAGCGGTGTCGCACGATGATTCAGGTCAACAGCCAAAAGAGCGCCGTGAGCGTCGTCAGTTAGACAAGAGTGTTCGTTTAGGCAAAGGCGCAGCACCTGCACCGAAGCCAGAGCCGACATTAGAGTCAGATACGAAGAAGGCAGAGTCTGATAATAAAACTCAGCCAGAGACGCAAGTAGCGCAAACCGACACCGTGGATAACACGGCAGATAAGCTGACACAAAATAACGAGTCACAACTACAAGACAGCATCGAGACGAAGGGTGAGCAAGCGCCTGGAGCCGATGAGGCAACAGAAGCCACTGTGGCAAAAGACGCTACTGAGAAAAAACCACGTCGCCGTACCCGTCGCAAAGCTGAGAAAAAAGACGACCAGCCAACGACTGACATAGAGGCAGAAATCGCGTCTACCGAAGTAGCAGATACAAGCCCGTCTGAAACTGCTCAGAGTGATTCAGCTATGGCTCCTGCAGAAGATGCAGAGCAAACATCTGCGAACGCCTCGGATGAAATATCAGCTGACAAACCAAAACGCGGACGCCCTGCCAAAAAGGCAGCAACCACTGACGATACGGCTAAAACTAGCGAAAGTGATGTCGCAGAGACCCCTGCTGAGGAAGCTCAAGTCAGCAAGAAAGCGGATTCAGACGAAGCGACGGCGCAAGACACAGAGGTCGATCCAACGTCTGAAAGCACTGTCGACAAAGCGGACGAGGCAGCCCCTAAGTCTGAACAGACTGCTGAGCAATCGACAGAAGCGGAAGTAGAAGCAGCTCCAACTGCAGAAACACCAGCGTCTGAAGACACGGTAGCGAAACCTGCAGAAGCAGCGGCAACGCCGAAGCCAGTAGATAAGCCTGTTAAGACGGTTGCACCGGCGCAAATATTACGTGCCAGTGCAGCTATGGCAAAAGCCCCGGCTGCACCTATTGCAGACGATGTTCAGTTCCCGGGCGCGCGTAGCGATTCGGAACGTGAAGCGGTTCCGCACTCGGGCCGCACCTCTGGGATTTCAGGTGCAGTTAACGCAGCGAAGTCAGATACAACGCGCTGCCAGGCTGAAAGTTAAGCTACACCGCTTACGGAAACTCTAATTGGGTTTCCAAACAGCATAAGAAAAGCCGGTTTATCACAGATAAACCGGCTTTTTTGTATCCCTTTCCTAATGGCTCTTACAAGATAATACGTTCACGATTTTCGTTAAGTACCTTGATGCCTAGGCCACGCACCTGAAGCAGTTGATCAACATCGGTGAAGCCACCCAGTGATTCGCGCAGCTCTATAATAGCTCGAGCGCGCGCAAGCCCTACTCCACGTAGTTTGGCTGCAAGCTCTTCAACGCTAGCGCGATTAATATTGACGGTTTCCTGGGTTGCTTCACTGCGCATGGTATGAGTGTGCGCAGACATAGACTCGAGCACAACGGTAGTCGCCGATGCCGACATCATATGCAGTGACGACGACGCGATAAGTGCGGTGAAAACAATAGATAGAACGCGTTTTTGATAATGCATAAATAATCCCTCTTATGTGTGAACACAGCGGTCCGTGCTGCGTTCTCACAGTATAGATTGAGGAATTAAATCGTTACTAGGAAAGAACTTGAGATATTTCGTGGTTAATTGCGGAAAGCATATCGTTCGGTGTTGCACTCTCGCGAATGGGTCGCCCCATCACTAAATAATCAACGCCTGCTTGGATCGCCGCTGTTGGTGTCATCACGCGGTGCTGATCGTGACTATCACTCCCCTGTGGCCGTATTCCTGGGGTAACCAGCAAGAATTTATCACCTAACGCGGCCTTAAGCATAAGCGCTTCCCGTGCGGAGCAAACCACGCCATCCAAGCCGCTCGTTTTTGCTAACTGTGCTAGTGCTAGAACTTGCTCATTCAATTCACGCTCAACGCCAGTACTCGCCAATGTTTCCTTGTCCATGCTGGTAAGTACAGTCACTGCAATGAGTTTAGGTGCACTATCACCATAAGGCGCTAATGCGTCTTTGGCCGCATCCAGCATAGCTTTGCCACCACTGGCATGCACATTCACCATCCACACTCCAAGCTCAGCAGCGGCACGCACAGCCTTCGCTACTGTATTCGGGATATCATGAAATTTCAGGTCCAGGAAAACCTCAAAACCACGGCGGTGCAGCTCACGAATGAAATCAGGACCGGTAGCAGTAAACAACTCTTTGCCCACCTTAAGTCTGCATTCGTCGGGATTAATGGTCGAAATACACTGGAGCGCATCCTGTGCGTTGTCAAAATCAAGAGCTAAGATGATTCGTTTTTCCGTCATTCGCCGTCGAGTCCTCGCGTTGGTTTAATCGATCCCCAGTACTTGCAGGATGGGCAGTGCCAATAGAGTGTCTGTCCTGAAAAGCCGCAATGTCTGCAGCGATAGCGAGAGCGCTGCTTCAGTTGCTCCGACACCATAGTGGCTAACATGTGTAAACTCTTTTTTGCCTTGCCCGAGTCGGCAGAAGCCACATTGAATTCAATCAATTTATGAAACGCCCGCATAGTTGGGTTTTTCTGTAATGCAACCAGCATAAACTGCTCTGCGGCTTCTCTGTCGTTTCGCTTCGCTATAATGTCTGCTAGCATCACCACAGCGCTAGCACAGGGCTTTTCCATCACAATATCGTGTAAGAAACTGACTAAGCCTTCTTGGTCATCGAGATCGTCATAAGCTGTACGCAATAGCGGCAGCACTTCGGGTATAAAATCTGGATCCGCATCAGCGACCGGCAGTAAATAAGCCAACGCCTTCTTTGGTTTCTCCTCACCAAGCCACCAACGCCCCAGTGCTAAACGGGCACGAATGCAGTCTTTATCGTGTTTCAGGGCTTTCTCGTAGAACTTCAGGGTGGCTTCAGCGTCCTGTTGCGCATCCGCAAGTTCACAATATAGCTGGGCGACCACGGGCAATACGGACTTGTCTTGTTTCGATAGCTTAAGTGCGACCCAAATGGCTTTATCCCATTCGTGAGTCGCCTCATATAACGAAAGCAGATTAGCGAGGCTTTCAGCTTGGTAGGTTGAGTGTTGTTGTAATTCTGAAAACATTTTCTCGGCACGGTCATATAGGCCTGCCGACAAATAATCCTGACCCAGCTCAAACATCGCATGATGGCGTTCTTGTTCCGATAGCGAGGGACGGGAAATTAAATTTTGGTGGATGCGAATCGCTCGCTCAACTTCACCGCGACGGCGAAAGAGCTTGCCCAAAGTCCAGTGGGTTTCAATAGTTTCGCTATCGATATCAAGCATGTCGATAAAAAGGTCAACGGCTTTATCACTTTGTTCGGAAAGTAACAGGTTGATCCCTGTTACATAATTGCGTGAGAACTCTTCTTGTTCTTTGCGCTGTTCAACGCGGACACTGTTGCGCCCCATGAACCAGCCATAGGCAGCAGCAACTGGCAACAACAGGAACAGCAGTTCGAGCATTGGCTATTTGGCTCCAGCAGATTTAACTAATGCTTTTTTGAGCCGACGCACTTGCCATTTCAACCGCCAGTAGCCAAGTGAAACTGTGAGCAAGCCCAAGGCATACCCCAGAAATAAAGTAACACCCAAAATACTCGCTACCGAGAACGTACGTTCTACCACGAGCAGATTTAAGGATACCTCTTGGGCGTTGTGTTTACCGATGATAAACGCCAGTAAAAACAGCAAAATCACAGGTATCAAGATTAAGATTACACGAGCCATAACAAATCCCTGAACGGCGCTGCAAATAAAAAAGGCACGCCATTATAGCATGCCTTTTCGGAATTACGTCTAACCGACAACGACGGTTACCCTTGAATTGATTCGTTGACACGTTCCCGTAGCGCTTTTCCCGGCTTGAAATGAGGCACATACTTGCCCCCCAATTCAACTTGTTGGCCAGTTTTTGGATTCCGGCCTATCCGAGGTCTACGGAAATGAAGCGAAAAGCTTCCAAATCCACGAATCTCAATACGGTCACCATCTGCCAAAGAATGAACCATGATTTCGAGAATTTCTCGTACACCACGCTCCACGTCTTTTGGCTGCAGCTCAGGCTGCTTCGCAATCAAAATTTCAATCAGTTCAGACTTCGTCATAACGGATCCTTAATGATTTACAAAGCAGCCATACAAAACGAGCTATTAATCGTCAGTTTTCGCTGCTTTGAACGCTTCTGCCATTGCGCTGCTAAACGCATTTTCTTCAGTCGCGTTAACACTATCCATTGCTGCTTTCTCTTCAGCTTCGTCTTTCGCTTTGATTGACAAGCTGATTACGCGATTCTTACGGTCGATACCCATGTACCGTGCTTCAATGCTGTCACCAACATTCAGAACAGTAGATGCGTCTTCAACGCGATCACGTGAGATGTCAGATGCACGGACGTAACCTTCTACGCCGTCGGCCAAGCTAACTGTTGCGCCTTTAGCGTCAACTTCAGTGACCTTACCTGTAACAATAGCACCCTTCTTGTGAGCTGCAAGGAAGTTATTCACTGGATCTTCAGAAATCTGCTTAATACCCAGAGAGATACGCTCACGCTCTGCGTCAACTTGCAGAACTACAGCTTCAACTTCTTCGCCTTTCTTGAAGTCACGAACGGCTTCTTCGCCGGCTGCGTTCCAAGAAATATCAGACAAGTGAACAAGTCCGTCGATGTTGCCATCAAGACCGATAAAGATACCGAAGTCAGTGATTGACTTGATCTTACCGCTAACTTTGTCACCTTTCTGGTGGTTCTTCGCAAACTCTTCCCATGGGTTCGGTTTACACTGCTTGATACCCAGAGAAATACGGCGACGTTCTTCGTCAATTTCAAGAACCATTACTTCCACAACGTCATCTAAGTTAACAATCTTAGATGGGTGAACGTTTTTGTTGGTCCAATCCATTTCAGATACGTGAACCAAACCTTCAACGCCTTCTTCCAGTTCAACAAAGCAACCGTAGTCAGTGAGGTTAGTCACACGACCTTGCAAGGTTGAGTTTTCTGGGTAACGCGCTGAGATGTCGCTCCACGGATCTTCGCCAAGCTGTTTCAGACCTAAAGAAACACGCGTGCGGTCACGGTCAAACTTCAATACTTTACAGGTGATTTCATCGCCAACATTCACGATTTCGCTTGGATGCTTCACGCGCTTCCAAGCCATATCGGTAATGTGCAGAAGACCGTCAACACCGCCTAGATCTACGAATGCACCGTAGTCAGTCAGGTTCTTAACGATACCTGTCACTTCTTGACCTTCCTGCAGGTTTTCAAGTAACTGATCACGCTCTGCACTGTTCTCTTTCTCGATAACAGCACGACGAGAAACAACAACGTTGTTGCGCTTCTGGTCAAGCTTGATTACTTTGAATTCCAAATCACGGTTTTCAAGGTGCGCAGTATCACGGATAGGACGTACGTCAACCAGTGAACCTGGTAAGAACGCGCGCACACCGTTTAGGTCAACTGTAAAGCCGCCTTTCACTTTGCCACTGATAATACCAATCACAGTTTCGTCATTCTCATGGGCAGCTTCAAGCTGAATCCATGCTTCGAAACGCTTCGCTTTCTCGCGAGAAAGAATCGTTTCTCCGAAACCGTCTTCTACTGCGTCTAGAGCTACTTCAACGATGTCGCCTACAGCGATTTCAAGTACACCGTCAGCATTCATAAACTGTTCAGCAGGGATGGCACTTTCAGATTTTAGGCCGGCGTCTACCAGTACTAGATCTTTTTCGATGGCAACAACAGTGCCTTTTACGATAGAACCAGGACGAGTTTCGGTTTCTTTGAGGCTTTCCTCAAACAGCTGGGCAAAATTTTCAGTCATAAGGTTAATTAACTTCGCTTTAAATACATCCACCGAACTTCCGTGACGGCGGGGTTGTTTTACTTTGTTAGCACAATCCGTCGCGCTAACCCTTGAACGGCCCTCAGGCCTTCAAATTCGTTACTTGTAGGCAATTACGCGTGGTTCGCCGAGAGCTTTTTATGAGCAAACTGCAGAACTTTTGCGACTACCTCATCGATACTTAAATCAGTAGAATCTAGAAACAACGAATCCTCCGCTGGCTTCAGCGGAGCCACAGAGCGATTCATATCCCGATCATCCCGATCTTTAATTTCGTTTACCAATTCGTCGATATTAGCATCAAAGCCCTTTTCCTGCAATTGTTGGAAGCGTCTCTGGGCACGTTCTTCTGCGCTTGCGGTAAGGAATATCTTTGCTTCGGCATCGGGGAAAACCACCGTGCCCATATCGCGCCCGTCGGCCACCAAGCCTGGCATCTCGCGAAATCCACGCTGACGCCGCAGCAACGCTTCCCGAACCCGCGGTAAAGCGGCAATTTTTGAGGCATCATTACCGACTTGCTCAGTCCGGATGGTCATGGTGATGTCCTCACCCTCGAGAATGACATGCGTCAAACCGGTCTCTTCATTCGCATGAAATTCAACGTCAAGATCCGTGGCCAGCGCCACCAGGCTATCTTCGTCTGACGGTTCAAAGTCATGATGCATTGCAGCAATGGCTAACACGCGGTAAATCGCACCGCTATCGAGTAGATGCCAACCTAATGTCTCTGCCAGCAAACGACACACGGTGCCCTTACCCGAGCCACTAGGCCCGTCAATGGTAATCACCGGAGCATGGCGCTCAGGTGTGGGAGTCGTTTTGCCTGGTTCGATATCCGACATGTATACCTCAATTGCAACCGTAAGTGAGTGCGATCATATCAGGAGCCGCACAAATAAATTAAGCGCCGAAATTATACGGACTTCCCAGTAAATTGCATCCTATATTACGCAATTGCGTATAAATTTTGTGCAGGGACCGCTTAGCCGAGGAGATGATAGTGAAACGTTATGTCGCGTTTTTTAACAGTGATTGAAATAACGCAAAATAGTGTGGAAAAGTTTTCCGGCAGCACTCCGGATCCTCAATAGTGACACCGCAAGGTGCGAACGTGAGCAGGGAAAAGCACATCGCCATACGGTGGTCATCGTAGGTCGCGATCTGGGCATGTTTGAGCTCAGACGGTGGTGTTATGCAGATAAAGTCTTCACCCTCTTCCACCGTTGCCCCCGTTTTGCGCAATTCCGTGGCCATGGCGTGCAAGCGATCGGTTTCCTTTAAGCGCCAGTTATAAATATTGCGAATCCGAGTGCTTCCATTAGCAAATAACACAGTGGTTGCTATGGTCATAGCGGCATCGGGAATCGCGTTTAGATCGAAATCGCCGCCCACTAAATCCATCCCCGCTTGCACAGTGATTGAGCGTTCATGGTAGGTGACATCCGCACCCATAGCCGCAAGCACCTCTGCAAAAGCTTTATCCCCTTGCAAACTTGCAGAACCCACGCCTTCAACCGTCACAGGACCGCCACCAATTGCCGCTGCGGCTAAGAAATAAGAGGCAGAAGACGCATCCCCTTCAATCCAATACACGCCCGGGCTCTGGTATTGCTGGCCGCCCCTGACCGAATAATGCCCGACTGCCTGAGTAGAAACCTCAACGCCAAAACTCCGCATCATGGCAATCGTCAGATTGATATAAGGCGCAGACACGATGTCACCGGTGAGCCTGAGCTCAGAATCATGGGTCAATAAAGGTAATAACATTAAGATGGCTGACACATACTGACTCGACAAACTGCCATCGAGCTCTATGTAGCCACCGGTCAGTGGCTTTCCTTGAATCCTTAGAGGAGGAAAACCTGCATCCCCCAAATACTCAACCGCTGCCCCCATCTGCCGCAACGCGTTAATCTGAGGGCCTATAGGACGCTCATACATGCGCGGTTCACCGGTTAAGGTGAAATCACCTGTAGAGCCTGCCAGAATGGCTGCAAGCGGCCGCATCGCGGTGCCTGCGTTGCCCAAAAATAAGGTTTCCGGCTGGGCTTTCTGAAATAAACCAGCGTTCCCTTGAACGCGAACACTCGTTGCTTCCTCTATGACCTGAATGGAAACGCCAAGCAACTCCAATGCCTCGCGCATACGCTGGGTGTCTTCGCTCAGCAGCATGTTCTCAAGGCGCGTTTCTCCGTGTGCTAGCGCCGCCAACAGGAGCGCACGGTTAGCAATGCTTTTGGAGCCCGGGAGAGTCACACGCCCGCGACAAGAACGCGCAAACGGCAAGTAAAGGGTGTCGATTGACATATTATTGTCCGTTTAGAATTTCCGCCATCGCATTACAGAAGGCATCATTCTCTTGCGGCAACCCAATGCTCACCCGCAAGTGATTCGGCAGCTCGTAGCCCGCTACAGGACGCACAATCACGCCTTTATGCAGTAGCTTAGTAAATAGCGCTTGAGAATCCGGTCCGGTTTCGATGGTCAGGAAATTTCCATAGGAAGGAATATACGGCAGATTGTGATGATCGCAGAAGCGTATCAACTGCGCCATTCCGTCGCGATTTACTTCCACGGAACGTGCGATAAAGTCGTCATCTTCTAATGCTGCCATACTCGCAGTGAGGGCCAATTCGTTCATATTGAACGGCTGGCGAATACGATTCATTAAATCCGCCACTGCTGGGTGCGATACCATGTAGCCCGCCCGCAAACCGGCTAAACCATATGCTTTCGAGAAGGTTCGGCTAACCACAAGGTTCGGGTAGTGTTGAATCCACTCGAGGCTAGGAGCTCGCTCATCCTGTGGTACATATTCATAGTAAGCTTCATCTAACACCACGAGAACGTGATTGGGTACTTGTTTGATAAAGCCTTCCAGCGCTTCTTTGGTTAGGAAAGTACCGGTGGGATTATTCGGGTTAGCAATAAACACCATGCGCGTTTTATCTGTAATCGCCGCCAACATGGCATCGAGGTCATGGCCGTAGTCTTTCGCTGGCACCGCCACAGGTTTTGCACCTATCGCCTTAGTCACCAAGGGATAGACAACAAACGCATGTTGCGCAAAGATCACTTCATTTGCGGGCGTCACAAAGGTGCGAGCGAGCAATTCAAGCACGTCGTTAGAGCCATTACCCAAAGTGATTTGTTTGGTCGACACAGAGAACTTCTCAGCAATGGCTTGTTTTAAATAAAAACCATTGGCATCCGGATAGCGGGCCAATTCGCTAATTCGCGCGGCCAACGCATCGCGGACTTTCGGACTTACCCCCAAAGGGTTTTCATTAGACGCCAGTTTTACAATGTTGCTGATGCCCAACTCACGTTCCACTTCTTCTATGGGCTTGCCTGCTTGATAAGGCTGAAGCTCGCGAATGCCAGGTAATGCTAATCGTGCTGCGTCAAACTCGTGCATGGGATTCCTCAATTACTTGTTGTTCATGTTACGCATCCGTCGAACGCGGATGTTACTTATGTTCGTTTGCAAACCGGGTCATAAAGTCGACTAAGGCTTGGGCGCCTGCATAGGGCATTGCGTTATACATACTGGCGCGCATACCACCGACAAAACGGTGCCCTTTTAGGGACATCAACCCTTCTCTCTCGGCCCGGCGTAAAAACTCCGCATCCAGCTCCGGATTGGTTAATTGAAACGGGATATTCATCCGCGAGCGATTTTGTGGGGCAATGGTGTTGTGGTAGAACGACGAATTATCCACACACTCATACAACAAATCAGATTTACGCTTGTTGTGTACTGCCATTGCGTCAAGACCGCCTTCGGCTTTCAACCATTTAAATACTTCTGCTGCGAGATACCAAGCAAAGGTATTTGGAGTGTTGTACATGGACTTTTCTGCCGCCTGAATCTTGTAATTCATCACCGTACACACGTGCTGTTGCGCCGTACGCTCAAGTAAATCATTACGAATGATCACCACGGATAATCCAGAAGGCCCAATATTTTTCTGTGCTCCGGCATAGATAATACCAAACCGGCTCACATCGATGGGTTCCGATAATATCGACGACGACATATCCGCCACCACAGGCACCGACACGTCGGGCACCTCGTGCAAAGCAATGCCATCGACAGTTTCATTTGGACAGTAATGCAAATAGCTCGCATTCGGGGATAATGACCATTCCGACACCGGCGGAATCGTCTTTCCCTCTGCGCGAGTTTCCACACAAGCGACTTCATTGACAACCTGTACGTACTTTTTCGCCTCACGAATACCGTAACCCGACCAAATCCCAGAATTGAGATAATCAACTGTGGCATCAGGAGTTGCAATATTCAGAGGCACCGCTGAGAATTGCCCGCGGCCTCCGCCGTGCATGAAGAGCACTGAATAATTATCAGGAATCTGCATCAGATCACGGAGATCCTGCTCAGCTTCCTCGGTCATTTTTACGTAGATAGGATCTCGGTGACTAATCTCCATCACCGAAAAACCTAGGCCTTGCCAATTTAGTAATTCGTGTTGCGCTTTCTTTAACACTGGGGCCGGCAACATGGCCGGCCCCGCTGAGAAATTAAAGATCATCACCCGTTGCTCCGGAATCTGAATCCGCATCGCTGATGGGCGCATCACCGTCAGTCGCATCAGTTGCATCGGCTTCGCCTTCCACGACTTCGCCTTCTACTAATGCCTCTTCCAGCTCTTCTTCCATTTCAGCAATTCGTGCCATACCTACAACCACTTCACCGGTACCGGTACGAATCAAGGTCACGCCTTGAGTATTCCGTCCAACAGTAGATACTTCATCAACTCGCGTGCGCACCAAAGTGCCGCGGTTACTGATAAGCATCAAGTGTTCACCAGGTACTACTTCTAAGGCTCCGACAACAGCCCCATTGCGCTCCGACACTTTAATCGACACAACACCCATGGTTGCCCGTGACTTCGCAGGATAATCCGCAAGTGGCGTACGCTTACCGAAACCATTCTCGGTGACGGTGAGAATCGCACTCTCGGCACTACGCGGAACGATCAAAGATACGATACGCTGGTCGTCAGGAATACGCATGCCGCGCACACCGGTGGCCGTACGGCCCATAGAACGCACATGATTTTCACTGAAGCGCACTACTTTACCGGCATCAGAGAATAACAAGATCTCAGAATCACCCTGGGTTAAGTCGACGCCTATGAGTTCGTCACCTTCGTTCAAGTTCAGCGCAATAATACCGCTGGCCCGTGGACGTGAATATTCCACCAAAGGTGTTTTCTTCACAGTACCCTTCCGGGTGGCCATAAATACAAATCGCTCTTCGGAGAAGTCGGACACCGGCAAGATCGCAGTAATACGCTCGTTATCTTCCAATGGCAGCAAGTTCACGATCGGTTTGCCCCGTGCCGCTCGGCTTGCATATGGCAGTTGATACGTCTTCATCCAATAAACACGACCGCGGCTCGAGAAGCACAAGATCATATCGTGAGTGTTAGCCACCAATAAGCGTTCAATGAAATCTTCATCTTTCATCTTCGTGGCTGCTTTACCTTTCCCGCCACGCTTCTGCGCTTCATATTCTTTTAATGACTGATACTTCACGTAACCTTGATGTGACAAGGTCACCACAACATCTTCTTGTTCGATCAAATCTTCCATGTTGATGTCATGGCTTGCTGCCGTAATTTCCGTACGACGCTCATCACCAAACTCAGCTTTCACTGCTTCCAACTCTTCGCGAATAACTTCCATTAAACGCTCTGAGCTAGCGAGGATATGCATCAGTTCAGCAATCGTATCCAACAGCCCTTTATATTCGTTGAGGATTTTCTCGTGCTCAAGGCCGGTTAATTTATGTAAGCGCAAATCAAGAATGGCTTGCGCTTGCACTTCCGTGAGTCGGTAGTTGCTGTCAATGACACCAAAACCTTCTTCCACCCAGTCTGGACGTGCCGCGTCTACACCAGCGCGCTCAAGCATTACGGCAACATCACCTAAACTCCACACTTGCGCAATTAACTGCGCTTTTGCTTCGGCAGGCGACGGCGAGCGTTTAATCAGCTCAATAATCTCATTAATATTGGCAAGTGCTACGGCTAAACCTTCTAAGGTATGCGCGCGCTCACGGGCTTTGCGGAGTTCATAGACCGTGCGTCGTGTAACTACTTCACGACGATGCGTAATAAAGGCTTCAATCATGTCACGCAGGTTAAACAACTTCGGCTGGCCTTTATCCAATGCCACCATGTTGAAACCAAAGGCAACTTGCATTTGCGTGTTTTGGTACAAGTGATTCAGCATCACTTCGCCAGATTCACCACGTTTCAATTCGATCACCATGCGCATGCCGTCTTTGTCCGACTCATCGCGCAGGGCACTAATTCCTTCGATTCGCTTCTCTTTTACAAGCTCAGCGATTTTTTCAATCAATTTAGCTTTGTTCACCTGATACGGTAATTCGTGAACAATAATAGTATCGCGGCCATTATTCTCATCGGTGATCACATCAGCGCGAGCACGGATATAAATCTTTCCGCGGCCCGTCCGATAGGCATCAATGATGCCTTGTCGACCTGACACAATACCGGCCGTCGGGAAATCCGGGCCCGGAATGTATTCCATCAGTTCTTCAAGCTGAATATCAGGGTTATCCACCATAGCCAAACAACCATTGACCACTTCGGTCAGGTTATGCGGTGGGATATTGGTGGCCATACCTACAGCGATACCGGAAGAACCGTTCGCTAGTAAGTTCGGAATACGTGTTGGCAGTACTTCCGGAATAAATTCGGTACCGTCATAGTTCGGTACAAAGTCGACGGTTTCTTTGTCGAGATCGGCGAGCAACTGATGGGCAATCTTTGACATCCGCACTTCGGTATAACGCATTGCTGCAGCGGAGTCGCCATCGACAGAACCAAAGTTACCTTGGCCATCGGCAAGCATATAACGCAGTGAGAACGGCTGTGCCATCCGTACAATGGTGTCATAAACTGCAGAGTCACCATGAGGATGGTATTTACCAATCACATCACCCACAACACGGGCTGACTTCTTGTAAGGCTTATTAAAATCATTACCCAGTACATTCATCGCAAACAAAACGCGACGGTGAACTGGTTTCAATCCATCCCTTACATCCGGTAACGCACGCCCAATAATAACGCTCATGGCGTAATCGAGGTACGAATTCTTCAGCTCATCCTCGATGTTAATCGGCATGATTTCTTTGGCAAGATCGCTCATATTTTTTCCCTAACCAGTACTCTTTGTATCGTTATAGTTCTCGAGTAAATCGCCTATCTTTTTAACCGAAGCAGAATATCACAGGGTTCGCCTTTTGACGACTCCCTTGCACCCCTTCTGTGCAACTTTGCAGCAAGGACACAAATACTGGTAGAGCCGAGCCGCTTTGGGTACACTTTGCCGCATCACTCTCTTTTATCGTTCAGGACATCCCATGCAAGATAAGGCCCGCAATAGCAACGTTGATCCCGCTGAGATTGAAAAATTCAATAACATGGCGTCACGTTGGTGGGATCCCGATGGCGATTTCCGCCCACTTCATCAAATCAATCCTCTGCGCTTGGAGTTTATTGATCTCTACGGTCTCGGTCTGGCTGGCAAGAAGGTGATTGATGTGGGCTGCGGTGGCGGCTTATTGACTGAAGCTATGGCTAAAGCGGGTGCCCAAGTAACAGGCATTGATATGAGCCCCGATGCGCTCGGCGTGGCACGATTACATGCGTTAGAGTCTGAATTAAACATTGATTACCAGCAAATCACCGCTGAAGATTTTGCCGCCAATCACGCCGGCCAGTTTGATGTGGTGACCTGCATGGAAATGTTAGAGCACGTGCCCGATCCTGCCGCTGTCGTTCAAGCCTGTGCGCAATTGGTCAAGCCCGGTGGCCGCCTAGTCTTCTCTACCTTAAACCGCACACTCAAAGCGAAGCTACTCGGTGTCATCATGGCAGAATACATCCTACGCTGGGTACCCAAGGGAACCCACGATGCAGATAAATTTATTCGCCCTTCAGAGCTTATCCGTTTTGCAGAACAAGCTGGTTTGAAGGAAATCGCGGCAACCGGTATTCATTACAATCCTCTGGTGAGCCAATTCTTCCTGAGTGACCGTAACCTGGATGTGAATTATATGATCGCTTGCGAACGTCCGGCTGTGTCCTCAACGTCAACGTAATTATATAGAGATAACTATGACCAACAATAGCGGTAAACCCGCGGTACTCTTCGATTTGGACGGTACTTTATTAGATACTGCACCAGATCTGGGATTCGCCCTCAACTCAGTATTACGCCGTTATGACTTTCCGGAAAAATCAGCAGATGAAATCAGGCCTCACGCGTCCCATGGTTCTTATGGGTTACTGCGTCTCGGCTTTGGGGACGCATTTGACAGTTTCGATACCCAGCAGTTGCGCCAAGAGTTCTTAGATATTTACGAAGCGCATACATGCGTGCATACGGTATTGTTCCCTGGCGTTGCAGATACTTTAGCGCGCCTGCATGAGCAAGGTATTAAATTGGCGATTGTTACGAATAAACCTACCCTATACACCACACTGGTGTTGCGTGAATTCAAGCCCTTAGCCGACATTGATGTCGTAGTCTGTGGGGATACGCTGCCAGTGAATAAACCCCACCCCGACCCCCTACTTCTCGCGGCAAAGCAATTAGAGGTCGCCGCGCAGGATTGTTTTTATGTAGGCGATGCCGAGCGCGACATCGAAGCAGGACGCCGAGCCTCCATGGAAACCATTCTCGCCGCCTATGGTTATCTAGGTGACCATGATCAGGTTCATGATTGGGGAGCCGACCATCGTATTGAGCGTTTTTCTGAGATCCTTCAATGGTATAAAAATTAACCAGCCGCCTATGTGCAATCACTCCTAAATTGGAGAAAAAATCTCTGAAGTAGCATTACGTTGGCGATTTCCTCGACAACAAAAATCGCATATTCCTTTTATGCTGATAAAAGCAATTGTAAATAACCAATAATTCTAAAATCACAAATTTGCCTGTACGCCTTGAGATTGTTGAAATTTATGATTTGCAACCCTCGCACTCTCGAAAAAATGCAAATTCTTCGCTTGATCAACGACGCGCTCGTGACTAGCATACGTTTTAAACCGCAACACTATATATTGTGTGAAAACCCGCCAAGGCTGATCTGACACCACAATATATAGTGATAAGAATAATCACCTGCGAGGGTCATATGAGCCAGTCAATTTTTGTCACAAAGCGCGATGGTCAAAGCGAAGCGCTCGATTTAGATAAGATCCATCGTGTCATTAGTTGGGCCGCCGAAGGTCTGCGGAACGTTTCTGTCTCGCAGGTTGAGTTAAAATCGCGTATTCAGTTCTACGATGGCATCAAAACTGCCGATATCCATGAAACTATTATTCGCGCTGCCGCTGAACTCATCAGCGATGAAGCGCCGGATTACCAATTTTTAGCAGCCCGCTTAGCGATTTTCCATTTACGCAAAAAAGCCTTTGGTGAATTTGAACCGCCGCATCTTTATGCGCATGTCACCAAACTTGTGGGAATGAACCGCTACGATAAGCACCTGCTGGAAGACTATAGCCGCGAAGAGTTCGAGGAAATGAACAGCTACCTCGATCACGGTCGTGATCTCAACTTCTCTTATGCGGCGGTGAAACAGTTAGAAGGTAAATATCTCGTCCAGAACCGGGTAACTGGGGATGTCTACGAGAGCGCACAGTTCTTGTACATATTGGTAGCCGCATGTTTATTTGCGACCTATCCCAAAGAAAAGCGGCTTGATTATATTCGCCGTTTTTATGATGCAACGTCGATGTTTAAGCTGTCATTGCCAACACCCATTATGTCGGGTGTGCGCACACCTACCCGTCAGTTCAGCTCTTGTGTTCTGATTGAGTGTGGCGATAGCCTTGATTCGATCAATGCCACCGCGAGTGCGATCGTAAAATATGTATCGCAACGAGCGGGTATCGGTATCAACGCGGGTCGGATTCGTGCCCTAGGTAGCCCAATTCGCAATGGTGAAGCCTTCCATACTGGTTGTATTCCTTTCTTTAAGTACTTCCAAACCGCTGTGAAAAGCTGTTCACAAGGCGGGGTGCGTGGTGGTGCTGCCACTCTCTTCTATCCTCTCTGGCATTTAGAAGTCGAGTCGCTGCTGGTATTGAAGAACAACCGCGGTGTCGAAGAAAACCGAGTTCGTCACCTCGATTATGGCGTACAGTTTAATAAGCTCATGTATCAGCGTCTGGTGAAAGATCAGTACATCACCTTGTTTAGCCCATCGGATGTACCTGGATTATACGACGCCTTCTTCGCCGACCAAGACGAATTTGAGCGTTTGTATGTGCAATACGAAGCAGACGACAGCATTCGTAAGAAACGTATCAAGGCCATCGAGTTATTTAGCTTGTTTATGCAAGAACGTGCGAGCACGGGTCGGATTTATCTGCAAAACGTCGACCACACCAACAACCACAGCCCGTTTAATCCGAAGTTAGCACCGGTTCGCCAGAGTAACCTGTGTTTGGAAATCGCGTTGCCAACCAAGCCGTTGCAGCATATTAACGATGAAGAAGGCGAAATCGCCCTCTGTACCCTGTCGGCATTTAACTTAGGAACGATTCAATCTCTCGACGATTTTGAAGAACTGGCGGATCTCGCGGTACGCGCCCTCGATAGCTTGTTGGATTATCAGGATTACCCTGTTCCTGCGGCTTTCAATGCGTCAATGTCCCGTCGTACTTTGGGTATCGGTGTGATTAACTTCGCTTACTACTTAGCCAAAAACGGTGTGCGTTACAGTGACGGCAGTGCCAATAATCTCGTTCATCGCACCTTCGAAGCGATTCAGTATTATTTGATGAAAGCCTCGAATGAATTAGCGAAAGAGAAAGGTGCGTGTCCGAAATTTAATGAAACGACGTATTCAGAAGGCGTTCTACCAATCGATACCTACAAGAAAGACTTGGATGCGATCTGTTCTGAGCCTTTGCATTACGATTGGGAAGCCTTGCGGGAGTCTGTGAAAAAGCACGGCCTGCGTAACTCAACGCTCTCGGCCTTAATGCCTTCGGAAACTTCGTCACAGATCTCCAATGCCACGAACGGTATTGAACCACCACGGGGACATGTGAGCGTGAAATCATCGAAAGATGGCGTGATGAAGCAAGTGGTTCCTGAATATGAGCGTTTGAAAGACCAATACGAGTTACTTTGGAGCATTCCGAATAATAAAGGCTATCTTGAGCTCGTGGGCATTATGCAAAAACTTGTCGACCAGACAATTTCGGCGAATACCAACTACGATCCATCGAAGTTTGAAGGTGGCCGTGTGCCCATGAAGCAGCTATTACAAGATTTGTTGTATGCGTACAAGCTGGGCGTGAAGACCATGTATTATCACAACACCCGTGATGGTGCTTCCGACAGCCAGATCGATATGAGTGCCAGTATCCGTAAGAAACTCGAAGAAAGCGCCAAGCAAGGCGAAGCTGTCACTGCTGTCATTGAAGAAGACGATGATTGCGCTGGCGGCGCATGTAAAATTTGAGGTAATCATGCGTTATTCCACATTTAATCAGACCAACGCTAATCCACTGGGGGAGCCGATGTTTTTCGGCAACTCCGTGAATGTCGCCCGCTATGATCAACAGCGGCACCCGATTTTCGAGAAACTGATTGAAAAACAATTGAGCTTTTTCTGGCGTCCTGAAGAAGTGGATGTGAGCCGGGATCGGGTCGACTTTCAGAAAGTGTCTGACAGCGAAAAGCATATCTTCATTTCTAATTTGAAGTACCAAACATTGCTTGATTCGGTGCAAGGTCGAAGCCCGAATATCGCCCTACTTCCTATCGTTTCCTTACCGGAATTAGAAACCTGGATTGAAACCTGGGCGTTTTCAGAAACGATTCACTCACGTTCGTATACGCACATTTTGCGGAACCTCTTTAGTGATCCCAGCTCCGTGTTCGAAGACATCGTGAATAACGAAGAAATTCAAAAGCGTGCGACGGATATTTCGAAGTACTACGACGATTTGATTTTCCATACGCAGTTATGGCAAACCTACGGCGAAGGTGAAGTAACTTTAGATGGGGAAACCTACTACGTAAACATTCGTAATCTAAAGAAAAAGCTTTATTTGTGTATTAATTCAGTGAATGCCCTCGAAGCAATTCGTTTTTACGTAAGTTTTGCCTGCTCCTTTGCGTTTGCAGAACGAGAGCTCATGGAAGGTAACGCGAAAATTATTCGCTTAATTGCACGGGATGAAAACCTGCATCTCACCTCCACCCAACATATTATCAATCTGTGGCAACACGGTGAAGACGACCCGGAAATGCAAGAAATTGCCGCAGAGTGTCGTGAGGAAGCCCTTGATATCTTCCGCAAAGCAGTCGAGCAAGAAAAAGGCTGGGCTAAGTACTTGTTCCAGCATGGCTCCATGATCGGCTTAAACGAACAAATTCTTTGTCAGTACGTCGAGTACATTGCCAACTTGCGTATGCAGGCCATTGGTTTTGAGCCCGAGTATGAGCAAAAGAACAATCCACTGCCGTGGATGAATAAATACCTCGTGTCCGACAACGTGCAAGTGGCTCCACAGGAAGCAGAGATCAGCTCCTACCTCGTGGGTCAGATAGACAGCCAAGTGAGCGTTGACGATTTCGGAGATTTCGATCTGTAACCATCATGACTCGGTTTCGCATTCGTATTAACGAAGACATAGACACAGAGGTCGAGGCTGATGCCCCGACCTCTTTGCTTGAGGTTATGGAAGCAGCCGGACTCGAAGCCAGATATCATTGCCGCAATGGTTTCTGCGGAGCCTGCCGTACAAAGCTAGTGAGTGGCAGTATTCAGTATGCTACCGAACCTCTCGCCTATGTTCGATCCGGGGATATTCTCCCCTGCGTATGTCACCCTACTTCCGATCTCGAGCTTGAGCATAAGTAATTCGGAACCGAACGGGGGTATCGTTTTAATCGATTTCACTTTATGCCTAGGTTTTGGCATACTTCGCGCCAGATTTAGATTGCCGTAAGGCCTTGAGGAGTATTGGATGTTAACAGTTATTTTTGGACGCCCTGGCTGCCCATTCTGCGTACGCGCAGAACAGATCGCCGAAAAACTTTCAAAAGAGCGAGATGATTTCGAATATCGTTACGTTGATATGATGAAAGAAGGTATCAGCAAAGCGGATCTGGAAAAAACCATTGGCAAGCCGGTACTCACGGTGCCGCAGATCTTTGTCGACGAGCAACATGTGGGTGGCTGTACCGAATTTGAAGCTTACGCAAAAGCAAACCTCGGTCTTTACGCAAACGCGTCATAACTACAGCTAAACATCTGCGAGACCCCCGAATAGCAAAAGGCCCGCTCAAATCGTAGCGGGCCTTTTTTATAGTCAATTATAGTCAACGCAGCACTATCCGCTGTGTTTGCCGCTCACGTAATACCAAACTCCGTTGTCGCGAACAAAATATGACTCTTCTGCAAGCATTCCAAGTTCACCGCCACTGCGATAGAACGCGCGAAAATGCACATGACCTTGATCACCCTGATGACCCGAGGTTAACACCTCGAGTCGCACCCATTCGGGATTATCGCGCAAATCTAATCGCGGACGGGTACTGGTATGCCATGTCCGCAATAAATAATCTGCCATCCCTAACGCAAAGGCACTGTAACGGGAGCGCATCAGTTGCTCCGGTGTTGGCGCTACAGCACCCCTATGATAAAGCTCGCAACATTCCTCATAACTGCGGATTGAGCCACAAGGACAAAGCATCAGAACGAGTCACCAGGAATACGCACCCAACCTTCCATCAAAATCCGTGCACTACGACTCATTAGCGCCTTGGTCGCCGTCCACTGCCCGTTCACTTGCGCGACTTCCGCACCGACACGCAAAGTGCCCGAGGGATGGCCGAAGGTCACTTCCGTACGATCGCCACCACCGGCCGCGAGATTGACAAGCGTGCCTGGAACCGCCGCTGCGGTACCAATAGCCACAGCCGCGGTACCCATCATGGCATGGTGTAGCTTACCCATGGATAGCGCCCGTACCACTAAATCGATATCCGTTGCAGCCACTGCTTTACCACTGGAGGTGGTGTAACTTTGCGGGCCGGCAACGAATGCGACTTTCGGTGTATGCTGACGTGATTCCGCTTCGCTAAGATCATGAATTAGGCCCATCTTCATCGCACCATGGGCACGAATCAATTCGAACATCGCCAACGCTTTGGGATCTTCATTAATGGCGCCCTGCAGTTCCGTACCGGTATATCCAATACTATCGGCATTCACGAAAATCGTCGGGATACCGGCATTGATAAAGGTGGCCTGTAAGCGCCCTAAACCGGGAACTTCAAGCTCATCTACAAGATTCCCCGTAGGAAACATAGAGCCACTCTCGCCATCGTCGGCGGCCGGATCCATAAATTCCACGGGAACTTCCGCCGCTGGGAATGTAACGCCATCGAGCTCGAAATCACCTGTTTCTTGCACTTCGCCATTACATATAGGTACACGGGCAACAATGGTTTTACCGATGTTAGCCTGCCAAATACGCACGGTAACGCTGCCATTTTCTGGAATGCGATCCGCCGGAATTAATCCGGCATGGATGGCAAAAGGCCCCACTGCCGCAGACAAGTTGCCGCAGTTACCGCTCCAATCTACGAAAGCTTTGTCAATAGATACCTGTCCGAACAAGTAGTCCACATCATGCTCTGGCTGCTCACTAGCAGACACGATGACCGTTTTACTGGTGCTCGATGTGGCGCCGCCCATCCCATCAATTTGTTTTTGATAGGGATCAGGGCTGCCAATCACTCGCAGCAGTAACGCATCTCGCGCCTTCCCAGGCGTCTGAGCAACGTCGGGAAGTTGATCGCGCCGAAAGAACACGCCTTTACTTGTCCCGCCACGCATATAGGTGGCGGGAATTTTCACTTGGGCTACAACGCTCATCAATTATGCCTCAGATTGTAGGAAATCTTTTGCAAAGCGCTGTAAAACGCCACCTGCGGAATAGATTTCCAGCTCTTCTGCGGTATCCAAACGACACTTCACTGGAACCTTATCGACATCACCGCTATGGCGGTGAATCACTAGGGTTAATGTAGCCCCTGGCGCCGCTTCACCTTCTACATCAAACACTTCCGTGCCATCAATATGTAAGGTTTTACGTGTAGTGCCTGGCTCAAATTCAAGCGGCATCACCCCCATACCAATTAAATTGGTGCGGTGAATACGCTCAAATCCTTCAGCCACGATACTCTCGACACCGGCTAACCGAACGCCTTTGGCAGCCCAATCCCGCGAAGAGCCTTGGCCGTAATCAGCGCCCGCAATAATAATCAGCGGCTGTTTACGATCCATATAGGTTTCAATAGCTTCCCACATACGCACGACTTTGCCTTCCGGCTCAATTCGCGCCAGTGAACCCTGCTTCACCTTGCCGTCTTCCAACACCATTTCATTAAAGAGTTTTGGGTTCGCAAAAGTGGCACGTTGTGCGGTTAAATGATCGCCACGGTGCGTTGCATAGGAGTTAAAGTCTTCTTCTGGAACGCCCATACTTGCCAAATATTCACCGGCCGCACTGTCGCGCATAATGGCATTCGATGGTGACAGATGGTCAGTGGTAATATTGTCACCTAATACCGCCAACGGACGCATTCCTTTTAGGGTGGGCTTGTGCGCCAAGGCTCCTTCCCAGTAAGGCGGACGACGAATATAGGTGCTCTGGGGGCGCCAGTCATACAAGGGACTAATAGACTCACCATAATCTACGCTCAGATTGAACATAGGATCATAGGTCTTCTTGTACTGTTCTGGTTTTACCGCTTGCTTCACGATGGCATCGATTTCTTCATCGCTTGGCCAAATATCCTTCAAGGTAATTGGATTACCTTCAGCATCAATGCCCAAAGCATCAGTTTCGATATCAAAGCGGATGGTCCCAGCAATGGCGTACGCCACAACCAGAGGTGGTGATGCTAAGAAAGCTTGCTTTGCATAAGGATGAATGCGGCCATCAAAGTTCCGATTACCCGAAAGTACCGCAGTGGCGTATAAATCACGCTCCACAACTTCTTTCTCGATAAGCGGGTCAAGGGCACCACTCATACCATTACAGGTCGTACAGGCAAAACCAACGACACCAAAGCCTAGTTCTTCGAGCTCCGGCAATAAGTTGGCTTCTTCCAAATACATTTTTACTGTCTTTGAGCCCGGCGCCAACGAGGTTTTTACCCATGGTTTGCGGGTTAATCCGAGTTTATTGGCATTACGGGCTATTAAGCCCGCCGCAATCATATTGCGTGGATTACTGGTATTGGTACACGAAGTGATCGCCGCAATAATACAGGCACCATCAGGCATTTTGCCGTCTTCTTGTTCCCATTTACCAGCAATACCCCTGCTGGTCAGCTCCCGCGCAGGTAACAATGCATGTGGGTTCGAAGGACCAGCTAAGTTGCGCTCAACACGACTCAAGTCAAACGTCAGAACTCGTTCATAGTCGGCTGTTTTTAAGCTATCCGCCCATAAGCCAGTTTCTTTGGCGTAAGTTTCTACCAAGGCAACTTGATCATCTTCACGACCGGTCAGTTTTAAATAATCGATTGTTTGCTGATCGATATAGAACATGGCCGCAGTAGCACCATATTCTGGGGTCATATTTGAAATCGTGGCGCGATCACCAATGGAAAGCCCATCAGCCCCTTCACCGAAGAATTCCAGATAGGCACCCACAACACGCTCTCGACGCAAAAACTCAGTAATTGCCAACACCAAATCGGTACTGGTAATTCCAGGTTGGAGTTTTCCGGTAAGCTCAACACCAATAATATCAGGCAAGCGCATATATGACGCACGACCGAGCATGACGCTTTCCGCTTCTAAACCACCCACACCCACAGAAATAACGCCCAAGGCATCCACCATCGGGGTATGGCTATCGGTACCTACGCAGGTATCAGGAAAGGCTACACCATCACGTACTTGCACCACTGGAGACATTTTCTCCAGATTGATTTGGTGCATGATGCCGTTACCTGGCGGGATCACATCCACGTTTTTAAACGCGGTTTTGGTCCAGTTAATAAAATGAAAGCGATCGTCGTTTCGGCGGTCTTCAATGGCACGATTTTTCTCGAAAGCTTCTTTATCAAAGCCCGCATGTTCTACCGCCAATGAGTGGTCCACGATCAATTGCGTCGGCACCACGGGGTTTACTTTTGCTGGGTCACCGCCTTCAGCGGCGATCGCATCGCGTAATCCTGCTAAATCAACAAGGGCAGTTTGACCGAGAATATCGTGGCACACCACCCGCGCTGGAAACCACGGGAAGTCCAGATCACGTTTGCGCTCAATAAACTGCAGTAAACTTTCTCTGAGCATGTCAGGATCACAGCGGCGAACCAAGTTCTCTGCCAGAATCCGAGATGTATATGGGAGCTTGGCATAAGCCCCCGGTTGAATCGCTTCCACGGCTTCTCGCGTATCGAAATACTCGAGATTCGTGCCAGGTAAGCGTTTACGATATTCAGTATTCATAGCTCTCTTACCGTTTGTTTAATGCGGGAACTGAGCGTGGTGCTGGTCCAGTATAATCGGCACTTGGGCGAATAATGCGGTTGTTAGCCCGTTGCTCTTTCACATGTGCTGTCCAGCCCGTAACCCGCGACATAACGAAAATAGGCGTGAAAAGTTTGGTTGGAATGCCCATATAGTGATAAGCCGACGCATGGAAAAAATCGGCATTCGGGAACAGTTTCTTCTCGCGCCACATGACTTCTTCACAGCGAACAGATACATCATACAAACGACGATCACCGAACTCGTCAGCTAATTTTTCCGACCAGCCTTTAATAATGTCGTTGCGCGGATCAAATTCACGGTACACCGCATGGCCAAAGCCCATGATCTTTTCTTTGCGTGCGAGCATTTCCATCAAGGTTTTCTCAGCGTGGTCTGGATCCTTCATACCTTGGATCAGATCCATCGCCGCTTCGTTGGCACCGCCATGCAGTGGCCCACGTAAAGAACCAATGGCTCCAGTGACGCAAGAGAAAATATCCGATAAGGTCGACGCACACACGCGAGCAGTGAACGTAGAGGCATTAAACTCATGCTCTGCATAAAGAATCAACGAGGTATTCATCACAGCCGCGTGCAGATCAGACGGCTTTTTATCATGCAATAAATGCAAGAAATGGGCGCCAACTGACTCGTCATCAGTTTCTGTTTCGATACGCACACCATCGTGACTAAAGCGATACCAATACAACAGAATACTTGGAAATACGGCGATCAGACGCTCAATTTTGTCGTCCGCTTGGCTAAAATCTTCTTCCCCTTCCAAGTTACCTAAGAATGAGCAACCAGTTCGCATGACATCCATCGGATGGGCGTCAGCTGGAATACGCTCAAGCACATCTTTTAGCGCTTGCGGCAGGCCACGTAGGGTTTTCAGACGGCCCCGGTAGGCGATCAGCTGATCGCTGTTCGGTAATTCGCCGTGGGCTAACAGATAGGCGACTTCTTCAAAGCTCACTTTATCGGCAAGCTCTTTAATATCATAGCCGTAATAGGTTAATCCTGAGCCACTTTGGCCAACGGTACATAATGCTGTTTGTCCTGCGACTTGACCGCGCAAACCTGCGCCACCTAATTTCTTATCAACCATGTCTCACTCCTTAACTGTCAAATTCAAAAAATGCTTATTTCTTTGTGAAAAGCGCGTCGAGCTTTTCTTCAAATGCGTGATAATTCAAGAAATCATAGAGCTCGGCACGGGTTTGCATTGTGTCGACAACATCCTTCTGATCACCTGTGGCCAGAATATTTTCATACACGTTTAGCGCCGCTTTGTTCATGGCTCGGAAGGCGCTCAATGGGTACAACACCATTTCTACCCCGACTTCTGCCAATTCACGGCGATTAAACAAGGGTGTAGCGCCAAATTCAGTGATATTCGCCAATACTGGCACATTCAGTGCGTCGGTGAAGGCTTTATATTGCTCAAGGGTGTGCACCGCTTCGGCAAAGATGGCATCAGCGCCAGCGTCGACACAAGCTTGTGCACGTTCAATCGCTGCTTCCAAACCTTCTTGTTGCAAGGCATCAGTGCGCGCCATGATTAAAAACTGGTCATCGATTCGCGCATCTACTGCCGCTTTCACCCGATCCACCATTTCCCCTTGGGAAACAATTTCTTTATTCGGTCGGTGACCACAACGCTTTTGCGCCACTTGGTCTTCAATATGAAAACCGGCGGCCCCAGCCCGGGTCATTTCTTTCACGGTCCGAGCAATATTAAAGGCACCGCCCCAGCCCGTATCGGCATCCACCAACAATGGCAAATCCGTGGCACCGGTAATGCGGCGGATGTCTTCACACACATCGTTTAACGATGTCATTCCCAAATCAGGCAATCCAAAAGACGCATTGGCAACCCCTGCTCCCGATAAGTATAGGGCTTTGTGTCCGACACGTTCAGCCATCATGGCGGTATACGCATTAATGGTACCCACGATCTGTAACGGTTGGTTGTCGGCAATGGCTTGACGCAGTTTCGCGCCTGCACTTTCAGTTCGGTTCATGGGAGTTCCTTTTGGTTTCCAGTTGAATTTCAATATTTCGACGTGATGCACCGATATGTCGACGCATCAGTAAATCGGCTAACTCGCCATCGCGATTAGCGATAGCTTGGAGAATTGCTTTGTGTTCGTCAAATGCCCGAGAGACTCGTGGACCATTCATGCCCATTTGTACTCGATACATGCGTACTAAAAAATAGAGTTCATCGCAGAGAATATTAATTAAATACGGATTTTTGCTACCCAGGATGATTCGATAATGAAAATCCAAATCACCAGCTTCTTGGTAATAGCTCTCGCCTTCGCGAACTCGTTGGCTTTGCAAGTGCTTGTTCAACAAGGCCTGCATTTCTTCAATTTCCTGCTGGGGCATATGCTCTGCCGCTAATCGACAGGCTAAGCCTTCAAGCTCTTCGCGTAATTGATACAACGACAGCAGGCCCTCAAGCGACAAGGTCACAACACGGGCGCCAGCATTCGGTGTTCGTTCAATTAAATGACAACGTTCAAGACGCGCCAATGCCTCTCGCAATGGCGCGCGACTCACTGCAAATCGACGGGCCAATTCCGGCTCACTGATTTTGCTACCTGCAGGGATCTCACCTTCGACGATGGCGCGCTGGATTTCAAAAAGCACGCGATCGGAACTGGTTATAGGTGATTTCCAAGTGGGAGCGTAAGTCATTGATTGTCGACACCGATTCTCAAGGGACTGCAATAATACGCCTGATATATGACATTTTCAAGAAAACCGAACCCGTATTGTCGACAATCGAGCGTGAATATTTGTTAAGCGTCCAAGAACATGAAACCGCTTGAGAAATTACTTTGCGAAAATACAAATGCTGATTATATTTTGATCAGATTGATTCACTTGAGGTCCATATGAAACACACATCACTTATCCCTGTTGGAATAACCCTAAGCGCCTTATTTTTTCTTAATGGATGTGATGCAACGGACGCTGCCAACTATAGCCTCGCCTCTGAATGCTATAACCGCTATCCAAATGATTCTTGGGCTCAACAGCAATGCTTTGATCAAGGCGTGTATAATCGTGAGGTTACGCACTGCCAAAATGAAACCCGTACCTTACAGCAGTTATATGGCAATCAACGCATGAGCCAGATTCACAACCAAAGTGATCGTTATGTGGATTCGGCTTGGCAGCATGTTGAACCCTTTGACCGAAATATCAACAGCTGTTTAGCAAGTTCATCGTACGATACCTGTTTTAACAATGTAATTTCGCCAGCCCTTGCACAGATTAATCAGGCACGCCAGTATGCTCTGTATGTGGCGCAAGAAGAAAACACCTACACTCAGCGTTGGAATGGACTACTCAACCAATGTTCGCGCTTTACGTCCGGGGCGAGCTTTTCTTATCGCAATAGTTTCGATAACTCTGATTTGATTGCCCATTTAGATGGATGGACCACATATATTAATCAAAGAACGGCGACCTGGCGCCGGCACTACAACCATTAGGAGATACCATGCAGCCCAAGCACATAGCTTGGATCGTTTTTATCATACCCATTATTGCGGCCAACGGCGCCTACCTGATCGGGCGTATAGAAGGCGTTGCGTTTGAATGTATCCCCTACATTCACGGGTGCACCTCAATTAGTCGGGCAGCACGCTTAGGCAGTGCAATCTTTCTGTTTCGCGGACTCATGATGCCGATAGCCGTCTTCTTACTGGCATTTTGGTATCTGCATTATCATTGGCTCCGGCAAATCACCGGAAAACGTCCGTTTCATGTGTTGTTCAGTGGGTCCATAGGCGCTCTGTTTCTCGTCCTATACGTGGATTTTTTGGGGACGGAAGGTGATTTCTATCGCTTTATGCGAGAACAAGGGATTTTATTCTATTTCGCCTTCACTGCCCTAGCTCAGATGTTTAGTATTCACTGGTTACATCGTGTCTCGGGACAACTTGATAGCTATCTCACCCGTTGCCTAAACGGTCAAGCGCTGCTGATTATCATTGCCTGGTTGATCGCCATGGTCCAACTCACGGTGAAAACCTTAGATCTAAGCTGGTCTGGTGCTATGGAGAACGCCGCAGCCTGGAATGTATCCCTGTTGATGTCCTTGTTCTATGCGTTTACCGCACTCATGTGGCAACGCACTGGCTACAACTGGACGCTCAACTGCAGCCGTAAATTGTGATGTCTACACACGCTTAAGCTCAGATTCGAGTTCATCAAGGCGCTGTTTTAAGCGCTGCTCCGACACAGGGAAGCGCGTACCTAATTGCTGGGCAAAGGTCGACACCCGAAACTCTTCAAGGTACCAACGGAAATCTTGTAAGCCTTCAGGTACAGGATCTCCCTTTGGTATCTTTTTCAGGAGTTCCTGCCAGCGTCCTTCCAATTTTTCAAACAACAAACAGCGCAGACGATCTTTATTTGGATCTACGGGGAGCTTTTCTACACGCTGGGCCAAAGCCTTTAAATAACGTTCCGTGTCCGCAAGGCGATGCTCACCAAAATCACTCACGAAACCCGGATAAATCAGGCGCTGCAAATGTGCTTTTGCATCGTTGTACGAATTTACCAAGGGTAACGGGATCTTACCCTTGAGCTGTTTTTGCACCTGATAACTCAACAATAAACAGCGTTCTACTTGGCGTGCAATCAACAAAGTTCGCTCATTAAGCTCTGCACGGATTCTGTGTGTGAGTACGCGGAACTCGTCTTCATTTCTTGGTTCAGTATCCCCAATAAGGCTATCAATGGCTGCCAACATGCAATCTTCAATCAGCGCTTCAACCTGCCCCCAAGGATTAAAATACAGGGCTAGCTTCGCTTTATTTGGCAGCTTTTCTCGTAAATAGCTTACGGGTGATGGAATTTGTAGCAGAACCAATTTACGCAATCCCTGACGATGAGCACGTTCGGCGTCTGCTTGATTATCAAATACTCGTATTGCGACCGACTTACCTTCATCTTTAAGTGCCGGGAAGGCGTGTATCGAGAAACGACCACGCTGTTTCTCAACAGGTTTCGGGGCGTCACCGAATGACCAATCCGTTAATCCCTCCTGTTCCACGTCATCGCCAGCGGTCTCCACAAGGGTTTTTGTTAATGTAGGCTGCAATTGTTGTTGCAAATGCCTTAAATCACGGTCTCGGGCAATCACCTGCCCTTGTTCGTCAAGCACGCGGAAATTCACGCGCAGGTGGACCGGTATGCTCTCGAGCTGCCATGCATCCGCGGGGACCTCAATACCACTCATGCGCTTAAAGCGCTGTGTCATGGCCATGATCATCGATGTTTCGCTTGCCACAAGGGTAGTGTCGACACTTTCTAAGAAGGCTCGAGCATAATTTGGCGCCGGAACAAAATTACGCCGCCACTGCTTCGGTAGCGACTTAATTAAGGCAGTCACCAAGTCTTCGCGCAGCGCGGGTACCTGCCAATCAAAGCCCACCGGCGTGACTTGATTCAGCATGGGCAGCGGAATGTCCACTGACACGCCATCATCTTGGTGTCCAGGCTCAAATACATAGGTGAGCGGTAAACGTAAGCGCCCTTGCACCCATTGGTCAGGATAATCCAACGACGTCACATGGGTTGCGTCTTGTTGCATTAATTGCTCGCGGCTAAAGTGCAATACCTTCGGATCCGCTTTCTGTGACTTCTTTAACCAATGCAGCAACGCACGATCATCGTAGATATCGGATGGTAGGTGCGCTTCGTAGGCCTGAAACAAGGCCTCCTCGTCAATTAAAATATCGCGCCGCCGAGATTTTTCCTCTAACTCTCGGACGTCCTGAATTAACGCTAAATTGCGCTGCAAAAAGGCCGGCGGTTGTTTCATCTGTGCTTGCACTAAGGCTTCACGAATAAATACCTCGCGAGCAACGACAGGATCGACCTTCCCGTAATGAACCGTGCGCCCGGGCACAATCAGTAAGCCATAAAGAGTAACCTGTTCCGTTGCCACCACGGCCCCACGCTTTTTGCTGTAGCGCGGCTCATGATAGTTTCGCCGCACCAAATGCTGGGCCACGGGCTCAATCCATTCCGGTTCGATACGTGCAACATAACGGCCATACAGTTTGCTCGTCTCGACAAGCTCCGCGCTCATCAACCAGTTTGGCTTTTTATTAAATAAACCTGAACCCGGAAAAATAAAGAATCGCGTTTGTCGCGCACCGACATACTGATGCTTCTCATCTTTCTGACCGATTTGGGAAAGCAGTCCGGTTAGAATGGCCTGATGAATTTGCTCGTATGTAGCTGGCTCGTCATTAATGCGAATACCTTGTTCACGCACACTTTGGCGTAACTGCGCATACACATCCTGCCATTCTCGCACCCGCAGATAGTGAATAAAGTCTTGCTTGCATTGTTTCCGGAATTGACTCGACGACAAGGCGTGTTGTTGTTCTTGCAAGTAGTTCCAAAGCTTTAACCAAGCGACAAAGTCTGAACGTTCATCCATAAAGCGCTTGTGTAATTCGTCGGCTTTTTGCTGTTTATCATGGGGCCGCTCGCGGGGGTCCTGAATACTCAATGCGGCAGTAATAATTAATACTTCTCGCACCGAATGAAAATCTTCAGCCGCCACGACCATACGTCCTAAACGGGGATCAATAGGGAGTCGTCCTAGCGAACGACCAATCGCCGTCAGCCTGCGTGGACCTTTGCGGCCCCCCTTCTGCATCGCGCCAAGTTCATCGAGAAGACGCATGCCGTCATTAATAAAACGTTCATCAGGCCGCTGTAAAAACGGGAATTTGCGAATATCGCCAAGTTTCAGCGTGGCCATTTGCAAAATAACCGAGGCCAAGTTAGTGCGCAGGATTTCTGGGTCCGTAAACGGCGGACGTTGCTGATAGTCATCTTCGCTATATAAACGAATACAGATCCCTGGCCCTACCCGACCACATCGCCCTGCCCGCTGATTGGCACTGGCTTGGGATATATTCTCGATAGGTAAGCGCTGTACTTTGGTGCGATAACTGTACCGAGAAATACGAGCCGTCCCAGGATCAATCACATATCGAATACCAGGTACGGTTAAAGATGTTTCGGCGACATTAGTGGCCAACACAATACGCCGTCCTTGGGCAGGTTGAAAAATACGGTTCTGTTCATTGGCACTTAAACGCGCATACAAAGGAACAATCTCAAGGGATTCACGGCTATCTTGGTGAAATTCACGCAGAGCATCCGCGCTATCGCGAATCTCCCGCTCACCACTTAGAAACACCAAAATATCCCCGGGACCTTCTTTCATCAGCTGTGCAGATGCATCACAGATCCCCTGATAGATATCGACTTCACCATCTGAGCTGGAGCTATCCAAGAGCGGTTGATAGCGCACTTCAACCGGGAATGTACGGCCACTGACTTCAATAACGGGAGCATCTCGAAAGTGTTTGGAAAAGCGCTCAGTTTCGATGGTCGCCGAGGTGATAATCACTTTCAGATCCGGACGCTTATCGATCAGTTGGCGCAATACACCGAGTAGAAAATCGATATTCAATGAACGCTCATGGGCCTCATCGATAATAATAGCGCTATAGCGCTTGAGTAGCCGGTCCCGTTGCATTTCAGCGAGCAAGATACCATCGGTCATTAACTTAATGGCGGTGTGCTCTGACGATTCATCCTGAAATCTGATCTTAAAGCCGACACGTTGTCCTAAAGGCTCTTTGAGTTCTTCGGCAATGCGCTTTGCCACGGAGCGCGCCGCCAGTCGGCGTGGTTGCGTATGGCCAATCAAGCCATGTTCAGCAAAGCCCATTTCCAACAGCATTTTGGGCAATTGTGTGGTTTTCCCAGAGCCAGTTTCTCCCGCTAATACCACCACTTGATGGTCACGAATCGCCGCTAGAATACGTTCTTTTTCCGCAACAACAGGAAGCTGTGCAGGAAACTCAATGGGCCGCAGTGGTTTAGGAGATAAATCTGACATGAATATCGAACTAACTCTGGATAGAAAAAGGCTGACAAGTTTAACAAACCTGTCAGCCTCCGCCTATGACAACGATAAAAAAGCATCAGAGGTCTAGTCCACCTGATGCGGCTTCGTACTAATGATTGGCGTAGGAGTCCCGCAAGTGCAAATCTATCGCCCGCAGCACATCGGTACGGCTAATGACACCCACGAGCTGTTTCGCGTAATCCACCACCGGATAGACTTTCGGTCGTTTGTTTCCTAACTCCTGCGCTAAGTCGAGTATGGCCATATCGGAATTAACCGTGACTACCTCATTCGACATGCAATCAGCAACGGTTGCCGACTGCTCCTTGTGATAGGTTCCTTCAAGCATCATCGCTAGGCAATCTTGTTCAGACAAAAAACCAATCACTTGCTTATCGTCGTCAACCACAGGGCCGCCGCTTTGACTCGCTGCAATAAGCATAGCGACTGCCGTTTCTACCGGCATTTCACGCGTAAATTTCACTGGATGCCGATTCATGTAGTCATGAACTTTCATCGACCGCATAGTTTACTCCTCTTCAGCATAAATCCCGATCACGGTACCTTCCCGGCTCGTCCGAGCGCCACGGTACATCCCTTCGGTGTTAAATGGCATGCTTACATTGCCTTGTGCATCCATAATAATCACCCCGCCGGTACCGCCCGCTGGTAACAATTCTTCGTGAATCACGTAGCGCCCAGCTGCATCAATTGTTTCGCCAAGATACTTCACCCGACTGCAAATTTGAGCCGACACGTTATAACGAATAAAATATTCACCATGGCCCGTTGCTGAGACACCACAACTGGCATTGTCTGCCCAAGTTCCTGCACCAATAATTGGTGAGTCTCCTATACGATTATAGCGCTTCGCTGTCATTCCGCCTGTTGATGTGCCAGCCACGATATTACCAGCGCGATCTAAGGCTACAGCACCTACGGTACCCATATCAAAGGCGCGATCCCAGTCTGCGTGGGCAATGTGATCACCGCTACGATCTTGCTCACGGAGTAACTCGAGCGCACGCTGCAACTGCTCATACCGATGCTCTGTATTAAAATACGTATTATCGACAAGTTCTAAACCACGCTCTGCCGCAAATTCTTCCGCCCCGGCGGCGCTCAACATAACGTGGCGGCTGTTCTCCATCACTTCCCGAGCCAATGCAATTGGACTGCGAACCGTGCGAACACCAGAAACCGCACCGGCATCCAGAGTTCCGCCATGCATTAATGAGGCATCCAGTTCATGCCCCCCATCAAAGGTGTAGACTGCCCCTCGGCCAGCATTAAATAGGGGTTCTTCTTCCATCAGTTGAATGGCTGCAATGACCGCATCCATACTGTCACCACCTTCTTCCAATATCGCATAGCCGGCATCAAGCGCAGCGGTTAAGGCAGCTGTAAAGGCCGCTTCACGCTCTGGCGTCATATTTTCCCGGGTGATGGTTCCAGCCCCCCCATGAATAACAATGCCAATAGGCGGCAGTTCCGACGCATTGGCGCCGCCGTATCCTGCTGTTTCAGTGTTTGGCGCTTCGGAACAAGCGGTTATAGTGAGTAGTGCCGCAGCAACTAGTGAAATGCGTGCCTGAATGGTCATAGCTCTCTCCTGGGATTCTTATCGTTTGAGTTTGCAAGATAAAACTTAATTACACCATTATGAACACGACCAGAACTCGCATACAAGTCTGCAGCGGTGATATGCTTACCTTTACCGTTTAATGGAATAAAAATAATCATGACTGCTTCCATATATTGGCACGATTATGAGGCCGGTGGCGTGAATCCCCGTGCCGACCGCCCGATGCAATTTGCCGGCATACGTACGGACCGGGATCTGAACATCCTTGGCAAGCCGCTCTCCATGTACTGCCAACTCTCGCCCGATTACTTGCCACATCCGCAAGCTTGTTTAATTACTGGTATCACGCCGCAAACGGCAAACCAGCGTGGCTTACCTGAGGTGGAGTTTGCCCGTCGCATCTTACGCGAGTTTTCCCAACGGGAAACCACCATCTGCGGCTACAACAACATTCGTTACGATGACGAAATGACCCGATTTATGCTGTACCGGAATTTTCTCGACCCTTATGCGTACAGTTGGCAAAATGATAACTCCCGCTGGGATTTACTCACGCTCACGCGAGCAGCCTGGGCGCTGCGCCCAGACGGCGTAGTATGGCCGGAAAACGAGGATGGTCGGGTGGTATTAAAGCTCGACCAGCTGGCACCAGCCAACGGCATTGAGCACAGCCAGGCTCATGATGCCCTGGCGGATGTGTATGCCAGTATTGAGTTAGCTAAGAAAATCAAAACAGCCCAACCTAAACTCTATGATTTTTGTTTTGATATTCGGCGCAAAAAGCAGCTGAGCGCCATTGTCGATAAGGCGATCTCCGGACAAACCTTATTGGTGCATGTGAGCGGCCATTACGGTGCCGAGGCTGGTTACGTACGTTGGGTCATGCCTCTTGGCTACTCCCCACATCAAGCCAACCAATTAGTAGCTTGGCGCGTCGATTGCGATCCTGATCAATTTGCCAAGATGTCGGCCGAAGAGATTCACCAATTATGGATGACACCCAGCGCCGAGTTGGGCAATCAAGAACGCCCAGGATTAGTAACTATCGCTCTTAATCAATGCCCATTTTTGGCCCCACCCATGACCCTCAGTGACGCCCGCGCTGCCAATTTTGGACTTGACCGGCAATTGGCAGAAACCAGCCGCAACCAACTCCAAGCCAACGCGCCCCTGCGCGATCTCTTGATGCAGGCGGCCACTATCCAACGGGAGTTTTCCGACACCGAACAGGACGTAGACATCGCCCTTTACTCCGGAGGTTTCTTTAGCCAACAAGCACGCAGCCACATGGATCTAATTAGCCATGCCGCGCCAGAACAACTTGCCGCGTTGGATTTACCATTTGATGATCCTCGTATTCCGCAGTTGCTATTTCGCTATCGCGCCCGCAACTTTCCAACTACCCTATCTAGCCCCGAACAGGAGAAGTGGCGGCACTTTTGTCAGGACCGTTTGCAACACGGCAGCAAAGAGTTCTTAAGCTTAGAAGAATACGCGTTGGAGATTGAGAACCTCGCCCACCAGCATGAAGGCGATCCGAATAAAATGGCCATCTTAAAAGCGCTCTATCAATACGCAACGAGCTTATAGCAAATCGCAGTAGCAAAGCTTCACAGTAAAAGTCGGTACATGTTACGCAGACCCATAAAAAAACGCGGCCCGTGAGGCCGCGTTTTCTATTCATGGTTCCCGTAACGGTTAATTATTACTACCTAAGGCCTTCGGTTCTGATTTTGGGCCCACCCGGAATAGGCATGCAAGCGCAGGAATTAGAATGAGCGCACCGAGCATATTCCATAGGAACATAAAGGTTAATAGCAAGCCCATATCGGCCTGGAACTGAATCGGCGACCACATCCACGTAGCCACACCAATAGCCAAGGTTAAACCGGTGAAACCAACCGCTTTACCTGTTTTTGATAAGGCATACAGATAGCTCTCGGCCAATTCCATTCCTTGATTCAAGGCTTCGCGGATCTTCGAGTAGATATAAATACCATAATCCACACCAATACCGACCCCAAGCGCAATCACAGGCAAGGTTGCTACCTTCACACCGATGCCGAGTTTTGCCATCAAAGCTTGGCTCATTACCGTGGTAAACATCAGTGGTAACACAATGCAAATAACCGTTCGAATGCTACGGAAGGTAATCAAACATAAAGCGATGACCACCCCATAAACCCACATCAGCATACGGAACTGCGCGTCTTCAATCACCTTGTTGGTGGCCGCTTCGATACCCGCATTACCCGCGGCCATTAAAAACTCCACATCCTCAGTTGGGAACTGTGACGCAAACGCACGAACTTCATCCACCACCCGGTTTAAGGTATCGGCTTTATGGTCGTTAAGATATAAAATCACCGGGGCCATAGAACATTCGCCATTAAACAAACCACTTGGGCGTTGTCCAATAGACGCATTAATCACGAAATTATCGCGATTCACGCTACCCCATTTGAGGTTCCCCTCGTTGATACCCGCCATACCGAGCTTCGACACGTACACAATTGAGCGTACGCTTTGCACCCCAGGTACGTTTTCCATATGCCACTGGAAACGATCCATAAGTGCCATGTTCTTATAGTCGATACACTGACCTGGCGCTGTTTCCACCATCACCACAAAGATATCTGTGCTGGCGCTATAGTTTTCGACTTGGAATGCGTTATCTAAATTGTATCGTGAGTCCGCTCGTAATTCAGGCGCGCCGCTATCCAAGTCACCAATTTGTAGGTTTTGGGATTGATACACTCCCCACACCGTCATCATTAAAGCGACGGCAACGGCACCCATGGCCCATTTTGGCTGTGTAAAGCGGCCAAATAAAGTGAGCACTGGATGGGATCCTTTGCGTACCTTCTGCAAATACGCCACGCCGCCTTTGGAAACGTCCAAGTACGAGGTAAGAATCGGTAACAACCCTAAATTGGTCAGTACGATAACCGCAACACCAATACTGGCCGCTATCGCCAGCTCTTTAATCACTTCAACGTCGATGACCATCAAGGTCGTAAAACCGATGGCATCTGATGCTAATGCAGTAAGACCTGCAACATATAAGCCACGGAAAGCCAAACGTGCCGCATTGATTTTATCTTCACCATCGGCCCGATTGGCCATCACAGCGTTGATAATTTGCACCCCGTGGCTAACCCCAATAGCAAACACTAAAAACGGTACCAACATGGAATATGGGTTAATTCCACTGCCGATAAGTTTGATAATCCCTAGTTGCCAAATGACGGCAACAATGGAACAGAGCAAAACCACCAAGGAGCTGCGCAGACAGCGACTGTATAAAAATAGCATCCCCAACGTAATAAACATGGCGAGGATGAAGAACCCGCCCACCAACATGGCGCCGTCGATGAGATCGCCGACGACCTTGGCGAAGCCGACGATCTGAATATTGATCGTATCGGATTCAAAACGCTCACGAATATCCCGTTCTAAACGCTGGCCAAACTCGTGGTAATCCAAGCGCTCACCGGTTTCTGGATCGATTTCGTTCAGCGGCACATAAATCAATGCCGAGCGGAAGTTATTCGCCACCAAATCACCAACGGTGCCGGAGCGTAATATGTTTTGCCGCAATTGCTCCAGAGATTCTTCAGAACCGTCGTAGGTATCTGGGATGACTGGGCCACCGACGAACCCTTCTTCGGTTACCTCCGACCAGCGTACATTAGGCGTCCAAATCGAGCGCATTCCCGAGCGGTTTACACCGCGCACAAAGGAAAGTTCGTCGGTTACCTCACGCAGAAGTTCTTGGAATTCCGCTTCAAAGATAGTGCCGTCGGTGGTCTCTACAGACACCCGAATGGCATTCCCCATGGTGGCCAAATCATCTTCATATTTGAAGAAGTTTTGCACGAACTCGTGGTTCGCTGGAATCATTTTACGAAAGGATGCATCCGGGCGCACTTGTGCGGCGTGATACAGCAAAAATGCTGTCAGTCCCGCAAAAATCAACACCCAAAGTAAACGATACTTAAACAGCAGGTTCTCAGCCAGAGACGCTTTGCCATGTGTCGAAGTGTTTTGTTGTTCTTGCATGAGTTCCATGTCCCCTTAGTGGCCGATACGTGCAGGCAGTTGGAAGGTTTGCACACCCGCGCGACCTACCAAGATTAATGTATTTTCTGCGCTTTCACGCACACCAGAGAGAGGTGAGTTGGTTTCGTGAGAATAAAGCGTACTTTCGAGCGTATCGGGGTCAATAACCACAATCACACCGGAGTGACCGACCAAAACAACGCGTCCATCCGCCAACACCGTGCCGCTATTGAGGTTATAGCGCGTATTAACTTGAACATCGGTAAAGGTTTCACCATCGTTGTCAGACACAAATACATTACCGCGCAAACCATACACCCATAACTGATTTTGCTGATCATAAAGCGCACCAAACAACGAACCATGGTAAGGAGAATCTAACATCTCAAACGTTTCCCCTTGATCGTCGCTCCGCGCTAACAATCCCGCTTCGCCCACTAACACCAAGGTGCCATCTGCTGCGAGCACGAGTTTGTTGGGGTGATACCCCACGGGGTTATCAATGGCATCGGTATTTATCGACCAGGTATCGCCGCCGTCAGTGGTGCGCAAAATAGTTCCGTATGCCCCTACTACTAAACCGATGTCACGGTTTAAAAAGAGTACATCGAGAAAAGGCTTGGTCGGGCCCACTTCAAACTGGATTTCCGCCCCACCGATGTGGAACATTAATTCGTCTAACTGGAATTCGAGATCTTCCCGCTCGTATTCATCATCTGTTTCTGCGATAGCATCTTCAAAGTATGCTTCACGTTCTTGCAGCCATTCGTATTCCATCTCCAACAACTGAAGGCCATCCATGCGAAATTCCCACGTCACCCCGCCATCGGTGCTCTGCAGAATTACGCCTTCATGACCCACCGCCCAAAGGTGCTCCTGATCCACCGCATGAACGGCAGTGAGTAAAACACTAGTGGGAATATCTCGCTGTACCCAGTCGCCGTCTGCGTAATACTTCACGACGGTGCCAAGTGCGCCTACCGCATAAAAATTTCCATTCACTTGTTCTAAACCAACTAATTTCCCTTGGGTCGCTAAACGCGCCTGTGGGGCTGGTGTGAATAGCGGATCGTAACGCTCTACCTCGTCCTCAGCTAATGCTTGGGGACCAGCAAGGATGGCGGTCAACAGCCCAGCCAACGCAATCCGTTTCATAGATTTACTCCAGTCGTTTAATTTTAATCGGCGAACCGACCTTTCTTTGTTATTCTTCCGATTGTATAGTCTAACGGGCGTTTGAAAACCCCTGAGGCCAAATTTTTCTTATATTCGCTAGTATTTAATACAAAAATTCTACATATTTTATTTTAGTAGAATTTGGTGTAGCTTAGGTGTAACTCCATCCGGAACTAAATTCCGGACTGGTGTTCCAATTAAAAGAACGTACAGGAACTAAGGACAACGACAATGAAGAAAATCATGCTTACTGCTGGAGTCATGGCGTTATCGCTGGTCTCTGCGAGCGTCAGTGCAGCAGTTTCTGCAGAAGAAGCTGCGCGATTGGGTCAAGATCTGACTCCATTAGGCGCTGAGCGTGCCGGAAGCGCTGATGGACGTATTCCGGAGTGGACAGGCGGATATAGTCGTCCTGGTGAAGACGTACGCCGTCCGCAGAATCCTTTTCCGGATGACGAAATTCTTTACACCATTACCCGTGACAACCTTGATGAGCATCGCGATCGCCTGAGCCCAGGTCAAATCGCTATGTTCGAACGGTATGACACGTACAAAATGAATATTTACCAGACACGTCGCACAGCGGCTTATCCGCAAGAAATTTACGATATCGTAAAACAGAATGCGACCAATGCCAGCTTAGTTGAAGGCGGGTCTGGATTAGACGGATTCCAAGGCTATGTGCCCTTCCCGATTCCAGAAACCGGATTGGAAGTCATTTGGAACCACTTAACGCGTTATCGTGGCGGTGCCGTTCAGCGTACTGTGGGACAATTCCCAGTACAAACGAATGGTCGCTTTGAAATGGTACGTTTACGTGAGCAACTCGTATGGCCTGAAAACCTGCAAGGTGGTCGCGATGAGCGTGCAGACGACAACATTCTTTTCTACTTCTTACAAGAAGTTCTGGCCCCTGCATCGCAGACCGGTAACATCCTGTTGGTACATGACACCATCAACCAAGTAAAAGAAGTTCGCCGCGCATGGTTATATAATGCCGGTCAGCGCCGTGTTCGTCGGGCACCAAGTGTTGCTTACGACGGTCCGGGTACCGCAGCAGATGGTCTTCGTACTTCCGATGGCCTCGATATGTTCAACGGTGCTCCAGACAAATACGATTGGAAACTAGTCGGCAAGAAAGAAATGTATATCCCGTACAACAACTATAAGTTGTTAGACGATAGCCTTCGCTATACGGATATCATTAAGCCTGGCCACATGAACCAAGACTACGTTCGTTACGAACTGCATCGGGTATGGGTTGTTGAAGGTACACTTAAAGATGGCGAGCGTCATATTTATGCCAAGCGTAACTTCTTCATCGACGAAGATACTTGGACCGCATCGGTGATCGACCATTACGACGGTCGTGGTCAGTTGTGGCGCGTAGGTGAAGCCTATAACGTGCAATATTATGGAAACGACGTTCCGTGGATGTCTGCAGAAGCGCTGTACGACCTCAACAATGGCCGTTACCTGGTATTGGGTCTAGCCAACGAAGAAGGTGATTTCATGAACTTTGATATCACTCCACGTCGCTCAGACTTCACAACTCAGGCGTTACGCCGTATGGGTGTGCGTTAATTCCAACGTCCCAATAAAACACGAAACCCCGCTTCAGAGCGGGGTTTTTTTATGCATCTCACATGGCTAATCTACGCATGCTTCCAAACGCAGCAGGCGCTAGCCCATTCGTTACTTGAGTCGTGTAATTAAACTGCTGGTATCCCAGCGCCGACCACCGGCTTGCTGCACATCCGCGTAAAATTGGTCAATCAGCGCGGTCACCGGTAAACGAGCGCCATTGCGGTTTGCTTCCGCCAGTGCGATTCCCAAATCTTTGCGCATCCAATCGACCGCAAAGCCAAATTCGAATTCATCTTTCCACATCGTGTGGGAACGATTTTCCATCTGCCAGCTCCCTGCAGAGCCCTTGCTGATCGCATCCACCAGTTTCTCTGGATCCAGTCCCGCGCGCTTGGCGAAAGCGAGGCCTTCGGAAAGCCCTTGAACCACACCCGCGATACAAATCTGATTGACCATTTTCGCAAGCTGACCACTACCGACTGGACCTTGTAGCCCAACAAACTTGGAAAACGTATCCATTAACGGCTGTACACGCGACAACACGGAGGCCGCACCGCCCACCATAACCGTGAGCTGGCCGTTTTCGGCACCAATCTGACCTCCAGATACAGGCGCGTCTAGAAAAGCCGCTCCATGGCCCGCAGCGGCCTCGCCTAATTCCCGAGCTAAATCTGCTGATGCGGTCGTGTGATCGACCAATACCGCATCCTTTTTTAACCCAGCAAGAATGCCGGAATCGCCATAAATCACACTGCGTACATCGTCGTCATTGCCCACACAGACGAACACCGCATCTTTGTTGTCTGCGGCTGCCTTTGGTGTATCCGCCCGGGTACCTCCGAATTCGGCCACCCATTGGTCTGCCTTGGCTTGCGTTCGGTTATAAACGGTAACTTCATAGCCTGCACGAGCGAGATGACCCGCCATCGGATAGCCCATCACGCCCATACCAATAAAGGCCACTTTGAGCGAACTGGTTGTTGATTGGTTCATCGATACTCCTTTCTAAATAACGTGTGTTGATAGCGTCCCAGCGCACGATATGGCTCCTGGTGACGATAGCGTAGCTCAAGCTGCAATAATTTCTCGAAGTCAAACTCTGGGGGGCGAATATAGTCGTGAAAACAGCGTACCCCGCTATGTCGAAATAGCGTTAGCGGAAACTGCTGCATACGGGCCAACACAACCCCAGGATCTAACGGATGATTCGGGCTAAAACGGACTTTTTTCTTTACTTGAAGGTCGTTGGCTACATAGTCAAAGTTGCTATACACCATGTTAGCCATACGTTTTGCATGAACGTTATAGAACATCAATGATAGCCAACCACCTGCAGCGACGCGTTTTGCTAATAAAGGTAATGCCGCGAAAGGTTGGGCTAGCCACTCCAAAACTGCATGACACAGCACCACATCAAATTCTTGATCGGGAACTATACTCTCCAAGGATTGCAAATCCGCAACGTAATAGTGATACCGCTCCGATAGACCCAGAGCCTGATGGCGTAGTTTTGCTTTGTCCACCATGTCCTGAGATATGTCCGTGTGGATCACCTCATGCCCTGCTGCCGCAAACCAGGTGTTGACCTGCCCTAACCCAGCGCCAATATCAAGCACCCGTAATGGACGCGCACTGTGAATCAAAGCGTTCAGGTCTGCTGCGAGTACAGCCTCACGAATTTTCCCCTTTCCGGTGGCATAAATATTGCGATCAAACTCATCCACATCCGTGGCAAAAGCGCGATCTTGAGGATCTCGAGAGCTCATTAAGCAGGGTTGTCCATATCAAGAAAGTCTACCTGAATATCGGTTTCAGCGGCTAAACGCTCACCGAGCGCTCTCACACCGTAACGCTCTGTGGCGTGATGACCCGCAGCAAAAAATTGTATTCCACATTCTCTGGCCACGTGAATGGTTTGCTCGCTTACTTCACCGGTGATAAAAGCATCAGCGCCAGCAGCAACAGCTTGTTCGATAAAGCTCTGACCGCCGCCGGTGCATATGGCAATACGGCGAATAGGTTGTTCGCTCAGTTCCACCGCCACCAACGTGCGCTCAAGCAATGTTTCAATTTGATCGGCCAATTCATAGCCGCTTTTTGCCTCGGGCAAAGTCCCCATCATTAAAATACCATCGGGTTTCACACCGACAATGCCTTGAGCTTCTTCGGCACCCATTAAACGCAACATTTCCGCATTATTGCCAAAGTCAGGATGGATATCTAACGGCAGATGATAGCCAATTAGATTCATATCATAGGCGAGCAACGCCTTCAGGCGACGTTGTTTCATACCAATCACACGGGCATCTTCACCTTTCCAAAAATAACCATGATGAACCAACAAGGTATCGGCACCCGCTTGGATGGCTGCGTCAATTAAGTTTTGGCTTGCGGTCACGCCAGTAATTACATGACGAATATCTTCTCGCCCCTCTACTTGTAAGCCATTAGGGCAATAATCCTGAATCAATTGAGGCTGTAACCAAGAATCAAGTAAGCGAATGACGTCTGTGCGTAACACGAAAACACCTCTTATGCTGAGTTCCACACGGCGATGGATTAGACAGTTGCCGTAAAGTTAGGTATAAAAATACTGTAAACACATTAATCTATGTTACCACACAGGGAAACAACGATGAGCAAACTTGACAAAGAGCAGGTGCTTGCCGACTTTACAGCGGCTTACGAAAAAGCCAACGGCAAAAAGCCCAAAATTGAAGACAACAACGGCTGGTATAGTGTTGATGGCGGCAAGAATGTGCGCCTCGCTCAACTTGCTAAGGACGCGAAATCATTAGGTGGCGGAAAGAAAGCTGCCGTAGATAAGAAAGCGCCTGCAGCTAAAAAAGCGGCTGCGCCTAAGAAAGCCGCTACAGCCAAAAAAGAAACAGCAACCAAGAAAGCCCCTGCCGCTAAAAAAGCCCCAGCAGCGAAGAAAGCGAGCAGCAAGGCCAAACCGGCAACCTCCAAGAAATCAAGCAGTGGCGGCCTTACCGCAAAAGAGCTTTGGAAACAGAAGCTGGAAGAACAACCAGCGGCCCGCCTTCCACGAGGAATGCAATAACATCCTAAGTTCAGTAGCCGCTCCGGCGGCTACTCACTTTTTCCTATTCTTTACGCTCAATAAAAATTGTAATTTCACCGACACGAAAACCAAATTTGCGCATCTCGGTTTTGTTTACCAAGCGGTCGTCATCCAGTAAAAACATCCAGTCATCCAACGTAATGGCAATGGTGCCATCGCGCCAAGGTACTTCTAGTTGGTACACCCAATGTAGCGCGTTACCCGCAGTGGTTCCTCGCGCAGTACCCACAACATCACCGGCAGTGCCTTCATAACTATTTGGACCCGTCTTGGTGATTTCCCAAACCCGCGTTTCTTCGCGACCATCATCCCAGTAAAATACTTCGTCTAAAATCCCTTGGTTACCGTCCCACGTTGCCACAATATCTGCACGAAAACGTTGCGTCACCTTTCCAGATCGATCTTGAACCATTCCATAGGCCACGAGTTCACCGACAAAGAATTTATCAAGCGCAAGCCGCGGCTCCACATGCTCATAATCAGAAATATGCGTTGAGCACGCGCTCAAAAATAGTGTAACTGCCCCAAACCACCACCATTTATTCATTCTGAACTCCCACTGCATCGCAGCTGTAACCTGTTTATAATTCAACCCTATTCGCTGGCAGCACCAACGAGTTCATCACGGTTGCTGCGAAAACGCGCATCTTCCGACAACCAAATCCCCAGAAATCGTTCCGCGAACCCGTCTGCTTGGATAGAGCCAAGTAACCCTGTTTCCCCATGAAAATACGTGGTCCCGTTGCCCAAGGTATGGGCCACAATACAATCGCCACGCTCTACATCGGGCCAGATTTTCGCCAGCTCTTGGAGCCAAGATTTTTTCTCTTCATCAATCGTATAGCCCATACGTTCCCACTCATCGCGGGTTTGATCCACTAAGGTATTGGCAGTAAAGGAACGTCCGTAATTGATACGTAAGGCAACAGCTTGCGCATCAGAATGGCGGCCGGTATCTGTGTATAATTGGGCGTCGTAAATACGAAATAGCATAACGCGAAGACGTGTCTCCCCTACCTTTTCCCAATCCACCTGGCTGTACTCTGCTTCCCACATCTGTTCAGCACAGCGTCCATAATCTGAAGCAAGTGCCGTACCCGAGGCGCAGAGTATCGTTACACCCACAGCAAGTAACCCCATACAACGTTTCATCATTCCTCCTACGCAACGCGAGCGCACGAATCACCATGAACTTACTTACGGGATTTTAGGGCCTCTGGATTGACCAAGCGTGAAATAAATATCATGAGCAGTGCCCATGCTATTGCGTAAACCGCTATCACCCAAGGCACGGGGAGAAGAAGTTCTGCAGCGCCGAAGCGAGCACCCGCAAGATAGGTCACGGGACCAAATATTGCTCCCGCAATAGCCGCAAGTAGGTAACGGCGGTGTAACCAATCGAATACCACCAAGGCCATTCCAGTGAATCCGACCCAAAGCAGATAAAGCCACGCAGGAATGCCATTGGTTCCGGTAAATTGAATCACGCCGAATAGGACGGTGAGCCATTCCACCAATAGTCCCACGAGTAAAATAGCAATAAAGGCGCGGCGTTGCCGCCATAGAGCGGCAGGGGTAGCGGCAAACATGACAGCAATCATTAGCGCCGTGAGCCACAGCCAAGGATCACGCCCCCAGACGGCGCTTAACCACACCCCATCAAAGATGACAAAAGCGATAATGCGTGGGTTCATATTAGCTCGCGTGGGAGGCTTTGGTAGCCTTGAGTTGCACCGCCGAAATGGTGCGCTGTAAAAAGCCACCTTCGCAATAGCACAAGTAGTAGTTCCAAAGGCGGGCGAAACGGTCATCGTAACCGAATGCCTTCAGTTCCTCTGCTCGATGGTTAAATCGAATCCGCCAATCGCGTAAGGTGTGAGCATAATCAAATCCAATATCCGTTAATTCCCGCATCACAAGCTGCGTATGCTTGCGGAACATACGACTGACCAGCTCCACAGACGGCAAATACCCCCCAGGAAAGATATGTTTCTGGATAAAATCCACGTTGCGGTTATAACTATCCAAACGCTGATCTGCAATGGTGATTGCTTGTAGCACCATGGTGCCACCGGGTTTCAATAAATCGTTACACTTTTTAAAGAACACAGGCATGTATTCAGCGCCCACGGCTTCAATCATCTCCACCGACACCAACTTATCGTACTGCCCCTGCAGATCTCGATAGTCTTCTTTAAGAAGGGTGATTTTATCTTCAAGGCCTTCCTGTTTTACAAGAATTTGCGCGTGTTGGTACTGTGCTTCAGAGATGGTCGTGGTGGTTACGCGGCAACCATAGTGTTTGGCCGCAAAAATCGCCAACCCGGCCCAACCGGTGCCAATTTCTACCAAATGATCGTCTGGCGTGAGGGCGAGCATATCGCACAAGCGCGCGAGCTTGGCCTCTTGCGCTTGTTCCAAGGTGGTATCATGCGACGGATAGACCGCACTTGAATACTGCATACGACTATCCAAGAAACGCTCATAGAGCTCGTTGCCAAGGTCATAATGAGCTGCAATATTCTCTTTGGCGCGGGTTTTACTATTTCTACGACGCAAATGTGTGATGCGTTGGAGCGGCCAGCTCAACCAAGCCAGCTTTTTTTCAAGGCGATCCATGACATGCAAATTCGCCGCAAATAATTCAATCACTTTCGTAAGATCAGGGGATGTCCATTCACCCGCAACAAAAGATTCGCCAGCGCCGATATCACCTTCAAACAGAAAACGCCGATAGGTGGCCGCGGACTGAATATCAATCACCGCTGCTGGGCTTGCACCACGTTTTCCGAAGCGCCCTACTTCCTCACCTTGTTCTAGAATTCGCAGCTCACCTTCTGCAAGCTGATTTAACACCTTAAACAACAGCTGCCGAGTGAAACGCTCAATACGTGACATTTCACCGGATTCCATTAAAGCCGTATTTCCTTGCGACATTCTCATACTAAGATTCCTTGGAGCGGCTGTTCGCGCCGTTATCTGAAACTTTGTTGTTGGGCTTACCCGGGTGCCCATAGAACGGCACCCGTTTGATCAATAATTTCAATGCTTGCCAATAAATCCCACCGAGAATTTTTAAAATCATCAATGGGTGTCGTCTAAATACGTTGCGAATCGTACTCTGGTTCAATGGTTCACGGGTTAAGGCAAGACTGGCGTCAAAATGTTTCTCATCAACGTGGCATTCAATGTGCACGAGTAAAGGGCTCCCGGTATCCATCGACGGTTTCGTGAGGCGCCAGTGATACCGCATATTCATCGGGTTAAAGGGAGAGACGTGAAACGCTTTCTCGTGATCACGCACATCGCTAAGATCTAATAAATAATAATGCCGTTCGTTCCAAGGCGTATTACTTACCTCAGCAAGCATATAGCGAAACTCACCTTGATTATCGCGCAGGTAGTAACAGTTAATAGGGCTAAAGAAGAGCCCAAAGGTACGAATATTTCCTAAGAAAAACACGGTGCCTATTACCGGTTTCCCGGCTAACTCCGCCATTTTGTGACGAACCGCATCGGCGAGCGTATGACAATCGGCAATGCTGCCATTGCGCGGTACACTGGGGACGTAATCAGGCTCATGAAAGCGAAAATAAGCGCGCTTGTGACTCGTTGACAAGAGTTTGGATTGACGCTCTGCAGCGTCCAGGGCGTCAAGGTTAAACCACCACTGCATCACGCGATAATTAAAACGGTGGGATTTTGGGGTAAAACGTCGGTGTCGAACATTCCCCCAATAAATACCGTGCCCTGCAGCCTGTTCAGACATGTCTTTACTCATACAGCGCCTTTCATCTGATGTAGCGCAGCATTGCCCGCATCATCCGGCCCTTCTATGCCGAAGCGATGGGCGATATCTACAGCACTGCGCACCCCGTCTTCATGAAAGCCGCTGTACCAATAGGCACCGCAAAAATGGGTGTGGCGTTTACCACAAATTTCTAGTCGTCGTTGCCGTTTTGCAAATGAATCCACGGAATACACCGGATGGGCGTAGGTAAATCGCCGTAAGATCCTATTGGGATCAATCGCAGCGGTATTATTGAGCGTCACGCAGAACGTTTTCGATGGGTGCGTGATTCCCTGCAAAATATTCATGTTGTACGTCACCGTGGCAGGGTGAAGCTCCCCATCTTTGTGTTGTGGTAATAGGTAATTCCAACTGGCCCAAGCGGCTTTGCGTTTCGGTAACTGCGAGATATCCGTATGCAAGACCACATCGTTATCTTGGTATGGAATTCCACCAAGAATTTCTTTCTCTTCCGATGACGGATCAGCAAGCAACGCCAAGGCTTGAGCACTATGGCACGCGAATATCACTTCATCAAAATTTTCTTCGCGGCCGTCGCTATGCACTATGACCACGCCTTTATCCAATCGACTGACGGTGGCAATGCGAGCATTTAATTGAATGCGATCGGCAAAGGCTGCGGTTAATGCCGGAATATAAGAGCGTGAACCGCCTTCAATGACATGCCACTGAGGCCGATCACTGATATTAAGAAGCCCGTGGTTCATGAAAAAGCGTAAGAAAAACTGCAGCGGGAAATTCGCCGCTTCCTTAAGACTTGCCGACCAAATTGCCGCACACATGGGATACAGGTAGTTGTGCCTAAACTCCTGACCCAAAGCGAGTTCATCGACAAATTGAGATAAGGTCTGCTGTGCTAAATCTGCTTCTGAGCGATTACTAAATGCCTGTTTCGCCTGATCGTTAAAGCGCACAATATCCCGCAGCATACGGTAAAAACGAGGGCGCAAAAAGTTACGTTTTTGCGCAAACAAGGTCCAAAGGCTATGTCCGTTATACTCAAGACCAGAATTTGGATTCTGTACACTGAACGACATTTCCGTATCTTTCCAGGCAACCTGATTCTGCTTCAATAAAGCCTTGAAGTGCGGGTAAGTTCGATCATTAAACACGATAAAGCCCGTGTCTATTGCAAAGCGCTGTCCATCGAGGTCCACATCCACGGTTGCTGTATGTCCGCCCACGTAATTATTCTTCTCAAACAAAAACACATCGTGTTTTTGTGACAGCAAATGGGCCGCGGTGATTCCTGCGACGCCTCCCCCAATAACTGCAATTTTCATATATCGTCCTGAAGCCAAACACCGTTTGTATGTGTCTCACGCCAACCCGTAACTAAATCACGGGAAAAGCACTGACAATTAAGACTGCTTCATACGTGTTGCAAGGTAGTTTTGGATCCCTCGGGGTAAGCGTTCTAATAAAGAAAGTATGCCTCCAAACAGCCGAGGAAAGGCAATATGTGATTTCCCTTTAGCGATGCCTCGCCGTATCGCTAAGGAAGCGTGTTCGACAGATACCCGCATCGGCATCTCAAAGTCATTTTTGTCCGTGAGTGGCGTTTTCACAAAGCCTGGAGATATCGTGATGACCTGAACACCGTTTTGTCCTATATCGGCTTGCAGGGAACGAGCAAAATAATGAATCGCCGCTTTACTGGCGCCGTATGCTTCTGCGCGGACAAAGGGAAACTGACGTGCCATGCTATCGACGATGGCTATTTTGCTCGATACAGGCATACGCGCTAGTAATGCCTGCAAGCAATACACCACGCCAAAAAAATTAGCAGCGAATACACGTTCAACTAAGGCCGCATCAAAATGCAAAGGATCATCAATGTATTCGCATACACCCGCATTTAAAATGGCAACGGTGATCTCCTGCTCACGCAAAAAGTCCGAGAGCACTCTGGTCGTCTGCGCCCGATCGGTGACATCGAATGCGAGGGTCAGAACCTTCCCTTGATGGGCCTTGCAATCATCTTTCACTCCCGCAAGCTTCTCCAGATTACGACCACAGGCAACCACATCCGCGCCTGACTTCGTGTAATCTTCCACTAATTGGCGCCCAATACCTGAGGTTGCACCGGTAATTAAGATCATGTGAAGTCCACCATACGTTTGCGAATTTTACCCAAGGCCCAACCTAATATCGGTACATGGTCGTACACCATGGACCCAAGATCGTAATAGTCCACTTGATGGCGAATACTGTGGCTATCTTCAGCAAACACGAGATGACTGGTTCCTGGAACAACAATCTCCCTACCCCCGGCAAGTTTCTCGTGATGAAGACGCATTTGCCACACCACGAACGCATGTTTGGCATTAATCATTTCTTCATGGATCGCAAAGTGACATGAAGTTACGTTCGCAAGCCCGTGCTCGAGATAGCTGTGTAAATGCTCTAATCCATTCACCTGAGTGACAGGATCTACAAAGCTCACCTCCTTATGATAAATCTCTCCCAAATCGCTTAACGAATCGAGGCTAAGGTCATCATAGAAATGTTTGAATTTATCGACGAGATCCCGCCGTTCCTTCGTTTTAATTGTTGCCATGTTTCACCTGCTTAAAGTTCGCGATAAATCGTTCACGCGCTTCTTTGTGATTTACCATCGGCGCTGGGTATGAATTATCCGGATCATATTGCCGCAACCACTGATGAGGTTCATGTATATGTTTGATCGGCACGTCCTTGAGTTCAGGCAACCAACGGCGAATATACACCCCATCAGGGTCCACTTTCTCGCTTTGCCGAGTAGGATTAAATACCCGAAAATAAGGCACTGCATCGGTACCGGTCGAGGCGCTCCATTGCCACCCACCATTGTTTGCGGGGAAACTGCCATCGATTAAATTTCGCATAAACCACTGTTCTCCCAGGCGCCAATCCATGTGCAAATCTTTGGTAAGAAAATTTGCGACAATCATGCGTACACGATTATGCATCCATCCGGTTTTCGCCAATTGGCGCATGCCCGCATCAACGATGGGATATCCCGTCTGCCCCTCGCACCATGCCTGAAAGGCTTTTTCATCCTTGCGCCATGGATAATTGTCAGTTTCTTCTTGAAATGGTTTATGTCGAGATAATCGCGGCACATGAAACATCAGATGCTGGTAAAACTCGCGCCAGGCTAACTCAGAGAGCCATGTATGCATCCCTTCCGAGAGTCCAGAGGGGAACTCTGGCGCTTGCTTTTGCAGAAAATGAGCTGCGATCCGCGGTGAAATAGCACCGATCTCCCAATAAGGAGATAGCTGGGATGTGCCTACTTCACTGGGCAAATCTCTGAGATGATGGTAGTGATCCGCTTTCTCACGTACATACACCGATACTTTCTGGCGAATTTGGGCCTCACCCACAAGCCAATCATCGGTGTGTCGACATTGCCCAGGAATATCATCAGGAACTCGCACATCAATGGTGGGCGCAGAATTATCACTACCGTCAGGAATCACGCTGCGCTGGTAGGGTCCCGGTAAACCCGCTGTGACCAACTCCTCTTTCCATGCTCGAAAAAACGGTGTAAACATGCGATAAAAACTACCGGTTCCCGATTGAATCCGTTCCGGAGCCACCAATAGATTGCTATCGTATTGAACCACTTGGATGCCTACTTCCTCAGCGTTCACGCATAACCTATGATCGCGCTGCCGTTCATGCAGCGGATACTCGCGATTAATATAAATCGCTTGTACGTCCTGCTTTGTGGCATACGCGACTATGTAGTCGACACTATCCTTAAAACTGGCCACCGTATGCACATGCAAGCTGTGCCCCCGTTCTGCGAGATCATTTGCAAGGCATTGCAGTTGACGATGATACAGCGACCACTTTGCCGCCGACCAATCATGGGCGCGCCATGTATCTGGGGTGCGCACCACAACAAAGTTGAGGCGTTCATGATTCGACGCTGCTCCGTAGATGGCGTCATTATCGAGTAGCCGCAAATCATTACGCAGCCATACCAACGCCTTGCTATTAGAGCCCATAACGCAGCTTCAGATCATTTGGATAGGGTTGAAAATAGGATTGCGTCTGCAAATACGCATCTGGATATTGGCGCAAATAGCTATTCATTAACGTAAGCGGTGCCGCGAGTGGCTCTTCACCATGCCGATAGCGCAGGATTAAATCAGTTAATTCTTGCCGTTGCACATCGTTTAACTGATCCGAAAAATAGCCTTGAATATGCTGCAGTACATTGGTGTGGTCACGGCGACTTGCAGGCGCACTCAAGGCACCCATCAAAGTTTCAATATAACGGGTAGCGAATTCGTCAGAAAGCGCGCTGACTTCCCCTAGTTCACGCCCTAACCGACGGTAAGTTGGCTGGTCATGTGCTAATAACAAAAGTTTGTGACGTGCATGAAACTCATACAGATCACGCTTACTCACAGGCTTCGGCAACGATTTCCAATCGTGATACACATACAAACGCAGCACAAAGTTTTCCCGTAACAAAGGATCATTCAAACGACCATCCTCCTCCATCGGCATGGCTGGAAACATGCGTCGGAGTTCTGCTGCAAATATGCCCATGCCCTCTTTGCGATTTGCGTTGCTCTCTTCGTCGTAAACCCGAACGCGCTCCATGCCACAGCTCGGTGATTTTGCGCAGAGGATATATCCACTCAGCTTGACTAGTTGGCTTTCACGAACGCGCGCAAATGCAGCCAGCTGCTCTGTAACATTCTCGCCAGTTTTTTGCACCACTGCCTGCGGCGCGTCGGAATCCCCCACCAATCGTATCGTTGGGCGAGGCACCGACATACCGATCCCGACTTCCGGGCAAAGCGGCAAATACTCCACATGCTTCCCTAAATCTTGCTGACAAAACGACGAGGCTTTGTGGCCCCCATCGTAGCGGACTTTCTGGCCTAACAAACATGCGCTAATGCCCACATATATCAAAGCTATTACTCCTATTTCCCTATCATATTTACGCCGCGTTTTATGCTGCTTACATAACGATAGAATGAATTACGTAGATTTACACCTCTAGGATTGCTTCTTCATCATAAAAATAATTGGTCAAAATAGATCCACCTACTTTCATTTCACGTAACTCTCTTCGATTTGTCACAAAAGCACCAGCGTTCTGGTGATTATGAAGTACTGTGGGTTACTCGCTATGAATCAGGACCGTAAACAAACATTAGGATTATTTCCACTCACCTCCCATGTTTTGCCTGGAGGCCGGATGCAACTGCGCGTATATGAACCACGCTATCTGCGCATGGTTCGTGATGCCTTGCGTGCGCAGCAAGGGTTTGGCTTATGTATGCTCAATCCACATGGCTGCAAGGAAGACAACAAACATATATATTCGGTGGGAACTTTGGTGCGTATTGTCGACTTCGAAAGTTTAGATGATGGCTGTTTAGGTATTACCATTGAAGGTAATCAGCTCTTTGATATTCAGTCGATCCGTACCGAGTCCGATGGCCTTCGGGTGGGCGATGTTCACCTCCGCCATCCCATCAACGGAGTGAGCGAAAGCGAGCAGGATCAGGAGTTACGCGTCCGCCTTCAAGAAGTATTTGAGTCCTATCCAGAGCTTGCTCAGCTGTATCCCCAGAAACAACTTAACGATCCAGTATGGGTATATCACCGATGGCTTGAAATCCTGCCCTTACAAGCAGATACCAAACAGAATCTGTTAAAAGACAATTACACCCAGTCGGTTCGTAATTTTCTGCAAGATTTATTTGCACAAAACCAATGAGTTAAGCTTGTTTAGACACTTCAAGTTAAAAAGCCGCGAGAAAATCGCCGCCCATGTGATCCACTCATTCAAGACACACGTTAAAGAGATATGTGGAATTGGTGCTGTTGGGAAATAAGGCGTACACTACTATGCAAGTCATGCCAGAAAAGCGGAACACGCGTCAGTACATGAGCACAGTGCGAAGGGAACCCCAAGAGATGACAGCGGAACACTTAGGTCAGCTGTTAGCAGAAGTGGCGAAAACACGCTCGCGCGTTGCGTTCAGCGAGTTATTTCGGCATTTCGCGCCGCGTTTGCAATCCTTTGCAACGCGCCAGTTTGGTAACGAACAAACTGCAATGGATTTAGTGCAAGAGACGATGACGAACGTGTGGCATAAGGCGCATTTATTTAGCCCTGAAAAAGGCTCTCCCACCACCTGGATTTTCACCATCGCGAGGAACATTCGATTCGATATTCTGCGTAAGAATAGGCATCGGCAAAATGATGTGAGCGCGGAAGATTTATGGCCAGTACTATCCGAAGAAATGTCTGATAGCGATGAAGATTTTGCGCTTGATACGCGCATTCTATTGCAGGAAATTGGTGAATATTATCTGCAATTGCCAGACGCTCAACGGGAAGTTGTTGAGCAGATTTATATCGAAGGGAAGTCGCAGCAAGAAGTATCCGACACCTTAGGCATACCGCTAGGCACGGTGAAGTCACGCACACGGCTTGCGTTGCAAAAATTGAGAGAGTTAATTAGTGAGCAAAATTAAATTTCATCCCTCAGAAGAGTTACTCGTGAACTATGTGAGCGGGCAACTAAACGCAGCACTCGCTGTAGTTGTGGGAACACATATTGATATGTGTCCTCGCTGCCGCGCGGTTGTGCACGATATCGAAGTGCATTTAGCAACCCGGGAACTTCATCAAACGTCACCGGTTGCAGAACCGCAACTTACAGCCATGCTTGAATCCATTTTATCGTCTGAAGCACCGGCGATGCCGGAACGCCCTGCGCTGCAAGAACATGTCGTGCTTGAGAGTAAATCTTTTAAAGTTCCGCCTTCGTTAGGTCGGCATGCCGCACGTATGGGCCCTTGGAGTAAGATGCCCGGAGGTTTATGGCGTTCGCCCTTGGAGCTCAGTGCAGAAGAACGGATGTATCTGATTTATATGCAGGAGAATGCCAAATTACCAGAGCATACACACCGCGGTAATGAAGCAACTCTCGTGATCGATGGTGTGTTTCATGACGAGCACGATGAATATCGCGATGGTGACTTTATCTTCTTGGATTCAGATCAACATCACACGCCGCACACAGCCGATGAGAGCTGTTTAACCCTGGCGTTTTTAGATGCCCCACTTCACTTTACTTCAGGTGTGGCACGACTCCTAAATCCGTTTAGTAGCTTGTTCTTCCGCTAACGGATATCCGCAAACCGCACAAAGAAAAACACTGGCTTAAAGCCAGTGTTTTTTTGATCTTAGGGGTTATTCTTTATCTTTAGGAATTGCATCCTCTACCCGTGCTTTAAACTTTTGTCCTGGTTTAAAGGTCACCACCCGCCGAGCAGAAATTGGAATATCCTCACCCGTTTTTGGATTACGTCCCGGACGTTCTGCTTTGTCACGAAGGTCAAAATTCCCAAACCCAGAGATTTTTACCTGCTCGCCGCTTTCGAGGGTTTGTCGAATTTCCTCAAAAAACTGCTCAACAAGCTCCTTAGCGTCACGGCGATTAATCCCAACTTTCTCAAACAAGTGCTCTGCAATTTCTGCTTTGGTCAGCGCCATATTAACTGTCCCTCAACACCGCATTAAATTCATCTTTCAGTATCTGCACAACCGTTTCCATCAGTGCGTTAACTTCACTGTCTTCCAGCGTACGGTCTGCAGCTTGAAGCGTTAGAGCTATTGCCAGACTCTTTTTATTTTCTGGCAGATTGGCCCCTGTATAAACGTCAAATAAGTTTAGGTCAACTAACTGATTTGCGCCAACTTTCCGAATGGATTCAAGGATATTTCCTGCCAATACCTGCTGATCTACCACAATTGCAATATCGCGGCGGATAGAAGGATAGCGGGAGATCACGCCAGCAGTTGGAATCCCACGAGCACGAATCACGTTCAATGCGAGCTCAAATACAAAAGCACGGCCTTTAATTCCAAAGGTCTTTTCATATTGTGGATGTAACCCACCGACAAAGCCCACTAAGGTGTCACCCCGATAGACCCCAGCGCTTTGCCCCGGATGCAATGCCGTATGTGCTTCAGCCACAAATCGGAACTCATGAGCAGCGCCGGTTACCGCAAGCAGCCGCTCGACATGCCCTTTGACATCATAGAAATCCACTGGGCGCGTACCATCAGCCCAATGCTCACCCTGCACACTTCCGGTAATAACACCCGCAAGCATTGGCTCTTGGCGAATTCCATTCTCTGCCTCTGCATCAGGTACAAAACGCAAACCGGATTCAAACAAACGAACATTTGGTTGCTGACGTTTCTGGTTATACCCTGCGGCGGCCAATAGACCTGGCCATAAACCTAAACGCATCGACGACATATCCACGGAGATTGGATGCGGTAACGTAAGCGCCGGGAGCTCAGGATATAAAAGCGCCTGATGCTTCGGATCGACAAAACTATAGGTAATAGCTTCTTGGTAGCCCTGTGCCATCAAGCTTTGCTTAAACACCCGCAACGACACTTCAGACTCTTCCGTGCGCTGCATTCGCAAGGCCGCTTGCGGCGCTTCGGTGGGGATATTGTTATAGCCATATACGCGTGCCACTTCTTCAATAAGGTCTTCTTCAATGGCGATATCAAAGCGATAAGTCGGTACAACAACTTCCCAGCCTTCAGCGCTTTTAGTCACGGCAAAGCCTAAACGGGCCAGCATGTTCTCTACGTCTTGAGCAGGTACCGAAATGCCTAACAAACGCGTTAAGCGCGACGCTCTTAGGGTAATTTGCGCCGGCTTAGGGAGGTGATCGGAAGATTTTGCCTCAACAATTGGACCTGCTTCTCCGCCACAGATAGATAAAATCAGCGCAGTTGCGCGTTCCATCGCAGTGGCTTGTAGTTCCGGATCGACGCCACGCTCATAGCGGTGCGACGCGTCAGTGTGTAAGCCAAAGCGACGGGCACGACCCATAATGGCGTCCGGTGCAAAGAATGCGCTTTCTAGGAAAATATGTTTGGTATCCGAAGTAACACCACTGCCTTCACCACCGAAAATACCCGCCATAGCCAGAGGCTTCTGCTCATCCGCAATCAGCAACACATCATCTTGCAAGGTGACGGTTTGGCCATCCAGTAAGGTAATCTGCTCTTTATCCTGAGCCCAACGCACTTGTACGTCACCATTGATTGCATCAAGATCAAACCCATGCATGGGGTGGCCCAGCTCCAACAGGACGTAGTTGGTCACGTCGACTACAGGATCAATTGAGCGAATCCCACTGCGGCGTAAACGTTCTTGTAGCCACAACGGGGACGCTACCGTCACATCCAAATTGCGAATCACTCGACCTAAATAGCGCGGACAGCCATCAGGGGCCTTTAGATGTATCGCGCGCTGGTCATTAATCGTTGATGCAACAGCCTTAATTTCCGGTTCGCGTACGTCTAACTGATTTAATACACCCACTTCGCGCGCCAACCCTTTTACGCCTAAACAGTCGGCGCGATTCGGTGTGAGGTCAATATCGAGGGTAGAATCATTGAGCCCAAGCCAGACACGGAAATCTTCACCAATTGGCGCATCCGCGGGCAATTCTAGAATGCCATCATGCTCGTCACTGAGTTCCAGCTCAGATGATGAACACAGCATGCCGTGCGATGGCTCACCACGCAGCTTGCTTTTTTTAATCTTGAAATCACCTGGCAATACAGCACCCACAGTGGCTACCGCCACTTTGATGCCGGTACGACAGTTAGACGCACCACACACAATATCAAGATGCTCATCGGCGCCAATATCGACCTTGGTCACACGTAATTTATCGGCATTCGGATGTTGCTCACACGCCACCACTTGGCCTACCACTACCCCGGTAAACTCTCCTGCAACGGGTTCAACGCCATCGACTTCTAATCCGGCCATACTGAGTTGTTCAGCTAAGGCTTCGGTGCTCAGTTGTGGGTTTACCCACTCGCGTAACCACTGTTCACTGAATTTCATATCTCTATCACCCTACCACTTAGCTGAATTGTTTAAGAAAACGCAGATCGTTTTCAAAGAATGCGCGCAAATCATTCACGCCATAGCGGATCATGGTTAACCGCTCCACACCCATACCAAAGGCAAAGCCCGTGTATTCTTCCGGATCTATACCCACTGCTTTGAGTACATTCGGATGCACCATGCCACAGCCCAATACTTCTAGCCATTTTCCGTCTTTACGACGCACGTCGACTTCTGCTGAAGGCTCAGTGAATGGGAAGTAAGACGGACGGAAGCGGATATCCAGATCTTCTTCAAAAAAGTGATGGAGAAAGTCGTGCAAAATGCCTTTGAGCTCAGTAAAACTCACATTTTTATCGACCATAAGCCCTTCCACCTGATGAAACATCGGGGTATGGGTTTGATCGTAATCGTTTCGGTAAACGCGGCCTGGCGAAATAATGCGTAATGGTGGTTTTTCTACTTCCATCGTACGTATCTGTACGCCAGAGGTTTGCGTACGCAACATGGTTTGTGGCGTAAAGTAGAAGGTATCATGGTCGGCACGGGCTGGATGTTGCGCTGGGATGTTTAGCGCATCGAAATTGTGGAAGTCGTCTTCCACTTCAGGACCTTCTTTTACGGCGAAACCAAGTTGACCAAAATAGTCTTCAATGCGCTGAATGGTTCGCGTTACCGGGTGTACACCACCATACTGCGCCATACGCCCGGCAAGAGTGACATCGATCCGTTCCGCTTCAAGACGTGCGTTCAACTCTGCATCTTTTAGGGCATCTCGGCGTTCATTCAGCAAATCTTGGAGTTCTTGCTTCACCTGATTAATCAGCTGACCCGCTTTCGGGCGCTCTTCCTGGCTTAGCTTACCGAGGCTCTTTAGCTGCTCAGTTAACTTGCCTTTCTTCCCCATAAACTCAACGCGGACATCCTCGATGTCGGCGGGAGTTACTGCGGCATTTGCGGCTGCTTTTCCTGCCGCCAGAATCTCCGCAAGATTTGCTTGTAAATCCATGCTCATCCTCAATTACTCATACGCCCATGTATACCGGCGTTTCGCCCTAATTTTCAAAGCCGCAATCATAGCACAAAATTACGCCGGGGTAAGGCCCATATAGCGGGTTGAGTGCTTGGAAACTAAACAAAAAAGCCAGCTTCCGAAGAAGCTGGCAAAGGTCTCTCGAGGTTCGAGGGGGGAGAGATTAATAGAACGCTTTATGTAAGCGCGTAGCCGCGACCGCATAATCGCCCCGAGTCATACGCTTCGACGGCTCGAAAGTTGCCGTAATCGTCGGTTCCAAATCGAGCAATCCTTGCTGAATATGGAAGCGTACTGGCAGAACGCCGGCTTCTATAGACGCTTGTACATAACCACGCAGCTCTGATGGAATTAGGTTTGCATCCGTGACCGGTACCGCTTGGCCATTGAAATAAGCCACTACTTCACCGTCAAAATCCGCGACCTGAACACCTAACCCCATGGATTGAATCAAAGTGTAGGCAAGTTCAGCTTTCGTTACCCGCCCATTTGGGTTGAACTTGCTGCCGCTTGCACGAATCACGCCCGGCTCGAACTGTGCACGATCTTTAAGTGCTGCACCACGTGCTGTAGTCGCTTCAGCCAACAATGCTGAAAAACCACTTACATCTGTGAAGCGCGCGGCACTTGGAAGGAACTGACGAATACCTCCACCCATCACTTGAAAGTCCGCCAACTCGATGCGACGCAGTTCCCGGTTTGGGTTAAACGTATTGCCTAAACCATCCACTAAGCGGTTTTGTACTGCATATTCAATAAACCCTTGCGCTGGGTGTTGGTCGATATCGTCTAAGCCGCTGAAGTCGCCCGCACGCTCTTGAACAACCCGCACATTGATATCACCTGGTACGCCATAGCCATTGGTCACACCGAGCGGATCAAGGGCAACACCGGATAAACCACCGACACCGCGGATTTCTAGTGTCCACTCGCCGGCAACACCAGGCGCTGTCGCTGCAATGTTTTGACCAAGCACAGGCAATGACACACCGGATCCATAGCGATTACCGTTTGGGTCCGTCAGCACAATGGCGACGGTGTTTTCAGCCACATTTGCGCTAGCAGAAACTAAGGTAATGTCGCTACCTACTTGAAAACTATAACGCTCCGGCTCACCTACAGGCGAGAAGAATGCAGTGATGGTGTCTTCCGCGCCGACTTCAATTGTCGCTGACGCATTGAAATCGCGATCCAAGTTGTTCAAACCACTTGGGTCTACCGCAAGGCTCGCCGCCATTTTTACGGCTTCGTAGGCATTCACATACCCTGCGCCCACTTCCCAGTCATCGCGACCTGGCATGTTGGTGGCTGTGTGTTGCAGAATCGCTTTTACTTCACGCCATTCAAGCGACGGGTTTACTTCCAGCATTAATGCCACGATCCCAGCAACATGAGGTGCTGCCATCGAGGTACCGCTTTTCGCTGTGTAGTACGGTAAATGCCCCACTTCAATGCGCTCAGCATCAGATGTAGCACTCAAACCACCGAGCGGATCCGATTGTACCCGCGCAGAAATCACACCCACACCAGGGGCTGTGACAGTTGGACGATCTTCCCAAGTAAAGGTCTCGCCATTGATGGTGACATCGCCACCACGACCGCGCTCACCACGACTTGAAAACGATGCAAGGTTCCCCTGTGCGTCACCAGCCGCTACGGTAATTACCCAAGGGGCTTTTTTGAAGTTACCGGTAATGGTCCCTGCACCTGAACCTGAGTTACCTGCAGAGAACACCACGATCACGCCGCGGTCTGCAAGTTTCTTGGTCGCGATATTGGTTGGGTGATTCGGGTCAAAATCCGTTCCAGTATCACCAGTAGAGCCAAATGAGTTGGTAATCACACGGATGTCGTAACGCGTTTGGTTCGCTAATGCGTAATCGAAACCACCTAGGGTGTCGAGTAAGAAAAGCGCAGCGCCTGAACCATAACCAATGAGGTTCGCACCGGGAGCAACCCCTTCGTACAAGCCACCAGACATCACACCGTCACCACCCACGGTAGCTGCTACGTGCGTACCATGACCACCAAGCTGATCGGTAGTGACTAGGTTTTCTTGATAGGTAATAGGCAGTAATGGCGAAAAACTATTGAGGTTAATCGCTGCTGCGACGTTTTGAATCGTGCGGGTTGGATACTCCACGTCCCGATGTAAGCCATCAATCCCTGAATCGTTCACCACAACACCGACGCCACGACCAGTCACGGGGAAACCATTCACCCGCAAATCGCGATCCGTGCGTACCCGGTTTACCCCGGTTAATTCCGTCTCTTCGGCGTTCTCGTAGGTCATTTGTTTGTTTAAATACACTGAACGTACGTCAGGCAATGCTGTAATCGCCTGAATCTGCGGCAAGCTTGCCACAACACCTGCGATGGGAAGCTGTGAGAATGTGGTTCCGGTCACACCCAAGTTCTCAAGTGCAAGCACTTGATCACGAGTAAGTGGGCCGTCACCGTCAAAGCTCACAACTAATTCGACCGTACCGTCCAATTGGTTCGCATCCAGAATGGATTGAACCTGTGGGCCAATACTGGTCGCTTGGGCGCCAAGAGCAAACAGCGTCGCTGCCGCTACTGAAGCAAGTTTTAAGGAAGTTGATGTAGTGCGTTTCATTGTTGTGTCCTCTGTAACACGAATTTAACAAGGACACATTTACATGGTGGACGATTGCTTCATATCGGGGAAATCCCCGAACTTTATAATCAGCAAATATTCGAGATCAGAGATAAATAGGTAAGCTATTGATATATTTTCATCTTTACTGCAATTCGAATCAGCTCAGCGGTACTGGTTACTTGGAACTTCTGTAACACTTTCCCACGATGGTGCTCTGCAGTTTTCGTGGCCATATTCAACAAGCGACCAATTTCTTTGGTGGGATGGCCTTGCACCACCAGATGAAATACCTCCCGTTCTCGTCGGGTCAAGTGCTCTAAACTCGGGGTTACATTCCCGCTTTTTAAGGCATCTTCCAGTTCCTCAGGAAATATGCGGCGACCATCGTACACGGCGCAAATCGCTTGATAGAGTTCTTCACCCGTTGAATCTTTTAGCAAGTAGCCCGCGGCTCCGGAGTGATAAAACGCCTCCATATATTCAAGTTCATTATGCATGGTGAGTACCAGCACTTTTGCCTCGGGGCGTTGCAAGAGAATTTTTTCAATAGCGACTAAGCCATTCATGCGCGGCATGGCGATATCCATCAATATTACATCCGGTTGATGGCGAATTACCGCTTTGGTTAACTCCGCGCCGTCTTCACACTCAGCTAACACCTCAATATCATCGTACACGTCTAACATGCGCACCACCCCTTGCCGCATCAGGGTGTGGTCATCTGCAATCACGAGTGTAATACGACGACTCATAAGCGCACCTGCAAGGTGAGCTGGGTGCCGTTATTGGGACGGGTTTGCAGATCCAAGTTCGCATCAAAGGCGGCGGCTCGGTCAAACATGCTACTTAAACCCACGCCTTTCTCCACTGCGTCGTACACAAAGCCGACACCGTTATCAATAATATCCATCCGGAAGGCTTGGCCGTTGCGACAAGCAAACACACGTACTTCTGTGGCGTGCGCATGTTTCAAAATATTGGTAAAGGCTTCTTGGGCAATTCGGAATACCATAATATTCAGATCTGTGGGTAACTGCTCGGCTACGTCCACATCAATATCATAGCGAATTGCCTCATGTTCAAACATAGTTCGCGCTAACCATTTCAGTGCGGCGTGCAACCCCAAATCGTCCAAAACTGTTGGCCGCATTAAGCGCGCAAGTGTACGAATATCCTCCATGGCATTATTGGCAAGCAGATAGAGATTTTCGTCATCTTCGGAGTCGTCACGGCGAAGTTTCAAGCGCCGCGATAGAATGGCTAAGGATTGACCGACGCCATCGTGGAGGTCGCGAGCCAATTGATTACGCTCTAGCTCCTGTTGGCTCCATACGCGTTTCGCGAGATCACGTAATTCCTGCTGCTCTTCCATAAGCAGCGTGCGTAACTGTTGCTGTACCTGCCAGAGGGACTCGAGCTTATTGCTCACGGGCACACTCCATTAAAAACCAACACTGATAGCGCTGCGCCTGTTCTCTAGAAAGGGAGTTCAGCCATTGCTGCTGGGCATTGCCGATGACTTCTTCAGACGCGTCTGAGGCCACAATAAACACATGGTTGCGCCAATGGTCAGGGTGCCGCGCAAGCAAAGACGCCAGGTTACTCGGCGCTTCTAACTGATCCCGTGCCATCAAATAATGCACATGCAAATATTCTTTGTAATAAGATGACCGAATGCGTGCGCGTAGTGTCCGCTTTTCATCGTCATCCAGATAATCAGGAACAAACTCCCACAGCGACAAACGAATCTTCAGCTCAGTGTGCAGTGGTAAATTCACTTCATTCACCGCCTGAAGTAACTCTTCGATGCCTTCCGTACTAGTCCGTTGCTCTTGCAGAAAATGGTAACTCCAATTTAGCCAAGCAAACACAACCGCCTGCTCTCGCGTGAATCCGTCTTGCTGATCCATAAGCACCATATACTCGCGTTCAAGACAATCTCGATCCGCAAGCCAGAAACACATTTCATATTGCCATAGCGCGTTTTCAATCATCGCCCGATAATCTTGAATTGTCGTCGCTTGCGCAATAGCCGCGGCAATATTAGTGCGTGCCGTATCCATATTTCCTAAACCAAAGTTGCGATGGCTAAGAACAAAATTCAAAAAGGCTTGCTCAATGGGGCGATGATCCCCTACTTCACCACTTACGCGCGCTAAAATACGGGTCGCAATTTGGTATTCCCCCCGATGCAAATGCAAGTTCGCCAGTTGCAACTCTGTACGCAACATCCCATTTTGATGACCAATACGTTCAAATAACGTATAGGCTTGGCGTAAAAATATATCGGCCTGACTGAAATCCCCAGAGAGGAAATACACAAAGGCGACATTACTGATGCTTTCCGCTTGCTCGCTAGTACTACCATAGCGCATACGCAAATCTAGGGCGTCTCGAAAATACCGTAATGCAGCTTCGTAGAGCCCCTGTTCCTCTGCAACGTAGCCACGATCATTCATCACCTGCGCCATGCCTCGATGATCGTTCATTTGCGCAAAAATATCCGCCGCACGGCTTAACTGCGCGTCGGCCTCATCGTATTCCTGCATGATCGACAATACGTTGGCAAGATTGCCTAAAGTCACTGCCTGTCCCGATAAATCATTAGCCTGCTCCCGCACTGCAAGGGCCTCTTCGAAATAATCACGGGAACGCTCAAGATTACCCATACGAAGATATGCCACGCCAAACGCGTTTAAGATAGTGCCTTGACCCGCCAAATCTTCTTGCTGACGAAAACGAATCAGGCCTTGGGCTAATTCATGGTGAATGGCGCTTTGAATATCGCCTTGATTGATGCGTAATCGGCCTAGTTCAAACCACCGATAGCCTGAATTAGGATCAATGGCTAAAGCCCGCTCCAACAATCGTTCTGCAAGGGCAATATCATCGAGCTGCTGGGCAATTTGGGCACGGTGCTCCAGTAAATCCGGACGCTCTGGGAACTCCCTGAGTAAACGATCCAAAGCGACCGCTGCTGATTCAAGGTCTCCGTTAAGCTCAGCTTCCAATACTTGCCCTTGCAACACCCAGTAGCTCGCACTGTGTTGCTCTTGCGTGGCAAACAGTTGTGCCAGGTACTCCCGCGTCGCCGCGTCGTTGTCTTGCCAATACGCCCAGTCTGCTAGGGCATACCAAAAAGCTGGCGCTTGTTGATACTGGTCACGATACTCCTCAATTAACGACTGAAGCGTTGCATCAGACGCCTCCTGAATCCGTAATATGAGCGCGGTGAGCTCAGGCGATAAAGGAGTGGAGGTTACTTCCTGAACTTGACGACCCAGTTGCTCATCCAAATGACCACGGATGACTTGAAATACAGGCAACGGCCCCTCAGTAAGGGCAAATGCTTCCACCCCGTGAATACGATTATCCGGGAAGTGGCTTAGGTAAACCTGAATATAGGGTGCCGAGGTATCTGTTCCTGATGGTGATTCGAGAAATACGAGGGTGGACACATTGAGCAAAGTGGCCAAACGTTGGCGGTCGCGCTCCTGCTGAAAGGGATTCAATCCCAACTGACTCAACAACTCATCCACTCGCCCGGATGGGATAACCGAAAAGTCTGGTTCTGCGGTATAAGTCAGTGTGAGCATTTGTAGGATCTGCTGTAGTTCCGACGATCCTTCACCGCGCACAAAAGCAATACGTGCCGGTGCCTCGCCGCTTTCCACAATAGGCGCAGGAGCCGCCCCAGAGCGATCTTGGTAAAATTGATAGATGAAGGTAAGGCTTAGCAACATCACGATAAGCCCACCAAACATTACCGAGGGACGAATAGGTTGCGCTGAGGTGTACCGACTTAATGCGGAAAGTGATATCCGCGCATTGGGATCTGCATGGCGCATTTTTCGGGCCAATTGACGCCAACGTGAACGCCATAGCACCGACCGCAGATCACGCCCTTTCACCGCGCTAATGAGCCGTTCAACTACCCTTCCTAGGGCGTAAATATCAATGGCCGAGGTCGCGGTTTCACCGGCATCGAGCTCAGGGGCACGATAACCATCGGTGCCGCTTGTTCCTGAAAACTGGGTGCCTTGCGCTGCACTAATGCCAAAATCCGCCACAATCAGATCATGTTTTTCATTGATCAGTAAATTGGCGGGTTTAATATCCCCATGAATAACCTGGCCTCGATGGCAAGCACGCACCCCTTGAATAAGTTGCTGTATCCAGCGATCCGCTTCGGCCAGTGTGATCGGCTTCTGCAATCGGGTCGACAAGGTGGTGCCCTCAATACAATCCATTGTGTAAAACACATAGGCGTCGTCGCGATAAAACTCATGCACACGAATAATGGTGGGATCGGAAATTTGGCGGGCAGCAAGGAGCTCATCACGTAAGCGTTGAATGGCACCCTCAGAGAGCTCAGAACGGCGCGCTAACACTTTAATCGCAATGATCTTATCAGTCACCTGATCATGAGCACGATACACCTGTGCCTGACCACCTTCACCAAGCGCACCTTCAATCAGAAAGCGATTCGCTAAAAGGGTTCCAGCGGCAATTCCTGTATCGGTGACTACAGTTGTGCGGACGTCATCCTGATTCCCGTCTTGTGGGTTCGAAACATCCACCTCAGCTTCTACCTCTCATGCATAAGGATTGTTTTGATTTATATGAATTTTGAGGGGGTAATAGATGACTGGAAACAGCCCGCTATACAATTTTCTACAGTAGATTTTACACTGTAATCTTTACACTATAGCGGTATTTAAGAATTAGCAAGTTCTTGATCAATCTCCCGTAGACCAAAAACGATCCCTAATTGACGGGCATACGATGTAACGACACGTAAGTCAATCTCAGTGAATGGCCGCGATACTTCGGTGCTATCTGCGTACAACACCCCGTAGAGTGTTTGATTTAACGCTACAGGTACACAAATTAAGGAATTGATGCCTTGTTGCACAACACTATTGGCAATGCGCAAGTGGCGATCATCCTGAATATTTGCAAGTACAACTGGCTTGTGCGTTTCTACCACGCGACGAATCGCCGTTCGACTGCCAGCAAAATCATCGGTGTTTACCCAGTGAGGATTACCACAGCTGTGTGTTAACTCGCCCTGCTCATCAAGGAGTAAAAGTGCCGCCCGTTCACGGGGAAAGAGGTTCTGTAGAATTTCGGTGGCAAAGTTGGCAAAGGTATCTAAGTCCATCGGCTGCATTAACTGAGGCGTGCTATTCTGCACTTGCTTCAGTTGCCAATTTGCTTGGCTATCACTCACCACCGCGTCTCGATAAGGAACCCATTCGGCAACGCAATTTACCTGCCCCATCCGAAACTGCACAGGATCACGGGTTAAGCGCAATTGCGCCACTCGCTCGTGATTCACATAGCAACCACTGCTGCTATTGAGATCCTGTACTTGCCAACTGCCGTCGTGGAACTGAAACTGCGCATGGCTGCGAGAAACTGCCGGATGATTTAGATGAATATCTGCACTGGAGCCGCGGCCAACCACATAGGGTCGCCCTTCCATAAGAAGGGCAACCTGACTTGGTTGATCAACGAGATTCATGTGCAAGCGTAATGGCATGGCGTTGGTTCGTCCTTATAGAATCCGCAAGCTATAGCGCAACGTGCGCGCTTGCGCGAGCAGGGTTCCCGACACGTTCTCCAGGTCCTTCGATGAACGCCAGATAGACGGCATGGCTGCCTCATCTGCAGTTTCAAGAATCGTAATCAAGCTGTTTACCGTTGTTTGCGCACCACTATAATTACCGCTCGCCACTTGTTGTTGCAACGTCGACATTGCTGCTGCGAGTAAGTTATAGGTCGGAGAATCAATCACGTTAGATTGTGATTGTAAATAATCCGACAACGCACTGACCTTCCCTGAAATAACCGCGGAAGGCGACCGTAAGTCAGTCAAGATGATAAAATCTGAGAAGGTACCCATATTACCCCGGGCCCGATAACTTCCCGCACCCGTAGTGACCGTAATATCCTTAAATTGGCCGCCATTGGAGCTATGGAATAAGCGCAATGGGGAGCCCGGCACATAATGCAGGTTTTTCGTATAAACTTCGATTTCCGCAACCCCAGCAAAGCTAAAACCGCGATCTGATTTTGGTTGAATGGAAATCAGTACGGGGAAATCCGTCGGCAGCGAAACAAGAGTGCCGGGCAACCGATTCAGTACACTGGAATTCAATGGCGACACCAATTGAAAGTCCAAGGTGAAGTTCTCGGCTGACACTCCAATGGCATCTTCAAAACGAACAGCCACTTCCAGTTCAATTAAGCTAGTGAGCTGAACTTGGGCAGTAAAGCCGTCATTCGTATAAGAAACGTCCACGTTTGTTGCTGAATGTGCGGGTGTGGACATTGCATAAGCGGCAATACACACAAGCAATACACTCAAATAATGGGTAAGCCGTGAACGATTTGGCGTAGCACGATTGGCTGAGACAATCATCATCTTGCTCCTACGTTGAAACAATTTGTTACAAACTCAGTAACACAAATGTAACGCCTGTTTGAAATATAATCAATCGGGTCACGTCCTGTGAACCCGATTACTTTGTTTTTAGTTAGTTTTTATTGAAAATAACCATCATATAAACGGCTAGCCCATACCGAATATTCCGCACGTGTGATTGTTTTTTCTGGTTCAAAGGTTGCGGTAATGGTCGGTTGTAGGTCGAGCAGTCCTTGTTTGATATCGAATTTCACATTCGATAGCGACAAGTTCAGTGCCATCTGGACATGACCGCGCAGCTCACGAGGAATTGCATTCTGGTCGCTAATCGCAATGGTCTGCCCTTGATAAGTCACAGTGATTGGTTGGTCTGGATCAAAGGCCTCTGCCGCTGCTTGCAAACCGAGTGATTGTACAAAGCTATAGGCTAAATCCAACTTAGTCACTGCATCACGCGGCGCAAACTGATCGTTCACGATACGCATCACTGATTGTTGTGAGTAATCGGTATCACGCAGTGCACCACCTGCTTGGCTGACCGCTAAAGCAAAGCTTTCTTTGCCGCGCGGAAGCTGACTTACACTCGGTGAAGGCTCATTCAAGAGGTCACGATACTGACGCACAGCCGCGCCCATGACGAGGTATTCCGCTAATTGCTGACGTTGTAAGTTAGCATTTGGACGGAATCGACCATTGTTCAAACCATCCACTAAACGGCGGCTAATGGCATATTCAATGGCACCTTGTAACGGATGCCCTTCGATATCATCCACACCATCGTAGCCTGCAGACTCAACGAACTCTACCTGACCTGAAATTAACTCTGGTACACCAGGACCATTGGTCAAGCCCAAAGGATCTGCTTCGACACCAGAGAGTGACGTCAGTCCATAGGCATATAATGTCCAAGTGCCCGCTTGACCCGGTGCAGATACGCGCATTGCGGTTTCTAACGCAGGCAACGTCAGGTTTCCTGAATACTCAGTACCATCCGGTGCAACAAGCATGAGTTTTACCGTATTCGCTAACGAAGACGCGCTCGCTTTTACCCACGCAGTGCTATCGTCCACATCAAAAGTAAATGTATCTGGGTCGCCTACTGGGCTGTATAACACTTCAAAGTTCTCAGTGCGCTCACTGATCGATGTTAACGCATTGGCATTGAAGTCACGCAAACTGTTTACGTTCTCGCTAAACTCTTGGTTATAGCCAAGCACCGCAGACAAGGCAGCCCGCGCATTCACGTAACCTGCACCCACTTCCCAAGACTCGCGGCCTGGCATATTGGTGGCAGTTTGCTTGAGTAATTCAACGTAATCTAAAGGTTGTAAACGAGGGTTCGCTTCCATCATTAGTGCAAGCACACCAGATACATGTGGGGTAGCCATGGAGGTTCCCGAGATCATGGTGTAGAACGGCAGATATTCTTCTTCAATGGCGCCGATATCGTTCGCACCGCCATTTGCAGAAAGGTTTGTAGACGCGCGGGTTGAAATCACATCGACACCCGGTGCCACGATAGTGACATCATTAGTGTAGGTCCATTCAGAACCATCAGGCATGGTAAAGCTACCACTTTCACCGGCTAAACCCCGTGAGGAGAAGCTCGCTAGGTCACCATCTTTTGTGCCTGCGCCAACCGATACACCCCATGGGATTTGTGCGTATGGGTTATGCGTATCTTCACCAGGACCTGAGTTGCCCGCAGCAAATACGGATAAAATTCCGAGCTGATAAGCTTTATAGGTCGCAATAGTAATTGGCCCATTCGGGTCAAACTTCCCAGAGCTACCCCAGGAGTTACTGATAATACGAATCGGGCTGTTAAACGAATACACATTGCTGATGGCATAATCAAAGCCACCAAGGGCATCAAGAATCGCAATACCGCCACCAGAGCCGTAGCCCACTAATTCCGCATCCGGAGCCACACCTGCGTACTTACCGTCAGACATCATCCCGTTGCCGGCAATAGTGCCCGCAACATGAGTGCCATGCCCTGAGTTGGTATCCGTATTAATTTGACCTTCTAACCAGAAGCCATTGGTGCCTAGCAAACGCAGAGCCTGGGCATGGGTGAGGCCTTGCACATTCTCAACGACAGTGTCACCGAAGAAGTGATCTTGGTGACTCGCGTCGATACCACTATCGTGTACCACAACAGTGACACCCTTCCCGGTAAACTCAAGTCCGTTACGGTCGATAAAGTCTTGACCTTGTACCTGCTCAACACCGGTAATCTGACGTGAACCTGCGTTAAAGTACTCCAGTGGGCGGTTTAGCCACACTGAACGAACTTCAGGCTTGAGACTAATCGCTTCAATCTGGCTGGGGTCTGCGAGGACTCCAATAACCGGCAGCGATTGAAATTGCACACCTTCAGTAATACCTATATCCAGTAAACGGCCCAACTGGCTTTCCGATACAGGCTCCAATTGGTCATAGGTCACCACTACCATCACTTTGTCGGTAGGATCTAAGGTATCAATGGTATTTTTTAATACATCGCCAAGCACGCTAGCGTGGCTAGCATGCGCCATGCTCAACGCAAGCGCTGCGCCAATGGCTGCTGAAACAGATGACTTCTTCATGGTCGTTTCCTCCGCTGATCGACATCACGATCACATGTTATTGAAATGTTACGGGGGTAAGACTGACACTAAGGGGGCGATGCAGGTATAGGGGAGATCCCCGAAGTTCATCGTGTCTATTTAAGCCAAACAAAAAGGGAGCCTCGCGGCTCCCCTCTTTCTGACAAACTTGAAGCGGCTGCTTACGCGCCCAGACCTTCTTTAGCTTTCGCTACCAAAGCAGAGAAACCTGCTTGGTCGTGAACAGCGATATCCGCCAGGATCTTACGGTCGATTTCAACAGATGCTTTCTTCAAACCGTTGATAAAACGGCTGTAAGACAAACCACCTTGACGCGCCGCAGCGTTAATCCGAACAATCCATAATTGACGGAAAGTACGCTTTTTCGCACGACGGTCACGGTATGCATATTGACCGGCCTTGATTACTGCTTGTTTCGCTACGCGGAATACGCGTGAACGAGCACCATAGTAACCTTTTGCTTTCTTCAGGATTTTCTTGTGACGCGCACGCGCGACCACACCACGTTTTACTCGTGCCATTTCTCAGTCTCCTCTTACGCGTACGGTAACATGCGGTCTACTAAAGCAACATCGCTCTTATGAACCATGCTCTTAGCACGCAAATGACGCTTACGCTTAGAACTCTTCTTGGTCAAAATGTGACGCAAGTGAGACTGTTTGCACTTGTATCCGCCTGAAGCGGTTTTCTTAAAGCGCTTAGTAGCACTTTTTACACTTTTCATTTTTGGCATTGTCGTACTCCGCATTGGATAGCCAATTGAAATAACCAGGTGAACGTTCGGAATAAACGTTACTTGTAAACCTAAATTACTTCTTACTTTCTGGTGCCAGAACCATAATCATCTGGCGACCTTCGGCCCGTCGAGGGAACGATTCGCAGCTTGAAACTTCCTCGAGGTCGGTTTTAATCCGCTCCAACAAGTCAATTCCAATCTCCTGATGCGCCATTTCCCGGCCACGGAAACGAATGGTAACTTTTGCTTTGTCACCACCCTCAAGAAAGCGACGCAGGTTGCGCAGTTTTACCTGGTAATCGCCTTCATCAGTGCCAGGTCGGAATTTAACTTCCTTAACCTGAATCTGTTTTTGCTTTTTCTTTTGCTCTTTCTGCTGCTTACTTTTCTCGTAAAGGAACTTTCCATAATCCATTACGCGACACACAGGCGGCTCAGCATTTGGGCTAATCTCTACCAGATCCAGCCCCGCTTCTGTAGCAGCTTCCAGTGCTTCAGTTAAAGTAACAACCCCCCGCTGTTCGCCTTCTGCGTCAATCAAGCGAATCTCTGGAGCGGTGATATTGTCATTTATACGTGTTTTGTCGACCTTTTGGCCTTTTTTTCCGCCTTTAATTGTGTGTTCCTCCAAGCAGTTTAAGAAATTACGCGAGACGTAACGTCTTCGCGCAGACGAGACATGAAGTCGGCAACCGAAAACTTGCCAAGGTCTTCACCTCGTCGGGTCCGTACCGCGACTTGTCCTTCTTCGACTTCGCGATCACCGACCACCAATAAATACGGCACGCGCTTAAGCGTGTGCTCGCGGATTTTAAAGCCTATCTTCTCATTTCTCAAGTCGGCTTTTGCTCTAAAGCCGTGTTTTTTCAATTCTGCGACCAAATTTTGCGTATATTCGGCCTGATTGTCGGTAATATTCATCACCACAACTTGAGTGGGTGCTAACCAGATTGGGAAAAATCCAGCGTACTCTTCAATGAGAATTCCCATAAAGCGTTCAAGCGACCCCAAAATTGCCCGGTGAATCATCACTGGCACATGGCGTTCATTATCTTCGCCAACATAGGTTGCACCCAAGCGATTAGGCAATGCAAAATCCAGCTGTATTGTACCACACTGCCACGCACGACCTAAGCAATCGAATAAAGTAAATTCAATTTTTGGACCGTAGAAGGCGCCTTCGCCTGGTAAATACTCAAACTCGATGCCATGACTCTTCAGTGCTTCAGCCAGAGCCGACTCTGTGCGATCCCATGTTGCGTCGTCGCCTAAGCGTTTTTCAGGACGTGTGGAGAGCTTTACCACGATCTTATCGAAACCAAAGGTTTTGTAGGTTTCATAGACCATACGAATACAGCCAGCCACTTCGTCTTGTACTTGTGCTTCGGTACAGAAGATATGCGCGTCATCTTGGGTAAAGCCACGAACACGCATTAAACCGTGCAACGCGCCCGATGGTTCATTCCGGTGACAGCAACCAAACTCAGCCATGCGCAGTGGCAAATCACGGTAGGACTTCAACCCTTGGTTAAAAATCTGTACGTGACCAGGACAGTTCATTGGCTTCACCGCATACTCGCGATTCTCCGACGATGTAGTGAACATCAGTTCTGAGAATTTTTCCCAGTGTCCTGAGCGCTCCCAAAGCACACGGTCCATCATGAGCGGACCTTTCACTTCCTGGTAGTTATATTCGTTTAGCTTTTCCCGCACATAGCGTTCAAGTTCTTGGAAAATGGTCCAACCATTGTGGTGCCAAAACACCATTCCCGGCGCTTCTTCCTGCCAATGAAATAGGTCTTGGGATTTACCAATTTTCCGATGATCACGTTTCTCAGCTTCTTCTAACCGCTGCAGATACGCCTTTAATTCTTTCTTATCGGTCCAGGCCGTGCCATAAATCCGCTGCAACATTTTGTTGTCGGAATCACCGCGCCAATACGCCCCTGCCACTTTCATCACTTTAAAGTGCTTACAGAAACGCATATTTGGCACATGCGGGCCACGGCACATATCCACGTATTCTTCGTGGTGATATAACCCTGGCCGGTCTGATTTTGGAATGTTTTCGTCTAAGATTTCAACTTTGTAGCTTTCGCCGCGCTCAACAAAAGTTTCCCGCGCCTCTTCCCAACTCACATTCTTCTTAATGACATCGTATTCGGTTTTAGCCAATTCATGCATACGCTTCTCGAGTGCTTCGAGATCGTCTTGCGACAATGGGCGGTCGATATCAACGTCGTAATAGAATCCATTATCAATCACCGGGCCAATGGCCATTTTGGTATCTGGCCAAAGCTGCTTGATCGCATGACCTAGCAAATGTGCGCAGGAGTGACGAATCACTTCTAAACCCTCGGCGTTTTTCGGTGTAATAATTTCTAAGGATGCGTTCTCTTCAATCAGATCACTGGCATCAACTAGGGTTCCATTCACGCGGCCGGCTACGGTTGCCTTGGCTAAACCAGGGCCAATGTCGTTAGCAACATCAAGCACAGAAACGGCGTGATCAAATTCACGTTGACTACCATCGGGGAGTGTAATTACAGGCATGCTAAATCCTTTCTACAGTGGTGACACCTACCAAGTGCCACTTGTATGTTTCGGTTATGTTCGGCATGGGATCGATATACGTACATCGGGCGCGAACTGCGGTTCAATAAAACCCGTGAATCATAACGGTTTATGCTCTTAAGCGCAACGCAACAGAGGTGATCCAACGTAGGAAAACACGAACAGCCGCCGCGAAACCATTCGTCCGAAGTAATCGCCAAGACTCCATCGAAAACGAGCGTTCTAGCGCAAGAAGAGTAAGGCAATTCCCGCCATTGCAAGCAAGGTACCCGCTAAGGCCCGAAAGCTCACACGTCGGCCTCGAACAAAATTGAGGGATAGCATAAATAACGGCGCCGTGGATAATAAGGTTTGGGCAATGCCTGGTGTCACATAAGCAATAGCCAATTGCTGCAGCCAGATAGCCACAAAGGTACCGAGCAAAATGGCCATGATCAAAATTGAAATTCGGGTTTCTCGAAGTCCTTGGGCGGTAGCCATCAGCATCTTCGGTCGCAATAGAAGCAGTGCCAATGTAAGCACCAAGGTGCCCGCTGACAGTCGAATCATGGCTGCCTGCAAGGCACTCACCTCAAATTGCTGAAAGGCATGGAAGGCCATCACCAGCCCAAGCGCCTGACACAAGGCTGCCGCCACGCCAAACCAGACTCCGATCCGGTTTATCGGCACACCTGCGACAGGTTGACGTTCCGTGAGTACAGTGATTACCCCCACCAACACCACCAGTCCAGCCAAAATTTCAAACACAGTTAGGGTTTCAGACAAAAATAACCAGGCAATAATTGCCGCCAACGGGGGTGCCAGATACTCAAGCAAAATAGTATGCGCAGGCCCTAAACGCCGCAGTGCAGAGAAATAGCACGTATCGCCGATGGTAATGCCAATCACGCCACTCAGGACAAGCAACAATACCGGGCCAAGCGTCCACGCCAGAGCGTGCACATCGCTACTGAGCCAAAGGCCTAATAATAACAAGGGCGACGCCACGACCCCTTTTACCAAGTTCAATTGAGCTGCCGATAAATGATGGCTGCTGCGGCTATACATAAGGGTCGCCAATGCCCAGCTAAAGGCAGCGGCTAGAGCGGCTAATTGGCCCCAATACAAGCTCATAAAATCACCCTCATCGTGGCCCTATGCTCGTTAAATTCATTTAAATTGGCGCTTCACCGCCACACAAAATTCCTTGCTTTACCGCAGCTTTACTCGCTTTACACGGGTTTGCGCCGGCTGTTATGTGCAGGCTTGCTATAGTATGAATAAGTCGCACCATTGATAAAACCTTTCGGGATTTCCGAAATGGAGGTTACCACTACGAATAAGGACACTTTATATGGACGAAGCAAAGTTATGTGACGCACGCATCCATTGCCCTTACTGTGGGCACACGGTTCATCTGAATGTAGATACATCGGAAGAGAACCAAGAGTATGAAGATGAATGTCCAAATTGCGGTGATGTATTGTATATCACCATGCACCGGGACATCGGTGACGATAAAATTCATCTGCGTATTAACACGAGCGACGAACAGTACTACTGAGCCTGTTTAGCGAGCACGCGCCGAACGGTTTCAACGATGGTCATCGTTTGTTGATCTGCTTCAATATTTACGCGCTGACCGGGGCGTTTATCGCCAAGTATCGTAATCGCCAATGTTTCTGGAATGAGATGTAGCCAAAACCCAGAAGCAGTCACGTCACCGACCGTAAGACTCGCCCCATCTACGGCAATAAATCCTTTTGCTAAAATATAATCGAGCCACTTTGGCGCAATTTCAAAATACATGCGACAGTTGTTCGCGCTATCAATCCGCTCTTTTAAAGTCGCCGTTGTATGAATGTGCCCCGATACAATATGACCACCTAACTCTTTGCCCATGGTTAATGAACGTTCAAAGTTAACCGAGTCATCTAGCTCAAGTTCACCTAGGTTGGTTAAACGTAATGTTTCATCGATAATATCAAAACGTACCAGACTGCCATCGGAATCGTTTGATGGCTCAAGGTCAAAACTAGTTACTGTGAGACAACAGCCATTCACGGCAATACTGGCACCGGTTTCAATGCCGCGTAAGTGCTCACGTCCAACACGAAGTTCAAGATGACGAAACGTACCCTTATCTTGAATATGGTTCACCACAGCTTGGGTTTGAACAATACCTGTAAACATGACATCACCTATGCAAAAAATGACGCGCCACAGCCTGTTTCACCGAATGCTCAAAGTCACTCTGGGCGACGCTCTGACGCGTATGCGTTGTAATGGGCAAAGTGTAACTGAAAAAATCAAAGGAGAACACCAATGGAAGGCGCGATCCCTAGTGACTTTTGGAATCGTCGCGGTATTTCTAAGCGGCTGTAGCCGGGGTGTTGAAAACGATTTAGCCGACTATCAACAACGACTTAGTCGCTTACTCGACGAGCCCAAAGTTGCCGTGGAGTTGCCTCCTAACCCACGTATGCCTAGGACTCAAGAGGTGCAAACGCCAATTCCCGAAATCTCGATAAGTTTACTCGACAGTATGCGACTTGACCGTTGCCGTGTTGGTCAATTAGTGGCAGAACGCAATAGCTCCCTTGGACGTGTGCAAAGTACTCAATCCCGCGTACTTTATGAAATACAGATGATTGCTGCCTTACAGGAATGTTTAGCGAGCCCAGCCGCCGATGAAGAACGCATTGCCGAGTTATTAACATCAGCGTTAGCGCATAAAGTGGATACCCTTCCGCTCTGGTTTGATCGCTTTCTTACCAGTGAATCAGTAATCCGTGAACGGATGCGCGTATCCCGCTCTACCCTCAATCTTGAAAACACGCAGCAAGGTAGCGCAAGCGTAGCCGCCCTCACCTATTTTGCTGATGTCTTTACTGGCCTTAGTACTGACCCCTTAGGTTATCAAGTAGACCCGGAGCACTGGAACGAGCATATGCGGCATCTCGGGCAAAATAATTTTCTAAGTGATTTTTGGCGCACCCAACAAGTGGTGCATGGGTATCTGATCGAATTGAACAACATGCTCAACGATGCAGGCGATAAAGTGAGTTGTCAGGGCCAGTCAGTGCCCCAGCAAGCCCATTACCTACAAAACGTTATGCATAGCCTTTGGATTGCAGAACTGCAAACCAAACTTGCTCGTTTACAAGGCTATGAGCAGCAGATCTCCGCTCAATTGCGTCGATTACAGCAATTTGTTCGCCACGAACCATGGCAAAATTACATCGAGGAGTTGATTGGTACCGAGAGTCACGGCGAATATATTCGTGAACATAGCCGTGAGCACGCGCAGCAATATCAAGGCTTTTTAGCACAGTGTGGGTTTGATATCACAAACTAGCTATAGAAGGCATCCGCATGGTTATCCAGAGGGCGACCGCGCAATAGACAGGCGGCGGGAATCGTCCGAATAAATGCGGGGGTCTCACCTAAATACTCCCCGTCCACTTCAATAGGCAAGCCAACGGTTTGCACCTGGAGTGCATGAAACTGACCACAGTGCACTTCCTTAAATTGAATATGGGTGCCCCGATAGATCCGACGCAGCGCTCTCAGCTTACGCAGTATTCCGGCAGTTTCTACAAAACAATAGGCTAGCACGCCATCATCGACATGCGCATGAGGCGCGATTTTCATGCCGTTCCCAAAATAAGGGCCGTTGGCAAAGTTAAGCATAAAGAAAGGCCGACTCGATAGCGCCAAAAGCTTTTGTGAGCTTCCGGAAAGCTCGATTGGCTGCGCATTTACCGTAAAAAGAATGCGTAGCGCGGTGAACAAATAACTTAGGCTTGGAAATCGTCCTTTGCGCCCTTGCAAGCGTTTAGCAACATGGGCATCAAAGCCTACCCCCGCCACGTTAATAAAATACCGTTGGTTTACTTGACCTAAATCTATGGCATGCACATCCCCGTGAATGGCTTGTTGAATCCACTCTGAAAGCGATTGCTGCTTATAGGTTTTACCAAAATAACCGCGCGCAAAATCATTGCCGGTACCGCAAGGAATATAGCCCATCGGTAAACGATAGCCGGCAAGCGCATTGACTGCCTGATGGAGGGTGCCATCACCTCCCACCACAATCACATCGGTAATTGTGTGCGCACGCAATTGATCTTCCACCGCAACCACGGTTTTCTGCAAAAGTTCATGGGTTTCTAAACGAACGAAAGGAATAGCGCGCTGTTCAAGCTCAGCCATTAATGCATCGACCACCTGGCGGCGGTAACTTGAGCTCGCGGGGTTGATGAGCAACAGAATGCGCTTGTTCTCACCTATCTGAGTCATCAGTACTCCCCGCAGCCATGGGCACCCGCGGTGCCCTTTTCTTTATACTAGCGGTTTATCCTTGATTTTCAATGAAACCATCAATGTTTCATATATTTGCTGAAATAACCTAGCCATTACTCGATTCAGGTTTCAGATTGTTGTACACCTCGCGGGCATCAAAAGTTTGCCCTTCTTCCGGTCGTACACCGCGTCCCATACGCACTTCCAAGACAGTTTCTACCACACTTCGATCGTCCCCGAGGGCAATCCCCATATGGTAGCTACGTACCGGACGACGATATACGCGGCACCCTAATGGGGTGCAATCGCGAATGGTTTCATACCCCGCGCCAGCGCCAAAGCTGCTGCCAGAGCTTACACGCTCACGATTAACAAACGTCTCCCGATTCACTACTTGAAACCAGTCATACTCTTGTTCCAACGTAAGTTCACTTGCGCGCAATAATGCGTAATCCATGGCCAAGGTGGTATTGTCACCACGGGCTTTAAAATTCACTCGGTAGTGGTTATCGGTAATTTTGCGTTCACTGTACCCAAAACCACTGCCATCGGCAGCACGATACGGCGACGCACTTGAGCATGCGGTTAACGCCCACGCCACCAGTAATAGTGCACCAATTTGTAGAATCTGTGAAAGCACTGTGGTGTCTTGCCACCGTGCTGTTTTTTGTGTCGCTGTCGTCGTTTTCTTCACAACTACCTCCGTAATGTCATGATATCAGTCTAGTTATCAAAACAGACTGTCGTAAAGGTATCTTACTGAATCTTTGCGTGTTCTTCGTCGGATTTAATCCAGATCCGCTAACCGTGCCTGTTCCTCTTCAATGCTGAGCGCGGCACTGCCATCTAACACCTGCAAAGTAACTTCCATAAGTTGGCTTGCAGAGGCGGCCGCATAATCACCTGCTTCGGTATTGCTACGGTAAGCCGTAGCCACTGGCAACCATGCATTCCCACTGCGACAGGCAATTTCATCTCGGGTAAACTCTCCGTGTATGGCATAGCTGCGGCACAAACGGCCATCTCCCGCCGTAAAGCTAAAGTACGGCTGCAACTCATCACCACTCGCCAGTATAGCCCTTTGCCCACTTGCCGTTGCATTCAGTGCATCGCCAATCTGCGCCCAATAACTTGGTCCCATTGTTGTGTCACCCGAGGGCAACATTTGCCCCGCACCGATTCCAATCAGTAAGGCAACGCCTGCGGCCAAGGCAACGTGTTCTCTTAGCTTTTGTTTCGCTGCTTGCCATGCAGAGATTTGCACCACAGTATTTGATTCTGGATGCTCTGCCTGGGCTGCTGGGCTATCCGTTAATAGCGCCTGCAACTGTTTTGGCACCGGTGTACGATCGATTTGTGCCGCGTAACTATTCACCGCGTCATCAACTTGGCTCAACATCGCTAACCGATCTGAAAGCGTTTCATCACGAGCGAGGGCTAATCGAACCTCATCCATGTCTTTGCGCGAAAGCTCGTTATCGAGAAATGCGGAGAGTTTTTCATCACTGATTGCCATTAGTGTAACTCCTTTTCTGTGCCATACAGTTGCTGAGCAAGCGCGCTCCTTGCGCGTGCTAGCCGACTCATTACCGTACCGATGGGAATATTTAATGATTCTGCGGTTTCCCGATAGGACATGCCTTGAACCGCGATCATGGCCAACACTTCATGTTGATCCGCAGGTAACCGCTTCATCGCTTCACCCACATGATTGAGTTCCATTTCGGTTTCAATCACATCGGTGCCATTCACCTGCTGAGCTTGTTGTAGATCCGTATCGAAGGTGGCATTTTCCCGAACACGACGGGCACGATAATCATCGATCCACAGGTTTCGACAAACCCGAAACGCCCACTTTAATAACTCCACATCGTCAGGAACCGGGCGCGTAAGAATGCGCTCAACGGTTTGCTGCACCAAATCATCGGCATCCGGCATGGATGTCGTGAGTGAAAATGCAAATCGACGTAAGGGTGGAAGTAAACTTGCCAACTCCGCTTTTCGCCTTGACGATGCACTCATATAGTCAATCTCCGAAGTCACGTGCGGGTCATCTAGTCACATAACGCGCCAGCATATGGGTTTATTCCATAAAAATTGCAAAAAATGAAATAGATTAGGGTCTGAAACGTTACTATAGTAAGACAGTAATTTAATTTTCTGAACCAGAGGTACAGAATATCATGCCATGGCTTGCAAGAACGCTCTACTTCACCATAGCCGCGAGCATAGCGCTCATTCCTCTGTTAGCGAGTAGCCAACAGGCCCCGAATGTGCCTAATGTTCCCGTGGTTAACCCAGCGGAACGTGCCATTGAACGGCAAATTGAGCGGGCGACGCGACAGGCCGAACGACTTGAGCGAAACTTGCCGAGTGCCGCTGAAATCGGCCAGGCTCGTGCCCTTGAACAGATTGCAAGTAATACAGAGCGGACGATTGAGCGCTTGTCTAGCCTCGATCCCCTTTCCAACCTTCCCGAGCGCCTGTCGATTCGTGATAAGGAAGGCGTTGAACGCTTTGTCGATATCGAAATCGAGCCTGGTCGACGCGCGATCGAGCGGCAATGGGTGTTAATGCTAGATAACGAGGCATTAGCGCAATTCCCCCAACAAGCACCAGAACTGTGGAAATACCTCACTGAAAACGAAACCTTATCTGGGTTAGGTCAGAATATCCTGACATTTACGGTGCCCCGTCATCTCGACAACCGCGCGGGAGTTGAGCGTTTAGTCCCAACAGGTTTACATCAAGCCTTAGACCGCAACCATATTTACCAAGCGACTGGTGATCTTCGTCCTGAACAAATGCCTTCAGAGCAAGCCAGTATTCCGGTTCCCCCCCTGCAATTGCAATGGCCTGCCCGATCAGTGTGCACAGCGCCCTTACGCATTGGTGTGGTTGATACCGGCATTCATTCAGATCACCCTGCCTTTGCACAAGCCGTCACGGAAGGTCGCTTAATACGTCGCGGATTTCTAGACCGAGATATCCCCCAGCCGGGTCATCATGGCACGGCAGTTACAGGCATTCTCATTGGTGCTGCTGAGAATCATCCGGCACTTCTCCCAGATGCCACTGTGTATCATGCGGAAGTGTTTTATCAACAATCGGTTTACCATCAAGGCGCATCCCTAACCCACCTGATCCGCGCATTAAGCTGGCTCAGCGAGCAGCAGGTGCAAGCCATTAACCTGAGCCTTACCGGTCCAGAGAACCGTTTGTTAGCGCAAACCGTGCGACGCTTACACCAAGCCAATATCGCTGTGATTGCTGCCGTCGGTAACGACGGTCCGCACGCGCCGAAACTCTATCCTGCTGCTTACGATGAAGTGATTGGTGCCACTGCCGTGGATAGCTATGGTCGAATTTACCGTTGGGCCAACCAAGGGGAGCATGTGGAATTTGCGGGCTTTGGCGTGTCTGTTTTGGCACCACGCGCAGACAATCAATGGGGGTACGAGTCAGGTACATCTATGGCCGCACCTTTTGTCACAGCGCATGCGGCCTGTTCCGCCCAAGATACAGTTACAGCAACACGCGCTGAACTGAAAAAACGCGCATATGCGGAGAAGCAGGAGCGAGATCCCACCATTGGCTTTGGTGTTTTGCATCCCGCGTTGATTATTAACGGTGTGTTAGCGAACACGCACTAAACAAGAAGCGTACACGGCAAACACCTGCACCTAGGATCATAAAAGCCTGAACCACAAAGATGTGATTCAGGCTTTTTTCTGGCAATTTTTTGGATAGCCTATGGCGGTGGAGCTTCGACTTGAACGAGCACTGGCTTACTAGAAGCGCAAGCGAAGTCCAATTGAAGCACGCGTTTCATCGTAATCGGCTGTCTCTAGGTTAGACGAATAATCGCCATGCTCAACCTGGCCAATAAAGGCGAGTTGCCGCCAGACAGGGAGTTCAACTCGAGCATCAATAACTTGATGACGATCAGAGCGCGGCTCGCTAATGATCGTGGTCATTCCTTCGTAGTCCCGATCATGCCAGCGATATCCTAGTTGGAATCTTCCATCCCCTGCTGCAAACGAGAACCGAGTGGAATAGCGGATACGGAGCGTATTTGCCTTATAGGAGTATTCATTACTGCTTGCATCTTCATCATCATGGTTGGCACCAAGCAAAATAAAGCTACGACCTTCATTAAAGAAGTAAAAAACATCCGCTGAAACACCCACCGCATCTGCGTCACGCTCGGAAAAGTCCGCAAAGGTCTTATCAGACTGATTTAAGGCTAGCCGCGCGTAAAACTGGTCGCCTAACATACGCGCTACATAAATAGAGCGTTGATGTAAATCTAGAAATGAATCGCCACCTAAGCTCGCATCAGCAAAGTAATAGTTACCGCCAACGGTATACACATCAAAGTCATAGCTCACATCTGCGTACACGAGGTGCATTGCCAAATCAAACTCATTGAACTCGCGATAACGTCGGTCGCTGTAACTGTAGCCCCCGTCGATATTCCACGACGGTGCAGGTTGCCATTGGGCGTCTAATGCAACTTCAATCACGGTGGCGGTATCTGACTCGCCAATTGCCGTTTCCAGTTCACTCACACTCACATTACTGTTGTGTTCACCAGATACGTCAACACGGCCCGAAAACGAAAATGAATCTGACGCGTCTTGCGCCGATGCTATGCCTGCAGAAAGTGCACAAGCCAATGCCAGCGCAATTGGACTTAACTTTGTGATTCGGTTATTCATAGATTTCTCCAACGCTCATCGTTTTGGTACCCATGCCTCAGCCAGATAGTCTCTGAACCGTGCATGTACACGGCGATAGCTCAAGGTTTCTCGACCTTGAGTATAGATACGTTTAGAACAAAGAAACAGAGGGGGAGCCCCCCTCTGTTGTCGGTCATGATTAGCCACCATTCGGGCCGACACGATTACGGATGTTATCGCGAACATTACCACGTACATCACTACGTACTGTTTCCGATACCGTGGTACGTACACTTTCCGATACGGTCGCGCCTACTTGGCCTGCAACTTCAGCACTTACCTGTGCTCCTACATTACCCGCAGCTTCCGAGCGAACTAGGTCGGTCATTACAGAGCGCATTTCTGCGGCTGTTGATGTCGCTAATTCCGCGGTTGCACTTCCTGTGCTCTCTGCACGGTTTTCGAGCTCACTGCGCATCATTTCTGCGCGTTCCTGACCAGCTTCCACTTCCTGTTCTGTGCGCGCTTGTGCACGAGCGGTGGTATTCCCTAGCGCCTCGAGCGCGGCTTCGGCAACAGATGTTCCCTCTTCCTGCGCTTGCTGAACGGCACTTGACACGTTCAAGCCGATTTCAGCATTGGCGTTTGCTTCTGCGCGCGCTTCAGCAGATGCTTCAGATTCGGCGTCAGATTGCGCTTCGCTTTGTGCAGATTGCTCTTGCTCAGTATCTGCAGAAGACGACTGTGAAGCTTGCGTCCGGGCATTTACTGAAGCTGAAGCACTAACACGTGCTTGAGCGTCAACGCTTGTATCTTGCTCGTCTGCAAAAGCTGCTGGAGCAGATGCTCCTAAGGCGAAAGCACAAGCGATAGCAAGAACTGATGGTTTAAACATGGTTTTCATGGTCATTACCTCCGTTTGTCACAAATGACACCTAGGTAACGTCACAGGCTTGCGCTTTATTCCGTAAAGAATGGGTAAGCTAAAAATTCAGGGCACTTACATACCGCGTTTATTCGCCATGAAGTTCTTTATGCAGCTTCCGCCAATGGGGAATAGCATCCTCCATAAGCCGGTAAAAACGTTTGTTATGGCCAGGTTCAAGTAAATGCACCAATTCATGCACAAGCACATATTCGAGTAAGGTATCGGATTTCGATGCCAGCATCATACTCAGCCAAATTTTCTTGGTACGCAGGTTACAACTGCCCCAGCGGGTTTTCATCAAGCGTACGCCAAAGGCCGATGCTTTCACTCCGAGTTTCTGCTCCCACCGCGGTGCAAGGGCATGAACTCGCGCTAACAATGCGTTGCGGGCACGGGTTGAGTTATCGATAGGATGTGTGCGTGGCAGTGCTTTCGCACGCTGTTTCTGCTTTAAGATCCAGTCTTCACGTTCCTGTACAAATTGATACAGCACATGGTCGGATACATGGTGAGGGGCAGACAAATGCACAGTGGCATCGGTGGCCCTAATCCGCAAACGAATTGATTTCATTTGTTTTCGGGTGACCGAAATAGGAATTCCTGAGGCTGTCCGCATGTTGCGCTCCATGGTACTCACTGCAATACTGAGCTTAACACACACCTTCGGAGTCAAATAGATGAAGCACACCATTATTGTTCTGCTGGCGATTTCCGCCAGTTTTTTTGCCTTTACCAGTCATGGAAACTCACCAGCCCATGTCATCATTAGTGACGCCCTTGAACAGCGCGTGATTGAGTGGCGCCGTGACATTCATCAGAACCCAGAATTAAGTAACCGAGAGTTTCGTACAGCGGGAGTCGTTGCCGACCATTTGCGTGACTTAGGCCTAGAAGTCACCACAGAAATCGCGCATACCGGCGTTGTTGGCGTGCTTCGTGGCGGCCGTCCTGGCCCGACCATCGCGTTACGGGCAGATATGGACGCCCTCCCGGTGAAAGAGATGACAGATGTACCCTTTGCGTCCACTGCCACCGGCGAGTACCGTGGTCGCGAAGTGCCCGTCATGCATGCCTGTGGTCATGATCTTCACGTAGCTATGTTAATGGGCGCAGCCGAGTACTTAGCTAGCATGCAAGAACAGCTCGCCGGTACTGTGATGTTTATATTCCAGCCTGCTGAAGAAGGCGCCCCTGAGGGGGAAGAAGGGGGCGCGGAACTCATGCTGAAAGAAGGGCTTTTCGATATCGTGCAACCCGAGGCGGTGCTCGGTATCCACGTATGGTCCGCGGGTACCACAGGCCATATTGGCTATCGCAAGGGCCCTCTAATGGCATCTTCCGATCGCTTTGAAATCCGCGTACGCGGTGAACAGACCCATGGTTCGCGTCCTTGGGGCGGTGTCGATCCCATCGTCGTCGCTGGCCAGATCATCAATAACGTGCAAACCATTGTCAGCCGTCAAGTAGATATCACTAAAGCGCCTGCGGTAGTCAGTTTTGGGATCGTTGAGGGTGGTGTTCGTAATAATATAATCCCAGACGAAGTCTACCTTGAAGGCACCATTCGTAACTTCGATATGGGTATTCGTAGTCAGATCTTCGAAAAACTAACGACCACCGCGGAAATGACAGCGGCAGCCAGTGGTGCACAAGCAGAGGTAACCATTCATGAAGGCTACCCAGTGACCGTGAACGACCCTGAATTAGTTGCCCGCATGATGCCCACCACGGAACGTATTGTCGGTCGTGAGCAGGTGTATGAAGCAGATTTGGTAACTGGTGCAGAGGATTTTTCGTTCTATGCGATGGAAGTGCCCGGTATGTTCGTGTTCTTAGGAATTACGCCACCGGATCAGGATCCAGCCACGGCACCGAGTAATCACTCCCCCTACTTCTATGCCGATGAAGCTGCATTACGCGTAGGAACCGAACTCTTTATTAATTGGGTGCTGGATTATCCAACGGCGCGTTAAGTTCGTGACGTAAAAACTCATTGAGGTCCGCTAGGGGCATCGGTCTCGCAAAATAATATCCTTGCAGCAAGGTACAGCCTTGCTGCTTAAGGATGGCTTCCTGCTCTGCAGTTTCGATGCCTTCGGCCACCGTAACGAGCGATAAGTGATGAGCCAAATCAATAATCCCCCCAACGATGGCACAGTCACGCTCACTTTCGGTCACTTCATGAATAAATGAACGATCTATTTTTAATTTATGCACGGGCAAAAGCCGTAAATAGCTTAAGCTCGAATAACCGGTACCGAAATCATCGATAGACACGCGAATGCCCATGTTTTGCAAGCTATGCAGCGTGTCGATAGCGATTTCCTCATCGTGAAAGAGCACCCCTTCTGTCACTTCAATTTCTAGCATAGAAGGTTCAAGGGAGAACTCCTGTAATAGCTTCTCAATATTGCATAAGAAATTACTGCGGGTAAATTGTAACGGCGAAATGTTCACAGCAACCGTCAGTGGTTCCTCACGGGTTTGATTGAGTTTTGCAATGGTTGTACAGGCCTCGCGCAATACCCAATCGCCAATTGCAATAATTTGCCCAGTTTGCTCCGCTAACGGAATAAACACCGCTGGTGAGATCATGCCTCGCTTTGGGTGAATCCAGCGCACTAAGGCTTCGACACTTACCGTGCGGCCTGTTTTCGAATCGACAATAGGCTGAAAATGCAACTGCAAATCATCCTGCTGCAAAGCCCCTTCTAGCTCACGGCGTAAAATAACCCGCTCGTTCATCTGCTCAGTAATTTCGGAGGAATACCAATGAACGGTATTACGGCCCCCTTTTTTCGCCTGATACATGGCCATATCTGCTTGCCGAATCAGCATGTGAGGTTCCCGCGCGAGGATAGGGTTCGAAAATTCTCCCTCTGCAATACCGATACTTGCGGTGAGATACACGGTTTCAGAATCTATCGAGAAGGGTTGCGAAAGCGTGGTTAAAATACGCTCGGCAACAACCTGAGCGTCATCCACGTGCATCAATGAGGGTAAGAGAAGTAGGAATTCATCGCCGTTATACCGAGCCAACGTATCTCCCGGCTCAATCACATCACTAATTCGCTCCGCTACGTGTTGCAGAATTTTATCGCCAACAATGTGCCCTAAGCTATCGTTTATCGGTTTAAACTCATCCAGATCCACGTAAAGCACCACCAAACTGCGATGGTTGCGAATGGCCAGTTCCGCATCATGGCTTAATCGCTCTTCAAACAAACTCCGATTAGGAAGGCCCGTTAGCACATCGTGGGTACTTTGATAGTCGAGCCGGTTTTCTGCTTCTATTCGACGGCTGATATCTTGTTGAACGCCGATAAAATGAGTTATCTCACCACTGTTATCCCGTACCGGCGAAATATATAAATCATTCCAAAAAGGCGTGCCGTCTTTACGGTAATTACGAATCACCACGTTCACATCGCTGCCTTGTGAAATCGCAGTGCGCAACTTGCTCACAACCTCTGGATCGCTCCCCTCACCTTGCAGAAATCGACAATTTCGCCCTAATACCTCACTTTCGCTATAACCTGTCATTTTTAAAAATGCTGGGTTTACATAGGTAAGTGGGTGATCCGGTTGCTTTGCGTCAGCAATAATAATGCCATTAGCACTTGAATCAACGCTACGCTTTAACACCCGCATTTCTTCTTCGTTAAACACATCGTGGCTAATATCTTTCGATATTCCAAAAACTTCGATGACTTTCCCTTCTACCGTCAGGGGTAAGTTAATAATCTCGATATGCCGAAGGTTGCCTTGTAAATCAAGGGCACGGGTTTGGTAGCGAAGGCGCTCACCATGTATCGCTCGTTCGAAGTATCCGATGACTTCCGCTTTGTCGTCATCGAGCATAAACTCAGTAAAATGATGTCCAACTATGTCGGATTCATTGCAGTTGAGCATTTCACAAAGACTTTTATTAGCGCTTGTCACATATCCTTTCAAATCCAAAGAAAACACGTGATCCGGATGATGAGTAAATAAACTCTCATACCGGCTCTGCTGCTCCAACAACTGTAGACGAGTATCCTCGGCTTTTGACACGTGCCACCTTCCTTGCATCCACTGCACTCATGACATCATAGTGCTCGCCTTTCTAAAGATTAAATCGGCAAAAATGAAACATTAATAAGTTCACGATAACTCAGTGTATGGCCCCTCTTGCCTGCTCGGCTGGCCACACCACGACCTTCTCGCCATCCTGCCATTGAATAATCACTCCCTGATTCGCTTCCTGATAACCACGCTCATCAACGCGGAAACGGCCAAAAACGGTAAAGATATCTAAATCAAGCAACTCTCGACGGATGGAGTCTGCCGACAATGAACGTGCCCGGCGTACCGCTTCCGTCCAAATCTGACAAGTGCCATAGGCCCCCGCAGCATGGAAACTCGGATCGCGGTCAAAGCGATCGCGATAGCTTTGGGTAAACTCACTGATCCCCGGATGGTCCAATGTGGGTTCCCATGCAGACAACCCAAGCACCCCTTCAGCACGTTCTCCCAGCGCATCGTAAAATTCTTGCACGGCGCCCGAGGTTCCAAAAAATGCCAATTCGACACCGTGATCGGCTAAGGCATTTTGCATCGCAATAAAATCATCAAGGGCACTAGCAGCCATCGCTACCACCTCAGCTCCGGATGCAGAAATCGCCTCTGCAAGTGCACTAAAATCATCGAGCCCGCTGCGATAGGTTTCATGCAGTACCAAATCGAGCTCACGGGCATTAACCTCAGCTACCGCCCCCTGACCTGCTGCGCGAGGAAACAACTGATCTTCCTGAATCACGGCAATAGAGCGGTGGCCATGCTGTTCAGCAATCGCAATCACGCCACTGAGAAACACTTCAGCGGGGGGCAATACCATAAATAGATACTCCCGGCCCTGCTCCCAAATGGAGGTCGTCGCCGCTAGCGGCGATACATGCACCATGCGATGGGCTTCGCTAATCGGTGCAATCGCCTCGGTCAGCGTTGAGCCATAAGGCCCCCAAATCGCATCGACATTGTCTTCCTCGATCAGTTTAGTATATAGCTCGCGGGCTCGCTCCGAATTTGATTCATCGTCATAAATAATGAGTTCCACTGGGCGCTGCAACACACCGCCACTGGAGTTCAAATGGGCTTCGCACAAGCGGTATCCATTGAGGGCGGCACCGCCTTGGGTCGCATAGGCACCCGTTTGCGACATCGTGGCACCAATACGAATGGGAATCGGCTCTTCAAACAACTCAATCGGGGTGTCAGGGGTGCACCCCAACAAGGCTGTTGCAGCAAGTAAAGAAAGCGAAGGAATAGTAATTGCGCGGGCCACCATGAAATCTCCTCGTGTACACTGTGACATAACTCACCGTGGTATAACTCATTGCGGTATAGTTATTGCGATTTAACGCCGGAAAAGCTCGACATCGTTAGGCGTTCGTTTCACCATATCACATTCATAGAAAAGTCACGTAATTCAGCGACCACGAGGATGCTTATGTCACAGAAGGTGTCACAGCAAGAGGCAACACTGGAGCATAGCTACGGGCAACTGGGAACCTTTTTCAGCCGTACAACGGCACCCACACCCGTACAAGCCCCTCAGTGGATTGCATTTAATCATAAACTCGCTGAAGCTCTGGCGTTGCCCGCAACGCTACGAGGTACAGATACTAGTCTGCACCTCTTTTCCGGTAACCTGGATGCCTCAGATTGGGTTCATAGCCCTTTGGCCAAGGCCATAGAACCTCGGGCCTTGGCCTATGCAGGCCACCAATTTGGGCACTTTGTTCCACAATTGGGGGATGGGCGAGCGCTCTTGCTAACCGAAGTAGTGGTTCCAGGAAATTCTGATCAGCGCGTCGATATTCAATTGAAAGGCTCCGGGCCTACCGCATTTTCCCGCGGGGGTGACGGCCGTTCGCCGATTGGCCCAGTACTGCGTGAATATCTGGTAAGCGAAGCCATGCACCATCTTGGCGTACCCACGACCCGTGCATTGGCAGCGGTGGCTAGCGGCGAATATGTTTATCGCGATGAGCCACTTCCCGGCGCGATTCTTACTCGGGTAGCAAGCAGCCATATTCGTATTGGCACCTTCCAATATGCGGCGGCCCATGGCGGCACCGCGCAGGTGAAAAAACTCGCCGACTACGCCATTCAGCGACATTTCCCCACACTGCTAGAAGAAGCGGAGGGGGCTCCGCGTTACTTAGCGTTCTTACAGCACGTGATGCAACGACAGGCCCATTTGGTGGCTGAATGGGAAAGGGTCGGCTTTGTCCATGGCGTAATGAACACGGATAACACCAGCATTTGTGGGGAGACTATCGATTATGGCCCATGCGCCTTTATCGACAGCTTTTCCAAAGACACGGTATTTAGCTCCATTGATCGCAATGGCCGTTATCGTTTTTCCAACCAGCCCCGAATTGCCCAATGGAATCTCGCTCGATTTGCGGAAACCCTACTCCCGTTAATCGACGAATCTCGAATGAACACACATAAACAAGAGGTGCACGGAGAACAGACCGTGGCACGCCTCACGGACATCATTCAACAATTCCCAGCAATGTATAAACAAGCCCGCGCGGTGAGTATTGGGCGTAAATTTGGTGTTTCCGATCCCGATTTATTAACAGCAGAGGTTAGCGAACGGCTGTTTACATTGATTGATGCCTCTTACGCGCAGTTGGAAGTGGATGCGCTCGATCACACCCTCTCTTTCGCTGCTCTCACTACCCAAGGGCAGCAGCCAAAGGGCGACTTTCTCGATTATGTGCAGACCACAACATCCCTCTCGTTTTGGCACGATTGGCATCAGCGCTGGTTAGCACTGCTTGATGAGGCCCAGATCACGAATGCTGCCGATGTAATGGCTCAGGCAAATCCGCGCCTAATACCCCGCAACCATCGTATTCAACAGGTTATTGAACAGGTAGAAGCCAATGGCGATTTAAGCGAGTTTTGGCGATGCCATGGGGCTTGGTCCTCTCCCTATCGGTATAGCGAATTGGGCGACAACGCCGATCTATTGTTACCTCCGCAGCCCGACGAGCAAGTGGCGCGAACCTTCTGTGGCACCTGAATTATTTGCCCAATGCTAAATCTCGTGCCAACATTAGGTGATTGCCATGCGGAAGGAACCAAATAATGGTGCGAGCGGTAAAGCGGCGCAATATATTCAATCGAACATTAGCACGACGTCTACTCCTTCGAATCAGCCTAGCTACTGGGGCACTTATCACCCTTGCGGCCTGTATTGGTTTCTATTTCTCCTATCAGCAAGCGTACCAACAGCAGGTCAGCTACCTGGTTCACGACAGTAATCAACGGATTGAGCGTGAATCGAGTGTATTTAAGCAAGCCGAAGCAACTGCAGAATTGCTCGGACAATATTTTATCGATAGTTACCAGCAAGCAAGCCAAAGCCCGGACGTAATCGCCGCAGTGTTTGATCAATGGTTCGAGGAAACGGAGCCGGGCGTGCATCGTTTACGTGAAGCGTTTTACGAAGGCTTCTCTCCCGATCCTGAGTTCTTTAGCAACCCCTATTCCTCAGAGTTCAAACATCTATCTGTATTTGCCGGACAAAGCCAGTACGCCCTTACTGATGAACGCAAAATGCGGATTGTGGTGGCGCTTAAAGTGGTTCACCGGTTAGCGCCCAGTTGGCAACAACTGTATGAAAATACTCACATAAGCATGCCTGAGAACGTTATCGTTCATTATTCACTTAATCACCCTTGGGGTCGGCAAGCACGGGCCGATCTCGATATTACCCGTTACGCCGTAGTGCGCTCTACGCTGCAATCTGAAAACCCTGAACGACAAGGTGCCTGGACAGGTTTATATTACGATTTATCCTCTGAACAATGGGTGATCACCTATCAAATACCAGTAGATTTTGATGGGCGTCACCTAGGTACACCGAGCCACGATGTCAGCCTAGAAGATATGTTAAACCGACTCATTGATTCCCATGAATCTGCCGCAACCCACGTCGTTTTGAACAACCAAGCGCAACTGATCGCCGCACCAACATCGGTCATTGCTCCCCATGAGCACAGTGGCATCGTTCATCTTGAACATTTAGACAACCCACTCTACACGTCCATTTGGGATCGAATTGCCGACACCGATGGCGAACAGATCTTTACCATTGACCATAAAGACATGCTCATTATTGCCCATAAGATTCCTGGCCCGGATTGGTGGTATATCACTGCGTATCCATTGTGGGAGATTCAAAAACTCGCATTATTATCACCCATGCGTTTTGTCATTCTGAGCGGTGGATTCTTTATCCTCGTATTAGTTATTCTGTATATCTTTATGAATCAGCAAATTTCACGGCCGTTGCGTCACCTGTCTCGGTTGGCTCATGAGGTGGGAAATAAGCGCTATGAAGCAGTGACGCAAATCAAAATTGAAGCAGAATATCAGCGCAGCGAAATCGGCATGCTAGTCCGCTCTATGCAAGAAATGGCGCGCAGTATTTTGAGCCAACAACAAACTCTAGAAGCCGAAGTAGATAAGCGCACTGCGGAACTCGCAGCGGCGAACCAGCGTCTCGAGAATATGGCCCATATGGATGGTCTAACCGGCTTGCTTAATCGACGCGCATTACATCGCGATTTGCAGTACCTGCTCAACGACCAAAACGCGAAACCACACGCCTTCTTGCTCGTTGACGTGGACTTCTTTAAGGCCTACAACGACCACTATGGGCATTTAGACGGCGATCAAGTATTAAAAGAGATCTGTGCCCTGCTCTCTCATCACTGTGAAGGCCATGCCTACCGATACGGTGGCGAAGAAATTGCCTGCATTGTGCCCGCCAATGATCTGACCGATGCGATTGCGGCGGCGGAATCGTTACGCAATGAAATTGCCAATGTAAAACGCATCCACGCAGCGTCCCCACTGAAATACCTGACGATTAGTATCGGAGTCACCATGATGCAACGAGGTGAGAGCGCTAACGATATTATTCAACGCGCGGATAAGTTTCTATATCAAGCCAAAGATGAAGGGCGTAACCGTGTGTGCGGCGGCTAGAGACGCTTAGTTTCCAGCCCAATAAAAAACGTCCACGTTGCGGTGGACGTTTTTTTAGGCACTCGTACACGATTCTGCTTATGCGCTTGCCGTACCCTGGCGATCTTTTGCCAAGTACAAGTACATGGCTGGCAATACGAATAAGGTAAACAAGGTACCAATGGTCATACCGGTAAAGATAATTAAGCCCATCGCATAACGAGCACCGCCACCAGGGCCGCTCGCAATCAACAGCGGCACGACAGCCAATACAGTCGCTGCGGTGGTCATCAGAATCGGACGCAAGCGAATGGCCGCAGCTTCTTCAATAGCATCCCGTTTGTTTCTGCCTTCTTGTTGCAATCGGTTTGCAAATTCGACGATCAAGATTCCGTGCTTGGCGATAAGTCCTATCAGCGTCACCAAACCCACTTGGGTATAGATATTCAGAGAGGTAAAGCCGAGACTCACGAATATCAAGGCACCACAGATACTCATGGGCACTGTCACCAAGACAATAATGGCATCTCGGAACGACTCAAATTGAGCCGCCAACACCAAGAAGATAATCAAGAGCGCAAAGAAGAAGGTGACTAACAGCTGCTGGCCTTCGGTCATAAACTGACGAGATTGCCCCGCGTAGTCCACCACAACGCCGTCTGGTAGCCGTTCAGAGGCAATGGACTGCAAAATACCAAGGGCTTCCCCAATCGACACACCCGGTCGCGGTACTCCTTCCACCTTTACGGCGTTTAACTGTTGAAAACGATTCAATTGCCGTGGCTGTACTGATTCTTCCAAGCTAACCAAAGTCGATAAAGGGACAAGTTCGCCGGCTCGATTGCGGGTATAGAACTCCGTTAACTGATCCGGTGTGAGCCGTTCACTACGACGCACCTGAGGAATCACACGATATGACCGGTTCTCCATAGCGAAACGTCCTGCATAGGCACCAGCCATCAAGGAAGACACATCCGCCGTAATCTGCGCCATATCCACGCCCATCAACGCGGCTTTTTCCCGATCAATCTGAATCGTTTGTCGTGGTCGATCAATGCGCAAATCCGTATCCAAAAAGATAAAGCGCCCTGAAGCCATGGCTTCATTACGGATATCGTTGGCGATTTCCTGCAAGTTCTCCACCGGCTGGGTTGAGCTAATCACAAACTGTACAGGCAACCCGCCACCTGGACTTGGCAGCGACGGCGGCACAATAGCAAACACATTCAAGCCGGGAATTTTTTCCAAGAACGGATTAATATCTGCTTCAAGTACTTCTTGCGTACTGCGATCCCGCTCACCCCACGGACTCAAACCAATACCTGTCCCTACACTGCCCGGACCCAACATGCCATTAATCACAAAGGCCATATCGATTTCATCAACGTTTTGTTGAAGCTGCGCCATGCGTTGTGAGTTCTGTTCGATATAATCCAAAGTGGCATAACCATCGGCGGAACCAATCACGAACACAAAGCCAAGATCTTCTTCAGGTTCCAGTTCGGTGCTGCTCGTAACAAATAGGAAATAACAGGACACCAATACAATGGCCCCGAATACCGCGAGCACGGATTTGGTGTCCAGAGCGCTGTGTAACTTCCGTTGATACCAGCTTTTTAACTGATCAAAGCGTGTATCAAGCCACGCTTCTAGGCGCGGACGTTTACTGCCATCGCGGCGCGAGCGCAAAATGCGCGAACACATCATTGGCGATAGCGTTAACGCCACCACCCCTGACAGAATTACGGTACTTGCAAGGGTAAAGGCAAACTCCACAAACAGAGTTCCGGTAAGCCCACCAATAAAGCCGATAGGCACAAATACCGCCACCAAGGTCGTCGACATCACGATCACAGGCCCGGCTAACTGGCGCGCCCCGAGAATCGAAGCGTCGAGACGTGACATCCCCTCTTCCAAATGACGGGAGATATTCTCCAACATGATGATAGCGTCATCGACGACAATACCGATGGCCAATACCATGGCCAATAAGGTCAGCAGGTTAATCGAGAACCCGAGCGCCAACATCATTAAGAACGTTCCGATCAGCGATAGCGGGACCGCTACAGCCGGGATAATGACTGAACGTAGCGAGCCTAAAAAGGCGTAAATGACCGCCAATACGATCACCAGTGCCAACACAATTGTCATCACGACTTCGTCGATGGCGTTCTGTATATATTCCGTGGAATCATAGGAAATGCTGGCATCGAGCCCTTCCGGCAACTGCGGGATAATATCGCGATCCCATACTTGGCGAACTTGCTCAATCACATCAATAGAATTGGCATCTGGGGCAATTTCGATACCAATAAAGGTAGCCGGCTCGCCGTTATAACTCGCCGAACTCTCATAAGATTCAGAACCAAGCTCAATATCCGCGATGTCGCGTAAGCGCACCACCGAGCCATTATCCGCACGAATAATCAATGCTTCAAAGGCCTCTGGGGTTCGCAGATCAGTATCGGCATTCAGGTCGATTGCAACCCGTGAGCCCTTCGTGCGTCCAACAGCGCTCAACACGTTATTGGCTCGGAGTGCTTGCATCACATCGGCACCGGTCACATTCAGTGCCGTCATTTGCCCAGAATCAAGCCAGATACGCATGGCAAAGTTTTGCGCACCTAAGATTTGTGCCCGCTGAACACCGGCAATCGTAGCGAGTTGAGGCTCAACTACCCGCACAAGGTAGTCAGTGATTTGGTTTGCATCCAATATATCGCTATAAAACGACAGATACATGGAGGCAACGTCTTGCCCTACCGACAACTCCACCACAGGATCCATGGCGTTTTCCGGTAAATCAGAGCGGAGTTTATTCACCTGGGCGGCAATCTGTGTCAGCGCCGCATTAGGATCGTAATCCAAGCGTAAATACGCAGTAATGGTGCTCACCCCTGCCATGGACGACGATGTGATGTAATCAATACCTTCAGCGGCAGCAATTTCACGTTCGAGCGGCGTGGTGATAAACCCTTGGATCAGTTCCGCATCCGCACCAATATAGGTCGTGGATACGGTAACTGCGGCATTTTTAATCTCAGGAAACTGGCGTACATTCAAATCGAAGGCGGCCCGCAACCCAACTAACAGAATCAGCAAACTAATCACAGTCGCTAATACCGGCTTCTTGATAAAGATATCGGTAAACTTCATGAAATATCCCCGGCGTTAGCGATTGATTGGCTGCGGATCTTGCTCAGCTGGCGGTTGCACATCGTCATCTTCGCTAATCGTCACTGCGCTGTTGTTGCGCAGCTTCAATAGACCCGAGGTCGCAATGATATCACCAGGCTCCAACCCTTCCGTGACTTCGATTAAATCACCGCGGGTTTGCCCCGTACGAATCAGGCGCTGACGCACCCGTTTAGTGCCATCTTCCTCGGTCACCATATACACTACGTTACCAAAAGGATTGAATTGGACTGCAGTACGAGGAATGACGTTAATCGTGCGCGGCTCACCGTAGGACATACGCACACGACCAAACATACCTGGGCGCAGTAAACCATCTTCATTGGCTAAGGTGGCCTGCACTTCAATGGTACGGGTACTCTCATGAATACGCGGTTCAATGGCAGTGACTTCACCGGAAAACGACTGTTCAGGTTGTGCATCCACAGTGACCGCAATAGCATGCCCCGGCTGAATCCGGCTTAAATGCTGCTCCGGCAAACTAAAATTAATAAAAATTGGAGAGAATGATGTGACTGATACCAGCGAGGTTCCCGGCTGTACGAATTGGCCTAGGTTTACAGCGCGTAAACCCGCAAAGCCATCAAATGGTGCCCGAATAGTTTTCTGCCGAATGAGTGCTTCTTTCGTGCGCACCATTGCTTGTGCTTGTGCTACTTCACTGCGTGCCCGATCAAGATCGGATTCAGATACATTTTGTGAGGCTTGCAGACGCTCCAGACGTTGCGCTTCCGTTTGCGCTATGCGTAAGGCAACTTCGAGCCGTTCCAATTCTGCTTCATCAACGTCGGTATCCAGCGTAAACAATACCTGGCCCCGCTCCACTGGTTCGCCATTTTTAAAACCAATATGGGTAATCACACCAGCGACTTGATTCGATAGTGTTGTGCCATCTACCGCTACGAAATTTCCAACTGATGTTAAGGTTTGGCTCCATTCATCGCGAACGACCTCTGTGGCCGTAATAGTTGCCGTGGTTTCCGGCATATTGTCAAAAAAGTCGTTCATGAAATAGTTGCCGATCGCCTTGTAGCCGAAAATCAGGCCGAACACTAAACCGGTCACTAACAACATCAAAAACATTCGTAATCGCATTGGGGGTCCCTTTCACCAGGCCATAGAGCTTTGTTTGATTATCCGCGCGGATCTTACCATCATTTCTACTTATTTATAGACCTACTGGTTCACTTTCACGAATCCCTTTACCATCTCTTGTTAAAACAAAAAAATGGCAACCTTTGCGGCTAGAGCTTTGTGAAAAACTGAACGGTAAGTGTATAAATACTGCTACCGCATAAATAACTATACCACTTGGTACAGTTGTAAGAGTAACAGCTCCTTATAGGCTGAACAACACTGCCGAACATTGAATAAACACGCTAAAACTGACATACTACGGCGCGAACTTTTCCATCACATTGCAGCACCATCAGCCACCCGATATAAGCGTAGGCTGCGAAGGTGATTAACCTATAGGAATGACAATGTCGACTGATAAATCTACGATTATTTACACCGAAACAGACGAAGCGCCGCGCCTAGCCACGTATTCTCTACTGCCCATTATTCAAGCCTTTACCAAAGCGGCCGGCATTTCGGTTGAAACCCGTGATATTTCTCTTGCAGGTCGCATTATTGCTAGCTTCCCAGAGTACCTGAATGATGATCAGCGTATTGGCGATGCCCTCGCTGAACTCGGTGAAATGGCTAAAACACCTGAAGCCAATATCATTAAGTTGCCAAATATCAGTGCTTCTATCCCGCAGTTAACTGCCGCGATTAAAGAGTTGCAGTCGCAAGGCTATGCCTTGCCAAATTACCCACACGAGCCAAAAACTGACGAAGAACGCGACATTAAGAATCGTTACGACAAGATCAAAGGCAGTGCCGTAAACCCTGTTTTACGCGAAGGAAACTCAGATCGCCGAGCTCCTGCCTCTGTGAAAAATTACGCCAAGAAGAACCCACACCGTATGGGCGCGTGGAGCAAGGATTCCAAAACTCACGTTGCGCACATGAATGATGGTGATTTCTATAGCTCAGAGCAATCCACCACCTTCACCGACGCCGACACCCTCAAAGTGGTGCTCAACACCCCTGCTGATCAAGTCGTGTTGAAAGACGGTATTAAAGTGCTCGCCGGCGAAGTAGTTGATGCAGCGCGCATGAGTGCAGCTGAGCTGCAAAGCTTTTATGCCAAAGAAACGGCGGCGGCAAAGAGCGAAGGCGTTTTGCTTTCATTGCACTTAAAAGCCACCATGATGAAGGTCTCTGACCCAATTTTGTTTGGCCATGCGGTAAAAGTTTTCTTTAAGCCATTGTTTGAAAAGCATGCCACGCTGTTCCGTGAGCTCGGTGTGGATGCAACCAATGGATTTGGTGATGTGATCGCAAAGATTGCCGAATTGCCAGACGACCAACGCAAAGCTATCGAAGCCGATATTCAAGCGATCTATGCCGAACAGCCTGAATTAGCCATGGTGAACTCAGACAAGGGCATCACCAACTTGCACGTACCTAGCGATATCATCATCGATGCATCTATGCCTGCGATGATTCGTGACGGCGGTAAGATGTGGGATCCAAAAGGCGGTCAGCAAGACACCAAAGCGATGATTCCAGATCGTTGCTATGCCGGTGTTTATCAAGAAACGATAAACTTCTGCCGTGAAAACGGTGCATTTGACCCGTCGACCATGGGGACCATTCCAAACGTTGGCCTTATGGCGCAAAAAGCAGAAGAGTACGGTTCTCACGATAAAACGTTTGAAATTCCTGCGAACGGCACAGTGCAAGTACTCAACAGCAAGAACGAAGTGATTTTCGAGCACAGCGTTGAGAAAGGCGATATCTGGCGTATGTGTCAGGTGAAAGACGCACCAATTCGCGATTGGGTCAAACTGGCTGTGAATCGTGCCCGCCTGAGCAACACACCGGCCGTGTTCTGGTTAGATAAGAACCGTGCCCATGATGCGCAATTGATCAAGAAAGTGGAAAACTACCTAAAAGAGCATGACACCGACGGACTGGATCTGCGCATCTTAGCGCCGGTAGAAGCCACCCGCTATTCATTAGCGCGCATGAAGGACGGAAAAGACACCATCTCTGTGACCGGTAACGTGTTACGTGATTACCTCACTGATTTGTTCCCTATCCTTGAACTCGGTACCTCAGCGAAAATGTTATCCATCGTGCCACTGATGAATGGCGGCGGCTTGTTTGAAACAGGCGCTGGCGGTTCCGCACCGAAACACGTACAGCAATTCGTTGAAGAGAACCATTTACGTTGGGATTCGTTGGGTGAGTTCTTGGCATTGGCCGCCTCACTTGAGCATTTAAGCCAAGTCACTGGTAATAAACGTGCGCAAGTATTAGCAGACACTTTAGATGCGGCGACCGCGAAGTTCCTTGATGAAAACAAATCACCATCGCGTAAAGCCGGTGAATTGGATAACCGCGGCAGCCATTTCTACCTAGCTATGTACTGGGCAGAAGCCTTGGCCACACAAAACGCCGATGCTGAATTGCAGACGCGTTTTGGCCCGTTGGCTGAGAAAATGCAGCAGAACGAGACAGCAATCGTTGATGAGTTAAATAAGATTCAGGGCGTTGCCGTTGAAATCGGCGGCTACTATCAGCCAAATGCCGACCTCGTGAGCAAAGCAATGCGCCCTAGCGCATTACTGAACGAGATTCTTGGCAGCCTGTAACGCGCTCACCAAGTAACTTTCGTAAAGGGCACCCTCATTGGGTGCCTTTTTTATTACCCCATGGGCGGGTTTACGGCGTCCCTCATGAGGGCAATCCCATCCCCGGGGCCTATTTTTACTGTGGCAACTAGAAGCACGGAGATGGGTGTTGGCCTCGTGAGGG
>NZ_VJWL01000001.1:703193-901703 GCF_007096385.1 Aliidiomarina halalkaliphila
TGTGCGCGGCATGGACGCCGCGCCCAAGCCCCCACGGATGGTTCACGGCGTCCCTCACGGGGGCAATCCCATCCCCGGGCCCTATTTTACTGTGGTAGCTAGAAGCACGGAGATGGGTGTTGGCCTCGTGAGGGTGTGCGCGGCATGGACGCCGCGCCCAAGCCCCCACGGATGGTTCACGGCGTCCCTCACGGGGGCAATCCCATCCCCGTGCCCTAAACTACAGGCACAGAAAAACAAAAGGCAGCCCGGAGGCTGCCTTTCTAAATTCGGTTTTGAACCTATTGCTTACAGAGCAACGATGTTCTCAGCCTGAGGACCTTTCTGACCTTGAGTCACAGTGAAAGATACCTTTTGGCCTTCTGCCAGAGTTTTAAAACCGTTACCCTGGATAGCACTGAAGTGTGCGAATACATCTGGACCGCCTTCGCGCTCGATGAAACCAAAGCCTTTAGACTCGTTGAACCACTTAACAGTACCAGTAATAGTATTAGACATAATCTTTAAATCCTGAAATTTCTTAATTTGATAAAGTGCGCCAATTGGCTGCACAGGTCATGCGAGAAAAATAGTGTCAAACTTAAGGAACTTCAGAACGTAGGCTTTCAACGACGAGGCGTATGGTGCAACTAACGTGTGGAGTATTAAATCAATATCTTTCGAGCACACTGGTTAGGATACAGCATTCCAAGCGAATAGCAATCTATTTCTCTGAATACAACGGATAAATTTGTACGCTTGTCGCTGAAATACAATCCCTCAGTTTACAGGGGCCCGCTTTTCGTTATAGTAAGCCCTGTTTTGCTCACATCTGAGCTTACGCATAGGAGACAGCAATGAAACGTTTTGCCCTCGTGCTTCTGCTGCTGGTCATGCCATTTACGGCTGTTGCAGAAGATAAAAATGTACTATCCGTGGAACTCATGTGGGAGTTACAACGCATTGGTTCACCGGTAATCTCACCGAACGGTGAACATATCGTTGCGCCGGTCACGCGCTTTGATATGGATAAAGAACGTGGTCATACCCAATTATATCTCTTCTCACCGGATGGCAGCACGCAACGCCCATTGACAGCCCAAGGCATGCGCGCAAGTGAAGCCACCTTCTCACCAGATGGAAGCACCCTTGCCTTTATTAGCCAGCGCGATGGTGACGATGCCGGTCAAATTTACTTGCTGCCTATGGATAAGCCCGGTGAGGCGAGTCGCCTTACATCGGTGCCTACCGGAGTATATGGCTTAAAATGGAAAGGTGATCACCTTTACTTTATTACCCGCATTTGGCCCGGCAAAGACTGGGATGAAATGGCGGAACGGTTAAAGCAAGAGAAAGCCAGCAATGTATCTGCAAAGAAATGGACAGCGCTCCCCTTCTCTCACTTTGATCATTGGCTTGATGAAAACCGTCAAGCTCATGTATTCCGTATCGCCGCAGAAGGCGGTGACGTAGAGCCGGTTACTCAGAACTTTAATCGCGAACTTCCACGCTCCACTCAAAGCAGCGGTAGTTACGACATAGACCCAAGCGGCACCTGGATCGCCTTTACGAGCGATAGTAAAAGCGAAAATCCTGAGCCTGAGATTGACTTATTTTTAGGTCGTATCGGTGAATCAACCGCTGAAAACATTACTGAAGCGAACCCAGGCCCTGATGGAAACCCGATGTTTAGCCCGAATGGCCAAACCTTGGCATACACGCGCCAAGTAATTCCGGGTTTCTACGCAGACAATATCAACATTGTGTTGTTTGATATGGAGCGCCGTACACATCGAGAAATCACCGCAGACTGGGATCGCTCAGCCACAGGCTTAGTATGGACACCCGATAGCCAAGGCTTCTACGGTGCAATTGACGATGCCGCCACAGTGCGGGTGTATCATATCAATGCGCGCAACGGCCAAGTTCGTGCGATCACAGGTGAAACCAACTTTGGCGGGCTTACGATTGCCAACAATGGCACCTTAGTGGGCACCAACGAGAGCTTCTTACACCCAGCACAATTGGTGCGGATTAACCCGAGCGATGGTTCAACGGCTCGTTTAGATACCTTTAACGACGATATCTTAAGCTCCGTCGACTTCGGTACCTACGAATCAGTAACCTACGAAGGCTATAACGGCCAAGAAATCCAAATGTGGGTGCACTACCCTCCTGGATTTGATCCAGAGAAGAAATACCCATTGTTTTTGTTGATTCATGGCGGTCCACACAATGCCATCAGTAATGGCTTCCATTACCGCTGGAACGCGCAAACCTTTGCTTCATGGGGTTATGTGACTGCATGGCACAACTTCCATGGTTCAAGCGGGTTTGGACAAGAGTTTACCGACAGCATTAACCCGGATTGGAAAACCGCTCCCTATGCCGACACCATCGCCGCTGCAGAATGGTTTAAAAATCAGCCGTGGATCGATAATGACCGCATGGTTGCCGGTGGCGCCAGTTATGGTGGGTACTTGAGCTCAATTTTATTAGGTAAAGAGCATCCATTTAACGCGCTCTTGATTCATGCCGCTGTGTACAACATGTACTCGCAAATGGCGGCTGACTTCGCGGTTCACTCAGTGCGTTTTGGCAACTACTGGGATAATCCTGAGATCTACAAAGAGATTTCGCCTCACTATTTTGCCGAGAACTTTAATACGCCAGCATTGATTATCCATGGCCAGCTCGATTACCGCGTGCCCGTTGGTCAAGGCTTCGAGTTGTTTAGAACTTTGCAGAGCCGTGGCGTTGAATCTCGGATGATTTATTTCCCTGATGAAAACCACTGGATCTTGAAGCCGAATAACTCGGTGTATTGGTATAACGAAGTAAAAGATTGGGTCACCCGATTCGCCGAGCCAGGCGCACGCTAAGCCCCTTTCTTTCTAAGAATGAATAAGCCCGCCTCGTTGCGGGCTTTTTTCTGCATTGCGTCGGTAGCGGCGAACAACGTAAGATAATCAAACCGCGATACACAGGAGTACCCTATGGCAGATTCTCCCCACGCTGATATTGTGACTTTCACCATGAACCCAGCGATCGATATTTTTGGCGCAACCGATACGCTCTTTGATGACAGCAAAAGCCGCTGCGAAAAAGCACTGCAGCAACCCGGTGGCGGCGGTATAAACGTAGCGCGCAACATCGCCCGAATGGGTGGCGATGCCCTTGTTGTATATCCTGCAGGAGGTCCAAATGGCGCCCTGCTCGAAAGCCTATTAGACGAAGAAGGCACCCGTCAGCTCGTGGTCAAAATCGCCGACCATACGCGGCAGAACATGGCCATAACCGAGTTATCCACGGGCAAGTTCTATCATTTTGTATTTCCCGGCCCAAGCTTAACCCCGCAAGAACAAAGTGCGTGTTTCGATACGATTTTCAGTTGCCAACCGCCTCCGCGCTTTTTGGTGCTCAGTGGTAGTTTACCTAAAACCGTGCCTGAGGATTTTTATGGTCGCATTACGAAACAAGCAAACCAAAACAACACCAAGGTTATTCTAGATACCTCGGGAGCGGCTTTAAAGAATTCGCTCTATCAAGGAGCTTGGCTCGCCAAGCTAAACCGCAAAGAGTTCGCATCGCTCGGATTCCCCGAACACGATTCTATTGCGTCGTTGCGTGATAATATGCAAACGCTGGTTGAGCGCGGCGCGGTAGAAAACTTAATTGTCACCCTCAGCCGGGGTGGTGCTGTTTTAGTGGCCCGAGATCACGAGCCCTTATTTATCAGTGCCCCAGCCGTTACCATTGTTTCGCACGTAGGTGCCGGCGACAGCTTTGTGTCGGCCCTCACTTATCAGTTGGCTCAAGGCAGTTCCCTGGCAACCGCATTCCAATATGGTGTCGCGGCAGCAAGTGTGACCGTCCAAACCGAAGGAAACCAGCTCACAGATTTCGAAAAGCTCGAACGCACATTGCAGCAATGCAAACGGGAGCCGTTTACAGGAAGATAGACTGAAAATATGGCGTTAAATTGCAGGTTGTAGCTGCGTTAAAACGATACGCCTTACGCAATATGTGCTACTTTGAATACGAGGTTGTTGCCCAAGGATTTTCAACATGCAGGAAGAGAGAGTTCCGAGCGCACGTGTAGAGAATCACACGCTGATGCTCGATGGCGAATGGAATATTGCCCACTTTCGCGACGTACAAATGGCATTAAAGCAGCTACCTAAGCAAGACTTAGCTGATCTTCGTGAGCTTGTCATTGATCGCCTGCACAGTATTGATTGTTCCGCAGCCACCGAGCTGATGGAATATGTACCCGCCGATACCATATTAACTCTGGCAGCCCCACCCGACAACGACACCCCACAGGTGTCTGATGAGCCCGATAGCCAGCGGCAACGCCACTTACGCCTTCTGTATACCGTTGCTGAATCATTAGCCGCTGAAACCGATGCCGAACCAACACCATATCGCTTTGGTGATGGCCTTGCGCGTTTTGGAAAGTGGGTGAGCGAACGCAGCCGACACCAATGGCAGCAAACCACGCTGTTATTGTCATTTATTGGGCTTACGTTAGTTCGAACCCTGGTGCTCGTGGTGCTCCCCCATCGTTGGCGGCTTACCTCATTTTTTGTGCATATCCAACAAGCCGGTCTGCAAGCCATCCCAATTGTGGCATTACTCACGTTCCTAGTCGGCGCGGTGGTCGCGTTTTTAGGTGCCACCGTACTTGAAGATTTTGGTGCCACAATCTACACGGTGGATCTCGTGGCCTACGCCTTTATGCGAGAACTGGGCGTGTTACTGGCCGCCATCTTACTTGCCGGTCGCACCGCGAGTTCTTTTACGGCGCAAATTGGAGCGATGAAAGTAAATCAAGAAATCGATGCCTTACGTGTGCAAGGTATCGACCCTATTGAAGTGCTGGTCATCCCACGTTTGCTTGCCCTACTCATTATGCTGCCGCTGCTCACTTTTGTGGGAATTGTATCGGGTATATTAGGGGGCATGGTGGTGTCAGTGCTCTCCTTGGATATTTCGACAGGTCAGTTTTTGCGTATCGTTCAAGCTATTCCAGAACGACACTTGTATTTGGGTTTAGCAAAAGCCCCCTTATTTGCCGCAGTCATTGCCATTATTGGCTGTTTGGAAGGCTTTAAAGTGAAAGGAAATGCGCGCTCCGTAGGGGAACACACGACCTCTTCAGTGGTGCAAGCGATCTTTATTGTGATTCTGTTCAACGCCATCGCCGCGTTATTCTTTATGGAAATGGGATGGTAATACCAATGAGCGATGCGGTCATTCAAGTAAAAGGCTTAAAGAACCAGTTTGGCAGCCATGTGGTGCACGACAATCTTGATCTCACCATTCAGCGCGGCGATATTACCGGTATCGTCGGTGGTTCTGGCTCCGGCAAATCGGTGCTGATGCGGTCGATTATTGGCTTGCAGCGCCCGGTAGCGGGCACGATTGAAATGCTTGGCGAAACCGTAGGTCCTAACGGTATTCAACGGGGAAGTCTCCTGAGTCGCAAAATGGGTGTACTTTTCCAGTCCGGTGCCCTACTGTCGTCGCTCACTGTCCTTGAAAATATCGCCATGCCCCTGCTTGAGCATACCGATATTGCAAAGTCCGATGCGCTACGTTTGGCAAAAACCAAACTAGCCTTGGTGGGCCTGCCCGCCCACGCCGCCGGCTTATTTCCTTCAGAGTTATCGGGCGGCATGGTGAAGCGTGCGGCATTAGCCCGCGCCCTAGCTTTAGAACCAGAGCTACTCTTTTTAGATGAGCCAACGGCTGGATTAGATCCCATTAGTGCAGCGGCTTTCGATGATTTACTGGTCACCTTGCGCAATGCCCTTGGTTTTACAGTGTTTTTGGTCACCCATGACCTCGATACCTTGTATCACAGTTGCGATCGGGTCGCCGTCATTGCAGAAAAACGAATTATTATCCATGATACCTTAGAGCAGGTTGCAGCCTTTGATCACCCATGGCTCAAAGACTACTTTCATGGGCCTCGCGGCCGCGCTGCTGCATCTATCTCTCGCCAAAACAAGGAGCGCTAAACCAATGGAAACTCGCGCCAATTATATTGTCATCGGTTTGCTATCAATATTGCTCATGTTTGGGAGCGTGGCGGGGATTTTATGGCTCAGTAAAAAGAGTGATGATGGCCAATACTCCCAATACGAAGTTCTCTTTCGTGAGCCCGTGTCCGGATTGAGTACAGGCAGTCCTGTGCAATTTAGCGGGATTCGTGTCGGCGAAGTTGAATCGTTGCGACTCGATCCTAATGACGCCCGTATTGTACGTGCATCGATTCGTATAAGCGCCGATACCCCAGTCGACGCTCAAACCCGAGCCCGTCTCACCTTACTGAATATTACGGGTGCCAGCGGCATTGAACTGCAGCCCGGCCCAGATCTCGCCCAAGCGCGCATACCTGGGGAACGGGTTCACGTAATTGAGGCCGATCCTTCGCCCTTTACACGCCTGCGCCTAAGCTCTGAAGAGCTCTTAGTAAAACTTGGGGCATTCCTGGATAGCACCATTGAGTTAGTGTCAGATGAAAACACGGAAAAACTCACCAATATTCTCAGTAATTTGGAAGATTTCACCGGTAACCTCAATGAAAGCACGGCGAAGTTTGACCATACACTTGAGGAAGTAAATCGAGTGCTTACCCAATTTAGTGAGTTGGCGGTGCAAATTACCACCCTCATCGATGATGAAGGCGATGCCACTTTTGCCGATGCACGCGCCGCCATGACTCAGCTCACCGCCCTCGCCCAAGATTTGGCGGGAATTATCGAAGCTAATGAAGATTCCATTCAAAGTGGTTTTGATGGCCTCAATGAGTTCGGACCCGCTGTAAATGAACTGCGCAACGCCATCACCACCATGGGCATGATCTTACACCAAGTGGATCAGAACCCAGCGGCCTACCTGTTCGGACGAGAGAAAATTAAGGAGATAGAGGAATGAGCGCGCTGAAAATTATTCAGAGTACCGCCTTTTTAGCTGTCGTCATCTCGAGTATGGCGGCTTGCACTATCATTCCGAAACCGGAACATGTGGCAAGTTACCGTCTCGCACCGGCCACTATTCAAACAACAAACACCGATATTAGCGCGCGCAACATCCAAGTTAAGCGCCCTCAAGCCACCGATTTATTTGCCGACGACCGGGTATTGCGCTTACAAAACGATGGCAGCTTTAATGCTTACGCTGGCGCCCGTTGGAATAATCCCATCCCGATCTTATGGCGCGACTGGTTGATTGATTCCCTTTGGCGCGATCCACGCTTCCAAGAGATCAGCGGAGATAGCGGTCAAGTACGCAGTGATTTTCAACTTTTAGGCACCGTACGTTCATTTCATGTGGAAGGACAACAAGCGGAGATTCGCTTCGATGCGCAAGTGATGCGGAGCAGCGAAAGACGGATTATTGCCGAGCGCAGCTTTGTTGTTCGTCATCCCATGAGTGGCACCGGTGCATCTGCTGCCGCCACCGCCCTGAGTCGGGCGGCAGACAATTTAAACCAAGAGTTACGTGATTGGTTAGTTCAGACCGTAGGGGCGCCGTAAACGCGTCTCACCCTTGTGGTTTCGGGTATTTCTTGCCCATCAGAAACGCATAGGCCACAGTAAACGCAGTCTCTTGAAAGCCCTTTAAACCCGTATCTGCGAAATCTACTGGGATTGGGTTACGCTTGAGTATGTCTTTTTGTTCTGATCCCGCCATGACATGCACAGTAACCCCATCAATTAACTGTAGCGCCGCTTCGATTTTAAAACCCAAGGCACTCCCTGCGAACTTGCCCTTCTGCGGGCGTTCTTTAATCGCCACATGGCTTACGCGATAATCAGTAAACAGCTTTGCCAACGCAAACTGAAGTTTCTGCATCGACTCCTGATCACCGGTTTTGCTCAACTGAAAGCGCGTTTGTCGACAATCGGGGATTTGCACGAGATCACCATCGAGCTCCATTAAGCAAATAATGGCTTCGTTACTTTTTATTTCAATGCCGCATACACGCATAGTTCATCCTTCCTCTCGTTGGCTTCTTGCAATTAGCGCGCATTAAACCTCAGCGCTACGCTACTGGCAACCCTCTCGGGGATTTACATGGAAATCTATAGAAAAATCCCGTGCTACTAGCACTTTATCCCGTTCCCAAGTAACCTTAGTTGTTGCACCTATGACAAACAAGGATTCTGTTTTTTATGCGACACATTTTTCTGATTACCGTCGCCAGCCTGTTGTTCTTTATCGCCAATCCAGGAGCGGCACAAGCCTCTGCAACCGGTGATCATGCCTATGAAATGGCTGAGCTCGAGAAGCAGCGAGAACAACTTAGCCAACAAATCAGTGAGCTTGAACAGAATAAAGCGGATCTGGACTCCCAGTACCAGAGTTTGTCAGGCAGTCGCTTGCTGCATCGGGTGCTGCAAGAACAACGGTCCATGCTGCCGGATGCGTTTACGGTGGATTACCACGATCGTCTCGCCGAGCTTCGCCTTCAGCTATTTTATACGCAGCGGCAACTACGCGAAGCGGAGCAGCTTGCCCCTTCCCAAGCGGCTGCCTTGCGCCAGCAACGAGACACCCTCGAAGAACACATTGCACTCATTGTTGAAGTACACACAAAAGAACAGCAATTTGGCAACTTACGGCGAGAGTTTGGCAATCAACTCGATGAGTATTTGTTTTGGACACCCAGTAACCCATCGATGAACTGGGCGTGGTGGCAATCAGTTCCGGAACGTATACAGCAACAATTTGGCACCATGCAAAGCGCCGTGCAGTTAATGGTCCAGAATACGCATGTTCGCCTTACATCTTATGTATTCTTTTTACTGCTCGCCCTTGCTGCAGTGATTTACAAGCGTCCGTACCTCAAAGAAAAAATCGACAGCTACAGCGCAAATATTAAAGATCCAGATTTTGCCGCATCACCATGGGTAGTGCCCGGAGCGTTGATAAAAATCGCGCTTTACGTGATGCCCGGAACCCTTGTGTTATTGATCATCGGGCAGTTTATTCAATCACCGCCTGAGGCCGAACACTTAAACCCCGGAGCAGCATTTACTGCCCTCGCTTTTGCTTGGTTTGTCTTGAGCTTTTTGCACAAACTGACCAAGCCCACAGGATTTGCCCATCTCTACTTTGATTGGCCACAAACCACGTGTGCGTCTGTGCGTAAATTTATTCGCTTACTGGGGGCGGTATTACTACCACTCACCTTTATCTTGGCATTTGCGACCCAACAAACCAGTTTGTTTGGTCAGGATGTGGTGGGCAGTCTAGCGCTGCTATTTGCCAGCATTTATTTACTGGCGCTGGTTATATGGATCTTTCAACGCATTCCGCCGCTATATGATTCTCGTTATATCCACCGCAGCATTGCATTCGTTGTCGCTTTATTACCGATAACCTTGATTTACATGGTCACGACCGGTTTTTACTACACTGCCCTTAAACTCAGTGGCTATTACCTCGCCACCTTCTATGTATTAGCCGCTTGGATTATTAGTGAAGCCAGTATTTATCGAGCGATTAACTTCTCAACCCAGCGTTTGCAAAAACAACAAGAAGAGCAGCAAAAGGAATTACTAGCGCTGGCTGAGATTGAAGACGACAGTGAGCAAGCCAAGGAGATTCCAGAACCGGAGGTAGACCCACTGCGTGCGCATCAACAGGCAATTCGCTTAGCACGTTTCTTGCTATTAATTGTTTTTGCGTTTGTTTTGTTTGCGGTGTGGTCGGATGCCATGGTCGCACTTGAATACCTCGACACCCAGTTTATCTGGCAAGACGGTGACGAAGTCGGTGTATTACCCATAAGCTTTGGAGGCCTCTTCTCGACAATATTTATTATTGTTGTGAGCGTTATTCTGGTACGTAACTTACCGGGCTTACTGGAAATGCTCGTATTATCTCGGCTCAATCTGGAGATGGGCACGTCCTACGCGGTTACATCACTCCTAAACTATGTCTTGGTGGGTATTGCCATCGTGGCCATCTTCTCCGCCCTAGGCTTGCAATGGGCTCAGTTACAATGGCTTGCCGCAGGCTTAACCGTCGGTTTGGGTTTTGGTCTACAAGCCATTTTTGCCAACTTTATATCCGGACTAATTCTATTCTTCGAACGGCCGGTGCGGGTAGGCGATATTGTGACTCTCGACAATCTATCGGGTCGCGTGAGTAAAATTCGTATTCGAGCTACGGTAATCACCGATTTCGATCGTCGCGATATTGTGGTGCCAAACCAAAACTTTATTACCAGTAAATTTGTAAACTGGTCACTAAGCAACACCGTTACCCGAATCACGGTCAAAGTAGGCATTGCCTATGGCTCTGATCTTGAGAAGGCTCGAGAGATCCTATTAGATATCGCGGAAAAAGAACCTCGCATTTTACCGGATCCACCACCGCAGGTGCTGTTCTTAAGTTTCGGTGAAAGTACCTTGGATCATGAAATTCGTGTGCATGTGGGCGCCTTGAAAGACCGTAACCCCACTATTGATGCGGTGAACCGCGAAATCGATCGGCGCTTCAAAGAAGCCGGCATCGAGATTGCCTTTAATCAAATTGATGTGCATTTCCGCAATGAATTGGGATTTGAAAAGTTGGTGGAACAACGGGGGCCGAAAGAAACACCGTCAGAAGATAAATAACTGACTGAACATGTTTCTAGGTAAGTATTTCCTACGCAAAGGCCACCGAATGGTGGCCTTTTTTATACCTACACACTTGCCACAACAAACCGCATTTACTGGGAATACTTCGGTAGCACACCACGCACTTTCTGTAGGTAATTTCGCGTTTCTGCAAAAGGATGTTGCTGCACCAAGCGTTGATAAACCTGCTCCGAGGTCAGTCGATTAATTTCATTCAGCGCTTGTTCTGATGAACTCCCAAAGGTACGGAAGACATTGCCGGCCCCGCCGTTATAGGCCGAGATCTTCGCCCACTGGCGGCTTTGCGGGTTTCGAATGCGGTTTAGATATACTTGATCCAGTAAATATAGGTAACCAGTGCCAATGTCCACGTTAAAATCGGCCACAAACAATTGTTGTCGAGTCGGTTCGCCATCAATGCCCTTCACTCGCTCAAATACATCGCGACCGGCGGTTGCCGGCACCACCTGCATTAAGCCGAGCGCATTAGCGTGGCTCACTGCATAGGGGTTAAAGGCACTCTCAATTTCTATCACTGCATACACCAAACTAGGCGCAATATTGTATTCACGACTGTAGCGCAAAACAGAGTCGGAGAATTGTAATTGCCGCAGGTGTAGATGGTTATCGACTAAGTCGGTGCGCACAAAATGGATACGACGACCATCGCTGTTACGTGACCGCAAACTATGCGTGATCAGGTAGTCGGCAAAGCGGCGTGCCCGCCACTCATAACGAATCGCTTCGTTATCCTGATCCAACACCTGCGGATACAAAAATGGTTCATCACCCAGAACGGGATCGTCATCGCTGAAAATATCTTCCAAGGTCAAATTACGGGGAGTCAGCAGGGCCACCACAAGGGCTTCGCGGAGCAGTTCAATAGGGTCGTCTTGAGCGATGGTTTCAACTTGCAAATAGCCACGTTCGAAATCAACGATCGCCCGGGCTTGGTAAGCGTTGGAGTACTTTACATAGCGCTTTTCTGAAGGCACTTCCTGTTCGTCTTTGCCCCAGATGTCTTCAATCACGATAGCAAGAATTTCCAAAACCTCACGCACCGTGCCTATATTCTTAAATGCCTCGGTGCCGCCATAGGGCTCAAGCTGCTCATCAAGGATAATACGAGCATATTCTTTAGCTTGGGTGCGTTCCGCTATGGTGCGCAGGTCATCACGAGATAATGAACAACTCACCAACAGGACGGAGAGCGCGACTGCAAGCAACCACATCCCTACGCGAGAAGGTACTTTAAGCATTCCAACCCTACTCCTTGTTTACGTGTTTTCGCAAAAACAGTCGAAAGTGTAAACTAATTCAGCTCGGGCGAAACGGATTGTCGGTAAAAAACATGAAAAGCTCTATCAGCGTAGAGCGACATTCACTTTGCTGTCTACCTTTTGAATCACGTAGGACACACTCACACTCGCATCGCGAGGCGTATGCACAGTGGCCACACACAGCAATTCTTTTTCTAGGTAGTTTTTGCGAATTTGCCGCGTACTGGCAATTTCGATATTGCTTGCATCAGCGCGGGCGCGCTCGTAAGGGTCGCGCGTATCAGCCGTGTTTTCTTCCGCATATTCAATTACAAGCTTTGCTGCAAAACGATCTTGACTCGCTTCAAGAACGCGTTCACGAACGGGATCTGAGTCACAACTAAAGTTCGCATCAGTGCATGCGCTTGTAGTCCAGATCGTAGCGAATACTATTGCGTAGCGACTCCAGCTTTTTTTATTCATATGGGGCGTCCTCCATTCGTGTATACGCAAGCATGTTGTATGTATTGATGATATAGATATTAAATGTAAAGACCAGAACTAAAATACCATTTAAATCAACAATTAAAAAGAATTAACATTTATTTAATATCATGCTCATTATTACATTTAATCATATGCATTAAGCGCGATGGAATATAGCAATCAGATCTGACCTGCTGAAACTGTCATAATTTTCTGATAACGTGCTATCACATTAAAAATTGGAAGAATAAGCATGCAACACACACACTCTTTACGCTTTTCACTTGCCATGGTGTTTGCAGCAAGCACGCTCATTGCTTGCTCCGATCCACAACCGGTAGTCGATTCGCAACCCACAGCTGCACAACCCCGGGCAATTTTGGTGAGTATCGATTCCATCAATGAACCGATTTTGCGCAGTACGTTAACCGAAGCTCAGGTTCCTGCTTTCTATGAAGTGTTTAATTACGGGGCCTGTTCCGATGGCGCTCAGCCGGCGTTTCCATCACTCACTGCTGCGGGCCATTCCGCGCTATGGACCGGAGCTTATGGCGATATCACCAACATTTCTGGTAACAACGTGCATCCGTTACCGCGTGACCAGCACACGGTAATGGCATCCGCATCGGGTTACTCACCGGATAACTCGGCGGCGGAACCCATTTGGATTAGCGCCGGTTACCAAGGCTTAAAAGCAGGTGGTCATCACGTTACGCAAGCGCCAGGAATCCCAGGGTTTCCATCCGCTGTTGGGGAGCGCACCGAAGAAAACGAACAAGCCCGTCAGCGCATTATTGAAGGCTATGCCAAAGAAAATGTGATTGTGATGAATGGTTATAATGACCAAATCCAAGGCGACGCCATGCTGACGGCAGATAGTGTGAAGTGGGATGAGCAGATTCCTTGGGCCAATAGTGATGCGTTAGATACGTACCTGACACCACGCTACTTCTCTTTTACCAACCAAGCAGGCACGTTTTATGGCGCCCTCTTTGGGAACGACAGCTATGATCATATGGCCATCAATACAGTTCCCGACGCCCAAGGCGCGGTAATTGCTTATGCCGCCGAAGTAGAACAAGCCCCTTTTGCAGGTCGTGAATTGGCGCGTCATTTCTCAGAACCGCTTCGCGTGCACCATGAGCGCGGTAGTCTGTTTATGCGCGTACGCTTATTCGACATCGCCGCAGACGGCTCTGATTTCATGCTATTCCATCCACCAATGCACGTGATCGAAGTGAATCACCCGGAAGCCCAGGCCGCATATGACGATTATGTTCAGGGATGGTTCGGTAACTCGGCCACTCGGATGTATACCCGAGGCGATTTTGGTCAGCCCTTCTTTAATGGCGGCGACGGCCTTGCTGAAGCGCGTTATCTGGAAACCGCAGAGCTAGAAACAAAGCTATTTAATCGCGGTTCGTCGTGGTTTTGGCAAGAACAACAAGTGGATTTGTTAGTGGATTATTTCCCACTCGGGGACTCTATCGACCACTCTATCAAAGCCTATACCTATGAAGCCTATCCAGGCTACAACCCAGAACACAGTGAGAAAGCGCATCAGTTGCGAGGTCGTACTTGGGAATTGGTAAATATTCGCTTGCAGCATTTAATGGATTTAGCCGCTGAAGATAACGCCGCGCTCTTTTTAGTGGGCGATCACGGCATGCGCACCAGTTGGATGGAATTCCGTCCGAACATTATGTTGCAACAAGCAGGTCTCCAGTATGTGGATGCCAACGGTATGATCGATTTGAGCCGCAGTAAAGCGGTATCAAATACCGGTAACTGGATTACCGTGAATACAACCGAATGGCGGGGTGGTATTGTGCCGCCCGAAGACAAAGAAGCCGTCATTGCTGAGATCGTAGCGGCTATGGAAACTGTGGTCGACGATGAAGGTAATCGTATTCTTGAGCGTATCTACGTGGCGACTGAGCACCCTGAGTTAGGCATTGGCGGACCTGCCGGTGGGGATGTGTATTGGGCAGAAGCCCATGGCTATCGCAGTGGCCGCAGCCACACCGCGGATGCGCCTGTTGGACCGATTCGGTTATGGGCGACCCACTCACACGCATCTACCGAGCCGCTTATGCAAACCGTCACTTGTGCCTGGGGTGGTGGATTTGAACCTAATCGCATACCACGCAGCCGTCAAATCGATGTATCCCCCACAGTGGCAGAGTATTTAGGCATAAGTGCCCCACCACACGCCGTAGGACGCTCTCTGCTGAACGATCTGCGTTCCAACTAATCACCACAAGCTTCACCACGTAAAAAGCCAGCACAGTGATGTGCTGGCTTTTTGACATTCCCTGCGAGGCACCGCGTTGGTAATGAGGCCATCAAAGTGCCTCATTTAACGCCTGCTCCCCTCGTGTCACCTTAATCGGCACTCTCAATGACAGCCACCGCATTGCCGTACCTGTCATGGTCCGGAGCGAGCATTTGAGCGATTTCGGCGGCAAGCATTGCTTCATCTCGCTTCCCTTGACGTAACAAAGCCCAAGCGAGGTTAAAGTAAATCACCGGTTCTTCCGCTGCCAGTTCTGTGGCGTGATAATAATGCATCTCCGCATCCGCATAACGTCCTTGCTGGTAAGCAATGTTTCCTAAACCAAATGCAGGCGTATATTCTCGCGGCCAGCGTCGGAGAGCCGCTTCATAACCTTTTATCGCAGTATCAAAGCGCTGTTGTTGCTCAAGGGCCGAAACCGCCGCCAAATAGCGCACAGGCTCAGCTGTGGCCGGTATCTGGCCCGGCTCTGTTACCACAACACCCCAGTAAGCGCCTAATTGCCAGGTTTGTTCAAAACGACGCAGCGACATTACTTCGCGTTCTGTTGTACCCGACCTTAGGATCACTTCTTCCCGCTGCGGATCAAAACCAATAACCACCGCATAATGCCAGCGAGGCCAGCGTTGCACGCCGAGGTTTTGTAGCACTAGCACTGGATGCCCAGCTTCGAGCTCTGTAAACAACGCAGCAAGTTGGGGTTGAATGGGATAAGGAATACGATCAGCTCTGCGAGCGGCCCCGAGCAGCTCGGGTTGCAAACTGCCCTCTCGTTCGGGAAGATACACCTGCGGTTTCAACACATCCGGGGTCATATCATCCACACCACTTACAACAAGCACCGTCGCCAGTGCAGCTGGCCCACACTGATAGGCATCTTGCGGAAAAAATGGCGTATTAACCAACTCCACGGGAGTAAATTCGGCGGTATTTAGCGTTCGGTGTTGCATCGGTGCACTGGCACAGCCGGTGAGGATACTCAGGCCGAGCAGCGCAATAAGCATGGGAAAGAAGCGAGCAGTCACCCTAATACTCCATAAAACGAATCTGAGATAGTCATAAAAAAACGCCCGGGGACCTCACCGGGCGTTTTTCTAGGGTTCATTAACGAAAGAAAATAAGCCAAATAATAATACCGATAAGAATAACCGAAGTACCTACACTAATGCCTGCACCCGCTGGCATTTGATCGATACCTGCGGTGAGTTCCATGATCTCTTGATCAGTCATAGAAGCAACACGTGCGATAGCTTCCTCTGGGTCAACGCCAAAGCGAACGAGCTGCTCACGCACGTCTTCCCGTTGCAGTTGTTCAGTCAGTTGAGCACGATTTAAGCCCGACTGCTGCTCTGCAACAACCTCATGCGTGGCGACGATATCTGCATTCGCAGTCGGCATAACTGCTGGATTCAGAATAAACGAAGTCAAAATGAGGGATGTACCTAAAGCAATAGATTTGTTCATGACAGATCTCCATGTTAATTGTCACTAATAAAAGTAGACCATAACTAAAGAAATGTCTGTGTATTCTTTACAAATAAATTAAAAAAATCCCGAAGATACAAAAATCTATAACGAATTCAAAAGCGCAGTTCGCCTTGTTGAATCTGTTCCAGAACCTGTTCATCGAGCGGTTGATAGCCTTGATCTCGATTTACCAGTACATAAATCGATTCTTGTGTACTTTTTATGTGAAAACCTTCCTGTTTTAAGGCGCTTTTTTTAATTTTCAACGTGGCGGTGGTGTCGTGATAACCTTGGCGCAATCTTACAAAAAGCGGAATCGCGTAATCTGGGAGTTTTTGTTTGATGGTGTGATAGAACTTCACCGGATCAAATTGCGCACCTTGACGAATACACAACGACACCATGCCAGCCCTCCCTTCCGCATGAGGCACCTGCACACCATATACCACGGCTTCCCTCACCTCCTGTAAGGCTTGTATCTCCGCTTCTACTTGGGTGGTCGCCACGTTTTCAGACTTCCAGCGGAAGGTATCACCCACGCGATCAACAAAGGCAATATGACGAAAGCCCTGATCTCGCACTAAATCGCCGGTATGAAACCAAGCATCACCGGGTTCAAATACATTACGTAGTACCTTGGCCGAAGAGGCTTCTGGGTTATTCGTATAGCCATCAAAAGGCGTGTTTTTACTGATTTCCGCTAGCAACAGCCCTACTTCACCCTTGGCTACCCGTTGCATAAAGCCAGCGCTATTCACAATCGGCTGTTCCCTTTCGTGATCAAACTGCACGATGGCAAAACGCATGGGCGAGAAACCTACCGTGCGTTTGAGGTTAAACACATTCACAAAGCCGATATTGCCTTCACTGGCCCCATAAATCTCATAGATTTGTGGAATCCCAAAGCGTTCTTGGAAACGGTCCCACACTTCAGAGCGTAGACCGTTACCCAACACCGCTCGCACCTGATGCTCTCGGTCCGCCGAATCCTCGGCTTGATTGAGCAAGTAGCGACATAGCTCTCCGATATACACAAAACTGGTGGCCCCATGCTGGCGGATATCCTGCCAAAACTGGCTTACTCGAAAGCGTTTGGCGAGCGCCAACGTGCTGGCAGTGGCAATAACGGTGCTTAAAGACGCTGATAGCGCCGTATTGTGATACAACGGCAAGCAACAATAATGCACATCGTTGCCCCGCAACCGCAGCGCCATTCGGCCAAACCCGATTCCGGCTTTATACCAACGCAAATAGGTCATCGCCGCCGATTTCGGCAGACCTGTAGTGCCCGAGGTAAATACATAAAAGCAGGTGTCTTGTAACTGAATGGATTCGGTAACGGCAGGGTTCGAATCCGGCATGGTTTTCGCTAGCTCCGCCAAATGTAACCAGCCTGGGCTTGGCTCGGCGGCCAACGACAAACAGCCAATGTTCTTCAGCGTAACGGCAGGCAAGCTGGCTAATGCCTCTTCGCAGTTATCGCCGACTACCAAGAGCTTGGGCTGAATAATCGAAAAACTATGGGCTAACACGGCGTCACGCTGCTTGTAATTCATCATACCCGCGGTGGCACCAAGTTTGTTTACCGCGAACACACAGGCTAACTGCTCCGGTGAGTTTTCAAACATCAAGGCCACGCAGTCGCCCCGCTCCACGCCCTGGGACGCCAAGGCATGGGCTAGTTGGTTTACCCAATGATTGAACTCTGCATAAGTGAATTCACGATCTTCAAATTTGAGAAACACGCGATCAGGGTAACGTGCAGCCACCCGCTGTAACGACAGGCCAGTTGAGCCAATATCAGTGCCCCGGGCGCGCTTCAAACGAATATTTGCCAATAAGAAACTGGGAAGCCGCGGTATAAAACGCAGAAGCGCTTTCAGCAGATCCGAATAGCGGTGAACTTGAGGTGTTGGGTTTGGGTGCATCGTGTCATTACGGCCTTTCTGGAAGGCTCTATTATTGTCATGTGTACATAAGATATATCAGAACTTGTGAATGCATTCCAACAGATATTGAGCCGAAAACGAGGCCCTAAGCTCCGTGACCGGCGCGCCCAGCAAAAAGGCGCTCCGAAGAGCGCCTTTGATACTGATTCTTTCGAATCATCACGTGCGTGGAATTACAGCAAATCGAAACGATCCGCGTTCATTACTTTGGTCCATGCCGCCACGAAATCACGCACAAACTTTTCTTGTGCGTCGTCTTGGGCATACACCTCAGAAATGGCACGAAGCTGTGAATTAGCACCAAATACCAAGTCGGCACGGGTACCTGTCCACTTCACTTTGCCTGAGTTGCGATCAACGCCTTCAAACTCTTCGGCGTCTTTCGAGGTAGGACGCCATGCGATGTCCATGCTCGTGAGATTCACAAAGAAATCGTTGGTGAGTTTACCGACCCGATCCGTGAACACACCGTGCTTGGTACCACCGAAGTTCGCACCGAGAGCACGCATACCGCCCACTAACACCGTCATTTCTGGCGCCGTTAAGGTGAGCAATTGAGCACGATCCAACAGCAACTCTTCGGTCGACACCGAGTACTTCTGCTTGAGATAGTTACGGAAACCATCTGCAATAGGCTCGAGTACTTCAAATGAATCCACATCAGTTTGCTCATCGGTGGCATCGGTGCGGCCTGGTGAGAACGGTACGTTCACATTGAAGCCTGCATCTTTTGCCGCCTTCTCAACCGCTGCAGCACCACCGAGCACGATCAAATCGGCCAGCGATACTTTTTTGTTACCCGACTGTGCAGAATTGAAGTCTTTTTGGATACCTTCATAGGTCGCCAATACTTTCTTCAATTGCGCAGGTTGATTCACTTCCCAGTCTTTCTGAGGGGCTAAGCGAATACGGGCACCATTGGCACCACCGCGATTATCGGAACCACGGAAGGTTGCGGCAGAAGACCACGCGGTATACACGAGTTCAGACGTTGACAGGCCTGAACCAAGAATCGTTTTCTTTAGTTCGCTAATGTCTTTGTCGTTAATTAAGTCGTGATCAACATCAGGCACAGGATCCTGCCAGATCAGATCTTCAGCAGGCACTTCAGGACCTAAGTAGCGTGATTTTGGACCCATATCCCGGTGCGTCAGCTTAAACCACGCACGGGCGAACGCGTCAGCAAACTCTTCTGGGTTCTTGTGGAAGTGCTCAGAGATCTTGCGATACGCTGGATCTTCTTTCATCGCCATATCAGCAGTAGTCATCATCAAACCGACTTTTTGCGCTGCTTCTTCCGCGTCTGGTGCATGATGCTCAGTGCGCAACCCTTTCGCCTGCCATTGATGCTTGCCTGCTGGGCTCTTTGTGAGTTCCCAATCGTAGCCAAACAACACATCAAAGTAGGTCATATCCCATTGAATTGGGGTAGGTGTCCACGCGCCTTCAATACCACTGGTAATGGTATCGCGGCCTTTCCCGCTCTTAAACGAGCTCTTCCAACCAAAGCCGAGCTGCTCAATTGGAGCACCTTCAGGATCCGGACCTAGATGCGACTCTAATCCGGCCCCGTGAGCCTTACCGAAGGTGTGACCACCCGCAGTTAACGCCACAGTTTCGTAGTCGTTCATGGCCATCCGCTCGAAGGTTTCGCGAATATCACGACCTGACGCTTTTGGATCCGGATTGGCATCTGGACCTTCTGGGTTTACATAGATTAAGCCCATCTGTACCGCAGCTAACGGATGCTCGAGCTCACGATCGCCACTATAACGGTTGTTCGCAAGCCATTCGTTCTCTTTACCCCAGTAAATATCTTCTTCTGGTTCCCAGATATCTTCCCGACCGCCACCGAAACCAAAGGTTTTTAACCCCATGGATTCAAGCGCTACGTTTCCGGTAAGAATAAACAAATCTGCCCACGATAAGCTGTTACCGTATTTCTTTTTCACCGGCCACAGCAAACGCCGTGCTTTGTCGAGGTTGCCGTTATCGGGCCAACTGTTTAGTGGCGCAAAACGTTGATTACCGGTACCACCGCCCCCGCGACCATCTGCCGTACGATAGGTACCGGCAGCATGCCATGCCATCCGAATCATAAAGGGACCATAATGACCGTAATCCGCTGGCCACCAGTCTTTTGAATCGGTGAGTACCGCTTCGATATCTTTCTTCACTTGCTTTAAATCAAGCTTCTTGAACGCCTCGCGGTAGTTGAAGTCTTCACCGAGAGGGTTGGTCTTTTTGTCGTTTTGAGCAAGAATTCTTAAATTGAGTTGATTCGGCCACCAATCTTTATTGTAGGTACCGTTCCCGCCCATTCTGGTGTTACCACCATGCATCACGGGGCACTTTCCAGCCTTGTTGTCACTCATGATTTTCTCCTCGTTGGAACACAAAGTTCGTGGGATGTAGCACAGGAAAGCCCACGAACAAAAATTCATTCAACCATAGGTATAGCAACCGAACCTTGCATGCACAAATCGACTAAATAGGTTGCGTTAAACGGTTTTATAAATTGAAAACAATATCTTGCGAAAAAGCTTATCGCTTCACCGAGCCCTACCCCTTAGAAACAAAGGCGATCCCTACAAATGAGAAAAGTTCTCATTTGCTGTTGACAATGATTCTCATTTAGATTTAAGATCCACGGCGTTCTGGAACAACGTCGAATTGATTGCAGAGACACAATCAAAATTTGTGGAACTAAATAAGCAGGCCCTGTGCACCCCCCCACCCTGCAATAAAAGTGAACTTACGGAGTGTTTATGTCAGCTAGCCCATTTTTGCGCCCTTCTCTTTTAGCCAGCGCGATTGCCATCGCCTTGTTACCGGCCGCAACCATTGCCCAAGAAGAAACGGATCAAGATTCAAGTGCCACAGAACGCTCAGCGTCTATGCCACGCATTGAAGTCATTCGTGTATTTGGTGCCCGCAATGCCCACCGTCACGACGAAACCGGTACCGTGGTTGTGTTAGATCGCGAGTACATTGAACAACTGCAGCCACTCTCAACTGAAGACGTATTACGCCGCGTTCCAGGCATTAATATCAAAGGCGAAGAAGAGACCTCGATTGTCTCTAATTTCGGTATCCGCGGATTATCCGCTAGCGAGAGCAAATCTCTGGTTCTCGAAGACGGCGTGCCTGTTGCCCCAGGATTGTTTATCGGTAACGACCGTTATTTTAACCCACGTATTCAGCGCGTTGAGCGGGTGGAAATTCTGAAAGGCTCTGCTTCCCTGCGTTACGGACCTTCAACCATTGGTGGTGTTGTAAACTACCAAACGAAAACCCCGGATCAGGGCGTGTTGCTCACCGGTCGCGTCGGCTCATTTAACATGCGTGAAGTGAACGTAGAAGCCGGCCAACACGGGACAAATTCCGACGCTTTCGCCGGTGTGGTTTTAAGTCACGCTCAGAGCGATGGCTTTATGGACAAAGGCTACGAAATGACCGACGTGATGGTTAAAGCCGGTATGTCGTTAAGCCCTGAGCACCGAGTTGGTTTGAAATTCTCATGGTATGAAAACGACGCCAATATTTCCTATCGTGGCTTGTTACTCGACGATTACCTCGCTGGTGCAACCTACAACCCGGCCCCAGATGACTACTACTTGCAAGATCGTGTGGCGTTTGATCTGAACCACGAATGGTTGGTCTCCCCGAATACCACACTCAAAACGTTGGTGTACTGGAGCGATGTCAGCCGTGATTACTGGCGTTACAACGTAGACACCGCTGCCTCGAATCAAGCAGGCCGCTGGGTATACACCGATGACCTTACCGGAAACAACCGTGCATTTGAGCGCTTCGGTATCGAAACACGCTTAAACATCCACCATGATTTACTGGGCTTCGACGCCAACAGTGAGCTTGGTTTACGCTACATGCAAGAAGAATCAGACGATCGCCGTATTCGGGCGACTCGTGATGCCGATCGCACCGGCACCAATGACCGTCATATCGTTGATTCTGCAGAAAGCTACGCAGCCTATGTCCAAAGCCGCATGTATATCACCGACCGTTTAGCAGTAACACCTGGCGTACGAATTGAATCGTATCAGCAGGAGCGCACGGTACTGACCCAAAACGGTGCTTCTGCAAAAACGAACAACACCGAAGTATTGCCCGGTATCGGTGCAACCTATGAATTGCGCGAAGGGGCAGAGATGTATGGTGGTGTGTATCGCGCATTCTCACCTGCATCAAACGGTGTAGCTCTTGATGGATTAACCGACCAACAATTGGATGGTGAGCGAGCGATTAACTATGAAATCGGTGTGCGTGGTCGTTCAGGCGACATGACCTACGAAGTGGCTGCGTTCTATATGGATTTCAGCAACCAAGTCGTGACCGGTAACAGCGATCCTAATTTATCACAGTCGAACGCAGGTAAAACGGAACACTATGGTATGGAGTTCGCGTGGGGTTATGTGCTCGGTGGTGGCTTCTCACTCGACACCAACGCAACTTGGATCCCAACGTCGGAGTTTAAATCAGGTGAATACCGTGGTAATCGCTTGCCCTATGCTCCAGAGTGGATGGCCAACGCCGCCCTCACCTACAACTACGATCGCTTTACTACCAGCCTCACGGCTCACTATCGCGGCGAACAGTATGGTGACCCAAGCAATGTAGAAGCACTACCTACGGGCGCAGCCGGTGGAATCTGGGGTGGATTATTACCTTCGTACACGGTGCTTGATTTGATGGCGCAATATCAATTTAACGAAGGCTTGAGTGTATATGGCTCTGTGAAGAACCTTACCGACAAACGTTACATCGCGGGTTTGCGTCAAGGTATCTATGCTGGCCCTGAGCGTTCGTTTGAAGTAGGTTTCCGTTACCGCTTCTAAGTAAGGCCGACGCAGGATAGAAAGCGTTTTCTCCCTAGCGCCCCATGTTGAGTGATCAATGTGGGGCGTTTTTTATCGGGGTCTTACTGTCTTTAGGTGAACAAGCGCGGAGGTTAACGTTTGTTGGGCTTTGAGCCTAATCTTTATTGCTGCTAACAATGAACTTTTTAAGGAAAGAGCGTATATAAGAAGAGTTAAATATTTCACACACACAACGAACGCACAGCCACACTTAGGGGCACCGAACAATGAGCATGCTATTTACCCTGTTATTCACCACGCTATTTATCGCCATGTTATTGCCATTTTTGGCAAAAGCGCCGCTCGTGATTGCCATGAACCGTCAGCCCGGAGGATACGATAATCGTTACCCAAGGGTGCAACAGCAACAACTTGAGGGATTTGGACAACGTGCCACCGCCGCTCACTACAATAGCTTTGAGGCCTTGTTAATCTATGGATTAGCCGTATTCACAGCGGTGGCCTTTAATGCGGTAGATACCTTCACAGTAGTTCTGGGTTGGGTGTTTATCGGCTCGCGAGTCGTATATTTGTTGTGCTATTGGTACGACAAATCAACCTTGCGGTCATTAAGCTGGTTAGTGGGAACGGTTGCCTGCTTCACCATCGCCGGCCGCGCCATCTGGGGCTCCTAATCGTACCCAACGCACCGCGTTGGGAATCCCTAGCCCCTTTGCACCCATCAATGTTAAAAATATTTGACATGGTCTGTTTTTTCGCCATACTAGCGCTATCCAATGTTAAAAATACTTAACACAACGAAAACAAAGCGCGTCACTACACAACGGAGCACTACAAATGGCAAACCATGAAAAAACAGCGTGGATCATGATGGTGGTATTACTTATAGCTTCAGGGAAATTACTGCAAACGATCATCCAACACAGCGAAACCCTCGGAACCCTAGTGCCACCAAACGCCGGCATATTGATCCAGTACGTGATTGCTCTGGTGGTGCTCAGTATCATCGGACACATTGCCCTGGCGATCACCTCAAAACAGGCACTGGAAAAGAAAGATGAGCGGGAACGTCAGTTTGAAGTTTACGGCAGCCATATTAGTGGTTTGGTACTCGGCTTGGGTTGCGTCACCGCGCTTGGCCACTACCTCGTTCACTTCGACGGGTCGCTACTATTTTATTCGGTATTTGCGGCCTTAATTGCCAGCCAGATTACTGAATACCTTGTCGTGATTTGGAGACATCGTCGTGGCTAAACCCCTCCCCATTACCAATTGCGTGAAAGAACTGCGGGAAGCCATGGGTATGACCCAAGCGGAACTTGGTGAACGGGTTGGCCTCACTCGCCAAACTATTGCAGCCATCGAGCAGCGGCGTTATTCGCCGTCGCTCGAAACCGCATTTCGCATCGCCGACACCTTCAACACCAATCTCGAAGCCGTATTTGAATATCAACCATAGGTGTACCCAACGCACCGCGTTGGGTATCCCGCGCCACAATCGTAGCCAACAAAATTATTGAAAACCGAGCCAAACAACTGTATAAACAACCAGTAATTCACAACAACCACCCACGAGGTACATCATGGCTGTGATCACACAGTACGTAGTTGTTCGCAACGGAGAAGAAAAAATGAAGTTCACCACCAAAGCCGAAGCTGATGCGTACGATAAAATGCTCGACATGGTCGATGAGTTAGTGCCTCTACTTGAGCAAAGTGAGATGCTCGAAAACGAGCAAGCCTGCGAAGACCTCGCCTTCTACCTCGCCAAACAGCGCGAGCCGCTGCTAATCGCACTAGGTGCGAAAAAGCCCGCGAAGAAAAAGACGGCAAAGAAAGTAGTTGAGACTGAGTCAGCCGCTTAATCGCCGCCAAATAGCCGGTTATGTATTTCGGCCACATGTCGTTCTGATTCTAGCTCTTCGTATGCTTCGGCGGCGCTGTCCGCCGTGAGTTCATTCGCATCGAACAGATGCTCGTTCGCAAAAACTTTCGCCATATATTGCTCTGTCACCCGGAAATTCTCAGACGATAAGCCATCGGCCCATGTTATATAACCATTGGCAATACCAAAACGAAGGTTCCCGTCAGGTTCGATCAAAAACGTAAAGGCTTGCGCTCTTGATGAGATATCCAAGTGCTCTGCATTAGCTTGGTCTTCGGGAAGTAAGCGTTTCAACGCGCTCATGTAATCGGATATTTTTAGCTCACAGGTAAAGCGTACAGCGCGCGCATCAATATCAGTGTCCTGCTCTTCCCAATAGGTATCTTTGCAGCTTACCCAACTTTCAAGGGCATCGCCAAGGGTAATGCCGTCGTCGAATTCGGTTTTCTGACTTTTCACAAAGTCGATATCGTTATAACTCGAGATATCGCTGTTACCATCGTTGGCGTTTGCATTTCCGCTATCGTTATCGTCGCCGCAAGCGCTGAAGGCAAATACCAAAGGTAATGCTAAGTAGAGTTTCTTCATTTTGGGCTCCATGCTTTTTTAATTTAAGGGTAAGCATAGCGCAAACACACTAAAATTCCCCTGAGTCACGGGGGGTATATTCCAAAGAAGGGAAAAACTGAAGAAGAGAGTGGCGTAACCGCCACTACCACATCAAATCGTCGGGGATTTTGTAATCGGCGTAGGGGTCATTTTCAGAAGGGTTATATTCCGTGGTGTCATTCGTATTTAACAGCACAATGACATCAGGAATACGCTGCTGGATTTTATCCGCGACGGGCGCAGGAATAAGTGCATAACCGTCGCCCTCACGCGCAATCGCGAGCTTGCCTTTGGTCAGCTCATTATGAATTTTCTGATTCACATACAAACGCTTCACCAAGCTGCCATCGGCAAAATTAAACGCGACCTCGCCTTGGTATGCCACACGATTGACATTAATAAGCTGTCGTACCTGCGCCGCAATCGCGCGTTCTTTAAGTTCAGCTTGGCGTTGACGGTTTAACTCCTGATCACGCGCCACCTTCTCCTGGCGCTGCTGCTCCACCGATAACGCAGCCTCACTCACGATGGTTTTCTTTTTACTCACCTTGGGCTGCTTTTGCTTTTCTTTCTTCAGCGCTTTTAGCTTTTTCTCATCGGCTAAGCCCGCTTTTAATAACTGTTCTTGCAACGCATTTTTCATTGGTGTTCTGCTGATTTGTTTAACTCATGGGGATAGTCTGCATTTATTGGTGTTCGAGCGCAACATGGGGAGGCCTCGAATAGGTACAAGGCCCACTAAAGAGCCTGCCGACACCCCGCCTCAAACCGCCCAAAGTACAGGAGGGTCTTACTCAGATCTGCCCTTGCGTTCAACGTGCTTTTTGAAGTTATTTAGAATACTTTGCCAGCCTCGTTCTTGAAGCTCGGCAGAATTTTCTTCTTCTGCATCAAATGTTTCCACAACCCGAACACCGCTCGGTGTTTCAGTGAACTCAACGGTGACTACCCGCTTATCTTCGAGCACATACTGGATGGATTCGTGTGAATCAATCTTGGTAAAAGTTCCTTCGAAGTCGAAGCCCATTGAACCGTCTTTTGCTTCCATGCGGTACTTGAATGTACCACCGACCTTCAGGTCTAACTCGGCCTTAGGGCAGCACCACGCATCTGCAGCAAAGTTCCAGTTTGTGATATCTTCGGGCGTTACCCATGCGTCCCAAACTGTTGTGAGTGGCGCATTTACTTCCGTTTCAATCTTGATTTTCATATGTATTTCCTCACGCTATGCCATCACGAAACTCAAAGGTCAAACGCCAGTTGCCACTGACCGTGATCGACCAAATGCCCTTTCGGTCACCTTTTAACGGATGGAGTTTGTATCCAGGAATGTCGAGATCTGAAACTTCCATCGCAGTATTCAGCGCCGTTAATTGCAAACGCAATCTGTTAGCGCTTTGCGCAACAGTGTCAACCTGCATGACGATTTAGTTATGTGGTAGATTCCGCCCGCCATAGTCCAGGATAGTCTATTACAAAACCAACATTATTGACGGCCAGTGTGCTTATAAAGGCTCCGCCGCCTGATTCATATCGGTAAATCTTGTCGCCCTCTCTACGGTATATCTGGGTCAGCTCCTTCAATTCGAATGAGGGGAATTGCAACCATGCCACTCTAACCTCCGATTCCTCACCCACATCTAACGCAAGACGCCGGATTGGAAGAATATTCGTTGAAGGGCTAAAACCAAGATCCACATCTAGACACCCGGAGACTGCTGGTTGGGCAACCCCATTTCGTCTCCATTCCTGATCAGAGTCCACCTCCAGATCAATCGCGAATCTCTCACCTCCAATCATTCCACAAACACTGACAGACCTAGTGGACCATGAAGAATCACATATGACCAAATACTCGATTTTGGAGGGGCTGCCCTCATGCATAAGAACAGCCGTTCCGGAAAGCTCCCAACCGTCTTCTCTTACGCCAAGATTCGCGAATTCTAGGCCCTGGTCCTCAAGCATTCTCCATATTATGGAGTTAGACATTATTCCTCCTTTTTTCCGGTTCTGCTTTAGGCCACATAACTTGGCCGTAACATTAGGTGATAACAACCGGGAACTGTCAGTCGATGCGCATGATATTAGCAGAGCAATCATACCCACATATGACAAAGATAGCCGTTACATTGATCGAAGATCCTTCGCACCCAACATGTCTATAGTCTACCGATAATTTCGGAAACTGTAATTAAGCCGACCGCGGTGCGGTCTTCGTCTGTCACCCGCTCCTGCCGCGCTTTTATTATTTCACCGTCTAATTTTAAAGCGTAACGATCGAAGTCGTGTGCAGAGTTTTCTAAATAGCGATTGTAGGTAGCCACTAGGAGCCAATTACTATTAGGATGTTTTAACTCATGGGCGCGTCTCGCTAGGAAAAGAACTTAACGCCCTTATTCACGCGCCAACACTACTGGTTGCGTGCAATTTACCGTTAGCTGTCCGACTCGGTGCTCAAAAGGAGCTTTCGGAGCTGCCTTTCCTCTCTCATGACGTGAACAACAAAAACGATATCATCGTCCTGTCGGTAAAAAATGCGACATGGTCTGACATAAAGCTCGCGGTAGATTGAATTGGGCAGTTCTGGTGGGACATGGCCGGAGTCGGGAGACCGCTCCAGTCGCTCGACTGTAGAGAAGATCTGACCCCCAAGGTTCGAGGCTGCATCAGGCTTATCCAGAGCAATGTACTCTGCAATTTCCTCTAGCTGGTCCAGCGCCGGGTCTGTCCATACTATTTCAGCCACTTCTGCATCCGCTCCCTGGCTTTGGTGTGGGAGGTAGTCTTACCCTCCAAAATCGCCCGCTCTCCCTTGGACAATCCTTCCAGCAACGCTAACCTGCGCTGCATAAACTCGTAATCCTGAACGTCAACCAGATAGGCCGACGGCTGGCCGTGCTCGGTTATCAATACGGCCTCTTTGCTTTCGTGCAGTTCAGCCAAAATCTTGGTCGCTTGGCGCTTCAGGTTAGTTACTAGCTCAACTTTCATGGGGTGCCCTCTCTCAAAGTATCACTATAGTATCACTCTGATGGAGTTGTGGGTACAACGTGTATGGCCGAATTCTGATATCTTGCGCTGAGCGCACCGGTGGACTTTTTGGAGCAACGCGGAGAAATAGTCATCCACGTTGCGCGATTTGTTAAGTGCTCCTGGCACGATCTATCCTCTCAAGGAGTTCTACTATTATTGGATTTTTAGAAAAGGGGTTAAAACTCATTGGTGGGTTAAAGATTAGCTCTTGACCAATCTGACCGCCAGAGCGAACTTTAAGAACAACTCTTTCGGGCGAGTTCATTTGCGCATAGCTGACGTTGATAATGTCCTTGAGAAGCACCCTTTGCTCCTTATCACCCTTGCGAAATAATAAAGATTCACCTTCGTCATACACCTCATCTGCTAAATCCCAGATAAGTTTTTTAAACAGAACAAAGCCGAAGACAGCCATGAATACCGGGACAACCAAGAACATAAAGGACTCAGAAATTGCCCCAGATAGAACTGCGGTAACAAAGAAAATGGCTAGGAATCCAAACCATACGGTTGGAAACACCTTCTTAAAGTAGAACGTAGAACCAGAGATTTTTTTCATGTTAGCCCTCACACGTAACGCCCAACTCAGCGGGCTTTTTTGCGCAGCAAAACAGATCCACTGCAGTTGTTTGTTAACCCCTGAGCGCTAAATCTTCCCGAATAACCTCGGGGTGACGGAAAGCAATCTCGATAAGTGCTTTTGCAGGGCCCGAAGGTTTGCGTCGACCTTGCTCCCATTCCTGCAAAGTGCGAGGCGAAATATGCAAAACTTCAGCAAACTCAACCTGCGTCAGGCCAGTTTTGCTACGCGCCTCAGCAACCTCATTAGGCTTCACGTGACTAACTCGAGCCACTTTGCCCGCTTTCATTTCTTTGACAGACTGAAGCAACTTATTACCAAGCTCCTCTGCTCTCAAACTTTCGTTACTCATTTTCCAGTACTCACGAATTGACTTCAAAATATGCGCGGGTATGTTTTCCTTAACAGCTTTTTTGTAGATCACCAACAACCAGATCTCACCATTTGCTAACTTTGTGAAGTAGATAACTCGCACCCCACCACGCTTACCTGAACCCGCTATCGACCACCGAACCTTGTCTACATCCTCCACCGCCAGGTATAAGATCGCCAATCTCCGGATTAGCGGCCAACCACCCGAAGAACGCATTGCGCTCCTCCTCGGTCCAAATATTTCTGGCATCCACTTCGAATGTAGGGGTTTCGATGATTGTATACATGGTGACAATTATACGTCAATGACGGAGTTATGCAAGGCAATGAGAAGAAGGGTTAACGCGAAGCACACGGGCGATAAACACCGCAGCTGTTTGTCGTCCCTGCTACCGTAGGGAGTATGTGATGCGTATTGTTATGTTTGTAATCCCACTGCTAACTAAAGTCACAAATTGTTATTCGCCGTCTAGCTCTCTCAGCATACGTTCGAATACCAATCTTGACCATTCCAAGACATCCTGTTTGTTACTGTGTGATGTTTCTGTGTCGTAGGTGACGACTACCGGGAACTGCCCAGCATCGCAGTATTGCTCAGGCGATATACCGCCCCAAAGAAGACCCAGTCCACTGACTCCGTTATCGATATCACCAGACATCCAGTAGTTCACCTTTCTCGTAAAGCCATTATTAAATATTTGTTGCCCTACAAGTTGAGCTCTTTCCTGCGACTCAAAGCAGGTAGCGACTTCGGAGCTGCCAGTCGATGCGCATGATACTAACAGAGCAATCATACCCAGAGATGACAAAGATATTCGTGACTTTGATCGAAGATTCTCCGCGCCCAACATGTCTATAGTTCACCGATAATTTCGGAAACTGGAATTAAGCCGACCGCGGTTCGGTCTTCGTCTGTCACCCGCTCATGTCGTGCCTTTATTATTTCGCCGTCTAATTCTAAAGCGTAACGATCGAAGTCGTGTGCAGAGTTTTCTAAATAGCGATTGTAGGTAGCCACCAGGAGCCAATTGGTATTAGGATGCTTTAATTCATGGGCGCGTCTCGCTAGGAAGTGAGCCAATAAATGGTTTTCATTCCCCATACTTCGCAAAGTATCACCGACGTATTCAAGGTTTGTATGCTGCAAAATAATAGCCGCATTATAAAAATCATTTGCTGTTACAAGCTCCCCTCGTGATAGGGCAGCAAAAACTAACAACCTTCTGTTTATTTCATCAGCGAGTTTAGGAAAGTTACCTTGCGCAATGTTCTCTTGCGAGCGTGACGCCTGGTCAGCCTCCAACGCACGTACCAACGACTGATTGTCCAGACTCTCGAATGCCATAACTAGCACCGGAGCGCACAGCAAAAGGCTACTGAGAAAAGTAAAAGCTTTCATGTAATTCCCTTAAAACATAACGCCCGAGCAAAGCGGCACGAACGTAGTGAGTGTCCGGTGCCGCAAGCGCGCACTGATGCGACTTGTTATGCTGCGGTGAGCTCAAGCTTCTGAACCTTATCTAAACTCAAATTCTTTCCAGCATGCCACAAGTCATAAGCATCTTGCATCGCCAACCAACTTTCAGGGCTTCTGCCTAAAGCTTTCGATAAACGAAGTGCCATTTCTGGACTGATGCCACTTTGGCACTTCAAAACTCGGTTTAAGGTAGAGGGCGATACATCTAACTTTCCAGCTAAATATCGGCAACTCAAACCAAAGGGCTCCATATATGTTGCCGAAATAAATTCGCCCGGATGGGCTGGGTTAAACATCACAGACATCAGTGATAATCCTCATAATCAAGCAGATACGCATGGCCATCATGAAATTCAAAAGTTAACCGCCAGTTTCCACTGACCGTTATCGACCAAATACCCTTTCGGTCACCTTTTAACGGATGAAGTTTGTATCCAGGAATGTCGAGATCTGAAACTTCCATCGCCGTATTCAGTGCTGTTAGCTGCATACGCAATTTGGTTGCGTGTTTATCCTGAATACCGCGAGTACTTCCTGTTTCGAAGTAAAGCCTCAGTCCTTTGTGCTTGAAAGTCTTAATCATGGATTATAGTGTAGCGCGTTGCGCAACAGAGTCAAGCTGCATAACGCCGCCAACACAGGCCGAGCGTAAGCGAGGTCCAGCCCAATGCTGCTTTTTGCATTGGGCGAATGTGCTTGGCCTTGTTAGGAGCTGCTTTCAAATGTGTGCCTAAGTAAGCTTTGCCAATTACCAAAAATGTATCCATCGTAAGCAGAATAAAAAGTCCTTTCCTGTGCTTGATGACTACAGTTTGATAAGGCTGTATTAAATTCTCTTGGATTTAACTTATTTTCTTTCAGAGACGCGGTAGTCATAAAATGTATCATCCAAGTAACTTGGTCATCAGGCATGATGCGTACTAGACCTATACCTTGATTTCTGGCATAGGAGATAGCACCACTCTGAAATGAGTTTTTCGTAGCGATGACACCCTTAACATTTTTACCTGAAATTTGATCTAACTTCGCCTTAAACTCTTCAACATCATCTACTGGAACTTTATGCCCATAGTTCTTGCATTCACACACCCAAAGCAAGGAATAGTTTGTAGCATTTGGCGGCCATACCTCTATTGAGATATCAACGATGATGTCTTTCTCGCGATCTTTAGAATAGTACCCCTTTTTCTTAAATATTTTTCCTGAAAACGCATCAATTCCCAAACGCCCTTTTTCGAGTTCTTCTTTAAGGAGATCAAAGATCTTATCTTCCAGAGCATCTCCTTTGGCCACTGTATTCATTTTTCTCCTAACGCCCGCATTTGCGGCTGATTTGAAGCGCAGCGGAAAAGCAGCCCGGCAACATGCGCTTGTAAAGTTTTGTCTGCATTTGCAACAAAGTGATCATAATATTTTCGCGCTTCTTCCTCTGGTCCTAACGCAACGTCAATAAGCATTTGAAGACTCCATACAGGGCCGGGAATCACCTGCTCTAAGTCTAGGCCTTCGTGGTAAGCATCTGGGTCTATGGCCATTTCTAAGTTTTCAAACCACCAAATCTCTATTTTTCTCAGTAGACCGACCATTTCTTCAAACGCTTCAGCGACATCAAAGTCGACACCTGACGAAGCAAACGTGAGCATTTCGTGGGCTAAGGTGTTACGACACCTTTTAATATGTTCGAATCTTTCTAAATCTTTATCATCAATAGCATGCATATCTTGCAACCATTTCAATGATGCGTAGAGAGGACTTCTGTTTAGGCTAAGCACCTTTTCTTTATATTCAGGACTAACAATCATCCCATTTTCGTCAAATCCATTTGTAAAAAAACCTTCTATCTTTTCAATAATGCTGCTCTTGAGCATTTCGAAGGCCATTGAAAATATAGAGGCGGTAATAATATTTGTTTTAAGCGTCTCAGGGTGAAGTGCCCGTTCCCATGACGCTTTTACTTTTTCATCCATGTTCGATCTCGATAAAGAAACTTAACGCCCGCGTAAAGCGCGCGAGGTACGAGCGTCGCATTTGACGGGTTTGTTAAGGGGTTTCTCGAAGATGATCCAAATATGGGCTGCACAAATTGATGAACGTAGATTTCCAGCCATCAGGCAAATCAACAAATTCATCTCCCCAATTATTCTGTATATGTAGATGAGCCTTATACGGTTTTTCACTACTCGGAGCGTCATAGCCCAACAAGTCTTCAATGCACTCCTCAATCATAACCCTTCGATCATTTCCAGTTTGAGCCAATATTGGGGCATTCATCGCTTCTGCGCGTGCTGTTCCTGCGTCGCGGTCGTGCATGAAAATGTAGTTCACATCTAGTGCATTCAAATATTTTGCGATTGATATAAGTACTGCTTTTCCTCTAGCCCTTAGAAACTCACAGTTTCCTATAACCCTTGCCTTATCCTCATGAGACAGCCTTTTGATGGTCTCGCGCACGACGACTTCTTCTGTATCACCCTCGACAAACACACACTTTTTCGAGAAGAACATTCTTGATATATAATCATCAACCTTTAAGAGCATTTTTAAGTTTTGCTTTTCATCTCCGACGAGCGTAAGGAAGGCCTCTTCGAGGTTGAAAGAATTTGCTGTCGAAAAATCGTCTTCAGTAAAACTAAACTTCGTGAGACTCATGCTCTTTTCTGATCCAAGATCAACCATATAAGGCGAATGAGTAGTCGCTATGATCTGACAGTTTGGACCAGCCAAGTCATACAATGAATCCCTCATTTGGCTTGCAGCCGAAGGGTGTAAGTATATTTCAGGTTCCTCAAAACAAAATATGGTTGCCCGGGGGCTATCAGTATTTTTATTTATAAAATCTTGCACAAATCTTAGCAACTGGAATGCTGTTGCCCTGATCATTCCATGTCCCTGATAGTCAACGGAAGTTTTTACATTACTCTTCATTTCCACTTTAAACTGGGGCTTGATAGATTTATCTGGTACGTCGAGCGTCGCGCTAACATGTACTGAAGAATCAGGGAAAAGGGTGTCTACCATTCCATTTAGGTCGCGAATTAGCTGCCCAAAATCCGTTTCTTCATCGTTTGGATTAAGCTCGGAAGCTAGGGCATTAAGAAAAGTCTGTGCTTGAGCGTAATTTTCGGACTTGCTTCTAACCGTATCAAATAGTCCCCCAGCAGGTTATACAATGCTCCACCTGAACTTGTCAGCTCTGAAATACACGATTCTGCTGGTATTACAACAATAATAGGAAGCTTGGATAACACGTTACCGGGAATGCCGCCTGGATTCTCTACCCAAGTAGGTTCTTCGTCCACTTGAACGTCCCAGCACTCTGGTAAATCTAATAGCTTTTGTTTTGCTGCTGCAGTAGTTAGGCCTTTCTCAAAATTAGCTTCGCCAAAATGATCTTTTAGAAATACTTCCGAGTAATGCTCTCCTACAAGGTCCGATACCTTTCTGCAGTCAGCATACAAGGCACTTCTTGTTCTCGGATATTCCTTCATGAATATCTTCGGCTTAGTTTGGTTAAGTGACCAAATTTTTTTATAAACAATAGAATTGCCTGTCTCGCCTTCAAGTTGATCTTGAGAGGATAACACTCGGCCTTTAAATCCCAGCCAGTTATTAGCTTCATTTGGTAAGTTGTGATATTCCGCTATAATTTCAACTTCTTCTTCATAGGTATAACTCTCTTCGTCTTCGTTATACTCTTTTGAATAGTCCTCCCTATCCAAATTCGAATTTTTGTGGAAATGTTCCAACGCGGAAAATACGCTAGATTTCCCAGCGTTGTTCGGACCGATAAGAAAAGTGGTATCTCTAAATTTGATGTGGCAATTCTTGAGTTTTCTAAAATTTTTTATTTGGAGCTCATGCAGTCTCATCAAGATTCCTTATTTGACTCTTGGGCACACAGCCCCTTAACGCCGCGATCACGCGCTTGTCGCGTGCATTGCCTTGTTATTGCTAAGACAAGTTGTAGTATTTCATCATTGGAAGGCCTTTGCTCCAGCCATACCATGAATGACCAAAGTTCCACGCCCCCTGATAGAACCCATTTCCCATTAGCTTACTAGGAAATTCTGGCTTGTGGCCTGTGGCAGTACGTTCAAAGTCTCTAGCAACACAGTAGGAAACAAAATCAGCCACCTCAAGAAGATGATGAGATCCAGGCCTCACAAATGTAGGCTTTGTGGCTGTTGCTCCTGCGGTCAACCACGCAAATAGCCTTGTGTACTGGAGCCCAAGAAAGCATTCTTCCGCCCAACCTTCGGTTTTCTCGCCGCTTGAGGTATCTTTCACATTGTCAAAAATCCAATATGTACTAACCTGTCTCAGCCGAAACTGCAGTACTGACGAGATAATAGATTGCTGGAAAATCTCTTGTTTCTGCCTTCTTATAAGCTTTTTACGCTCCTTTTCATTTTCAGGAAGCACGATGCAGCTTGAAAAGTTTAGCGTTACGATATGGTATCTATTTTTACGAATCAGCGAAGCGATCTTTTTTGCATAATCAATTTTTTGTGCTTTTGAAGAGAAAGAGTATTCTTTGTCATCAGCGCCAGCCGACCATATTTTTGTAAAGTGGTGGGCCCACTCCTTTGGGTCAACGTCCGGCCTAGCCTCACGTTTCAAATCTTCAAAATCACTGAGGAATTTCTCCGCTCGGTCTTTGTGAAGACCGACGAGCGTAATGCAAAAGAAATGTAGTCTTTTTGTTGTGTAGTTCGCTTTAGGATTCTGTATATCCCGACTTGCTTCGTCGCCATACAATGCCCACGGACTCAAATTCTCAAGATTGGGAATAGTATAGTTGAAACTATTATTACAATCGAAATTTGGGCACCGAAGAGGAAAGGAGACAGGCACAAAATGGCCTTCGTTTCGTACTGCAATCGGCTGTAAAGGGTGATCCAGCTCCTCTAGCCAAGGTATGTCAAAAGTCGTGTTGCAGTCAGGACATTCCGCCTTTTTATCTAACAGTCCTTTAGGAACTAGACCTGGAGCTTTTCTGTAAGGCTGCTTCCCCTTTTTCTTACCCATAATCTTCCTAGCTTATCTTGACCCGTCTAGCGCACTTGGCTTCACTTTATTCAATAACGTCCGCCATAAACGGCGCGAGGTACGAGTGTCCGGCGACCGCAGGGAGCGAATTTAATGGCTTTGTTATGTGCTTTTTTAACCAAGCTCAATGTTAAATTCACGAAGAATCTCTACTCTAGCGTTTGACAGGGCCTGATCATCAATTCTGTAATACTCGTCTGGGTTGGCCACCATCGTTGATAGGCTCATATTAATAATTTGATTATCGCTTGATATAAACTTTGGTGTTTTAGGTATACAGCTTCTAAGTGCCACTATCTCACCAAGTGCAAGTTTATGTGATGGAAACTCAATATCTCTTTCATCTTCTTGCCTTACCCAATCCCGTAACCGCTCCAGCACCTCCCCGTTTAGGTAGTTTTTTGTGAGGTAACCATCGCAAATGCATAGAACAAGAGTCAAAGAACCTATCTTTAGCAAAATACTGCTTGGATCAACTAAAGTCACAAGGTCTGTAGTAGCATTATTTGTTTTAAAAACATAAAGACTTGATGGCAATTGAAACCCATGACCATGTTTATATGAAGCTCGAACGTACTCGAAGTTTTTCCCCATTACAACGGATGAGCAAACTTCTCGCCAGCCCTCATCTTGAGTCGAAATCAAATCATAATAGAACAGGCCATAATAAATTTTTGACATCCAAGTTGTAATCATTGCCGTTTTGGACTCGTCCGGCCCGTACATTATGGGAATACCAGCCTCTTCTGACTTTATCGCTTCATAGAGAGAATCAGGGTCATCAAGGAGTTTAAGAACTCTACTTTCATAATTGCTACCAAACTCACTATTACAGCTTGAGTGTGCCGGCACCTTGACCCTACTATACTGAGTTTCCTTTTGGCCAGTAATCGTCTGCTCTTTAATTCCAAGCTTGCCAAGAAGGCTATTTGGAATAATATGCTCTAGCGTTTTCTTACCTTCAATTACCTCATTGCAAAAGAAGCATACCTTTCTTAAATCGCTCATATTTCATCTATCCCTAGAGCTACATTAGCACATAACGCCTTGCTCACCGGTAAATTAGGAGCGCAGCGAGTAATTTATCCGCGTGCAGCAACTTGTTAACCATCATATCTCCTGAAGTTCACGCTTCATTAGGCTCATGATGTTGTCTCTGCACTGTTTTACCAAAATGCCAGATTCCTCCGCTTTCTTCTGGTACGGAACGATCAGCGATTGATCCTCCCAGAAGTCAGGGGTAGCCATAAATTTCAGCATCTCACTCGCATCGTTCGTTGATTCTCTTACTGCTTCATCAAGTCGATTCAGAAGGTCGTCCATCTCGTCAGAGGCAATCAACCTTATGCTGTTGGTCTCATTCGCTATTCGAATCTGCTCCTCTGACAATTCATGAAAGAGGGCTTGTACACCAGAATTGAAATCAGCGATAGCTGCTTGATCAGCTTCATCTGAGGTGCCCGTGTATGACGCCACAAATTGATTCATTATTGGGTAAAAACGTTCTCCGAATAGGGTATAACTTCTTCTCTGAAATTCATCCAACATAGAGAAGAACTTAGTAAACTGTTGTCGTTTCTCTTCGTAGAGGTATTTCCTTTTCTCAAGATCAAGCGCATGCTGCCTCTTTAACTCCTGAAGCTCGGATTGGTACTTGGCAATCACACGCTGCTTCTCATCTTCTAACCTTGACACGTCTTCTTCCAAGGCTTTGTTCTTGCCCTTTGCTTTCGCATACGCCGTAAGATAAAGGGACAAAAAACCGAGGATGATTCCAGCTACTGAATATAAAAGCTCTTCCATATGGTGGATGTTTACCTTATCTGGCTAACGCTCGAGCACAGCGGCGCGAACGAAGTAAGTGTCCGGCACCGAAGGTGCGAACTGATGCGACTTGTTAAAAGGCATTATCCTCGACCTCTCAACTTGCAAAAAAGCTTTACCCAAAAGTCAGAACGGCTAGCAAGCCATAGTCCAATTACCAACTGCAATATCAATCCCGCAGACGTCATAAAATGAGTCAAAGAGAAATCAGGTATATTGGATATCGGCACAAACGAACGAGGCAAATAAGCCAAGGCATTGACAATAAAATACAAACCAGCCAACTGGAACAGCATCTTCTGAGAGTCATTACTCAGTGTTAGCGCAGAGTCGCTCTTTGCTCTCGTCAATGCAGACGTTGCCGACTTGAAGATAAGAAATACAGCAAGCAAGCCAAGTACAAAAAATGCACCGGCAATGCCGAAAAGCATCCATTTAGGAGCCTCTTTCCCATGGAACGTCTCAAAAGTTGGAATCATTAAAGCGAAGCTTGGCAAACTCAACAGAAGATGAATCAGCAACCAAATTGACAGGACTCTTAATGCTATAGCTGTAACTTGTTGAGTGACCATATTTTTCCTTTTAACGCACGCGTAATAGGCGCGAGCTTGCGAGCGTCCTAATTGACGCGATTGTTATGAGAGGCACGGCACACACGGTCTCTACCTTCTTGCTTGGCTTTGTACATAGCCTTGTCAGCACGAGCAAGTAAGCTTTCGAGGGACTCTCCATCCTCCAGCATAGCGAGCCCAGCACTTACGCTTAGCGTGATAGATTCTCCGCTGTCGAGATTAATCGGAGACTCTGCTAAATGTTTTCTCAAATTATTGCCAAACTCCTGGCTATCTTCTAAACCCGTTCCGGGCAGGACAAAAAGGAATTCCTCTCCCCCTATGCGGCCACAAAAATCTGTTTTGCGACCTAGTCCTGAAGCCAAACCTGCAAATGTAGCCAATGCCAGATCGCCTGCAGCATGTCCCCATTGATCATTAATATTCTTGAAGTGGTCAATATCAATCGAAAGAATACTGAGATTTTGGGCGGACCGAGCTGACTGCTCTATGAGTTGATTCAAGCGTTCCTGTGTTGCTCGTCGGTTTAGTAACCCGGTTAACTCATCGACTCTGGCCAGGCGTTCCAAATCCTCCTCAGACTGCTTCTTATACAGGAGGTAACTAACAGTGTCAGAGAGCAACTCCATAAGAATATAATCATCCTTGCAAAATGGCTCAGCTGGCAAAGGGCTGGAAAAATTAATTGTTCCATATAGCTGGCCGGATAACCTTATCGGAGCCCCTATATACGACTCCAGCTTGAAATTTTTGTAGCATGGATGATCTTTAATTTCACTTTTCGATGCGAAATGAAAACCGACGGGCTTATTCTCGCTCAATGTGTGAATACAATAGGTTCCCGACAAATCAAAAGTAACAAGTGGCTCCAGCTCTCCTTGGAGATCAACGCAGTGCTCAACAGTGTAATTACTTCCGGAAATGCTTGAAATAATCGCTATTTTCAGACCAAAGTGGTCAAGGCTAAGCCGAAGCAATGACTCTATTTTACTGTCATGGCTCAGCCTGATATCCGAGGTTATATTGTGAACCTTTTGCAGAGTATCCAAGGACTGATCTGCTGAGCGAGCCGGACGGATAATCCCAATAAATCCCACCACTTCACCGTCCGGAGTCCGCATAGCTGAACCAGTCGTCAGACCAAAAAACAGCTCTCCATCCGCGCGACGATATGAAACTCGGTAGTTCTCCGCAGCTATCTTGCTGGCAGCGTTAAAGCGTTTTCGGCCTTGTTCGGAAAAATCACTTTCATCGGCGTAAAGCATTTTTGTCTTTTCGCCATACAGCTCATTCTTTGAATATCCAAACAGGCGTTCTGCCGCTGAATTCACATAAACCATGCACCGACTTATGTCGGCAACGACAACAGCATCTTCAAAGGTATCGAATATTTCAGTGAGTAGTGATGGTGAAACCGAACTGACTGTGCCCCCATCAACCAAATCTTTTCTGGCTTTTTCTACCTCATAGTCTTTCATAAGTTCCTCTTGCATGAAGCCATGACTCATAACATTTGAATACTAAGCATGCGCGGTGTATTGGACGGGGGAATCTTACGTGAGGCCTTATGGTTATTGCTGATGTCATGACATGCTCCCTGCGTTCACTGTGCACAAACCGTGCGTGCTTGTTTATTCTTTTCGTGGCGACGTTATTGTCGCTCGTTTTATGCTCGATGTTTCGACTCTAGCGCGCTTAGTGAAGATCGGCAAGTAGATAATATGCGAGATTGCGCACCAAACTGAGCATAAATTTACTCCCGATTTGGTCTATTTTCTTCTAAGTAGTCAATAACATCGGATGTTAGCTCATGCCCAAAAGCCCTTTCATAGAAATGATGCGTTCAGAAATGCGCCTGCGTGGTAACTCGTTGCGTACGGAGAAGTCTTATCTTTACTGGATTCGCCAATACATCCGTTTTCATCGTTTTAAGCATCCAACTGATATGGGCGCTGAGCAGGTTAAGTCATTCCTTTCATGGTTGGCGTGTGAGCGACACGTTGCTGTTAATACCCAGAAAGTTGCCTTGAACGCATTGGTGTTCATGTACCATAAAGTTTTGAAGCAAGATCTCGGCGAGTTGGACTTTAAGTTGGCTCAAAAACAGCGGCGCTTGCCAATTGTCTTAACACCAGAAGAAATTTTGAGAATATTGAACAAGCTTCATGGGCGTAACAAAACCATCGTTGAAATGCTGTATGGAAGCGGTCTGCGGGTAAATGAATGCTTAGGCCTGCGTGTGCAAGACATTTGCTTGAAAACCTGCGCGGTTACGATTCGTGGAGGTAAAGGTAATAAAGATCGACAAAGTATTCTAAGCCAACATCTCATTGCGCCGCTAACTGAGTTGATAACCTCGGCGCTAGACATTCAGCGAGAAGACAACAAACGGGGTGTTGGCCCCTCGATGCCAGTTGCATTAGCCCGCAAATATCCAAGTGCATTTAAAAGCCCTGGGTGGATGTTCATTTTCCCTTCCTCAGGATTATGCGCGCACCCAATCACGGGTGAACTTTGCCGCCATCACCTGCACGACAGCGTTATTCGCAAAGCATTGAAACCAGCAGTGTCAGCAGCAGATGTTCATAAGAAAGTAAATTGCCATACGTTTCGGCACTCATTCGCCACGCATTTACTTCAGAACGGCTGTGACATTCGTACGGTACAAGAGCTACTTGGTCATAATGACGTCAAAACCACTCAAATATACACCCACGTACTGGGTCAACACTACGCTGGAACCATGAGCCCATTGGACAGAATAAAAGGTGCACTTTAACTCACCGCTTATCTGCACCATATAACGCACATTATCAACTTGCCTAATGGCTGCAAGCCGTTTATGGTCTACTTTATCGGATAAATAATAAGCAAGCATACGAAAGCAAACGAGCATGCGCAATTAGTACCGCGCGAACACAGGGAGCCGTTCATGAAATCCTCAGTATTCATAAACCCCGCACGTCGTTCCTTGCCGCCAATACACCGCGCATGCTTAGTATTCAAATGTTGTGTGCTACCCATTAGAGTCACTTAGGAGGGAACTGTGGGAAATGAGAATAAGCATGGCCTCCCTCGGGACATCCCTGCAGCCGTAAAACGCGAAGTGAGGCAGCGTTGTGGATTCGGATGTGTAGTGTGTGGATTGGCAATTATTCAATATGAGCATATAGATCCGGAGTTTTATGAAGCTAAAGAACATGACCCCGAAAAGATTACAGTACTCTGTGGGGCATGCCATGACAAAGTAACTAGGGGTGTTTGGTCAAAGGAAAAAGTAATACGCCACAACGAAAAGCCGAAGTGCGTATCTGCCGGTTATGCGGCTGACTTCTTTGATATTGGTGAGACCTTACCAATAGTCGTCTTCGGGGGTAGCGAATGGGCAGATACCCCTACGATCATTGAGGCGTTCGGAGAAACTATCCTAGGGCTGTCCCTAGATGATGACTCTGGATTGGTCCAGATTTCAGGAGTTTTCCATAACGACGAAGACCAAGAAATATTCAGAATTGATAAAAATGAATGGAAAGGGTCCGCGGGAAACTTCGATATTGATATTGTTGGAAGCACTCTCACTGTCAGAAAAGAGAAGCGAAAAATTGCTCTAAAAATAAAGGTCGAACCGCCGAACTTATTTATTGTAGAAGAGATCGATATGGTTTTCAGAGGTGCTCAAATCTCAGGGGTTAGAAATAAGGGCTTTAAGGTTGTAGCACCCGATGGATCGACAATTAATGTTCATACGTTAAAGGCAGAGAGCTGTGTTGCAGGCGTAAACATTGAAGAGAATGGTGTCAGTTTAGGTTACAAGTGCAAGAAGTTGAGGTTTTAGCGTGCTTGATCACACAACAAGGCGGTCAACCGGACGCCAAAAGCGTGCCGCTTTTGGTTCCCTCCGCTCGCGCTCCGGCGCCGGTTACCTTTGCGTTATGTGAATAGGTAACCTATGGAGCTAGAGGAGAGATTTGAAAAGTTCATGCTAAGTTTACCTTCAGTTGAAGGGATTGATTTAATTGAACTAGAAGAGTCAGATAGGAAACAGAAAAAAGCTGATTACCTTGCAATGGGAAGACAAATTGTTATCGAGCAGAAGTGCATAAACCAGGAACAGGCAAGTAAAATACAAGAAGAAGTTGAAAAGTTTTCAGACGCCGATGAATATCCTATTTTTTATGGAAAGCGAGACCTTAACTCTGTTATTGATAAACTACCCAACAAGGAAGATATTAAAAGAACGATATATTCAAAATCAACTAGACTTTTGGAGTCTTATTTAATTCAGGCTAATAAGCAAATAGAGTCTACTGTGAATATCTTTGGTTTAAGTTCAACTTGCGGAATTTTAGTTGTACTAAATGACAAGGTCAAAGTGCTCTCGCCAGAGATTGTTGCTTCAAGGATTCAACAACGCTTAAAAGAAACAAGAATCGGGAACCCAAGATTTCCCCAAATTGACTATGTCATTTTTATTTCTGAAACTCATAATTTTGAAGGGGTTCCTATAATAGTTGTTCTTGAAGGTGCTAATGCTTCCGAAAATAGCTCCGCAATTTCTGAATATATTGATTACTTAATTCATTCATGGGGACATTTCAATGGGGGGGATTGTGCTAAGCTTGCTGATTCCAAAACGTGCTTCAAAAAAATAAAGGAAAATGAAGATCCTATCCCTGATAAATTGACTCGATCAGAGGCACGTATCCACTGGTATAGAAATAACAGATATATGGAAGGTTGGACTGATCGACAAGTAGCAATGGGTGCAGCAAAACTAATTGATGATATTCAACCATTTATAATGAAAGGCGGGCCATCGTTGCCGGCGAATGAGTTAGCTGAATTAATGATGCAATTTGGTGATTTTATTGAAGAGTCAAATTTAAGAGGCTTGGATATTAGAGAGTTTAATAAATACCACCAAAGATGAAATTTCACATAACAAACGGCTGTTGTCGCCCCTTCGGGGCTAGGACGGCCTTTCCGCCGCTACGCGGCTGCAAGTCCGCCCCAAAGCCGGGCGTTAGCCCATCGGGGTGATATGCCTACGGGGACATTAAGAAAATGACTGAACCAAATCGATTTCCAATTGTGCTTTCTGTAGTGGTATTGCTTTTTGCAGTTGGCCATCTTAGTTTCGAACATTTTACGGGCGGCGTGAGAAGTCACAACTTGCTCAATGACCCGGACCTACCTGCGATATCAAACTGGCTAGGGCTGATCACTTTGCCGGCCATTGCTGTAATTCTTGGATTACGAGTGCGGACCTATCCAGCTCCAGCGCGTTTGTTCGGATTGCCACGTCCCATGCTCGTAGCGCTTGTAGGTGCATTGCTTTATGGGGCAGCAATGGCCATATCGTTTTGGCTTGGTTTCGAGAATATTACTTTTGCTGCCTTTGTTGGCTTGTTCGTTTGCGCATTGGTGTTTCCAGTGTACCGTGCCGAGTACATCTTGGGATTCGTGATCGGTATGACCGCTACCTTCGGTGGCCTGCTCCCGCTCATTGTTGCGCTTGTCGTTGCAGTTGTTTCCTTCCTGAGCCGCTTGCTGATTGGCAAAGTGGTTAAATTGATAGGCATACGTAATAAATCAGACTAGGCCTAACAAATAATCGCATGCGATCAGCGAAGCGCGCGCAGCAGAATTTGAATGTCCGGTGTAACTCAATTCACCCTGCCGCAATTCTGACACCTATGTGGGAACCGATGCTGGGTAACGGGCCAGAGCGTGAGGCTAATATGGCTGCTTTTGTTCAAGATACACCGCTAAGGCGTTTCGGTTTACCCGAGGAAGTAGCCTCTGTTGTTGTTATGCTGGCCTCAGATGAATCTGGCTATTTAACAGGAACAGAGATAAATATTGATGGCGGCATTCTTGCAGGTTCAGCAGGAGCGCCTGCGAAATAATGTCTAACAAAACGCATCACCCGCTGCGCGACTCGTCGCCCGTTTACTTCACGTTACCCCCCCAAACCCAATCCAACAATCACTCGCTGTTCAAGCGTCGTGTCAGATCAGGTTTGAGTTCGCACAATTTATTTCGCTAATATTGCGCGTTTTTTCGCCTGAAACTCGTCTTCCGTGAGAATGTTTTTCTCTTTGAGTTCATGAAGCTTCAAAAGCTCTTCGGTACTACTCGCGTCAGTTTCTTTTTTCTTCTTGGTGGTTACAACCCCTACGATCGCGTATGGCACGGCATAGGCAAGTCCCAATAAGCCCCAACCCACCGCGGCTTCGATATCAGTATCGGCAAAAGCGAAAATACAAATTAACGATAGCGAAAACCAAACAACGCCAATAATCGACATCACCCACATATACAGTTCCTTTTTATTTATTTTTAGTCCGTACGTATGTACATGCTTCACAAACATGTTTTGAAAAGCTACCTTGATTTCATGAGGTTAGCAAGATAATTAACGAGATCTACAAAGCCTCCGGGCGGTGAATCGCATACCCCTGCCCCAAATTAATACCGAGCGAATGCAAGTGCTCGATAAGCTCTTGTTCTTCGATACGTTCGGCGATGGTGATGAGGTTCATTACCTTGGCGATTTGTTGAATCGATCCCACGATGGCTTGGCTCACCGGGTTCTTTGTTACGTTCTGAATAAACTCACCGTCGATTTTTACGTAACGAATTGGGAGTTTTTCGAGGTAATTAAAGGTAGCCACCCCACTGCCAAAATCATCGAGAGCAAACTCAATACCTCGATCTCTAATTTTCCGCATCATCTCCGCGGTGTTACGAATGTTATTCACTGCCGCCGTTTCGGTAATCTCGATACACACCGAATCGGTCGAAACTTGCGGATATTTCGCCAGAAGCGTATCGATAAAATAAACAAATTTGGGGTTACTCAAGGTGATCCCCGACACGTTCACAAACAACCGACAGCCTTGGTCTTGGGCTTCACTCAGTCGTTGAAATACTTTGCTTAGAATATGGCGATCTAACTGCTCGATTAATCCATAGCGCTCCGCGGCAGAAATAAATGCCCCCGGAGCCACGAGCTCTCCCGACTCATCCTTTAATCGACTGAGCACTTCGCGATGTAACACCACCTTTGGGTTATCCAAAGCAACAATACTTTGTCCAAAAAGAACAATACGATCTTCGCGCATGGCTTTCTTTAACCGATTCGTCCAGTCCATGTCGCGACGCTGCTGACACACATCAGAATCATTCAGGTCGGCAATTTGTACGCGCGCCCTGCCCTTATCCTTGGCTAAAAAAGATGCAGAGTCGGCGGCAGCGAGGGCGTGCGCGAATGTAAGCCCACTCTCTTTTCCAAAGTAAGCAATACCAATACTCGCGGTCACACTATATTGGCGACCATCGCAAACAAAAATATGATCACTAATGGTCTGAATAAAGGATTCGGCAACGGCAACGGCGTTTCCCGACACAAGGCTTTCTAATAACAACACAAACTCATCGCCACCAACGCGGGCAAGCATTCCGTTGTGGTCTATCTCATCCATTGCTTGCGCTAATTGAATGAGCAGTTTGTCGCCTTCCTGATGACCGCATCGGTCGTTTACAATCTTAAAGTGGTCGAGGTCAATATATAAAATTGCGTGCGTGCCAGTGGTTTCTTCCAATATTGCACTGCGTTGTTCAAGCTCTCTACGGTTAAACAAACCGGTAAGCGGATCGTGCATCGCTTGGAACTGTATTTGTTGTGTCATCAAGTGCGCTTGAGTTACGTCGTACCCTTGCACAAATATACCGGTCACTTCGTTCTTGTCGTTACGCATCGGTTGATAAACAAAATCAATATACACATCCTCAGGAGCTTCATTTTCATTGCGCCGTATTTCAACAGGAACCGCACTCCCCACGAAAGGTTCGCCGCTTTCATAAACCTGATTCAGTAAATCAATAAAGCCCTGGTTAATTATTTCTGGCATAACTTCCGCAACAGTTTTACCAATCACATCTTGCCTGCCAATTAAGCGGAGATACGCTTGATTCGTGAGTTCAAATCGATGGCTTTCTCCCGCCAATACACAAATAAAGCCGGGGGCTTGCTGAAAAAGCTCGTTTACGCGTAACCGCTCTTTTGCCAGCAACTCTAAAAAGCCTTTGTTGGCCCTCATATCCGGTATGGAAAATTCGTCCTGCTCGATGTCTAACAGAAGATGGCCATAAGAATCATTATCGAAATTCACTAGCGACGTAATGTTGGTCGGTTGATTGAGAATGTATTGAACTTCCCCGTGGGCGTCTAAAATCGGCGTATTTAGAATTTGCCAATATAAGGTTTGCGTCATAGTAGGGGCTTTAGGTAGGTCGTATTGCAGGGTTGAAATTTGATGAGATTGCCCTGTTTTTATGACGTACTCATATGACTCGAGAAGCGATCTCCGCTGTTCAATACTACTCCCCGGAAATGCCTCGACGACCGTTTTTCCCACCAAATCAGTACGCGTTTCACCAACAACCTGCTCATAAGCTTCATTACACCACAGCACACGTAACTGCGTATCCAATACCATTGAGGGCGCATGGCTTTTTTCGAGAACCGCTTCAAATTCACTAAACTCGCTTACCGCATCAATGTCCATCGGCATCTCTGTTTCAATTCCCATAAATCTTCCCCACGTCCATTCTCGCTGTTGAGGCCCACTCTTACATGCCCTTTTGTAACCTTAATTATAACTAGACATCAACACCAAAACCGTAATTATCGGTATGAAAATAGATAATCAGCTGAATATCTAAGGCTATTTCTCAAAATAAACTGAGAAACTCATACTTACGCTCATACCCGCCGAGGGGCTGATTACAGCCCCGACGCCATCAAGCCCGCCAAGAATACGGTGCTCAGGCCGAGGTAGATGCTCACTCCCGTAATATCCGTAATGGTGGTGAGCACGGGCCCGGTCATCATCGCCGGATCCTTACCCAAGCGTTTAATGAGGAATGGCATGGTGCCACCCACTACACCAGCAACAAGCACATTCATGGCCAGCGCAATTCCGGCCACGAGGCTTAATATCAAACTGCCCTGAAAAATAAAGGCAATCACACCAAAGAGCACACCAAGCGCTATACCGTTCACGATACCGATGGCAATTTCCTTGCGTAGTGCTTTGGTGATATCCCGCAAGCGCGCTTCCCCGAGTGCCATGCTGCGAATAGACACAGAGAGCGCTTGAATACCCACGTTCCCGCCCATGTCGGTGATCATCGGCAAGAACGCCGCCAAGATCGCCACTTGCACAATGGTGGCCTCAAATGAGGAAATCACCCATACCGCCCCTAGGTTCAGGAATACGTTGGCCATCATCCAGGGTAAGCGCATGCGAATCGATTGCCGTGGTGGTGTGAAGAACGATTCATCTACTGAGGCTCCGCTCACCGCAGTAAAGTCGTCAGCCACCTCTTGTTCCAGCAGTTCAATGGCGGTGTCTATCGTGATCACACCCACTATTTCCTTGGTTTCCGACACCACCGGCAACAGCTTTAAACGTCGGGTACGAATACGTCGGGCGGCATCTACGGCAGAATCACCGACTTCAACGGCGAGTACATCTTCATGCATGGCATAGCTAATCGGTACATCATGTTTGGTTAACAGCAATTCACGAGTAGACAACACGCCTATTGGCTTATTGTTCTCATCAATGACATACACATAAGCAGTGGCTTCTATCTCACTTGGCGCTTCGCGCACTACAGCGATGGCTTCACCTACGGTGAGATCTTTTGACACCGATAAAAAATAAGGGCTCATCACCGAGCCCGCGGATCCATCTGCGTGATTTAATAGCTGCTCCACTTCTGATCGAAACTCTGGTTCAAACTGTGATAACAGCAATTCTGAGCGCTTACGATTTAGCAGCGACAACATCTGCGCAATGCTTTGTGGCGGCATATTCGACAGCAAGGTACCCGCGGTATCCACATCTAACTCATTAAGGATACGGGCGGTAAATGGTGCTGGCATATATCGCGCGACCCGCCCCGCACGTTCCCAGCCCAGTTCGGGCAAGAATAAGAGTACTTGAGAAAACTCAGCTTCGGTTAAAATTCGGGCAATTCGGCGTGTGGAAAGATGCTTGGCTAAACGCGACGCCTCAACAGGTTTACGGGCATTCAGAAGCTCAGAAACTTCATCGGCATAATGTTCTAGCGCGCTGGTCGTGAGTAGCATGAGAGATCCTATTTGAATTTCAAAGACTTAAAAACTTTAGTTGTATTTCTAGCACTAAGCAAAATAACAAACGCATCTCTTCAACGTTGTGATCGCGGAAAAAGGCTAATTTTTACATTTGATTTTTCTAATTAAATAGTTCATGAATACAAGTGTAATTACAGTCTACTAAAGCGAGTCGTCGTCCATGGATGAAGTCTTAAGCAAGCTAACACGTTTAGAAGACATCATAACCAGTGCCGGTGTAGGTACGTGGGAGTGGAATGTTCAAACGGGTGAAATGCGCGTGAATGAAGCTTGGACAATGATGCTTGGTTATCGTATTGACGAGTTCGAGCCTTTGACTATCGACACCTGGCAGCAACACGTACACCCCGATGATTTGAAGAAATCAAACACCATATTTGAGCAGCACATCAATGGCGCGAGCGAACGCTTTCAGGCGGATTTACGCGTGCGCCATAAAAATGGTCACTGGGTCTATGTGCGCAGCACAGGACGCCTCTGTTCACGCACAGAGGAGGGCTTACCCGAGTGGATCATGGGAACACACTTTGATATTACCGACCAAAAACTGATAAAACATCGCGTTATCACCCAACAAATTACGTTAGAGCGCGCACAAGAAATTGGCCACTTGGGGTATTGGACGGCGAAGCCTAATATCGAAGATCTATATTGGTCAAATAAAATCTATGCCATTCTCGGCCTTGATCACGATCAGTTTACTCCCTCAGTAGAGTTGTTTGTAAGCATGGTTCATCCCGACGATCTGGATTACTTTGAAGAAAATATGAAACTGCTCGCTGCTGGCGAACGTTTCGATTTTGAGCACCGCATTATTCGCCCTAGCGGTGAAATAGTCTGGGTTCATGAACGCGCATTTCAGACTGAAATTAACGACTCCACAATGCTTATTGGCACCATGCAAAACATCACCGAAGCGAAAGAAACCCAAGCAAAATTGTTGCAACTCAGTCGCGTGGATGATTTAACTAAGCTATATAACCGGCGTTATCTATTGGAACAATTGGAACAGGCTCATTTCGAAGTAAAACAAAATAAGACTACTGCCGTTTTAGCCATGCTCGATATCGACCATTTTAAGTCCATGAACGACACCTACGGCCATGATGTGGGTGATGAAGTACTGCGCCAATTCGCGCGCTATTTGAAAGCATCCGTGCGCTCAAGCGATATTGTCGCCCGTTCCGGCGGCGAAGAGTTTGTGATCCTAATGTTCGACACATCCCTCGATAACGCACAACGCCACATGGAGCAATTACTTGCGGGATTACGAGAGAACCCCTTCGTTGTGCAAGACACTCCACTTCGCGTTTCCGCAACCATTGGCCTCACTCACGTGCTCCCCACTGATTCAGAAAACAGTGATGTTTTAATCCGGGCTGATCGTGCAATGTACCACGGTAAGAAAAATGGCCGCGATCAAGTGGTCGTCGCAAAGGGTAGCAAGTAAGATAACTCAACCACTCGCCTGTAATCTCCAGTTTACCCACTGGTTTAGCTACTCAACTCCGTCCTTAGTCAGGTACTTTTACCGAAACCCCATGCGTCCGAGCTTTCAATCATTACGACCGTCACCAACCGCAGGCAAAACACTTCGAAAACGCTAGCCTTGTTGGCACAGTTCGACAGGGATATTCATAAATATCACCTCAGGGCGCATTCCGCTCCGCCGGGGTTCGCTTAAATGCCTTCACCAACGAGTGAGGATCCACTTTTGCTCGCTGTTCTCTGGTGGCTTGAGCCCACCAAATGAGTTGATTAAAGGTGCGTCCGAAATAATCAAACCACGACGTTTGATCCACGCCTTCAAGCGCAACACCATCCTCGTCGAATACCTCTTGTGCTTTGGGCACATGAATCATGGCCGATACGGGCAAACAACCCAGCTCCGACAAAAACGTGCGCATGCCAATAGCGGCACGCATGCCACCCCACTGACCAGCCGAGTAAGTTACTATCGCGCTCGGCTTGTAGGAAAACAGAGAGCTTCCAAAATGGTTTAGCAAATTTGCTAAAGCAGGACTCATCGAGTGATTGTACTCAGGGCTAATCATAATATAGCCGTCGGCTTGCTCAATTTTATCGGCAAGCGTGCTCAGCTCTTTTAGTGCGCTACTTTTGGGATATGCGAAATGAGGCTTAAATACCGTATCGGTGGGATAATCAAGCACATCTATAAGTTCAACTTCGTGGTCATTGAATCTGTCACTCAAACAAAACATACAAGCCTTCGCCACACGAGCCCCTAAACGCGCAGGTTTTGGGGGGGTGCTATCGCGGGCGGTGCCTAAAAACACTAAAAACTTCATCGTTAAATCCTTAATTTGTTCGTCTCTCAATCTTAACTAGAAACCTAGGTCGTTTAGCTCACTCGGTAAGTGATCATTGGGCTTCCGGAGTGCGCAAAACCATCGTAAGTTTTTTCTAAAAATGCGAGCTCATGCCCCAGTTCTTCCAAGTTTTCCCAGACTATAGAACTGATCATTTGCTCTGTGTACTTAAATTACGCTCGGCCGGAATGTCACTGAGATACTCAACGAACTCAACTTCAAAGCCTGCTGGATCGACAAAATATACATTCTTTCTAAAGGGATCTGCGGCGCCCGTGCTCGACACGGTAAATCCAGCATGATTTAAACGAGTAATAACGTCTGCAATACTATTTGTTACATAAGCAAAATGCGCCAACCCGACACTGTGGCCTTCCAAATCCCGGTTTTCACCTTCTCCGTTGTCGTTTAGCGCTAAATATTGGTAATCATCGCCGAAGTGTAACCACTTGCGAGGCTTCCCATTCCAAAATCCAGTTCCCTCTTCGCGAATACGCCAGTGAGGAAAAGCGGCGCGATAAAACTTTAACATGGCATCCATATCAGCCACGACCAAATTGACATGTTCTAAGTGCATAAAGCCTCCTTGAATTAATGGAGGAGATAGGTTAAAACCTCAACAAAGCTTGAGGTAAAGTGTTTTTTTAAAAAAACATTAAAAAACTTGGGGTAAATCAATGGAAGAAGCAAAGTTAAGCGTTGGTATTGTGGCAAAGCGATGCGGAATTAAGGTGAGCACCTTACACTTTTATGAACAGCAAGGACTTATTCAAAGTTGCCGTAATTCGGGTAATCAGCGCAGATACAAGCCAGAAGTGATGAGGCGAATTTCGGTAATTAAAGCGGCCCAAAAAGTGGGCGTTAGCCTAGAAGAAATTAAACAAGCTTTCTCATCACTACCAAATAAGCGAACACCAACTGTGCAAGACTGGCAAGAACTGTCAAAAAATTGGCAACGTATGCTGGAGGGCCGCATAGCATATCTGCAGTCGCTTCGTGACAACCTTACTGGGTGCATAGGTTGTGGCTGTCTGAGTATGGCCAAGTGCCCCCTATATAACCCCAACGATGAGCTTTCGAAGTCAGGCACAGGAGCGGTGATACTAGATAACGCGGAACAAAAAGCCCGCACTGCATTCACAGGCGGGCTTTTCTGAATTCGTGGTGCGTCCGAGTAGACTCGAACTACCGACCCCCACCATGTCAAGGTGGTGCTCTAACCAACTGAGCTACGGACGCACATCTTATTTTTGCTCGCTTCCGCGAACGGGCGCTATATTAGTAATTCCCCTGCTTGGGCGCAAGTGTTTTTTCCTCCTCGCCCGGCCTTCTCCGACAAAAAACAACGCAACTGCCGAGTTTTTGCACGATGCCTCTAGCGCAAGTTCGACGCATGAAAACGCAGGTGGTCTTCAATAAAGGTCGCGATAAAATAATAGCTATGGTCGTAGCCTGGCTGCATACGGATCTGTGCGCCCGCTCCTGAGGCTTTATTCGCCTCCCGAAAGAACTCAGTGCACAGTTGCTCTTTGAGAAACTGATCGGCATCGCCTTGATCCACCAAAATTGGTGGAATGGCTTGGCCAGCAAGCTCTTCTAGCAAATAAGTAGCATCGTAGCTACGCCATTGCTGCTCATCGCTTCCCAAGTAGCCGCTCAGGGCTTTCTTGCCCCAGGGCACTTGTGTAGGGTGCACAATCGGCGAGAACGCCGATATAGACGCGTAACGCTCGCTATTGCGTAAACCAATCACTAAAGCCCCATGACCACCCATGGAGTGCCCGGAAATTGCGCGGTCTTCACTAAGTGGCAAGTGCGCTTCCACCAGCTCCGGAAGCTCTTTCACGATGTAATCATACATCTGATAATGCCTGCGCCATGGTTCTTGTGTGGCGTTCACATAAAAACCGGCACCTTTGCCAAAGTCATAGGCACCCTCGGGATCATCCGGTACATCATCACCCCGTGGGCTGGTGTCAGGAATAATCAATGCAAGCCCTAGCTCAGCAGCGGCGCGTTGCGCCCCTGCTTTGCTCGAAAAGTTTTCGTCGGTGCAGGTGAGGCCCGATAGCCAATACACAGCAGGCACCTTGCCCTGCTCCGCCTGTGGCGGCAGAAATACGGAAAACTGCATGGTGCAGTTCAGCACCTGAGATGCATGTTCATAACGCAGTTGGCGTCCGCCAAATACTTTCTTGTCGTCTTTGAGTTCCATGCCGATGGCATCCCTCTGTTAAAAGTGAATCACGCTACGAATCGATTTACCTTCATGCATTAAATCAAAGGCCTCGTTAATCTTCTCTAACGGCATAGTGTGGGTAATAAAGGTATCTAGTTCAAATTCGCCGTTAAGATAACGCTGGACATAATCCGGTAGCTGGGTCCGCCCCTTTACACCACCGAATGCGCTGCCGCGCCATACCCGACCCGTCACAAGTTGGAATGGCCGCGTGCTAATCTCTTCCCCGGCACCGGCCACACCGATAATTACTGATTCACCCCAACCTTTATGGGCACACTCAAGCGCAGCGCGCATCACTTTCACATTGCCAATGCACTCAAATGAATAATCGACACCGCCATCAGTCATGTCGACGATCACTTCTTGGATGGGCTTATCGAACTTACTTGGATTCACCACATCGGTGGCACCGAGGCGCTTCGCAATATCGAATTTATCTTCGTTAATATCAATGGCAATAATTCGCGATGCTTTAGCCATCACCGCGCCAATAATTACGGAGAGGCCAATACCGCCCAGGCCAAATACCGCAACAGTGTCTCCAGGCTGAACATTGGCAGTGTTCTTTACCGCGCCCATCCCGGTGGTAACACCACAGCCGAGCAAGCAAACTTTCTCGAGAGGTGCCTCTTTGGATATTTTCGCTAAGGCAATTTCGGGAACCACTGTATGTTCCGCAAAGGTTGAGGTGCCCATGTAATGGAAAATGGGTTTGCCGTTAATCGAGAATCGGCTGGTGCCGTCAGGCATAAGGCCTTTCCCCTGTGTTGCGCGAATTGCTTGGCATAAATTGGTTTTTCCAGAGGTACAAAACTTACACGTGCCGCATTCTGGGGTATACAAAGGAATCACATGATCGCCCACATCAACAGTAGTGACTCCTTCCCCCACGGCTTCCACAATGCCAGCGCCTTCATGACCTAAAATTGCGGGGAAAATGCCCTCTGGATCCGCGCCCGACAGCGTATAAGCATCCGTATGGCAAACGCCGCTCGCCACAATACGCACTAATACTTCGCCTTTTTGCGGCGGCTGTAGGTCGACTTCTTCGATGGTGAGCGGCTTGCCTGCTTCCCAGGCAACAGCGGCGCGTGTTTTGATAGTTTCCATGGAGCGTCCTCGTTGTGTTCGTGTGTTGTGTTGGGAGAATCTGGTTCGCTCTTTGCTTAATACGGTGCAGTAAGTTTTCTGACTGCATTTTTAAACTCATTAAACAAAGCTTAGTTCATTGTAATTATTTCTTTTGTTTTATTAATCAGACAAAATAAAATTCAGTTTTTCATATATGGAATAATAGATGAGTTTTTATAGAAAACGGACCCGTGAGCGACACCGCGTTTTTGCTCCAATTCCGTGGTAAATACTCTCTCACAAAGGATCACACACAATGAAGCAATGGCAGGGTATCTCCGAATTTGTGGCCGTCGCCGAGCACGGAAGCTTTACCGAGGCAGCCCAGCATCTGCATATTTCTATTGCACAAGTCTCTCGAAATATTGCTGAACTTGAATCCCGTTTGGGGCTCAAGCTGCTGTATCGCAGTACCCGGAAGGTCAGCCTTACCGAAGAAGGGAAACTCTACCTGGCCCATTGTCGGCATTTAGTAGAAAGCCTAGATCAAGCCAATCAAGCCCTTTCTTCCCTCAAACAAACCCCACGCGGCCTGCTCAAGATTACGGCTCCGGTGTATTTTGGTGAAAACAAACTCGCCCCTTATCTAACCCAATTTTTAAGTCGTTATCCTGAAGTCGAATTGGATTTGCATTTAACCAACGCCAAACTTGATCTCATTCAAGGGGGTTATGATATTGCGATACGCTTAGGCACCTTGGAAAGTTCATCGCTGATTGCGCGCCGTTTGGGCTCGCGCAACCAGCATGTGGTGGCATCACCGGCTTATTTACAAGCCCATGGAACACCCGAAAACATCGCCGATTTACAAACACATCAATGTTTACAAGGAAGTTTGGAGCACTGGCGGTTGCAGTGCCCGGAACGAGGACTGGTACAGTTTCGCCCTCAAGGTCGTATTCATTGCAATAGCGGGCCCTTTTTGTTGCAGGCGGCGCTGAGCGGTATGGGGTTAGTGCAACTACCAGACTATTACGTGGATGACGCCCTATCTACGGGCAAATTAATTGCCGTGCTGCCCAATTACCAGCTCCCTAACGAAGGAATATGGGCAGTATATCCAGAAAACCGTCATCTCTCGGCTAAAGTTCGCCATTTAGTGGATTTTTTAAAAGTACAACTTTCCGGATCGGATTAAATTCATGACTAAAACATACGATTTTTCGCTAATTTATTTAGGTTTTAAATCGAATATAAATTGATTAATCTATATTTTTCAAAGACTTGAAACATGGCACGCTAATTGCTTGCTTCTCATTGCTATTTTATTAACCAACAGAGAAGAGTAAAGCAATGAAGTTGATGAAACACTGGTACAGCGCTGTAGGACTGTTAGGAATAAGTATCCTTATGCTTAAACTAACTTCAGTCGCCCATGCTGCCGCCCTAGAAACTCAAACACAGCCCAGCCAAGCACCGCAAAAAGATGCATTAATCCGTATTATGGAGCAGAGTATCCCTGAATCCATACCCGGAGCGATTGTATTTGCCGTACATCATGGCGAAGTAGTGCTCGAAGCGGCCCAAGGGTATGCAAACCTTGAACTGCAAGTACCCATGCAAACCAACTTTAGTTTCCAAATTGGTTCGGTTGCGAAACAGTTTACAGCCGTTGCTGTGTTGCAATTGGTAGAACAAGGTAAACTTTCACTCAGCACGCCAGCGGCAGAATTTTTACCCGAGACGTGCAGCCTGCCCGATACCATTACCGTTGAGCATTTGCTCACACACAGTTCTGGAATTCCAAATTACCTGGGCCTTGCAGCTTGGCGTGAGCAAGCACGATTACCTGCGAGCCTAAACGATGTTCATAAGCTCTACTGCAACCTTTCTCCGCATTTCCCCGCAGGGGCCGCTTGGGATTACAGTAACTCAGGATATTTCCTTCTTGCGGATATCGTTGCGCAGGTGAGCGGTCAATCCTTTCACCAGTATCTACAAGAGCACTTACTAAACCAAGCCGGCGTTACTGAAATTTGGCCCCATGAAAGCCATGTAATTTATCCAGGCTTCGTGAACGGTTATATCGAGCACGGCGCAGGGCATCGTCCTTCTGACTTCTATGACCCATCACAAGTTCTGGGGGCGGGTTCACTGATCGGCACCATGCGTGGCTTATATCAGTGGCATGAGAGCGTACTCAACAATGAGCTCTTGCAACCGGATACGCTCGCCAAAGCATGGACTCCTTTTGTGACGGTTTCAGGGCGCCCCACCGACTACGGTTACGGCTGGGAAATGAAACAAATTCAGGGTTTTGACACCGTTGAGCATGGTGGTTACTTCCCGGGATACTTCACCTCGGTGATAAGTATTCCTGATGAAAGCCTATTCGTTGCGGCCTTCGTTAACGCTCGGGGTTATGATCCAATCGATCTCACCACCCGTTTGGCCGCAGCCATTCTTGGTCAGCCCTACCCTGAACCAGACTATGTTGCAGTATCCGATGAACTCGTATCGAAGTGGCAAGGCACATGGCGTGATACTGATAACGTAGAGCGTCGTATTGGATTGCGCAATGGCGAGTTTTATATTCAGCGTGGTCAGGGCTCGGCATTTCAGTTACTTCCCGATGCCCAAGGCAAACTGCATTACACCGATAGCGTGAGTTATTTAGCCTTAGAAACGAACGCGAACGGCACCACCGAAATGGTGTTATATAACCGTGCCGGTATGCAAAGCCGCTCAGAGCGCGTGAACAACGATGCATTCCATTACCAACACGTAGCGCTCTCTGCCACGCAGAAAATTGCATTAACCGGTTACTATCAAATTGCCCCTGAATTTGGCTTTCGCTTGTTCATTGATCAAGGGGATTTGTACTTGCAGGGAACCGGTCAGAACGCAGGGCGTCTCATGGTATTGGGGCCGCTGCATTTGATTAGCGAAGACTTAATTGCCGAGTTTAAATTCACGACAGATGACAACGGCGCAATCGACACTATGGTGATCTATCAAGGGAGTCAGCGAATTCCCGCCACTAAAGTGAATTAAATTCATGTATTAAGACGTCGCAGATGAATCTAATTCACATAAACAAAAACCGCTTTACAAGGGCGGTTTTTCATTTTGAAGCCCACGATTCTTTGTTAGGCATGCTCAATCTGTGCTAACACCTCATCGAGCCATTGATGGAGTTTCTGGGGTGGCATGGAACCGGAGGTGCGCGCCACTTCTTGGTCGCGGTAAAACACGATAGTGGTGGGAATACTGCGCACATTGTAGCGCTGGCCCAGGGTGGTTTCAGTTTGCGTGTTAATTTTCGCGAATCGGGCTTTTTCAGCAAACGGAGCGGCGACTTTCTCGAAAATCGGCGAAAATTGCTTACAGGGACCACACCAAGGGGCCCAAAAGTCGACAACAACAGGGAAGTCAGCGCTCATGTGGCGCTGATAATTGTTGAGGTTCAAATCCATCGGCACCCCAGTGATCAACGGCTGATCACAGCGTCCACAATGGGGGTGTTGATCAATGCGCTCCGAGGGCACACGGTTTTTCGTATCACAATGGGGACAGGTAATAATCATCGACATCTCACGGAATCAACTTCAGTTACCTTGAAGATGAGGCCACCCCCGCCTGATTTCAAGTTAAACCGGCTCAGCGGCAATCACATAATCGAAGCCATAAGGAATTCCCTTATGTTTATCGATTAACGCATACCCTACTTTCTCCAGATGTTCGATTTGTTTAAGTAGCCCTACCCGCAAAGTTTCATCTTGCACGAGATGCAATCGGTCACGGCACATACGGAGTTGACTGCGCACAAAGCGTTCCCCGTAGCGAATGGGGAACCGACGCCCTTCTAAGGGCTTAAAGCCAGCGCGTTTCAGTGCGCGCGCCATCCAATCACTGGGGTACTCCCGATACGGGCGATGCCCCACCAACAGCAACATGGCATCCCGGAAGCGCCCCACATCACCGATATAGCGACCACATTCGTCTTTCTCTACGACAGGCACATAAGGCTCCACTGCCGTGATATACATGCGCCCTTTCACATGGGGCCGCAAACGCTCGAAGGCGAGATCTTGCCAATATGGAGCAAAACCATCGATAGCCCCGATAAAGTAATCCACTAACACGGTATCGAAGGTTTCCCCAGCCAGCATCTTGGGATCGATCCAGTTGCCAACCACAATGCGATCATTCTCACGCATGGGTTTGGGATAGGCTTTGCGCGAGCTTTCTGCCATAGGCGCAGATGCCGTTACCGCCGTCCAGCGCTCGGTATCTAGTGTGCTTAGCCACTGTAAACTCTTTACACCGGTACCCGCATCGAGAAAGCTACCCCAGGGCCGATCGCCCTGGAGGTGTTCGATATACTGAAATAGCCCAGAAACTTTTATGCTCATTCTTTATTACTCTATAAACTTCCGCACTGTTATAAAGTAACAAAAACAAGCCTGAATTAGAATCCTAGCGGGATACCTAGTGTGAAAAATCCGACTAACAACAGGATCCACACCACCATAAAGGCCATTGAGTACGGCAGCATCATGGCAATCATGTCACCGAAACTTAAATCTTTATTGTACTTGCGCATAAAGGCCAAAATAATACCCGCATAGCTCATCATGGGAGTGATGATATTGGTCGCCGAATCGGCCACACGGAAAGCCGCTGCGACAAGATCTGGCGTCATCGCAGGGTTTACCATATACAGCATCGGAATGAATATCGGCCCGAGCAGCATCCATTTCGAGGTTAATCCACCCACGAATAAATTAATTATGCCAGTAACAAACACGAACCCAATGAGCAGAAGAACAGGGAAACTCTGCAATCCCATGCCCGTGAGTAGGTTGGCTCCTAAAAAGGTAATATAAGCCCCTAAACCACTGTAATTGAGCACGCCGAGGAAGTTATAACAGAAGAAAGTGAGCACCAGAATGTAGCCCATGGTGTCCATTTGCTTCACCATGGCTTTCACCACATCCAACATGGAGCGAAATTTACCACTGGCAACGCCAAAAGCCACACCCACAGCTGTGAATACAAAGGTAATCAACAAGATAATATTGTTGAGGAATGGCGTTACTTCGTTACCCAATTCGTTCTCATAAGGCGCTAATGGCCCCATTCTTAATCCCCACACTGCGAGAAGCGACAGCACCAACGCAACCCCAGACCAACGCAACCCTTTTTGCTCCGCTTTAGTCACGTCGAAATCGGAAATTTGCAGATCGTCAGGTACGGTGAATTTCTTTTGCTCTAAGCGTGGCCCAACAAACTTCAGCGTTACCCACGCACCCACGGCGGCCAGTACGAAGGTCGATACAAAGATAAAGTAATAGTGCATGGTGGCAGGCGTCAGGGCTTCACCGGCGGCGTTTACAAAAGGAATCCCTTGGGCTTCGGCAAACACTTGCGCGTTCACGCCGATAATTACATCAATTGGCGTAGCAGGAATTAAGTTGGCACTAAAACCGGCAGACACACCGGCAAACGCAGCCGCCATTCCAATCAGTGGATTCTTACCAATTCCGGCGTAGAGCAATCCGGCCAATGGAATCAGAATCAAGTAACCGGCGTCGGTGGCAATCGACGACATAATCCCCAAAAAGACCAGTAACAGAGGCAACCAACGCACCGGAATACCGCGGCTCACTTTCTTTAATACCGCAGCAAACAACCCAGAGTTTTCCGCCACACCAACACCGAGCATCACAATTAAAATAACCCCGAGCACGCCACCGCCAAAGCCAAGCCAATTGGCTAACAGGGCGTTATCGAACAGCCATACCACATGCTCACTGGCGAGCATATTGCGGATTTCATGTTGTACCGGTTCACCGCCAGCCCCATAGGTTTCAAAGGTCAAACCGCCAATGACCGCAGTTAGCACCAAAGTACCAAATAGAAACCAAATAAAGAGAATAACGGGATCGGGAATACGGCGCCCGACACGCTCAACAAAAGCAATAAAGCCTTTTTGTGATTCAGAGGAAGGAGTCGACACAGCAAAGTCCTTTTGTGATTTTTATTGTGGTTTGCTGCATCCTAAAACATGAGGGAGACGTTGTCATGCCCCAAAAAGGGGCACGTCAAACTAAGCCCGTAATACTGACAAAATAATCGTGGCGAACAACATCAGCGCAAGCACCACGAAATAGAGCAAGCTGGTTATCGTAAACTTAACAGTTGTCATGCCCCAGCCTTGCCGATAAAAACGTTTTTGGGTGAGGAATAAATAGATCGGGATCCACCACCATAACAGCGTATACACCCAACTCACGATGTTCGCCATCCAAATTGGTAATGCGAGCCCCATCACGCTATTCACACCCATAATCACCATAAGTGATAGCAAGATAAACGCATGGGTGTGCAACGCCAATACTAAGTGCTCCACATAGTAGCGACCGCTAAAGGCATACAGCAACTTCAGAACTAACGCGAATAGAGGCAACATCACGAGCATCAGTTGCGGAGCGAGCGAGAAGAAGCGATCCATAAACACACGCGGATGTTCTCGTAGGAACTGAAGTTTCGCGTTTAGAGTTTCGTTGTCGGCTTCACTCAAAAATCCGAAATTGAGATTAACGTCATTAAACTGAAATTCGCTCACCACGGCGGGCGCTTTTGCCTCAGTCTCGTCTGCAAAAATGACTTGACCTTGGCTGGCGAGCTGCGAATCTAATTGCTGAAATCCATTGCCAAGGCTGGAGAACAAAATAAAGGATATCAATGAAATAAAAATATACAAACGCAGGGGCGGCACATAGGCAATGCGCTTGCCGGTGACATATTGTTTAGAAAGAAATCCAGGGCGAATAAAAAGTGGAATTAATGTGCGCCAGAAACGTCCATCCCAGTTACCCATTTCCCCAAACAACTCGGTAATCAGGCGAAACACGTTACGAATATAGTTTTTATCTTCTTGCCCACATTGATGGCAAAAGGGTCCTTGTAGCTCAGCACCACAATTAGTGCAGTTCCCAGTCAGAGCGTTGCGCCCCTTGGCTTGCGGCGCTGCTTTGATAGGAGAATCTCCAGCGTTCGCATTTTCGGCAGCACTGTTATCGGAAGGCGTGGCAGCGGACATGGGCATGGCTCTTGTAGTTGTTATACAGCCATTTTAGCCGCAATTAACCATTGTGCAATTTGATTTTTTTGTTTCACTAGCACACTGAATGGCCTTCCTCATCTCACGATAAGGTGCAGCAGATCTGAAGGATCTACCCGTTTATATATGAGCTCTTGATCGCTCAACAATACTCGCGCAATCAACACCTTTCGGCATGCCCCCATAATTCCATGACGCATCCCCTAACCGACTCGCACAGAAACCATCGGCAACCGCATTCGGCGCATACTGAATCAGAAGACTTGCTTGCAGTGCGAGGGCTAGTCGATCCGCCAATTGCCGGGCTCGGTAGGGGAGCTCGTGGGTATCATTGAGCGCGACTTTCAGCTCCCGTACCATTTTATCCAGCTGCGCGTTCTCGCCAGCCGCCTTCTCCACTTCGGTAAAATATGCCTGTAACACCTCAGGTTGCTTCTCAAGAGCACGCAGGATATCGAGGCACTGTACATTGCCGCTACCTTCCCAAATGGCATTAATCGGTGCTTCCCGGTACAAGCGGGCCATAATATGAGTTTCCATCACTCCGGTGCCACCAATCACTTCCATCGCCTCATAGGCGTGATTAGGCGCGCGCTTACAAATCCAGTATTTGCCAATGGGAGTCGCTATACGAGCCAAGAGCTTCTCGTGTTCGTCGGTTTGTTGGTCCATGGCCCGAGCCATGCGCATCATAAACACCATCGCGGCTTCGCTTTCGAGAGCAAGATCCGCAAGCAGGTTTTGCATCAATGGTTGCTTCACCAAGGTCGCACCGAAAGCCTGGCGATGCTCACAATGATGGATCGCCTGCACTGTTGCCTGACGCATGCCTGCTGAGGAGCCAATCAAGCAATCGTAGCGCGTTGCCGCCACCATTTCGATAATAGTGCGCACGCCACGCCCTTCTTCACCCACCATCCATCCTAGAGCACCGCGCAGTTCAACCTCACTAGAGGCATTCGACACATTGCCCATTTTGTTCTTCAGCTGCTGTATTTGCATGGGATTCTTACTGCCATCTGGGCGCCAGCGAGGAACGAAAAAGCACGATAACCCCTGCTCCGTTTGTGCCAGCACCAGAAATGCATCGCTCATTGGTGCCGACACAAACCATTTATGGCCTAAAAGCTCATAAGCTTCGCCAGGGCCAGTTGCCCCCACGGGAAAAGCGCGCGTGGTATTTAGTCGCACATCGGAACCGCCCTGTTTCTCGGTCATTGCCATGCCAATGGTTAGCCCTTGCTTATCGTGCATGGGGCAATTTCTAGAATCGTAAGATCGAGCCAAGATGCGAGGGCCGTACTCTGCGAGAAGATTGGGCTGATGCCGCAAGGCCGGAATAGCGGCGAAGGTCATGGTAATGGGGCAACCATGCCCGGCTTCTACTTGTGTGTGTAAATAGTATTTCGCAGCGCGGGCGACATGTGCGCCAACCTGTGGCGCCGACCAAGGGCTGCTGTGAAGCCCTTGCTCGATCGAAGTTTGCATCAATTGGTGATAGGCCGGGTGGTATTCAACAAAATCAACCCGATTACCCACCCGATCATGGGTGCTTAAATTAGGTATATAGGCATTGGCTTGCATACCTAAGGCGATATACGCTGCGGAACCGCAAAGCGAACCGAAGGCCTGTACGTCTTGGCTTGCCCAACCGCCGCCCTCGCGCTCCAGCGCCTCTTTTAAGGCAACATCTGCTGCAAAGGCGTTATAATTCTCAAGTGGCGGGGGAACGTTCTCAACCTGGTGGGTATTTGCGTAGAACTTATCTGTCATACAGGCACCTCACGCGCCTTAAGGCCTTCTCTCAGTTTAGTCTTCTTTCTTAAAAGACTCCTGCCGTTGTTGCTCTTCTTTATTAAACCACCAAATTAAGTAACCCGCGATGGTGGCTATCACCGCAACAGGAATAAATACGAGAAGCAAAATTGGTCCAAAACCCATAACAACTGCCTTCCTAATCTATTTATCGTAAAGGATGAATGGATTCAGGGTGCCATAATTAATCGATAAAGAAAACGTTAGTCGGAGACAGGCGCATGGCGTGTTATGACAACCACGCCTGCTCAAATTCTCTCGCGGAAACCGGTTTACCGTACAAGTAACCTTGAACGCTGTGGCATCCGAGATTGCGCAATAGTTCCGCTTGTTCTTCAGTTTCTACGCCCTCGGCCACCACATTCATTTTGAGATTTTTTGCCATCGCAATGATGGTCGAAACGATCGACATATTGTGCTTATCTGTGGTAATGGCGCTTACGAACGACCGATCGATTTTCAATGCACTAAGCGGGAAGCGGCTCAAGTAACTCAATGAGGAAAAGCCGGTGCCAAAGTCGTCAATGGAAATACTGTAACCGCGCTCACGCAAACGCGCGAGCAGCTTCATCGCCTGCTCCGGATAGCGCATCATAATACTTTCAGTAATTTCGATGCCCAAACGTTCTGTGGGAATATCCTTGGTGCTATTGAGGAAGTAATCCACTAAATAAGGGCTATCAAACTGTTGTGCCGATACGTTTATCGACAATACGCCAGTAAAGCGATCTTTATCTTTGTTCCATTCTCGGAGTTGTGCGCTAGCGTTGCGCACCACCCAATCTCCGAGTTCACGAATCAGTCCGCGCTCTTCGGCAAGCGCAATAAACTCAACTGGGCTGACCTGCCCCCATACTTCGTCGTCCCAACGGCACAAGGCTTCAGCGCCAATAAGCTCGCCAGTGTATAAATCAAACTGCGGTTGATAGTATAGCGCCAATCCTTCGTTGCGAATGGCCTGCCCTAACCGTTCAATTTTGGATTGTTTTTGTTGCAGGAACTCCCCCATAGACGCGTCGTATATGCGGCTACGGGTTGATACCCGTTTTGCGTGCTCAAGGGCAATACTTGCGTGTTGGAACAGTGTGCCGCCTGATTCTGATTCGCCCGGATATTGAGCCGCACCAACATTGACTTCAACGAACACACTAAGCTTGCTGTTTACCTTGATCGGTTCATGAAATGCAGACTTCACCCGTTCAATGGCTAGTGGCAAATCACTGCCGCCTAAACCGGGCATTAAAATACCGAATTCATCGCTTCCATAGCGCGCTAGGTATTCACCATTTTCAATAAACCCTTTTAAACGCTTTGCGGTCAATGCCAGTACAGCATCGCCCACTTCGTGGCCATGAAGATCGTTAATCTCTTTAAAACGGCGCAAATCCAGTACCAGTAGGCTCAATGGCTCATCACTGCGCATGGATTCATAAAGTTCATTGTTCAACTTTTCGGTAAATGCTGCCCGATTAGGTAGCCCAGTGACCACATCTTGATAGGCAAGCTGACTTATTTGCCCCAAGGACGCTTGCCGTTGCATTTCCACGCCAATTTGCGCCCCACACATGCGCAGTACATCTCGCGCTATGCTTTCATTTTCGAGGGTTTGAGAATGCATAATACAAATTAAACCGAGCTTCTTACCACTTCTGTTCATGATGGCATAGCCCATATAGGAGTCGACCCCGAGATCGCTGAGCATGGTATCGGAGGGAAATTGGGCCGCCACGCCCTCACTAAAATAACAGGTATCTTGTCCGCGCACCCGTTCGCACGGCGTACCTGCTAAAACATAATGTGGGGCTTGTTGATGGCCTCGTGGTGTGTAAAAACTCACGGGAACGCTGACCTGACGAAAATCTTCGATACGCGCGCACAGCACATAATCAACACCTAGGATAGTCGCAATACACTGAGTTAAGCGATCAAAAAAGTTGTCATCGCCAACAAAGGTAAATATATCCGCCAGTTGACGAAAGACATCACCTGCTTGTAACCCCGATGAGGTTGGAAGCTCTGGATTCATACGATCTGTCATATCCTCAAAAATCGAGCGGATTGACTCTTTTATTTGACTCAGCGTAACAAGCCGTGAAGAGCACGCACTCGAACTCACTATATCGCTCTAATAAGGTAGCAGTAATATACTGAATAGCAGATGAGGGTTTCCCCTCATTTTTTAATGATTTGTGTCTATTTTTTGCATTTTTTGCATTAAATTACCGACATTTGCACAAAGATGATTAGTTTTTCGCCGATTCAGTTAAGCCGCCGAATACAACTGTGATTACAACAACCAATCGATGGGTAACCATGATAAGACTCGCACAGAGGCGCGTTTAAACAGCGTGGTGTTCGGATCAACATCGTGACGAATCACTTCGCCAGGGTTTCGCTCCAGCCAATAAATTCGTCCAGACGACGATAACTTGAGCTCATAGGTCATGTACGGCATACGTTCAGAAAACGTATCGTCGATGCGTTGCGCCAAGCGCTCACTTTCAATCACAAAGCCAAGTTCGGTATTGAGTGCCACAGACCGGGGATCAAAGTTAAACGACCCCACAAATACCCGTTCACCGTCGATGGCGAAGGTTTTCGCGTGCAAACTTGCCGCGCCACTACCAAAGCGTGCCAGGCGTTCATCCGACTCCGGCTCGCCATTCGTGGGGAGTCGTCGCATTTCAAAGATACGGATACCCGCTTCAAGCAACGGCTTACGCCATTTGGCGTAACCTGCATGCACAATGGCCACATCAGTAGCCGCTAGCGAATTAGTGAGGATGGTAATTTCCACGCCTCGCTCTGCGTATTCAATGAGCGCTTCAGTTCCTGCCCGCGTCGGCACAAAGTAAGGAGAGACCAACTCAAAGTAATGTTCAGGTTCGCCAATCACTTTACGCAATTGATGGGTAATCAACTGACCACCATGGGCATGGCCGAGTCCCTTACCCGGATCGTCGCTCACCATAATGGTATTGGCCCACTCAAATGGCATGCTACCATCGAGCAGCGCTTGCATGTGTGAGGTGTCCATCACCGAATTCAGGTATTCATACACTTCTTCTTGCGACGACATCATGGCAGCAATCGATTGCGGCGCATAACGTTCCCGCTTTGCACTCACGTCTGCCACAAAATCGAGAGGATAGGCTGACTGACTTGCCCAAAAATGATCAAAGTCTAACGAGACTTCTTGCACCACAGGCCCAATGGCAAGCACATCCAAATCAGCGAAGAGCAAGCCATCACCAGTACCAAAATAACCATCGCCAATATTCCGCCCACCTACAATAGTGGCCTGATTGTCAGCCGTAAACGACTTGTTGTGCATGCGCCGGTTAGCCCGATCAAAATCGGTAATAAAGCCCCAAATGCGAGAGTTCCGCTGCATAAATGGATTAAACAAACGAACTTCTATATTCGGGTGAGCGTGCAGATGAAAAAGCACACCTTCCAGTGGACGGCTGTTAAGATCGTCGAGTAAAAATCGAACCCTTACGCCACGGTCGGCGGCGTCCAACAATGCAGACAGCATTAGGCGCCCGGTTTTATCGTTGCGCCAGATATAATATTGAACATCTAATGTTTTTTCAGCACGCTCGGCTAAAAGTAAGCGAGCGGCAAAGGCATCCCAGGCATCATCGAGGGGATAAATGCCCGATTTACCGGGATGTAAATCGACTTGAGGGCGAAATGTATCGCCTAATTGCGTTTGACGGGCGTCTTGAAGATGCAGTGCAGTACTTTCACTGCGTCCTTCCAGTGAGGGCAATGACGCGCAACCGGAAAGCCAAAGTAAAATCAGAGCAAGAGATGCAAACGGACCAATTTTGAGCAAACGCACGCAATGAGTTCCTTTCATCAATCTTAATGACGGATGCGGATTCTAACAAAGTTTCCCAAAGTTTGCCCTTAAACTTGGTTTTTGTGTAAGCGCTGTTGTGTAAAAAAGCGCCGCAGTAACTTCTCGCCTTCTAGAACCACGAACAACACGATTCCTATTCCCGCACAAATAAAGCCATGAGTAATGGATAACGATGCCGTATTAAACCAGGCTTGCATCGGTGCCGCGTAGGTAAAAATAAGCTGCAATACAAACACTAGCGATACCGCAATTAACACCGGACGCGTTCCTTGAATGCCTTCTTTAAAGAATGAGCCGCGACGCAAATAACGCACACTAAATAGATACCAAACTTCCATGGCGACTAGCGTATTGACCGCCATAGTGCGGGCATACGCTTCGCCTAAACCTTGTGCCAGAGCCCATTGGAATACTGCAAAGATCCCAGTGGTAAATAGCAATGACACAAAAAGAATGCGCCACAACAAAAAGCGCGACAGCAAGGGCTCTGACGATAACCGTGGCGGTCGCCGCATGATATCGCGCTCACTGGCCTCAAAAGCCAAGGCTAAAGCGAGCACAATCGAACTCACCATATTCACCCAGAGAATTTGCAGGGGCAGTATGGGTAGAGTTAACGCAAATATGAGGGCAATCATAATTGCCAAGGATTCGCCGCCGTTTACCGGTAGCAAAAAGCTAATGGCTTTTTTCAGATTATCGTAAACCGTGCGCCCTTCCTTGACTGCCGCGACTATCGAGGCAAAGTTATCATCAGTGAGCACCATTTCACTGGCCTCACGGGCGGCATCTGTACCGCCCTTGCCCATAGCAATGCCAATATCTGCACGTTTTAGCGCTGGTGCATCGTTCACTCCATCACCGGTCATGGCCACCACTTTATTGTGGCTTTGTAGTGCGCTCACCAAACGTAATTTATGCTCGGGTGTGGTGCGTGCATAAATAGCCACGTTTTGAACGCTGGCAGCGAGCTCCTCATCACTAAGTTGTTCAAGCTCTGCCCCGGTTAGTACGTTTTCAGCACCAATAATTCCTAACGCTTTACCAATGGCGGAAGCGGTCGCCGCGTGATCACCGGTAATCATCTGCACGGTAATCCCCGCGCGCTGACAATCAGCCACGGCTTTAATGGCTTCTTCTCGCGGTGGGTCTATCAGTCCGGTAATACCAAGAAACGTCAGCCCGGCGCTCAAGCTCTCGTGATTCAGCGTTTCGTTATCTTGAACCGCTTTATAAGCAAAGCCTAACACCCGCTGACCTTCTGCGGCGACGGCATCAATGTATGACGTCCATGTTGCCTGATCCGCCCCACACAGTTGTAGTAACCGTTCCGGCGCACCTTTCACGAGCACATAGCTTTGGCCATCCGGGCCACGATGTTGCGTCGCCATATATTTATGGCGCGAATCAAAAGGCAAGGTTTCGGCGCGAACAAGCTCGTTTGCTTCAGTACGAATCCCTTGATCGGCTTTTTCTGCCAACACCAACAAAGCACCTTCCATGGGATCGCCAAGCACGATGCGCTCGTCGCCCTGTGCTTTGATTTCCGAGTCGTTACACAACAGTGCAACTTTCAAAAGCCAGGAGAGATCGGTATCGTTCGCACCGTTTGGATGAATTTCACCATGCGCGGCATAGCCGACGCCTTCTACTTGATACAATGCGTTGGCGGTGCGCACTTGCGCCACCATCATCTCGTTGCGGGTTAAGGTGCCGGTTTTATCAGAGCAAATCACCGACACCGCACCTAATGTTTCTACCGCAGGCAAGCGCCGAATAATGGCGTGTCGTGATGCCATGCGCATCACTCCCATGGCCAGCGCTACCGTGAGAATTGTAGGCAGTCCTTCAGGGATCGCCGCCACCACCAAGCTCACCACTGCCATAAACAGATAAGTGAGCTCATAGCCACGCCACCAACCCAACACAAATAAGATCGCGCCTAGGGCTAAGATCACATAGGTCAGATAGCGGGCGAAAATCGCCATTTGCCGCAACAGTGGGGTTTCTATAGTCACCACTTGCTTGAGCATTTGATTAATGCGCCCGAGCTCCGTGTGAGCGCCAGTCGCTGTAACCACACCCCGTCCCTGTCCATGAGTTACTAGCGTGCCTGCGTACAACATACACTTACGTTCCGCCAGCGGCGTGGCCTCGTCGAGGGCATCCGTGTGCTTTGATATCGGCACAGATTCACCGGTGAGAGCCGCTTCTTGCGCTTGCAAGGAAGCATTTTCAAGCAAACGAATATCGGCAGGAATTTTCTGACCCGCTTCAAGTAAAACAATATCGCCGGGTACTAATGCTTGCGCAGGAATGGTGGTGCGCTTGCCGTGACGAATAACGTGTGCTTCTGGACTCAACATATTTTGAATCGCCTGCAATGCCCGCTCCGCTTTGCCCTCTTGAACAAAGCCAATCACTGCATTCACAACAACCACTGCAAGAATAACAGCCATATCAAGCCATTCTGTTAGCAGCGCCGCTAACCCTGCGGCCACCAACAGCACATAGATCAACACATTATGAAATTGCCGCAGTAGTCGCTGCCACCAAGGCGCAATGGATTTTTCCGGTAGGCTATTCAGACCATATTGAGCCTGTCGTTTGGCAACGTCGCTGTCGGACAATCCTTGTTTTACATCCACCCCAAGGGTGTCGAGCACTTGCGATGTCGATTGGGCGTAACTGCACGGCTGCTCGAGTGGCTGCTGATCCATGGTGTTATCCCTGCTTTCTATATGCGTAAAATGCTCATGTAATCAGGAATATCTACATCATAAGGTGTAAACTCCGAGAGATAATCACGAAACTTCTCTAATGCCTCGGGTTCACCGTGAACTAACTGAATCTTGGTGCTTGCTGGCATCTTCGATACCTCGAGCCACTCCTTCAGTTCCATAAAGTCTGCATGTCCTGACATACCTTCAAGGTTGCGCACTTGAGCTCGCACCGGTAACCATTCGCCATGCAGCTTAATATGTTCAACCCCTTGCAGCATTTTCGCGCCGCGGGTGCCCCCCGCCTGATAGCCTGCAAATAACACCGTGCAGCGATGATCCCCTAACCAGTTCTTAAAGTGATGTAAAATACGCCCACCAGTTGCCATACCGCTGCCTGCAATAATAATGTGCGGGCCTTGTTGGTTGGCAATGGCTTTGGATTCATCCACGGAGTGGGTGTAGTTCACCACTTGTTCAATACGATTGCATTGGTCCGCATTTAAGCGGTGGTGTTCATGGTGAGTTCGGTAAATTTCAGATACAGAAATAGCCATGGGGCTATCGAGAAACACGGGGATGCGAGGTACTTGTTTGCTGTCCATGAGCGACACAATCATGTGCTGCAACAGTTGTGCCCGCCCTACCGCAAAGCTTGGAATTAACAAAACGCCACCTGCCTTTGCCGTTTCATTGATAACCTTGGCCAACTCTGCTTCAAGATCGGTATCGTCGTGGCGGCGATCGCCATACGTAGACTCAAGCAACAACACATCCACATGCGGCATAGGTTTCGGTGGCTTCATAAGCAGATCGTTATCACGGCCAACATCGCCGGAGAAACCGATCCGCTTGCCCTCAGCTTCCACCACCACACTGGCTGCGCCGAGAATATGACCTACCGGCGTTAGCGTAATTTTGATGTCACCAATACTAAACGTTTGATTAAACTCAACGGGCCGAAATAATTTACAGGATTGCACCGCCATATCCGCAGTGTACAAAGGCTCGGGATTTTCATGTTTACTCAGTTTATGGCGTTCCAGATATTTGGCATCTTCTTCTTGAATTTTGCCACTATCGGGCCAAAGTATCCGGCACAGTTCGGTTGTGGCTTGATGGGCATACACTGGCTTACGAAAGCCGTGCTTGTAGAGTACCGGAACAAAGCCCGAGTGATCGAGGTGGGCATGGGTTAACACAATGCCATCAACCTCATCAATGCCTAGCGGTAACGGCTGCCAATTGCGCTTGCGCAACCATTTGTAGCCTTGAAATAAACCACAATCCACCAAAATCCGAGTGGTGTCTGTTTCCACTAAGTATTTGGAACCTGTTACTGTTTCGGTACCGCCGAGAAAGACAACGCGCATCCGTTTTACTCCTGTAAACCCGAAAATCAATCTTTAGTATCTTAGCTTAGCTTGGTTTCAATACTTTCCGCTTTGCCCTGGATCAAAGTGTAGTAAGCATCCGCTGGAGGTAAAGCCTTTTCCCCATGGGCCACCATAAAACAAGTTCTATTAGCCAACCATTCTTCTAAGCGTGCACGCAACAAGTTCTGCTGTTGCTCATCTAATCCCGTAAAGGGTTCATCTAACATCACAAACTCTGGGTCTTGTAGATATAAACGAGCCAGTTGTAAGCGTCGCGCCTGGCCACCGGAAAGACGGTAACCACCTGCACCGGCAAGGGTTTGCAGCTGATCCGGCATCTGTTGCACGGTTTCCGCTAAATCCGCAAACGCCAAGGCCTGCCACAATTCCTCATTTGAGGAATCTGGCTTCACAATTCTAAGGTTCTCGGCAATGCTGCCGGCTAATACACGGGACTCTTGTTCAACCACACCAAGATTCGATTTCCAGTGCGTAGCCGATTGCCCCATAACAACCTGACCGCGATCCCAACCCTGTAAGCCGAGCATCATACTGATCAACAAGCTCTTACCGTGGCCTGAGGGAGCCAACAGCGCCACTTTTTCGCCTCGTGCCACCGTAAGAGTTAAGTCGGCAAAAATCGCTTTGCCGCGCAACTTCAGATCGATGTGTTGCCAGATAAAGGCCGCAGAAAGTTCGGGCGCGTAATTCACCATCGGTTCGTTACCCGTTGGCGTACAAATCTGATTAAGTTCGTCTGCGGCTTGCACTACGCCGCCCCAATGCCCATTCTGTTCTGGGAGGTTTTGCAGTAGTTCGCCATAAGCAAGCGCCGCAAATACGAGCAAGGCGATGTGTGGAACACTGGTTTGCTCATCCACTAGCAACAACGCCCCCATGCCCAGTAACAGCATTACAGCAGCGCCAGACCACAGGGCGACCCAGCTGGTAAGCATGCGTTGCCGACGCAAACGTTCGGCCTGTGCCGATGTGAGGGCATTGCCAGCGGCGAGCAGTTGCTGTTGCCGCAATTGCGCACTTCCTGCCGCACTGAGTTCCGCCAATCCTTCGAAATACTGTTGCCCATGCTCACGCAGCACACCATAGTGGTACTGTTCCAAGCGACCATTGGTACGCGAAAAATAGCGCGCACCACCAATGCCACCAAGGAGCGCCATACCGTAACAGAGCAAAATACTTATGCTGATAAATAGATGTTGATACAGCAAAGACACTGCACCGATGACCACAAGCAGCAACAGCGTGGCGACCACGCTGGGTGCCTTAATGCGTAAAAACAACGCATCCAGTGCCGACAAATCTTGGGTTAAACGCTGCGTCAGATCAGAGGTGCGCAATTGACTGACAAATCGAGACGGCTGACGCACCATATGTGCAAATACCTGCACCCGCCATTGTTGCTGTAGTCGAAGTACCGTGTTGTGATTAAGCAACCGCTCGCCGTAACGCCCAACCGTGCGAGTTAATGCGAGTACGCGAATCGCTGCCCCCGCAATATAGATATCAAAATATACCCATACGCCAGTCGCCAACAGGGCCCCAGTAATACCCGCCCCGACAATAAACCATCCCGAAATCGCGAGTAATGCAATTCCCGAAAGGCCCGTCACTAAAATCAACAATATCCCGGGTAAGATATAACGGCGATGGGCCCCTATCTCTTTTAGCCAGGGTGCTAGAATTTGCAGGTCACGGTTCATGACTGCATCTCCGTGATCCCCATAGCAAGGCAGTGCGTGGCCATCTCCCGCAGTTGCCCTTTTCCGTGCTCATGAGCAGCAATCACGATGGTTTGCCCCTGTTTATGATGGCTATGAATTCGTTTAAGCACGCGGTCTGCAGTGGCAGCATCCAGCCCCGCAAGGGGTTCATCTAGCACCAACATAAAATCAGAGATAGGAGCCAATAGGCACCGCGCCAGTGCAATTCGTTTTGCCTCGCCACCGGAGATATTACGCCCCTGCTCGACCACCTCTACCTCAGCAAATCCGGTTAAGCCGACATCATCTAACACTGCATCAATATCAGCGTCACTGGCATTCGCATTGGCAGTGGCATAAAAGAGCTTTAAGTTGTCTGCCACAGTGCCCGCAAAAAGCCACGGATGTTGTCGTTGCAACGCGATTTTGCCGGGAAGCGGTGCAAAAATTGTGCTGCCATGAACATCTGTTGCCACGTCTCCATGAGTTAGCAATCGCAACAGGGTTGATTTACCCACCCCCGATGGTCCTGTGACAAGCATCAAATCACCGCGGCATAGCCGAAACGCGGGAATATCAATGGCAGGCTCATTGGGGTGATAGCGGTACGTGCCACCTGGGTAGTTCAATAACCAAGGTTCAGGCCCCGCAGCACGAGCGGTGTTATCGCTCAGCACCGGCCCCGCAATGTCGCTTGGTGCGCTTCCAGTAGGCTGCGCTGCTAGCAATTGCGATGCCGCACCTAAGGCCGCAGCGCGGTCGTGATAATACTGAGCAAAACTACGTAGCGGCTGAAAAAATTCAGGGGCCAGCATCAAAATCAGCAAACCGGAGAATAAGCTCAGATGTTGCGATGGGCCCCAATCGATATAGCCTAATAGTGAGAACCCGATATAGATGGCCAAGGCGGCAATGGCCACTGCTGCAAAAAACTCCAGTACCGCAGACGATAAAAAAGCGACACGCAAGGTGCGCATATTGATCCGTCGGTATTCATCAGCGGCCTTGGCTATATGGGCGGTGGCGGCGGATTCGCGACCACTGGTGTAGAGCAAGCTCAAATTGCGCAAACGATCGATAAACAGTGCAGACAATCGCTGTAAGGTTTCCATATGTTGTTGGTTGAGCCGTTCTGCTCCCATGCCAACTAACGCCATAAATACAGGAATCAGAGGCGCTGATACCAGCAAAAAGAGTCCCGCAACCCAATCGAGGGAAAATACGATGATAAGAATGACCGCCGGCACCATCACCGCCTGGCTACGCTGAGGTAGATAGCGCGCGATATAGCCAAATAGAGACTCCACGGGTTCCAGCAATACGCCCGCTTGTTCCGGAGCCTGCTTACCGGCTTGCTGCACTAAGCTTGCACGCCAGTGCTCCGTTAACTCAGCCCGCGCCTGCTGGCACGCCCGTTGTCCGGCTCGCGCCGCGAAATGATCCGCAAGATGCTGGAATACCACCCGCACTACTAAGGCCGCGCCAGCGATAGCAAGTGCTGCAAAAACAAGGTTGCCGGAGTTGCTATTGAACACGCTCACCAAGGGCTGCTCATGCAAAGAGTCCGCATCCCCGAGGATTGGATGGAGTAGCGCACTCAGAAAATAAGCAATGGCGACCAACTGAACAAGCAAGCTTAGGCTCGCCATAAAGGCACATAGCTGTACTACAAGCAACAAGCGGCCCGTGGCCGCTTGTATGTGTTTTAAATAGATGTGTTCGCGCTTGAATTCACTCAAAACTAACGCCTATTAATGATAACCCACATCAGCTTTCACCTTGCCACGGAATACCCAGTAGGTCCATGCGGTGTACACCAGCACAATCGGAATCACAAAAAGTAGCCCTAATAGCAAGAACAGCTGTGATTCATGCGCTGAGGCTGCATCCCATAAGGTATAGTTTGGCGGCACCACGTAAGGGAATTTACTCGCAATGAGCCCTAAATAAGTAAAGATAAACATCCCCATGGTGGCCACAAAAGGCGATCCATCCCGACGTTGATGTACCGAACGCATCAACCAAAACGCACACAAGAGCGCCAGCAGGGGGAGTAGCCAAATATAGCTCATTCCTGAGAACCAACGATCAGCCACAAAGGGATCGATAAATGGCGTCCATACACTGACAAATGCAAATACGACGAGCACGGCAATGAGCAGCCAGGGCGTGATGCGGTAGGCCCAGGCCTGAATATCACCCTCTGATTTTAGGATCAGCCAAGTAGAACCCAGCAATGCATAACCCGCGACGAGTCCTAAACCGGTAAGCACGGTAAAGGGCGTAAGCCAATCAAAAGCACCGCCGATATATACAAAGTCAGCCACGGCGAAGCCTTGAATATAAGCACCCACCACGGCGCCTTGGGCAAAAGCCGCCAGGGTTGAACCGATAGCAAACGACCAATTCCATAGGTAGCGCGAACTTTTGGCTTTAAAGCGAAATTCAAATGCCACCCCGCGAAAGATTAAGCCCGCAAGCATGAGAAATACGCCAATATAAAGTGCCGGTAAAAATACCGCGTACACCAAAGGAAAGGCAGCAAGCAGGCCGGTACCACCAAGAATCAGCCAAGTTTCATTGCCATCCCACACCGGTGCCACAGAATTCATCATGACATCCCGCGCATCTTCGGACGGGGCAAAAGGAAACAAAATTCCCTGGCCTAAATCGAAGCCATCCATCAGCACATACATAATCACGCCAAAGGCGATAATCACGGCCCAGATAATGGTTAAATCAAATACGGGTTCGATCATGACGTGTGCTCCTCATCCCAATTTGCATCGGCAGCGGATAGCGGCCGTTTTGCCCGTTGATGTGAATGACTTTCGCGAAGATCGTTCTCAGACATCACGCCGCTGGCAATCACGCGCAACAAGTAGTAAATCCCCGCAGCAAATACCAGTGCATACACCACGATATAACCAATCAGGGTAAACAACGCCATCCCGCCGGTAAGCGATGGTGTAATGCCCTCACTGTGGGTCATGACTTCATAAATCAACCACGGTGCCCGCCCCACTTCGGTCACAAACCAACCGGCAAGCACCGCGATAAAGGGCGAAAATGCCATCCACTTTAAGCCGTTAAGGAACCATGGGGTACGAGCGTACGCACCGTTTCTGCGCAGCACCAAGCCAGCGATCGCAAAAAACAGCATGATCACGCCAATTCCTACCATGATGCGGAACGCGAAGAACACGATCGCTACCGGCGGTTGCATCTCCCGAGGGATTTCATTTAACCCGGGCACTTCGCCCTCGAAATCATGGGTTAACACCAAACTCGCTAATCCAGGAATGGCGACTTCAAAGCGGTTGCGTTGATTTTCTTGATCAGGGATGGCGAACAGCACTAAAGGCGCATTGGTTTTGGTCTCCCAGGCCCCTTCCATTGCCGCCACTTTCATCGGCTGATGTTCAAATGAGTTCACACCATGCTCATGGCCCACATAAATTTGGGCAGGCACCGCAATCAAAATCAGCCAGAGCGACATAGATAGTGCTTTTTTGTGTACGTCAGTGTCTTTCTTGCGCAGGATATACCACGCACTCACACCGCAAACCACAAAGGCACCGGTTAGAAAGGACGCAAGTGCCATGTGGAAGAAGCGTACCCATAAACTTGGATTAAAAATGGCTTCGGTCCAACTGGTCACATAAATCAGACCGTTTTGCATTTCCACACCTGCCGGTGTGTGCATCCAGCTATTGGCAGATAAAATCCAGAACGATGAAATAAAGGTGCCCAACGCCACCATTACTGCAGACAAGAAGTGAATGCCTTGAGGAACTTTATTGCGCCCAAACAACAACACTCCAAGAAACGCCGCTTCGAGGAAAAACGCAGTAATAACTTCATAGCTCAACACCGGCCCTAAGAAATTTGCCGTAGTATAGGAAAACACACTCCAGTTGGTACCAAACTGAAAGGCCATCACAATCCCCGATACCACACCCATACCGAACACCACGGCAAAGACTTGTATCCAAAAACGTGAAAGCCGTTCCCAAACCGGGTTGCCGGTTTTCAGTGACAGCCCTTCAAGGAGTGCGATATATGAGGCCAGGCCAATGGTAAATACAGGGAAGATAGCGTGAAAGGAAACAACGAATGCAAATTGAATTCGCGAGAGTAAGACCGGATCGAGTTCCATTAAAACACTCCTTGATGCACACGTGTGGTGATGGATAACAGCATACCCCTTTTGAGGTACCTATTCTTGCGTTAGATCAAATACCTGCCGAGCTATGCATGCACGACTTTCATCATAGCGCATCCGAAAATGTATTGCCTTGTCAAATATTAGGTTTTTATAATACAAATTCTATGGGGTGCTGATACAAATACTTATCCTTTTTAGGTAACGTAGTGCATTCTGCAAGGAAACATTCTGCGATAATACATTCTGCAATGGTATATCCTGCAAAAACTAACCGTATGGAGAACAATGTGGACGAAGCGATGCGCGAGCAAATAACAGCGATTGAGTTTGAATCCTTTTGCGTGCAGCCATTCTTAGATAACGACAGCGAAACCTTTTCCTACGTGGTGTATGAACGTCATGGCAATGCAGCCGTGATTATTGACTCCGTGCTGGATTTTGATGCCGCCTCGGGCCACACCCGCACGGCTGGTGCCGATCGTATCCTTCGTTTTATTCGCGAACATGACTTGGACGTGGCCCATATCCTCGAAACTCACGCCCATGCTGATCACCTTTCAGCCGCTCCTTATTTACAGAAACATACGGGTGCCCCTATTGGTATCGGCGCTTACATTCGTGATGTGCAGGCCATATTCAAAGACGTATTTAATTTCGAGAAAGAATTTCTACCGAACGGGGCCCAGTTCGATACCTTGTTGCAGGAAGGTGAGTATATTCGAGCCGGTGGGTTGCAATTTGAGGTCATTCACTGCCCTGGGCACACCCCAGCCGATTGTGCCTACCTACTCAATGGCTCTGCGCTATTCGTTGGCGATACGCTATTTATGCCCGATGTGGGCACGGCGCGCTGTGACTTTCCGGGCGGTTCGAGCAACACCTTATATCACTCGATTCGTAAATTACTCAGTTACCCGGAAGATACCTCGCTATTTGTATGCCATGACTATCCCCCTGAAACCCGCGAACATGCGTGCTGTACCACGGTCGCCGAGCAGCGCGCGAGCAACATTCATATCAACGATAACGTAAGCGAAGCGGAGTTTGTCGCCATGCGTGATAAGCGCGACGCAACCTTGGCGATGCCGCGCCTTATTATCCCAGCGGTGCAAGTGAATATTCGCGCGGGGCACTTCCCTCCAGCGGAAGATAATGGCGTAACCTATCTCAAAATTCCGATAAACCATTTGCGCTAAACACATGAAGTTTACGTATAGTTTCGGCATACTGCGTACAACGTTACTGTTTGCCCTGTGTTTTTTAAACCGGAGTTCGCCTGTTTATGATGTCTGTCACCTTTGGTCCTTTTGCCTTCGCCACGGTTCATTTGATCTTTTTTATTGCCCTCGTTGTGGCCTTTGGGCTCGCTTGGATACTCGGACGTAAATACAAAGTAAACGCCACGGACAGTGTGTTTCGTATTCTTGCGGTGGGCCTCTTATTTGCGCGCATTAGCTTTGTCATTCGTTACTTTAGCGACTACGCAAGCAGCCCGTGGCAGATTTTGAATGTACGCGATGGCGGTTTTGATCTGTGGGCGGGGGTTATTGCCGGAGTGGCGCTCGCTGGCTACGAAATTTTTAAGCAGCGGGCTTTATTTAAGCCGGTCGCGGTTTCTTGCCTGGTCGCCGCCCTTGCTTGGACCAGTATGCATGGGTTTTACAATCACAAGTACGGCAATGAACTCTTCATTCCAGAAGTGCGGGTAAGCACCTTAGACGATCGCCCGGTGTTTTTGCATCGCGCATTTCGTGGGCAGCCTGTGGTGATGAACCTATGGGCCACATGGTGTCCGCCCTGTGTACGGGAAATGCCGTTACTCGAGGATGCGCAGACCCGCTACCCAGATGTCGCTATTGTGACTGTAAACCAAGGTGAGGATGCACAGTTGGTGCGCGAGTTTATGTTGGCCCAAGGGTTAGATATTACCCATACTCTGCTGGATCCCAATAGTCAGCTTGGCACCCATATCCAATCTTTCGCCTTACCTACCACCCTGTTTTTTGACGCCAACGGTATGCTCATTGATACCCATGTAGGGGAATTCTCGGCCGCCCGCTTGAATCAAGCGATTCGCAGCATTCGCCGCAGCAGCCCAGTAGACGCAAGTGAATCGCTGCAGGATGGCGAATAAGCGGCTACAACGCCTCAATCGCGTCGGTAATGCCATGCACGGTTAAGGGGTACATGCGCCCTTGCATAATGCCCCGAATCATCTCAATGGAATGGTAATAGGGCCAGCGCTGATGTGGCTGGGGGTTTAACCACACGGCCTTTGGAAAATGTCCCAAAAGTCGCTCCATCCATACCTGCCCAGGCTCTTCATTCCAATGCTCGACACTGCCTCCGGGATAGGCAATTTCATAAGGGCCCATGGTGGCATCGCCCACCAGAATTAACTTATAGTCGCTAGCATAGGTGTGCAGCAGATCATGAATCGACAACTGCTCTTGCTGCCGGCGCTGATTGGTTTTCCACACGCCTTCATACACACAGTTGTGAAAATAGAAAAACTCCAGATGTTTAAACTCCGAGCGCACAGCGGCAAAGAGCTGTTGGCACTCGTAGATGTAATCATCCATAGAGCCCCCCACATCGAACAAAATCAATACTTTCACTGCATTGTGACGCTCTGGCTGGTAACGCAGATCAAGTAAGCCGCCCTGGCGACTGGTGGCGCGAATAGTTTCGGCCAAGTCGAGCTCTGTGGCTGCGCCCGTGCGCGCAAACCGGCGTAGCTTGCGTAAGGCTAATTTGATATTACGGTTATTCAGCTCTTCATCGGTATCGAGATCTTTAAACTCGCGCTTATCCCACACTTTCACCGCACGCCGGGCGTTACTGCCGTCCTGACCGATACGAATCCCCTCAGGATGATACCCATAAGCTCCAAAAGGCGAGGTACCGCCGGTGCCAATCCACTTATTACCGCCCGCATGGCGTTTTTGTTGCTCGGCTAAACGCTCACGGAACTGGTCTAACAGTGCCTCTAACCCGCCTAAGCTTTGCAGCTTAGCTTTCTCTTCCTCACTGAGTTGACGTTGTAAGCTACGCTCCAGCCATTCTTCAGGAATACTTGCGGCAATGTCGACTTCACTCACGCCTTCAAAATAATCAGCAAACGCCCTATCGAAGCGATCATAATGGGTTTCATCCTTGACCAGTGTTAACCGCGCCAAATTGTAAAAACCTTCGATGTCGGCAAACACCACCTGCGACTCGAGAGCCTTGAGCAAGTCGAGTAATTCGGTGATGCTGGCAGGTACCCCGTAATGGCGCACTTTTAAGAAAAACTGAATGAGCATTTAACGCCCCTGACGACGAGCCATAAAGGCGAGCTTCTCAACCAGCTCCACGTCTTGTTCGTTCTTTAGTAGTGCACCAAACATGGGCATCAAGCCGCCGTGGCTATGTTGTTCTTGCAGATCTGCAGGGGTTATCGACTCCGCCAAAAGCAGTTTCAGCCAATCCAATAATTCAGAGGTCGATGGCTTTTTCTTAAGGTTGGGTACATCCCGCAGCTCAAAGAACACTTCCAACGCTTGGCTTAATAGGTCTTTGCGAATCGTCGGAAAGTGAACCCGCACGATGTCCGCGAGCGTGTCTTCATCAGGGAAGCGAATATAGTGAAAGAAGCAACGACGCAAAAAGGCATCGGGGAGTTCTTTTTCGTTATTCGAGGTAATAATCACAATCGGACGTTGCTTGGCGCTGATCTGCTCACCGGTTTCATACACATGAAACTCCATTTGATCGAGCTCATGCAGTAAATCATTGGGGAACTCGATGTCGGCTTTATCGATTTCATCGATCAATAGCACCGGGCGCTTCTCAGCGGTAAATGCCTGCCATAATTTACCAGGCTTAATGTAATGGCTGATATCGTGCACTTTATCACTGCCCAGTTGGCTATCTCGCAAGCGTGATACCGCATCGTATTCATACAAACCCTGTTGGGCCTTCGTAGTGGACTTAATATGCCAACGCAGCAACTCAGTGTCTAAACTTGCGGCCAATTCTTCTGCCAAACGGGTTTTACCGGTCCCAGGCTCCCCTTTGATTAACAGAGGCTTCTCCAAGGTTACGGCAGCATTTACTGCCAGCGCCAATTCAGATGAAACAATATAGCGCTCGGTGCTGGTAAAACGGGTCATGGCCACTCCTTAAACAAGCAATAAAAAACGAAGGCCATGATAACAAAATCATGGCCTTCGCCGTAGGTGTTACCAGAAATTAGTGGGAGGCGCGCACTATTTTTTACCTAAAAACACACCACCGATCCCCACGACTACAAGAATGGCACCAATGATAAGGAACCACATGGCATTATCGGTAGGCTGGCCGGTAAATGCTTCGCTAACTTCCGAGGCGACCGACTGTTTTTCCTGCCAGCCGAAATACAACACGATAACGCCTGCGACTAAAATGGCCAGTGACACAATCTTGTTCATTGTCGTTTTCTCCTTGTAAGTGTCAAAGTGACACTCCTAAGCCTAGACAAGGTTGTGCAAATGTCCAATTATGCGCGATTTTTTCCTGAATTTTTGCAAAGGAGACAAGGACCTAGTCCTTCCACTCGGTTACTGCATCGCGGATTTTTCCGCTGCTAATCAGTTCGGCTAGTTCATCGGCCATACGATAGCCAGCATCCACAGCCTGTTGCCAAAATTTCTGCCGCGTAGGTACATCCATATTGGCAAAATCATGGCGATCCGGAATTTTCTGATAGGGCAACGCATCGATAAACTTTTGCGTCGGCATCAGCGCCAATACATTAGGCCACTGTTGACCCGACATTCGGCGTTTTAAATGCTTATCAAACCATCCTGGAATCACTTCGCGTTGGAAATGCGGGTAAAGTACTAAACCAGATTGCTCATCAAATGGCAGATTGAAATGGTAGTCGGTTACGCCGCCATCACGATACACTCCCGGCGGCGCTCCAGGAATATCGCGGACACCAGCAAGCACCATAGGAATGGATCCTGTCGCCAGCAAAGCATGACGGAAATTTTCTTGGGTCAGAGCCACGTGGCGCGTAGGAAGATCGTGCCAATCGTGCCCTAACGGTGGTGTTGCTTTTGGATGATGAAACACAACACGCTCAAAGCTATGGCGCAGCGTTTTCCGCGATACTGCATTAAGGGCTGCGGCTCTAATCAACGACATTCCTTGCAATACACGGTTGTCGGACGCGCCAATTCCACGGCTGCGCACCACAATCATATGGTGTAAAAAGCGATCTTGAGACAAGATCTCGGCAATGGCGTCATCGGTCACGTATTCGTTGAGTAGATCGATGGCTTTATCAGTGATTTCGCGCACGTCCGGCTTTTCACTATACACAGTAGCGCGATACAGCTTACAGAATAATGCACTGGCGTCGGCGGCATCGGAACGACCCAAACTAGCAAATCGCCAGGCTCCCGCAGAGGTCCCAAGTAGCTCCATAGGTTGTTGACGTTTGGAAAAAAATTCGCCAAACAGATAATTATCCAAACCTTGAAGGATAAACCACTTCGGCCCCCCGGACGCACCCAGCAACAAGCTAATATCGTCGGGCTGCAAACCGTGCTCTTGAATCTGTGCAAGGGCATGACTGCCAGCACGAAGATCGATCCATTGGGTCGTCATCTTATTCGTCCTATTCCTCTTTACAACGGTCGTTAGCAACCGCGTTTGCGTTCAGCAATCATGCCCAACGCCACCATAATCGCAACTACCAGAACCCCTAAATAACGGGTCGATACTTGCGCCAGTTGCATATGCAGAAATGGGGCCATCCAATTCAGTAGCAAACCGTACCCGAAAGCACACAAGAGAACAAACACGGTTGTGCGAATGATAAAGTGATACTGAATAACTTGATTGCGCACAATACGATTGATATCACTGCCCCAGATCACGAGCACAGTGGCAGAAATCATCATGGAAATATAAGGCAAGTGGCCGCGCATCCAGCTTCCCAAAGTCATGAGCACATCGTTAAACATTGATCTTATTCTCTCGTTCTTATTTTCAATAATGGCTCGCAGTATACGAATCCGTGCCTTGATGTACAGTCTCGAACGGTGCAAACGATGCTTTCGTACTGCATCCTCGTTCTGGCAATGGTATGCTTTTACTTTATCGACCAAACTAAAGAATAACAGCATGAAATTTATTAGTTTTAATATCAATGGCATTCGCGCGCGTTTGCACCAATTGCAAGCATTGATCGATAAGCACCAACCTGACGTGATTGGCTTGCAAGAAACCAAGGTACACGATGATTCCTTTCCTCTTGCCGACGTAGAAGCGATGGGGTACCAAGTGCTCTATTTTGGTCAGAAAGGTCATTACGGCGTTGCCTTGCTCTCCAAGTTACCGGTGCAGGACATAACTTACGGATGGCCAGGCGATGATCCCGAAGCCCAGCGGCGGATGATTATGGCCACAGTCACCAGCCCTGAAGGCGAGCAGATTCGCGTAATGAACGGTTACTTCCCACAAGGTGAATCGCGCGACCATCCTGTGAAGTTTCCGGCTAAAGAGAAATTCTATCAGGATCTGATGCAGTATCTGGAGGCCGACTTGTCTCCAGAACAACCGGTAATTTTGATGGGGGATATGAATATCTCCAGCACGGATCTGGATATCGGGATTGGCGAAGACAACCGCAAGCGCTGGTTGCGCACCGGCAAATGTAGCTTCCTTCCAGAGGAACGGGAATGGCTTGGGCGCTTGCTTGACTGGGGCTTTACCGATACCTACCGAGCATTAAATCCTGACACCAATGATCAGTTCAGCTGGTTTGATTACCGCTCGCGGGGTTTTGACGATAACCGTGGCCTACGTATCGATTTGATTTTGGCCACGGATGTATTAGCAGAGCGCTGTGAAGAATCAGGCATTGATTATGAATTGCGGGGTATTGATAAGCCCTCGGATCACGCCCCAGTGTGGAGCGTATTTCGTTCAAAATAATGGGCGTTAACCTAAGTTTACCGTTCTTCCGGTGGAAGGACGGTAAGCGCCGCTTTTAACACCCGCGCCAAATCGATATAACAAGGCCCCGGTCGGTGACTGGGTAACCGGATATCCTCGCCTGACTCGTTTAATTTCTGTTTAAGCTCAAAATACCAATGCTTCAATGGCGGTGGTAATTTGCAATAGGCCCGTTGCCCTAGCCAATAATAGCCTTGTAGGGGTAACAGCAAAATAAACAAACTCGCGCCGATAATTTGCGGGAGGTAATCAGTTCCCAGATATTGAAACTGAACGAAGAAATTCACCACGGCCGCAATCGGAAGCATACGCGCACCCAATCGTGTTGCGGGGATCACTTTGGCTTCGGTCATATTGCCAACAACCGCATGATTCGGCCACACTTTCATGTATTTCACACCACGCCGAACAGACTTCCACATCGAATATCACCTCACTTTATGTACCATATGATCGCATAAAGACCACTAAAAGATCAAAAAAACAGCACATGCGCATTTCTCGAACAGCTGTGTTTATCCTTATAAAACAAGAGGTTGACAAGTTTAAATCAGCTAATTAACAAGGTTATCCACAGAAAAAGTGGATACCTTTGAATAACTTTCAGCTCTTTTGTTTTTGGCCCATTTGTGGCACTGTTTTCCCACGTTACCACTGATTGAAGAAAGGAACGCATCTATGAGTACCGTTGTGTTCGGCATCACCAACTGCGACACCGTTCGCAAGGCCCGTAAATGGCTAAAATCCCATAACGTTCAGTATGAATTTGCTGATCTCAAAAGCGCCCCACTTCCGGCCACAACCATCGAGCACTGGGTCAATACGCTCGGGGTGGAGCAACTGATCAACAAACGCGGAACAACCTGGCGTAATCTTCCCGACGACGATAAAGGCGAATTAACCTTGCCCCGTACTATTCATCTAATCCAGCGTCATCCGACGTTGCTCAAACGCCCTGTTGTGGTGCATGAAGGCGACATGTTAGTTGGCTTTGACGAAGCGACTTGGCAGGGGTTTTTCCGTGTCTGAACAGCATCCTACACTCGAACTTGCCCGTGAACTTATCAGCCGAAGGTCGGTGACCCCCGAAGATGCCGGTTGCCAACCACTCATGGCTAAGCGCTTAGCCGCCTTAGGTTTTGATATCGAGACCATGGTATTTGAGGACACCACCAACATGTGGGCACGCCGTAATACATCCGGTCCGGTATTTTGTTTTGCCGGTCACACCGATGTAGTTCCTCCCGGCGATGCCAAAGATTGGCACACCGACCCTTTTGTGCCCACTGATAAAGACGATGTGCTCTATGGCCGTGGCGCGGCAGATATGAAAGGGTCATTAGCCGCGATGGTTGTGGCCACGGAACGCTTCGTAAAAAAGCACCCAGAACACCATGGCAGTATCGCGTTTTTGATTACCAGCGATGAAGAAGGCCCTTTTATCAATGGCACCGTACGCGTGGTGGAAACCTTAGAAGCACGCAACGAAAAAATCACCTGGTGCCTAGTCGGCGAACCGTCATCCACAAATTATGCGGGTGATGTGGTAAAATATGGTCGGCGCGGGAGCATGACCGGGTACTTAACCATTGAAGGCGTGCAAGGCCATGTGGCCTACCCACACTTAGCCCGTAATCCTGTGCACTTAGCGGCGCCTGCTATTGCCGAGTTAGCGACTGAAATGTGGGACGAAGGCAATGCAGCATTCCCCCCCACCAGTTTTCAAATTGTGGATGTGCAAGCAGGCACTGGAGCAACTAATGTGGTTCCGGGACGAATGAAGGTCACCTTTAATTTGCGCTTTAGTACAGAGTCTACCGCACAAGGTCTCCAGCAACGTATTCTTGCCATCTTGGATAAACACGAACTCGTTTACTCCATGGATTGGATTCTCAATGGTGAGCCCTTCTTGACCGAGCAAGGCCCGCTCGTAGACGCCACTAAAGCCGCGGTCACGGATGTGATAGGCACACCTCCGGAGCTATCGACGGCAGGAGGGACCTCCGATGGTCGCTTTATTGCACCGACAGGTGCGCAAGTGATTGAGCTTGGTCCGGTGAATGCAAGTATCCACAAAGTAAACGAGCACGTGAGCCATCAGGATTTAATCACCCTGACGGATATGTACGAGCGGATTCTGGAACGTATGCTTGTGCCAACTCCAACATCAGAGCGCGCGTAGTATGGAGCTCACTCTGGCACAACTTTGTGGCGTGAGAGACACCCACGTGCGGTCGGTACCGGGGGAGTCATCCCCCTTAATTCAACTGCAACCGCAAGTCAGCGCGGCTTTTACCCGCATGCAAAGTGCTGCTGCTCAAGCGGGTGTTCATCTGCATATTGCCAGTGGATTTCGTAGCTTTGAGCGACAAGCAGGAATTTGGGCGCGCAAGTATACTGGTATTCAGACCCCGGTGCGCGATGAATCCCTGCATGCCATATTGCGTTGGTCTGCCCTGCCCGGCTTATCACGTCATCATTGGGGCACGGATTTTGATTGTTATGATCCAGTCGCCTTGGGTGAGCAATCATTACAATTAGAGCCATGGGAATACGGGCCTGAGGGCCCCATGGCGGCACTATTTGCGTGGTTGACGGCCCATGCCCATGAGTTTGGTTTCTATCGCCCATATCTCAGTAACGACACGCCTGGTGTCGCCGCCGAGCCGTGGCATTGGTCATACGCACCATTGGCGGCGCAATATCAAGCACGCTATCAAGCGCCGGTGCCCATTGTGCGGGCGCTTGATCAGTTCTATCAAGAGTTCGAAGTGGTGGGGCGTGAGCACATCACCGCCCAGTTTGCGAGTTTGATCGAACGCTACATGGGCTCGGTGGCAGCCATTCCAGATGCGGCGTTACAGCCAGTACAAGGGGGACGCTGATATGTCGGTGTGGGGTGTGATTATTATTGTCTTGGCGCTAGGCATTATTCTGAGCAATATTATGTTGGTGAAAAAAACAGCCCATATGAAAATGCCCGATAGTGTTGTGAAAAAAGCAGAGGAACAACGCCGTTACGAAGAACAACTGCGTGACGAAGCGAATAAAGATACCCACGCAACACTAGATTCCAAGAAGGCTCAAGCAGAACATTCCTCAAATGAGGAATTTACACAAAAAAACGAGGACTAATTGTCCTCGTTTTTATTTAGGTTACTGTCAACGCAACGGTTAGCTCAACGGTACACCCAAGCGTTTGGCGACTTCTTCATAGGCTTCAACAACACCACCTAAGCCTTGGCGGAATCGATCTTTATCCAGCTTAGTGCGGGTTTCTTTGTCCCATAACCGGCATCCATCTGGGCTAAATTCATCCCCAAGCACGATGCTGCCATTGAACACACCAAACTCAAGCTTGTAGTCCACCAACAGCATGCCCGCGTTCTCAAACAGTGGCTTAAGCACGTCGTTGACTGCAAAGGTTAACCGCTTCATTTCCGCTAGCTGTTCGCTCGTGGCCCACCCAAAAGCAAGCGCGTGCGATTCATTCACCATAGGGTCATGCAGCGCATCGTTTTTCAAAAACAACTCAAACGTTGGCGGATTCAACTCAAGACCTTCGGTAACACCTAAACGGCGCACCAATGAACCCGCGGCAAGGTTACGCACCACGCATTCGACGGGAATCATTTCGAGTTTTTTCACCACACACTCAGTATCTGACAGCAATGTTTCCATTTGCGTTGGAATACCGGCTGCGCTCAATTGCTCCATAATGAAGTGATTGAACTTATTGTTCACCATGCCCTTACGAGCCAACTGCTCTACTTTTTCACCGTCAAACGCCGAGGTGTCATCCCGAAATTCTAAAATCAGATAATCAGGATTATCCGTGGTGAATACTGTTTTTGCCTTACCGCGATACAACTCGTCACGTTTTTCCATTGCCGTTTCTCAGTGGTTCGATGAAAAATTACAGTTTATTGGTCAAGATTTCTAAATGCGTCTTCTAGTGCCGGCGCCCACGATTCGAGTTGCGCTTGGTCGAGGGCATTGCCATCGATCATAGGCACGATGTAGACAATACCGTTTACTTCATCAACGGAGAAGTTCACTTCGGTACCCCGTGGCAAATCTAAAGGACCACGAACACTACGACGGAACAGACGTGAGAACCAGCCGCGTTTACCACCCGGTTGATACTCGGTGTAATACGTTCCTTCGGTTTGATTCAAATCGTCGATCACAAACCCTAAATCCGTGATAATCCCAGGCATGATTACCCAACCGGTATTGAAGTCGCCCGCGAATGCCACCGCAGGGTAGCCATCCGGTGATTCCAGCAATTCAAACTCAAGGTCCGTTTGCACGGCGGCCACACGGCCTTGCATGTAACGGCGATTTAGATTGCTACTAATGGTATTTAGAAAATCAGCTTCGATCTCACGCTGCAGCATTGCAGGGAGTTGATCCTGAGGTACCCGACGACCATCATCATATTGACTGATCGATTGCGCATTCACCGACAACGTAGCACTGCGACGATGCGCTGGTGCTGTCATATCAACAATAAGCGTTTGTTCTGTTTCCACGGCAACACGACGACCGCGCAGACGGTTAAAGAAACCTTGGCGTGGGCGTGTGTATTGCTGAATGCGGAACGAGTCAGTGACCGCTCTGCTCTCACGGTCGTGCTCCACTAAGGTTGCGCCAGAAGCGGCGAGCACGCGCTCTACTTCATCCCAAATCCACGCCGGCAAATCGGAGACCCCTTCCACCGCATCAAAGGCTAAAACAGACGCCTGCACACCTTCTTCCACACGGCTACCAGGTGCCAGAGTAAGAATTTGACGCGGCGAACGGATGCTCACGTTTGCACCTACAGGCGCATTACGCATGGCCGTTGTTTCTTCAGGGATCTGATACTGCGAACGAGGTGCCCGCTGCTCCAACCCTTCTGGGATAATCAGCGAGGGCTGTTCCTCAACTTCCAGATAACCAAAACCGCCTTCCGCTAATTCACGATTTGACGTACAACCACTCACCAAGGCGATTCCCATGGTAAGTAAGACTACGTGTTTAAACTTCATCCGAACTCCGCTCTTTTAATTGTCCTGCGTTTATCAGTGCCTGTTCGATAACTTTTTCGCTCGCAAGTTCCGGGGGTGTCAGCGGAAGTCGGTAATTCGCTTGAATCCAACCTAAGCGCGCCATGGCCCACTTCACCGGAATAGGGTTTGCCTCGATAAATAAAGCTTCGTGCAAAGGCGCTAGTTTCTTATCTAATTCTTCGGCCAACGCCACATCACCGCGGGTTGCCGCTTCCACCATGCGTTTCATGGTTTGTGGCATAAGGTTCGCGGTCACGCTGATCACACCATGGCCACCGGCCAACATAAACTCACGGGAGGTGGGATCATCACCGCTTAATAATAAGAAGTCATGTCCACAAATCCGCTGAATTTCAGCAACCCGTGACACATCACCAGTGGCTTCTTTAATGCCCACAATATTTGGCAACTGCGCGAGCTCTCCAACAAGCTCCGGCGTTAGATCACAACATGTACGACCCGGAACGTTGTACAGAAACTGGGGTAAATCACTGGCTTCGCCAACATGACGATAATGTTCAATAATGCCGCGGCGGCTGGGTTTGTTGTAATAAGGGGTCACATTCAAAAAGCCATCTACGCCAAGCACCGCGATACGCTCTGTGAGTTGCACCGCTTCTTGAGTCGCATTAGAACCATTGCCCGCGATCACTTTAATTCGCCCTGCGGCCACTTCCACCGTGGCCCGCACAACATCGACATGCTCGTCATGGCTGAGAGTTGGGGATTCGCCGGTGGTACCGACCGAAACAATCGCATCAGTACCGTATTGAATATGAAACTCAACCAGTTCTGTGAGGAGTTTGTAATCCACATTACCGTTGCTTGTGAACGGGGTGACAAGTGCCACCATACTGCCGGTCAGCATAGATTCTCCCTCTAAAAATGAGGGCTCAATCTTACTCGTGGAGCACTACAATGACAAGCCTAGTGGGGTGTTTCCTTGTGATAAATCTGTAATTATTCCGCTCACCGAGTCTAGGCCCTCCCTTTCGTTCTCATTGGCGACAGGGTATCCTCTTAACTGGTCCCCTTCGATTCGTTTCACTCGACTATTGCGACAGGAGTCTTTTCATGAAAACACTGCAGGTTGGCGATAAAGCCCCGATGTTTACCTTACCTGATCAACAGGGTGACGCGGTGAGCCTTGAGAACCTACTTAAATCCAATCGCGTGCTGGTGTATTTTTACCCAAAAGCGATGACCCCAGGCTGCACCGTGCAAGCGCAAAATTTGCGGGATACCCGCGACGAATTAGCGAAGAAAGGCGTTGTGGTGGTGGGAATTAGTCCTGATGCGCCGAAGCGCTTGGCGAAGTTTACCGAGCGCGACAATTTAAATTTCACCCTGCTTGGCGATGAGCACCACGAAGTCGCCGATGCCTTTGGTGTATGGGGACCGAAGAAATTTATGGGGCGCGAATACGACGGCATTCACCGTATTAGCTTTTTGATTGATAAAAACGGCAAGGTCGCGCACGTATTCGATAAGTTTAAAACCAAGGATCACCACGAAGTGGTACTTGCGGCTTTAGATAGCCTATAAGGCAAGGCCGATTACCGAACTACTTGCAGCAACTAAAAGGCCCGCGTTATCACCAACGCAGGCCTTTTATTTTTGGAGGGGTCTTCTGAGCACAGCGCTCTTAGACTATTCCTGAGCGACGTCTTGCTCTTCACGATGAGTGGAAAGCGCTGTAATCACCGCTTTCACCAAGCTGGCTAATGGAATGGCAAAGAATACCCCCCAGAAGCCCCAGATCGCGCCAAATATTAAAACCGCACCAATGATGTATACCGGGTGCAAGCTCACCGCTTCGGAGAACAATATGGGAACCAGTACGTTGCCATCCAATGCTTGGATAATTAAATAAGCGACGATAAGCCAAAGCAAGGTCGCACTAATGCCAAACTGGAACAAACCCACCAACGCCACGGGGATAGTCACTACAGCGGCACCGATATAGGGCACCAGTACCGAGAACCCAACAAGGGTGGCCAACAAGGCGGCATAGCGCAAATCGAACATGGTGAAAACAATGTAGGTCACGACCCCGACAATCACGATCTCCGCCGCTTTCCCGCGAATATAATTCATGATTTGCAAGTTCATTTCCGTGCCCACTTGACTAATCAAGCGGCGTTGCTCTGGTAAGATGCGATTAAAGTGTTCCAGTAACAGCTTTTTATCTTTCAGCATAAAGAACACCAATAACGGCACGATAATCATGTATACCAAAACCACGGCCAAGAGCACCAAGGTATTCAGTGAGCGTTCCAACAAGCCTTGACCGAACTGCAACAAGCGGTCATTGACCTTGTCGGTAAACAGCTGTAACTGACTCGCATCGACAAAGGCCGGGGCTATTTCTTCAACGCTCTCCATCATTTCACGCCAAGCCTGGGCAATTAACGGCAATTCCGCGAGCAAATTCACACTTTGTTGCCAAATCACTGGCATCAAGAACATCACGGATAAGAGGGCGAAGGTAAAGAAGAGGACAAAGACAAGGAGTACCGCGTAGAGCCTTTTAAAGCCAAGTCGTTCTAAGCGGCTTACCGGCCATTCCAATAAATATGCGAGGGCAATAGCAACCAGGATCGGGGCCAGCACGGTACCAAACAGGACAATAAGTCCAAACCCGATGAGCAATAACAACGTAAGCGTAATTGCGTTTGGGTCAGAAAATTTGCGTTGAAACCAATCGCGAATATATCCCAACATAAATAATGCTGCTCCTTTCGAGCCTCAATCCGCAAAACTGTTTGCGTAACTCTCATTGTATCAAGGGCTGCAACCTTACACCATACGCGCAAAGGTCGACAAGCCATGCGCAACCTTTTAGACTCAGAAACTAAACCTGTGAGCGTATTGAACCCACGCTGTTGTTTAAGGTCTCAAGCATTACCGTGAGTTGCAGTCAGGCCCTGTCCTCCGAACGTTTGCCGCGGGCTTTCGTGAAACGGGTCGATAACTATGGAGTCCTTTGGACATGCAAATCTCCTTCCGTGCCCCTGCTTTAGTCATGATCTGCACGGCTTTTCTTATTTTTTTCATTACCTCAAGCCATCAGGCTTCGGCCCATTCGCGTACCGACGTGCCCACAATAGGTACTGCCGGTGGCGCTTTTATGTCGATCGAGCGCGAACGTTTATTAGGTGAACATTTCGCCCGCGAAGTACGCGGTGCGGCGCCGGTGATCGAAGATCCGGTATTACGCGAGTATCTCGAAGGTGTTGGCAATCGCTTAGTTCGACACACCGATAATGTGCGCTACCCATTTAGTTTCTTCTGGATTCGTGACGATAGTATTAACGCATTCGCTTTTTTAGGTGGTCAAATTGGTATGCACACGGGGTTGCTCATGGAAGCCCAGGATGAATCCGAGTTGGCCTCGGTATTAAGCCATGAAATTGCCCACGTAACGCAGCGCCATATCGCCCGCAATATGGAGCGTATAACGGCGGCAGCCCCTATGACGGTTGCTCAGATTATTGGCGGCATGATTATTGGGGTGATCAACCCCACTCTGGGTATGGCAGTTTTGACCGCCAATATGGCCGGCTTCCAACAACGCCAGATCAATTACACGCGCCAGTTTGAACTTGAAGCGGATCGCATTGGCATGCAAGCGCTGCATCGCGCCGGATACGATCCTGAAGGCGCACCGCGCTTCTTTGGCCGCCTGCAAGATCGGTATCGTTATACCTCCACCTTGCCCCAGTTCTTAGTCACCCACCCGCTTCCGGATTCACGGGTTGCGGATACACAGTCACGGGCACGGGCACTTGGGCCGCGTAGCTTACCACCGAGCCTTGATTTTCATCTTGCCAAAGCACGGGTTCGGGTGCGCTTTTCAAATCGCCCAGCGCGAGATGTTTTAACCAACGTGGAACAAGAGCTACGCCAAGAGCGTGACACCACGAAGCGGGAAGGTCTGCTCTATGCACAAGCACTGGCGCTGTATGAACTCGAGCGCTATGAACAAGCCGACCAAATTATTCTCGATTTGCGCGAGACACATCCGCTCAACTTATTCTTTATTGATACGCAAACCGATATTTGGCTTGCCCAGAAGCGTTATGAAGAAGTGCTGGAAATGCTCACCACGGAGTATTCTCGCCGTCCAAATAACCAAGTGGTTACTTTGAACTTTGTTTATGCGGCGAACCATGCAGGCAAATACGACATTGCCCGCCGTGTAGTGCAAGATTATCTGATTGAGAACCGTCGCGATGTGTTGGCTTGGCAATTACTGCATGAGAGCCATCAAAAATCAGGCAATGTGGTAGGTCAACACGAAGCCATGGCCGAAGTGATGGTGCTGCGTGCCAACTTTACCAATGCCATTGAGGAGTTGCATTCAGCGTTCGCAAAATCAAACGAACATGATTTAATGAACCGGCAACGCATTCAAGCGCGAATCCAGCAGATACAGAACTTACAGGTTGAACGTGAACGGGTTTTTGACTTTTAAAGAAAACTGAGTAAAGTTGCCCGTCACCGAGAGCGGCGCTGTAATCCGTGCGCCATTTGCGAAAAGGGACTCAGCATGAGCGAATATACGATTTACCACAATCCGCGCTGCTCAAAGAGCCGCGAAACATTGAAGTTACTGCAAGAGAAAGGCATCGAGCCACGGGTTGTTGAATACCTTAAGAATCCATTGTTGCCGACTGAGCTACTTGATCTTGCGGATCAGGTTGGTGTGGCACTCAAGGATTTATTGCGCAACAAAGAAGACGAATATAAAGCACATGGCTTTGCGGATGTGTTAGATTCGCCCGAACAGCTCGCGAAGAAACTAAGTGAGCATATCAAAGTGCTCGAACGTCCCATCGTCGTGAATAACGATAGCAAACAAGGCCGTGTCGGGCGTCCGCCTGAAAACGTATTGGAGATTCTGTGAACACTCCTTTTTATAAAACGGCGCGATTTCATCGTAAACTTACATTAGTTTGCTACCCCGCCCTACTCGGATTTGTCGTACTTTGGCATGGTGTATTGGCACCCAATGAGTTTCTTCCCATCTGGCTCACTTTAGTGATTTGGGGTGTGCCCTTGTTGCTGCCGCTTAAAGGTATTTTACAAGGCAATCCGTATACTCATGCGTGGGCCAACTTCATCCTGATTTTTTACTTTATGCACGGCTTTACCACCTTGTATACCCACCCTCAGGAAATTGGATACGCTATCATCGAGATCCTATTAACCACCGGGGCTTTTTTCGGGGCAACCTTTTACGCCCGCTATCGCGGCCGCGAGCTTGGTTTAAAGCTAAAGCGAAAGAAAGAAGAAGATGCGGAGTACGACGAGCAAATGCAGGCCTATATCAGTAACGCGGGTAAGATGCCCAAGAACAAATCATCCGATTAAATGACAAGCACTTGTTTCACGAAGGGTAAAGTTAAACGGCGCTGACGAGCCATCGACGCTTGATCGAGCTGCTCTAAAGCGCCCATTAATTCATGCAAATCTCGGCTTAACCGCTGCACAATAAACTCCCCAACACCTTCCGTCAGTTCAAGCCCACGGGCTTGGGCATGTTGCTGTAGCACTGTGACTTTATCGGTATCCGGCAGAGGCCGGAGTTGATAAGGGCTCGCCCACTGTAAGCGTGAGCGCAAGTCTGGGAGTGCAATGGGGAGTCGGGTAATTGATTGGTCGGCAGCGAGCACCATAAAACCCGTGCCTGCATCTTGCACGCGATTAAACAAGGCAAACAGCGCATCACACCAAATCGATTGGTCACATACGGCTTGGATGTCGTCTAAGGCAATCACATCGTAACGCTCGAGGCCCTGAAGCACCGACACGTCGTTGGCAGATTGAAATTCATTAAGCGACAAATAAATGCTCGACCGCCCTTGATCTGCACAGCGTTCACAGAGCGCGCATAGTAAATGGGTTTTACCACGCCCAGAACTTCCAAACAAATAGGTGTATTGACGCTCGGGAGCCCACGCTGAGGCGCTAATTAGTTCAAGATGCGCAAGCAGCAGTCGGTGCGCTTCGCCAATTTCACCGCCACCTGGAACAAAATTATCGAGGCGCGCATGATCGGGCAATTGCACCGGCAAAGCCAGTTGATGGTCCGATCCCATTACCGCACCCATCGAAACTCCAAGGCTACCTCAGACGCGCTTATGTCTGCATCCGGATTGAGCGCTTCCCGCTCGATACGGCGGTCAAATTCCAATGCTTGGGCCAGCCACGAAGCGCCTCCGTTTAACTGCACCGCAAACTCGGCGGTACCTTGTTGATAGCGGCGGAGCTGCACGCGATATACTTGTCCCTGTTGCTGGAGCATCTGTTCTGCTTGCAGAACATGTGCAAGCTGCTGCAGGCCACGCATCCGCACTAAAACTTCACTAGTACCTTCGGAGGTTTCACCGATAAATAATGCGCTCACACGATCGGCGACGCGATTCACGAACTCCGTCACCAATTCGCCTTCATCGGCGGCTTCGATCACTTCGACAAAGCGCATATCTCCGATGCTCACACGCGCTTCAAGAATATAATGGTAAGCCGCATCGACTTCGAGCTCTTCCGGCAAGTAATTCGCAGCGGACTCATCTTCCGGTTCAAGTAAAATACCATCTGACGCATCGGCAGCTTGTCGAAATACCCGAGCACTGACCACCCCTTCGGTAGGGTAACGGGTTGAGGCTTGTAAAATTTCCCGTTCAAACCGGCCCCATACATCCCGTGGTGTGATGGCCATTTGATCTTGCAAATCCATTAACGGCATCATCATCGGCAAGCCGCGTCGTTCAGACGCTTGCCGAAGCTTTTCAATCAGCGGGCGCTGCTCCGCCCGGCTCACTAAACGAACCCCTCGCTCCGGGTGGTTTTCGGCAATCCATAACAACAATTGTGGACGCCGACCCGTCCATAGGGTGAATCCTGCCCGTTGCAGTAAATCGCGGACACGAGATTCATCAAAGGTAGCCAGTAAATACAAAGTGTCTTCGTCGGTACGGTAGCCAAATTGCAGTAAATAATCGTTCACATTGCGTAATTCTGCGCGAATTTGGCTGTTCTGGAGCACCGCTTCGGTACCCGATACGCGCACCAATACATCCGAGAAAATGGTTGGCAGCACTTGTTGACGCTCGTTGCGCGTTTGTGATTCAACCTCACGCTCGCCCTGCAACATGCGTTGTAGCTCACTACTCGCTGCCGTTGGTGCGGTAGCAACCAGTGCCAGCACCAAGAAAACGCCCATACTCAACGCCATCAATGCGCGCTGCGCGGCACCGAGGCTCGTTCGTAAGATGGATCCTGTCGTCAAATTCATTCGTTGCACAACAACCGCCTGAATAATTAATGTCATCGGATAATAAACACGCAGCCCCTTCACGGCAAGTGACAACCTGTGGATAAGGCTGGGGGAAATCTGGCGAAAACCCATGCTCAATGATAAAGTATTGAAATATAGGCCATGCCACTCATTCTTTGAACACTCGCCCGGTGTGTCAGCTACCCTAGGACGCAAACGCTATGCTCAGACAACAAGTTCGCGCTGTCAGTTCGTTATTATCAACAATGACATTGATCGGCTTGTGTGTAGGCATGACCAGTACCCTACTGAGCTTACGCGGTACCATCGAAGGTTTCTCGACCTTTACCATTGGTTTAATCATGTCCGCCTACTTCATCGGGTTCCTTTTCGGCACGACGCGAGCCCCAAAAGATATCCGGCGGGTCGGGTATATTCGCGCGTTCGGTGGTTTGGCCGCCTTAGGTACGGTCGCGGTACTAGTCCAATCTATATGGATCGATCCAACCGTTTGGTTTGTAATGCGTTTTGTCAGCGGTTTCGCGCTTTCCGCCATGTTTGTTATTGCTGAAAGCTGGTTAAACACCATGGCCGATAACCGCAATCGCGGTGCCCTGCTCTCTGTATATTTGGTGCTCATCTATGGTGGCCTCATTGTTGGTCAACTTATTTTGGGATTGGTGGATCCAGCGAGCTTTGTTCCGTTCGCGATTATCGCGCTGCTGATAAATGTATCGCTCATTCCGATTTTGGCGAGCGTAACCGTTGAGCCGACCACCCACACACCGAAGAAAGTTCCCATGAAATTGTTGCTCGAACAGGCCCCGCTTGGTTTGTTTGCCGCGTTCTTGGCCCAAGGCTGCTACGCCATGTTCTACGGTGTTGGCCCGGTATACGCCACTATGGTTGGGTTATCCGTGGGGCAAGTATCAATTTTTATGGCCGCCTTCATTTTCGGTGGCTTAATTGCACAAACGCCGGTTGGATTTCTTTCTGATCGGTATGATCGCCGCTTGGTTCTGGCCGGAGTAACGGGAGCCGGTGCCATTGTCGCCTTGGTGTTATCACAAGTGAGCATTACTAATCCGATCTGGATTTATATTGGCATGGGCATTCTCGGCGGTTGCTTGCTCCCGATCTACTCCCTGGCAATGGCCCACACCAACGATTACCTCGAAAAAGATCAAATGATCGGAGCGACCGGAGCCATTATTAAAGTGGGGGGCGTAGGTGCCATTATCGGAGCTCCACTCGGCGCTGCGCTGATGCAATTTGCCAACATCAATATGTTCTTTGTGATGATGGCCGTACTTGCTTTTATGATCTCCGGATACTCGGTCTATCGCGTTACGCAGCGCGCGAAAGCGCCCGATCAGATACATTCTGCACTCACCAGCTTAGCCCCAGCGCAACCGTCGGAAGAATTGCTAGCGGGCTTGATTGAAGAAGCAAACGAAGATTTTGAAGAGCCGGATGGGAAAATCCCAGTTAAACCGGGCTCATCTGGCCCAGTTTAACCGCGAATTGCTAAATCTGATGGTGATGCGACGTTATAACCAGGCGCTTAGCAGCGCCTCCGCTTCGGTTTGAATTTGTGCCAAATGTTCGGCACTTTTTAAACTTTCCGCGTAGATCTTATATACAGGCTCAGTACCCGAAGGACGCACCGCAAACCAGCCGTTCTCTGTACAGACTTTCACACCGCCAAACCCTGCCTGGTTACCCGGTGCTTTCGTCAATACCGCGGTGACCGGCTCCCCAGCCAAGGTTTCGAGATAAGGTGGTTTTTCCACTAGATGCGCAAACGACGCCATTTGTGCCGGCGTAGCCTGGCAGTCAATACGCGCGTAGCTGGCTTGTCCGTACTTGGCTTCTAATTCTGCATAGTAGGCGCTCGGTGATTTTCCTGTCACCGCCTGAATTTCCATAGCCAATAGACCCAGCAAAATGCCATCTTTGTCGGTGGACCAAGGTTGGCCTTGGCGATCGATAAAACTCGCTCCTGCACTTTCTTCGCCAGCAAAGGCAATACTGCCCTCATGCAGACCTTGAGCAAACCATTTAAAACCTACCGGTACTTCCATTAAGTTGCGCTGAACACCGGCAACAACGCGATCAATCATGGCGCTCGACACTAAGGTTTTACCAATGGCGATATCCGACGACCAATTTCGGTGCTGAACTAAGTAATCAATGGCCACTGCCAAGTAGTGATTTGGATTCATCAATCCGGCCGGAGTAACAATCCCGTGCCGATCATAATCCGGGTCGTTCCCCACCCCTAAATCATAGTCATCTTTAAAGCGCAGCAGGTTCGCCATGGCCGCCGCTGAAGAACAATCCATTCGAATCGCGCCGTCTTTATCCAACGTCATAAAAGCAAACGACGGATCCACGTGACCATTCATAATGGTTAAATCGAGCTGGTATGTATCACGAATCGCACGCCAATAAGCCGCGCCTGCACCACCCATGGCATCGATACCTACTTTTAATCCCGCTTTCTGAATCGCTGCCATATCAATTACATCGGTTAAGCTATCCACGTAGCTGGCGATCCAATCAATTTTCTTTAACCGACGCGACTTTTTTGCCTGCGCGAAGGTAACAACATTCACGCCGATGAGTTCGCTGGCTAAGATCGCATTGGCATATTTTTCAATGGTTTTGGTCACATCACCGTCGGCTGGACCACCATGAGGTGGGTTATATTTCAGGCCACCATCTTGTGGTGGATTATGGGATGGCGTAATGACCACGCCATCAGCAAGCCCTTCAGTACGACCCAGGTTATAACGAATGATTGCATGACTAATCACCGGCGTCGGCGTGTAGCCCAAATCCGATTGAATATGCACTTCAATTTCGTTGCCAATAAAGACTTCGAGGGCGGTAATAAACGCCGCCTCCGACAGTGCGTGGGTATCTTTACCCAACATCAATGGTCCGGTAATGCCTTGTTCCGTGCGGTAGGCAACAATGGCTTGGCAAATCGCCAAAATATGGGCTTCGTTGAACGATAAACGCAGAGCACTACCACGATGGCCTGAGGTGCCAAAGCTCACCTGTTGGTTCGCTTTACCAGCATTTGGCTCGTTCACGTAATAAGCACTCATCAGTGCTGGAATATTGACTAAATCACTGGGTTCCGCTGGTTGTCCAGCGCGCGGATGTTGACTCATGTTAATAAATCCCTGATTTGCTCTGCTTCGTGTGCAGTATAGCCAAGTTCCCTAGCCACTTGGGTCAGAATAGACTTTTTCTTGGTGGTGTTATTGTTGGTAACGACCCAGTACGGTGTTTCTGGAATCTGTTTTGGATTCGTACTTGTGCCAGTGCTGGTGAGCTCTGCTTCAGAGGCGGAAAAATACAAGCGATTACGCCCGCGAATATCCAATACCCGCACAAACTGTTCCGGATGACAGCGATGCAAGGTGGTTAGGATAAATAAGAAGCGTCCGACCACGCCTTTTTGCGATGTAAGATCCTGGCGAGCCACCCGATCAAAAAATCGCGTTGAATGTTCCGTATCTGACGACACCGCCACCGACTGCACATCGGCTGGTACATGACGCAATGATTCGGTGCGAGTATGGGCGGAGGTTGCATCTGAGAGACCCAGCAAGCGCCGTAAAATAGACGAGGCTGATTCGCCGATATGTTGCGTGTGCGAGGCGATGTACGTGTAGAGTTCGTCATCGATTTCTATCTTTTTCATATACTTACTGCTCTGAAATCGGGTGTTACTAAAAGTGGCGGATAGTATAACTGAGGCGGCTTCAGTTTGCACAAAAAGCACTTCCAAGCGACACTATAGCGAGACTTCCGCAGTATGAGAGCAATCATGATCTTAAATTACGAAACGTCGGGGAAACAGAGCCAAGCCGCCATCATTTTAGTGCATGGGCTATTTGGCGATCTCGACAACCTAAAAAGCATCTCCCGAGCCCTTCAGGACGACTACTACGTGGTGAACATCGAGTTGCGCAATCATGGCAATTCGCCCTGGACCGACTCCATGACCTTAGCCGAAATGGCCGAAGATATTCGTGAGGTCATGAATGAACTCAACATCGATTCCGCTTACCTGCTTGGTCATTCACTGGGCGGCAAAGTGGTGATGGATTTTGCCTTGCAGCATCCTGAACAAACCCTTGGCCTCATCGTGGCGGATATCGCACCCGTTGCCTACGACGCCCGCCATACTAGTATTCTCGATGCCCTAGAAGCGTTAGATCTCGACGCGGTTTCCAGCCGCCAAGACGCAGATAAGCAACTCAGTGAATATATTAATGAGAAAGGTGTGCGCTCATTCTTGCTGAAGAACCTTCGCAAGGACGATGACGGCTGGCACTGGCGTATGAACCTACCGGGCCTTCGCGCGTGTTACCCGGATTTGATTGGCGCACCGCAATCGGAAGGCCATTACGATGGCCCTGTGCTGTTTATTCGCGGCGGCAATTCCGACTACATTACCGAAGCGCACCGCCCAGAAATACAAAAGCGCTTTAGCAATGCAGAAGCGAAGACTATCGCTGATACGGGGCATTGGCTTCATGCAGAGAAGCCTCAGGTATTTAACGGAATTGTACTGCGCTTTCTAGAAGATCGTTAAGCAGGCGCGTGCTAGTTCCACCGATAATGGGTTTTGTGGTATCCTCCGCGCGCAGAGGCTGCGTTAAGCGCCGGTACCCATCGAGGAGTTCATTATGCTGTCTGAACACTTTGAGCTCATAGAGAGCCTGATGACCAATTTCGCGATTGCGGCTTTGTTTCTGTTGATTGGCTTGGCGATTCAAGATGTGCTGAAAAAGGGTGATGTTCCAAAGATTGGACGCTTTTTTGTATGGCTCGTTTTGTTTCTGGGAATGGCTGGATTTATTGCAAAAGGGATCATTCAGTTCTTCGTTGAGCGCAGTTTGGGTTAAGCGTACGCGGCCCAGTTCAACAAGCTCTTGAATTCTAACTATGGCGAAAGAAGCAGCAGACAAAATAACACCCGATTTATTTCAGGCGGAGCGGCGTCCGGGGCGACCCCGAACCAACCCACTGCCACGGGAACAACAACTTCGGCTCAATAAACGCCGACAACTCCAGCGCGATAAAGCCAAGGGCTTACGCCGCGTGGAGTTAAAGTTAACAGACGAACTCTATGCCGCGCTGACCGAACAAGCCGATGCCCAAAACATCAGCCGCAGCGCGCTCATTGAAAATCTAATCAAGAAAGCAATGCGTACCAAGTAACGCATTAGAACACACTGGTTTAACACGACGTATTGGGAACCACGTAGATATGGCAACCGTTGGATTATTTTTTGGCAGTGACACGGGCAACACTGAAGCCGTGGCGCAAATGATTCAGAAAGAGCTGGGCAAACATCTTATTGATGTAAAAGATATTGCCAAGTCGACCAAAGAGGAGATCGCTGATTACGATCTGCTTATTTTTGGTATTCCTACTTGGTACTACGGCGAAGCCCAGTGCGATTGGGACGATTTCTTCCCAGAGCTTGAAGAAGTCGACTTTGAAGGCAAAGTTGTAGCGATCTTCGGCTGTGGCGACCAAGAAGATTACGCGGAGTACTTCCTAGATGCTATGGGCATGATTCGCGATATCGTTGAAGCCCGCGGCGGGATTATTATTGGTCACTGGCCTACGGATAGCTACCATTTTGAAGCATCCAAAGGCATGGCCGACGACAACCACTTTGTCGGTTTAGGTATTGATGAAGATCGTCAACCTGAGCTCACCAAAGATCGCGTGAAAGCTTGGTGCGCCCAATTAATGGATGAGATGGGCCTCGATCAATTAGCCTAAGTACTGCAATCGTATAAAAAGGCCTCACAGGGCACCCTGTTGAGGCTTTTTTTTGATCCTTTTCGCGAGGATTTGGCTAACGGTTAATCAATGCTGTTTTCATCGCTGCTCGGATGTGTCTATAATCGAAAACAGTAGAACAGTCGGAGATCTTGATGACAACGCCAGATGCTCAATTAAAGAAAGCGGGACTTAAGGTTACCTCTCCCCGGATTAAAATCCTCGAAGTCATGAAGAACCCTGCGCATCAGCACGTGAGCGCAGAAGAGGTTTACAAGATTTTGTTAGAACAAGGGGATGAAGTAGGCTTAGCCACCGTGTACCGGGTACTGAATCAATTTGACGACGCTGGTATTGTCACGCGCCATCATTTTGAAGGTGGTCGTTCGGTATTCGAATTGAGCGCAAAATCTCATCATGATCACCTTGTTTGTCTCACCTGCGGCCGTGTTATCGAGTTTGAAGATGACACCATCGAACGCCGTCAGGTACAAGTTGCCACCGAACACGGCTTAAAACTCACCAATCACAGTCTTTATCTTTACGGTGAGTGCAAAAATGCAGCCACCTGCGAACATAACCGCGAAGACGCCGATCACCACAGAATTGAGATTTAATATGGAATGGATGATTTACGGAGCAAACGGCTACACCGGAGAGCTGATTGCCCGCTACGCCGTTGAACAAGGCCACCGCCCTATCCTTGCTGGCCGCAATGAAAAAGCAATTACGGAACTTGCAGACTCATTAGGATTACCCAGCCGCATTTTTGCATTAGATCGCGCTCCAAAAATCGCTGAACAACTCAGTGATATTGATTTAGTTGTGCATTGTGCGGGCCCTTTCGAGTTAACCGCCGAAGTTATGATGCGCGCTTGCATTGAGAGCAAAACCCACTATTTAGACATTACTGGTGAGCTGGATATTTTTGAGCTCGGTGCCAGTTTTGATGCGGCCGCCAAAACAGCTGGGATTGTGATCTGCCCTGGCGTTGGCTTTGATGTTATTCCAACTGATTGTGTTGCAGCAACACTCAAACAACAACTGCCCAACGCGTCCCATTTACGTCTTGGCTTTGATTCACGCTCGCGTATGAGTCGGGGCACCGCTAAAACGAGCGTGCGTCGTATTGGTCAGGGTGGCGCTGTGCGTCGCGATGGTAAGATTGTCAGTGTGCCGCTGGCTTACAAAGCCGAAACCATTGATTTTGGTGGTGGCGAGAAAATGGCCATGACCATTCCTTGGGGCGATGTATCTACTGCCTATCACAGCACCGGCATCCCAAATATCGAAGTGTATATTCCTGCATCACCGAAACTGGTGAAGCGGATGCGCAATATGAATTGGGTGCGTTGGTTATTCCGCGCTGAATTTATGAAGCGTTGGCTGATGAAAAAAATTGATCAGCAACCTGCTGGTCCAGAAGAGAAAGAACGTAAAGCCCATTACACTTGGGTATGGGGCGAAGCCACTAACCCGCAAGGCGAAGTGGTGACTATTCGTGAAAAAGTCATGAACGGATACACCCTCACCGCCCAAGGCGCCGTGACCATGGCGTTGTTTGTGCTGAATAATCCAGGCACCGGTGGTTTCCAAACCCCATCGAAACTATACGGCCCAGAGCTTATTGAGAAGTTTCGGGTGTAGGCGCAACTGCACCTTTGTAGCTAACGTTTGTGTATAAAAAAAGCTAGCCTCGGCTAGCTTTTTGCGTTTAGCCTCGAGCGCGGGCTAAATCCTCCGGCGTGTCGATGCCCGCCGGCGGTTCAATGATCGCTTCGGCAACGTGGATCTTCTCCCCATGCCAAAGTACTCGTAATTGCTCAAGGGATTCTAACTGTTCCAGTGGGCTTGGCTCCCACTCGGCGTAACGCTCTACAAATCCAGCGCGATAGGCATAAATACCCACATGGCGGCGATACATACCCAGAACGAGTTCAGCGTGGTCACGGTTGGCAGTAAAACGCTCCCGATCCCAAGGAATCGCCGCTCGACTAAAATACAGAGCGTAGTTCGACGCATCGGCGACCACTTTCACCACATTTGGATTAAATAACTCATCGGAACTGGTCAGCGGTACTGATAACGTTGCCATGGGTGCACTGCGTTGGCTAGCTAAGTTCTCTGCCACTTGGCAGATAATCTCCGGGGGGATAAAGGGTTCGTCGCCTTGTACATTGACCACCACCTGATCATCAGCAAGGGCTAGCAAATCAACGACTTCAGCCAAACGTTCCGTACCCGATTGATGATCTGTTGAGGTGAGCATGGCGCGTCCGCCAAAGCCACTCACTACATCCACAATACGTTGGTCGTCGGTGGCAATAATGACTTCCGAAGCACCACTTTGAATGGCGCGCTCGTAAACGTGTTGAATCATTGGCTTGCCATGAATATCTGCCAGCGGCTTTCCAGGCAAGCGCGTGGATTGATAACGTGCTGGAATTACAACGGTAAAGCTCATTTCTTTAATTGCTCCAATTCAGCCACCGAAAGCTCACGGGCTGCACTTGCCAGTAACGCAGGGATACCTTCGTTTACCGGATATGCGAGCTGCTCGCCGCGACACACAAGTTCGCTGCGGTCGTGATTCCAAACCAATTTCCCCTTGCATGACGGGCATGCCAAGATCGATAACATATTGGTGGGAATACTCATGCTTTGACTCCCTGCTGTTGTTGCTCAAGTTCGCGGCCCGATGCCTGCTGCACCGCCCGCAAAAACTGTTCTTTAAACGTCTCGGGGAACTGCGCCGAGACCTGCAAATAATACCAATGCGGTCGCGCAAATGAACGACATTTAATGGCATCTTTTTCCGTCATTAAAATAGGCACTTCATTGCTTACATCATAAAAATCTTGTGCTGAATACGCATGATGATCCGAGAACACACGGGTTTCCTGAATATCAATGCCGTGCTCCATCACAAAATTAAAGAATCGCTCCGGATTACCAATACCGGCAATGGCCAATACACTTTCACCATCGGGCACATCAATTTCAGCACCGTCACTCACCCGGCGCCAGCCTACTGACGTTAGCGTCATAGGCACAGCCTGCTCATTGCGCTTTAACTTTAAGCCCGCAATGGTGGCCGGCTGACCCCCATTGATAATGACCCATTGTGTCTTCCGTAATCGCCGACGACTCTCACGCAATGGCCCAACCGGCAAGCGCCAACCATTTCCTAGGCCGCGTTCGCCGTCAACCACAGCAATTTCAATATCGCGATCGAGAGCGTAATGTTGCAAACCATCGTCGGCCAAAATCACATCGACTTCACCAGATGCTTCTAACATTTGCGCTGCCTGAACACGCTTGGGAGCCACTACAACAGGCACTCCGGTAAGTTCCGCTAATAATTTTGGTTCATCCCCGACTTGCAGCGGCGAACTATTTTTATCCACTCGTTGTGGAAACGGGCCTTCACCACCGTAACCGCGACTCACAATCCCAGGTCGATAGCCGGCTCCTTGCAGTAACCGCACCAATCCCATCACCGTTGGCGTCTTTCCGGTTCCACCGACAGTCACGTTACCGACCACAACCACTGGCAAAGATACCTTTGTACGACGTTTTAAGCGGATTTTATACAAACCACGTCTGAATGCCGCGACCCACGTAAAAAGCACGCTAAGGGGCGCCAGAGGCCACAACGGCAATACCAACTTGGGTTGATACCACCAGCGCACAATTTGTTTTTCCTGTTTACGTTGCTGCATCGGCTGCAACGACTTCCTTCTCGATTTCAATTTCACGCTGAATCACTACCAAACTGCATTTGATACAACTGCGCGTACGCCCCATTTTTCTCAAGCAAATCACCATGGGTGCCGCGCTCAACCACTTTACCTTGATCCATCACCAATATCTCATCCGCAGCTTCAATCGTGGACAAGCGATGGGCAATCACCAACGAAGTACGGTTTTGTTGGAGGTTATCCAGGGCTTGCTGAATGTGCCGCTCTGATTCTGTATCCAGCGCCGAAGTCGCTTCATCTAATATCAGTATAGGTGCATCCCGCAACAGCGCGCGCGCAATAGCAATACGCTGACGTTGGCCGCCGGAAAGCATCACCCCGTTTTCACCAACAATGGTATTCAACCCTTCCGGAAGTTTATTTACAAACTCATCCGCATAGGCCAGCTTTAACGCTTGTTCAATTTCTTCTTGACTCACCGATTGGTTGGCCCCATACGCAATGTTATTGGCAATGGTATCGTTAAATAAGCTCACGCTCTGCGACACCACAGCAAACTGGCGGCGTAGGGAACGCAAATCGTATTCGCGAATATCCACCCCGTCGAGCTTAATCACGCCAGTTTCATAATCATAAAAGCGTGTTAATAGACTGGATATCGTTGATTTACCACTACCGGAACGCCCCACTAAGGCGAGTGTTTTACCCGCAGGAATGGTGAAGCTCACCGAATCTAATGCAGCCGCTTTTTTGCCTGGATACCGGAATGTAATATTCTCGACGGTAAGATCACCGCGCACCCGATCTTTTTGCAGGCTACCGGTGTCTTTTTCTGCTTCTTCATCAAGTACAGTAAAAATACTCGCCGCCGCTGCCAAGCCGCGCTGGAAATCAGCATTCACATTAGTGAGCTGTTTTAACGGGCGTAATAACATAATCATACAGGTGAGCAGCGTGGTGAACGCCCCTGGTGTGAGCTGTTCCAACATGCTTGGAAAGCTCGCAATAAACAACACCGCCGCCAAACTTAGCGACGCGATAAATTGAATCACTGAGGTGCTGATCGTGCGGATATTCACCAACTTCATGTTTTGTTGGCGGGTTGAATTATTCACCTGACCAAAGCGTTCGGACTCTTGCTTCTGCCCTTCAAACATTACCACCACTTGATGGCCGTTAATCATTTGTTCCGATGAGGTTGTAACATTCCCCATGGCTGTCTGAATCTTTGAGCTTACTTCCCGGAACTTACGCGACACCACAGCAACAATTTTGCCAATAGCAGGACCGATTAACAGAAACACCAACGACAACTGCCAACTGTGGTACATCATCAAGCCCAGCAAGCCAATCACAAACGCCCCTTCACGAATCATGGTGAGGATCGCGCGGCTGTTGGCTTCGGCAAGTTGTTGCGTATCGTAGGTAATCTTTGAAATTAAATCACCGGTAGAAATACGGTCGTGATAAGACACTGGCAAACGCATCAAGTGCTCAAATAGCTCTTGACGCATGGTGGTTACAATATGAAACCCCACGTAACTGAGAAAGTACGTGGAGATAAAGTTAAAAAAGCCACGCAAAATAAAGATTAAAGGAACAAAGATTGCCCCATAAATCAGAATCGTTGGATTCCCGGCACCGAGTCCGTCATCAATAAGGGTTTCAATATGATAAAAGAAGAATGTATCGACACCGGCGTAGCCGAGCATACCAATCACGGCAATTACGAAGGCAAGACGGTATGGTTTTAAGTATTTTATTAACCGTCGAAAATTAGATTTTCGTGTGTGTTGCGAATCCATTGGAATCCATTTTGTTGTGAAATCACTTTCATTGTAACCGTAACCCGATTCCCTTGACCAGTCAGCATTCGCCCTCGCATGGGTGTGAACCTATCTATTTTTTCTACGGTTTCGCCTGCTGTAGGTACCAAAACGGCTGAATTTCCTGACGAAATGGCCGTATCAGCCAGTTGTATTCATTTTCTCTATTGCGGTGCAGTATGACGGATATTTGACCAAAGTCACCTGTATTGAACAGCGGAATGCGGCGTTCAGCGTAACGTTTACGCACATCAGGATGAGGCATTCCCCACTGATTTAGAAATCCAGCCCCCACCAATGCCACTTCTGGTGCCACACGATCAATAAATTCGGTTTGGCTGGATGTTTGCGATCCGTGGTGAGGCACTTGCAGAATATGGGCCTGAAAACTGCCCTCGTAGCGGCCGACCATGCGCAATTCGGTAAGACGCTGAATATCGCCCGTAAGCAGCACCCGTTGCCCGTTGTATTCCAATAACAGCACACAGCTATCGTTATTAGGGCCAAACGACGGCCCCGGCATGGGTGCTAACGCGCGAATGAGTACACCTTGCCAGCGCCAGACTTGGCCCCATTCACAGGGCCAGCGGCGCGGTATACTGTGGCTATGGTCGGTGCTTGTTTCTCCTTGCAACCGCGTTTCTAGAACCTGCATGCGGGGATATGCTGCTGTTAGGCTAGGTGCACCTCCCACGTGATCTTGGTGGGGATGGGAAAGCACCAACCATTCCGGAGTGAGCCGGTGATAACGTAAAAAGGGAATCACCACACTTCGCCCCGTATCAAAGCCACCGACAAAGCGAGGCCCTGCATCATATAGTAAAGCGTTGCGCCCTCGCTGAATCACTATGGCATTCCCTTGCCCTACATCGAGCATATGCACTGCAAACTCGGGAGGCTTTGGCGGCTGTAGCCAAATCAACATCGTTACACTGAGCACGCTACTGGCTCCTAAGCGTTGCCACATCGCACCGGGCCAATAGCGAAGTACTAACCATACCAATGGGATCACACTCCAGCGCAGATCCTGAACAGATTGCCAATGCAACGGCACATAGGTGCTAAGCATAAGTCCGTGGATAACGCTGTGAAGTGCAATATCCGCGGGATAAGCCAAGCCATATGCAATCTGCGCGGCTCCAACAACCCCGAGCAATTCAAGCACAATCAAAAGGGCTGCCAGTAAGCACAACGGCAAAATCAGCAGTGTAAATATCGGGATGACCCACAGATTGGTAAGAGGAGCAATCCAAGGGATGCCTTGAAAATAACTGATGGTGAGCGGAATCAGAGCCAGCGTTAACAGAACTTCAAGTCGCCACAAACTTGCTATCTTCTGCAGTGCTCCAGCCTTGGTTCTGCTTTCCCAAGGCGCGCACCAGTGCCACAGAAATATGGCCAAAACTGCCGTGACCGAAAGCCAAAAGCCAGGATCCAACCACGCAAAGGGATCAAGCAGCAACAGCAGGGCCACACAGCGCAGCAAAATACGCAATGGCGCAATTTGCCAACCAAGGCAACGAGTCACCACAAAAAAGCTCACCAAGATCAGAGCGCGAGTGGTACTTACTGCAAAATCGGCAAGAGCTGCATAAGCTACCGCAACCAACAGTGCGGTGAGTAAGGTGTGCCGCTCATAAGAGGATTGTCTGCCCTGGCCTAACGCACAGGATAACCAGCCTAAACGAGCTAGCCACCAAGCAAATCCAAACACTAGCGTGAGGTGTAATCCCGAGATGGCCATGATGTGTGCCACGCCAGTCTGTTGGAAGAGCTGCCACTGATGCGTGTGGATATATTGTCGGTTGCCTGTCATCAGTGCCAGCAAAAAACCAGTGTAATCCAGCCCTCGGGGGTTATCGACGCTGCGTTGCCATTGCTGAACTTGCGAAGCGATCTCATGCCGAATCGCCGAGATCCGCAACATATGTGGTACTCTCAGTAATTCCCCATCGTGCACCTGCACACTCGCCCGAATCCGCTCACGAACCCAGCGCACTTGAATCGGGCGACTTCCTTGATTCACTAAACCTGTTGCAGGCCGTGCGCGCGCATGAAGCTGCCATATTTCTCCCGGTTGCGGCGCGGATATGTCTGGCGGAAAATACCACTGGGCGCGCACCCGAGTAGGTGCGATCTGGCTGAGAAAGCGAGGTAGTTTCCACGCTTGTGGTGCATCGATTATAATGCCATCAAATTGCCAGCGTTCTGGATACTGAACACTAACCTGCTGGACCTGAATGGTTATCTGCGCCGGTTCGCGCCATTGGCTGTTCGGCAATTGCCATAAATTCAGCATCTTCACGTTGAATAATGACCAGCAAATACCGCACAATAGAGCACTCAGGAGAAGGACAGCCAAAACCGTAGTGGTGCGTAAGGCGTGGCGATACATGCAGATAGCAAATGATGCGCCGGTCAGAAGCAACAACCACCACAGCGACCACGTTGGACTTAACCAGGGCATCGCAAGCACACCACCGATGAAGGCGGCACATAGGCGATCGAGCGGAAGGAATCTATTCACAGTGAGCATCCGTGCTTGAAGTGAATATGAGTTACTCATCAACCCTTGGAATTGACGAGCGCACATGCCAAGAAAGTTTCTAAAACGGTTTATGCCAGATATTCACAAGCTCAACCGCTATGGGGTGTTAAAGCCTTTCGGTACGCTTGCGCATGATCCGAACCTTTGGCATCTTAACCGGCGCAGTGCTGCCGGTGCCTTTGCTGTTGGAATTTTCTTTGCCTTTATGCCCATGCCCTTTCAAATGGTGGCGGCAGCGGCGTTCGCGATTTTATTTCGAGTCAACTTGCCACTTTCCGTAGCACTGGTTTGGATCTCCAACCCTATTACCATGCCGCCCATGCTCTACGGCTCTTATCGGGTTGGCGCATTTTTGCTCAATCAGCCATCCGAACCCTTCTTATTTGAGCTCTCTTGGGCGTGGTTTCAGGCCAGTATTTCATCGATTGTGCCTGCCCTGTTACTTGGCTGTATTGTCGTCGGTTCAGTATTCTCTGGCGCCAGCTACTTAGCCGTGCGTAAGATTTGGCGACAGGCAGTGCAGAGTGCTTGGGATGAACGGATAAAATTACGCCGGCAGCGCTTGCGGGAACTGAAAGCCGAGTTTAAACAACGCCGCCAAAACTTGCGCGACGAGGCCGATTAACGGCCTCGCAGCCCATCTACCGGCGCCAAATTAGCCGCCCGCCACGCGGGGTATAGGGTTGCCAGCACACTAGTGAGCATGGCCACGCCGATCACGACAAGCACATCACGAATCAGTAATTGCGACGGGATCTGGCTCACAAAGTAGAGCTCATTGGGTAGCAGCGAAAAAGCAAACTGGGTTTCTAAAAACGCCAACATCGCCGGAAGATATACCGCCACCAAGCTCCCAAACACACCGCCCAAGAGCGCACCGACCACCCCATTCAAACTCCCCTGCCAAACAAAGGTTTGAAGAATCAATCGATGATCCGCCCCCATGGTCTTTAAAATTGCAATGCTCGACTTCTTCTCCTGCACCACCATCACCAAGGTCGATACGATATTAAATGATGCTACCGCAAGCACGAGTACCAGCACCAGATACATTATTGTACGCACAAGCTGAATATCACGGTATAAATGCCCTTCGGTGCGTGTCCAATCATGGATATATGCAAATTCATTGAGCTGGCGGGCAATTTCATGGGCAATATGGGGCGCATCATATACATTGTGCAACGCCAATCGCACGGCACTGGCATCGCCCTCAAGGCGCGCCGCTTCTCTTCCCGTAGCAAGGTGAATATAGCCCTGCTGAAAATCAAGTTCGCCGCCCATCGCGAAAATCCCCGCCACTTGCGTGGATAATCGCCGCGGTGCACGTAATCCCCCGCTACTTTGCAGTTGCGGAATCATCACAACAAGGTCATCACCCACCTGCACATTCAACAAATCCGCCATTCCCCGACCTAAAAGTATACCGTTTGGGGTGTTCTGAAACTGTAGCCAATCTGCATCGCTCACATACCGGCGTAATCCCGATACACGCGCTTCGTACTCTGGCTCAATGGCACGCAATTGCAGCCCACGGAAGCGGCCCGGCTGTTGAATCATGGCGCTCAATACAATCACAGGTGCCGCAGCGCGCACCCCAGGGTGCGACTCTGCCACTCGAACCACTTCCTGCCAATCTTGCAAGCTGCCCCGTACCGCTTGGTATTCCACATGGGGTACCAAAGATAAAAAGTCGTTTTCCAGCGCTTTTTGAAAGCCGTTCATTACCGATAGCAACACAATCAAAATGGCACAGCCAAGGCCAATACCAATCGTCGATGACGCTGAGATAAAACTTAAATAGCGGGTTTTCTCCCGGCTGCGGCGGAAGCGCTGCGCCAACAACAAGGGCAAATTCATGCAACGCCCTCCACGAACACGCCATGGTCGAGGTGAAGTTGACGAGGAAGTTTCTTGGCTAATGCCGTATCGTGAGTGACGACAATGAATGCCGTATTAAATTCGCGGTTGAGTTCTAACATTAAATCGTAAATCACCGCGGCAGTATCTTCGTCGAGGTTACCGGTAGGCTCGTCCGCCAATACCAACGCTGGGTTATTCACCAAGGCACGAGCGATAGCTACTCGTTGCCGTTCACCACCCGAGAGCTTCGCCGGTGCGTGATGTAATCGATGCCCAAGCCCAACCCGTTCGAGCAACGCTTTAGCCCGCGCATGGGCCTTTTGGGTTGATTCGCCGCCGATTAATAAAGGCATAGCGACATTTTCCAGCGCACTAAACTCGCCAAGGAGGTGATGAAATTGGTAAATGAAACCGAGCGATCGATTGCGCCACTTGGCCAAACCGTTCGCGCTCAATTGCGTGGGTTGTTCGCCGACCACCTGTAATTTGCCCGCATCCGGCGTATCTAATCCACCTAGGATATGCAAGAAGGTACTTTTACCGGAGCCCGAAGCGCCCACAATCGCCAACATTTCGCCGGCGTCGAGATCAAAATCTAATTCATCCAGCACACTGACTCGCTGTTCACCGTCTTGATAGCTTTTCGACAATCCCTGAACCTGAATTAACTTACTCATAACGTAAAATCTCTGCCGGTTGAATTCGAGCGGCCCGCCACGCTGGATACAAGGTCGCGATCATGGTGAGTACAAGTGCAGCCAGCACAATTTCAACAATCTGCCCCCAGCGCACTTCAAAGGGCATCGCTTGCCCATGCATAAAGATGTCAATCCCTAACCCCATTAAGATGGGATTGAGACCATAAGTAAGCAGCACACCAAGGAGCGCACCTAAGGTGATGCCCACCACCCCGCTGTACATGCCCTGAATGACCAAGGTTTGATACAAACGACTACGCGCCAAACCGAGGGTTTGTAGAACCGCGATATCGCTGCGCTTATCTTGAATGAGCATCACTAATGCGGATACAGCATTAAACGCGGCCACGGCAACAATCAGGCCTAGCATAATCATCATCATGCCTTTTTCCATGCGCACAGCCGCAAAAAGTTGACCGAAGCGTTCTTGCCAATCTCGCAAGAGCACTTGGTCGTCGAGCTGTAATTGCTGAATTTGTCGTTCTAGCTGATTGGCCACATCGCGCGCTTGAAAAGCATCGTCTAGCCATATGCGAATCCCGCTCACATTGCCTTCCGGGAAACGGAACAAGCGCGCAGCATCTTGTCCGTGCATTAGAATCAACTGGCGATCAATATCTGCCCCCACTTCAAATACACCAGCCACAGTGAACTGTCGTTGCGCGGGCATCACACCGATAGGGGTATGTTGCTGCCCCGCCGCTGCGGTTACGCGTATACGGTCGCCCACATGGGCATCTAACTGCATGGCTAAAGGCCGACCAATGAAAATCCGGTATTCCCCAGGCTGCAAGTCGGTTAACCGTCCCATCAGCAGATGCGCCGCTAACACACTATTGGCCGGCTCATGCTCTGGGTAAATCCCCTGCAGCATCACCGCCTGCATTTGCCCCTCTCCTTGCACCAAACCTTCTGATTGCACGAAGGGGCTCACGTGCTGAACTTGTTGGGGCCACTGCATTTGCGCCGCAGTCCCTTGCCAATTAGCTAACGAGCTTTGCTGTGCATCGATAAGGGTAACTTGCGGCACAATACCCAGAATGCGGGTTTTTAATTCCCGCTCAAATCCATTCATCACTGACATCACAATAATCAGCGCCATCACACCAAGCATGATCCCAGCCATGACAAATCGACTAATAAACCGGGTGAAAGACGATCGTTCTCGCGAACGACTATAACGAAGTGCCAAAAATACAGGGATCGGCAATGAGAGTTTCAACACGAATGTATTCCGAATCCAAAAGATGAATAGCAAGGATAATCACATCCGCGTGTCGGTACAACCTGCCCGAAGCAGTTGCTTTGCTGTATAATCGCAAACTTGCCGTGTGCGATGGACAACCATTGAGTATTTCATGAGCCAAATTTCTTTATTACAGCCCCCGTTTCCAGAGTCTTCATCTGCATCCGCCAAGGAAATGACTTGGCGTCACCTCGCAGGGAGTAGTTTATCTCTCGCCATCAGCCAGTTGTTGCAACAGCGCGAAGGCATGCTTCTGCTGATTACCGCAGACGCCCCTAGCGCCTACCGACTGGAAGAAGAGTTACGTTTTTTTGCGCCCCAGTTTGCTAACGACATTCAAGTTCTCCCAGATTGGGAGACCTTGCCTTATGATAATTTCTCGCCACACCAAGATATTATTTCCGATCGCATTCGCGTACTGGCACGTTTACCGGGAAGCAAAAACGGCATTCTGATTGTAGCGGCAAATACCTTAATGCACCGTTTTGCACCGCCTTCATATATTGCCGGTCATCGTTTTTTATTGGAAGAAGGCCAAACGCAACCGCTCGAAGGGCTACGTAGCCAGCTCGATACGGCAGGATACCGACATGTAAACCAAGTGATGGAGCACGGTGAGTATTCTATTCGCGGTTCGATTCTCGATGTATTTCCGATGGGCACACAGGCCCCATTACGCATCGATTTTTTCGACGACGAAATCGATAGTATTCGCACCTTCGATGCGGATACGCAGTTGTCGGATGCGCCTATTGAGCGCATTTCCTTACTCCCAGCACGGGAGTTTCCGACCACCCCCGATGGGATTGAACGCTTCCGCCGCCAGTTTCGTGATCAATTTGAAGCATTAACCTCTCGGGAATCGGTGTACCAGCAAGTCACCCAAGGCATTATGCCTGCAGGTATTGAGTACTTCTTCCCGTTGTTTTTCGATGAGACCGCTACCCTGTTTGATTATTTGCCCGCGGATACCCTAGTACTTACCTACGGCGATTTACCCAAACAGATACAGAAGCTATGGCATGACTTGCAGTTCCGCTATGAAGATCGCCGCTGGGACCGTCAGAAACCCATTCTGCCACCCCAGCAGTTATTCTTAGCAGAGAACGAACTGTTCGAGCAGTTAAAGCAATATCCTCGTATTCGCCTTGGGGTAATCGAAGGCCAACGCTCCCCCGGACCGGTGGATTTTAAAACCCGTCCGGTGCCTGAAGTAAGCGTTGATGCAAGGCATAAAGATCCCTTGCATAAGATTCGCGAACACGTTAATAGTGCTCGCAGCAAGCAACAGCGCATTCTTTTTTGCGTGGAATCCGCAGGCCGTCGTGAAAGCTTATTAGAACTCCTCGGCAAGGGCGCAATTCATCCGATTGAGCTAAACCATTTTGCCGATGCCCTCACTCACGAAGCCCCGATTACGATAATGGTCAGTCCGTTGGAGCACTCTTTCTACGCTGATCTGGGCGATCTGCCGGGTTTGTGGGTGATCACAGAATCTGATTTACTCGGCCACCGTGCGCCACAACGCCGCAGAGTTGATAAGAAGAACGCCCAACAAGCCGATGCCCTGATTAAAAACCTAGCCGAACTAAGTCTGGGTCAGTTGGTGGTACACATTGATCATGGTATTGGCCGCTACCAAGGATTAACCACATTAGAGGCGGGTGGAATTACCACCGAGTTTCTCACTCTGGATTATCACGGCAACACCAAGCTATTCGTACCTGTCGCCTCGTTGCATCTAATCAGCCGCTACAGTGGTGGCGACCAAGATAAAGTGCATCTTAGCAAGCTGGGTAACGATAGTTGGGAAAAAGCGCGTAAGAAGGCTGCGGAGAAAGTGCGCGATGTGGCGGCTGAGCTGCTTGAAGTATATGCCCAACGCGAAGCCAAGCCCGGTTATGCATTCCAAGTGAACGATGACGACCAAATACGCTTTGCTGCTGGCTTTCCGTTTACTGAAACCGATGATCAGCAGGAGGCCATCGCCGCAGTGCTGAATGACATGCAAACCCCGCGCGCGATGGACCGTCTGGTATGTGGTGATGTGGGCTTTGGAAAAACCGAAGTAGCCATGCGTGCAGCCTTTACTGCGGTAAACGATGGCAAACAAGTGGCGGTGCTGGTTCCTACCACGCTATTGGCGCAGCAGCATTTTGATAATTTCCAAAATCGTTTTGCTGATTGGCCTGTGCGCATTGAGCTGTTGTCCCGTTTTCGTACCGGAAAACAAACCACTTCAACGCTGGCTGCCCTCGAAGAAGGCAAAGTCGATATCGTGATTGGCACCCACAAACTACTGCAAAACGACATTAAATTTCATGATCTGGGCTTATTGATCGTGGATGAAGAACACCGCTTTGGGGTGCGTCAGAAGGAACAAATTAAACGCTTACGTGCCGATGTGGATATCTTAACCCTCACCGCCACACCCATTCCGCGCACCTTGAATATGGCCATGAACAATATTCGGGATTTATCTATTATTGCCACACCACCCGCCCGCCGCCTTGCGGTAAAAACCTTTGTTCGGGAGTACGACAAGGCGACCGTACGCGAAGCCGTGCTGCGAGAGATCCTGCGCGGTGGCCAAGTGTATTTCTTGCACAATAATGTAGACACCATTGAAAAAACCGCGCGCGAACTTTCTGAGCTGGTACCGGAAGCGCGAGTTCATGTGGCCCACGGCCAAATGGGCGAACGTGAACTTGAGCAGATCATGGCGGATTTCTATCACCAGCGCTTTAATGTGTTGGTTTGTACCACCATTATTGAAACCGGTATCGACGTGCCCACCGCCAACACCATCATTATGGACAGAGCCGATAATCTTGGCCTAGCCCAATTGCACCAATTGCGCGGTCGGGTTGGACGTTCACACCACCAGGCCTATGCCTATCTGCTCACCCCGCATCCACGCCGCATGACTAAAGATGCTGTAAAGCGCCTTGAAGCCATCTCGCAACTCGAGGATCTTGGCGCTGGCTTTGTATTGGCCACGCACGATTTAGAAATCCGTGGTGCCGGTGAATTGCTCGGCGACGAGCAAAGCGGGCAAATTGAAACCATTGGTTTTAGTTTGTATATGGAAATGTTGGAAGAAGCGGTACAAGCACTTCGGGAAGGCCGCGAGCCGTCGCTAGATCAGTTGCTGCGGCAACGCACTGAAGTGGATTTACGCATCCCAGCGCTACTGCCAGAAGCGTACATTCGCGATATTAATATTCGCTTATCGATGTATAAACGAATTGCTGGGGCTGATTCGACACACGCATTAGAGCAGTTGCAAGTGGAACTCATTGACCGCTTTGGACTCTTACCTGAGCCAGCAAAAAATCTGATTCGTGTGAGTGAAATTCGCTTACAGGCAGACCCTTTGGGTATTCGAAAAATCGAACTGGGACCACAAGGGGGTCATGTCGACTTTGCCGAGCGCACACCGGTGGAGCCCGCCACCATTATTCGCTTGATTCAGCAAGAGCCCACGGTGTACGGCATGGAAGGGGCGCAACGATTAAAAATCCGGCAAGCCACCAGTGATACACAGGAACGGATAAAACTGATACAGTCGCTGTTGAACACCCTCACAGCAGAACAACGATAACCCTACAGGTGCACTAACGGTTCGCCTGGTTAATTGTGGAGATGGAAATTGATGGTAGATGGCAGACGCATTCGTCAGAGTGCCGCGGTTCTATCCACAGGATTGGCACTGCTGTTTAGCACGCTCGCGTTCGCGCAAACAGGGTCTGAAACAATCCCCGATCGTGGCTATCGCTGGTTCGAAGTGGAAGTCTTGGTGTTTCGCTATACTGAGCCCGAAGCTACCGACCCAGAGCAATTTTCGCTGTCGGTCAATCCAATTCCGGTCGAAGGAAGTCGCGATCTATACACGCCACGTCTCACGCCAGATATTTCGCCCTTGTATTACGCGTTGCCTCAATGTGAGGATACCCGTGCACTGATCCGCCCTATTCGTCAGAAATTTCTCACCGCCGATGTATTGCGTGCAGAAATTCAACTCCCTCCCGAAGAACTTCTCGGCTGTCGTCGGTTACCGGATTTGCCCATCGTTTCGGAGTTTTATGACGACATTAATGAAACCATCGCCGTAGCGCCAAGTCGCCTACCGGTAGTTATCAGTGGCGATAAGCGGGGTACTCGAGAAGAAATGCTCGCAGCGGAAGCGCCCTTTCTCGTTCCCGAAGACCATTTCGCACTCAGCCCGTTGCGCCAACAACTGCAGCGTCGCCGAGATGCAGAGCCTATTTTACATACTGCATGGCGGCAACCGGTGTTTGCTCGCACCAGTGGGCGTAAACACCGGCTGATTGGCGGCCGCAACTTTACCGATGAGTTCGATTATTTTGGTTTTCCTAAGCCCTCAAACAAGGCCGATGTTATTGCGCAACTTGAATCGGGTTTTCAGCATCACGCACAAGGTGGCTTTAGCAATGATGAGCAAGTTGGCCCCGTCGCTAATGTAAAAAAGTTACTGGCTGCTATTGAACGTAACCAATTTAACTTTGCCGCTGACAGTACCCTTGAAGCACAAGTACCACGACGTCCAGAACGCATGCCGCGCGGACTACCGGAGCACGTATGGGAGTTTGATGGATTACTGCATATCTATTTGGTGGGTAACTTTTTGCACATCGATACCGACTTTAATTTACGCGATATTATTCAGCTAGATCCCGCTGCCCTCTCAGTGTCAGAGCAAGTCAGTGATTTCTTAGAACCGAATGCGCATAACTTGGAGTTTTTACGCGCCTATCCGTTTAAGCAGGTGCGACGGGTCATTTCCCATGAAACCCATTATTTTGACCATCCAAACTACGGTGTTGTAGTTCAAATTCGACGCACTGATTTGTCGAATCGTCGCTAGATAAACTTGCACAAGTAAACCGGCGGGCCAAAGGCGCGCCGGTTAACTCTCATGCACACTGAATCTACATTACGCGATGAGCTGTCGCAGCACGTGATGCAGAATCCCGCCACTGAGGAAGTAGCGCGCTTCATTCGCAGTATCAATACGACAGGTCACCACAAACTCTACGGTATCGCCATTGTCTTTCTCAGCGGTGACTTTAATTTGCTGTCCGGGCTTAATGTCGTTGCTGAGGCCTTTCAAGGTAAAGCGTTCCGTGCCTTTTAACCCCAGACTTTGGGCACTGTCGCCTTGATCAAACTGCAACGGCAACACACCCATACCTACTAAGTTTGAGCGGTGAATACGCTCAAAACTTTCTGCAATCACAGCTTTCACACCGAGTAAACGTGTGCCTTTCGCGGCCCAGTCACGGCTCGATCCGGTACCGTACTCTTTACCCGCCAATACAATCAGCGGCGTATCATCTTCTTGATAACGCATGGCGGCATCGTAAATCGACATGGATTCGCCACTGGGCACATGCACGGTGTAGCCACCCTCACGGCCATCGGCCATCAAGTTTTTAATACGAATATTGGCAAAGGTGCCGCGCATCATAACTTCATGGTTACCCCGGCGCGAGCCATAGGAGTTAAAGTCGCGTATATCCACTCCCTGTTCTTGCAGATATTTACCCGCAGGTGAGTCTGGCTTAATCGCACCTGCAGGCGAGATATGGTCAGTGGTAATAGTGTCGCCAAATATCGCCAACACATGAGCCCCTTCGATATCCTTCAGTTCCTCAGGCGCTTCATCAATACCCAAGAAGAACGGTGGATTTGCCACATAAGTAGAATCATCATTCCATTCGTAGGTTTGGCTATCTGGAATTTCCAGCGCCTGCCAGTGCTCATCCCCATCAAATACATTGGCGTATTGATGACGGAACATATCGCTCACCACTTTTTCTACTTCTGCTTTAATCTCTTTCGTGCTTGGCCAGATATCTTTTAGATACACAGGGTTTCCATTGCTATCTTCACCCAGTGGCTCTCTACTTAAATCAATCCGCGTGGTGCCGGCAAGCGCAAAGGCAACCACCAAGGGCGGCGACGCCAACCAGTTTGCTTTCACTTGTGGATGAATCCGCCCTTCGAAGTTTCGGTTTCCTGAGAGCACCGATGAAACCACGAGATCACCTTTATCAATGGCGGTGGATACATCATCAGGCAGCGGACCAGAATTACCGATACACGTGGTACATCCGTAACCGACCAAATCAAAACCGAGTTTATCCAAGTAGATGTTTAAGCCCGCAGCTTTAAGGTAATCGGTCACAACTTTTGAGCCTGGGGCCAATGATGATTTCACCCATGGCTTGCGTTGCAGCCCTTTCTCCAAGGCTTTCTTAGCGACCAAGCCCGCGGCCAACATGACGCTGGGGTTGGATGTGTTAGTACAAGAGGTGATCGCCGCGATCACCACATCGCCGTGGCGTAAGTGATGCTCAGTACCTTCTAGCGGCACTAGCGTATCGTCGCTCACTTCGGCACGACTGAAGGATTCTGGTGCGCCCATTTCTGGGTCTTCAGCCACACCAATGGAATCTAACAGCAAATCAAAGCTATCGGACAACTGACTTAAACTGACACGGTCTTGTGGGCGCTTAGGGCCCGCTAAAGACGGTACAACTGTGCTCATATTCAGTTCAAGCGTATCGGTAAACACAGGTTCCTTGGAGGCGTCGCCCCACATACCTTGGGCTTTCGCATAGGCCTCCACCAAGGCAATAGTGTCTTCATCCCGCCCCGACAGTTTTAAATAAGTAAGCGTTTCTTGGTCAACCGGGAAGAAACCACAGGTGGCACCATATTCTGGGGCCATATTGGCAATGGTTGCGCGGTCTGCCAGGGGTAAATTAGCCAACCCTGGGCCGTAAAACTCAACAAACTTGCCGACAACGCCTTTTTTGCGCAGCATTTGCGTAACCGTGAGCACTAAATCCGTTGCGGTGACGCCTTCGGGCAAGGCGCCATCGAGGCGAAAGCCCACCACTTCTGGGATCAACATGGAAATAGGCTGCCCTAACATGGCCGCTTCCGCTTCAATACCACCAACGCCCCAGCCCAACACACCCAGACCGTTAATCATGGTGGTGTGTGAGTCGGTTCCTACCAATGTATCTGGATAGGCATAGGTGTTGCCGTCTTCTTCGCTGGTCCAGACCACTTTGGCCAAATACTCCAAGTTTACCTGGTGGCAGATACCGGTACCCGGGGGCACAACGCGGAAATTATTAAACGCCTTTTGCCCCCAACGTAAGAACTCATAGCGTTCTTTATTGCGCTCCATTTCAATCTTCACGTTCTCTTCAAACGCTTGCGGAGAAGCAAATTTATCCACCATTACCGAGTGGTCAATCACCAAATCTACTGCGGATAAAGGGTTGATTTTATCCGCCGGTAAACCTGCTTTAGCTACCGCATCGCGCATGGCGGCAAGGTCAACTACTGCTGGAACCCCAGTGAAGTCTTGCATAAGCACGCGCGCTGGGCGATATTCAATTTCCTTGTCGGATTTACGTTCTTTGAGCCAATCCACAATGGCATTAAAATCTTCTTTCTTTACGGTACTGCCATCTTCATGGCGCAAAAGGTTTTCCAACAGCACCTTCATGGATACCGGCAAACGATCAATATCACCAAGGGATTCCGCTGCCTTTGGGAGACTATAGTAATGATAGGTGGCGCCATTCACCTCAAGTGAGGAACGGGTTTTAAGACTATCTTGGCTAGCCATGATTCTCTCCTGTCGTGACTGTATGCAATGTTCACGGGTGGCAACAATGCTTTATGATCCTATGCTCTTAAGCTTGGGCTGTTTTTGTAAAAATTCAAGCTATAACCGATATATAGGAAACGAATAGCGGTCAAAGCGTGCGGACTTTTTTCGCTAAGTTTCCTCAAAATCTAACAAATTCACGGTATACTAAACACGTGTTTGAAAACCTTTAGAGCGAAACCATTACTATGAGCCAGGTACTAAACGACTTATTGGAACTGTTACACCTCGAGTCGATTGAACAAGGAATTTATCGCGGACAAAGCCAAGATTTAGGCTTTCGCGCCGTGTTTGGCGGACAGGTCATGGGCCAAGCGCTCTCGGCAGCCAAAGATACCATCCCTGAAGATCGCGCTGTGCATTCGTTTCACAGCTACTTCTTACGCCCAGGCGACGCCAGCAAACCCATTATTTATGATGTAGAAAATGTTCGTGATGGCAAAAGCTTCTCCACTCGTCGGGTAAAAGCGATCCAATTCGGCAAGCCTATTTTTTACATGACCGCGAGCTACCAAACTCCCGAAGATGGTGTTGAGCATCAAGATACCATGCCTGAGGTTCCTGGACCGGAAGGCTTGCCATCGGATCTGGATATATATCGCGAACATGCAGAGCTCATCCCTGAGAGCATTCGCAATAAATTTATTAGCGAGAAGCCGATCTTGATGCGTTTTGTTACCGAGTATAACCCGTTTCGCCCAAAGGCCTGTGAGCCCAAGCGTTACGTTTGGTTAAAGTCGAATGGCGCCTTGCCCGACGACCAACGGGTCCATCAGTATTTGTTAGCCTATGCGTCAGATTTTAATTTTTTGCCGACATCTTTGCAGCCCCATGGCAAAACCTTTGCGGATCCGCGCATACAGATGGCCACCATTGATCATGCCATGTGGTTTCATCGCCCGTTTCGTATGGATGATTGGCTGTTGTATGCCATTGATAGTCCGTCGGCCCAAGGCGCCCGAGGCCTCGTTCGCGGACAAATATTTAGCCGCGATGGCACCTTAGTGGCCTCCACCATTCAAGAAGGGTTAATTCGCGAGCGTAAGTAGGCTATAACCTAAAGAGAACGTTAGATTCACTTGCATTGGCCCCCTAGCCTGCTAGGGTGAAAGACGCACACGCATGAGGAGCGAACCAATGATTGCCACTTTCACCATCGCGGCCCGCGATCCTGCCACCCAAACCTATGCCGTTTTAACCGCATCGAATTTTTTGGCAGTGGGCGCGCTTGTGCCTTGGATCGATGCTCGCGGCGGTATTGTGGTCACGCAATCCTTTGCGCATCCTGAATCAGCCGCTTTGGCGCTCGAAAATTTGCGCCACGACACCCCACTCAAGCGTGTTTTAGAATCTTTTTTGGAAGATGACCCCATCGCCAAGAAACGTCAGGTGGGCCTCATGAACCGCCATGGTGAATGCATGCTGTATGACGGTCCAGACTGCACCCCGGCCATCGAATCCATGCAAGGAGAGAACTTCTTTGTCTGTGGCAATATGTTGGTGGGCGGCACCATAGAGGCAATGGCCAAAGCTTATACCGATGCCTTGCGTCATGGTTTAGAACTCGGTGATGCCATGCTTCGAGCGATGCTGGCAGGCCAGCAACATGGTGGTGATTACCGCGGTAAATTAGCCGCTGCTATGTTGATGAAACGGCCAGGTGCCGGTTATATGGGCAGTTCAGATACGCTCGTGGATTTGCGGGTAGATGCCTCAGCCCACCCGTTGGCAGAACTGCGGGACCTGTACAGCTTATTTAAGCTCTACAACCCGCACCATTTCGACCATAGCATGATTCCCGAGGCCCAGCTCAGTCCTGCCGACAACAAATTATTGGCATCGTTGCTCGCGTTATTAAAACACTCGGATCAGATTCCCCACGAACCCGAGCAAGTATTAGAATTACTCGAACGGCACAACCTAGCGGGAAATTACGACATCAATAAACAACGGTTCAGTTCGCTGTTATTTAGTGAGGGGCACGCCCTACTTCGCTTGCTTCGTGTATAGGCGTTTTCGCATGCGTGCGCGCCAGGTCTTAAACCAACCTCGGCGCCGCTTCTCAGGTTCAAAATCGCCCCAGTTATCCACTTCAAACCGATTTTTATCGCGAATAAAACGCGTATACATTTGCGGCAGCGGTTTAAGCGACACATCTTCGGGCAGTCGATAGCGTTTCACTTCGTTAAAGCGGGCCTGTAAATCGGGTACCTGTCCGCGGGCAATGATATAGAGCTCGCAAAAATCCCCTTGCTTGGGATCAAGTCGCAAGGTTCTTTCTTTGGTAACGACCTCGATCACACCCCCCTTGAGAATATTTACTTCCGGCGAGGTAAAGCGCAGCCGAAAGCGGCTGGGCACATAGTTATATGGAAGCGGATACTGAGAGTCCTGTCCCAAGGTTAACGGGAAGGTATTCATGGGATAGAGCTTTTCGGAGTTATCTTCCCGCTTTTTCTCGTAAGTGCGGATAAACGCGGAGAACCTTAGGTTATACAAGCGCAGTGACGATGCGATATAGAAGTGAATATTTAAGTAACGATCATCACCATCCGTAAAAAAATCGGTTTTGCTGCGAAACACAATATTATCGCGGCTTAGAACGAAAAACTTATAAATGATGATGCCCAGAAAAATCGACGGCGAGAGCAGCGACAAAGTCGCCAAGAACGCGCGAATATTCTGGTACATAAACTGATCCGGCAAAGTCCAGCGCGGTTCTTTGCCAAATAGTTCCGTGTAGATATGGTAGAAATAGGAAATGGTGTTCTTGGCATCCCCGACCACAAAGCCGATGATAATCGCCAACAACATCGCTAGCACCGCATTGACGATGATGAAATCCACGGTGAGCCGCAGAATCGAGTGGGAGGCAATATACTGCCGAATCTTAAAATTCTTCCGTGGATGCATGGGTGCTTATTCTTTTTTTAGTCGTGGGGATCAGCGTTAGCCTACCCCACTTTATTCCCAAGAGCCACTTTCAGGGATATGCGCTGTTCACGAACGGGCATTCAGCGCAAAATCGATACCACCCACCACAGCAGCTACCTGCGCCTCCACACATTCCTCTGGTGTGGCTTGTGCGCTATCCGGATACACTTCCGTGGTCGATACATAGGGTGCGTCCGTTAAGCCCATACAGAGGCCATGTCGTTTGCCTGCGTAGTGAATCAGCCCTGGGTAATCAATCGGTGCCCCGATCAATTCATTGCGCTCATCTGCTTCAGCAATATGCGTCACCTTACGCACAGATTTGAGAATCGCTTTTTGGAAATCCAATGTCGGCCGTTCGCTGTCGCCGACCAAATAAAATCCATCCGGAATATTCCAATTCGTATTCACGGTGCCTTCACGAGCGGCGAGTGCCGGGCGAAATTCACTATTATCGGTATCAGTGGTTTCGTGCAAATCGATATGCATTAACACGTCGCCCTCAATCTTCGCCAAGGCTGCCATAGCCAACCCTGCTTCCTGTGCAGGCGCCTCCGGTAAAAACGAACGATTCGGATCCACTGCCAGCGGATTCCACCGGTTAATGGTTTCATAACCCCACGGGCTAATACATGGAAACACCAATACATTCACCGATGATTCATAGGCTTTGGCCTTTGTTTGCAAGAATCGAATCGCTCCGTGAACGCCTGAGGTTTCATAGCCATGCACACCACCGGTCACCACTAGAATCGGCTTATTCACATCCCATTTTCTTGACTTTACCAAGTACAGGGGGTAATCACGCCCCACCAAGCTGGCATAAGGCAAGGTTCCGTACGTCTCTACCGTGAAGTCGTCACGTAACCCATCAATGGCACTGAGCACATCTTTCTCATAGGAGCGGCGAACCCGTTGTCGCGTCAGCCAAGCGTTTAAGTCTGCTTCATCCCAAGGCTTCCCGGGCGTGCCAATCGGATAGGTTTCGTTGTGCTTCATATATAACCTCGATTCAAATTTACGACGATAGCCGACTACCCGCGGTGGCCAACGCCACCACGTGTACATCACGGCCAAACAAAAGAGAACGTAGGTGAGCATAAACACCCACGCAGGGAGATCAAAATAAATTAAACGCGACACCCACTGGTCGACAAAGGACGTGTCGTAGCTGGTTTGCCCTGCCGCTAAACGGAGATCCTGTTCTACGTAAGTAAGGGGACAATACCGCCCAGACAACGCTTGAATCACCACCACCAGAATAATGACCAGATGGGTTAATCGAAACCACGTATTGCGAATCCAGCGCCAGCGTTGAATCCCGCCAATAATCGTAAGAGGCAACGCAACGATCACAAACAGCACAATCAACGCGTGCAGAATCATCACGATATCCGCCATCAAGGAAGGATAAGGAATATGGGTTGCCCATTCTGGGATATACTGTTTATTCACGGCGGCTAACTACTCAGAATTATCGCGATACGCGTCCAATCTGTAAGGGAAACCCTGCCGCAGCAGGGTTTCTAAACATGCATTGCTAATACGCTATTAGGGTATCAGATTTGCTCCAGAGCCGAAATCAACCGGAGAGTTAGCGGCTAACCACGTAAACACCAGCCATGCGGCCACGTTTTGGTTGAGATCCGTACGGTCCACCTGATCTAGGGTATCGTTCATGGTGTGATGGTAATCAAAATAGTACGTACCATCTTGTGCTAAATCCACCACCGACATGCCTAACGAACGCATGGGTAACATATCTGGGCCACCACGGGCATCACGCTCACCAAGTTCAACGCCTAGCGGTTTCATCTCTTCAGCAATCGCTGCAATCACTGGCCAGGCATCGTCTTGAACGCGGGCGTTAAGTTGATACACACGACCTGCACCGAAATCAGACTCAGAGCCCACAAAATGCTGTGCTACCTGCTCGCCATGTTTTTCAGCATAGGCGCGGGCACCCAGCAAGCCGATTTCCTCGGCGGCAAACAGAATCACGCGAACTGTGCGCTTTGGCCGCTCTTCAAGGCCTAACAAACGCTTAGCTGTTTCCATCACAATGGCCACACCAACGCCGTCATCAAGCACACCCGGGGATAGATCCCAAGAGTCCAAGTGAGCCGAGATAATCACCACTTCTTCAGGCTTTTCTGAGCCTTTGATATCCGCAATCACGTTATGTGACGTGTACATATCACCATAGCGCGGTTGTAAATCTAAGTGCAGATATACTGGCTCGCCCAGATTCACTAAACGCTCCAGTTGATTTGCATCGGCATTGGCCAGCGCCGCGGCAGGCACTAGGTTGTTATCGCCATCCCAGTTGTAACGCACCATACCGGTATGGGCAAAACGGTGCTCCGAGGTACTAATAGAGCGAATCACAATAGCCGCAGCGCCCTTCTCTGCGGCAACCACTGGGCCCATACTCCGGGCTGATACCGCCGGGCCATAAGTAGAGCCATCTTTGCTGCGCTCCATCTCATTGCGAATAAATACAATTTTACCGCGCACTTCATCCGCCGACGCCGCCTCGAGCGCTGCTAGGTTATCAAACATGACTACTTGCGCTTCAATGCCGCCTGCCGGTGTGGCTGGCGAATAACCTAGGGTAGTTACAACCAATGGCTGAGAACTATCACCCAATACGCGCGCGGTTTCTACGCCGCGTGTCCAGGTCGGAAACGTAACCGGCTCGAGCCAGACCCGATCAAAATTCATGGCTTCTAAGGCATCTTTGGCCCACGCCACTCCACGTGCATCGCCTTCACTACCGGGCATACGAGGGCCAACGCGGGTGGTTAAATCTTTAACAATTTCAAACGCGCCTGTTTCTTGCATGGCTGCATCGCGCAATTCCCGTGCGGTTTCCAACTGAGATTGGGTAAAAACGCTCGCTTGCACAGCGAATCCAGCACTCAGGACCCACACTAATAAACCTAAAAAACGCATAATTGTTCTCCTTTACGTGAATCCACTAGTCTAAAGCCTTATTTTCTGGTGTCTATGGTAGGCCTTCAGAAAAGCGTTTAATCTCCATCTGGAATCGATATGTCGCAGCGCTTTTTTGTCCTTCAGGAACCTCCGTTTGCAAAGGTTGTCATAGCGTAAGCGCACCAACTTCGATATAATGGTGGTGTTCTAACATCTGGGGCTGATTAGGATTCGACGGGATATACAAAGCTCAAGGTGCATGCCGAGGTGAGGCTGGCCTCGTAAAAAGCCTCAACTTAATAGTTGCAAACGACGACAACTACGCTCTAGCGGCATAATAGCCCGCTAGCTATCCACTGGCGCTTAGTCTGAGAGACCAGGTCTGGATAGTCATCTAAATCAGACTCGCGTGGCGGCTTCGTCCGGAGCCAAAGCGTTAAAACTAATCGGACTCGCTGCTGAAAAGCCTGCCCCTCGGCGTTTCAGTAGTTAACTAAATGAGACGGCTAAGCATGTAGTACCGAGTGTGGCGATATTGCGGACGGGGGTTCAAATCCCCCCAGCTCCACCAATACAAAGAAAAAGGGCTCTCACATAGTGAGGGCCCTTTTTCTTTGTGTGGGGCTTGGGTGGACGCAGAACCTTCGTTCGGGTTCACCAAAACGCCGGGAGCGTTTTGGCATCGGTGCGTAGCGCCGACCCGCAGGGCGCAAGCCAGGGATGGCTTGCGTAAATCCCCCCAGTTAGGGCTCGCACACAGTGCGGGCCCTTTTTCTTTGTATGGAGTTTGGGTGGACGCAGAACCGCCGTTCGGGTTCACCAAAACGCCGGGAGCGTTTTGGCATCGGTGCGCAGCGCCGACCCGCAGGGCGCAAGCCAGGGATGGCTTGCGTAAATCCCCCCAGCTAGGGCTCGCACACAGTGCGGGCCCTTTTTCTTTGTGTGGAGCTTGGGTGGACGCAGAACCGTCGTAGGGGGTTCACACAGTGCATGCCCTACTTCACACCACGCGAACTCACTTCCGAACGCTGCAACTTATCCAATGCCGCTTCTGTAAGAAACGCAGAGCGACTGCGGTACGAAAGGTTTTTTACCGCCGCATCGACTTTACGGATGACTACACCGGGAATAGTCACATTGATCTTTTCGGTTCGTCCAAGATAGGGCGTAATATCGATATCAATGAGGCCCCAGCCCCACCCTTCAAATTCAGGATTTGCTTTATGTGCTTCGACAGAGCGTGGCATAGGCACCGCCTCACCCTGCTCAACGATTTCTGTAAGCATCAAGTGAGCAACTTCTTGGGCCATCTCATAAGCTTCGTCGTAGCTATCGCCAGCAGTTATAGCACCGGGAATATCTGGGATAACAATCCCTGTAGCTTGCTTCTCGTTACCCCATTCAATGGCGATCGGGTATTTCATGATTACCTCCGACATCCTTAATATGCCTGGATTAAATAAGTCCGGCCTGCTTTCTGATTTTCTGCACAAGCCCTTTACCGAGGTCCTTTTTCGGATGTGGTACGGGGATGGGTAACGGGCAATTTGGATGCCTAAAAATATGGTGGCTCCCTTTAACCCGATCCAACTCCCAGCCTGCGACCTCTAGTTCCTTGATAAGGTCTTTACTCTTCATCCCTGTCTCCATTCACGGACACACTCAAATCATAACCCTAGAGTTACAATTGTCAATTGATTTACCCCTCTAGACGCATACATTCTGTTTCAAGCTGAGTAAGTCTACCAAGGCTTTGTCATCACCTCTTCGTAGAACTCGGTACGATATTGCGGATATCGAATAGCCCTACCTCCCCCCACTCTTTACTAAACTAAAAAAGGGCTCGCACCTAAGTGCGGGCCCTTTTTTAGTTGTGCAACTCGCGGGGGATTCAGAAGCCCCGTAGGGGGTTCACCAAAACGCCGGGAGCGTTTTGGCATCGGTGCGCAGCGCCGACCCACTGGGCGCAATCTCGGCTCGCATACGCACTTATTTGAGCAGGTATTAACGTCTGATATGAATTTCGCAACACTCTGTCAAACGATGAATAATTCCAATGACCATGTTTATATTGTAATCGAGTTTATATAGAATTATAACTTCTTTATTATATAACAATCAGTTAGGTACAACGGAAGTAGAGCACCCATGGATTGGAAGTACAATTATCTCATCGAACAATTACACCGAACAGCATACAAACGACACGAAGCTTTTATAGTTAGCTCGCTTATCCATGATAGCTCACTCAGTAAACTAAAGCCTTGCACCCAATTTTACGTGCGCAGAACTGATTCGGGCTATGCTCTCGTCGACATTTACTACCCACAGTTGAACATCGCAATTGAAATTGACGAACCACACCATCTGAATAACAAAGAATCAGATCTATCTCGCCAGAGGCACATAGAGGAGCATTTAGCATGTGACTTTTATCGAATTTGCATCGCAAATGGTGACGTCTTAACGCAATTGAATGAGGTCAAAGAGCAATTGCGATTAGCCCTGAAAAAGCGAGTAATAAACAATTGCTTTGAGGAGTGGTGTGAGCCAACTAAAAGGTCGCTGGACGAGCTTAAGTCGTCATTGTCACAAACCTTGTTCGTTAAGATTAAAGGCGAGATACACCCAGATAAACTAATGGCACGACAAACTGGTTTTTGGCGTATTGCGAAAGATAAACAAAAGCACGTTAAGCAGGTAGTAGTCGTTCACGATGGAGTGATCAGTAGAGTGTTTAGTCATATCGAATGGAGAACATACGACAAAGAGCCGCACAAAGTTGGCTACCGAGGTATAGAGAATGATCAACACGAACTTGTTGGTACTGTGGTGACAGGTTGGTCATACCAACAAACTGTTACTTACTCTTCTGATCTATATACACTCAAACAGCTCGATACACTCCAGGCCTGACCTAACTTTTGTTGGTCACCTGATGGTCCTGTTTCAGTGCTTGTTCGACGATTTGACGAATGGGACTATCACGCAACCTATTAACTCAACAACAGAAAGACAATAAGGAAGTCACATGAGCATAGCGAGAACTGTTCCCAAAGTTATTGGAGGTTCAGCATTAGCTGGAATCGGCTTAAGTCTTGGTCGCGACATATACAAATCTTCAAAAAAGAGTTCTGGTTACATTTTATTAATAGCAATTTTTATTGCGGCAATGTGGCTGTATGTTCAATCCTGGACTTGGATCTTTAGAAATTATAGAAGCGTTCTAGGCCAGATATTCGCCAGAGTATTTTCAGTATTCACCCTAATAATAGGGCTAGCCCTGACCAGTGTCGCTGTACTCTTCCTCGCTATCGGTATTAGCGACTCTTTCATCGATCAAGAATCCATGGCTCCACTGTTTTTATACTCATCCGCTTATTGGGTTTCTGAAAATCTAGTTCTCCCTTGCTATAACTTTGTTGCTGGGCTCGCGGACTGGGAAGGTGTCGATCAGATAATGACTCCTCCTAACGATTTAACCTTTGCTGATAAATTTGTTATCTCGTCTACCCTAGCCACGCTAGTTCTATTTTCTATACTTGGCATATATAGAGGGATATCTCAGCGTCGTCGCAGAACTTTAGCCTGGGAGGCAGAGGAGCATAATTTAAAATTTATGACGGACATAGGGCTCCGTGAGGTTAGCAACAATCAGTTCGTCGACCAAGATAACAATCGTTACAGATTCGAAAAAGAATATGCAAATATGATTGAGCTATTTCCGATTGGGCGAAGAAATCGGCGAGCCTATATAGAGTTCGATGAGCATGGTAAATTCCAGAGTTGGAGTGGTATCGTTAAAATATAAAGCGATTGGCGCTGCCGAAAGCTAGCGTCCAGCGCCTCAAATCTATGTCAGTTCTCCCTGATGTTTTCTGCAGGAGTAATGGCAGAGCTCTCTTATCAAAAACCAAACTAAATAAAGCGAGGTGGCTGCTGATGGCGTTGCTGAACTTTAAGAGTGAGTATCAGCACTCGGGATCGGGAAAAGATATTCCGTTGTGGATGAAGCTGGGTTTTACCCTGATTGCTCTGGTCGTGCTGGTGGTGTGGTGGGATTACATGGGGCCGGCGAATTATCTGTGGTTCTCCGATGTTGCCTTGATTGTGATGGTCCCTGCCCTTTGGCTTGGCAATCGTTTGATTGCCAGCACCATGGCTGTGGCGGTGTTGATTCCAGAACTCGTTTGGGTGCTTGATTTTATTACCTTGAGTCATTTCACCGTGATTGCTAGCTACATGTTTAATCCCGAGATGGCACTGTATATTCGTTTTCTCTCAGCAACCTTCCATATAGCCCTGCCGATTGTGATGTTCTATATGCTTTATCGCCTTGGCTATGATCAGCGGGCACTGCCGCTGCAAAGCCTCATTGCCCTGATTGTGTTGCCGATCACTTATCTGGTTAGCGAGCCTTCAGCGAATATCAACTGGGTATATGGCCCTGGCGCACCACAAGACTTTATGAATCCCTGGTTATATTTGCTATTGCTGTGGGTGGCTTTTGTAGTCGTCATTTATATTCCTACTCACCTGCTACTAAAACGATTTTTTAGTAAATCCCGCGTGTCTTAAAACAAAAACCCCGCATGTCACCATGCAGGGTTTCCTTTAGTGGTTAAAGCTAATCCGCTTAAGGACGTCCGTTACCACCACGATTGCTGTTGCCACACTGTGGCACTGGCAATTGTTTATCACGCGGATGGGCTGGGCGATTGGTAATGCCCGGCGCACAGGTCGGTAGTAAGTTCAGTTCAATCACCAAGGGATCATGATCCGATGAACGATATGGGTCGGCATTATAGAAGCTCGCAGGCTTAAACCATGAACTAGAAGGTAAGCGCTCTTCATAATTAAACGCCGGTGTTTCATCGGAATTGATATGCCATGCCCGCGCATCCAAAACCCACTCAGAGAACGCATCGTTCGCAAAGGCATGGTCCAATGAACCGGCCTGGCCCATAAAGCTATAGCTATACACTTCTGGGCTACCGCCGTTGGCCGCGATGGCGAGGTTGGAATAGCCAGCATCCATCAAGGCTACCAGTGGGTCTTCCATACCGTAGGCATTGAAGTCACCTAACATCACTACTGCATCTGCGCCGGTGCCTGTTGGATCGTTTTCCATCCAACGCACCATGGCACCTGCCGACAGGGTCCGCCACTCGTTCCAACAACCTTGCCCGTCGCCAGAATCTGCATTCGGCCCGCTGCCACTTGGGCATGAGGCCTTCGCACGCAAGTGCACGGCTACTGCGGTAAACACCTGACCTGTTTCAGCACGGAAGCTTTGCGCTAATGCAGGACGCTGACGCGAATCATCAAAGTCGGGGTCAACGTCTGCCGTTAATACAGCCAGATCACCTTCCAGTGACAAGCGACCAGTACGGTAGATAAAGGCTGGTTTAATTGCATCGGTGCCGACATGGCCGGTTGGTACAAAGGCCCAATCACCACGATGGTCCGCAGCGTTGAGTGCCGAAACCAACATAGCCAAAGTGGCATCGTTAGCGTCATTCTCGATTTCAATCAGCGCCAGCATATCGGCGTCGATAGCAAGAATCGCTGAGGTCACTTTACCGAGCTGACGATCCAACTCGTTTTGATTGCGTGCACCACGGCAGCTTAGCGTACCTGGACCACAGGTATTGCCGGTTTGCTGGAAGGTGGCAAACAAGTTTTCTACGTTGTAGGTACCGATACGCAAGTTACCGGTTTGCTGCATCTGCGGTACTTCTGTGCGCGGGTTGGCACTGCTATCAAACTCAGGCGTTTGCTCACTGCGGATGCGATAGGCATTAAATGCGTATCCCATAATACCAGTGAAGCCCGGTTTCACGACGAAACCATTCCGAATTGGATTCGATGCAGACAACTCAGAGAAACCATCAGCTCCGGTCATGTAGGGCGTACGATAGGTACCGGTACGCGCATTATCGATTAACAGACGGTTACGGTTATTTTCTGCTTGCAAGGCCCGCGCATCATCGCCGCCGCGAACCACTTGCGTCGGCTGGTAGATACGGCCTTTAGAAACGCCGATTTCACCGAAACGTGCTACGTTAAATACATCGGTGACGGTGAGAGCTTGCGTCGTTTCAACCCACATCCCTTCGATGGACTCGAAATCAATAAAGTCTGCCGCTGGGAGTTCTACCGCCACAGGCGATACGCGACCTAATTGATTGCTTGCACATACGGCCACATCGGTTACGTCTTGAATCTGGGTATGGCCAAAGAATTCACCTACGGAACCAGCAACTCGGACTTTATCGCCCACATTCACATTCACGCCAAAGCCATCGTCGTAAACGAAGATACCTTCAGAAGTCAGTGGGTTGTTGTCGTGATTCTCATCCGCTTCTTGCAGATAGAAACCACCTAAGCCGCCATCAAACGTATCTTGGAACGACGCTGTCACAATCGCTTCCACTTGTACTTGAGCACCTTGCACTGGGCTTTGGAAGCCGAATCCTTGCACCCAATGAATCCGATCAGCGTCGGTACCACACTGGAACGGTGATTCGTTGTTCTGTACGTCTGCTTCGATGGTAAAGTTGGCAATCCGCCAGGTGCTGCAGTTGCCGCTATCGAACGCATAACGGAAAGCGATGTAGCCAAGACCGGAAGCGTTTTGCAGATCGTCGAACGGACCAAAGGTTACTGGAGCATTATTGGTCGAGAAGTCGCTGCCGGTAATCTCAGTCATTAACGTCCAATCAGCGGCATCAATCACGCCTGAGCCGTCATAGCTATTGGAGAAGTACACTTCAAGGCCGTTTGCGCCGTTAAAGCCGCGAGCAACATCAACCAGCATGCGCTCACCGGTTTGACGGTCTAGATCAAACGCAGGTGAAATCATCCAGCTATCGGCATCGCTGCAGGAGCCACCGCTAAAGGTGCTGTAGCTAACGTTTCCGAAATCTCCGTTCCAATCCCAAGGAACGTCGCCCACTACATTTACTTGCTGCCAACCGCGGGCAAATGGGTCATCCACAAAGTCACGGTCGTACACAGTCATGCGCGTGAGGCTATCTAAGCTCACACCAGACACGAGAATGTTATCGAAGCGGTTATTACCGTTGATGTGAGTCGCGCCATCAATGGTGATGCGAATATACACTTGGCTGTTATCGTTTAACTCACTTACATCCGACAAATCATACGAGCGCACAAACCAGCTACCGCGCCCTTCGTCGTGAGCAAACTCGGTGTAGTTCACGCCATCGGTCGACCACTCAAATACACGGCTGTCGAAACCGGTGGCCGTGGTATTGATGGCAAGGCTAAAACGAATGTCTTGAAAGCCAGTGGTGTCGACTTCCATGATGACCTGAGCACCGTTATTGCTAAAGCCTGTGCCTCCTTGAATCGACAGTGAGCCGCCTGCAGGATAGCTTGTGCTCAAGCGGTTTTGCGTGCTGCCTGCAAAACTTAAAATGCGTGAGTATGCACCTGAATCAGTCAGTGATTGATCATAGTTCTGCAGGTACAACAGGCCTGAACCCACATCCGCTTGCTGTGGAAAGGAGTCTGGGCTGAAGCCATTGGAGCCGTCAGCTAAGACATTATCGTTTTGTGCCCAATAGGCTATTGGTTCCTGCGCCCAAGTAGGCGCAACTGCGATAACCAATAAAATTACCGCAAGTATCATTCTCATGGTGGGAGTCCCCATTTTTATTTAGGTTTTAGTTCTGACGGATGCGGACAACGAGCTCGCACATAAAGCCGTAAAAATGCTAGGGGATCTTCGTTACATTTGCGTGACATTGAAATGAGGGAAAACCCCTATATTTGATCTGACAAAGATCATAGACAGGAGCTATTTGCTTAATTTTTGGGCGATTTTTGCCAAGTGTTCGCCTTGAAAAAATGCACCATTTATCTCATTTTCTGATGGTTGACGCGATCCATCACCGCCAACGATGGTGCTTGCACCATAAGGAGAGCAGCCAGTGATTTCATCTAAGGTCATTTGCCCTTGAAAGCTGTAAGGCAATCCCACAATCACAAAACCAAGGTGCAATAGTACCGTGTGGAAGTTCAATAAGGTGGCTTCTTGGCCGCCATGCTGAGTAGCAGACGCGGTAAATACGCCGGCAGCTTTGCCAATTAACTCCCCTTTCGCCCATTGGCCACCACATTGATCAAGAAAATTTTTCATTTGTGCCGCCATCATGCCAAAGCGTGTCGGCGTGCCGAAAATAATACCGTCGTAGCGGGCAAGATCCGTAGGCTTGGCCTCCGGAATGCTATCGTTTACTTTGTAGCCCGAGCGCTCCACCACTTCCGCCGGCACCAGTTCAGGCACGCGTTTGATATCCACATCAGCGCCTCCGGCTTGCGCCCCACGTGCTACCGCATGGGCTAGCGTTTCAACATGGCCGTAGCTGGAATAATACAACACCAATACTTTCGCCATTGGTTGGTACTCCTTGTTTTTATTTCTTAGTTGTCTGTGGATGATCATACATGGGCGTCGGCCGCGGGTGACTCAACACTACAGCGGCGCGCAAGCGCGAGCTGCCGTAAGAAAAGGCCTTTTCAAAAATAGCCCGGGGAATCGGCAAATACTGACGTTCCGTAATGGTCTGCCAGGGCAAAAGATCATCATCAGGGTCATTCAAATACACATATTCATTATCGACTGCGGTAAGCAACACCCAATGGGGTGCCCGCTGGCGATCAAATTGCCAGGTACTAATCAACGCAATGACTAACTTACCTGCATTTAAATCTTTTTCCAGTCGACTTAACGCATAATCCCGGTGATGGATACGTACACCCGCGGCTTTGAGTGCCGCGATATCCGCTTCTTGGATGCGCATCATCACATTGCGCTTTTGCTCATTGCGCACCGAGTCGAGCAACACTGGACCGGGCTTGCTCACATACACCTGCGCTTCTAGTCCACGCCGAATCGCTGCCCGCGCTAAGCCATGAGGGCCGCAGCCGCCGTGGCCTGAGGTCATATAAATGGTGGTGGCTTCACGCCAAATCTCGAGCTCTTCATGCTGGGGGTTCGCCACCGCCCGATCGAACCAGGCCAGCGCCATTAATAAACTTGCAGGGCCGCAGGTAAACTCAGTGCTTTGGGTCAATAAAGGCACTAAACGAGGCACCTTGGCAGAATCGAAATAATGCAATTGTTTTTGAAACACCAAGGCGTCGGCGTGGTCATCGTAGTAATCTGTGCGCAATCCGAGCTGCACAAAACCAAAGCGCTCAAAGAAGCTCACTGCGCGCTGCTGATCGGCACGTACTTCCGAGCGCAGAAACAGGCAATTCTCAGCGCGAGCCTGATCGATACAGTAATCCATTAATTGCTGACCATAACCCTCGCCTTGGGCTTCAGGTAATACCGCAAAAGAGTACAGCCGACACAATTTAGTGGCTTGTCGAAACAAGAGAATGGCGTAACCGAGCGCTTGGCCTGTGGCATTTTCCAATACCACCATGTGACCATGCTCATGCTGCACAAAGCGGCGGAAGCTGCGCCGGCTCATCGCATCATAAGGAAAACACGCTTTATCAATGCGCAACAGATCATCAAGATGATCGGCTGTGGCTAATTTGATTACAGCTGTGGGCACTGAATCGGTTTTCTTCGCTGTTCCAAACTGAGAGGAATTCGCCATAAACTCGTGACCTGTGCACGACGATCTGAAAATAAATAAGACTATGTAAGAGTAGAACATTGGACGCTGAAAAAAACCTTGGCACAAGCCCTAGGCGAAAAAATTTCCATAAAGCATTCAAGCGGAGGCCCGCTGCTGTTAAAATATGCGCCCGAGGAAGCCACTCACCCCGCCGACCACCTGAAATTCAGGTTATAAGAGGACTCGTCGTGAACGAACAAAAACCTTCGCTAAGTTACAAAGATGCCGGTGTTGATATCGATGCAGGCAACGCGCTCGTACAACGAATCAAGCATGTTACCAAGCGCACGACGCGCCCTGAGGTGATGGGCAGCATCGGAGGCTTTGGTGCCTTATGCGAAATTCCTGAAGGCTATAAGAAGCCTGTGCTTGTTTCTGGAACCGACGGCGTAGGCACCAAGTTGCGTCTTGCCATTGATTTAGGCAAGCATGACTCTGTGGGCATTGATTTGGTAGCCATGTGCGTGAACGACCTTATTGTGCAAGGCGCTGAGCCGCTGTTTTTCTTAGACTACTACGCCACTGGTAAGCTAGATGTTGATGTTGCCGCCGACGTGGTTGCAGGTATCGGCGAAGGCTGTGTGCAATCAGGCTGTGCCCTGATTGGTGGTGAAACCGCAGAAATGCCGGGGATGTACGAAGAAGGCGATTACGATCTCGCGGGATTCTGTGTGGGTGTGGTAGAGAAAGACGATATTATCGATGGCACGAAAGTTGCCGCCGGCGATGCTCTGATTGCGGTGGCATCCAGTGGCCCTCACTCCAATGGTTACTCTCTGATTCGCAAAGTTATTGAAGTAAGTGGTGCCGATTTAAATGAATCATTCCACGGACGCCCTCTGGCAGAGCATCTCATGGCACCCACCCGCATTTATGTGAAGCCTGTGTTGGCGTTAATTAAAGAAATCGATGTGCATGCTATTTCGCACATTACGGGCGGTGGTTTCCAAGAAAATATTCCACGGGTACTTCCAGATTCGTGCAAAGCAGTGGTGCAGCGTGATAGTTGGCAGTGGCCGGTAATCTTTAATTGGCTCCAAGAGAACGGCAATATTCAGCGCGACGAAATGTTCCGTACCTTTAATTGCGGTGTGGGCCTTGTGATTGCAGTACCAGCAGAACACGCCGCCACGGCTGTTGGCTTCTTGAAAAATCAAGGTGAAGATGCGTGGGTGATTGGCGCGGTTGCCGATCGTGAAGCCCATGAAGCCCAGGTCGAATTCGTCTAATGGGCATAGATACTCGTAAACGTATTGTGGTGCTCATCTCGGGATCGGGCACTAATATGCTGAATATCGCGCAGGCCTGCCAAAATAACCAAATGGCTGGCGATGTGGTGGCGGTGATTAGTAATCGCGCCAATGCTGGTGGCTTAGAGAAAGCCGCAAACCTCGGTATCCCCACGGAGGTTCTTGCGCATCAAGAGTTTGCTAGTCGGGAAGATTACGACGCTGCATTGGTGGCCTGTGTGCAAAGCTATCAGCCTGACTTAATTGTATTAGCAGGCTTTATGCGGGTACTCACTCCGGTGTTTGTAAGCGCCTTTGCAGATCGCATTCTCAATATTCACCCATCGTTGCTTCCGAAGTACAAAGGCTTACACACCCATCAACGTGCTTTGGATGCCGGTGACGAAGAGCATGGTGTGAGCGTACACTTTGTGACCGATGAGCTCGATGGTGGCCCGGTCGTGTTGCAGGCACGGGTGCCTATCTTTGACGGCGATGAAGTTGAAGACTTACAAGAACGGGTACACGAGCAAGAGTACCGGATTTACCCGTTAGTGATCCGTTGGTTCTGTGCCAACCGGCTAACCTTGACTCCGCAAGGGGCCATGCTTGACGGCACTCTGCTTGGTCCTCATGGTTATGCAGCCGACGATTAATCGTAAAATGTAAGTGACTTGAGGCTGATTAACGCGGCCTCACGTCCCCCTTCAATTTGTTGCATGCGAACCAACGTGTAGTTCCATTCCGGCGCAAACCAAAAGTAAGTTTCCCGACGATCGTGATCGCGCACGCGCGATACTCGAACGGTCTCCACCTGCTCATTATTCACCACGATGCGCTCTCGCTTATCTACGGCAAATTCATAGGTGGTCAACGAACCATCATCGTCGATTAAGTGGTATTCAAACGTCTCCGCTTTACCCAAGGCAACATCGATCTGTAGTTGGTGCAGTACTGCGTTGGCATCGAGCAAGTCATCGCGCCACTCGGCAGCGACAGGATCCCCATTCGTGGGGCGCAATGTCGCATTCTCGCGATCGAAAATAACGGAATAGTGGCGATTTGAACCGGTACCCCGCCGTTCATACTCGAACGACAAAGGCTGCACTTGTCCTTCGTGCAAACGGAAATAGGTCTCATTAAAGCGACGATCAGATAGAATAAATAAGGACGCACGGCTAAAGGTTTCGTAACGCCATTGTGGGCTTCCGTTCTTCTCTGTTTTGCTTAGTTCTCGTCCTGCACTACCATGACTACGTCCGCGCCGACTCAATTCATACTCAGCTTTATAGGGCCGCGTAATCGTACTAGCGACGCGTTCCCGTTCAGAGACCATCGCTGACTCCTCCGCTGTTACATGCCCCATACTTGCGCTTATCAGACCCACACACAACGTGCCTATCCATAGCCAACGGCTTGTAAATCTACGCGGCAACACCTGTAGAGACTCCTTTAACAGCATCACACTACCTTTTATTGGCGCCATCCTGTGGCGAATAAGTGATCGAATTCGGGAATTCAGACCTATGATCATAGAACAAGTTCATTGCATTTGCGTGTTGCATTGCTTGCATTAACGCATGATTTGAATTAGTTTAGAAGTACTGGTCAGACCTCAAAACTTAGGAGTTAAAGATGAGTGTCGCTATTTGGTGTATCGCAACCCTCGTAATACTGGGTGCGTTACTGTATCACCGCGCGTCTTTACGCGCATTTACCGCAGGTGTGGTTGTTATGTTGGCAATCGGCACCACCATTGGCCTATTTGCATGGGTACCTTGGGTTATCGCGGGTGTGTTGTTATTGCCATTAAATCTTGGCTTTATCCGCACCGGATTCCTTACTAAACCTATTTTGAAGGTCTATCGCACCATTATGCCGGAAATGTCACAAACCGAACGTGACGCAATTGAAGCCGGTACCGTCTGGTGGGATGGCGAAGTTTTCCGTGGCGAGCCCAATTGGAAAAAGCTACACAGCATTCCGGCCCCGAAACTAACCGCCGAAGAAGAGGCTTTTTTAAATGGTCCATGCGATGAAGTATGCACCATGCTTGATGATTGGGAAGCAACTCACGAGCTTGCAGATATGCCTGAGAACGTTTGGCAGTATCTGAAAGATAACAAATTCTTCGCCATGATCATCAAGAAGGAGTATGGCGGATTAGAATTCTCGGCGTATGCACAGTCGCGCATTTTGCAAAAGCTAGCCGGCCACTCAACGATTTTGGCAAGTACGGTAGGTGTACCTAATTCATTAGGTCCAGGTGAATTGCTTCAGCATTACGGCACCAAAGAGCAGCAAGATTATTACTTACCTCGATTGGCGACAGGCCAAGAGATTCCATGTTTTGCCCTAACGAGCCCAGAAGCAGGCTCAGATGCCGGTGCTATTCCTGATACAGGCGTGATCTGTAAAGGCCAATGGGAAGGCAAAGAAACCCTTGGGATTCGTTTGAATTTCAACAAACGCTATATCACCTTGGCACCTATCGCCACTGTGGTGGGCTTGGCGTTTAAACTATACGATCCAGACAATCTGATCGGCGAGAAAGAAGATCTGGGCATCACCTGTGCTTTATTACCTCGTGATCTCGAAGGCATGCAAATTGGCCGCCGTCACTTCCCATTAAACGTGCCATTCCACAATGGTCCGATTCTGGGTAAAGACGTGTTCATCCCGCTTGATTTCATTATCGGTGGCCAAGAGATGGCCGGGAAAGGCTGGCGCATGCTGGTGGAATGTTTGTCGGTGGGTCGTGCAATCACCTTGCCATCAAACAGTGCCGGTGGAGCAAAATCATTAGCATTGGTCACCGGTGCCTATTCGCGTATTCGTCGCCAGTTCAAATTGCCAATCGGTAAAATGGAAGGCGTTGAAGAAGCCATGGCTCGCATCGGTGGTAATGCCTATTTGATGGATGCGGTAACGCGTTTCTCAACCACGGGCATCGATTTAGGCGAAAAACCTTCGGTGATCTCTGCGATTGCCAAGTACCACATGACCGAAAAATTGCGTGAAGTAATGAACGACGCCATGGATATTCACGGTGGTAAAGGGATTTGTTTGGGTCCAAACAATTACCTAGGCCGAGGTTACCAAGGCACACCGATCGCAATTACCGTAGAAGGCGCCAACATTCTTACTCGCAGCATGATGATTTATGGCCAAGGTGCTATTCGTTGTCATCCGTTTGTATTAGAAGAAATGGAAGCTGCATCAATTAAAGGCAAAGAAGGTCTGATCCGTTTTGATAAAGCATTATTTGGTCATATTGGCTTTGTATTTAGCAACTTCGTACGCTCGTTCTGGTACGGATTAGGTGGTTCGCGCTTTGTAAGCGCGCCGGCCAACGACAGTACAGCCAAGTACTACCGTCAAATGACACGCTTTAGCACCAATCTCGCCCTCATGTCAGATGTAGCCATGGGTGTGTTAGGTGGTGAGCTGAAACGCCGTGAGCGCATTTCAGCGCGCCTTGGTGACATGCTGAGTTACCTCTTTATCGGTTCGGCCATTCTTAAACGTTTTGAAGATGAAGGCCGTCAGGCAGAAGATTTGCCCTTCGTACATTGGGCAATGCAAGACACCTTATACAAACTTCAGGAAAGTCAGCGAGCGATGCTTGAGAACTTTGGCGGTATCGGTAGCTTCCTGAACGTGCTGATGTTCCCGTTTGGCCGCATCACCAAAGCACCATCGGATAAGTTGGGCCATCAGGTGGCACGCTTGTTAATGTCACCAAATGCCGCGCGTGAGCGTTTGGGGGATGGTCAGTTCTTATCTGAAAAAGGTCCCTTTGGTTATGTAGAGCAAGTACTGCGGGATATTATCGCCATTGAGCCACTGTACGACAAAGTAGTGAAAGCCTCAGGCGAGAAGCTTCCGTTTATGCGCTTACACGAAGTGGGTCTCAAAGGGAAAGAGCTCGGTATTCTTACGGATGAAGAAGTGGCATTGTTTGCCCGCGCCGAAGAAGGCCGCTTGAAAGTCATCAATGTGGACGACTTCGATTCATCTGAGTTGATGGCAGGAAAAGCCGCGCGCGAGCAAGCACCACCGAAACCTGTAAAGGCCAAAGCGAAATCCGTCGCCTAACCCGTAGCCAACACACCGGGTAGGATAGAAAACAAAACGCCGCTGCAAAAATGCCGCGGCGTTTTTTATCCGTAAAGTTTGCGTAAACGGCGTCGATAATATCCGTGAATAGGTTATTTTTATCCCTGCCGATCGCAATCATCGTGCAACCCTGAGTCGCTTTTTCAGGTTTCATTGTGTCCTTGTGGGGGACCAGAAACTCGTGTGTGTAGATGGAAAAAGCGAACGTTGGCGCCCCATCCTCTGGGGCGCTTTTTTTTTGCCTACGCTCAAGCAACACCTCATTAAAAAAGCGGTTGCTCTTCCAAGCAACCGCCCTTTCATGATCGTACTCTACCCAAATATGGGTGGATTACTTTACCAAACCGATTTCACGTAAACGTTCCATCAGATAATCATCTGCGGTAATCGGTGGAAACTTCTTCGGATTCTCGTCGGTGACACACTGCGGTAATGCATCAATCACCACGTCAGGGTTGAAGTGCAAGAAGAACGGGATCGAATAACGCGATACTTCATTAAACAGTGCCGGCGGATTCACCACCCGGTGCGTCGTCGACGGCAATACGCCGTTAGTTAAACGCTGCAACATATCGCCCACGTTACAAATAATAGCGCCTTCAATAATAGTCACAGGCACCCATGCGCCTGATTTCGACAGTACTTCTAGTCCTGGCTCACGCGAGCCAATCAACAAGGTAATCACGTTGATATCTTCATGGGCCGCAGCGCGCACTGATGGCGTGCCTTTGTCGATAATCGGCGGATAGTGCAACGGACGTAAAATCGAATTACCTTTGTTCACTCGAGTACGGAAATAATCCCGTGGCTGCCCCAAATAAACCGCAATACCTTCCAGGACCTGGTTGCCTAATTCATCTAGAGAGTTAAACAAGGTTGTCATTTTTTCTTTAAACGATGGTAACTCTTCCGGCCAAATATTGGGGATGAGCTGAGGATAATCATCGGTATTATCCACTTCCCGTCCCACATGCCAAAACTCTTTCAAATCGACATGCTTGGCGTCTTTCGCAATTTCAGTTCCAAAAGGTGTATAACCACGCGCACCGCCAATGCCCGGACAGTGATATTTTAATTTCACCTCTTCAGGAAGTGCGAACAGTTCACGAGTCGTATCGAGTGCATCCAAAATAATATCGGTTTGAATGCCGTGATTGGTTAACGCTACAAAACCATTAACTTCATAGCCTTGTCCGATGGTTTGGACGAATCCGTCGAAATCTTTCGCAAACTCCGACATATCAACATGAGGAATTGAGCTCATTTAAATATCCTGCTTCTTCACTTTGCTTTAGCTTTCCCGCGGGCTCAGGGCAAAACACGGGCACAGATCCTTGATCTTAACCCTAGGCCATGTCCCACACAAGATCTATACGGCAGAGAGCGCAAGAAATCGCCTTGGGAGCAGTAAAGCAACCCTTGCACTTAACACGACCTTTGCAAACTAAATATGATTCCTAGATAAACTCATGCTAACGTCAATTGCACCATGTGCCGTTGAATGTGCCGTTGAATCACGTAAGAACAAGGACATTGATTATGCGTTACTCGAAATTTATGCCAACGTCGACTGCAATTGCCACCGTCGCCTTTGCGTTATTACTTGCCGGTTGTGCCCCAGATAACACGTACCACGGTGACGAGCCAGAAATCAAAATCGATCAGGATGAAGCCACGGAAGAGCAAGGCATAATCCGCGATGATTTCACGAAAGAAGAATTAGAAGCCTTGCGCACACAAGTGAAGTATATCATTGGGGTACCGGAAGCCAGCGATCCAAGCCAGTGCCGCGTCATGCCTTTTGGTGCCAAACCATGCGGGGGTCCAGCCCAATATTTGATTTACTCTACCAAAGTCACTGATCCCGATGTTATTGAGCCCTTAATCATGCGCTACAACGAATGGTCGGCTATTTATAATCAACGGGAAGGGTTAATGTCAGATTGCGCCATTGTGCCGCCGATTTCCGCAACCGTTGTTGATGGAGTGTGCGTCGCCAGCGGTGATACCGAGCTGCAATAAAGCAATCACGAGTTCCAAGCACGCCTCATGGCTGTTCTACTCATCCACACAAAAAAGCTGAGGCCCAAGGGCCTCAGCTTTTTAATACGTGACTATGTCTTCAAGCGCTGCAAGCAACTTATCTGCTCACACGTTAATCGCGCTCTGGGTACAGGTGATTCCACCACTCAGGCTGATCTTTAAGATGTTTATCAAAGAACGCCATATAAGTATCCCACCAATGAAAACGCGCATCACGCCCCAAGATATGGTGGTCTTGTCCCATATATTCTACGAGTTCAACATCACGGCCGAGTAATTTAAGAGCCGTGTACATATTATGGCTCTCACCCGGTGGCACGTTAGTATCCGCGTCACCATGAATCAATAGCATCGGGTTGGTCACTTTGTCTGCGCGATATACAGGGCTTTGACCCACGTAGAGATCGCGGTTATTCCATGGAAAACTATTTTTACTGGCTTCACCAGAATACAAGAAGCCCCACCACCCTTGGCCCCAGTACGAGGTGATCGCACTGATACCCGCGTGCGACATAGACGCGGCGTAGATGTCTGTCATGGTTGCCAAGAGCATGGTCATAAAGCCACCATAGCTAGCCCCCAAATGGCCTACCCGATCCGCATCTACAAATGAATGGGCGGCAAGAAACTCATTAGTTCCCTGAATAATATCTTCGGCAGTGTACTCACCCCATGCGTTAACGTGGCGCGCCGAAAAATGTTGACCATAACCAATCGCACCCGTCGGTTGCAGCACATACACTACGTAGCCTTGGGCAGCCCATTGATTGAACGGATAACGTCCAGTGAAGCCGCGTTGCACCGGCGTGGTTCCACCATAGTAATACACCAGCGCAGGATAGCTGTTGTTGGCATCAAAGTTTGGTGGGTAGTACACGCGCCCTTCGATGGTATCGCCATGTTTATTGGTAAAGTTCCACGGCTCCACAGGCACGATCACATTGTGCCCAAAATACTTCTCTTTGCTATCCCATAAGGTTTGCAAGCGGCCTTCCGCCACATCCAGTTGCACAACTTTTTGCGGGGCAGTGACGCTTGAACCTGAAAACACGATACGCGGGAGTGGACCCGTGCTAGCCGCTACCTGCTCGACGACTTCAATATCACTGCTAACGCCCATAAAGCGTTCGCGCTGTGGGTTATAGCGATACAGTTGAGTGCCATCACGTTCGGTAACACGCAGCAAAATATCGCCATTTCCTAAGGCCATGGCACCATTGATAGCTGGGTCAAAAGAACGACTCAAGCCACGGATGCTGCCATCGCGACCTACCTGATACAGTTGGCCGTCGTAATTATTACTGAGTTTGTCTTCCGGTAAACGTGGATCGCGACCTGCGCCATCACCAAACTCTGGGCCAGCAACCATATACACATCGTTGTTTACGTAAAAAGCGCTATTAAACGTACGATGAGAACCGAAATCATGGCGTTCACCGGTGTTAAGGTTGAGCTCGAACACATCCACAATAAAGTGCGGTGGTGCCGCGTAATCGACTTGGCGTTGAGACAGCAAAATACGCTCACCCGATTCGTGCACATCGAGTAAACCAATAGAGTTGGCTGCCGAGGTTAATTGCCGTAACGCCTTAGTTTCGGTATTCAGGGCAAACACTTGGCTATTGTTTCTAAATGCGCTCCAGCGATCCTCTAACGCCTGATAACGCTTGCTCAGCTCGTTATCTTTCTCACCCGTTTTGCTCCAGTTAAACACCAGCTGGGTGTCGTTCAACCAACGCAAACCATTCACGCCTGTGAGTTCATCAGATACCGTGCGTAAGGATAAATCTTCCAGTGATAACACCTGAATACGTTGCCCACTCACATAAGCCACGCTGTGCTCATGTGGATGCCACGCGAATTGACTTGCACTCGGATCGGTAACACGAAACGCGATGCGGCCCTCATTGAGGTCGCGAATCACTAAATTGCGCTCCGCAGTATTGCCCGTCGCTGGGCTATAACCACTTTCACGCCAGACTAAAAATCGACCATCAGCGGACAGTTCAAGGCTGTTTACGGTGGTAGCGTCAAACATCTGCTGCTGCGACAAACGCCATTGCTCCGGCCAACTACTATCGATCAGATCGTGATCGGCTTTACCCGACCAGCTAAAATCAACACCCGACCAATCCGATACATTCTCGGCCAGCACAACGAGTTTGTGATCACCGGTTTGGATATTCAGCTCAAGTTTGCCACCGGACACATTCACACGCTTGCCATTGAGATAGGCAGTCACTTGCTCGAGTTCATTGAATTCCAAAGTGCCTTGGGTAAAGCGATCCACGCGCAACGGTACGCGCAATACATAGGCAGGCGCTTCACTACCTACTGCAGTTAAGGTGTAGCCGCCGTCGCTAAAATCATTCAGCCACGGCTGAACTAGACTATCGCGCACGCTATCTTGCTGTTGCGAATCTTGAATCGTAATTAAACTGTTGCCTTGGTCTACTGCGTGCACACGAATGTGACCTTTATCTACTGCCAACGCTGCCGAACTTCCAAGAACGGCCACAAGCGCAGCTGCAACCACGTGTAACTGGGATCGCTTCATCATGAATGTGTTCCTATCATTGTTATCATCATTGCGCCCTATATTACCTAATTGAGACAAGAAGCGAACCCTTGTTCGACGATGCGCCTAGAACAGGCGTTAAAACTCCCTAAACACAACCTATTCAAACGAAGTTGAACCATGTATGCTAACTCGGTTTTAGTTGAATCTAACCTTATAAAAACAGTGGATAACCACGGGGAACTCATCTATGAGCGCAGATAATAAGGCTCCAGAAGCCAATAGCGGTTTGCTCAACCGCATCCTCAATAAAGTAGAGGTCATCGGCAACAAACTGCCCGATCCAGCCGTTATGTTCGCGGGTCTTCTCGTGATCGTTTGGTTCTTAAGTTTAATTTTTGCCCAATTTTCGTATAGCGAATTAGATCCTCGTTCAGGCAACCCGGTTGTTGTGAACAACCTACTTGCCCCTGATGCGATGGCTAATTTCCTTGCCACCATGGTCACAACCTTCACCTCATTTGCACCGCTTGGCGTAGTCCTCGTGGCGATGTTAGGTATCGGGGTGGCAGAGCGCAGTGGCTTTATCAATGTGGGCATTAAGCTGTTGTTGAACAACACCGCTAAATTCATGCTAACGCCCATTCTTATTTTGGTTGCCATTGTCAGCCACACTGCGGTAGATGCAGGTTACGTGTTGGTAATTCCACTCGGTGGTATTATTTTCTACGCCGCTGGACGTCATCCATTGGCCGGTATCGCGGCTGCTTTTGCAGGTGTGTCCGGTGGTTTCAGTGCCAACTTTGTTCCCAGTGCAATCGACCCGATGTTACAAGGGATTACTCAAGAAGCGGCGCGTTTATACGACCCGACGATCATCTTGAATCCGCTGAACAACTGGTACTTTACCGCTGCGTCCACGTTGGTGGTGGTGTTGGTGGGCTGGTATCTTACCGACCGTGTTATTGAGCCGCGTTTAAAAGGCACCGAAGTTGATGGTGATCCAGCAGAAATGCCGAAAATAGAGGAAGTTCAGCCTCGAGATCGGAAAGCATTTAGCGCCGGTAGCTTAACCATGATTTTAGGTATCGCTTTCCTGGTAGCCGCAGTATGGCCTGAAAGCTCGGCATTACGGAGCCCCGACGGCGAAATTGCAGCCTTTGATGCGCCATTAATGCAATCCATCGTCCCCATTATCTTTTTATTATTCTGGTTACCTGGGATTGTTCACGGCTTTGTTGCAGGAACGTTCACTGAATCCAAAGATGTGATCATGGCGATGTCGAAGACCATGGAAACCATGGCCTATTACTTGGTCATGGCGTTTTTCTGTGCATTGTTCATTAAAGCATTCGGCGATTCAAATCTGGGTATTTTGTTAGCGATGAAAGGAGCAAGTTTCCTGCAATCTCTGGCCGTACCCGGACCAGTCACCTTGGTTGGGATTATCATCTTGGTGGCAATTATCAACATTTTTGTTGGTTCAGCCAGCGCCAAATGGTTACTGATTTCGCCAATCTTCGTACCTATGCTGATGCAACTCGGTATCTCGCCCGACTTAACCCAGGCGGCCTATCGTGTGGGTGACTCGGTGAGTAACATTATCACGCCATTGTTACCGTATTTCCCATTGGTTGTGGTGTACTGTCAACGGTATGTGAAGGGCACTGGTATCGGTACCTTAGTATCAATGATGCTGCCGTACAGTGTTGCGCTCGGTATTATCTGGACCGCATTCCTATTGCTCTACTGGGCCATTGGAATCCCTCTGGGTGTACAAGCCAACTATGTGTATCCCGCCGGCTAATTCAGCCAACGGAACCACCTTTAAAAACGGGAGTTGCCAACAGCAACTCCCGTTTTTCTTTGCTCCCGCATCACCGCGAAGCATGATAGGATAAACTCAGTTCGTTTCATCGGAGTTTTGTATGTCGGCCAACACCCCGCCAGGTTTTATTGAAATGTATCGGCAACTTATTGCCGCCCCTTCTGTATCGTGCCTTGAACCGCAATGGGATATTTCCAATCGTCAAGTGATCGAATTACTCGGCATGTGGTTAACCACGATGGGCTTTCAAGTGGAAATTCAGGAGCTTGAACGACAAGCGGGGAAATTTAATCTACTCGCTACCATGAATCCCATTGATGGACCACGGGAAGGTGGCTTATTACTATCGGGGCACACAGACACCGTGCCTTGGGATGAAGGACGTTGGAGTCGCGATCCCTTTACGCTCACAGAAGCAGATAACAAGCTTTATGGTCTCGGCAGTGCTGACATGAAAGGCTTTTTTGCCTTTGTGATCGAAGCCATTCGCGATCTCGATTTTCGCCGCCTAAAGAAACCATTGATGATTCTCGCTACTGCCGACGAAGAAACCTCCATGGCTGGGGCTCGGGAACTACGTCGGTTTCCTAATTTGCGACCCGACTATGCGGTCATTGGCGAACCGACCATGATGGTGCCAGTACGTATGCATAAAGGCCATACTACCGACTGCATCAGAGTAACGGGGCGCTCTGGACACAGTTCAAATCCAGCCGCCGGCGTAAACGCCATTAGCATCATGCACGACGCCATTGGCTATTTAAAACAACTCGAGCAGGATATGCGTGATAGGTTTCACGAGCCTGCGTTTGAAGTCCCCTACCCAACACTGAATTTCGGTCATATTCATGGGGGCGATGCCGCCAATCGAATTTGTGCCTGTTGTGAACTTCACATGGACATGCGCCCCCTTCCCGGCATGCACGTGGATACCTTGAATGAAATGTTGTCGCAGTGTTTAGCACCACTACAGGCACGGCACCCCGGGGCGTTGGAAATTATTGCAATGCATGAGCCGATTCCAGGTTACGAAACCAAAGCGGATGCCGCCCTTGTGCGCATGGCTGAAGCCATTAGTGGCCACCCTGCGGAACCCGCCAATTACTGTACTGAAGCGCCATTTATCCATGGATTAGGTTGTGAAACTATTGTGATGGGCCCAGGCTCAATTCAACAGGCACACCAACCCGACGAGTTTATTAGCCTCTCACAAATCCGCCCAGGACAGGAAAAGATTCGAGCGCTCATCGAGAAGGCGTGTTGCTGATGCCAGGAAAACCTCTGCTTGCTGCTGAGCTGTTGATATGTGGTGCCGACGAAGCAGGTCGCGGTCCTATTGCCGGGCCTGTGGTTGCCGCTGCGGTTATTCTGGATCCGAACAATCCTATCGAGGGCATTGGTGACTCGAAAAAACTCAGTGAAAAAAAACGAGACAAACTGAGCATCGAAATAAAAGAAAAAGCCTATTGCTGGGCGATAGCCCAATGTGACCCGGAAGAAATTGACGAACTCAATATCTTACACGCCTCTATGCTGGCCATGAAGCGTGCCATTGAAGCCCTGCCGGTCACCCCAACAAAAGCGCTTATCGATGGCAACCGTGTGCCACGCTTATCCATGCCTGCTGAAGCTATCGTACAAGGCGACGCACGCGAAGCCTGCATTGGCGCGGCATCGATATTGGCAAAAGTGGAGCGGGATCGACAAATGCTCGCTTGGCATGACACCTACCCCCATTACAATTTTGCGCAACACAAAGCCTATCCAACGCCCGCTCATTTAGCCGCGCTGCGTGAACATGGTGTAAGCCCGATACATCGAAAAAGTTTTCGCCCAGTGCGCGAGCGCCTTGACGAAAGCGAATGATTTTCGCATGTTGTGGTCATAACAACGCGCACTCATGTGGGCCACACAAATAAAACAATAAAGATTAAAAGAGGAATGACTGATGTTATTGAAGGATCTCACTCGGTTCAGCCAATTTGCACTGGGTGCCGTGTTAGCAGGCGGTTTATTCAGCGTAGTAACCAGCGCTACCGCCGTCGCTGATGAACAGCGGCGCTCACAACATACACTAGCCTGCGTGCAAGAAGCCCAGGAAGCACAACCTTATGTACTTGGCGGTTTTGCGTTGCAAGAGATCGTTGATGCAATTCGCGACTACGATGAACAGTTTGGTGACAGTGCAGAAGGTCGCGAGCAATTAGTTCATATGGTCGCCATGTTTAATAAATGGGAAGAAATCTCACAAACCCACACCCAAGAGGAATTCCTTGCCGAGGGCACGTGCAGTTTTACTGGCGGATTTGGATTGATTTCGGCACCCGCCGTGGCTGAGCATTGCTCAGGCGACCGTTTTAATTTCTGGTGTGCCAGCATGATCACCGAATATCAGTTTTCTGCACCGATGGCGCAAAATGACCCAGCGCAACTTATGTTTGGTGACCGTGACCTACAATGCCAAGCCTACAACCAAGAATATGCAAACTTAATTCAAGCGGCTAAAGAATCAGGCCCTGAACATGAAGCCCGCATTGCCACGTTACAAAATGATATGTTTATTATGTTCGAACGCGCCTTTCAGCGCCGTTTATATACAAACGACGAAGAAGCTGAGCGCACGTTCTTAAACTTCGCCCGCCGAGCTGTTGAATTAGAAGAGTCGCGGGTGAGCTTGGTATACGGTAGTGTTGAAGCCGGTATGCGCGCACTTATGCTTGAGAATACCTACCAATGGGACAGCTGCTTACGCACTGGCGCAGGCCCTATTCCACAAGAAAGTGATGAACTCCACAAACTACGTTTTGCCAATGAAATGCAATGGTGTGTAAACGCTTCGCAAGCGGACGAACGCCCAAGTAACTACGCGCAACGCTGCGAAGATATTGTGTTTTTCGAAAATGAGTTTATCCAAGTATGCGCCGAAGCTCAGGACACACCGTTCTGTGCCGCTTATATCGACGATTAAGCGCTCGTATCCAACGCAACGCGTGAGCTACGATGTTCACGGGGCCGGAAAGGCCCCGTGAACTAGCGGTCGGTTAACGCATCACCGTTAACATTTGCATAGGATCTTCGAGAAATTGCTGCCAGCGTTTGTTGAAGTTGGCAATGGTCGCACCATCAATAATACGATGATCACCCGACCAACTCGCTGTCATCATATCCCGCGCCACAACGGCCCCATTGGCATCAAACCGTGGCAAGCTTTGCACTTTACCCAACGCTACAATCGCCGCTTCTGGTTTGTTGATAATCGGCGTAGTTACCGTGCCGCCAACAACACCGATATTCGAGATGGTAATAGTGCCACCCTTCATATCCGCTTGCGCGACTTTACCTTCACGAGCCGAAGCAGTCAGACGATTCACTTCTTCCGCCACTTCCAACAATGATTTCTGGTTTACCTGCTTAATGTTTGGCACCATCAATCCCACTTTCGTGGCCACAGCCATACCAATATTGTGGTCGTCAAAGTAGGTAATCTCAGTGGCATCGTCGTTCAACTGAGCGTTCATAATCGGGAATTCAGTTAACGCCAACGACATCGCCTTAATAAAGAATGGCATCAAGGTCAGACGAATACCCTGCTCTGCATACTGGGCTTTTAAACGCGCATGCATCGCTCGCAATTCCGTAAGATCAAATTCTTCAGCATAGGTAAAGTGCGGAATTGTACGCACTGACTCGGCCATTTGCCGCGCCATGGCCGCTCTTACGCCACGCATCGGCTCGGTGCGCTTGCCACCGACCACGGATGCTTGTGCCGCCGATGATGACTTAGACACGCTCTCAGAAGCTGTAGCGCCCGCTTTCGCTTGGCTCAAGTCTTCTTTGAGAATCCGACCTTTCTTCCCACTACCTTGCACTTGACTGAGATCAATTCCTTGCTCACGGGCACGACGACGTACTGCCGGACTCGCTAAGGCTTTTCCTGGTGCTGCCGCCTGCGGGGCTTCAAACTCACCGCCGGCTGCACGGGCAGGCTCATTCGCTGCTGGCTTGCTTTCGCTAGGTGCAGATGCATTGGCTGGCTCAGACGCACTGCTAGCAGCACTTGCGCCACCCGCTTCCGCGAGGGCAAACAAGGGCTCACCGACTTTGGCAATTTCGCCTTTCGCATAGTAAAGCTTGGCAACGGTACCATCCGACTTCGCTGGGATTTCAACAACGGCCTTATCCGTCATCACTTCCACCACCACTTGGTCTTCTTCCACCGTATCGCCTTCGCTCACGCGCCAATCAACGATTTCGCATTCAACGATGCCTTCGCCAATATCCGGTAAGATAAAGTCGTTGAGCGCACCGCTAGATGCTGCGGCGCTCGACTTGGATTCAGGCTGCTTTACTTGCTTGGTTTCTTCAGTAGAAGAATCCGCAGGCGCTTTCGGTTGTGGTTTACTTTCTGCAGTTTTACCTGCATCGCCGCCTTCCGCATCAATGGCAAACAATGGTTCGCCAACTTTAGCAATATCACCCTTGGCGTAATACAGTTTGGTCACAATACCGTCGAACTTGGCAGGAATTTCCACCACAGCCTTATCGGTCATGACTTCCACCACCACCTGATCTTCTTTCACTGAATCGCCTTCTTGGACCTGCCATTCGACGATTTCACACTCTACGATACCTTCACCGATATCTGGCAAAATGAAATCCGTGCTCATGTCTGCTCCTATTAGTAGTTCAGTGACCGTTTAATGGCTTCATAGGTCTTCAGGTGGTCTGAGAAATACTCTTTCTCATGGGCCAACGGATACGGCGTATCCAATCCTGATGCCCGCATAACCGGCGACTCTAAGTATAAGAAACATTGTTCTTGAATCGTCGCAGCAACTTCACTACCGAACGCCATGGTATGTGGCGCTTCTTGGCTCACTACCGCACGACCGGTTTTCATCACCGATTTGGCGACCGTATCGGCATCCCATGGCAAAATGCTGCGCAAGTCGATAATTTCGACGCTGACGCCGTCTTTTGCGGCTAATTCAGCGGCACGCTCGATCACTTCAACCTGAGCACCCCAACCGACGACTGTGACATCGGTACCTTCCTGCACTACTTCTGCTTTACCCAGCGGAATGGTGTAGTCGTCTTCTGGTACTTCACCAACAGCGGCTCGATAGAGGCGTTTGGGCTCCATGAATAACACAGGGTTTGGATCAAAAATCGCGCTTAATAACAGACCCTTGGCTTGATACGGATTCCGTGGGATCACGATTTTCAATCCTGGGGTATGAGCAAAATAAGCTTCTGGTGACTGCGAATGATAGTGACCGCCATGGATACCGCCGCCGTATGGCGTACGAATTGTCAATCCGCCGACGTTAAACTCATTACCTGAACGATAACGGAATTTAGCGGTTTCATTCACGATCTGATCAAAAGCTGGGAAAATGTAATCCCCAAATTGAATCTCAGCGACCGGGAAACTACCTTGCGCGGCAAGACCATTGGCAAAACCAATAATCCCTTGCTCCACCAATGGGGTGTTGAAACAGCGGTTACGCCCGTATTTCTCTTGCAAGCCACTGGTGGCACGGAAAACACCACCGAAGTGGCCTACGTCCTCACCAAAAACACTGACTTTATCATTCTTGGCCATGGCCACATCAAGGGCACTATTAATGGCCTGGAGTAAATTCATCTTCGCCATTACTTCACGCCTCCTGACGTCTTCGGATAGGCATCCGGGTATTTCTTAATATGTGCTTTGAGTGATTCAAGCTGCTCCTGAAGCGCTTGCGTCGGCGTGTCATATACGTCCACGATAATCTCTTCGAGCGCGGGTACAGGAACGGTCTCTGCTTCTTTCAGAGCGGCCAACACAGTTTCTTTATGCGACTGCTGCTGCGCATCCGCTTCTTCTTCGGTAATCCAGCCTTTCTTAAGCAACCAATTGCGGAACCGCACCATTGGTTCCCGCACACGGCGTGCATCTTCTTCTTCACGTGTCCGATATCCGGTTGGATCGTCGGAAGTGGAGTGACCTGCCATCCGGTACGACATCGCTTCGATAAGCACCGGCTCGTTCTCTTCAACCGCCAGCCGGCGTGCTTCTTGAGTGGCCGCGTAGACAGCAAAAATATCGTTACCATCCACCCGAATCGCCTTCATCCCGTAACCGGTTGCCCGCGGAGCAATACCATCGCCAGCAAATTGCTCGGAAGCTGGGGTAGAAATCGCGTAGCCGTTGTTACGACAGAAGAAAATGACCGGAACTTTATATACCGCAGCCATGTTTAAGCCAGCGTGGAAATCGCCCTCTGAAGCAGCGCCTTCCCCGAAATAACACAAGGTACAGGTTTTCTCACCGCTTTGTTTCTGACCAAACGCATAGCCTGTCGCTTGCGGGATTTGCGTGCCAAGTGGCGACGAGATCGTCATAAAGTTTAATGCAGCACAACCGTAGTGCACGGGCATCTGACGGCCTTTGCCTAAATCTTTGGCGTTGGAAAAAAGTTGGTTCATAAATTGTTCAATGGTAAAACCACGGAACGCCAACGCGCCTTGCTCACGGTATTGACCCATGATCATATCTTCAAACTGCAGCGCCGCGGCCGAACCAATTGCCGCCGCTTCCTCGCCTAATGAAGACAAGTAAAAGCTAATCCGTCCCTGCCGTTGAGCCGCAATCATGCGCTCATCGAGTACACGAATAAACTGCATCGTGCTAAACATTTTCAGGGCTAATTCTTTATTGATATCTGGCAGCTTCGCGCCTTTATGCACGGTGCCATCTTCTTTGAGTACCTGAAACATGGGGATATCCAGTGCATTCGCTGGAATCACCTCAAGCGTGGTAGTGACCGCAGTTTTCTGTGGGTCTTTTGCCATTTGCTTTGCCATAGCTTTCTCTCGTGGGCTGACCATGTCAGCTCGGTTCTGGAAATAAACTTCTGATACTTGGATCGTTTTTCAGCAATGTAGCGCTGCCGAGATGCATGTGACGACAATCACACCACGCGCGAAACGCCCAAGAAAAATTATTTGGGGCAACTTTACCTTTACGTAAACGGCGATGCAAATACCCGATGTAAGAATCCCTTTTCCATTCCGGATTCTTGCGTACAAAAGATGATACACCCACGCTTACTTTTTTCTGTTGTGCCGCGACTAAAAGCCCTCTAGTTTCTCATACCCCGAGGGCATTCGCCTAAAGTTGAGGCGCTGCTCAGACCAGATCTAATTGCGTTACGGGAATAGCCATCACCGTAAGTAAGGCTCGCTGCCCAAGGGCAACTTTTGCGTTCGGAAAGATAATGGACTCCCCCGTTTTCTCAGCATAATAGGTTCTGTCGCCATCACGGGCGAGCAAGTCGCCTTGGTTGAACGCTGTGAAATTCGCCACGTCATCTGGAAAATTTAACGAGAAATCTTCTTGGGTACGGTTAATCACCCGCAGCACTTGGTAGATCTTGTAGTCATCTTCGACAAACTCACCATCCACCATGCTCCCCTCAGTTAGGAGACGCACTAATTGCGACTTAGTTTGTGCAAAGCGCGTCATATCATTCTGACCAAACGGGCGAACTTTACCGAGTTCCACGGTAAACCCGTGTGCCTGAAAGCGATTCACAGAGAAGTAGGAAAACGTGGTTGTTGGCCCATCGTTTAATAGCACGGTAGGTACATCGAGCTGCTTGAGTAGTTGCAGCTGTTTTTTGCTGTAAGGGCGACCATCTTGATAAGGATATACCGCAAACTTTTCATGGGCGGAATCACGAATTGCGGTATGCATATCATAGTGTATACGCTCGCGCTCTCCTTTAGGAGCACCTTGGAAAAAACGCCCGACGTACTCTTCAATTTTCTTTGTCCGTTCCCGCTCTCGATTCACTAATCCCGGTCCTTTACTATGGGCGCCGGAAAACAATCGGTTCATGTTTTCTTCAATAAAACGGGTGCCGTTATTCACAGCGGCGGGATTGGCAATAAGGAACAACACCCGACACGTGGGGACAAGGTCGCCGGCTAAAATCTCTGTTATCAGGTCATCGACAATTTCAATGGGGGCAGTTTCATCACCGTGAACCGCACAGCTAAGCACCAAATCTAGTGTCGTCGTCTGCGCAGGGCTAAAGCTAATGACACCACTATCCCATACTTCAGCGGTCACGCCATTCGCCAGTATTTGTTTTGCCTCTATGGCCAGGCCCCATTCGTGAGTTCGGGTAAACTCCAGAAAATTACCACCTGGAATTTCACGTAAAACGTCTGTCACATTCACTCCTTATAAATCACCTTTTTGTTTCGGTCCGGGCTCATAACCATGGGTGGCTAATAGCGCCCGTAATACCCGCGAGTTGTATTCGCGCCGATACAACACCGCAACCACAATAATGCTTGAGGCAATAAGTACCCAAGGTGAAACAAACCAACATAGATACGCTAGCGCAAAGTAATAGGCGCGTAAGCCGTAATTATATTCATGTCCTGCTTGATCGAGCACTTTAGCGGCATTAAGGGAAAAGGCATCACGCTGGGCTTTTTCTATGGTAGGGCGGGAAATGGACGGGGCCATGCCTAGCAAAATAGACACAAAACCAAATTGCCGTACCGCCCAGGTAAATTTAAAAAACGCAAACACCATAATGCTGGCGATGCCAGCAAGCTTCAGAAGCACTAAACCATGGCTTTGTTCATAGGTAAATGGCAGCTGCTCGAGCACGCGCACAAAGGCGTCGTTCGATGCAATCACCGTAAGTACACCGGCAAGTACAAATATCGTCGAGGAGGCAAAGAAGGTAACCGTGCGCTCAACGTTCCCGACTAACGCAGCATCGGCTATATGATGTTCTTTATGAACCACTGCATCCATCCACTCCACCCGTAAGGTACACAAAATACTTGAGAGGGAATGTTGGGTTTTGGCACGACGACGCGCAAAAAGTGAATACCCAATCCAACACACTAAAAACCAGAGAAAGGCAATCAAGTCGAGCAAGGGAATTGTGAACATGAAAATATTTCCTTTGAATGGTTCAGCATCCTGAACAACGCTGTGCCTTAGTGTAGCTTTTTTCCCATAAGAAAAAAGGGGCAATGCCCCTTTCTTCATCGAACTTTCATTTATTTAGCGTGGTTGCGTCACACTGCCATTTTCTGTTTGCATGCTAGCAAGCTGCTCGGCACTGAGCACTTCCGGGCGGCCGAAACCGAAGTACCGTTTGATATCGTTTTGCACCAGATACAAACACGGAATAAGCAGCAAGGTAATCACAGTGGCAAACAGAATACCAAACGCCAAGGATACCGCCATAGGGATGACCATTTGTGCCTGTAACGAGCGTTCTAGCACAATAGGTGTGAGTCCTAAAAAGGTGGTCAGTGAGGTAAGCACAATGGCTCTAAAGCGGGCACAACCTGCATTTACCACCGCTTCCCTTAAATCAGTAAACTGATTCTTGGTTTTATTCACATAGTCCACCAGGATCAAGCTGTCGTTAACCACAACCCCCGCCAGCGCAATAATACCGAACAAGCTCAACAGGCTTAGGGGCATCCCTAATACAAAGTGCCCAAAGATCGCGCCGATAATCCCAAATGGTATCACCGACATGATCATCAGCGGTTGCCCATACGACTTCAACGGAATGGCCATAAGCGCATAAATACCGATCAGCGCGATAAGTGCACCTAAGCCTAAGGAACGCATGGCTTGTTGCTGATCCAAGCTGGCTCCTTCAAGACCAAAGCGCACATTAGGGTACTGTTCGAGAATATTCGGTAGATAATTTTCACGAATATCGCGCACAATAGCGCCAGGCTCAACCCGATCTTTGTCCACGCGCGCCCGCACTGTTACGGCGCGTACGCCATTGATGCGGTTAATGGTACCAAAGCCCTCACCCATGCTCGCCGACGCCACTTCCCGGAATGGAATTTCGCGACCATCGGCTGTGCGCAGCATCATGTTTTCAAGGTTACCGATAGAACGTCGTTCCGCGATGGGATAACGCACCATCACCCGTACTTCTTCGTCGTTTCGGGGGAGACGTTGGGCCTCAGCGCCATAAAAAGCAAACCGAACTTGCGTGGCGACATCTTGCAAAGTTAAGCCCAATGCATCGGCCTGTGGAAGTAGGCTCAGTTGCACTTCTTCACGGGAAATGCCAAAGGTATCAGAGATATCAAATACGCCGCCATACTCGTTCAAGGCGCTGCGCAGGTCGCGAGCGGCACCAGACAGTTCGTCAAGATTCGTGCCGCTAAGAAGGAACTCCACATCATAGCCTGGACCACCGCCAATACTTCCAGAGAAATTTAAGTCGCGTGCCCCTGCCAATTCAGGCACCCGCTCTCGCCACTGATTAATCACCGCGAAACCATCCACTTCGCGGCGCTCCCCTTTTTCCATTTCCACTAAAATCGTGCCCGTTTCTGGGCTGTTTAAAAAGACGTTAACGTGACGCACCATCGGGCTGCCATAGCGCTCTTCATATTCGTCATTCATTTCTAACAGCACGTTTCGAATCGTGCGCAAGTTTTCAATGGTCCGGGTTTCATTCGTGCCCGGCTGCATTTCTAAATTCGCTTGTACAAAGTCGATTGGAATATTTGGGAAAAAGACAAAGCGAACATGACCACCGGCCAGTAAGCCAAACATCAAAATCATCAGCGCAATAAAGGTAGAAATGGTGGTGTAGCGATGACGAATGCAGAGCTCTGCAAAGGGCTTGTAGCGCTTTTGTACAAAGCGTTTAAGGCCGTCCGCGAAGTTATTCCGAAAACGTTGAAACGCGTTTTGTTTGCTCTCAGCAGTTTTCGAGTATTTCATACCATTAATGTGCGCCGGCAATATCCACTTCGATTCGATCAGCGAGAAAATCAAACAAAAGATCACCACATAGGCAATGGATTCCCAAATCGCCGACATAGTGCCACCCACAAACAACATGGGTAAAAATGCCACTATGGTGGTAAGCACACCAAAGGTTGCAGGCACCGCAACACGCTTTGCCCCTCGGATAACGTTATCTTCAGACTTTCCGTATTCTTCTATCTCCGAATAAGCGCTCTCACCGATGATGATGGCATCATCCACCACGATCCCCAGCACTAAGATAAAGCCAAATAGAGAGATCATATTGATCGACACATCAAACATGGGCAGATTCATCATTGCCAAGGCGCCCAGGAAACACACAGGCAAGCCGATCATGACCCAGAATGCGAGGCGTAATTGCAAAAATAAGGTGAGGGCGATAAACACCAATGCAATCCCGAAATACATGTTTTTCAACATTAAATCGAGACGTCCTTGCAGGTAATACGAGGAGTCGCCCCAATGTGCTAAATGCACGCCCTGTGGCATGGTATGAACGCGGGCATCCACATATTCTTTCACTACACGGGCAATCGCCAGTTGATCTTGATCGCCCACTGAGTCCACCCGAACAAATGTGGAACGGCTACCATCAAATTCGGCAAAAGAACGACTTTCCACAAAACCATCAGACACCACGGCAACGTCACCCAATCGCACACGGGTGCCATCGTCCCGGCGGAGTAAGATAATGTCCTCAAAGTCGCGACCGGTATAGCCCTGACCTTTCGCACGCAACAGAATATCGCCGTTAGGAGTACGAATTGTGCCTCCAGGAATATCTATTGAGGTGCCACGCACAGCTTGCACTACGTCTTGAAACGACAAGCCGAACTGGCGCAAATTGTATTCTGATATCTCAATCGCAATCTCATCGTTACGAGCGCCCACCACAGTGGCCCGCGTCACCCCCGGCAGTGAACGGATGTCATCACGTATCGATTTTGCCAGATTCTTACGGGATCGCTCGTCGATATCACCAAACACCGACACCCAAATCACTTGTTGTTGTGGCCGCATACGGTACACCATAGGCGGTTCTATTTGAGCCGGGAAGCTGGCGATACCGTCCACGCTCATGCGAACTTCATCCATCACTTCCTGTACGCTGTAGCCGCTCTCTACTTCAACAGTGACTGTACCCATGCCTTCTCGGGCTAAGCTGCGAATGGATTTAATTCCTTGAACCTCATCGATGGCATCTTCAATGCGAATAATAACCCCTTGCTCTACTTCTTGTGGCGCAGCACCAGGATAAATCACCCGCACGGTAATGGTATTTAAATCAATGGTGGGAAAGATTTGCTTTCGAATGGCAAATACAGAAATGATTCCTGCCACAATAATCAGAATCATCAATAGGTTGGCGGCAACCCGATTGCGCGTAAACCACGCGATAATGCCTGTTTCCCGGGTCTCCATTATTCGTCACCCCGGTTCTGAGCTTGGGCGGTATCGATCTCGCGATCACGTGGCTCGATATCATCCGTGATGCGAACCCGGTGACCCGGAAGTGGTGTATCGAGCTGGGTGAGCATGACACGCTCTCCTTCCGCTAAGCCGTCACGCACGTAGGCATAATCACGATCCAAACGGAAAACATCGATATTGCGCAGTTCGAGAATGCGCTCATCGGTAATGACCCAAACCTGATTGTTTGAATTAATGGCGTAACGCGGAAGACGAACTAAATCACTCATCTCAATGCCTTCGACAAAGGCGCGAACATAGCGACCAAAAGTAAGGGGCACCGGATGTACATCACCCGATCGATTATAGGGATCATCAATTTGAACAACGCCGAAGGTCACCCGGGTGCCCATATCCACGACACCCTCGGTACGTACCAAGGAGCCCAGCCATTCATAGGTGCGGCCAGCAACTTCCGCTCGAATGCGAACGCGCGGGCCTGGAAAGCTCTCCTCGCTCGCCACTGGAATATCCAAAATCGAGAGATCAAAATCCGTCAGCGGTAAACGCACTTCAGCGATATCTGTACCAAATAAGGTACCCACGTTGGCATTCACCGACACAAATTGCCCCAAATTGACATTGCGGCTTTGCAACACGCCAGCAAAGGGCGCCCGCACTTGAGTCCGCTCGAGATTGCGCTGTGCTTGAGCCAAACGGGCTTGCGCACTTTGCAAATTAGCGAGTTCGCTCGCCAACTGAGGGCGACGCAGCCCTAATTCAGGAATATCACCAGCTTGTATGGAGCGCCACTCACTCTCGGCAACTTGCCCTCGGGCGCGCTCTTCTGCCACCGATGCTTGTGCACGAGCGACATTTGCTTTGGCTTCCTCCAACGCGGTTTCATAATCAAACTCTTCGATGCGCAGCATCACTTCGCCTGCGTCGAAGTAGCCGCCAGCCACCAATTTCGGCGACATCCAAGCGACGCGCCCGCTCACTTCTGTGGTAATTTGTGTAGCAAAACGAGGACTCACATTGCCTTGACTAGGCACTTCAAAGCGCACCGTTTCCCGCTCAATTAACTGATAATCGACCAAAGCCGGCAAGCGCTCAGAAGGACTCCGATCAGGCCCCGCGCGCGTGATCACAAGAACAATCACGACCAAAATCGCAGCAACGATGATAAGAAACGGTAAAAGACGTCGGGTAATCTTTGATGCCATGGTGGCGAATCCCTTTATTAGCGCAAAACGTTGTTAGTATAGGAAAGTAATTACAGCATTATCCGCAATTTGGAGCTTTGCGTCAGCGCAACAATTGAGGATATTTTGTGAAGTTCTGCAAGTAAAGTGTAAGCGAGTATTTCAGAGATTCTATAACGCTTTGTTATTCCTATCCAATTTTACTTTAAGCCACTTACGTTGCCGATACACGGTTACCCCCGACCAGGTGATTTTCACCTGCTTCCCACCGCTACTCCGTTGTATTTGCGTTTGTAATTCATGCAGAACAGCTTGTGATGGCATCGTTAGCGCTTTGTGTGCAAACCAAGATCGCAGCAACGCGCGCTGTAAGGCCTCATCAAGATCCCACCAGTCTGGTTGCAAGCGAAAGCCTTCAGGCTCAAGACGAACACGCAGTTGATCGCTTAACAGCCGCTCCAATAACGCCGTCTGCTCGGCACATAAGCTCGCTGAGCGCGCCACTGTGTGCTGAATCGCTGGCCAACGTTGTTCCAATACCGGCAACACCTCGTGGCGAATAAAATTCCGATCAATATCGGTGTCTGTATTGGTGTCATCTTCAATCCACGGCACCTGACGGCTTCGCGCATAGGCATAAATCTGCGCTTTAGTAACATCTAACAACGGACGCACTAACCGACGTTCATTCCGAATGGTCTTGCTCGCTGATTCTGGCTGAGTGTTGCGCATAGCGGCCACAGGTGCCATGGCTGCTAGCCCTTTCGGCCCTGATCCGCGCTTCATTTGCAAAAAGAAGGTTTCTACTTGGTCGGTACGATGCTGCCCCAATAGGATCACCGCATTCGGCTCTGTAAGCTCGCCTAAGCGTCTATAACGCGCATTGCGCCCTTGCTCTTCTTTACTTTGTCGCGGACCGCTAGGCACTGTCAGCGGCTCCACAATGGCGTCAATGCCCACCTGCTCGCAGTGTTCCCGCAAAAATGCAGCCCACTGCGGCGAATCGGGATGAAAGAAGTGATCAAGATGAATGGCTAAGTAGCGAAATTCAGGGTGGGCTTGCCGATAGCGCAAGGTTAAATCAAGTACACTTTGAGAATCAGCACCGCCGCCGAGGGCGACAACAATTTGTTGACCCGCTTGCAAAGCAAGCGAGTCGAGCATCGTAACGAAGGTAGGGTATAAATCTTCGGGAACCTCAGATTCCCGCTGTGTCGATTCAGGTTTAACAGTAGCCAAAAGACATAAGTTTCCGGTAACGTTTTTCCAGTAACTCGTCTTTTGATAAACCCGACAACGATTCTAGGTCATCAATCAAACGACGCTTTAACCGTACTGCAATTTCTTGATAGTCTCGATGGGCGCCACCTAATGGCTCAGGAATGATTTCATCAATCAGTCCCAGTTCTAGCGAACGTTGCGCCGTTACACCCATCGCTTCAGCGGCCAACTCTGCTTTAGTCGCGCTTTTCCACAAAATTGACGCACAGCCTTCCGGTGAAATGACCGAGTAGGTACTGTATTGCAACATATTGACCCGATCGCCAACACCAATTGCTAAGGCGCCACCAGAGCCGCCTTCACCAATCACGGTACAGACCGTAGGCACTTTCAAACGTGACATCACTTTGAGATTACGTGCAATGGCTTCACTTTGTCCGCGTTCTTCCGCGCCGATGCCAGGATACGCGCCTGGAGTATCAATAAAGGTGACCACAGGCATATTAAAGCGCTCTGCCATTTGCATTAAACGCATGGCCTTGCGGTACCCTTCCGGTTTCGGCATACCGAAATTACGGCGCACCTTTTCTTTGGTTTCCCGGCCTTTCTGCTGGCCAATAACCATTACCGGCATTCCGTCTAAACGGGCAATACCGCCAACAATAGCTTTGTCATCCGCAAACGCACGATCACCCGCAAGTTCGTCGAACTCGGTAAAAATAAGATCGATGTAATCGAGGGTATAGGGACGCAACGGATGACGCGCTAATTGCGCCACTTGCCATGCCCCAAGATCAGAGAAAATTTTCTCGGTCAGTTCCAGCTTCTTTTTCTGAAGCTGTTTGACTTCGGATTCGAGATCGATATCAAGGCCGCCCTTTGCACCTACGGCTCGTAGCTCATCAATTTGCGCTTGTAGCTCTGCAATTGGTTGTTCGAACTCTAAAAAATTCAAATTCATCAGTGCTTCCAGATGTTAATCAAAGTTCAGTCGTACGTTTTCCTCGCCCAACTGAATCCGTAATTGATAAATTAGGTCATCGCCAGGTTCAACGTACCATTCGGCACCTGTCTCTAGCGTCGCGCTCGCTCCATCGATCGCACAAAAAAATCTGACCGGGCATGTACCACGGGGCGCATCCCGGAGTTTTTCAATCAGCGCTGCTGTGGTGGGCGTTTCTTCCCCACGTAAATCCAAAGACACGTCCAACGATCGAACATATTGCGCACGTGCTTGTTCCAGCGTCATAATTTCACTGACGGTCATTGTATTGCCCCCGCTGAAAGAATCAAAGCGGACCTCTCCTTTTAACCAAAGAATCTGGTCCTTTTCTAGCAGCGGCGCATAGCGCTCATATTCCTGATTAAATAAGCGTACATCAATTCGCGCACTTTTGTCGTCTAAGGTAACAATAGCCCATCGTTGGCCTTTTTTGTTCATCATACTACGAACGTCAAGTACCAAGCCCGCTACCGACATGGTTTCCGCTTTGCGTCGATCGGCAATATCGCAGAGACGACCAGTGGTGTAATTCGACAGTTCCTTGCGGTAACGGTTCAGCGGATGCCCTGTAAGGTACAAGCCGAGAGTTTCTCGTTCCCCTTCTAACCACACCCCTTCTGGCCAAGGCGTTACCTGCTCAAACTTGTGTTCGAGGTTATCGTTTGACGACGCTAACACCCCAAATAAGTCGTTTTGGCCCATGGCTTCTGCGTGTGCATGCTGCTCGGCCTGACGCATCGCCTTCTCAAGCGTTGCCAGTAAAGCCGCCCGATGTGGACCAAGTGAGTCCATAGCACCCGCTTTGATCAGCTTTTCCATTACGCGACGATTTAATTTCTTTAAATCGACTCGGCAGCAGAAATCAAAAATATCAGTAAAAGGCCCGCCCGCTTGGCGAGCCGCAATAATGGATTCTATGGGTCCCTCACCCACGCCTTTAATGGCACCAATCCCGTATACCACGCGCTGCTCATCATCTACAGTGAACTTGTAACGGCCTACGTTGACGTCTGGTGGCAATATCTTCAGACCCATGCGTTCGCATTCGTCTACCAGCGTCACAATCTTATCGGTATTGTCCATATCCGCCGACATCACTGCCGCCATAAATTCCGCCGGATAATGCACTTTCATCCACAGCGTTTGGTAACTCACTAGCGCGTAAGCGGCAGAGTGCGATTTGTTGAAGCCGTAACCGGCAAACTTCTCTACTAAATCGAAGATTTTCATTGCCAATTCAGGATCGATATTGTTTTTCGCAGCCCCTTCACGGAAAACTTCCCGCTGTTTGACCATTTCTTCGGGCTTTTTCTTACCCATGGCGCGCCGCAACAAATCGGCGCCACCGAGTGTATATCCTGCCATCACCTGAGCAATCTGCATAACCTGCTCTTGGTACAAAATAACCCCGTAAGTCGGCTCAAGAATCGGCCGTAAACTTTCGTGTTGCCAAGTGGAGTCAGGATAAGAAATTTCCTCGCGGCCATGTTTACGGTCGATAAAGTTATCCACCATGCCCGATTGCAATGGGCCCGGACGGAATAATGCCACCAATGCGATGATATCTTCGAAGCTATCGGGCAACAGGCGCTTAATCAGCTCCTTCATGCCACGAGATTCCAACTGGAACACCGCAGTGGTGTCGGCTTTTTTCAGTAAATCAAAGCAGCGCTTATCGGTAAGCGGGATCGATTCAATATAGATAGGATCTTGATTCACTTGACGTCGACGCGCATTCACCATATCCAACGCCCATTGGATAATGGTTAGGGTCCGCAATCCCAAGAAATCGAACTTCACTAAACCAGCGGTTTCCACATCGTTTTTATCAAACTGGGTGACTGGAAAGCGCCCTTCCGAGTCACAATAAAGGGGTGTAAAGTCGGTAATTTTAGTTGGGGCAATCACCACCCCACCCGCATGCTTACCAGCGTTGCGCGTCACCCCTTCCAGACGACGAGCCATATCGATAACTTCTTTTACTTCACTGTCGTCGTCATACAGCTCTTGCAAGCGTGGCTCTTCTTCAAATGCCACTTTTAGCGTCATTCCCGGAGTAGGAGGAATCAATTTGGAGATCCGATCCACGAAGCCATAGGGGTGCCCAAGAACGCGACCAACATCACGCACCACCGCTTTTGCGGCCATGGTCCCAAAGGTAATAATCTGTGAGACCGCTTCACGACCATATAGCTCCGCGACATGGTCAATCACTTCGTCACGACGGTCCATACAGAAATCGACGTCGAAATCTGGCATGGAGACCCGCTCTGGGTTCAGGAATCGCTCGAAGAGCAGATCAAATTCGAGAGGGTCGAGATCGGTAATTTTAAGTGCATAAGCAACCAATGAACCGGCACCGGATCCGCGCCCAGGCCCCACGGGGATCCCGTTATCTTTACTCCATTGGATAAACTCCATCACGATCAAGAAGTATCCTGGGAACCCCATTTCGTTGATCACATCCAGTTCGATCTGCAGCCGCTCATCATATTCACCGCGGCGCTGGGATCGTACCTCAGGATCGGGAAATAAGAAGTTAAGTCGCGCTTCCAGCCCTTCTTGGGATTTCTTAACTAAGTATTCTTGCTCGGTGAGTCCGCCGGTTGGGAAGCTGGGCAAGAAGTACTCGTTTAAGCGCACACTCACATTACAGCGACGGGCAATCTCAACGGTGTTCGCTAAGGCTTCGGGAATATCGGCAAAAAGCGCCTGCATTTCTTCAGTGGTTCGCAAATACTGCTGGTCACTGTATTTTTGCGGCCGCCGTGTATCGGCGAGGGTATAGCCATCATGAATCGCCACGCGAATTTCATGGGCTTCAAAATCTTCAGGTTTAATAAAAACCACTTCGTTCGTGGCCACCACCGGCAGTTCATATTCCTGCGCTAACGTAACCGCGCCGTGCAAGTAGCGTTCTTCATTAGGTCGCCCGGTGCGCACTAGTTCAAGATAAAAACGGTCTTGAAAATGGGTTTGGTAGAACTGCAAAGCACGTTCCAACGGCTTCTGCTGATTGCGCAGTAGCGCCCGCCCAATATCTCCATCCTTGGCCCCAGACAACAAAATCAAGCCTTCTCCATGCTCAGCTAACCATGCTTGGTCGATACAGGGTTTGTCGAACTGATGGCCGCGCAGATAGGCTTCGGAAATCAAAATAGTGAGGTTTTTATAGCCGGTATCGTTCATCGCCAAGGCGGTCAGGCGGAATGGCTCGTCGGCGAAGTCTTCACTGAGCACATTGAAATCGCAACCAATAATAGGCTTCAAACCCAGACTACGTGCGGTTTGGTAATAACGTACTAAACCACAGAGATTCATTTCATCGGTGAGAGCCATAGCGGGCATATCCAGATCTGCCACATGCTGACACAAAGGTTTCACCTTCTGCAGGCCATCAACCATTGAGAAATCGCTGTGTATACGCAGGTGGACAAAGGACGCTGCCGTCATAAACTCCGCTCATTTATATTGATTTTTATAGAGCCGATTATTGTGCCCCTTCCAGCGCCGAGCTGCAACAGAAGGAATGGATTCTTGCGCAATGAATTTTCTTTCGTTGCACAGTGCACAACTGATGATTCAAATACGCCTTCCGAACACAGAAAACATAAATGCACCATGGCAAAGCCAAGTGTATCTATAGGTGTTTTTTTAGAGATTTAGAGATTTAGAGATTTAGAGATTTAGAGATTTAGAGAGGGAAGTGGCGGAGCGGACGGGACTCGAACCCGCGACCCCCGGCGTGACAGGCCGGTATTCTAACCAACTGAACTACCGCTCCATTGTAGATGTCGCTGCAGCGGGTAGTTCGACACGTGCGGCGATGTGATATCAGGTCGGCGATTTTGCAAGGCTGCAAAATGGCGGAGCGGACGGGACTCGAACCCGCGACCCCCGGCGTGACAGGCCGGTATTCTAACCAACTGAACTACCGCTCCTGACCTGAAATCTAGTTGAGTACGTTTTTGCAAAGTGGCGGAGCGGACGGGACTCGAACCCGCGACCCCCGGCGTGACAGGCCGGTATTCTAACCAACTGAACTACCGCTCCACTGGGACTTGCAATCAACGTGATGTGATACCTGTCGGGCATCCCCTCAACGCGGCGAGGATAATACGAGTCAGACCGCGCGGAGTCAACCCCTTTTTTTACACTTTCGCGACTGATTGCTCAGGAAAAAACCAATCGCACAAATTAGCATCTTAATTTGCTGCTAATTGCAGCAATTCCCACTGCATGTGGCTACGCCAGCTGATTGCGTTAGTGTTTCGGTTCGCTCCACTTAAGCACACCACTTTCTTTTTTAATATCCGCCAAATAGGCGTCATGGGCGGCTTGTTCAGCGGCACTTGCTTGAACGACGCGCAGCGGCAGACGATCCTGCCCTAAGCGCTTAATGCCTTTTTCGTGGTCACTGCCTTTTTGATTCTGGGTCGGCACAAATAGCTTGCGTTGCCCCCCTGTCATCATCAAGTACACGTCCGCCAAAATTTCAGCATCGAGCAATGCACCGTGCAAAGTACGATGGGCGTTATCAACGTCAAATCGCTTACACAGCGCATCCAAGCTATTGCGCTGACCGGGGAATTTCTCCCGAGCGTAAGGCAAAGTATCAAACACTGTGGCGATGTCTTCTATACGCCCTTTATGCGAGCCAATCAGTGCCAATTCGTTATTCAAAAAGCCAACATCGAACGGGGCATTGTGAATCACCAGTTCGGCGCCCCGAATATACTCCAGAAAGTCATCCACCACCTGAGCAAACACCGGCTTATCTTGCAGGAATTCGTTGGTGATTCCGTGAACGCGGATCGCCTCCTCTTCTACCAGACGCTCTGGGTTCAGGTACACATGAAAATGATTACCCGTGAGTTTGCGCCCAATCATTTCTACACAACCAATTTCGATAATACGATGGCCCTTGCTCGGGTCGATTCCGGTGGTTTCTGTATCCAGAATTATTTGGCGTTTGGTTTTTGGGTCTTGTTGGTGCTCTGTTTGTGTCTGATCCATTTTTTTACGCTGCTCAGTTTGTGCCGCTATCATCGGGCACGTATACTCGCGAAGAATTCACTTATCTTAAAGCATCCACGATACAGAACAAATGACTAAGAAAAAAGAAGTGGTGATCTATACAGACGGTTCGTGCCTGGGTAATCCGGGACCCGGTGGCTATGGCATTGTGATGCGCTACGGCAAACATCGCAAAGAATTGGCTAAAGGCTATGCACTGACGACCAATAATCGCATGGAGCTCCTTGCCGCCGCGGTGGCTTTAGAAACCCTATCGCGCCCGTGCAACGTCGATTTATATACGGATAGCGAGTACGTGCGCCAAGGTATTTTAAGCTGGCTGGCAGGGTGGAAACAAAAAGGTTGGAGAACCAGTCAGAAAAAACCAGTGAAGAATGTTGATTTATGGCAGCGCCTCGATGCCGCTCAAGCGCGCCACAGCATTCAGTGGCACTGGGTGAAGGGTCACTCCGGTGATATTGAAAATGAGCGCTGCGATGTGCTTGCCCGTGACGCCGCTACACATCAAGCGACCCATACCGATAACGGCTACTTAGCACAAGAAAGCTAATCAGCCCTTGGGCTCAGGCTTAACTTAATCCGAAGTGCGGGTAGATACACCGCTCGCACCGAGCGCAATCCGCTGTTTTTGATGATTACTCGCACCTAATCGTACCGGTGTAATAGGCCACTCCCGTTTTCGAGCCACCATGTAATATCCCGCTTGTAGGCTAGGCCATTGACGCATCAACCAGCCCCAGCCTTTTTCTGGATCATTGATTGCAGGGATTGGCGCACCCGCAGCAAAATAGCCCTGATGAATTACTTCGTAATGCATAAGATTCAGCCAATCACTTACCCGCGCTGGTCCAAACAAACGTGTATTTAACAACGGGGATTTACGCCAAGCTGGCCAAACACGCGCAAACGTGGTTGGACTCCATGGGTTCGTTAACGCGAGCAACACATGTCCATCAGCGCGTAATACGCGATCTACTTCACGCAAAATACTATGCGGGTCCGATGCATATTCGAGCACATGAGCCATAAGTACGGCATCAACGGTATTTTCGCTAAAAGGCAACGCGTTGTAATTTGCATGTACATGAGCGGCGGTGCCCGGCCCTACCCGATACTGTTCACGAATACGGCAGCTATTAGGGAGGGTATGACTGAGCGGACCGAGCGACAACATGTAATGGCCAAACAAGGTTTCCCAATGGGGCTCTAAAGCGCGCGCCAGCGCATCCCGCCACCAGCCACCGTGTGGAATCTCTTGCCAGTGCTTGGGTGCTTTAGGCGCATTATCGATACGCGCCGGTTTTAACCACATAGAAAATCCCATTATACTGGTACTGAATTCTTGAGTTGGTTAAGGAATGATATGCGAATCCATCCCGTTCCCGCGTTTACAGACAATTATATATGGGTCATCGACCAGCACCAGTCTGAGCAGGATACTCGTGCCTGTATCATTGTCGATCCCGGTGATGCTGTACCGGTGTTTGCATACCTAGAACAAGAAAACCTTGTTCCCGAAGCCATCCTTCTCACCCATCACCACTGGGACCACACCGGCGGCGTTCAGGATTTGCTGAAGCGATACCCTTGCCCAGTATATGGCCCTCACAGCACCCAGATTGACAGCGTAACGCACCCATTGCGTGAGGGCGAGGAAATTCAGCTGCTCAACGGTAGCTTGCAATTGCGCGTGCTTGAATGCCCAGGGCATACCCTCGACCATATTGCGTTTTATAACGACACCCATTTATTCTGTGGTGACACCCTATTTGCTGCCGGGTGCGGACGCATGTTTGAAGGGCAACCCGCCCAGTTTTACCAATCTTTGCAAAAACTAGCCGCACTTCCGGCAAGAATAAAGGTATATTGTGCTCACGAATACACTGCCGCTAATTTGCGTTTTGCAGCAGCAGTAGAGCCTGAAAATCAGGCAATTCATGAACGCGCACAACAGGTTGCGCGTTTACGTTCGGAAAACAAGGTTTCCCTGCCGTCGCGTATGGCCGAGGAACTGGCCACGAATCCGTTTTTACGGGTAGAAAAATCTTTCGTGCGTAACGCAGCGGAATTAAAAGAAAAACGCGCGTTAAATACACCCGAAGAGGTGTTTGCCAGCATTCGTCGCTGGAAAGATACGTTCTGATTGATTAAAATATGCGCACTTTTAAGCCGCTTTCGGGTCGCGCTCGATTGTCATGTGCGACCGAACGAGAGCTTATGCGCTACACATACAGAAGGTGTTGCTTAGAAAGTAGTCAAGACAGCACACGGTGATCATAACGACCCTAGAAGTCGTTCGATCATGCGTTATACCATCAATAAGTTTTAGGGGATTTCATGAAGCGAGCCATTCTCGCCGCATCTATTGTGCTTGGTTTATCAGGCTGTCAACTTACCGGTACGTCGGATCGCGACGTTGAGCCAGAAGTTGCGAGCAAAGCCGAGTACCCACTGCAAGAAGGGCTACAGCGCTATGCGTTAGTCCATCCAGTGCAAGCCGATGTGGTACGTCAGGAAAAAGAGTTACCGCCACAACTTCAGGCAGATATTTGGGACCGCGTACGCATGCAAATGGTCATCGAGGTACCCGATAATAGCGCAGTACAAAGCCATCGTGATTGGTATTTACGCCATCCAGGCTATATCGATCGCGTCGCACAGCGGGCCGCACCCTTTTTACATCTGATTGTTGAAGAAATTGAAAAGCGCGATCTCCCCCTCGAGCTTGTTCTCGTGCCCGTGGTTGAAAGTGCCTACGATACCTTTGCATATTCCCATGGTCGCGCCAGTGGTATTTGGCAGTTTATCCCCAGTACGGCCCGTCATTATGGCCTCGACATCAACTGGTGGTACGACGGCCGCCGCGATGTCATGGCAGCGACCACGACCGCCCTCGATTATTTCGATCGACTCGGCCAAACCTTTAATGGTGATTGGCTCCTCGCTCTCGCTGCCTATAACGGCGGGCAAGGCCGTGTGCTTGGCGCCATGCGCCGTAATGAACAAGCGGGCAAAGGCACCGATTTCTGGTCGCTAGATAACTTGCCACGGGAAACTCGAAACTATGTACCTAAGATTCTTGCTCTCGCTGAACTCCTGAAAGAAAGTGAGACATGGGCAGTAACCTGGCCCTATATTCCAAATCAGCCGGTGACTGAGATTGTTGATGTGGGTCAGCAAATTGACCTTGCTTTAGCGGCAGAAATGGCCGGTATGAGTTTAGAAGAACTGCACCGTTACAATTCTGGCTACAACCGGTGGGCAACTGCTCCAGATGGCCCACATACCTTACTGTTGCCGTCTGAGCGGGCGCGTGATTTTCGCACGGCTATGGCGAACTCGGATCCGAAAGATTGGTTAGCATGGGAACGCCATCAAGTGCGTTCAGGTGAAAGTTTAATCACTATTGCACGCCGGTATAACACCACACCAACCGCTATTCAGCAGTTTAATAATATTACCGGCACCATGATCCGCCGAGGTGATTATTTGCTCATCCCTGTGGCAAGCCAAGATCTCGAGCGTTACACCTTGAGTGCAGAACAACGCTTGGCATCCGCCCAAGGCCGCAGTAGTCAGGGTACCCGCGTTGAGCACCGAGTAACCCGCGGCGACACTTTGTGGGATCTATCACGCAAGTATGGTGTGACGGTAGCCAATCTCGCACGTTGGAATAATATGGCCCCAGGCGATATGTTGCGTCCGGGACAAACCCTAGTGATTTGGCAAAACCAGCAAGCCGCGACGGCCAGTACCACCGCCTCAGCTAGCACGCCTGTACTGCGCACTATTCAGTACCAAGTGCGCTCGGGCGATTCCCTGGCGCGCATTGCCTCGCGTTTTCGGGTGAGCATTGCCGACATTGAAAAGTGGAATTCAATTAGTCGTGACCGCTTTCTCCAGCCGGGCCAGCGTTTAACCCTGCATGTGGATGTGACACGAGTTAATATCTAAATTGCAGGTAGGCGAACAAACAACAAAGGGGCGCATCACGCGCCCCTTTTTTATGTCGGGTTTTCCATTAGGAAATCCATCCACATGTGTATCACCGGTATGTTTGGTATTGCCAACTTCGGTATTACTATTATCCTTTAGCTAACAGCGCCACCAATTCCGCTTCTGTAAGAATCGGGACACCCAAACTTTCAGCTTTACTTAACTTCGAGCCCGCCGCTTCGCCAGCAATAACCGCCGTGGTTTTCTTCGACACACTCCCCGCCACTTTTGCGCCCAACGCTTGTAACGCCGCTTTAGCTTCGTCTCGAGTCATTTCTGTTAGGGTTCCAGTAAGCACGTAGGTGTGCCCCTGCAATGGCAACTCATCCGCCGCTTTTACTTCAATATCCGGCCAAGAAACCGGATGTTCACCGCTGGTTAAAGCATCAATCACTTCGCGGTTATGGGGTTCACGAAAGAAATTATAGATATGTTCTGCCACCACAACCCCAACATCAGGTACTTGCTGCAACGCTTCTTCATTGGCCTGCATAATGGCGTCTAGATTGCCAAAATGCAGTGCCAAGGATTGGGCCGTAGCTTCCCCTACTTCACGAATCCCCAAGCTGTAGAGGAAGCGTGGCAAGGTTGTGCAACGCGCTTTCGCCAATGCATCCACGAGATTGAGCGCCGATTTTGAACCCATGCGCGGTAATGAGGCAAATTCGCGCGCACTTAACTGAAAGAGATCGGCTGGGTGCTTTACCCATTCGCGCTCCACTAAAAGCTCCACCAGCTTGTCCCCGAGACCATCAATATCCATGGCTTTTCGTGAGGCAAAGTGTTTTATCGCTTCCTTGCGCTGAGCGGCACAAAACAATCCACCGGTGCAGCGCGCAACAGCTTCTCCTTCTACCCGTTCTACCGCAGAACCACACACGGGGCATTCGTGCGGAAACTCTACAGCTTGGGTGTGTTCAGGGCGCTCATCGAGCACCACCCCAACCACTTGCGGAATGACATCTCCAGCTCGCCGTACAATCACGCGATCGCCAATACGAACTCCGAGGCGGGCAATTTCATCGGCATTGTGTAAAGTAGCATTAGAGACCACCACACCAGCCACTTCGACCGGCTCCAGACGGGCTACTGGGGTAATAGCACCGGTACGGCCCACTTGGAAATCTACATCTCGGAGCCACGTAAGCTGCTCCTGAGCGGGGAATTTAAAAGCAATAGCCCAGCGCGGTGCTCGTGAGACAAATCCAAGCTGTTCTTGCAAATCAACGGCATCGAGCTTAAACACCACACCGTCTATTTCGTAGGGCAGATAGTCGCGCTTCTCACCAATTTGAGTGTAGTAATCAAAGCAGGCATCGCTATGGTCTAATTGCGCAATTTCTGGGCACACAGGGAAGCCCCATTCCCGCAATTGTAACAGTCGTTGGTAGTGGCTATCGTCGTCTAACTGACGCTCTGGCTGCACCGTACCCATCGCATAGGCATAAAACTGAAGCGGACGTTTGGCTGTGACGCGCGAATCTAATTGGCGCAAGCTTCCTGCCGCGGCATTGCGCGGATTGGCGAATATTTTTTCACCTGCGGCTAGCGCCTGCTCATTCATTCGCTCAAAACCCACCCGGCTCATAAATACTTCACCACGCACTTCCAAGCGATCTGGAAAGTCGCCCCGGAGGTGCAAGGGAATAGCCCGAATGGTTTTTACATTAGCGGTAATATCCTCACCGCGATAGCCGTCACCTCGGGTCGCTCCCCGCACCAGCTTGCCATGCTCGTAGAGCAAGCTTACGGCGAGACCATCGAGTTTGGGCTCTGCACACCAACGCAGCGCTTCGGCGGCAACACCAGCACGGTCGCTGACCCGCCGCACGAATGCCGCCATTTCATCCGCATCGAAGGCATTATCCAGCGAGAGCATGGGCACTTCATGTTCCACTTCGCGAAATGCTCCACTGGGAGGTGCTCCCACGCGTTGCGTTGGCGAGGTGTCAGAACCCAGTTCAGGATATGCCGCTTCTAAGGTCTGCAACTCTCGAAATAGTCGGTCATATTCCGCATCGGGCACCGACGGTTGATCCAACACGTAGTATTCGTGGTTGTATTGATCAAGTTGGGCCCGCAATGCCTCAATTTGGTTGGCAATTTGCTCGGAATTTGTGTCTGTCATGCAATAGGATACTCGTGCTAAAAACCATCGTTGAAATAAAAGAAAGCGGCCGCAGCCGCCTCTTTTCTCACCTGCGCAACTACGATGAGGATGAGCGTAATCCCGCCAAACGTTGGCGCCGTTCAAACTCACGAATGCGCTGGTAGGTATGCTGTACTGACTGTTTAGTCATAGGGTTGCGATTGTGATCTAACACCGCTGCGCGTGGCATCGCCTCGGCAATTTTATTTGCCGCGTTGTACATCATGGTGAAGGCTTTATGACCGTCGTATTTAATCGGTAACGCCATAAAGAGCACTACACCGCGGGTACGGAAGTTCTCGAGATCATCCAAATCAAACGTACCGGGGTTATACATGTTCGCCATACGGAACAGCAAAGGTCCGCGCCCAGATGGTTGTTCGTAGCGATGGAAAATATCCAAATCGCCAAACTTCAAACCTAATTCTGTAACAGTTTGCAGCAAAATAGTGCCTTGAATATCACCGGACACGTACAACGTAATTACTTCTTCTTTAGGAGCTTCCGCGTCTTCCTCGCTCACTTCTGATTCTGGCAGACCGATATTGAGCTGCTCAACCGTTTCGCTCTTCTCAGGTTTATCATGGCGTTCCGCACGAATAGGTGTGGACGAGGCCGCTGCCTGACTCGACGACGAATCCCGAGATTCAGCTCGGAATGAAGGCAATTCTGGTTCTTCGTCATCGGGGCGCGAGCGCAAGGTCGCGGCAATTTCAGGTTGCGCCTTCGCTTCCACTTCCGCGATGGTCTCGGAGCTATGGTCGGGTGTTTTCTCGGTAGGTTGTTCTGCCGATTGTTCTGCGGATGCTGCCGGTGCATTTTGTTTTGGACGCATACGAACCTTGCTTAACCCCAGCTCATCAAAGCTCCCTGAATCTGCCTCGGTGGTATCGCTGCCGTCTAATAAATCTGCTTGAGCACCCTTTTGCCGTTTGCTCGACCCTTGGCCCTTGATATCACCACTGCGCTGCTGATTACTGCGCAACGTCCACAACCCATGGGCAACTAAGCCGATAATTAAGGCAATGCCAATTAAAATCAGTATGACTCGTAAACTATCCATTGCTGCTACCTGTTATCCGTCAGCTTCTTTCATTGATTGTAATGGGTTTATTCTGCAATAACACCCGTCATTCACGGAATTTATCGTGTTTTCTGTACTTGTTACACGCTTATTAAAGTGTAGGCCTCGCGTTCCCGCTGCTATGCGGGAGCATCCGCTAGCGCCAAGGCCTCGTCGACATCCACCGCCACGAGGCGTGATACGCCCGGTTCTTGCATGGTTACTCCCGACAAATGCGTCGCCATCTCCATCGCGATCTTATTGTGACTAATATATATAAATTGTACCGTTTCTGACATTTCTTCGACCAAGCGGCAGAAGCGCCCCACGTTCACATCATCCAAGGGGGCATCGACTTCGTCGAGCAAACAGAATGGCGCTGGGTTTAAGCGGAAAATAGCAAACACCAATGCTAATGCCGTCAACGCCTTTTCACCACCAGAAAGCAGATGAATCGTACTGTTTTTCTTGCCCGGCGGCCGCGCCATAATAGTCACACCGGTTTCCAAAAGGTCGTCGTCCGTCAGTTCTAAATAAGCATTGCCGCCACCAAACACCTTTGGAAACAGCTGCTGAAGGTCGTGGTTCACTTGATCATAAGTCACTTTAAAGCGCTGACGGGTCTCCCGATCGATTTTTTTAATCGCATCTTCGAGGGTTTGTAGCGACGCCGTTAAATCTTCATGTTGCGCATCCAAATAAGACTTACGCTCCGCCTGCACTTCTACTTCTTCAAGGGCGGCAAGGTTAATGGCGCCAAGCTGGCTGACCTTGCGCACCACATCATCGAGCTGTTTCTGCCATTGGGCCTCATTAGCATGTTCCGGCATCGTCTCGAGTACAGACTTCAAACTGACATTCATTTCTTTTAAGGCATCGAGTAGCGCATGTCCCCGCTCACGCGCAGCAGCAAGCTCAAGTTTTCCGCTTTGCACCCGCTCTTGTTGCCGCGCAATACGCTCCAGCACTGCACTTTGCCCTTTATTCAAATCGCCAAGGTCTGTCACTACCACAGCTAATTGTTCGCGCACGTCGCGCAGCTCTGACTCAATCGACTCGCGCTGTAGCAACTGCACCGCCAAGTCTTCTTCAATCATCGTCACTTCAAGCGCATCTTCATCGTCGCTTTCAAGTTCCGCTAAACGTTCGCTGATATCTTTTTTCTGTTGCGCAATACGCGCCAGCATTTGTTGCAAGTTTTCTTGTTTGCTTTGTTGTTGTGACAACGATAATTGCGCTTCGTGCCGCTGTTGTTGTAGTAATTGGCACTGCTGATTAGCACTTTGACGTGCTCCTTGCAAAGCCTCGCCCTCGCGCTGTTGGGTTTCCAGCTGAGGCGCGGATTCATGTTGTGCATCAGACAATTGTTGCAAACGCTCCTGCGCTTCACTTAACTGCTCAGTGAGGGTGCGCATCTGTGCCTGCAGATCCGCCTGCTCTTGTTGCAGACGTTCGCTACGCTGGGCGTGTTGTTGCTGATCACGCTCGCTGGTGTGCAGCCGCTCACTCAAACGTACGTGGGTTTCACGCGCTTCCGCCAAAGCATCTTGCCCTTGGCTGATAATTTCTTTTTGCTGCGTTATCCGAGTGCGCAGTTCAGCGATGGCTTGTTCTTCGGTGCTTATCCCCTTAGCCACCTCTTCTGCTAAGCGTTGTTGCTGTTGTAATTGTGCCTGCCAATCTAACGCGGTTTCCTGATGGCTCCCCCGTTTTACCACCCAATCACGACTGCGCACCTCCCCGTCGGGCAATAACACGGCAAGTAATATTGAGTGCGCCTGCAACGCCTTATCTGCAGCAGCTACATCATCTGCGACGGCAAAATACTGTAATAGCGACAGGCTATGGATACGCGCATCAGCAAACGCTCGCAGATCCTGATCCGTATGTCCGCTACCTACGCTATCTGCGCTTTCGAGCGCAACTAAAACTCCCTGCTGGAATTGCCGTTGCGGTAGCGACTCGGTGATCACTGGCAAGGCTAACCAAGGGTCTAATACCTGCTGTGCGGCAGCACGAAAACGCTCTGGAATATCCAATAATTCCCGTAACATGCCAATACTGGATTGCCCAGAAAGCCAATCATCGGGGTCTTCCGAAGGAGCCTCTGTTGTGGCTAACAATTGCTCCAGCGAGGCGATCCGACCGGCGGCTTGCTGCGCCTTATGATGTTCTTGTTGCAACCGTTCCTGCCGTTCATTCAATCTAGCATCGAGATCAGTTAACGCTTGGTTGCCGGCATGTAAGTCTGCTTGACGTGTTGTCACCCGCTCCGCTTGGTCTTCGACTTGCACTGCCAATTCTTTTAGCACGCGCGCATCAAACTCCGGAATATCTGCAATTTCCATGGCAATAGCTTCGAGACGCCGAGCAATGCGTTCTTTTAACTCTTGGTTAGCTTTAATCTCTGCCGTAAGCAACGTGAGGTCACGGTTGCGTTCTGCTTGAGCATCGCGAAACAACTGGAAGCTTTCCTGCCATTCTTGATAACGCAGCTCCGCATCGTCCCGTGCAAGCTCCGCCATATGTAGTGACTCATTGAGTTCATTGAGCGCAAACTCTTGGTCGGCAATACGCTCTGCAAGCGTTTGCACATGCTCGTGATCGGCATCATATTGTGCGGTTAACTGTTGTAATTGAGCGCGGTATTCGTGGCCTTGGCGTTCCCGCTGTTGGGCAAGTTGGCGTGTATGCTGAATCTGCTGCTCTAATTTAGTGATTTCATTGTTCACCTGATAGAAGCGTTGTTGAATCGCATCCACCTGGTTTTTTAAATCGGCTTCGCGCTCACGTAGCTCAGTCTGCCCACGCTCACTGCCCCGTTGTTCTGCAATCCACTTTTGCAACTCCGCTTCTTCTTGCTGTACCTGATGCTCAAGGCGATCACATTGCTGCTGATATTGGTTCCAACGCAGGGCTTGTAACTCGGATTTTAACGTTCGTTCTTCAGCTTTAAGTGTTTGATACCGGCGCGCCGCTGCCGCCTGCCGTTGTAATTTAGCAAGTTGCTGCCCTAATTCTTCCCGCACATCGGCTAATCGTTCAAGGTTGTCGCGTGTCCGGTTCATCCGGCTTTCGGTTTCTTTTCTACGCTCTTTATATTTGGAGATACCCGCGGCTTCTTCAATAAATACCCGCAGTTCTTGTGGCCGGGATTCGATTAAACGGGAAATCATCCCTTGTTCAATAATCGCGTAGCTACGCGGCCCTAAACCGGTACCTAAGAACAAGTCGGTAATATCGCGTCGACGGCATTTAGTGCCATTCAGTAAATACGTAGATTGCGCATCACGAGTCACTATTCGCTTAACAGAAATTTCATTAAAGCTAGCAAACTCCCCCTGCACACGGCCCGAACTATTATCAAATACAAGCTCAACGCTGGCTTGGGACACGGGCTTGCGCGACTGTGAACCATTAAAAATAACGTCCGTCATGGCATCACCGCGCAAATTCTTCGCTGAGCTTTCACCCAGCACCCAGCGCACTGCATCGATAACGTTGGATTTACCACAGCCGTTGGGCCCAACAATACAGGTCATTTGTTCGGGGAAGGCGACTTTGGTTGGATCCACAAAGGACTTAAAGCCCGCAAGCTTAATATGTTGTAATCGCATGAAATCCGTTTAAGGGGACATAGCCCCTGTTATACTTATGATTATGACCAGATTTCCAAGCACAAGAATGCAATTCAGGTGCCTAGTGAATGCCTATTTCATTCCTCAGTGTAAAGCGAAAAGGCATGATGAGACAACATCTCTACAATTTCCTTACACGATATTCCTTGCACCGTTTTGTTAGTCCTTTTAAGATCTGGTCTGATCTGGTTCGTGTCATCATTATTCGCAGCATGGATTGGCGCACCACATCATCATGGATATGAGTGAGTTGCCGTCGCTCTAGGACAAGTAAGGAAATGGGTCTGCTAATGTACCTGACAAAGAATCAACATGTCGTTGTCATTGTATTGTTCATTCTGAGTTTCAGTATGGCGGGCACAGCCCGTGCCGATGATGATCCATCAACCATAGCCTCAACAAACGGTGAAGAGTTTCGGTTTCAACTGCATACCTCCGTGTTTACCACCCATTTCAACCCAAAGCCTGAACACAACAACACTCAAAATCTCATTGGTCTTGAGTGGTACGGTGATGGTTTTGAACCCAACTACTTCCACGCATTCCACGACCACATGGGAAATGCACGCCCGCTCGCGGGCGCTGCTTGGTTTCGCAATTCTTTTGACCAGAAATCAATCTATCTTTATGGAGGCGTGCGTCAGGATTTCATTCGCTATAACGAAATTCAAACTTACGCCAAGATTACTGCAGGGCTAATTCATGGCTATCGCGGTGAATATCGCGATAAAATTCCGTTTAACCAGTTCGGTATTGCACCGGCAATTATCCCCATGGTGGGCGCCAGTTATGGCTGGGGTGTGGCAGAAATAACCTTCTTTGGTTTCAGTGGTGTGATGCTTACTTTAGGCGCGACCTTTTAGCCCTATCCGCAATCGCGTATTTCCCTTTTTCGCTATTTTTCTTCCTCGAATTGCTCGCTATGCTCATGCTTCACAGAGAGGTTTTACTAGGGCACAGAAAAACCTCTTCCACTCATTAGTGAATGGCGAGGTTAGACATGGATGTCGTGATCCCGGAACACCCAATCAATCCTGTACAAGTCGAAGAACGGCCTTATTTTTATAGCAATGGCAGCAAACAACATCATCACCAGGTACGGCAAGGCCGCCCTTTCGGTTTTATTTGTGTTCACCCGCGCGCTACTCGCGTTCAATTCTGTCAATACGCGGCTCGCATGCACGGGGAACAGCAAGCATCCAGCTATTCCCTGCAAGGCTTCGCCCAATGGTATTTACCAGAGCAACGGAATCTATTGATACAAAGTTTACTGCTAGAGCCTGAACAGAAGGGATTTCAAATCGATCTACGTATCGCCTGGAGTCAGCAGGCGATTCGCATTTGGTTTATTCCTTGCCGATTACAGCAGCTGTATTTCCGCTGTGGTTGGGTTCGCCCACTCAGTACGCATCAATCTTTTGCAGGTGTCTCGGGCAATGTATCGGTATCGTCGTCATCTTCATCATTGAGGAAGGCTTGATCAATACGTTTGCCTGGGTTCACACCTAATTGCCGGAATTTCTCCACGCGCCCAACGATATTACCGCGGCCCGTCGAGAGCTTATTGAGCGCGCTGTCATAATGCTTGCGCGTGGTATCGAGGGAGTTGCCAATCTTGCTAAGGTCCTCGAGGAAGCCGACAAACTTATCGTAGAGTTTTCCCGCATCCGCTGCGATTTGCTGAGCATTTTGGCTTTGGTGTTCATATTGCCAAATATTATGCACAGTGCGCAGCGCCACCAATAGGTTGGTGGGGCTAACCAGCATAATCTGATTGTCTAGGGCCAAACGAATCAGTTCGGGATCCCGATCCACCGCCAATAAAAACGCAGGCTCTACCGGTACAAACAACAACACGTAATCGAGGGTGCGTACCCCTTCTAACTGCTGATAGTTCTTTTTACCTAGTTCACGGATATGATTCCGTAATGAGGTGACATGCTCCGCCAGTGCTTTTTCACGCAACACATCATCGTCGGCATTAAAGTAACGCTCGTAGGCCGCCAAACTTACTTTGGAGTCGATAATTACATCGCGCTGATTGGGTAAATGCACGATTACATCAGGCTTATAGCGTTTGCCCTCATCGCTGCGATGCTGGCCCTGGGTATCGTATTCATAGCCTTCACGCAGGCCCGACTGTTCCAAAATACGTTCGAGTACCAGCTCGCCCCACGCTCCCTGCTGTCGGGAATCGCCTTTCAGCGCTCGGGTTAAGGCTTCCGCCTCGCTGGCCATTTGCTGGTTTAGCTCTTTCAGCGTGAGAATTTCCTTTTGCAAACTCGAGCGCTGCTTGGTTTCCTCAGTAAACTGCTCATTGACCTGCTTGCGGAAGGTATCTAGATGCTCTTTTAATGGTTTTAAAGTAGCGCTTAATGTTTGCGTTTGTCGCGTTTCGAAGGCCGCAGATTTTTGCTCGAAAATCCGGTTGGCGAGATTCTCAAATTCTTTTTGTAAGCGGGTTTCGCTTTGTTGCAATAACTCGAGTTTTTCTTCTAGGTGCTTTTGTTCACGTTCGGCACCAGTGCGCGTTGTTTCCAGCTCCGTATACCAACGCTGCCCCTGTTTTTGCTCCAGTTCATATTTTTCCTGCAGTGCGCGTAACTCGTTGCGTACCTGCTGCTCACTGCTGCGAGCGAACTCCACCTCGTGACTGGCGCGGGCTACATCCGCCCGTTCCCGTTGCAACAACACCCGCATACCTAAGCCAACAGCGAGCGCACCTACCGCGATTCCAAGAATGGCCGCAACCCCTATCCAGATTATTGTTTCTACGCTCATTGGTTCTTCTCTTTGTTAGTCCATGCATGGCGAAGCATCCGTGCTCCGTAGAAGGTGTTTCCTGGCCTAGCCGTTCTTGCCCGGGTTAGCTCATCTCGGCGATCTTCACCGCCCATACCGCGGGCCCAGTTTCGTGGGCATTAGAGCCATCGCTGTCTACCGCGACTGTCACCGGCATATCTTCCACTTCAAATTCATAGATGGCTTCCATTCCTAAATCTTCGAAGGCCACCACTTTGGCTTGTTTAATCGCTTTTGCCACTAAATAAGCGGCCCCACCCACGGCCATCAAGTAAACGGCTTTGTGCTTGGCAATGCTCGCCACTGTCGCTTTGCCGCGCTCGGCTTTACCAATCATGCCAATAATGCCGGTTTGCTCGAGCATCACATCGGTGAACTTATCCATGCGGGTTGCTGTTGTTGGACCGGCGGGGCCTACCACTTCGTCACCTACTGGATCCACAGGGCCCACGTAATAAATAAACTTGTTGGTGAAGTCGACTGGAAGCGGTTCACCTTTATCCAGCATCTCTTTAATGCGCTTATGCGCCGCATCTCGGCCCGTGAGCAACTTACCACTGAGCAATACAGTTTCACCCATTTTCCACTCACGGACGTCGTCTGCGGTCAACGTGTCTAAGTTCACCCGGCGGGCATTATCACCCACTTCAAAGGTGATATCAGGCCAATCTTCCAACTTGGGCGGCTGTAGGTCTGCCGGACCACTGCCATCTAAGTGGAAGTGTACATGGCGCGTTGCCGCACAGTTCGGAATCATCGTGACAGGCTTGGAGGCCGCATGGGTTGGTAGCGAGCGTATTTTGACATCGACCACCGTGGTTAAACCACCAAGACCTTGCGCACCAATCCCTAACTTGTTTACCCGTTCATATATCTCAAGACGCAGTGCTTCTTCCGCATTTTGCGGGCCACGAGCGATCAGTTCTTGAATATCCACGGGATCCATCAACGATTCTTTCGCCAGTACAGCAGATTTTTCTGCGGTCCCGCCAATACCAATACCGAGCATACCCGGTGGACACCAGCCTGCGCCCATTTTGGGTAACGTTTCCACGACCCAATCTGCGATGGAGTCGCTCGGATTTAGCATCGCCATCTTCGTCTTGTTCTCAGAACCACCACCTTTGGCGGCGATCATGACTTCGATTTCACCGCCGGGCACCATATCGATATGCACCACCGCTGGCGTGTTGTCTTTGGTGTTCTTCCGTGACCCGGCCGGATCGGCGACAATCGAAGCCCGTAATGGGTTCTCAGGATTGTTGTATGCGCGGCGCGTACCCTCATCTACCATTTCTTGCACGGTTAAATCGGTTTTGTCCCAGCGCACGTCCATGCCCACTTTTACAAAGCAGGTTACGATACCGGTATCTTGGCAAAGAGGACGATGGCCTTGTGCCGACATCCGTGAATTCACAAGCATTTGCGCAATCGCGTTTTTCGCCGCCTCAGACTGCTCTTTTTCATACGCCTCAGCTAAGGCATTAACAAAATCTAAAGGGTGATAATAAGAAATAAACTGGAGCGCATCCTCGATGCTATCAATGAAATCTTGCTGTCGAATCGTTGCCATCGGAAAACCTCATTCGGGCCAATCAATCGTATACTGAAAAAGTGCCCGTTATGATACTCTCTTCTCTATGGTGTCGCCAGTGAACCCAGATAGGAATCATGCCAGAACCTGTTGTTTTTTATGAACTGCCTTATGCCCAATACCACGATGCGCAACGCCTGTTTGCGCCCTTTTGCGATGAGCCTTGGGCATTGTTTCTCGATTCAGCGGGGGCAGAACACCCCAACAGCCGCTTTGATATCTTATTGCGCCAACCTATTCGTACCTTTTGCTATCGCCACCAGGAAACAACGGCAAAAGACCCCTTTGCCGCGTTAGATGCGTGGTTAGGCACCCCCGCCCCAGTAGCCCCAGACTATGAACACCTACCGTTCCAAGGCGGGTTAGCGGGTTTATTTGGTTACGATGCGGGTCACGCCATTGAAACCTTGCCAGATACACATACGGCAGATATCCCGCTCGCCGATATTGCGGTGGGTTACTATGTACACGCCCTGGTGATTGATCACCAGCGTCAGCAAGTGACAGCAATCCAACCTCCGGGATTTAGCCAATCCCCTGCGGAATTTTGGCGTGGGGATAACCCACAGGTTCAGCCATTTCGACTCACATCGCCTTGGCAAAGCAATATGAATCGAGATCTGTACACAGGAAAAATTCAACAAATTCACGAGTATTTGCGGGCCGGTGATTGTTACCAGATCAATTTAGCCCAGCGTTTTCAAGCGCAGTTCAAGGGACATCCGTGGCAAGCCTATGTTGCCCTACGAGAAACGAATCAAGCGCCATTCTCCGCCTATTTCAACCTCCCCGAAGGACAGATTCTGAGTGTCAGTCCAGAGCGATTTTTGCAAACCCATGCGGATGGGCAGGTGGAGACCCGGCCAATCAAGGGCACTCGGCCACGTCATGCCGATCCAGCGGTAGATGCCGAACACATCGCCCAGTTGCGTGCATCGGAAAAGGACCAAGCGGAAAATTTAATGATTGTCGACTTGCTACGCAACGACCTCAGCCGCGTCTGTTTGCCTGGCAGCGTCTATGTGCCCGAGCTATTCGCCATCGAGTCGTTTCACGCGGTGCACCATTCTGTAAGCACAGTGCGGGGGCGCTTACACCCAGACTGCTCAGCGTTAGCGTTAATTCGTGCTGCCTTCCCAGGTGGATCGATTACCGGCGCTCCAAAAATACGAGCCATGGAAATTATCGACGAACTCGAGCCCCATAAGCGGTCCATTTATTGCGGCAGTATTGGCTACTTTAGTCAGCATGGTCACAGCGATACCAGCATTACTATCCGCACCCTCTGCTGTGTCGATGGTCACATCTATTGTTGGGCCGGAGGTGGTATTGTGATTGACTCTGATGCGGATAGCGAATATCAAGAAACCTTCGATAAAGTTGCTCGGATCTTACCGGTGTTAGAGCAAATCAATTGCGGTACCGATGAGGCTGGCAATGACGCGTAATGAATTTTTACGTCGGTTCTATTTGCAGCCTGCCCCTAAAGTGTCATGGCAAGGCCCATTATGGGACGATATTCAATTACGACAATCGGCGGTACTTGTAGCCTTACAAGAGCGGGAACATGGGCTTGATCTCATTCTTACCCGACGCCCTGCTCATATGCGCTTTCATGCCCACCAAATTTGTTTTGCCGGTGGTCGTCAAGATCCAGATGATGTCTGTTTACAAGCGACCGCCCTGCGAGAAGCCGAAGAAGAACTCGGCCTGCAAGAACATCACGTTGAATTGATTGCGCCCTTACCGCCGCAACCCGTATTAACTCGGTTTATGATTCACCCCTATTTGGCTTTTATTGACCCCAAGGTGCAGTTGGTTCCCGATCCTAACGAAGTGCAAGAGGTTGTACGGGCACCTTTACACCGAGTGTTAGACCACAGTTCTCATTACACCCAACAAGTAGAGCGTTTGCTGTACCATGAGTTAGTCTTTATTCCGATGGATGGTCAGGTGATTTGGGGCGCAACAGCTGCTATTATTCGTCGCCTTGCCGATCATATCTATCCCCAGCGACGCTCGCTGTACCGACCAGTCCGCTAAGGCTTGCGAATAAAGCAAAGAGTCACCAAACTACACGCATATAATTGAACGGAGTATTCAGTATTATGATCAGCGTATTCGACATGTACAAAGTTGGCATTGGCCCTTCTAGTTCCCACACCGTGGGTCCTATGCGCGCTGCCCGAGAGTTTATGTTACATGTTGAGCGAGAGTTCGGACTCGATGGCATCACTGGCATAAAAGTTGAGCTATTTGGTTCCTTGGGCCAGACTGGCAAAGGCCATGGCACTGGCAAAGCCGTTATTCTTGGATTAGCCGGCGAAGCGCCCGAAACCGTCGATACCACCAAGGTCGATCAGTTCCTTAGTGACGTCTCGGAAAAGCAGACGTTATCTCTATTGGGCAAGCACTCTATTGAGTTTCCGCGCGAAGGCGCCATTACCTTTCATCGCCGTAAAACCATGCCCAAGCACGCCAATGCAATGGAGCTCAAAGTATTCCAAGGCGAAAAAGTACTCTTTAGCGACCTTTATTATTCGATCGGTGGCGGCTTTATTGTGCGCGATAAAGACTTCGACGACTCCTTGGAAGAAGCTATCGAACAAGATAGTAAGCCGATTCCTTACCCGTTTGATTCTGCCGCCGAGTTATTGGCCCAGTGCAAAGAACACGGTTTGCGGATTAGCTCCTTAATGCTGAAGAACGAAATGGTGTTTCGCTCTGAGCGAGAAATCAAAGATGGCTTACTGCATATCTGGAAAACCATGGATGAGTGTATTGACCGTGGTATTCGCACCGAAGGCATTCTCCCTGGAGGTTTAAAAGTCCGTCGGCGCGCTCCTGATCTATATCAACGATTAAAAACTGAGAAATCAGCAGACCCAATGCAGGCGATGGATTGGATCAGCTTATACGCGCTAGCCGTAAACGAAGAAAACGCGGCAGGTGGGCGCGTTGTCACTGCGCCAACCAATGGCGCCGCCGGTATTGTGCCCGCGGTAATGAAGTATTCTGACAAATTTATTCAGCCCCTTGATGAAGATGCGATTACCCGATTTCTTCTCACATCGGCGGCTATCGGAATTTTGTATAAAAAGAATGCTTCTATTAGCGGTGCCGAAGTGGGATGCCAAGGTGAAGTCGGTGTAGCCTGCTCAATGGCCGCCGGTGCCCTCGCCGAGTTAATGGGCGGGGATGTCAGCAAAGTGGAAAACGCCGCAGAAATTGGCATGGAGCACAACTTGGGCCTGACCTGTGACCCGGTTGGCGGGTTAGTGCAAGTTCCCTGTATTGAGCGCAATGCCATGGGAGCCGTGAAAGCCATTAATGCAGCGCGGCTCGCTTTGCGTGGTAGTGGTGATCACAAGGTCTCGTTGGATAAAGTTATCAAGACCATGTGGGATACCGGCAACGACATGAAAACCAAATACAAAGAAACCGCTCGCGGCGGTTTAGCTGTAAATATTATCGAGTGTTAAAGCGCGCCGAAGGCGCTCCATTTGTCGATGTTACATGCTACCTACACAAAAGAGCTGGCGACTAATAAGTCGGCAGCTCTTTGTCTTTAAACATGGCTTCAATATCATCGTGCTGACGCAATGAGACCGCTTTGTCTACCACATCCCGCGTCAAATGCGGGGCGAACTCTTCAATAAAATCATACATATAACTACGCAAGAAGGTGCCTCGGCGGAAACCAATCTTAGTAGTACTGGGGCGGAACAAATGTGCTGCATCGATCGCAACAAGATCACTGTCTTTGGGCTTCTCGTACGCCATGGTCGCTACAACACCGATACCTAAGCCCATTCGCACGTAGGTTTTAATGACATCCGCATCCGTCGCAGTAAATACAATTTGCGGCTTTAAGCCGGCGTCGTTAAATGCCTGGTCGAGGCGTGAACGGCCGGTAAACCCATAGACATAAGTAACCAACGGGTAACGGGCCACGTCTTGAATGGTGACTTCATCCAATTTAGTAAGAGGATGATTTGGGGGCACCAAAATACTGCGATTCCAGTGATAGCACGGCAGCATGATTAAATCTTGATACAGGTGCAATGCTTCGGTGGCGATTGCGAAATCCGCTTGGCCTTTTGCCGCCGCCTCACTAATTTGCTGGGGCCCGCCTTGATGCATGTGCAATGACACCGCCGGGTACTTTTCAATAAAGCGTCGAATCACTTTCGGCAGCGCATAGCGCGCTTGCGTATGCGTGGTGGCGATATTCAATTTACCTTGATCAGGGCGCGTATGCTCCGCGGCAACTGCTTTAATTCCTTCCACTTTGGAGAGAATTTCTTGCGCAATTTTGATGACATCCTGACCTGCGGGTGTCACATGGGTGAGATGCTTGCCACTACGACCAAAAATTTGAATGCCAAGCTCATCTTCCAGCATGCGTACTTGTTTTGAAATACCCGGTTGAGAGGTATACAAACTTTCTGCCGTTGCCGAAACATTCAGGTTGTTATTGAGTACTTCAACGATATAGCGAAGTTGCTGCAGTTTCATCTGACATGACGTCCGTATTTGAGTCGCGAGACGGGCGTTGTAATCACGCTCGTTATTCTTTTATGGACTAAGATTGTCAGTAAGTATGCATTCTGTCAAACACATTGGGATTTACCCGCCCTGTCAGAACTGGTTTACCAGGCAGGCTTTCGTTACACTTGCGCAGTTCATTGCAAGAGGGAAAAGAGGATGTCGTTGAAAGATCAGCTGTCTAGTTTGGTGTACTCCACTGATGGTGGCCGCGTAAAGGAAACCGCTGAGCCGGAGCAGGCTCCAGCCGGCGATGGTGTTGTGCGGATTAAACGCGAAACCAAAGGCCGTAAAGGCAAAGGCGTCACTACAATTCACGGGATCCCGGGTACTGAAGCTGAGCTCAAGGCACTCGCCAAGGCACTCAAGCAACGTTGCGGCGTCGGCGGAAGCGTAAAAGACTTCGTGATTGAAATTCAAGGTGATCAGCGGGAAGCTTGCAAGGCCTATTTGGAACAACAAGGCATGACCGTTAAGCTCGCTGGAGGATAATACCTATTGTCCGTCAGGTTAGGTACCGAGGGGGAAGTTAAACTCGATACAACGTCCATTTTCGCTCCAGCGTAAATCCCGTGTGAGCTCACGAATGAGATGCAAACCGCGACCAAATGCGTGTTCTTGTGACAGCGGTTGCGTTTCATCATCAAACCGAAAGCCCTTACCGGAATCGCGTACCTTCACCGCGATGAGCGCTTCTTGTGGCTTATAACGCAACTCAATATCAATTTGACCGCGTTGCAACCGCGCTAAGCGCTTACTACGTTCCATATAGTAATTTTCAAATCCCTCGGTCGATTGTTTCGGTGCCGACGACATATTAAGCAATCCATGTTCTAGGGCGTTGTTATAGGCTTCCGATAATGCTGTATACAGACTCGGGCGAAACTTCGCTAACCCTTCTAGCGTGCATACACTACGGATAATTGTAGAGACAGGGTCCAAGGTGCGGGCTTCATTGGGCCCAATGTTTACGCACATTTCAAATGGTAACGGCGAACGCTCATCTCCGGGGTCGGGATGTGCAAACCCCGTCTCGGAACAGTGCAGCATAACCACCGACAAGTCGTCGTGGGCTTCACGCTTCGTTAGTTCCTCTTCGATAAATGCGCGGATCGCCGGCATCTTCCAATCCAGCTGCTTGCAGCACTGAGTAAATCCGTCAACACCTAATGCGTTTTGTTCCGATGTACCTAACTCAATGGTGCCATCGGTATACATCAAAAGCTGACTATTTATCGCTACACGAGTCGATGTGATCCCACTTTCGAACTCGCCATCAGAGAGGATCCCAAGGGGTAAATGCTGCGGCGAGAGATAATCAAGCGTCTCGCCATCCGGGTGAATCACAAGTGCCGGAGGCATTCCCCCACTCCACCAGTTCAGCCGATCACCATTGGCAGACAACTCCACAATCAATGCACAACAAAACATGTCTTCCGGCAGCAGCAAATTCAGCTGGCGATTTATTTCCCGCGCAATCTGACTTACCGGGCGCGCACGCTCTGCCATCGCAAAGAATGTTTGCGACGCAGGAATTGTACCGATAGCCGCGGGCAAACCGTGCCCCGTAAAATCCCCTAGCAACAAATACAAACTCCCCGTACCGCCTTTGGCAGCAAGAAATAGATCGCCGTTATACGTGGATAATGGGAGTAATAGGGTGTCGATATGTGGGTCGTTTTCAAGTGCTCGGCTAAATGCATTAGTGAAGATGTTGCGCACTATTTTTTGTTCTTGGCGCGAGCGCTCGAGCTGCAACCCTAAGTTTTTCTTTTGCTCTTTCGCTGCCTCGATCAATTGATGATGCTCAGCCACGCCCTGTACTCGCAACTTCAAGGCAACGTCTGGCATCGGCAAACACCATACATCAATAACCTCGGTCGGAAGCATCTCCTGATCGAGTTTAGTTGCTTCGGTTAGGAGTACCACAACATGAGGTGGGTTGCTATTCACAGGCTCTGGTGTACTTTCCCGAAACTGAAGGTAGTCTGGAATGCTGGCTTCAGGCAGTAAAATAACCTGTGCACTATCGGGATGGAGAAGCGTGGCAAGTTGTTCGATGTTTTCTACGCGGTGCGGATCAATACCAAAGGCTAACAATTGATCGCGCAATCCCTGTTGTAGCATTGCGTTTTCAATATGTTGTGACGCAAAATAAATGAAGTGCACGCAATTATTCTATAACAAAGAGTTTATCGAAGCGGGAGATATCCAGTACTTTGCGCACTTCAGGCCGACAGTTCACTAAGTGAATGGTTCGGCTTCCTGCTCCCAACGATTTGCGCATATTCAATAACATGCCAAGCGCTGAGCTATCGATATACTCAGTTTCACGAAAATCCACGATGACAGTACCAATCTTTTCGCTCAAGCCTTCATAAGCCTGACGGAAATCGTGCACAACACTAAAATCGAAAGTGCCTTTGACATGGATAATAAAATGTTTGCCGTCGTTGGCATATTCAGTAAACAAGTTCATTACAGCGTCCCTGTTTGAGTTTTCACGAGCGGTTTTTATCATAGCACTGTAAGATCAAAATTTGCGAGGCGCTAGTGCTTTCTTCGCCCAAAATATGCGCACGGTCAATCTTGCTCACTTTAAATATAAAAAGAGCGCCCTGACAGCCAGCGCGCTCTTCGATTTTTCCTGCAATTACAGGGTGATGTGTAGTTGAGAATTCACCCCACATATGGATTTAATCAGCAGATAAGCGTTCCTGATATTTCTCATACAATTGCCGCTGGCGATTGCTCAGATTTACCTCACGCCCATCGATAAACATATAGGAAATACGTTGACCTAAGTGATCTAACACATCCCCTTCAGACACAATCAACGTGGCTTGTTTACCCTGGCTCAAGGAGCCAATACGATCCTCAACACCCAGTATTTTCGCGGGTGCATAAGTAATGGCAGTGATGGCTGCATCGTAATCAAGGCCAAAGGCAACCGCATTACCGGCAGCAAACGCCAGATTACGGGTATCCCAAAAGCCCGGATAGGCAATAGCAAAGTCAACCCCTGCAGCAGCTAATTTAGCAGGGGTGCTAAACGCCGTATCATAGGCATCATCTACCCGTGTTGGTAGTCCGTATGCGGCACCAAATACAACCGGAACCCCAGCTTCAGCGAGCGTTTCTGCTTCCATCCACGCATCACGACCGCCCATGATCACCAGATCAAAGCCGTATTCACGGTTGAACTCCAAGGCCTGTAATATTTGCCGACGGTCATCCGCATGTACGAATAACTTGGCATCACCGGTAAATAGCGCGCGCATCGCTTCCCAACGTTGGTCAACGCGCTTTTGCGCACCGGCCTCACGGGCTTGATGATAGGTTTGCGCCGTTTTAAAGGTGTCTTTCAAGCGTTCAATCTGCTCTTCATTCGCTTTCCGTTGTGCTTCTGGCGAACGACGCTCCCACCATGCGGTATTTAAACCGGCGCGGGGCCAAGTTAAATGCATCCCCAGAGGGCCTTGCTCTAACGCATCTTGCCAGTTCCAGCCATCTAACTGCATCAGACTTGATTGCCCGCGCAGTAATGGCCCCTGGGGCACTACTTGAGCATGAGTAATGCCGTTGTAGCGAACGGTTGGAATGATTTCTGAATCTGCATTGAATGCCTGATGTGCCATAACTTCAGGCGTGATCAATCCCACCTCATTGGTATCCACAGTCGCACGAATTTGTGACATTTCAACCAAACCGAGTGTGGTATCTAACGCAATGAGGCCCGGATACACGTGTTGTCCGCGAATATCGATCACCCGAGCCCCCTCAGGCACCGCAAGTCCCGTTCCCATTTCCGCGATCTTCCCATCAAGCATGAGAATATCGGTATCTTGGAGCGTGCCATGAGTGATGGTATATACCGTCCCCCCTTGCAGCAGAACCGCTTGTTCCGATTCTGCGCCTGGGGTTACGTTATGTGCTTGAGCTAATAGTGAAGCACTACTGAGTGCAACAACGCATGCTAATTTTTTCATTAGTGTGCTCCTCCAAACTCATGCGAATGGTGATGGCCGTGGTGATGATCACCAAACCAGTCGAGCCATACGTCATGATTATCTTCACAGTGCCAAGTCGGCTGCTGCTGACGATAGTTCGAACGGTTACCCCGTTGCCCTTCGCTACCGGCCGCTAAAACTTTCTGAATCAACGCTTGGCGCTCTTGCTCAAGCATCTCTCGCTTTGCCAGATCGTCGGCGCGATCAAAGTATTTACGCCCTTCAATCCAAGTTTGTTGAACCTGTGCATAGGCCGACAACGGATGCGCATTCCAGAACACTAAATCTGCATGTTTACCTGGTGTAATGCTGCCCACGTAGCGGTCGATTTCAAGCTGCTGGGCTGGATACAAGGTGATCATTTTTAATGCCTCGTGCTCATCCATGCCGCAATAACGAACAGACTTCGCCGCTTCAGTGTTCATCCGCCGCTGCAAGTCATTACTATCGGAGTTGATACTGGTGAGTACACCCGCTTCCATCATTAAACACATATTGTGTGGGATGGCATCGAAGGCCTCAATTTTGAACGCCCACCAATCGGCAAAGCTCGACGCCCGCGCTCCGTGCTCTTCCATCTCTTTAGCCACTTTGTAGCCTTCCAAGATATGGGTGAAGGTATGGATGCGGAAACCTAAGCGCTCAACAACATCCATTAACGCCAACACTTCAGACGCTACATAGGAATGCACATGAGTGTGACGCTCGCTGTTGAGAATTTCCACCAATGCTTCCAAACGATAGTCTGTCCGTGGTGGCGCCGTACGACGGCGATCAGCGCGGCTTAAACGCTCATAATCACGCTTCGCTTGCTCATACTCACGCGCTTGTTGGAATGCATCTTGAATCAACGTCGCCACGCCCATGCGGGTTTGTGGATAACGGACCGTGTACAAGTCACCCCAGTTGCTTTGCTTCACGTTTTCACCTAACGCCATTTTGATGGTTGGTGGCGTCTGTGTGAACTTCATGTCTTCCGCGGAGGCACCCCAACGGAGCTTAATGGTTTGCCCTTGGCCACCAATCGGATTGGCTGATCCATGCAATAGATGCGCAACCGTAGTTCCACCGGCAAGAGAACGATAGATATGGATGTCATCTGGATTAACCACATCGCCAATACGCGTTTCCGAGGTAATGGCTTCAGTACCTTCGTTCACACCGCGCGAAATGGCAATATGCGAATGTTCGTCAATGATGCCTGGAGTAATGTGCATATCCGTCGCATCAATTACGGTATAACCCCGAGGCGTTGACAGGTTCTGTCCAACTCGCTGAATCTGTCCCTGACGGACGATAATGTCAGCATTCTCAAGCTTACCTTGGTCATCAGCGGTCCAGACAGTGGCATTGCGAATGTGCAGATTCTGCTGTGCTGGGGCTTCCGTGCGTCCGAATGCAATATTTGGGAACGTCATTTGACCTACAAACTCTGGTGTTGATGCCGCTTCAGCACCATTGCTCTCTGCACCAGTATCAGTATCATCCGCATCCGCTTGTGCCGTGATTGGATGTACTCGGCCCATGGCATCCTGTACCGTCCCGGTTAGCTGCCCCAATGCACTTTGATGCAATGCAAAGCGGAAAACGCCAGGCATGCCCAAGGCAGTTAGGTCTGCGCTGAAACGCACACGTTCATCCGTTTTTGCACTATTAAACAGATTAGTCGACTCGTCACCCAGGGTCAGTTTCCCTTGTAAACGGTCGTTGTCATTCAGTTCTAGCGTAATGTCGGCACCGTCAAAGGTCAGGGTGTAATTGCCGGATAAATTACTTGGATGCATCGGCTTAAACTTGGTTTCTTGGCCTTGCAGCCACACCGACACAATTTCGCCGTCGGCGAACAAATCACCTCGTGCGACCACAAAGTCTGCATTATAGCCTGCAGCAATACGTCCACTTTGCCCTTCCACTCCTGCATACCGCGCAGGAATAGTTGTTAGTGCGGCTAACGCACGATCTGGGCTTAAACCATGAGCGACGGCTTTCCGAATGTTTGGCCAGAAATCGCTGCGCTTATCCATCCCATGCATGGTAAAGGCAAACTCGACACCGGCATCTGCCAACATGGCAGGGTTTGCTGGTGCGCGCTCCCAATGACGCAGATCCGCTACCGATACATCAAGTTCGCCAAACTGCTCTGATAAGTCCGGAGCCGCTGGGAAATCCAGAGGTAAAATCAACCGAGCTCCCGTCGCTTTGATTTCCTCAAGACGTGAGTATTCAAAGCCTGAACCTACTGCAGTAATTGGCACCTCAAACTCAGCAAATACGCGCGCTGCGCGCAGAAGGTCCTGTTCATCGGTACTATGAAAAATAACACCTTGCTCAGAAAGGTTCTGCAAGGCTGCCAGCGCCGCATTAAATTCTACTCGACCCACATCGGTAGTTTTCCCTTCGGCTTCACCATACCAACGCGCATCCGACAACGTTTGGCGGATAAGCGCGATGCTCCCCATCAATGAATTGGGATATTGCTGCGTAGAGCTGCCTTTATCAAATGAAGCAAATTGGCGCGTGCGCGGCTGATAAATGGCAAAGTTAGGTAAGCTATCGGCGAGAGAGACGGTAGTCGCACGCCCTTGAAAAATGCCATCAAGACGGGCGCTTTGCACCGTAGTAAAGCCATGTTCAACGTAGCTTTTGGCTGCATCTTTATCCGCTTTAAAGGTGCTAAACCACTCTTTCTCAGCGTGGATAGCCATATTTGAAGCATTTCCACCTTCGCGCTCGTTGGTGTACTGCGGTGCGGCACTCCGCCCCGTATTTGCACCGCGACCAGGCGCTTCCACACCGTAGTTAGTGTAAGGGTCAATAAACCCTGGATAGAGTGTGTAGCCAGACGCATCAATCACGCGTGCGCCTGCTGGTGCTCGGTTATTGCGCTCAATTGAGCGAATTTTTCCATGCTCAATAACAAGTGTCGCATTCTCAATACGCTGCCCGGGCTCAGTAACAAGCGTGGCGTTCGTCAGTGCAACAAGGCTAGGGTTATGGTGATAGAGGCCTTGCACAGGGGTGGTTTGCCCTGCTGCGCTCGACCAAGCAACCGATAGCGCGAGTACACCACTACTACATAGTGCTCCAATTCGCTTCATGATGTGCATCCTGTGTGTCATCGATGATATTTATAATTTTTTTACCGCTTGCCATTAAACCGTGTCTGACCTTTACATTCAACGCATGCAACGATGAACGGACGACTTATCTCGACCAAGCCCATGGCGGGAGCTAACGAAAATAAAACAAAATATCGCTATAGTACGTATGCTAAGAGTCATGGTTACCTGTTTGTGACCCTGACTTAATTAACAACATAACAATTTTGGAGTTCAAACCATGTCTATCAAAAGCTGGATTGCCGTTGCTACCATTGGAATAACCGCCATAACTGGATGGGCTATTACTGCCAATCACGCACAGGCCAGCGCCTTTACTACAGCAAGCGATGCAGTTGAGTATCGGCAGAAAGCCTTTTCACTGATTCGGGAGAACTTTGCTTACATGTCTGGCATGGTGCGAGGTGAGCGTGATTACGATGCCGAAGCTTTTAAACAACGCGCACAAGCCCTGTACCATCTGAGCCACATTCCTTTTGAAGCGTTCACCGGTGCGGGTGAAAACGTGACCGCTAATAGCGACGCGCTTCCGGTAATCTGGGAAAATTGGTCTGACTTCGAAAGCAAACGCGACACCTTCCAAGCTGCCGTAAAAGAACTTGTAAGTGCTGCTGCCTCTGAAAACATGCGGGAGATTCGTCCGAAGTTTATGGATACCGCCCGTGGCTGTCAGCAGTGCCACCAAGGCTATCGTGCCGACTAACCGTTAAATTCAGGGAGGAAGTGGCATGGTTGTCACCCTTTGGGATGCCTTTATACGCGGCTTTCATTGGCTATTAGTGTTCGTCGTCACCGGTTTGTGGTTAACCGGCGGTAATATTACCTATATCGATATCCATCACAAGCTTGGGCTTATTGCCCTCGCCTTGTTACTGACGCGCATTATTTGGGGATTTGTGGGCAGTGAATCTGCGCGGTTTAGCCGTTTTATTCGCGGCCCGCAGGCGATCATCAGCCATATCCGCAATCCCCTTAAGGGAACCTGGCTAACCCATAACCCTGTGGGTGGCTGGGCTGTCGTGTTGATGATTGTCGCCCTCCTGGCACAAGCCATCACCGGCTTGTTCACCGACGATGCTATATTCTTTCGTGGCCCCCTCGCCCATTTACTCAGTAATGAGTGGGTGCGCACTCTCACCAGCTATCACAAACAAGCCTTCGATTGGATTTTGATCTTATTGGCTATTCATGTTCTCGCCAATGCTCTTTATTCAATTAAAGGGAAACGCCTTATGAGCGCCATGGTGACCGGAAAGATAGAATCTGAAAAGCCGGTAGAACAGCCGAAAATAGTCCACGGTGGTTATGGTTTTGGCCTACTGGCATTTAACTTGATCTGGATTTTCTGGTGGCTTGGCTAAGCCAGTAATTTTTCCCCTTGCCGCGCGCTAGGTTCGGGTCAATTGACTCTGAATCAAGTGCGTGGCAGTCTGCACTTACATTCGTTAATCACGGTTTCTTATGTCTACCATCCTCATTGCCGACGACGATTTCATTAGTTTAGAAGTACTCAAAGCGATGCTAAGCGCTTTCCCCGTACAAGTCATTGCCGTCACCAATGGCAAAGATGCCATTGCCCAAGCGCAAGCGCAAAAGCCAGATCTCCTGATTCTCGACTACGAGATGGGGGAACTTACCGGAGCACAGGTATGTGCAGAACTGCGCACCCAAGACGCATTTAAAACGACGCCCATCATTGCTCTCACGGGCCATCAAAGCCAAACCGAACTCGATCACTGCCGCAACGCCGGCATGGATCAAACCATTCACAAGCCCGTCGCCCCCGACGTTTTAGCCCAACTTCTCACCACCCACAATCTTTTATGATCAGCCCTCGTACCCAACGCACCGCGTTGGCGGGGGCGGTGGGAAAGGCTCGGCGCTGAGAAAGCCCCGTGGGGGACGCCGTATTTACATCCATGTA
>NZ_VJWL01000001.1:901803-919376 GCF_007096385.1 Aliidiomarina halalkaliphila
GGCTTGGGCGCGGCATCCATGCCGCGCACACCCCCACGTGACTTATCTCACCACCGTGCCAGACCCACTCCACTCGTGCCCAACGCACCGCGTTGGCGGCCCGCGGTGAGAAAGGCTCGGCGCTGGGAAAGCCCCGTGGGGGAAGCCGTATTTACATCCATGTAGGCTTGGGCGCGGCATCCATGCCGCGCACACCCCCACGTGACTTATCTCACCACCGTGCCAGACCCACTCCACTCGTACCCAACGCACCGCGTTGGCGGGGGGCGGTGGGAAAGGCTCGGCGCTGAGAAAGCCCCGTGTGGGACGCCGTATTTACATCCATGTAGGCTTGGGCGCGGCATCCATGCCGCGCACACCCCCACGTGACTTGTCCCAGCACCGAGCCAGATCTACCTCAATCGTACCCAACGCACTGCGTTGGTTCGAGACCGTTAAAGGCCCAGAGGCAGAATTAGCCCCACGCATTAGCCGCAGGCTCCGAGTATGTAACAAACTTCGCGACGTGGAGGCTTTCTGACAAGCCAGCCCCACCCAACTAGAAGCGCAGGCAGAAACTCCGAGAGCAAGGCATAATCAGTTCGATTGAGGGAGCATACCTTGATGGTATGTGACCGATTGAGAGCTGATTATAACGCAGCTATCGGAGCTTTCTGACAAGCTAGCTCCACCGAACCCGAAGCGCAGGCAGAAACTCCGAGAGCAAGGCATAATCAGTTCGATTGAGGGAGCATACCTTGATGGTATGTGACCGATTGAGAGCTGATTATAACGCAGCTATCGGAGCTTTCTGACAAGCTAGCTCCACCGAACCCGAAGCGCAGGCCGGCGCGCCAATAGCAAGGCACCGGCCGAATCGAGTGAGGGAGCGTACATAAAGTACGTGACCGAGTGAGTGAGGTCGGTAACGCAGCTAGTGGTGATGCCGGACAAGCTAGCTCCGAGAGTCGGAGGTGTGTTGTAGTAGATTAATACTCTCCCTCAAAAACCCCTCCGCATGGGGCCCAAACCATAGTGCTACCTTCTCAAACTCGCGAATAAAGCCCTCCCTTCCTTCGCTTTCGAGCAGTTGAATGATGTCGTCGAAGCGTTTCAGGTAGCGACGGACCATTTTCATCTTATCTTGATCGGAGAGAATAATATCCGCGTAGAGCTCGCCGCTTTGAGCAAACAAACGCCCCACCATCATGAGCTCTAAACGATAAATCGGTGAACTTAACCTTAGGAGCTGCTCGAGATCAGCGTTTTCTTTACTCAGGTGGTAGCCATACACGAAAGTGGATAAGTGACGCATCACTTGAATCATGGACATCGCTTGATCGTGTTGCTCGGCGCTAATTTCATGCAGTTGGGTGCCCCAGATAGCAAATTGATCCAGGAGCCACTGGGAGGCCTGAGCATCACGGCCCGGCGCAACCAAAATGGTTTGTTTTGCCAATGTGGGTACCGACGGGCCGAACATCGGGTGCAGGCCCAACACCGGGCCTGAGTGCTTGCTTAACATGGCATTAAGCGGTTCACGTTTCACTGAGGTGAGATCTGCAAGAATACAGTCATCAGGAAGATTAGGTAGCTGCTCGATAACGCCGACTGTTTTCGTCACTGGTACTGCAATTAACACAAGCGCCGCATCACGCACTGCGGCGTCGATTTCGTGCTGATTATCCAGATCAATGACGTGAACCCCATAACTGGACAACTCAAACCACCGCACAAACAATCCACCTAGCGCACCTCGGCCACCGATCACGACTACCGGTCGTTCACCACTGCCTACACGACGAAAGCCTTGATGCTTTTGCCGCTGATACGATTCACGCATGGTTCTGCGCAGCACATCTTCGATTAAATCGCCGGGAATTCCCACAGACTCCGCTTCGTCGCGGCGTGCTTGAATCAGCGCAGCTTCGCGCTCTGGCACATACAATGGCTGTCCAAGCTCGTTTTTCAACTGGCCAATGGCACGAGAGATATCCATGCGCTTGGCAAGGATACGTACAAGTTCCGAATCGGTGTCGTCAATGTCCTGACGTAAAGCATTTAAACGAGGGTCCATGGCATCCTTCTACAGCGCATCTGACATGAGAATCTCCATACTAGCCAACTCATCCATTGATGCCAATGATTTATGGGGGTACTTCACCTGGCGATTGCATAACAATGAAGCGAAAAAAAAGGGCCTCCCGATGGGAAGCCCTTTCTTGATCCAACAGGATCGGAAGCTTAGTTAAGCTTCTCTTTGATCCGCGCAGATTTACCGCTACGCTCACGGAGGTAGTACAGTTTCGCACGACGAACTGCACCACGACGCTTAACAGTCACGCTGTCGATTAGCGGGCTGTGCGTTTGGAACGTACGCTCAACACCTTCACCGTTCGAAATCTTACGAACAGTAAATGCGCTGTGCAGACCACGGTTACGCTTACGAATCACCACGCCTTCAAAGGCCTGGATACGCTCGCGCTCACCTTCTTTAACCTTTACATTGACGATAACGGTGTCACCAGGAGCGAAGCCTGGGACGTCTTGCTTGAGCTGCTCATCTTCGATTTGCTTTAAGATGTTTTTGTTCACTTTAGCCATGATAATCTCCGCCTAGAATATACTACCCGAGTTTCTTTTCCTGTTCGGCAATATATGCCTCAAGGAGTTTTAGTTGCTCGTCAGTCAGAGCTAGGTTATTTAATAATTCTGGTCGCCGTTGCCAGGTGCGCCCAAGCGCCTCTTGCAACCGCCACCGGCGTATTTCTTCGTGGTTACCACTCAGCAATACTGGTGGAACCTGTTTACCGTCGAGAATTTCTGGCCGCGTATAATGTGGACAATCCAATAATCCGTTCACAAAAGAATCTTCTGTAGCCGAATCTTGGTGCCCCAATACACCCGGGACTTCGCGCGCTAAAGTATCAATCAGAACCATGGCTGGGAGTTCGCCACCGGAGAGTACAAAATCTCCAATCGACCACTCCTCATCAATGTCTGCTTCAATCACGCGCTCATCAATGCCTTCGTAACGACCAGCAACTAACACAATACCGCGATATTGCGAGAGTTCCTGCACCCCTTGTTGATCCAACTTACGGCCTTGCGGCGATAAATAAATCACACGAGGCTCCACGCCAGCTCGCTCCCGAATGCCCGCTTTGGCATCCTGAATTGCAGCTCGCAGTGGTGCGACCATCATCAGCATTCCGGGGCCACCACCATAAGGGCGGTCATCCACGGTGCGATGCTTGTCGGTAGCGTAATCGCGAGGATTCCAAGGGGTTACACTGAGTAAACCATCTTGTACCGCTCGGCGCGTTACGCCGTATTCAGTAACCGCGGTGAACATCTCTGGAAATAACGAGACAACACCCACGTGTAGCTGTTCTGCCATTAGAAATCCGCTGGCCAGTCTACCGTAATCACCCCTGCTTCCTGATCTACTTTCACAATGTATTGTGACTGGATAAAAGGAATCAGGCGTTCGCGCTTACCGAATGCATCATTACGATTCGCATTCACCACCAACACATCATTCGCGACGGTTGGCAGTAAGTGATTCACGGTTCCCATGTCGTAGTTTTCAGTATTCACGACACGCAAACCAATTAAATCACGCCAATAAAATTCATCGTCAGTCAGTTCGGGCAATTCACTTGCCACTACAGCGATTTCCTTTCCGGTAAACTGCTGAGCAGCCTCACGGTCGTCAATCTCTGCGAACTTGGCAACAAGGCCGTTATTATGCCAGCGCCATTGGCTGACTTCGATCTTGTGCCAGTCTCCGTTGTGCCCGATGAGCCACGGAGTGTAATCAAAAATGCCTTCTTGATTCTCAGTGTATGCGTTAATCCGCAACCAGCCTTTGATTCCGTAAACTGCACCTATGGTGCCGAGTACTACATGATCATGCTGCTGAGAGTCTGTCATATGCGTTTGACCACCAGGTATTTACGCAGCTTTACGCGCGTCTTTAACCAACTTAGCAACACGATCAGATAAGTTCGCGCCTTGACCTAACCAGTGATCAACACGGCTAAGATCAATACGTACTTTCTCTTCCTGACCACGCGCTACCGGGTTAAAGAAACCGACATTTTCAATGAAACGACCATCACGGGCGTTCCGGCTGTCGGTAACTACCATTTGGTAGAATGGACGCTTTTTCGCGCCACCACGTTGTAAACGAATGGTTACCATTACCGTCCTCTATACTTTTTCAATGTTTTCAAAGGTTAAAGAATCCCGCCCGACACTAGATCAGGGGGCCGCATTATTCTACGGATTTCCCCCGCAAATGCAAGAAAGAATGCGCTTTTCAGCGTCCGGGAAACATTCCCGGCGGCATCTTGCCACCCATTTGCCGCATCATTTTGGCTAAACCACCGCCCTTCATCTTTTTCATCATCTTCTGCATTTGCGTGAATTGCTTCAGAAGTTTGTTTACATCTTGCACTTGAACACCCGAGCCACTGGCAATTCGGCGCTTGCGTGAGCCTTTAATAATATCGGGATATTCGCGCTCTTTTGGCGTCATCGAATTGATGATTGCTTCCATGCGAACAGTGGTTTTGTCATCCATCTGACCTTGCAGCTTGCCGGCCATTTGCCCCATCCCAGGCAGCTTATCCATCAACCCCATCATGCCGCCCATGCTACGCATTTGTTGGAGTTGGTCGCGGAAATCTTCAAGGCTGAACTTCCCGCTTTTCATCACCTTTTTGGCGACTTTTTCTGCTTTATCTCGGTCTACTTTGGCTTCGACTTCTTCAATCAGTGACAATACATCGCCCATACCCAAGATGCGCGAGGCAATACGATCAGGATGGAATGGTTCAAGAGCGTCATTCTTTTCGCCAACACCTAAAAACTTAATTGGCTTCCCGGTAATATGGCGAATCGACAGGGCTGCACCACCGCGAGAGTCGCCATCCACTTTGGTTAAGATAATTCCCGTTAACGGTAAGGCTTCACCGAAGGCCTTCGCAGTATTCGCCGCATCCTGACCGGTCATGGCGTCGACCACAAACAGGGTTTCAATTGGATTTATGGCCGCATGGAGCGCTTTGATTTCGTCCATCATGGCTTCGTCGATGGCTAAGCGACCGGCGGTATCCACGAGCACGACATCGATAAACTTCTTCTTCGCATAAGCAATAGCCGCATTAGCGATATCCACAGGTTTCTGCTCAACCGTGGACGGGAAGAACTCTACATCAACATCTGTTGCGAGACGCTCAAGCTGCGCAATTGCCGCTGGGCGATACACATCGGCACTCACAACGAGAACTTTCTTCTTTTGTTTCTCTTTTAAAAACCGCGCTAACTTGCCCACTGAGGTGGTTTTACCGGCCCCCTGCAGACCCGCCATCATCATTACTGCCGGCGGTTGCGTAGCTAAATCGAGAGGCGCATTGCCCTCTCCCATGGCCGCTTCCAGTTCCGTTTGCACAATTTTGACGAACACTTGGCCTGGGTTCAGGTTTTTATTTACTTCCGTGCCAAGGGCCCGTTCTTTTACCTTGGCTATAAATTCTTTTACAACCGGCAGCGCAACATCCGCCTCAAGCAGCGCCATACGCACTTCACGCAAGGTATCTTTGATATTGTCTTCGGTAAGACGACCACGCCCACTGATATTTTTCAGTGATTGCGTTAATCGTTCGCTCAGGTTTTCAAACATGCGATCTTCCTGTCAGCAGAGTTTCAGGTATTATAACGGAATAAGGTTGGGTTTGGCGATGCAGACGCCTATGATAGAACAGCAATGAGGGTGACCTGCACAAAAATCAAGGCCACTGAGCATTCATTACATGTGACACAAGGAATCAGGACCCGTGATCTTCACCACACTTACTGTGATTAGTATTGTCGCCTACCTCTCTGGCGCGGTGATTCTTAGCCAGCGTATGGCTGGTCCCAATCGAATGCTGCGCCGCTCGCTCGCCCTGAGCGTGGTCGCACTGTTCACCCACTTTGCCGTACTGGCATTGCAGTTTACTGAAAACGGCTTGGTGTATCTCAACCTGTTTACCACCTTGGCCATGATTACTTGGCTACTGAGCTTATTTAACACGTTGCGAGGCGATCATCCGGCAAGTTTGTTGTTACGACCGGCGATTTTTTCGCTTGCTGCCGTGAGTTTGATCGCCATGGCATTGGTGCCCGCGTATGTGGGTCGCCCCGTGGATATGACACCCATATTTGCGCTGCACATTAGTTTGGCGCTACTCGCATCTGCGTTGCTCACCTTAGCCACTTTCTATGGGGTTCAATTACTCTATGTGAATCGCTTGCTGAAAACTCGCAGCGCTAAAGCATTGTCTGAACGCTTGCCGCCTTTGATGTCTATTGAGCGCTATTTTTTCCGCCTGCTAACTGCTGGTACCATCTTACTGACCCTCGCCATTGTGGTTGGGTTTATCTACTTAGATAACTGGTTCGCCACTGGGCAACTCCATAAAACAATCTTGTCGCTACTTGCCTGGGTTAGCTTCGGCTCGATAGTGGTTATTCACTACTGGCGTGGTTTACGTGGTCGTCTTGCGGTGTATTACACTATCGGAGCAAGCACGCTGCTGATTCTGGGATATTTTGGCAGCCGTTTTGTTCGCGATATTTTACTAGGGTAAACAATACACAGGGCAGCGCGTTAACATAGGGTTTCGGCCTGCGTTTTCAGCTTAGCTAAACACGTAGCCAACGCACCGCGTTAGCTGCGAGCCCAACTGAACCAGAAGTGCCCATTCCACAACCACATCAACGCGCCAGAAAACGCGTTGGAAACAATTTTATCCTTGACTTCACAGGGCGCGCCCCTACATTAGGAGTCTTAGGCCACAACATAGGGTTATCTTTTGGACGACATAGCGACGAGTACGTTATTTATCGTACTTATCATCCTGATACTTATATCAGGTTACTTTTCCGGCTCCGAAACCGGCATGATGTCGGTAAATCGGTACAAACTTCGCCACCTTGCCCAAAGCGGTAACAAATCAGCGAAGCGCGTAGCGCAAATGCTTGAGCGTCCAGATCGCCTGATTGGTCTTATCCTAATCGGAAACAATCTTGTTAATATCGCAGCCTCAGCCATTGCCACCATCATTGGTCTACGCTTGTACGGTGATTACGGGATTGCTGTCGCCACGCTCGTCCTAACCTTAGTCATCCTCATATTTGCGGAAGTCACGCCAAAAACGATTGCCGCACTTCACCCCGAGCGCGTCGCATTCCCAAGTTCAGTGGTACTCAATCCACTGATGAAAATATTCTATCCCTTAGTGGCGACCGTGAACTTTATCACCAACAACATGATGAAGTTGATGGGCATCAACCCCAATGCGGCAAAAAAAGATACCCTCACCGCGGAAGAGTTACGCACTGTAGTGCATGAAGCGGGCTCGTTAATTCCATCCCGTCACCAAGAAATGCTGCTGAGTATTTTAGATCTAGAGAAGGTGTCGGTAGACGACATTATGATTCCCCGCAATGAAATTGCAGCCATTGACATTAACGACGATTTACCACTTATTATTAAGCACTTAAGCAATATGCAACACACCTTGGTATTGCTCTATCGTGGCGAAATCGACGATGCCATTGGCTTTTTGCATGCCCGGGATATGCTGCGCTTACTCACCCGCCATCATGCCGAGCCTGACAAAGCTTCATTAGTACGCGCCGCGCGGGATATTTACTTTATTCCAGAAGGCACGGCACTCAGTGTTCAGCTGATTAAGTTTCAGCATAATAAAGAGCGCATTGGCTTAGTCGTCGACGAATACGGCGACATTCAGGGCTTGGTTACGCTTGAAGATTTGCTCGAGGAAATCGTGGGCGACTTCACCACCACGATCGGCGGTCAACCCCACGAACATGTCACCCGCCAAGCGGATGGTAGCTTCCTCGTAGAAGGCACCGTGAACTTACGGGATTTGAATAAAGAACTGAAAATCAGCTTACCTATTGACGGCCCAAAAACGTTGAATGGCCTGATTATCGAAGAGTTTGGTGATATCCCCGGAAATCCGATGTGTATCAAAATCAAAGGATACGGAATCGAAATCCTCGAAGTCACCGATAACCGCGTAGAGAAAGTTCGCATCCAGCCCAAAGCCAAACGCAAACGCAAGAAATAGGCGCTTTGGTGTTCTGCGAGAAAGCTTTAGCTTCTGAGGGACGCCGTGAACCCTTCCTTGGGGGCTTGGGCGCGGCATCCATGCCACGCACACCCTCTGAAGCTAAAGCTTTCTCCCAGATTCAAATCGCCGCGGAAAAGTAACAAATCGGCCTCGGCATCCATGCCTCGGACGCCCTAACAAAGACCAGCTACCACCCAACTGGAAGCGCAGGCAGAAACTTCGAGAGCAAGGCATAATCAGGCCGATTGAGGGAGCATACCTTGATGGTATGTAACCGATTGAGGGCTGATTATAACGCAGCTATCGGAGCTTTCTGACAAGCCAGAGCCAGAAGCGCAGGCAGAAACCTCTAGGGCAAGGCATAATTGAAGCGATTGAGGGCGCGTACCTAAATGGTACGTAACCGATTGAGCTTTAATTATAACGCAGCCATAGAGGCTTTCTGACAAGCCAGAACCCCGAAGCGCAGGCAGAAACCTCTAGGGCAAGGCATAATTGAAGCGATTGAGGGCGCGTACCTAAATGGTACGTAACCGATTGAGCTTTAATTATAACGCAGCCATAGAGGCTTTCTGACAAGCCAGAGCTAGAAGCGCAGGCCGGCGCGCCAATAGCAAGGCACCGGCCGAATCGAGCGAGGGAGCGTACATAAAGTACGTGACCGAGTGAGTGAGGTCGGTAACGCAGCTAGTGGTGATGCCGGACAAGCCAGAGCCAGAGCTAGAACAGAAGGCGGCGGAGCCATCCTCGGTTAAGCTTACTTCTACACTCATTCAACTGCTGCGCATACCGATTCGACCGTGAGTCAACTCGGCGGGCGACTTCGAGTAGCCAACCTTTCTGGTTATGGGTACGGCGTTGATAGCCACCCCAACCTTCGTGATAATTCAGATATTGAGCATAGGCATCGTATTTCGACACGCCATTGATACGATGCGTTTTATCAACGTACCAGCCGATAAAGTCGATAGCGTCGCCAAATTTGTCGCGGCGAGCACGGCGATTTCCAGTTTCCTTGATGTAATCATCCCAGGTCATGGTTTTGGCTTGCGCGTAACCGTAGGCATCACTCATGCGACCCCAGGGGATAAAGCCGAGTATATAGCGGCGCGGTGGTTGCGCACGGGCACGGAATGAACTTTCTTGATACATGATCGCCATGGGCACGTGAATGGGAACGCCCCATTCTTTTTCCATAGACTTCGCGGCACGCCACCAGGAGCGATGCTCTTCAAATATCTCGCAAATGTTTTCCGGCTCCCGGGGCGGCGATGTGGCACAGCCGGCGGTAAGCATCGCCGTGAGAACCAAAATTCCTAAACGTAGAAAAACTTTTTTTCGCGATGAATGAAACTTTTTTTCCAATGTTGGCTCTGATTGAGTACATGCAAGATTCATTTCATGTTATCCCCTGGTAAGAATCACTTTACGCGCCTTTTAGGCGCGTTTTTTTTATTAGCGCACGGTTGAAATATCCCGCGAGAAAATCTTCGTAACTACCCTTGTCTGCCGCTTCAATATCCGCTTGCTCGTGACGCGATTGCTCTGCCATAGCTGCGAATATTTCCGCACTGTAGTGCTCGAATGGCGTTTCTAGCAACTCTTGCTTGTATTGATTGGCGAGGCCTAAACCTAATTGCTGGAACGCCTTTACCGCACCCTGATAATCCTTGAGCACCCGAGCTGATAAGGTCTGCTCTGGATCATCAATCGTGGGTGCAAAGGCTTCTAGCACACGTTGATAATCCCCTTCGTTCTGGGTATTAACCGAATCTTTCGGGTTTTGGTCAAGTAAGTTTGCGATTTCTTTGAGTTCGCCGAAGAGAAATTGCAGACGTTCACGCACACTAGACTCGCCGGACTCATCTACCAAGGTGAGTCCAGGCTCTCGTCCACGCAATACGATCCGGTTTACATTCTGTTCTGTAATACGCTGTTGCTCATAGGGCAAGGGTGGGCTTTCGCTCAATAAGCAGTAGAGCAAGAAAAGATCGAGAAAGCGCATTTGGTCTGCGGTAATTCCAACTGACGAATAAGGATTTACATCCACTGCACGCACTTCTATATACTGCACCCCACCCCGTTCGAGCGCCTGCGTAGGTGTTTCCCCCGACTCTGCGACGCGTTTAGGGCGTATGGGTGAATAGAATTCGTTTTCAATTTGCAGGATATTATCGTTCAGTTGTAGCCAGTGATCGCCTTCGCGAATTCCAATCCCAGCAAACTGCTCGGAACGCGTAAACACGGCATTTCGCAACCCTTCAATATAAGCTTCAAGGGAGTTATAGGTGATCTTCAGTGCTGCTTGTTCTTTGTTGGTGTAACCAAGGTCACTCATACGCAACGACGTTGCGTATGGCACATACACCATTCCCCCGCCCAACTCTCTAAAATCCAGATCGGCATTGCTGTGTTGCAAAAATGATTTGCACAGCACCGGCGAGGCACCAAATAAATACGGGATCACCCACGCCCACCGTTTGAAATTTCGCAGCAGACCAAAATAGGCTTGCGAACGAAACGCTATATTATTGACTGTGTCATTACGCTGAGCGAGCAGATCCCACAACGCATCACTGACCGACCAATTAAAGTGCACGCCGGAGATGGTTTGCATCACGGCCCCATACCGATGGGTCAAACCTTGCCGATAGGTGGTTTTCATCCGGCCGATATGTGAGGAGCCATAATTTGCCAGTTCAATATCAGTCACATCATTGAGGTAGCACGGCATACTTAACGGCCAGAGCAGCTCGTTACCGAGGGCTTGATAAGTCGCCCGGTGAATGTCGCGCAATTGCGCCAAGGTGGTCTCAATATCGGTTTCTACCGGTGTGATAAATTCAAGCAGCGCTTCGGCATAGTCGGTGGTAATCAGGGGATGGGTTAATTTAGAGCCCAGCGCCTGTGGATGAGGCGTTGTAGCAAGGCGCCCTTCCGCCGTAATGCGCAAACACTCTCGCTCGATGCCGCGATTCATTGTACGTAAAGCGTGGCGCCCCTCGGCGTTACGGAGCTGCTCTAAAGATGCGGATAGCAGAATTGACAAGGCTACATCCCGATAATTGTCTGTTATGATGTGGCTAGTGTGCCACATTCGGTTGAAAAAAGCAGCGTAAGGGAAGCACTTTGAACGAACGAATTCATCAGTTAAATCAGTGTATTCATCGCTATTTTGGCGGATTGCTCGTTACCGCTGTGGTTTTGCTCTTGTGGCTGCCAGCGCCTTGGCATTTGATCCCCACGATTGCGGTACTTTTGCTGGCGATATTTCACTGGCGCTTTCATCACAAAAATCGAACAGAAAACAGTAAACCACATTTGGATTCAACCACATCTTCCGAAACCGATCTCGGCTTTTCCGAAGTAAATACACAATTGCTTCAGCATGTATTTAATGACCTTCCTATTCGCGTATATTGGCGAGATCGGGACATGCGTTTTATTGGCGCGAATCCTGGCTTCCTCAAAGACTTTAACATCGACGATATCCGCGGTTTACGGGATGAAGATATCCCCGAGCTAAACGCGAATTCAGGGTTACGTGCCCGAGACTTACAAACCTTCTCTCTGCGCAGTGCTGCGTGTAACCAAGAAATGCAATTAAACTTAAGCCTTGCCGAAGCGCAAACCCGCTGGGTAGAACACTCCAGTGTGCCCCTCTACGATGAGCAAGGACAGATTGTCGGTGTTTTGGGCAGCTATTATGATATTTCCAGTATTAAACGTGCTTCTGAAGAAATGTCTCAAGCGCGAGAAAGTGCGGAAAAAGCACGAGCCGATGCGGAAGCGGCCAACTTAGCAAAAAGTGACTTTCTCGCCAATATGAGTCATGAAATTCGCACCCCCATCAATGCCATTGTTGGCATGGCAAACCTTGCCATGAAAACCGAGCTTAGCGACAAGCAGCAACGCTATATCAAGGTCATCGATTCATCGTCGCAAGCCTTGCTTGGTGTCATCAACGACATTCTCGACTTCTCCAAAATTGAAGCCAACAAACTCACTATAGAGCGTATTCCTTTTGACCTTGATGAAGTGCTCGGCACTCTCGCAGACATGTTTGCTTATAAAGCCTACGACAAAGGGCTCGAGTTTATAATCAACCTGCCGGCGAATATTCCAACACTCTTAGTGGGCGATCCACTGCGCTTACAGCAGGTACTCATCAATTTGGTAAGCAACGCCATCAAGTTTACCGACGACGGCGAAATCAACGTGTCCTGTACTCTCTTGGATCAAAGCGACGAGAAAGTCTGGTTGCGTATTGAAGTGAAAGACACAGGAATGGGCATGACCCCTGAACAATCAGCTCAGCTGTTTCAAGCATTTACGCAAGCAGACTCATCCACCACACGTAAATTTGGTGGGACCGGCTTAGGACTTACGATTTCCAAGCGTTTGGTTACCCTTATGCAAGGGGATATCGGGGTCAGCAGTAGCCCTGGTCAAGGTTCGAACTTCTTTATTGAATTGGTATTGCCGATACAAGAAAGCCAAGACTGCTCGCACCATCAATTGTTGATGCAACGCTTAAGTGGCGTCCGTGTTCTGGCGGTAGACGACAACACCAGTACCCGGGAAATGCTCAAAGAAACCTTGCGTTCCTATCATATGGACGCCCATACCTGTCACAGCGCGGAACAAGCATTACGCAAACTGCAAGAAGGTATCGCAACAGAGCAGCCCTTCCAGCTTGTTCTGGTGGATTGGCGGCTACCCGGCATGGACGGCCTTGCATTAGTTGAACAAGTCAAAGAGAAGCTTCCTAAAGCGTTCCAACCCAGAATGATTCTGGCCACGGGCTATTACGCCGAAGAACTGGCCGAAAAGGCACGCATCGTGGGTACCGACGACTTCATTACAAAGCCTTACACTACAGCAACACTGGCCCGAGTGATGACCTCTGCATTGTTTGGCGCGCGTGTCGCTGCAGAGTCTGAAAATAAGTCCAGTCTGATCCCGAAGAACCTGCAAGGTGCGCCACTGCTTGTGGTAGAAGACAATGAAATTAACCAGCACGTGGCCAAAGAAATGCTAACAGGGCACGGCTTCCGCGTTGATATCGCCGAAAATGGCGAGGTAGCCGTGCAGAAGGTTCGAGAGAAGTCTTACGCGCTGATACTGATGGATATTCAGATGCCAGTATTGGACGGCTACCGCGCCGCCGAAGCTATCCGGCAATTTTACAGTTACCAACAGTTACCTATTGTGGCAATGACTGCGAATGCCATGAGTGGCGATGCAGAACGTTCTTTAGCCGCTGGTATGCAAGGGCATATCCCCAAACCCATTGATGAGCAACTACTGCTCGCACAAATCAGTAAATGGGCTATTGCGGGGCCCTACTCGAACGCCGGCCCCGCCTCTGAGCCAGAGATCGCGCCTTTAACAACGCCGCAAGCGCGGCGTTACCCGCAAATCAAAGGCATGGACTTAGAGCAAGCGTTGCAGCGACTGAATCATAATGTCACTCTGTATGTCCGCTTACTGGAGCAATTGGTGAGCAGCTACCGTGGCAGCGCGATTAAAGTTTCTAAGTTTATTAGTCGTGGACAACATGATGAAGCTCGACGCTATTTCCACTCACTCAAAGGTGCTGCCGCCAATTTAGGGTTAACAGCGCTGACCAAAAAAGCAGGTACACTTGAGAATGCGGTAGTAGAACGGGATGTGGGCCTAGTGGCTGATGAGATCACAGGCCTAGAATCGTTACTCGATTCTGTCGAACAAGCCATTCAAGACTTACACAGTACCGAAGACCAAGAAAGTTAAGAGGATATCGCGACCATGATTCGATTTTTGTTCCTGATCCCACTCGTACTCATTTTGCTATGGACACTATGGTTGCAAATCAATGGCTACCGCGTACGTGACGGTATTCAGGGGTATAAGTATATTTTGATTGTGAGCGGCGTGATTGCCGCATTTTATGCCATGATGTGGTGGCTCACTAACCTGTGAATCACCACACCATGGTTTGTTTATCCAGCAAGAGCCAAGAGAATCCCTGCCGCAACAGCCGAACCGAGAACGCCTGCCACATTCGGCCCCATAGCGTGCATCAGAAGGAAGTTATGCTGATCCGCACGCAACCCTTCTTTGTTGACTACGCGTGCCGCCATCGGCACCGCAGACACGCCTGCGGCACCAATCAATGGATTGATTGGCTGTTTACTAAATACATTCAGTAATTTGGCCATAAGAATACCTGCGGCAGTACCAAACACAAACGCCATAGCCCCGAGCACCAAAATACCTAAGGTTTCAATGGTGAGAAATGAACTCGCCGTTAATTGTGCCCCAACCGCAAGACCAAGAAAGATAGTCACTAAATTAATTAACTCATTTTGTGCTGACTTACTCAGACGTTCTACCACACCAGATTCACGCATGAGGTTACCCAAGCACAACATTCCGACTAGGGGTGCGGCTGTCGGTAACAACAATACGGTTAACAGCAACACCAACAATGGAAATAAGATCTTCGCCCGCTTTGATACGGGCTTGAGTTGCTCCATTTTAATTGCCCGCTCTTTCTTGCTAGTCAGCAGGCGCATGATCGGCGGCTGCAACACAGGCACTAACGCCATATACGAATAGGCTGCCACGGCAATGGCACCCAATAGCTCTGGCGCTAACTGTGAACTAAGATAAATCGCGGTAGGGCCATCAGCGCCACCAATAATGGCAATTGCCGCCGCTTGCTGGATAGTAAACTCCACTCCCGGCACCCAATTAAGAGCAATGGCCCCTATCAAGGTCGCAAAGATGCCAAATTGGGCTGCGGCCCCAAGTAACAACATACGTGGGTTTGCTAGTAAGGCACTAAAGTCGGTCATGGCCCCCACCCCTAAGAATATCAGGAGTGGGAAAATACCGGTGGCAATACCCACTTCATAGAATGCATAGAGCACACCACCAGCTTCATTCATGCCCGCCAATGGAATATTGGTCAGTACTGCACCAAAACCGATCGGTAGCAGCAACAGTGGCTCAAATTTATGCACGATGGCAAGGTACACGAGTACCAAACCCACGACGATCATCAGCAAGGCGCCAAGGCTCATTGCCGAAAGCCCCGTGCTCTGCCACAAGGTTAGCCATGTTTCCATACTACTTGGCTCCCTCGAGAGTTAAGAGAACATCGCCTGAAATCACACTATCGCCTTCACGTGCAGTCAATTCAGCAACAACACCGTCTTTGTCTGTACGCACTTCCGTTTCCATCTTCATGGCCTCAAGAATGACCACCACATCGCCCGACTTAACGTGATCTCCAGGTTTCACTTGGTATTTCCATAAATTTCCAGATAAAGGCGCGTTCACGGGGCGGGTGTCTCCCGAGCTTGGCTTACTTGGTGTACTCGGCTTAGATGCTTCTTTTGCGCCTTCTTGTTTCTCTGCGGTTTGTGATGCTCGCAAGCTACCATCCGGGCCGACTTCTACCGAGAAGCATTCACCAGAAATACATACATCGTAGCGCTCGATACTGTTGTCACCGGTTTCCGCCTTAGGTACTGGACGATCCGTTTCCATGCTTGGGGCAGGCTCAAATGCATCTGGGTTACCGCGGTTTTTCAAAAATTTCAGGCCAATTTGCGGAAACAGCGCATAGGTCAGTACATCATCTACTTTGGCATCCGCCAAGGTAATGGATTCGTCTTTGGCAATACCGGTCAACTCATCGGTTAATTTGTCGAGTTCGTTCTCCAACAAGTCTGCGGGCCGACAAGTAATAGGCTCAGCGTCACCGAGCACAGTTTTCTGGAGTTCTTTATTCACTGGTGCCGCAGTGGCGCCATACTCACCTTTCAATACACCTGCAGTTTCTTTCGAGACGGATTTATAGCGCTCTCCCGTGAGCACATTCAATACGGCTTGGGTACCGACAATTTGTGAGGTGGGCGTGACCAGTGGAATAAACCCTAAATCTTCTCGTACTCGAGGAATTTCCTCCAGTACTTGGTCAAATTTATCCAGCGCTTTTTGCTCGCGCAGCTGGTTTTCCATATTAGTGAGCATACCGCCTGGCACTTGCGCCACCAAGATGCGCGCGTCAATACCTTTAAGTGATCCTTCAAAGCGCGCATATTTGCGCCGTATTCCTCGGAAGTACGCCGCTATTTCATCTAAATCGGTCAGAGCGATGCCGGTGTCTCGTTCAGTGCCCTCAACCATCGCCACGACGGTTTCGGTGGCAGTGTGACCGTAGGTCATACTCATGGAAGATATCGCCGTATCGAGCATATCAATGCCCGCATCAATGGCTTTTTGATAGGTGGCGGTACTCAGCCCCGTGGTCGCATGACATTGCATCGCGACAGGTACCTTAAGATTCTTCTTTAAGGCACCAATTAATTCTTCAGCATCGTAAGGGCGCAGTAATCCGGCCATATCTTTAATACAAATAGAGTGACAGCCCATGGATTCCATCTCCAAGGCCATATCTACCCACTTTTCCAACGTATGCACTGGGCTCACCGTGTAAGATAACGTGCCTTGCGCATGTCCATCATTGGCAATGGTGGCTTCAATAGCGGTCTTTAAGTTACGCACATCATTCATGGCATCGAAAATTCGGAATACGTCCACGCCGTTTTCGCGCGCCCGCTCTACGAAGCGTTTCACCACATCATCAGCGTAATGGCGATAACCCAAAAGGTTCTGCCCCCGGAGCAACATTTGCTGACGGGTATTAGGCATTGCTTTTTTCAGTTCACGTAAGCGCTCCCAGGGATCTTCGCCCAAATAGCGAATACAGGCATCAAACGTTGCCCCACCCCAAGTTTCCATCGACCAGTATCCGGCCTTATCGAGCTTTTCTGCCATCGGAAGCATGTCGTCGAGTCGTAAACGCGTTGCCAGCAACGACTGGTGCGCATCGCGCAGCACCAATTCTGTCAACAATAACGGCTTGGCCATAACTTAGTCCTCTGATTGGTCTGCACGTCCTCGTGCATGGCGATATTTTTGAACCGCAACGGTAACGGCGGCAAGCTTACTTGCCTGAGAGTTTGCGTGATCTTCAGGTGGTGGATTTGATGGCGCTGTCATCTTCATCGGCTCAGGGCATAGTCGCGTCAGCAACATCACAGCCCCAGTCAGCACACAAAGAAATAGAAAGACAACACCCATGCCCGCGAGCATGAGTTCGAGTGCCTGCATAAACAAATCTGCCATTGCAAATCCCTGCGCATTTCACAGCTAGCGTGTGAATGATGAATTGTTAGTTAATTGTAGAGTTCTGCGCATCGAAAAGGAAGTGTTTCCCTATGCAGCAAAGAAATAGAGGGTATTTACCAAGGTGTTATCACTTCGAGCGTTCTTGCACGAAAGTAAGTAAAGGGGCGTTGAAACTCGTGTCGGTAGCGTAACTGGGGTTCGAAAATAAGGAACAAAAAAGACGGGGCATGGCGTGAATTAACAAGTGTGTAAAAAATG
>NZ_VJWL01000001.1:919476-953191 GCF_007096385.1 Aliidiomarina halalkaliphila
GCGCGCTCGGGAGGATTCGAACCTCCGACCGCCTGGTTCGTAGCCAGGTACTCTATCCAGCTGAGCTACGAGCGCGTCGTTTTTTACAACATCAGTGTGAAACAAATGGCGCGCTCGGGAGGATTCGAACCTCCGACCGCCTGGTTCGTAGCCAGGTACTCTATCCAGCTGAGCTACGAGCGCGTTACAGTTGTTTCATCACATATTGCCACGATGCAGGTGCGTAATGGCAAAATGGCGGTGAGGGAGGGATTCGAACCCTCGATAGGGCTATAAACCCTATACTCCCTTAGCAGGGGAGCGCCTTCAGCCTCTCGGCCACCTCACCGCGACTTGATGGGCGTGAATGATAGCGATTTGTCAGACGTTGTCAAACGCTTTTTGCCCATCCACCGTTTAAGTGCGTCATAATTAAACAGTCTGAGCAGATTTTGACACTTTTTTAAGATGGATGGCAATGCAGACTCAATTGGCTTGTTCGCTAAACAAGCGTATCTGAAATATTTACGGCGGGAGATAAAGCAAGAAACCGGCACACATTGGCCGGCCTCTCTCTACGCTAAACTGATATTATTCAGTGCGCTCGTCGGAATCTTTTTCCGCTTGGATTCGCATATAAATCTCTTCGCGGTGAACCGATACATCTTTCGGAGCATTGACACCAATACGTACCTGGTTTCCTTTGACGCCTAGGACAGTGACAGTAACGTCATCGCCTATCATCAGTGTCTCTCCGACACGTCGCGTTAATATTAGCATCTCTTCTGCTCCTTCATTTCGACTTCCCATCCTGCGACATGTGATGACGCATTACTTGGATAAGATTCGCATACTAGCACCTTCTCTGAATTCTGCGATATGACAAGTCTCATATTTTTCACAAAAGTTCAAAGCTGCAAATCAGACTTCATTCCAATGTTTTCGCGTTACATTTCACAAATGCTATACCCTTTCGTTCAGCATAGCACAGCACAGGAACACCTACGGTAAATTCAGCGTTAATCTGCTAAAAAAACACGCCTGAATGCACAACAATACGACAGTTTGTGTCGCAACCTAACGAATCCATGTCCAAGCTTGCTTAGTTTCAGCGGAACTCACCTCATCCTGCGAGCTTGTCCTGTAACCATTTCTTAGCCGTCGCCAAAGCCGTGTCCAACTGTTCTGGTTCACTGCCTCCAGCTTGTGCCATATCCGGCCGACCGCCGCCTTTACCGCCCACTTTCTGAGCAATAACGTTGACCAGTTCGCCGGCTTTTACCTTGTCGGTTAACCCTTTGGTCACACCAACAATCAAACTTACCTTGCCTTCTTGACGCAGACCCAACACCACGATGCCTTCGCCCAATCGATTCTTTAAATCATCGACCATTTCCCGCAAAGCTTTCCCTTCCACTTGGGTGACTTCAGCAATAATCACCTGCTGTCCACCAATCGTTTCAGCACTATCTGTCAAATTGGCTCCCGCTTGTTGGGACAACTGACGTTGAAATTCTGCCAACTCTTTTTCAAGTTGCTTCTGACGACTTAATAATTGCTCAATACGTTCAGACACCGCGCTTGGATCAGACTTCAACACGTTTGCAATCGCGTGCAGGCGCTGGTGTTGCTGCTGTGTGTACAACACGGCATTGGCACCCGTGGTCGCTTCTACACGCCGCACACCAGAGGCAATCCCCTGCTCTGCCAGCACGCGGAAGCTGCCGATATCCCCTGTTCTCTCCACATGGGTTCCACCACACAGCTCTAACGAGTAAGGTCCCATTTCAACGACGCGAACTTCATCATCATATTTCTCGCCAAAAAGCGCCATCGCGCCTCGTGCTTTGGCTTCGTCGATCGGCAGCACAGCTGTAGTTAACGGGGTATTTAAGCGTATTTGTTCATTCACTTGCGTTTCAATCGCTAATAATTCCGCCTGAGTTAACGCTTGCGGGTGAGCAAAATCGAAACGTAAGCGTTGCTCATCCACCAAGGACCCTTTTTGCATGACGTGCTCACCTAACACGTTACGCAGCGCGGCATGAATTAAGTGCGTCGCCGAATGGTTGCGACGTATTGCCCAACGGCGCTCATCATCTACCAGCGCCACCACAGGATCACCAACCCGTAAATCACTCTCAGCACGCCCATGGTGCGCAATCGCTTTGCCGATGTATTGGGTGTCATTCACCACAAATACCGGTTCACCTTCCACTTCAAACACGCCAATATCACCCACCTGACCACCGCTCTCCGCATAGAATGGCGTTTGATCGAGCACAATAATGGCATCTTTGCCTGCAGGTACGGTCGAAACAGACTCCCCATCCACGAAGATCTCGCGAATCACCGCATCACTTTCGTAGTCAGTGTATCCACGAAACTCAGAAACGGTATCTGCGCTAATGCGGGTGTTATAGTCAGCGCCAAATTGCGATGCTTGTTGGGCACGCGTGCGCTGCTCTGCCATGGCCGCATCAAAGCCAGCTTGGTCGAGCGCAAATCCACGTTCACGCAAGATATCTGCGGTTAGATCGTAGGGGAAGCCGTAGGTATCGTAGAGTTTAAATGCAATTTCCCCAGAAAGTGCGTCGCCTTCGTTTAAATCAGTCATTGCCTCTTCGAGCAGGCTCAACCCGCGCTGCAATGTGCGCGCAAACTGTTTTTCTTCCTGCAACAGCGCTTGTTCAATCCGTGCTTGGGCTTGCACCAGCTCCGGGAATGCGTCACCCATTAAGCGCACTAATTCAGCAACCAGCGTATGAAAAAACGGTTCGGTGGCACCAAGCTTTGAGCCGTGGCGCACCGCGCGACGGATAATCCGACGCAACACATAGCCGCGACCCTCGTTAGACGGCAGCACGCCATCAGCAATCAGGAACGAGCACGAACGAATGTGATCGGCAATGACGCGAAGAGATTGCGCTGAACGATCTTCACAGCCCACCGCACGTGCCGCTGCATCAATTAAATGTACAAAGGTGTCGGTTTCATAGTTTGAATGCACGCCTTGCAACACAGCTGCAATGCGCTCAAGCCCCATGCCGGTATCCACCGATGGCTTCGGTAATGGCTCTAAGGTGCCATCCGCTTGCCGATTAAACTGCATGAACACCAGGTTCCAGATTTCGATGTAACGGTCACCGTCTTCTTCAGGTGTTCCTGGAGGGCCACCCCACACATCAGGGCCGTGGTCATAAAAGATCTCAGAACAAGGGCCACAAGGTCCGGTATCACCCATCTGCCAAAAGTTATCTTTTGCGCCAATGCGAGAGATGCGATCACGGGGTACACCGATGTCATTCGCCCAAATATCGTAGGCTTCGTCATCTTCTTCAAATACCGTCACCCATAGTTTTTCTTTGGGTAAACCTAATTCGTCTGTGAGAAACGCCCACGCGTAATCAATGGCTTCTTTCTTGAAGTAATCACCAAAACTAAAGTTCCCTAACATTTCAAAGAATGTATGGTGGCGCGCCGTATAGCCCACGTTTTCTAAATCGTTATGTTTTCCACCTGCGCGTACACAACGCTGCGAACTTGTCGCTCGCGTATAGTTGCGCTTATCCGTACCGAGGAATACATCCTTAAATGGCACCATGCCGGCATTGGTAAAAAGAAGGGTGGCATCGTTTCCAGGAATTAACGACGCGCTCGGCACAATTTGATGCCCGCGTTCAGCGAAGAAGTTCAAAAAAGCAGTACGAATATCGGCACTGGTCATACTCATAAATACATTCCTGCTGTGACTACACGTTTACGGATAGGGAACCGCATGAAAGAAAGTGGCTAAGATTATCATATTGATAGGTCAGAAAACAGTCGCCAAGGCCTAGTCTTCGGGGTTTTCCTGTGCTTTTTCAAAGGCCCGATAGATATGCTCGCTGGTAAATCCGCGTTGTGCTAAGAAGCGCATTCGGCGGGCGCGCTCTTTGTGATCGCTAGGAGCAAGTGGCGCATTGCCAAAGCGCCGCCGATAGCGTTCATAGGCCAATGCAGCCCAATCAGTAGCATAGGTCGTAAAGCAGCGTTCGATGTCATCGTCATGCACACCCTTGAGCTGCATTTCTTGGCGAACCCGGAGAGGGCCATATCCTTGCATCACGCGCTGACGGTAAAACACATCCGCAAAGCGAGCATCAGACTGCCAATTTCGCTCTTCCAGTTTCTCCAACACGCGGTTGATCGCCGCACGATCGAACCCTTTTTGCTGCAGTTTCATGCGCAATTCAAAAATACTATGTTCCCGTCGACTCAATAACTGAACCGCACGGGCTTCAATCACTTGTTCGTCTTCCGGATCAATAGGGGAAGGTCGCACAGTGCCACCCTCCTCCGCCAACAAGTAGGTGCCGAGCCGGTGCTAAAATAACCTCGGCGTTGGGCAGCAACTGTTGCATCTGTGCCAGCGCTTTTTCGTCGCTTGGTAAACCGAACGCTGGCAATACTACAAGATCCCGTTGTTCGTGCCGGACCCGCAGAAAGTTCACATAACTTGCCATTAACTGCATACCCGCAATGCGCTTACGCACCCCAGGCCGATGTTGAATGGCTACCGCTTCAGCAGCATTTAGTCGTGGCGGGCGCGGCAAGGGTAACGTATGAACTTTTAACGCACGGCCTTGGGCGTCAGTGCTACTCACTAGAAAATCATATACCCGCCGACAGGTTGCGTAATCTGGGTGCGATGGATCGCCGGTGTGAGCTACAACCACTTCACCGGGGCCGATAAAACACGCTAGGTTATCCACATGACCGCCGGTTTCATCAGCGGTTAATTTCCCTGGAAGCATTAATAACTTATCGATAGCAAAGGAGGCCTGCAGGTGCTCTCGTAAAATGCGGTCGGTGAGTCCTTGATTATTGGGGCGGTGCAGGATACTTCCCGCACAGGCAATCGCCGTACCTTCACCGTCATGGTGCAATGCGCCGCCTTCCAACACCCATGCATGTTCGCTGTGCGCTAATTTGAGTGTATCACTGAGCCAGTCGCGCGCGCTTAAATCCAGCCGTTGCTGATCATCAATGCCGCCCCAACCATCAAAACCATAGTGCAAGGCCGTTTGACCTTGTACATCAATAAAAGGTGCACAATCCCGCAGCCAAATATCACCAAACAAAACCCGATGAACTGTAACCTGGTCCGGCAAACCCGCGGGGATGGGGCTATCCGGGTGCACCTGCAATGACACTGGAATATTGCGTTCGGCTAATGCATGCAATACGGTTAGAAACTCGTCCTGAACAGCTTTTCCGGCATCCGGCCACACATCCCTACGGTAGGGCCAACGCATCCACACCGATTGACTGACTGCCCACTCCGAGCGCCATTGAATAGCTTGGTCAGATGTCACCACTGTATCACTCATGATTATTTCCGTTTATCGCCCGCATGTTGTCGCTGTGGACGATTGCTTTTAGGTTTTTGGGGGCGTTTATCACCACGGCGATCAGCACGCTCATCTTTCTGGCCGTCTTTACGACTATCTTTGCGATGATCCTTGCGTGCCTCGCCCCGCCCTTTAACGGCGTTATCAGGCCGTGAATCCTGACGCGCATCAGGACCTGCAGGTTTTCTTGCCCCACGCTTGCCTTTTTCAAGCCGCGCTTTCTGCTCATCTCTGTGACGCCGACTACCACGGCGAGCCTGCTTGATCTGCCGTTCTTGATCGTCTTTGGTAATCACCGGTGCGGATTCCAACAACGGGAGTTCCACCAAGCCACGTAGATAATTCACTTCGTCCAAGGCCAACTCAACCCAACCACCCTGAACCAATCCTTTTGGCATCGTTATTTCACCCATGCGCACTCGGATGAGTCGGCTTACGGTCAGCCCCTGAGAGTCCCACAAACGCCGCACTTCACGATTGCGACCTTCGGTTAACATCACATGAAACCATTGATTTTGGCCTTCACCGCCACGCCGACGAACGCGCTTAAAGCGGGCCATACCGTCTTCTAGCTCAACACCACGCAATAATTTTTGAATATGGGCTTCCGTGACTTCACCAAACACACGAACTGCATATTCCCGTTCAACTTCGTAGCTAGGGTGCATTAAGCGGTTGGCCAGTTCACCGTCGGTGGTCATTAACAACAAGCCCGACGTATTAATATCGAGGCGGCCTACAGCAATCCAGCGTGCTCCAGATAATGGCGGCATCCGTTCATACACGGTGGCCCGCCCCTCTGGATCTTTACGTGTTACTAACTCACCTTCAGGCTTGTGGTACACCAACACCCGACACGGCACTGAATCTTCATCGCGCACCTTAACGGTGTGACCGTCGATTCGAATCACATCGGCAGCGGTCACCCGTTCGCCCAAGGTGGCGACATGATCACCCACGCGGATACGGCCTTCTGTAATCATAGATTCAATTTCACGGCGTGAGCCGTAGCCCGAACGTGCTAATATTTTTTGGAGTTTTTCGGTGTCTTTCACTGCGAGGTTTCCTCTTGGTTGTCACGCTCCCGCGTGTCATCAGTGTGTAATTCTAATTGATTCTCCGATGATTGGTTAGGATTATCGTCGAAAAATTCTTCAAGTTCTGGGCGAGGTTGCGCAAGCGCAGGGATATCCGCCACAGACTGCAGCGCGAAATAATCCAGAAACCCTTTGGTCGTTGCATAGAGGGCCGGGCGACCAGGTACTTCTTTATGACCCACTACCTTAACCCAGCCTCGCTCCTGCAAGGTTTTCATAATTTGAGTGCTCACAGATACGCCACGCACCGCCTCAATTTCACCCCGCGTAACCGGCTGCCGCCAGGCAATCAACGCCAAAGTTTCAAGCAAGGCTGCGGAATACCGTGGTGCCCGTTCTGGCCACATTTGTACCAATGCTGGGCCCAGTTCGGGCTTGGTTTGAAAACGCCAGCCAGACGCCACTTCAACTAATTCAATGCCACGATCTTTGTAATCTTCCTGTAACCCATCGAGCACTTGCCGAACCCGAGGCTTATTCATGCGAAAATCAGCCAGCACCCCATTGAGAAGCTGATCCAATGTGACTGGATCTTCCGCAGCGAAAATCGCGGCTTCAATCAATTGTTTAAGTTGCTGATCGGAAATCATGCCCTTTCCTCTTTGCTCGATGGTGTCGCACGACTCACATAAATCGTCGAAAACTCTTGTGCCTGCGTGAGCACAATTAAGCCTTCTTTGTTCAGTTCTAAAATGGCCAAAAAGCTCACTACCACCCCAGAACGCCCCTCATTAATGGCAAATAATCCGGAAAATTCAACCCGATCGTGGCTCTGCAAGAGGTCAAGCACTCGGCTCATGCGTTCTCGCGTCGATAAGGCTTCGCGCTTAATATGGTGATGAGCTTGCACCTCCACCAATTGCATCACCTTGGCTAATGCGATGCTGAGGTCTTCTAAACTGACATCAGGTGGTGCCTGTCCGGCCAATTCTCGAGCGTCCGTGGCTGCATGGGCGGGGAAAAAGTCGCGCTCTTGCTGCGGTTGCTGATCGATCTGATTCGCGCCTTCCCGAATGATCTCATATTCCTTCAGCCGCCGAACTAACTCGGCGCGGGGATCTTCTTCGTCATCTTCGCCATCACTGATTGTCGGTAACAACATGCGGCTCTTAATTTCCGCCAGCATCGCAGCCATCAACAGATAGTCAGCGGCCAGCTCCAATTTGAGCTCGCGCATCATATCCACGTATTGCATGTATTGTTCCGTAATTTTTAGGATAGGAAGATCGAGAATATCCATTTTTTGACGACGGATAAGATACAGCAGTAGATCCATCGGGCCTGAGAACAAATCGAGCATAAGCTCTAAAGCTTCGGGCGGAATATACAAGTCCTCCGGTTGATCAAAAACCGGTTCACCGCGTACAAAACCTAGTGGCAGCGACTGCTGCGCCGAAGCTAATTCACTCATCCGTTATTTTTATTGTCTCTTCCAGGCTACATTGTTGGGGTGTGTTTAACGAAACGGTGTAGGATCGCCCTCACCGATTCGAATAATTTCCATCTCATCGTCGACTAAGTCAACCACCGTGGTTGGTTGTTCCATTAAATGACCACCATCGATCACTAAGTCCACTTGCTTTTCTAGGCGCAAACGAATCTCGTAAGGATCTGGTTCTGCGAATTCTTCGTTGGGAAAAATTAAGGTCGTCGACATCATCGGCTCCCCTATCTCCGCCAATAGCGCCTGACAAATCTCATTATCGGGTACCCGCAAGCCAATGGTTTTGCGCTTCGGGTTCATCAATCGCTTAGGTACTTCTTTGGTTGCTTTCAGTACAAAAGTGTATGGCCCTGGTGTATTATTTTTAATCAGACGAAAGGCTTGGTTGCCTACTCGGGCGTACACGGAAAGTTCCGATAAATCGCGACACATCAGGGTGAAGTTATGTTCGCTGCCAAGCTGGCGAATACGCAAAATGCGTTCAACCGCGTCTTTATTCTGGAGCTGACAACCGAGCGCATATCCAGAGTCGGTGGGGTATACGATGACACCGCCACCACGCACAATATCCGCGGCTTGTTGAATCAAGCGCAGTTGCGGGTTTTCTGGATGGATTTGGAAAAACTGACTCACCCGTTACTCCTCTATTGCCACAAAGACCACACCGGCGTCACGCCTTCCGGTGGTCGTAAATTACGTCCAAGTTCGCGATATTTCCCGGGATGGTGAAAATCCGAACCCACAGACAAATAAAACCCATATTCTTGTGCCAGCTCCATGAGCCATTGTCGCTGCGACGGCGCCTGTTGCGACGAAACAACTTCGATAGCCAGTGCTCCAGCATCTTTTACATCGATTAATAATTTGCGAATCCACTTATTGCTTAAATCATACGCCAACGGATGAGCAAGCCCAGCGACACCACCCGCGTCACGAATTGCCGCAACCGCTTCCTCAATCGTACACCACTGACTACTCACATAAGCGCACTGGCCTTTACCGAGAAAGCGGTCGAAGGCGTGCTGAATACTTTTGCATCGATTCGCCGCCACTAGCGCTTGGGCAAAATGCAAACGCGTGAGCACTTGCCCCGTTGCGAGCGCGTGCACATCCGGTAACTCTTGTGCCGGAATGCCCTGCTGTACCAGTTTCTCGTAAATAGCGACACTGCGTGCCCGGCGCTTGTCTTGCTGCTCGGCTAATAAGGCTTTTAAAGGTGCATGATCAACCGCAAAATTCCAACCTAGCACATGAATTTCGAAACCGTGCCACACACAACTGATCTCGACACCGGGGATCAATAGCGGCGATGTCAGTGCGAATTCTTGTTGGGCCCGGCAAGCCGCCTCATAGCTCGACAGCGAGTCATGATCTGTAAGCGCCAGCACATCAAGCTGCATGGTATGCGCTCTGAGCACCAGTTCTTTTGGCGATAAACTACCGTCGGAAAGTTTACTATGGCAGTGTAAATCAATCCGTTCGGCACTCTGAGGAATCCGCACCAAAGGGCCGTGAGTGGTGTTTGTATTTTGTTCGTTTCGGCTATTTTGCATAGGGTCATCATACGCCCTTTCTATGGCTAAAACTAACCTTCGGCGCAATTTTTTAAAGTTTCTATTGACACAAAACCCGCTCTCCGTTTACCTTTGCGTCATTGCTTTATTTCGTACAAGACAATCAAAGTTGTATAAACAAATGAATACATTCTTCTCACACATTTCATCGTTGCTGATCACGCCTGTAGTGCGTGCGCATGCTTGGTGGTGGCACTTCCCTCGCGGGTAGTGTTGTGTGGCAGCATGTGCCAACGATAAGCAAAAGATTCGCTCTCGTTGACCAAGAATTCACAACAAGCCCGCTCATTGAGCGGGCTTGTTTCGTTTTAAGGAAAGGAAAATTGAGTATGCAACCAGCGGACGATGGCAATTATTCAGTCGCTACCATACGATTAGGGTTGGATTATCAGGCCGACCCGGTACAAATGTTTCGGCGCCTCAACGGGGGCACTACGACACCTCGCGGGCGTGTATTGCTTGAGTCCGCGGAGATCAATTCGCGCCAGAACCTCAAGAGTCTGATGATGGTCGATCCAGCCCTTGAACTTCGCTGCGAAGGTCAGCAGGTATCGGTTCAAGCATTAAGCGAAAGCGGCGCTGTACTATTACCTTGGTTAACGGAGCAATTATCCGAACATGGGCAAACTCAGTTCGATCCGGCGCAGGGCCGACTCACTGTGGAATACGCTCCAGCGCCCGATAATCTTTCAGAAGCAGAGCGGTTAGCCTACCCTAGCAATGTCGAGCCGCTGCGAGTATTGCAGCAAAAACTCCAGGCCTCGCACACACATCCGCTCGCGGTATTTCTCACTGGGGTGTTTGCCTACGATTTGTTAGCCACGTTTGAACAGCTTCCAGAAGTACCTACCGGTGCCAATACCTGTCCCGATTATGTATTTTATTTAGCTGAAACATTAGTGGTCGTTGATCACGAGCGTGAGCACACCGAATTGCTCGGGTTATTGCCTGCTGGACCTGATCACGACGCGCGCGAACAGCAGTTATGTCAGCGTATGGGTGAATTAATGGCGCGCTTGCAGTCACCGCAGACGGCTGATTCTTCCCCCAGAGCCAGTCTTGCCCAAGCCGATTATAACAACGTATCCGCATCTCCTTCACGTGAGCAATATGCCGCCCATGTGGAGTCGTTGAAAACGCACATTCAGGCCGGTGATATCTTTCAGGTCGTGCCCGCACGTAGTTTTACCCTACCGTGTCGTGATGCCTTAGGAAGCTACGAGCAACTGAAAGTGAGCAATCCAAGCCCGTACATGTTCTATATGCAAACTCCTGAATTCGAGCTGTTTGGCGCTTCCCCAGAATCAGCCCTCAAGTTCACCGCCGAGAGCAGACAAGTGGAGCTATACCCCATTGCAGGTACGCGGTCACGGGCACGGGATAGTAAGGGGGCCATTTTACTCGATCAAGACAGTCGCATTGAGCTTGCCTTGCGTCAGGACCAAAAAGAACTGGCGGAGCACATGATGTTGGTCGATCTGGCCCGCAACGACCTCGCTCGTATTGCCAAGACCGGCAGCCGTTATGTGGCCGATTTGCTGAAAGTGGATCGTTACTCTCATGTGATGCACTTGGTTTCCCGTGTTGTCGCCACCTTAGATCAGAAATACGATGCCCTCGATGCCTATCGCGCCTGTATGAATATGGGAACCCTCGTGGGCGCTCCCAAAATCAGTGCCGCACGCCTTATTCGCGACGTAGAGCAACAACGCCGTGGCAGTTATGGCGGTGCCGTGGGCTACCTCAATGGGCAGGGCGATATGGATACCTGTATCGTGATTCGTTCAGCGTTTGTGCAACATGGTATAGCGACGGTACAGGCGGGTGCAGGCGTCGTGTTTGACTCTAACCCCGACGCCGAAGTGCGAGAAACCGAACAGAAGGCCAATGCAGTGATTCAGGCAATTCAGCGCCAAGAGGCCTACTTAAGTAGCCCAGAGGTGGCGGTATGAGCAAAGGACACATTATTTTTATCGACAACGTCGATAGCTTTACTTACAACCTGGTCGATGAGCTTGCTCAGCTCGGTTATAGCTTATCAGTCTACCGCAACACAGTAACAACAGATTTTATTGCAGCGCAACTTGCCGCCGCTGCTGAAAAAGGCCCCGTGATTCTGTGTCTGTCGCCCGGCCCTGGTCATCCTCGTGATGCAGGAAACCTCATGGAGGTTATCGCCCACGCCGCTGGTCGTTATCCCATACTCGGTATTTGTTTAGGCTTTCAAGCACTGATCGAATTCTGTGGTGGCAACGTTGATCGTTGTCATGAAACCGTGCATGGCAAAACCAGCTATATTGAATGCAACGCACATCCGATGTTCGATGGTTTGAGTCAGCCACTCCCTGTCGCGCGTTACCATTCGTTGCAAGCAGTGAGTGTGCCATCATCGGTTACCGTAGTGGCCTCGGTCAATTCGATTCCTATGGCTTTTGAAGCGCCTGAGCTCTGTGCAATTGGCTTCCAGTTTCATCCGGAATCTATTATGACCAGTGAAGGCAGTTTGCTGCTCAAACAAACCATTGATTACTTATCTCAGTGCGCACAACACATGCCACCTGCCCAACCGTCGACTAAGGAGTCTGTATGCGGGAGTTAACGCAATTACTGAATGGAGAAATCCTCACCCTTGAAGATACGGAAAAGCTGTTTAAGTACTTGCTTGCGGATCAACTCACGCAAAACCAAATTGCTGCCATGTTGGTGGCGATGAAGGTACGGGGCGAAACACCTGCCGAAATCGCTGGTGCAGCCAAAGCCCTATTAACAGGGTGTAAACAGTTTCCTGCACTCGATTTTCCAGTCGCAGATACCTGCGGTACCGGTGGCGATGGCAGCAACACCATTAATATTTCGACCGCAGCTGCATTGGTATCTGCCAGTATGGGTATTGCCGTTGCTAAACACGGCAATCGCAGTGTGTCATCGCGCTCGGGCTCGGCGGATGTGTTGGAGTCATTGGGCGTTCCTTTAGATTTATCACCGGATGAAAATCATCAACTGCTAAAAGAGCACAAATTCTGTTTTCTATTCGCCCCCCATTATCATCCAGGCGTTCGCTACGCGATGCCTGTACGACAAGAGCTGAAAACCCGCACTATCTTTAATTTGCTTGGCCCATTGATCAATCCAGCCCGTCCAAAAGCTCAACTTTTGGGCGTATATACGCCCGATTTATGCCTGCCTTTAGCGCAAACTTTGCAGTTGTTGGGGTGTCCTCGGGCCATGGTGGTCCACGGCAGTGGTCTGGATGAAGTCGCTTTGCACGGTCCGACCAAAGTGGCTGAAGTAAACGGTGATAGCATTATCGAATACGAACTGAGCGCCGCAGATTTTGGCGTGCCCGAAGCGGGATTAAGTACCTTACGAGGCGGTGATGCAGATCAGAACGCACGCATGCTCAAAGAGGTATTCGCAGGTCACGGCAGCCCCGAGCATCGCCATGCCATCGCCATGAATGCGGCCTGCTTGCGTTATTTGCTCGGAAATTGTGAATCTCTTGCGGAGGGAACCGAAGCGGTGTTAAGCCATTTAAGTGATGGCGGCGCCCTCACCCACCTCCAAAAAATGCAGGAGGCATTCAAACATGACTGAGGCATCTCGTAAGTCGGTCACCCCTACTGCTAAAGACTCTCTGGCGGCCTCGCTTAGCCAAGCGCCATCAGTATTGCGCAGTATTTGTGAGCATCGCCAAGTAAGTTTAGAGCGTTTCAAAAAGGATTATCCTGAGCAGGTGGTGATGGAAGCGGCGGCAGCTTCTACGCGCCCTATTCGAGATTTCACTGGTGCCTTGCGCAAAGGCCCTGCTCAATTTATTTTCGAGTGCAAAAAAGCATCCCCGTCAAAAGGACTCATTCGTGCCAGCTTTGACCCTGTCGCGATCGCTCGCATCTATGCAAGTTACGGTGCGGCAATATCCGTCCTTACCGAGCCGGATTATTTTCAAGGGGACTTTAGTTATCTGCAAGCCGTAAGCGAGCACGTGTCTGTACCCGTGTTGTGCAAAGATTTTATTTTTAGTCGTTACCAAGTCGCCTTGGCCCGCTATTTTGGAGCCGATGCCATTTTACTGATGCTGTCGGTACTTGATGATGCTAGTTACCAAGATCTTGCCGACTACGCCCATGAGCTGGGCCTGCATATCCTTACCGAAGTAAGCTGCCCAGATGAAATGAAACGCGCGGGTCAATTACAGGCGCAAGTTATCGGTATTAATCATCGCAATTTGCGGGATCTTTCGGTGGATATTCACCGTAGTAAACAATTAGCGCCATTGGCTCCAAATGGCGCAGTACTGATCGCAGAATCCGGTATTCATCACCATCGCGATATTCAACAAATCGCACCCCATGTTGATGGATTCTTGGTGGGAAGCTCGTTGACCTCTCAAGAGGATATCGATTATGCCTGTCGCGCATTGGTGTTCGGGAAGCACAAAGTTTGTGGCATCACGTCGCAATCGCAAGCTTTGCAAGTACGTGCCGCTGGAGCTGTGTACGCCGGACTAATTTTTGCGCAACGCTCACCGCGTAAAGTAACCATCGATCAAGCGCGCTTTATTCGTCAGGTAAAGGGTTTAGCCTATGTGGGTGTAATCGCTCTTGAAGATTATGCAGAAAAAACACCTACGGAAGTCGCTGGTGTCATCTTGGCATTGGTACAACGCGCAGAATTAAATGCAGTGCAAATTCACGATTTAGACCGTATTGAAGCGCAATCGCCAGAAGCCGCCGCGTTATTTGTGCAGGCACTCGGTCGGGCCCTGCCCCATCAGTGCGAACTATGGATCGCTTCATCGGTAGAGAACTTAGAGCAACGCCGCAACACCTACCCTGACGTTCACCGTTGGCTTGTAGATAGCGGTCCCGGCGGTACTGGGGAGGTCGCGGACTGGCAACAGCTCCCCGAGAGCAACCGCGAACAGCTCATTCTTGCTGGTGGCTTGAATGCAAATAATGCCCGAGCGGCAATGGCAACCGGTGTCGGTGGGTTAGATTTTAATTCGGGTCTCGAATTGCGACCGGGCCACAAGTGCCCGATCAAAACCCAGGCCATATTCCGGTCTATTCGAGATTATGGGCGCGAAAAACACAACTAGTGTGAAGCGCCCCATTCACTATTGATGTACCGGCTCACGTGACGCACTGTTGAGCCACAAAAGAGGCAGTAATCATGACGCAATCTAGCCAAACCACGACCAGCGAACGACTGGACCCTTACTTTGGTGATTTCGGCGGCCAATTCGTCCCTGAAATTTTGCTCCCCGCGCTTGATCAACTCGAGCAAGCCTTTATCGATGCGCAAAATGATCCGGCCTTTCAGCAGGAGTTTCAGCATCTGTTAACCACCTATTTGGGTCGCCCAACGCCGTTGTCGTTGTGCCAGAACCTCACCAAAGGCTCGCCGGTTAAGATTTACATGAAGCGAGAAGATCTGCTTCATGGCGGGGCACACAAAACCAACCAAGTGCTCGGCCAAGCCTTGTTGGCAAAACGTATGGGCAAAACCCGAATTATTGCGGAAACCGGCGCGGGTCAGCACGGTACCGCCACAGCCCTTGCCTGTGCTCTACTTGGTCTTGAATGTATTATTTATATGGGCCGCAAAGATGCGGAACGCCAACAACCCAATGTATTTCGCATGGAGCTCATGGGGGCCAAAGTGGTACCCGTTGACGCGGGTAGCGGCACCTTAAAAGATGCCGTGAACGAAGCCATGCGTGATTGGACCGCTAGCTATCCTACTACGCATTATTTGTTAGGCACCGCAGCAGGCCCACACCCGTTTCCTACCATAGTGCGTGAATTTCACCGCATGATAGGTGCCGAAGCAAAGGCTCAGATTCTCGAAGCGGAAGGTCGCTTACCGGATGAGGTGATTGCTTGTGTAGGCGGTGGCTCTAATGCCATCGGCATGTTTGCTGAGTTTATTGACGAGCCAGGGGTACGTCTTACCGGCGTCGAACCTGCCGGTAAAGGGGTAGCCACAGGCGAGCACGGTGCCACCTTAAGCGCTGGCAAACCCGGGGTTTTACACGGCTGTCGTTCATTCTTGATGCAAGACGCTGACGGTCAGGTTGAAGAATCCTACTCTGTGTCTGCGGGGCTTGATTATCCCGGCGTTGGCCCGCAGCACGCGTACCTTCATGCAATTGGCCGCGCCCAATATACCAGCGTCACCGACGAAGAAGCCTTAGAAGCTTTTCAATTAATCTCGAGCCATGAAGGTATTATTCCCGCATTGGAGTCAGCCCATGCCATGGCCTATGCCATCCGTCGGGCAAAGGAATCAAACAAGCCAGAAATCCTTGTGGTGAATTTATCCGGCCGCGGTGATAAGGATATCGACCATGTGCGACGCATTCTAGCGCAACGAGGAGAGCAGTCATGAGCCAACGCTATTCACAGATGTTTTCCTCGTTAAAGGCGCGCCAAGAAGGCGCTTTTGTTCCCTTTGTTACCATCGGCGATCCGGACTTAGCGACTAGCGAACGTATTATCCGTACATTAATTGACGCAGGCGCTGATGCATTAGAATTGGGCTTACCCTTTTCCGATCCCGTTGCCGACGGCCCCGTGATTCAAGCGGCGAATATCCGCGCATTGCGACACCACATCACCACGCAACAGTGCTTTGATTTACTTGCTCGCATTCGCGCCGATTATCCAGAGATCCCCATAGGCCTTCTGGTCTACTGTAACTTGGTAGTTGCAAACGGCACATCTGCGTTTTACCAACGCGCGGCCCAAGCGGGTGTGGATTCAGTACTGATTGCCGATGTGCCGCTGCGAGAAGGTGTTCGTTTTATCCCGGAAGCGCAAGCCCAGGGAATCGCACCCATCTTTATTGCACCACCAGATGCCAGCGAAGCGACCCTAAAGGGCGTTGCGCAAGCCAGTGAGGGGTATATCTATTTGTTGAGTCGGTCTGGTGTTACCGGCGCCAATGATGATGTGAATGCCCCTGCGGCGGAACTGATTAAAACACTCAACAACGCGGGCGGAGCACCTGCCCTTCTAGGCTTTGGTATCGCGCGACCTGAGCATGTTCAGGCCGCCATCGCCGCCGGCGCTGGCGGTGCCATTAGCGGCTCGGCAGTGGTAAGAATTATCGCAGAGCATGAGCACAAGCCAGAGGCGATGCTTACTGCTCTGGCTGAATTTGTACGCACCATGAAAGCAGCAACGCAGGCAAAGTAATATCTACGGTGTTTCTTTCGCCACCGGTTCATCGGCGCTCACATCCAGCGCCGATGGGTCGTCTTCAAGGCGGCTGATCTCGTCGCCACTGAGTAGTATCGCAAGCCAGCGCGTGCCCGGACTCTCCTCAAACCCAATCTTCACCATCATGGTAAGGGGCACGGAAAGCAACATGCCCACGGGACCCAACAACCACCCCCAGAATAGCAACGACAAGAACACCACCAAGGTAGATAAGCCTAAACCACGTCCCATTACGCGCGGCTCGATCACATTTCCCATCACCACATTGATGGCGATATACATCAGCGCTACGGCACCTGCCATCCATGGGGAGAACTGAATCAGGGCCATAATCACGGCGGGAAACGCGGCAATAATGGAGCCAATATTGGGGATATAGTTGAACAGGAAGGCAACGACAGCCCACAGAATATAATGATCAACGCCAAACAACCACAAGCCGAAGCCCACTAAGAAACCCGTGATTAAACTAATCATGGTTTTTAACGCAAGATACTTATTAATCGAGAGCAACATTGCACTCATGCGCTGGAGGTGTTTTTCCGGCTGCGGAAAGGCGAGACCAATTTTTCGGGGCATTAAGGCCGCTTCGCCAAGCATAAAAGCGACAATCAATAAAATAAGTACGGTATTCGTGAGCATACTGCCCAAACTGGCCAATATATTGACGGCCATCGACATCAAGCGCGAAGGGTCTAAATGCTGCTCAAGCAAGGAGCTATCCAAATGAATATTAAATATGGCCGCTAAGTTCGTAAGTTCAGTAAACTGAGCCGAGAGTTTTTGCCGATACTCTGGGAGCTTAGCGGTAAACTCGTTGGCAGATTGCACAATCAGTCCGGCCAAACCAAAGCCCGCGACTAATACCACAATGAGTATGGCGGCGATGGCTACGTATGGGGGGAACCCTTTGTATTGGAACCAATGAATCACTGGTTGAAAAATAATTGAAATAAACAACGCTAATAAAAACGGGACCACAATCACGCTAGCCGCTTTTACGCCCGCCAAAATGATCACAATGGCTGCGGCCACCAATATAATTTTACTTACTGGGGATAGAATTGTGGGTTGGTCCGTCATGGCCAGTTCTCCGTATGCAAGATTCGATGCTAAGCTTAAAACGATACGCCAATGTAAGTGGGCTCACAAGCATCTTACGGAAGGGAGTGTTATGAATATTCTAATCACAGGCGGTTCAGGTCTGGTTGGATCTGCATTTATTCAGCGTTACGGCGACGAATACAGCATCACGGTGCTATCGCGCCACCCAGAGCGTGCCCGCAAGAAGCTGGGCCCGACCGTAACGGTCATCGCAAGTTTAGGCGAGCTTGAAAATCTCAATCATTTTGATGCGGTGATTAATCTGGCAGGTGAACCTATTGCCGACAAACGCTGGACCGCTGCACAACGAGAACGGATTGAAAAGAGTCGCTGGCATATTACCGACGCACTGGTTGGATTATTTGAGGCCTCAGAATCGCCCCCGCATACCTTCATTTCGGGCTCCGCTATCGGCTACTACGGGCGTCAAGGGGAGACCCCGGTGACGGAAACGAATAACACCCCCAATGATGAATTTAGTCATCGTTTGTGTAAATACTGGGAAGATATTGCGCTGCGGGCCGAAAGCGATAACACGCGTGTGTGTTTACTGCGCACCGGCATCGTGCTCGCGCGGCAAGGTGGCGCCTTGAAAAAAATGCTCCCTCCGTTTCGCTTTGGTCTTGGCGGGCCGATGGGTAGCGGTAAGCAAATGATGTCGTGGATTCATATCAACGATATGACTGCTGCAATCCAGTTTTTATTGCAACAACGAGACTGTCATGGTCCGTATAACCTCACAGCACCAAATCCAGTAAGTAACGCAACATTCAGTAAAACTCTGGGAAAGGTGCTACATCGCCCGACTTTCTTTAAAGTCCCTGCCTTTGTATTACGTCTCGGTTTCGGTGAAATGTCGGACTTACTGCTGACAGGCCAAGCCGTCATTCCGGAGCGTCTGCAACAAGCAGGCTTCACCTTCGAATTCGAGGACCTACACCCCGCTCTCGAGGCCTGCACGTAGCCAACGCGGTGCGTTGGCTCGAACTGCTCCAAGGCTTTGAGCGCGGAATGACCCCAGCGGGACGCCGTAGATACATCCATGTAGGCTTGGCTGCCGCATCCCTGCGGCAGACACCCGCGCGGTGCCAGTTCCTCCCTCATGCCTCAACGTCACGCTAGCTCTATCTCCGTACCCAACGCACTTCGTTGGCCGGAAATTAGCTAAAACGTCATTGCAATCGGCGGATCAAAGCACCGGTTTGATGCTGTAAAAGACGGTAGCAAACGGACCAACCCAGCGCGGCTACAATCACCGCTCCCACTGAAGGACCCAATAACCAGAACCGCCAATGGAAGGTCGGTTGCATATTAAATACCTGAGTTTGCAAGGCATACACAGCCACTTCCATGGCTATGGTGGCAATAAGCCCTGCCAGAGCGCCAAGCACCACAAACTCATAACTCACCGCCCGCGACAGCAACGACGATCGTGCACCTAAGGTACGCAGTATCACGAGCTCCTGTCGGCGCTCGTCGAGCGAGGCTTGCACCTGAGCGACTAATACCAAGGCACCAGCAAAGATCACCAACACCATCACAAAGGTGATCGCCAATGAAACATGCCCGATCACATCGCGAATTTGCGTGAGTATATCTTCTACGTCGATCAATGAGGCTTGTGGGAAATCACGGAATAATCGATAAAGCTCCACTCGTCGCTCCGGTGGCAAATGGAAACTAGCGATATAGGTCGCGGGCATCCCTTCGAGTAAATCTGGGCTAAATACCATATAGAAATTGGGCTGCATGGTATTCCAGTCCACTTCCCGAATATTAGTAATCGGAACGGTAAACTCATCAGCGGCCACTCGGAATGTAAGCTCATCACCAACACGCACGTTAATGCGCTCGGCAACTTGAGATTCTACGGAGACGCCCGCTTTACCAGGGCTAAACCACTCCCCTTGCAAAATACGGTTTTCTGCCGGCAAATCCGCCTGCCAAGTGAGCTGCAGTTCACGTCCGAAACCTTCACGAAACTCACTTTCATCCCGTTCTTCTTTGGTCACTGCATCACGTACCATGGTGCCATTAATCGCCACTAACCGACCGGGTACTATAGGGTATAACTCGGTGGCTTGAATGGATTCGGCGGCAAACATCTCCTGCATTGGGGCAACTTGATGGGGCGCGACATTCACCACAAAATAATTAGGCGCATCTTCAGGAAGTTGATTTTGCCAGTCATCCAGGAGCTCATTGCGCAATGCGAGGACCAAGAGAAACAGCATGATGGCGATGGAGAAACTGAGCATCTGCATGCTGTTTTGTGCAGCTCGGCGCTGGAGCCCAGCCATGGCTAAACGCCAACTGCTACCCGCTTGCATGCCTGCACTGCGGCTTGCGCGTATAAACAATCGGCTTATGGCTAACAGCAATAGCATGGCGACAACGCCGCCAGCGAATAACGCCACGGAAAGCATCAGAGAACCACTATAAATCACCATCAAGAGGAATATGGTGCTGCCGGCAATCAACCAATGCAGCCATTTCCCGAGGCCTTGTGCGACGATGTCGCGTCGCAACACGCGCAAAGGTGGAATTTTCAATAAACGGAGTAATGGATACAGGCTAAACATCAGTGCGCACAGCAGTCCTGTAGCTACGGCAAGCACATAGGGGCCGCTGCCACCACTCGGAAGCGCATAACCTAGTTGTTCGCTTACCCACCAAATCACGCCATACTGCAGCACGTTGCCTAAAATTAACCCCAGCACAATGCTCACCCCCGTAAGAAGCAGCAAGTGCAACGTGAAGATTCGGGTGATTTGTGGGGTGCGGCCGCCCAGGGTTTTCATAATTGCGACGGCATCAAAATTGCGTTGGGCGTAGCGCTGGGCGGCAACGGCTACGGCGGTTGCCGCGAGAACAACACCGAGCAAGCTGGCTAACAACATAAAGCGCTCGGCTCGATTTAACGCCGCAGATAACGGTGAATCCCCGTCTTGAATGCTGGTCCAACGCTGGGTCACGTCGTCTAATTGCGGCAGCAACCACGTTTCGTAGCGCTGAATATCGCTAGGATCGCCAGCAAATAGATAATTGTAATTCACCCGACTGCCGGGCTGAATTAAACCGGTGCGCTCCAACTCATCGATATGAATCAGCACGGTCGGGCTATCGGCAAATACATTAAAACCGGAGTCTGGCTGATGACTTAGCACATGCGTGACAGTAAATTCCGCATCACCAATTTCCAAGACACTGCCAATGTCTAAAGCGAGCGCTTGAAATAAACTGCCCTGCACCCAAACCTCACCTGCTTGGGGCAGGCTATCGATGCGATCGCCGTCCATATACGGTGCCGATGCAACTTCAAGATGCCCGCGCAAAGGATACCCGTCACTCACAGATTTGACGTCGACCAGTGTCATCTCGCCGTTAGTAAACGCCATCGAGTTAAAGGTCACACGGCGCGCCCAAGCCACGTTCTCTTGCTCTGCACGATCTAACCAGTCGGTGGGGATTTCAGCACCGCGTGCACGCAACACGCGGTCGGCAGCGAGAAACTCAGAACTTCGGTCGAGCAACCCCAGCTGCAAGCGCTCGCTAAATACCGACAAACTTAAAACCGCAGTGACGGCTAGCGCCACGGCGGCCGCCATGATGGTTAACTCACCACGACGCAACTCATGCTTGAGTAATCGCCAAGAAATTTTAGGCCACATGCTGTTGCTCCACGAGCTGTCCGGCATCAAGCCGCAAAATGCGATCGCATCGTTGCGCCAGCTTGTCGTCGTGGGTTACGACCACCAAGGTGGTATTAAACTCACGGTTTAATTCAAACAACAACGCTTCTACCCGTTCCCCAGTTTTACTATCGAGGTTTCCGGTGGGTTCATCGGCGAACAGAATTTGTGGCTGGCCAATAAACGCGCGGGCAATGGCAACACGTTGTTGCTCACCACCGGAAAGTTGATTTGGATAATGGGTTAAGCGCTCACTCAGCCCAACTTTCGCCAGCAGTTCGCGCGCTTCTTTCTCCGGATTTGGACGGCCAGCAAGTTCAGCGGGCAACATCACATTCTCAAGGGCCGTTAAACTTTGAATTAGAAGAAATGACTGGAAAATAAAGCCGATTTTCTCGCCGCGCAAAATCGCACGTTGTTCTTCATCCAAATCATTCAGATTTACGTTATCTATAACAACCTGTCCTGTTGTTGGCAGGTCTAAGCCCGCGAGTAACGACAGCAACGTGGATTTACCAGAACCGGACGCACCGACCACTGCCACCACTTCACCCCGGTCGATTGAGAAGCTTAACTCGGATAAAATTTGCAATTCACCGTCGCTGGTCGCAACATTGCGAGATACTGATTGAACTTGAATAAGTGCCATATGTTTAAAAAATTCCTTTACATCATTGTTGTCATTGGCCTAGCCGTATCGTGTTCAGTACGTGCTGCAGACACAAACGTATCATTATTAGTTCTCGGCGATAGCCTTAGCGCAGGTTATGGTATCGCCGAAGCCGACACTTGGGTGGCAGAAATCGACCGGACCTGGTCATTACATCACCCCAACTTACGTATTATCAACGCAAGCATTAGCGGCGAAACTACCCAAGGTGGCTTAGCGCGCTTGGAATCTTTAATAGATCGCCATCAGCCGGATATTGTGTTTATTGAGCTGGGTGGTAACGACGGCTTACGTGGATTTAATCTCGATACCATGGAATCTAATCTACGAGAGATGGTAACAATCCTCCAGTCCAGAAACATTCAGGTCGCACTTAGTGAAGTGGAAATTCCGCCGAATCTGGGACGTCGTTATACTCGCATGTTTCGGGATGTTTTTCATACCGTCGCCGACGACAAAGGCATTCCATTAATTCCATTTTTTATGCGTGAGGTCGCCCTCAACGCCGAATACATGCAAGCGGATGGCATTCACCCTAACCTCGCTGCACAACCGGTTATAGCGGATATTATGGAGCCACAACTACGTGCTCTGCTGGAGGCATTGTGAGTGCTCGAACGCCCCGCCACTACGTTTATGTCAGCATTGGCAGTAATTTAGCCCCAGAGCAGCATGTGGCCCGCGCCCTGCGTGAACTAGCCCAGCGTTTTGGCGAAGTGCTAGTATTGCCAATCGTGAAAACTGAGCCCTGCGATATTCATAGCGAACATGCATTCTTTAATACGCTGGTCATCTTTGCCGCCAGAGAAAGCGCCGAAACCATTAAAGAATGGTTTAACCAGCTAGAGGCTGAGCATGGTCGTGATCGCAACGATCCACTGCGTAGCCAGAAAGATCGGACTCTCGATTTAGATATTTTGCACATCAGTCCAGAGCTCAGTATGGCGACAATGTCGGCCTTTGATGAGCCCTATACTCAGGTGTGTATCGAGGCCCTAACAAGCCCACAGAACACACAACACATTACCTTAGGCAACTTGCAATTAGGTCACCGACCGGCCACCGTCTACACGAATGATGGCAGCAGTCATGTATTCATTATCGAGGATACTTTGGATCGCCTGTTGCAGCGCTTCGAAACCACCCTCCACCGGGAGCAAGGTCTCGCTTAGAACCTGCTTTTTGTCAGCATCGCTGTGCTCCGGCAAAAATTTAATCGGGCCTGGCTGAATCGCATTCACGCGTATGCTCGGCGCTAAGCGCTTGGCAAAGCTCAGCATCAGATTCTCTAGCCCCGCTTTGGTGGAACAATACAGGGCATACTCAGGATTCGGATTACTCGCGTAAATATCGGTGATATGAATGATATTGGCGGTAGTTCGCACTCGCTTTTCTAACTGTGAGCGCAGCCCTTCATTCAATCGCGCCGGAAGCTTCATGTGAATCTGATACAGCTGGTCATAGAACGCACAGGCGTCGTCGGTGTGCGCTGCATCTTTCTCGTAGAGTGAGGCGTTGTGCAACACAAAGTCGAGATGACTGGCTGTACGTTGGATATGCGCAATGGCCTGATCCACGCTAGCATCGCTGAGCGCATCACAGGTCACAATCGAGAGATCAGCGTTGGTCGTGGCTAGCTCAGCGAGCTCACCATCGTGAGAGCGTGACAATGCAATCACCTGCCAACCCTCAGCCAGCAGATAACGAGTCATGTGCAGCCCAAGACGGCGTCCGGCGCCTGTAATCAACGCGATGGGTTGTTTGGTCATAATCAGTCCCCTAAAGTTAATGCTGATAGCTTAACGCAGTTCCCCCCAAATAGGATCATGTTCGTTGCGGGAATAGCACCGCCCTCTGAGCCAGCAATACAACAGTAGCCAACCCACCGCGTTGGCCTGAAATGGGGTCATGTTCGCTGCGGGAATAGCATCGTGAGGGACGCCGTAAATGCATCCATGCAGGCTTGGGCGCGGCATCCCTGCCGCTCAAGGCCCAGAGGCAGAGTTGGCCTCGTGAGGGACGCCGTAAATGCATCCATGCAGGCTTGGCTGCCGCATCCCTGCGGCAGACACCCTCACAACGCGTATCCGCCGCACCGCCCTGAGGCCAGCAATACAACAGTAGCCAACCCACCGCGTTGGTCTAAAACCACATCGAATAATTAACGGCGGACACAAAAAAACCCGCTGGTTTCAGCAGGCTTTCGGAATATATGGCGTCCCCTAGGGGATTCGAACCCCTGTTACCGCCGTGAAAGGGCGGTGTCCTAGGCCTCTAGACGAAGGGGACCCGGATCTTGGTATCTAAAATAAGTGGCGTCCCCTAGGGGATTCGAACCCTTGTTACTGCCGTGCTAAAGGTCTAGCGCGGTGTCCTTGGACAACGCCTCACGGCGTTAACAAGTGCCTGACTGTTCGGTGAAATAAGTGGCGTCCCCTAGGGGATTCGAACCCCTGTTACCGCCGTGAAAGGGCGGTGTCCTAGGCCTCTAGACGAAGGGGACCCGGATCTTATCTTGCTTGTAGCGAGTTGGCGTCCCCTAGGGGATTCGAACCCTTGTTACTGCCGTGCCAAAGGTTTAGCGCGGTGTCCTCGGACATCGCCCGCGCTGGTGTAGCCAGCGCCTCACGGCGGCAAACAAGTGCCAATCTGTTCATTGTAGCGAGTTGGCGTCCCCTAGGGGATTCGAACCCCTGTTACCGCCGTGAAAGGGCGGTGTCCTAGGCCTCTAGACGAAGGGGACGCATTTCTCGTTACATCCGAAAGATGGTGGAGCTAAGCGGGATCGAACCGCTGACCTCTTGCATGCCATGCAAGCGCTCTCCCAGCTGAGCTATAGCCCCACATTCGGAAATTACTGCTTCAGACTGTGTCCTGACAGCGAGGCGCATTCTAAGAATCCACCGTACCACTGTCAACTGTTTTTTCGGACTTGTGACCTGTTCGGCTAATTTTTTGCCAATATGCACTCTTTTTCAACAATTGTGCAAAATCACTCTTCGTCTGATTGCTCATCAGAGCAATACTGGTAAATAGGTTCAACCCCTTCTTTTCCAGTAATTGTGCAGCCTAAATCTTTCAACAAACCATCTTTTACGCTGTAAATCCAACCATGGATCGACACCTTTTGCCCCCGATCCCAGGCTTCTTGAATAATGTGATTGCGCGATAAGTTACGTACTTGTTCAAGCACGTTAAGCTCACATAAGCGATCAAAGCGCGCATTGTAGGGCATCACCCCTAGCTGTGGTTCGTTATGTCGATAAATATCTTTAATCGGATGCAACCACTGATCCACCAACCCGTGACGATTACTCTCCATCGCTGCGGCGACACCGCCGCAACCATAATGACCGACCACAAGAATATGCCGCACTTGTAGATTCACTACCGCATACTCAAGCACCGCCAGACAGTTAAAATCCGTTTGTATCACCTGATTGGCAACATTGCGGTGAACGAACACTTCTCCGGGGGCTAAACCAACGATTTGGTTGGCCGGAACTCGGCTGTCTGAGCAGCCAATCCATAGATATTCCGGCTTTTGTTGATTAACTAATCGTTCGAAAAACTCTGGATCCTGCTTCACTTGGGTCTCTGCCCAGGATTTATTATGTGCTAGCAGCTCACGAATTTTCGGCATCTTAAGCGTTCTCCTCTCGCGCTTTAATAAACGTCAGGGCCAAACCAATACGCTCAACCACTTGTTGTTGTGGAATCATCGCTAAGGTTTCGTCTAACGAGGGTGAATTACCACCGCCCGTCACCGCAACTCGTAACGGCATTCCTACCTTACCCATGCCCACATCAAGCGCTGCACAGGTGTCTTGAATAGCTTGGTGAATTGCTTCTGCATTCCACTGCGTTAATTGCGCAAAGCGTTGTTGTACATCGGCCAATGGCTCCCCAGCCACCGGACGTAGATGTTTCTTCGCCGCTTGCGCCTCAAACTCTGTAACCTCTTCAAAAAAATACCGGCTAATTTCCGCCATTTCCCGCAAGGTTTTTACCCGATCTGCTTGCAGTTTCACCACATCAACCAATGCGGGTCCACCCTCCGTGTTTACACCTATTTCAGCAAAATGCCAGGCTAACGCTGCCGCTACTTTTTCGGCAGGCAGGGTTTTCATATAGTGCTGATTTAGCCAATTTAGCTTTTCGGTATTAAACGCCGAAGCTGCTTTATTGATATCGCTCAGTTTAAACAAGCGAATCAACTCGTCGAGGGAGAATACCTCCTGGTCACCATGAGACCACCCCAATCGCACAAGGTAATTGAGCATAGCTTCTGGCAAATAACCTTTGTCTCGGTATTCGGTAACGCTTACGGCGCCATGACGCTTGGAAAGCTTTTTACCGTCATCACCGAGGATCATGGATACGTGAGCATATTCGGGAATTGGAGCCCCTAATGCTTTCAGAATATTAATCTGACGGGGCGTGTTGTTGATATGATCTTCGCCGCGCACCACATGGGTAATACCCATATCCCAATCGTCCACCACAACACAGAAATTATAGGTTGGAGTGCCATCGGTCCGAGCGATAATCAGATCGTCGAGTTCTTTATTGGCAATTTCAATACGTCCGCGCACGTGGTCGTCAAACACCACGGTACCGTCCTGTGGGTTCCGGAACCGGATAACAAAAGGTTGCCCTGGCTTATCTTCGATATCACGACACTTACCGTCATAGCGCGGCTTTAAGCCTGCAGCCATTTGTTCTTCACGCATCGTTTCTAAGCGTTCTTGCGAGCAATAGCACTTATATGCTTTTCCTTCCGCAAGCAGTTGGTCAATGATTTCTTGATAGCGGCCAAACCGTTGGGTTTGAAAAATTGGCGGTTCATCCCAAGTTAAACCTAACCATTCCATGCCAGCGAAAATGGCATCAATTGCTTCTTGTGTCGAACGCTCACGGTCAGTGTCTTCAATGCGAAGCACAAACTTACCACCAGCAGCACGTGCCACTAGCCAAGCATATAACGCAGTTCGCGCGCCACCAACGTGCAAATAGCCCGTCGGGCTGGGCGCAAAACGAGAAACAACAGACATGGTTATTCTTCCTGTGATTGAGGTTGCGAAAAATAGGGGCAAAGTATAACAGAAAGAAAAACGAGGAGGTATGTGTGAGTCGTATGCAGAAATCGGAGATGAAGGAGCGGACTGGGGTGCAACATCCGTGTCGCAAAGTCATCCAGGAATTCGTTAGTCCTTAACGAGATTTTCCGCTTATCCAGTGCGGAAAACGCACCACATTGAGTTCAAGTCCATTCGAAGTATGTCTGTGCGTAACAGGATGAATCATAAAGGAGGTTGGTGTGTTCCCCCTAATGAATATTTGTTACAAAATATTTCCCAAACACAAAAAATATCTTAATAAATCAGGAAGAAATGTCACTGTCGGCGTATGTAATCGAAGGAATCAGGAATTGTGGGCACAAAAAAACTGCCAAGTGGCAGTTGAAAAATGGTGGATGGTACTGGGCTCGAACCAGTGACCCCCGCCTTGTAAGGGCGGTGCTCTCCCAACTGAGCTAACCATCCACGTTGGGTATGTTGCGAACTACGCAGCATAACGTATGTGCAATCACTGGTGGATGGTACTGGGTTCGAACCAGTGACCCCCGCCTTGTAAGGGCGGTGCTCTCCCAGCTGAGCTAACCATCCATTCGGTTATTCAGTGATTGTGCAACCCAGTCGATGTTCCCTGTGTTGCGAGGCGCTATTATAGGGCGGTGCTTTGCTCTGTCAACAGGAAATTTTACTACGCTTTACTGACTGTTGAAAAAAACGGCGCTTCGCCCTAAAAATAGCCGAATTCAGAACTTATGCATAAGTTTTTAGCTGTTCTCTGAGCTCATGCACTTCGTCACGAATTTTTGCCGCTTTTTCAAATTCCAAGTTTTGTGCTGCATTATACATGGCTTTTTCACGCTCAGAGATGGCCTCGGCAATTGCTTTCGGGCTCTTATACTCAGGGATTTTAATGCCGCGGGCCACCGCTGCTGCCCGTGCTTTATCACGTTTACGCTTGCTGGTATCACCGCCTAAATCCAGAACGTCAGTAATCTTCTTATTCAAGCCCTGCGGCGTAATGCCATGCTCGGTATTGTAGGCGATCTGTTTGGCCCGACGACGTTCGGTCTCATCAATTGCCTTTTGCATGGACTTAGTAATACGATCCCCGTACAAGATGGCCTTACCGTTAAGGTTTCGCGCAGCGCGACCAATGGTTTGAATAAGCGAGCGTTCCGCCCGCAGGAATCCTTCCTTGTCTGCATCCAGAATCGCTACTAGCGATACTTCTGGCATATCCAAACCTTCACGCAGTAAGTTGATCCCAATTAACGCGTCAAACTCGCCCAAGCGCAGATCCCGAATAATCTCCATCCGTTCCACTGTATCGATATCTGAGTGCAGATAGCGTACCCGAATCCCGTGTTCGTCTAGGTAGTCCGCAAGATCTTCTGCCATTTTCTTGGTCAAGGTGGTAATTAAGGTGCGTTCCCCTACTTCTGCTCGCAGCCGTACCTCCGACATCACATCGTCGACCTGAGTCGCCACCGGACGTACTTCAATCATAGGGTCGATCAGTCCGGTCGGCCGCACGACTTGTTCAATCACATCGGTTTCAGAACGACGAATCTCATAGTCACCCGGGGTGGCTGAAACATAAATGGTTTGCGGTGAAATGGCTTCAAACTCTTCAAATTTGAGTGGCCGGTTATCCAGCGCCGATGGCAAGCGAAAGCCATAGCCCACCAAGTTTTCTTTACGCGAACGGTCACCTTTGTACATGGCGCCAATCTGCGACACAGTCACGTGCGACTCATCAATAATAAGCAATGCGTTATCAGGTAAGTAATCCATAAGTGTTGGTGGCGGTTCGCCTGGGGCTCGCCCCGACAGGTAACGTGAATAGTTCTCAATGCCCGAGCAATAACCTAGCTCCAACATCATCTCGATATCGAACTGCGTGCGTTCACGAATACGCTGTTCTTCAATCAGCTTGTGTTCCCCAAGAAATTGCTCGCGACGCAGCTTAAGTTCGCCTTTGATTCCTTCAATGGCTTCAAGAATTTTTTCCCGAGGCGTCACATAGTGCGTTTTGGGATATACGGTAAAGCGAGCGATATCCCCTTGCGTCACCTGCCCGGTGAGCGGCTCAAAAATACTAATGCGTTCAATTTCATCGTCAAATAATTCAATGCGCACGGCCATATCATCAGATTCCGCCGGAAAGATATCAATCACCTCCCCGCGCACTCGATAGGTACCGCGGGTGAACGCTTGATCGTTGCGTTTGTATTGCAAGGTCGCCAAGCGGCGCAAAATATCTCGTTGATCAATTATGTCGCCACGGCGTAAATGCAGCATCATTTTCATATAGGATTCGGGATCACCCAAACCATAAATGGCCGATACGGATGCGATCAACACGACATCGCGCCGCTCCATTAAAGCTTTCGTTGCCGACAAGCGCATCTGCTCAATGTGCTCATTAATAGACGCGTCTTTCTCGATAAAGGTATCCGTGGTCGGCACATAGGCTTCTGGCTGGTAGTAATCGTAATAAGACACGAAATATTCCACCGCGTTATTAGGGAAGAATTCTTTCATTTCGCCATACAATTGCGCCGCTAAAGTTTTATTGTGAGCAAGAATCAACGTGGGCCGATTTGTTTGCGCAATCACGTTCGCCATGGTGAAGGTTTTACCCGAGCCTGTGACCCCTAACAACGTTTGGTGCGCCAACCCTGCATTCAGGTTGTCGACAAGACGATTAATCGCCTTAGGTTGATCACCGGCGGGCTGATAATCAGAAACTAATTGAAATTTACGCGCCATAACGCCCTTCACCCTCTTTACTGCTCGCTGTAGCCAATGCTTTGGCCCGCTCTGCGGCCTCGACACTGCCTCGCTCTGCATCGGTTAATCGCATAAACCACCGATAAGAAATCAATGCTGTGAGTACATTTGCGATAACACCGCCAATAAACAAACCCACTAATCCGCCAAGTTGATTCCCTAACCACGATAGGGGCACAAACATCACAAAGAGGCGAACAATACTCAAAAGCAACGCTTGAATCGGATGATGTAGTGCATTGAACGCGGAATTAGTTAATATAATACAGCCCTGCACACCGTAACCAAGCGGCATAATAATCACGAAGTAAGCCAGCACTTGAGCCACGGCTTCTTCCCGTGCGAATGCGGCCTGAATCACGGGCAACATTGCGAGCATCACCAGATACATCATCGCTTGTAGCAACAGAACAAATTTAAGCGCCGTTTTATACGCCTCTTGCACGCGACCAATCTTACCGGCCCCAAAGTTTTGGCTAATAAATGGAGGCAGCGTCATCGACAAGGCCAAAATAACAATGGAGGCAATCGATTCTAAACGTGCTCCCGCACCAAAGGCGGCGACAGCAGGCGCCCCATGGGTTGCCACAATCGCAGTTAAAATACCCAATGCGATAGGGGTCAACATATTCGCCCCAGCCGCGGGCAAACCAATGGTCAGTAACTTACGTGTTGAGGTGATAAATTCTTTGAAGGACGGTGGTAAGGGATCGATTAAACGACGCTTTTTCACCAACAGATAGATAATCAAAGTAAAGCCAACTGCCCAAGCAATGACACTTGCCAACGCGGCTCCTTGCATCCCCATGGCTGGAAAAGGGCCGAGGCCAAATATCAGCAAGGGATCCAACACCGCATTCATTAAGCCGCCAAGAGCCATAATTAATGAGGGTGTTTTGGTATCTCCGGATGCGCGCATAATGCTGTTGCCGATCATCGGGATCACTAGGAGCACTGCGCCGGCATACCAAATATTCATGTAATCTTTAATCAGCAATTGGATATCTGAAGATGCACCCAACATACTAAAAATCGGGTCTGCAAATACCCAACCCAACAACGCCAAAGTACCCACCAATAAGGCCGACAACCATAAGGCCGAACTGCCAACATGGCGAGCTTCTTGATCTTGATCAGCACCCAGTTTGCGAGCAATTACAGCACTGGTCCCAATACCTAACCCAATGGTGAGGCTGATCACGGTAAAGGTAACGGGAAAGGTAAAGCCGATGGCGGCAAGTTCTTCAGTGCCCAAAAGCGAGATAAAAAAGGTGTCGACGACATTGAAGCTGATTAAGGTGGCGATGCCAAAAATCATTGGCCACGTCATGCCCCATAAAGTGCGACCAATAGGCCCGTTCAGCATTTCATGCTTACGCGAGTGTGGGGTTGATTTCTGCTTCGCTCGGTTTGCTCCGGCAGATTCCGGCGGCAGGCCCGAAGATCGCGACGACATCTAGACTCCTCAAGAATTTGCAGATTATGCTCGGGAAACCAGCACAAAAAGGAAGCGCACAGTATACCGAAAAGTGGTTACCCTGACTATGTTTAACCTTGCTCTCCCCGGTTTCATTTCGAACACGACCGGCAGCCGCCCACTAGACTTTTTAGTGGCATCCACTTATAGTGGCAGCCTAATATTCACCCCGGTTTTTCTTTCCAAATAACATACGCAGACAGGTGCTTTGTGGACTACAAACTTTCACAGCGCGTCAACGCCATTAAACCATCACCGACCTTGGCTGTAAGCCAAAAGGCTGCCGAGCTTAAAGCGGCAGGCAACGATGTGATTGGTCTGGGTGTTGGTGAACCCGATTTCACGACTCCCGAATTCATTTGCACTGCCGCCAAGGCAGCCATTGATGCCGGCCACACGCGCTATACCGCGGTCGATGGAATTCCCGAATTAAAACAAGCCGTGTGCGATAAGTTTGCGCGCGACAATGACCTGCAGTATGAGCCCGCAGAGATTTTAGTTTCTGCTGGGGGCAAGCACAGTATTTTCAATCTTCTCACAGCTTGGTTAGACGCCGGTGACGAAGTGATTATCCCCGCGCCTTATTGGGTGTCTTATCCAGATATGACCTTGCTGGTGGGCGCTACACCTGTCGTAATTGAGGCAGGCATTGACCAAGCCTACAAGATCACTGCCGAGCAACTAGAAGCAGCCATTACGCCAAAAACAAAGCTGTTGTTTTTAAATAGTCCGTCAAATCCAACGGGTATGGCCTATTCCGCTGCCGAACTCAAAGCATTGGCCGAGGTATTGCGCAACCACCCACATATACTCATTGCCACCGATGATATGTACGAACACATCCTCTGGACAGAAGAAAAGTTCGTCAACCTTCCAATGGTTGCACCGGATCTTAAAGATCGCACGGTGATCTTATCTGGCGTGTCTAAAGCTTATGCCATGACGGGCTGGCGAATAGGCTATGCCGCTGGACCTAAGAAAATCATTGCGGCCATGAAGAAAGTACAAAGCCAGAGTACCTCGAATCCGGCTTCCATTTCTCAATATGCTGCGTTAGCTGCGCTGACAGGTGACCAATCCTTTATAGGCGAGATGGTCACTGAGTTTAAAGCTCGCCATGATCGCTTGGTTGACGCTTTAGCGGCGATTCCTGGTCTCAAAGTGCGCGCGGGCGATGGTACCTTCTACACGTTTCCAAATATCGAAGCACTTATGCAGGCTGTAGGCGTAGATACCGATATTGAATTGTGTGAGCGTCTCCTGAGTGAAGCCAATGTTGCGCTTGTTCCGGGCTCCGCTTTTGGTGCCCCTGGTCATTTTCGTCTGTCATTTGCGGCTAGTCGCGCAGTGCTTGATGAGGCGGTAGCGCGAATCGCGCAGTTTGCAGCAAAATACACCGGATAGATTGCTAATCACGTTTGGGGCATCTCTAGAAGTTCTACTGAGGAAGCTCTCAAAAGCTCCCAGAGATGATTTTAAAGCGCCAGCACCGTAAGGTACTGGCGTTTCTATTTAAGCCCTTAAATCCCCTGTTTCGACGTCTCCACATCCTCTGATCGTAAAAGCCCTAAAACATTCCCTGTTCCATCCAATTTCTGCGCCTTTTAGTACACAAATAGATCCTAAAAATTTGAATTGACATAAAGCGTTTGCATAGCAAATCACGCGCAGGTTTGCAGTTACTTCGCAGCTAAGCGGCTTAAATTCCGGCTTGCTGTGAATAAATTCAGAGAAAGTAATTCACAGCATGACTCGCAACTTGTTGTTTTTTCATTCGGGAAACGCGCAAAAACCATGCGCTCGCCAAGTTTTGATTCAAACCATTGATTTTTAACCTTTTTAAAAAGCGTGCCAGTTTTTAATCAAGCTGTAAAATCAGCTATAACCTACGTTTTCTAAAGGGTCTCACAGACTTAACCACAAGGTTATCCACAGAAAAAGTGGATAAGATCACAGGGGCCAATGAATCCGCGACCTCAACCTAGTTGTGGATAAAATGTTAACGGAATGAAATCGTAATAATCGAACAAAAGTTGGGTGAATAAGAGAAAACTGATATTTAGCAAGGGAATCAAAAAAATCACACAAAAAGTCGAAAATATGCGCAGTTAAACCCGCGCGTTAAAATTTATCGGGCGAAGATGTTGACACTTCTCGGGCATCCCATTAAGATTCCGCCCCGTTAAGCGAT
>NZ_VJWL01000001.1:953291-994804 GCF_007096385.1 Aliidiomarina halalkaliphila
TCCCCAGTAGCTCAGTTGGTTAGAGCGGTGGACTGTTAATCCATGTGTCGTTGGTTCGAATCCAACCTGGGGAGCCACTTGCTTAACACCCTCAAAATAAACGCTTTATCGCCTCAAGCGCAGCAGCGTAAAACGATTCCCCAGTAGCTCAGTTGGTTAGAGCGGTGGACTGTTAATCCATGTGTCGTTGGTTCGAATCCAACCTGGGGAGCCATCTTTTCGGCTCCATCTCCCATTTTTTCGTGCCCAACGCACCGCGTTGGTGTCAGCCCTAGGTGCTCTAATCAAACTCCAACCAACGCTATGCGCCGGCTACGGATGCCTCGCGTACGAACTTTAGGTTTGTGGGATAAAGGAAGTTCGCTTCCAACGCGCTGCGGTGGCTACAGGATCGCGACCACCAGAGCGGCGATGGCGGTGCCGAGAATGGCGCCTGCTATCACATCACTCGGATAATGAACCCCTAACGCAACACGAGAAATGGCCACGAGCGCAGCCCAACCGTAAAACAAAGGAGCCCACACAGGGAAACTGGCAATCACTAACGCTGCAAACAAGAATGCGGCAGTCGCATGACCAGAAGGAAAGGAAAATCGATCAGCAGGTTTTATGACGGGTTTAACTTTGCGACGCAACCAGGGACGATCTCGCCGCAATAAGTTTTTCAATCCCATAAACAGCGGAATTTCGATAGCAAAAGCAAGCAATGCGCGCTGAATAAACAGCAGACTACCCTCCACCGCGGCAATCGCAGCAAAGAGTGCAAACAAGGCATAATAAGGGCCATCACCACTGCGGGATAACCAAAATGCCAAGCGGCTTTTGCGAAGGCTGCGAGTCGATCGAAACAACCAATCAAAGGTTAATTCATCAAGCGCGCGCAACCGCGAAAAAAACTGAGTCACACAAACATCCTCGTAACTAAACTAACGCTCCCGCTAGCGCGTGAACCCATCAGTTTACTTGAAACCGCCCCACCTGCCTATGGATTCTCGGTTTTTCCAGAAAAAACCTACGTTCTGTAAGTTGTTTCCGAGCGCCTAAAAACGGATAATAGCTAAAATTTCTTAGAATTCTCCTAACTATCGGTGCAGCACTGACATGACCGAAATCGTATTACTCCTGGTCGCGACCGTACTAGTGAACAACTTTGTGTTGGTCCAGTTCCTCGGCCTGTGCCCATTTATGGGGGTTTCCAATAAACTGGAAACCGCCATTGGTATGTCGTTGGCAACCACATTTGTGCTCACATTGGCCTCAGTGAGCAGCTACCTCGTGAATCAATATATCTTGCAGCCACTGGACTTAATGTCACTACGCACCTTAAGTTTTATCTTAGTGATTGCGGTGGTTGTGCAATTCACTGAAATGGTCGTGCATAAAACCAGCCCCACCCTGTACCGATTACTTGGCATATTCTTACCGCTAATAACGTCGAACTGTGCCGTACTTGGGGTAGCCCTATTAAATGTGAACGAACAACACAACTTTATCGAATCTATTGTGTACGGTTTTGGAGCCGCGGTTGGTTTCTCTCTGGTACTCATTCTTTTCTCTGCCCTACGCGAACGTATTGCTGCCGCCGACGTGCCCCTGCCCTTTAAGGGTGCTGCCATTGGCATGATTACCGCAGGCTTAATGTCGCTTGCCTTTATGGGCTTCGCCGGTCTGGTGAGCTTCTCATGAGTTGGGTTCTTGGCATCATTGCCTTATCCGTGCTCGCTCTGGTGGCAGGCCTGATCTTAGGGTTTGCCGCCATCCGTTTTCGGGTAGAAGGGGATCCCATTGTCGAACAGATCGACCAGATTCTGCCGCAAACTCAATGCGGCCAATGCGGATACCCAGGTTGTCGTCCATACGCTCAAGCGATTGCCGATGGCGATGAAATCAATAAGTGCCCACCCGGCGGACAAGCCACTATTGATCGCCTAGCGGATTTACTCGGCCGCGAGGCCAAGCCTCTCGATGCTGCCCACGGCGCGGAAGACGTGAAAAAGGTCGCGGTTATTCGTGAAGATGAATGTATCGGTTGCACCAAATGTATTCAGGCATGTCCGGTGGATGCCATTATTGGCGCCACCCGACAAATGCATACCGTGATTGCCGATGAATGCACCGGCTGTGATTTATGCGTAGAACCCTGCCCGGTCGATTGTATTGATATGCTGCCGTTGCCGACTAAACCCGAGCGCTGGACGTGGAATTTAGAACAAATTCCGGTACAAAATATCACCGATGCAGCTGCCACAACCGAAACCTCTGAGCGAGGTCCAGCATGAGTCAGGTGCAAAAATACAACGGCCAAGATGCAGACATCCAACTGTGGACCTTCCCAGGGGGAATTCATCCACCGGAACGCAAAGCCCCTGCTAACCAGGAGCCCATTCGCCGCTTTCCCTTGGCAGATGAATTTATAATTCCTTTGCGCCAGCATATTGGCGCCCTTAGCGAAGTGCAGGTCTCTGTAGGCGATCACGTTCGTAAAGGCGATTTATTAAGCGCACCGGGTATTGAACACGGGCTCCCCGTGCACGCACCTACCTCCGGAGAGATTATCGAGATTGGCGAGTTTCCGCTAAATCATCCGTCTGGGCTATCCGGCCCTGGCATTCGCTTACGCAGCGATCATGAGGACACTTGGGGTCAACGGCATCCTCTTCCTGATTACCGTAATCAGAGTCATCTCACCGTACTCGAACATTTGCAGCGCATGGGTATTGCCGGGCTCGGCGGCGCTGGATTCCCCACCGCACGGAAAGTCGCCGGCGCTCGCGGTATTGATTGTTTAATTATTAATGGCGCAGAGTGCGAGCCTTATATTGCTGCCGATGACCGCCTCATGCGCGAACACGCCGCCGAAATTGTTCGTGGCAGCCTGATATTGCAATGGATGACGCACGCGAGTTCCATTCTTATTGCCATTGAAGACAATAAACCGGAAGCCATTGCCGCCATGCGTGAGGCCGTGGCCCAAACACGTGAGCAACTTTCGGCAGAGCAACAGTCTGATTTTGTACTGAAAGTGGTGGTGATTCCGACGAAATACCCCTCTGGTGGCGAACGCCAGCTCATTCAAATTCTGACTGGAAAACAAGTGCCCGCCCATGGTCTACCCGCGGATATCGGCATTTTAATGCATAACACGGGCACCGCTTGGGCCATTTGCCGCGCGATCGAACATGGCGAGCCGCTGCTAGAGCGTGTTGTGACTCTGACCGGCGAATCAATTGGCAGCCCCTGCACCGCGTGGGTTCCCTTAGGCACCCCAGTGCAACATGTGCTCGCACACGTTGACTTCACACCCGAAGCACAGCAACGGGTGATTATCGGTGGTCCGATGATGGGCTTTACCCTGCCCCATTTACAGGTGCCGGTGATCAAAACGACTAACTGTATCCTTGCCCCAACCCGCAAAGAGCTCCCACCCGCAGGCCAGGAAATGCCCTGCATTCGGTGTGGCGCCTGTGCGGATGTATGCCCTGCAAGCTTATTACCTCAGCAACTGTATTGGCTTGCCAACGCCCAAGACTACGACGGATTGAAAGCACATCACCTTGCCGATTGCATTGAATGCGGTGCCTGTGCTTACGTATGCCCAAGCGAAATTCCATTGGTTCAATATTACCGCCAAGCCAAAGCCGAAATGCGCGAACAAGCCATTGAACATCATAAAGCAGAGATTGCACGGCAGCGCTTTGAGGCACGCCAGGCACGGCTTGAGCGGGAGAAAGAAGAGCGCTTAGAACGCCACGCACAAGCGGCAAAAGCCCGCGAAGAAGCATTGGCCGCGCGCAAACAACAAGCCGAACAGCGCTCGGCAAGTGGCACAACTGACGATGCCATGCCAGACGCCAACTCGGACCCTGTCGCTTCAGCAGTCGCCCGCGCCAAGGCACGCAAAGCCGAGCGTGAGGCCGCCCGTAACGAAGAAAGTTCGGCGGTGACAGGCACTGATACTGTTCAAGCTCAGGATCCGAAGAAGGCTGCCGTCGCTGCGGCAGTCGCGAGAGCGAAAGCTCGCAAAGAAGCGCAAGCTGCAGCTCAGAAAGATACAGAAACAAACACCGAGGCGTCTACCCCCGAAGATAAGAAAAAAGCCGCCGTAGCCGCCGCTGTTGCTCGGGCCAAAGCTCGCAAAGCAGCGAAACAGAAGGACGAGGATTCATGAGTTTCTTTATCGCCTCATCACCACACCATCACATGCGCCGCAATACGGCTGACTTAATGCGCTTGGTACTGCTTGCGATGGTCCCCGGTGTACTCGCCCAATGGTATTTTTTTGGTTGGGGCGTCATTCTCCAGATCGCGCTCGCCATTAGTGTTGCCCTTGCCGCCGAAGCGTTGTGTTTGCTTGCCCGTAATCGCGAGGCCAGTAGCGGCCTGCGCGACTATACCGCAGTGGTCACAGCTGCCCTATTAGCGATCAGTATTCCGCCACTCGCGCCATGGTGGGTGATTGTCATAGGTACCCTATTCTCCATCGTGATCGTCAAACACCTCTTTGGTGGCGTAGGCCATAATATTTTTAACCCCGCTATGGCGGGTTATGTGTTGCTGCTAATATCGTTTCCAGCACAAATGACCAGTTGGCTTCCCCCAGTGACCATTGCCCATGAATTACCGGGGTTTTGGGATAGTGTGCGTTTACTGTTGTTTGGATTCACCGGTGATGGTTACAGTTTAGAGCAGATTCGACACGTGGATACGGGCGCAATGCTTGATGCGGTTGTCATGGCCACACCTCTTGACCACATCAAAACCGAATTGGCACAAGGTTTTACTTTGTCGGAAGCCAAGGGCGCCGTTATTTTCCAAGGCGTCGCAGGTTCCGGCTGGCAATGGGTGAACCTTGCTTACCTCGCGGGTGGTTTATATCTGTTGAAACAGCGTGTGATTAGCTGGCACATTCCCGGGGCGTTATTGGGCACCTTAGCGGTGTTTGCCCTCTTAGGTGCCGTATTTGCCCCAGATCAACTGCCTAACGTGGATATTCATCTGTTTAGTGGCGCCACCATGCTGGCTGCTTTCTTTATCGCGACCGATCCCGTATCAGCGGCAACCTCCACGCGGGGGAAGTTGATATACGCAGCGCTCATCGGCCTTCTCATTTATGTGATTCGGACGTGGGGCGGTTACCCAGACGCTGTTGCCTTTGCGGTGCTGTTAGCTAATCTCTGCGTGCCGGTCATTGACCAGTACACTAAACCCACCGCCTACGGTCACCACGAGGAGCGCAGCTGATGCTAAAAACCATGCAGAAAAACGGCGTTATTCTCGGTACCTTTGCGGTGCTCGCCACCACCTTAATTATCATTGCCCAATTGCTTACAGCAGATCGCATCGAAGCCCAACAACGTCAGGAACTGATGCGTACGTTAAATACGTTAATTCCTGCAACACTGCACGATAACGATTTATACAGCGATTGCGTGTTACTTCAGCGACCCGACATTTTAGGGCTCGCAGAGCAACCCGTATATCGTGCACGCATCGAGGGTGTGCCTAGCGCATTGGCAATTCGAACCACAGCCCCCGATGGCTACAGCGGTCAAATTCATATGTTAGTGGCCCTCACGCCACAAGGTGTGGTGAAAGGCGTTCGCGTACTCCAGCACCGTGAGACTCCGGGCCTAGGCGATAAAATTGAAGTGGAACGACATCCTTGGATTCTTAGTTTCGACGGTCAGCGTATGCGCAGCGAGAACGATGCGCGTTGGACAGTCCGCCGCGACGGAGGGATGTTCGATCAGTTTACTGGGGCCACCATTACGCCGCGGGCAGTGGTCAATGCCGTGGCTCGCACGACCTGGTTTGCACAATCGGAAATGGATGCGTTATTTTCTGCGCCATCAAACTGTTTGGGCGACCCAGAACAATGGTTTGAGGATCAATCATGAGTAGCGAATACCAAACCTTAACCAAAAACGGCTTATGGGAAAATAACCCCGCATTGGTGCAATTGCTTGGATTGTGCCCATTGCTCGCCGTCACCGGTACCGTGACCAATGCGTTAGGCTTGGGCATCGCCACCATGTTGGTCTTAATCGGTTCCAATGTAACCGTCTCTTTGGTGCGCAATTTTGTCCCAAAAGAAATCCGAATTCCGGTGTTCGTGATTGTGATTGCCACTTTTGTTACCTTGGTAGAGCTACTGATGAACGCCTTCACCTATGGCCTCTATATGGCCTTAGGTATTTTTATCCCACTGATTGTAACCAACTGTGCCATTATCGGTCGCGCGGAAGCTTATGCGTCTAAAAATCCATGGCCTCAAGCCGCTTTCGATGGCTTTATGATGGGATTAGGCTTTGCTTGCGTGCTCGTCGCCCTTGGCGCGATGCGCGAGCTGCTCGGTCAAGGAACGCTCTTTGATGGTGCGGAGATGCTTTTAGGGGAATGGGCACGGGAACTGCGCATTCAGATTGTCCAGTTTGATTATCCGCTATTACTGGCCATTCTTCCGCCCGGGGCCTTTATTGGCATGGGCTTTTTAATTGCAGGTAAAAACTGGCTCGACGGACGACGCCTCCAGAAAGCGCAACAATCGCCGGTCGTGAAAGCGCAACGCGCGCGGGTCACCACCGTAAACTAATAAAAAGACGCTATTTGAATCGCTTATGAATCAACAAAAACGGATTGAAATACTCACGCGGCTGCGCGATGCCAATCCCAATCCCACAACGGAACTGAATTTTAGTAATCCCTTTGAGCTGTTGATCGCCGTATTGCTCTCGGCGCAAGCCACCGATGTTGGGGTCAACAAAGCCACGGGCCCTTTGTTTCAGGTCGCCAACAACCCTGCAGATATGCTTGCACTTGGGGTGGCCGGGGTAAAAGACTATATAAAAACCATCGGTTTGTTTAATACCAAAGCCGAAAATGTGATTAAAACCTGTCGCATCTTAGTGGAGCAACATCAAGGTGTGGTGCCTGAAGATAGAGCCGCCCTCGAAGCTTTACCCGGGGTCGGCCGTAAAACCGCCAACGTTGTGCTGAATACGGCCTTTGGCTGGCCCACAATCGCAGTGGATACGCATATCTACCGCGTGAGTAACCGCACCAAATTTGCTCCCGGTAAAACCGTAGAGGCCGTGGAGCAGAAATTATTAAAAGTGGTGCCTGCTGAATTTAAAGTGGATGTACACCACTGGCTTATTTTACATGGCCGCTATACCTGTATTGCACGCAAACCTCGCTGCGGATCATGTATCATCGAAGATCTGTGTGAATTTAAAGACAAAATTGATATTTAAGGATAGAAATGACGACCACAAAACCGCTGATCAAAGATCGCTTTCGCGGCTATCTCCCCGTCGTCATTGACGTAGAAACCGCCGGCTTTCATGCCAGCACCGATGCGCTATTAGAAATCGCGGCCGTGATTGTCGATTTTAACGACGACGGCGATCTCGTGCCTGTCGCTACCCACCATGCCCATGTGGAGCCTTTCGAGGGTGCCAATATTGAGCAAGCTGCAATAGAGTTTAACGGCATCGACCCGTTTAATCCGCTCCGTGGCGCAGTGCCCGAGCGAGATGCCTTACATGGGATGTTTAAGGCCATTCGCAAAGCCCAGAAAGACGCAGGGTGTCAACGGTGTGTGTTGGTAGGTCACAATGCCACCTTCGATTTAGGCTTTGTGATGGCAGCCGCAGAGCGTGCAGGATTAAAGCGCAATCCGTTCCATCCCTTTGTTACCTTCGATACCTCAGCAATGGCGGCCCTCACCCTCGGGCAAACCGTTCTTGTGAAAGCGTGTCAGGCCGCAGGCATTCCATTCGATGGAAAAGCCGCACATAGCGCGCTGTACGACACCGAGCGCACCGCTGAGCTATTCTGCTGGATGGTGAACCGTTATCGCGCATTGGGTGGCTGGCCGGTGCATACAGAGACAGATGCCGACACGGACGATGACTCGGATCGCGACCGCTGATGGCAATGGCCCCGTGCCGGTACCTAACACCTGTCTTGGCAACAGCTCGAATCTTGCCCAGTATTCAACGCATCGCGTTATCTACTTAGCGAGCCACATAAAAAAAACCGCGCCGAAAGCGCGGTTTTTTATTCGGTAGTCAACGCATCGCGTTGGCCACAATCATCGGTTCAAGGCTTACAGCTTGCCGCTGTTTTTGCTCAGGTATGCAGCAACGCCTTCTGCGTCTGCTTTCATACCTTCGTCGCCTTTGTTCCAACCGGCAGGGCACACTTCACCGTGCTCTTGGTGGAAGGCCAACGCATCAACCATACGCAGCATTTCGTCTACGTTACGGCCAAGTGGCAGATCGTTGATCACTTGATGACGCACCATACCGTCTTCGTCGATTAAGAACGAACCACGGAAGGCAACGCCCGCTTCTGGATGCTCTACATCGTACGCTTTACAGATTTCATGCTTCACGTCAGCAACAAGTGGGTATTTCACTTCACCGATACCACCCTTGTCTACTGGCGTGTTACGCCATGCGTGATGCGAGAATTGTGAGTCGATAGACACACCAATCACCTGCACGCCACGGCTTTCAAACTCAGCCAAACGCTTGTCGAATGCGATAAGCTCAGAAGGACATACGAAAGTGAAGTCCAACGGATAGAAGAAAAGCACTGCTTTTTTACCGCGGATATGGTCGCTTAAAGTGAAGTTATCAACAATTTCACCGGTACCCAATACTGCAGCAGCAGTAAAGTCAGGGGCCTGGCGGCCAACTAATACAGCCATGTAGATCTCCGTTTTTTAATGAAAAAATAGTTATAAAGCTACGCTTTCGATCATCGAAAGCAACGAGTTACTTAAATACTTATTCAGCCGACGGTTCATCATCAACGGCCGGCGCCGCTTCTTCAATGAGCGGTTGTAGTTCGTTTTGCTGGAACATTTCTAAAATAATGTCGCAGCCACCAATAAGCTCACCCTTTACCCACAATTGTGGGAACGTAGGCCAATTGGCAATGCGCGGTAATTCCGCACGGATGTCAGGATTCTGCAAGATATCCACATACGCGAACGGCTTACCACAGGCCATTAACGCCTGCGAGGCCTGAGCGGAGAAACCACAGCTCGGAAGCTTTGGTGAGCCTTTCATATACAGCAGCACGGGGTTTTCTTCGATTTGCTGACGAATACGAGCTTCGGTATCTTGCGCTTGTTCTGGTTGCATATCTTGCATAATGACTCCTTCACGCAGTCTAATTGAATGTGACACATCGAACACAAATTGCCCGAGATTGTCACTCAAAACCTCTCAAAATCGGCGCCGAATTATAACACAAATCCACCCCAAGGATGAAGTCGCCGACACCACGGAAAACAAAATTATTACCCTTGAAAACCATCGGAGGTAACTCCATGTATATAGAATGGTGAGGGAAAGTGTTTCTTTTAAGAAGCGCTCCGCTATACTTACATCATTCACCGACATCGGTATTCTTTTTGTCCCGAACCCGATGTCAGCTTTTTGCACACAGAAATGGAGAAGCACATCATGGCTTTCGAATTACCCGCGTTGCCTTATGAGAAAAACGCATTGGAACCGCATATCTCTGCAGAGACCCTTGAGTATCATTACGGCAAGCACCACCAAACCTACGTCGACAAACTAAATGGTCTGGTTAAAGATTCAGAGTTTGCGGGTAAATCTCTTGAAGAGATCGTGAAAACCTCCAGCGGCGGTGTTTTTAATAACGCAGCGCAAGTATGGAATCACACCTTCTACTGGCATTGCCTGAGCCCAAATGGTGGCGGCAAACCTACTGGTGCCTTAGCTGATGCCATTAACGCCAAATGGGGATCATTTGAGAAGTTCCAAGAAGCCTTTAACAACAGCGCAGTGAACAACTTTGGTTCAAGCTGGACATGGTTAGTAAAAACCGCTGATGGCGGCTTGGATATCGTCAACACCAGCAATGCAGCGACCCCGTTAACCGATGATAACCTTACCCCAGTACTCACTGTAGACTTGTGGGAACATGCGTATTACATCGATTACCGTAACGCACGTCCAAAATATTTGGATGGTTTCTGGGCGTTGGTCAACTGGGAATTCGCCAGCAAGAACTTTGGTTAAGCCAAACTATTCTTCGGCAAATAGCCAACAAAAAACCGCAGCACCTGCTGCGGTTTTTTTATTATTCGAATCGCAAGCTCACAACGTGCACCAGAGCACGTCACGATATCGGATTATTCCACCAAGTTCTCTGGAATTGTATCCCGCAACTCTTTCCAAATCGCTGCCGAATCGTAACCATACTGACGCACTAAATTCGTTGATCCGTTGTAATCTTTTGCCTCAACCAATTTAGTTAATTCTTTATAGTATTGGCGGGCCAGTTCGCGACCTTTAGCATTGGAGAAATAAAACTGACCAATACGTGCATACAAACCTTTAAAGCCGTTCAGTACCAATACATAAATGGGGTTACCTGAAGCATGAGCAAGCTCATGATTCAGGTGATAATCAAATTCTGCAAAAGCTTTCGCGGTATCTTCAAGAGTCTCAGAGTCCTTCAATACCCCTAAGGCTTTTTCGCTGTCGTTACGAATAGCCTGACGGATATAAATGGCACTGATATTGGTTCGCGCAGATAACAAATGATCGACGAGATCCGGCATCCCTTCTTCGTCTAAGCGCGCTAGGGTCTCGAGAATATTCAGGCCCGAGGTTTCCCAAAAATTATTCACCCGTGTCGGTTTACCATGCTGAATGGTCAACCAACCATCACGTGCCAAGCGCTGGAGAACTTCTCGCAGAGTTGTACGTGTCACACCGATTAGTTCCGACAGCTCACGTTCCGCTGGGAGAATAGAACCAGGCGCAAAATCGCCCTTCCAAATCGATTTTACAATGAACTCTTCCGCAAACCCCGCAGGGCTCTTCGCTTTGATAAACATAAATGCCTTTTTTCCATCTAATGGAGTCACGCTAGCGTATTCCAATACGAGTTATTTCCGCTTATGATGCGCTAAGTATCAGCAACGTCATTACCTTGCTATGTCTGCCCGCTCACGTCTTAGACGGATTTGGCAGTAGCATCGTAGAGCAGATGCGTTAAGATGCAGACAGAAAATGATTGTAACGTGCCGGTAATGGTCGGACAAGTTTTATCACACTTCTTCCTACACTTAGAGCACAGTAACTAAACATAGAGACAATTGTGAGTTTATTGAACCTTCATTCCGTGGCCCATTGGCCTGCACAACGCACCCCTTGGTTGATCTTGGCGACATCAGCGACTCTTCTGGTTTTCGCTGCGCTATGGTTTCAACATGTTCAAGGCTTGGTGCCCTGTGTGCAATGCGTGTATCAGCGCACAGCGATGATGGGAGTTGCGCTTTTGGGCTGGATTGGTTTTACCGCTCCCCACCTCCTAGGCGTGCGCTTGATCGCGCTCCTTGGCTGGATAGGCAGCGCTGGTGCAGGACTTTATTCTGCGCACCATCATATTTATCTGCAAACCCGTGCCAATCCGCTGTTTACCAGCTGTAGTCCATTCCCTGATTTCCCGCAGTGGGCACCACTGCACGAGTGGTTTCCGAGCTTATTTGCCGCCGGTGGATTGTGTACCGACATCGATTGGTCATTTTTGGGCCTAAGTATGCCCGGCTGGCTGCGAATTATTTTTGCGGTGTATCTGGTAATCGCAGTGAGCGTGGTCACGATTCGGTTACTGCGTTTGCGCCGTCTGTAACAAGTTCCACGCCTGTCTCCTCAAACGAAATAATCCATTAAGGCACAAGTTTGAGGGGCCAGCGCACGATCACGCCGTCTTCCGGATCCATTTCCGTATCATGCACTAAGGTATGACCCACAATAGACATCCCCGCCCGCTGCATAGGTTCCTGACTGCCGTTGTGGCGCAAAGGGTGCCAACTTGGCAAATCATGCCCTTCATAGAGTCGCCGATAAGCGCATGAAGGCGGCATAAAGTGAATAGACTCTAAGTTATCCGGGGTGAGTACGACACAATCAGGCACGGTGTTTAAACGATCCGGATAATCACTGCAACGCCCAGTTTGATGATCCAATAATTGACAGGTTACTTGGGTGAAGTGCGCAATCTCATCGGCGCTCATGGGCCTTTCCTGATCCCCATCATCAGCATCAATTAACTTATGCAAACAGCATTTGCCGCAGCCATCGCACAAGGATTCCCATTCTGCGCGGGTCATCTGCGCTAATGGGATCCGCTGCCAAAATGGCACTGATGTATCACTCATACGTTTGCCGCTGCCACACGAACATGCCATTGCAGACATTGCTTACTGCCCGTCACCAACTCCAGAGTAAGCTCATCCCCTGGTTGCAGCGGACCCACCCCTGCTGGCGTGCCGGTAAGCACCACGTCACCGGGTTGTAGAGAGAACACTTGAGCTATCTCACGCAGCAAGGCCGCCAAGGAGAATATCATTTGCGTGGCGTCGCCTTCTTGTTGCACATTCCCATTACGTAACAAGCGCAACCGCATTGCATCGAGCGGCCCCATGTCAGCCACAGGTACAAAATCTGTCAGTGGGCAGCTGCCATGAAATGCTTTCGCGCGTTCCCATGGATGCCCCGCTTGTTTGAGCTGATCTTGCACATCACGCAACGTCAGGTCTAAGGCTAAACCCACTCCGCTAATGGTCGCAAGGATGGCCGCATCGCTTTGTTCAGGGAGGTGAGCAAGCAGCTCCGCAGTTACCGGCTTTCCGATCAACAATGCGATTTCAAGCTCATGGTGACACGCCCCCTGTCCAGTCGGTATGACAATAGTTGATGGCTGACCATAGCGCACCGCTTGTACCGCACCCGCAGGCTTGCTAAACAATAAAGGGGCCTCAGGCACGGCATTCCCTAGCTCTGCCGCATGCTCGGCGTAATTGCGGCCCACACAGAAAATACTGCCTAAAGAAAACGGCGCCACAGCACCGTTTGTAAACACGAGAGTACGGTTCACTGCTTAGCGCCCCATTTGGATGCGATCAGCAAGATGTCCAACCGCAACAACGAAGTAATTCGAGCGGTTCCAGCGCATCAGCACATCCCAGTTATGATAAGCCAAGAAAATTCGCCCAGTTTTGTCATCAGGAATAATCAAAGATGCCTCAATGTCACGGATTGGTAGATCGCTGCCATCATAGCGACGTACACCTAGTGCTTGCCATTCTGAGAGTTTCTTCTTGGTAGTTAAGCCTGCAACGCTGGTATCAAAATCGGCGGGTAAACGCACCTGGCGTCCCCAGGTTTTGCTGTCATCCCATCCCACTTGAGACAGGTAGTTCGCTGCGGAAGCAAATACATCAGGAAAACTGTTCCAAATATCAATTTTGCCGTCACCATCGTAGTCAATGGCATAACTCAAAAATGAGCTCGGCATAAACTGGGTTTGGCCCATGGCTCCCGCCCAAGAACCGCGCATCTGTTCAGGCTCAATGTGGCCCGCATCGATAATCTCCAAAGCCTGCATCAACTGTCGCTTAAAGAATGCTTCACGGCGTCCTTCGTAGGCTAAGGTCGCGAGCGCCGAAATCACGCGAAAATTGCCGGTATAGCCACCATAGTTGGTTTCGATTCCCCATAGAGCGACAATAAAGCGCGGCTGTACACCATATTTTTCACCAATCTCTTCAAGCAGCTCGCGATGTTCTTCGTACTTGCGAATACCTTGCTGAACTTTCCAATCCGGTACCGCACGAGGTAGGTAAGTATCGAGGGTAATGGTAAATTCTGGCTGGTTACGATCGGCGCTAACCGCCCGTGCGTAGAACTGCGGGTCGGCAAACGCACGTTCGATAGCATCTTCAGAAATGCCATGCTCCCGCGCCGCGTCTTTTAAGGTTTCAATATAGGCCGGAAATCCATCCGGATCGACCGCATGCGCTGAGGGCACCGCCAACATGAGTGCAGACGCCAAGGCGATTATGGGTAAATAGGTAAAACGAGCAAGCCATACAGTACGCATCAGGAACACTCCTTTCTGACGGGTCGATGAATCAATCTTTTAATGTCGCCAGCATATTCACGGGTGGAGGCGGTATCTGTAGATAGTACCCCTCTGTGTTGAGGTGTTCCAGCAGCTTTACACCGTCTATACGCGCAAATTTTCGCTCGGGGGTGACCATTAAGCGTGTAACTTCCTGCTCGGGGGTAAACAGGGTTTGTAATGTTTCCGGTAATTCAGCCACTAACGCCGTGGCGGGAATAAACAGATAGGTATCTGCTTTTCGCGGCGAACGCAGCACGCGACATAACATAATCAACTCCAAAAATACGTAAGACGATCGAAACCATCACGGCAAAATACTACGCAGCGCTTCTTTAAGTAACGCGCCACGCCACCCTGAGTATAAATCAGGCGGTTCAATCTGTGAGCGGGTGCTGTCTGGGGTGAAGTTTTCCCACACATAAACATCGTTAATTTGCTTGCGCGAGCCTAGCATACTGGCAGGAATAGCTTCAGCTGCAGCAATCTCTTTTAACACAGCCTTGGCTTCACGAAAATAACGCTTATAAGCACCATCTTGGTCAAAACGAGGAATCGCTTCTGGATACTCTGATTCTGGTACGGCTAAGCCTTTTTCCACACAGGCAAGTATGTCCTTGCTGTAGCGACGCAACGATATTGGATGTAATTCTTCAATTTGCGACAACCCATAGCGACTCCGTGCTTCGGTACGCGCAATTTCAATCAATGCATGATCTTTGGCAATAAAGGGCAACGCAATATTATGCTCGCGAGCAAGCGCTAAACGCCAAATGGTCAGTTCCCGCAAAATCGCCCGTTGTTGGCCATTGAGTAAGGAAATGCCCCCAACATCGCGCCATGCGAACTGCGCGTTAGGCTCACGACCGCGTTTGATCACTTGCTCTTTGCACTCCGCTAAGATCAGCGCTTCTTTCCCAGAATCAACCGCTTGCGCACGCATGCGCGGATAGATTTCCGATAAGTATTCAACATCTGCGGCCGCATAATCAAGCTGGTGTTTGGTGAGCGGCCGTTGCAACCAATCGGTACGCGATTGGCTTTTATCGAGCTCCACATTGAGCATCAACTCAACCAAACCGGCGTAGCCAATTTGCTTACCGTCGGTCAAAAAGGCATGGGCAATCTGAGTATCAAATAAGTCTGCCGGCGCCCCTTTTGCGCGGTGAAAAATCTCGAGATCTTCTCCCGCCGCATGCACCACGGTCACCATATTGGGATCTCGCAACAGCGCCCATAAGGGTGATAAATCAATATCAAGCAGTGGGTCCACTAGAATAAGCTGGTCCCCTGCTTTTGCCTGCAATAATCCGAGCTCGGCGTATAGGGTACGAGTGCGCACAAATTCCGTATCCACCACGAGCCAGCCATGTTGCTTTGCCTGATCGCAAAACGCCACCAGTTCCCCGGTGGCGTTAATCAGCGTGTAATTTACTGATTCTGTCATTCGTCTCGAAGCTCGCGACGAAGGATTTTACCGACATTGGTTTTCGGTAATTCATCGCGGAATTCCACCAGCTTCGGTACTTTATATGCAGTGAGGTTTTCGCGACAGTAATCAATGATTTCTTTCTCACTGAGCGAACTGTCTTTTTTCACAACAACAATTTTCACCACTTCGCCCGACGCTTCGTGCGCAACACCTACCGCGGCCACTTCCAGTACCTTCGGATGGCTTGCCACCACATCTTCGATTTCGTTCGGATACACATTAAATCCAGACACCAAAATCATGTCTTTCTTACGGTCCACAATTTTGAAGAAACCGTCTTCGTCGACCGTTCCCATATCGCCGGTGGCAAACCAGCCATCTTTAATGGATTCCGCAGTAGCTTCAGGACGGCCGAGGTAGCCAGCCATCACTTGCGGGCCTTTCACCATAATTTCGCCCGGTTCACCCATGGGCACTTCATTGCCATCTTCGTCGACCACTTTTACGTCGGTAGATGGCAACGGAATACCGATAGAACCGGTGTAGTGTTCGATATCAAATGGGTTTGCAGTCACAACTGGCGAACATTCGGTTAAACCATAGCCTTCCAGCAATGCCGAACCGGTCACTTTCTCCCAGTTTTCAGCGACCGCGCGCTGCACCGCCATACCACCACCCAGTGCGATTTTTAGTTCACTAAAGTCGAGATCTTTAAATCCTGGGGTGTTCAGTAATCCGTTAAACAGGGTGTTTACACCAGAAATCATGGTGAATTTATGCTTGCTCAGCTCTTTGACAAACGCCGGCATATCACGAGGGTTGGTAATTAAGATGTTTTTGCCACCAAACTTCAAGAACGCGAGGCAGTTCGCGGTTAGCGCGAAGATATGATAGAGCGGCAGCGCGGTAATTACGACTTCCTGACCATCGCTCAAACGCGGCAAAATAAAGGCAGAAATTTGATCAAGATTGGCCACCATATTGCGGTGAGTCAACATGGCACCTTTTGAAACGCCAGTGGTACCGCCGGTATACTGCAAGAACGCCAAATCATCGCCCGTCATTTTTTCTGGACGGGTATAGGTGGCTTTTGCACCAATAGCCAAGCTATCGTTAAATTCAATGGTGTTGCTCAAGCTGTATGCAGGCACCATTTTCTTCACATACTTCACCACGCCGTTCACGATCCAGCGCTTAGGTACAGGCATCATATCGCCGATGCCGGTGAGTACTACCTTCTCGAGCTGTACATCTTTGATGATTTTCTCAAGGGTGTGGGCGAAGTTCTTCAGGATCACAATCACCTTCGTGCCCGAATCCGTAAGCTGATGCTTGAGTTCACGCGCGGTGTAGAGAGGGTTTACATTCACCACCACCATGCCTGCACGAAGAATACCAAACAGAGCAACCGGATATTGCAACAAGTTCGGCATCATCACTGCCACTGGGTCACCTTTTTTCAGGCCCAAGCTCTGCAAGTATGCAGCGAACTGTTCCGTTAGCTGATCAAGCTCTTTGTAGGTGATGTCTTTATCCATGTTTTGGAAAGCAACTTGGTCGGCGTATTTCTTTACGCTTTCCTCAAATATTTCCACCAACGAAGGATAATGATCCGGGTCAATTTCTGTGGGTACGCCATTCGGATAGCGCTTTAGCCAAATCTTTTCCACCTTGATTGCTCCTAGTATTTTTTACTTTTGTTCGATGAGACAACACTTCATGTTCTCATATCGGACCAGTTGATCCTAGTATTGATCGCGACTTTTCCGCAACACCGCTCATTATTTGCGCAACCTGTTCCGGTTGCTCCATATGAACGTGATGCCCGCCCGGCAAACGATGCACCTGTAGCTGAGGGACACAGGCGCCCCATAAGGCTAACCCTTGGGAAATCTCTGTTGTGCCTTGTTCGCCTAGGATTAAATCCACTGGGCATTGGATATTTTTCAACATATCGGTCGCTTGTTCCGCTGTAAAGCGAAACGGTGATGCTAAACGCACTCGAGCATCTACTGTCCACGTGTAGCCGCGTTCGACCGGCATCAAATTTCGCTCAACAATAAAACGTGCCAATTCTGGATTCAGATTGCTTTTGTCCGCCCTTAATCGCACCAAGCGTTCCTTATCGGAATAGACCGGAGCACGTTTTCCTGCAAGGTTTCTGCGGTCAGTTATCGCCTTTTTCAGTTGATCAACAAAGTGACTATCTGGGTTCACCCAGAGACCAAATGCTTCAATTAGGGTAAGACGTGAAATGCGTTCAGGGCAAACTGCGGCAACCACTTGCGCCACAAAACCACCCATACTGTGCCCGACCAAATGAATATCATGCCAATTCTCGGATTCCAGCAAAGCCACAATATCGGCGACATATTCGGTAAAATAATACCAGGCACCGGGGGCTCGATGATCGGATAAACCATGCCCCGCAAAATCCAGCGCTAACGCCTGTTGGTTCTGCCAATAGTCAAACAAGGGCAGAAAGCTAGCGGCATTATCTAGCCAACCATGCAGGGCAAGCAGCGATGGAGACGCAAACTCGCCAGTGGCAACACCGGCGAGTTCAAAGGGGATGTCTCTATTAGGTTGAAAACGAACGTTTATCACTGTTGTTGGCGAATATCCGTACGCGAGCGAGGGCTCTCAGTTTCTTGCCGACGCGGGCGTTGCTGCTCCGGTGGCGAAGAACGTTCTGGCGCACGCTGAATTGGACGGGTGCCATAAGGGAAATAATATGGATGATAACGATATGGTCCGGTGCCATAGAGATAATGACGATACCAAGGCGACATCGGATCCCGATGCCATACTTCAATACGCTGCGGATCTTCACGCCATAACTGCACCCCCCGGGCGGTCATCACCGGAAAGCTAAACTCATACTCACCAATTAAATCGGTTTCAAAGCCCCGTAAATCACCAAGCACTGTCACTTCACGCCCTAACCGATACACTTCGGGATCGGCAAAACCGTCTACAACAAAGCGAAAACGCCCTGGCGTTTCATTGGTCACCCACGGCCGTCCTGTGCCACGCAACGTAAAATACACGACCTCAATTTCCGAGTGGTCTTTGCGATTATGTACCGCGGCAATCACCCCACCCCAACGAAGTGCAGTTCCCGTGGCATCATCACCCCGTTCCACGACAGGACGATAACTGGTGGTTTCAGTGCCATCACCGCGAATAGGCTCAGGTAAGCGCGTGGCACAACCACTTAAAAGCAATGCAGCCGCGGCTGCAACGCTGATCGCTTGTAACAATTTCATTGCCTTCATATCGGTTTACCTCAACTGCTCTATGGCGCCTATTCGCGCCCTGGCAACTTCTGCCAGGTCACCTCGTTACGCACATATTCCACATCAAATTGGTCTGCGTTCACAACGTTACCTTTTTGCCATGCGCTGCGGGCAAGTACTAACATGTCCTCAGCGTGGGGGAAGCGAACGTCCTGCAAATGCATCACGCGCGCCGGCGCCAGTGCTTCAGTGAGCGCCTGTAAGTAGGTTTCAAATCCGGTACCTACCCCAAACCACTGTATATCGGTATCTTGCACAGGAAGGCTCACCTGTTCCGGTGGGCATACCCGAGGGGGCGCTTGCATAACCATCAGACCGTTCTCTAAGGTACAGGTTCCCCAATACACTTCACCCATCCGCGCATCAATGGCTGCAGCCACATGGGTTACACCGTATTTACGATAGGCCTGTTGGGCCATGGCCAATAAACTCGACACCCCGATGAGCGGAATCTGTTGACTAAAAGCAAGCCCTTGGGCAATCCCTGCGGCAATACGCACACCGGTAAAACTCCCCGGCCCGCTTCCCACAGCAATGGCGCCCACATCGGCAAGGGAAACGCCAGCGTCCGCGAGTACCTCTTGCACATAGGGCAATAATAAATTGGCATGTTGCCGGGGTGCTTCTTGCCCCCGTATACACACACGATCGTCGCTTTGCAGGGCCACGGAGCAATACTCCGTGGCGCTATCGATAGCTAATAAGGTCGTGCGCTCTGTCGTGCTTTTCATGGCTGTCATACCTACATAATTACTTACGTCAATTTGCTTTATTTAGATGTCACGGGTTGCGCCGGATGCTCCTCCGCTGCGCCGAGTTCGCTCACGTCGCCGGATTCTGGGGGCGGCGCTTGGTGTAAAAAATCCAACGCCTGTTGCAAACTTCGGGTGCGTTTCATTGCCGGTAAGCTGGCCAAAAAGGTAGCGCCATACTGACGCGTTACTAATCGGTTATCACAAATGATGAGTACGCCGCGGTCGGTAACATCGCGCACCAAACGTCCGGCGCCCTGTTTCATGGTGATCACCGCCTGGGGTATTTGAATGGTGGCAAACGGATCCAAACCACGCAATTTAGCATCTTCTACCCGTGCCTGCAGCAACGGCTCATCCGGCGAGCTAAAGGGGAGTTTATCAATCATTACACAGCGCAGTGCATCGCCACGCACATCTACCCCTTCCCAAAACGAACTAGTTCCAAGTAGAACGCCATTGCCCGCTTCCACAAATTGATTGAGAAGTTCGCGCTTGCTGGTTTGCCCTTGAATCAATACAGGGCGCGATAGAGTGTCTTGAACCAAAGCCGCCACCAACTGCAGCATGCGGTGACTGGTAAAGAGCACAAAGGTACCGCCACTGTTGTGCGCCACGATTTGTCGCACAATATCCGCCAAGGCTTGCGGCATACTCCGCTCATGAGGCTCAGGTAGATAGCGCGGTAAACAGAGCATTGCCTGTTTCTGAAAATCAAAGGGGCTATCTAAAATCATGGTGTTCTTATTCGACACCCCTAGACGTTCACAGAAATAATCGAAGGAGCCATTCACCGTTAATGTCGCCGACGTAAACACCCAGCGCGCATCTTGCTCGGCCAATTGCTTGCCGAAGGGTTCCGCCACCGATAAAGGTGTGCGATGCATACTCACATGGCGGGGCGTACTTTCATACCAATAGCTATACCCCGTAACTGCTGTGTTATGCAGCAATTCCCAGCGCTTATGGATGAGCTCTAAACGCTCATAACAATTATCCAAGTCTTTGTCGCGGCCGAGCAGCTGTTTACAGATTGCCCGAGCCCGACTTAACAATTCACCTAAGCGCGTACTCGACTGGCTCAAATCGTCTTTGTTTAAGGCATCGCGCCAATTCCCGCGCTCCGGATCAATGGGGAAACACAAACGTAAATCCCGTGCCCCTCGCTCAAGTTGTTCGGCAATTTGCGACAAGCTGCGCGCATCGCGCACCACGGTTTTGTATAGCAATTGCACATCGCGGCACCACTCCACAATTTGCCGTGTCGATACAGTATCACTGAAGTACTGGCTGGCAATGTCGGGTAACTGATGGGCTTCATCAAATACGATCAAATCAGCGGCGGGAATTAACTCCCCAAAGCCGGTATCTTTGAGCACTAAATCGGCGCAAAACAAATGGTGATTCACCACGACAATGTCCGCTTCAAGGGCTTCTTTGCGGGCTTTCACTAAGTAGCAGTCTTCGTAATGAGGGCAGTCGCGACCTAAGCAGTTATCGATGGTACTGGTCACCCGAGGCAATACCGGCGCATCTTCGGGTAAGCTTGTTAGTTCACTTAAATCACCGCTTTTACTGCGGTTCGCCCAATCCCTTACGGTTTGCAATTGATCCAGTACCAGTTCATCGGCATCCACCGGATGTCGGATATTCTGTTCCAAGCGCTGAATGCACAGGTAATTCGAACGACCTTTGAGCAACGCCGCCACCGAACGTGGGGCCAAGGCTTCTCGCAAGCGAGGTAAATCTCGGTGAAACAGCTGTTCTTGCAGGTTGCGCGTTCCCGTCGACAGAATCACCTTGCCGCCTTTTAATAAGGCCGGTGCCAAATACGCAAAAGTCTTCCCAGTGCCGGTTTCCGCTTCAACCACCAATTGCGCGCCAGGCTTCTCCAGGGCAGCAATCGCTGCAGCCATCGCCTGCTGGGCAGGACGCGGCTGAAATCCCGGGAGTGACTTACTTAGTGCACCTTTTGGTGCAAAAACTGCGCGAACCTCTGACATCCATTCGTCCTTTGCGATATGCTGTAGGTTATTATTTCATAAGTCGTGTGGGAAACCGAATGTTATGACCTGTCGGTTCATGCTTAAATTATCGTTTTTAGCGCGAGCAGTGACGCTTAGCGTCGTATTTTTTGCCGTCAGTCTGACGTCCGTAAGCTATGCGCAAAGTCGCGACAGTTTCTCCGCCGAGGAATTGCGAGCCGCCTATCTGATCAGCGTGGTTCAATATGTCACCTGGCCCGACGAAGCGAATCGCTCCGAACTCACTGTGGGTATTCTTGGTCATCCTAGCGTTTACGCAGAAATGATCTCCGCCCCCATCGCCCCGGTACGCGGTATGACCCTCAATATTCGCGAACTCACTCGTGCCTCGCAGCTCACCGGAATTGATATGGTGTATGTCGGCCCAAGCGCAAGCAATCAACTCAATGCCGTATTTAATACGGCACGTTTACGTCCCCTGCTCGTCATTTCAGAGCATACGCAAGTACGTGAAGATATGATGGTGAACTTAATCCCCGCTTCCCAGAATCGACTGGCTTTCCAAGTGAATATGGACCGCATCAACGACACCGGGCTGCGCGCGTCTGGTGATTTATTAATGCTCCGGGGAAATGAGTTAGAGGCGGCGGTGAATTTACGCCGCGCCCAAAGTGCACTGCGCGACATGACTACTGAGCGCCGGCAACTGCGCACTGAATTAGAACAAGTGAACCAACAAAACGCACAATTGCTAAATCGCATCGACGTGTTGGAACAAACCGTGCGCGAACGTGATTCCGTATTACGTGCCCAACAAGGTACCCTCGAAGACAAGCAACAAGTGATGGAAAGTCAGCAGTCAGTGCTGCAAGAGTTGCTTGAGGAACTCGACGAACAGCGCCAAATTTTGTTTGAACGGGAAACACAGCTGCAAGATATTCAGCGGGCCCTGAGCGAAAGTGAACAAGCCCTTGATGAACAGCAGCAACAGCTACGCCAAAAAGAGTTTCAATTACGGCAAAAGCAGGTAGAAAGTGACGATTTAGCCGAACGCATTGCGACCAACCGTACGGTCTTGGCAGCACAGCAACAACAACTCCGCGATCAACGTACGGCGTTAGCCGAACAACTGGCTTTACTCGAATCGCGAGAGCGTACTATTGACCGCCAACGTCTGTATCTATGGGCCATCGGCGTCGTGTTCTTATTTGTGCTGCTGTTCTTGTTAACCACAGTGATTCTCTTTATGAAGAGTCGCAAACAAGCCAATCAACTTCGCCTCACCTTAGATGATCTCCATGAGGCACAAGATAAGCTGATTGAGTCAGAGAAAATGGCGGCCTTGGGGAACCTAGTCGCGGGCGTCGCCCACGAGGTCAATACGCCGCTTGGGGTCGCCATTACCGGCACCTCCATGGTGCATGACCGCCTGAATGTACTAAATGAACAGCTTGAACAAGGCAGCTTAACTCGGGATAACTTGCAGGGCTTTATTAGTCGTGCGACCGAATCCCTATCACTGACCCAGAAAAACCTTACCCGAGTGGGCGCGCTCATTACCAACTTCAAGCAGATTGCCGTCGACCAAATGGTGGCAGAGCAACGAGAAATAGACCTCAAAGTGTATCTCGAGGAAGTGATGTCGACCTTATCTATCGAATTGCGTCGAGCCGGCATTCAATACGAAATTGATATTCCAGAAGATCTGCGTATGACCACTATCCCTGGGGCGATGGCACAGATTATTACCAATTTAGTCACCAATGCCATCCGACATGCCTTTGTGCAGCCTGGTGGTCAGTTGCAGCTCACCGCTGAATCCGTGGCCGGTAATCAAGTCAAACTCATGTTTAGCGATAACGGCCAAGGCATGACACCGGATATTCTCAACCGGATTTTCGATCCGTTCTTCACCACCAAGCGTAATGAAGGTGGAACGGGATTGGGAATGCCTATTGTGTACAACTTAGTGCGGCAGAAGTTGAAAGGTGATATTTCAGTGCACAGTACCCCTGAGCAAGGCACCACCTTTACCCTAACTCTCCCAAGGCGTCTGTAACAGACGCCTAATTTGGATTTCAAAAAACAGTGCTTGCTTTTTTATGTTTGACTGTTAGAATTCATACAACTTTTTCAATAAGTACTTAAAATCAAGGCCTAGATGATGAATTATCTATACAACTTAGCACAAAGCAGCATCGTCGCATCATTGCGTTCGGGCGTTGTATTGCATCATCATCACCATCCCCACTGACCGGCCTTTCCACAGTGAGGAAGGACCGTTCCTATCAGGTACCTTCCAGAATCAATCGAAAAAAGCCCCGGAAGCGTACCTTACCGGGGCTTTTTTAATGAATTCGCACGACCAACACAGGATCTACACCATGAGCAACGAACGTTTAACCATCGCGGTACAGAAATCAGGACGTCTGAGCAAAGAGTCGATGAAGCTACTCGAAGCCTGCGGGGTGAAATTTAATCTGCATGAAGCCCGTCTCATGGCGCACAGTACGAGCCACCCTGTCGACCTATTACGGGTGCGCGACGACGATATTCCTGGCTTGGTGATGGACGGCGTGGTCGACCTCGGCTTAGTGGGCGAAAACGTTCTAGAAGAAGAGCGTTTGGAACGTGCCATTAAACAACAAGCAAATGGCTTTACCCAGTTGCGTCGGCTTGATTTTGGTTTTTGTCGCTTGAGTGTGGCCGTGCCTAAAGAAGAAAACTATCAAGGTTTGCAGGATCTCAATGGCAAGAAGATTGCGACGACCTACCCGCGAATACTTGAGAGCTATCTTAAAAAACAGGGGGTGAATGCTCGCACAGTCATGTTGACTGGCTCCGTTGAAGTGGCGCCGCGAGCGGGCCTCGCCGACGCCATCTGTGACCTCGTATCGACTGGCGCTACCTTGGAAGCCAATGGTCTGGTGGAACAAGAAGTTATCTTCCGTTCCCAGGTACAGATTATTCAGCGGGCAGAAGCCTTGAGCGAATCAAAACAAGCGTTAGTTGATAAACTCCTTACCCGTTTAGATGGGGTTCAGCTTGCCAAAGAAAGCAAATATATCATGCTGCATGCCCCCAAAGATCGTCTCGAAGAAGTCGAAGCGATTCTCCCCGGCGCTGAGCGTCCCACGGTACTCGCCTTAAGCCACACCGATGAGCAAGTGGCCGTGCACGTGGTCAGCACAGAAAACCTATTTTGGGAAACCATGGAGCAGTTGAAAGCCCTCGGCTGTAGTTCCATTCTGGTGATGCCCATTGAAAAAATGATGGGGTAAACCATGCAACAGATTCTAAATTGGCAACGCTTAAGCGCAGAGCAACAGGCACAAGCCCTGCGTCGCCCCGTGCAAGAAACGAGCACCGCTCTGCGCGAGCAGGTAGCCGCCATTATTGAAGCTATCCGTGAGCGCGGCGACGCGGCTCTTTTGGAACTCACTGCGCGCTTCGATAAGGTGGCGTTATCGCAAACAGAATTACCCATGACCCGCGTACGCGCATTAGCCGCGCAAGCACCAGAAAAAGTGCGAGCAGCGATTGATACGGCGTATGGCAATATCCGGCGCTTTCACGAAGCCCAGCAACCAAGCCCTATTAGCATTGATACCATGCCTGGGGTACGCTGCGAACAGCGCTTCGCGCCCATGGGTTCGGTGGGATTGTATATTCCTGGCGGAAGCGCGAGTTTGCCGAGCACTGTATTAATGTTGGGGGTTCCCGCACAAATTGCCAACTGCCCGACGCGGGTGTTAATGAGTCCACCCAACCAAGCAGGCGAACTCACGCCGGCGATTTGTTATGCCGCCATCAAATGTGGCGTTACGTCTGTGTATTTAGGCGGCGGTGCTCAGGCGGTTGCGGCATTGGCCATGGGCACAAAAAGCATTCCTGCTGTGGATAAGATTTTCGGCCCCGGCAACAGTTATGTGACCGAAGCGAAACAACAAGTGAGTCAACGTGCCGGCGGTCCAGCCATTGATTTACCGGCAGGACCTTCCGAGTTGTTGGTGATTGCTGATGATTCTGCGGAGCCTGCTTTTGTCGCCGCTGATTTGCTATCGCAAGCCGAGCACGGCCCTGATTCACAAGTAATTTGTTTAAGCCCATCGGTTGCGTTGTTAGAGGCAGTGCAAAAAGAACTCGAGCAACAACTCAATGCCCTGCCTCGGCGCGACATCGCTGCGCAAGCCATGGCTTCAAGCAGCCTGATCGCCACTCGCGATTTAGCGGAAGCGGTGGCTATCAGTGAAGCCTACGCACCGGAGCATTTGAGCATTCAATTATCCGATCCAGCGCAATGGTTACATCAGTTAACCCGTGCTGGCTCGGTGTTCGTGGGCCACTACACACCGGAATCCGGTGGCGATTACGCAACCGGGACTAACCACGTGTTGCCCACTTACGGCTTTGCGCGCAATTACAGTAGCCTAGGCTTACTTGATTTCTACCGCCGCTACACAGTGCAAACAGTCACCCCAGCAGGGCTTGAAGCCTTAGGCAGTGCTATCATTAATTTGGCCGAAGAAGAATCTCTCGATGCGCACTCGCGCGCAGTGTCACTCCGTTTAGACAGTGAACGCTTTCAACGGGATCGCGCCCAAGAGGAGTCGCCCGAATGAACCAGATGTCTTGGATTCAATCCATGTTGCGCCCGCACTTACGCAGCTTTACGCCCTATGCATCGGCTCGTCGCAGTATGTCCGGCGGATCCATTTGGCTCAATGCCAATGAATCGCCATTTGGTCGGGCTTACAGCGTCTCCACCGCAGATTTGAACCGCTACCCAGACTTTCAAAATCAGGCGCTGAATCAAGCCTATGCCGATTATGCGGGCGTGCAACTCAAGCAAGTGATGAGTCACCGAGGGAGTGATGAGAGTATCGAATTACTTATTCGTACCTTTTGCGAGCCTGGGCGCGATCAGATCCTTATTTGCCCGCCAACTTACGGCATGTACGCGATTTCAGCAGCCATTAATCACAACGAAACCATAACCATACCGCTGCAACAGAAAAATTGGCAGCTTGATCTTGCGGGGATTGAAGCAGCATTAGCCGATCCAAACAACTCGGTAAAAGTCGTGTTTATTTGCAACCCCTCCAATCCGCTGGGGAATCAATTACGCCAACAAGACATAGAGCGCGTGGTAGCCCTCTGTGCCGGCAAAGCCTTAGTGGTGGTAGATGAAGCCTATATCGAGTTTGTCGATGCGCCAGCCACGACCACCATGGCGCGCTATCTTGATCAGTACGATAATCTCGTGGTCATGCGCACCTTGTCTAAAGCCTTTGGTTTAGCGGGTATTCGGGTCGGTTTTACCTTGGCCAATCAGGCCATTGTCGACGCTCTATTGCCAGTGCTTGCGCCTTATCCGCTGCCCGATGTGAGTGTGCAAATTGCACGCCAAGCCCTTACCCTTGATGAGCGTTTGGTGACGCGGCAAAACACCATTGAAATTGTGGCTGAGCGCGAAGCCCTGCTCATTGCGTTACCGACCTTCCCATGGGTACGTAGTGTGGTGCCCAGTGTGACTAACTTTATTCTATTGCAGGTCGAGAACGCGAACGCGCTTATGCAACACTGCCAGGATGCGGGTATTTTGCTGCGCAACCAATCTGCCCAACTCGGATTGAGCGATTGTGTTCGCATTACCGTCGGCAGTCCTGAAGAAAACGAACGATTATTAGAGGTGCTGGCGAGCTTTTCGTCGGCTGCCTAATCCCGGAGGAATACATGGCACAGCAAAAGATTTTATTTATCGACCGGGACGGCACCCTGGTAGAAGAACCGCCCATCGACAAGCAGTTGGATCGGCTCGATAAGTTAGTATACGAGCCCAATGTAGTGAACGCCCTGCAAGATTTGCAGGCCGCGGGCTACCGGTTAGTAATGGTGAGTAACCAAGACGGTCTTGGGACCGATAGCTTCCCACAAGCAGATTTTGACGCGCCCCATAACGCCATGATGGCCCTGTTTTCCGCGCACGACATTCGCTTCGATGAGGTGCTGATTTGCCCACACTTTGACGACGATAACTGCACCTGTCGCAAACCCAAGTTAGGCTTGGTACAGCGTTATTTGCAGGAAGGCTTGGTCGATTTTACCCAATCTGCCGTGATTGGGGACCGCGATACGGATTTGCAGCTGGCCGCCAACATGGGCATTCGCGGGATTCGTTATGATCGCAAGAACAACGGTTGGAAGCAGATTGTGGCGAGTCTGACCACAGCGCCTCGCACTGCCAAAGTAACACGCACCACGAAAGAAACCGATATTCACATCGATGTAAACCTCGATGCACCTGGCCCCATTTCCATTCACACGGGCCTGGGATTTTTTGACCACATGCTAGAACAAATTGCTACCCACGGCGGCTTTTCGCTACAAGTGTCGGTAGAGGGTGATTTGCACATTGATGATCACCACACAGTTGAAGATACCGCCTTGGCGCTGGGCGAAGCCTTGCACAAAGCCTTGGGCGACAAACGCGGTATCGGCCGCTTTGGTTTTGTATTGCCCATGGATGAGTGCCGTGCAGAATGCGTGCTGGATATTTCTGGGCGTCCGTTCTTGGTGTTCGACGCAGATTTTAGTGCAGAAACCGTCGGCCAGTTAGGCACGCAAATGGTACCCCACTTTTTCCGGAGCTTGTGCGATACCATGAAAATCTCTTTGCACTTGAGCACCACGGAAGGCAATGCCCACCACCAGGTGGAAAGCTTGTTTAAGGTGTTCGGCCGTGGGTTACGCCAAGCCATTCGCAAACAAGGGAGCGAAATGCCATCGAGTAAGGGAGTCTTGGCATGAGTCTGGTAATCGTGAATACCCGCGTGGCGAATCTTGCCTCGGTGGATTTTGCCTTTCGCCGTTTAGGGATTACCCCGGTAATCAGCGCAGATCCCCAAGTGATTCGCAATGCTGAGCGTGTGGTATTACCCGGTGTAGGCACCGCTGCTGCCGCCATGCGTTCGTTGCGCACTTTGGCGCTAGTCGATACCCTGCAAGGCTTATCCCAGCCAGTGCTCGGCGTTTGCTTGGGCATGCAAATGTTAACCGAAGTCTCGGCAGAATCCGCCGATGGTGCGATTGAATGTTTGGGGGTGATCCCCGGACGCATTGAGCGTATGGCAAATGCCCGTAATAAGCCGTTGCCGCACATGGGCTGGAACCAAACCCAAGTAAGTGATCACCCACTCTTTGCAGGCTTGCACGACCCTTGGTTTTACTATGTACACAGTTATGCCGCACCGGTGTCGGAGTTTAGCATCGCTCAGTGTGAGTACACACAGGCGTTCTCCGGGGCCATTGCCCGCGATAATTTTATGGGGGTGCAATTTCACCCTGAGCGTTCGGGCACAGATGGTGCTCGCGTACTGAAGAATTTTTTGGAGCTGTCATGTTAATCCCTGCCCTAGATTTGATTCGTGGCGAAGTGGTGCGCTTGTACCAAGGTGACTTTAACCAACAAACCACTTATCACGCCGATCCGGTCGCAGTAGCAACTGCTTATCGTGATGCCGGCGCTGAGTTTATTCACTTGGTCGATCTCGACGGTGCGCGGGATGTGCAGCAACGGCAATTAGCCCTGCTACGAGCCATTACCCAGGCCACCGGGCTCCCGGTGCAGACGGGCGGAGGGATCCGTAGCCGCGACGATGTGGTCGACTTGCTTGAAGCCGGTGTAACCCGGGCGGTCATTGGCTCAAAAGCGGTGAAAGATCCAGATACAGTGTTGGCCTGGCTGGACGAGTTTGGACCTGAGGCCATTGTACTCGCGCTGGATATCAACATTGACGAAAACGGCGAACGCTGGCTGGCCACCGAAGGCTGGCAAGAAAAAAGTAGCGTGACCTTAGACAACTTACTCACTCAGTACATAGAGCGCGGCTTGCGCCATGTACTCTGTACGGATATCAGCCGCGATGGCACCTTACAAGGCTCGAATGTCGCCTTATATGCCGATCTGAAAAAAACCTATCCAAGCATTGTTTGGCAAGCCTCCGGCGGCGTAGCTAGCCTTGATGATTTGCGACAATTACGAGCAGTACATTGTGATAGCGTGATTCTTGGTAAGGCGCTACTGACCGGTAAGTTCACCCTTGAGGAGGCATTGGAATGCTGGCAAAACGCATAATTCCGTGTCTGGATGTTCGGGCCGGGCAAGTAGTGAAAGGTGTGCAGTTCCGCAATCATGAAGTGGTTGGTGATATCGTGCCCTTGGCAACCCGGTACGCCGCTGAAGGTGCCGATGAACTCGTGTTTTACGATATTACCGCCAGCTCCGATAATCGCGTCGTCGATAAATCCTGGGTGAGCCGGGTCGCGGAAGTGATTAATATCCCGTTTGCCGTCGCTGGTGGTATTCAAAGCGTTGAACAAGCCCGAGATATCCTGGCCATGGGCGCCGATAAGATTTCCGTGAACTCGCCAGCGCTGCGCCGCCCTGAACTCATTAACGAATTAGTGGATGAGTTTGGCCAGCAGTGCGTGGTGATTGGTATTGATAGCTTTTTTAACGCTGAATCTGGCGAATATGAAGTGTATCAATTTACCGGCGATGAGACCCGCACCTTAAAAACCCAATGGCAAACCGCCGATTGGGTGCAGGAAGTAATCGCGCGCGGGGCCGGTGAAATCGTGCTTAACTGTATGAATCAAGATGGCGTGCGCCAGGGTTACGATGTGAAACAGCTTGCTGCTGTTCGTGCCCAGTGCAGTGTTCCGTTAATCGCATCAGGTGGTGCTGGGGAGATTTCCCATTTTATCGATGTGTTTCGTGATGCCAACGTCGACGGCGCCCTCGCCGCTTCCGTGTTCCACAAAGGCATCATTGCCATGGATGAACTTAAACAGCAGTTACGCCGCGCCGGCATCACCATACGCGCATAAACAATTCCGCCCCAGGGGTGGAATTCGGGTTTCACGCCGTAGTTAGGTACCCAACGCACCGCGTTGGCAACCGGGCAATAGACCAAACGGTCACTAAGGACGATGGTTATGAACATTAACGCAGACAACGTAAATAAGCTTGCTTGGGAAAAGATGCAAGGGTTAATCCCATGCATGGTGCAAGACGCAGAAAGTGGCCGCTTACTTATGCAAGGCTATATGAATCCAGAAGCGCTTCAGCGCACTTTAGACAGCGGCAAAATCACCTTCTACAGCCGTAGCAAAGAACGCCAATGGACCAAAGGTGAAACCACCGGCCACACCCTGCAACTGGTGTCGTTAACCGCCGACTGCGACCAAGATGCCATTCTTGCGTTAGCCCATCCCCAAGGACCAACCTGCCACTTAGGCAACGAATGCTGCTGGGAGCCTGAGCAACAGCCTATCGCGAGCGAGTTGATTGAGCTGGAGCGCACCATTGCCGCCCGCAAAGCTGCGCTCGCAGAAGGAAACCCAGGCGCGAGCTACACCGCCACGCTATTAAGTGATGGCATCCGTCGTTGCGCGCAAAAAGTCGGTGAAGAAGGTGTTGAAGTCGCTTTGGCCGCCGTCGCCCAAGACGACAACGCATTGCTTAATGAAAGTGCCGACCTGCTCTACCATTTGCTTGTCGTACTCCACGCCCGCGACCTCACCCTCACCGACGTCGTCAACACCCTGCGCGAACGCCGCTAACAATTCCTACAACAATTCCGCCCCAGGGGTGGAATTGTTGTTTTTAGGCATCTTCAGATGTAAGGAAAATTGGATATAAGTAGCGCCAGTACTGAAAAGATGGCGTTTCACCCCTGGGGCGAAACTGTTGTTTTTACGCAAGTTCGTGAGTTCTACCCCTGGGGCGGAATTGTGTTTTCCCAGCGGCGGTGAACGCGGAAGAGGCGGATCGTAAGAAGGACGGCAGCGACGCTGAGGCCGGATATAAAGCCAATCCAGAAGCCGGCGGCGCCCATGCGCGGTACAACCCAGTCGGTGAGACCGAGCACAACTCCAACACTCAGCCCGAAGGGCCAGTAAGCGATAAGGGTTACAATCATAGAGGCGCGGGTATCTTTATAGCCACGCAATGCACCGATAGAGATGGCTTGAAAGGTATCAGAAACCGTGAAGATCGCGGCCAGGGCCAATAACGTGCCTGCAAGTTCAATAATTTCGCGGTTGTCGGTGTACAAGCTAGCTAGCCATTGCCCACCAAGCCACATCCCCAAGCCGTTTATCGCGGCAAAAGTAACGCCCATAAACATGGCTATTTTGTAGGCGTTCATGGCATCTTCCGGCTTCTGCGCACCTAAGGCGAAGCCCACCCGCAAAGTCACTGCCATACTCAAGCTTAGCGGCACCATATACACCAACGAGGATACGTTTAGCGCAATTTGGTGTCCCGACACCATAATAGTTCCTAAAGGTGCGATGAGAATTGCCACGGCGGCGAACAGGCTGGTTTCAAAAAATAACGCCATGGAAATAGGAAAGCCAAGCCGCACAAAATGCCAAATATCATCCCAGTTCGGCAAATGCCAGACTTGTAGCAGCTTCAATCGACGGTAGCGTTTGGAGAATAATACGTACAGTAATAGGCTCGCAGCCATGCCCCACAGCACGATCGCAGACGCCACACCAGCCCCGGCACCACCGAGTGCTGGCATACCGAACTTTCCATAAATAAAGATATAGTTGGCAGGAATATTGATAATGAGGCCAATCACGCCAATCACTAGCGATGGCATGGTATGCGACAAGCCTTCACAGAAGTTTCGCAGCACCACATACACAACGAATGCTGGCAAGCCCCAGAGAATATAGCGGAGGTAGTCCATGGTCATGGTGCGAAACGCGGGTTCTACATCCATCACCACTAAAAAGTATGGGGCCAATAACAGGAGCAACCCAGTGAGTACCGCCGCAATCACACAGGTGTAAAAACTTTGCTGAACATGACGCCCAAGCTCACTGCGCTCGCCGGCACCATCGCAATGGGAAATCACCGGCGCCAACGCCAAGCCCATTCCAAACACGAGCAGTGTTAACGGAATCCAAATCGCGCTACCAACCGCCACCGCCGCCAAGTCGGTGGCACCGACACGCCCTGCCATCAGAGTATCGACCACCCCCATCAGCATTTGCGTTAGCTGGGCAATCAAGATCGGCCCCGTGAGCAGTGCGAGTTTTTTAGTTTCTGGCCATAGGTGACGCATTACGCTTCTCCGCAGCCCTATCGACGAGGGCTCAACAACTGCTCAAGAGCGGCAATAATATGAGGATTCACGAGGCTTGGATCGGTAAGCGGGGCCATGTGGCCGGCGTCGACTGTAATTGACTGGCACTTCGGCAGTACCGATGCCAACAGTGACGCCACCGTGCGACTCGATAAGGGGGATTTGCTGCCGTGAAGCAAATACACCGGACAGCTCACCGTCTGATAATCTGCTAAGCTAGCTGGCTCGTCCAACAAGGCATGAAAATCCGCCTGCACTTTACGTTGCTGAGCAATCATCATGGACTTCACTCGTCCCGGCAAGCGCGCAAAAAAGCCTGGGTGATTCCAGTAATCAACAAAGGCCTCAGTCGCCTCGGTGTCACTATAGGCATCCATTTTTTGCGCTACGGCGACGATTTCATGGCGCGCAGGCTCATCCGCAGGCAGCACATGAAAAGCCACTGGTTCATACAAAATAACGCCCTGAACCCGTGCGCCCAATTGCCGAGCCAAGCGCAGCGCTAACGCGCCACCATAAGAATGACCAAGCAAGATCAAAGGTTGATCATCGGTCAAAGTGCCGTCGCTTTCCAATGCCTGAATCTCATCGTCAAAACGAAATTCCTGAGGCATTTTCATCAGCGCAGGGCCTTGCCCATAGCCAATTAAATCAACGGCCTGCAAACGCGCATCGGGATTTGCGGCATGCAAGGCTTGTTGCACGCTCCGCCATTGGCCGCTGTGACTTTGCGAGCTATGTAACGCAAGAATTCTCACATCGTTCATAAAGCGAAGTATCCTTTTTACAACTGAGTTCCTAGTACATAACCAATCAAGTAGGCTGCACTCACCAATAACATGGCGAAAGTGCCCAACACACCGATCGTGCGGTAAATAGTTGGTCCTACAGAACGCGTTAATCCAATTGCATGGTTAATCCGGGCCACAAACAGCAGGCCGCCTAACCCGTAAAGCAACATGGCATTGGCGCCAGTAAATTCAATCAAAGCCAATAAGATCAGCGCCAGAGGCACATACTCAACAAAGTTGCCGTGAATGCGCACAGCGACTTCCAAATCTTTACTCTCACCCCACCCAATCCCGACGCGGTTACTCCAACGTAAACGAATAATTCGGATCGACAATACGATGAAGAGAAGGGTTAATAGTGCTGCAAATAAACTCGTAATAGGTAACAACATAGCTGTGAGCCTCGTTTCGGTATTTTTTCATTATGATTGTTGTTTCGACCGCTGCGCCGACAATGTAACGGCGCCCCAAAGTATACGAGAAATTGACACAAATAACTGCCCGAACGCGTACAATCGGCAAAAAAGTAGACGCAAAATAAAAAGGCTGCCCTTAGGCAGCCTCATGTGATTCATTGCCGAAGTTAACCCAATAACTTTTTCAGCTCGGTGGTCACTTCTTCCACTTTGCGGGTGCCGTCCACTTTGTGATATTTCACAACACCTTGCTCAGCAAGACTTTGATAATAAGAAACCAGCGGCTTGGTTTGCTCGTGATAAATGGCTAAGCGCTTGCGCACCGTCGCTTCTTTATCGTCTTCACGAATGACCAAATCATCGCCAGTGACATCATCTTTGCCTTCCACTTTCGGTGGATTATGGTCTACATGATATACTCGACCTGATCCCGGATGAACCCGACGCCCTGCCATACGCTTTACAATTACGTCGTCGGCCACATCAAATTCTAAAACCACATCGACGTCGATACCTGCTTCTTGCATGGCATCTGCTTGTGGAATGGTGCGCGGAAAGCCGTCTAGCAAAAAACCATTTTCACAATCGCTTTCGCTCACGCGCTCTTGCACTAAGCCAATCATAATATCGTCGGAAACTAACTGGCCTGCATCCATCACTTCCTTGGCTTTTTTACCCAGCTCAGTGCCCGCTTTAATCGCAGCCCGTAGCATATCTCCAGTGGAAATCTGCGGAATATTGAATCGTTTCATCAGAAATTGGGCTTGCGTGCCCTTCCCTGCGCCTGGCGCACCCAGCAGGATGATCCGCATGGTTAGTCCCCTAAAATTAAATCATCGGAAGTATCAAAAAATTATGCGCCCAACTTTACCTTTCAATGCCACAAATAACAAGGCCGACCATCGTCGACCTTGTTTCCTGTAACACTTTTGTGAGAGGCTATTTCGTTGCGTTCGAACGCGCTTAAATCGCCAGTAGAAGTTTGTTCAAGCGACGGATAAAACTCGCCGGATCCTTTAAGCTTCCACGCTCTGCCAAGGTGGCTTGCTCAAGCAACACTTCCGCCCATTCTGCGAACTGGCTATCGTCTTGCTCATTGGCAATGCGCTGTACCAAGGCATGCTCCGGATTCACCTCAAATATATACTTGGTTTCAGGCACTTTTTGGCCCGCCGCTTCCATCAATTTGGCCATTTGCGTCGACATATCGTGATCGTCAGTAACGATGCACGCCGGTGAATCGGTTAAACGATGGGTGACCCGCACCTTCTTCACTTTTTCGCCGAGCACTTTGGCAAAGCGATCGCGCGTCGTTTCAAAGTCTTTTTCCAACTTCTCTTGGGCTTCTTTGTCGGCTTCGTCTTCGAGCTGACCTAAATCCAGGTCACCGCGAGTGACCGACTGGAATTTCTTCTCTTTGTATTCATCGATATGGCTCATCAACCATTCGTCGATGCGATCAGACAACAACAAGACTTCCACGCCTTTCTTGCGGAACACTTCCAGTGCCGGGTTGTTCTTCGCCGCATCATGGCTATCAGCCACGATGTAATAAATCGCCTCCTGGCCTTCCTTCATTCGCTCGATATAGGCATCCAACGACACTCGCTGCTCTGCAACATCATCGTGGGTTGAGGCAAAGCGCAACAACTCCGCGATTCGCTCGATATTCCCCTGATCTTCTGCTGGGCCTTCTTTGAGCACGTTACCAAAGTTGTCCCAGAAGTCGTTATACTTCTCAGCATCATCTTTTGCCAAGCGTGCAAGCGCCTGCAGCACTTTCTTAGTGCTTGCGCTGCGCATAGCACGGGTGACCTTGTTGTCTTGTAAGATTTCCCGCGACACATTCAATGGTAAATCGTTTGAATCGACCAAACCACGCACAAAACGCAGATAAGTCGGCATAAACTGTTCCGCGTCGTCCATAATGAACACGCGCTGAACATAGAGTTTAATGCCCTTCTGATTTTCACGATTCCATAAATCCCACGGTGCCCGTTTCGGGATATACATCAGGCTGGTGTATTCGTGTTTGCCTTCTACCTTGCTGTGGGTCCACAACAGCGGCTCATCAAAATCATGGGCAACGGTTTTATAGAATTCTTTGTACTCGTCGTCGCTAATCTCGCTCTTTTCGCGCAACCACAACGCCTTACCTGCGTTCACCGTTTCCCAATGACCTGGTACCGCTTCGATTTTCTCACCATCCGGCCCTTCTCGCTCTTCCTCGGCCTCTTTCCACATTTGCACCGGAATGCTCAGGTGATCAGAGTAGGTTTTAACGATGGAGCGTAAGCGCCATGCATCGGCAAATTCTTTCGAGTCGTCACGTAAATGCAGGGTAATTTCGGTGCCGCGATCAGTTTTCGTGATCGGCATAATGGTGAACTCGCCGTCGCCCGCTGACTCCCATTGCACCGCGTCTGACTCACCGGCAGCACGGGTACGAACGGTCACCCGGTCCGCCACTATAAAGGCGGAATAGAAGCCCACACCAAACTGACCGATTAACTGAGAGTCTTTGGCTTGATCACCAGATAATTGGCTAAAAAATTCTTTCGTGCCGGATTTGGCAATGGTTCCAAGATTCGACATCACTTCGTCTTTGGTCATGCCAATGCCGTTATCCGACACCGTTAACGTATTCTGCTCAGGATCAACGCTAATGCGCACGCGCAGGTCGCCATCCCCTTCCATCAAGTCATTATTTTGCAGCGCCTTAAAGCGCAACTTGTCGGAGGCATCCGACGCATTCGAAATCAGCTCTCGAAGAAAAATTTCTTTGTTGGAATACAACGAATGAATCATCAGATGTAAAAGCTGCTTTACTTCTGTCTGAAATCCGTGCTTTTCAGCGTGCTGACTCTCAGCCATGGTGCGTGTTCTCCATTCAATATCAAAGTCATTCAATGAGATGCAACATGATGCACGAAAGGTGCCTTTTCACGTTGCCAAATAAGGAGATGGGGATAAGGGTTTAGAAATTCAACTGTGAATTGATACGGAATAGTTAAATTTGCCAGCGCAGGGAACGCTAGAGAACGGTTTTACGCCCAGAAAAGGCATGACCTAAGGTAGTGTGGTCGACATATTCAAGTTCGCCGCCGACAGGCACACCATGGGCAATGCGCGAGGCTTGAATTTGGTAACGGCGAGCCATATCGGCAATAAAATGTGCGGTCGTATCGCCTTCCAAGGTAGGGTTAGTCGCCAAAATAACTTCTTTCACCTGACCTTGCTGAAAGCGCTCTTCTAGACGATCGAGACCGATATCCGCAGGGCCAATCCCATCAAGGGGTGATAAGCGTCCCATCAATACAAAATACTGCCCCTGGAACTGCCCAGTTTGCTCCACCGCAATGACATCCGCAGGTGACTCCACAATACAGAGCAATCCCGCTGACGCGCGTTCTGGATCTGCACAGACGGGGCATTCCGGTGTTTCACTGAGGGTACGGCAGGTGTTGCAGCGACCGACCCGCTCAAGAGCGGATTCAAGCGCGACCGCGAGGTGGGCCGCGCCATCCCGTTGCCGGTCCAACAATTGAAATGCCATTCGCTGTGCGGTTTTCTGACCAACGCCAGGAAGCACCCGCAGGGCGTCAATTAAAGCACTAATCGCTGGACTAAACTTCTTCATGCAACAGGCAACTCGACTTTAGAAAGGAAGTTTCATACCTGGCGGTAAACCCATACCACCAGCAACCTTGCTCATTTTTTCCTTGGTGGTTTCTTCCACCCGACGCACCGCGTCATTGGTTGCTGCAGCGATAAGATCTTCCAGCATCTCGCGGTCGTCTTCGTCACCAAACAGGCTTGGATCAATGGTCACGCGCTTCACATTGTGGTTGCCATACATGGTCACTTTCACCATGCCTGCACCGGCTTCGCCCGTAACTTCCATGCTTGCGATTTCTTGTTGCGCACGCTGCATTTGCTCTTGCATTTGCTGCGCTTGCTTCATCATGTTACCCATTCCGCCTTTGAACATGTTCTCGTCTCTCTTTCGTTTACTACGTCTATATAAGACGTCTATCTTATCATGAAATGAATAGCCATCGCCCCTATTCTGGCGTGACTGATTTAACCTCTGCCGCAAATGCACTTAGCAATTCGCGTACTTGTGGGTGCGCAATAACCTTCTCTTCTGCCGCTCGCTGACGGGCTTGATCAATGGCTTGCTGAATTTGAAACGGCGTGTTCTCCGGTTTTCCAAACACCACCCTTAATGCACGCTCTTGCAATGGCTCACGCAACAGTTGCGCAAGGGCCTCATGCATCGAGTCACCGAGCAATGCCTTCTGTTCTTCGTCCACCAATAATTCACCGTCCGCTTCATTCCAAAGCGAATGCAACAACACCTGACGGGTTAAGCCGGTAACATTGAACTGATCAATTTGCGCACTCCACGCATCCACCTGACGTGCGAAACGCACCTCTTCCGAGGCCGCGACTAAGGTATGCTCCGATGCCGGCTGTGCCGCATCGGTCACAGAAGCCTTTGGCTCTTTAGCAGCACTGATTGCTGAAGCAGGTTCCGGGGTTGGTTCTTGTACTTGTTCTGGGGTTGCATCAGAAGTTCTTTCTGATTTATCTGCTGGTGCTGCCGTCGCTTGCTCACTGACCGGTTCTGCTTGCACCGCAACTGAGGAGGCCGCTTCTGGTTGCGCCATAGTCACTTTGGGTTCCGGCGCTTCCACTGCCGCATCTGTTTTGATTGTCGTTTCTTTGCCTTTACCTCGACGCAACTGGGCTAAACGCGCACGCGTTGCCATCAACGCATTAAGATCAGCCGAGTCCGCTTCCGTGCCCGTTTGTGTGGCTGGTTGGGCTGAAGGCTCTTGCTTGGCTGAGGGCTCTTGCTTGGCTGAGAGCGCATCACCCGACGCATGTTCTGCAGCAGCTTGATGTTCTAACTGAGCTTGTTGGTCATAGAGATCCGCGAGGTCATCCTCGTTCTCATCAAGCCATGCAGGCACATTAGCGTCTTCATAAGTAAACTCACCATGGCCCGGATCAGCACCCTGACTATCCGCCAACGCCGAGGTCGGCGACGGGCGTTTTGCCGCTGCTTGAGCCGTATCCTTTCCAACAGGCGTCGATTCAGACACCGCTGAAGCCTGTTCTGCTACGGGTTTATTTTTTTTTTCGCCGCTCGACGGCGAATTGATGTTTTTTGCAAGTGGCTCAATCGCGGGAAGAGCATCGGGTTCCAAATTTGGACGGAACGCCAACAGCCGTAGAACCGTCATTTCCACGCCTGTCAGTGCGTCAGGCGCATAAGCCAGCTCTTTGCGCCCTTCGACCACAAGTCGATAATACAAATGCCACACCGACGACGGCACCACGGCATTAAGTTGTTCAATTAGTGCACGGTGGTCGCCAAACTCAATATCCAGATCAGCCGGCAACGCTTGAGCCAACGCCAGTTGATGCAAGGTGTTTTGTAGTTCTGGCAGCACATGGCTGATATCTGCCATTTTGTCGACCAAACCTCGTACTTGCGCCAATACATCCGCTTGCTGTCCAGCAACAATCGCCGCCAATAAACGCAAAATATTATGGGGGTCAATCCGTCCAAGCATCCGCGCCACCTGATCTTCGCGAATTTCTTGATTGCCTTGTGCAATGGCTTGGTCGGTAAGACTAAGGGCATCTCGCATTGACCCTTGAGCTGAACGGGCTAATAACTGCACCGCTGCAGGATCAAAAGGGATCGATTCCGCATTTAAGATATGCGTCAGCTGCCCGTTGATTTCGTCTCGAGTAAGCGCTCGTAAATGGAACTGCAAACAACGCGACAACACGGTAATAGGAAGCTTATCCGGATCCGTGGTAGCAAGCAGAAAAATAACATGAGGAGGCGGCTCTTCAAGCGTTTTCAATAATGCATTAAAGCTGTGCCGCGAGAGCATATGCACTTCATCAATTAAGTACACTTTGTAACGCCCTGCCGTCGGGCGATATTGTACGTTCTCAAGGATCTCGCGAGTATCTTCTACTTTCGTGCGTGAGGCCGCATCGATTTCCATCAAATCAACAAAGCGACCTGCATCAATATCGACGCAAGCAGAACACTCACCACAAGGCGTGGCAGTAATCCCGGTGGTACAGTTGAGCGAGCGCGAGAGAATACGAGCAATAGTGGTTTTTCCTACACCCCGCGTACCCGTCAGCAAGTAAGCATGATGCAGTCGCTGGTGCGTGAGCGCATTCGTAAGAGCCTCGAGCACATGTTGCTGCCCGACAACCTCAGAAAAATTACGCGGCCGCCATTTCCGGGCCAGCACCTGATAACTCATCGCGACTCCATTATTATTGTTATGAATAGAGCACTGAGTGCCCTACTTCGACACTGATGTTATAACGTGTCTGCTTTAGCAATGCACTCAGCTTCTCAATTATTCATCAAAAGCGCAAATAGCGTAGCTGTTAACTCCGATCTTATCTAATGCTTTACGGCCGTTTAGATACAGAAGCTCGCACACAAAGGCCGTTTCATAAATCGTTGCCGGTGTCTTTCGTACCAGTTCCACCGCCGCACCCATTGTACCGCCTGTGGCTAGCATGTCGTCCATGATGATCACTTTATCGCGCGCTTTAAGGGCATCTTTATGCAACTCAAGCACATCATCACCGTATTCCAACATATAGCTTGTGGAAAACACATCTCGGGGCAACTTACCTGGCTTCCGAATCAACGTAAGGCCAATACCCAAGCGATCCGCCAGTGCCGCTGAGAAAATAAACCCGCGTGCTTCAATGGCCACAATCTGAGTTAGACCAGCGTTTTCATAACGCTCCGCAAACAAATCAATGCTGTTGCGTAAGGCGCGAGGATCTTGCAGAGCAGGTGTGATATCACGAAAACGAATACCGGGCTGCGGAAAATTTTCTACCGGCATAATCCGCCGGGCAATGTGGTTGCTGCGCATATCCGCAGCGACATAATGTGTCATTAGGCTACATCACGAGGTGAAAGTTGGCGTAATTTCCCAAGTAATTCGTCAGAGTCTAGTGGTTTCCCGAGTACAATATCTGCACCCATACGCTCTGCTTTTTCACGAATTTGCTCGGGCTCCGAGGTCGTCATAAACAGAATCGGTGTTTGTGTATAGTCTGCACTATCGCGCAGGTTCTTTACCAATAAAAGGCCATCCATTAACGGCATTTTATGATCAACCAAGACTACATCAAAACACGCTTTTCTGGCGCGGTTCAAGCCGTCGAGTCCATCAACTGCAATTTCAACCTGATAAGGGGTTTGCGCAAGCATTCCCAAAATCTGGTCGCGCGTCCGTGCGTTATCTTCAACCAGTAACAGCGATAATGCCATGTCTTCCTCGTTTTCAAAAGTCTGAATGTTACTTCCGCGCGTTCACGCAGGAGATAACGAGCGTTCACGATGTGAACAGGGGGTATTCTGTTGTTTACGCGCTTGTCGCTAATTCTATAACTCGCAGCACCACAGGTAATAGCGCAATACCTACAAAAGTGATCACAGCCAGCAATAAGTGTTTTACGCGCGTTTTTTCTTTAAATTCGCCATGTTCGGCCATGGGGCAATTCCTCGTACAACTTTATCGAAGGGTCGCGATCATATCTGATCCTGAATCCTTTGGAAAGTTCCCTACTTTTTGGTCCGATGATGCGTACAAACTTGTTCCGTTTTATTGGACCAACGCGTTGCGTTGAGTACGATCGAGGTAGAGCTGGC
>NZ_VJWL01000001.1:994904-1033187 GCF_007096385.1 Aliidiomarina halalkaliphila
GCGGTAATGGGACAAGTCACGTGGGGGTGTACGCGGCAGGGATGCCGCGCCCAAGCCTGCATGGATGCATTTACGGCATCCCCCACGGGGCTTTCCCACCGCCGGGCTTTGAGCCGGCCCCGGGCCCCGCTGGCGCGGTAATGGGACAAGTCACGTGGGGGTGTACGCGGCAGGGATGCCGCGCCCAAGCCTGCATGGATGCATTTACGGCGTCCCCCACGGGGCTTTCCCACCGCCGGGCTTTGAGCCGGCCCCGGGCCAACGCAGTGTATGGGTACGAAAAACAAAAACCGGAGCACTGGGCTCCGGTTTTATATAGGTGCGCTGTAAGCGGTGTTAACTAGATACTGTGGCCGCGGCGCTCTGCCGTGTCCTTGATATAGTTAGCCCAGCTTTCTGCGTTACGACGTGTCGATGAGAAACGTTGTGCTTGCACAGCCGCATCGTGCGCTTGACGATACTGATTGCTGTAGAAGTACGCTTCCGCAAGTGACATGTACAAACGACCTGCATCTTCACCCCGTGGAAGCAAACGAATTGCTTCTTGGAATGCCGGTGCAGCCTCCCGATAACGCTCAGCTAACAAGAGTGCATCACCAATACGGCGATAGTAATCTTGTTGTTGCTCTGAGTCATCAGAAGCGGCAATCGCTTGACGATAGGCATCTGCAGCTTTGCGGAACTCACGTGCAGAATGATACGCACGTGCAGCGTTAGCAAAGTTAGAAGCAGTGCCTTCTACATCACCACGGTCGATATGACGCGTCATGACTTCACCGGCGTGATATGGGATCCCGTTGTTGGAGAACAATTGCACCAACGCACGGTAATCATTTTCACGCTCAACGTAACCGGCATCGTAGGCGATCTTCATGGTGGCGAGAGCCCGATCAAAGTTCTCGTTCAACATGTAGAACATAGCCAACTGCGTCCACCAACCACGCTCACCAGGCATCGCCGTGATACCACGCTCTAGTGCATTGATAGCACCAGACACGTTATTGGTCTCATAGAACGCTGCAATCATAAGCAGGTATGGGTTACGGTTTGGTTCGTCGTAATGCTCAATCGCTTTCTCAGCAAAAGGAATCACGCGGTCATAGTTTCTCAGCTCCATGTGAGACGAGGCCATACGCACAAGTATGTCTGGATCCCACTCACCGGTAAACTTCAAATACCGTTCAAACCAGACCAGTGCATTGGCGTAATCTTCCTGAGTCAGGTAGAGATTACCCAGCAACTGAATCCCGGCACGTTGGTCATTCCAGCCAAGTACATCTGGCGTGACCGCAGCACGTAGGTTTTCAACAGCCAGCGCCGGAGCGCGTGGATCGTCTTCTAACGCTGCGTACATCGTACCTTTAAAGCGCGCTACATACGCACGATCGTAATCAGTACGTAATGTTGCACCTTCTAGGGTTTGAATAGCACCACGGATATCGTCTGCTTCATAAAGCTCAAACGCATCCATAACACGACGGGCAACACGGTCTCCCAGCGCTTGTGAGCGCCGAGAATCCCGCTGTTCTTCCACTTGCGCCCGTGTTGGGATGGTAAAGCCAACGTCGGTGTTCTGCGCGACTGTAGGAGTGGATAACAAACCCATCGCCACGACCGCAGCACACAGTGTTGTTGTGATTCGTGTTTTCATAGGTTAGTCCATAGTAAAGTCGAGTTGAACAGTTAGCCCTTCTTGACGTTGCGGACGACCATCAACCACTTTCGGCGCATAACGCCAGCGCGCCAATGCTCGGCGAGCTTCCTGGTCGAAGATCCGACGTGGTTGAGCATCGATAATCTCGATGTCAGTCACGCCTCCGGTTTCGTCAATCGTAAAGCGCAGACGTACCCATCCCTCAATGCCGTCTCGTGCTGCCGCCGGTGGATAGCGAGGCTCAACCCGTACAATTGGTTGTGCGTCACCATCACGGCTAAGCGCTCCAGGACCGTCAAGTCCTGTATTCGCTGAGCCCAGGTCAACACCACCCAGATCCATGCTAAAAGTCACGGCGTCGTCAGATGCATCCGGTTCAGTCTGAGGACTTTCCGGTGGCGGTTCTGGCGGCTCTGGTGGCGGTGGAGGCGTACGACGACGCGTATCCACATCCTGTTCCGGTGGAGCTCCGACAATATCGATCCGTGTTGGAGGCTCAGGCGGTTCTGCCCGCTGCGCTCCACCACTGATCAGATATGCCATAAAGACAAACAGCAGGAAGGTAACAGCAGCGCCTAGTAAAATAGATACTAAGATGCGCACCATATTAATCGTTCTCCGCTGCTATCGAAATTTGGGCAATCCCAGCTTCTTTAATCTGGTCCATCACGCGCACCACGATGCCGTGACGGGCGCCTTCATCAGCTTGAATAACCACCATATCGGTAGGCTGTTCTGCCAATAGACGTTCCAGGTTAGCTGCAACCCGCTCAATATCAACCTGACGACGGTCCATCCACACTTCCCCGTTTTCACGGATCGCGATAAAGATGTTGGCCGAAGGTTTTTGCGTCGCCTGTGAAGCTTCAGGACGATTTACATCGATACCTGCCTCTTTCACAAACGATGTCGTTACGATAAAGAAGATCAACATGATGAACACGATGTCGAGCATCGGAGTCATGTCTAATGTTGCCTCTTCATCTTCGCGTAGACGTTTACGTGCCATAATTCTTCTCTCTTAATGATGTGGCATGTTGTCGATTAAATGCTCTTTTGCTGCCTTGATGCGACCATCAAGCCGTTGTGCAAAGAACATTCCTGACAACGCTGCCACCATTCCCGCCATAGTCGGAATCGTAGCCATGGATATACCACCCGCCATCAGACGAGGGTTACCGGTACCTTGCACCGCCATAATTTCAAATACGGCGATCATCCCCGTGACCGTACCCAGAAGTCCAATCAATGGACAAATGGCGATCATAGTTTTTAGCACCAGCATCCGCGCTGTAAGTTTTTCGGACGCTTCGGAAATCCATGCTTCACGGATTCTATGTGCGTACCAGGAGGTGGTGTCTTTCCGGGCCTTCCAGGCCTCGATGATGCGCTTTCTCTCGCGAGGAAACACACCAAAGAGGAACCAGGCGCGCTCGATCATAACAATCCACATGATCAATAACGCAATGAACACCAAGTATAAAACGTCACCACCTGTGCCAATAAAATCCCTGACAGTTTCCCAAAGCCCTATCAGGTAAAATTGCATGGCTTACGCTCCCTTCTTCTCAGCGTGAGAAGCGACAATACCTGCAGCCTGTTCATCCAACACGTGGAGAATAGACTTGCTCTTCGACGCAACAATCGAGTGAATCACGATCAGTGGCAATGCTGCGATTAGACCCATAGCGGTCGTTACGAGTGCCATCGAGATATCACCTGCCATGATGCGCGGATCACCAGTACCGAATAGTGTGATTGATTGGAAGGTACCAATCATACCTACTACCGTACCTAATAGACCCATCAGCGGCGCGATTGCGGCAAGAATCTTGATAATATTCACACCAGCTTCAATGCGCGGTGTTTCACGCAGAATCGCTTCATCGAGCTTCAACTCAAGGTTTTCAGCATCGGTGTTTGGATTCTCATGATAAACCTTCAAGATACGACCCAGTGGGTTGCTGTCTGAAGGTGCATCTGTGTTCTTCAACTGACGGCGAATCGAAGCACCTACGGCAGTGAGGGTCACTAGCTTGTAGATTGCGATGATGAAACCGAGAATAAGAACAACAGTGATTGCATAACCAACGGTTTGACCTTGGTGATAACGCTCAGACAATGTTGCTTTCTGGGTTAACAAGCTCAAGATTTGACCACGTGAAGGGTCAACAAACACGCCGGCATAACCGTCTGTGGTGCTTTCGAAGTTACGCGCTGCACGCAATACGTAGCCAGCAGGCTGACGGCCTAGCGGCTGAACTTGCTGCGTCGTATCGTTGTACAGGAGGTATTCACCATCAGAAATCAGGTTGAATGCACCGATACGAACGATGTCACGAACTTCTGAACCACCGTCAAGCAGAGTAACTTCGCCTTGATAGCGAGCAACTTTACCTGATTCAGTCATTTCAGTAAGAAGTGCTAACCACAACTCTTCCAGCTCGTCGATGCTTGGAAGCTCACGGGCTTGCGCCAGGCTTTCCAATACCAAATGACGGTCTGGGAATTGTGCACTTACGATAGACGTCGAAATACGACCGATGGTATCTGAGGCTGCACCACGGATTACACCGAAGATTTCACCCAAGGTTCCCACCATGTTATCGAGTTCGGTTTCTTTATTACCGATATCGATTTCATTTTGTGCGTATTGCTCTTGCAGACGTTGACTACGCTGCTCTTCGCCACGCAGGTCTTGTTGCGCCTGACGCAGAAGGGCTTGCTTATCAGCACGATCGTCCATAAAACGACGCTCACGCTCTTGGTCAATGCGCTGTGCAGCTGCACGTTGCTGTTGAACCTGTTGCAAGAGTTCGTCAAGAGATTTTGCTTCCTGTGCTGACACAGAGAAAGCAGCGGTTGCCGCCAGGGTTAACCCGGCCGCGGCTACGATAATATTCTTCACTACCTGTTTCATTCTGCAGTCTCCGCGGCAAAGATTGGCAGACGTACCACGTCATACGCAGTTTGACGACGTGACATACGGATCGCTTGAGTTAGAGGGCTCAAGAATGAGTCTTCAACACGCATCCACTCACGATTGTCGTTGTCCCACAACCATGCATTACGCATATCGAGAGACTGAGCCATAAAGGCAACACGACCCATGTGGAAGTAATCCACTGCGATGTCTTGACCACCGTAAGTCAGGGTACCCTGATACGCGACCAAGCCAACACCGTAGTCCATCTCGATTTGATATGCTTCAACGATTTGACGGAACTTCTCAGAGTCCTGCACGTTTGAACGTGCCATGATGTCACGCAGACGCTCAACTCGACGTTCCCGCTGCTCGCGGTGAATCGGAATATCCAGCTGAACGAACTCGTCCAGAGCATCAATCATTTTATACATCAACGGAACAACGCCTTGACGTGTCTCTTCGATACCATCGATCTGGCGCTGTAACGATTCCAGAGTGTTGTTCTGGTCGTCGACTAAACGCTGTACGTGATCGTTGTATAGTTTCAGAGACTCGTATTGAGCGACAACCGAACGATACTCACCAAGGAGTTCACGGCTTTGTTCAAATAAAGAGTCGATGCGCTCTTGAGAAGCAGCAGAAGCGCGACTGGTTTGCATCTGCTCCGACTGTAATTGAGACAGGGACGTGTTGCTTGCAAGAGCAACGGAGGTTCCCGTCAGCGCCATCACACCTACCACGGCGGCAGCGATTTTGCTTCGTTTGATTACTGTGGTCATAGTTCCCAACCAATTTGACTTAACTTTATCCTTCGCGGTTAGCAGGCGAGAACGCAGAGAGGTACGTCACCTGGTAATGCTCGGGACCCAGTTGTGTGAGTGATGAAAAAGACTTTCTACACCAAATATACGCTATTTTCTAAAAATAGCATTGTCTGAATACTCCCACGAAGTCACAGAGCGTGTCAACCGGGCTTTTTTGATCATTTCCAGACAGCCATGTTCATGATCCGATACAACAAAAAAAACCAGCCCCACAAGGGGGCTGGTTGCTTTCTTACCTGTTGCTTTAAAGCGTATCGCTTACGCGAGTTGCTTAGAAGCGTTGCGTGTAGCGAACGTAAGTGATACGTCCGAACGCGTTGTACAGGTTGAAGTTGTAGTCACGTGAACCACGTGCTGCAGCCGAGGTGCCGAACTGAGGCAGTTTCTCGAATGCGTTCTGTACACCAACGGTGAAACGGCCATCCCACGGTGCTTCGTAAGAAGCTTGTAGATCGTGAGTAGTCCAAGTACCGATGTGACCAGCACGTACTACACCATCAGGATTGTTCGCATCAGCAGTAACCGTGTTGAACTGGTTGCCGATGATGTTGATGTTCCACGCGAACGTGAAATCACCGTACATGTAGCTGTTGTTGATGTTGATACGCTGACGTGGAACACCTGGGTCGCGAACCAAGTTACGGCCGCCATCTAGGTTGTAGTCAAGCATATGTGACATATACAGGTTGTTTACTAAGCGACCAGCTGAACCGAAGTCGAAGTTGGTGCGCAAGTTAACGTCGATACCTGAAGTATCCAAGTCACCTTCGTTAACGAAACCACGAGTTACAGACACGATACGGTTTTGCGCATCGAAGTTTACTTCTGTACCTGGAGGTAACGCTTCACCAGCACGTGCAAGGTTGATCAGCTGCTGTGAGCTAATTGCACGGATACGGTTTTCGATCTGGATGTTGTAGTAATCAACTGTGAAGTTCAACCAATCGGTAGGCTGGTAAGCAACACCGAAAGAGTACTGAGTTGAATCTTCTGACTCTAGCTCAGGGTTCGCAATAACGAACGCGTTGATCTGACACACATCAGAAGTACCACCAGTAAACGCCTGACACGTGATCGGGTCATTTACGCTGTCAGCTGAGAATGAACGCTGCTGAGTCAGGATGTCTAGAGTCGGAGCACGGAAGCCCAGACCGTAAGAACCACGAATCAACAAGTTATCCATTGGCTGATAACGGAAGCTTACTTTTGGTGAGAAGTCTGAACCGTAGTCAGAGTAGTCATCGAAACGACCAGCTAAAGACAGTTCTAGATCATAAGTTACTGGCAACAAGAACTCGAAGTATGCAGCAGTTACGTCGCGGTCACCACCAGCAGAAGAACCTGATGAACCACCTACTAAGCCTGCAGCAGACTGTGAGTCATAGATGTCAGCGTAGATTTCTTCACGGTGCTCAATACCTACGAAACCTTGAATCATACCGCCGCCGATTTCCATTACGTCGAAGCCAGCAGAACCGTAGATTTCATTGATGTCGAAGCTAGAGATACGTGAAGTAGTTACTACACCAGCGTCAAGAACGTTCTGAGGGTTGTCAGAAGGGTTCTGAACGTCGTAACCGAAGCGGCAGCTATCTGGATCGAAAGTACCGTCAGAGCAGTAACCAGGGTTAAAGTTGTTCACGTTAGACCAAGCAGTTTGTGCTGCTAAGTAACCGTTACCGATTTCGTAAGTTTTGTTACGAACACGGCGCCAGCCGAAGTCTAAGTCCATACCGAACGCGCGACCTTCGAAGCCCATCAAGAAATCAAGGTTTTCGTTGTCAACGTCAGAGTCACGGTTACCCATGGCTGCGAAACGGTGATAGATAGCTACTTCAGCCAAAGGACCTACTACTGTTGGATCATAAGTAACAGCGTTAGGGTTGTTTGGATCGTAGAACCATGCATTAGGGTTCGTTGGGTTGTTGTATGAATCTGTAGGAGTTAACAGGTTATCATAGAACACTGGGTGGTTGATGTCTGGGGCTGGTGCATAACGACCGAAAGACGAAGTCTTCGCGATGCTTGCATTTGAGTAGAACGACCAGTCATCGTTGATCTGATGATCAGCTTTAACGAACAAAGATTGGTTCGCAGTTGATGCTTCATTCGCGTTAGTCGCGTTGAAGTTATACAAACAACGTGAGCCATCAGCTGATTCAAAGAAGTTTTCTTCATTACAGCCACCTGGAACTGCGTAAGTGCCGCCGTCCTGGAAGTTGATGAAGTTGTTACCGTAGGTAGAAGCACCTGGCTGAACCCAAGGGAACGCGTTTTCGAAGATGATTTCACGCTTGTTCCAAGAAACACCACCGATGATACGAGTTGTGTCGCTTGCAGAACCGAAAACTACAGAACCGTTTTCGCGATCGCCGCCTTCAGAAGGTACGCTTACTTGACCAGCACCAATCGTTGCTTCAACGCCGCTGAAGTCGCGACGAGTGATAACGTTGATTACACCACCGATTGCGTCTGAACCGTATACCGCTGACGCACCGTCAGACAGGATTTCGATCCGCTCAACCGCACCCATAGGAATGGCGTTCAAATCCTGTGAAGAACCAGTTGAAGGAGACATCGTTAAACGACGGCCATCAACTAGAACCAAGGTACGGCTAGAACCCAGACCACGCATGTTGATCATTGACACGCCCTGCGCAGAAGAACCTGACTGCGGACGGAATGAACCAGCGCTGTTGAAAGTTGTGTTACGGAGCAGGTCGGCTACTGAGATCTCACCAGACAGTTCGATTGACTCACGGTCAATAACAGTAACTGGCAATGCGCCTTCCATGTCAGTACGCTGAATGCGCGAACCAGTAACCTGGATCCGCTCAACGCGTTCTGCACGCTCTTCTTCTTGCTGCTCGTCATCTTGAGCGACGGCTGCGCCAGTCACTGCAGTGGCAGCAGCACCAAACATTAGTGCTAAGCGGATAGACTTAGCCAGTTTATTATTGGTGTACATGTATTTTCTCCCTGGATCACTTTTTGTGATTTTTAGGTTTATTGCGCACAAAGGTTTCTTTGTACTTCTGGTAGGGACGCAAATTTACATCCCAATCGTTTCGATACTAATGCAAAAAAAACAGGGGGGCAACACCTTAAATGTACGAATTGTCACAATTTTGTGCATCGGATTGTGGACCAATAGAGCGGTCACCTTCCGTTTCAAAACCCCCGCTTGCGTCAGAATAACAGCAGTTTTTATTATATTTTCAATCACTTACTGCGTGACTACAGCTACTTCGATTGAGTTTTGAAGCAAGTTCTCAACTCGCTCAAAGCCACTGACATCCCTGCTCTGACGCCCCGAATATAGCAAACCGCATACAGGATGCAAGGGTTTTCCCGCAAAAGTTGTTAACGAATGTAAACATTTGTGACCAGTTTTTAACACCTTCGGCGCATCAATCTATGTGGTTGGTCATAAATCAACCAGCTCATGTGCCCCTGCATACCTTATTTGCAGGATGAACATGAGTAAGATGAACATGAGTAAAAGGCGTGGCGTATGTTGAGCAACAAAAACGCGCTCGAGTACACAAAAATTTGGATACGAGTTGGCAGGACATTGAGTGTAGGGAGGCCAGCGCGAGGTCACCAAACCTCACCGCCATTAATTACGATACAACGCCTGTACTAACGCGGTAAGTTGCGCTTGCACCACTTGGTTCATATAGTCGAACACCGGCGCGTCTGCTGGCACCTGCGCTAACTTCTCCGCATTTGCTTGTGCTTCTTTTAAATAATCATCCACAAAAGAGCTTCGCGTTTTAAACAACCCCGGCTCAAACCAAGCTTCCGACAGTTCCGGCGGATGCTGTTGCGCCCGCTCTCGCAACGCTTGAAATACCGCCTGCGTTTTCGCAGCCGATTCACTGATGCTACTAAACATATACGTTCCCCAACCTACATTTCCGTACCCAACGCACCGCGTTGGCCTACCCATTCCGTACCCAACGCACCGCGTTGGACCGAAAATCATCGAGTGCTGCGTAGTCCCAGCAACGCAATGCGTTGGCTACACACTATAACGGCGCAAGCTATTGCGAACCGATTCCGGAAGCGGAGGCAATGCTGCCTTCGGTAATAAATAAGTCGCCAGATTCATAAAGTCCGCAAAGATGCGGTTCTTTTCGGTCGTTCGCTTCAAATATTCGTGCCCCGACGAACCGCCGGTTCCGATCTTCGACCCTAACATCCGCTGCACCATCATGGCATGACGATAACGCCAGATTGTTAGGTTTTCATCGAGATCCACTAAGGAGTTCAATACTTGATACGGCAAGTTAAACGCCGGCTCTTCTCGATACATCTCAATAAATAACGCCGCTTGCAGTGCCTTTTGCGATAACCGCACCCTGCCCTCATCACGCATCACCTGATAGCGCTCCGGCTCGAACAAGGCAGCAAAGTTCTCACGCGTATTTTCAAGCTCAGCTAGCTCCTGCACACGCTCTTCATCGCTTAGCAAGGTGTTGGATTCAACAATCGCCCGATCACGTTCGATTTGTTCTTCAATCGCCCGCTCATAATGTTTCCAGAAACTAAAATCTTGGGTTTCCAAAAACGGCATGCGCGCCAGCCAGGCATCAACCCGTTCAAATAAGTCCGGTTGCTCTTCCAGCGATTCCAAGTAAGCGCGATCTTTATCGTTAATGCGGTTGTAAAAAGACGCCTGATCAAAGGCAATACGCTTATCTCGTTTTACCCCAAGGCTAATTTCGATCTCTTTAAACTGAATACTTTGAAACCCAGACGCCGGCACCAAATAATCACGAAACTCCAAGAAATCTTGGGCCGTCATGGTTTCCATCACGTCGATTTGGTGATTCAGCAATTCCTGAATGGTTACAATACGCTGTAAGCGATGCACCACTGTCATTAATGCTTCATCAGGCAAGTTCTCGGCCCGAAACAAACCAAGAATTGAGCGCATTTCATGAATAATTTGCTTAAACCACAGCTCATAGGCTTGGTGCACAATAATAAATAAGGTTTCGTCGTGCGCTTCCGCCCCATAGTGTGGGCTCACCGGCTGCTGAGCCGACAATAATTTATCGAGGCCCAAATAGTCCCCGTAATACACCGGCTCTTTATTTTTCTTCATAAAATCAATCTCTTTTAAACGCTAACGAAACAACGAACGAGTTTACTCATGTACCTTAAAAGGTATCTTTACATTTATGCTACGGAAAAACCGGCACGGGAACAACGCTTGATTCCATTGTTCAGAAAAACAGCAGGCAAATGCCGCTCCCTTGTAATCACCGCAGCCATCAGGGATAATTCGCCGCGGTGACCCCATTGGTCCCTTCGCAACACGAACCATCGAACCCGGTCAGGCCCGGAAGGGAGCAGCCGTAGGTGGGGTAGTGGGTGCCGAGGTGTGGCTGGTGGGGTCACCCCTTTCTTGCTTGTCAGAAAGCTCCGATAGCTGCGTTATAATCGAAGCTCAATCGGTCACGTACCATTTAGGTACGCTCCCTCAATCGCTCCAATTATGCCTTGCTCTCGAAGTTTCTGCCTGCGCTTCTAGCTCAGATTGTATGGCTCAGATTGTATGGCTCAGATTGTGTGGCTTGTTCGAAAGCTCTAATGCTGCGTTAATAGCCCCTATCGTACCCAACGCACCGCGTTGGCCCGAACTGCAACAACACCTCCCAGCCCCCTCCAACGCAATGCGTTGGCTACTACCTTGTCCAAACCCGATGCGTTGGCTTCTCATGATCTGGAGTTCTGGACAGACCAGTGTTATCGTGACTTAGTCATTAATAACGAGGGAAGTGAGCATGTCTCAACATGAATTTGTTTCAGTTTACGAACACGATAAAGTGATTCGTATTCATCTTAATCGTCCAGCCAAGAAAAATGCGCTCACCCAAGATATGTATCAGGCGATGACCGATGCGTTACGTTCTGCAAATGAGCGTGACGACATCGCGGCGGTGGTCATTAGCGGCGAAGGTGATTTATTTTGCGCCGGAAACGATTTAGGCGATTTTTTGAGACACGGCGAACTCAAATCCGACTCCCCGGTGTTCCAGTTCCTAGAAACCATTTCTCAAGTCGATGTCACTGTCGTCGCTGCGGTTCAAGGCGCTGCTATTGGCATCGGTACCACCTTGTTGCTGCACTGCGATTTAGTATACGCAGCGGAAGGAACCACCTTTGTGATGCCCTTCGTCGATATGGGCTTAGTGCCAGAAGCCGGTTCCAGCCAATTGATCCCCCTACTCTGCGGACATGCGAAAGCCGCCGAACTGCTACTTCTCGGTGCGCCATTTGATGCCCAAAAGGCCTATGAATTGAATATTGTGAATCAGGTGCTTCCGGGAAGTGAATTGATGACAACAGTAGAAAAGGTATCGGCAGAGTTAGCGAAGAAACCGATTAAATCGTTGCGCCTATCAAAAAAATTACTCAAGGCACAACCCGAACCTATTAACGATCGCATTCAGCGAGAACTCAAAGATTTCTTAGTCGTGCTCGCCAGCAAAGAAACCCAACAAATCATCGCCAACAAAGCCAAGCGGTAACGCAGCTAGTGGTGATGCCGGACAAGCTAGCAAACCCCAAACCTGAAGCGTAGGCAGAAACCTCTAGGGCAAGGCATAATTGAAGCGATTGAGGGAGCATACCTTGATGGTATGTGACCGATTGAGCTTTAATTATAACGCAGCCATAGAGGCTTTCTGACAAGCTAGCCCCGCGAAGACCAGGCTTTTTTGGAGCCTTCATATAACGGCATAATCAAATCCAACGCCGACTGATCCGCGCCCTGCTCTAGCTCCATTTGATTGTTGCCTAATGGCGTGACGCGGTCGCCCCAGACGATAAGGCCAGCGCCACAGGTGAGGCCGCCACCGAAAACCGCAGAGATAATACTATCCCCTGGCTTCACCATACCGGTTTCGAGGGCTTCGCAATAGGCAATGGGCAAGGTGGCCGATGAGGTGTTGCCGTACTTTTGAATATTAATCATGGTTTTCTCTTCCGGCACTTTGCACATTTTGGCGAGAAAATCGATCAATCGCTTATTGGCTTGGTGCGGGATGAGCACATCGATATCGTCAACGCTCAGGCCGGTTTCTTTAAATACGCCGTCGACGGCTGCGCTCATGCCTTTTACCGCGCGCTTAAAGATCTCTTGGCCTTCGAAATTAAAGTCCATGACGCCATCAAAGTTATAGCGATCAAAGCTCATGCCAAAATCAAGCGACAGCACATCGCGGGCGTCGGCGTCGCAGGAAATTTTTGAGCTGATCAGACCTACGGGGTTATCGCTGGCTTCGAGTACCATGGCGCCTGCGCCATCACCAAATAACACCGCGCTTTCGCGTTTGGTCCAATCCAGAATGCGCGTTAAGCGTTCGGCGCCGATAATCAGCACTTTTTTGTGCATGCCCATGCGAATGGTCGATGTCGCGAAATGCATGGCATAGAAAAAGCTACTGCAGGCGGCATTCAAATCAAACGCAGCGGCGTTTTTGGCACCGATATCTTGCTGCACTTTTGAGGCCACATTGGGAATGATTTCATCGGGGGTACAAGTGCCCACAATGATTAAATCAATTTCGGCGGGGTCTACATCAGCGGCAGCGAGTGCATTACGCGCAGCCACAGAAGCCATCGCGGATGTCCCTACAGCGCTCACGCGACGTTCTTCAATTCCTGTTCGGGTACGGATCCACTCATCTGAGGTTTCCATAAAGGTCGCCAGATCATTGTTCGTCATAATTGCTGGCGGTACGCATTTACCCCAACCGGTAATTTCTGCAAATTTCATTCCCACTACCTTTTCAATTCGTTTTCAGTGTTCCACTGCACTGAGGATGACTCATTCCTCATAATCGTATACCTTATTGGCCGATATCCAAAATTCTCTTGGAAGGACCTCATCGTGAAAGCCAAGCTGTATTCGATTAAACGCGTTTATTTTTCTGCGCTCACTGTGCTTTTCTTAAGCGCTTGCGGCAGTACGCCAGGGCCCACACCATCAGCCTTACAATTGAGCGTACAATCATCAGTTGTACTTGCTGAGAGTCAGCCACTGCAACTGACGGTGAGTGATCGGCGCACCCAGAATCATCTTCTGCGTGTAGAACATTCGTTAGACCATGCTGAGTTTGCCACGGCAACACAGCCGGTGGCTACTCTGATCAGTGAAGAACTGCAGCGAACGTTGCCGATCGTCGGACAAGCAAACACCGTTTTGCACATTTATATCGACCATGCACTGGTGCGAGCCGTTCGCCGCGGAAACGAATACGAAGTCGAACATCGCGTGGTGTTGAGCGCCGTGGCCACGCAAGGAAACGCCCAAGTACGCAGTGAAATGACAACCACTATGGGGCCGCAAACTGTGCGCCGCTTAGATTATGGTCGCATTGAGCGGGATTTTAATCGCAATTTGAATACCACACTGGATGCATTATTGAGAGAATCGGAACTTCGGCAGTTTTTACAAGTCGGTTCTCCATAGGCCCTGTGTTTGTAACCCCGCAGAATTTTAATTGTTTGATAGGAGTAATGATCCATGACCCGTATTCTTTCCTTTGTCATGATGGGCCTTGTTGCTCTGGGGCTGAGCGTAAGTTCAGCCGTACAGGCAGATGATGCTGATATTCAAAAAGATAATTTGTATCCGAAAGTACGTTTTGTCACCAGCATGGGCGATATGGTGGTTGAGCTCGACCGTTGGCGCGCGCCCTACACCGTCGACCATTTCCTAAATCATGTGGTCAGTGGCAGTTACAACGGCTCGTTGTTTAGCCGCGTGATTGATGATTTTGTCGTGCAAGGCGGCGGTTACAATACCGATTGGGAATCTCTGCCTGAAGGGCCAACTGTAATTAACGAATCTGGAAATGGTTTGCGCAACGATTTTGGCACCATTGCCATGGCACGCCAGAACGACCCACACTCTGCACGTCGACAGTTTTACTTCAATGTGAAAGACAACGATAGCCTCAACCCAAGTGCTCGGCGCTGGGGATATGCGGTATTTGGCCGTGTAGTTGAAAACGCCGAGTTGCTGTATGAGATGGCGGCCGTGGAAACCCACACCCATGAAGAAACAGGATTCCCCGACGTACCCGTGGAAACCATTGAACTCATTCGGGTGGAACTGCTACCCGAAGAGCTGTAATTCGTGAGTCGATACACCGCACCTGCGGGTGCTCCAAAAGGGTGGCGCGATACCTTTAATTTTTATCGACAGCGTCGCCTCGTTACCATTTTCCTGTTCGGTATCGCCAGCGGTTTCCCATGGGTCATGATTGGCTCTGGGCTAAACGCGTGGCTGAACGAATTAGGATTTACCCGTTCCATGATCGGGTATTTTGGAGCCGTTTTTGCGGTGTATTCGGTGAATTTTCTGTGGTCACCCATTATCGACCGGGTACGCGCACCCTTTTTAAGCAAATGGCTGGGCCATCGACGCGGCTGGATCTTGCTGTGTCAGATGGGGGTGATAGGCACCACCATCGCCATCGCTTCCGTTGATTTTCAAACCCAATTACATCTTGCCGCAATCTTAGCCCTCGCCATTGCCGTGTTCTCCGCGACACAAGACATTGGCATCGATGCATACCGGATTGATTCTATTGGTGAACACGAAGCGCACGTGCAAAGCGCCGGCGCAGCCATGGCCACCGCCGGTTGGTGGACAGGGTTTGCGGGCCTAGGGGCCGTGCCATTTTTCCTGTCCGACTTTCCTGGTTGGGACTGGCCCCAAGTGTATCTCGTATTAGCGGCGATGATGGCCTGCCTTACGCTTGGCGTATGGCTTGCTCGGGAACCGAAAACGGAACGCAGCTTGCAACAACATGAATCAGAGCTGCATTACCAACAGGCCGCTGCCCGCAGCCCTGCAAAAACATTAGCCATGACCGGCTTTGCCTTTGCCATGTTGATCGCCATTAGCTTGGCAATTACTGGGCAAGTGAGTAATTTTAGTACGTGGGTAACCAGCGCCACCTCCCTCGCCATGCCAAAAACCATTTGGTTTTTATGGTTCGCTCTGGTTATCGCGTTTTTAACTGGCTTGGTGATAGCCTTAGTTCGGCTACAGCGGGAATCTGAGAACGCGGGGGTCGCCGAGCAACTTCCAGTGCAAACCAAACATCGGGTGGCCGCGTGGATTATTGTCACCCTTATCGAGCCATTGGCCGAGTTTTTCCGTCGCAGCGGACCACGTTTTGCCCTATCCGTATTGCTATTTGTGCTGCTATTTAAGATCGGTGAGGCCTTCTTAGGCCGAATGTCGATTGTGTTTTATCAAGAAATCGGATTCTCAAATACCGACATCGGCATGTATTCCAAGTTGATGAACTGGTGGGTCACCATCGCCTTTGCCTTAATTGGTAGCTACGTGAATATGCGTTTTGGCATCCTCAAGGGGCTCTTTATCGGGGGCTCTGCCATGGCCCTGAGCAACTTACTCTTCTCTGCCCTCGCCATCGTAGGCCCAAACAAAGCGCTATTTATTGCTGCGGTGGTGAGCGACGGCTTTACCTCCGCTTGGTCAACCGTCGCCTTTGTGGCGTTAATAAGTTTGCTGTGCAACCGCGCATTCACCGCCACGCAATATGCACTGATGGCATCCGTCGGCACTCTCGGACGCACCGTGCTCGCCTCCTACAGCGGCGTAGTGGTTGATTGGCTCGACGGCAACTGGGCCCTATTCTTCTTCCTTACCACGCTGATGGTAATTCCTAGCTTGCTGTTCCTCTGGAGCATCCGTAAACCCATCCAGCGCCTCGAAGACGAAAACCACGCCCGCTCCCGCTAACCCCCAACAATTCCGCCCCTGGGGTGAAACGCATGTTTTTCGCCATCTCCGCGATCACCAGAATATAGCGCTAACCCTTTCTGCACCTGAGATTCAACAATTCCGCCCCAGGGGTGAAACTGTTGGTTCTGGCGGTGTTCAAAAGTTCCGCCCCTGGGGTGAAACTGTTGGTTCTGGCGATGTTCAAATATTTCACCCCTGGGGCGGAATTGTTTTTTGCGTTGTTTTTGGGGCTGGCGTACTATGACGAAAGAGGCTTAAAGGGGCTTAAAGGGGCTTAAAGGGGCTTAAAGGGGCGTAGTATGGCGAATTGGGTGGTCGTAGGGAGTGGCGCATTAGGAACGCTATGGGCGCTAGGTTTGCAGCAAGCGGGTGCCTCGGTCACTATTTATTCGCGGCACGTGGAAGATAGCGATGGCATTACGCTAACGCGTACCTTCGATGACCATAAATACTCTGCAGATTTTCCGGTGATCACAACATCTACCAACGCCCCAGATAACGCAATTTGGTTGCTGATGGTGAAAGCCTGGCAACTCGCACCTCTGCTCAAAGAGCTCCAGCTTGATGTGAACACGCCCCTGATCGTCAGCCACAATGGCATGGGCGCCGCTGATGATATTTTGCAGACGCAAACGCCCGGAACTGTCTTTGATTTAGTCACAACCCACGGGGCTTGGCGCCAGCAACGCACCCACAGTTATCATGCTGGTTTAGGGCAAAGTTGGATTGGAGCACGTCATTCGGTTACTGAAAACACGACGCCTGACAATGCAAATGCCAGCAACAATATCGATGCACATAGCCAGCCCGTAGACCGCATCCCCACTTGGTTCGACGAGCTTGCCGCGGCTTTACCTCCATTGCATTGGCAGCCCAATATCACCGAAAAGCGCTGGGAAAAGTTAGCCATCAACTGCGCGATTAATCCTCTGGCCACATTAGCCGAAGCTGCCAACGGCGTGCTTCGCGACGAGAGTTACGCCCCGAACCTGCGCGCCATCTGCGAAGAGATCGCCAATGTAAATACCGCGCTTGATGCCGATGAGTTGTTGGAACAAGTACGAGAAGTGATTCGCAACACCGCTGGCAATCGTTGCAGCATGCTGCAAGATGTGGATGCCAAACGGCGCACAGAAATTGATTATTTGAATGGATTTATATGCCGCGAGGGCGAACGCTTATTGGTCGCCACTCGCGAAAATTGTCGACTCTGGGAAGCGATTCAAGCGCGCGAACGCGCTTATGAATGATCTTCTATAAAATCAACAACTTCTAAACCAAAACCAGACAAGGCTGAGTACTTCTTGGGCGAACTCAGCAAGCGCATTTGATGCACCCCTAGATCCGCTAAAATCTGTGAGCCCACACCTACATTGCGCGACTCATTACTCTGCGTGGCGCTCATGTGTACTTCACCTTTGTCTTCTTGCTCAAAGAAACGCACTTGGTTAATCAAATCCCGAGGCGTTTGCTGACGCCCGAGCAACACAAATACACCGCCTTCTTCGGCAATTTTGCGCATAGCCCGATACAATGGCCAACTACGCCGACTTGCCCGTTCCGTCGCCAACAAATCATTAAAGGTATCTTGCAAATGCACACGCACATTAGTGGGTTTAGAACCGTCGATTTCACCGCTCACGAGGGCAAAATGCACCTGACCATCCACCGTATCTTGGTAGGTGATCAAATCAAATTCGCCGTAGGCCGTGGGTAACTTACATTGACCAACCCGCTCCACCGTGTGCTCAGTCATCGACCGATATTCGATTAAATCGGCGATGGTACCCATTTTAATATTGTGTTCCGCCGCGAATTTCTCCAGATCCGGACGCCGCGCCATAGTGCCGTCTTCATTCAGAATTTCCACAATCACCGAAGCTGGCTCAAAGCCCGCCAAACGCGCTAAATCACAGCCCGCTTCCGTGTGCCCGGCACGGTTCAATACACCGCCCTGACGGGCCTTCAACGGGAAAATATGCCCCGGCATCACCAAATCCGTCGGTTTCGCGTCTTTCGCCACCGCCGCCAATACCGTACGCGCACGATCCGCCGCAGAAATACCCGTCGTCACGCCCTCAGCCGCTTCAATCGACACAGTAAAGTTGGTCGCATAAGGCGAATTATTCTGCCCTACCATCAACGGCAAACGCAGCTGCTGGCAACGGTCTTCGGTAAGCGTTAAACATATCAACCCCCGCCCAAAACGGGCCATAAAGTTAATCGCTTCTGGCGTCACACATTCCGCCGCCATAATGAGATCACCCTCATTCTCACGGTCTTCATCGTCCATCAGAATGACCATCTTGCCGGCTTTGATATCCGCAATAATCTCGGCAGTGGTGTTTAAGGTCGACATCTACGATTCCTCGTTGGCTTGGGCAGCACCGGGCTGCCGTAAAATTAGTTTCACATCGGGACCCACCTGGGTCGCCTCAACTAGATCCCAGCTTAGCACGTCGTCCATGCGCGTGAATTCTGGGAGATCTACCAAGCTCAATCCATCCGGCCCGAAAAACTTGGGCGCTTGATATAAAATCAATTCGTCTATTAAGTTCGCCTGCATCAAACTTCCCGCAAGGCGTGCTCCGCTCTCAACCCACACCGTGTGCACATTTCGCTCCGCAATCTGCGCGAGTAGCGATGGCAAATCAATACGTCCATCCGTGTTGGCTTGGACCACCCATTCTTCCACGTGATCCGGCAGCTGTTGCCCGGAAGGTTGCAGGCGAATCAACCACACCGGCGTGCCATCAGCAAAAATTCGTGCGTTCGCGGGTACTTCCGCGCGAGCATCGAGCACAATCCGTAATGGCTGACGTACTGGCAAATCCCCGTAGGTGTGGTCGCTCGGAAATTGCTCCGGACGCACATTCATCTGTGGGTCGTCTTTTAATACGGTGCGGGCGCCGGTAAGAATCGCGCCTGCTTGCGCCCGTCCAACCTGCACATCAGCGCGCGCTTCGGTGCTCGTAATCCACTGGCTTTCGCCATTGGCCAGGGCAATTTTACCATCCATGCTGGAAGCCAGTTTCACCACCACGAAGGGCCGTCCGCGCGCAATGCGGGTGAAAAATCCGCGATTCATCATGTAAGCTTCATTTTCGCACACGCCCACATCGACGTGAATGCCTGCGTCACGCAGTCGCGCAATACCCTGCCCTGACACTTCCGGAAACGGATCCGAAATCGCCACAACAACCCGCCCGACACCGGCTTTAATGAGAGCATCAGCACAAGGTGGTGTGCGACCATGATGGCTACAGGGCTCTAGAGTGACATAAGCCGTTGCCCCCACTGCCTTTGAACCCGCGGCACGCAAGGCATGCACCTCTGCATGCGGTTCACCTGCACGGGCATGATAGCCTTCACCAATAATGGCATCAGGCCATTGGTCATCGCGCACCAACTCAGGGCGCACAATCACACAGCCCACATTAGGATTCGGATGGGTAGTAAAGCGGCCATAACTAGCCAGCACCAGTGCCCGGCGCATATAGAAATAATCTGCGGTGGTAAAGTGCGGTGCGGGGGAATCAGTCGTCAAGACGGGCGATCTCCTCGCCAAAATCTCGAATATCCTCAAACGAACGATACACCGAGGCGAATCGAATATAGGCGACTTTGTCTAATTGTTTCAGTTGTTCCATCACCAAGGCGCCAATGAGTTTGCTAGAAATTTCCCGCTCCCCTGTGGCCCGCAATTTCGACTTAATGCGGTTGATGGTCTTCTCCATCGCTTCCAAGCTCACTGGGCGTTTCTCCAGTGACCGTAGTAGCCCAGCTCGCAATTTATCTTCATTAAATGGCTCGCGAGCCCCGTTGCTTTTAATCACCCGGGGCATCACCAGCTCGGCGCTCTCAAAGGTGGTGAATCGTTCTTTGCAGGCATTGCACTCGCGCCGGCGACGCACTGACATGCCGTCCGCCACCAATCGCGAATCTATGACTTTTGTATCTTGTTCATCACAAAATGGACAATGCATACACGCCCTTATTCACACCCGTGCGAGTGCTTATTTTTTATAAACCGGGAAGCGCGCGCACAACGCTTTCACTTCATCACGCACCCGCGCTTCAACCGCAGGATCGCTCTCGCCATTGTTGCTCGCAAAGCCATCCAGCACGTCACAAATCCAGTTCGCCACCTGCTCAGCTTCCGCTTCGTTAAAGCCACGGCGCGTAATCGCTGGCGTGCCTAAACGTAAACCAGAGGTCACAAATGGTGAGCGCGGATCGTTCGGTACGGAGTTTTTGTTCACAGTAATATACGCCCGACCAAGCGCCGCATCTGCATCTTTACCGGTAATATCTTTGTTGATTAAGTCCACCAAGAACAAGTGGTTTTCGGTGCCGCCAGACACGATATTGTAACCGCGCTCCTGCATCACTTTTACCATCGCCTTGGCGTTTTTCAATACTTGCTGTTGATACACTTTAAACTCAGGCTGCAGGGCTTCTTTAAAGGCCACTGCTTTTGCTGCGATGACGTGCATCAGTGGGCCGCCCTGATTACCTGGGAATACCGCACTGTTTAGCTTTTTATGTAAATCTGGATCATCTTTGCCGCTTAGAATCAAACCTGAGCGCGGGCCTGCGAGGGTTTTATGCGTAGTGGTGGTCACCACATCCGCAATTGGCACTGGGTTTGGATACAAACCCGCCGCAACTAGTCCGGCAACGTGCGCCATATCCACCAGTAAGTACGCGCCCACTTCGTCGGCGATTTCACGGAATTTTTGCCAATCGACGATGCCCGAATAAGCAGAGAAACCGGCAATAATCATTTTTGGCTTATGCTCGTGCGCTAACTTACGCACTTGCTTGTAATCGATTTCGCCCGTGGCTTCATCTAAACCGTACTGCACGGCGTGGTAGTTAATACCCGAGAAGTTCACGTGAGAACCGTGCGTAAGGTGGCCGCCGTGGGCCAAGCTCATTCCCAAAATGGTATCGCCTGCTTTACACAACGCCATAAAGGCTGCCGTGTTTGCTTGCGAACCCGCATGCGGTTGTACGTTGGCATACTTGGCACCAAACAGCTCCTTGGCACGCTCAATCGCCAAGTTTTCGGCCACATCCACATGCTCACAACCACCGTAGTAGCGCTTGCCCGGATAGCCTTCCGCATATTTGTTGGTGAGCTGAGAGCCTTGCGCTTCTAGCACTCGTGGGCTCGTGTAGTTTTCTGAAGCGATCAGCTCAATATGTTCTTCCTGCCGAACCACTTCAGCCTGCATGGCTTCCCACAGCTCCGGATCGAAACCGGCGATTGTCATCTCAGAACCCGACATGCGTACTCCTAACTAAGCAAAAATAGAGGCGAAATTGTGACGCTAATACTACCAAACAAGCGACCAAAACAGAACACAGTTTTATCCCACAACATTTATGCCCCAGGGGTAGAACGCCACTTTCCTGCGTTCTCCAACAATTCCGCCCCAGGGGTGAAACTCATGTTACAAACCCATTCCGTTGGTCTGTCTCTAAACCATGAATAGCTCAAACTACAAGGCTTTCCCGCCTTTTTGAACAGTTCCACCCCTGGGGTAGAATTCTGTTTTTTTGCGTTCTTCGATAATTCCACCCCTGGGGCGAAACTCTGTTTTCAGGTCACCTCCAGTTATTCCACCCCTGGGGCGGAAATGTTTAAAAAGAGGAGTTAACGACTGCTGAATTATGCAGTTTATTGAATTCAGGTTTATGCTTGCAAAGTTAGCGAATAACTAACACAAAATAAAAAAAAGGAGATGCAAGATGAGCGAAGTAACTGAAACAGTACCACCAAAAACCCCACCCACTGGCCAAATTGCGCCTATTAGTGTCGGCGATTGGTTTATCACACTGATTATTACCGCCATTCCCCTCGTTGGCTTTATTATGTTGTTTGTTTGGGGCTTTGGCAGCAGTACCCACCCGAGTAAAGCGAACTGGGCAAAAGCAACGTTACTCCTCTTCGTCGTAGCTTTCGGTCTATTCTTCATGATGTCCATCATCTTCGGCTTCGCCATGATGTCGAGCGGCTACTGACCGTTCTAAAAACACTGTTACGCCCCTGGGGCGGAGTTGTTGGAAATACCCGAAAAACACTGTTACGCCCCTGGGGCATAACTGTTAAAAACGCGTGAAAGCCTTGATTTTAAGGCCTTTTCTGATTTAGCTGTGGGCCGGCGAAATGCGCTGGCAACATGAGTTTCACCCCTGGGGCACAATTGTTGGAGCGAGCTGAAAAACACCGTTACGCCCCTGGGGCGGAATTGTTTGGGGTTAGCGCCAGTGGTAGGAAACGCCGATGCGGAATTGGCGGCGGGGTTCGTTAAAGCCCGGGCGTTGCTCGTAAGTTTTATCGAGCATATTGTCCATGCTCACGTAGAGCTGCCAGTCATAGGCCAAGCTTTGCTCCCAACGCGCGTTGAGTAACCAATATCCCGGAACCCGTTCGCCAGTCCACACATCACTCAGCCGCGAGCTGCTCATATACACATCAGCCGATAACACCCCTTCCGGGAATCCGTAACTGGCGGTAAAATTAGCAAAACGGTGGGCCCGATATAGTAGCGCTTCACCGCTTTCCCGATCCAAGGTGTTTTGCATGGTACCGTGCGCCCGCAAACGCCACACTCCATACTGATGCTCCCAGCGCCCAGTAATACCTTGCGCGCGAGCGGCGCCAACGTTCATCGGCTGCCACAACCATGGATCATCAGCACTGGGCTGCCACGCAATTAACTTGGTAAACTCATGGCGAAACAGTTCCGCCTCAACATGCCCCGACCCAGTATCGAACTGCGCAAACGCCCGATAAGATCGCGACCGCTCCGTATCCAAATCCGGATTGCCGCCAGTAGGCCAATACAAATCATTTAACGTCGGATGTCGGTAGCCACTTGCCTGGCCCACCCCCAGCGTCCAGCGCGGAATACTAACCCAGGCAAAATCCACATGATGGGATCCCTGCACCGAGAAACCTGTTGTGTCTTCCAGGCGCCCACCAAGGTTCACTTGCCAATCTGCGTAATCCCATTGGTATTGCAGCAAGCCTGCAGCACTGCGGCGTCGCTTCTGTGATAAGTCCACACTACTCAATTCCGCCTCTTCCTGCTGCCAATCAATCCCGATGGATAACTGCTGATTACCCGCCGCCAAAGATTGAGTTTGTAACCAAGAAATATGCTGACGCTCGGTGGCAAACACATCATTCACACCTGTCCATTGGGGCTCAGAAACGCGTTTGTCGATGGTTCGCATGCGCTCGCGGAACTCGCCCAATTGCCACTCATGGCGCAAACCCGGGCGCCACTGTACGGTGACCCCACCTTGCGTGCCATGTTGGCGTGTGCGGGTCGCTGGATGACAGGTCGACCGCTCGAAAGTTTGCGCATCAAAACATTGCTGATCATAGTCGGCTACGCTGTGATTCTGCATATGGCGCAATTGAAACGACAGCCGCTCAGATGCCGTAAAAGTATTGTTAAACAACACATTCGTGGCCTGAGCACCGTCCATATCATGATTGCCAAATTCAGTATCTGTAGTGAGGTCATAGCCTTCAAACAAGCGCCGCGACAAGGCCAAGTGATGACGACTCATCGAGGTCACATAACTGGCAGAGCCCGCCATCTCCCGATAATTATGCGCCCCATGGCGCAATCGCACTTCGCCCCCAGATTGCTGAGCCCTGCGGCTAATAATATTCACCACCCCAGCCATACTATTTGAACCATACAGCGAGGAACGCGCGCCGCGCACGATTTCAATGCGTTCAACTTCATCAGGATGAATGTTTTGCAACGCCGCCGTACCCAAGGTAGGGCTCGTTAACGGTTGGCCGTCGAGCAATACCAACACTTGCGCACTGCTACTGCCTTGCATAAACAGCGAGGTTTGGCCGCCAAAGGCACCCGTTGAGTACACTTCTGCGCCCGCGATCTGACGTAGCAATGGCATGATCGAACCGCCTTGCAAACGAGCGACCTCATGACGAGTAATCACCTGTACCGGCGCAGGTTGTGCATGTTGCGCCTGTGGTAAACGCGTTCCTACCACAGAAATTCGCTCCAACTCCGGCGCTGTCGAAACACTTGCGGCCAACATCATCGATAACCACATAGATCCCCCAAACGAACCACGTCAACACAAACAACAGATACAAAAACGCCTGCCCCCACCGATCGCAGGAACAGGCGCGCAAACCCTTACTTGGTGATTTTTTTGTATTTAATACGATGCGGTTCCATCGCATCAGCACCATAGGTTTTCTTCATATAGGCTTCGTAATCAGAGTAGTTACCTTCATAGAAAGTCACGTTACCTTCATCGCGATAATCCAAAATATGGGTCGCTACCCGGTCTAAGAACCAGCGATCGTGCGAGATCACTAAGGCCGCTCCCGGGAATTCCAGCAAGGCTTCTTCCAAGGCCCGCAAAGTTTCCACGTCGAGATCGTTGGTTGGCTCATCGAGGAGCAATAAGTTGCCGCCAGCTTTAAGCAGCTTGGCCAAATGCACCCGGTTGCGCTCACCACCGGACAGCTCACCAATACGTTTTTGCTGATCGTTACCACGGAAGTTAAAGCGCCCGACATAGGCCCGACTCGCCACCTCGTAGTTGCCAATCTTCATAATATCCAAGCCCTCGGAAATCTCTTCCCATACGGTCTTGCTATCATCCATGTGATCACGGAACTGCTCCACCGAAGCCAGCTCAACGGTTTCACCCACTTCAATGGTGCCTGAATCCGGTTGCTCTTTGCCGCTAATCATTCGGAACAAAGTTGATTTACCTGCACCGTTCGGGCCGATAATGCCCACGATTGCGCCCTTGGGCATGCTGAAGGTCAGATCATCAATAAGCACCCGATCGCCATAACTCTTGCGTAAATTGGTTACGTCGAGCACTTTGTCGCCCAAACGTGGGCCCGGCGGAATAAAGAGCTCATTGGTTTCATTACGGGCTTGATAATCGTTCGACTGCAACTCTTCAAAACGAGACATCCGCGCCTTGCTCTTCGCCTGACGTCCTTTTGGGTTCTGGCGCACCCACTCCAACTCTTTCTTAATCGACTTCTGACGTGCCGCTTCAGTGCGCTCTTCTTGCGCCAAGCGTGCTTCCTTCTGCTCCAACCACGAGGAGTAATTGCCTTCCCACGGAATGCCATAACCCCGGTCGAGCTCAAGAATCCAGCCTGCCACGTTATCCAAGAAATAACGATCGTGGGTAATCGCCACCACAGTGCCTTCGTAATCGTGCAAGAAGCGTTCTAACCAAGCTACAGACTCTGCATCCAAGTGGTTGGTTGGCTCATCGAGCAACAACATATCGGGCTTATCTAACAACAAGCGACAAATCGCCACTCGACGACGCTCACCACCCGAGAGATGTTCAATTTTCGCATCCCACGGCGGCAAACGCAGCGCATCCGCGGCACGCTCGAGGGTGTTCTCAAGGTTGTGGCCGTCTTTCGCCTGCAAAATCGCTTCCATCTCGCCCTGCTCTTTGGCCAAGGCATCAAAATCAGCGCCTTCTTCGGCGTAGGCTGCGTAAATCGCGTCTAAGCGGTTCAACGCGTCTTTCACATCAGCGACCGCTTCTTCCACGATCTCACGCACGGTTTTTGCCGGATCCAATTGTGGCTCTTGCGGCAAATAGCCGATGTTGATGCCCGGCTGTGGCCGTGCTTCACCGTCATATTCTTTATCCACGCCCGCCATAATGCGCAGCAGGGTTGATTTACCGGCCCCGTTTAAGCCCAGCACACCAATTTTTGCGCCTGGGAAGAAGCTCAAGGAAATATCTTTTAGAATGGTACGCTTCGGGGGCACCACTTTGCTCACCCGCAGCATACTGTAAATATATTGTGCCATTACCAGTTGATTCCTGTATCGACATCGGAAAATTGGAGCGATTGTACCATAGGCTGATTCACCTCGGCACCGCCCCCCTTAGGGAAATCCGTAAATCTTATTTGGTACCGAAAATCTTATCGCCAGCATCGCCTAAGCCCGGCAAAATATAGCCATGCTCATTAAGGCGCTCGTCTTGCCCAGCCGCATAAATCGTAACATCTGGGTGTGCTTCCAATACCCGTTTCACCCCTTCTGGCGCCGCCACCAGTACCAACACCCGAATTTCTTGGCAGCCCTTGGCCTTGAGCATATCTAACGTCGCCACCATGGTGCCGCCGGTCGCTAGCATCGGATCGATTACCAACGCCATACGCTCGTCGATATTACCCGCGAATTTCTCGTAATAAGGTACCGGCTCTAAGGTCGTTTCGTCCCGGTACAACCCCACCACGCTCACTTTCGCGCTCGGGATCAACTGCAACACACCGTCAAGCATACCCAGTCCAGCGCGCAGAATCGGCACGATGGTCACTTTCTTGCCTTTCAGACGCTGCACAGTAATATCGTCGCCGCTCCAACTGGTCATGGTTTGCGTTTCAAGCGTGAGATCTTTAGTGGCTTCGTAGGTGAGCAAGTTGCCAAGCTCATTGGCCAGCTCCCGAAATGCCTTGGTACTAATATCCTGGGCCCGCATTAAGCCGAGTTTATGTTGAATTAACGGGTGCGTGATGACATGCAAGGCCATGACTTACTTCCTTTTTATTTGTGTTGTATTGATTATAACTGACGCAGTTCTCGCAGCGTATCGCGTACACGAATGACCCGAGCCGGCTCATTGCGTTGTCCTTGATATCCCTGCAACGGCATATCCGGACTGTCGGTTTCTAAGAGTAGACGCTGCAACGGTACTCGCGCCAATGCAGCCCGGGTTTTTTGTGCCCGCTCGTAAGTAATCACACCGCCGACACCTAAATAAAAGCCCGCATCAATCCACGCCATCGCTTGTTCGTAACTGCCGCTAAAAGCATGCACCATGCCTTGGGTTACGCCTGCTTGCCGTACCAACGAAAGAAGCGTGTCTAAGGTTCTGCGATGGTGCAAAATCACCGGCAGCTCGAGCGCTGCGGCAATAGCGAGCTGCTCTTTAAAAAAGTGAACCTGTTTCTCTTGATCGCCAACGGTTGCGTCTAAGCCAATTTCACCAAGGGCAATCGCCCCTTTCTCAAGTTGCTGGGAGAGGGCCTTCAAATCCGCCTCTTGATGGGCCTCGATAAAATACGGATGCAGCCCATAGGCCAGCGACCAATCAGCATATTTCTGGCCCAAAGTTTCAAGTCGCGACCATTGTGACTTTTGCACACCGGGCACCAAAAAACGCTGAACACCGGCGTCGCGGGCGCGCGCCAGCACAGCATCACGATCGTCATCAAAATCAGGGAAATCGAGATGGCAGTGCGCGTCCGTTATCCGCGCAAGATCTGGCCCGGGCAGAAAATCCGCACACCAGACCATCGCCTAGGCCTCGTCGTTATTCACAGGCACCGCAATAGGTCGGCGGCGCCGCAGTAATGCAAAGGCGACTAAAATCCCCGCGAGGAACGCCATCACCAGCATCAACAACTGATTCTGCAGCGACGCCCGATGATACGGACGTGATTGCGCAGTAATGCGATCATAATCGAAGGTAATGCGCACAAAGCCAAGTAACTGAGCACCGGCCCCATCGTGATCCATCACCGTCGCCACCATAGGCACCGCCCATAGCGTATCGGGCAAACTCAACAGGTACTGATGTATGGGTAAATCATGACCCGCACGCACAACCGAGCGGCCCAGCTCGTCTTGCACACTCACCTCAAGAATCGATTCTTGCCCCTGCAAATGATGGGCTAAGCTACGCAAGCCTTCGTAGTTGTCTTCCAAAAACCAGATGCGGGCTTCATGTTCTGCTTGCGACAAAATAAGCCGGGCGAGGTTTTCCGTGTGGGCCGCAAGAACGCGATCACCTTCATCACGACTTTGCCAATAGGCGGTCGCAATATTGGTAATAATAAGCACAGCTAAAAAGCCGAGAATGCCACGACGATACCAGCGCTCGCCGCGCACCAACCATGGCCGTTTTTCAGACGGTTGATCAGACACTCGATTTTTTAAGCTAGACTGGGGTATATTCATAGCGGCAACTTTAGCTTAGCGCGCGTCTGCAAGCAATAATATCCTCCGCAGCGCGGACGCTTTTACATAGGAATCATGGAATGCACGCATTGCCCGATATCCACAAACCTGGCCTGGTTGTTTTCGATATGGATTCCACCCTGATTCAACTGGAAAGTATTGATGCAATTGCCGCTGCCGCAGGATTTGGCGACAAAGTCGCCGCGGTCACCGAAGCAGCGATGCGAGGAGAAATGGATTTCGTAGAGGCATTACACCAGCGCGTAAAATTTCTGGCCGGGGTAAAGGAATCCCTCATTTGGGATATGGCCGATAACCTACCTTATAGCGACGGTGCCGACGAATTAATGGCGTTTTTTAAGAAACACCGTTGGCGCACCGCCATTGTCAGCGGCGGATTTACTTGGTTTGCCGATAGCGCTAGCATGCGCTTTGGCGTCGATTTCGTGGCCTGCAATGTATTGGAAGTGAAGAATGGCGAGCTTACTGGGCGCTTGTTGGGCCCGATTATCGATGGCCAAGCCAAAGCCAATGCGTTAGAAGCCCTTAAACAGCAATACGGCATTCCCCGCGCGCAAACCATCGCTGTGGGCGACGGTGCCAACGATATTCCCATGCTCGAAGCTGCAGGCCTCGGTGTCGCCTTTAACGCCAAGCCCGCCCTGCGCGAAGTAGCCGACATCTGCATCGAAGGCACCCTCGCCGGCCTCATCGACATCCTCAAGTAACCAACGCACCGCGTTGGCCCACCCACGAAGATGCCCCAAAACAACAGTTTCGCCCCAGGGGTGAAACTGTTAAAACTCAACCTCAACAATGCGTTACGAGATATTCCCCACCCACGGAGATCCCCCAAAACAACAGTTTCACCCCTGGGGCGAAACTGTTGTTGTCGGAGCTTAGGAATGTAATCCGTCGGCTACTGATGACTCAGAGGTATGTTCACCCCGAACACATCGGCGATAAACTGAGGCGTCAGTATCTCTCGGCTGTTACCTTGCGCGACTATCTCGGAGCCCTTTTCTGAAGTAACAATTTCGGAGCCCTTTTCTGAAGTAACAACCTCGGAGCCCTTATCCCGTGTAGCAAACTTGGTACCGTGAGCGTGAGCGACAAGCTCGGCGCTATTATCTTGAATGACGGGTTCCATACTCGCCCTGCGCGTTGCCAGCACCAGCACATGATCACACCATTGCCGAGCGGCAACGAGATCATGCATCACCACTAACACCGTAGCACCGGACTGGGCGTGCCCATGCAACAACTGCATCACTTGTTCTTGATGGCGCGGATCCAGCCCGGCAGTGGGTTCGTCCGCCAATAACAACTTCGGCGCACCCACCAGTACTCGCGCCAACAACACCCGCTGTAATTCCCCAGCAGACAACTCTGTTACCTTGCGTTTTGCCAAGTGCAAACAATCGGTGCGGGCCATGGCGTCGGTTACCGCCTGCTCGGAATGCTTCACCCGCGCTAACTTCACCACATCTTCCACCCACATCGACCACGCCGGCACCACACCTTGACCTAAATACCCCAAGGTTCGCGCCCGCTGCTCCGGCGACCACTGGTGTACCGCCGTCCCCTGCCAACGAATTTGCCCCTGTTGCACCGGCTCAATACCCGCAATCAGCTTTAATAACGTACTCTTTCCAGAGCCGTTTTCTCCAAGAATTCCAATCAACTGCCCCTGGGGTAATTGCGTCGATAACCCGTCAAATAGCGGCGCGTCATCATAGCGAAAGCTCACCTGATTCAGTTGCAAACTCATAAGCGATACCCCCGCTTGGCCCGCAGGAGTAAGAAGAGGAAGAACGGGCCACCGACAAAGGCCGTCATCACACCCACTTGCAGCTCACGAGTCGTCGGCAAAATTTGCACCAACATATCCATCCACAGCACAAACAAAGCAGCGCCTAACATGGAACTCAATAGTAACTGGCGCGGGTTTCCGCGCACTAAGGGGCGCAGCAAGTGCGGAACAATAAGGCCCACAAAGCCAATCACGCCGGTCACGGCCACTGCACCACCCACCACGATCGCGGTTCCAAGGAGAATCCAAAACCGCTCTCTGACCACGGTAAAACCCATGGATGCGGCGGTTTCTTCGCCGAGGGTTAGGCCTTCTAGAAATCGCCCCGAGCGCAACAACAAAAATGCCCCGGGAATAAGGGTCGCAAGCGCCAGACCAACCTGGCTCATATCGCGATAGGCAAAAGACCCCAGCAACCAAAAGTTAATTTCCTGCAAGGCAAAGGGGCTCGGCGCCATACTCAGTGCCAGCGCTATCAGCGCAGAAAGGAACGCCGACACCGCAACCCCAGCAAGAATCAGCGCCGTAATACTGGCGCGTAACCCTGCAATGGTCACCACCACAAATAGCGCCAACGCGCTGCCCAGCATGGCGCTCATCGGTAGAAACAGGCTATGCCATCCGATCCAACCAAAATAGAGCACCACCACCGCCGCTAAGGCAGCCCCAGACGACACCCCAAGTATTCCTGGCTCCGCCAAGGGATTTCGCAATAAGCCTTGCATGGCCGCGCCTGCCAAGCCCAGTGCCGCGCCCACGAAAATTGCCAATAGCACGCGGGGTAAACGAATTTCCAAGAGGATTTGTTGCGCTACCGGGTCGTCGCCACGTAGAGCATCGACCAACGAAATCGGCATACTGCCCAACTGCAACGCTACGATGGCACTAAGGAGAATGAGCAGGGCAAAGATCCAACGATGGCGAATCATAAAGTGGCCTCGCGCAACCGATTGAGAACGTCAGGCAGCTGTTGGGCCATGCAGCCACTCAAGGCGCGGGGCAGTTGCACCACTTGCACTTGTTCGTGGGCGATATAACGCTGAAAACTCGGGTGACGCAGATTTACATGTGCCAAGTCGGGGCTGCTTTGTTCAGCCACTTCCATCACCACAATGTCTGGCTGCCACAACAATAAATGCTCCAACGACACACTAACCAAACCGCTCCCCTGCTGTGCCGCGAGGTTGGTCCAGCCTAAGTGCTCCGTAACATCATGCCAAAGGGTGTCGGTGCCGAAGCTCCACTGATTCGCTAGGTAAAAAAGTGCGGTGGGTTTTGAATTTGGGCCGCTGAGATCTGCCGCTCCTGAAGGGCTGAGGGCTTTTTCTGAGCTGAGGGCTCCGTCTGCCATAAAGGTGTCGTTCACGAGTGGAGCGCCTACATCACTGGGCTCTCTTAACTCTACATCGAAACCCGCGTGATTGTTTGCAGAAAACGCGTCATCACCACCTGAGGTTATCCCTTCACGGTCATCAGCGCCTAAATGTGCTGTCACCAACTCATGAAGCGCGAAAGCCACTTCCGCGGCCTGACCAACACTATTAGGTTCTTCGAGCACAACCACTTCTAGATGCGCTTGTTCAAAAGCGCGCAGTCGGTAGTGCGCGGTGAATGGCGTTGCTAGCACAAGATCAGGGGCAAACTGTAAAATAGGTTCAAAGCGCGCGCCGTGGTCTCGGCTTGGATAGAGCGTGATTACGCCTTGGTCTGCATAGGGCTGCAATTGATCATCGAGGCAATAATTCAACGACACCACCCGCAATGGCGTCACACTGGTGTTCGCAGCAGCGGCAAAAACAGGTAGAGTAGCCAAGAGCACAAGGCCAGCGTGAAACCTGAGCCTGCGCCAAGATCGGCAAAAACCTTGTTGAACGTGGGTTCCCCTCACCGCGTGCTTCCCTTATTATTTTATTAAATGGTGGACTCAACAGAGTTCGCGGAAAACCACAATCGCTACACCGGAGAGCCCGTACACATGGCCAAAGTAAAACAAAAAACTGCCTACGTCTGCACCGAATGTGGCGCCGATTATCCCCGTTGGCAGGGACAATGCTCTGAGTGTAACGCATGGAATACCATTAGCGAAGTGCGCTTAGGCGCCGCAACACCTCGCCATGCGCAAAGTGGCGGCCGTACCGGCTTTGCTGGGCTCACCGAAGCCAAGGTACAAACCTTAAGCGATGTCGATCTCGCCCAAGTACCGCGGTTTTCCAGTACCTTTCAAGAGTTCGACCGCGTTCTCGGCGGCGGCATCGTGCCTGGCTCCGCCATTCTTATCGGCGGCTCTCCAGGTGCGGGGAAGAGTACCTTATTGCTGCAAACCATGTGTAAATTGGCCCAGCACATGCCTGCCCTGTACGTGACAGGTGAGGAATCGTTGCAGCAAGTTGCGATGCGCGCCCAGCGCTTAAACCTACCCACCGACAAACTGCGCATGTTGGCAGAAACCTCCGTAGAAACCATTTGCCAAATTGCCGACCAAGAAAAACCGAAAATTATGGTCATCGACTCCATTCAGGTGATGCATTTGAGTGATATTCAGTCGGCCCCGGGCAGTGTGTCGCAAGTGCGTGAAACCGCGGCCTACCTCACCCGCTACGCCAAGCAAAACAACGTGGCCATCATTATGGTGGGGCATGTCACCAAAGACGGATCCCTAGCCGGCCCGAAAGTACTCGAGCATTGCATCGATTGTTCGGTCATTCTCGATGGCGACAGCGACTCCCGTTACCGTACTTTGCGTGGCACCAAAAACCGTTTCGGCGCGGTGAATGAACTCGGTGTGTTCGCCATGATGGGCGACGGCCTAAAGGAAGTGAAAAACCCCTCCGCCATTTTCTTGAGCCGCGGCGACGAACAAGGCACTGGCTCAGTAGTACTCACATTATGGGAAGGGACGCGCCCACTGCTAGTAGAGATTCAAGCCTTGGTCGACCATTCTCAGCTCGCCAACCCTCGTCGAGTAGCCGTAGGCACCGAACAAAACCGCTTGGCATTGCTGCTCGCAGTACTGCACCGCCACGGCGGCCTGATGCTTGGCGATCAAGATGTGTTTGTAAACGTTGTGGGCGGCGTGCGGGTGACCGAAACCAGCGCCGATTTAGCACTGTTGTTGGCGATTGTGTCGAGCTTTAAAGATCAGCCCTTGCCGCAAGAATTGATTGTCTTTGGTGAAGTGGGGCTATCCGGTGAGATTCGCCCCGTGCCCAACGGCAGCGAGCGCATCAACGAAGCCGCAAAACACGGCTTCAAACGCGCCATCGTGCCCATCGCCAACGTTCCCAAAACCCCACCGAACGGCATGACCATCCAAGGCGTCAAAAACATCGCCGAAGCCCTCGAGTTGCTGTAGCCAACGCAGTGCGTTGCCCCGCACAGTACTGCTTAAACAGAATTCCACCCCTGGGGTGGAATTCGTGTTTTCGGCTGTTTTCGATTTCACCGAAATCGCTGTGTGGTGAGGGCTACAGAGTTTCACCCCTGGGGTGGAACTCGTGTTTTAAGCGGGTTACTTTGTTACCTAAGGTGGCGTTTTCTATACCTCGCGGGTGTGGCGGAAGCTCACATCGGGGAAGCGCTCAGTAGTGAGCGATAGGTTCGCCATGGTAGGGGCAATATAAGCGAGGTTATCGCCGCCATCCAGGGCCAAATTGTGGTCGTTTTTGCGCTGGAATTCTTCGAATTTCTTGGCATCGTCGCTATAGACCCAGCGGGCCGTGGCCACTTGGATATTCTCGTACATAGCATCCACTTTGTATTCTGAACGCAAGCGATGCACCACCACGTCGAACTGCAGCACACCCACCGCGCCCACAATCAAATCGTTGGAAGCTAGCGGACGGAACACCTGCACAGCACCTTCTTCTGAAAGCTGAACCAAACCTTTCAACAGTTGCTTCTGCTTCAGTGGATCTTTTAAACGAATCCGTCTGAATAACTCCGGGGCAAAGTTAGGGATACCAGTAAACTTAAACGAATCACCCCAGGTGAACGTATCACCAATCTGAATCGTGCCGTGGTTGTGCAAACCAATAATGTCACCCGGCCACGCCTCATCCACATGCTCACGATCACCCGCTACGAAGGTAAGCGCATCAGCGATGCGCACATCTTTGCCGGTACGCGCGTGCTTCATTTTCATGCCCTGATGATAACGGCCCGACACGATCCGCATAAAGGCCACGCGGTCGCGGTGTTTTGGGTCCATATTGGCTTGAATCTTAAACACAAAGCCAGAAAACCGATCGTCGTCACTGTGTATCATCTCGCCTTGATCTGTTTCCCGGCCTTGCGGTGTTGGAGCCCAATCCACCAGCCCATCGAGCATGTGATCCACGCCGAAGTTACCCAAGGCTGTACCAAAGAACACCGGCGTTAACTCGCCTTCCAAAAACAGTTCCAAATCAAACTCGTGCGACGCGCCCTTCACCAGCTCAATTTGCTCACGCAATTCTTCGGCATACACACCCACGCGCTTATCAAGCTCCGGATTATCCAAGCCTTTTACCACATCCAACTCTTGAATACGGTGGCCTTGGCCGGTTTTATAGAAAATCGTTTCGTCACGGTAGAGGTGATACACACCCTTAAAATTCTTGCCCTGCCCAATCGGCCACGTAATAGGCGCGCACATAATTTTCAGCACGTCTTCCACTTCATCGAGCAGCTCCAAAGGATCACGAATATCGCGATCGAGCTTGTTCATAAAAGTCAGAATTGGCGTATCCCGCAAGCGCGTCACTTCCATCAACTTGATGGTGCGATCCTCAACACCTTTCGCGGCATCAATGACCATTAAGCATGAGTCTACTGCCGTAAGCGTACGATAGGTATCTTCCGAGAAATCCTCATGACCAGGGGTATCGAGCAAGTTCACCAACGACTGGCGATACGGAAACTGCATCACAGAGGTGGTCACCGAGATGCCCCGCTCTTTTTCCATTTCCATCCAGTCTGATTTCGCATGTTGACCCGATTTCTTGCCCTTCACGGTGCCCGCTTTTTGCAGCTTTTGCCCGTGCAGAAGAACCTTTTCGGTAATCGTAGTTTTACCCGCATCCGGATGCGAGATAATTGCGAACGTGCGACGCTTTGCCACTTCTTGTTGTAACTTGCTCATGCCTAGCCACTTCACTCATAGAAAAATCGGCGCAATTGTATCAGTTAGCGCGCAGCTTGACACCCCAAATAGAAAGGGGAGCCCCAGGGCTCCCCTTGCATTATCCACCGTTACTTAAAAGCGATAAGCAACCCGACCATACACAAAGCGGCCTGAACGACCAAATGGTGAATAGTTCGAGAACGAGGTTGCTCCCGTGGTGTTCAATTGGATCGGGTTCGGATCAGGATAAGTGTCGAAGATATTATCCGCACCTAAAGCAATCGACCAATTCTCATTGAAGTCGTAACGACCTTCCAAGTCCACCAAGGTTTTCGCGCTGAGCTCAAAATCGAGCGCAGGGTTATTGTTTGGCGACAATACTTCACCATAGCGCGTGATGCGCATGGTGCCCGACCAATTGTCTAGGTTCCAGTTGGTAATCAAACCCAGTTTGTTCTTCGGCGTGCCCTTCTCGAAGGTCAACACATTAGTACGGGCAAACAAGGTTGGTGCTGGATCGAGTGCCTCGAGTTCCGCTGTTGCTGGCACCCGCGTTACTTTGGTGCGGTTGAAGTTACCCACCAGATTAAAGTCGAAGGTACCGGCGTTCTCGGTCATCCACGGCCAGGTCACGACAACATCCACCCCTTGAGTTTCGGTGTCTACCCCGTTAATAAAGAAGCGACCGCCACCAATGCCCACGAATCCTTGTTCTTCAAGGTATTCACGCACATTCGGCTGCACTAGGTTTTCCGATAACACAATGCGATCATCGATATCGATGCGATAAGCATCTACCGTCACCGATACATTGCCAAAGCGCATCACCGCACCCAACGACAAGTTAATCGACTCTTCTGCATCCAACGGACGTGCCCCTAAAGCCACTGCCACCGGATCCGCAACTGGGAAGGTGGTGATATCAAACGGCACACCGTTAATAAAGTTGGTCGATGTCGCAGTAAAATACTGCTGCTGCAACGACGGCGCACGGAAACCATTCTGCAACGATGCACGTAGCGCGAAATCATCAGAAATATCGTAACGCGTCGCTATTTTCCCAGTCACCGTGCTGCCGAAATCGGAATATTCTTCCACGCGGATCGCACCCGATACCAACCAGTCCAATGTCATTTCTGCTTCCACGTCGACATAAGCCCCGATCGCCGTGCGGCTTTCACTCACCGCGTTGCTCGGGCGGAAGCCAGGGAATACCTGAGAACCGGAAGCCGTTGGGTTACCGTTTAGCGTCACCCCACCGTTGATGTAGGAGGCCGGCTCACCCGCGGTGATTCGATATCCTTCACGCCGCGCTTCCAAACCCATCGCTAAGTTCAACGGCGAAGCAAGCCCATCAACATCAATAAAGCGCACACCGGAAAGGTTGTACACCAACTGATTGTAACGATAGCCACCCGCATCAAATTCTGTGGGGCTATCCACACCCATCGAGCGGTTCAAGGTGTTTTTGATGGTAAACATCATTTCGTTTTGGCCAAACACCAGCGACGTATCCATCGCCCACTCACCGAGTTGCCATTCATAACCAGCAGCCAAGCTCATATCTTCTACATCAGGGGCAATCAATGGCAAGAAACCATCGGGGTAGATTTCAGGCACGTTGCGAGCATCCCGCGCAGGACGGTAGAAACCAGCCGAAACTGCTTGTCGATCTTGATACGACGCCCAACCATAAAACTTCGAGCCGTCGTCGAGGTTAATCCCTGCATTAGCAAACAAGGTAAGCTGTTCGATTTCTGGCTCACCATACCAAGCACTAAAGCGATCAAAAGTGGCTTCACGTGGATCAAACTCGCCATCAATTAGCTCATACTGTTGTCGGTAATCCCAACCGCCACGCTCTGTGCGTTCTTGATCTTTATACTCAAGGGCCAAAGTTAAATAGCCATTATCGGTAAGTGGCAAACCTGTCCAGGCATTGAGTGTCACCGTTTCACCATCGCTGCGGCTGCGCGTAATTTCAGACGGAGCACTCCAGGTCGCACCCGCTGGCGGTGGCGTGGTAGGCGTCGTGTAGCTGGTATCGCGCCAACCATATTGCAGCGACACCGAACCACCCTCGCGAGCCTCACGCAAGCGCACGTTGATCACGCCTGCAATCGCATCGGAGCCATACTGCGCTGAAGCGCCGTCACGAAGCACTTCCACCGATTGCACCGCACCGATTGGAATCGTGTTTAAATCCACCGCCGAAGAACCGCGTCCGACAGTGCCGTTCACGTTCACCAAGGCGGCTTGATGGCGCCGCTTTGAATTCACCAATACCAGTGTTTGGTCTGGAGAAAGCCCACGCAAGGTGGCAGGACGCACCGTATCGGTACCATCGGCCAAGCCCGGACGCGGGAAGTTAAACGATGGCAGCGCCACCGATAGCGCCTGATTTAACTCAGTAATACCAGCACGGGCCAAGTCTTCGCCGCGCACAATATCCACCGGTGCCGTCGACTCTTCCGCAGAACGGCCGGCGACACGGGTACCAGTCACCACAATTCGTTCAACACGTTCGCTTCGCACTTGGGTTTCGGCGTCTGCTTCTTGTGCCATTATAGACTGAGGAGCAAGCGCCGCTGCCACCACTAAAGCAAGCGGTTTCATCTTGAATTTACGCATCAGTTTTCTCCTGAACATTGTTATTGTTACTTCGTTTTAATTGCATTAACCCTCGATAGTTTGCGCACTCAACCGTTTCTCTCTAACCGCATTATGCGATCAGAGGCATAGAAGGGTGCACAGCCTTTAGTTGGGCATTGTTATACTTTTGTGAATATATTAGTTATGGCTTGTTTTCGGGTTTAGTCAAGTAGACCAAAGTTGTATTACCTAACTTGCTAATCCATTGTTATCACGGTGTTTAGGAAATCCTGAACACCGACAACGCGTATAACAATCGCTTAATAAATACGCGAACAAACCGGTTTCGATCACAAAGTGCTTGCGGGAGTACAGTGGGGCGGTATAATTCACGCCGTTAATGCAGGGGTGTAGTTCCAATTGGTAGAACAGCGGTCTCCAAAACCGACGGTTGGGGGTTCGAATCCCTCCACCCCTGCCAACGCATTCAAAAAAGGCAGACTCGATTGAGTCTGCCTTTTGTTGTTTTGGGAATGCCTCTTCGTACTCAAG
>NZ_VJWL01000001.1:1033287-1211387 GCF_007096385.1 Aliidiomarina halalkaliphila
GTATCGCGTTGGCCTTCCGTCGGTTCCCCCGTACCCAAGGTATCGCGTTGGCCTTCCGTCGGTTCCCCCGTACCCAAGGTATCGCGTTGGCCTTCCGTCGGTTCCCCCGTACCCAACGCACCCCGTTGGCCTTCCGTCGGTTCCGCGTACCCCAGGTATCGCGTTGGCCCGAGGCTTGAAACTTAAGGCGCAGAATTACGCTGCATGCGTTCCCTGATAGCCCGCCATAAACGCCGACCAATCGCTCTCTTTCCAGCCGAAGCTGTCATTCTTAGTCAGCTCTTTACGCAGCGACCTCAGCAAGCGCTCACAGTTGGCCTGCTGCCACTCGCCAGGCTCCCGACGCTCACATTTATCAAAATCAATCAGCCACACTTTGTTGTCGCTATCGAGCATAATGTTGTGACAATTGAGATCCGAGTGATACACACCTTTGTCATGCATGGCGCGAACCGTAGCGCCCACGCTCTGCCACAACGCGCTATCGAGCGGGCCTTGGTCGGTCATCATGCGGAAAATATCGCGGCTATTGGGAATCATTTCAATCAATAAATCAGCACGATAGATCAAACCACGACGGGCATAACGGGCAGCGCAGGGGCGCGGCACTGGCAAACCTTCGTCCGCCATCCATTGCAATAATTGAAACTCGCGCATAGCTCTAGATTTTTCCACCGACTCTAGCCAGAACTGGTCTGTGAGCACTTTGCCCACAAGGCCGCCACGGTAATAGTGGCGCAGCACCATATTGCCCTGCTCGCCTTGCACGAACCAAGCAACATTACGCCCCGTTGAGCTTCCCACGACGCGATCCTGCTCCTGCCACCAACTTGGTTGAAAATGGGGTTCATCCGGTTCCGCGATACGCGTGGGATCCCACCAGTACACGGCCGCTGCAGTTTCTTTTTTCTGTAATCCAGACATCGCAATCCTAACCTAAACTTTACATTCATGGACTAGCGTATTGTGCGGGATCCCATGGATAATTGAAACCCGCTGTTTTGGCTCCAACCGTAGGATGTATTCATGAAGATCGCCCATATAATTCTCACCTCGTCATTTGCTGGGAGTGAACGCTACGCCGTGAGCCTCGCCAATCTGCAAGCCGAGGCTGGGCATGAGGTGCATCTCATTTTACACCGACGTGCACGCCTCAACCCGGTGAACCCCATCACCCCACGCGTGGGCGAACTCGTGCATGTGCATTATGTCAGCGGTCTGCCACCCATCGCCCGTTGGCATACGCGCAAGATCCTGCGGCGTTTAAAACCCGATGTAGCACACGGACATTTAAGCAATGCCTGCAAATCACTGCACCCTATGAAGGGCGAGCTTACGCGCATTGGTTCGCTGCATATTCACTACAAAGCGCAACAGCATGCTAAGTTAGACGGCCTGATTGCCATTGCGCCATGGCAAATTCTGCATATGCCTGAGCGCATGCGTCAGCGCACCAAACACGTGGATAATTGGATTGCCCCAGTCGATATAGATCCAGAAGCCCGACGCCGAATTCGCGCCGAGATTGGAGTCGCCGACGACGAAATTCTTATTGGCACCGTTGGTCGCCTCGAACCGAGTAAAGATCAGATGAACCTAGTGCGTTCATTTCGCCGCGCCGAAATCAATGGCGCCCGCTTGGCTATTGTCGGCCATGGACGCGAAATGAGACGGTTGAAGAAAGCCGCCGCAGGCACCGTGATTTTCCCTGGGTATGTGACCAATGTGCGCGAGTGGATGTCGGCGTTCGACGTATTTGTAAACACCGCCCATAGCGAACCCTTTGGATTAGTGTTCCTTGAAGCCATGCAAATGGGGCTACCGATTTTAGCCACCCGCACCCAGGGCGCATTGCATCTATGCGAACGTCAACGCGCCGCCGGCGATCCCGAGTTTGTACAGCCTTTATTACCCATCGGCGACTCCCTCGCCCTACAGAGTGCCTTGATCCAACAAGTAAAACGTTGCAAAACCAACGGCTGCCCCCGCATCGACTACGGCATGAGCAAATACGCCCCCGAACCCAGCCTCAACGCCATCACCAACCTCTACACAACAACTACGCCCCAGGGGTGAAACGCGTGTTTTCGAGCACCTTCAACAATTACGCCCCAGGGGTGAAACGCATGTTTTCGAGCACCTTCAACAATTACGCCCCAGGGGTGAAGCGCGTGTTTGGGGCAGCCTTCGACCCTGCCCCAACAAGCCCACAAGCCGTATAGCTGCAGCGTTTCAACAATTACGCCCCAGGGGTGAAACGCGTGTTTTCGAGCACCTCCAATTGTTTTGCCCCTGGGGCGGAATTCGTGTTTTCGCGAAACTACAATTGTTTTACCCCTGGGGCGGAATTCATGTTTTGGGCGGTGCGAGATGTAGCGAGCCCTGATATACTCGCTCGATAACCGCTCGCAAATCTGCAAGAGAGGAAAAAATGAGCCAGCCAGTCAATATTTTATGCATTAAGTGGGGCAACAAATACGGCCCTGAGTATGTAAACAAGCTCTATTCCATGGTGAAGCGCAATCTCACCCTACCATTTCGCTTCGTGTGTCTTACCGAAGACGGCGAAGGCATCGATAAAGACATCGAAGTCAAAGATATCCCCATGGTCGGATTTAAAGATTTTGACGAGCGCGCACCTTGGTCGTTCGGTCACGGTTGGCTTAAAGTGACCAGCTTCGCAAAGCCCCTTTACGATTTGGTTGGTCCTACGTTATTCATCGATCTCGACGTCGTAATTGTCGATAACATCGATTGTTTTTTCGAGCCTGAAGGTGAATTCCGCGTGATCAAAGAATGGGATAAGCGCGACGAAACCGGCAATACCTCGGTTTACCGCTTCACCATCGGCGCACACCCGGATCTCATTGAGAAACTCAAAGAAAACAAAGATAAAGAGCTAGCGAAGGTGCGTAACGAGCAGGAATACGTCACTAGCCACCTCGCCAAGCAAGGCAAGCTCCAGTACTGGCCGCCGGGTTGGTGTGTAAGCTTTAAACGCCACTGTATGCCAAAAGGTATCAGCAGTTGGTTTAAGGCTGCGCAGATCCCTGAAGGCGCGAAAATTGTCGCATTCCACGGCAAACCAAACCCACCGGATGCTATCGCAGGTCGCAGCGGCAAGTGGTACCGCCGAGTGTTACCGGTGCAATGGGTAGAAGATAACTGGAAGTAAAGGTTACTTAGCTCGGCTCATGACGATCGCGGACTCGCGTTCGTCGCCGGGCACGACCGGTGGATAATAGCCGGGACGCCGGCCAATTTCGCTAAATCCATTGCGCTCGTACAGGCGTATCGCCGCTTCGTTATGCTCGCGCACTTCAAGAAATAACATATCTTTTTGCACGCCATTTTCATCGCTGGCGAACGCCAACAAATCATCTAACAAAAGCTGACCATACCCCTTGCGATGATGCTCAGGCGCCACCGCAATATTCATCAACATAATTTCGTCGAAAAGCACATGCGACACCGTGTAACCGACCAAACGATGATTCAGAAAAAGCCCAATAACCCGATAGCGCGGACCGAAAGAGTTGCCAAATACGTTCGCGCCCCAAGGCACGCGATGCGCGGCGCGTTCGATCGTCATCATATCTGGGCTCAGCCCGTGCAGGGGGGCAAGTATGAGGGCCATATCGGTTAGCTCCGCTGCTCGAGGGCGGGTTTCAATAAGGCCCATAAGGCTTTCTTCTCGTCGACACTCAAGGTCTCCCGAGCGTAGGCGTCACAGTTAATCTGCACCAACCTCTCCCCCGACGCACTAATCAACGATGGCTTAGAGCCAATGTAACTCGCCAAATCATTAATCCAGGGATAGCGCCCGACGGGCAATGCCTGACTAAACTCCAGCGCCCATGGGCCGAGTTTATACAGATGTGGGGTGGGTGTTTCAGTGGATTGTGTGTCGGAAGCTGCAGATTGCTTCGCTGCAGTTTCTGTGGTTTTCGGGGCTTCAGGGGCTTCAGCGGTTTTCGGGGCTTCAGCGGTTTTCGGGGCTTCAGCGGTTTTCGGGGCTTCAGCAGATGCAGGGGCTTCAGCAGATGCAGAGGTTTGCCCGTTAACTTCAGCACTCTTCTCTGCAGAAAGCTCAGATGACACCGGGCGCCCAGCCTCAGTCGTATTCCCAGTTTCAACTGTCTCACCCTCAACGGACACCGGCCCACCAGGGGCAGGTGCAACCGCATCATCCGCACGCAATGGCGCATTGAACACATGAGAATCTTCAGGCAGATCAAGAAATAGCTCAGCATCAATGCCAAGCGCCTTCAGAGCCTCACGTTGTTGAGTTGTCCACATCAGCGTTTTCCCACCGCGAACCATAATATTCGTATGGTAACGCGTAAATTAAACCGTCGCCATCGTATTGCGTTAACCAACTGTAAAGCCCAACCACAACAATTTCGCCCCAGGGGCACAACTGTTGAAAAAGGCGCCCTAGCCTCACCTAACGCACCGCGTTAGCCATTTGAAAAGAAAGAAAAAACAGAATTTTACCCCTGGGGCGCAATTGTTGAAAAAGGCGCACTTCGCGAATTCCACCCCTGGGGCGTAACTGTTTAATCTTTAGCGCGGTATTTGTCGAACCAATAAATTACATAGGCGGGTTTTGCCATATGATTCGATGGACGCGCGTGCAGCGAGTGCGACGCACCAGGGATGCGCACCATCGCGGTATCAATACCACGCAGTTGCAACGCCTGATAATACTGCTCAGTTTCCGAAATCGGGGTGCGATGGTCCGACTCACCGGTAAACAGCAAGGTCGGCGTCGTCACATTGCCCACGTAAGAAATCGGCGAATGCTTCAGATAATGCTCAGGGTCTTCCCAAGGCAATGCTGGGAACCAATACTGGGTGAAGTAGTTGTACATATCCGCGTTGAGTACGAAACTATACCAATTAATCACTGGGTTGATGGCCGCCGCCGCACGGAAACGGTCAGTATGGCCAATCGCCCACGTGGTCAGCACCCCGCCACCTGAACCGCCCGTAATAAACAGCTCGTCTTCATTAATAAAGCCGCGCGCAACCACCGCATCCACGCCATCCATCAAATCATCAAAATCGTGGCTCGGATAGTTATGATGAATCAAGTTGGCAAAATCCTCGCCATAACTCGTGGAGCCGCGCGGATTGGTATACAACACCACATAGCCTTGGGCCGCCATCAATTGCAACTCCATGGCAAAATAAGGCCCGTAAGCCGTATGCGGTCCACCGTGGATTTCCAAAATCATTGGGTATTGTTTGCTCTCATCAAAGCCCGGCGGATAAATCACCCAGCCATGAATCGGCTTCTCGTCCACCGACGAGTTATACCAGAACTCTTCAACCTGCCCGATATCACGCTTCATCAGCAGATCGCGGTTCAAACTGGTAATTCCCGTTACCGTCACAGAACGCCGCTGCTGATTCAACACCGCCAGTTCTGCTGGGCGTTGCGTGCTAGCATGAGTAAACACCAAACGACCATCGGCCAACACCGCAAAATCGCCACCCGAATACGGACGACTATAAGCTAAGCCACCCACTTCATCGGTTAGTTCACGACGATCACCGCGCAGCGGCTGATGGGCCAAAGTGCCCTTGCCTTGTGCGTCATAATAAACAAACAGGCCGCGGGAGTCCGGCGCCCATTTAAAATCGCGAATGTGCTGGTCGAGGTCTGCCGTAAGTGCACGCACATTCGAACCATCAATGTTCATCACATAAAGCCCGTGGTTTTGATGCGCCAAGCGGCGATCATCAACGCCGGCAAATGCAATCATGCGGCCATCCGGCGACACCATTGGGCTGTGGTCCGGTCCGTCGCGGTCGGTCAACTGGGTCAGGTTGCGCGATTCAATATCTAAACGGAAAATCTCCGAATTAATCGGCTGCGACTTCCAGTCTTCGTAGCGATTCGCGCTAAAAAACAATGCACTACCATCGGCAGAAAAGCTCATACTGCCGCCATGATCGAAATCGCCAGAGGTCAATTTAATCGGCGTGCCGCCTTCCGCAGGCATCATGTAAATGTGACGATAGCCGCTCGGCAAATAGCCGCGTCCATCCGCGCGATAATTCATATCTTCAATAAAAATAGGCGATTCAGCCCAGTTGGCACCATCAGGACGCCCCGGCAAAGTCACCGGATTCGCCCGCCGCTGTGGTTCAAACATCGAGAAAGCAATCCAGCTGCCATCAGGCGACCAGGTTAGATTGCCCGGGCCTTGCTGCAAATGGCTAATTTGGGCTTGGCGACCAGACTCCACCCAATACACGTGAATCTGCCCATCCGCCACATAGGCAATACGCGAGCCGTCAGGTGACCAGGTTGGCTGCGACGCGTTCTGATCTTTGGAGGTTAACGCTTGCAAGTTAGAGCCGTCCGCATTTACTGTCCACAGCGTGCTGCGACGGCGATCCTGCATACGATCCATCCAATTGCGCACAAACACAATGGTTTGACCGTTCGGCGCAGGCGCTGGATCAGATGCAAACTCCAACAGAAAAACATCATCGTATTGCAATGGACGAACATTGTTCTCTGCCAACGCCACCGCGCTCAGCGACCACAACGCCACCACTAAAAATGCTGAATGTAGAATTCTCACGTGCCTTCCCCTTCTATTGCGATACCCTGATAGTACCGCACCACACCACACCCGCAACTAAACTGCGACCAACTTGCACCCACGCACGCCCGAAAACAATTCCGCCCAACAATTCCGCCCCAGGGGTGAAACCCATGTTTTCGGCAATCTCCAAAAAAAGCCAACGCACCCACAAGCCGCATCACCGCTGAATTCCAACAATTCCGCCCCAGGGGTGAAACTCATGTTTTCGGCGCTGTTCAACAATTCCACCCCTGGGGCGGAACCTATGTTTTGACCTAAGTAAGAGGCAAAAAAAAGCCGGGGAAATATCCCCGGCCGGTTCCACAAATTAATATTCAGGACAACATTAAAAGTGGAATGAAACGCCTAAGCGCACCGCATCGGTGTTGCTATTGGTAAAGCCATAGCTCGCGTCTACTGAAAACTTCGGTGAAACAAAGTAGCGGGCGCCAATTTCAGCGCGAGTTTGATGCTCACGGTATACCCGGGCGCGCTGCAATTCCACACGTAACTCCACGTCTTCACTCGGGCGAACCGCAACACCGGTGAAATACAGGTGATCAAGGTTGCTGCCGGCTGCGTCTGTACTATACGCATTCAAAAAGCCCGCACCCGCATAAACAGATGAACGCTCGTCAACTGCAAAACGTGCGCCCAAAGAAAATTCTGATTCTTCATAGGTGGCACCGTCGCGCGATACAGACTCGTAACCGCCGCGAACAAAAACCACATCGGTGATTGAACGACTGAACTGGGCGCGCATCCCGGAGAAGGTCGCGTCTGAAGAGCTGTGCTCCATCTCGCTATAACCCGCGCTCAGGTAATTGAATGAAGGTGCAACCGACGCTTCCTCTGCATTGGCGTTTGCCGCGAATACAACAGAAGACAACAAGGCACTAGAAACTAAGCTTACTGCAAACTTTTTCATGATTTAACTTCCTTTTTATACAACAAATTCGGTGTGCTTATCCGTTTCTCAACGCGTGTTTACCATTCAAAGTTGAGGTAACGGCAAACAACGTGAGCGCACAATACCAATACCGAGAGCGCTAAACCATGGGGGATTTGTCGTAAAATTGTAACGAATTGTAAAGGACGCTCCGGGAGGGAAATTCAACCGCGATAGACAAGCCACAATACTTGACTGAAATAGTCAAGTTATGCGATGCTAACGGCATTGAACTTCAGCGCGAGAAAGGGTTATGAAACTGACATCGAAAGGTCGTTATGCGGTCACAGCGATGCTGGACGTGGCACTCCACGGACACAATTCTCCTGTGACCCTTGCCGACATATCTGAGCGTCAGGATATTTCCCTATCCTATCTCGAGCAGCTGTTTGCAAAGTTACGTCGCGCCGAACTCGTGAACAGTATTCGCGGACCCGGCGGCGGCTATTTGCTCAACCGCGACCCCTACAAGATCTCTATCGGCGAGATTATCCATGCGGTAAATGAAAGTGTGGATGTTACCCGATGCCAAGGTAAATCCAACTGCCAAAGCGGCAGCCGCTGCCTCACCCACCATCTGTGGGCGGATCTCAGCGACCGAATTTCAGACTTCCTGCATGATATCAGCCTCGGCAGCCTCACCGCCGACGCAGCCAACAAAGAAGCCCCTGAGCGCATCCCTGTCCAAAGCGCCTAGCTCACTTTCGCTCCATACTTAGCCCCAGCAAAAACAGAGTTTCGCCCCAGGGGTGAAACTGTTAAAACTCAGGCGTGACACTGCCCGCAGCGCGATTGGGGAAAATCGGAGAACGTTGAAAACATGAGTTCTGCCCCTGGGGCGAAGGTGTTTTTTTACCCCTGGGGCGGAATTGTTGAGCGGAGCGGATTAGCCGGTGGCGGCAAGTTCGCGGATTTTGCCAACGATGGCGCGCAGGCCGTTGCCGCGTGTCGGAGAAATATGGCGCTCTAAATCGAGCTCTTTGAAGAATCCATCGATATCGAACTGGAGGATTTCAGCGGGTGACTTCTCATTGTATGCCGACATCACCAACGCCAATAATCCGCGTACAATTACGGCATCGCTATCCACTTGGAATGTCATCACGTCGCCCTGATGCGACGGCAATAACCACACATCACTCTGGCAACCTTTCACTTTAAGCTCATCCGCGCGGGCATCTTCCGGCAGCTTCGGCAACGCTTTACCTAAATCAATAATGTACTGATAACGCGATTCCCAATCTCCGAGAAACTCGAGATCATCAACAATTTCAGAGGGTTCAGGTAATTTCATCTGCAAGTTCCTAGCGTTAACAGCGCTTAAACACGGGTTCCACCCCTGGGGCAAAACTCTGTTTTTCCAACGCGGTGCGTTGGGTACTATGTTCGGGTATGAGTTTCACCCCTGGGGCGAAACTCTGTTTTGCTTTCACCCCTGGGGCATAACTCTGTTTTGCATTCACCCCTGGGGCGGAATTGTTAAAAAAACAGGCCGGCTTCGAGTTGGGCTTCTTCGCTCATGCGGTCGCGAGACCACGGCGGGTCGAACACCAAATTCACTTTCACCGACTCCACGTGCGGCACCATGCCCACGCGGTATTCCACATCCCCCACCAGAACGGGGCCCATGCCACATGCAGGTGCGGTCAACGTCATATCGATCAGCACGTTATTGCCCTCGATAAGCACCTTGTAAATCAGCCCTAACGATACCAAATTAATTGGAATTTCAGGATCATACACACTTTCCAACGCTTCCCACACCTGCTTCTCGTCGATCTTGCCATCGGCAGGTGACTCGAAGGTGAGTACCGTCGGTTTACGACCCAGAGCATCCGCGTCAGTGCCGTCGATGCGATACATATTGCCGCGCCACGTAATGGTGTAGTTGCCGCCAAGGTCCTGAGTGATATTCACGAACTCGCCCGCAGGCAGCGTGAGCGGATCGCCCGAGGGAACCCTGCGCGCCTTCACTTCGCGAGATAAGGAAACAATTTTCTGCATGCAGTTACGATTTCACACTGAAGCTTTCACCGCAGCCACAGGCCTCGGCGATGTTTGGATTGTTGAATTTCAGCACGCCGTTGATGCCTTCCTTCACGTAGTCAATTTCGGTGTCGCGCAACATGGGAATAGCGTTGCGAGCAACCGCGACCGTGAGTTTGTCACTTACGCGAATCACTTCGTCGCCAGCTTCTGGCGCCTCGGCGAAGTCCACCACGTAGGCATAGCCAGTGCAGCCGCTTTCGCGGGTTGCGAAACGGATAATTTGCTGCGAATCACCCAGCTTTTGCTCGAAATGACGCGCTGCGCTTGGCGTTACGGTAATTACGCTTGCTGCGGGAACAAAGGTTTCTACAGCCATTGCTTACTCCAAAATTGTTGAAACATTGAATTCCACCCCTGGGGCGGAACTCTGTTTTTACCAACGCGGTGCGTTGGCTACTGCGTTCGAATGTCGATTCCACCCCTGGGGCGGAACTCTGTTTTGAATTCCACCCCTGGGGCGGAATTGTTAAACCAGCATGTCGCGGGCTTTAGCGAGAGCGGTGAACAGAGCGTCGACCTCGTCTAGTGTATTGTACACCGAGAACGATGCCCGTGCTGTACCCGGCAGGCCAAGACGCTTCATCAACGGTTGCGCACAATGGTCGCCGGTGCGAATCGCCACACCCTGCTTGTCCAAAATAAAGCCAATATCCGCTGGATGCGTACCTTCGATAACAAAACTAAACACCCCAATTTTTTCCGGGGCAGCACCCACTAATCGCAGGCCTTTAAACTCCGAACCGAGCGCCACTGCACGATCTAACAGTGCTTTTTCATGAGCTTGCACATCGGCGACGTCCAACGTTTGGAACCATTCAATCGCCGCGGCTAAACCCACCGCCCCAGAAATATGCGGCGTGCCCGCTTCCAATCGATGCGGCAATGCGCCCCAGGTTGCGTCTTGATAACTCACTTCCGCGATCATCTCGCCGCCAGTGAGCCACACAGGCCATTCCGCTAACAACGCACGACGGCCCCACAACACACCAACCCCAGTTGGGCCGAACATCTTGTGCCCGGAAAACGCGTAAAAATCGCAGTCTAAATCTGCCACCTTCACGCCGCCATGGGCCACACCCTGAGCGCCATCAATCAACACCAGCGCTCGCGGCGAGCGTGCACGCACCTCTTTAATTAGGCTACGAACTGGGTTCACAGTTCCCAAGGCATTCGACACCTGCGGCATCGCCACAAAGGCCGTTTTCTCACTCAGCATGGTTACAAATGCATCGGCATCCAACGCGCCATTGGCCAAAATAGGCACCACGAGCAAGCGCGCGCCAGCTGCTTTACAGGCCTGCTGCCAGGTTACCAGGTTCGCGTGGTGCTCCATTTCCGTGACCAGCACCTCGTCGCCCGCTTGCAGGCGCTGAGCCATGCCTTTCGACACAATATTAATACTTTCTGTGGTGCCGCTGGTCCAAATCACTTCTTCACGACTGGCCGCACCGATAAAGCCTGCCACTACGTCCCGCGCATGTTCATAACGGCGCGTCGACTCGTCCGACAGCGCATGCGCCCCACGATGCACATTCGAATTGCACTCGGTATAGAAACTCACCAAGGCATCAATCATCGCCTGCGGCTTCTGGGTTGTTGCGGCATTATCAAGGTAAACCAACGGCTTACCATTCACTTCTCGGCTTAAAATCGGAAACTGGGCACGAATCGCCTGAACATCAAGAGCCATTGCGCACGTCCATCAGCATAAAGCGATCCCGCAACTGCGGCTCGAGCCATTTGGCCAAGGCTTTATTTGGCATTTGCGCCACCAATTCTTGGATAAAGCCAAAGTTCAACATCACTAGAGCCTGCTCGCGTTTGATACCGCGCGATAGCATATAATAGAGTGCTTTATCGTCGATTTCCGCAACCGTGGCACCATGGGCACACTGCACGTCGTCGGCATAAATCTCCAGCTCAGGCTTGGTACTAATAGTGCCGCCGCGCGACAACAATAAATTGCGATTATTCAGCTCCGCCAGAGTTTTCTGGGCATCGCGATGAATATGAATGCGGCCATTAAACACGGCGCGAGCGCGGTCACCAATAATGCCACGGGCATTTTCTTCAGTGGTGCCATTAGGCACAGCGTGTTCAATATTGGTATGTAAATCAAAGTGTTCCCGCGGCGCTAACAAATACACCGCGTTTAATTTCGCGTTTGCATGTTGCCCCGCGTGAATCACATCGTAATCCAAGCGGCTCAACTGACTGCCATAGCCCACCAAGGTGCTGTTCAAGCGCGCTTCCGTGCCCAAACTAAAGTGCGCCCCACCAATATGAATGGCATCGCCACCGTGCAAGGCAAAGCGGTAATGTTCCAACCGCGCCTTCGCGCCCAAGGCGTACTCGGCAAACGCTGTATTTACGCTAGCACCAGATCCAGCGCCATGCTCAATCACGCTCACTGAAGCTTCGTCGCCAATACGCACGAGCACCCGATGATGCGTTTCAGAACCGGCGCTGACAAAATTCAGAATACGTAGTGGCTGTGAGATTTTGGCGCCCGCGGCTACATCGATTACCAAGCCGTCGGTGGCAAGCACGTCGTTGACCAAACCAAATAAATGCGTGCGCGGCTTCACGGTACCGAACACCTCGGTGGCCGCAGCTTGCATGGCAGAGTCAGTTAGACCACCCACGCTCACGCCTTTCGGCAACTTGGGCATGTCGCCTTGGAGCTTACCGTTCACAAATACAAAATCGAGAGAGTCGACACCGTCGATCTCAGGCACCGCAGGCACATCCTGCGACAATGCCGGTAACGTCATATCTTCCAGCGGATGCAACGACGTATAACGCCACGCTTCGGTGCGTCGGGTCGGCCACTGCTGCTGCTTAAGCTCAGCTAATGCGTTCTGGCGCAGAGAGGCCAGTTCGTCTTTTTGCGCATTGGCGACCGCATCGGCACGGTCGATGACCTGTGCTAACCAATCACTCATGCGCCAGCCTCCTCAGGCTTACCCAACCAAGCATAACCTGTTGATTCCACTTCTTTTGCTAGCTCAGGACCACCGCTTTTCACGATCTTACCGTCCGCCAAAATATGCACATAATCAGGCTCGATAAAATCAAGCAAACGCTGATAATGGGTCACCACAATAAAGCTGCGCTTGCCGTCGCGCTGGCTATTCACGCCATCCGCAACCACTTTCAACGCATCGATATCCAAGCCCGAATCAGACTCGTCAAGAATCACCAACTTTGGCTTAAGCAGAATCAACTGCATAATTTCGTTACGTTTTTTCTCACCGCCTGAGAAACCTTCGTTCACGCCGCGCTTTAAGAAATCCAGCGGCAAATTCACCTGTTTGCAGGCTTCTTTAGCAATCTTCAAAAACTCAGCCGCAGTAAGTGCTTCCTCACCGCGCGCCTTACGAATAGCGTTCACCGACTCTTTCATAAATTCCATATTGCTTACGCCAGGAATTTCTACCGGATACTGAAACGCCAAAAACAGACCCTGCTGGGCGCGTTCTTCAATATCCATTTCCATCAAGTCTTCGCCGTTCATTTCAATGCTGCCGCTCACGAGCTCATAGCCATCGCGTCCCGACATCACATAACCAAGCGTACTTTTACCTGCGCCATTGGGGCCCATAATCGCGTGTACTTCACCTGGCTTCACCGTTAGGTTTAGACCTTTCAAGATGATTTTGTCTTCCACACGCGCATGCAAATCTTTAATGGTTAACATCATTTACCCCACTGAACCTTCAAGACTGATTTCCAGAAGTTTGCCGGCCTCGACCGCGAACTCCATCGGTAATTCTTTAAATACTTCCTTACAGAAGCCGTTCACGATCATCGACACGGCCTTCTCTGCATCCAACCCACGCTGCTTACACAGGAACATTTGGTCGTCACTCACCTTCGAGGTGGTGGCCTCATGTTCAACAATCGCCGACGGGTTCGAGCTTTCAATGTACGGGAAGGTATGCGCCGCACACTTATCGCCAATCAATAACGAATCACATTCGGTATGGTTACGCGCGCCGTCGGCACCCGGGCCCATTTTCACCAAACCGCGGTAGGCATTACTCGAGTTGCCTGCGGAAATACCCTTGGAGACGATAGTGGACTTGGTGTTTTTACCCAAGTGAATCATCTTGGTGCCGGTGTCCGCTTGCTGACGTCCGCGCGTTAAGGCAACGGAGTAGAACTCACCCACCGAGTTGTCGCCTTTGAGGATACAGCTCGGGTACTTCCACGTAATCGCAGAGCCGGTTTCCACCTGGGTCCACGAAATCTTCGAATTCTTGTGCGCAATACCGCGCTTGGTCACGAAGTTGTAGATACCGCCCTTGCCGTTCTCATCGCCCGGATACCAGTTCTGCACCGTGCTGTACTTAATTTCCGCGTCGTCGAGGGCAACCAATTCCACCACCGCCGCATGCAACTGATTCTCATCGCGCTGCGGCGCTGTGCACCCTTCCAGATAGCTCACATGGCTACCTTCATCGGCAATAATTAGGGTACGCTCGAATTGACCAGTGTTCAGCTCGTTAATGCGGAAATAAGTGGATAGTTCCATCGGACAACGTACCCCTTTCGGGATATACACGAACGAACCGTCGGTAAACACCGCACAGTTGAGTGCCGCAAAAAAGTTATCGCTACGCGGAACCACAGAGCCAAGATATTTCTTCACCAGCTCGGGATATTTTTGGATTGCTTCGGAAATCGGACAGAAAATCACGCCCGCTTCTTCCAGCTTGGCACGGAAGGTAGTGACCACCGATACCGAGTCGAATACCGCATCGACCGCGACACCCGCCAGCATCTTCTGCTCGTGCAAAGGAATGCCCAATTTCTCATAAGTGCGAATCAGCTCAGGATCCACCTCATCAAGAGATTTCGGCTTATCTTTCATACTCTTAGGAGCGGAGTAATAGGAGATTGATTGATAGTCAATGCGCTCGTAGCCCAAGTGAGCCCAGTCTGGCTCTTTCATTTTTAGCCACGACCGAAACGCCTGCAGACGCCATTCAAGCATCCACTCAGGTTCATTTTTCATTTCGGAAATGCGACGGATGACATCCTCATCCAACCCGGGTGGGAAGGTATCAGACTCAATCTCGGAGACGAAACCAGCGTCGTACTTCCGCGCTATCGCCTTCTCGATTTGCTCACTCATGCCAAAAACCTCATCGTCAGCTGACTCTAAATTTGGCCTGCATTATACCATTTCCCGACTATTTTACTCAAGTAATACCGCCCCCTCTTTTCAACAGTTACGCCCCAGGGGTGAAGTTCCAGTTCTCTGCTCTTTTCAACAGTTACGCCCCAGGGGTGAAGTTCCAATTCTCCGCTCTTTTCAACAGTTACGCCCCAGGGGTGGAAATCCAGTTCTCCGCTCTTTTCAACAGTTACGCCCCAGGGGTGGAATTCCAGTTCTCCGCTCTTTTCAACAGTTACGCCCCAGGGGTGTAAATCCGCTTTTTCTCTAACTCCGCGACCACCAGAACAAAGCGCCAGCCCGCGCTACACCTGTGGTTAAACAGTTGTGCCCCTGGGGTGGAACCCGTGTTTTAGGCTATCTCCGTGAGTTGTGCCCCTGGGGTGGAATTCGTGTTTTAGGCTATCTCCGTGAGTTCTGCCCCTGGGGTGGAACCCGTGTTTTAGCCGACCTCCGTGCGTTCTGCCCCTGGGGTGGAAGTGTTGATTTTGCAAAAATTCATCAAACGCTCACACTTTTTTACAATTTCCGGCAGAATTAGCGCCTACACTGATTTGAGTGAACCATTTGCGTTCCGTAACGGGGAGAATTCGCAATGAAAACGAGAGTAAAACATTGGCTTCAAGCGACGGGAGTCGCAGCTTTTATCCTAACAAGCGCAGCGTTCGTAGCGCCTGGAAACGCCCATGCGCAAGCCTTTGAAAGGGATTGGAAAGTGTCTGTACATACCGGTCGAGCGAGCTTAGACCGCTTCACAACAGGCAGTGGCACGTGGGATTCAATTACTGACGACAGCGGCACCATCTACGGTGGCTCACTCTCGTATTTCCTCCACCCCAATCTCAGCGTGCGCGGCACCTACGAGCGCGGTAGCGATTTTCGCACCATCAACAGCTGCCCAGATAACGGCACATGTCCGGCAATCGCCATTACAGAGCGCGGCGATGTGCAACACTTCGCAGCCGCACTAGTTCCAGAAGTATCGCTCACCGAAAAAGTCGATTTGTTTGGCAGTATTGGTTTAGGCACCACACGCAAAAGTGCGGGGCCAACGCTAGATAATTACAGCGACAACGGATTAGTCTACGGCGCAGGTATCGGTTACCGACTCGACCGTCGATTCTACGTATCGGGCGAATATCAGCGCTCAAGTTCTGATTACGACGTCTTCCGCGTCGCATTCAGCATCCGCTTCTAATTTTCGTTCCTTTAAACAGAGTTTCGCCCCTGGGGTGGAACTCTGTTTTTTTGTTATCTCCGCGAATTGTACCCCCGCGAATTGTACCCCTGGGGCGAAACCCTGTTTTCTCCCTCACTCCATGAAACCAATCTATTGCGTTAAGCCCAAGTACTGAGGGGCTTTCAACAACTTCGCCCCTGGGGCAGAACTCGTGTTTCCAGCGATCTCCGCGAATTGTACCCCTGGGGCGAAATTGTTGTTTTTGCTGTCTTTCGTGGGGAGCTCGCGCTAGTATTTCAGCGTTGTCCCACTATCGGAACCGTCATGATTGTCGCTACTCATCCTGATTTCTACATCGCTGCCAAACCGTCTGGAATTGGTATGCATCAAGAGGATGCCCAACTAGGCTTTATTACCATTCTCAATGAGCTTACCGGCGAAGCACTGTTTCCGGTTCATCGATTAGACAAAGATACGAGCGGGTTATTGATCGTGGCACGCTCAGCTGAGGCAGCCGCGGCTTTCGGAAAGCTATTTGAATCACGAGAGATAGAGAAATATTACATTGCCTTGGGTGGCAACAAGCCCCGCAAGAAGCAGGGGGCCATTAAAGGCGATATGGAAAAAAGCCGAAATGGGAGCTGGATGCTCACTAAAACGCTCACGAACCCGGCAATCACCTACTTTTTTAGCCACGGCACCGACACCGGTACTCGACTTTACGTACTCAAACCGATCAGCGGGAAAACGCACCAACTTCGGGTCGCGCTGAAAAGCATTGGCGCGCCTATTCTCGGAGACAAGCGCTATAAAGGGGCCCCCGCCGACCGACTCATGTTACATGCAATGGCTCTCCGCTTCATGTGGCACGGCGTGGCCCACAGCTACGTTCTACCACCGTCTGAACTAGACGATTTTCCGCAACTTGATTGGTCGCTCTTTCCCAACCTCACCACACCTTGGCTCTATCCCTGGCCGTCGAAACCATGAATTCCACCCCTGGGGTGTAGTTGTTGATCGCAGTTCAAGCCCAGGAGCTCCCTCCAGTCAAGCGCTGCAATGAGACCGCCGGCGGCGCGGATTCGACGGCAGGCCGGTGATTTCCTCAAGCAATTCCAAGAATTTTTCTGAGCCAATCGGATAACCCAGCCTGGTGCGCCAACGAATCTGCTCAATCAACTCATTCGCCATAGGGCTGTGAACTAGCTTCCTATAATTCGCCAAACGCTTTTCCACCGTATCACCTAGCATCAGATAATCTGGATGCGGCGTAATCAGCGAATTGGCGTAGCCAAGCGCATTGGCATGATAACTACTCCAGATATAACGTCCCGGGTGTTGCGTAAGATTCGCCCGCACCGGATTCAGCTCAATATAGCGATATAGCTGCAACAGATAGTCCATGGTTTCCACCGGAATCGACTTAAACCGCGTAGAAAACAACACCCCTTCGCGCCCAGCTACTTTATTGACCTTACTCACAAAAACAGAATTCAAGTTCTGCATGAACATCGAAATTCCATTCTCTTTCATCGCAGTGAGCAGGATGTGCACGTGGTTCCCCATGAGCACATAGGCATGCACCTGCACGCACGCTTCTTTAGCATACTTTTCCATGAGACGGAGATAGGTGCGGCGTAGATCCTTGGAGAAAAAGATCTCCTTGCGATCTACGCCGCGTTGGTAGACATGGTGCGGTGTCCCTACCACACAATATCTTCGCTTTGTTGACATAATTGGCCCTACCTGGCCGATGACTTAATCAAGTTCGGCACTCATCCTGAGACATCCGAACCCGCCATGAGCATCCTTGCTCGAAAATGATTATGGCCATTTTTTCGCTAATGTCATGCATCGAAATGATTTTTGCGACATTGCGTACAAAAACAACAGTTTCGCCCCAGGGGCACAGCTCACGGAGGTGCGCAAAAACAACAGTTGTGCCCCAGGGGCACAACTGTTGAAGCCGAGTATTGATAAGGGCTGCAAAGGATTTACGGGAAATCGAAAAGTGCGAGAAACATGGTTTTCGCCCCTGGGGCATAAATGTTGTTAGTTGCGCGACGCAGCCGTGTGGGTGATTCCGCGGATGATGTCTTCAACGCGCACCATTTCTTGCGTCATTTCGTTTGCTTCTTCGAGCCATTTCAATGCATTGCGGGCCTCGTCGGCGAACTCCTTAGCCTCAGCCAGTTGACCTGAAAGCTGATGCCACTGAGCACAATTTGCAAACAAGTTCGCGAACAACCGGTAATCCCATTGATTCTCGTGCCACTCCACATCTTCAAACAGCTGCAGCGCGGTATTCAAATAAGGCTCCGCTGCGGCCAAATCACGATTACTCAAGAGCAAGCGCGCTAAGCGCTCATTGCAAGAAACCACACAAAAATCAGCCTCATAGCCCGGATTTCCCTCACGCTGAAGTTCCCGCGCATGGAGTGACTCGGCAAAATGCAGGCGCGCCTTATCAAACTTAAATTGACGCTCGGCCACCTCACCAAGAAAATGATGCGCCCGCGCGATATCCACCTGATCCCGCCACTCGCGGTACTCTTTATACATGGCCTCGTGCAATTTGAGCATCGTAAAGCCAGTGTCGTAGGCCTCCTGCAACCGACCTAAATCCGCATACAAATTGCTAATAAGATCGTACACATAACCCACGGAAGCCCATGAGAAATCGTCATTTTCTTGCTCGTGAAATGCTTGGGTTTGAACCAAACACGCCTCAAAAACCTCGAGAGCGGCCTCGGCCCGACCACTCAGCCCATACACCCGCGCCAAGTTTTCAACCGTGCGATGATAGCGGCGTAAAATCTCACGATTGGGCTGCTTTTCCATCAAATGAGTAATCCGCTCAACGCCCTCACCATAGTAATCAGACGCCGCCAAATAATCGCCCAACTGCTCATAGCACGAGCCAGTATTATTGAATAAAGACAATAGGTTAAGCGAAAAATTTTCAAACTCTTCATCGCTCAGATCATCCGGCTCGCCGTCCAGCAAAAACTCCAGCGCACCGCCGTAGTAAGACAACGCCTGCTCATATTCTTCGGCTTCATGATGCTCCTGAGCACGCTCAAGAACTTCATTAAAGTCAAGCTCTTCTTCCACCTAAATACGCCCCTGCGTTAAATTCGCCATCAATTGCCCTTCATTCTAACCCAGCAGCCCGCCTACTTCACACCGCTGTGATCAAGATCAAGAGAATTGTCTAGTTTTTGTGCAACACTAGACATTCAGTCAACATCAAGGAGATTACACAATGACTACCTCACCTGTCGCACTTATCACCGGAGCAGCAGCCGGAATCGGCAAGGAAACGGCCTTAGCTTATGCACGTTCGGGGTGCGATGTCGTCGTTGCGGACATCCAAGAAAGCGCGCTTCATCAATTAGTTAAGGATATTAAGCTAATCGGTGTCGACGCCCTTGCGGTAACAACCGACGTCTCCGACATCAACGCAGTGAAAGAACTGCACAACAAGATAATGGAGCGCTTCGGACGCCTTGACTACGCCTGCAATAATGCAGGAATTGAGGGCGAAAATGCACCAACAGCTGAGAGCTCCCTCGAAAATTACGATCGCGTGATGAACATCAATGTGCGTGGGCTTTATGCTTGCATGCAGGCGCAGTTAGCCATTATGAGTAGCCAAGGGCGCGGGTCAATCGTGAATATGGCCTCGGTTGCTGGACTCATTGGCTTTCCTGGTCTGCCCGCCTATTGCGCATCGAAAGGCGCCGTGGTGCAACTTACCAAAACCGCGGCCGTTGAGTACGCTGAGCAAGGGGTGCGGGTCAACGCCGTGTGTCCAGGCGCAATCAAAACCGACATGATTGACCGGATTACCAGCAAAGATCCGGAAACGGAAAAGCAATTCGCCGCGCTACACCCCATGAACCGCATGGGTACCGCCGAAGAAGTGGCCAATGCGGTGGTGTTCTTATCGCTACCGGGAGCGTCATTTATTACTGGACAAGCTTTAGCGGTTGATGGCGGAATGGTCGCCCGTTAAGGGAAAGTTGGTCGCGATAACGGTGCCGTCTGACAATAGATATGTCATGATTGCGCCGCTATCTTCTTCGAACGAGACGTGAATTGTACAATCGGCGCGAATGCGTCCCGTTTCGTATATTGTGCCTTCGAGGGTACCATTGCAGCCCGTGATACCCTGCAAAACCCAACCTGATGCCGGTGTGGCCGTAAAGGTCGCCCTACTCCCATCGCGCACACTCATCGAACGGGGCGACAGCTCGCCCTCGCCCGCCACAACACTTGACACTACAAACTCCGGCCCACCGACGCGCTCAATAGCGCAGCCCGCCAATGGCAGCACCAATGCCAGAACACTTATCCATAAACGCATCTTCAGTACCCAACGCACCGCGTTGGCCCTCCTAAATCTAAACACACACCCCCAACTTAACAATTCCGCCCCAGGGGTACAATTCACAGAGATCGCCCAAAACAACAATTCCGCCCCAGGGGTACAATTCGCGGAGATCGCCCTAAACAACAGTTTCGCCCCAGGGGTAGAACTGTTGAACTTCAAGCGCAGCAATGGCCCCAGCCCGTTTTAAGCGTCCTCGGAGCCCCTGCAAAACATGGTTTACGCCCCTGGGGCGAAGTTGTTAGAGACAGCCCAAAACATGAGTTTCACCCCTGGGGCGGAATTGTTGAAGGCGGAGAGTTGCGGGGGGCGTGGGGACATTAACGCAATCGGAAGCTCGTGTTTGCCGGAGTGAGTTCAACAGTGTCTGTGCGTGTGTCGCGGATCCAATGAGCGTCGATGCGCTCGAGGGCGCTGTACTCGCTGAACAAATGCACCGACACCTGAGATAAATTGCGCGGTCGCTCACAGCGAAACGACATGTCGACGGTAACATCCACATGGCCGGAATGGTCTGCATCCAGTTGGCTAGTTTCCGCGTTGCCACTTACCCATGCACACTCCGCGCGCTGCGGGAATTCCAGCCAACTGCCGGATGCAAGGTAAGAAAGCACCGACTCCAACTGCTCACGCTCATCGTCGTCGCGCGGGTAATGCTCGTAGCCCACCAAATCGCCCGCCGACGCATGAAAAAACAGCGACACATCGGTGTCATCAAAGTACATCGATAGCTGGCCCACGCCATGCTCATGGCCGCCATCGTGGCTGTGACTATGGCTGTGATCGTGCCCGTTTTCATGGTCGTGGTCATGTGCAAGGTGTTCAAAATAGTACCAGCCGCCGGCGACCAGAGCGCCAGAAACCCCAAGAAAAACAGCTGCTTTCTTCATTTCTATCACCTCACGCTAATTCAAAGTTAACTCGCGACCGTTAATGTTATATTATAACATTGCCATTTGGTTCCACTATAGTAACGGAACCTGTGCTAACCGACAAACGAGAAGCCATCATGCTAAAGTCACGACTCGCGAAAGATAAACTCGGAATGTTCCTGTCTGGCCTGTGCATCGGTCATTGCCTACTCACACCACTCGCCCTCATCGCCTTCGGAACCTCCACCGCCGTCGGCGTACTTGCGAGCGAATGGGTTCACATCGCACTTTATTTACCGATGATTCTGCTCGTTACCCTGTCCATCGTTCCAACCTGCGTGCATTTGCAAGCGTACCGTCCTCTGGTGCTTGGCGTCGCCGGTATTCTCCTCATGACCATCAGCTTTGGATTCTTCGGCATCAGCGAGTTGCTTTTATCGTTAGCGGGAGCGAGTTTTGTATTTGCAGCGCATTTGCTGAATTCGCGGGCGATAAAACGCCAGCATTGTCAGGCTACATCAGGAGCTTAACATGGAAGCCCTCGCGATTAAGAGCATTCAGAACAACGAACGCCGCGCCATTTATGGCAGCGAAGCCGATGTGTTTACCTCGATCTTTGATGAACAAACTTGCATGGCCGTATGGCAACGCAGCCATTCCAAGGCGTTGCAAGCCGATATTCAGAGCGCCTTAACAGCCGCCAACTGGCGGGATGTCCGACTCGCCGCGCCTAGCAATACCATCGCCGACGCCATTTCTAAGCAACATCACCTCGGCGATGCCCTCAAGGACGATGTTATACTTCTCGCAGATATGCTCGCCTGCCTGTTCGACGCCGAACAAATTGCCTTACGGTTAGCGCGCGCGGAACAAGCAACCTGCCCTCGATTTCATATCGATCACATTCCAGCGCGCATGATCACCACTTACACCGGCGTCGGTACCGAATGGCTGGAAAACAAATATGTGAGTCGGCAATTTCTTGGCCGTGGCAACAACGGCCAACCCGATGAGCAGTCAGGGCTAATCAAGCCTGACGCGACTATCCAACAATTGCGCGCAAGCGACGTCGCCCTTATGAAAGGCGAAGCCTGGCCCAAAAACGAAGGTTTGGGCTTCGTCCATCGCAGCCCCAACCCCCAAGGCAATCCCCGCCTCATGCTCACCCTCGACTTCGCTTAAACAACAGTTTCGCCCCAGGGGTACAACCCACGGAGATCGCCCGAAACAACACTTCCGCCCCAGGGGTACAACTGTTGAACTCTAAGCGCAGCAAGAATTACAGCCTGCTTTAGGCAACCTCGAACATACCCAGAAACACACGTTGTGCCCCAGGGGCACAATTGTTGGAGATGAAGCAAAATTATCTACTTGGAACTGTTTGAATTTTATGCTCTTATAGCTAGGCATAGACTGCAAATACAATAAAAACAAGGAGATAGAAAATGAAACAATTCGAAGGAAAATTCGGTCCAGCAGTGATTCAAGCGCTTATTTTATGTGTCGTTCGCTTCTTCACAATCCCATGGTTGATCTGGAAAGGCGCAGTTTTCCGTCTTGCTGCACTCCGTCAAGCTACCGAGGAAGACAAAAATACAGAGCAAACCAGCGAATTCCCGGTGTTCAATTGGTTCAGAACTGCATGGGACGGCATCATTTTTCTGTCGTGGCCGGTAACCGCCATCATCGCCACCTTCGCACTACTCGGCGGTCTAATTAACGGCTATGCAGAGTACGCCTTCGGCGCCTTCATCATTACCGTCGTGTATGGTTACTTCGCCGTTATTTTAATGTCGCTCGCGAAGGAAAGCTTAATACTCTTCCTATCAATCGCACTCAACGTTGAGCGCATTCACGCAAAACAAGCAGGAAAATCATCAGATAACGGCTAATACCTGTTCGCTTCTGAGTTCTACCAACCCCGAGCCCGCTCGGGGTTTTTTGTACTTAAACAACACTTCCGCCCCAGGGGTACAACCCACGGAGATCGCCCGAAACACCAGTTGCGCCCCAGGGGTACAACCCACGGAGATCACCCGAAACACCAGTTACGCCCCAGGGGTACAACTGTTAGATCTCAGCCATACCAACGTCTAGAAACCTATTTAACCGATCGCGTAGAGTCCACTAAAAATGGCTTCCACCCCTGGGGCACAATTGTTGAAAAGAGCGAGGAAATCGAGCTTCACCCCAGGGGCGTAAATGTTGAACTTCACCCCTGGGGCGTAAATGTTGGGGGTTAAGTGTTGGGAAAGCCACGCAAAAGGCACAAAAAAAGCCCCGAAGGGCTTTTTTAAAAGTGCACGGAGCTTACTTGCCGTCGATGCGCATGGCCTTCAAACGACGTCCGGCGGCTGATTCATTCACATTCAGAATGTGATCACCGATACGCTCCAAACGATTCAGGATGTCGATAAAGGTCACGCCAGAACGCGCGTTGTACTCGCCCGCTTCCAAACGCGCATAGTGATTGTCGCGTGCTTCGTCGCGCACCTTATCAATCAATTGCTCTAAGCGAATGGCCTCGTCCAGCTTCACAGCATAAGGCGCCTTCATCGAATTCGACTTCATTTCCTGCACCGCAGACCCAACCGCTTCCATCATCTTGCGCATCTCGTCGAGGGCAGATTCAGGCCAGCCAGTTGTGTCTTCCAAGCGCTCGGAAATCTTGGAAATCTGATAGAAAATATCCGCAATCCGCTCGAGATCATTCACCATCGTTTGCATAAAGCGCATGCGACCAGTCAGCTCGTGTTCCATGCTGGAATGCTCACTAATACGCACCAGGTAGTCGGAAATCTCAATTTCCAACTGATCCGTCACTACTTCATACTTTCGAATCTTCTCAAGCAGCTTCTCCCGATCCGCTTTAGGATCGAACAGCAATTCGCTCAAAGCCGCATGCATTTTGTCGATCACGTCGGTGAATTGCTGCACTTCTTTCTGCGCTTGTTCTACCGACAGCCCAGGCGATGTCATCGGGCCCGCGCTGATATATTTGAGGTGGAATTCCTCGTCGTCACCGCGATCCGGCTGAATATACTGAACGAATCGCACAAGCAACGGTACAAACGCAAATAATAACAGCACGTTCAACACGTTAAACGAGGTATGGAAGAGCGACAGCGCAAGGGTCGCATTCGCCCTCGATTCCGCAGCCCCCTCCATCACCGAAATCGGCGTCGACGCAAACTGATTAACCACAAAGTCCATCGCATGCAAGAACGGGAAGATCAGCGCCAACATCCACAGCACACCGATCACATTAAAGAAGAAGTGAAACCTCGCGGCCCTCTTCGCATGCACGTTCCCCACGAGGGCCGCAATATTGGCGGTCACCGTGGTCCCTATGTTCTCCCCCAAAATCATCGCCGCAGCAATTGGGAAAGAGATCCATCCCTCGAACAGCATGACCAATGTTATCGCGGTCGCCGCCGACGACGATTGCGTCAGTAAGGTCAGCACCGTGCCCACGCCCACGAACAGAAGAAGCGACAAGAAGCCATAATCTGTCCAAGAGTCGAGGAACATGAAGATTTCAGGGTTGGTGTTGATATCCGGCACCGAGCCCTTGATGAACTCCAAACCAATAAACAGGATACCGAACCCGACCATCGCCTCAGCGATGTTCCGTAACCGATTGTTTCCTGAGAATAAAAAGGCAAAAAATACGCCGATAATTGCAAGAGCTATCGGCGTAATCTGAAACTTGAATCCAAATAAGGCGACCATCCAGGCGGTGATTGTGGTCCCTATATTGGCCCCCATGATCACCCCCGTCGACTGCACAAAGGTGAGCAGCCCGGCGTTAACGAAACTAACCGTCATTACCGTAGTGGTGGTCGAGGATTGCGTGATGGCAGTGGTTGCAAACCCAGTAAGGATACCGGATGCGCGGTTGCGAGTCATACCGCTGAGGATGCCCTTCAGCTTACTTCCAGCAATTTTTTGAAGCCCTTCGCTGAAAATTTTCATCCCGAAGATGAAAATACCCAATGAACCGATGAGCTGAAGAAAGTCAAATAACGAGTAGTTCATAAGCATGTGCGGCTCTAATAATTCATTACATTCCAATCAGTTACACACTTGGAAAGTAACCCAGCCGCTTCTCCTATGTTGGTTTTATTCATCCTAGGTGACTGCATTATAACTGCCATAAACGCCATGCGAAACAAAAACGTCACTCCTCTGTCACAAACAACAGTTCCGCCCCAGGGGTACAGTTCACGTAGATACCCCGAAACAACAGTTCCGCCCCAGGGGTACAATTAGTGTTCCGCGGCAAAAGTCCAAGCCCCACAAGGCCTCAGCGCCCAACACACCGCAACTGAAACGGTCTCGTAGTTGCCGTAAAACAGCGGTTACGCCCCAGGGGCGAAGTTGTTGGAGTTCGCCCCTGGGGCACAAATGTTTCAACGTTCCACCCCTGGGGCACAAGTGTTGAAACGCGGTCGAACGTGGAGTTGTTTAACGGATTATTCGCAAGGCGATTCTTGGTCGAAGTAGGCATAAAATAAGCGATAACCCACCTCGTAATCAGGACATACCTCAGTCCACACGTCTTCAGAAACCTCATCGCCAAGAGCCGGGCCACAAGCTTCACTCAAACGCGTAGTCCATTCTTCCGACCACATAACCTCGTCGAATGCAGCCATCCGTTCATTAAAGTCCGCCTGCATTTTTTCAGTTTCTCGGGTGTAGTCGCTATATCGCTTCACCCGGCTTTCATATTGATCTTGCAAGCTTTGACACAAAGAAGCCGACGTTCTAGGGCGGTCCGCCTCACAATCCTGATAACGCTGATTGGCCGTATCAGACTCCGACCTCAATCTCGCTGCCTCACCCTGACGCAACTCGACATGAAAATCATGAGTGAACTTCTCGTTATAAATATCGACAATGCCTTCATTTTCGTTTTGAAACGTTTCAAATTCACTCAAACACTGGTGTGCGAGCTCTTCCTCGGTAGCACTCGATTCGGCGGTTAACGTCAGAAGCCCCGCGGCCAAAACCAACGCACACACGGCACCGACAATGAGAGAAACCTTGTTGCGTGACACAAATGTAGAACCTTCCATAATCGTCCTCCTTTGCAGTAAACCTAGCAACGATGTCACCGTTCCGCCATAAAACCGCTTAAACAACATTTCCACCCCTGGGGCACAAATGTTTCAACGTTCCGCCCCAGGGGTACAATTGTTTAAACGCTGTTCAAAGCCTTACATGCAGGGGGTTGAAAGAAAAAGTGTAACAATTTGTAAGGTGCTATTTCGCAGCAATCAGCCCAGGAGTATGATGGCGTCGCCGGCTTGGCATATTACTTTCAAGGATTTTAGAAATGACTCGTTTTTCACGTTTAGCCGCAGCAAGCGCAGTGATTGCCGCACTTGGACTCACCGCCCCAGCCGCAGCTCAAAGTGCAACCGCACCAAGTTTTGACCACCTAGGCGCAAGTTATATCGATTTTGACGCCGACGGCGATAGCATCAAAGGTTTTGGACTCGACTTCGAGAAAACGCTTAGCGGCAACTGGTTTATCGGCGCCGACTACTTCAACGTTTCAGACTCAGCGAGTGAAACCTTCATGGGCGAAACCGTAAGCGCCCGCGTCGAAATGTCGTTACTCAACGCCAATGTCGGCTACAAATTCTATACCACCGACCGCTTCGCAGCCTACGCGTCAGCGGGCCTCTCGATGGTGGAAGCGAAAGTTCGCTTCAGCTCTCCAGACCTCAGTTTCAACGAAAGCGACAGCGAAACCGGCTGGAACGCCCAAATCGGTATCCGCAGCCGCATTACCGATAGCATCGAGCTAGACGCCTACGCTCGTCACGTTGAGATCGATGATGAAGACGACCAAATCATCGGCGTATCAGGCCGCTTTTTCATCAATCAAAACTTCAGTTTAGGTTTGGGCTACACCCATATAAACAGCGACCTGAGCTACATCAGCTTCACAGCGCGCTATCACTTCTAAGCCCCAAAAACAACAATTCCACCCCAGGGGTGGAATTGTTGTTTCTAGCAGCGGTATCTATTGTCGCTATTCATCGCGGTATCCCATGTGCGGCGGTCTACATCGTGATCTTCACACACCGACCACCAGATTTCATCCGCAACGGGCCATGCCTCTCGGCATGGTTCATTCAAGCCAGCCCGAAGCCGATCAAGATTATCTATACGCGCGTCAGCGTCACGCTCTGCTTCTATTAAACGGCGACGCTCACCCTGCAGCCAGCGATGCTCATTTTGGGCCCTTGCATTCACGTTACTGAACTGATTCAGAAGGTTATTGCAGTAATTCACCCCTTGAACTGCTGGGTTGCAGTTAGAAACTTGCTGATTCAACCGATTGTTTTGAGCAACCAAATATTGATAAGCATTACCACGCCGCTCATATTCCTGCACCCTCGCCCGATATTCGCGCGTCATTCGACGATTTCGGTCTAGGGCGTTTGAATACCGTGTAATATCCGTCAAGCACCGGTCAACCAAGCGACGGTCGCTTGCCTCATTTGCACTCGCGGTATGCGCCAGCGCCGAAACTGCGAGCACACACACTGCGGCAATCCACACTCCACCTCTATTTAATTTGTTTAATACATCCATCGTGGGCGTCCTCCCTTTTTATTAAACCTAGCAAGGATCGCCCATATTCGCCACAAAGCTCCGTACCCAACGCACCGCGTTGGCGCTCCCCTCGAAAAGAGCGCAAAACCCACCTTCCGCCCCTGGGGCACTAATGTTGAACTCCACCCCTGGGGCGTAAATGTTGAACTCCCCCCCTGGGGCGTAAATGTTTGAACTCCACCCCTGGGGCGTTAATGTTGTACCCAACGCACCGCGTTGGCCCGCCCCAAACAAGCCCCAAACAAGCCCCAAACCCGCCCCAAACAAGCCAAAAAAAAACCGCCCCGGAGGGCGGTTTTGTGATTTGCGCGACTTTTGTTACTACAAAACGTCACTACATAACATCAGTAGGTAACTTAGTTAGTTACAGTTACTGTAGTAGTCGTTGTAGGAGGCGTAGTTGGTGTTGTCGGCGTAGTTGGCGTAGTGCCAGTATCGTCGTCATCATCATCGTCGTCATCGCCATCATCGATGCGATCTTGTGGATCCTGGGTATCACCAGCTACTGCAGCTACTGCAATAGCAAGACCAAACGCTGAAGCAACTGCACCGGCTGCACTTGCAACACCGAGTCCACCGCCTTCAGCGCCGGCTTGACCGCCAGCTTGTCCAGATTGGCCTTGTGCGCTTACTAATACCGGAGTAAAAGCAAGGGCTAAAACCATTAAAATTGCTACTAACTTCTTCATATCCATTTCCTTATTAAGATACATGTATCGTCAACCAGATTGTTCTTGCCGATCATGCTTGTACGCAGCGAGCGTTTTAGCAAACATATCGCTCTTTGGCCGTTGCCGCATAGAAACATACCGCGACTCGTCAAAAATCAATCGTCAGACCCTATTACTTTCCGCTAAATCATTGAAAAATGCAAGGGCATTACCAAAAAACTTACATGTCAAATGCTATAGTGGCTCACATCCCACTACCGTTACCGATGATAAAACGGCGCTCTATTTTCCGTAATCGAATGCAGTTGCATCCGGCGATTCAACATATGGCCGCCATCCCGATAAATTGGCGTCCAGCCAAAGGTACCGCGAGTACGAGTTGGTCGCACCGACATCAAATCAAACGGAATCGAGATAAAGAACCCTTTAGTAAAAGAGCCCTCGCCATAGTCCGCCGACGACACATTGGTCATCGCCGCGTAAGCCCCTACGGTTAAGCTACTATCAAAGCGACGCTGATAGGTAATATTCACGCCGCGGTCACCCGCTAGGAACTGACCAAAGTTTAAGGTAAGCAAGCTATCCTGCAGGAATGGGAAATCCTCACTCATATCGTAATACACAGAGAAAAAACCAGTGGTTACTTCATAATCGAGCAAGCCCAAGCCACCGCTAAACCCACGCTGGCGTACCCGGTTCACGTCTAAACCAAACGACCAGGAACTATCCAACGGGCGATACAACACCTCACCACCCACGCCGGTGAACATGCGCTCCAACACACCGCCATAAGCTAACGCATACCAATCATTGTTGATCTGCTTAAAGTAGTTCGCCTGAATGCGATTGAGCCACACATCCTGCAGCATATACTCACGCACTTGCGTACGCACCCGCGGCAACGGATTGCGATGCCCGTCAACCGTGAAGTTAAAACGGTCGAAGTTATTGTGAATATTCACACCCACATCGCCAATCAGGCCAAAGTTCTCGTTAAACTGCCAATGCCCAAACACCGATACATAGGCCTGATAAAAATAGAAGGTTTCCGGGGCACCAAAACTCTGAATCAAATGCGGGCTCCAGCCATAAGCCGGACGCCCTTTGTATGGCCCGTACGCCTGTGCCCAACCTTCATCGCCAATCTCAGGGCGTGCTTGTGGCTCCGCCCGTTCAAAGGCCAACCAGGCGTTCTCAGGCTTCACATCCGGGTCTTCATAGTTCAGTTCAGAGCGATAACGCTGTAAGTCCAGCTCATATTTCGCCAATGGCGCGTTATAGGTCTGTTCGATAATTTCAACGCGGTTCACGTTGGCTGGCAGCTCTGCCGCCAAAATACGGGCCGTGCGATCGAGTAATTCTTTCGGCTCGCGCTGACGCCATGGATAGGTATACAAAGCCACTGTGTAATTCGGCGTAGCGTCTGTATCGATAGCCGTATCAACAGCAGCTTCCCCGCCCTCTGAAGCCGAACCCGAATCCGTCTCCCGTACATGGAAGTTCGTACCCACATAGGTAAAGTGCTGCCGCATCTGGCGGGAAATGCCCGGCCAACTCACTTCCTCAATTGAGGAAACCTTAGGCTCTTGAGGCGGTACCGGCGCAGGGGTTATCTTCACCTGTTGTAATTGATTAAAGTTGGTACGTAAGCTAATACCAAACGTCAGGGTATCGCCGCGCTCATAGCCTAAGCGCAAATCCACGTTGTTATTTAGTTGGTAATTTAAACCAAAGTTCCACGGTGTTTGTGGCCTAATGCGCACACCAGCGCGATCCAGAGAATAGTCATTGGATTCATATTCAACCTTCACTCGCAGCGGTTGCCATGGGGTTTGATATTCCACCCCACCAAATAAGGCAGTATCGCCACGAAACCATTGGTCGTATTCAAACTGGCCACCGCGACCACTAAAACTCCGGCTACGATCACAAAACCCATCAGATAGATGGCACAAAGGGTTCTTAAACTGATCCCGGGTGCCCAGTCGGCCAAACCCCATCCCTAAGGTGAAATCAAGCGGGCCCCAAGCTTTGTTGGCTACTATAAATTCACCATCAAACAACCCGGTACCGGCAAAATCCCGCAGGCCAACGGCGACTTCAGGCAGATAATAACTTTCCTGCCATAAGCGTATTTTTACATCAAAGCCTTTATCTGTATAGATTTCATCGCCACTAAATTCTGGCACGCTACTATATAAGCGATTAGGAATGCGCACATAGAATGCCGAGGCTTCCAACCAATCAAATAGCTGAAGATTTGCCGTATAACGACGATATACGTCCATATCGTTGTAGCTCAGGGAAATCTCACCCGGTTCAGCCATACGGGCAGTAGGCATTTGAATGAGCCCGGTTTGCCCGTAATTATTCTGCGTCACCCGGCGACGGGTATCGGAAAAGGCGCCCGCCGAGGTATCCATTACGTCTCGTTGCCAGTTGCCGGTATAATCATAGTCGGCGATAGTGCCGAGTCCAGTTCGCTCTTCTAAGGCATCAACCTGTGCCCCGGAATGATCATAAACAAAGTAACTGGCTAACAGGTGCAGGCTCTCAGCCAAGCGCGGGGCTGCTTTGCGCGCTTCCCGAGAGAGCCCATGCCCTAAGTCACCAATGGGAATCAGCCCATAAGCCGACCCATCCCGAGGCGGTACCAATAATAAATCCCCCGGTTGCAGCTCTACGCCAGTGGCATTATGGGGCCCCCACGGCACGTCTGTACGCACGTCGGTATTTCGTACGAGTGTCACCACGTCTTTACTAGCTTCATCCAGTAAATTCTTACGCTGGTCAGCAAAGTAACTGCGCACGGTAGCCCCTGGCACAAAGGGTTGAGCACCGAAGTTTGTAGTTGCGCCATACACATGCACCTGAGCGGCACGCTTCGGTAAATGCAGGGTGTAATGGCCTGTGGGCAGCAATGGGTTAAAATTATTGAGCAGGCGCGCACGCTCAACGCTCATTTCCCCATAAGGTTGTACACCAATGCGCCAGCCGTTTATTTGCTTGGCCAATACACGAGCAAACTCCGGATGGTAAGGATAAATCGCATCTAAATCGGCCAGTACCCGTGCCCGCGCTGCGGCTGCTTCGTTGGCTCGATCATCAAACACCAAGCGTGCATTCGGCCAATACACCTCATGCAGCGGTTCGCCTCGTTCGGCAAATTGGGCCAAGGCAAACTCGAGAAAGGCATCCAGGCGCATGGGCGCATGCAACTCCACACCGATTTGGCGCATCTGCGCTGTCTGTAGCGACGATGCTTCCTGTTCATGCGAATTCGCGGCGTTCTCCGCCTGAACTGTGTTCATTCCCACGTCCGTTAGGCTCAAAATAAGCGCAAGGGATACCAGGTTTAGGGCTGTCATTGTTTGCTGTCCTTGCTTAATCATCACGGCCCACCCATTTTACTTGAGTCATCTGAAAGGGCGTTTCGCCGGGCATCACATACTGTTTGCTTTTTACAATATGGCCGTCGTTTTCGGCCCAAAACTCATTTACAAACCGCTCGCCGGTGCGCTCAAACACGCCCCGCTCAATAATATGGGTAGTACTCACCGTGCGCGTGGGCAGTTCAATGGTCACGTTCGGCTGGATTTCAAACCGGGAGGTTACCCGCGTGCTTTGGGCATGGTTATTACGCCACATGTCGATATCACGGGTATAACTGGTGGGGCAGTGTTGTGGAGCCGTCACTAAGCAGCGCAGCGGATCCGCACTGCGGTTTGAGGTCGCCCGTAAATCAACACGGCCAATCAGTTTTTGGTTATGCTCGTCGCTGAGGCCTTGGGTGCGCACCAAGCGCCCCGCTTCAGTAACCAGTGTTACGTTATCGTTAGATACCCAATGGTATTGCGCCACGGCACCTTCGGCTTGTTCATAATCATCAATAAAGCCAAGCACCACAAAGTTTTGCGGACCGTTGCCCCGACGCAAATACACACCAGTGTAGGGGAATGCGCTAATTTGTTCCGGGGTGAGGGAGAAATCGTCGCCAGTGGCGAAAATATAACGGGCGGTTTCACGGATGTCTTGATGCACACCACTGCAGCCGGTGAATACCAATGCAGCGAGCGCAACTAGCAACAGGGAACGTAACCCTCGCCGAAAACATACTGAGCCAAGTAAATGAATCACACAATCCCCTTTTTCTTATAACAATCCATGATAGTCGGTAGAGTATAAACGCCATGGAATAAACACACCACGAAGGTGGGTTAAATTATCGCAAATAGCGTATTACCAGCGGATTTCCCAATCCACAAAGAAATTCACATGGTTTCGGCGCTCGCGTCCGTTTTCATAACCAGGTTCATTGTCTAACACACACAGCGTATCGCGCCAAAACTGAGTACCCACAATCAAACGGCTGGGGCCAAGCGGGAAGTAAACACTTACATCCGCTTGTTCACGCTCAGCCACGTTATTAAGCAAGGGGCGTAATGGGTACACATCGTGGTGATACCGCAGGGAGCGCACGCGCGTGTCGATGCCAAAGCCCGACGGCGTAAACTGGCTCATACCAAACACCGTACCTTCGCGAGATTGGTGCTCAAGATGCTCAACAAACACCCGCATGGGCGCCGAAGCATCGCTCACTAAGCCAAACAACACCGGTGTGTGCATACTGAAATCCACACCCGCGGTGTAAAACGTCTGGTCGGTATTCGATTGGTGGGTAATCACCTCCCCATAGGCAGACACCTGAGCGTAATTATGAGAAAGCACCGTCACCCGGGCATCAAGCGCCGCATTTTTACGAGTGCGATCTAAATGCGAGCCCGTATAGCGGGCACCCATTTGCACGCGTTTTAGCGGGTTAATGGTGACGCGGGCACCATAGCCATCTTCGCGACGGCGAAACTGGTCGGATGATTCCTCAAATGAGGAATCGCTAACAACAGCGCCCAAGGAACGCTCGCTGCGACCGACATAAGCCGTCGCACTCCAAGGCCCCATCCAACGCAATACAGGTGATTCGAAGGCGGTTGCACCGGCACGGGTAATGCGTAAAGCCTGCAAAGGCCGCTCCGACACCGTATGCAGGCCATCGCTTTCGTAGCTCGGTGACCACCAGGTATGCAGCTGGTCCGCCGACAATACCCAACTCCCTAGCCAATCACCGCTCAAAATCGTTGCGGCATAGGAGCCTGCGAAGCTGACATCTTGGGGATCCTGATTGCGCCCAGGTAAGGGCTCGCGATCATAACGAAACGCCGTTTGCACCCGAAACGCCGAGTGGTCGGTTTTAAAATCACGGGTGAGGGTTAAGGCAGCTTTCTCATCGTAGCCTTGGCCGTAACCACGGGTCGCACCTAAGGTGGATTGCCCGTGTAAACGCCCGGCGATGTAGCCACCTTCCTGATGAAATTCCAGCACCGCCATAATCTGCGCATAGGCTTGGCGCTCGTGAGCAGTCAGCTGGCGAATATCCACCCGGTGCATCACTTCCAGCAATGCCCCCCACATCAGAGGATATGTAGAGGCGGAAAACTGAATAACCCCGGAATCTGCCAGCACCTGCAAGTGATGGCGAACCTGCAAATCCTCAGAATCCGCCCACGGGGTCGCTTGAACCGGCGTACTCATCAGAGCACCCGCACTCCCCATCATCACAAACGCGGCCAACAGGGTCGATCGCCCGATGTTATTCACATACATCTGAGAACAGCCCATTAAATACTGTTAATCGCAGCAATCGCCACTGCCATTTGATACAGAATTTGGGTGCTGGTCGCCCATAACTGTAGATTATCTTTGTAGGAGGTATTCAACGGCACCACAATGGTGTCGCCGGGTTGCAACTCCACCCGATTAGCGCTGCTAAACCAGCCACGGCGCTGGGTAAATGGCTCTACCGAACCATCCGCGCGCACCACAAAAATCGAACGGTTATCGGCACGGCGCTTGGTGCCGCCGCTGCGTTCTAAGTATTCGCGCACACCCAAACGCTCATCATAGCGATAGGTCGAGGGCATCTGCACTTCGCCGATAATAGAAATGGTATTGCGCTGACCAGGAATCACCAAGCGATCGCCATCCCGCAACTCGATATCACGCTCAGTGCGACCTTCGATAATTTCCGATAAATTGACCACCAAGCGGCCGACCGGATCAGTGCCCACCAAATCATTCAAAAGCTGACTTAGCTCGCCGTAATTGGTGACGCCCCCTTCGGTGAGGCTAATACTCGCCATTTCCTGACGAAGCTCTCGGCTGAGTGCCTGTAGCCGTTGCCGCTCCTGCTCGCGAATTTCTTCGCGGGTAAACACGGCGCCACGCACAAAAGCATACTCGGTAAGGCCGCCGGCGCGGTCGATCACGTCACGCAGGGTTTCGCCCCGACGCACCGCATAGGTGCCCGGGAAGCGCACTTCGCCTTCCAGGGTAACATCTACGGTGTTTTGCCATTCAGGAATGCGAAATACATTAATCTGATCCCGCGCTCGTACCTGCACATTGGCGTTTCCAAGTAGGGCATCATACAAATTAAAGGGCACATACTCGGTGTTGGCAATGCCGTCTTCCAGTACGCTGCGGGTAATTTCCGCCCGGGCCAAATAGGCGGAGTCGCGCAAGCCACCGGCCGCTAAAATATACCCCGCCACAGAAGCATTCTCGGTAATTGGATACTCCCCGGGGAAACGCACTTCACCGGTCACTCTTACCATGCGCCCAGTGCCGTCGACTTGGCCTTGGGTACGAATGCGGCTAAATACCCGCTCTAAAATCTTATGGCGCGAGTGCTCGCTAAATACTTTAAGCTCGTCTTTCGAAACCCGCTCACGTTCAGGAAGCAAATCGTTTTCTAACCGAAGCTCCTTTTTCTTTTTCTCAAAGGCTTCTTTTTCTTCATCGCTGGCAAAGCCCGATAGAATGCGTTCAGACTCATGCATAAACCGACCAAAAATAATCAACTCATCGCGCGGTTGTAAGCGCAGGTTATGCTCGGCATCGCCACGCAAAGCCGAGGCCACATCGAATTGATACAGTGTAAGGGCAAAGTTATCGGTGCGCTCACGGAGTACCAAACCATAGTTAAGGTCGGCATCGGGTTTGAGATCTTGGGTAGGGCTGCGCAAAATATCATTAATGCGAATGCCCTCGCGCCATTCAAAGGCGCCGGTACGGGTTGCCGCGCCTGATACCACAATGGCGTTATCGAGCACTTCGGCGATACGCGGAACATATACCAGATCGCCATCGCGCAGTGCACGACTACCTTGGGTTTCTGCATTCACCGTGATTACCTGGCGCTGACCGTCGCGCACCCCTTGCACACGCACAGCTGGCAAGTGCGCTCCGGCACTATGGCCACCAGCAAAACGCAAGGCATCCGCTAAGGTTTCTCCAGCTTTTAGTTCATACAGTGCTGGCCGCACGACTTCACCGTCGACAGTAATCATCGGGCCGCGGCTAGGAATAAACACCGCATCGCCGGGCTGTAACAAACGATCTTTACTGGAATCGCCGTTAATCAATAAATCGTATAAATCGAATTCAACAATAGTTTCGCCAGAGCGCTTGAGCTGCACATTACGCAAGGAAGCAATATCACTCACGCCACCACTGGCCAAAAGCGCTTGGCTGATGGTGGTTAAGGAGCTCACGGTGTACGCACCGGGCTGATAGGCTTCACCCAGCACAAAGATTTGCATGCTGCGCAGCTCGCCCATAGATACCGCCACTTGCATACCAATCATGCGCGTAGATACCTGGTGGCGAATGAGATCTTTGAGTTCATCATAAGTAAGGCCAGCAACCGTGAGTGGCCCTAACCGGGGAATATGAATACGCCCTTCACGGTCTACCACCAGATTATGATTTACGGATTCCTGACCATAAAGTTGCACCAACACGGTATCGCCCGCGCCTATGCGGTAATTACCGGGTACGGGCGCGTTGTTTACCGGGGCAAAGGTTGTCGGCTGACCGGCAAATATATTATAGCCAAAGGGTTTGAGCTCTTTTTCTTTGGCTTCACGGCGTTTGCGTTCTTCGTCGGTTTCATCTTCCCTGCGATCGCGCATATCACGGCCATCCCGTTGATCACGGGGTCGAATGGTATCTGGGTCTTCCATACGCTCGCGCTCGCCCACCCCTTGCCGTTCTAACAGGCTCATATCAATGCCATACTGACGCGCTAAACGTTCTTGCTGTTCGCGCGGCAATTGCCGGAACTGTTCAATTTGAGCTTGGGTAAGCTGTTGCGCCGAAACTGTCGCACCGGGCATCAAAGCAGATAACAGCAGTACACTGCTTGCGTATAAAAGGGCGATCCCTGTTGTTACATAACCACGTTTCACCGCGTTCTCCTGTAAGCTAAAACTATTAGCTATATAGTTTTACGTAATAATTAATTTTACTTGCTGGGCTTCGTATCGTTATTTACGACGCTTTGCCAAATTGCACTCTCAAAATGCCCTTCATTTTGCGCATCAACTTTGCAAGTCGCCAGCAGTAACGCAAACTTGCAAAATACAAAAGGAAAACTACAGAATACAGTAATAGGACTATTGGCTCAGGAAAGTTAAAGTATTCAAGCGCTACACCCACAAGCATCAAAAAACACCCAACCATAAAAATCATTAGCAAAGTTTCACGAGGGGTAAACCCCGCGCGCATAAATATGTGATGCAAGTGATCACGGTCCGGTTTGAATGGGTTCTGGCGTTTTACAATCCTTCTCACCATAATTCCCAGCATATCCATTAATGGTATTGCTATTAGCCACAAAACAGCTACAGGCCTTACGCTAGTAAGTTGAGAAAATTCCGGCATTTCTAAAAATCGCAAATGATATAGATTGCTTAAGGTAGGGTTAGTTATAATTCCCAACAACCACACAATAGATAACCCAATAAACATCGAGCCCGCATCACCCATAAATACTTTTTGTAGTTTACTCGAATGACTTTGCAGGTTACGGAGTAAATACGGAATTAAAGCAAATATAAACGTTAGCCCCAGTATCAAAGGAACTTGCAATCCTGAATGCCAAGCGAGCAAACAAATTCCACCAAAAGCAACTAATGACAATCCCCCTAGTAGACCATCTATACCATCAATCATATTGTAGGCGTTCATCGCTGCCATAATAGCAAGTAACGTGAACACTCCGGAGAAGCTACCGAGCTTGAATTCGCCTAGCCCAAATAGATTCCCTAGACTAACAATTTCAACCCCACCCCAGAATACTAATACACTTGCCGAAATCAATTGCATAATAATTCGAAATCGAACGCTCAGGTCAAACCGGTCATCAAGGACACCAATACAGACCATTAGGCTCGCTGCTGAAAGATAAGCAATCATAGGTAGGGATATCTGAAGTATACAGAGCCAAACGATAATCAGAGAGCCGGCTAACGCTAGGCCGCCAATGAGGGGAGTGTCACCTTGATGGCGCTTACGGCTACATGGTTTATCCAACAATCCCACCCGATAAGCTACGGGAATACACGCAGAAAGGAGCAACCATGAAACAAGGGAAGTGCCGAGAAATACTATAAGTACGTCCATGAGTAATCCAGAATCTAATATTCAACTCTATTACTAGCCATTGACCCCGCCTGACTTATGAAATGACAGCGTATCGCTTTCCGACTAGACCACTAACGTTTTCGCCTTTTATTTTACCAACATTCGAAACAGCGCACATTGTCGCACACTGATGCACAAATCGTAAACTCAGAGTGTCCACTTCCCCATTCATGAAACTGTTCTAAACTAGAGTTCTCCAGTTTTGCTCTTTAAGCCGCCGGCGGAAATTACAAATACTCTTATAAATTCGATCCCCCTTATAATCCGACTTTCAGAACCAGGCTCATTCACGTAAACGGCTGAGTTCGGGGGGGGAGGGAACTTTACGGTCGCAAAGAAAGTCACTCGTAGTTACAAGTAAAGTCTAGCTTACAACAAAGGACGCTAGCAAAATCGCCTGATTTTTTTATCATATCTCACCAAACCTCTCCCCAGCGCTAGCTGACTCCAACCAAGCTAAATAACGATCGGCTTGCTCCTCACCTTCCTCTATGGTCCATTCTAGAAATTCTTTGCTGTCAGACTCAGTAAATGGTCCACTTTTTATTTCTAATACATTCGCAAACTCGCTCAAACACACAACTGAATGTATCGAATAAGGCGTAATTTCAATAAATCCGCCTTGCTCAAGGAATACATTGTCCCGTATTACGCCATTTCTCTCGAAAAATATAACCTTAACCTTCCCTTGTAAAACAACAAAAAGCTCTTTTTGATGCGCGTGACGATGAAAGTGAGGAGGAATATAAGAGCCCTTCAATATACAAATCAAAGTCTTTTGAATAGCATCATTGTAAGACCGATGAAGATTAAAGTGTGCACGTAATCTTGAAGAGTCGCTCGCTTTACACTTTAATGCCTGCCAAGAAACATCTGAAAAGGTTCTAAATAGAGGGTTTTCCATAATTTAACATTTCAATTTCGCTAATACTTTCCTCGCAGCCGACTCAACCGAGAAATAGTCCTCCAAAAGCTGGCGGGCACGTCTACCACATGTCTTTCTCAAATCGTCACAGGTAGCCAAATCTAAAGCTGCTCTAGCCAATGCTTCATCATCGCCATTTTCAAACACAAAGCCAGCCCCATGACTATTAATAAGCGGCATAAGGTCATTTCCGGGATTCACGCTCCCTAGAATCGGAAGACTGTTGGAAATATAGCCTAAAATTTTCCCTGGAAAATTGTGTGCGGTGTGGGCATACGATAAAGAAAAGAGACCAACATCGGCTTCAGACAACAGCACCTTAAATTCGTTCTGAGAAATGGAAGGCATTAAGGTCACGTTATTCAGCTCATTGTGATTTATGTAATCACTAACTTCTTGGTAACTTTCACCCTGACCAACTATAACAAAGTGTGCCCGCTCTTCAAATTCAAGTGATTTAGCTAAACGCACTAAATTCAGCATATCTTGGGCTTTCCCAATATTACCGCCATACAAATAAATAACTTTTTCCTCAAGCCCCAATTTCTGACGCCAGCTTGACTCAATCGGTAAGAAAACATTATGACTTACCCAATTTCGCAACACCTCAACATTATTTATAGACGGCTGGTGCCGATGCAACACATCAATGTTTTTCTCCGACATCACCCCAACACAATCGGCCACTTTATAGTTTTTAGCCTCAAAAAATTTCAGGTATCTCGTAACCGGCGAATACTCAGAAATAATTTTCGCATCGATTGCCCACTGCGGAAAAAAATCTCGCAAGATTAAATACGCCTTGCAATAAAAAAATCGTTTTAACTTAGACACCAAGCCACCAAAAAAAATGGTTGGAGAATAATATACTATTCCATCAACTTCCATTGTGCTTAATTCGGGCTTAATCGCCCGCCACGCCCGAAAAGACAACAAACTTTCATTAATTAAACGCCTAGGGCGCGAAACGTCTTTAACTGGTGGACAACGAAAGCGCCAAACAGTGACACCATCTAACTTATCTTTAACAACCTTTACGGATTGGTGTTTCTCTCCTGGGGTTAAGACAGTTACAGAATTCCCCCCCTTTACCAGCTCAACTGCTAATTCATGCACCATTTTGGCGCTAACGCGAGTACTGTTTGGCAAGTAATCATCAATCACCAACAATAAATTCATAAATCAATACTTCTTCCAAACAACTCTATTTACATAATCCGTATAGCTATGAATAATACGAACTACTTTATCTGACACATTTGGCATAGAGTAATCAGAAACTTTGCGAATCAAGCGCTCTTCTCCGCGCGGTTGGCTCGCTACAATCGCCAAACTTTGCATAATTCTATTTTTCTGAACCCCTGTCATAATCACCGCCGCTTCTTCCATTCCCTCCGGGCGCTCGTGTGCTTCTCGTATATTTAACGCCGGGAAATTCAGGATAGAAGATTCCTCGTTAATAGTTCCACTATCCGACAATACAGCTTTCGCATTCAGCTGCAACTTGTTGTAATCTTTGAATCCCAAAGGCTTTAATAGGCGCACTTCAGTGTTAAAAGTCACTCCCATTTCGTCAACTCGTTTTTTAGTTCTAGGATGAGTGGAAACAATAATAGGTATTTTATAGGTTTCACCAATCGTATTTAATGATTCAACTAGTTTTAAAAAGTTTCTATCCGAATCAATATTTTCTTCACGATGCGCACTTACCAAAAAGAAGTTCTGCTCTTGTAACTCCAACCGTTCCAAAATATCCGATTGCTCAATCGCTTCACGATAAGTTAACAATACTTCGAACATAGGGCTACCTGTTTTAATCACCATATCTGCTGGTAATCCTTCATGTATTAGGTAATCCCGTGCAATCGAGCTGTAAGTCAGATTAATATCTGCCATATGATCTACTATGCGACGATTTATCTCCTCTGGTACGCGCTGATCAAAGCAACGATTCCCAGCCTCCATGTGAAAGGTTGGAATTTTTCGTCGTTTAGCGGGTAAAACTGCCATGCAACTATTAGTATCGCCTAACACCAACAAAGCGTCCGGCCTTACTTCTGCTAATAACCTATCTACCAAAATAACTACATTTCCAATCGTTTCTGCACCGGTAGCGCCAGCAGCACCTAAAAAATAATCCGGCTTCCGGATATCTAGATCATTGAAAAATATCTCATTAAGTTCATAGTCGTAATTTTGCCCCGTATGGACTAAAATATGTTCACAATACTCATCCAACTTTTTAATTACACACGCTAAGCGGATAATTTCCGGACGTGTACCAACCACAGTTACTACTTTTAATTTTTTCATTTCTAACACTCAAACGTTGTATGCAAAGGTATCTGGGTTTTCCGAGTCAAAAATCTCATTAGCCCACAACATCACAACCATTTCTTCATCACCAATATTGGTAATGTCATGAGACCAACCAGGCACGGTTTCTATGACCTCAGGAGTATCCCCCGTCGTAAAAATATCGCACACTTCGTCAGTGTCAATATTACGAAATCGAAACCGCGCTCTTCCTTTAATAACTAAAAATTTCTCGGTTTTCACATGATGATAATGACCGCCGCGCGTAACACCCGGATGAGCAGTAAAAAATGAAAACTGCCCCGAGTCTTTAGTCTTCAACATTTCAACAAAAACGCCTCGAGAGTCTTCATTCTTGTTCAATGGATAGCCAAATTGGGATGGGGGCATGTAACTAACATAGGTAGCGTACAGCAATCGTGTAAATCCATCTCCTACCGGCTCAGTGACGAGGTTATCACGACTATCCTTAAACTTGTATAGTTGCTCAATGAGCGCTCCGACAGTGGTTTCGTAAACTGGATTAACGTCAATGTGTAAAGCTTCTTTGGGTGAGTCACACATAACTTGTAGAAATGAAGAAATAACATCATCAATATGAACCAACTTCAATGACGCAGATTTATCATGAATCTGAACCGGTAAACCGTGATTAATATTATGACAGAAGGTTGCTACCGCTGAATTATAATTAGGCTTGCACCACTTACCAAAAACATTTGGCAAACGATAAATATAAACTGGATTATTGAATTCAAAATATAGATTGAGCAAATGTATTTCAGCTTGCAATTTACTGCGGCCATAGGCGTTCGGACAGGTTGCTTGAATTGACGATGTGAAAATTACAGGAATCGTATGTCCAGCCGCTCGAATAGAATCGCAAATAATCTTAGTTAAGTCCGTATTTCCTTCAAAAAAGTCGGATTCATTTGTCGGGCGGTTAACGCCTGCGATGTGAAAAATAAAATCTGATTGTGCAACTAAGCTCGGTAAAATAGCAATACTTGATTGACGAGTAAATTTAATCAACTCTAAATCTTTGCGCCGATTTAATGTCACACAGAGATTTTTACCAATAAATCCGTCTGCCCCTGTCACTAAAACCTTCATATCTACTCCTCGGGTACCGCGTGCTCGCCTCGAACAATCGCCTGCATAAAATCTAGTTCCAAGAGCAACTTCTTCATTCCCTCCACATCCAAACGCTGAGTGTTGTGTGAGTTATAGTCATCCAATCCAGAAACATTCTTATCGCCTATATCGACATACTTGGAATAATTTAAGTCTCGCAAATCGGGCGGTATGCGGAAATATTTCCCCATGTCTTTTGCACAGCTCATTTCTTCCCGACTGCACAAGACCTCAAACAACTTTTCACCATGACGTGTTCCGATTATATCAATTGGGTGATTTGGCAAGCTTAACATTTCGCGCAATGCGATTGCCAAAGTTTCAACAGTTGCCGCTGGGGCCTTTTGTACAAAAATGTCACCATTAGAACCATGTTCAAATGCATACATTACCAAATCAACAGCATCAGCCAAGGTCATCATAAACCGTGTCATATTAGGGTCAGTGATAGTTAAATTACTGCCTTTCCGTATCTGTTCTATAAACAGAGGAATAACTGAACCACGCGAAGCCATAACGTTTCCATATCTAGTTCCACAAATAACTGTACGATCGGTATTTACTTCCCTTGACTTAGCGACAAACACCTTTTCCATCATAGCTTTCGAAGTACCCATTGCATTTATCGGATACACAGCTTTGTCAGTACTCAAGCAAACTACGCGCTTTACTCCATTTTGTATGGCAGCTTCCAACACATTGTCCGTACCAAGTACATTAGTTCGAACTGCCTCCATAGGATGAAATTCACAGGACGGCACTTGCTTCAACGCAGCTGCATGAAAAATATAATCTACCCCACGTGTTGCACCTAAAATAGAGTTGAAATCACGCACATCTCCAATGTAGAATTTGAGCTTGTGATTAGCATAATGTTTGCGCATATCGTCTTGCTTTTTCTCATCTCGAGAGAAAATTCTAATCTCTTTCAAGCCAGAATCTAGAATCTTTCTTAGCACCGCATTACCGAACGAACCTGTCCCCCCAGTAATCATCAAAATTTTGTCTTTAAACATTTCTCACTCCGAAATAAATCTTATCAACAAATTGAGAAAGTGCTGGTCCTAAATCCGACTCCCAAACACACTCATCTCTTGACTTAATGGCCGCTTCCTTATAGCCCGAATAATCATCGGACATCAATCGATATGAATCTTTGAAGCTTACAAAATCGTCGAATCCTTTTCCAATTTTTTGATTCTTGCTGAAAACTGAAGGATTAACTTTATTGTGGATTAGGACCGGAATCCCAAGGTTCATATATGAATAAACTTTATTTGGCGACGCTATCTCGTTAATGCCTACGCTGTACTTATCATCCCAACCAAAAAAAACACCCAGCACCTTATTGTTCTGGCAAAAACCCAGCATTTCAACATCACTTTTAAACTCACCCATGTACATAAAATATGGCCTATCCAATAGCAATCTATATACATAAGGTGAAATAATTTTGCCAAAAACATACAATTTAAATGAGTAAACTTGAGAGAGCTCATCCAAATAACTCAATGTATGCGGTAGATCTCGGCCTTCTACTATATTTCCAACCCAAAGGAAGTCAGCTGTTCCAACTGACAACCTCCCCCTCCCCCCCTCAAGTGCAATCTTATCCCTAGTGTTAGGAATAGAAATCCAATTTTCAGCATTCGGACAGCCGAGCCAACCTAATATATTTTTAACTTGAGCCGAAGATATCCCCACAGCACCATCAAAAATAGGCGTTTTACCAAGCCGAAAGTAAAGAGAGAGAACCTTCAATAGGAAATAACCTATAATTTTATTAAATAAATTATTTGTAATTAATTTCTCTAGCTGATAATGAACTTCCCAAGGAACGAAGTCGTGATAATCTAAAATTATCTTACTTCCCTGGGGAAAGCGACTCTTTAGTTTTTTAGCCAAAAACAAGCCAAACAAGCCAGAATCATGAATATAAATATTATTAACGGGCAATCCGTAACTAGAAATGACCTTAATGAACGGGGCTAACTGAGGAACAACCTTAAGTTTAGGGGTCGTATTATCGACATAAAGAACCGTTACATTCTTTGGTAAATCGACATCAATTCCAGAACTGAAGCGCAACTCGTATATCAAAACAACACGATTAAATTTACCTGAGAATACTTCCACTGTTCGATTAACCCTTCGATCACGCTCATCATGTCCCGGAGCTAAAAGAAACAAAATACTATCGGCCACACCCCCCTCCTTCTGTTATAAATCCGGTCTCTGATACCAAGTCGAGTGAAAATTGTGCTTAATCTAAGCAAACATTAAAACTAACCACCGCAGCTACAACCGATACTGGAGATTTTCTGAACTGCACGATCTTTAACAGCATAATTTAATTCAACTTCCCCGAAACAGCATTGTAAACACGGTTAATGCGTAAAAAAAATGAATGTCTTCCAAATTTTGCAATGCAATTTTCTCTTATCGAGACTGGACAATACATCGGCGTTTCTTTATATATACGGTTTAAACCATTCGTCAAAGAATCTATACTATCATTTTGTACCAGTATGCCATTTGAATCCTCTATTAGCTCCTCCGGACCCACACACCTAGTTGCTATTACCGGCAAGCCGCAAGCAAAAGCTTCAATAACTACAACACCAAAAGTCTCAAACTTACTCGGCAAAACAAACACATCTGACTGATGCATTTGCATTAACACTTCGAAACGATTCATTTCCCCCAAAAGCGTAACTTGGTCTTCCAATTTTAATTTTTTTATTAATATTTTTAAGTTGTTGTACTCCGGCCCTTTGCCTATTATTCTTAGTTTTACAGCACGGTTGCCCTCAAACGAATTATGAAAGGACCGTATCAGTAGGGAGTGGTTTTTGTTTTTAGTTAACGCGCCTACACTTAAAAAAACAAAAGAATTATAGGGTTTATCACCAACCTCGAACCCATCAAAATTCTCAAAAATCGGCGGTATTACATTGGGGACACACTGAAATCTATTTTCTTCCAACAACCAATTAAGCTTTTTTGCAAATCTTTCGCTCACGGCAATGGAGGCATCAAAATATCTAGATAGTCTTTTAAAAAGACGCAGTTTATACCACGGGATCGTATCGGTTAGAAAGCCGCTAAAATGTTCTGTAAGTACGATTGGTATCCTACGACATTTCTTAAAATAAAGCGACGTTAACCCTGAATCGAAGAAAGAATGAGCATGGATAATATCTGGCATACCTTTCTTTCTTACGTACCTATTGAACAATATTATTATCATCAATTGGCGTAGCATGAAAGACAGGATAGGAATTTTTGGTAGGTTAAACTTAATATTGTAAATGCCGTCCTCAGAAAATGAATCAGTGACTTTATGGCCTTCCTTGTAAAATCTAATTAAATGTTTCAACGGGATCTGATTAATAGAAATAATGCCAACTTCTAGTCCGTAACTTCTTAATATTTGCGTTTGCTCAGAAACGAAGCTAGCACTATTCGGGTAATCCAACCTTTTATACCAAGATGGCAATACCAATATATGCATATGATTACCTAAAGACAGTCACTAATGATTGGCAAGATTAATCTTGTTGGCTCTTTTCATATTATAACTATTAACATGGTAAAGTATAAATATAATAGAAAACCACAAGACAATTAGTTTTGTTCGGCTCATAAAAAAGCCTAAGTAGCTAGCATAGAGAAAAGAAAGAAGTATATTGAAGGCAATCAGAAACACATAAAACTTCTTCATTCGGAGTGTAACCACAACAATAGTTAAAGCCATCATCATTATCACAAAGTAATAGAAGTGGGAGATCGTCTCTAACATTAGATTGTAAAACCCAGAAAAAAGATATGGAATTCTGATCAAAACCATATTAACACCAGTTTGCAATTCAATAAAACGCAATAAGAACTTTAGATCAAAAATGCTTACACCAGACGCCCTTGACAAAAGAGCTAAATATAATGTGATAAAAATCAAAACAACCATAGGAATCAAAAATATCAATCCGATATCTAGGCTTCCCTTTCGTGAGCGCGATAAAAAATACAAAAATATTGGAAGCAGAATTACCAGGTAAAAATTTCTCGTAAAGAGTAACATTAATATCGAGAAAATAAGCAGTAAATATCGTCTTTGGATAAGCGCAATAATGCAATAATTAACAAACGCTATAACAAACAAATCTCTCAGGAAGCCAGAGCCCAGCATCAGAACATTTGGGCTTAACATGAATAAGCCAGTTCCTATAAGCACTGTTTTGTGCTCAAAGCCAATGGCTTTCAAAAGCGTATAGGATGACACAAATAATAATAGGTATCCCGCCAAGCCAAATAAAAACAGGTATTTATAATTTCCATCGGCTGCAAGATAAGAAAAACCAATCAAATAACCATATAGATTTGTATTTGCAAATAAATTTCTATTTTCTATTATATCATTCGCTCGGTCAGCTCTAAAAATAAGCCACGTCGCGTAAGTTATCTCATCGGGAGTTAAAATCAAATCCGTTGCATATTCACTTTTCGGATTAATAAATATATGTTCATGACTAATGGAGAATCCCACTTGGTTCGCCAAGCTAAACTTATACAAATTCAGGAAAAGTATAGCGGCGACACCAAGTGACAATAAAATTAGGAGTTTTGCCTTTTCTTTATTTATAGTATTCATTCAGCTCACTATCGATCAGCTCAATAGCCTTTTTATTGCTATGATTTTTATAAATCCCTATGTTCTTAATGCTTTTCTCCGGGTGAAAGCATCTTTTATTGGGATCCAATTCCATATCAAGACCGATAAAATCCTTTATTATTTCGGATGTAACTGCGTAATCATTGACTAAATCCTCAAACTTAACCTTGAGGATTTCTCCTTTCAATCCCCTTTGTGATTCGGCATCCCTTTGAGCTCTAAACCATTTGATAAAGTTATTAACACTATATATTTCGTTATGGCCTTGTGAATATATAAGCGATTTATGGTTATACATATCGCAGTAAACGTCCCTTGGATCTCTATCAACTATAATTATCTTAATTTTATCAAAATATGATAGTGACTTTTTAATATTTGATGCAGGAATAGCTTGATCCAACACCACATTCCTACACTCGTGCTTGTTAGCAAAATCTCTCAAAACACAGGATAGATACGATTGAGTCGCTTTCCTAAAGGCTTCACGAGAGGGCTTAGAGAAATATATTTCTTTCGCGTATGCCCTAAGCACTCTCTTTCGAACTCTTTTCAGAAAATACTGAAAGCGGCTAAGAGAGTAATCAAATATTAAACTATCCCCATTGAATTTAAAATCCACTAAGTCATTTATATAATCATAGCTCTGTCTAAGAAAGTCATTGGATACTGTTACACCGTAGGAACCGCCCATCTGAAACATCTTTATATGCTTTCTATTTAATATATTTATAAGCGTAATAAAATCATTTATGGCTAAGCCATTTTTCATTACATCCCAGTTATCCAACAGCGCCGACTCCAGATCCATAATACCACCAGGATCCTTCAATAAACGAAACTCCGTTTCGATGGCTTTTGTGTCTTTGAATCCTTTCATAAAATCTACTACTGCGCTTGAGCCTGACCAACCATACCCACTCACTGAGATAATATTAATTTTATTTTTATTCAACATTTAGATAGACTCTCGTACTAGTCAAAAAAATACGGTCGCGTTTTAGTTAATTTCTGAGCTTTCGCTTGTTGTAGTTCATCGTCAAATTAGTGCGGTTGCTTCCAGTTGTAATAGTTCCTCAGAAAGGAAGTAACTCACATGCGTACTTCTTCAAGTCCCTAGTAGCAGCCAGTCATTGACATCCTTTCAGATTTCAAATTCCTTAGAACGGGTGCTATTGATCTATTAGATCAGAAATTACCTCGGTGACTCATACTATACAATACTTGGCGGCGGCGCTGACGGAATACACGCGCTCAATACTGGGAGTCTTTCTCTTAGATGGAACACAACGTCCCTTGGTAATACCTTCGTTTTCCTGCATATCCGTAAATGCAGGAAAACCTGACAAGCTGCGTATTCTGATAACAGACACTTGCTGCGAACTCGCAGTAATCGTCAGTTTCCTTGTTCTTAATGGTATTAATAGTCTATGACTTATAGGCCTAATGCTCACCAGAGTAATTCTATCGTCTTATGCTCCCTTGCGGCCATCTGCACACGTAGATATCAGTTCGTCGACCATCAAAAATACCGTTTTCCTGGCGTAAACCACTTGTTTCCGGCGGTCTTATCGCCTCGTTGAGTTTTCGATTACTGAATTTAGTTGCTTAGCGAGATGTCATAGACGCCCGAGGAACGGAAAGTTTCCGCACAACTATAAATTCACTCAAGAATCAGACTCGCTGTATCATACTTAAATTTTGAACTGCTTATCATCTAGTTTATGAGGGTAATACTAACTACGAAAATGGGATCGAGTTTAAAATAGTGAGACAGTAATAACCACAAATTGTTAGCTATTCAGATGTAGATAACTATTTCAGTTTTACTTGGCTAGTCCACTAGAGAGGTTATCAAGAAAGAAATAAAGTACGCTTTACCAGCCAAACTTTAATAATCGCGTTCAAGCAATAAGCTATACTCGTAGCCCAGGCGGCCCCTATAATTCCATAAGTAGGTATAAATAAAATATTCCCACTTATATTCGTAATAAGAACTAAAATGGCGACATACATATTCCACTGTGGCTTCCCTGCAGCTGCTATACAGTTTGAATAGATACGAGAACCTGCGCCCGCCACAATTCCCGGCAATAACCAAATGAATGCCAACCAAACATCAGAATACTCACCACCGAATATTGGCTCTACAAGCCAATATAACGCTAAGGCAAATAAGCCGCTTACCCCTGCAGTTATAGCCGAAACTAGGCCAAATCCTTTATTTGTCAGAGCCAATCGAGCTGTTGGATTTGAGTACATTGCCGAAAGCCTGGGTAATAGGACGGTACTTGCTGCATTAGAAAGCATCCATAGCTTTTCCGCAAACTGAACTGCAATAACATAAACTCCGGTTGCGGCAGGATTCAAAAATATGTTTACTAAAAAAATATCGGCGCGGTAATTCACAAATGCTAGAATATTAGAAAGATGCGCTTTCCAACCATAACTCAGGGATTTACGAGTGTATCCCGACAAGCTAACACGTAATTCATGGTTGTAGGTTAGTAATTTATATCGAAACAGGAGAAAAAAGACCGTTAGTATACCTATGAGTTGACTAAAAATATACGCCAATACTGCACCTACAATCCCCCAACCTAATCCATATATTACAATCGAAATAGTAATTAAATTTATAAAAGGCGGCATAACCACAGTAAGGTTAAATGCCTTGAAGTTCTCTTTACCCTGGAAAACAGCATTCAGATAAGCTAAAAGTAATGCGAAGGGGAAACTCAACATTCCTAAATACAAAAGAGTTGGTGGCACTTGTGGAAAAATCAACTCACCCCACAGCAATATAATAGGAACAGCTAACGTTAACCCTATAATAATAACGTATATTCCGATACGCAGATTGCCAATCACAACAGCTGATGGTTGAAAATCCCCACGACTTACGTGATATACCGTAGCGGGTCCTAAACCAAGGTTCAACAATGTTGTTAAGATGGCAGGTAATAATATAACTAACGCGTATATGCCATTGCCTTCAGGTCCGAGCTCACGTGCTATAACTACAACCACTAAAAATTGAGCTAGAGCTGCCAACATTTGTCGCAGAAAGGTGATACCGACATTACGTCTTAACACTGACATCATTATTAATAACCTGGTAGATTCGAAGAACTGTAATGGTCAAAAGAATGCGAACCCCTTTTTAGTTAATTTCTCAACATTTCCCGTTGGCAGTCCTCGCTAAAGTAGTGAGGATATTTCCAGTTGCAATAGTTCATCGAGACGTAATTCAAATCGCGTTTGCATCAACCACTGAAAGATAGTCATTTGTTAGCATCCTTTCAGGAAATAAACTTCAAAATACGCGTTTCATTGGACTGCTAACCAAACAATTACATCGGCGACTAAAACTCTACACCATATACTTGAATTCCGAACGGAAGGTTAGACATTGGCTTGTTGTCATTGAACAGCTTTAATATACGGGGTTAATACTACTATCAAGAATAAATCTTTAGTTTAACTTACCAATAAACCCTGCCTGTTGACGCAGGCCTAAATAACGAATTGACGTTCGACAGAAAAATTTCTTATTGAAGCGTGTAGTTTTATGGATATAAACAAGAATAAGGCAGAAAACCCGATATATCTCGCACTATATTCACCGTATTTATCTACATGCAACTAATGCTAAAAGCTTCTTTGCTACACGTTGTGAAGCCTTGCCATCCTGATGAGCATGAAACATATCTCGTACTTGATTACGCCTATCTTGGTATTTTAATCCGCCATTCAAAGCTTCGCTTAGGGCATCAAGAAACTCTGCCTGAGTTTTTACTTTAGCTCCGGGCGTAACCATATCATAGTCATAAATTATACCACGAGCACTCTCGTACTCTTCTAAGTCATAAGGAATAAAGACGCACGGGCAATTTAGCAGGAGTGCATCTAAATAGATCGATGAATAATCGGTAATAATAGTATCCACATAAGGAATTATCTCTGCAACATCGATGACATTATTAATATCAGCAAGAATAAACCGTTCACCGTGCTTTCTTATTAAGTCTTTAAGCCTTTGAATATTCTTTCTATCATTCTGGTGTGGTCTAATCAACATATATGCATTATTCTTCCGCAAATACTTTGCAATACTTTCAATTTTCAAGTCTTCGAATGGAAAAAACTGCGTAAGTCCGCCATCACGAAAAGTAGGTGCGTATAATATGACTTTTTTGTTCAAAATTTCTTTTATATGTTCTGATACACCGTGCAATCGACTCACGGCAGGAGGGTTAAATAGAATATCGTTACGAGGCAAACCGGTAATCAGGACTCTATCGGATTCTAACTGATTACACGCCGACACGGATAGAGCATCAAGTTTCGAAGATGCAAGGAAAAGGGTGTATTTATCCCGCTCTTTTTTGATAGAGTTATAGTCTTTCTGAGTATAAGAGGCGTCAAGGAAACCATATTTTTTCAACATGATTGCATGCCATAGTACTATTGTGTTTTTCTTTTTCGAAAAATATCGACTATAAAAAAGCTCTCCTGAACCGTGGCAGACAATAAAATGTTTCGCTCTTAAAGAAACCCAGAAGCTACTTAAAGAGCAAATATCTAAGAATATTTTGTTATCTACTAAGCCCTTATTTTTTGTTATCCAGACAGTCCTGACATCAGCTAGTAACTCGCTATTTTCTTGCATATACTGAAATAGAGACTTGCTGTTGTCAGAGAATTGGCCATTCCGTTGGCTAAAAATAAACAGCTTATTATCTTTCGGGACAAGATAATCCAATACATAAATAAAAATACCGAGGACTTTTAAAGAAATGACTTTTATTATTTTAATCATCTCTTATTGTATCCAAGTCTAGAATTTTTTTGATATCACCTGATTTTATCTTTGAAGAGTAAAAATGCAAGTCGTCAACACTGTCCACCTCAACCCAGCCGCCATGCACAAAAGCGGGCTTGATTTCCCAACCATGATTTATCAATTCTTGAATAAAGCTTGTCATGTACATGTTATCAAAATCTTTACCGTCATAAGTTTTATTACGATCGAGATTATTATAGAACTCCACAAAATCAGATACTTTATCGGCACGAATTTTAATTATCCCCATGTACTGAGCTTGAATGTCACTGTAGATTTTCGGTGTCTTTCCTAACTCAGTAACATTGCCAGTTTCCTTATCAACTTTAAAGGTTTCCGCATCATCAAGTGGATTGTCCATTCTTAAGGCCCATAGTTCCCTCCAATTTAAGTCAGCGGCTAAACAAACTTCTGCGTTGCAATCTAGAACAGACTTCATCACGCATGGCTCGTACACTATGTCACCATAGCAAATAACAAGGTCTTCCCCCTTCTGCATCCAGTCTTGAGCACAAAATAATGTACTAACCATATTAGTTCTTTCATATCGAGGGTTAGTAAATTTCTTGACTCCAGGTGCATCAAGTTTATCTTGTAAATAGCCACCAACAATTGCTTGGTCGTTGCGCGGAACTTGAAGCATACTTAATACTTTCAGCTGATAGTGCAACATGGGTCTACCGTTAATCTCAACCATACATTTAGGCCTGTCAATTGTATAAGGCCTCAACCGCGTCCCCTGACCTGCTGCTAAAAAAATAACTTTCATAGAGGTAATTCACTTTTAAAAATATGTTCGATTAATTTTCTATCTTTCATTTGTACGTTACTTTTTCGCTCTGGGTGCCACATGATACCCCACCAAGGGAGTCTTAGATGTTTAAATGCTTCAATCTGCCCACTTTCATCATCAGCTAGTGGACACAGTTTTTCAGGTAAGGTATCGAAGGATATGCCCCATGTATGAAAACTATTTACTTGTTCATTACTCTTATAACCTGCTTGCAGCATTTCATGTGGTTTACCTAATAACTTAATATTATGCTCTGCGCCTGCATGGTTTTTGACTGGAATTAACTGCCCCCCAAGATAGTGGTGTATCATTTGCATACCGCGGCAAACTCCCAAGACAGGGATTTCCGTCGTCGACAGATAATTGAGCAATTTCTTCTCGGTACTATCGCGTGCTTGCGACGTATTCTTAGCACCGGGCAAGGAGCATAGATCATTACCACCACTAAAAATAACTCCATCAATGTCTATTTTTTTTAACCAAGCGACTGGGTCCTTTAGAGAATTAGGAATAGGAATAGTTAATATTCCTAAATCTTCAAGCAAACGGCTCCAAGCCTGATCTAAACAATCTCTAGTTTCTAAGTAGGCGCTTATGAATTCAACACGCTGAGTAACTGCAATTTTTATCATCTTATTATCTTGAGTTGACGAGAAGATGGGTTAATCTCCAATACCTTAGCCGAGGACAGCGCTTGATAGCGGGCTTCTCCAATACCAATTGCAGCCGGCAGACCAAATTCTGCAGCACGTATAGCCATATGGGAATTTGCACCGCCATACATTGTCACAAACCCTGCGATATTACGCCCAAACAGCCAATCATAACCTGGATCTGCTTGTGGAATCATAACGATCAGCCCGGATAGGTCACCGGTTTTCCCCTGTGATTGTTCCAGAGATAGGTCGATGCATTCGCCCATTACAGTTTCCGATCCCACAAAATTAGCTTGGCTATGGGGATATTGAAAGACATCAAAGTCATCCTTAGAGCAAATTAAAGGAGGAAGCTCAATAGACTTAATGAGTCGATAATAGCTCTTCCTTTTCTCCACCTTAGATTTAATACGATTAATTAATTCACTATCTAATACGGGTTGATCTTTAAACTGCAATATTTCATTTAGCTCCAAGTATGCTAATTCGGATGGTTCTAAATCATAAGCATTTCCCCAAGTACGGAATAAGTCCAATGCAGTAGATAGATTGCGGCTAAACATAAATTTTGCGTATTCCCGCCCCTCTATTGCTTTACTCAAAAAAGACTCAACAGTCATTAGATCAAAATGGAAGCCTGCGTTACCTAATGCTGCAATGAAAGCATCTCTCTCTTGTTCCCATGTACTGATGCTTGGCTGCTTTAAGGAATGAGTTTCTTGTTCAATTAGAGGACGCAAATAATGATCAGGGTTCGCGCCATAGCTTTCGGAAGTAATATCATAAGTACCTGGACGAAGATGCGCATACTTTTCAACAAATGCATCCCAATCAAAATTCCCGTCTTTAACAGCCCGTGCATCTTCACTTAACTGATGACTCACCGTGCGAATCCCTGCCATAAAAGAATCAAGTGCATTTTGACTTATAATATTCATTGAAACCGCAGACTTAAGTAATGTGGCTGCCACAAAACCAGCTCTTGCAAGATGTGCAAAAGGCAAGGTCCCATAACGCACACTATCATCTAGTAAAAGACCGGCTTTGGTTAATGGGTCAGTTTCGCTATTCAGAATAGTAATGTAGCGTTGATTAAGTCGTTCAATATTCAGAAGGTCACTCTCTACGCGTTCGAATGCATGTTGAGTAATGGATCTTAAACCCTCTTCTAAGCTTGATATTTCACTTCGTGTTAAGCCCGCATGCTCTTCGAATCGTAGTTCCCAACGCTCAAAATCTAGTGCATAACAAGTAGGTATTACATCAAATTCGACCTTGTCATGGAGATGAGGGTTCTTTTCTAGCCATTCAATATAAAAATCAACCAACTTATCTCTAAGCGAACTTGTAACATTATCTGGAACAAAAGAACTAAAGCTAGCGCGGATATCGACATAAGGATGGCCTACAAAATCTATCAGGAGAGGATGAGAGCGTACATCCTTGTATCCATACTCAGCTCTCTGTGTTGCCCAAGTGTCATCCATCACTAAGTGTCGATACAAACTGGAAGCAAGAGGATTAGGCTTGGTACCAATTATTTCAGCTGGATTCCAATCTGGCATAACGCCGAATAGCGCTTTCGTTTTACCAACAAATGGTGATGGCCTTTGAAGCCCCATGAATTTTTGTTTTGCTTGGTCTAACTCTTTGAAAAACTGATCATCGTCAAATTCTATTTGTTTTTTTACCGCAATCGGGCGGACTTGGAGTATATGCAAACCAATGTCAGTAAGCGCGAACTCGACGTCGAGTGCTGAATAATTAAGTAAATTCTCAAGCTCCCGCAGAGCGGGCAGAAGTGACGATAATTTCCTGGGAATATTTATACTGTCAGATTTTGCATCTCGCCTAATTAATAAGGTTTTGTGCTCTTTAGCATGGCCACTGGTAATGGATTCTGTACTACCGCTTATGTCATCGTAATTTGCGATATAATAGGGCGCCCCGGTATTTAGAACTCGAGTAAATACCACTCCGCTAGCAATAACATTCTGTAACATCGGTTGAACCAAAACTTGGTTATCCGGGTTGTCGTCTGGATAGGATGAAATAACTGTTTCAATAGCGTTATGTAAAGACTCAGTCTCAATACTTATATTGAGCAAACTCGTATAAGCCCCAGCATTAGACTCACTAAAACCATCTTCAGTAAGTGCGCTACTTCTTATAACAACATACCCTTGACTAAATTGTTTCTTGATTTTATTGATAATCTGATTTTCGGAATTCCTCCACTCAGATAGGGTAAAACTTACCTGATCCTCAATTCTACTAAGCTTCACCATTGACTGGAGCCGTTGAAGAGTTTGCGCTTTAGTACCCAAGACAAAATGAGCAAGATCTTCGGGTTGATTAAGCTCTGCCCAATCCCCTTTAACATCAACATATGATATTTCAAAACCAACCATTCGTAGCGTTTCTATTAAATCGGACAAATTTAACTTTACATGAGTTTCTAATAAGTGAGCCTTATACCGCTTCAAATAACATATAACCGCGTTGGAAAACTTTACTAGACCAACAAATTCCGCGTCCGCCCGACTAATAGAAATGTCTACCCCCGCTCTCATTATAGTCCCATCGTAAATACAAACCTTTTCGCTCCCTGCTTGATCTTCATAAGTTCTTCCAGCAAACCGGGTCTTCCAATGGGTATCAACCGCGACCACAATATCGCTATCAATTTTACAAATGGCATCAACAGCCTGAGGTCGGTATAAGATATCCGAGTAAGAAATAACCGCGGCATTCGTAACGTGTTCTATAGAATAAATCAAGGAATAAGCGGCTTTACTTGCGAGCCAGTCAGGATTCTCTAGAGTAATAAGGTTTGGGTAGCTTCGCTTAATCTTCTCTAATTGATACCCTCCTATAAAAATTGGTCGATCATTCACGCTCTTTAAAGTGTGCAAAAGCCAATCTAATAATCTATTTTCTCCAAGCGTAGGGTGCAGAACAGAAGGGTTAACTCCGTCGTGAGGTAATCCGGCACCCAGTAAAATAACTGTATCCTTATTCATTTATTTCGTTTCCGTCTCACTTTGTCAAATTCTTGAGTGGCCAAATATATAGCATCTTAAAATTTAAACTGGCTTCAGTCTATTTAGTGACAAGTCGAATAAAGTTTATTGAGTAAACTTTGTTACTATTCGGCTAGTACAACCTAAACACCATCAGAAAATTGAACTTTCTTAGGAAGAAAGGGGGAGGGGATGATTAAAATATCCCCTATAGGTGCAGAGAATACAACGTAATTATTATAACTTCGACTTTTTGGAGAGCTCAAAGCTTTGCAATCAGGGTTACACACAAATACGGTGCTTTGAACTTTGCAAATTATACTCCAAACTATCGCATCCGAAAATAAGTATTCATCAAGTAGTTTCACGTTTACCGGATAGATAAAGCATGAGCCCTTCTTGTATGATTGCATTGCAAGCATAATACAATAATATATTTCGACAAAATTACATGTATTTAGAGCCAAAATACTCTTTAATAGATTTTGTAATTATTTCAAGGTCATGAATATTAAGATGTTCACCAATAGGTAAACTTAAAAGTGTAGCGTCGACTCTGTTGGAAAACAGCTCTTCATTCGCCTGTTTTGCGTACTCGTATGCCTTTAATTTTGGCAAGGAAATAGGATAATGCACGCCAGTTTGAATTCCCTGATTAGCTAAATGTTTTGCAAGGTCGTCACGCTCCGTGCAGCGAATAACGAACAAATGGTAAACCTGCTTTGCCCATTCGTGCCGGACAGGTAAAGTGATTTGTTCAACATTGTTTAAATTAGACAGATAGTACTCAGCGGCAATAATACGTTTATCAGTCCATTCTGGGAGGTACTTTAATTTCACCGAGAGAATTGCTGCTTGCAAGCCATCTAAACGTGAGTTACGCCCCTCAAATTCATGGTCATATTTACCAATACGACCATGGTTTGCGATCATTCGGGACTTTCTTGCTAGCTCAGCATTATTAGTTGTGATCGCGCCTGCATCTCCATAGGCGCCAAGATTTTTTCCCGGATAAAAGCTAAATGCGGCAATATCTCCGATTGAGCCTATTTTTTGTCCTTTATATTCCGCTCCATGAGCTTGCGCACAATCTTCAATGATATACAAACCATGCAGATTCGCTAACTCCTTTAAAGCGTCCATATCGCAAGGATGTCCATAAAGATGTACTGCAATAATAGCTTTAGTCTTCGAGGTAATTCGCTTTTTGATATCCTCAATTGAAATCACATAGGATTGTGCGTCACAATCAGCGAAAACAATTTTATGCCCATTGCGAGTCACTGCTTCAGAACTAGCGATGAACGAATTTGCGGGAACAATGATTTCCGACCCATGTTCAAGCTCTAAGGCTTCTATTGCTATTTCAAGTGCATCAGTGCCATTTCCAACACCTACACAATGCAAGACATTACAATAATCAGAAAACTCTTGCTCAAATTTAGCAACATACTCTCCACCGATAAAGGCCGACTTTGTAATTACATCTCGTATGGCTGTATCAATTTCATTTTTTATGGTTTCGTATTGCGCCGCTAAATCTAGAAACTTAACCATATTACTTTAAATCCTTTATTTTCACTGCCGGATTTCCGGCGTATATACCTGGCTTCGTAATGCTCTTAGTGACCACTGCACCAGCTCCAATTACAACGTCATCGCAAATTTGAACTGGCAAGATAGTTGCGTTGCTGCCAATTGAAACTTGATTTCCAATTTTAGTACTCTTCCAAAGTGATTTTTTACCGCGAGCCGGTCCACCTTCTGAAAAGCTATCATTTATAAACATTACGCCATGTCCAATAAAACAATCCTTTCCAATAGTTACTAACTCACAGATAAATGTGTGGGACTGGACACGAGTCCTGTTGCCAATTTCTACATCTTTTTGAATCTCGACAAACGGCCCTATAAAAACCTCATCATGAATTTTACAACCATAAAGATTAACAGGCTCAACAATAGTAACGTTTTCGCCGAAATCCACATCATCCCGTACCGTAATACCTTTTATATTAGGTTGCTTCATTTCTTTGCCCTAATCGACAATACTCTGGCTTGAAATGTAAAAAAACTTCTTTCTTGGTCTCAATTGATTCGTAAATGGCATTAATGAGCTCCAAACTTCTACGCCCTTGCAATCCATCGACGAGATGCTTTGTGTTGTTCAGAATTGAGTCAATTACGTGCTCATAATATGCGTGGTGACCAAAACCATAAACATTAGGTGGGTTAACGGAATATTTTTTCATTACGTCTTTATCCCCTTTCTGCTCGTTTGTAAAGTTCCAAACTTTCATTTGATTTACTGCGAATCCACCAATTTCGACCGTTCCAGTTTCTCCTAAAATTGATAACGAGCCTTCTAAGTCTTTTGGCCGAACGGCTGTAGTCGCTTCGATAATGCCCAAAGCACCGTTCTTGAAGCGAACATTCACAATTGCGGTATCTTCAGCTTCAATATTTACAAGTGCAGTTGCACTCATTGCTTGTACACTTTCTACTTCACCCATCATCCATTCTAACAGATCAATATGATGGCTAGCTTGGTTAGTTAACACCCCTCCATCTAAGGCCCACGTTCCTCGCCATGGATCTTGATCATAATATGCTTGGGGGCGACACCAACGAACACGAACTGTGCCTAAAACCAGTTTTCCAAATCGCCCCGCTTCAACAGCCTCTCGTAATTTCATTACAGGAACGTTAAAACGATTCTGCTTAACCACAAATAGCTTGACTCCAGCCTCATCACACGCCTTAATCATCTTGTCTGCGTCTTCTAGAGTTAATGCCATTGGTTTTTCAACTACAATATGTTTTCTATATTTCGTTATGTGTATTACATGCTCAGGGTGGTGACCACTCTCGGTGAGCACAGTCACAACATCTATATCAACACTGTTCATCATTTCATCAAGGTCAGAGAAATATGGAACATCGAATTGCTCACCTATTCTTTGAGCTTTTTCAAGAACAATATCACAAACAGCTACTAGCTTTGCATCTTTAAGCTGTTGGTTTCCCAGAAGTTCAGAATGTCTTTTTGCAATTCGCCCGCAACCTAACAAAGCAAATTTCAGCATAATTAGTCCTTTGAATAAATTAATTTTATCATTGTATAAAAGGCTATCTATCTTTGTAGTATTTTCCTACTGCACTTCGGATTAAAACCACAAACAACGCCAAAATACCGCCCAATACTGCTCCTAAAATAACCATGACCGCCCGCCTTGGCTTCGCCTTTTGTTCAGGCACAACAGCGGGGTCAATCACTCGAAATACATACTCGGGCCGCACATTTGCCAGCATTATGGTCTGGGTTTGTTGCTCTAGCAACGAAGCATAAACTTGTTGTGTATTCGCTAGACGGGTATTATCCATTTCACGTTCTATAAATGCTATGCTACTTTGCGCTTCGTCGACATCGCGGCGGCGCATTTCGTTGTTAATATCTTCGATTATCCAGTCGACCCATTGTTTCGCAATAACTGGCGACTTATGCTCTATACTGACTGTGACTAAACCAGTACTTCCATCCGTAGCTACACGCAGTATATTTCTAAACTCTTGCACATATTCCCAGCTAGAAGGTTCAGCTTGCCTTGGTGGATTTACTTCACGCAACCAAGTTTGTGTTGCGGAATCATAAACATCAGCAGAATACGTTACTTGCCCTGAGTTAGGGTTCCAGCTATCGACTGCCATTAAATCTGGTAATATTTCACGACGCTCTACGAAATCGGTCAAGAATACTCTGGATTTCATTATTTCTTGTGCCAGTTGCGAATTATCTACCTGACCTCGCGGCAAATTAATTCCTGCAATTGAAGCTAAACCACCTAGCTGACCGCCAAATGCACCAAAGTTTACTTGACTTTCCTTTGTGGGGGCGAGTTTTGCTTCCGCTTGGTAAATATTCGGCTGGCTTAAAGCATACAGCATAGAGCCTATCGCAAATGCTGCGGTAATTCCCATGATTAACCACTTCCCCGCCCAAATGGTTTGCATAACCTCGAGTAAGTCTATTTCTTCATCAGCTGTATTTTGTCTTACCGTTGTCTGTGCTATTTGCTGTTTTTCATGTTGGTTAGTCTTCATTGTAATTCCTACTACATATGCAAAAAAACACCTCGTTTCCGTTACGGAAACTCCCGGATCTTTCATTGCTATTTAGTGTTATTTTGATTGAGTTAAACATAGCTACTAACCTATTAATTCATCCCAATAAATAAGATTATTTCCACTATGAATAGTATTCAATTCACAATTTAACTTAATCACTATTAAACAAATCACGGGTATAAACCTTTTCCCCAACATCGTTTAGCTCTGCCGAAAAACGATTTGAAACAATGATATCACTTATTTGTTTAAACTCAGAAAAATCACTAATCACCCTGCTGTTATAAAAGTTTTTTTCTTTTAATGCGGGCTCATATACCACAACTTCAATACCTTTTGCTTTAATACGTTTCATTACGCCTTGTATTGCTGAAGCCCGGAAGTTATCTGAGCCGGTTTTCATCACTAACCTATATACCCCAACGACTTTCGGGTTTTTACAAATAATCTCATCGGCAATGAAATCTTTCCGGGTACGGTTTGCGTCAACGATAGCTTGTACGAGGTTCTGCGGCACATCATCATAATTTGCAAGGAGCTGTTTTGTGTCTTTTGGCAAACAGTACCCACCAAAACCAAAACTTGGGTTATTGTAATGATTGCCAATTCGCGGATCTAAACACACTCCCTCAATTATTTGCCGTGTGTCTAGACCGTGTACTGCCGCATATGTATCGAGCTCATTAAAATAAGCCACACGCATTGCGAGGTAGGTGTTTGCAAAGAGCTTTATTGCTTCGGCTTCTGTACTGTCAATAAATAAGCGCGGTACATCTTTTTTAATCGCACCCTCAGCGAGAAGCTCTGCAAAAAGCTCAGCACGCTTAGAGCGCTCTCCGACAATAATGCGACTTGGATAGAGATTATCGTATAGTGCTTTGCCTTCCCGCAGAAATTCGGGTGAAAAGATAATATTGTCGCAAGCAAACTTTTCTCGTAACTCTTGAGTGTAACCTACTGGAATGGTGCTTTTGATTACCATTACAGCAGCTGGATTAACCTCTAGTACGATTGCGATTACTTTCTCTACCGAGCTTGTATCAAAATAATTGGTTCTTGGATCGTAATCTGTCGGCGTAGCAATAATTACGAACTCCGCAACTCTATAAGCTTCATTTGCATCCGTTGTTGCTTTCAAGTAAAGCGGTTTTGTGCGCATAAACCGCTCAATTTCATCGTCTTTAATCGGAGATTGCTTGTTGTTGATGAGATTCACTTTCTCTTCAACAATATCCACAGCGGTAACGTGATTATGTTGTGCCAGAAGCACTGCGTTGGATAAGCCTACGTAGCCGGTTCCGGCGACTGCGATTTTTCTCATTTTTAGAGAGATTCCTTTGTTGTTTCTATGCCAACGCAATGCGTTGGGTACATATCCCAGACACGCTACCGCCCTTAGGTTCAGGGCCCTAAATCCCGGGGGAGCTTGTGTTGTGGCCAACGCGATGCGTTGGGTACGATTCTTGTTCCATTGCCAACGCGGTGCGTTGGTTAGGTTGTAATCAACTTATCTTCTTCGATCTCAAGCTGTTGTTGTTTGCCCAGCATATCCAACAACACAATGCAGCGCTCATCACCTTTCGGCATGTGATACACCGCCTGCAACCCGGCAAATGCACCGGCTATTATTTCCACACGGCTCCCGGCCGCAAAGAGGGAAGAAACCGCGTTATTGTCGGCTTGTTCTGCGCTTTGCTCAAAATGTTCAATAATGCTCTCAGGCACGGTGGCAATATGGTTGCCAAAACGCACAATGGTGCGCACCCCGCGTGTACTACGCAGGGCGTTAATATTTAGTTGTTCGGGTTCAGACTGGATAAAGATGTAGTTCGGGAATAGCGCTTCGCGAACCAGCTTACGTTTGCCGGCAATGCGTTTTTGATGGGTAAACATAGGGCACAGGGTGCGAAAACCCTGTTGTTCCAAATTTGCTTTCGCGCGCTCTTCCTGGCGTGCTTTGCAGTGGAGTACGTACCATGCCGGCATATTCCGATACATCCTTAAATATCGTTGTGTACAGCGTAAAGCGCTTTATCTTATTGGTTTTCCGTGGTTTCTCTTGGGCCTGGATCTCTGGCATTCCTATGGCGTATCTACATCGCCCCACAGCGCCTTTGAATATATTATTATTATCTTACTCGGAATCCCGTTGATTGTACGTGATTTCAGCCTATGGGAAAAGCCCCAAACGCTCACGCACGCGCCTAGAATATAACGCTTGAATGATGGTGATTATTCCGTCTACCATTAACTTCATCTTTGTATTCCAGATATTGCTCATCACGATGTACGGAACAAAAAGGACTTTTACACTCATGAACGACACGCACCGCCATAGTGAAGCACACTTAACCGACTCGTCTTTTCGCACGGAGCTTGATGGTTTAGTGTACGACTGGAGCTATCAGTTCCTTACCCACCAACAAATTTCTGGCTATGCGCAGGCCAAGCTTCCTGCTGATTTTAACGAACAGCGAGAGCAATTGCTTAATGGCCGTTATTTGAATGCGTCTGAAGGGCGTGAGGTATCCCATGTGCTCAGCCGGGGCAAGTACTCGGTGGTACGCGAGGGGGATAAATCCAAGTTTGCCCAGATGGTGCGTAAGTTGCGTTCCGGGAAATGGCTCGGTGCCACGGGCAAGCCGATTACCGACATTGTAAATATCGGTGTGGGCGGCTCTGATTTAGGGCCGCTGATGGCATCGTTTGCCTTGCGTGAATTTGCCACCGACATTCATGAGCATCATGTGGATACGCATTTTGTGTCGTCAATGGACGGCGGCCAGCTGTATGCGGTGCTGCCCATTTGTGATCCTGAAACTACCTTGTTTATTGTGTCGTCGAAGAGTTTTGGCACCATCGACACCTTTGCCAACGTGGATACCGCCCGCGAGTGGATGTTGGAAACCTTTGAACCCTTGGGGTTAAGCGCCAGTGATTGGCTGGAGCATCATATTATTGGGGTGTCGGCGAACGCGAAAAAAATGGACGACTATGGGATTCCTGCGCCGAACCAATTGGTGTTTCCTGAAACTATCGGCGGGCGCTTTTCCTTGTGGTCGGCGATTGGGCTATCCATTGCCACCACCTGTGGCGTGCAGGTGTTTGAGCAAATGCTCGAAGGCGCGCACTTAATGGACGCGCATTTCGCCTCGGCGCCGGTGGAAGCGAATATTCCAATGCTGATGGCGCTGATTGGGGTATATAACCGCGAAGAGCGCGACATTAACAACCTGGCGATTTTGCCTTACGACGGTCGTTTTCGGATGTTGCCTTCCTATTTGCAACAACTGGATATGGAATCGAACGGCAAGCAGTATACCTATGATAACCAGCCGATTGATTACCCTACCGGACCTATCGTATGGGGTGGTTTTGGGCCGAATGGGCAACATGCGTTTTTCCAGCATTTGCATCAGGGCCACGACCAATTCACGGCAGATTTTGTGCTGGTGTTGCACCGTACCGACAAGCGTTTTTCTGCTCGGGTACAAGCGGCGTTGGCGGAGCAACAGCGCTTGGCGGTAGCGAATTGCTTGGCCCATCGTCGGTTAATGGCCTTTGGCTCAGCTTCCGACAACCCTTCCGAGAACTATCCGGGCGGGCACCCTACTTCACTGTTGGCCTTGCGCGAACTCACCCCGGCGAGTTTCGGTGCCATTATTGCCGCTTACGAACATAAAATTTTCGTGCAAGGGCTAATTTGGGGCCTAAACTCTTTCGATCAGCCTGGCGTGGAGAAAGGCAAAGAAGTGGCGCTAGACACCTTCCGCGCCCTGCACGGCGAAGACCTCTCCTTCGACCCCTCCACCGACGCCATCATTAAGATGGTTTAAACGTACCCAACGCACCGCGTTGGCCTTCCCGCAATCCCCGTACCCAACGCACCGCGTTGGCCATGCTTGCCCCCGTACCCAACGCACCGCGTTGGCCATGTTTACCCCCGTACCCAACGCACCGCGTTGGCCATGTTTACCCCCGTACCCAACGCACCGCGTTGGCTACAATTGAAACTGCACTACACCTTTCTTTCGCAATCGCTGAAAATTGGTTAAGCAAAGTAAAGTGATGTTATAATCACTTCAACCATAGGAGGTTTATATGTCCATCATTCGTGCACAAGCTGCTGCCCAAAAGGCACTTGAACTCGCATGGGATAAAAAGTTTCCTGTAGACCCTGCAGCAATTGCAAGTAGGTTGCGCATGAAAGCAGCAAATGGTGACGAGCATCATCCAATTCAGCTTATCCCCGCAAGTCGCGAAGCATTGCAAGGCGCGAGCGGAAGTGCTGAGTTCGATGAAAAAACTGGCTTTGTTTGCAAATTTAACGAGAGTGAATATCCCGCTCGCGCCCGCTTCACACAAGCCCACGAGTTAGGTCATGTGTTGCTACAACATGTTGACGAATCAACTCGTATGCTTCGGGACGACCGTTTTGAGAATTCAAACCCTCAAGAAACGGAAGCAAATGCCTTCGCTGCTGAACTGTTAATGCCAAGTAAGTACATGCCTGCACTGCTACGACAAGCTTCTTCCGTTTCTTCACTGGCGGATACTTTGGGCGTATCAATTACTGCTCTGAGCTATCGTTTAAGAAACTTAGGACTTCTATAAATTAGAATTTGCCAAGGAGGCACTCATGTCAACGAACGACTCTCCCTCTATTCCAGAACCTGATGATATTGCCGGCTCCGTCGAAGAAAATGATGAAGATAAAAAGCGCGCTATGATGGCAACACTTCCGTTCTTTGCCCAATCCCCTGATTAGCGTGGCAATCGTGGCCCAAGCACCGCGTTGGCCTTCCTTGCGAATCCCCGTACCCCACGCACCGCGTTGACCTTCCCGAGAACAATCGTACCCAACGCACCGCGTTGGCCCTCCCGAGAATAGTCGTATCCAAAGAGAAAGGGCCGAACATGACTGTTCGGCCCTTGGGCCCCCATAGCCCCCAAAAGGCGAAATTCGCCTTGAAGATCTATTTCAAACTAAATGCTTTTCCCATAACGGTGAACCAATCCTCTGCATCCTGAACCTGCACTGTATTGCCGTTCACGCCGGTAATTTCTGCATACTGCGCTTCAGGGTTTGCTTTTAAGGCTAGTGCCGCCGTTTCAATCACCCGAAAAACTGACGCTGTTCGTGGCAGGGTAATCTCGTTTAATTTCTGCTGACTACCCCAGAAAGACAGCTGATATTCACGTAAATCAGAAGCTTGCGTGGTCATAGTTACGAATCCATCTGGTGATGCCGGTGTGTTGCGTCCGCTTGCGGAAAGCACGCCTGAAGAACAACAAACCCCACGTATATCTAATGTGATTGCAAATTTCGAGAATAGTTCTGATTTTGTCGTGCAATCTGCCAGCCCCGTGTTTATTTCCGTGTTTGTGCGCCCCCCTTACACCCCTACCACATCAGACTTTCAACACTTACGCCCCAGGGGTGAAACTCATGTTTTCGGCCACCTCCAACAATTGTGCCCCAGGGGTGAAACTCGGTTTTCCCTCCATCTCCGAGAGCAGCACAACTCCCCGCCCCCCTTACCACAGCTGACTTTCAACACTTACGCCCCAGGGGCGAAACTCATGTTTTCGGCCACCTCCAACAATTGTGCCCCTGGGGTGAAACTTATGTTTTCACCGCAAAAAAACTTTTCATTTTTTACGTTGTGCGGTAAACATTTGTATATAAAACAAACACAAGGAAGCTTTTCATGGACGTTCAAATCATTCACCACGGTGCCCGCACGGGTGTAACTGGGTCTTGTCATGAGTTGTGGTTTAACCCGCAGCAGTCGGTGTTAGTGGATATCGGTTTGTTTCAAGGCGCGGAAACCTCGCCGGGTTCCGCCACGCAAGACAACCAAGCCATTGATTTTCCAATTGAACATGTCGAGGCCTTAGTGGTTACTCATTGTCATATCGACCACGTGGGTCGCCTGCCCTGGCTGCTGATTGCCGGCTTTCGAAAACCCATTTATTGCACCCGCGCCACCGCGCACTTGCTGCCTTTAGTGATTGAGGATGCGCTAAAAGTGGGTATGACCCGTAACGGTGCCTTGATTGCTCAAGTCACGGCACTGATTCGTGAGTTGCTGGTGCCAGTGGATTACCAAGAATGGGTGTCGGTGCATGATGATTTGCAGATTCGTTTTCATCAGGCGGGGCATATTTTGGGCTCTGCGTTTGTGGAATGTGAGGTGGGCCCGAGTGGCAAACGCGTAGTGTTTTCCGGGGATATAGGCTGCAAAAACTCGCCACTGTTACCGGATCCATGCCCGTTGCCTGTTGGCACGGATTACTTGGTACTGGAAAGTACTTACGGCGACCGCAACCATGAGAATCGCGTGGAACGGGCGTCGCGCTTGAAGGCGATTGTCGAGCATTGCGTAAGCGACCGCGGTGCGATTTTGATTCCGGCTTTTAGTATTGGCCGCACCCAAGAGCTGTTGTATGAGCTTGAAGACATCATTTTTCAGGAGCGTAACAACCCTGATTCGCCGCACCGCGGTGTCTGGGAGAAGATGGTGGTGATTGTCGATTCGCCGATGGCGGCGGAATTTACTAAGCAATATCGGGCCATGAAAGATTTATGGGATTGCGAGGCCACCCAGCGTCTGGAGGAGCAGCGCCACCCGCTGAATTTCTCGCGTTTGCATACGGTAAACAGCCACGACGAGCATGTGCGCATTGTGAATTATCTGCGCAGCACTGCGGATCCCTGCATTGTGATTGCCGCGAGCGGCATGTGTACGGGCGGACGCATGGTGAATTATCTACGGGCTCTTTTGCCGGATCCGCGCACCGATGTGGTATTTGTTGGCTTTCAGGCGGAAGGCACGCCGGGGCGCGATATTCAGCGCTGGGGCCCACGCGGCGGCTATGTTGATCTTGAGGGCGAGCGCATTTATATCCGTGCTGAAATTCATACCTTGGGCGGCTATTCTGCACACGCGGATCAACAAGAGTTGATGGAGTTTGTCGGCGATTTGGCCAGCGGCACGGCTTATGTGAGTGAAGTGCGTTTAGTGCACGGCGATGCGCACGTGCAACGCCAGTTCCGCGATGTGCTCCGCGAACGCTTTCCCGCCCTTGAGGTTTCCTGCGCGACGGATACTTAGCTTCGCGGGTGATGGTACCCAACGCACCGCGTTGGCCGGAGCTTGAAGGGATAATCGTACCCAACGCAGGCCAACGCGGTGCGTTGGCTACGACTTGGCGCTCATAGCATTATAAATTGCATCGTAAAGTTGCGTTCGACGTATTGGTTTTGCTAGGTGTAAGCTGATACCACAATCTTTTGTACGTGCTAGATCGAGCTCTGTTGCCGCAGCCGACAGGGCAATAATTAATGTGTGTGGCTTACTTGCTGCAATTCGCTTACTCGCATCAAACCCATCTAGAATTGGCATCTGCAAGTCCATCAAGATCAGGTCGTAATCATCCTTCAGCGCACAATCGACAACCTCTTGACCATTTGCTGCAAACGTTAGTTTACATCCAGCAGGCGTTAATAAATATTGCAGCAAATCGCGGTTAAACTTTACATCTTCGGCAATTAATATTGACTTACCTGTGAGATCTGGAATACCCGCACTTACCATTTTGGTATCGTTTTTATTGTTAGGCTGAGGTGGTGATACATTTTTAAATGATAGGTTCGTGTAGAACTTCGAACCTCGACCCAATTCGGATTCGACATGAATTGCACCTCCGAACGCATTTGCGATGCGTTGGCTGATCGCTAGCCCGAGTCCAGTTCCGCCGTAGCGTCTGCTGGTTGGCTCATCCGCTTGCTCAAAAGGCTCAAACAAACGTGTTAGGAACTCTGCATCCATACCAATACCTGTGTCTTCAACGGAAATCAGGTAATCAGCATGCCTTTTATGAATCGCCGTACAAATAATGGTGACACCAACCGAACCTGTATAGGTGAACTTCAACGCATTGTTGATTAGATTCATTAAAATTTGGGTAAACCGGAGTTCATCGGCGCTTACCCACTCTCGGCCCTTTAGATCCACGACAAAATCTAACTCAATTCCTCGAGATATTGCTTTCTCTTTGAAAACGCTTTTCAACTTATCTGCGATTTTCTTTATCGAGAAAACACTGCACTCTAAATTTATTTTTCCTGCCTCAATCTTTGAAAAATCGAGAAGGTCATTCACGATTCCCAATAGAATATTCGACGCGTAATGAATTGTTTCGACAAACACACGCTGCTGATTACTTAGCTTTGTTTCTTCTAAAAGCTCGCTGTAACCTATAACTGCATTGAGTGGCGTTCGAATTTCGTGGCTCATATTAGCCAAAAACTGCGATTTCGCCTGATTTGCCTTTTCTGCGCGCTCACGTTCCACATGAATTTTTGCAATTCCCTGCTCGCGTGCATGAATATTCACCAACATTTCCGCATATAGCCAGAGCAGGTTTCGCTCATTGTCGGTATATCTGTGATGTGTTCGGACGCTATCAAAACCTACAAAACCGATAAGTTCCTGATTATTTCGCATTGGAATGGTAATAATGCTTTTAACGCCTTGCGGCTCAAGGAGACCTCTTACACCAGAGTCGAGCGGCAGTGCATACACGTCGGGGATGTACATTTCGTTACCGTTCTTATGGGCATCTAACCATTCCGGTATGTGTTCGATGTCGACATTTTGCAGGTTATCGATTTCTGCAGTAATTCCCTCTGCACACCACTCATGCGTATTTGACGTTGTCAGTAAATCAAGGTCGTAACGAAAGATGTAGGCTCGATCAGCCCCAACGAAGATTGCCATCTCCCGCAGAGAGCGTTGAATCGCTTCATCTGCTCGATCAATTGGCAAATTAAGGTATTCTCGAGCAATCTTAATTAAAAGATTATCGGTGGTGTTTGGCAAGCTATTCATCGGACTTCATCAACCTTGTGGGAGCGTCAGTCAGTGAATGAGCATCATCATTGATGATGGCTCAAAAAAACGACTCTTGGGTCATTAGAGAAATCTTCAAGAGCTGAAATATGCAAAAGCCCCAACTTATGGGAACGCGACGTACGCAAGGAAACATGAATCTCACGGTTCCGCCAATATAGAACCATTTTTTCAGTCTGCTCACGCGAAAGTGGGCCCGAAAAATATTTTCCGGCGAGAACTTCATATCCATTCGCACGCATACAAAGCAGCATTTGTTCTGATTCGACACCGAAAATAAGTACTTGTTTGCCAAGATTGTGCGCACTATCGTAAAAATTATGAAAGTATTTGCTCATCGGCTGGCTGGTAATGGCTTCTTTAACCATATCTTCATTAATTTTGAGCAACGTAAATTCTTTCTGTAACAAAAAGTCGATGCGGGTTGGAAACGCTTTTGTATGGACCCCACAAAAACGAATGCCAAGTTCAATAGCTTCGCGCATTACATCAATTTGTTCAGAGAACATCCGACTGGACGATCTTTCGATGATGCAAATAACCAATTGGGAGAGGTCAAAATTCAATGCGTTCGCTTGCTTTTGCATATCTCGAACAATAGCCGGACTCGAGAAAGAATCTAAGTTTGCTGTTATGAGAAGCGTTAGTTTTGGCTCCATACTCAAAACGCTAGAACCTGCAAATTCCCGCATCGCTAACCTTATACAATGCTGATCAATAACCCCTGATAGCCCATGTCGTTCTGCTGTACTTAAAACACATTCCAGCTCTTGCTCAGAGAAGTTCAGCGATTTGGCATCTATGCCACAATGCAATGCGTACAGAGAGGTGGCCGCTTGAGAAACACGCACAACAGGCTCAAAGAATAGAGAAACGGAATCCTCTTCAATGGCTTCGAAAAGTACTGCCATATTAGCGACAGGCGTTACCATGACTCTAGCTCCATTAGCATGTTTGACGCGGTTGCGTGAACTTTCAGAATTGTACTTCTTAATCGTTGCAACTGACTCGCTGAAATATCCTGCATACTGTGCTCGAGCTCGGCGAACTCTTGCTCTAAGCTATTTGCCGTTATGCTGTCTGCATCTAAATGCAAGGTTCCCGCGGCAGACTTAAGCAGGTGCGCGATTCGTTTTACTTCGGTAATGCTGATTTTATTATGGTGATCTATAAGCAGTTCTGTGCGCGATGCATATTCTGAGGTTTCTGTTTTCACAGTGAGTAAGAAATCACTAACGAAATCTGAGTCGTTCTCAAAATCAGCAACTAGTGCACACAGAACTCTATGGATTTCTTTGTTCTTGGTACCAGTCATTACCTATTCCTTGATGCATATTCCCAACTCATGAGTTACACCAGAACTTCAGCGGCTCCGGCCTGCCGTAGAAATACCCTTGACCTAGGCTAACATTGAGGTGCGTTAATGCTCTGTGTTCCTCTCTTGTTTCCACGCCTTCTGCGAGCAATTCTATATTTTCTAATCTGGTTAATAAGCAAAGGCTCTTTACGATGTTTCCAGCGCTCGAATCTGTAGCTAATCCCTGAATAAATACCCGATCTAGCTTTAATTTCTTCAACGGAATTTTTAATAAGTAATTTAGGTTCGCGTACCCTACGCCGAAATCGTCTAACACGAGAGGAAAGCCGTAAGATACAAGTGACGAAAGGTTGTTTTTCGCGACACCATGTAAATCAACGGCACCCGACTCGGTTATTTCAATTTCTATACGGGAGGGATCAACACCGTGCTGTTTTGCCAATCTAACCACATCATCTGCAAAGGACCTTTCGCTTAACTGACGAGCAGAGACATTCACAGCAACTGAGGTACGTTCTGGAAATGAGCGTAATGCAATAAAACACTTTTGAAAAACCGCAAGACCTATTTCGTGAACTTGCTCGCTATTTTCAAGAATTGGGAAAAGCTCTGCGGGGCTTACTGAGCCGAGACTGGGCGAACTCCAACGAAATAAAGCTTCGTATCCCACCACCGTATAAGTGCTGATATTAACTTGGGGCTGAAAATACATCTCAAATTGTTCTTGAAGCCTTTTGGTTTCAATTTCATGTCGGATCGAGTAAGCACGTTGTAGTGCTTGTTTAGCCGCTGGCGTATAACTAATCGCATGATAACCTGAAGAACTTGACGCTAGATTGGCTGCCAAATCGGCATTCTGCTGCGCATTGGATAGGCCCTCTGGGCCTTCACTCAGTGCATACCCTAAGTTGAGCTGGATGAAGATGGATTCTTTACCAGTATTTACTCGCTTTGAGGCAACAGCCTTGATCTTACGCAGTATTTGTTCGACTTTTGCTTGCGAAGTGCCCGGGCAAATGAAGCAGAATTTTTTACTACTATAACGTGCGAGAAAAGACCCTACTGGTTGAATGCTCCGAAACCTCTCTGTTAAAGCAATAATCGCATAATCACCTACTTCCCAACCATACAAGTTATTAATAGTAGTAATGTTCGCGAGCTCAGCAGAAACGACGAAAAAATCCGCATGTTCCTGTGCCGGAACCTTTTCAAAAAAAGTGAGAATACCGGCATAATTTGGCAGTCCGGTAAGTATATCTCTTGTGTAATCTGAATTTCGAGCCAGTAACCGACGCGCCTGCGTCACAGCGATTCTTGAGACAAGCGTTTTTGTATTGAATGGCTTCGTGATGATTTCTACAACACCTGCTGCAAACGATAGTTGAGCAACTGAGCTTTCATCTTGGTCAACTAATACTACTTTCGTTGAGTGAGCATAAACCTTGTGCTCATTTAAAAGAGTAATAATTTCGGGCGCCGCGAGGTTCTTCTGCGAGGTATCTACAACGAATACGTCAATATTGCGATGACTATCAGCGAGAAAGTGAGTGAGTTCCTCCTTTGTACCGATGCACGTAACATCGTAGCCTTCTTTGCGAAGCAACCACGAGTAAACCAGCATAGAAGCTGGGACGTCATCGATGATGACCGCTCGAATGGTTGGATAGCACGCTCGCGCATTTTCTATTTTGTTATTTTTATTAATCTGCGATGGCATATTACTTGGCTTTTTATTGAGCACAAAACCAATAATAACGCCATTTTCAGCATAATCAACAAAATTGTTAAAACTGTTTTATATGTCGCCAAACTTCTTTTGAGATACATCTAGAAATCCTGCGATGTATCCGCGCAAGAATGACCGATCGAGTGGCTTAGAAAGAATATTAACGTTAGTAAGCTCTGGTCGTTCTAAATCATTTTGTTCAAGCTTTGACCCCGTCACAATGAGCACGCAAAGTCGTGTAAGGTCTTTGTTATTTTTGATTTTTCGTAGCATTTCGTAGCCATTTACGTGAGGAATATCTAAATCGAGGACGAGTAAATCTGTTGGATGCTGTCCTAGATGAAGCAGTGCTTCAATACCATCTTTAGCATAAGCTACGTCAATACGGTCGTGCATCGGTGCAAACGTGTGCTCGTAGATTTTAGTTGCCAGCGGATCATCTTCAGCTACTAGAATAGAAAGTTTACGATGAGGCTGTGTATATGCCATCGAGGTTTGGTGCTGCGATTTTACGAATTCTTTCTTATGTCCATCCATTCGCAACATAACGGATGCTTGATCGATTCGCCGATGTCCCCCGACGGTTTTCCAGGCAACTAACTCACCATTCTCAACCATTTGCTGAACGGTACCCACAGAGACGCCTAACATTCTAGCGGCCTGCGAAGTGCTCACATAATCAACTTGAGTTTCGGCTTTGCTCGACATTGTAGTTTCCAGTAGCTGGTTTTCCTATCAACCTAAAGTTTATGATTGCCGCTTTTAATACTTTATGCAAATTTTATACTTATACGCACAATGTATATTTTTGGATGACTACGTCCCCCTCTTTAACAATGAAACCAACGCAGCGCGCTAGCCTAACCTTTACGCCCCAGGGGTGAAACCCAAACACTTACGCCCCAGGGGCGAACTCCAACAACTTCGCCCCAGGGGTGAAACTCATGTTTTGCGCTGTTTTCGTGAGCCGGGAAACCGCGACGCATGCCGCATAGCTGCTGGGATTTAACAGTTCCACCCCTGGGGCGGAACTGTTGTTTTCGGTGATCTCGGCGAGTTTCGCCCCTGGGGCGTAAGTGTTGTTTATTTCACCAGGGCTTGGCGTACGAAGAGTTGGTTGCGGATGGTGACCACGTACTGCACGTCGGCAGGAACGTCGGTGTCGGACACGCAGGCTTCGCTGTCGGCGGCATCAGCAAACATTAAATGACGATGCTGTTCACTGTCGCGCCAGGCTAACCCGGCTTGCGGAAATTCGTCGGCGGGCCATTGGAAGCAGATGCGACCGTCGCTGCGCCACACGCGAATTGCATCAAGGGCGTCTTGATCGGTTTCTGGTGTCTGGTGTTGGGTAATTGCCAACAGCTCATCGGGCCCCATAAACACACGCAGGTTATAGATGTCTTTCACCGGCATGGTTACACTGAAGTTCTTACGTCCATTGTTTGAGCGTTCTTGCACATCAAAGGTGTACTGATTACGCACGCCCTCGGCAGTTTCAGTAACAACAACATACATGCCTTCCGAAGCTCGCGCTGGTGAGCGCTGAGGGATTATATTGGTAAGCTGCGCACTACTGCGATCTTCGCTAATGGAGCCGGTTAAGGTAAGGCTCTGCGCGTCTTCCAGCCATTCTGCGCTCGATTTCGACGGCTTATCGGTGTCGTAATTACCCAGTTGTTCGCTTGGGTCTTCACAGGCCGTGAGCAACCCGATGGCTGCTATCGCTCCGAGCAGCTTCATGCTTTGCGGTAAGTTCATATTGTTCTCCTTGCTCATATCCTGTTTGGGCTGCTACTAACACGCCCCAGTACCCAACGTATCGCGTTGATTCTCGCTTCGGGGTGGCCTGGGCCTCTCTACCAACGCGGTGCGTTGGGTACGATTATCATCTCGGCCTCGCTGCCAACGCGGTGCGTTGGGTACTAATTTTAGTTTAGAAAAAAGGGGCGCGTTCGCACCCCCTTGTTTCGATCTTTACGTTCTACTGGCGACGATAATACAGCACTTGGGTGTCGTCTACTGGCGTATCGAGCAGTTGCGCTTCGCCGCGGAAGATCTGCACATGCTGAACTGATTCCAGCGGCATATCAATATAGGCTTCAAAATAGCCGGTACCGGTGCCTTGCGTGGTGCTGTCTTCAATCACGCTGATTGGCACGCTAAATTGCTTGCCAGAGGCGTCGCTTGCCAAAATCGTGTACGGGCTGTTGCCATCCAATACAGCTGGCCGCGGCACTTCCATCATGCTGCGCACGACGGTGCCCTTGAACGGATGCACTACACCGCTAATCCGCGTGACGGTGCCGGCGCTCTCGCCAAGTACATTGTTGTTAGCTGTGTCGCTCGCGGTTTCACCGCCTGTGGTGAACGACTGTGATGGTGCAAGCAATAGATAATCTTGCGCTTTTTCATACACCCAATCCGAGATGTGGCGTGGGCGACAGTAGCCCATGACATCTGCATGGTTGCTTGGCGAAATCAATTCGTCGTTATCGAGGTTCACCCCTACGCTACCAATTGAGCTTGGATTGTACGGGAAATCTGGCTCTGGGTTTGCTGGGTTACCACAATCGATGTGACGAATTGAGAAGTTGTGCCCCATCTCGTGGCTGAAGGTGTCCATGCGATCGGCGCGGTCCCAGGTTACGCCCACGCGTCCTGGCACGAATGCGACACCCGCTGAGTTTCCACCCACTTCGTTGAAATCGAAGAATCCATGATAGTGGCTACCTTCAGATTCGCCGTCTGCTGCGCGTAAATCTTGTAGCTGATAAAGCAAGTCTGCGGCATCTTCAACATCGTCTTGATTGCGCACGGTATAGGCTGCGCGTCGACGTATCTCAATACGGCTTAGCGGCCAATGTACTTGCAGTTGCTCAATGATTGTTTCATCGTCTGGCACCACTGGCGTAACGCCGTTCATCACCATAGGTACAACCGTGATATACAACGGAATTTCCGGCGAGAACTTCGGCGTTTGCTCATGCACCACGTCGCCATCCATCAGCACGCGCACGGTGAGGCCATCTTGCATCCATTGCGCTGGCACTTCGGTATGGAACGAATTGCTCAATGTACCGTGAACTTTGTTGCCGACTAATCCGTTCGGAGGTGTCATATCCAGCGTGGTGCTGTCGCCATTGAGGCTGAGCTCAAGGCGTCCGGTAGGAACGCTCGCGGCGGCTGGTCCAGCGATATGAGCACGGAACATGGCCGCACGATTAGGCACTAACAGCGGCGAGGTTTTTAACATCACCTGGCCCCAATCTGCGGTTTCAAAGCGAACGTCGTGCGCCACGCCATCTTTCTGAATACGTGGTGCATCGGCGCGATGCTGGGCATCCAAGCCGTCGTCGAACAACACGGTAACCCGATAAGCCGACTGTGTGGCATTCACGGTGAGGTTGCCGGTGGTGTCGCACGGCTCAATCACTTCGTAAGGCACGCGCGCGGTTTGGTCGTAGAGGTCAAAATGGATCTCGCAGGCCAAATCGCTTAAGTCCCCGTTCGAGCTCATGGTCCAGTCGATGTGAAGTTGGTCGTCGGCAAAAGATACCTCAACATCACCATCGATATTTGGGCGATAGTCGCCGCAATCGAAGCGAGTTTGACGGTTCAATGTGGCGACCGAATTTCCGCGCTCACGGAGCGTATCGATAGCACTTGCGGTGGCGCGGTGGGTGTTACTCATACAACCGAAACCCTGCACGTTTCCGTTTGTCATACCCGATGCCACCAACGGACGCAAATCGCGGACAGGCGTATCGTAGAACAACACGGTGCGCAGATTGCTGTTATTTTCCAGTGGCTTAAGCGAGCTCACCTCGGTGTAGGAAAAAATCAGTGTTTGTAGGCTATCTTTGCCGGCAAGCGGCGTTAAATCGGTGACGCCAGTATCTTGAATACGCAGAGTCACAATAGGTAGCTCGGCGATTATATTTAGCGAGTTTACCGCGGTGTCGTTCACATTCAGGTTTGTGATCGGCAGGTCGCGCAGCGGGCTGAGGTTGCTCAGCTGACTGTTACGGAACAAGCTCAACGTGTGCAAATTAATCGCCGCTTCCATGCCTGCCAAGCTGATGATGCTCTTGTTATCGAGGTTGAGCGAGGTCAGGGTTTCCATGTCTTCGGCGGTAATGCTGTCACCCGCATCGCGACCGAAATGATCGAGCAGCGCGGATTCGAGGTTTTCATCGGCGAAGAAGATTGCTTCTTCATCGAGGAATCGAACGGTAACGGTACAGTCGCCGACGAGTGCGCCGGTGGTGTAGACATCGCCTTCGAGGGTGCCGTCACAACCTGTTGCACCGCCGAGTTCGAAGCCATCGGCTGGGGTTAGGGTGAACGAGAAGGTATCGCCAAAATTGCCGCGCGCGCTTTCTGGATCCACGCTACCTTCGCCTTGGATGTCGACGCTGACGTCATAGAATACGTCTGGTCCTGGGGTTTCTGCGGTTACTGCGAGTTCGCAGTTCGCGTCCATTGGGGCGGTTTCGATGGTGAATGTTTGATCGCCAGTTTCAACGGGCTCTTCGGCGTTACAGCCGCTAACGTTGGTAATGCTGTAGTAAGGGTCGAGCTCGACGGTAAAGGTCACGGTTTCGCCGGCGTCGACGGTTTCGCTTTCTGGCGTAATCGAGCCGCCGCCTTCGAGGGTGGCGGATGCTGTGAACTGGATGCGACGTGCGGTGACGGTAACGGTACAGTTACTGCTAATTGCGCCTGTGGTGTAGGTGCCATCGCTATATGAACCGCCACAGCCGTGGGCGTTGTTGTGCTCGTAGCCGTCGTCGTAATCAATTGAAAATTCGGCGGTATTCCCGCTTTGTACGGTAGCGGACGCAGGGGTAATGGAAGCGCCGGTACCTGTAGTTGTGGATACGGTATAGCTTTGCGGGGTGTTGCCACCGCCGCCAGTGCCACCACCAGTGCCACCGCCACCTCCGGAACCACCACCGCCACATGCGGTGAGTACGAGTAGCGCCACTGAACTGGCAATGAAAGGATAATACTTCTTCATACAGGCTTCCTTTTGTCATGTTCACGCGCGCGCCACGCCCGCAAATCTTCTTCATCTACATGTTGTTGACATCATTTTTACAAATTTGGCCATTCATTGCACGCACCTAAATGTAACATCTTGTAAACATGGCAGTTCGATATTTGACCACCTCGGGTTCCGCTAAACATTTACGCCCCAGGGGTGGAACTCACCTTTTCCGCTCTTTTCAACATTTACGCCCCAGGGGTGAAGTTCAGGTTCTCCGCTCTTTTCAACATTTACGCCCCAGGGGTGAAACTCACCTTTCCCGCTCTTTTCAACATTTACGCCCCAGGGGTGAAACTCACCTTTTCCGCTGCTTTCGAGCTCCGTCGAATTGCTCCCTATTCCGCAGCCGCTCTGAACTTCAACAGTTGTACCCCTGGGGCGAAACTGTTGTTTTAGCGGAGCTACGATTTTTGTACCCCTGGGGCGAAACTGTTGTTTTTGCCGAGCTACGATTTTTGTGCCCCTGGGGCGAAACTGTTGTTTTAGCTGAGCTACGATTTTTGTGCCCCTGGGGCGGAGTTGTTTTAGGTATCGCAGTAGCCGGCGGGGAAGAGGACAAGGTGGTCCATGTTGAGGCGTAGGCCAACTTCTTGATTTATTTGATATTCGTGGTGGGATGGGGCCATACAAATGAGGTGGCTGCCGTCTTGCAGCTCAGCGGTGTATAAAAAGTGGGCGCCACGGAATCCGCGAGCGACAATTTTGGCGCGACGTTCGCTGCTTTCGTCAATCACAATATCGTCGGGGCGAATCAATACATCCACCGCTTCGCCTTCGGTACCGCGCGGCACGTCGTCGCCGTGCAGCAATCCGAGCACTGTATCGACTTTCAAATCCTCAGTGACTGAACCGTGCAACAGCACGCCGACGCCAATGAAATCCGCTACCAAATGGTGCGCCGGACGGTGATACAAGCCATAAGGCGTGTCCCACTGCAGCAAGCGTCCGTGATACATCACGCCGGCTTTGTCGGCGAGCGCAAAGGCCTCTTGTTGATCGTGGGTCACTAACAACGCGGTAATCCCCTCTTCTTTTAGCAACGCGCGCACTTCCGTGGCCAACGACTCGCGAAGCTCCGCATCAAGGGATGAGAACGGCTCATCGAGCAACAGCAACTGCGGCTTGGGCGCCAAGGCCCGAGCCAAGGCGATGCGTTGTTGCTGACCGCCACTTAATTGATGCGGGTAACGGGGGCCATACCCCGCCAAACCAACGTGCTCGAGCAGTTGATGCACCCGGCGTTTTTGCTCATCTTGCGACTGCTCGCGAATGCCAAAAGCGATGTTGTCGAACACGGTAAGATGCGGAAACAATGCGAAATCTTGGAACACCATACCGACGCCGCGCTTCTCCGGCGGCAGCAGTTGTGCTTGCGAGCTCACTAGCTTGCCATTGAGCTCAATACGACCGCCCTGCAAAGGCTCGAAACCCGCGATAGCACGCAATAATGTGGTTTTCCCGCAGCCGCTCGGCCCCAGCAGACAGCCGATTTCGCCCTCTTCTAAGGAAAGGGTAACGTCGTCGACGATTGTGGTTCGGCCGAAGCCGACCTCAATTCCACTGAGTTTTAACAGGCTCATAGATCTCTCCTGGTTTCGGTTCGCCGGCGCGAATCTCATTCTGCAAATGCTGTCGACGGTTCATGGCACGGCTCAATAATATCACCGGAATCAGCCCTGCGAGAACAATCATTAGGGCCGCTGGACCGGCGTCGGCGAGGCGTTCATCCCCCGCCATTTCATAGGCTCGTACCGCTAAGGTATTGAAATTAAAAGGTCTTAGCACCAAGGTAGCGGGTAATTCTTTGAGCACATCGACAAACACGAGGATGCCCGCGGTGAGCAAACTTGTACGCAATAGCGGAAAATGGATGCGCGTGAGCATTTCTCGCGATTTTAAGCCTAAAATACGTCCTGATTCGTCCATCGCCTTGCTGATTTGGCTCAGTCCTGAATCGACCGTTTGTATGGAGATCGACAAAAATCGCACCGTGTACGCGAACAATAGCGCCACGATCGTGCCTGATAGCAGCAATCCGGGGTTGAACCCGAACCAGGCTTCGCTGAAATCGATAATGCGGTTGTCGAGCCAAGCCAAGGGCACCATGACGCCGACGGCGATGACCACGCCAGGAATGGCGTAGCCCAGCGATGCAAAGGCGACGCTTCCGCGCGTAAGTCGAGTATTGGCCGCGCGACGCCCGTTGAGAATCGCCTCGCGTTTGCCGTAGCACAACCAAAGCGCGAGCATCACGGTGATAAAGGCCGCGAGGCCGGCGAGGATTAAGCTATTACGTACAAGGGTCCAGAAATTTGGATCGCTCCAGATGGCAAAGCGGTCCGCCGACCAAAATATGAGCTGGAGGGCCGGTAATGCGAAACCGAACAGTACTGGGAGGAAGCAGGCGGTAAACGCGAGCGCGGCTTTCATGCCGGTGAGACGCATTGGGCGCGTGGCTTGGGAGCTGCGTCCGGCGTGATGATAGCGCGATTGTTTACGCGAGATGCGCTCCACCAACATTAAGATCACGACGGCGCTAAGCAGAATGCTCGCTAGTTGCAAAGCGCCTACTGGGTCGGCCATGCCGTACCAGGTTCGGAAGATGCCCGTGGTAAAGGTGGTGACGCCGTAAAAATGAACGGTGCCGTAATCGGCAAGGGTTTCCATCAACGCCAAGGTGACGCCGGTGGCGATCGCGGGCCGCGCCATGGGGAGTGCGACGCGATAGAAACTTTGCCAAGGGCCGAGGCCGAGGGTGCGTCCGGCTTCGATGGCTGCGCGGGATTGTTCGATAAAGGCCGCGCGGGTAATTAGATACACGTAAGGGAAGAGTACGAAGCCCATCACGAGCACTGCGCCGGTGAGTGAGCGGATCTCGGGGAAGGCGTAGTCGCCCAGTTGCCAACCGGTGACGGCGCGCAACGCGCTTTGTACCGGGCCTTCAAAGCTAAGCATGCCGCTGTAGGTGTATGCGGTGATGTACGCGGGCATGGCAAGCGGCAGCAAGAGTGCCCAGCGCAGCCAACGCACACCGGGGAACTCGCATGCGGTGGTGAGCCACGCCGCGGTGACCCCGATCACAAGGGTAATCAGCCCGACGCCAATCAGCAAAATCACTGAATGACGCACATATTCGCCAACCACGGTGCTAAATAAATGGCTGAGGGTTTCCCGCTGCTCGGCGCCAAACAAGCCCACAAAGAAGCTCGCCACAACGACCAATAGCGGCAGACAGATCAGCAACGCGACCAGCGGTAAAGACCAGTCGCGCAGTTGTTTCCACAAATTGTTACCCGCGGCCGCTAAACCGTGGCGAATCATTTCAACCATCTACATCCTGTTTTCTTTGCATTCCGCGCTGTTTTCGCATCCAACACATCGCGCTGCCCCCGCCTTCAACAACTCCGCCCCTGGGGTGGAACTGGTGTTTTGAGGCAGCTTCAACAACTCCGCCCCTGGGGTGGAACTGGTGTTTTGAGGCAACTTCAACAACTTCGCCCCTGGGGTGAAACTCGTGTTTTGAGGCAACTCCGTGATCACCCGAATCGCTCCGCACTGCCCGCCCCACCTGCGTTTCAACAACTCCGCCCCTGGGGTGAAACTCGTGTTTTGAGGCAGCTTCAACAACTCCGCCCCTGGGGTGAAACTTGTGTTTTGAGGCAGCTTCAACAACTTCGCCCCTGGGGTGAAACTCAATACAAACTCACTTTTAACTCACATTAAAGTCAATTAACGCCAGCCAGCTCGGTCCATCAAACGCACCGCGGCGGAGTTGTTCTCGCCTAGGGCGCTCATCGGCAATTCATCAGCCTTAAACTCACCCCAACTTTCCAACACTTCGCTCCACGGCGCGGCTGGATTTGCCGGGTATTCGGAATTCACTTCGGCATACCATGCTTGCGACTCAACGCCTGCAAGGAAGTCCATAAGTTTCAGCGCATTATCAACATTTCGGGCATGCTTGAGAAGGCCAATACCGGAAACATTTACGTGTACGCCTTGGCTGCCTTGCGCCGGCCAAGCAATCGCGACTTTGCTCACCGTATCTTGATTTGTCGCATCACTGCTCAGCGTCATTCCGCCAAAGTAGTAAGTATTCGCTATCGCTATATCGCACTGGCCTGAAGCAACTGCATGAATTTGGTCGCGGTCGCCGCCCACAGGGTTGCGCGCAAAATTGGCCACCAAACCGCGAGCCCACTCCTCCGTAACTTCCTCACCATGGTGCGCGATCATCGCCGCCACCATCGATTGGTTGTAGACATTATCCGACGACCGAACGCAAATACGTCCCCGCCATTTTGGATCCGCGAGGCCTAAATAATCGGTGATTTCTTCTGGATCGACGCGGTCAATTGCGTAAAACACCGGACGCGCCCGCATGCTCAATCCGTACCAAAGACGCTCGGAATCCCGCAAATGCTCTGGGATAGCGCTATCTAGCGTTGAGCTTCCCACCGGTTGGAACAAGTCTGCGACCTTTGCCCGATGCAAAGCGCCGGCATCAACGGTGAGGAACAAATCTGCGGGGCTATTGCGCCCTTCGCTTTGCAAACGCGACAATAGACCATCGCCCGAACCGGTTAGCAAGTTCACACGAATACCCGTTTCCGCGGTAAATTCATCGAGTAACGGCTTGATTAGGCCTTCATTTCGAGACGAGTAAATATTCACTTCTTCGGAGTCGCGCGGCGTGCATGCCGTGACGCTAATTGCAAACGCCAACACCACCACAAATCCTGCAAACAGAGCTTTTATTTTCATAACCTAAGTTCCTTCTTCCAATGCGGTAAGTGTAAAAGACTTGCACCGAAATGACAATCGTTATCATTTGCAATACCACCAATGCTCCCCGCAATCGTCGCTTAAAGGATGTGGTGGTGGCGGAGTTGTTGGCGGAGTTTGGTTTCACTGGAGGGTTTGAGGTGGGTAATCCATACCTCTTTTGGAGCAATTTTGAGGTTCTCTAATGTGGCATCGACCATATTTGGGGTCATGTGTTTGGTGTGAACAGCGAGTTCGTGCTTTTCGTTGGGGAATGAGCACTCGATCATTAGCACGTTGATCGCGCCGAGTTTGTTGAGCTCACGGTTGAGGAGTTCGCCAGCGGTGGTGTCTGAGGTGAAAACGAAGTGCTGATCGGTGCCGGCACGTTCCTCGCAACTGCTCCAAGTTTCAGAAGCTGGATTCTGCGCGCCCGCCTCAGGTGCCCCAGCCGAACTCAAACCAATCCCCAACGCCCCGCGCACGCTCACACCCACGGTTGGTATAGTGTGGTCTACCGGAAATAGGGTAAATGTGAGGCCTTCGAGCTCCAACACATCGCCGGGATGAATTTCATGCAGTTTCAGAACAGGGCCGCACGGCCCCATAGAGCGGGTAAAATCGGGCCAAATTTCGTCGTTAAATATATGATTTTGTAGCTTTTCGATGGTATGTGGTAGCGCGTACACCTGCACCTGGTGGTCCACATCTTCAAACATATTGCTTAAAAACATCGGCAACGACGCGATGTGGTCCATGTGCGCATGGGTCAAAATCACGTGTTTAATCTCGCGCATCGCTTCGAGGCGCAAGCTGCTCAGCCCGGTGCCCGCATCGATCAGCACCGACTTCCCCACGCGAATGCAGGTCGATCCGGTTTCAGAACCCAACCCACCAGAGCACCCAAGCACCTGAATCTGCCCATTCATTACGATACCGTCCCCACGCGCAGCTCAGTAGCAATGGTGATAAACCAAAGAAAATGCGACCCTACCACGACGAAGGTCACCGGCCGCCGGATGTTCTGATACCACTTGTCGCTTATTCGCGACAGGTCGTAGTTGAGCCAAAATAGGTACATGAGGCCGAGCAAACCGAGTGTCCACAGTGGTGGCCAGAAGGCGTAGGCGGCCCAAGCCACTAGCGGCGGCAGCATGCTGATGATCAGTGAGCCTTGCGCTCGCTCGAGTTTGCCCGCCATTACCAAGCCCCAGTGAATGCCGCCTAGAAACGATAGGATTACCGCGCTGTAGATTAGAAATATCGACAACATCTGGGCCTGATAAAAGCCAATAGCGCCGACGATAGCGGTGCCGATGAAGGGCACAATCCCCGCCCAAGTGAGGCGGTTTGCGGTAATTACGGCGTCTTCGGACATGTTCTGCTGACTCATACAAACCTCTGTTTTTAAATTAATTTCTGCCGCAGTTCTGAGTTTCACCCCTGGGGCACAACTGTTGAAAGTAGCGCCGAACACGGCTTTCACCCCTGGGGCACAACTGTTGAAAGTAGCTCCGAACACGAGTTTCACCCCTGGGGCGTAACTGTTGAAACTCAGTTATGACGAGGGGTGTAGGCGATTCTACGATTTTCGGAAATCGCTTTACGTCTGAGTTTCACCCCTGGGGCGTAACTGTTGAGCGTAAGTGTTCAAGAGTTACCGCGCTAGCACTACCCAGGCCAAGTAGCCGACATAAACGGCGAGGAAGAGCGCGCCCTCGATGCGGTTGATGCGTCCGGGGCGCTTCCAGCGCGGGAGACGGAACGCAAAAACGAGCACCGCGAGGGTGAACAATGCCATCACCACGTAGTCGCGATTCAGCACCGCTGGCTCAAAGCTGAACGGATGTATTAGACCCGCAATCCCCACTACAGCCAGTGTGTTAAATAAGTTTGATCCGAGCACGTTACCCAAAGCCAAGTCGTGTTCGTTTTTGCGAATTGCAACTATGGCGCTGGCCAATTCTGGCAGCGAGGTGCCGATGGCGACAATGGTAAGCCCTATCACTAAATCGCTCACGCCCATGGCCTCGGCGACGCTCACCGCGCCCCACACCAACACGCGCGAACTGGCAATTAACAGGAACAATCCAACAAACAGCCACATTATGGCGCGTTGAATGGGCATGGCGTGGCTGTCGATCTCGCTTAGGGCCTCGGAGCCAAGCGTGTCGTCGCCGCCCATGCCCTGTTTCACCGTCCACACCATCACCACCGCGAATACGAGTAGCAGGATAATGGCGTCGAGCCGGGTGATATTGAGGTTCCACACCACCAAACCAGCGAGCGCGGTGACGCCAATAAGCACCGGCATTTCCCGACGCAGCACGTTGGAATGCACGGTAATAGGCGCCAGCACGGCGGTGAGGCCCAACACCAAACCGATATTCGCGGTATTGGAACCGAACGCGTTACCTAGCGCGAGCCCCGGGTTCCCTTGCGCGGCGGCAAAGGCCGACACGACCATTTCGGGCGCTGAGGTACCAAAACCGATCACCAACATACCAATCAGCAACGGCGACATACCAAAGTGTCGCGCCGACACCGCGGCCCCTTCCACGAAGCGATCCGCACTCCAAATGAGCAACACCAATCCAAAAATAATCGCGACAAACGCCAACAACATGCCCGCATTCCCTTCGAAAATTTATTCTTCTGCTATCATACTGAAAAAACGTGTATTCGTCTCTGCATCAGAGTGAGAATTCATGCTCGCAAAAAAACCACAAAACTGACCACCCAAAAGAGGGCAGAAAACATGGGCACTGAGTCCGCTAAACCACGCATTTTATGGAATCCCCCTGTATTTATTGGCTCTGGGGTAATTGCCGCCATCTTCGTATTTTTCGGGATCTTCGCCCCGACTACCGCCAACGCCACTTTCTCCGCCGTGCAATCGTGGATTATGACGCATGTGGGCTGGTATTACGTGATGGTCGTCGCCCTTTTCCTGATTTTTGTGGCCTATTTGGCGTTTTCGCGCTTTGGTTTAATTAAGCTCGGCCCTGACCACTCTACTCCCGATTATAGTTACAAAAGCTGGTTTGCCATGCTGTTTAGTGCCGGTATGGGGATTGGTTTGATGTTTTTCGGGGTCGCGGAACCGGTGATGCATTATATTGCGCCACCGGTGGGCGTGGGTGAGAACTTCGACGCCGCCCGCGAGGCCATGAACATTACCTTCTTCCACTGGGGCCTGCATGCGTGGGCGATTTATGCGGTGGTGGCGCTGTCGCTGGCTTACTTTGCCTTTCGCCATAATCTTCCGCTCACCATTCGCTCGTCGCTCTACCCTTTGATCGGCGACCGGATTTATGGCCCTATTGGTCACACCGTGGATACTTTTGCGGTGGTCGGTACCCTGTTCGGCGTGGCGACGTCGCTTGGCTTCGGGGTACTGCAAATCAACTCTGGCCTTAACGCCTTGGTTGGCATTGATCAATCGGTGTGGGTACAGATTGCTCTGATTGTGATTATTACTGCTATCGCGACGGTATCAGTAGTGCTCGGCTTGGACGGCGGTATTCGCCGCATTTCGGAGCTGAACCTTTTCTTGGCTGTCGGTTTGCTGATTTTCGTATTGATTGCCGGCCCAACCGTGTACTTGCTGCAATCGCTGGTGCAAAACATTGGCACCTATTTGTCGTCGATTGTGAGTATGACCTTCAATTTGTATTCCTACGACCCTAGCACCTACGGCATGCAGGAGGGCTGTGTTGATTGTGAGCCTAACACCTGGCTGGGCGGCTGGACTTTGTTTTATTGGGGTTGGTGGATTGCATGGTCGCCATTTGTGGGCATGTTTATTGCCCGAGTATCACGCGGCCGCACCATTCGTGAGTTTGTGACAGGCGTGCTGCTGGTGCCGATGGGCTTCACTTTTATGTGGATGACCTTCTTCGGGAATACTGCAATTCATCTTATTTTGATGGAAGGTATGACGTCGTTGAGCGACGCTGTTATGGCGGATTCGTCGGTGGCGTTGTTCCAGTTCTTTGAGGCGCTACCGTTCTCCACCCTCGCCTCGATTGTGGCGACCATTTTGGTGGTGACCTTCTTCGTAACCTCGTCGGACTCCGGCTCACTGGTGGTTGATATTATTACCTCTGGCGGCGGCGACGAAGATTCACCCACCTGGCAGCGGATTTTCTGGTGTACATTGGAGGGCTTGATTGCCATTGCGCTCTTGCTCGCCGGTGGTTTGGGGGCGCTGCAAACCGCGTCCATTGCCTCGGCGCTGCCGTTCTCCATCGTGATGCTCTTGATGTGTTGGGGCTTGATCCGGGCGCTGCGGCTTGAAGTGGTGAAACGGGTGTCGCTGGAATCGGCACTAAATGCGCCGGCCGCTCAAGGGAATTGGCAGCAGCAATTGCGCCGCTTAGTGCGCCAGCCGAGTAAAGATGAGGTGCTGACCTTTATCGATACCACGGCGACAGCGGCGATGACGGCGGTAGCCGCTGAGCTTGAGAAGCAGAATATAACTGTGAAGATTGAGCGCGGCGACGACGGTCGGGTTTGGCTGCAAACGGAGCACGGCGATGAAATGGACTTTTTCTATTCGGTGCGTCCGCGCGAGTATCGCCCGCCGAGCTTTGTAATGCGCGACGTGCGCAAAGGCCGCGACGAGAAACTCAAGTTCTATCAAGCGGAAGTGCATCTGCGCGAAGGCGGACAAGATTACGATATCTACGGCTGGAGCAAAGACCAAGTGATTTCAGATATCTTGCAACAATACGAACGCCACTGGTTGTTCCTCGACGCAGTGCGGTAATTTCCGCTCGCTTTAATACCGCTGTTTAGCTCGGGCCCCTTGATGGGGCCCTTTTTTATACCCGAAATCAATTCCAGCCTCCCAACAACTCCGCCCCAGGGGTGAAACTCGAGTTCTCCGCTACTTTCAACAACTCCGCCCCAGGGGTGAAACTCGAGTTCTCCGCTACTTTCAACAATTCCGCCCCAGGGGTGAAACTCGAGTTTATCGCTATCTCCGAGAACGGTGAGATCCGCGTGTAGCCCTCTCCGGGAGTGCGATCTAACAGTTCCACCCCTGGGGCGAAAAGTATGTTTTTGGGGAGTTCCGTGAATTCCACCCCTGGGGCGTAAAGTATGTTTTGGGGGAGCTCCGTGAATTCCACCCCTGGGGCGGAATGTGTTAGTCGGTGGGATCTGGTACGGGGTAGATGACATCAGCGATGCGCATCACGCGCTTGGTACTCTCTTCGAAGAGCGCGATTACTTGTAGGCGGCGCGTCACTTCTGGGGCGGTAATCTCGCCGGAGCGGATTTGCGCCAATAGATCCGTGCGGCGGCTTTTTCTTAAGGCTTTCACGTGCGCTATCGCATCTTCTCGCTCAGCTTCGTTGAGCTGCTTGAGCGAACCGGTGAGCAGCAACTCCATAAAGGCATTCTTGAGTTCTGGGGTCAGCGCCGCATCGATATCTTCCCTCGGAGTATCTTGTAACTCGTGAAACAAGACCCGCAACTGCACACACTCTTCTCGGGCCCAGTTCAGGTTTAAGAATGTTTCGGAAAATTCTTCCAAGCTGCCTTGGGCACCGAGTTTATTGGAGAAGTCTGCAATGGCATCGAGCAGAACGCTGGTGTTGACGTCTTCTTCGGGAGCCGGCTCCGCACCTTCATCGATGGCCTTGCGTCCTCGAGCAAGGAGTTGCTTAAAAACACGTTTGATTTCGTTGTGCATCGCGGGCACCCCCATGGCGGGCATGGCTAGCACGGTACTATCTAAGTAGCGGGGCTTCTCGGAGGTGAGTTCTGGTTGTTTGATCAGGCGTTCCACCCAGCGCAATAGATGGTCGGACAAAAACCACATCAGCAAGATGCCGAGCAAGTTAAATAGCGTATGGAATAGCGCCAGGCCGGTGCTTATGTTCGTACGCCCGTCGCCACCGGCGAGCCAGTTGGAGACCCACCAGAGCGGGACGAGCAAAGTGAGCGCGATGGTTCCGGTGAATACCTTCTCTAGAAGATGAACCATCGCCAAACGTTTCGCATTCGTTGTAGCGCCGATGGAGGCGAGTAGCGACGTTGCCGTGGTGCCGAGGTTCGCGCCGATTACCAGCGATGCGCCGAGTAGTGGGGAGAGCACGCCGGTTACGGACGCAGTAAGAATGATGGCTAACGCTGCCGAGCTGCTTTGTATCAGGGCGGTGAGCACGGCTCCGGCGATCACGCCAAGGAGAATGCCGTACCAGCCGGTGGCGCCGAGGCGGTCAATGGGAATCCATTCGGCTGCGTCGATAAAGCCATCTCGGAGTAGTCCGAGGCCTAGGAAAAGAACACCAAAGCCCGCGAGCGCAAGGCCAATATGGGCCCAACGCGACTTTTTCATAAAGAGTTGCAGCAGCATACCGATGCCGATCAGGGGCAAGGCGATGATTTCTACTTTGAGTTTGAGACCGACGAGGGCGACGATCCATGCGGTCATGGTAGTGCCGACGTTGCTTCCAAACACGACCCAAGCGGCCTGCTTTAGACGCAGCATCCCGGCATTGGTAAAGCCGAGTGTGGCGACGATAACCGCCGACGACGATTGCACGATCGCAGTAATGCTAAACCCGGTGAAAGCGGCTCGTAACTTTGTTTGTGTGGAACGCTCGAGGAACTGATGCAATTTGTTGCCCGCCGCGGATTTTAGGCCGTCGGTCATCATACCCATACCCAGCAGCAGCAAACCCAGACCACCCAACGCCATTGTTACTACAACCCACGTCATCCCCGCCCTCCGTCGCTCAACAATTCCGCCCCAGGGGTGAAATTCGTGTCCCGAGCCTTTTTCAACAGTTTCGCCCCAGGGGTGAAACTCTGTTTTTTGCGCTTACCCTTTGAAATATTCGTATAAACTTAGCAGACCGATGATCACGAAGATACCACTTCCCGCGTATCGAATCGCGTTCAGCGGAAGTTTCTTAGTTAACCAAGCTCCAAAAAAAATCACCGGCAACACAACCAACGTCATACCTACCGCAGCCCCAGACGCTACCCGCAGAATGCTGTCGTAATGGGCCGCAAGCATCATAGTCGCCACCTGTGATTTATCGGCGATTTCAGACACGCTAAAGAGTAGAAAACTTGCCCCAAGGGCTCCCAAGTGAAGATACTTTTTTGGAACATCCGTGGCTTCGTCGGGCTTCTCATTGGGTGATACCAGAATAGCCATCCCCATCGCAATGAATATTACACCGACGATTAGAGCGACCCATTTGCCATTGAGCAAATCGCCGACGAAAAATCCAAGTGTTCCGGCGATCCCATGCATCAACGCTGCCGCAGCCACTAAGCCGATCACAATGGCCCACTTCTGATTGGCGTAACGGGCCGCTAACACTAAGGCGATGAATTGAGTCTTATCACCCATTTCTGCCGCTGCGACGGCTAACAACGCCGTTAAAAATTCAGTCATATTAATATCTTATCGTTTAGAGGTGCCGTTTGCCGCTATCATACCACAAGGCTCTCGAACAATTCCGCCCCAGGGGTGAACTCCGAAATCTTCGCCCCTGGGGCGGAGCTTGTGTTTTTAGACATCTCCGCGAGCGACAAAACTGGCTTAAACCCGCCGCACGAAAGGGTTTCAACAGTTTCACCCCTGGGGCGAAACCCATGTTTTAGGCGGTCTCCGAAATCTTCGCCCCTGGGGCGGAACTTGTGTTTTGACAGAAAAAGGCCTCGCGGTTTCCACCACGAGGCCTAACTAATTGTTTGAATCTAAGCCCTAATAAAAGCTGTATCTATTGGTGACGTGTTCGATAAAGCCTTCGTCTATCAGCTCTTGGAGCGCGTCGTTGAATACCTCAACTTGCTCTTTATCAACGGATTCTTTGCTAAACATCACGTACACTTCCGTTGCTGGAAGGCTAATTTGATGCTTGTCGATAAAGGCACCTAAGCCACGCCGACGAATAATGGACGCGGCCACGAGGTTATCTTCGAGGAAGCCATCAATTTCACCATCCAGAACTCGTGCTACGTTTAGTTCATTTAACATCGCGCCCACAAATTGTGTCGAATATTCAGAGTCGTACATCAAGCTCTGCAGCTCTTCGCCATAGTAGTACTCATTCACCGTTCCCACTCGCAAGCCGGCGGCGAGAAACTCTTCTACATTCGACTGATTGTACTGCGACATCCGGTCGCCGCGCACAAACAGGCTGAACTGCTCGTTACGATAAGGTACAGAGAACCACGCGAACTCATCTCGAGCGGGCGTTTGCGATGCACCCATCACGAAATCGATGTCGCCATTTTGAATCCATTCCATCAGCTCCATCCAGCTGCCTTGCTGCGCCTGAAGGGTGCAATTCATGTGAGACAACGCGCGTTTTGCGATCTCAATATCAACGCCCCCAACTTCACCACCAGCGCTCATATATTGGTAGGGTTCCCAGCTTTCAAAACCGAGAGTTAATTGACATGGAGGAACGTCCCGTTCAAGGGATGCTTCAGTAACACCACGCTCAGGTGCTTGAATTTCCTCGCGTTCTGCCGGGCTACAAGCAGCGAACATGGTTACTGCTACTGCTAACAACATTCCGGATACCCATCTCATGAGGGCCTCCTTTGTTAATGGTTATGAGCCTCGCTTTTAGTGTAGAACACAACCCCAAACGCGCAAGGTTGAACAGTTCCGCCCCAGGGGTGAAACTCGCGGAGCTGCACCAAAACATAGGTTACGCCCCTGGGGTGAATCTCGCGGAGCTGCATCAAAACATAGGTTACGCCCCTGGGGTGAAACTGTTAAACCCTATTACTGACGGAGGCTCCACGCCGATTTCACCGTTCTCGAAAAGAGAGAAAAGTATGACTTCCACCCCTGGGGCGAAAATGTTGAAAATAGAGAAAAGTTCGACTTCCACCCCTGGGGCGGAAATGTTGAAAAGAGAGAAAAGTTCGACTTCCACCCCTGGGGCGGAAATGTTGGGGTGTTGTTGAGAAACGGATGGGTGTAGTATATTTGTATATGTGTATATTCGGATATTTAAATATGATTGAGCAAATATCAGGGCAACTAAAAGCATTAGCAGACCCACATCGGGTTGAATTCTTAGGTTTGTTGCACGCGAAAGGTGAGCTTTGCGTGTGTGAAATCACCTGCGCGTTGAATCAGCCGCAGCCCAAGGTGTCGCGGCACTTGGGGATTATGCGAAATGCCGGTCTGGTAACTGTGGAACGTCGTGGCCAATGGATGTTTTATTCATTAAATCAAGCGCTTCCAGATTGGGTTCAGCAACTCGCTAAGGATGTTGTCGAGCAGAATTCGAGAACGTTCGAACAAGCGTCGAATAATCTGAAGGACATGGAACCGATACCGGAGCGTTGCTGCTAATGGGAATTTTTGAACGTTATTTATCTGTTTGGGTGGCCTTGTGCATCAGTGGTGGCATTGCTTTTGGCCTCTTGGTCCCCGATCTTTTTGCCTGGATTGCCGAAGCGGAATACGCGCAAGTTAATCTAATCGTCGCTGTGCTGATTTGGGCCATGATTTTCCCGATGATGACGCAAGTCAATCTCACCTCCATCAAGCTCGCCACCCGCGAACCCAAAGGCCTTATCCTTACGCTGGTCGTGAACTGGCTGATTAAACCTTTCACCATGTTCGCACTCGGCTATTTTTTCTTCTATATGGTGTTCGCGGACTTCATTTCGCCAGAAAATCAAGCGCAATACTTAGCCGGACTCATCTTGCTCGGGGTCGCGCCTTGTACGGCGATGGTGTTCGTATGGAGCCAACTGACCCGCGGCGACGCGTCCTACACGTTGCTGCAAGTGTCTGTAAATGATGTAATTTTAATCTTCGCATTCGCGCCCATCGCCGGCCTACTCCTCGGCCTCACCGAACTCACGGTGCCTTGGGCCACGCTCACTTTGTCGGTATTGCTATATGTCGTGATTCCTTTCATCGCAGCCATGCTAGTGCGCTGGTGGCTGCTACGCAAAGGCCCTGAAGCCCTGGTGAAATTTCAACTACGCCTCAAACCAACAGCGGTGATCGGCCTTTGCCTTACGGTATTGATTTTATTCGGTTTGCAGGCGCAATCCATCGTCAACAGTCCCTTTGTGATGTTGCTCATCGCGGTTCCTTTGGTGCTGCAAACCTACCTTATCTATGGCATCGCATTGACCGGCGCATGGTATTTACGTCTGCCCTCTCGCATCGCGGCACCGGCCTGTTTAATCGGCACATCGAACTTTTTTGAACTTGCAGTGGCGGTGGCCATCGGCGTTTTTGGCATCACCTCTGGGGCGGCGCTCGCAACCGTCGTTGGCGTGTTAGTGGAAGTCCCGGTGATGCTTTCGTTGGTTGCCTTGTCGAATCGCATGGCACCCTGGCTCAACGCCCGCAGCGAAAATAATTAAGGCTATACGCAAATTTGTAACTTATTGCGTATATCTAGTAATGTGGAATGTCATGAATTTTTTATGTGTCCTTGCGTTTAAGACATCGCAACAGAAGGAATAATGTATGAGCAGTAAAAAAATTCGCGTTGGAATTAATGGATTTGGCCGTATCGGGCGACTTGCGCTTCGCGCTGGCTTTGGCGCCGAAGAGTTTGAATTTGTTATGATTAATGACCCGGGCGGCGACGGTAACTTGATGGCGCACCTGTTGGAGTTCGACTCCACCCATGGCCGTTGGGACCGTAATATCACTAGCGATCCGAACTCCATTACTATTGATGAACAACGCCTGCGTTACACGCAACACAAGGATATTGGCAGCGGCGATTGGTCGGGCTGCGACATCGTGATTGAGGCCTCGGGTAAATTTAAAACCGCCGAAGCGATTCAGGCCTATCTGGATCAAGGCGTCGACCATGTGGTCGTGAGTGCGCCGGTGAAAAGCAAGGGCGTACCCAATGTTGTGGTCGGCGTGAACGATCTGGATTTTGACCCGCTCGAGCATTCTATTGTTAGCGCTGCATCGTGTACTACCAACTGTTTGGCGCCTGTAGTGGCGGTGATTAACGAGCATTTCGGTATCAAGCATGCGTCGATGACGACCATTCATGCGCTCACCAACACCCAGAGCATCTTGGATGCACCGCACAAAGATATCCGCCGAGCTCGCGCGCTTGGCTCGCTGATTCCGACAACCACCGGTTCTGCGCAAGCAATTACCATGATTTTCCCAGAGCTGGAAGGACGCATTAACGGTCACGCCGTGCGCGTTCCGATCGACTGCCCCTCTCTCACCGATGTGGTATTTGAAGTGGAGAAGCCGACGTCTGTGAAAGAGGTGAACGCCGCATTGAAAGCTGCCGCAGACGATGAACTCGCGGGAATTTTGGGCTACGAAGAGCGTCCTTTGGTGTCGATTGACTACAAAACTGACCCCCGCTCGTCGATTGTTGATGCGTTATCGACCATGGTGATCAACGAAACGCAGGTGAAAATTTACGCGTGGTACGACAACGAGTGGGCCTACGCCAACCGCGTTATCGACCTCGCCAAACGCATCGCCACCCGCTAACCACAACAATTCCGCCCCAGGGGTGAAACTCAGGTTTTGAGCTATCTTCGAGACCCGTAGAATCCCCCCACACCCCTTGGCGGCGCTGAGTTTTAACAGTTTCGCCCCAGGGGTGAAACTCAGGTTTTGAGCCTTGTTCAACAATTCCGCCCCTGGGGTGAAACTGTTATCTCAGGGCCTTTTTGAGAAGAAGAATCAATGAATCTGCAGCAATATTTGGTGATTACGGGAAATTATTGGGCGTTTACGCTGACCGATGGCGCCTTGCGTATGCTTGTAGTGCTGTTTTTCCACCAGCTCGGCTACTCCCCTCTCGAAATCGCCATGCTATTCATTTTCTATGAGTTTTTTGGCGTCGTCACGAACCTGTTGGGCGGCTATTTAGGCGCTCGCATTGGGCTCAATCGAACCATGCAAATTGGTTTGGTGCTTCAAATCATTGCCCTCGCAGCACTTACCGTGCCTACCGAATTTCTCACCATTGTGTGGGTGATGGCCGCTCAAGCGATTTCAGGAATCGCTAAAGATCTCAATAAGATGAGCGCAAAAAGCGCGATTAAATTACTGGTTCCTGATAACGCTCAAAGCACTCTTTATAAGTGGGTTGCGATTCTCACTGGCTCGAAGAATGCACTCAAGGGTGTCGGCTTCTTTCTCGGCGGCCTGCTGCTCACGCTGTTTGGATTTGTCGGCGCACTCTACACCTTAATGGCGCTTTTGCTAGTTACGTGGTTGCTCAGTTTAATCATGCTGCAAAGTGAGTTGGGTAAGGCGAAGGCCAAACCTAAGTTCAATGAAATATTCTCAAAAAGCCGAGCAATCAATATCTTATCCGCCGCGCGTATGTTCCTGTTTGGTGCCCGAGATGTGTGGTTCGTTATTGCTCTGCCCGTGGTACTGAGCCAACAGTTTAACTGGGACCACTGGCAAGTTGGCGCGTTTCTCGCCATTTGGGTTATCTTTTACGGCTTTATCCAGGGCATTGCGCCGCGGTTAACTGGACGCGGCCATGGCGATATTGAACAAGGGCCAAGTCGCAACGCCGCCGTACTCTGGGCTGCGGGATTAACGCTCGTGCCGCTAGGAATTGCGTTGTTGCTCAACGCCGGTGTCGCCCCACAGTGGGTGATTGTTATCGGCTTGCTGATGTTCGCGTTTATGTTCGCCGTAAACTCCTCACTGCACAGCTACTTAATTATTCGCTTTGCCAACGCCGACGGCGTATCCCTCGACGTCGGCTTCTACTACATGGCCAACGCCATGGGCCGCCTCATAGGTACAGTCCTTTCCGGTTTGATCTTCCAAACCGCGGGCTTTGTCGCTTGTTTACTGGTCTCCGTCGCCTTCCTCGCCACCAGCACTATCATCGTACGTCGCTTATAACCCTGAAAACACGAGTTTCACCCCAGGGGCACAATTATCGGAGCCGGCCCAAAACACGAGTTTCACCCCAGGGGTGCAATTGTCGGAGTCGGCCGAAAACACGAGTTTCACCCCTGGGGCACAATTGTTAAAAGCTGCATTCGGCGGGGCATGCAGCGCGATTTATGGAACCTCGGAGACACCCTGAAACCTGCATTCCACCCCTGGGGCGGAATTGTTGAAAAAGGCGCTGAAACTGAACTCCACCCCTGGGGCGGAATTGTTGAAAACGGCGCTGAACCTGCATTCCACCCCTGGGGCACAAATGTTGTGGGGGTATAGTTGGCATTCAGGGGATTTATGCGCGGGTTGGGGATTTTCTGATATGGTGAATGGAGAATATACAACAGCGGAGGGCTTGTATGGTGAGCTTGTATGGAGCGAATACGCCGGCGAATGATGTCCGCGATAATTGCGGCTTTGGCCTGATTGCGCATCTCAACGGCGAGGCGAGCCATACACTTATTCAACGGGCAATTACTGCGTTAGCCCGTATGATGCACCGTGGCGCCATTGGCGCCGATGGGAAAACTGGCGACGGTTGCGGCATTTTAATGCAGCTCCCCACTGATTTTTTTCGAACTATTGCCGAAGAACACCAATGGTCGCTGGGCAAAAAATTTGCCATCGGCCAGATTTTTCTAAGCCCAGACCCCAAAAAACAAGCCCACGCAAAGAAGATTCTCGAAGAAGAGCTACAAAAAGAAACCCTGACCATCAACGGCTGGCGCGACACCCCAACTCATCCCGACGTGCTTGGTGAGATTGCGCGTTCCACTCTTCCCGTCATGGCCCAAGTGTTTGTCACTGCCCAGCCGGGATGGCGAAAGAAAGATCTTGAGCGTCGGTTATTTATGGCCCGCCGTCGGGCGGAAAAGCGCCTGCTCGATGACCCCGATTTTTACGTCTGTTCACTCTCGTGCTTGGTGATTGTCTACAAGGGCCTGATGATGCCCGAAGATTTAACCACGTTTTATCCGGATCTCGCCGATACGCGACTAAAAAGCGCGAACTGCGTTTTCCATCAACGCTTTAGCACTAACACGCAACCACGTTGGCCACTGGCGCAGCCGTTTCGATTTCTGGCCCATAACGGCGAAATCAATACAGTCGCGGGCAATCGCCAGTGGGCGCTAGCCCGCAGTTATAAGATGCACAGCCCGTTGCTACCGGATCTACAAGACGCCGCGCCTTTTGTGAGCAATCGCGGCTCTGATTCCTCGTCGCTGGATAATATGCTTGAGCTGCTGCTCGCCGGCGGCATGGATCTGTTCCGCGCGATGCGCCTACTGATTCCACCGGCATGGCAGGGCGACCCGACTATGTCGGCAGAGCTCCGCGCTTTTTACGAATTTAACTCTATGCACATGGAGCCTTGGGATGGCCCCGCCGGCGTGGTGTTAAGCAATGGTCGTCATGTCGCTTGCAGCTTAGATCGCAACGGCTTGCGCCCAGCACGCTACGTGATCACCAACGATAATTATCTGACCGTGGCCTCGGAAGTGGGTACCTGGGATTACGAGCCCGCCGCCGTTACCAAAAAAGGCCGGCTGGGCCCCGGCGAAATGCTGGCGGTAGATACCTACAACGGCAAAATCTGGCGCTCGCGGGAAATTGATATGGATCTGCAATCGCGCCATCCCTACAAAACCTGGCTCGACGCCCATATTTTGCGCCTTACACCTTTTGAAGATACCGATGCGAGTCAGCTTGGAAAGCGTCTGTTCGACGACCCGACTATGGCCACTTTCCACAAGCAGTTTTTCTACACCCGCGAGGAAATTGAACAGGTTATCAAAGTATTAGCCATCGACGGTCAGGAAGCCACGGGCTCCATGGGCGACGATACCCCGGTGGCGGTGCTGTCGAACCAGCCGCGTCAGCTCTACGATTATTTCCGCCAACAGTTTGCTCAGGTCACCAATCCGCCGATTGATCCCATCCGCGAGCGTCACGTAATGTCGCTGGCGACCTGTATTGGTCGTGAACAGAATATGTTTAACGAAACCTCCGGTTACGCTAATCGGGTGTTGTTTGAATCGCCGGTATTGATGTACACGGACTTAAAGCAGCTAAAAAATTTAGATGATGATCACTATGCGTGGCGCACATTTTCGCTTTATTTCGACCCCGAGAAACAGAGCCTACAACAGGCAGTAGAAGCCCTCGCCGACGAGGTAATTACGGCCGTGCGCACCGATAAAATCGTGATTATCATCCTCAGCGACCGCCACATTGCCAAAGGACAACTACCGATTCCTGCGGCCATGGCCACGGGCGCGGTGCAGGCCCGATTGGTGCGCGAACAACTGCGCTGCGACGCCAATATTATCGTGGAGACGGCTTCAGTTCGGGATTCCCACCACTTTGCCGTGCTTATTGGCCTTGGCGCCACGGCGGTGTATCCGTTCTTAGCATATGAAACCATCGAACAGTGGGTTGAGCAGCATCGCATTGATTTGCCAGTGCGCGATGCGGTGCTCAACTATCGCAAAGGCATTAATAAAGGTCTGCTGAAAATTCTGTCGAAAATGGGGATTTCCACAGTGTCGAGTTATCGCGGCGCGGGCCTATTTGAGCTAGTTGGCGTGAGCGACGCCATGCATCATCTTTGTTTCCCGGTGTGTCATCGCCGTATTAATGGCGTCTGCTTCGACGATATTCAGCAAGATCTGCAGCGCCTGCATCACACTGCATGGCTCCCGCGCAAACCCTTGGTGCACGGCGGTTTGTTGAAGTACGTACACGGCGGCGAATACCACGCCTACAACCCAGATGTCGTGACTAGCCTGCAGCAAGCGGCAAACCATCGCGACGCCGATGCCTATGCACGCTATTGCAAGGCGGTGAACGAGCGGCCGGTGGCTATGTTGCGGGATCTCATGCAGCTGGTGCCGCCTGCCAAGCCCGCCAAAGTTGAGCCAGAGAGTAAAGAGCAGCTCTTTACCCGTTTTGATAGCGCGGCTATGTCGATTGGTGCGCTCAGCCCTGAGGCCCATGAGGCCTTGGCGGTGGGTATGAATCGCTTGGGCGGTCATAGTAATTCTGGCGAAGGTGGCGAAGATCCCAAGCGTTTTGGCACCTTTAAGAACTCGCGCATTAAGCAGGTGGCGTCGGGCCGCTTTGGGGTGACCCCTCATTATTTGGTGCACGCCGATGTACTGCAAATCAAAATAGCCCAAGGGGCCAAGCCTGGTGAAGGCGGTCAACTGCCCGGCGAGAAAGTGACCGCAGAAATTGCCCAGCTGCGCTATTCGGTACCTGGGGTAACGCTGATCTCGCCCCCGCCCCACCATGATATCTATTCCATTGAGGATCTGGCCCAGCTGATTTTCGATTTGAAACAAGTAAACCCCAAGGCGTTGGTGTCTGTGAAGTTGGTGTCTGAGCCGGGCATTGGCACCATCGCTACCGGCGTGGCCAAGGCTTATGCGGATTTAATTACCGTGTCGGGCTACGACGGCGGCACTGGCGCAAGCCCGCTCACTTCGGTGAAGTACGCCGGGTCGCCATGGGAGCTAGGGCTAGCCGAAGTGCATGAAGCGTTGGTAAGCAACGGCCTGCGTCATAAGGTGCGTTTGCAGGTGGATGGTGGCCTCAAAACCGGCCTCGACGTGGTAAAAGCGGCGATTCTAGGCGCTGAAAGCTTTGGTTTTGGCACCGCCCCCATGGTGGCTTTGGGCTGCAAATACTTGCGCATCTGCCATTTAAATAACTGCGCGACTGGCGTTGCAACTCAAGATAAAACCCTGCGCGACCACTATTTCTCAGGGCTGCCCGAAAAAGTCGAAAACTATTTTCACCTGCTTGCAGACGAAGTGCGTACTTACTTAGCGGCGCTGGGTGTGGAGAAACTCACCGATCTGATTGGGCGCACGGATTTGTTGGCAAAAGTGAATGACGGTCTTTCGAAGAAGCAATCGCAAGTGGATATTCAGCCGATTTTGGCGTCTGCGGGGGTGCAGTCGTCACTGCCTTTGTATTGCACCGAATCAAACCCGCCTCATGATCGTGGGCAGCTAAATCAACGCTTACTGGCGCAATGCAGCGAAAGTATTGAGCAGCGCCAATCGGCGCAATTTGAGTTTGCCATTCGTAACGACGACCGCTCCGTGGGGGCGAGCTTGAGCGGTTTGATTGCCCGCACGCATGGGCTAAAAGGCCTGAGCGCTACACCCTTAAAACTCCATTTTACCGGCACCGCCGGGCAAAGCTTTGGGGTGTGGAATGCACCGGGGCTGCATCTTCGTTTGCTCGGTGACGCCAACGATTATGTGGGCAAAGGCATGGCCGGTGGTCAGATTGTGCTTGCGCCGGATCCCGCGGCAGACTTTGTTGGCCACGAAGCGGTGATTATGGGCAACACCTGCTTGTATGGTGCCACCGGCGGGCGCCTATATGCAGCGGGTATCGCGGGCGAGCGCTTTGCGGTGCGCAATAGCGGCGCGACGGCAGTAGTTGAGGGCATTGGCGACCACGGATGCGAATATATGACCGGCGGCGTGGTCGTGGTGCTGGGCCCCACCGGCATTAATTTTGGCGCCGGCATGACCGGCGGTATGGCCTATGTACTGGACGAATCCGGCGACTTTGTATCGCGCATGAATGCAGGTTTGGTGGAAACCGTGCCGGTGCAGCAGCAAATTTTGGTGGAGCACTTGCGCAGCCATATTCATGATCATGTGGAGGCCACGGGTAGCGAACTGGCCCGAGATATTCTCGCCAATTTGGAGCAATGGCTGCCGAAGTTTGTGCTCGTGAAGCCTAAGTCTCAGGCTGTGGGCGATATGCTTGGTCACCGACCGCGCTCGAGCGGTTCGATTCGCGTGGAGGTGATGTAATGAGCCGTAACGTGTATCAGTTTGTGGATGTGCGCCGGGTGGACCCGCCGAAGCGGGCGCTGTCGGAGCGCAAAATTGCATTCGTGGAAATTCATGAGCCCATGGCCGGTGAGCAGGTAGCCGGCCAAGCCGATCGCTGCATCGACTGCGGGAATCCCTATTGTGAGTGGCAATGCCCGGTACACAACTATATTCCTCAGTGGTTGGAGTTGGCGGCGGCCGGGAAGTATATCGAAGCGGCGGAATTATCACATCAAACCAATAGTTTACCGGAAGTGTGTGGGCGCGTGTGTCCGCAGGATCGCTTGTGTGAGGGGGCCTGTACCCTCAACGACGACTTTGGTGCGGTGACCATCGGCGCCATCGAGAAACATATTAACGACACTGCGTTTGCCGCCGGATGGCGGCCGGATTTGTCCGGTGTCGTGCGGTTGGATAAGCGGGTCGCAGTGATTGGTGCGGGCCCCGCCGGCTTGGCGTGTGCCGATGTGTTGGCGCGCAATGGTATTGATGCTGTGGTGTTCGACCGCTACCCAGAAATCGGTGGTTTGCTGACCTTTGGCATTCCGGCATTTAAGTTAGAGAAATCGGTGATGACCCAGCGCCGGGAGATTTTCGAGGGCATGGGCATTGAGTTTCGGCTCAATTGCGAGATTGGCACCGATGTGGCCTTTGCAGATATTGTCGATGAGTTTGACGCGGTTTTTGTTGGGCTAGGCACATACAAAGCAGTGGATGGCAAGCTGCCCGGGCTGGATGCGAGCGGCGTGTATCCGGCGCTTTCCTATCTCATTGGCAACACCGGCGAAGTTGAACAGATGACGATGCCGGAGTATCCCTATATTTCCCTGCGTGATCAGAGAGTGGTAGTGCTTGGCGGCGGTGATACGGCGATGGACTGTGTGCGCACCGCGGTGCGCCAGCAGGCCACGAGCGTGGTGTGTGCTTATCGGCGCGATGAGGCCAATATGCCCGGCTCGCGCAAGGAAGTGCAGAACGCGCGGGAAGAAGGCGTGGTATTTGAATTTAATTTGCAGCCGCTAGAGATTGTGTCGGAAAACGGTGCCGTGACCGGGGTGCGTTTTGTGCGTACGGCTCTTGGCCCGGCCGATGGCGCTGGCCGACGCAAACCGGAACCGGTGCCCGATTCTGAGTTCGTGATGCCTGCCGATGCGGTGGTGCTCGCGTTTGGTTATCAAGCGAATCCCCCCGCGTGGTTGCTGGAGGCTGGCGTTGAAGTGAATGAATCGGGCTTGGTGGTGGCAGCCGATCCTTCTGAGGATGGTTTGGGGGTTGCCGCTTCTGGGAGCTCTATTGGAACCGAGTCTGACGCTGATTTCGACGCTCATGAAACGCACGACGGTTCTAGAACTGAAACCGCTTCGCAGCAAAAAGTACCTCTTCCCTTGCAAACCAGCAACCCGAAAATATTCGCCGGCGGCGATATGGTGCTAGGCGCCGACCTCGTGGTCACCGCCATCGCCCAAGGCCGCGCCGCCGCCAACGCCATCACCGACCACCTCACCCTCTGAGCCGGGCTTCAACAACTCCGCCCCAGGGGTGAAACTCATATTCTCAGCGGGGTTCAACAATTGTGCCCCAGGGGTGAAACTGGTTTTTTCCCCGATCTCCGCGATCGAACAAATCCCCCACACCCCGCTCCCCCATTGGAGTTCAACAACTCCACCCCAGGGGTGAAACTCGTGTTTCGCAGCATCTCCAACCGTTCCGCCCCAGGGGTGAAACTCGTGTTTCGCGGCATCTCCAACCGTTCCGCCCCAGGGGGTGAAACTCGTGTTTCGCGGCATCTCCAACAACTCCGCCCCAGGGGTGAAACTCGTGTTTTAAGCGCGGATATTGCGCTGAATGGGGCTTTGTAAGGAGATTAATGTTTCCGTGGATTGGATTTCGTCGATGACCTGCAGCCGCTCGATCAGCAAGCGCTGTAAGTCGTCGATGTTCTTTACTAACACCTTGATGAGTACGCTGTATTGGCCTGTGGTGTAGTAGGCCTCGGTAACTTCCGGTAGTGCTTTTAGCTTTTCTAACGCAGATGGATAATCGCCAGCCTGACGCAAGATAATGCCGATGAAACAACAAATGTCGTAGCCGAGTTTGCGGTGATCAATCGCTAATTTGGCGCCGGTAACTATCCCCGCTTTACGCATTTTCTCAACCCGTACATGCACGGTTGCAGGCGACACGCCGTTCGCTTTGGCAATCTCTGCGTATGAAAGGCGCGCGTTGTCGCTTAACGCGTTCAATATTTTTTTATCTAAATTATCGATCATCTAAGCAAACTCCCTATTTACGCGCTTATAATAACGAATACTTAAATAAATAGCCAAATTTTAAAATATATCCACATCATAATTAGCTTTTGTTAAAACACTATTGAACACATAGACACTTTGACGATAAAACATCTACATAGCATCAACGCATATACAATTTAACGTGAGAGGTTCCCATGAAAGCCGTATTCTTAACTCAACAGCATGAAATTCGATATATAAAACAGAAATTTACCGATGCGCTCTGTGCGGCCCTGAACCTTACTGAAATCCAAGCGCCAATTCTTACGGACCCTACAGAAGGGGTTCAGGATACGTTGTCGGGTCATGAAAAGGCGGTACAAGTTCCGGTAAAGGCGTTGCAGCGTGATTTCGAAGTGGTGCATTCGTTGGCCAAGTGGAAACGCGCAACGCTAGGTCAATATGGGTTCGAGGCGGGCGAAGGAATTGTGACGCAAATGAAGGCTCTGCGCCCGGATGAAGATCAACTGAGCGCTGTGCATTCTGTGTTTGTGGATCAATGGGATTGGGAGCAGGTTATTTCTGGCGAACAGCGTTCGCAATCACAATTGCATGCGACGGTGAAAGCGATCTACGCAGCATTACAAAGCACTCTCGCCGAATACAAAGCAGGCTTTGGTAGCGACCTCCACCTGCCAGAACAGATCACCTTTCTCACTAGCGAGGAATTGCTTCAGGCCTATCCTGAGTTTTCACCCAAGGAGCGTGAGCATGCAGCGGCCGAACAATATGGCGCCATTTTTCTTGAGGGTATTGGCGGTCAGTTGAGTGATGGCAGTATCCACGATGTGCGCGCCCCCGACTATGACGATTGGTCGCTCAACGGCGATATTATTGTTTGGAACCCCGTTCTGAAACAGTCTCTTGAGCTAAGCTCTATGGGTATTCGTGTAGACCGTGCCGCCTTGCTCAAGCAACTCACCAGCGCCGGCCGAACCGAAAGTGAGGCTTTGCCATGGCACCAGAAGCTACTTTCAGGGCAGCTACCCCAAACCGTCGGTGGCGGCATCGGCCAATCGCGCTTGTGCATGTGGATGATGCAAAAGCCTCACATCGGCTATGTACAACACGGCGTATGGTGCCCCACCACCAAATCTCAATTCGCGGACTTGCTCTAAAACAACACTTCCGCCCCAGGGGTGGAATTCACGAACCCAGACTGAAACAACACTTCCGCCCCAGGGGTGGAATTGTTGCATTCCAGCATTAATAAGTGATGCACAGCGATTGAACTCTCATCGAAGACGCGTAAAAACATGGTTTTCGCCCCAGGGGTAGAATTATCGAACCTGGTCAAAAACCTGACTTTCACCCCAGGGGCAGAATTGTTTTAATCATGGATTGATAACCATTCTCATTTGTGTTTATACTATATACATCGATAAATGAGGTGGTTTTATGTACGTTTGCCTGTGTAAAGGTGTAACCGACAAACAAATCAGCAAGGCTGTGGAAAGCGGCGCTTGCACTATGCGTGACTTGCGTCAAGAGTTTGGCGTCGGCTCGCAGTGTGGTAAATGTACTTGCCACGCACGCGACGTGTTGCACGACAGTTTGCACGCGCGCCCTGATGTTATTGAAGTGCCTATCCGTGATGCGGCTACACCTTTCAACGCCGATATCCTGTACACCTAAGTCCTACCCTCGGGACTGACATTCAATCTATCTCCAAACCGCCAGCGCACCGCGTTGGCCGCTCAGTTAATGTGCCTTGCTCTTGAGTTCCACCCCTGGGGCATAATTGTTGAAGATGCCTCGGAAACTGAATTACACCCCTGGGGCATAATTGTTGAAGATGCCTCGGAAACCGAATTACACCCCTGGGGCGGAACTGTTTAAAGTCAACTGTGGCGGGGCTGTGTGGCGATTTTGCTGATCGCGGAGATGCGCCAAACCTTGAATTCCACCCCTGGGGCATAATTGTTGAAGATGCCTCGGAAACTGAATTCCACCCCTGGGGCACAATTGTTGTAGCGCCCCCAAAACGGGAGTTTCACCCCTGGGGCGAAATTGTTGTGGAAAAGTGGGGAGGGCTTGAATTTGGGGCGTGGGAGGCCTACTCTTATTGGATGAAATATGTTGCTGTGACAATACATTAGCGATGTCTGTTGGGCAGGTGCAATGAGGCGTCAATCAAGGGCGACATATCCGATTACACAGTGGAGGTAGCTATGCGAGGAAATTCAGTGGTGTTGGCGGCACTAAACAAGGTGCTGACTCGGAAACTGACAGCCATTAATCAGTATTTCCTGCATGCGCGGATGTTTAAAAATTGGGGATTCGCGGTGCTGAACGAGCGCATTTATAAGGCGTCAATCGAAGAAATGAAGCACGCTGATGATGTGATTGAGCGCATCTTACTCCTCGATGGCTTGCCAAATTTGCAAGAACTCGGAAAGCTTTACATTGGCGAAGAGCCCGCGGAAATGCTGAAGCTCGACGACAAGTTGCAAACCGAAGACATCCGTCACATTCGTGATGCCATCGCTATTTGCGAATCAGAAAAAGATTTCGTAAGTCGAAAAATTCTCGCCACCATTCTTGAACAGCAGGAGGAACATCAAGACTGGCTGGATACCCAGTGCAGCCTGATCGACACCCTCGGCGTTGAAAATTATCTGCAGCAGCAGCTTTAAGGAGTGATTTGATGTCGAAAGCGAGTTCGAAAATCACCGATGCACTCAATGGCCTGCTCGCATGGGAGCTAACGTCCATTGATCAATATACAGATCATTCGGAAAAATACGCGGATTGGGGCTTCTCGAAATTAGCAGAGCGGATTTCCCATGAGGCCGACGACGAGCGTCTGCACGCAAAAATGCTTATCGAGCGCATCCTTTATCTGGGCGCTGAACCGAATATGGAAAACCGCCACCCTCTGCCCGATGCGGATACGGTTCCAGAAATGCTGGCGGCGGATCTGGAGCTTGAACGACAAAACGCCACGGCCCTAAAAGCCGCCATTCAATTGTGTGAAAGCGAAAAAGATTTCGTAACTCGCGATACCTTGGTGCAAATACTCAGAGATACCGAGGAAGATCACGCTTATTGGTTGCGCCAGCAACTTGGTTTGATCCATCGCCTCGGTTTGGAGCGTTTCTTACAAGCAATGATGTAACCGGGCGGGATGCTCTATGCAGCGTTTTAGGCGTTATTTCTTTGCTTTTCTAATGATGGCCATCATTTGGTGGCTCCTCACCTATGACACGGCGGCGGCCAATGGCAACCTGCTGGCTCCGTGGTGGTTGGGTGTTCCTGTGGCCCTGTTTTGTGCTTGGTTGGCCCTAAAACTTCAACCTGAACGTCCTAAAAACACTATCCGTTTGAGCGCCATTCCACTATTTTTCGGGCACTTTTGTTATCGCTCGCTGCTCGCTGGCGTCGATGTGGCATGGCGCACGCTGCACCCGAGCTTGCAGTTAAACCCCGGTTTCATCGACTATTCGCTGGACCTTCCCGAAGGCAAGCCGCGTATATTCTTTGCCACTGTGGTGAGCTTGCTCCCCGGCACTCTTGCCACAGAGCTCACCGACACCGGTATTCGGCTGCATGTACTCGACACCAACAGTGATGTCGCCAAAGACTGTGATCGCACGGTGCGTGTTCTCCAGCGCTTATTCCAGCATGAACCCGGTGAGCCACAGACAGTCCGCAGCACTGAAGATAGTAAAAGCGAGCACAAGCCATGAGTCACTTCCTCACCGGCATCGCCGTCGTGCTACTGCTCTCGCTCCTCATTGGGCTCATCCGTGTCTGGCGCGGACCCAATGAAGCCGACCGCATGCTAGCGGCCCAGCTATTCGGTACCACCGGTGTGGCCACGTTGTTAATTCTGGCAGTCGCCACTGAGCAACGTGCCCTCATTGATATCGCCTTTATCCTTGCCTTACTCGCCGCCGTTGCCACTATCGCCTTCGTACGCCGTATCGGCAGCCCCAGTAAAGCAGCCAAGAACAAGGAAAAGCAGCCATGATGTACCTGCAAATCCTGATTATCTCCGTGGGCGCTCTGTTTTTTCTAGTAGGCACCGTTGGCCTGCTGCGCTTTCCTGATGTTTACACCCGCATTCACGCACTCACTAAAGCCGATAACATCGGTATGGGGTTAATTGTCCTTGGCTTACTGCCGAGCACCGATTCTGTCGCCCAAGCCCTTAAGCTTATTTTGTGTTGGCTGCTGGTGTTAGGCGCCAGCTCCGTGGCCGCCTATTTGGTGGCCGCTAAACAGCGCGCCTCGGAAGCCAAGGAGCGCGCAGCGGATGCCAAAACCCAGCCCCTAAAAGGCGAGCAAACCAAAGCGGAGGGGTTATGATCGCTTTCGATATTCTTCTCGGCCTCGGTCTTATTTTGGCAGCAAGCGGCGTTTTCCTCTCCACCCATCTATTCCGTTCGGTGGTGTTATTTGTGGTCTTCGGTTTGCTCTTGGCCATCACCTGGACACGACTCCAAGCCCCAGATCTGGCCCTCGCAGAAGCGGCCATCGGCGCCGGCCTCACTGGCGTGCTCTTTCTTGATACCTTAGGCACCTTGCGCAAAGCCAAACAAAAACGCCGCAGCAAGAAGGAGCCACGCCCATGAACCGGACGCTCCGCATCGCTGTCGCAGGCACCGTCGCCCTCGGCACCCTGTATGCCCTGCTCGTTGCCATCCTGTGGGTGCCTGAGATTCAAGTGAACCTCCCGCAGCAAGTGGCGCTTAACCTTGAACAAAGCGGCATTGCCCATCCCATTACTGCGGTGTTGTTGAACTTCCGCAGTTACGATACCTTGCTTGAGATTGCTGTTTTACTAGTTGCGGTCGTTACCGGTTTGGCGCTGCGCGAACGTGACGCGCTCACCGCAAGCACCGAGCAAGCTCGCGATCCCATGTTACACGCGCTAACTCGGCGCTTATTGCCGCTGCTATTAATTACCAGCGTGTATATCCTCTGGTCCGGCTCGTACGCACCTGGCGGCGCTTTCCAAGCAGGGGCACTGGTTGCCGCTGCTGGGGTCATCGCACGGTTAGCTGGCTATGACATCGCCAGCCGCGCCGATGTATTGCTGCGCCTCGGCCTCGCCCTCGGCTTTATTCTATTTCTAACCGTCGCGGTGAGCGCCATGCTCGGCGGTCGCCCATTCTTAAATTATCCCGAAGGCTGGGCCGGCTCACTGATTTTCCTCATTGAAGCCGTACTCACCTTCTCCATCGGCCTCACGTTGATCAGCCTATTTGTGCATGCCCCGGGCGATTCTAGCCCTCGAGGAGGCGCCGATGACGATTGATTTATGGTACGCCGCCGTCGGTGCTGTGATTGTCGCGCTCTCGGTATTTGCATTTCTCACCAGCAAACATCTGATGAAAAAGCTCTTGGCCTTTAACATCATGGGCTCTGGCGTGTTTCTCATAATGGTCGGCTTGCCACAGCATCAACATGGCGTGGATCCGGTACCTCAGGCATTGGTGCTCACCGGCATTGTGGTGGCGGTCAGTGCCACCGCGCTCGCTTTGGTACTCTTACGACGCTACGTGCGTGCTGGAGGGAATCCCGCGCCATGACGCCTATTTTACTGATTATCCCACTGGCCTTCGCTATTCTCACTTTGCTCCTTCCCCGCCATTGGGTGCGGGCGATTATTATTCCCGGCTTAGTGCTGCAAGTAGGCGCTGCGGTACTGTTATGCATGGAGATTTATCAACACGGCCCGCAAGATTACGCGCTCGGCGACTGGCAGGCCCCGCTCGGCATCAGCTTGATCGCCGATGGTTTTAGCGTCACCTTACTTGCGCTTACTGCCCTGATTGCAGCTCTGTGCGCCATCTATGCCCAGTATTTTTTAACGCGTTACCCGCGCGAACAACGCTATTTCTGGCCGCTATTCTGGTTCCTTCTGGCGGCGCTCAACGGTATCTGGCTGGCCGGTGATTTATTTAATCTCTACGTGGGCCTCGAGCTCCTTGGCCTAAGCGCCGTGGGTATGGTGGCCCTCACCGCCGAGAAGACCACCCTCAAAGCGGCCCTCGACTATTTGTACGCGGCACTTTTTGGTTCCCTTGCTTATCTGGCCGGCGTCGCCTTGCTGTACGGTGCTTACGGGACACTCTCGATTGCCCAGCTCAGTGACATGGCTGCGGCCAACCCCACCACGCAGGTGGCTTTAGCATTAATGACCGTGGGTTTATTATTGAAAACCGCAATCTTCCCGCTGCATTATTGGTTACCCCCGGCCCACGGGGGTGCGCTGGCCCCGGTGAGTGCCTTACTTTCGGCCTTGGTAGTCAAAGCTTCGTTTTATATTCTGGCGTTACTTTGGCTTGATGTGGGCGCCCTCGCAGTCACCGTCACCGCCGCCCAAGCCATGGGTGCATTAGGTGCTGGGGCGATTTTTTGGGGCAGTTGGCAGGCCTTTCAAACCCGACAAATTAAGATGCTAGTGGCCTACTCCACCGTAGCGCAGCTCGGTTACTTAATGTTGCTGTTTCCGCTTGCCATTGGCGTCAGCGAAGCGGCGGCGCAGCTGGCTTGGCAAGGTACCATCTTGCACCTGCTCGCTCATGCCTTTGCCAAAGCGGCCATGTTCTTGGCAGTCGGAACCCTTGTGTTAGCCCTAGGCCATGGCCGTATTAACGATTTTGGTGGCGTATCCCAACGCAATCCTGTCGCACTATTTGCCTTTGGACTCTCCGCGGTGAGTTTAATGGGCCTGCCTCCAAGTGGCGGCTTTAATGCCAAGTGGCTGCTGTTGCAATCCGCTATCGCCAGCGGACAGTGGCACTGGTTTGTTGTCATGATCATCGGCGGCTTACTCACCGCCGCTTATGTGTTCCGCGTATTTCGGGTGTCGTTTTTACAATCCGCTAAACACGAGATTCAAGATACCCACCCTGCGTTGCAACTTAGTGCTTTGGCGTTAGCCTTGATGGCCATCGCCTTGGGCTTTGTCAGTGAGCTGCCTTTATCGTTAATGAACCTTACAGACATTGCGCCAGCGACCATGGGAGGCACCCCATGACAGCCCTCCTCCCTGTATTTGTACTTGCCACATCGCTGATCACCGCGGTGCTGATTTTTATCTTGCCAGAGCGCTATTACCGCCTGCGCGTTAGCCTTAACCTTGCCGCGGCGGTTCTCAAAATAGTTCTGGTGGCGGTGATGATTGCGGGCATCGCCAATCAGGTCGATTACGAGTTTCGTTATGAGCTGCTGCCAGGCATCGATTTAGTGCTCAGGGCCGACGCGCTCTCCATGCTCTTTGCTGGGCTCTCTAGTGTACTCTGGCTGTTTACCACCCTCTACGCCATTGGTTATCTGGAAGGCGCGCCCAATCGCAGTCGCTTCTTTGGCTTCTTCAGTTTGTGTGTGGCCAGCACCATGGGTATCGCCCTTGCCGGTAACTTGTTTACCTTTTTGATTTTCTTCGAGTTACTCACACTTTCCACCTATCCGCTGGTGGTGCATCGTGGCACTGAAGAATCGTTGCGAGCCGGACGCACCTATTTGAAATACACCTTGGGCGGCGGCGCTGTGCTCTTGGTGGGTGTGGCGCTGATGTATGGCTTGGTGGACCAAACCGGCACCATGACCGAATTCGCAGAAACCGGAACCTTGTCCGCATTGCCGAGCGAGCAACATTTTACCCTCGCGGTCATCTTCTTTGTGCTAATCGCCGGGCTTGGCGTGAAAGCCGCCTTAGTGCCATTGCACGGCTGGCTGCCCGTCGCCATGGTGGCCCCGGCGCCGGTAAGCGCCTTGTTGCATGCCGTTGCGGTAGTGAAAGCCGGTGCCTTTGGCATCGTGCGGGTGATTTACAATATCTATGGGGTGGAATTTGCGTGGCAACTCGGGGTGCTGCTACCGCTGGCGATCTTAGCGTCCATCACTATTATTTGGGGCTCCCTACGCGCCTTGCAGCAAGTAGAAATGAAAAAGCGGCTGGCTTATTCGACGGTGAGTCAGGTGTCGTACATCGCGCTCGGTGCCTGTTTGTTTGGCCCCATCGGCACCATTGGCGGTATCGTACATTTGCTGCATCAGGGCATTATGAAAGTGACCCTGTTTTTCTGTGCGGGGAACTACGCAGAAACCTTGGGCATTCATAAAATCAAAGATCTCGACGGTGTCGGGAGGCGCATGCCGCTCACCAGCATTGCCTTTACCCTTGGTGCCTTTGGCATGATAGGGGTACCGCCACTGGCGGGCTTTATTAGTAAGTGGTATCTGGGCATCGGCGCCCTCGATGCGGGGATGGGCTGGGTAATTGGCGTGTTAATTCTGAGCAGTATGCTCAACGCTGGGTACTTTTTACCCATTGTGTATCGTTTATGGTTTAAGCCCAAGCAAGGCCCGTGGCCGGACGAGCATATCAAAGCCGCTCGCTTTGAAACCCACGGCTTACTACTCTGGCCTACCGTCGCCACCGCTGTATTTTCGCTTGCCGCCGGTCTGTTCGCGGCCCACGCCTGGAGCCCCCTGAGTTGGGCGAGCTTAATTGCATTCCGGGAGTATTTGCCGTGATGATTTTGGCTGGATTCGTTGGTTTGGAAACATTCAAGGGTTTAGGTGGCATGGCTGGCTCCAGAGGGTTTGGAGGGTCCCGAGGCCTTGGAGGCTTCGACGGCTCTGAGGGCTTCGTAAGCATATCCCGTTCAGGAGTGAGCAGATGACGTTGATCATGTATTTATTGCATCATATTCCGCTCCCTTTGCTGGTCGTGTTTCCGCTGGTGCTGGCTTGCTGTGTGCGCACCGACACCGCCCGCCGGCGCGGCTGGATGTTGATTGCTGCGCCCTTGCCGATGCTCCTCGCCGTTCTGCTTTGGTACGCACAGGGACAGCCGGAATTCATCACCGAGATACCCTGGCTCATGCTCGGTTTGCATTGGCGCTTTGATAATACGTTGGCCCCGATTCTGTTAATGACGGTTCTGCTATGGACCGTCGCCGGCATCTATGTGTGGCAGCAACTGCGCGATAACAGTGCCGATCAACAACCCCATATCGCCCGTTACATCCGCTGCTGGCTGCTCACTTTGAGCGGTAACATTGGCCTTTTGGTGGCGGGTGACATTGCCTCCTTTTACACCTTGTTTGCCTTGATGACATTCGCCGCCTTTGGGCTTGTGATTCACACACAAACCCCAAATGCTTTGTTTGCCGGTAAAGTTTATATTCTGTTAGCGGTGATTGGCGAAGGCCTGTTGCTCAGCGGACTCATCTGGGGTGCCGCCCACGCCGCCGCCGGTGAACTCACGCCTACCGCGCCGCTCATTTCCAGCTTACCCGCCGCTATTGCCGCCAGTGCCAACGGTGTCTGGATCGCCTTACTGCTGTTCTTAGGTTTTGGCGTAAAGGCTGGTTTGGCAGGCTTACATTGGTGGTTGCCATTAGCGCACCCAGTAGCGCCAACGCCTGCCAGTGCTGTACTCAGTGGCGCCATGATTAAAGCCGGTTTGGTGGGATGGCTACTCACCTTGCCTCTTGGTGATTTTGCCGCCGGTGGTAACTTTGCAAACGTGGCATCTTTGGCGGTGATACTCGGTTTGATCGGTGCTTTCGGGGCCGCGTTGATGGGCGTGTTCGCGAAAAAAGCGAAAGCGGTATTGGCTTATTCGAGCGTAAGCCAGATGGGCATGATTACCGTGATGTTAGGCACCGGCTGGCTTTACGACGCCGCTTGGGAGGCGATTCTCGCCGCCATTGTGGTGTTCGCCGTGCATCATGGCTTTAATAAAGGCGTGCTCTTCTTTGGTGTTGGTTGGGTCAGTGCTCTAAGCGGACGCGCCGCCACGCTCATGCTCGTGTTCCTACTGATCCCCGCTCTAAACCTTATCGGCGTGCCCTTCAGCAGCGGCGAATATGCCAAAGATCTGTTTAAGCACGTGATCGCCGACCTTCCCGTCGGCCTCCTCTACCCCATTTTCAGCGCCGGCGCCCTCGCCACCACCGCCCTCATGGCCCGCTACTTCTACCTCTTGCGCAAACACTAAGCGTACAAACAACAATTCCACCCCAGGGGTGAAACTCCCATAAAACGCAATCTCCGCCAGCACCTTCAACCACAGGGATCCTTAAGCTTAACAGAGCCTCCCAGCCTGTTTTAACAGTTCTACCCCTGGGGCGGAATTGTGTTTTTAGTAAAGTTCTGCGATGCTGATTTATCGGGTTTTAGGAGCTTCTCATATGCTGGCTTTCACCAAGAAAATAATCATCGCCCTATTTATACTTGCCCTGTTCGGGGCTCCTGCGCAAGCCGAGGAGTTTCATCCTGTGGTTGCCGAGTATGTAAGCCATGAAATGATTCCCTGTGAGCATTCTGATGAGTTGATTTACTGCATCAACGACATCTACCACTATCGCTATCGCATTGTTGAAAGCCATTCACCCATGCTCGCAGCGGGTGATGTAATAAGCGCACTCTTTACCAGCTCCCATCACTACCCGGCATTTATGGAAGAACGTTTCACCTACTTTCTGCTCATGCGACACAATGACCAGTGGGTTATCGATGATTTCCTTTGGAGCTTTATCTACCGCACGAGCGATAATCAATTTGCGGAATGTGGCTGCTCATTGTTGGAAGGACGGGTCGATGATCCGCCACAAGATTTATGTCAGCTAGCAACTTTCCAGCCGCGTATTCAGATCGATATCACACACGCCAGCGCCTATGGCCGGGCTAAATATGAAGAGAATCCGGCATGGGCTGTTAATGGGAATACCGCACTGTGTACACGCGGTATTTATACTAAGGACCTACCGAAACTGTTTTTATAGCCCGCAGCGCGGGGTATTTACCGAAAAATTCACGCTTTCCCTTGATTCCAAGGAGCGAATTCCCTAACATAGCGCGGCTTGCAGGAGAGGTGTCCGAGTGGCTGAAGGAGCACGCCTGGAAAGTGTGTATACGGTAACCCCGTATCGAGGGTTCGAATCCCTCTCTCTCCGCCAGAATAACGAAAAAACCCGCCTTTACGGCGGGTTTTTTCGTTATTGCGGACGAGGGATGGTGATGAAGAACCCTTCGGTTCGACAAATTGGCAGGAAGCGAATTTGCACGCGCGAACGAGGGATGGCGATGAAGAACCCTTCGGCCTGCATCATTTAATAACTGCATCTTGCTTTGTGTGCTCTAAATTCTCACTACCGATGGCATCGGGATCTTCTGCCCCCGAAAAATCCTCCATTGAAAATCCAGCATAAGAAAACATATCTCTACTCTTATTAGCGAATTCTTCAAGCTTACGTGCACCTCTCTTTAAGGCTTCATCAATTAAGAGCTCGTCAATTTTCTTCAGATCGTACGCAAAATCATTTTTAATTAGGTGAGTTGATAACGTAGAGAAACTGCTTGATAAAATAAAGTGCGCATCGCTGCCAAATTCAACTCGCTCAAGGGCTTCGGCGACTGCACAGATGGCAATAGTTACGCTTTTAGGACGAGGCCCTATTTTTCCAGAATAAGTTTGTTTGTTTAGTTCCCACGAGTGTTCAATGATTTTACGCGCAAATGCCTTGTAGTCTCCTACTGAAAGATGCGCGTTATACCGCAACTCTTCCTCAACGATCTGCTCTAGAACTGTCGCGGCTTGGGCCATTCGCCACATATTTTTTAGGCTTTTAAACATCAAAAGTCTCTCTTTAGCTATCTATATTGTAAGCTTCAGATTTTAATAGAAAAAATAGCGCCGACTCAAGTTTATACGTGTGTTAATCAAAGGGTTGCGGTTAGACAGAAAACGCTTGTAGAGCCCGCTACAACCGCTTTCCAATCTTCTCGCTCAAGCTCCGAATACGCTGGGCGCCCAGTAACACCAATAGTGCTGCAATGGGCCAGGCGATGTAGAACGCCGTCCACCAGCGCCCGAGAAAGCCTTCGCCTAAGCCGGTATTAATCCAAGTGATTAATCCTGTCATCAGAAATGCCATATACAGTGACATCAACACGGGAAATACTAATTTCTTCAAAACTCTTGCTCCGCTCATTCATGATGCTGCGATTATGCGGGAGGCCCGCGCAAACCTCCAGCTAACTTTATGGATTGCTAATATTCAAAAAATGAATCATGCGCGGCTGAAGTAAAGAATCATCCCGATAAAAATCACGATCGGATAAATAAATAAGGCACGCACATCGGGATACCACCAGCTGTGCGCCTCGGCCACGTAAATAAACAGCACGTTGGCGACCCCGATATTCGCCAATGCCGCCGCAAACCAAGTAGCACTGAGCATGTCGTGATCATGTTCGGTTTCGGAGCGGCTATCTCGCTCGCGGTTTTGTCGTTGTTTATTCACGCTATCTTTGTAGGCGGCGAAGCAGATCAAGGCACCCGCGGCAGGCAACACCCATAAGTGTACTTTACTCGAGAAGCCGCGAAAGCTTCCATCAATATGAAAGTTCTGCTGCATCAGCTCCGGCAAACTTGGGTATATCAGGGATAAACTTATCAGAGTGAATGCAAGCACGCACAAAGCCAGCGCGCGATACCAACGAAAGTGATGACGCCAGTCGGTTTTAGGCTTCATGGCATATCCTTATCCACATCACACAAACACCATTGCCACAATGGTAATCACCCCAGCCAGCAGTACATTCAGCACCACCCCTTCCCGCGCCATTTCTTTAATGGTTATTTTCTCTGACGCGAACACGATGGAGTTGGGCGGCGTGGCTACGGGCATACAAAACGCGCAACTACAGGCAATCACCGCTGGGATCATCAGAAGCTCAATGGGCAAACCAGCGGAACCGGCGGTGGCCGCCAAGATCGGCATCAACAGCGTTGCTGTGGCGGTATTGGAGGTCACTTCCGTGAGGAAAGATACACTCAACGCGAGCAGGAAAATCAGCAGCCAGATGGGAATGCCAATCATGCCGCTTAGTCCCGCGCCAATAATGTCGCTGAGGCCCGAGGCCATAACCCCGGCTGCCAAACAGATCCCGCCTGCGAATAGAAGTAAAATTCCCCAGGGAATATTTACCGCTTGTTCCCACGTAAGTAAGCGCCCACCTTGGCCGTTACTCACCACGAACATGGCTACCACGCCGGCTAAGGCAATGGTGCTGTCGCCTACGCCGCTAACGCCGGTAAAACCCGTCCAGCCCCCAAAGGGCTCAGTGCGAAATACCCATAAGAAGATCACTGCACCAAACACCATTAACACGCGTTTTTCGTAGCGGGTGATCGGGCCTTGGGTCGGCAATTCTAAGGGCATGGATAGTTTTAGGCCGCGCGTTAGCCACCAACCGATTACCGGCAGGCCGAGCACAACCATGGGAATACCAATTTGCATCCAGCGACCAAAACCGAAGGTTTCGCCGGAGTAGGTTTCATAGATAGATGCGAAGATGAGATTGGGAGGCGTACCGATCAGTGTGGCCACGCCACCTAAGGATGCAGAATAGGCCAAACCCAGCAAAAGCGCACGTTGGAATCGATGATTATCACTGGCATCGGCCATGGCCAAGGCGACGGGCAGTAGGGCAAGCACTGCGGCGGTATTGGAGATCCACATGGACAACACCGCCACCGCCAACATAAATGACAACACAATGCGACGACCTTCGGTGACGCCAATCCAGCTCACCAAAGTGAGTGCAATGCGTTTATGCACACCGCTTGCTTCCACGGCCTTGGCCAACATAAATGCGCCCATAAAGAGCACAATCACGTGGTCGCCTAAGGCGCCGCTGGCCTCACGAAAATCGAGAATCCCACCGAGCGGTAGCAAAACGAAAGGCAGTAAGGAAGTGACGGGCAACGGCAGTGCTTCGGTAATCCACCACCACGCGACCCAGACAACAACCGCCAGTGTCCACGACGCTTGCGGCGGCATGCCTGCCAGCGTTGCAATCAACCACGCTAATAGCGCGACGACGGGGCCAATGGCGATATGGTTTGCTTTGAATGATTGCGACATGGCGCCAACCATAGTTATTCCTTGTCGTGTTCTTGTTGTTTTTTCCGATTATACCTGCGTGAGAGCATAGCACCAGCAAGGATTGAACGATGCATCAGAAGCTTGATCCACGTCATATCAGGGAATTTCGGCGACGATATACTGATGCTATCAACTTAGTAAGGAGGAACTCGCAATGAATCTATGGCGTGAGTTTTTAAGTGACCCAGTGATTTTCTTTTCATTCACTGGCTTAGCGGTGGTGTTAGGGATTTGTATTTTCTACGCGATCTACTTTATCTACAAAGTACAACACGCGGAATAGTCATACTCAACGCGATGCGTTGGCTACTCGTAGGTGGGGTGTAGGAATTCGAAGCCAGTGGCGATTAAGCGAGCGTTAGATAAACGTTTGCTACCGCGCGGCCCGATTTCATTTGAGCGCGGAAGCTGGCTAGCATCTACGCCGAGTCGTTTGGCCACGCGTTTTACATAATCTTCCGCCTGTAACGGCTCGTCGTCGGTGGCGAGGTACACATCTTCCATGGGCTCGTCGCTAAGCTTCAGCATCAACAAATGATCGAGCGCTCTGGCTAAGTCGTCTGCATGAATACGATTAGTCCAGGCTGGCGTAATGGTGTAGGTGCCCTCTTCGATACTTTGCGCCATGCGCTCCCGTCCTGGACCGTAAATGCCCGACGCTCGCACAATCACATGGGGCAACCCGCAGTCCCGAAGTACATTCTCTGCCATTAGAAGTTGCTCGCCAGAAAAGCCCGTAGGCCGCGTTGGTGTTTGCTCATCTACCCATTCCCCATCGCGCTCGCCATAAACAGCGGTGCTCGAAACATAAAGTACCGTAGGCAACATTGCTGCAGAAAAATCTTTCATGGCGGCGAGCATGGTGCGCACCGGCACCACATAGCCTTGCTGATAACCCAGCTCGGTATAAGCACTTGGCGTCAGGGTAAAAATAATGGCGTCGTAGCGGTTTTGCAGGATTCGGTGCCAGTCGTCAATGGCGCAAGCATCCCCCTGCACCAAAGAAAATTCTGGGCTGTGGGTATGTAATTCAGGAAGGTTGGCACGCTCCGGATGGCGACGCATACCGGTTACCGCGAAACCGCGATCGAGTAATAACGGCGTAAGGCGACAGGCAATGTCGCCATAGCCAACAAGAAGTACGCGGGGAGTTTCAGCCATTATCAATCCTTGCGGTGAAAGGAAGTACTCCCCTCAATGTATCAGGGCTTGAGCGTTTTTGCGAAATCGAGCATGCGATTTAAAGGCAGCATTGCGCGTTCGCCCAGTTTGGCATCCACATGAATTTCATGCATTTCACCACCCTCGGTGAGAGCGCTCTCAATGGCCGCTAAGCCATTCATTGCCATCCATGGGCAATGTGCGCAGCTACGACAGGTTGCGCCGTTACCGCCCGTTGGAGCCTCAATGAAGTGCTTCTCCGGCGACAGTTGCTGCATTTTGTAGAAGATGCCTTTATCGGTCGCCACAATATAGCGCTCGTTCGGCATGGTTTGGCTGGCTTTGATCAACTGCGAGGTGGATCCCACTGCGTCGGCAATCTCGACCACTGCCGCTGGTGATTCCGGATGCACCAGCACGGCCGCATCGGGATACTGTGCTTTCAATTGACGCAACGAATTCGCTTTAAATTCATCGTGAACAATACACGCGCCCTGCCATAACAGCATGTCTGCGCCAGTTTTCTTCGCCAGATAGCCACCTAAATGGCGATCCGGTGCCCACAGAATTTTCTCGCCCTTGCTATCGAGGTGCTCAATTAGCTCTACTGCGATAGATGAGGTGACAACCCAATCCGCGCGCGCCTTCACTGCCGCCGAAGTATTGGCATACACCACGACGGTGTGATCCGGGTGGGCATCACAAAATGCGGAGAATTCCTCGATCGGGCAACCCAAATCTAACGAACAGGTGGCTTCGAGGGTGGGCATCAACACGGTTTTCTCAGGCGTGAGAATTTTGGCTGTTTCGCCCATAAAGCGTACACCGGCAACAATTAATGTTTTCGCCGAGTGATGGGCACCAAATCGGGCCATTTCTAGTGAATCAGCCACGCAACCGCCGGTCTCCTCGGCGAGTGCCTGGATTTCGGGATCGGTGTAATAGTGCGCCACTAACACTGCGTCTTTTTCTTTCAGCAGGGTTTTAATACGCTCCCGGTGCGCTGTTTTCTCAGCGTCCGTCAGCGGTTTTGGTTTCGCTGGAAAATCAAATTCCAACGGTGGCAATACCTGTGCCTGAGTCATAGTACATCACACTCTTTGCAATCATCAGTTAACGGTGCGCCCCTGAGGGTGCGCGAAAGGTTCGCTAGTATAGCGATAATTGTGGAAAAATTCATCTGCTCTGTATGAACTTGGACTACGTGAAATCACGTGAGTTTCGATCACTTTTTTGGGAATAATCAGAGGGTAGTAAACAAGCGAGAGATGGTGGGTCGTGCAGGATTCGAACCTGCGACCAATTGATTAAAAGTCAACTGCTCTACCAACTGAGCTAACGACCCATCTAACGAGATAGTGATTAAAGGCAAAATTTGGGAAAAGTGGTGGGTCGTGCAGGATTCGAACCTGCGACCAATTGATTAAAAGTCAACTGCTCTACCAACTGAGCTAACGACCCGCTTTTCCAACACTGAACCCCGAAAATTGAGGAGCCAGCGCGTTATCAGAATGCCCTGACAACGGCGGCATAGTTTACTGAATTATCGCGTTGATGCAAGGACCAATCGCAGGTTATTTTTCAATTTTTTGGAATTTAGCCGCTTTTCGCGCAATTAGTGAGCGGAGTCGCTATTTTCTCAACTTTTCTTTAACTTAATCGTACCCAACGCATCGCGTTGGGTACCGTAATTACAACGATTCCAACTGCCGTGCCGCAAGGCCGGCTTCAGTAGAGTTTGGATATTCGCTGCGAACGCGCTGGAAGAATGTGCGTGCTTGGCTGTTATTACCACGAGCCCGCTCAATCATTCCGAGTTTCAAAATACAATCGGCACGTTTGCTCGAATCCGGATGATTCTCTACCACATCGGTAAAATGACGCTTCGCTTCATCGTAGTTTTGGCTTGCGTAATGTAACTGGCCCAGCCAATACAACGCATTACTGCGGTAAGTGGAGTTGGGATAGTTTTGTAAAAAAGCCTGAAACTCAGGGATGGCCTGGTCATAACGACGCTCTTCTAGCACCAAACGCACGGCTCGGTCATAGGCTTCGTTCTCACTCAAATCATCAGAATAGGCGATATCAATGGTTGGCACGCTCGTGGGTGCCGCGCCACTGCGGGTAGCGCTGCCACCGCCGCCATTACGGATTTGCTGACCCAGCTGGTCGATTTCTTGGTAGATATCTCGCTGGCGTTGCAATATTTGGTCGAGCTGGAACGTGTGTTCTTCCGTAATCCCACGCAATTCGCTCACTTCACGATTTAAGCGATTCAATTGTTCAAGCATCGACATTTGGCCTTGTGTGCGCGCTTCTATTAAGCGCTCTAGGCGATCGAGCCGTTGGCTTGTGGTTTCGCTACCTTGGGCATTTGCCACACTCACTACAGGGGCGGGGCCAGATGCTAGAGCGACGCCGGCGAAGGTGAGTGCAATTGCCAATCCAGAAATTCTCATCAGCATAAGATTCCGTTTTATCGTGTCAGGTCCAGAAAACCCAAGCACAGTATGGACCGAAACACTGTGCTTGGGTTTTCATCGGGAGGAAACCGAAGTTTCCTCCGTCAGAAACGTCGTTCTTAGTACACTAATACCGCACGGCGGTTTTGTGACCAAGCACGCTCATTGCTACCACGAGCAATCGGCTTTTCCTCACCGTAAGACACGGTGGTGATCTGCGACGATTGAACACCGAGGTTGCGCATATAATCGCCAACGGCTTTGGCACGACGCTCGCCTAGGGCGATGTTGTACTCAGGCGTTCCACGTTCATCTGTGTGGCCTTCGATAACAACAGAGACCGATGGATTGCGAACCAAATAGTCTGCGTGTGCCGACAACAGTTCCGCAAACTCGCTGCGAATTCCTGAATCGTCAAAATCAAAATAGATGGTGGTTTCCTGACGAAGCTCAGCATAACGCTGCTGACGCTGCTCTTCTGGGGTACGCATGCGATCTGCGCCGCCCACTTCAACGCCGCGACGGTCTTGCGACGCTTGCGTATCAGAAGTGCCAGTAGTATCGCTGTCAGCATCAGGAGTGCTTGAACACGCCGCAAGTGCTAACACAGGGATGGCAAACGCCAGAGCTTTCACAACTTTGTTTAACTGCATGATTGCTGTCCTTTAACATTCGGGTTTGAAATAGTACAACCGTTATAAACTAACATGTTTTAAATCATCAGAGAAACGGCGACCAAGCCGGCGCTTTTACTTCACCTTCGCGAGCAGGTAAGCGCGCCCGGAACCGTCCATCCATCGACACTAGTGCCAAGACCTGTCGGTCACGGTACGTTGTGCTGTAGATGATCATACTGCCATTTGGTGCAATGCTCGGAGACTCATCCAAGCTAGTCTGCGTCAACACCTGTAAATTCCCTCGGGGGAAGTCCTGACGCGCAATATGGAACAAACCATTCGCGCGGTGAACCACCACTATTCCGTTCCCATCGGGAGTTACGTTACCGCCGAGGTTAGATTCCCCCTCGAAGGTAATACGACTTACTCGTTTTGTGTCTAAATCTACGCGATACACTTGCGCGCGACCACCTCTTTCGGAGGTAAACACTAAAGATTTTCCATCCGGCGTCCAGCTCGGTTCGGTATCGATGCGCCAGTGGTCTGTGATTTTGGTTAACTGGCGACTTTCGATGTCCATAACATAGATATCTGGAGCGCCATCTTTCGACAGAACCATTGCCATCTTCTTGCCATCAGGCGACCACGCTGGCGACCCATTAATACCCGGGAAAGACGTTAATTTCTCGCGCTGCGTGGTGTAAATATCCTGAATGAAAATCTCTGGACGGCCGTTTTCAAAACTTACGTACGCCACTTTGTTGCCATCGGGCGACCAGGTTGGCGACATTAACGGTTCTGGCGAGCGCAACAATACCCGCTCATTATAGCCGTCGTAGTCTGACACCATTAAGTGATAGGGATTTTCTGCATCCCAATCAATATAGATATAGGCGATACGGGTCAAAAACGCACCCCGCTCCCCTGTTAAAGCTTCGTAAACCACATCAGAGATGCGGTGAGCATACTGACGAAACTGAGCTGGGCTCACCACAGAACTGCGGCCTTCGATGATATGTTCATTGCTGTTTACCAGAGCGCCATCGACCATCGCTTGCGCGGTACCGCCGGTGATTTGGCCGCGTAATGGATCGATCAGCTCGTAGGTGACCTGAAACCGATTACCCGATAGCGGGCTTACTTCGCCTACTAACAGTGCTTCAACGCCCAAACGAGCCCAGCGGCTGTAGTCGTTAATTTCCGTATCTTTGCCTGGCGTTGCCGGAAGCTGATTGCGCGCCACCGGGCTAAAGCGACCGCTGCGAGTTAAGTCCGCGGCAATCACTTCAGCAAAATCATAGGGCTTTTCCCCTTCCCCTAGCCATTGAAACGGTACAATCGCCAGTGGGCGGGCACGATCCTGACCCTCGGTGATCACGATCTCTAACGTCGAGCCTTGGCCAAACGCGGTAAACGCGGCCATCCACACCAATAATCCTGCGAGTAAACGTTTCATCATCACTCCAAATTAATCAAAACGCGGTTCAAACCGCATCGTAAAGCTTCTAAACTGCGCTGCCACATCGGGGTCATCCGACATAGGCAAATTTCCTGCTCGTAATACTGCCGCCCGCGCTGAATCACACACGGCACGGTCGCCGTCGCCTGCTTGTACATTAGTTACAAAACCATCGCGGGCCAAACTAATGGTGAGCACGCACGATTGCCCACGCATACTTGGGCTGGTAATCCAGTGACGCTGCACGGTGGAGCGAATCAGGGCTTGATAACGCTCAACTTCCGTCATTACCCGTTGCTGACGCACCCGGGCGCGTTCTGCTTGCTCACGCTCCAAACGCTCTTGAATTTGCCGTTCACGCTCGGCGCGTTCACGTGCTTCTTGTTCTTGTCGCTGCCGCTCTTCTTCCCGGCGCTGACGTTCCGCTTCCGCTTGGCGTTCTTGCTCACGCTGGCGTTCTAGGCGCTCGGCGGCTTCTTGACGCTCGCGCTCCGCCTGTTGTGCTTCTTGCCGCGCACGCTGGGCTTGTTGCTCAGCTTGTTGCCGTTCACGTTCTTGCTGTTCACGCTGCGCCTGCAATTCTCGGGCACGTTGTTGCTCACGTTGCCGTTGCTGTTCAGCTTCACGGGCACGACGTTCGATATCGGCAATACGTTGCTCTTCAGCACGGCGCTCTGCTTCCCGTTGCTGTTGCAGGCGCTGCACTTGTTCTTGCAAGCGACTCTCGTCGACCGCCACCGCTTCCACGATATCCACTTCAGGCGCCGCAAATTGCGGCTGCGCAAGGGTATCCGTTGCCGGTGTAAATTCCATACTGACTAAAAGCAGCGCACCGATCACCACATGCAGCCCGACCGAATAGCCGATGGGCTGCCAAGGAATGGCTCCTGCTTTTACCACGTTCTTCATCTGCTTCACTACTCCGGCGGCTGCGTCATCAAGCCCACTTTCGGGGCACCCGCACGCTGTAACAATACCATGAGCTGTACCACCTGCGCGTAAGCTACTTGACCGTCACCGCGCACAACCACTGGGGTTTCTGGGTCTAACTGCAAATGAGCCGCCACTAAGGTTGCCAAGTCGACTGCGGACATTGGCGAATCCTGATTGTCGCCCATATTAATAAAATAATTGCCATCACGATCAACGGTGGCTACTAACGGTTGACGATCATCATCCCGTAAAGGTTCCGCATCGGCCCGGGGTAGTTCAACGTCGACACCTTGGGTGATTAAGGGTGCGGCCACCATAAAAATAATCAACAGCACAAGCATCACGTCGATGTATGGAACAACGTTCATCTCCGACATAGCGGTGCGCTTACGGCGCTGAATAAAGGCCTCCATGATTAGGCCTCCTGCCCCTGTGATAACGGGCTATTGCTTGTCACTGCGCCGCCCATGGTTTGACGTTGCAAAATCGACGTGAATTCTTCGGCAAAGTTAATATAGTTGCCGTCGATAGAGCCGATTTGCGATGAAAATTTGTTATAGGCGATAACCGCTGGAATCGCTGCAAACAAACCCATTGCCGTAGCAACAAGTGCCTCGGCGATACCTGGGGCCACCATTTGCAGTGTGGCCTGCTGCACGGAGCCAAGCGCGATAAATGCGTTCATAATCCCCCATACAGTACCGAACAGACCCACGTAGGGGCTGATTGAACCGATGGTCGCAAGCACCGACAGATGGGTTTCCAGACGATCCATTTCCCGAGAGTGCGCTACGCGCATTGCCCGCTGGGTGCCTGCCATAACCATTACACCGTCGGCATTTTTTACCTGACGAAGCCGCGCAAATTCGCGGAATCCGGAATGGAACAGATGCTCAGTGCCTTGGATACGTTTGCCTTTGGCGCTCACTTCTTTATAGAGCTTGGCAAGATCCACGCCCGACCAAAAACGCTCTTCAAACTTATGCGCTTCTTGCTCGGCTTGCTGCAATATTTTGCGGCGCTGAAAGATCAGAGCCCATGACAAAATCGACATGAGCACCAACAAAATCATCACCAGCTGCACAACTAAACTGGCTTCTAAAAATAAATCAAAAAAGGATAATTCAGCTTCCACGTCCGATAACCTCTAGAATTGGACCGGGGATCGCCACCGGTTTCATCGTATGTAAATTTACGCACGCCGCTTTAACATCAGCAACACAGAGTAACTCGCCGGCAGCATTAAAGACCTGTTGTTGGCATTCAATTGATGCCCGCCGAATTCGCTTTGGCTCCACGGTGACCGTGAGGGTGTCATTAAAGCGGGCGGGCGCTTGCAAATCAAGAGCCACATGTCGCACCACAAAACCAATGCCTTGCGCTAACCACACATCTTGCTCAACGCCAGCAGCGCGCAACCATTCGGTGCGCGCCCGCTCACAGAATTTCAGGTAATTGGCATAGTAAACAATGCCGCCAGCGTCTGTATCTTCGTAATACACACGCACGGGCCAAGAAAATTCTACCAACCTCACTCCCCCTATGAGCTATTGGTCACAACAGCAAACTACTATATCGCAGGTATACTCACAAATTAAAGAGCCTGCGCTCGTTAACCCACCCCCTGCGACACACAACAATTCCGCCCCAGGGGTGAAACTCACCAATACCGCCTTCTCCGCGCAACCCAAACACTTCAAAGAACCCAATCCCCATGCGCCCTCCGAGCCTTTTTAACAACTTCGCCCCAGGGGTGTAACTGATGTTTTCTCCGATCTCCAACAATTCCGCCCCAGGGGTGTAACTGATGTTTTCTCCGATCTCCAACAATTCCGCCCCTGGGGTGGAACGATTGTTTCGCAGGTGCAACATCGACGGTAAGACATTAGCCTAACAGAAGAGTTTCACCAGACTTTTATTAATCTATAAACATTACAAAAGAATTACAAAAAGCACGTAATAAAAAGGGTTAGAAAGAATTGTTAACGAAAAGTTGGTTATTTTTTATTCCATACAAAGTTTTAACACATTAGTTTTTGTAATGCGAAATAGCAGTTTTTCTCGCTTGAGACTGGTCGGATAAGCCCTATAATACGCCCCATGTTCAGGGCAACGCTCTGACAACCAGTTTTAAGGATCGATTGTCGCTTTCCTTAATACGATGTAAGAGGTGTTCGGATAAACAGCTTTTTCATCGGTAGTTCCTGGATTTAACTTCCTCCTTGTTGTTGTTACAACTTCGCCCACTCATCCCCTGAGTGGGCTTTTTTTTGCGCTAAATTTACGTAAATCATGAGTTCCACCCCTGGGGTGGAATTGTTGGAGAATGGTGAAAACATCAGTTTCACCCCTGGGGCGAAGTTGTTGGAGATCGGAGAAAACATCAGTTCCACCCCTGGGGTACAATTGTTGAAAAGGGCTTCGGGCCCTTGTGGTTCCTAGGTTTGTTGGGTGAAGGGTGAGTGCACGGAGATGCGGAGAAAGTTGAATTACACCCCTGGGGCGGAATTGTTGGAGATCGGAGAAAAGTGGAGTTTCACCCCTGGGGCGGAATTGTTGGGGTTAGGGTTTGCTGAGGCCGAAGTGGGTGTAGGCGTGGGAGGTGGCAATGCGGCCGCGGGGGGTGCGCTGGATAAAGCCCTGTTGGATCAGATAAGGCTCGAGCACGTCTTCGATGGTGTCTTTTTCTTCGCCAATGGCGGCGGCGAGGTTTTCGAGGCCGACCGGCCCGCCCATAAACTTCTCGATAATGGCTTTAAGCAGTTTACGGTCCATGTAGTCAAAGCCGGCTTTATCCACATCCACCATATCCAATGCAGCAGCGGCTACTTCGGCCGTGATCGGGCCGCTGGATTTCACTTGCGCAAAGTCGCGCACACGGCGCAGTAAACGGTTGGCGATACGTGGCGTACCGCGGGAACGGGCGGCCACTTCTCGGGCGCCGTCGTCGGCTAATTCCATACTCAAGTAAGACGCCGAACGGCGCACAATCGTGGTGAGCTCATCCACCGAGTAAAACTCCAAGCGCTGCACGATGCCGAAGCGATCTCGCAATGGTGAGGTTAAAGCGCCCGCACGCGTGGTGGCCCCAACCAAGGTAAACGGCGGTAAATCTAATTTAATGGAGCGCGCAGCAGGCCCTTCACCGATCATAATGTCGAGCTGGTAATCTTCCATGGCGGGGTACAGCACTTCTTCCACCACAGGGCTGAGCCGATGAATTTCATCGATAAACAATACATCGTGGGGTTCTAGGTTGGTGAGCAGCGCTGCCAAATCGCCGGCTTTTTCCAATACCGGTCCCGACGTGGTTTTAATCCCTACGCCCATTTCATTGGCTACTATGTTTGCAAGCGTGGTTTTACCCAGCCCCGGCGGGCCGAAGATCAGCACATGATCTAAGGCGTCGTCGCGCCCACGCGCGGCTTCGATGTAAATTCCTAGTTGCTCCACCACATGGGCCTGGCCGGTATAATCGGCAAGGCGCTTCGGGCGAATGGCACGATCGATGACTTCATCCTCACCAGTGGCTTTCGCTTGGACGGGACGTTCGGGCATCATGCGATCAGCTTCAATCATGGTCTCTTCCTGAATTTACATCATGGCTTTTAAGGCAGCACGAATCATATCTTCGGCGCTCATGGTGTCGGTTGCAACCTGCTTCACCACTTTTGCTGCGTGGCTTTCTTTATAGCCTAGCGCAAGTAAGGCACTCATGGCCTCTTCGCGAGCGCTTTCTGCCGGAGTGCGTTCAATGTCGGCGGCGTAAGCGGCAGCACCTGGCAAGCCACCGGTATCAAAATCGGCACCGGTGAAATCTTTCAGCCGGTCTTTCATTTCCACCAACAAGCGTTCGGCAGTTTTCTTGCCGACGCCAGGGATTTTCACCAAGGTGGTTACATCGCCCTGACGCACCGATTGAATAAACTGATGGGCGCTCATACTCGACATGATCCCGAGCGCCATTTTCGGCCCCACGCCTTGCGCTTTGATTAACAATCGAAACAAAGCACGCTCGTCGGCGTTATTAAAACCAAATAGAAGTTGAGCGTCTTCACGCACGACAAAGTGCGTCCACAAGGTGACCGGCGCGCCAATACTGGGCAGGTCGTAAAAACATGTCATGGGCAGGTGCACTTCATAGCCCACGCCGTTCACATCGAGCAGTAGCTCGGGAGCATGTTTGGCTACAATAGTGCCGTGCAAGCGTCCAATCACAGTGACATCCTGTTGTTATTATCTTAGTTAATCATCATAGCGAAACTAGCGCCACTGCACACGGGTATTATGGGCATGGCAAATCGCCACCGCCAAAGCGTCGGCGGCATCGGCTTGCGGCACACGAGGTAGTTTCAGCAACTGTTTCACCATGTGCTGCACCTGTTCTTTATCCGCGCCACCGGTACCTACCACCGCCTGTTTTACCGCACGGGCGGCATATTCTTCCACCACTAAATCGTGCAATGCGGCGGCGACAATCGCAGCCCCTCGGGCCTGCCCAAGCTTTAATGCCGAATCGGGGTTGCGGGCCATAAACACTTGCTCAATGGCAAAATCTGTCGGTTGAAACTGCTGAATTAGCTCGCTTACCCCGTCATGAATCATACGCAAGCGCGTGGCCAAGGTAATATCGGTCGACCCACCTGCCCGCGCTAGCTTAATACAACCGCTGCCAAGATAGCTTAAACGCGAGCCGTCTTGTTGAATCACCCCATAGCCGGTAATCCGACTGCCCGGGTCGATGCCCAAAATGATTCGCGTCATATCTTGTTATTCCCAGGCCGACTCTGGAAGCTCGGCATTGTGGTAAACATTCTGAACGTCATCCAAATCATCCAGCATATCGATCAGTTTTACCACGGTTTTTGCGGTGTCGTCATCTACCTCGGCTTTGGTGGCGGGCACCTGAGTAACTTCTGCGTTGTCAGCAACAAAGCCCGCCTTATCTAAAGCATCTTTTACCGCCCCAAAAGCGTCTGGAGTGGTAAACACATCAAAGGAATCGTCGGGATAGCCCACAATATCTTCCGCGCCTGCTTCCAGAGCGGCTTCCATTAGGTCGTCTTCGCTCACTCCCGGCGCAAAACTCAACACACCACGCTTGCTAAACAAATAGGCGACGCTACCATCGGTGCCTAAGTTGCCGCCGCATTTGCTAAAGGCATGACGCACATCCGACACCGTGCGATTACGGTTATCCGACATGCATTCAAGCATAATCGCCACGCCACCGGGCCCGTAGCCTTCATAAGTGATTTCTTCAACGTTGTCGCCGTCGAGCTGACCGGCACCGCGCTTGATTGCCGTGTCGATGGTGTCGCGCTTCATATTGTTCGACAGCGCCTTATCGATAGCCGCGCGCAGACGAGGATTGGTTTCAGGATCCCCGCCGCCCGTACGCGAAGACACGGTGATTTCCCGAATGAGTTTGGTGAAGATCTTGCCGCGTTTGGCGTCTTGTGCCGCTTTGCGGTGTTTTATATTGGCCCATTTCGAGTGACCTGCCATAAATAGCTTCCTCTCGATATTTTATGCACCGCCGCAACTCGAAACGCGCAGCGAGACGTAACACAGCGGTGCAAATAAACCGCGCCGAAGCGCGCGGCGTTATTCTTTCACTTGGATATTCAGTTCGGCAAGGGCTGCCGGATTTGCATAGCCCGGTGCGTCGGTTAACGGACACTGGGCTGTGGTGGTTTTCGGGAATGCAATCACATCACGAATGGAGCTTGCCCCCACCATCAGCATCACCAAGCGGTCGAGGCCAAAGGCCAAGCCGGCATGAGGTGGCGCACCATACTTCAAGGCATCCAATAAGAAGCCGAATTTTTCTTGGGCTTCGTCTTCCTCAATGCCTAGAATATTAAACACCACTTGCTGCATTTGGTTGTCGTGAATACGCACCGAGCCACCGCCCACTTCCACGCCGTTGAGGACCATATCGTAGGCATTCGATAGCGCAGCGCCTGGGTTCGCCTGCAGCTCTTGTGCATTCACACCAATGGGTGCGGTGAACGGGTGATGCAAAGCGAAGTATCCTTCGTCGGTATCTTCGAACATAGGGAAATCCACCACCCACAGCGGCTTCCAGCCGTCGGCGACAAGATCGAAATCCTGGCCTAACTTCAAGCGCAATGCGCCCAAGGCTTCCGATACCACGTTCGCTTTATCGGCACCAAACAACAAGATATCACCATCCGCTGCATCGACACGTTCAAGCAATGCGGACACCACCACTTCTGGCAAGAATTTCAGTACCGGCGACTGCACGCCGTCCATTCCGGCGGCGCGATCGTTCACCTTCATCCAGGCCAAACCTTTGGCACCGTAGATACCCACAAAATTGGTGTACTCATCAATTTGTTTGCGGCTTAAAGCGGCGCCGCCCGGCACTTTAATCACTGCAACGCGACCTTTTTCGTCATTCGCAGGGCCTGAGAACACTTTAAACTCGATGTCTTTCATCAAATCAGCGACATCCACCAGCTCCAATGGATTACGCAGATCGGGCTTATCGCTCCCGAACCGGCGCATCGCTTCGCTATAGGCCATCACTGGAAAGTTACCGAGATCCACGTCCATCAGCTCTTGAAACAGCGACCGCACTAGGCCTTCGGTAAGCTCGCGTACCTGATCCGCCGACATAAAGGTGGTTTCGATATCAATTTGGGTAAATTCTGGCTGGCGATCCGCACGCAAATCTTCGTCACGGAAGCACTTTACGATTTGATAATAGCGATCAAAGCCCGACATCATCAGTAATTGCTTAAACAGCTGCGGACTTTGCGGCAACGCGAAGAACTTGCCTTTGTGGGTACGACTTGGCACCAAATAATCTCGCGCACCCTCTGGTGTTGCCCGAGTGAGCATGGGCGTTTCAATATCGAGAAAACCATGGCTATCCATATAGCGACGCACGGCGCTAGCCACCCGAGCACGGAACTGAATTTTTTCGTTCATGTCGGGGCGACGTAAATCTAAGTAGCGATAGCGCAAGCGCTGCTCTTCACTGACTTGCTGATTGTAATCAATCGGCAACGCCGCTGAGCGATTCAGAATGGTAATTTCTTTGGCGAGGAGCTCCACTTTTCCAGTGGCCATGCGCTCATTGATTTGCCCTTCCGGACGGGCACGCACTTCACCTGATATCTGCACGCAGAATTCTTGGCGCAGTTTGTTAGCTTCGTTAAACATGGCTTCAAAATCGGGATCAAAAACCACTTGCAGAAGACCGGTACGGTCGCGCATATCAACGAAAATTAATCCGCCGAGATCGCGTCTTTTGTGTACCCAGCCGGCCACACTGACTGTGTTACCGAGTTCCTGTTCTGTGACTTGTCCGCAATAGTGACTACGCATGCTACCTAAATTCCGTGTTCCAAAAGAAAGGCGCACAGTATAAAGGAGAGCGAGGCAAAAAGTCACCCGTTGTCGCCGCTTTGCGGCTAATTTAACGAGGCTAAGCCAACCCCATGTTTACCTGAATCTTTGATGTTGTACATGGCATCATCGGCGGCCTTGATGAGATCGTCGAGGGTTTCGCCGTGATCTGGGAATACGGCAATACCAATGCTCGCCCCAATGCTAGCCTCTACCGCGCCATTGTTACCGGTTAAGCGATAGGGCTCTGCAATCTTGCGCAACACCTTCTGACCCACTTGTATCGCTTGTTCTGGATTATCGATTTGACTCAGCAAAATCACAAACTCATCGCCGCCGTAGCGCGACACCACATCAGATTTTCGAATCACTCGCTGCAAGCGTTGCGACACTGCAATTAAGAGCTCATCGCCGACATCGTGGCCCTCTTCATCGTTCACTGCTTTAAAGCCATCTAAATCAATAAACATCAGCGCAAATTTTTGATCCATGGTGCGGTGAGTTACTACGGCTGCGCGTACGCGCTCCTGAATATTGGCTCGATTAGGCAACTGAGTTAGCTCGTCGTGCAATGCTTTGTAACGAGCCTCTTGCTCTTTGAGTTTTCTTCGATGCACTTCCCTGCGCATATGCTGCAACCAGAGAATAGCGCCGGCAGCAATAAAGATAACGCCGAGCAGAGAAACACCGACCCACTTACGCAGCTTTTCTGGGGCAACACCTTGGTCATATTGTGGATCAAACCAACGTTGCGACAATGCCAAGCGTTCATTTTCGGTAATCGACAAAATCGCACGATCCAGAAGGGGAACAAGTCGTGAAAATTCGTTACGGACACCAATACTCACCGAATCCCCTTCCTCATCCCGCAACACAGATAGACGCAGATGCGACAAATGTTGTTCACGGCTGCGCCCTATAAGCAATGGCAAGGAATCCAAGTATAAATCCGCATCACCGTCGAGAATCGCGGTAAACGCATCTTCAGGTCTGCTCACTAAAATCAGTTCGATGTTCGGAATGGTTTCTAAATCCGCCACCACGCTATAGCTTTCTACCACGGCTATTCGGTATCCCGACAGATCGCTAAATCGACGGATTCGTGGCATTTCTTGGGTGCCAACCACTGCCCAGGGCACATCCCAGTAAGGCACGGTAAAACTGCTAAATTCCATGCGCGCGGCAGTAGGCGTAAAAAAGGTTAAGCTATCAATGCTGCCCTGCTGCAGTGCTTTAACGCAATCGGTCCAATCGCCACATTCCTGCCAACGAATAGTTAAGCCAAGACGCGAGGCGATAATTGCCATGATATCCGCATCCAATCCGACGACTTGGTCTTGCCTATTCCGGTAAATTACCGGCGACGAATCTGCGGGAAGCCCCACTCTCAAGGCTTCAATGCTCTCGATCAACGCCGCCTCATCACTGCGCATGGTAATCGTGCCGTCGCCAGTGTAATACCCGATACGAGGGGTGTGACTCGGGGTACCTACCCCACTCACTTCAATAGTGAAGAGCAAGCCCACGTGGCGCTGGGCAATAGCTTCATCGCATACCCACGCCATGAGTTCGCGACTTTCAATTGCCTCATGCAACGCATCTTCAGAACTGAATAGGCGCGCGGTCAAGTTTGGACGCTGATTAATGACTTCAAATTCACTGCTAATTTCAGTACCGATCACAAATGCAGCAAGTGGCGCATTCAGCGCTCGGGTCGCATCATGGGCACAAATATACAATGTGTGGGGTTGCGCGGGTTGTTCTGTGTCTACATTAGCCGCAAAGCTTGGAGCGGAGACCAGAAAACCAAACAAAGCCGAAACGCCCAACAGAACCCAGCGCAAAAAGGCACGTGGCGCGGTGTTGTCGAATGTGGTCCGGCTTGCGTCTATAAGGTACAATTCATTCATTCCTAACATCATTCGCGGTGGAAACCACTGCAAACTACGAAAATAGGCATTGAGTACGGCCATGACAAAGCAACGGGATTCCATTTATGCTACACCACTCACTCAAGTGAGTGATTTTGCCTTTGATGCACAAGTTGCCAGCGTATTTCCGGATATGATTAACCGGTCCGTTCCGGGTTATGCCACTATCGTAAATACCATTGGCCGCTTGGCCAATCGCTACGCGCAAGAAAACACGCGGATTTACGATCTAGGCTGCTCATTGGGGGCGGTCAGCCTCTCCATTAAACAGCAATGCACTGTGCCTGGGGTGCATATTACCGCCATCGACAATTCAAACGCCATGGTTGAACGCTGTCAAAGCCATGTCAATGCTTATCGCGGTGCCATCCCTATCGATGTCCAAGTTGCTGATATTTTAGACTATAGGTTTGAACCTTGCTCGATTATTGTACTCAATTTTACACTTCAATTTATTGAGCAGGAACAAAGAACTAGTGTAATCCAAAAGTTATACAATGCGCTACTTCCGGGTGGATTGCTCGTATTATCTGAGAAGGTTACCCACGAAGATCCAGTAGCCGACGCACTGCTGATAGACCTGCACCACGAATTTAAACGGGAAAACGGCTACAGCGATTTGGAGATTAGCCAAAAACGGGCGGCATTGGAAAATGTGATGCGCATTGATACCCCTGAACGCCACGAAGCGCGCCTTCGCGAGACGGGGTTTACCACGGTACAGGCCTGGTTCCGCTGTTTTAACTTTACCTCGTGGATCGCTATCAAAGGGAACGCCAATGAGCACGCCTAAGGGAATACAAGCCTACTACCCATTTTTCGCACGCCTCACCGAAACCCCGCTGGCACACTGGTTAGAAACCTTACCGACTGCGTTACAGCAATGGGAATCCCAGCGCCAACATGGTGATAGCCGAAAATGGGAGCGCCTGATTGATCAATTACCTGCGCTGACGGCAAACCGCGTCGATTTACGCTCACAGGTGCAAATTGGCGACGCTCAAGAGGCCAGTGATTCAGAGCGGGCGCGCTTGCAGGGTTTATTGCAGCAGCTAAAACCTTGGCGCAAAGGTCCCTTCGATTTATTTGGAATGCACATTGACACGGAATGGCGTTCCGATTGGAAATGGGAGCGCGTTGCCCCGCATCTTACGTCATTAAAAGGACGGCGTGTGCTCGACATCGGCTGCGGCAGTGGTTACCACATGTGGCGTATGCTCGGAGCCGACGCAGATTTGGTGGTGGGTATCGATCCCAGTCATTTATTTGTGATGCAATTTCGAGCAGTGCGACGCTTTGTACCGGAGGCCTTGGCCCGCAATATTGAGTTATTGCCATTAGGGATTGAGCATATGCCAAAGCTGGCAGCATTCGATACCGTCTTTAGTATGGGCGTGCTCTATCATCGCCGTTCCCCTATCGATTTTTTGCAGCAGTGCATCGACCAATTACGCCCCGGCGGCGAGTTGGTGATTGAAACCCTCGTGATCGACGGTGATGTAAACCAAGTGCTGGTACCTGGCGAGCGTTATGCACAAATGCCCAACGTGTGGTTTATCCCCTCATCGGCCGCACTCAGCCATTGGGCCGAGCGCTTAGGTTTGCAGAACGTACGTATCGTAGACGAGAACATTACCTCGCTGGATGAACAGCGCCGCACCGATTGGATGGACAACCAATCCCTCGCGGACTTCCTCGACCCCAAGGATCGCAGCCGCACCATTGAAGGCTACCCTGCCCCCAAACGTGCCGTCCTCATCGCGCAGAAACCGAAATAACCCCTCCTTCTTTAGTTTCACCTTTAACATTACGTTTACGTAAACGTAAGCATTAAAAAGCCCAGTGCGGTGCGTTGGGTACGATTGGAGTGGGACTGGCTCGGTGGTGGGATAAGTCACGTGGGGGTGTGCGCGGCAGGGATGCCGCGCCCAAGCCTGCATGGATGCACTTGCGGCGTCCCTCACGGGGCTTTCCCAGCGCCGGGTCTCTAACGCCTGACAAGCCAGAACCGGAAGCGTAGCCAGAACCTTAGTGGCCTTGGTTATCGCCGCCGGAGTCATGGCTGTCGTTGGAGCTACCCGGCTCGTCGCGGCCAGATGCCTTGCCAGCTTCGTGTTTCTCAATGGCGGCGGGGATGTAAGGAGCCGCGAGCGAAAGGTTCACGGGGAATACCGCTAAACGATAGAGTAAGCCTAATAATAATATGGCAAGGAGTTTCCAACCGGTGCCCGGTACATACAATACCGACCAGAACAACGCCACTAGAATAACCACTTTAAGGGTATTGCCAAAGGCCTTGCGTTCAAAGGGCATCATTTGTGATGCGCGATGAATAATCGCGATACGTTCGGTTGTTGAGAACCGTTGTAATGCTTCAATCTTACGCGATGAAAAATAAATCATGCATCCTCACTTTGATACGTTTAAACTGGAAAACTTCACCGTTTTACTGGCTGTAAGTGTAACACGCTTCCGTAAATTCGACAGATTTCAGACCCCGTTTCAACGTCTTGAGGTTTACCCACGCCCCCCGCCACAGGTATCATGGCGTGTTATAGTATTTGATATTATTCAGGAACGACGAAAAGGATCTCAGATGACGACTTCATACCCCCACGGCCGTGTGACCAAGGCGATTATCCCTGTGGCAGGATTGGGCACACGGATGCTTCCGGCGACGAAAGCCATCCCGAAAGAAATGCTTCCCCTTGTGGATAAACCGCTCATTCAATATATCGTGAATGAATGCGTCGCTGCGGGTATTACTGAAATCGTGTTGGTGACCCATGCCAGCAAAGGGTCGATCGAAAATCATTTCGATGTAAACCATGAACTTGAGTCTACCTTGGCTGAACGCAACAAACAGAAACTACTAGACGAAGTACGGGCCATTTGCCCTGTGGGTATTACCATTACCGCCGTGCGTCAGGGCGTTGCTAAGGGCTTAGGCCACGCAGTGCTATGCGGTCGCCCCGTGGTCGGCAACGAGCCCTTTGCGGTGGTATTGCCAGATGTGTTGATTGACGAATACACCCACGATCCGCGCAGTGAGAACCTCGCTGAAATGATCCGTAACTATGAAAGCTCTGGGGCCAGCCAAGTAATGCTGGAACAAGTACCTCAGGATCGTGTTGACCAGTACGGCATCGCCGATCTCGACGGGGTGCAAATCAAGCCGCGAGAGCAAACGCCAATTAAAGCGCTGGTGGAAAAACCGAAGGTTGCTGAAGCCCCATCGAACCTCGCCGTAGTCGGTCGCTATGTGTTTTCAGGGAAACTCTGGCCACTGTTAGAGAAAACCCCTCCAGGCGCTGGCAATGAAATTCAGCTCACCGACGCCATGGCCATGCTGCTTGAACAAGATGCGGTACATGCTTACTACATGCAGGGCCGCAGCCATGATTGCGGCAATAAGTTAGGCTATTTGCAAACCATTGTAGCTTACGGCGAGCGCCATCCTGAACTGGGCGAGGCTTTTAAATCCTGGTTAGCATCACGCTAATACTGCCGAAGCTTTCACATGAGAGTTTAAACACGCCATGTAAAACGGTTCCGTCAAAATATTGGCTTCGTGAACCCGATATGTGGCGTTGTTCCATATTCCAAGGGCAAGATCCGGTTTGCCGTCGTGACTCAGCATAATCTTATCGCCTGCGTGACTCCAAAACACATCACCGGTACGGGCATCAAGCCACACTGCCACCATATCGAATGCGGAACGAATCCGAGAATGACACAGCTCGGTATTCAGTCGTGCTAACAAGTGATGAGGATGAATCAATACATTGTGCTCTTCGGCCATGGCTGAACGCAAAAATGGATTGAACAAGGTTTTGAGGACCAGGAGCGCGACTATATCTTGGCGGGCCAATGCATTTACGTGGGCCATGATCATCACCACTTTCTCATTGGGTAAACGATAGTAATCAATCCATATCTTCTCGCCATCGTCGCGGCCGAGCTTATGCTCCACATGAAAGCGGCCCACATTGAGAAAATCATGGGGAATGAGATCCTGAGTCAGACGTTCCACCACACCTTGATCCTCAAACAGCACATCCAGATGATCATCGAGCTCCCAGCGCTCATGTTCAAAATTAGCTTCCAACGAGCTGCGAGTAAGACAGTTTTCAATGGCATACTCGAGCACATCAAGTTGTTTTACCGGCTTCACCAAGTAATCGACGGCGCCTAAACGCACCGCTTCGCGAATGTCTTTCATATCATCGGAGGCGGAAATGACGATCACTGGCGCCGCATCTGGATCGCCAATAATCTGCTCTAAGATACGTAATCCAGAAATGTCCGGGAGGTTGAGATCGCACAGCACCACATGAGGATGCACTTTGTTGAAGAGCTCGAGCGCCTGTGAACCACTGTTTGCGATCGTCGTTGAAAATCCTCGGCCCGTTAAATACTGATTTAATAGGTCGCTGTAAATCGGGTCATCTTCGATAATTAGGATTTTTCTGCTCATGAGGCTACTCCGCGAGTACTACTCTATTGAGCATTGTTCAGAAATGCAGGGGCGTCAATTAGGAAGGGTATAGAATACGTAAAAAGCCGGGAAATCGCCGACTTTTTGACCATTCTTGCCACTCGTCCCTTACGGACGCGCGGTCTGCACAGCGGTGTACGTGGATAGGTCGAGGCGATAGGCTGCTGGCACCTGCCCTTCCCATTCGTCATCCCATTCATCCCAATCGTCCCAGGTATCCCAATCATCAGACGCAGGTGGATTACCGTCGTAGACTTTATCTGCCCACATGGAGAAGTAGGCTTCGCGCACAAAGCTGTACTCATCAATCGCGTTCTCTAGCATGGGCTCTAGCTGTTTTAGCTCAATGCGCTGTTCCAGTCCGCGAATCGCATAGCGGGTGAGAGACAGCGGCCAGCTCATAAAGGACATCGGCCAGATAAAATCATCCACAAAGTCGCCGCCGCGATCGATTACCACAGTAGGGCCAAGCGCGGGCAACATCAAATACGGACCATCCGGCGCACCATACACAGCGAGTGTTTCGCCAAAGGACTCTTTTTCGCGTCCCACGCCCATTTTGCTAGCGACATCGAAGAAGCCAAACACACCAAAGGTGCTGTTAATTAAGAACCGTCCAAAACTTTGCGCCGAGGCTTTTCCTTTTCCTTGCAAACTGTTGTTCACGATGGAGGCTGGTTCAAGGATATTCTCGGTCATGTTATACAAACCACGACGCGCCGGAGTAGGTACATTCTCATAAGCGTTCGCCAGCGGTAAGGCCACGTAGCGATCGAGAATTTCCCGGTTAAACTCCCACATGGAGCGGTTAAAATCTTCAAAGGGGTCACGATCGTCGGTAAAGTCAAACTCGTTGGCCTCATCGGCGGGCTTGCTCGCGCATCCCGCTAACAGGCCAGCGAGGCATAAGCCAAGCGCGAATCGTACCCAGGTACGATTCTGTCCACTCAGCTTTTGCATCATGGGATCATCTCCGTTAACACGATACGAATCTGCTGGCCGGTTTCCCGTTCCAGTAAGCGCGGTCGTGCTTCGAAATCGCCACTGCGACGATCCATAGTATCCCCGGTGGTTAATCGTGCACCCACAAGCCAGCTGGATGCATTCGATAAGCTCGCACCTTCGAGCATCATATCTTCGTCGGTGAGCGTAACTGTAACAGGAAAATCGGTAACGCGTTGGCGGGTTACCGCGATAGGTGCACTGCCGCCGTCCGGATCCCGCACAAATACAAACAGGTTAGCCGTCCACGGCATTTCGTTGCGCAAGGTCTCGGAGATGTCAATGGTCACCGTGAGTGTCATCACTGTGCCATCAAGACGATCTTGGGCCTGTTGCAACGAGTTTTGAATACTCGCGTAACGGGGATCCTGTTCGTCCATCATCATCAAGGCCATTTCCCACGCAGTCACTGCACGCTCATAATCGGCCCGTTCAAAATGGACAACGCCCAATAAGCCAAAGGCCTCAGTATTGCGGTTATCCTGTTGCAACACGCGCCCCAAATAGCGATTCGCCATTGCCAAATCACGGTCAGTACCGGAGAAGATTAAGGCTTGGCTATACACAAGTAAGTTGCTTGGGTTATTCGGATTCATCCGATGAGAGCGTTCGAACGCTTCCAGAGCTTGCTCTAGCTGCTGCAGTTGCATCATCATGCGCCCGTACAGTGTCCAAGCGTTCTCTTCTGGCTCATCATGCAACCGCTGACGCAGACCCAAGGCATATTCCCATAGATCTTCTTCCGTTTGCGGTGCGGCTCGATCATCTCCGAGTAACCAATCACTCAGTAATGGCAAGGTATCCCAGGCTCGATCTGCTTGCTGCTGTTGCTTCCAAGAACCGCCATACAAATACAGGCCACCTGCAAGAACCACAAGAATCACCGCAAGAATCCAGATATTGGCAGGCTTCGCTTTAACGACATCATCAGGATTATCGATTTCTGTCACGAACGTTTTCTGTAGCTCTTGTTTCGCGATTAATAATTCCCGTTCGGAAATCACGCCCTGTTCTAAATCTTCTTGCAGTTCCTGCAAGCGACTTTCATAAATTTCTTTGTTGGCTTGAATAATGGTCCATGTTTCCCATTGCTGACGACGCGCCAGCCATAAGAACACTACCGCAAAAACCAACAGGAGTGCGATCATGAGATACCACATTAGCGATCTTGCTCCTTCTTCTCTAATTCGTCGCGCTGCGCGAGCTCTGCTTCATACGCAGCAAGCTTAGCGCGCTCCTCATCGGTTAATTCAGCCGACACTTTGCGTTTGCCGCGAACATGTACCACCACGGCGACCATTCCGATAAACAAGGCTACGAAAGGCCCAAACCACAATACAAGGGTACTGCGATTTACAGGAGGACGGTAGTGCACAAAGTCGCCATAACGTACTTTCATAAATTCGATGATCTCGGCGTTACTGCGCCCTTCCATGATCATCTGATACACCCGTTGGCGCATGTCCTGCGCCAAAGGCGCATCCGAGTCGGCAATGCTTTGGTTCTGACATTTAGGGCAGCGTAACTCACCGGTTAGCTGGCTAAAGCGCCGCTCTTGTTCGGCGGTATCAAACGCATAATACTCGCCTGCGGCATGAGCCGTATGCGTTGCCGCAAGCCCCACGAGCAGCGCGAATAGCATCGTGCTTAACATAACTGTGACGCGATTCATGGCAATAGCTCCCGACGGTGCTCAGGGATTTCTAGCCCTGCATCTTGCATCGCCTGATAATAAATCGGCCCGACGCGCTGCCGCCAAACACGCTCATTAAGATCGCCTACGTGGCGATAGCGAATCACCCCATCTTGGTCCACTACAAATGTTTCCGGTGCGCCATAAACGCCCAAATCCAATGCAAGTAGCCCAGTTTCATCAAATAAATTGATTTGATAAGGGTCGCCTAAATCTTGCAACCAACGTACTGCGGCACCTCGGGAATCATCTTTGTAATTCAACCCAATAATATACACCTGCTCGTCGGCCAGTAGCTTATTCAAAAAGGTATGCTCCGCATAGCAGGTTGGGCACCAAGTCGCCCATACGTTAATCAACAGCGGACGTTCCCCGATAATGGCGTTATCGTGAGTAATATCGGGCTGGTACAAATCCGGTAACTCAAATGGCGGCACCGTGCGGCCCACTAGAGCTGATTCTAAGTGGGTAGGATCCGACCACAGGCCACGAAAGAGAAACACAGACAGTGCCAAAAATGCCGCCAAAGGCGTCAGTAAAATCAGCATACGCACTTTATGGTTCATGAGTGCTCCTCCGCTAATTCTCGTTTGCGCTCCACTTGCAAGCGCCGACGAATTCGATAGCGTTTATCCGTCATGGATAACAAACCGCCCACCGACATAATAATGGCACCCGCCCAAATCCAACGGACAAACGGCTTGTACTGAATACGCACCGCCCAGCTGCCATCGGAAAGCTCCTCCCCCATAGCAACATAGAGATCGCGCCATGGATTCACTTGCAAGCCGGTTTGCGTTTGCACCTGTCGTTGAATGGTATAAAAACGCTTCTCCGAAGTAATATTGCCAAGTACGCGACCGCTTTTGTCTCGGGTAATCTGGAAATAAGCCGTATCGCTCAGGAAATTTGGTCCTGTGCGCTCCGTCATTTCTAGGAACTCAAAGGTATAACCGCTTTGGCTAAAGGTATCGCCTGGCGCCATGCGCACGGTGCGTTCTACTTCATAGTTCTGCACCAAGGCTACACCGATAATCATCACGGCAAAGCCAACGTGTCCAAGCACCATACCCCAATGGCTGCGACCTAGCTTAATCAGGGCCGGCAACTTATGCTCCCTACTCGCGACTCGCATTTTCAGTTCTGCCACGGTGGCGCTCAGAATCCAGAACGCCAATACCAAGCCAAGAACAGCTAAACCATGTACTTCACTGGCAAAAATCCAAGGCAACAGCAATGCCAGCAGCACAGCAACGCCCATGCCCACCAGCACCGTACGCGTTAGCTCACCCATTTTATGACGACGCCAACGGGTAAGCGGCCCTAACCCGAGAATCAGGGCAAAAGGAATGGTTAACCACATAAAGATCAAATCAAAGAAGGGTTCACCAATAGAGATATTACCCATGCCCAGTTGCTGATACACCAAGGGCAACAAGGTACCGACAAGCACCACAATAGTGGCGGTCACCAGCAGCAGGTTATTTCCTAACAGCAATACTTCTCGAGAAAACAGTTCATAGCGGCTATGGCTTTGAACCTTCGCCGCACGAATGGCATAGAGTAAGAGCGAACCGGTGATCACCACACCAAGGAAGCCTAGTAAGAAGGCACCCCGGGTTGGATCCGACGCAAAGGCATGCACCGATACTAATACCCCTGAGCGTACTAAGAAGGTGCCGAGGAGGCTCAAGCTAAAGGCCGAAATCGCTAACAGCACCGTCCAGGATTTAAAGGTGCCCCGTTTTTCGGTTACGGCCAACGAGTGAATCAATGCAGTTCCCACCAGCCACGGCATAAAGCTCGCGTTTTCCACCGGATCCCAGAACCACCAGCCACCCCAGCCGAGCTCATAGTAAGCCCACCAACTGCCGACCATAATACCGAGGGTAAGGAATATCCATGCGGCTAAAGTCCAAGGACGCGACCAACGCGCCCAAGCAGAATCAAGTCGTCCCCCGAGTAAAGCGGCGATGGCAAACGCAAAAGCCACCGACATTCCCACATAACCCATATAGAGCAAGGGCGGGTGAATAATCATACCTGGGTCTTGTAATAATGGGTTCAGATCGCGTCCATCTACAGGAATCAGAGGAATGGTGCGATCAAATGGGTTGGAGGTAAGGAGCATAAATAGATAGAAGCCAACGCCTATCATCCCCATGACCGCTAATACCCGCGCGGCAAATACCAAGGGCAAGCGGCTCGAAAATTTGGCGAGAGCAGCAGCCCAACCCGCTTGAACTAACATCCACAGTAAGAATGACCCTTCGTGGGAACCCCATACCGCAGTAATGCGATAAATTAGGGGCGTTACCGACGACGAGTTGCTCGCCACATAATTGATACTGAAATCATTCACGATAAAGCCCCAAGTCAGGGCGATATAGGAAATCAGCGTAAAGATAAACATGCCATAGGTTAGCGGGCGGCCTAGGGCCATTTGGCCCCCGTGACCGCGCGCAACACCAATCAACGGTACTACCGCTAGTAGCGCTGAGAAAGCAAAGGCGAGGGCTAATGCAAAATGACCAAACTCAGCGATCATAATAACCACCTGAAGACTCCTGGTCTTCATCCGAGCTCTCGTCGTCTTCCTCTAGTTGCCATTGCGATGGTGGCACGTGCTGAATGCCTTTTAAGGCCTCCGCCAATGCCGGTGGCATATATTCTTCGTCGTGGCGAGCCAACACTTGGCTCGCCTGAATACGATTCGGTGCGATAAGTGTGCCTTGGGCGACAATGCCCTGACCTTCACGAAATAGATCCGGCAGAATACCTTCGTACTCCACGGTGATCTCCGCCGGGCCTACATCGATCAGGTTAAAGGCCACCGACAAGCCAGAGCCTTCCCGCGTTACGGAGCCGGGCACCACTAAACCACCTACTCGCAGGCGTTGGCCTACTTCTGGAAGTTGTTTTTCGCTGCCCTTGCCTTCCACTATTTCCGTGGGCGTATAAAACAAGTCGATATTCTGTGATAGCGCATACAGCACTAGACCGGTTGCCAACGCAATTCCGGCCAGAATTCCACTAGTCATGATTAACCGCTTTTTACGTCTTGGGTTCATGTTCAGGACTCTCGTTTAGCTTTTTCAATACGTTGCTGTCGGGCTTGCTGTTTGCGTGCTTCATCACGCAGCTTGGTGCGGCGCCAGACCGCTTCTAATGCCAGCAAACCGAAACATAAAAAGGTAACAAAAAAGGCCGACCACACGTATACGCCGTAGCCGCCCATCGCGATAAAAGCACTCCAACTATCAAACTGCATCTGAGTTCTCCTTATCGCCAGTATTCAATATTTTTTGCGCCCAAGGCCGATGAATCTCACGGCGTAACAATTCGTTATTCAGGCGCATAATAATCAACGCTGCCGCCAGCCCCATAAAGGCAAAAATATTCACCACCAGGGGCCATAACATTTCAGGTGCGATACTGGGGGATTCAAAACGGGTAATCACTTTGGTAATGGTCGATTGCTGATGTAGCGTGTTCCACCAGTACACCGAATAATGAATAATCGGAATATTGATCACACCCACCAAGGCCAAGATACTTGCGGCTTTACCACCAGCACGCTCATCTTCAAAGGCCACATACAAGGCCATCACCCCAAGGTACAAAAATAATAAAATCAGTTGCGAGGTAAGGCGTGCGTCCCACACCCACCAAGTGCCCCACATGGGTTGTCCCCATACCGCACCGGTAAATAACGAGATAAAGGTGAGTACGGCTCCGACCGGGGCAATCGCTAACACCGCTTGTTCTGCGGTGCGAATTTGCCATACGAGGGCAATCAATCCGGCAATGGCCATGCTCACATAAAAGCCCATCGACCAAATTGCCGCAGGCACATGGACAAAGATAATGCGGTAGCTTTCGCCTTGTTGGTAATCCGGCGGCGCATAGGCCAAGCCCCAGATTACGCCAACCAAGGTAAGCAAGAGCCCAGGAATTAAAAACCAAGGGAGAAGTTTCTGGTTTAGCGCAAAGGTTGCTTCAGACTTTGCATAAGGATGTAACCAACGCCACATATCAGTTCACACTCACTCGTAATCCGGCTTTCACCGCGAAAGGGGCCAAGGTGATGGTGATCACCAAAAACGCACCCATTAATGCCAATGGGCCTGTGGCAGACAGACCCGATACAGCTGCTTCAACTGCAGCTGTTGCGAAAATCAACAGAGGGATAAGCAGCGGCAGCAATAACAAACTTAATAATGCACCACCTTTATTGAGGCTGACCGTCAGGGCCACACCAATGGCACCGGCTGCACTTATTACGGGCGTTCCCAATAAAAGGGTCACCCATAATACGCCCCACGCCGTTGTCGGTAAATTCAGCAACAAAGCCAACAACGGCGCTATGAATAAAATAGGAACCGCTGTCATTACCCAGTGTACCGCGATTTTTGCCAATACGCTGACTTCCAAAGAGACCGGCAACAGCATCATTTGTTCCAAAGCCCCATCACGAAAATCATCACGGAACATGCGTTCAAGGCCTAACATGGCGGATAACAATGCCGACACCCAAATCACCCCAGGGGCGATGCGCGCTAAAATATCCGGCCCCGGCCCCACGCCTAATGGAAATAAGCTCACCACAATCAGTAGAAAAATCAAGGGGTTGAGTAAATCGCTCCGTTGTCGCGATGCCACTCGTAAATCCCTTTTTACAATCTGTATAAAAATCCGTGCCGCGTTTGCCATTAGTGCTGATACCTCAATGCAATGCGCTGTAACGGAAATTTTTCGGCGTTCACGGGTTGGTGCGACGTGAGGATAATAGCCCCACCTTGGCCGACATGTTCGGCAAAGCGGGCTTCTAATAAGGCAATACCGGCCACATCAAGGGCCGTAAAAGGCTCGTCAAGAATCCATAACGGTGCTTGGGTCAACCATAATCGCGCCAGCGCAATTCGACGTTGCTGTCCTGCAGAAAGGCCTTGGGCTGGAATGTCTTCGAGTCCAACCAAGCCAACGTTGGCCAAAAGTTCATAAGGGGGTTCTACCAGAGGTTGCCCTTGCACTGCCGCGTAAAACTCTAGGTTTTCGATGGCTGTGAGCTCAGGTTTTACACCGGATTTATGACCGATAAACAATAAAGACTGATGATACTCATCGCGACACTGGGTAATTGACTCGCCTTGGAAATGAACAGTGCCTGCTTGCGCCGGCAGTAGCCCGGTGAGAATCCGCAATAAGCTGGATTTACCAGCACCATTTGGGCCTTCAATTTGCCATACTTCACCGGCACGCACTGTCATACTGAGATCCGCAAAAAGGGTACGCTCGCCGCGAATAGACGATAACGCGGTTGCGGCTAACAAAATCGACGAGACGGACGTTTCGGGAGTTGCAGTGGCCATGCACACCTTTATGTTCTACGGATTATGTTTGCAGTTATTAAGTGCAGATAAATTGCGCACATCCTAGCAAAAAAACCCTTTTGGGGCGACCATTATCGACGATACCAGCCGCTTTCCTCCCCGAGCCACTGCGGGTAATCGGGATGGGCACTCACCGACCAACGCCAACCGGCTTGTTCGGCCCAAATGAACCACTGCCGGCCGTCACTAAAGACCCCAGAGCTGGTGTGTAATTGGTCTGGATGATGGCGGCTAAGAAAACGCTGTTGATAGTACCACTGGGCCATCTCTGCCTCACTGCGATACACCTGTTCAGGAATCGGCCACAGGGTTCCTAATTGATGTAACACAGTCGCTGCGCCCACCACGCCAATACTCAGTACGGAGGTAGCGACCATCACCTCAACAAGCGTCATGCCGCCCTGATGACGGTGCGGTTGCGCGGTGTTTCGCGCTTTCATGGTAACCAACCCGCTTCGATATGGCTGTCGGCGCCTTCGCTATCACTAGTTTCATACCAAATACCTTGCCATACCCGAGCCACATCCTTGAGCTGATGCTCAATCACAATAGTGACTTTCCGACAGTACCCATCAGGATTTGGACAGTCGCGCTCCTGCCATTGGCTAGATAGCGTAAATCCAAGCGGCACGTCTATATCCGCTGTGGTGACATCGCCGCGCAAATACGCTTCCATTCGATCCTGTGCGCTTATCATTAAGCGTTCCGCCCGCACCATTCTTAGATCAAGCGAGGTGAGTCGTAAACTATACAGGGCTTCCTGTAACACGCCGAGTAAAATCAAACTGCTGATCATCAAGAAAATAAGTACCGTAGGCAATGCGATACCAAGGCAATTCCCGCCGGCGTAGATAGGCCAACATCTCATCACGGATACCATGGATGACACCACTGCCATGACGCAGTATCACCCCGATAACGCCCTTGCAAACAAAACTGCTGGCTATGCAATTGGAGGCCGTCGATGCGTAAATGACTGGGATCATGTAAACCATGCCAACCGTTAGTCTCGCAGTCCCCTTCCTCCGGGCGCCACTGCAACTGTTGGCTGCGAACCCGTAACCCGATCGTGCCCAGTAATATGCAATCCGCTTGGCGCTCCGGTACGGATGTAGGATTGGCCTTTTGCTCCAAAAGAAGCGCTCGTACACTCCAATGCCCGAGTTGGTAGAAGCTTTGTAATGCATCAGCGCGCTGCTGTCCTAGCCGCGCCTGTGCCCACATCTGGGTGAATATCTGTAGCGCGGCTAACAGAGTGATGCTCGCGATACTCAAAGCAAGCATCAGCTCAAGCAGGGAAAATCCGCAGAATTTAACAGGCCGCATAGCCGCTCCAGCGGGGGCCTTGGGTACACAAACGAATACGCCCTAAGGTACTTACAACCATCCGTACTCGCGGCAATTGGGGGGCATCGAGAAGCATGAATTCAATGTGTCCGGCACTAAATCCAGCCATCCCTATGGGGGCAGTAAAGCGCGCTGCATCGCCGCTCGCAAAGTTCCATTGATAGTTCACCCTGTCGTCGCGGGGCACACATTCAGGTGTTTGCTCACTCCGCCACCAACACCATGCTAGCTGACCATGGTGCTCTCGTATTCCAAACCAGTGATCAACACCTAAACCTATACTGCGCAAACGTGTTTCCTGGGCATGGGCATAGACTTTTTGAACTTCTGTTTGCAGCCGTTGTTGTTGCCGGTAGTGATGAACGTTGGGGTAGGCAAACACACTGAGCAAGGCGAGAAAAGCGACCACAAACAACACTTCAAGCAGCGAAAACCCTTGCATATGCCCTCCTTGGCGCGCAGGTGAATACGTTTTATCATTTCGGAATGAACCGCTAGAAAGTTATGAGTACTCCGACACGAGGTGTGCATCGATAACGCGCCGTTCTACTCCCTTCGTTGTTCAAGAAGTATGGAAAAAAAAACGGGTGATTACGACATTATTGCGCAATCACCCGTTTAATTTTTACACCCAAGCCGGTGTTACTTAGGGGACCTGCACCACACGCAATTCCGGCGGGATTGAGAAAGTGACATTTTCTTCGCGACCAGAACGTTCATCAACCGCGGCGCCTTCGCCCTGCTGCTCCGCATAACGGCGTAACCAACTCACCACATTTTGTACCAGAATTTCTGGCGCCGATGCCCCTGCGGTAACGCCCACGGTGTTGATGTTCTCTAACCAGGCTTCGTTAATGCAGTTGGCATCATCAATTAGGTGCGCTTTGGTGCCCATCTTCTCAGCCAACTCACGCAGACGATTGGAGTTTGAGCTGTTACGAGCCCCCACCACCAACAACACATCCACCTCGGCGGCTAACTCACGCACGGCATCTTGTCGATTCTGCGTGGCGTAACAAATATCATCTTTGCGCGGCCCTTGAATATTCGGGAAGCGCGCCCGCAACGCATCAATAATATCGGCGGTGTCATCAACGGATAACGTCGTCTGACTCATATAGTGCAAAGCGTTCGCATCTTTTACTTGCAAGTGCGCAACATCCTCCACGGATTCCACCAGATAGATGCCGCCCGACGCACTGCTGTATTGACCCATGGTACCCTCAACTTCAGGATGCCCAGAGTGACCAATCAACACGCATTCTTGATCCCGACGACTGGCTCGGGTGACTTCCATATGCACCTTGGTAACCAATGGACAGGTCGCATCAAATACTTTCAAACCACGTTCGGTAGCGGCATCGCGTACTGCCCGTGATACGCCATGGGCACTGAATATCACAATGCTATCGTCGGGAACCTGATCCAGTTCCTCAACAAACACGGCACCGCGCGCGCGCAGCCCATCAACCACATGTTTGTTATGCACCACTTCATGGCGCACATAAATAGGTGGCGAGAACAACGCCAACGCTTGCTCAACAATAGTGATGGCGCGATCGACTCCCGCGCAAAAACCACGTGGATTTGCGAGAACGATTTTCATGAAGCCTCCACACTTAAAATTTCAACGGCGAATGTTACGCGTTGCCCAGCCAAGGGGTGATTAAAATCAACTGTCACCATATCCGCGCTTACTTCTCGCACAATACCCGGAATTTCGCGGCCATTCGGCTGACTAAATGAAATAATAGCCCCCACTTCCGCAGGTGTGTCTCCCGAGAAACGTGCCCGTTCCAAATGATAAATATTTTCCGGTAACGGCACACCGAACGCATCTTCGGGGGCGAGCGTAAACTCGCGATTATCACCGGCTTTTAATCCCAACAAGCAATCTTCAAAGTTTTTGGTTAAGTTGCCATCGCCAATGGTCAGGCGGGCAGGTTTCCCATGCACTTTGGTGCTATCTGCCGCTGAACCATCTTCTAATTTAATTGAAAAATGGAGAACTACGCGGCTGCCGGGGCCTATCACTGAGACGTCACTCATACTACAGAGGTTCCTTTCAGGAGGAAGATTTGTTTGCCTCAGGCTTCGCGCCTGAGCCAAAAAAGCTATCGTAAATCATTAAACCCGCGCCAATTACGATGGCACTATCGGCAACGTTAAATGCCGGCCAGTGGTAGCTTCCCACATAGACGTCGAGGAAATCCACGACATAACCTAAACGGACACGGTCGACTACATTGCCAATAGCACCACCGACAATCAGCATAAAGGACAAGTTCAGCCACCGCTGTTCTAGCGGCTGCCGCCGCAACATGTATACCAACACGCTGGTAATCACTACTGCGATAATGGTAAAGAACCAGCGCTGCCAGCCCCCTTGATCACTCAAGAAACTAAAGGCGGCACCGTAGTTGCGTACATGCACAATATCGAAGAACGGTAGTACATCAATGCGACCAAACAAGGGCAATGCCTGGGCTACCCAAATTTTGGTGGCTTGATCGAGCATTAAAATAATCAGCGCGAGCCACCATAAACGTAACCCACTTTGTTGCCACTGTGCCGGTTTGCTGGCTGTCATGCTGTGCTCCCGTTAAGCAAAATGGCGCGTTTCACCGGCACCGTCGACATTGCTTACGCAGCGTCCACAAATATCCGGATGACCGTCGTGTTGCCCCACATCCTCGCGATGATGCCAGCAACGCGCACATTTCTTGTGCTCCGTGCGGGCCACACTAACCTTCAACCCTTCTAGATCTGTAGATTGAGCACCGTCTGCTGACGCCATTGGCGCCACTGTCGCGGCTGACGTAAGCAACACAAAACGCAACTCATCACCGAGTAGATTGAGGGTGCTCTGTAATTCAGGCTCACAATACAAGGTGATTTCTGCCTGCAACGAGCCGCCAATCACATCATCACGACGGGCTTGCTCAAGAGCACCATTTACCGCATCACGAACAAGCAGTAATTGCTGCCATTGGCTGTTTGAGATTTTGCCGGTAGCAAGCCCTTGTGGCCAATTGGCATACCACTCGGCGGTGAACACATAAGGGTCACGGCTGCCTTGCGGCGGTGCCGGTAATTCCGACCACACTTCTTGCGCGGTAAAACTACAAATCGGCGCCATCCAGCGCACTAACGCTTCAGCAATGTGCCATAGCGCTGTTTGACACGAGCGCTGAGCCACACTGTCTTTCTTCGCGGTGTATTGGCGATCTTTAATAATATCTAAGTAGAAACTACCGAGTTCAATAGAGCAGAAGTGCATGAGCTTTTGCACCACGGTCAGGAACTGATAGTTATCAAAGGCGTCTTGAATTTCACCTTGTAGCGCTTCGGCGCGACCTACAATCCAGCGATCCAGCTCAACCATGTCGGCAGCGGCCACTTCGTGCTCACTCGGCACGAAACCATTCAAATTGGCTAACAAGAAACGCGCGGTATTACGGATCCGGCGATAAGAATCCGCTGAGCGTTTTAGGATCTCATCAGACACTGTCATTTCCGCGGTGTAGTCGTTACTCGCTACCCATAACCGCAGGATATCGCCACCGAGCTTGTTCATCACATCTTGCGGGGACACCACATTGCCCAAGGACTTCGACATCTTGCGACCGTGCTGATCAACGGTAAAACCGTGGGTCAGCACTTGCTTATAAGGCGCCCGCCCTTGTGTCGCAACACCGGTCAGTAACGATGATTGGAACCAACCACGGTGCTGATCCGAACCTTCTAGGTACAGATCTGCTGGCCACTGCAGGCCTTCATCTTGCTTCAAGACACAGTAATGGGTAACACCGGAATCAAACCATACATCCAGGGTATCGGTAAGTTTGCGATAGTCTTTAGCGTCGTCGCCCAACAGCTCTTTGGCATCGAGATCAAACCAGGCCTGAATACCTTCCGCTTCGACTTTCTTGGCAACGGCTTCGAGCAGCTCGAGGGTGCGTGGATGTGGCTCGGCGGTTTCGGTATGAATAAACAAAGGTAACGGCACACCCCAGGTACGTTGCCGTGAAATACACCAATCCGGACGCCCATCGATCATGCCGGCGATACGATTCTCGCCCCACTCGGGCACCCAACGTACGCCTTTGATTTCCTCAAGCGCTTGCGCCCGCAAGCCTTGCTTGCTCATGCTCACAAACCACTGCGGCGTGGCCCGGAAAATAATCGGAGTTTTGTGGCGCCAACAGTGCGGGTAGCTATGCTCGTAGCTTTCGTGATGGATCAAATTGCCAGCCGCTTGCAGTGCATCCACAATGTTCGGATTGGCTTTAAATACATGCTGGCCCGCGAACTGTGGCGTATCTTCTTTGTACACACCGTTGTCGTTCACTGGGTTATATACTTCAAGGTTATAGCGCTGACCCACAATAAAGTCATCGACACCGTGGCCTGGTGCGGTGTGCACACAGCCGGTACCTGAATCCGTGGTGACATGCTCACCTAGAATCACCGGTACCTGCCGATCCTGTAACGGATGGCGTAGTTGCACGAGTTCGATATCGGCCCCTTTACAGAAACCTAGCTTGTGGTAATGCTCAATGCCATATCGATCCATGGCAGAGGCCACCAGATCACTGGCCAGAATCAAGCGCTCAGGCTGGTCGCCTTCCACTTGTACTAATGCATATTCAAGGCTCGGCTCAACCGTCACTGCCATATTGGCTGGAATCGTCCACGGCGTAGTGGTCCAGATCAATACGCTGACTGGTCCCTGCCCTGGATGCCCCTCTGGATGAGAGAACTTGGCCACTGTGCCTTCACTATCCACGACGGGGAAGCGCACATCAATGGCGGGAGACGCTTTGTCTTTATATTCTACTTCCGCTTCAGCTAACGCCGAACCGCAATCCGTACACCAATGCACTGGCTTAAAGCCCTGTTGCAAATGGCCGCGTTCAATGATCGAACCTAAGGCGCGAATAATGTTCGCTTCCTGTTCGAAATTCATCGTTAAGTAAGGACGGTCCCAATCCCCAAACACACCGAGGCGTTTAAAGTCAGTGCGTTGGCCTTCCACTTGAGTCAGTGCATATTCACGGCACTTCTGACGAAACTCTGCATCACTAAGTTTTTGCCCAGGCTTGCCATATTTTTTCTCGACCACCAACTCAATCGGCAGCCCATGACAATCCCAACCGGGTACATAAGGGGCATCAAAACCACTTAAGGTTTTCGATTTCACCACCATATCTTTAATGATCTTGTTCACTGCGTGGCCAATATGGATATTGCCATTGGCGTAGGGAGGGCCGTCGTGAAGAATAAACTTATCGCGACCCGCACGTGCGCTACGGATTTGCCCGTACACATCATCCTGGTACCACTGTTTAAGCATTTCCGGCTCGCGCTGGGCTAAGTTGCCGCGCATGGGGAACGCCGTATCCGGGAGGTTTAACGTGTGCTTGTAATCACTCATGCGGTTCGGTCCAATCTCTTTAAACTTAGGGTTAAATGATGTTGTTTCACGTTCGTACTATACGGCAATTAGTCTTGATTGACTGCCGGTGTTGCTGCGGCCTGAGCGTCGGGCTCTGTGACTGAGTCGGGTAACAATAATGCACGCGCCAAGGTCGCATCTTCAGTAATCTGTGCTTGCAGGGCGGCAAAACTTTCAAAGCGACGCTCTTCCCGTAGCCAAGCCAGTGGCGTCACCACCACATTCTGGCCGTATAGCTCCGCGCTATCATTCGGCCCTGGAAACTCAAACAAGTGCACTTCCAGTAACTCTTCGGTGCCATTTACCGTGGGCTTACGCCCAATATTCGCGACGCCTGCATACACATGATTCTCGGTTTCCAAGCCCACCGCATACACGCCACGTAACGGTGGATGTAACCGGTGCAAACCGATATTCGCCGTGGGGAAACCGATAGTTCGGCCTCTTTTCTCACCGTGGCGAACTCGCCCATAAATTGCGTAGGGGCGACCGAGCATAGACGCTGCGGATTCAAAATCCGCCGTGGTCAGTGCGCTGCGAATCGCGGTACTCGACACACGAATAGACTCCGTGCGATAGCTCTGTGTATCAATGACCGCAAAGCCAAAATGATCCGCGGCTTTTTTCAACAGAGCAAAATCACCCGTGCGGCCTTTGCCAAAACGAAAATCATCGCCCACAACGAGCAAGGAGACGCCCAGCTGCGTGACCAACACCTGTTCGATAAAGTCTTCCGCCGACAGATTGGCAAAACGTTTATTAAACTGGGTAAGCAACAAACGATCGATGCCGCATTCGGCGATATGCCGGTACTTATCCTGCCAGCGATACAAACGCGCAGGCGCACGCCCTGGTGCAAATAGCTCTAACGGCTGCGGCTCAAAAATCATGGCCACCGAGGGCACATGGCGCGCTTCCGCTTGGGCATGGACTTGCTCCAGAACCGCTTGATGGCCTAAATGAACACCATCGAAGTTGCCGATAGTCAGCACGCAACCGCGATGTTCTGGCCGGATATTATGTAAACCACGAATTAATTCCATAAGCGCGCGATTATATCGTAAACCTCTCGTGCATGCATTCCCAACAGGCGTCTATTGCGCCCGCAATTCTCGTGGTCGACCACCCACTAAGAACCACACCACTAAAAACACGCTTCCGCCGACACCAATTAAGCCTGACAACCAGAGAACTCGGGTTGAAAATGCAGCCTCTAGCCATTCCCCACGCTCAGGTAAGAGCCATAACAATGCGGCGACCATAAGTAGAGTTGCCACCAACACCTTCAGCAAAAAGCGACGGGTAGGCGGTGCCAGCATGAGTACCTTCTCGCGATACAGAACGGTGCCCAGAAGTAATGCATTGATGGTACCCGACAGTGCCGTTGCTAAAGCCAAGCCAACATAGCCAAAGGGAATAGCCAAAATAATATTCAGCACCATATTCGACGCCATGGCGATAATCCCGTATTTTACCGGTCGCTTGGTATCTTGACGCGAAAAGAATCCGGTCGCCAATACCTTCACCAACATAAAACTCAGTAATCCCGTGGCGTACGCCATTAAGGCAAACGAGGATAAATGGGCGTCTTCAGGGCTGAACACACCGCGCTCAAATAGAACCAACAACATGGGTTCGGCCAAAATAAACAACCCCGCCATTGCTGGCAAGCCAAGCATCACCACCATGCGCACGCCCCAATCTAGGGTATGGCGAAATGCATCGAGGGACTTGTCGACATGGCGTGCCGACAGCGCTGGCAACACGACGGTGGCAATGGCTATCCCGAATAATCCCAGTGGGAACTCAAGTAAACGGTCGGCGTAATACAACCAACTAATGGAACCGGTCACCAAGAAGCTAGCAATTACCGTATCGAGCAACAGGTTAATTTGGCTCACCGACACCCCGAATAGCGCGGGGATCATTAAGGTGCGGATTTTCACAACACCTGGATCATGCCAACCCCATTTGGGTTTCACTAATAAGCCCGCTTGCTTTAAAAATGGGAGCTGAAACAGAAACTGGACTAAGCCACCGACAAAGACACCAAAGGCCAAGCCGATTTCAGGACGCTCCATCATCGGGGCAATCCAAAGCGCCGCCACAATGACAGAGACGTTCAACAGCACCGGCGTGAATGCAGCCACGCCAAAGCGGCCCATCACATTTAAAGCAGCGCCAGAAAGCGCGGTAAGGGTAATAAAGAAGAGATACGGGAAGGTGATCTTAAGCAGCAAGCTCGCCATTTCGAATTTATGCGCTTGCTCGCCCCCTTGCAGCCAATCCACAAACCAGCCCATACCGAACAGTGCGGCAACCACCGGCGACAAGATCATGGCTAACAGGGTAATCACGCCCACGAGGGTGCCTAGCGTGCCACTGACACGAGCCATTAATAAACGAGTTTCGTCGAGATTCTTACCACGATGATATTCTGTAAGGACCGGCACAAATGCTTGCGCAAAGGCGCCTTCGGCAAAAAGGCGACGCAAGAAGTTGGGGATTTTATTGGCGAACAAGAAAACGTCGGCTGCGGCACCTGCGCCCATAAGCGCCGCAATAGCCACGTCGCGCACTAATCCAAGAATGCGTGATAAAAACGTCATAATACTGACGATCAGGCCCGACCGAAGTAGGCGTGGCGCGGGCTTCTCAGCAGGTACAGTCGATTCCGGGTTAGGTTCGGGGCTTGAGACAGTCACAGCGTCGTTGAATTCCTGTTGATGGATGCCCGAAGATTAGCACGATGCCTAATGCGTAGCCAATGCCGTACGACCAAGGCGATAAAATATTCACCGTAAAGGCTTGCTTTTCAGGTCAGTGATCCGTAATATCCGCGCGCATTCTTTCATCGAATCCGTTTGACTTTTCGGCGCGAAAGAGGCATGATCCTCGGCCTTAAAAAGTCCGGTACAAGTTTACGAATTATCAGGAGTTTCACCTTGGCTAACATCAAGTCTGCGAAAAAGCGCGCGGTAACGGCGGAAAAGAACCGTCGCCACAATGCCAGCCGTCGCTCAATGATGCGCACTTATCTTAAGAAAGTACAAGCAGCTATCGCTGCCGGTGACCAGGCTCAGGCGCAGCAGGCATTTGCTGTTCTGACTCCAGTTATCGATCGCTATGCGACTAAAGGTCTGATCCACAAAAACAAAGCTGCTCGTCATAAGAGCCGTTTGTCTGCTCAGATCAAAGCATTGTCTGCGTAAGCAGTTACAATTGCTAAAAAAACCGCCTTTTGGCGGTTTTTTTGTGTCTGATATTTAGTGCAGATGCACACATGGCTTACATCTGGCGACGGTAAACGGCGACCAGTTCAGAGAAAGTATGAGGAAATTGATCGTCGGACATCCGCGAGAATGGATCATAGCCAAGGCGCTCTTCAAGGCGCGCCATCACAATAGCGAGACCTAAAGAATCGAGGCCACTCTCTACAAGTAGCGTTTGACTATCCATTTGGTTCAGGATTTCGCGGCCTGTTTCAGCAGCGACTTCATCCATTACATCCCGAATGACTTGTTCTAATTGGTGTTCGCGAATGGTCAAAGCATCCTCACAACGACTACATGCTGCTCAAACAAAGATTGCCATCTTTGCTCAATAGAGCGCGCAAATGTTAACAGGCTGTTGCGAAGTATACTGAAATTTGCACAAATAAAAAGCAACTTTCTAAACAACAGGCATACTTTGCTGCTAGCGTCCGGCCTTCAACACACTGCGAGTCGATGAATAGTGCCGGCCGTTACTCAGATAGGTCTGTGCCAAGAAAAGTTCAGCGCAAGCGATGGCATCATGCAAGGCATGGTGCCCGGTAAAGGTCTCAAGACCATAGCGGGAACGGCTTTGCGCCAAGGTTAATTCGCCCTGCGCAATTGCTTGTTGCCGCCGTTGCAACCGCTTTTTCTCTGCTTGCAAGGTACAGTAGAGCCCACAGGGGCGCCATGTTTCGCCTACACTTCGAAGCGACTTCTGTAAAACCGTCCAATCAAAGGCAACGTGATGAGCCACTAAACAGTGCCCTTCAGCCGCGGTCATAAAAGCGTTAAGTACGTCCCGAAGTGGTTGCCCATCGGCGATGTCCTGTTGCGACAAGCGATGCACCACGGCACTTTGGTTTAACCCCGTATCGCTGTTCACCACATAATAGGCCGATTGATCGAGCGCAATTTGCGGCGGATAAATAGGCACCCAAGCTATCGATAACATTGCATCCTGCTCTGGGTTTAAGCCATTGGTTTCAATGTCCAAGGCCATCCACTTACTTTGCTGCCACGGCTGTCGACGCTGTCGCCAACGCTGTAACCAAGCCATTACATGTTCCTACCAAACTTAAATGCAACCCCATGTTGCGCATCTTTGATAACGCGAAATGCCGCTTTTAATTGACGACGCTGCAACATACTCAGGGTTTCAGGATCAATAGCATTGGCTGGAATCGCTTCATGCTGACGGTACATTTGGATGTTCAAGCGCAGCTGCGTCAAGAACTGCCAAGCTTCGAGCAAATTCGTATTGTCTTTGTCGCTTAAGGAACTGTGTCCGCGTAGTTGGGCGAGACGCTCTGGTGTTGAGGGCACTGTGAGCCCTTTTGCTAAGGCATACAAACGTACAATATCGTTGAGGATCGCAATCGCCTGTTTCTTAATATCAATGTACTCGAATTCCCCTTCAGATTTTGTGCGGAACCGATTGAACAGCCCGAGGGGCACGCTAAGTTCACCAATATGACGAGCAATGTTGCCTAAGAACATGTCCCGCTGTGCCAGCTTCGCGACACGCTCCCGATGACTCCGATACAAGCTGGTATTTCCCGCCACCGCGCGACTATCAAAGAAAATCATACTATGCATAATCGCCTTGGGCGTGGGTGAACGAATCCACTTCTGAAACTGATCATCCCACTCCAGCGCGGTTTTTTGCCAGGTCGGATTCATCGCCATAATATCCCCGGGGCACAACCGAATACCGCAGTCTGCCAGCCCTTCACAGACAAAGGTCGCCATACCGGCAAACCACTGGCGCTGACCGTCGGTGATTGAATCCGCCAACAACAAACCATTATCCTGATCTGAGCCTAAGGTTTGATCTCCTCGTGCCTGCGACCCAAACGCCAACCATACATACGCACAAGGCGCTGAACCATGTTCCTGTTCGTACAAGCGAATCAGCTTTTTGGTCATGCCATCGGTAAGAGACGTGAGCAAACGGCCAATGGTGCCAATGTCTTTCACCCGACTTGCAAAACTGCGTAAATAATCTGGGATTTTCTTTGCTTCTTGCACCAAGGATTCTCGATCTGGTGCCTTAAACAAGGCATTGATCAGCAATACCGGTTCGCTGCGCTGTTGCTGCATCAAATCGGTGGCGGTAATCACACCCGCCGGCCGATCATGCTCATCGAGCACCGGCAAATGGTGAATATTGGTTTGGCTCATCGCCGTCAGGGCATCAAATAAACTTTCTCGTGCATGCACCACCGCCGGCATCGGTGTCATTACGGCAGCTACCGCCACTTCGGTGCTTAAACCTGCCGCCACCACGCGATTACGTAAATCGCGGTCGGTAAGAATTCCGCGCAACTGATCGTCATCGACCACTAACAAACACGACACGCGCTCTTGGGACATTGTAATCGCCGCCTCGCGAATACTGGCATCGCTGCCAATCGCCACCGGCGCACGATTGATAATCGATGCTAGGCTCTTTTCCGTCCAATCCAAACCCGTGGCTCGCCCACTCCGCTCTGCCAACAAACGCTGACCATGAGCGGTCATAAAATAGCGTTCAAAACTTTGCGAGCGCCGACGCAGCTCATCGAATACGTCCGCCGACCAGGTCCACACAATGCCGTCGGCAATGACCTGCAATTTATTGGTAATCGGTCGTCCGGTAAGCAACGACGGATAACCAAACAAATCGCCAGGCTCGAGCCGCTCAATATGCTGACCATCCTTGTCAATCAAATCCGAGGCACCCGAACGCACCAAGTACAGCATCGGCCGATCCGCCCGTATAATCTCGTCGCGATTCGCCTGACACACATACATGGCCTGCATCTTATCGGTCGCTAGCTTGAGCACGTCCGGCTCCAACCCATCAAAGGGCGGCGTCTGCTGCAAAAAGCTCCGAATATCCTGACTATCACTGGTCATTGCTTACTCCAATACCGTAATCTCGAGCCGATATAGCCCCCGAGTTATGTAAACCTCGCGGGGGACGGCACAGGGATGCGGCAGCCAAGCCCCTATGGACGGGTTTACGGCGTCCCCGACGGTGCATAATTACAGCTCGGTCCTTCCTCTTTTTTGAATTTCACCCCTGGGGCGAAATTGTTAAAAAGCCCCGCAATAGCGGGGCTTTCTTCGTTAGTGGCCGGTAGCCGCACCCGAACCTTTCGGATAACGGATCGATTCCACCAGCTCTTGGATTTCCTTCGGTGCATCTTTGGTAAACTTCAGTACCGTGATAGCTACGATGAAGTTTAAGAGCATGCCGACGGTTCCAATTCCTTCTGGAGAAATTCCGAACCACCAATGTTCCGCATTATCTGCCGCCGGATTTATAAAGCGGAAGTAGATAATATAGGACAATGTGAAGACAACACCTACAATCATCCCGGCAATGGCTCCGGAGCTGTTCATCCGCTTATGGAATATCCCGAGGATAATCGCTGGGAAGAACGAGGCCGCAGCCAGACCGAACGCGAAGGCGACCACCTGTGCCACAAAGCCCGGTGGATTGATTCCGAAGTAGGCACCGATGAGCACCGCCACACCCGCTGCAATACGTGCGTAAAGCAGTTCTTGTCGATCGGATATATCCGGCATCAAGGTTCGTTTCAACAAATCATGGGATACGGAACTTGATATCACCAAGAGCAAACCTGCCGAAGTTGAGAGAGCCGCTGCCACACCACCTGCTGCAATCAACGCCACCACCCAGTTAGGTAGATTCGCGATCTCAGGGCTCGCCAGAACAATGATATCTGCATCCACATGCATTTCATTACGTTCATCGTTAGAGAAGAACATGCGCCCATCGTCGTTCTTATCGTCCCAACGAATTAAGCCGGTGCGCTCCCAGTTGGTTATCCAGCTAGGGGCATCTTCGTAAAGCACACCCTGTTGTTCAGGGCCGTTGATAGTGTTGAGAATATTTACCTTTGTAATCGACGCAATCGCCGGCGCTGTGGTGTAGACCACGGCGATAAATACCAGTGCCCAACCACCTGAACGACGGGCATCACTGACTTTTGGTACGGTGAAGAAGCGGATAATCACGTGCGGTAAACCGGCAGTACCCACCATTAAGGCCATGGTAATTGCAAATACATCGAGGCCGGATTTGGTGCCCTCGGTATAGGCGGCAAAGCCTAACTCCGTCGACAGCCCATCAAGCCGCTCTAACAAGTACTGACCAGAACCATCCGCGAGGGTGGCACCAAACCCGGTTTGCGGCAAAATGTGCCCGGTCATCTGCATGGTGATAAACACCGCAGGCACGGTGTATGCGAAGGCTAGTACACAGTACTGCGCAACCTGGGTATAGGTAATCCCTTTCATGCCGCCGAGCAGCGTGTAGAAATACACCATGGCCATTCCAATCAACACACCTGCGGTGATGTCGACTTCAAGGAAGCGACTAAAGACCACGCCAACACCGCGCATTTGTCCGGCGATATAGGTAAACGACACTAAGATCGCACAGATCACCGCAACGGTGCGGGCGGTTTGTGAGTAGTAGCGATCGCCGATAAAGTCAGGCACCGTGAACTTGCCGAATTTACGCAAGTACGGCGCTAAACAGAGCGCCAAGAGGACATAACCACCGGTCCATCCCATCAGATAGACGCTGCCATCATAACCGAGAATCGAAATCAGACCTGCCATGGAAATAAAGGAAGCGGCTGACATCCAGTCTGCTGCTGTAGCCATGCCGTTTGCCACTGGAGGCACACCGCCACCGGCTACATAGAAGTCGTTGGTAGAACCCGCACGCGCCCAAATCGCAATACCGATATATAGAGCGAAGGTAAGACCGACGACGATAAACGTGAGTGTTTTGATATCCATGATTTACTCCTCGTCGACCTTGTATTTTTTATCGAGCTTATTCATCTGACGGATATAGATAAAAATGAGCACGATAAAGGTGTAGATAGCGCCTTGCTGGGCGAACCAAAAGCCAAGCTTGAAGCCGAAGAAGGTGATCTGATTGAGCAGATCCACCAAGATAATGCCGAAGCCAAAGGAGACCGTGAACCAAACAATCAATAACTTGATCATCAAGGAGAGGTTCTCTTTCCAATAGGCTTTGGCATGATCTTCCGATTCAAATGCCATGTGCGTTTCCTCCAGTTGTTATTGTTTACCTCAAGCAATCTAGGGTTTTTGCCAGAGTACGAAGCAAGCATGGTGGAAGCAGGTGAGTTCGGGAATTGGACCTTAGTCGAATAGCGGGTATTTCACTGGAGGTTTCCGACTAAAGTGTTAGATTAAGTGCACTGTTTCTATTGATTACCCTTTGCTATGACATTGATTCTGATTGGATCGGCCCTAGGCTACATTGGTTTGCTGTTTGCCATCGCGCTCTGGGGGGAAAAGAAGTCCACGTTTGGCTATCGCTTGAGTTTGCACCCTTGGGTGTATGGATTATCGCTCGCGATTTATTGCACTACCTGGACCTATTACGGTGCCGTAGGCAATGCGGTGGAAGGTGGTTGGAGCTTTTTACCTATTTTGCTCGGCCCCATTTTTCTCTATCTGTTTGCGTTACCTCTGATCCGCAAATTGGTGTTAGTCAGTAAGCAACAAAACTCTACATCGATCGCCGACTTTATCGCTTCCCGTTACGGCAAAAGCCACCGTATGGCATTGGTGGTGACCCTCTTCGCCGCCGCAGCCATCATTCCCTATATTGCCTTGCAACTAAAAGCCGTGGGGATCAGTTTTAATGTGCTTAGCGAGCTTCCCCCTGCTACCACGGGGGGCTCTCTCAAAGAGCTGGCTGTGGCTATTTTAATGGCACTGTTTGCCATTGTGTTTGGAACCCGTCGTTTGGAAGTTACCGAGTACCGCTCGGGTATGATGCTCGCCATCGCCTTCGAATCAGTGGTGAAGCTAGTCGCCCTCTGCGCTGCTGCCATTTTTGGTTGGATCTTATTTCGTGGCGGCAGCGATCTCGCCTTAGGTGCCCAACTCGATGCCATGGCCTTAAGTTCAGGTTGGAGCTTACGCGGTGCCCTCACCCCAGAGTTTTTTATTCAACTGGCTATGGCCGCAGGCGCCATTCTCTGCTTGCCACGGCAGTTCCATGTCACTGTGGTCGATAACTTACGTTTAAGCCATCTCAGTACCGCACGGTGGCTCTTCCCACTGTATTTAGCGCTGACCTCTCTAGCCATTGCCGCATTAGCCATTAGCGGGCAAAGTCTGCTCAGTGGGCAAAGTGACGGTTCCACCTTTCCGCTGCTGATCCCCATGGAGCATGGCCAGACGTGGCTGGCTATTTTGGTGTATATCGGCGGTATTTCCGCGGCCACGGCGATGGTCATTATTGCCACCCTCACCTTGAGCACCATGATTAGCAACGATGTGATTATGCCCATTTGGCTCACTCGAGAAGGCCGCAAGATTCCGCAACCCCATCGCTTTTCTCGGCGACTAATTCGGGTACGCCGCTACGCCATTGTGGCCGTTTTGCTTTTAGGATGGGCCTGTTACCACCTATGGATGGCGCGCCTCAATCTCGTCAGTATTGGCTTGCTTGCGTTCTCCGTTGTGTTGCAGTTACTCCCAGCGATTCTTGGTGGGCTTTACTGGCGCCGCGGTCATGCCCAAGGAGTGTATATGGGTCTGATCGCGGGTATGCTCGGTTGGTTATTCGCCATTTTACTGCCCTTAACTCAGTCGCCTATTGAACTTGCCGAACGCATTATTACTCATGGTACCGTGATTAGCTTGGGTCTGAATGCTCTCGCCTATTGTCTGTTTAGCTATCTGTCGGTTCCTGCTCTGGTGGATAAAATTCAAGCAACCGCCTTTGTGCAACCACGAGCGGCACAACAACATCCTGTAACTACCAAAACGTCTGAAACCGACGCCACCCGAGTCGCCGATTTGGTGCTTTTGATGGAAACCTTTCTCGGTGCAGAGCGTTCCAACGAGTTAGTGCGTGCTTACGAACATCATACAGTATTGCATCGGGAAGGCGTCGCCGATGCCCAGTTTATCGATTATGCCGAACGCTCTATCAGTGGCGTGTTAGGGGCGGCAACCGCGCGTTCACTCGTGACCGCCGCACTTGATAATCGCCAGTTGAAACTCGAAGAGGTGGTGCACTTTTTTGATGACACCACCCAAGCGCTGCAAACCCAGCAATCCATTATGTATTCATCTCTGGAAAACCTCGCCCAAGGTATCTCAGTGGTGAACAAAGATTTGCGCTTGGTGGTGTGGAACCGACGCTATCTTGAGTTATTTGAATACCCCGATGGCATGGTGCAACCGGGACGCCCTATCGCCGATTTAATTCGCTACAACGCCGAACGCGGTGAGTGCGGAGTCGGCGACATCGACGAATTGGTGGAGAAACGCTTACGCTATATGCAACAAGGGTCTGCCCACCGCTTTATCCGCCGCCGCTCTGACGGTCGTGTGATTGAAATGATTGGCAATCCGCTACCCAACGGGGGCTTCGTAACCAGCTTTACCGATGTCACTGAACACATCGAAACCCAACAGGCCCTCGAAGACGCCAATATAGATTTGGAAGCCCGCATTCGTAGCCGTACCGATGAAGTCAAAGAGATTAATCGGGAACTGACCGAGGAGATCGAGCGCCGCCGAGAAATTGAAAAAGCACTGCAAGCCGCCAAAGCGGAAGCCGAAGCCGCCAATGCCAGCAAAACCCGATTTCTTGCCTTGGCCAGTCACGATATTTTGCAGCCGCTAAACGCCGCGCGATTATATTTATCGGCGGTAAACGCAGACGATATGGATGAGCGCAACAGCAGTTTGGTGCACAAAGTAGATACCGCATTAGACTCCACAGAACATTTACTTTCCGCGTTGCTCTCAATAGCGAAGATGGATCAAGGGGCGATGCAACCGCAATTGCGCCATATCGATCTGGATACCATTTTAGGCCCCCTGGTGCCGGAATACGCGGTATTGGCCGAGCAACGGGAGCTACACTTCAAAGCGCGTTTGCGTAATCTAACCGTGTACACGGACCCCACATATTTGCGTCGCATTATTCAGAATTTCCTCTCCAATGCCATTAAATACACCGAGGCAGGCAAGGTGCTGCTCACCGTGCGACAACGGGCAGGCTTTGCGGAGTTAAGTGTTTGGGATACCGGCCCAGGCATTCCATCACAGAAATACGACGAAGTATTTGAAGCCTTTATTCGCTTGCATAAAGGCAGTACCAGCGGTGTTGGCTTGGGGTTGAGTGTCGCCAAACGAATGGCGGAGCAGCTTGATTGCCCCCTCACCGTGCGTTCGGAGTTAGGTCGAGGTAGTTGTTTCTCGGTGAAGGTTCCTTTAGGCGAAACGGCCAAAATCATTCCACGGCAAACCCATGAACGCTCGCAACAAGCGCATGATGGATTATGTATCCTGTGTGTTGATGATGACCGGGAGAATCTGAACGCCCTGCACGCATTACTGGATAAATGGAATTGTACCGCCGTGCAATTTACCACCCCACAAGAAGCTCTTGTTTGGGCCAAAAACAACCCTGCCCCCGATGGTGTGTTGCTCGATTACCAGCTTGGGGAGCACGGCGATGGTTTGGCGTTATGGCAATCCCTGAGAGAGTTATGGCCCCATGCGGTTCCCGGTGCCTTAGTGACCGCGGTGCGGGATCCGGAACTCAAAGTTGAAACGCGCAAAACAGGGCTACAGTTTTTAGCCAAACCGGTGCGGCCTGCCCAGCTAAAAGCCCTACTCCAGCATATGCAGCGACAAAAAGAGACGCGCACTCACTAATGGCGTTGGAGTGGCTCTGCGGAGGCTTTGAGAGAGGCTTTGGGAAATGGGGGGTTAGGATATGCCTCGTGCTCAAAGCAGGCTCAGGCCAACGCGGTGCGTTGGGAACGGAGTGCGGAGGGAGAAGTCGGCGCCGGGCGGGTGTCTGCCGCAGGGATGCGGCAGCCAAGCCCCCACGGATGGGTTCACGGCGTCCCGCACGGAGGCGATTCTCACTCCGTGCTCAAAGCAGGCTCAGGCCAACGCGGAGAGTTGCAGACGCTCTGCTATGAGCACCGCTTGCGTGCGGTTGTAGACGTCGAGCTTGCGAAAAATAGCCGTCATGTGAGCTTTTACGGTGGCTTCGGTAATGCCAAGTTCGTAGGCGATTTGCTTGTTCAGGAGGCCTTCATGCACGTAATACAGCACTCGGTACTGTTGCGGCGTGAGATCAGCAATTTTCTCTGCCAATTCCTTATCTTCCTGAGAAACATCAGAGATTTGTTCAGCCACACCTTCAGGCACCCACTCATCGCCATCCAAGATACTTGCGATGGCGCTAGCGATTTGCGCCGACGGTAAGGATTTTGGAATAAATCCGAGAGCACCAAAGCCCATACAGCGACCAATTACTTGAATATCTTCAGCGCCACTAATGACCGCGATGGGCAACAATGGATAATCATTACGAATCCGAATAAGTCCGTATAAATCCCCCGCCCCCGGCATGTGCAAATCTAACAACAATAAATCGATATCGTCGTCATTGGCCAATGCCGCTAAGGTAGAATCCAAACTATCCGTTTCACGAATGTGAAGATCGGAAAAATGATTCGCGAGCGCCCCTTGCAGGGCCTCGCGAAAAAGTGGGTGGTCATCAGCGATTAATAATCGGGTCATAGCGCTTTCCGGGCGGCTATGCGCCCGGTTCCTTACCGGTTAAGTCGATTCTCTATCAGAGAATCTACCACACTCGGATCGGCGAGCGTAGAGGTATCGCCAAGTTGACTATGTTCATTGCAAGCAATCTTCCGCAAGATCCGACGCATAATCTTACCGGAACGTGTTTTTGGTAAGCCCGGCGCCCACTGAATAAAATCAGGTGTGGCAATGGGGCTTAACTCTGAACGCACCCATTTTACCAATTCAGTAAGCAAGTCATCGCTGGCGTCCACGCCATCCACCACAGTGACATACACGTAAATGCCCTGACCTTTCAGGTCGTGGGGATAACCCACTACAGCCGCTTCTGCGACGGCTTTATGCGCCACCAAGGCGCTTTCGATTTCTGCAGTGCCTAAACGGTGGCCCGATACGTTAAGCACATCGTCGACCCGTCCAGTAATCCAGAAATGACCGTCTTCATCGCGGCGTGCGCCGTCACCCGTAAAGTAGACGTTTTTATAGGTACTAAAATACGTTTGCTCAAAGCGTTCGTGGTCGCCCCACAAAGTACGCGCTTGTGACGGCCAAGAGTCTTCTATGATCAGGTTGCCGTCGGTCGCTCCTTCAAGCACCTTGCCGTCGTTATCTACCAACTTCGGCTTAATGCCAAAGAACGGCAACATGGCAGACCCTGGCTTCATATCCGTGGCTCCTGGAAACGGCGCAATCAAAATGCCGCCGGTTTCTGTTTGCCACCAGGTATCAATCACTGGGCATGCACTGTTACCAATGGTTTCGTAATACCATTCCCAGGCTTCAGGGTTAATCGGCTCGCCCACTGACCCTAACAAACGCAGGCTGTCACGAGCGCTGCCTTTCGCAGCCGCATTCCCTTTCGCCATCAGTGCGCGCACCGCCGTAGGTGCCGTGTACAAAATCGTCACCTGATGCTTATCCACCACTTTGCCAATCCGGGATACGTCTGGATAGGTGGGCACCCCTTCAAACATCAATGTGGTCGTGCCGTTTGCCAAGGGACCATACACGATATAGCTATGGCCGGTAATCCAGCCCACATCGGCAGCGCACCAGTACACATCGTTTTCTTGCAGATCAAAGGAATACTCATGCGTCATGGAGGCATAGACCATGTAACCACCAGTGGTATGCACCACGCCTTTCGGTTTCCCAGTAGATCCCGAGGTATACAGAATAAACAAGGGGTCTTCTGCAGCCATCACTTCTGGTGGGCAATCGCTATCGCAATCACCAATCAGGTCATGCCACCAGATATCGCGATTCGCTTCGAGAGGGTAATCAGTATCTGTGTGCTTGAGTACCACCACATGTTCAATGCTTTCGCAGGCGTTATTAGATAGCGCTTTGTCTACATTTGGCTTGAGCGGCACTACTTTGCCACCGCGACGGCCTTCATTGGCGGTAATCACCACTTTGGCACCACAGTCATTCACCCGATCGGCAATGGCGTTGGGTGAAAAGCCGGCAAAAATGACCGAATGTACTGCGCCTAAGCGGGCACAGGCTAGCATGGCATAGGCCGCTTCCGGCACCATCGGCATATAAATTGCCACCCGGTCGCCTTTCTTCACACCGAGTTTCTTCAAACCATTCGCAAAGCGCGCCACACTCTCATGCAGCTCACGAAAAGAAATATGCTTTTGCACATCCACTTCGTCGCCTTCCCAAATAATCGCAGTTTTGTCGGCACGTTCTGGCAGGTGGCGGTCGACACAGTTGTAGCACGCATTTAAGGTACCATCGCTATACCACTGGATATCAATATTGCCTGGAGCAAAGCTCGTTTGCTTCACTTTGCTATAAGGGCTGAACCAGCTAATGCGCTTTCCTTCTTCGCGCCAAAAGGCTTCCGGGTCGGCAATGGATGCTTGGTATTTTTCCTGATAGCTTTCAGGATTGAGTCGCGCATGCGCTTTTACTGCATCCGACATCGGATAAACTTTTGCTGACATCTGTGTTCCTCCTTAATTCTGATGCTCCCATTTGTACTGATTCTGCCGCGGGAAACCTATTAGACCATAGTCTAGATTGATTCTCCCTGCATCTTCCCGAATGCTTAAAAGCACCGAAAGACAACGAATTGGCACGGCCAGTGAGGAGATTTTCATGGCACCATTAAAAACCTTTGGCGCGCTCGCGTCCATCGCAAGCATCACCATTGCCGGGAGTGTTTTACCCATCAGCAACGCCTATGCAGACACCCAGTTTAGCTATGGCGGCTACCTAAAATTTGATGCCATGACGACCCGCACTGACAGCGGTTCCTTACCTTCTGGCAGTATCGGACGTGATTTTTACATCCCTGGGCTCACCCCGATTGGCGGTGACAGCAACACTTATACAGACTTTCACGCTCGCGAAACTCGCTTCTTCTTTCGGGCTACGCAAAAATTAGCCAACGGCGAAACCGTCACCGGGTATGTGGAGTTTGATTTCCTCGGCACGCCAGGCGGTGATAAGCGAGTCACCAATAGCTATTCGCCCCGCGTGCGACATGCCTATATTCAATATCAAAATTGGCTCGCAGGTCAATTTTGGAGTAACTTCATGGATGTCACCATCATTCCAGAAAGTATTGATTTTATTGGAAATCCAGATGGGATCGTGTTTAATCGCCAACCCCAACTTCGCTATAGCACAGACAACGGCTGGTCATTCTCTGTAGAAGCGCCGGAAACTACAGTAACGCCTTATCAGGGGGGTAATAGTCGTATCACCACTGGTGATACGGCCATGCCCGACATTACCGCCCGTTATCAAACCCGTTTCGACAATGTACATCTCTCGGTAGCAGGTCTTTATCGGCAACTTGAGTATCGCCAACAAGGGGTGAGCGATACCACCGCTGGGTATGGTATTGCTATCAGCAGTAAGATTGATTTAGGCCCACACGATCTTCGGTTAGGTGTCGTTCATGGGGACGGTATTGGCCGTTATGTGGGGATTAACTCCGTGAATGATGCCGTGATTACTGATGATCTCAATTTAGATTCCCTAGGTTATACCGGATACACCGTGTCCTATCGGCATGTGTGGAGTGATCAGTATCGTAGCAACCTGATATTTTCCCGAGGACAGTTTAAAGACCAACGGGAACTCACCGGCATCGATGCCAACGACCACACCCAGCGCATCGCCGTAAACCTTATGTATCAAGTGAACGAAAAACTCCTTGTGGGCGCTGAACTAAGTCGAGCCAACCGCGAGTTGCTCAGCGGTGCCGACGGCAACCTAGACCGTTTCCAAGTAGGTGTGCGTTACGCCTTCTAAACTTCCCTTTGCTGCGTCCCCTATATAACAACCGTTCCTAAGGCAATCATCGTTATTCGATGATTGCCTTGTTGTTTTGCGACCAATACGCTTTCCCCTGTGCCATAACCGTCCGGAAATTTGATACACTGTTCGCAGTAGTCTTCAGTCGTTGGGAGTCGGTATGGCAAATTCAGATCAACCAGATGATGGCTTAGACTTATTTCGTGAACTGATGCACGATGTAGCCCGCATCAAAGCCGATGATGTGGTGTTGCGGCAAAAGCAAAATCTCACTCCAGAACAGCAAGAAGAGCGACGTAAAGCTGCGCAAGCCAGTGAGGATGCCGATAGCATCGCCTTGAGTGAGGAAGTGCGGGAATGGGTAGAGCCCAATGATCCGATATTTTGGCGCAAAAATGGCGTACAAGACGGGGTGTTTCGGCAACTCAAGCGTGGCCAATACGAACCACAAGCCACACTCAACCTGCATCAATTACGCGTGCGCGAAGCTCGCAGAGAAGTGGCTGGATTTATTATGGAGTGTTATCGCACTGGGGTGCGTACGGCCTTGATCATTCATGGTTTGGGTTTAAAAAGTCAACCGCGACCGGCACTCCTTAAAAGTTTATGTAACCAATGGCTCCCCGACTTAGAGCCGGTACTCGCCTTTCATTCGGCACAAAAGAAGCATGGGGGCGCCGGGGCCACTTATGTCATGATACGGAAAAATTCGACGACTAAACTGGCCAATAAAGAAAAGAACCGTAAACGTTAAAAGAGATAGGAAGATAAATATGAAGCATTTTTTTAGTGCGTTAACTTTTGCACTGGTGTTGCTGGTTGCGACCAGTTCCCCTGTACTTGCAGAATCCAAGGGCGAAGGTGTAGAGGGTCCACAGCGCATTATTTTGGTCATTGCGGACGGCATGGGTTTTCCTTACCTCACCGCCTATCGGCATTTTAAAGATGGCCGTAATTACACGCACGACAGCGATGTGGAACGGACCTGGTTTGATCGCCATTTCGTAGGCATGGCAAGCACCTACCCCGCCGACGAGACGCAAGTAACGGATTCGGCCGCAAGCGCCACAGCCCTTGCCACCGGCTATAAAACCTTTAACGGTGCTATTTCGGTGGATGCTGAACACAATCCCATTCGTACCGTGATGCAATACGCCAAAGACAACGACTGGCGCACCGGTACTGTGGTCACAACCCGCGTGACGCACGCAACGCCTGCAGCCTTTTTCGCCCACGTGCCTTCACGCCGCATGGAGGCCGACATTGCCGATCAGATGTCGGCGCTTCGAGACGATGGCACGGCCAATTTTGACGTAGTGCTTGGTAGTGGCACGCGCTTTTTTGTGCGTACTGAAGAAGATGGTACTGAAGTAAATCACATTCGTACGTTGCAAGACGCCGGCGTGCGTTTTGTGGAAAGCTACGAGCAACTGCAAGCACAACAGCGCTTACCGCTGCTGGGCCTATTCCATGATGACGCCTTCCCATATGTGATCGACGATAAGAAGCGGTTACGCATGATGAGCGAAGAGGCCCTGCGCTTATTGGATAACGAAGACCGCCCCTACATCATTATGATTGAAGCTGCGATGATCGATTGGTGTGGACATGCCAATGATATCGCGTGCGCCATGCACGAAATGGCCGAGCTCGAAGAGTTGATGGAGTTTTTATATGACTACGCGTCTGATCGTACTGACACTGCGGTAATTCTCACTGCAGACCACTCTACCGGTGGCCTGACCCTCGGTGCCGACGGCGACTATAAGTGGATGGCTGCAGAGGTTCACAAAATCGGGCGAGGTTTGCGCACCATGGCCAGCGATTTAGTCGATATGCCGGCGGTGGATTGGGATGAGTACATCGAAAAATACTTACCTTTCCCGCTCACCATGGATCAGCAATCCGCCTTGCGTGATCACTCGAGCCGCTCAGATCGCAGCCGTTCTGCAATTCAACAGGTTCTTGTGGATATCGTACGCTTTCATACAGGTACCGGTTGGACAACCGGCGGTCATACCGGTGAAGATGTTCCTGTGATTACATTCGGCCCTTGGGCAGATTACTTCCGGGGCTTCCAAGACCAAACAGATATTGGCCGACAGTTGATTGAGTGGGTCAAGTAACCCTCAATTCGCTAAGCACATCCTATAGAAAAGGGGCTTTCGCCCCTTTTTTGTGTCTGTTCCGCCGGTTTCCTGGCTTAACCGAGAGTTTTCCGAGCATTACGGAAAATCCGCATCCAGGCGCCATCTTCGCCCCAAGTTTCTGGATACCAGCTGTTAGCAATACTGCGGAATACCCGCTCTGGGTGGGGCATCATAGCCGTAACACGCCCATCGGCACTGGTAATCCCGGTAATGCCCTGCGCTGAACCATTGGGGTTGGCCGGATAGGTTTCCGTCACTTTGCCAAAGTTGTCCACATAACGCAGTGTAATCTGGCCTTGGTCGTTCAACCCTTGCAGCGCATTGCCGCTGCTGAACTCGACCCGACCTTCCCCGTGCGATACGGCAATTGGCATACGCGATCCCGCCATACCGTCAAACCAAGGCGAGTGGCTCTTTTGCACTTCGACCATGGCCACTCGCGCTTCAAAGCGTTCTGATCGATTGGTAACAAAGCGCGGCCAATGCTTAGTTCCAGGAATAAGTTCGTGGAGCGTACTTAACATTTGGCAACCGTTACACACCCCAAGTGCGAGGGTATCGGGCCGTGCAAAGAACTGCTCAAACTGATCACGGGCTTGTGCGTTAAACAGAATCGATTTGGCCCAACCTTCACCCGCCCCTAATACGTCGCCGTAAGAGAAACCACCACACGCAGCGAGGGCTTGGAAGTCGCTTAATTGGATACGACCGGCGAGAATATCGCTCATGTGTACGTCAATCGCTTGGAAACCTGCGCGATCGAAAGCTGCAGCCATTTCATAATGGGAGTTCACCCCTTGCTCACGCAGTACCGCAACTTTGGGTGCAACGCCTTTCAGAATAAAGGGCGCGGCGATATCATTAGACGGATCATAGGTGAGCGCTGCGTGCAGGCCGGGGTTCAACGGATCTTGCTTGCTCGCGAACTCTTGATCGGCGCAGTCTGGGTTATCCCGTAAACGCTGCATCTGATGGGTTGTTTCTGCCCAGATAGACCGCAATTCAGCGCGGTCGCCGCTAAACACCACATCATTGTGCTGGCGAATTGTAATGCCGTTATCCGCTGTCACTGTGCCTAAATCCACCACCATATCGCCAAGATCAAAGTCGGCAAAGCGCTGTTTCACATAATCTGCCGTTTGCGCCGATACCTGAATCACGCCTCCGAGTTCTTCCGCAAATAAGGCTGCGACTGGGTGTTGTGCGGGCGGAAGGGAGACGTCGACGCCGCAGTTTCCAGCAAAGGCCATTTCCGCCAACGTAATAAACAAACCACCATCCGAGCGATCGTGATAGGCCAGAAGCTCATCACGGGCTACTAACTCTTGCATCACGGTAAAGAACGTACGCAAATGTTCTGGGGAATCGAGATCCACGGGTTGGTCACCGAGCTCTCTATATACTTGCGCCAAACTAGACGCTCCTAGCCGGTTCTGACCACGACCCAAATCGAGCAATAACAGCCGGGTTCCATCGATATCTGGGCGCAGCTGTGGGGTTACGGTTTTACGAACATCAGTCACCCGACCAAAGGCAGTAATCACCAGCGATAACGGCGAGATCACTGCTTTTTCTTCGCCATTTTCCTGCCAACGCGTTTGCATCGACATAGAATCTTTACCCACCGGAATGGTTAATCCTAGCGCGGGGCAGAGCTCTTCACCGACAGCTTTGACGGCCGCGTACAAGCCTGCATCTTCGCCCGGATGGCCGGCAGGGGCCATCCAGTTCGCCGATAGTTTAATGCGTTTGAAATCACCAATGGCGGTTCCGGCAATATTGGTAATGGCTTCTGCAACCGCCACCCGGGCCGATGCGGCATGATTGAGTAATGCAATAGGGGTGCGTTCACCCATGGCCATGGCTTCACCAGCGTAGCTATCATATGAAGCGGCGGTGACCCCACAGTCTGCCACTGGAATTTGCCAAGGCCCGACCATTTGATCCCGCGCAACCAAGCCGGTCACACTGCGATCACCGATAGTAATCAAGAAGGTTTTCTCGGCAATGGCTGGCAAGCGTAATAAGCGTTGCACCGCATCGGCGACATCGATCTTCGCGGCATCCAAGGCTGGGCTATTCACTACACTGGTATCAGCGTTGCGATGCATCTTCGGCGGCTTACCGAGCAGTACGTTCAGCGGTAAATCCACCGGGTAGTTATCAAAGACTTCGTCGTATAAGCGTAACGTTTGCCGTTCGGTGGCTTCACCGACCACCGCAAATGGCGCGCGTTCACGCTTACAGATGGCTTCAAATACCGACAAACGCTCAGGTGCAATCGCCATCACATAACGTTCTTGAGACTCGTTCGACCAAATTGCCATCGGCGACATACCCGGCTCGTCGTTAGGGATAGCCCGCAGTTTAAATTCGCCACCACGACCACCGTCATTCACCAGTTCCGGTAATGCGTTAGATAGCCCGCCGGCACCCACATCATGAATAAACACAATTGGATTCTGATCACCAAGCTGCCAGCAGCGGTCGATTACTTCCTGACAGCGCCGCTCCATCTCTGGGTTTTCCCGTTGTACCGAGGCAAAGTCAAGGGCTTCTGAAGATTCACCGGAGGCCATGGAAGAAGCAGCACCGCCGCCCAAGCCGATATTCATCGCTGGGCCGCCAAGCACCACTAAAGGCGCACCGACAGGGATCTCGTCTTTCTCGACATGATCCGCACGAATGTTGCCCAAGCCACCGGCAATCATAATCGGCTTATGGTATCCGCGCACTTCGTTGCCGTTAAAGCTCACCACTTGCTCTTCATAGGTACGGAAATAACCGGTGATATTCGGACGGCCAAATTCGTTGTTAAAGGCTGCGCCACCGAGTGGACCTTCCAGCATAATATCTAGGGCACTGACAATGCGGCCAGGACGACCAAAATCCGCTTCCCAAGGCTGTTCAAAACCAGGAATACGTAAGTTAGACACGGAGAACCCAACCAAGCCGGCTTTAGGCTTCGCACCAATTCCGGTGGCGCCCTCATCACGAATCTCACCACCGCTGCCGGTCGCTGCCCCCGGATATGGGGAAATCGCGGTAGGATGGTTGTGGGTTTCCACTTTCATTAAAATATGAATGGGCTCGCCATGATAGCGGTACTCACTAGTGCCTGCTTCCGGGAAGAAGCGCCCTGCCTCTGAACCCTCCATCACCGCTGCGTTATCTTTGTAGGCCGACAATACGTAATCTGGCGTCGCCTCGTAGGTACGCTTAATCATTTTAAATAGCGACTTTGCTTGATCGACACCATCGATGGTCCAGGACGCATTAAAAATCTTATGCCGACAATGTTCCGAGTTGGCCTGAGCAAACATATAGAGCTCAGCGTCTACCGGGTTGCGATTCAGTTTTTGGAAGTTTTCTGTTAGGTAATCAATTTCATCATCAGCCAGCGCCAATCCCAAATCTTGGTTGGCTTTGGCCAATGCGGAGCGCCCTGCGCCCAAAATATCTACAGTTGTAAAAGGAACTGGCGCCTGCTCTGCAAACAACACATGCGCATCATCTAAGTGGGTAAAAGTACTCTCAGTCATGCGGTCATGCAGCAGCAGACTCGCATTTTTCAATTGCTCCGGGCTTAAATCCCCTTCCAAGTAATAACTGACACCACGCTCAATCCGTTCGATCCCTTCCAGTCCACAGTTATGCGCAATATCAGTTGCTTTGGACGACCACGGTGAAATCGTTCCCACCCGCGGTGTGACGAGAACTAATGCCCCTTCGGGTGCGTGTGATTCCCGTTGCGGGCCGTAATGAAGTAACGCGTCGAGCACATTTGTCTGTTCTGATGTTAAGGCCGAATGGGCCCGCACAAAATGAACGAACTCCGCGTAAATTGCGGTAACAGGCAGTTGCGCCGCCTGCAAACGTTGTAATGTTTTTTGTGCACGAAATTCAGACAAAGCAGGTGAACCACGAAGGATTTCCACAGGTAAAGCTCCGGATTGCATTGAGGGACTTGGATGGCCCTGCATTATAGAGAAAAGTGTCGCAATTTGCGACACAAACGAGAATGCACCGACCACTTCCTTCTGGTATAACTACAGGTATAACTACATGGTGATTTATTCCCAGTGCGATACCGAGGTGAGACATTCATGATGCAAACAACGCGAACACGACTACGCTCGTTGTTTTCCCTATGCCTTGGGGGTTTGCTCATTGTCCTTATCAGTGGGTGTCAGGCCGATAAGGTCGATCAACATCAACTGGAGCGCATTCAAGAACGCGGTACCCTGCGTGTGGGCACCATGATGTCGCCGGTGAATTACTATCTTGCCGCTGATCACAGCGGAACTGGGTTTGAGTACGAGCTATTTCGTAGTTTTGCCAATTCACTCAATGTCGAGTTAGAGATTGTGGTGCGCTATGAACTGCGCGAGTTGTGGCAGCTATTAGAAGCTCGGGAAGTCGACTTTCTTGCTGCGGGTCTGGATGTTACCGATGATCGTCGCCGTATTTTCCGCTTTTCTCCGCCCTATCACCATATCGAACAAAAACTCGTCTATCGCCAAGATACCCGCGATCGGCCCCGAGATTGGTCGCAAGTAGACGGCCGCATTCGTGTTGTTACGGGTAGTAGTCATGAAGGCTTACTTAAACGCTTAAGCGAACGCTACCCGCATTTGCAGTGGAGTAGCACGCCATTGTACGACGCCGATGAGCTTCTCGATCATGTGATGCGTGATGACATTGATTTCACCATCGCCGACTCGCACCATCTGGATATCAAGCGGCGCGCATTTCCCGATTTATCCATCGCCTTTACCGTGCGTGACGATACCCCACTGGCTTGGGCCTTCCCTGGAGGCACCGACGATTCACTTTATGCCGCTGCTATTGAATTTATTGGCGCTAGCCATGAAAACGGGTTGTTAGTGCAACTGGTGGATCGCTATTTTGGTCATGTGGCCCAGTTTAATGTAGTAGACACCCGCGCATTTATTGCAGCAACCGAGAATGTGTTACCTGAGTACCGTGATTTATTCGAAGAGTACGCCGGTGAATTCGATTGGCGTTTAATTGCTGCGTTGAGCTATCAAGAGTCTCATTGGAATCCTTGGGCTCGCTCGCCTACCGGCGTGCGCGGTATGATGATGCTGACGCTCCCCACTGCCGAGCAACTGGGCGTGCGCAGTCGCTTAGATCCCCAACAAAGTATTCGTGGCGGCGCCGACTACTTGCATCGTCTGCACCGCCGTTTACCGGATCGTATTCAGGAGCCAGACCGCACCTGGATGGCCCTCGCAGCCTATAACGTGGGTCTCGGTCATTTAGAAGATGCGCGTGTCATCACCCAACGTCAGGGCGGCAATCCTGATTACTGGATTGACGTACGTGAACGGCTTCCATTACTGCGGCAAAAGCAATATTACCGTAATACGCGGTTTGGCTTCGCTCGCGGCGATGAACCGGTGCGTTACGTAGAAAATATCCGTCGTTACTTTGATACCTTGGTGTGGCTCGACGAGCAGAATAGATTACCTAATGGAGAATCCGAGGCTATCGTTCGCCAAGGCCAAAGCGCACAATAGTCGATGGCTTACCGTGGTAATCGGATATAAAAGCTGTTAAAAAGAACAAAAACCGAGACCAGAAGGGGAAAGGTGATGGGACGGAAAGGTCGAGTACTTCGCAATGAACGTCGTCGCCAACTGTGGAAACGCCATCAACGCTCGGTCGCCGACCGACGCTCCAAGTGGTTCTACACCACCGAAACCTGCCATAAAGTAAGTCTTCCCATCGATTGTCGGGAGCCTGAAGAGCTCTAAGCTCTCAGGTTACTTGTCGGTCGCGGCGCGTTTTAGCGCCTTTTGCAATGCGCGGCGCTTTTTAAAAAAGCCCGACAATTGCTCGCCACAGGTTTCTCCTAACACCCCTGCACTGACCTCAATGTGATGATTCAGTTGCTCATGGCGTGTGAGGTCTAACAAACTTCCTGCCGCACCTGTTTTTGGATCCGCCGCACCATACACTAATCGCTTGATACGACTATGCACCAAAAGCCCTGCGCACATAGGGCAAGGCTCAAGAGTGACGTATAAGGTGGTGTCGAGAAGTCGGTAATTCCCTAAAGTGGCAGCGCCCTGGCGAATGGCTTGTACTTCTGCATGCAACGATGGATCACAACCACCAATGACATGATTGCGCCCTTCCCCAATAATTTCGTCTTGATATACCAGCACAGCGCCCACAGGCACTTCGCCTTCGGCCTCAGCTTCACTAGCAAGCGCTAGGGCTCGCTGCATGTAAAATTCATCACGTTCGCTCATGGCGCAAGTTTACATCATCAACCCAGCAATCACATAGAGTACTGTGGTAATGAATGCGGCGAGCAAAGCATATGGAAGTTGCGTTTGCACGTGCTCAATATGGTCCACCCCGGATGCCAAAGACGCAATAATAGTGGTGTCGCTAATAGGCGATGCATGATCCCCAAAGATCCCGCCAGCTAGTGCTGCTGCTACAAGCAAGGGCACTGGTAAGCCTAGGCTCATTGCCAGTGGAATGGCCAATGGCAACATAATTGCGAAGGTTCCCCAGCTCGAACCAATGGCAAATGCGGTGAGCGCGGCCAATAAGAAAATGAGGGCCGGTAGAATCCATGTGGGTAAGGCTTCGTTCAAGATATCTGCAAGATAGGCGCCGCTTCCGAGGGTTCGGGTGGCATCGCCAAGGGTAATAGCCAACCACAATATCACCGCAAGCGGCAAAATTTTCCACGCGCCCCGAAGTATGGCCTCCACTAAGGTTTTTGCCGGCGTACGCAAGCTCCAAGCGGAGCCGATAATGGCGATGATTAAAGCGGTCACAATGGCCACGAACACACTGACCATGCCCTTGCCGCGCACTATGGAGCCGTCTCCAGTGATATACAGCATGATGGGTACGAGCAGCACCATGGTAATTAAACTGACCAGTACGGTGGCCACGGCGCCGCGATGAATCGTTTCCACGGGCGCACGTCCAGGGCCTTTCGGTTTTGCTTCTTCTTCGGCAGCCACGGCACGCAAACGGGCTTCTCGCTCGTAACGACGCATAGGGCCAAATGACCAACCAGTCCAAGCCACACCAAACGCCATGACAAGGGCAACAATGGCATAAAAATTCAGCACCACGGCATAGATTAAGGTGGTGAGAGGATCCGCCACGCCCTGATTACCAATCAGGCCAAGGTTAAACGCGCCCCAGGCATTCAAGGGAATCAAAATACACACGGGCGCGCAGGTGGAATCAACAAGATAAGCCAGTTTCTGGCGGGAGATTCCCAACTTGTCGTACACGGGCCGGGAGGTAGTACCGGAGGTCATAATGGACACGTTCGATTCAATAAACACGGCCACGCCAAGTAACCAAGTAAAGAGTCGGGCGCGACGCTTGGTGGGCACGATTTGTTTGCGCTCAAGGGCGCGTACAAAATGGGTGAAGGTTCCCCCACGCTCGAGTACACCAAATAAGGCACCAATGGCGAGGGTAAAGCCCCAGATGAGTTGATTACTTGGGTCGATCAGAGTTTCGCCCAAGCTTACGGTCCCGGACCAAAGGCCGTCGCCGACATTGGGCATAAACAACAAGACATGGGCCAACAAAACACCACCCAGGAGTGCCCAAATCACTTTGCGGGTGGCTATGGCAAATACAATGGCAAGTAACGACGGTAACAGGCTAATCCAGCCAAGTTCGGTATTCATGAAACAATCCTTGAGAAAAACGCTCCCAAAACATTACCGACCTTTCCCCGTTCACGCAAGCTCCGTCGCGTGGCCATAGACTCCGCTGATGTAGCTGGCCTTGACGACGTGGTGAAGGGATACACTTTGTCAGGGACGCTGCAAGTCCATCCATGGACGCTCGGCCTCGGCATCCATGCCTCGGACGCCCTGCCAAAGTGTATCCCTCCCCCACATATCTACCCCACAGTCAGAACCCGAGCCTGCAACCCCACCCAAGCACCCAATGCACCGCGTTGGCCCTAGACTCCGCTGATGCAGCTGGCCTTGCGACGTGGTGAAGGGATACACTTTATCAGGGATGCTGCAAGTCCATCCATGGACGCTCGGCCTCGGCATCCATGCCTCGGACGCCCTGCCAAAGTGTATCCCTCCCCCAC
>NZ_VJWL01000001.1:1211487-1425733 GCF_007096385.1 Aliidiomarina halalkaliphila
ATCCCTATCCCACCCCCAGAGCCCCAACTTCGCAATAAAAAAGCCAACGCAAGTGCGTTGGCTACATAAAATCAATACTACAAGCGTGGGCAGAAACTCCGAGTTATAACGCAGCTAGTGGTGATGCCGGACAAGCCAGCTCACCCAGCCCCAGAAGCGCGGGCAGAAACCTCTAGGGCAAGGCATAATTGAAGCGATTGAGGGAGCGTACACGAAGTACGTGACCGATTGAGCTTTAATTATAACGCAGCCATAGAGGCTTTCTGACAAGCCAGCTCTACTCCCATTCGATGGTGGCTGGTGGCTTCCCGCTTATGTCATACACCACGCGGGAAATCCCATCGATCTCGTTAATAATCCGATTCGATACGCGCCCTAAGAGTTCATAAGGCAAGTGAGCCCAGTGAGCGGTCATAAAGTCGATGGTTTCCACGGCCCGCAACGAAACAACCCAATCGTATTTGCGCGCATCACCCATCACGCCAACCGAGCGAACAGGGAGAAATACGGCAAAGGCTTGACTGACTTTGTGGTACATGTCGGCTTTACGCAATTCTTCGATAAAAATCGCATCGGCGCGGCGTAACAAATCGCAGTACTCTTTTTTTACTTCGCCAAGTACCCGCACACCAAGGCCTGGGCCTGGGAATGGGTGGCGATAAAGCATGTCGTAAGGTAAGCCTAGCTCGAGGCCAATTTTGCGCACTTCATCTTTAAACAATTCGCGCAATGGCTCAACAAGACCCATTTTCATATCTGCAGGCAAGCCGCCGACATTGTGGTGGGACTTGATAACGTGGGCTTTACCGGTTTTTGAGCCAGCAGATTCGATGACGTCTGGGTAGATAGTGCCTTGTGCCAGCCAATCAACTTCGGTGAGCTTGTGGGCTTCTTCGTCGAAAACTTCGATAAACACGCGGCCGATGGCTTTGCGTTTCGCTTCTGGTTCATCGATACCGTGTAAAGCGGATAAGAAGCGCTCTTCGGCATCGACTTTAATGATGTTGAGTCCGTAATGATCACCGAACATTTCCATCACTTGTTCAGCTTCGTTCAGTCGCAACAAACCGTTATCCACGAATACGCAGGTGAGCTGTGGGCCAATGGCGCGGTGCAGCAACATGGCGGTCACCGATGAATCAACACCACCGGACAGGCCGAGTAATACTTTACCGGTGCCTACTTGCTCGCGAATGCGCTCAATGGCGTCTTCAATAATAGCGCCTGGGGTCCAGAGTCGCTCACACTGACAGATATCCAGCACAAAATGCTCGAGCATCCGCAAACCCTGGCGGGTGTGGGTCACTTCGGGGTGGAATTGCACACCGTAGAAACGTTTCTCTTCATTGGCCATGGCCGCATGAGGACAGGTTTCGGTACGGGCAACGGTAATAAAGCCTTCGGGAATTTCACTGACTTTATCACCATGGCTCATCCACACATCAAGTAGTGGCAAATTCTGTTCGCTGATGCCGTCTTCAATGTTTTTAAACAATGGACAATCGGCAATTTGTTCGACCCGCGCATAACCAAACTCACGCAGGTTGGAACCTTGTACGGCTCCACCTAATTGCGCGGCCATGGTTTGCATGCCGTAACAGACACCAAATACGGGTACGCCGGCTTCAAATACGTATTCTGGAGCGCGCGGTGAGTTGGCTTCAACCACGCTTTCAGGGCCGCCGGATAAGATAATGCCATCCGGGTTAAAGGCTTTAATATCGTCTGCATCGACGTCCCAGGCCCAAAGTTCACAGTACACGCCAATTTCACGAATACGCCGAGCAATCAGCTGGGTATATTGTGAACCGAAATCGAGAATGAGAATACGATGCTGATGAATATCTTGTGTCATGTCGGTGTTTAACCCATCCGGTAGTTAGGTGCTTCTTTGGTGATTTGCACGTCGTGTACATGCGATTCGCCCATACCTGCTGCAGTTACTTTAATGAACTGCGGTTTGGTGCGTAGGGTATCGATATCTGGCGAACCGGTAAGACCCATGGCAGAACGTAAGCCACCCATCTGCTGATGGATGATATTGGCAATCGGTCCTTTATAGGCAACGCGCCCTTCAATCCCTTCAGGAACCAGTTTTTCCGCTTGGTTTGACGCTTGGAAATATCGATCTGATGAACCATGACTCTGGTTCATGGCGCCGAGGGAGCCCATGCCGCGATACGATTTGTAATAGCGGCCTTGGTACAGTTCGACTTCGCCTGGTGACTCTTCGGTGCCTGCTAACATACTACCGACCATCACGCAGCTTGCGCCTGCAGCCAAGGCTTTGGCAATATCGCCTGAGAAGCGCACGCCACCGTCGGCAATAACGGGGATGTCGCGGCCTTCAAGGCCAGCAACTGCATTGGAAATCGCGGTAATCTGCGGCACGCCACAACCGGTAACAATACGTGTGGTACAAATAGAGCCTGGGCCGATGCCTACTTTCACCGCATCTACGCCGGCATCTGCCAGTGCCACCGCACCTTCTGCAGTCGCCACGTTACCGCCGATAATCTGAATATCTGGGAAGTGCTTGCGGGTCCAACGTACGCGCTCCAGTACCCCTTCTGAGTGACCATGGGAGGTATCGATAAGCACGACATCAACGCCGGCTTCTACCAAAGCAGCAATACGCTCTTCGGTACCCGCGCCCACGCCTACGGCGGCACCAACACGTAATCGGCCTTGATCGTCTTTACAGGCATTTGGCTTGTTCGCGGCTTTTTCAAAATCTTTCAGGGTGATCATACCCAGCAATTCATGCTTGTCGTTCACCACCAGTATTTTTTCGATACGGTGTTTGTGCATAAGGGCTAAAATTTCTTTGCTGGAGGTGTTCTCACGAACGGTGATCAAACGCTCTTCAGGCGTCATCACATCGGCAACATAGGTGTTACCTGACTCTTCGAAGCGGGTATCGCGACCTGTCACTATGCCCACTAAGCGGCCATTATCAACCACTGGGAAACCATGAAATCCGTGCTCTGCAGCAATGGCTTTGACTTGTTTTAAAGTGGTTTTCGACGTGACAGTGACCGGATCCGAGACAATACCGCTCTCGTATTTCTTCACGCGACGCACATGAGACGCTTGGTCACTAATACTCATGTTTTTGTGGATAAATCCCATGCCGCCTTCTTGCGCAAGGGCAATGGCGAGATCGGCTTCAGTCACGGTATCCATCGCAGCGGAAACCAAAGGGATGTTGAGCGTGATGCTTTTAGTTAATCGAGTATTTAGTTTCGCTGTATGCGGCAGCACAGTCGAGTGGCCTGGCAGGAGCAAAACGTCATCAAAGGTAAGGGCTTCTTGAGCAATTCGTAGCATGGCAACATCTCTCGCTAGAGGTGAATGACTGGATCAATGTTGCGGCGGTATTTTACTCATCTATGCCCTTCCAGTAAACTAAAATATTCGCTATCTGCATGCGTGGGTGTTTCTTCCCGCTTAGGCTCGCACGCATTTCATCATCTAGGTGCTCGGCTGCGTCCCACCTAAATTCAGGATATCGCACATGTTTTACGGCAATGATACGACCTCAGATGGCTCTCAGGAAAGTACGCGCAACGTTCTTACTGTTTCCGCGTTAAATCGTGCGGTTAGGCGCTTACTGGAAAGCAACTGGAGTTCCATCTGGTTGGTGGGGGAAATTTCTAATTTCTCCGCGCCGGGTTCAGGCCATTGGTATTTCACCTTAAAAGATGAACAAGCGCAGATCCGCGCGGCAATGTTTCGTGGCAATAATATGCGCGTGCGCTTACCGAATAATCAGCGTCCGGGAAATGGTATGCAGGTGATGGTGCGAGCCCGCATTAGTTTGTATGAGCCCCGAGGCGACTACCAACTTATCGTCGACCATCTGGAACCGGCCGGTGAAGGCCTGTTGCAGCAACAATACGAAGCCCTGAAGCGGCAATTGGCGGCAGAAGGCCTGTTTGCACCGGAACGAAAGAAACCCTTACCGGAGCGCATTCGAACACTGGGGGTGATTACTTCGCCGACCGGTGCGGCTATCCGTGACGTGCTCTCAGTGCTAAAACGCCGCGATCCCAATCTCAGAATTATTATCTACCCTGCTCAAGTGCAGGGCGCTGAAGCGGCCACACAGTTGCTACGGGCTTTGGCTACTGCGCAGCGTCGTAACGAAGTGGATGCCTTATTACTGACTCGCGGTGGTGGTTCCCTTGAAGATATGTGGTGCTTTAACGACGAAACCTTAGCCCGTGCCATTTCCGTGTGCCCGATTCCCACCATTAGTGCGGTGGGCCATGAAATCGATTTCACTATTGCTGATTTTGTGGCGGACGTTCGTGCTCCTACCCCTTCGGCGGCAGCAGAATTGGTAAGTCAGGATCAAGGGGAAGTGAAACGCCATTTAGCACTGATTGATCAACGGCTACAGCGGGCGTGGCAACACCAAGCACAGCGCCAGCAAGTGCAACTGCATCATTTAAGGCAACGTTTACAACCGTTAAATCCGCAACAACGTTTACATAGCCAAGCGCAACAATTGGATGACCTTAACCAACGCGCTCAGCGAGCGCTGCAGCGGGCACTCAAGCACAATAAACAGCGCTGGTTCAACGCTGCTGAACATGTGCAAAAAGGGCACCTACTCAAACAGATTCAAACCCAACAGGGGCTGCACAATCAAGGTATGAAACAAGTGCGGCAAGCATTGTTACATCAATTGCAAAAAGCTAACGCACGTTTTCATGCCTGCCAGCAGGCGCTCGGTATTGTCAGCCCTCTCAATACCTTACAACGGGGTTATACCATTACTTTTGCTGCAGATGGTTCGATTGTAAGGAAGGCAGAGGCCCTCAATCAGGGCGATGAACTGCGCACGCGCTTTGCCGAAGGGGAAGTCACCAGTACCGTAACCGCTATTAAAAAATAGCGATTACGGCATGGGGTGTTTGTTTAACTTTCTTTCTTATCATCGAGTTTATCGACGTGCTGCTGCACCACGCGAAGTTTGCCTGCGGCACCATCCGGGTGATGTAAATGTACATCCATTTGTGGGAATGGAATGCCAATGCCGTTCTCATCCAGCGCGTTCTTAATCCGCTCCATAGAGTCCCAGTACATGGGCCAATAATCGGCGCTTTTTACCCAGGGGCGCACAATGAAATCCACCGAGGAATCATTCAATGCTGTAACCGCTACCCGCGGTGCTGGATCTTCCAAAGTACGCTCGTCCGACGTAATGACGTCCATCAGCACTTCTTTGGTTTTCTTTAAATCGGCGCTGTAAGACACGCCAATCACCATATCCACTCGACGGGTCGGTTCCTCAGAAAAGTTAGTGATTTCGCTGCCAGTGATTTTCGAGTTTGGCACGATCACCAGTTTGTTATCTGGGGTTTTGAAAATCGTAGTAAATAACTCAATGCGCTGTACCGTCCCCGCGGTGCCACCTGCGTCGACATAATCGCCCGACTTGAACGGACGATAGATCATAATTAATACGCCCGAAGCGAAATTCGACAACGACCCCTGCAATGCCAAACCAATGGCTAAACCGGCAGCACCCAAAATGGCGATAAAGGACGTGGTTTGCACACCGACATGCGACAACGCCATCAGCAACGCCGCAATAATAATAATGGTGCGGATAATGCCGGCCATAAATGAAACAACGGCATTGTCGATATTGCTTTTATCCAGCCGGCGAACCAAGGTATTAGCCAGCGCACGGGCCAAGATAAAACCACCGATAATGATAACAAGTGCAACCACCACTTTACCGGCAAAGAAAAATATCGATTCTTGGTTTTCCGCAAACCAATCAAGAAGTTCTGTCATATGTCGTTCCTTCTGATTTTGAAATTTTTAAAGGGTGATTAAAGGCGAAAGTTAAAGTATCTGCGACCTTGTGCATCGGCCTCGCCCAACCATTGTAGTAAATCATTAATGCCACGTGGAGCACCCGGTTGCGGGGCAATACCGATACGTAACTCAGTACTCGTTGGCGCAACCGAACCGGTAACGCTGAGACCTAGCAGATTATCCGGCTCCATAAGTACATCAATACGGCCTTCACTGCATCCAAGGTTCACTTCATAGTCGCCTAAACTATCCCAACCTTGTGCCAAACGCGCTTGCAGCTGCACGCCGATGATACGTCCGTCAAACTGCTGACAAATCGGCTGGCCTAGCACAAACTCAGACACATTCGCAGTAAGTGCTCCGCGTAACGGAATAGGACTATCAAATGGCATTAGCCCCATTAACTCATCGAGTTCACCCGCCAAACGTAAGTTATGTATGGCAAGGGCACCGCCGGAAGTAACACTAATGCGCCCATTGCCTTGGAGTACATTGTCTTGACGCGCCGGAATATCAAGATCCGCGGTGACTCGCAAACGCAATAAATCCCATGCGCGTACGCGCCAACTCACATCATTAAGCGCCACGTTATCCACCCGCACTCGCGCGATCGTGCCATTCCAAATGGTGCCGGAAATACCACCGACAGCCACCTCCTGCGGGAGAGGTGCAAACCACAGTACAACCCGTGCTGGCATCAGCGCTAGCAAGGCCACGAGATAAATCCCTAGAAGCAACGGTATAAGGACACGCTTTCGTTTTAGTTGTTGCATCATGTACGACGACTCTTCCTTTTCTATCTGGCGTGGCTATCTCACCCCATCGTGTTTACTGGGCGCGTACCTGCAATCTGCGTACGCGTACAATCCCAACATCATTTGTTTCTGACGCATCTAGATTCTCGATGATCACGCCTCGCTCGACTAAGCGGGCGATAAGTATCACTAAGGCATCGAACTCAACTTCATTAAAGGTGAGAATAAGCGAGTCTTGTTGCGGTTGCACGCGAGATATTTCGATATCGAGTTCTGATGCTTGGGTATTGATAAATCCCGATAATTGATTCGCGGAAAGACTCGTTTGTTGGCGCTGATCAGTAGCCCGCGCCGCTTCAATTTGAGCCGCTCCGGTGGCAACCCGCTGAAACATGGTTTGCTGGCTTTGCAAACGTTGCTCCGCCACCGCCACTCGCGTTTGCAGCGGCATCCAAATAAAAAACCAAAGGATAAAGATTGCTAGAAACGCCGCCAACACTTGTAACATGCGTTGTTCACGCACCTGCAAGCGCTGCCAGCGTTGTTGCAACTGAGCCTGATACTTGGTGGTAAACGGCTGAATTTTCGCCCAAACAGGGGCGAAGGCATTGGTCACTGCTTTCATGAGCCGCTCCGTACTAAAATAGTGCCGTTAATTTGCCCTGCACGGCTAGTTAACTGCCCTTGATTCACATCGAGATTTTGCTCACGCGCTGCACGAGCAAAGCGTTCAAACATATCGAAATTCTCGCCGTTTGCTTGTAAGCGCAATTCGCCGCGACTGGCATCGTACTGCATCATCGTCAGTTGCAACGGAGCGGCCGTAAACGCTGGCTCCAGCTGTTGCAGCAGATGCAACACATTACCTGCCTGAGGCCCGCGTATGCTGCGAACGTGAGCGTCCATTTGACGCACCGGATCTTGCACGCGCGTTTCATTGGGGAAGGTCGCCAAATACAGGGCATTCGTTTGCTCAGACAGTGCACGTGTTTCCCGTTCCAGTTGCACCGCAGTGACCCACTGATTGGCTAGCAAAACGGCAAAGCATATCCCAGCCGCAATCGCCGGAAACTTAAATTTCTGCAATGAGAAGTTGGAGGCATGCTGAACACGATAGTTGCCTTGCAGCAAATTAATAGCGCCAGCTCGATTAAACTCTGCCGCTAACTCTAAGGGCAACGCAGGTCCTGCGTCTTCCACAGGTGCCGGCGCAGCCGCCCATTGGGTATCACCATAGGCACGAATTCGGATCGGTTCACCCATCACTTCGTCTGGTGCAAAATGCGGCAATAAATCCACATCTAGGGCCGTGCCTTGCCAAGCGCCTGTGCGTAATACCCACTCTGATCCAAACTGGGTCATCGCCCATTCTTGCTCAACGAAAGGGAGAAGATAAACATCCGGATAGAGCTCGTTCACTGTTAGTCCTGCAGTGGCCAACATATCCAACCACTGACTCATCTGTTCGTGCGCCACTACGGCCACAGGAATAGGATCATCCTTTAGCACGTTATCCGGCCACGCAAAATGCAGTGCCTCAATATCTTCAGCGAGCTCATCTTCAAGGGCAAAGGGAATAACCTGCCCGAGTTGACGACGTGACTTAACCGGCAGGTGTAACTGATGCATGCCCACGGCTAAGGTACTGGCAAAAGCCAATACATGGCGGTTTTTTGCCTTCTCAGCAAGCTCATTTAGATCCGCGATGAGTACCTCACCGCTGGCCAGTAGCTCCTTCTGAGCCAGGCTCCATATGAGCCAACTCACGGGCGCTTGTTGATCCGCTGGCAATCGAATTATTAATTGTTCACTCATCGCGTACATATCCTCCGCGCGACCGGTGCAAAATATGCACGTCGCCTCCGGCTACTAGCATCTGGCTAAAACCGTAATACTCAAGATCACCATATTGCACATGCGCCTGCAACTCAAAATACTTACTTTCTACGGTGAGCAATTCTAGTTCGCTCACGGTTTGGTCGTCCGACAGCAAGTTTTGAATTTCCGGCTGCTGACGTATCGCATCTACTGACTCAAAGCCCTCATCTGGCCGAGCACTTAACAACCCTTCCGCGGCATTCCGGTCGAGCTGTCCTCGAAAGAACGCTTGTACCAACTCTGGATGCTCCGCCTTCACTGTGTTCAGGTTCATTGAGAACTCCGTACTGGCCGGAATAACGCACACAAAGGGGCGTAATGTTTCGTACACTTCCTGCGTGTACCCAATAATTTGGCGCAGTTCAGAACGGTGGCTCAATAAGGTATTTGCGGCCTGATAAGGCTGCGGCATAGATTCATAATCGGGGTCTTCCGCCCCGAATGAATTGTGCAATTCTGAATCCTTATCCAACCAATCAATCAAAGTTGCGGTGAGTCGTTCACTGGTAAATTCATCAAATTCCAAGGCACTCAACAAACTTTGATATTGGTCCACCGCCACGCTAAAGCGCTGCTCATTACCTTCGCCATTAAATAAACTGTTCAAATTAAAGCAACTGTGCAAATCGCGGATACGCCCGCCAATGACACCACCTCGCACCGGGAAAGGCCCCTGCTCGGTTGCCCAGTTCTGACCTAAATGCGCCCGAAAATCAGCGGCCTCTAATTCGGCCGTTAGCACTTGCCGTGCTAATGCTTCCGCACTTAGCCAATGCCAATAGGCTTGCTCGGCAAAATCAGTGCCGGCGATGCGCGCAATTTGTAAGCGTAACCGCTCACTCATTTGCACTGCCATAACCGCGATCAACGCAATGATAAGCATCACCATAATAATGGCTGAACCTTGCTGTTTACGCATCATGGAATCTCCTCCGGTTTTACCCCAGAGGTCAATAACCAACGTTCAACCGTACCAAAATCTTCCAGCGTAATACGTACAATCACAATATCCGGTAGTGAGTGTGGTGTTTGCCAACGGTCGCTTTCATCCGCTTGGTGATAAAACAGCACCTCGAGGGACTCTACGCCAGTAAGCAGCTGCTGCACGGCCGTATCTCCACTGGTGTCGTCTACAAACGGGCGATGTAAGCGCTGCAGCACATTATCGCGAACCCGATACACCACGGGCTGTAATTCGCCTCGAGGAAGCATCATTCCAGGGTTACTCCAGCCAGCTCGCACAAAAGCAAGGCCACCGCTATCTGAGTCGGTTAAGTCACGACTATTGGTGACATAGTACTGGCGGCTTTCTTCCGGAACTGCCCGTACCGGTCTGATTACCATTTGCCGCACATCGCGATCCAGCATAAGGAAGGCAAATTGCAGTTCACTCAAGCGCTGGTGTCGCACTTCACTAATTTCTGACGACCGATTCATTTGAGTAAAAATGGTGGCAGACGCTAACCCGATAATCGCAAAGATAGAAATAGCGACCAACACTTCAATAAAAGTAAATCCTTGTGAGCGATTTGGCGAGTTCTGCATTAGCGTCGTCCCACAAATCCACTCACTTCAGCGACCACCGGACCATTGTCCGATAGACTGACGCGAATAGTCACTTCTTGCAGATCTTCCGTAACCGTTGCCACCACCTGTTGCTGCCAGTACCAAGTGCGGTTGGCCAGCTCCACTTGACCACTGGCTTCATCACGCGGCGGCCACGTGTTCCAACGCGCTTGCGCATGTACTTCCGCCATACGGTTACTCGCCACCAAGCTGGCAAAGTAACGGTCCTCCAGAATCGAGGCGCTGCGGGTGGTTTCACTGGCCAACTGAACAGCCGCCAGTGCGCCCACTGCAAACAAGGCCAGCGCCACCATAACTTCGATTAAAGTAAAGCCACGGGGGGTTCTCATTGCCACCCCTCCACTTCCTCTCGTTCAATTTGAATGCCGCTGCGCCCATCGATCACGAAACTACGTTCGTTTGGATCGTGGGCAGTAAAGCGCAACCGAAAGGGCACAAACTCAGTGCTTTCAAAAATTAATACGTTGGGCCGTGGAGGTTCTTCATCGTCACTTGACGCTCGCCGAACATCTCGGCCAAAAACGGTATCGCGCCCTTCGGTCATATTATCGAGGATTCGAAAATCGCCGGGTTCAAAATCTAAATCCACGTGCTCAGACACCCGCGTTTCAACAAGTGGTGGCTGCACTAATTCGACCCAGTTTTCATTATGCCAACGGTAGAAGGTGTACTTATCGTCTTTAAACTCAATGCCGTAGACATGGTTGCGTAACATCGCCTGTTCACGCGCATGATGCATTTGCAGCACAAACTTCTCGCTGGCATCTTGTGCGCTATCCGACAACACCCGTGTGGGGATGGTAAGAATGATATACATACTGGCCACACTCAAAATAACGATGAGCAGCATCACTTCGATTAGCGTGAAGCCGCTCGTGCGCTGAGCTTGAATGCGACCTGTGTGGTTCATTGCTGTTGCGGTCGATCGTGCATATTCCACGTGCCGATATCATCTTCGGTACCGGGTTGTCCGTCAGGCCCCATGCTGAAAATATCGTAACGACCATATTGGCCAGGGCTTAACAAGCGATAGTCGTTGCCCCATGGATCTGTCGGCAAACGACGGATATATCCGCCTTCCCGATAATTGCGCGGGCGCGGTTCCATTTGTGGTGGTACCACGAGGGCCTCAATTCCTTGTTCTGTCGTTGGGTAAACGCCGTTGTCCAAGCGGTACATTTCCATCGCATTTTCAAGAGCCGTGAGGTCGGAAATCGCCTTTTGCCGATCCGCCTGATCCCGCTGTGAAAACACTTGCGGCACCACTAGTGTGGCCAGAATTCCCAGAATCACCAACACAACCATGAGTTCGATCATGCTGAAACCTGATTGTCGTTTCTGCGTGAATATCATAATTACATACCTGCTAACTGATTAAGCGCCAATATCGGTAAGATAATGGCAAGTACAATAAAGAGCACCACGACTGCCATGACAACAATCAATAAGGGCTCAAAGATCTTCAAACTAATATTAACCGTGGCCGCAAATTCCGTATCTTGATTATCGGCACAACGGCGGAGCATTTGCTCCAGTTCTCCACTTTTTTCACCGGATGCAATCATATGCAGCATCATTGGTGGAAATAATTTACTTGGCCCCAGCGCCGCTCGTAAGCTGGTACCTTCGCGCACGCGATCCGCTGCATCTTCAACAACTTCGCGCATGCGCAGGTTACCCAACACCGACGCGGTAATGCGCAACCCTTCTAACAAGGGCACCGCCGAGGCTGTTAGAATGCTCAATGTGCGAGCAAATCGAGAGGTATTTACACTGCGCACAATGGTGCCAATAAATGGCATGTAAAGCAGACGTTTATCGACCTGATAGCGGAATTTTTCATTCTTGAGGAGGCGCAGCCACAGCATGAACGCCAGCGTGAGGCCTATCAATAGATACAAACCGTAGCTCTGTAACCATTCGCTCACACCGATAAGAATGCGCGTCACCAATGGCAGCTCTTGACCAATATCATCAAATTGTTCAATAACTTGCGGTACGACTACTGCCAGTAAAAAGCCGACGACACCCATGGCAACCAAGGTTAATACCAATGGATACACCGCCGCCTGAGTAATTTGACTCTTCAGAGCCTGCCGTTGTTCCGTATAATCGGCTAATCGATTGAGTACTTCGTCGAGATGCCCTGATTTTTCGCCCGATGCCACCATTGCGCAGTATAGGTCGTCGAATATCGCAGGGAAATCGCGCATACCTTCCGCCAAACTATAACCCTCAACGACTTTACTGCGCACAGACATCAGCATTCGCTTTAGTCGCGGACGATCGGTTTGCTCTGCCACAGCGAGCAATGCTTGTTCAATAGGAAGGGCGGCGGCCACTAATGTGGCTAATTGCCGGGTAATTAAGGCTAAATCGTGGGTACTCACACGGCGCTGAAATATGGATTTGCGCTGGGAGGAGATGCCTTTTTCTTGATCACCTGCTGACTCAACACTGACGGGGAACAATCCCTGCTCCCGCAACATTTGTCGAATCTGACGCTCGGTGTCGGCTTCCAGCACCCCTTGTTTTTTCCGACCTTGTTGATCTAAGGCCTCGTAAGAAAACGCTGGCATGGATTACTCCTCGCGGGTAACGCGTAAAACTTCCTCGAGCGTGGTATACCCCAGAAGAATCTTATCACGACCATCCTGACGGATGCCGGGATAATGTTTACGGGCATAGCGCTCGATGGCTTGTTCACCTTGGCCGTTATGAATTAACTCCCGAGTGGTCTCGTCGATTACCAACATTTCGTGAATCCCAGTACGGCCGCGATATCCAGTATGATTACACTTGGCACAGCCTTTGGGCCGATAGATGGTGGGCGCGGAGCTGGCATCCACCCCGAGCAGTTCACATTCTTCTGGCGTGGCAACATGGCTCTCGCGACAATCTTTACACAGAGTCCGCACCAAGCGCTGAGAGATGACCGCAAGCAAACTCGACGACAATAAGAAAGGCTCAATGCCCATATCTTCAAGTCGGGTAATCGCACCTGCGGCTGTGTTTGTATGCAAGGTTGACATCACTAAGTGTCCCGTCAACGATGCTTGTACGGCGATTTGTGCGGTTTCACCATCACGAATCTCCCCAACCATCACCACATCGGGATCTTGTCGCAGAATGGCGCGGAGGCCACGTGCAAAGGTCATATCCACGCGGGGGTTGACTTGCATCTGACCGACGCCTTCGAGCGCATACTCTATCGGGTCTTCGACAGTGAGAATATTGCGATCTTTGGTATTAATTTCAGAAAGACCTGCATACAGGGTTGTACTTTTACCCGAGCCGGTCGGTCCGGTCACCAATATGATGCCATGAGGTTTGTGGATCAGATTGGAGAAAATCTTGCGATTCTTATCGGTCATCCCGAGCTCGGTGAGATCCAAGCGCGCGTTGTTTTTATCCAATAAACGCAATACTGCGCGCTCACCATGGTTCGAAGGCATGGTCGACACCCGCACATCCACCGCACGGCCTGCAATAAGCAAGGAAATACGACCATCTTGCGGTAGTCGCTTCTCAGCAATATCTAGTTGCGCCATCACTTTAATACGCGAAACTAACAAGGACGCCAGCTTACGATTTGGGCGCAGAATTTCCCGCAACACGCCATCAATACGGAAACGAATAACAAGGTCTTTCTCAAAGGTTTCGATGTGAATGTCCGATGCCCCTTCTTTGATCGCCTCGCTTAACATGGCGTTGATCAATTTAATGATAGGCGCATCATCTTCACTATCGAGTAAGTCTTCAGTTTGCGGTAGCTCTTCGGCTAACGAGAACAGGTTCACCTCGTTGCCAATATCTTCCATGAGCTGCTTCGCTTCTGAGGAGTCGCGTTGATAGGCTTGGCTAAGCAGACGGTCAAATTCATGTTCGGAATGTGCCACAACCGCAAAAGCCTGCCCCAATAAACGGCGTACCTCGTGTAAGGTTTTCGGGCTCACTTTCTTGCGCGTATGCAGTGTGGGCTGATCGTTATCCCAAGTTAACACCACGCCAAAGCGGCGAGAAAAGCCATAGGGCAGACGCGCTAGCGCTTCCCCAGGCTCCGGCACTTGTGCCGCAACCGCTTGAATAGTCTGGGCTTCAGATTCGAGCTTTGTACTGTCGCTCATTAACGCCCTCCCGACTCCGCTTCTTTGCGAATGTCTTCCATATCACGGCGCCACTCATCCAAGAAACGACGGTATTCTGGCGGTAACGCGTCGTAATCATCCCAATCGGGAAGCACCGGCACGGTATCGCGCGAACGCAACGAAATGCCACGTTCCCGTTGCTCAAGCTGCTGAGCACGTAAATAACTGTATTTACGTTGGCTCAATTGCCCCATGCGCTCGTCGTCACGAATAATCGTCGGACGAATAAAAATCATTAGGTTACGCTTACGTGTGTTTACGCTGGTTGATTTGAACAAATGCCCTAAAATAGGGATATCGCCAAGAATCGGAACCTTGGACAAGCTTTCTTGCACATCTTCATCGATCAAACCACCGAGCACGATGGTTTCACCATCTCGCGCCAACACCGTGGTTTTTAACTCGCGCTTATTGAAGGTCACATCCACCGATGTTGCCCCTGCAATACTCGATACTTCTTGTTCGATCAGTAACTGAACCGCATCACCTTCGTTAATTTGTGGGGTGACACGTAAACGAATACCCACTTCACGACGGTCAATCGTTTGGAAAGGGTTGTCGTTGTTTGAACCAGCGGTCGCACCAGTAATAGTCGGTACTTCTTGTCCAACCAGAATCGATGCTTCTTGGTTATCTAGCGTAGTGATACTCGGTGCCGACAGAATATTCGAATTAGTCGTGGTTGCCACTGCTTGCACAACGGCCGCCCAACCATCTTGTACGGTACCAAATAATAAACCGTTAGCGTTGCCTAACAAGTTCGCCAATAACGAGTAATCACCCCGTTGATCCGGCTCCCGCGTCGTGAACTGGTTGCCTGCGTTATCTACCCGAGTTACTTCCGCACCAGGGCGTGTACGTGCGGCTTCTGCGGCAATACCAAGTGGCCCAATCGGCACTATATTACCGTTATTGTGCTGCATCATACCGAATTCTTCACTGGCCCATTGAATACCAAAGTTAATGCCATCTCCTTCGAACACTTCCACAATAATAGCTTCCACCAGAACTTGGGCGCGACGAATATCGAGCTGTCCGATAACGCTTTCAAGTGCGCGTAACACATCAGGTTGCGCGGTCACGACGATGGCATTAGTTGGGCTGTGGGCTTCAATACTCACTTCATTGCCCCGTCGGGTTGTTCGTGCAGCAGCCCCAGTGCCGGAACCAGAACCACTGGTGGTCGCGCGCTCTTCGGCAATAATGGTTTCGGTCATGCCCCGCAGCAACTGCACCATATCTTCTGCTTTGGCGTAACGCAGATAGAACACACGGGTGTTCCCGCTCGTTTGCATTTCTGTATCTAACTGACGCAGTAAGCGCGCCACGCGCTCACGGGCACGGGGATCACCGCTGATTAAAATACGATTGGTCCGCTCATCAGGTACAATTCGCGGAATCATCATTTCTGGAATGCCTGAGCCTTGCTGTTGAAACACACTTTGAGCAATACGAACCATTTCAGCCGCCGAGGCATGTTGTAACTGCACTACTTCTACGTCTTGGTCGCCTGCCCGGTCAACGTGCTGAATGATTTGCACGAGGCGGTTAATTAAGGAAGCGCGGCCACTCATCATAATCACATTCGATGGGTCGTAACTCATCACCGCACCACCACTCGCCTGATCGTTCAACTGACGCAGCAAAGGCGCAAGCTCTCGAACCGACACGTTGCGCAATGGTACAACGCGGGTTACCCACTCATCACCAGTAAACGAATCGTCATCGACCACAGGGACCGGTGCGGATTTCGCATCTCGATCGCGAATCACTTTTAAGGGGCCGTTGTCCATGCGGATCACCGCGTATCCGTAGACTTCCAGAACATTCAGAAAAAACTGATAATACTGTTCCCGATTCATCACGTCGTAACTACGCACGTTGATACGTCCGCGTACTTCGGGGTCGATAATAATCGTTTCTTCGAGGTTTCGACTCACCGCTTGAATAAATTCATTGATATCGGTGTTTTTAAAGCTCGCTGAGAATTCTTCTTGAGCGTGACTCGCGTGCATCGGCACTAAGGCCAAGCTGGCTGCAAAAGTCATTCCAATAATTTTTGTTAGCAAACGCATGATCGATACCTATTGATTCGGAATTCTAAGTTCCAACGTAATGGGTTCATCATTCCGCAACACTACGACGGTAGCGTTGGTGAGTGAACCGACATCACGTAGGATAGACGCTGCTTCGGCAAGATTGGTCAAGTCATAGCCATTTAAACTAATGGCGATGTCACCTGACTCAAACCCAGCTGCAGCAAATAATTCTGGATATCTGTTGGGTGCTAAGCGGTATCCGATAAGATTACCTTCTCGTTGCACTGGCGTGATTGTGACCAACTCTCCGATGTTTTCAGGGTTCACAGTACCGATATCAATCGGTACTTCATGGACGCGCTCAACGGGTTGTTCTCGCGTCTCTTGGGGCTGATCAACTTGGCGCAAGGTGATACCTGGTTCAAAGCCATCACGGCCATCGAGGTACAGGGTTTCCAAACGCCCGCCATTTTCCAATATCACGCGATCTGATAAAATTTCATTGATTACAGCACGGCTTGAGCTAATCGTTTCGCCAGGTATATAAGTCACTTGGTTGTTGCCTTGCTGAATAATAGCGGCAGAGCGTTCCGGTACTGTACTCGCAGTCACGCCCACCAATCGAATATTTAATGTGGTTTCTGGTGCTTCGGTCGTACGCGGCTGGCGACTTGCTTCGGCCCCGCGCTCACCAAACAAATGCAATTGCTGAATTCTATTGAGATTAACCTGAACCTGCTCAGTAGCAGCCTGACCGCCAATTGCTGGGGGGACCGGCAAATCCGCTGGTGTAATCAGTCGCCACGTAATGGTTGCCGCTAGCCACGCAGAAATACACAGCAATAAGATCCCAATACCTGTGAGAACAGGTTGCAAAACGCTGCGATAAGTGGTGCTCAGTCTCGCCAAGGAAAGCGAACCGAGTGACAGTGAACTGACCATGTATGTGGAATCTACTTCTTATTAAAATATTGTTATCGAATTAGCATTCTAGCGTGCTAAGCGATGAACAACAATGTACGGAGCGTAAAATTGTGTAAGGAATCATGTTACACTCAGACGCTTGAATTGTGCAGGAGTTTCACACCATGAGCAATGTATCTGTTCGGTTAGATAAGTGGTTGTGGGCAGCTCGTTTTTTTAAAACACGAGCCCTTGCGCGCAGCGCGATTCAAGCCGGCAAAGTCCACTACAATGGACAGCGCAGCAAACCCGCAAAGATTGTTGAAGTCGGCGCACTGCTCACCATTCCTCGGGGCTATGACCGGTACGAGGTCGTCATCGACACCATCAGCGATCAACGTCGCGGGGCTGCCGAAGCCCAAACTTTATATACTGAAACCGAACAAAGCGTGGCTAAGCGTGAAGAAAACGCGCGGGCGCGTAAGCTCAATCAGATGTATAATCCTCACCCCGATCAGCGTCCTGACAAGAAACAACGACGCGATTTAATCAAATTTAAGCAACAATAGTGCGCCCTCTCGGGTCGTGCTTTAGCAATTTTTAGGACGCCTTTATGTCGGATTCCCTTGATCAGATTCTACGATTTACCTTTGCCAACCACGATGTACGTGGTGAAATTGTGCAGTTACAGGAAAGTTATCATGCGTTGACTCAGGGCCACGCTTATCCCGCACCGGTCAAGCAACTGCTTGGCGAGCTGATGGCAGTAACCAGCCTGCTTACTGCAACGTTGAAGTTTGAAGGCCACATCAACGTGCAAATTCAAGGCGACGGGCCGCTTAACTATGCCACTGTGAATGGTAGCCATGAGCAAGCATTGCGGGGCGTTGCCCGGCTTACCTCAGAACCTACCGGAACCAGCTTTCGCGAGTTAGTAGGCGATAACGCCATTTTATTAATTACCCTCACTCCCGAACATGGCGAACGCTATCAAGGCGTCACAACAATTGCAGGAGATTCCTTGGCTGCATGTATCGAAGAGTACTTTAGTCAGTCTGAACAGTTGGCAACCCGTGTTTGGTTATTTGCAGATATCGAGCAGGAGCGCGCCGGAGGGCTATTTCTACAAGCTCTTCCTGGCAGCAATGGCCACGAAGGCTTTGAACATCTTACAACTCTTGCCAGCACCGTGACTGCCGAGGAATTGCTGCAATTACCTGCAACTGACATGCTGCAACGCTTGTATCATGAAGAAGAAGTCCACCTGTACCCGACACAAGCAGTCCGTTTTTTCTGTGGGTGTTCTAAAGAGGCGACCGCAACTGCATTGCGCAGTGTGCCGCAAGATGAGTTAATGGATATTCTGGCGCAAGAAGGCGAGCTCAAATTAACCTGTGATTATTGCTTAACTGACTACCATTTTAATGCCTTTGATGTGCAATCGTTGCACGCCCATCAAGCCCCCGAGCAACCACAATAACGAAAAAAGCCAGTCCACGTATTGTGTGACTGGCTTTCTTAATATCCGACGCGCGGGCTATTTTTTCACAAATCGCATCATGCGTTTACGCTTCCGCTGTTGTGACAGTGTCAGTGAGTTTTTCTTCCCTTCAAACGGATTCTTACCGGTACGGAATTCCACTTTTACCGGAGTACCCATGAGTTTCAGCGACTTACGAAAGTAATTCATTAAGTAACGCTTATAGCTCTCGGGCAAATCGTTGACCTGGTTGCCATGCACCACGATCAGAGGTGGGTTATAGCCACCGGCATGGGCAAATTTCAATTTGACCCGACGGCCCCGCACTAATGGCGGTTGATGCTCTTCCTGTGCCGACTCCATAATGCGCGTTAGCTGCGAAGTACTTACCCGTTTAGTCGCACTTGCATAGGCTTCTTGGACCGAGGTAAACAAGTGGCCCACGTTGGTGCCGTGCAGTGCCGAAATAAAATGCACGCGGGCAAAATCAACAAAACCTAAACGACGATCGAGTTCATCTTTGATCCACTGTTTTGCATCCTGCTCCAAACCGTCCCATTTGTTTACAGCAATGACCACAGAGCGCCCCGCATTCAACACAAAGCCTAATAAATTCAGGTCTTGGTCACTGATAGTTTCGCGGGCGTCGATAACCAGAATCACCACATTCGCACTTTCAATCGCTTGCAGGGTTTTCACCACTGAGTATTTCTCGACGGCCATATCAATCCGGCCACGACGACGTACGCCTGCAGTATCAATTAACACGTATTCACGACCATCGCGTTCCATTGGGATATACACGCTGTCACGCGTGGTGCCAGGCATGTCGTATACCACGACGCGATCTTCACCCAAAATCCGATTGGTGAGCGTGGATTTACCCACATTTGGCCGACCAATAATCGCTAACTTAATAGGTTGTGCTTGCAGCCGCTCAATCTCTTCTTGGGCGTCTGCTTCCGTTAATTCTTTCGGCTCGTCAGACTTCGGCGCAATTAGCATGTCCGGATAGTCGGCTTCCAGTGGTTGTAAACTGGCGCGCAATAATTGGCTCACACCCCGGCCATGGGCCGCGGCCACTTGCCACACCTGACCTAAACCAAGGCCATAAAAATCTGCAGCCGCCGCATCACCGTCGAGGCCATCTACCTTATTGGCAACTAAATACACAGGCTTATCTTGCTTACGTAAGTATTCGGCAATAAATTCGTCAGCGGCACTAATGCCGGTGCGGGCATCTACCAAGAACAAGACCACATCGGCTTCATCAATCGCTTGCAGCGATTGTTTTGCCATCAATAGATCAAGCCCTTCTTCTTTGCCATGAATCCCGCCGGTATCAACCACGATAAACTGGTACTGATCATAACGCCCCTGACCATACTGGCGGTCACGCGTCAGCCCCGGGAAGTCTGCCACTAGGGCATCCCGAGTTTGGGTAAGGCGATTAAATAGTGTGGATTTGCCAACATTTGGACGGCCCACAAGGGCGACCACGGGTATCATGTAATTTCCTCTCTCCTGAAACACGTTCAGGGCCCAACTCGGCCCTGAACGATTGGCGGTGCTCCGCCTGCAAACGCTATTGTACTACAAGTGAGCGTTTACGTATGCATGATTATTGGCCTTGGGCGCGTATGGCAACCACATTGCCTTTCGCATCCTGCACAATTAATTTATCGTCAACAATCACCGGTGCGCCGTGAATCCGGTCATCACCAACTTGATAGCGACCAACCAGCTCGCCATTGCTGCGATTGAACCAATGCAAATAACCAAAACGGTCACCGGATACCAAATAACTGCCAGATACCGCCGGCTCCGTTAATGAACGCAAGAACAGATCCGAATTGCGCCATAACTCCATACCGTTGGAACGGTCAATGCTTATCATATGACTTTGCTGATCCACTAACACGATACGGTTTACTGCTTGCACTGGGCCACGCCAGCTGCCGTATTCACGTTTCCACAACACTTCGCCATTACGCAAATCAAATGCTGCCAAATCACCATTGAAGGCCGACACATAAATATTGCCGCCCCACACCAATGGCGCGCCATCGACATCAACTAAGCGCTCGAGATCAGTAGATCCGGTAGGAACCGAGATTCGTTCTTCCCATGCCAACATGCCATTTTCGGCAATTAACACCACGACTTTGCCGGTGGCGCTGCCGAAAATAACACCGCCGCTATTAATTACCGCTGGCGATGTGCCGCGCAAACTCAGCAATGACACTTCTTCTTCATGCGTCCACATGATCTCGCCGTCACGTGCACGCAGTGCCGCGACAATACCAGAACCTAAATGAACCACCACCCGACCTTCGCCCACGGTCGGTGCGGCCAGCACTTCGCCAGGTACTTTTTGTTCCCAAAGTAGCTCACCGTTATCGGCATTAAATGCGTATACCAAACCGTTCTCAGAGCCAACAAACAACATCGAACCAGCAACTGCGATACCACTCAAACGCGCTGGCTCACCGCCAAAGTAGCGACCAAATACTGGTTTGCGGCCACCTAATTCTTTTGACCACAGTTTGCGCCCACTCTCGGCATTTATTGCCGCTACAGCGCCGTGACGTCCCGCCACATAAATCACCCCATCTTGATGCACAGGGCGCAAGCGCGAGTGATGATTCCCTTGGCCAATGCCGACTCGGGTGCTCCATACTTCGGAAGCGGTCACTTCGGTGGTAATAGAGCGTAGCTCAGCATGACGAGGCCCTTCATCTTTGGATGAACAGGCCGCCAAAAATATGGATGCTACGGCGACGACTAACCAGTGTTTTGTTTTAATCATTCGTGTCCTGCCAGATTGTCGATTTTCATCTGCAAGGCATTATTTGCGCCCGCTGCAGATGCGTCTGCTGCCGCCAGATAAGACTCCCGTGCAGCGCTATAGTTGCCTTGTGCAAAGTAGATATCACCTTGGATTTCCGCCACGCCAGCCGCAAATGCGCTGCCGCGAATGCCAGCTAACCATGCTTGTGCGCTCGTGAAATCTTCCAAAGCTGCATCAATGCGTGCTAAACGCATGGCCACAATGGATTTTAAGTCTTCGTGGCGTAATTCAGCGTGTGCTGTTTCTAATTCGCTACGCGCCGTGTCTAGATCACCAGCACTTACCGCGTGTTGCGCTAAATACAACCGAGCTAATGCGCCCTGCTCCGAGCCTGATAACTCGCTCGTAATCGCCTGGGCACGGGCCAACGCGTCTTGGTCTTCGCCAAACTGTAAGGTTTCAATGACTTGCTGATAAACTGCAGTTCGTGCTTGTGCGGCTTCGACCTGACTGTCTTGGTAATACCGCCAACCGAACAGAGACCCTAAACCGAGCACTACACCCGCCACGATCCAAGGTCCGTAATCTTTAATAAACGCTTTTATCTGTTCGACTTGTTGATCTTCGTTTTCCACTGCCGTGTCCTCTTGATTTACACCAAGGTGCTAAGCACCGTTGATACGTCATTCATGTGAACTGTTGTTTGCTCTGCATCACGACGCAAGAACTTCACAGTCACTTTGTTTTCTGCAACTTCATTGGCACCAATAATTAACGCTACTTCGGCACCGCTTTGGTCGGCTTTCTTCAATTGTTTTGCAAACTTTCCGCCACCGCAATGAAGCATGACGCGCAGGCTGGGCAGTGCGTCCCGAACCTGTTCGGCAACAGTCATTGCTGGAAGTTCCGCTTCCGCGCCAGCGGCAACTATATAAACGTCGACACTCCGCGGTAGCTGCTGGTTATCGGCGTGTTCGAGCATTAACACCAGACGTTCTAGACCCATCGCAAAGCCGACCGCAGGGGTCGCCTTACCGCCTAATTGTTCAACCAAACCATCGTAGCGACCACCGGCACAAACAGTACCTTGCGCGCCTAAGCTATCGGTAACCCACTCAAACACAGTCCGGTTGTAATAATCTAATCCACGCACCAAACGCTCGTTATGCACATAGCGTACACCTGCGTTATCCAAATAGGCGCAAAGTTGTTCAAAATGAGTTCGTGACTCACTATCCCAATATTCACTGAGTTTGGGTGCCTTCGCCAACACCTCCGCCATAGCAGGATTTTTTGAATCAAGAATTCGCAGTGGGTTGCTGTCTAAGCGACGCACACTGTCTTCGTCTAGCTGTTCTTGATGCGCACGCAAATAGGCGGTGAGCGCTTCTCGGTAATCAGCTCGCGCTGCATTGGAGGCTAGCGAATTGAGTTCAAGAGTAAGATATGGCAACAAACCAAGGGTTTTCCATAACCGCGCCGTCATCAAAATCATTTCCGCGTCTATATCTGGGCCATCTAAACCAAAAGCCTCGACACCCACTTGGTGGAACTGACGGTAACGGCCTTTTTGGGGTCGCTCATGGCGAAACATTGGGCCCATATACCAGAGTCGGCGGGTTTGGTTATACAACAGCCCATGCTCATTGCCTGCGCGCACGCAACTCGCAGTGCCTTCTGGGCGCAAGGTAAGGCTGTCGCCATTGCGATCAGCAAAGGTATACATTTCTTTTTCAACGATATCGGTCACTTCGCCGATAGAGCGCTTGAACAGTTCGGTCTGTTCCACCACCGGCATGCGAATCTCACTGTAGCCGTAATTCGCAACAAGGTCGCGAATCACTTGCTCAAGCTGCTGCCAACGACCCGTTTGGTCTGGCAAGATATCGTTCATGCCGCGAATGGCTTGAATTTGTTTTGTCACAGTTTGGGAATTCCTGTCTCAATTACATGACGGTATTAACAACGCCGGCATTATAGGGTGTTTGCCCCATTAGGTAAAACTAGAGGTTCTGAATATCGATAGGTGTCTCTTGCTCACGACGTTTTACGTAATCCCGTATCTGTGCTTCTAGCTCGTCAACAATATTATCATTGTCGATACGTAGCTTTTGCCGCTGTCCGTCTTTATAAAAACCGCTCTTGTTCTTCGCACCGGCTAATCCGATTTGCGCGACCATCGCTTCACCAGGGCCATTAACAACGCAGCCAATGACCGACACGTCCACCGCGGTGGTGATATCTTCCAAGCGTTGCTCAAGGGCATTCACCGTTGAGATGACATCGAATTCTTGGCGCGAGCAGCTCGGACAGGCAATAAAATTAATGCCGCGACTGCGAATACGGAGCGACTTCAAGATATCAAAGCCGACTTTAATTTCTTCTACAGGATCCGCCGCTAACGACACACGGATGGTATCGCCGATTCCTTCACTGAGCAGCATCCCCAAGCCAATCGCCGATTTTACCGCGCCAGCTCGGGCACCACCTGCCTCGGTGATCCCCAAATGCAGGGGTTGTTCAATTTGTTTAGCAAGTAAACGGTACGCATCGACGGCAAGGAACACATCTGATGCCTTCACACTCACTTTAAAATCGTGGAAGTTTAAACGATCAAGAATATCCACATGGCGGAGCGCAGACTCTACCAGTGCGGCACCCGTCGGCTCACCATACTTTTCTTGGATTTCGCGTTCCAAGGATCCGGCATTAACACCAATTCGAATGGGGATATTGCGATCCCGAGCGGCATCAACCACCGCCCGAATACGATCTTCATGACCGATATTGCCAGGATTAATGCGTAAACAATCCACGCCATATTCCGCTACTTTCAGGGCAATACGGTAATCAAAGTGAATATCGGCAACCAGAGGAACCGTCACCCGTTGACGAATGAGTTTAAATGCTTCCGCTGCATCCATGGTGGGCACGGATACGCGCACAATATCGGCACCCGCCGCGACAATACGCTCAATTTGCGCCACAGTCGCGTCAACATCATTGGTGTTGGTATTTGTCATCGATTGCACGGCAATTGGGGCACCATCACCAATAGGCACATCACCCACGTAAATGCGGCGACTTTTACGACGGACAATCGGAGTTTCGTGGTTCATGGTGTGTTACTGCTCTCTATTCACAAACGTCGAATATGGTTAGCCTTGGCTAGGCAGAGTAAAGCGTGCGGTACGCCCTCTAAAGCGCGTTAAATCAATTTCTTCACCGCGAAAATACACGGAAACCGCCTGCGGTGCGCCAAGCGTAATTTCATAAGGGGCCTGGCCCTCTAACGGCATCACATGACCGCCTTGTTTTACCCCAAAGGCAATGACTTCCCCAGTGGCATCTTCAATGCGTACCCAACAATCATCACTAAAGGTAAGCACTAGCTCTGCCTCTGCGACAGCCGACACCGCTTGCTCTGTGGTTTCATTCTGCACGCTGGGGTCTTCGGTAGTCGCCGGTACTTGAGTTACTTGTTGTTCTGTTCGTTCAGGCGAGCGCGTCGCGCTGCTTGTTTCCGTTGGCGGAGGATCGGAGCGGGTTTCGGTGACTACTGCAGGATCCTGAGTTCCGGTTAACTCAGGTGTATCTACCGGTGCTTCCACCAAATCTTCCGTTTCATCCGTGGCGATTACATCATCTTCATCACGGGCATCAAGCCGGGTTTGCGATTGCACCGTGTCAGAACGTGTTGGTGTGGTGGTTTGGCGATTGCTCACGCGTTCTTGCTGCGCGTTACTATTTACAATGCCATCACCATTTTTTTCTTCAGTGAATTGTTGCCACACAAACACAGCCACCGAGCCAATTAAGATCAAAATAATGATCCAGGTCATCAGCATGAGTTTGTTATCTTGCGATTCGAGCTTGGTCTTTTGCGAAAAGCTTTGCATTTGACCGGCGGGCGCCTCTTCACCGAGAAAGGTTTGGTAGGCGGAAATGACCGTCGCTTCATCAAGGTTCACTAACTTTGCGTAAGAGCGCAAATAGCCTCGAATATAGGTTCCGCCCACATACTTACTAAACTCATTGGCTTCGAGTTCTTCAATTTGGGTGCGGCGTAAACGTAAACGGTCGGCAATTTGGCTCACACTTAATCCGGCCTGCTCCCGCGCATCGCGCAGCAGCTCGCCCGGAGAAACCGGTGGGCTCGCTTCTGTTTCACTCACCTCGTCGTGGTGGTGCTCGTCATTTTGATTAGTTTCGGTCATCTTTAGCTGAATTCACTACTCTAGGGCAATCCATTGCGAAAATCGGTGTTGTAACAGGCTAACCGACCACATTTACGTTAATCGGTTCCCCATTCTTTTGTTTTTGTTGTTTTTTCAATAACCGTTTGGTGCGATCGACAACGTCACCTACAAGTTGACCACAAGCCGCATCGATATCATCCCCACGGGTCTTCCTAACGATAACGGTATAACCGTGTTCCATCAACACCTTTGCGAAACGATCAATGCGAGAATTACTTGATCGACCGTAACCTGATCCCGGAAATGGGTTAAACGGAATCAAATTAATCTTGCTTGGTGTATCTTTCAGTACTTTTGCTAATTGATGGGCTTGGTCTGTTGAGTCATTCACATGATCCAACATTACGTACTCCACCGTCACCTTTGTTTGCGCTTTTGATTGCTCCACATAGCGCCGCGACGCCGCTAAGAACTCCGCAATCGGATACTTCTTATTGATTGGAACGATTTCGTCACGTAGTTCATTGGTGGGCGCATGCAAAGATATCGCCAACGCCACATCAATCTGCTCGCGCAATAAGTCGAGTGCAGGCACCACACCGGAGGTGCTCAAGGTCACTCGGCGCTTGGATAAACCAAAGCCGTAGTCGTCGAGCATAATTTCCATCGCCGGCACCACGTTTTTTACGTTGAGCAATGGCTCACCCATGCCCATCATCACCACGTTCGTAACCGCTTTTACGTTGGTGTCGCCAAAAGGCCCGAGCAACTTACTGACTCGCCACACCTGACCGATGATCTCAGAGACGCGGAGATTGCGATTAAAGCCCTGATGCCCCGTTGAACAGAAGGTGCATTCCAATGCGCAGCCTACTTGTGATGACACGCACAAGGTAGCGCGATCATCTTCTGGAATCCACACCGCCTCAATCTCCTGACCATCGCGTAATTCCATCACAAACTTAATGGTTCCATCGGCAGATTGCTGCTGTACTTTAATTTCTGGCGCACGTACCTCTGCCACTTCTTTTAGCTTGGCCCGCAGCGCTTTATTTAAATTGGTCATTTGATCGAAGTCGTCAACACAATAGTGATACAACCACTTCATCACCTGTTCCGTACGGAACGGCTTCTCGCCGAGCTGCACAAAGAAATCCCGCAATCCTTGCCGATTCAAATCCAGCAAATTGATTTTCTTTTGGGTTCCCTCTGCTAATTCCTTAGCTGGGCTACATGGAGTACCTGTCATGACGACCTCAAGTTTTGTCTAACGTGGCATGTTGAATCGAAATCCAACAAGGCCAAAGAATAACGGTCAAAAAAGGGGCCCGAAGCCCCTTTTTTAAAGTGCTTACCCTACTATTTTAGCGGGTACGCGAGCAAACTTCTTCATCAGAGAAGAAATAAGCTATTTCACGAGCTGCAGATTCAACTGCATCTGAACCGTGAACAGCGTTTTCATCAATCGTTTCAGCGTAATCAGCACGCAAGGTACCAGCAGCTGCTTCTTGTGGGTTAGTCGCGCCCATGATTTCACGGTTCTTACGTACCGCGTCTTCACCTTCCAGCGTCATCACAACGATTGGGCCAGAAGTCATAAACTCAACTAAAGCACCAAAGAACGGACGCTCTTTGTGTTCAGCGTAGAAACCTTCCGCTTGTTCTTTGCTCAGGTGCATCATCTTTTGGCCGACGATGCGCAGACCTGCGCTTTCAAAACGGTTAACGATGGCGCCGATTACATTTTTGGCAACCGCGTCAGGCTTAATGATGGACAGAGTGCGTTCCAAAGCCATTGCTGTACTCCCGATTAATCATAAAAGTTGGTTAAAAAAGACGCGCGGATTATACGTGATTCAGGGAATTTTTCCCACTAATTCTTTATACTTCCAGCATAACTCTGATTCATGACAGATTCTTTACTTGGCAAGTATCCATCCCTGATGTATTTTAGACGTCTAGATGTTTATTTGCAGTAGGATAGTCCCTTAATGAACAAGTCTCTTCACGTAGCAACCCTCGCCGGCGGATGTTTTTGGTGCCTCGAGTCTGCGTTCAATCAAGTACAAGGCATACATTCGGTAAAGTCGGGCTACAGCGGCGGACAAACCGAGAATCCAACCTACAAAGATGTGTGTACTGGCAACACCGGGCATGCGGAGGTGATACGGGTGGAGTTCGATCTTGAGGCGATTTCCTATCGTGAAATTCTCGAGATCTTTTTCGCACTGCACGATCCTACGCAAGTGAATCGTCAAGGTAATGACATCGGCAGCCAATATCGCACCGCGATTTTCTATCATGACGAAGCGCAAGCTGAGGCGGCACGCAGCATTATTGCGGAGATGGAACAAGAGCAGACATGGGAGGGGCCCATCGTGACCCAAATCGAGCCGATCGCGACTTTCTATCCCGCCGAGGATTATCACGATAACTACTTTGAGCGCAATCCAGAGAACCAATACTGCCAAGCGGTGGTATCGCCAAAACTTGCCAAGTTTAAGAAAACCTTTGCGTCGCGGCTAAAATAACCACAGGCATGCGAGAACCCACGCTATCGAAAGAAACGGATGTGCGAACACATCCAGGGCGTGGGTCGGGTGGGTTCGGTAGATTAGTTGCGTAATCCGTTCGCGGTATCGCGCACCAATTGCGCGGCAAAATCCACTTCTTCTGGGGTGGTAAAGCGTCCAACACTCAATCGAATACTGGCATGAGCAACGGCATCCGAGCGACCCAAGGCTTTCAACACGTAGGACGGCTCTACACTGGCGCTGTTGCAGGCCGAGCCCGACGATATCGCTAACTGGCTTAGGGCCATCAGCAAGGTTTCCCCTTCCACATCACAAAAGCCCACATTGAGAATGCCCGCGACGCTGTGCGTTAGATCAGTATTTAAAACCACCCCCGGGATGGATTTCAGGCCGTCCCATAAGCGCTGCCGTAATGTGGCTAAGCGCTCAGACTCGGCCGCTAATTCTTGGCCAGCAATCTCTGCTGCCTTTCCGAACCCAGCAATTTGATGGGTGGGCAAGGTGCCCGAGCGCATGCCGCGTTCATGACCCCCGCCGTGCATTTGCGACACCAAATATACCCGCGGCGTTCGACGCACATACAACGCACCAATGCCTTTCGGCCCATACATCTTGTGCGCTGAAATCGACATTAAATCAATATCCAACGCACGCACATCCACCGGGATTTTGCCGACAGCCTGGGCCGCGTCCACGTGAATCAAAGTGCCGTTATTATGGGCAATCTCTGCAAGCGCTGCGATGTCGTGAATCACGCCAATCTCATTGTTCACATACATCACTGTAAGTAACACCGTGTCGCTGCGCAATGCGGCTTTTACCGCGTTCAGATCAAGGGCTCCGGTATCGCTCACCGTCAGATAGGTGACCTCATACCCCTCATCTTCTAGGGCTTTACAGGTATCTAGCGTGGCCTTGTGCTCGGTGCAGACCGTCACGATATGCTTACCACGCTCCTGATAAAAATCAGCAACCCCTTTAATGGCCAAATTCGATGCTTCCGTCGCCCCCGATGTAAATACAATCTCCCGAGGATCCGCATGAATGAGCTGAGCTATAGACTCCCGGGCAATATCTACGGCCTCTTCCGCTTGCCAACCAAAACGATGAGAACGAGACGCCGGATTACCGAACACGCCATCCATGGTTAAATATCCCATCATGCACTCGGCAACTCGCGGATCGACCGGCGTGGTTGCAGCATAATCAAGGTAAACGGGATATTTCATGGTTGTCCTCAGCTCAGGTTTCGGAATTAGTGATTTTCGCCGTCTTGGCTTGTCGTAGAATCTTGTTGCTCGTGAAGTGTCACAGACGCACCTGAAGCCCGCTCTACCGACGCGAGCACGCCGCGCAAAATATTCAGTTCGTTTTTCTCGGGGCGGGCCCGATTAAACAAACGACGTAATTTGGTCATCACCATGCCCGGGTGTTTACGAATAATAAATCCAGTTGCCGCCAATGCCCGCTCTAAATGATTATAGAAGCCTTCGAGGTCTTCATGTAGCGGATAGTCTTCACTAATCCCTTGGGGGGCCTGTTCAGGGGCTTCTTGCGTAGCCAATGCTGCCATCCGCATCTCATAGCTCACGGTTTGCACCGCCATCGCTAAATTCAATGAGCTATAGTCAGGGTTTGCCGGAATATGCACATGAAAATCCGCCATTTGCAGTTCTTCATTGGTTAATCCGCTCGCCTCGCGACCAAAGATAATCGCCACCTTTGCGCCCGATACGGCTTCTTGAATACCTTTCACACCCGCTTCCCGAGGCGTTAATTGCGGCCAATCAAGGGTACGATTACGGGCGCTTGTTGCCAGTACCAACGAACAATCCGCCAACGCATCCGCCAAATTATCCATAATCGTAGCATTGGCGAGTACATCGGTGGCACCTGCCGCCAATGCCTGAGCCTTACCTTCTGGAAGTTCTTCGGGCTGCACTAACACCAATTCGTGAATGCCCATCGTTTTCATAGCGCGAGCTGCCGAGCCAATATTACGTTGGTCGGTGGTACCCACGAGAACAACACGAATTTGATTTAACATAGGTCTTCTACCCTTATTGTTAGCATACTGGGAGCCCAGAAACGTCGCTAAAATGCTCAATTTAAAATCCGCGGGAGAATAGCACAGCACACCCTTCATTGCATCTGCCTGCTAATTTGCATATAATCACGCCGATTTTTTAATCTGCTCTTTGCCAGTACAGGAACCTCCCATGCATGCAATGTTAAATATTGCGGTGCGCGCTGCACGTGCAGCCGGCCGTGTTGCGATGAAATCGTTTCAGCAACCAGACCAAGTCGAATTTGCTGAAAAAAGTCTGAATGACTTTGTCACTAACATCGACAAAGCCTGTGAACAGACCATCATCTCAACAATCCAAAAATCTTATCCTGATCACGGCTTTCTCGCCGAAGAATCGGGAGAACATCAGGCGCAGGGAGACTACCTGTGGGTAATTGATCCCATCGATGGCACCACCAATTACATGCGCGGAATTCCGCACTTCTGTATCTCAATAGCACTTATGCATAAAGGCATCACGCAGCACGCTGTGGTGTACGATCCTGTGCGCGAAGAAATGTTTACCGCAAGCCGCGGCGCCGGTGCTCAATTAAATGGTTATCGTATACGGGTATCACCGCGCAAAGACCTCGAAGGCACCTTATTAGCCACAGGCTTCCCATTTAAGCTCAAGCATTTACTGCCTGACTATCAAAAAGTCTTTAATAAGTTTTTTGAACAAGCCGCAGACGTGCGTCGTGCCGGTTCCGCCGCCCTTGATTTAGCTTATGTAGCTTCTGGTCGCGTGGATGGATATTGGGAAGCGGGATTGCAGCTGTGGGATACCGCCGCGGGTGAGCTACTCGTGCGTGAAGCAGGTGGGGTCGTAACTGATTTTGGTGGTGGTATGAATCACCAGAAATCAGGCAACATCGTAGCGGCATCGCCTCGGGTATTACAAACCATGGTCACGCAGATGCGCCCCTTGTTACCTAAATCACTATTAAAGTAGTCAACGCACCGCGCTGGTTCGAAGCTTTCTATACAAGCTGACCAGCTACTGCGTATCCTACTTTATTGACAGATACAAAAACGCCGGCATTAGCCGGCGTTCGTTTTTAAAATTCTAAATCGTCTACGTCTAAGTCGTAGGTGTAGTCGATATCCATGAGTTCTTTTTCTAAGCGTTTACGTTCTTTTAGCGCTTCAATCTCACGCCATTTCCGCTTTGCCCGACCCTTACCTGACTTCTCAGATGCGTTGCTGAGTTCTTCCGTATGGTTCATGAGCTCCCCCTATTTGAACATCGCTGTTATATTTTTGTTAGCGCCTACACATAGTGCCACAACGAGGGTAAATGTAAAGCAAAATTGTTGCACATATGTGATCACACTATCACATTTGCGTTACCAGTTGATGGGCGCACGACCCTGCTCCTGCAGCCATGCATTTGCCGCTTTGAAGTGCCCGCAGGTTAAGAACCCACGGTGCGCCGAAAGCGGCGAGGGATGCACCGATTCCAATAGCAGATGACGGTTCTGATCGATATGCTCGCCGAGTTGCTGGGCATGCTTGCCCCACAACATAAACACCATCGGTTGCAGCTCATTTAAGTACGCCAAAGTCGCCTTAGTAAATTCCTGCCACCCCCACTTCGCATGCGCTCCTGGGCTGCTGTCTCGCACCGTCAGCGCCGTATTCAATAACAACACCCCCTGCTGTGCCCAGGCCGTTAAATCGCCATGCTGCGGGATAGCGAAGTTTGGATAGTCGTGTTGAATGGCTTTATAAATATTCTTTAAGCTCGGCGGCGGCCTGATGCCCGCGGGCACCGAAAAAGCCAAGCCATGGGCCTGCCCCGGCTGGTGATAGGGATCTTGTCCAAGAATCACCACTTTCACCTGATCTTTAGGGGTTAATTCAAAGGCACGAAATACCTGTTCTTTGGGCGGATAGATCGGCACATCCCCCGCCCGCTCGGCCAACACCCGATCCCGCAGCTCGCGAAAATACGACTTCTGCCGCTCTTGCTCAAACAACCCCTGCCAAGATTCCATCCATTATTCCTCGTTATCACAACCACACCCATAGGTTATATGAGTTCGCCATCGTAGCCAACGCGGTTGAGGCTGATCTAGCACGGGCGTGGGCCAACGCGCTGCGTTGGGTACGGGGGCTAGTCTGGCGCGGGGGTGGGATAAGTCACGTGGGGGTGTGCGCGGCAGGGATGCCGCGCCCAAGCCTACATGGATGTATTCACGGCGTCCCCCGCGGGGCTTTCCCACCCCCGGGCCTTTTCTGGGCGTGGGCCAACGCGGTGCGTTGGGTACGGGGTTTAGGGCGGGGATAGCCCTCGCCCTGAGCCCTATAGTGGCACCAGGCCAACGCGGGGCTTTCCCACCCTCGGGCCTTTTCTGGGCGTGGGCCAACGCGGTGCGTTGGATACGGGGGCTAGTCTGGCGCGGGGGTGGGATAAGTCACGTGGGGGTGTGCGCGGCAGGGATGCCGCGCCCAAGCCTACATGGATGTATTCACGGCGTCCCCCGCGGGGCTTTCCCACCCCCGGGCCTTTTCTGGGCGTGGGCCAACGCGGTGCGTTGGATACGAAAAAGGCCTCCGAGATGGAGGCCTTTTTTAAGCTTGTGCGGTGGTTTAGAAGGATACCGAGAAGCTAGCTGAGATATGATCCCGATCTTGCATTGGATCGTAGTCTGCGCCTTGGTAGCGGTTATAACCCACAGTCACCCGGTATTTGTTGCTCATGTAGTTTGCGTCGAGCAACAGACCTAAGTTTTGACGACCTTCGATGAAGTTTGCGTTCGGCGAGTAACCTTTAACATCGTGGTTCCATGCGATTGTTGGGTTGATGTTCCAGCCCATAAACGCATTCGAGAAGTTAAAGATAAAGCGCGTCCGGTAACCCCATGAGAAGCTCGTTACAAAGCCATCACAGTTCATGTCTGCCGTTGGGCTTGGATTCCCTAGCGCCATTTGGTCAGCACGCGTTAAACACTTGCCATATACCGGGCTACGACCGAAACGCTGCTCGTCGAGACCGGGTAAATCAGACACATAGTTCGCACCGATTTCACCGATAAACGTCATGCGGTCAGAACCCCACAGACGCTCAAAGAAGTTAATAAATGTTGTTTGTGCTTGCCACACTTCCAACTCTTCATAACCCCGTGCACGATTGCCTACTGCGTTGCCATCAGGGCGTGCTTCAATGATACGCGGCGTAAAGGTGCTTGGTACGTTTGGACGCAAACCAGCCGTCAGGATTTCAGTGGTGTTAATTTGCACCGCTTGATTTGGACGGTAGCTCACTTCACCAGCCCATGACCAGTCGCTCAATGTGGTACTGAAGCTCACACCTACGATCTCGTTGTCTTCAGGGTATTCCGCAAAATACTCTGGACCCAACTGTGACACGATGTTGTTACTAAAGTTGTTGGTGCGCCAGTCATATGCAGAAATGATAGGGGTGGTGTTATGCACGTTCATGTAATAGAAGCCGAACTCCGTGTCCAGATCCATTGAATAGTAACGGGCAGAAATACCATAAGAACCTGTGTTGCTCGCTTCGATATCTTCAGCCCGGGTTAAGTAAAAACCGGCTTCAACAGACTCGCGGTCACTTAAGAACCGACCTGGCGCGACTTCTGGGTTTAAGGTTACTTTGTTACAACCTGGGCCACCCAAAATATCGACTGTTGAGAAGAAAGTACCGCAACCGTCGAGTTTGGTGTTATCCCACTCGAATTGCCAGAACGCATCTAAGCTCCACGCATCGGATAAACCGATAGACGTGCTCACCATACCTACCGGCAGCAATGCTTCACGCACTTCCGCACCAGGGCGGCGGGCCGCGTTCACGTCGAGCGGGTTAATTGAGTTCACACCATTGAAGATAAAGGTGCTTTCACCCCAGCTCAGTACCTGACGACCTACACGCAGATCCACAGGTGTGTCACCTAAATGGAAGTTCGTGTAATAGAAAGCGTCCAGTAAGTTGATCCCTTTCCCTTTTGAATAATCATCAAAAGAGTCTGCATCAAGGCGTGAGTCTGGGAAGTAATTTGTACCCGTATGACCGTGTGGAACGCCTTCGCGCTCGAGTACAGCATCATACCAGTAGTTAAAGCGAACAAAGAAACCACCTGAATTTTGAGTGCGGATATCCACATCGTGAATACCACGGAAAACCCAAGCTGTTAGGTCACCCCGATCGAAGTTCAGGTTACCATCATCGGCAACACCCGATTGCCCCAATCCACCTTCGTAGTTGCCCGGATGCAGCACTCGATTGTCTCGAGAGCCTACCCGCCAAGTTGCCCCAACCGAGAAGGTTGAATCAAAGTTAACTTCAAACGGACCTGCGGTAAATTCTGCAGCCTGTGCAGGCATTGCGATTGCAAGTGCGACAGCAGAGGCAAGAGGGAGTTTTTTAAACATAGTTGTTTTTCTTTTCATTGTTGTTGCCACCTATCCTGCGTACCCCGAACGGGAGTCCTTGGCTAATGACTGTGCAAAAATCATGTCTGATAACTTGCAATTTCGCAAGTATTTACACCCATTTAACCAACTTTTTTGTAATACTTTATTAACAAGCAGGTTAGCAGAGGACCGACCTGCTTGTCACGCAGTTAAGATAAAGCGTTTTCCAACTCCGGTAATGCGTCGAATAAATCCGCCACCAAACCGTAGTCTGCGACCTGAAAAATAGGCGCTTCTTCATCTTTATTGATTGCGACAATCACCTTGGAATCTTTCATTCCGGCGAGGTGTTGAATCGCACCACTGATCCCCACTGCGATGTATAACTCAGGCGCGACAATCTTACCTGTCTGGCCGACTTGCATATCATTCGGTACAAAACCTGCGTCGACAGCGGCACGTGATGCCCCAATCGCGGCCCCCAATTTATCCGCTACTTTTTCAAGTAACGCGAAGTTTTCACCATTTTGCATCCCGCGACCACCGGAGATAACGACACGTGCCGAGGATAAGTCCGGACGCTCAGAAGCGGCAACTTGCTCCGCCACATAGCGAACTTTATCGGATTCAAATACGGCGTCGAGAGCGTCTACGGAAGCGCTACCACCTTCTGCTGCTACGGCGTCAAACGCCGTTGCGCGCACGGTAATCACTTTAATGGATTCGTCGGATTTCACGGTAGCAATCGCATTACCCGCATAAATCGGACGACGGAAGGTATCGGCTGATTCCACGCTAATAATGTCAGAGACTTGCGCCACATCGAGTAACACGGCAACGCGTGGCATAAAGTTTTTACCGGTTGTCGTCGCAGGCGCAACGACGTGGCTGTAATCTTTTGCCAGGCTCACCACTAAAGCACTAATGTTCTCTGCCAGTTGGTGGCCATAAGCCGCATGGTCTGCACACAATACTTTGGCAACGCCGGCCGCTTTTGCCACTTGGTCTGCAACCGCTGCACATCCTTCACCAGCCACCAATACATGAATATCATCACCCATGGCCTGTGCTGCGGTTAATGTTTTCAGAGTCGCAGGATTGAGTTCTTTGTTGTCGTGTTCGGCAATCACTAAGATGCTCATAATACTTTCGCCTCGTTCTTCAGCTTGTCGACCAGTTCTGCAATATCCGCCACTTTTACGCCGGCACTGCGCTCAGCTGGGGCTTCCACTTTCAGAACCGACACTTTCGAGCCCAGCTCTACACCTAAGCTTTCCGGCGTTTTCACATCCAAAGGCTTGCGCTTGGCTTTCATAATGTTTGGCAATGACGCATAACGGGGCTCATTCAAACGCAGATCGGTGGTGACAATCGCAGGCAGAGTCAGCTCGATAGTTTGTAAGCCACCGTCGACTTCTCGGGTTACATTCACTTTGTCGCCATCCACTTGCACTTCAGAGGCAAAAGTCCCCTGAGGCATATCCGTGAGCGCTGATAACATTTGACCGGTTTGGTTGTTATCTGAATCGATGGCTTGTTTACCAAGAATCACTAGCTGTGGTTGTTCTTCGTCGACTACTTTGTGCAGTAGCTTTGCTACCGCAAGGGAATCGGGCATGGTATCGGTTTCGATATGAATGCCACGGTCGGCACCTAATGCCAGTGCAGTCCGAATCTGTTCCTGACAGGCTTTGGGTCCAATCGATACCACCACCACTTCTTCGGCAGTGCCTTTTTCTTTTAAACGCACCGCTTCTTCCACTGCGATTTCGCAGAATGGATTCAACGCCATTTTCACGTTACTGAGGTCCACATCGGACTGATCGGCTTTCACCCGTACTTTGACGTTGTAGTCAATGACGCGCTTCACCGCGACCAAGATTTTCATAACTTCTTCCTTCTCGTCATTCCTACGTCGATTCCGACATAAGCGTGCATTATGTAAAAGCGGCCTGCTTGAAACAAGTGATCAGGCGAGAATATAAACAAAAATGCTACATCCGGGTGTCAACTCAAGCTGGCACCCTGTTTTAAATGCGTAGATTCATTTCAGGCGGCGTATTATGGCAGTTTCCGCGCCATTCCTAAACGCCTAAGATGATGGCGTAACCTGAGGTAAGCTCCGTTCCAACAATTTTGCTGCAGCAAAGAGGCCAAAACTAGCAGTGACCATCATGGATGCACCAAAGCCTGTGGCGCAATCGAGGCGCATCGCTTGGCCACCAGGCTTAGCGTAAGACACCGAGCCATCAGCGCCTGGGTAACGCAGCTGTTCCGTTGAAAAAACACAATCAATACCAAATTTACGCTTGGGGTTTTTAGAAAAACCGTGATCACGACGGAGTTGATTACGTACCTTGGCCATGAGCGGATCTTGGGTTACCTTTGCCACGTCAGCCACGGTCAGGGCTGTCGGATCAATTTGCCCGCCCGCACCTCCAGTGGTCACCACTTTGATTTTTTGCCGCTTGCACCACACCAATAACGCGATCTTCGGGCGCACACTGTCAATGGCATCCAAAATACCATCCGGGCGCACTGCAAACACCTCATCGAGGTTGCTTGGGGTGACAAAGCTATCCACCACGCGCACGTTGATGTCAGGATTAATATCCCGTAACCGATCGGCAATCACGTGGGTCTTCTGGCGGCCTATCGTGCTTGTCAGGGCATGGGATTGGCGATTGGTATTACTTAAACAGACGTCGTCTAAATCCACCAAGGTGATCGTGCCTACGCCCGTGCGAGCCAGGGCTTCTGCCGCCCACGAGCCAACGCCACCTAATCCCACAACCGCAAGGTGTAGCTGTTGAATGCACTCCGCTTGAGCGCTTCCATATAAGCGTTCGATACCACTAAAACGACGCTGCCATTCATTCATCACGATTCGTGCCTAGCCTTCACTGAGTTAGATCGCCACTGGCGCTTTAATATGGGGATGAGCTTCGTACCCCACCAATTCAAAATCGTCGTAGGTAAAATCAAAGATACTCTTTACCTGAGGATTCAGTTTCATTGTCGGCAAGGGTAATGGCTCACGGCTTAATTGCAACTGCGCTTGCTCAATATGATTGGAATATAAATGCGCATCACCAAAAGTATGGATAAATTCGCCCAGCTCCAAATCACACACCTGGGCAACCATCATGGTAAAGAGCGCATAGCTCGCAATATTAAACGGCACGCCTAGAAAAATATCAGCACTGCGCTGATATAACTGGCAGGAGAGCTTGCCATCGGCAACATAGAACTGAAACAACGTATGACACGGCGGCAGCGCTTGCTTTCCGGCTGCTGCATTTTCTTTTGGCGACATGGATGTATCCGGCAACAACGCCGGGTTCCAGGCGCTAATCAGTAATCGTCGGGAGTCCGGACTACTTTTGATCTGTGCTATCAGTTCTTCGATTTGATCCAGAGTTCCACCTTCTGGCGTTGGCCAGTTGCGCCACATAGCGCCATACACAGGCCCTAAATCTCCGGAGTCCGTGGCCCAACCGTCCCAAATACTCACGCCATTCTCTTTTAGGTAACCAATATTGGTGTCGCCTTTCAAAAACCACAGCAATTCGTGAATGATCGAACGTAAATGACATTTTTTGGTGGTCACTAAAGGAAAGCCGGCGGCTAAATCGAAGCGCATTTGGTATCCAAAAATGCTCCGCGTACCAGTGCCCGTGCGATCTTCCTTTACGCTTCCATTCTCTAAAACGTGGCGCATCAAATCGAGATACTGTCGCATAGTTAGCCCTTTTTCCGTGTTTTATTTTTATTTGTTTTGTTGTTACTCAGGGAATCTTTCGTTGCTTGCCCTTTGCCTTTTCCCGATCCCTGCGTGGGCTCACCGCCACCGGCAGGAAGAGGCCCAAAACGCCCCTGATAAGCCAAGACCATCAGCAAAATGCCAGCAATGACCATCGGGATGGATAACCACTGCCCCATGGTAAAGAGACCCAAGGTACCTAAATGCGCATCCGGTTCTCTAAACAACTCGGTAACTAGGCGTGCGCAACCGTAGCCAACTAAAAATAATCCACCAACTGCACCTACCGGACGCGGTTTGCGCGAGAATGCCCAAAGCACAACAAATAATACCAAACCTTCGGCAAAAGCTTGATAAAGTTGCGATGGATGACGGGGCAACGGCCCTCCTGTTGGAAACACCATCGCCCAAGGGACATCGGCAACGCGGCCCCATAACTCACCATTAATAAAATTGCCGATGCGTCCGGCACCTAATCCTACAGGGACCAACGGTGCAACAAAATCGCCGACACTTAAAAATGAGCGGTTAGTTTTCCAAGCAAAAATAAAAATCGCGGTAATGGCCCCAATCAAGCCCCCATGAAACGACATACCGCCTTCACTGAAGCGGAACAAATACAACGGGTCTTGCATCAAGGTTGGGAACTGGTAGAACAGCGCATAACCGAGACGACCGCCAACAATCAGGGCAATAAATCCCCAAAACAACATGTCCTGCCACGCTTGGCGACTCCAACTGGGATCCCGATCCGCTTGCCGATTCCCCCACCACAGGGCAAAACCAGCGCCCACTAAATACATGAGTCCATACCAATGAAGCTGAAGCGGTCCAATTGCGATAGCGACTGGGTCCCAGGCTGGGAATTGGAGGTGATCTGAGTTCATGCAGCGTCCTTTAATCTCGACTAAGTCATAAATAAATGCACAGCGATGGATATTAACAGAATGGCAAAGCCCCGTTGTAGATAACGCACTGGCAAGCGGTGGGCAATAGCTGCGCCCACCCGTGCAAATATCGCTGAAGTCGCCACAATGGCGAGCCATGCCGGCAAATACACGTATCCGATGAGCCCTGGGATACGACCCTGTTCGAGGGCAGGTGCCGCGAACATGTAGGTGGCAGTCCCCACTGCCGACAGGACTACACTCGTAACCGCCGCCACAGCAACGGCGTTACGCATGGCCACTTGATAAAAGTGCAACAAGGGCACCACTAAGGCCCCCCCGCCTATCCCTACCAAAGCCGATACGACACCAATCACACTGCCCCAAACCCTGACTAACCAGAGGATCGGCTCACCTTTAGGCTTATGCGGCGTATGCTTCCAAATCATGCGGACCGCCAGCAGTGTCAAAATCACCGCAAAAATTCGCTGCAACACCTCGGCGGGTAAACGGGTGCCTAAATACGCGCCGAAAAAACCACCCAATAGCAAGGTCGGAAGTAGCAACTTTACCCAGGGCCATTCCACGTAGCCGCGCTTGGCATGCGCTCGGGCTCCCGATAGCGTGGTGACCATTATGGTTGCGAGGCTGGTTCCAATCGCCGTGGGCACCACAATACTTGCCGGCAATCCAAGGCTTGGCAGCAAATAGATCAGCAGCGGCACAATCAACACTCCGCCACCAATGCCCAACATGCCCGATAGGAGCCCCGCAAAAACGCCTGCGAGAACACATATCAGTAGGCTGATCATATTATTTCCCTGCGCGTACGAAGCCGCCTAAACCAAGGGCTTCAAGTTTCATCGTGACCAATCGGCGCACTTGGTCTGGGTGGGAACAAGAGAGCGCTTGGGTGAGAAGTACTTGCAATACTTTGCTGTCGACATGACGCAAAATCCAGCGAATTTTATCCAAGTTATGGGTGCTCATCGACAAGGTGCGATAGCCCATGGCAACCAATAAGAGCGCTCCGCCGGGGTCGCCGGCCATTTCACCACACACACTCACTGGCTTTTGTATCTCAGCACAGCGCGTGGCGATATGCTGCAAGGCATGCAACAACGCCGGGTTATAGGCATCATACAGGCCTGCCACGCGCGAATTATTACGATCAACCGCGAGCAAGTACTGCGTTAAATCGTTCGTACCTACGGAGAAAAAGTCGACTTTGCGCCCTACGGCATCTAACTGATACAAGAGCGCAGGCACTTCTACCATCACCCCGACCTTGGGCCGTTGGATATGCAGTACGCGATCTTCTTGGGCTAACTCATTGCGCACTTCAAAGTAGGCTTGGTTGATCAGGCGTGACGCCTCATCCACTTCATCGAGGGTGGTCACCATAGGAAGCAAGATTTGCAAGTTGTCCAAACCAATGTTGGCACGCAGCATGGCGCGTACTTGCACCAAGAAGATCTCGGGATGGTCGAGGGTCATACGAATCCCGCGCCAGCCCAAAAATGGATTTTCCTCTTTAATCGGAAAATACGACAGCGGCTTATCGCCGCCAATATCTAAGGTTCGCATCACCACCGGCACATCTCGGTGGGTTTGCAGGGTTTGGCGATATAATTCGTGTTGTTCTTGTTCTGTGGGGAAACGCTCGCGCATCATAAATGGGATTTCAGTGCGATACAGACCAATACCTTCGTAGTGGCCCCAACGCTCATGCCCATGATCAACATTCAACCCGGCGTTGACCTGCAAGCTCACCCGAATTCCGTCTTCGGTTTCCGCTGGTTGATCGCGGTCTTCAGCAACTTTCTCCGCCAGTTCCTGCTCTTCACCTCGCAACACTTCGTATTCTTCGAGCAGTTGCGCGGGCGGGTTAATAAATACATCGCCGCTGTAGCCATCAACGATTAAGTGCTTCTCAGATAAATAAGTAAGCGGCACATCGGTTAATCCGAACACTGCAGGAATTCCCATACTCCGAGCCATAATAGCGGCGTGGGAGTTGGAGGAGCCATGCAATGAAATTAAACCTTGGAGGTTATCCCGCGGAATCGCCGCAAGCATACTGGCGGTTACTTCTTCGGCCACCAAAATACAGGCATCAGGGAAGCTTTGCGGTTGACCATTACGTTCTTGCAAATGAGAAAGAATCCGCTGCCCAAGATCGCGAACATCCACTGCTCGCTCTTGTAAGTAGGGATCATCGAGGTCTTCAAATTGGGCAACGAAATCTTCCACCACCATTTTTACGGCAGTTTGCGCCATCCACCCATCTTTGATTTTTTTCTCTACCGCATCACCCAAACTGGCTGCATCAAGCATGCCTTGGTACACATCAAAAATAGCCAAGGTATCTTCGGCGACGTAAGCGGCCACTTGTTTTGCAAGATCGCGTAACTCCATGCGGGTTTGCAGCACGGCTTTACGGAACTTGTGAATCTCACGCCAAGGGTATTCAGTGCGCCGCGGCACCACCGAGCTGAGCTTCGCCGCAGGCTTACCAATAAAGGCCTCACCAATAGCGACACCTGGCGCACCTGCCAAACCTGAGAGGTTTCTGAGCCACGGTGAGTAGTGGCCACTCACTAACCCTTTCGCTTCAGCGTGGGCAATTACCGCAGCCAGCTGGGCTGCTAGAGTTACGACAAAGGCTTCTTCCTCTCCGGAAAATGCCCGCGCTTGTTTCTGCTGTACCGCTAATACACCTAGTACTTTACGTTGGTGAATAATGGGTGCCACGAGCATGGCGCGGTAAGCTTCTTCGCCGACCGATTCAACCAGTTTAAAGTTGGGATGCTCTGCGGCATTCGCGATATTGAGGGGTTCTTCACGTTGCGCGGCAAGGCTTATCAAACCTTCGCCAAATTCCAGGCTAACGCGCTGATCCGGCGCTAGTTGTAAGCCTTCAGTGGCCATGAGAACAAATTCGCGCTGTTCATGATCGGCAAGGTAAACACTACACACATCACTGCCTAACGCGGCGCGCACACGCTGGACAATAGCTTCCAAGGCCGTATCCAAATCCGGCGCTTGGTTCACCACTTCCACTATGCGCTGCAGCGTCGTCAGCATAAGTTATCGCTTTCGTTTATGACGTTTGGAACGAGCTTTATGCCGGAATGGCATGGCGATAGGAGCAAACTCCTTCATCACGCGACGATAGACATCACGCTTAAATGAAACAACTTGTCGCACCGGGTACCAGTAACTTACCCAGCGCCAACCATCGAATTCCGGGTGCCCAGATTGCAGCACGTCCACTTCAGATTCGGCACAAGTCAATTTTAGCAAAAACCACTTTTGCTTTTGACCGATACACACAGGCCGAGCACCTTTTCTCACAAGTCGCTTAGGTAACCGATACCGATACCAGGTGCGACTTGTGTATACGATTTCAACTTGCTCTGGGCGAAGCCCTACTTCTTCGTAAAGCTCCCGAAACATGGCTTGCTCAGGCGTTTCACCATCATCAATACCACCTTGCGGAAATTGCCAACTTTGCTGCCCAAATCGTCGTGCCCAAAATACTTGCCCATGCTCGTTACATATCACTATGCCGACATTCGAACGATATCCCTCGGCATCTATCACGCGAGCATCCTCTTTAATTTCTCTATGTACTGATTCTTCCACAAAGGGCCGCTCGCGGCAAATATCTTCACACGGTGCTAACATCTTTTCGGTTTTGTTGCGCCTGCATCCAAGACTTCATACCATGCACAGATGACAGAACCATGTATGCCACTTTCACTATACCCATGAATCGAGGAATTGCTCTGAAACAGCCACAACAGATTCCGCACAGCTTAGATGAACTGATGCAACGTGCCCATCAGCTCACCGGCTATACCCTTGGCGAACTTGCCACCAACTTGGGGTGGCCGGTTCCAAAGGATCTGCGCAGCGCCAAAGGCTGGACTGGACAGTTAATAGAAGCCTGCCTCGGCGCGAGTGCCGGGTCGAAGCCAGAACAAGATTTTCCCGAACTCGGTGTGGAGCTGAAAACTATTCCAATTACCCCGGAAGGGAAACCTTTGGAAACCACCTACGTGTGTATCGCACCCTTAACCGGGCTTAATGGCGTCACGTGGGAAACATCCAATGTGCGCAATAAATTGCAACGGGTATTGTGGATTACCGTGGATGGTCGCCGTGAGCAACCGCTCGCCGAGCGCCTCGTTGGCGTGCCTATTTTATGGACACCAACTCCGGAGCAAGAGGCCACGTTAAAAGCCGATTGGGAAGAAATTACCGAAGCCATTGTTTTAGGACGTGTCGAACAGATTACTGGGCGCCATGGTATCGCACTGCAACTACGCCCCAAAGCGGCCAATAGTCGCGTCGAAACTCAAGGAGTCGGACCTGACGGTCAACCCATTCGCACCCTGCCACGGGGCTATTATTTAAAAACAAGTTTTACCCAAGCACTGCTGCATGAAGCCATCGGCGTTCGTGTGGAGTAACCCCTAAGGGACTTGGCTCGCTATGCACATATAAAGGTGATTACACTGCTATGAATGAACCACAACACACGCCTCTGCCTGAGCAAATCGTGCAGCCGCAAGCCAAACGCAATGGCTTAGTGCTCACTATACTCGGCGGCACCCTGTTTATTGTCACCCTTAGCTTGAATGCGATCTTTAGCGAATTTCCCATGGCTTTTTTGTTGGCAGGTACCGGCTTTGCGCTGGTGACACTGGCTCTCGGGGTCGGCAAATTGATTGAGCCGCCTGCATCCTTGGTTATGAATCCGCGCCATATTGTGTATCAGCACCGCAAAGGGCAATGGCAACTCAACTGGGATAATATTTTGCGCTTTGATGTGCCCCGCATTCAACGTGGCTTAGATATGGTGGAAATCCCCGTGATTGGGTTTCGTGTCCACAATTACGATGAGGTTCTCGCTCATATAGATAAACGCATGGCCGTGCACATTCTATTGGAACAGCGCCAGCTTATGGTAGTGGCGCTGCGTTCGCAGTTTCCGGACTTGGAAGACTACACTCAGTATTTTGACGTGCCATCACGATATAAAACTGAGTCAGGCATGATATACGATGGGGTGCTGGCGTCCTTCGGACAGCGCATGCAGCACATGCGCGAGTTGCTTGGGTATGATTTATTTATTTCCGAAAACGCCCTCGACCGCTCCTCTCACGAGTTTATCGCGCTACTCCATGAGCTCCAGCAAACTCGGCAGGAGCATCTCCCTACTTAGCATAAGGACTCACTAATTGCTCTACTAGCGGTTTGGCAAAGTAATAGCCTTGCATCAAGTCGATGCCTTGATCGAAGAGATAGCTATATTCGTCTTGGGTTTCCACACCCTCCGCGATGATGACAATATCCAGCTCGCAAGCAACTGCGAGGATGCCTTTCAGAATAATTTGCGATACACGGCGCTCGTGAATATTGCGAATCAATGCCATATCGAGCTTAATAATGTCTGGCTGAAAATCTGCCAGTAAGTTGAGCCCGGCATAGCCTTCACCAAAATCGTCGATGGCCGTGAGCAGCCCGTGTCGTTTATAGGCTTCAAATACTTCCACCAACAACGCATAGTTCTCGATCTTTTCGTGCTCAGTGACCTCAAAAATAATATTTTTATGAGGAAAGTTCAGCTTCTTTGCGGTACGCAGGGTACGCTCTAGACAGGTTTCCGGTTCGTAGATCGCATTTGGCAGGAAGTTAATACTGAGCTTTTCCTGAATGCCCAACCGAGACGCGGTTTCTATTGCTGTCACACGACACGTTTGATCGAAACTATAAATATTATCGGAGTTCACGCGCGACAGAACTTCGCCGGCGCCTTCCCCGTCGCTGCCCCGCACTAAAGCTTCATAAGCATAGACTTCGCGCGTCTGCACACGCACAATAGGCTGGAACGCCATTTTGATATCGAATCCCGTCGACTGGTAACAATTGCACTGATTGCAGACAGACATATGTTTCACTCCGTGATGTTTTGCGCTAAATTTGCCGTATATGTGTTGTTCTTTCCCATGAATTCACGTCAATTTTTAAAGCATTATAAACACAACAATGTGTCAATTGCCCGACTGTAAGTCGATATGAATCATAAGCTACGGAAACGCGACCATGCGTTTTCCGGATCAGTTGAAGGAGAGTTTTTCGCGTGAGCGACACCCAACACCCCGAACAAATTACCGGTTGGCGCGAGTGGCTAGCCTTGCCCGAACTGGGTATTTCCGCGATTAAAGCGAAAGTAGATACAGGTGCACGCACCTCGTGCTTACATGCCTTTCAACTTGAGCCCTTTACCCGCGATGGCGAGGAATGGCTAAAAATATGGGTACATCCTATTCAAGATGACCTCACCGAACACGTGTGTGAAGCAAAAATCCTGGAACAACGGCAAGTGACCGACTCCGGCGGCCATAAAGAAATGCGTTACGTGATTAAAACCCCAATCCAAGTAGGATTTGGGTCACAGGCGCAAACATTTTCCGCTGAACTGACGCTGACAAACCGTGATACAATGAAATTTCGTATGCTTTTAGGGCGGCGCGCGTTAAACGGACGCTATTTAGTCGATCCCGAAGCTTCATATTTACAAGGAAAACCAGCATGAGAATCGGTATTCTCTCGCGCAATAAAAATCTCTATTCCACCCGTCGTTTGATCGAAGCGGGAGAAGCACGTGGTCATGAAATGCACGTACTCGACCCATTGCGTTGTTATATGAACATCAATGCAAAAGAGCCGGAGATTCATATGCGTGGGAAAGAGCTACCGGTTTTTGATGCAGTGATCCCACGTATTGGTGCGTCCATTACCTTCTACGGGACTGCCGTGTTACGTCAATTTGAGATGATGGGCACCTATCCTCTCAATGAATCCGTAGCCATTAGCCGCAGCCGCGATAAATTACGCTCGTTGCAATTGCTTTCCCGCAAAGGTATTGGCTTGCCGGTTACGGGCTTCGCAAGTAAGCCATCTGACATTCCTGATTTGATCGATATGGTCGGCGGCGCACCGCTGGTGATTAAATTACTCGAAGGCACCCAGGGTATTGGTGTGGTGTTAGCGGAAACCCGAAAAGCTGCGGAAAGTGTGATCGAAGCATTTATGGGACTCAATGCGCACTTTATGGTGCAAGAATATATTAAGGAAGCCGGTGGCGCCGATCTGCGCTGTTTTGTCATTGGCGACAAAGTCATTGCGGCTATGAAACGTCAGGCAAAGCCCGGTGAATTCCGTTCGAATTTGCATCGTGGTGGTAGCGCAACCTTAGTGAAACTCAGTCCAGCTGAACGAGCAACCGCAGTGAAAGCAGCAAAAACCATGGGGTTAAACGTGGCCGGTGTGGATATACTTCGCTCCAATCATGGCCCATTGGTGATGGAAGTGAACTCCTCGCCTGGCCTTGAGGGGATTGAAACTGCGACCGACAAAGATGTCGCGACACAAATCATTTCCTTTATTGAAAAAACGGCACAACTTCATAAAACCCGGACCAAAGGACGAGGCTAATATCCTCGTTCGCTGTGTTTGTTCAGGATACGCATCATGGCACGTAAACGCGCTCAAGCTTTTGAACTCGGGGAGCATCGTATCGCCCCCGGGACGCAAGAACGTGTGCTGCTTCCCGCAGCACGCTTATATAGTGACACCCCCTTAGATTTGCACGTCGAAGTGTTGCATGGCACCAAGCCAGGGCCTGTTTTGCTAGTATGCGCGGCAATCCATGGGGATGAGCTCAATGGCGTTGAAATTTGCCGGCGCTTAATACAAATCGTTGACCCAAAAACCCTCACCGGCACCCTGCTACTGGTACCCGTGGTAAATATGTTTGGTTTTATTCAACAAACACGTTACTTACCCGACCGTCGGGATTTGAACCGCTGTTTTCCAGGCTCTGAACGTGGCGCCTTAGGAAGCCGTTTAGCATTTTTGTTTCGCACCCAATTAGTTGAGCGCGCGACCCATATTATCGATTTGCATACCGGTGCGATTCACCGCAGTAACCTGCCACAAATTCGCGTGAATCTCGATAACGAAGAAGCCACGCAGATGGCAGAGGCCTTTAATTCGCCGGTAATCATGAATGCTAAAGATCGCGATGGCTCCTTGCGTTCACAAGCCGCTGAATTAGGCGTTCCATTAATTCTATATGAAGCTGGCGAGGCACTGCGCTTCGATTATTCAGCAATTCAAGCGGGCGTAAACGGCGTCACCAACGTGATGAAGATGCTCAAGATGATGAAAGGTCGTCGCACCCGGAAAAAAGTAACACCGGTTGTTGCCCAGCGTTCCGTGTGGGTACGTGCGGAAGCAGACGGCTTGGTGTTGCACAAAATTGAACTAGGCGCCACCGTGACCCGCGGTCAAGTGCTGGCGCACATCGCACCACCCCACGGTGGTGAACAAACAGGTATTTATGCGACCGTAAGTGGCATTGTCATTGGTGTGAGTAATATCCCCGTCAGCCACGAAGGTGAAGCCCTATTCCATATTGCATGTTTCGATCCTGATGAAATTCCCTACGCGACCGAGATGGTCGACACATTTGTTGAAGCTTACAACGACCGACCAAGTTAAGGCGCTATTGAAACGATGAAACGAAGTGATTATGCCAACATGATCGATGCTGCTGCCCAGTTAATCCTGCGGCAATCCGAATCTATTCATGGCAACAAGCTTTTGCTGGTTAATCCCGCAGCCGACACTATGGATGGATTGCGCGATGCATGGCCTGAGCGCAGCTTGCTCAGTTGGAGTTTGCACGCACGCAGCCACAACGCAAATGACGTAACAGACTTCTTTACGGCGCATTTAACAGAACCACTGGATGTCGATGGTGTAATTGTATTTTTGCCTAAGGAAAAAAAACTAGTCGCGATGTTGATGGCCAATCTTGCAGCCGTTGTGCCAGCAGGCACACCACTTTGGTTATCGGGTCATAAAGATACTGGCATTAAGTCGCAACTTAAAATTACCCATCCGGGCTGGTCACCATTTACCAAGTTAGCGAGCGGCAACCATTGCCAATTAGTACAAACCCAGTTGAATCAATCCCATGATTTCGATCCTGAAGCCTGGTATCAGGTGTATTCAGTGCCCACACCCGGTGGTGCTCTCAACGTCACTACCATGCCAGGGGTATTTAGTGCCGACCATTTAGATGCCGGCACCGAACTCTTGCTGGCTAACATGCCCTCATATGTTGGGGGCCGCGTTCTGGATTTCGGGTGCGGTGCTGGAGTGATCAGTGCTTGGCTGGCAAAGAATACCGGTGTTAAAGAACTCTTTGCCATTGATGCAAGTCCCTTGGCCCTTGCCGCAACGGCCCGCACCTTAGCCTCGTTTGAGGTTCCCCATGAATGTATTGGTTCCGACGGACTAGCGCAAAGCCCACGACGTTTGGATTGGATTATCACTAATCCTCCGTTTCATACGGGCAAACAAATCGATTATCACATTACGCGAGAATTTATTCAGAAAAGTCGCCAATGTTTACGTAAAAATGGAACCCTCCTGCTGGTAGCCAATCGCTTCTTACCGTATCGTGATGTTTTAGCAGACACCTTTAAAAAGGTGGATACCATTGCTGAAAACTCTCGGTTTATTGTATGGAGAGCTTGCTAACGTGGCCGTGCAGCAACCATCCCCGATAGGCACACATAACGCACGATACCGTTGGTCTTTGGCCCAACGTTTGAATGTGATCGTCACGGGAATTGTTGCCCTTGCACTACTGATATTCATCGGCATGACCACCTTGTGGTTATCCGATTCCGAACGAACCCAATTGGCGGAAAATACCAACGCGGCTGCGATGCGTTTGGCACAACAAGTCGCCGAATCGGATCTATCGTCAGAGCAATTACAACGTATCTTAAACGACCTTGCTACCCACGAGTTTGTTCAGCATGCGCATATCTATGTGTATATTCCGAACGACAACCGTTTTAGCTACCGTGCGAGCTATCACCATTCCAGCGCCAGCCCGTTACCTTCCCAAGAAGACTATTTAGTTGATGAACCGGTGCGTACTTTTGGACGTGATTACTTTGAAGTGGCCATGCCGGTGGTCGGAAACCGTGATTTACTCGGTGCAGTGCTGGTGCGTTCATCCTTATCCCATGTCCAATTCCAATTTCAACGTCACTTATGGTTGTCTTTGGGGGTATTTTTGGTGGTGATGATTAGCGTGTCCCTTGGCCTTCGTTTTTTTATTCGCGGAATGGAGTCAAATATCCATAAATTTACGCGGGCTGTGGCGAGCGCGAGTCAAAATAACGACGAGTCATTGCAACATGTGCACTATCTACCAAGTGAGTTTTCCGAGTTACGCTATCAAATCCGCCGTTTGTTGGAAAAATACCGCCACGAGCAGCGCTACTCCGAGCATGCTAGTAACCAAGCCCGCACCATGCGCGAGCGTATGGAACAGGAAATTGGGGAACGCACCGAGGCGTTGCTTGATGTGAATCGGAAGCTCACCAAAGCACTCGAAGAGCTGCATCAGTATCAACGTAAACGATTAACAGAAGATAAACTGGCCTCCTTGGGCGAGCTCGTTGCCGGCATTGCTCATGAAATGAATACACCACTAGGTACTGCCATTACCGCCACGAGCTTGCTGCGCGAACAACGGGAAATACTTGCTGAACGGGTGCAAGAACAGAGCCTGACTACCGAACAGATGCAAGGGTATTTGCAGCGCACCGACGACAGTATTCAAGTAGCGGACCGCAACCTTATGCGCTGTGCCGATCTGATTCAGCATTTCCAACAATTGGCGATGTTTAATCGCAATGACACACCACGGGAAGTGGATTTGGCGGTGTGTGCGCAGCGAACTATTGAGCGTGTTCAGGATGCGCTAAGCATTCCCGAGCATGTTTCGATTCAACTTGAATGTGCCGCCAATCAACGCGCAGTTGTGCGTCCTTTGGTTCTCGAACAAATTTTGCTAGAGCTAATCGAAAACTGTATTCGCCATGCCTCCATACGGGACAAAGACGATCAGCCGCTGCCATTACATATTGGAATTCATATAACCTGTGATCCCAATTATTTAACGGTTCGGGTTGCGGATGACGGACGTGGCATTGATCCTGAATTATCTGCCCGTATTTTTGATCCTTTTGTAACCTCATCTCGCTCAAAAGGGGATAAAGGTCTCGGGTTATTCCAAGTATATAACTGGGTGACTCACCTGCTACACGGCGAGGTACAGTGCGATACCGAGCTTTGGTTCGATGGATCCGATGATGAACACGGCACATCAATCACTCTCTTTATTCCAGTGGAACCTACACCTTAGATTAGGGTCTGTAGACAGAGTGATGGTAAAATAAACAGGCGCTTGACTTGCTTTATTCGCGCATAAAATCATATTCTTATATAATCAATACGATGCTAGCGCCACGCGGAGAACATATATCAGCATGGAACCAAAAAATAACGTCAGACTTTTAATCGTCGAAGACGAAGTGGTGACGCGCCAAACTCTAACGCGATTGTTTCAACAAGAGGGTTACGAGGTCTTTGATGCCGCAGATGGTCGTCAGATGGAACACATCATGGCGCAACAACCCATCGATATCATTATTATGGATGTGAACCTGCCTGGGCAAAGTGGTCTAGAGCTCGCCGAATCATTGCGTGAACAAGACAATATTGGCTTAGTTTTCCTGACTGGTCGAGACAGTGATGAAGATCGTTTATTGGCCCTTGAATTGGGTGCCGATGACTATCTGATTAAGCCGTACAACCCTCGGGAACTTACCGTGCGTGTGCGCAATTTAGCGCGCCGCATTGAGCAGATTCGCCAACCCAGTGATTCACATGTGGAAGGTAGCCGTCAGTTTCACTTTAATGGTTGGGTACTCGACTGCGACAGTCGTTGCTTGTATTCACCCGATAAAAAAGTATTCCGCTTACCGAAAAGTGAATATCGTGCCTTGGAACTTTTCCTGACCCAACCCGGAAAAATCCATGATCGCGACACCTTAGTGCGAAAAATGTTGGACCGCGAATTGCGTCCGAATGACCGTACGGTAGACGTTGCTATCCGCCGTATTCGCCGTCACTTTGAAGCGCATCCGGATACGCCCAATTTAATCACCACGATTCATGGTGAAGGCTATCGTTTTGTGGGTGACGTGTCCACCAAGATAGCCGACGAATAATGAATCATGCTTGTCCGCTAGGTTTGGTTGGCTAACCAGGCCTTAGCGGCGGCAATATCTTCATGCATCATCGGCCCCCAAGCTGAAACGCGCGCTTCCAGTTGCGCCATAGTCCATTGTTCTTTCTCTATAACTTCCATCGATTGCCCCAATCGAATAAACCCCAACGAACGGCAACTTCCTTTCATTTTATGAGCGCATTGGCGAATTGCCGTCTCATTTTCAAGGCCCATCAAGCCATGTAACTCCTGTAAATACTGGGGACACATACTCTCAAAGGTTATGAAACTTGCAGCAATCCCTTCTTTTCCAAGGATTTCCACGTATTGTTGAAGTAACTCTGTATCGAGTTGGGCGTCTTTACCTTGCATAAATCCAAATGCCTCTTCACCTGCGTATAGATGACTGTACTATACGCCGACTTGACCTAATTTTCTGCCTATGTGCAATAGCTTTACTGAAGAGGGTGAAGCATACCCCAATTTTGAGGTATAATTAGCGGTCATATTTTCGACAAATGCGCGGTCACTTGCGCCAACGTGGACGGAGAAGTATTGCATGCCGACTTCTATGCCGGATATCGCAAACCAAGCCCAAGCTCAAACCGAGGGAAGTCTCGATTGGGTAGGGATGAGTAACATTGAAATGCCTGTGATGATTGCCAGCGAAGCTGGGTTACCACAGCAAGTAGGCGCACGTATTGAAGCGTTCGTGAGCTTAGACGATCCGAAAGCCAAGGGCATTCACATGTCGCGGTTGTATCTTGCCGTCGATGAGCTCGCTAACGACGACGTGTTGAGCGCGAGTAGCATCCGTCGTTTATTAGATCGCTTTATCGAAACCCATGACGACTTAAGCTCAAAAGCTCGGGTCATGTTTAGTTTCGAATACCTATTGCGTCGCAAATCTTTAGTGAGCGGCAAACAGGGGTGGAAAGGCTATCCAGTGACCGTTGCAGCGACCTTTAATGGTAGCGGCTACGATGTAGAGCTGAGCGTGAATGCCACCTACTCCTCGACCTGCCCATGCTCCGCAGCGTTGGCGCGCCAATTGATTCAAGAAGCGTTCAAGAAACGCTTTCAAGAACAAGAAGTGAGTGCTGAAGAAGTTGCTGCTTGGTTAGGCACGACCGAAGGTATTGTGGCCACGCCACACAGCCAACGCTCGGTGGCGGAAGTAAAAGTAAAACTCAGTAACGACGTCGATATTTTGCCTATCGTTGCGTTGATCGACCGCATTGAAGGCACCCTGAAAACCCCAGTGCAAGCTGCGGTAAAACGGGAAGATGAGCAAGAGTTTGCGCGCTTAAACGGGCAAAACTTAATGTTCTGTGAAGACGCCGCACGCCGTTTGCAGCACGAGTTGAACAAGTTGCCGACAGTACTCGATTTCCGAGTGCGTGTGAATCATTACGAGTCCTTGCATGCCCACGACGCTGTGAGTGTGACAACAAAAGGAATTTCGGGCGGTTATCGTCCGTAATTTGCTGTATACTATCGGGCTCGAAATTCAACCGAAAGCAACGTGAAGCAACGTAATGAAATCTTACGACGTCGTTGGCGTGGGTAACGCCTTGGTGGATCAGGAATTTAAAGTAACCGATGAATTCCTCGCAGCCCACCGCATTGAAAAAAGCATCATGACTCTGTTGGACGAAGCGCAACAGCAACTATTGCTCAAAGAACTGCATAAGCAATTCAAACTGGAAAAACGCGCTGGCGGTGGCTCCGCGGCAAACAGTTTGGTGGCCTTTAGTCAGTTTGGCGGTAAAGCATTTTATTGCTGTAAGGTCGCCAACGACGACGATGGAAATTTCTATCAAGAGGATCTTGAGCGCGCTGGGGTAAAAACCCATCTGGTGAAACAAGACAATGACGGTCACACCGGTAAATGCGTGGTGATGGTGACACCTGATGCAGAGCGTACCATGTGTACCTTCCTTGGCATCACCATCGATTTTTCTACCGACGAGCTCGAAGATGCGGTGGTCGCGGATTCTCATTATTTGTATGTAGAGGGCTATTTGGCCACCTCTGAGATCGCCCGCAATGCGGTGCAAAAAGCACGCACCATCGCAGAAGAAAACAACACTAAGATTGCCCTCACCTTCTCTGATTCATCCATGGTGAAGTATTACAAAGAAGGCCTTGATGAATTCTTGCAGGCCGGTGTTGAAGTACTCTTTTGCAATCAGGAAGAAGCCGAACTATATACCGGTATTGAAGGCTTGGAGCCGGCTATGGATAAGCTACTCGACTATGCCAAGCAAGTGGTGATCACGCGCGGTAAGCACGGGGCACTGATTGGCACTCGGGAACGTCGCATTCAAGTACCGGGCTTTAAAGTGGAAGCCATCGATACCAACGGGGCTGGCGATATGTTCGCTGGCGCCTATTTATACGGCATCACGCAAGGATTAACGCCCGCTCAGGCCGGCACCCTTGCTAGCCGCGCCGCGGCTGAAGTGGTAAGTCATTATGGCCCGCGCCTGACCACAGAGCGCCAACAAGAACTGCTTGCAGAGTTAAACCTGACTCAGGACGTTGACGTCGCGCAAGCCCAAGCGAACTAATTTACATAGAGAGAACACCATGTCTGCAAATCCAGCGGTTGCGACCGAAGTAAGTCAAGATTACAAAGTAGCGGATATTAGCTTGGCCGATTACGGCCGCAAAGAAATCAATATTGCCGAATCAGAAATGCCGGCACTGATGGCTATTCGCGAGAAGTACAAAGCTAGCCAGCCGCTGAAAGGCGCGCGCATCATTGGCTGCATTCACATGACCATTCAAACTGCCGTGTTGATCGAAACCTTAATCGATCTAGGTGCTGAAGTACGTTGGTCGTCGTGCAATATTTTCTCCACCCAAGACCACGCTGCGGCAGCTATTGCCGCTGCCGGTATTCCAGTATTCGCTTGGAAAGGTGAAACTGAAGAAGAGTACGAGTGGTGCCTTGAGCAAACGTGCTTAAAAGACGGCAAGCCATGGGACGCCAATATGATTTTGGACGACGGTGGCGACGTGACTTTGTTGATTCACGACAAATATCCAGAAATGCTTGAAAAAGTACACGGTATTACCGAAGAAACCACCACTGGCGTACATCGTTTGTTGGAAATGCTGAAAAAAGGCACCTTGAAAGTGCCTGCAATCAACGTCAACGACTCAGTAACCAAATCGAAAAACGACAACAAATATGGTTGTCGTCATTCACTGAACGACGCCATTAAACGCGCAACCGACCACTTGCTCTCGGGCAAGAAAGCCTTGGTTGTTGGCTACGGCGACGTGGGTAAGGGATCGGCAGCTTCGTTGCGCCAAGAAGGCATGATCGTGAAAGTTACTGAAGTAGACCCCATCTGTGCCATGCAAGCCTGCATGGATGGCTACGAAGTGGTATCGCCGTACATTGACGGCATTAACAAAGGCGATGGCTCGACCATCAACCATGACCTTTTGGGTAACACCGATTTAATCGTGACCACCACAGGTAACGTAAACGTGTGTGACCGCTACATGCTTGCTGCCCTGAAAAAAGGCGCCGTGGTGTGTAATATCGGCCACTTCGACAATGAGATCGACACCGCGTATATGCGCAAAAACTGGCGCTGGGAGCAAGTGAAACCACAGGTTCACACGGTGTTCCGTTCAGACAACAGCGACGACTACTTGATTCTGTTGTCGGAAGGTCGCTTGGTCAACCTAGGCAACGCCACCGGTCATCCAAGCCGTATTATGGATGGCTCGTTCGCGAACCAGGTGCTCGCGCAAATTCACTTGTTTGAACAAAAGTATGCAGACATGAGCGCAGCGGACAAGAAGACCCACCTCACTGTGCAAGTGTTGCCAAAAGCCCTCGACGAAGAAGTAGCACGCTACATGGTACAAGGTTTTGGTGGTGTGATTACCAAGATGACCGAAGCCCAAGCGGAGTATATTGGCGTGACCGTCGATGGCCCGTTTAAGCCAGATAGCTATCGTTATTAATTACTAGGGTTCGAACGCCCGAAGCATGCTGCACCTGCACGATAGCTGCTGCGTTATATCCTCTACAAGAAAGCGCCTTTCGAGGCGCTTTTTTTTATGCGGTTTCAGGTATACTAGCCCAAAGAATAAGGAATACCTGCATGACGGCAAAACACCCCCAATTAACCTTTCGACAAATGACCCACGCGGATCTGGATATGGTCATGGCGTTGGGTAATAAAGTTCATGGCGAGAACTATCTCACCGAACAAAATCTTCCGGATTATTTTGCGCGAGGAATGTCTGAGAATGGCCGCAATCTGCACTGGTTGGCCTTCGCGGATGAGCAATTAGTCGGCATTCGCTTAACTTTTGCACCACATCGCTGGGATGTGGATCAGTGGTGTACGCCACAGGAATGGCCTTTTGCGCCAGAGCAGCTGTGTTACTTTAAATGCTCAGCGGTAGACCCAGACTTTCAAGGGGGAGGCGTGGGTAAATCACTACTCTACCACTCCATTATTGAGGCCCAAGGTTCAGGCTGTAAAGGCGGTCTTGCCCATATTTGGCGTCAATCACCCAACAATAGCGCCCTTGAATACTTTACCCGCTGTGGTGGAGAATTGATTAAAGATCACCCGGAGCGCTGGCTGCGTGCATCGCTCGACGACGGCTATTATTGTCCCGTGTGTGATGGCGTGTGTCATTGCACCGCGGCAGAGATGTTACTGCGCTTTTAACAGCGCCCGTTAACCCCGTTGCAACGCATAGAAGGTTCGTAACGCCAAACGGCGCAATTGCGGCAAAGGAAAGCGCGGTAAAGCGCTTTGATAAAACGGCAACTCAGGTAAGCTATCGCCCGCCACAAGCTGTGCCAAACGTTTTCCTGCCAAGCTCGCAAAAGCCACCCCTGCGCCGCAGTAGCCCATACTTGTATAAACACCAGCTTCCGGCGAATACACGCGGGGCATGGAATCGAGCGCCACGCTAATCCAACCGGACCAATAGAAATCGCTCGTGAGCCCCTGCAAGCTTGGGAAAGTTGCCTGCACTGCCGCTTCTAATCGCGCCCGATGGCGGGGGTGGGATTCAGACGCTCCGGTGACCGCACCGCGCCCACCAAACAATAAACGACCATCGGGAAGCAGTCGGTAATAGTATTTGAGCGTTCGGGTATCCATCATCATATCGTTAATCCGCAATCCCTGGGCATTCTGTTCATGCTGGGTTAACGGACGGGTGACCAAGATACTCGACAACACCGGCATTTGCCGCGCGCTCAGCTGTGGAAACGGCGATTTCGCCAAATAACCGTTGCTACACAGCAGCACGTGATTCGCCCGAATCGTGCCGGAAGGGGTGGTAAGTTGATGCCCACTACCCTGCTTTTGCCACGCCACCACTGGATGATGAGGTACACAGCGTACGCCAGCGTTCAGGGCATGTTGTAAATAGACACCCACAAGGGCGCGGGGATTTACCGCCCGCGCGGGGGTCACCTCTAAGCCACCGTGGTTCCATGAAAGGCCAGGAACTTGCTGGGCAATATCATCGGGGCTTAACCAATGTGCAGTGAGGGCCGTATGTGCATAAAGGCTTTGTTGGCGCTGCAACTGAGCAGCCATTTTAGCGCTATGGGCTAGGCGAAGGTAACGGGTATGCAATAAATCACAGGACACATCCGATGCATCCACCATGGCTTCCACATGGGTAATACTGGTGGCGAATTCCTGTTGCACCGCGCACGCGGTGTCAAAACCGAAGGATTTCTGATAATCGCTAAAACTTAAACGCCCAGTTCCTGGCAAGAGAAAACCGGCATTACGGGAACTGCAGCCTGCTCCGATACCGCCGGCATCGATCAGCACCACCTCTCGACCTCGCTGCGCTAATTCAATTGCTGCATTGAGGCCGGTATAACCCGCACCAATCACGACCACATCAGCGCTGCCCGGAAGTGGGCTCGCATCAAATGCGGGCAATTCCGTATTGCTCGCCCAATAAGACTGCACACCACGCTCGTGGTCTCGTGGGATCTGGTTATGCGTTAGTGGATCATACATACAAACATCATCTCCCTCGAGACAGCGCGTTCCCAGAATTGCTTACAGCCCAAACACCACCTTTTCGCTGCGCAACATGCGCGTCACCACGCCCACGAGCACAAGAGTGAGCGCCAGAGTAATGGCACTTCCTGCTATTACCGCCATTACGTCCAGTGGCTGGCCGGCGATGGATGAGAACAACACATTGTGTTGCGATGTCACCGGAAGCATTTTTAGGATCGGGTGCTCAAAGCGGGTAAATTCTAATGCGAAAATTGCTGCGACGGGAATGAACATCACCAGTGAAATATAGGTTTGCGCTTCTTTAAACGATTTTGCTCGGAAACTCACAAAGAGTTGCAAGATACTGGCGAACAATGCCAAAGGGATCAGCACCAGGGCAATCACGAATTGCTGGCTCCACGACATCGCAAAATCGATACCCAGCTTCTCCAAAGGCACAAACAGAAACACTACGGGAATTAATAGCAGTGCTAGAATTCCACCAAAGGCAGCAAAGCTTGCGGCTGCGGTGGCTTTGGCGGCAACAAGCCAATGGGTTGCCACCGGTTGCGCCAACAGAAATTCTAAGGAATTGCGCTCACGCTCTCCGGCACTGCTATCAATGGCCACGTTCATGCCCGAGAAAAACACCGACATCAGTACAAAGACCATCACCATACCGAGCACCAAAGCTGCACGGGAGCCTTTAGTGGCGGTATCTTGCCGATCAACCTGGAGCGGTTGAATCACCTCCGAGCTGATCCCGCGCAAGGTTAAACGATGAATCGCAATACTTTGCCCATATTCGCGTAATGCAGACTCCACGCGATTGCGCTGGCTTTGGGCACTGCGCTCGCTGTAATCCGCGCGCACGACAATTGGGATAGGCTTTGCTCGCGCTAAATCCTCTGCGTAGGTCTCAGGAATTTCTAACCAGATATCCTGTGCTGGGTGCTCGTCGCTCCCCGGAAGAATGCGACGTGACTCCAAGAAATTCACCAAGGCCGGCGCATACTCGGCCCCGTCGATATGGACCCGCACATCCCGTTCCGACACCACATCTTTGATCAGCACCATAAAGGCAACGGCCATGAGCATCGGGCCAAACAGTGCGTAAGACATCGCGGCCATTAAACTGCGGCGGTCGCGCACTGCATCGAGCATTTCCTTGCGCCAAATGGTAAAAAATACGCGCTTCATAGCATAATTCCTTCTTCGGTCCCGATCAGCTCCACAAAGGCATCCTCAAAGCTCGCTTTGCCGGTACGGTCACAGAGTTCCTGTGGCGTGCCTTCGGCTTTCACTTGGCCCTTCACCATGATCACGACATGATCACAGAGTGCAGCTACTTCTTGCATCACGTGACTCGAGAAGAGAATACAACGCCCCTGCTCCCGTAACCGATACATCAATTGCCGTAGAATACGCGTGCTCATCACATCCAAGCCTCGACTCGGCTCATCCAAAATCAGATTTTGCGGTTGATGCACGATGGCTTGGGCAAGCGCGACTTTCATCCGTTGCCCCTGAGAGAATCCCGCGGTTCGCCGGTCCGCGATATCCGCCATATCCAGCTCTTGAATCACCCGCTCTACCGCTGCTTTCAAAGTGTCGTTATGTAGTCCATGTAAGGCTGCGAAATAAGCAATATGCTCGCGGGCGGTAAGGCGTTCTTGCAAGCCAAATTTATCCGGAAAAATACCGATGCGGCGACGCACTTCCAGCGGTTGATCTGCCGCGTTGATATCATCCACAGTAGCAAACCCAGCATCAGCTTTGATCAAACCGTAAATACTACGCAAACAAGTGGTTTTACCTGCGCCATTGGGGCCAAGCAAACCGGTGATTTTTCCGTCTTCCGCATGAAACGACAAGCCGTTTAACGCCTGCACATCTTTATATGCTTTCATCAAGCCGTCAGTTTTAATCATGGCGTTCTCCTTACATGCCTGCGGCGTTGATGTTGCGAACAAAGGGTAAGCGGCGGGTGCGCTCTAAGCAGCTACCGTCCAGTTCGCTCTCAGGATTATTCAGAAAATCTGCTGCAATGCGGTTGGCACAGGTATGGGAGATAATGGTATGGCCCCCATGTTCAGCCACCAGATGGGTACTATTGGGCAATGTTTCTGCGGCGACTTCCGCCCATTGTGGTGGCGTGACCGGATCTTGAGCGCCTGACAATAACAGCACAGGCACATCTGAGGATACCGGCTCTGCCCATGCTGGGTTGCCAGGGGCCACTGGCCAACCGCGGCACATACTCATAAAGTCGGCGGTTAATTGACCCCCCATAAAGGTATTGGCGCGGTCGCGGGCAAGTAGTTCCTCGTCGACGCGGGGGATATCCTCTTGGCACAGCACCGACAATAACAAGCCGATATACAAAGGCTGATCCGCATCAATGCTATTCATCAGGCCGAGAATAGGGCGATAGTCCCCTGCGCTCGCCGCGGTAATGGCTAATGGAATTAGCTGGCGGGTGCGTGGGCTATATAACGCATTGCGCAAATTGCCTGCGAGACGATATTCCGTGAGCAACAAATCGATGGGCTCATCACTACGTGGATCCCGATAATGCAACAGTTCGGGCTCGTCTCGCAAACGTGCACGCAAGTTCTGATAGGTGGCATCTAAATCCCCAAACAACTCAGCGCAAGCGGCTTCTTCCGCGCAATCGGCGAGCAGCCGTTCGTAGGCTTGTTGACTAAAAGTGCCAAATGGCCCTACAACGACCTGTGTGGGGGCAACGCCATCGAGGATGGCACTACGTATCCCTTCAGGTTTTTCACGCAGCCACACCAGCGCTGCACGCGTTCCGTAGGAACCTCCATACAGGTTTACTTGGTCATAACCGAGAGCCACGCGAACTGCGTCAAAATCATGGACGGCATTTACCGAGTGATAGTGCTGAAAGTTCACTGCATGGGTCGCGGCACACTCCGCCATCATGGCACTAAGATCAACGTCATCTTCAGTGACCAACAAGGCATCTAAATCCATCACATCACATTGCAATGGATTGGATTTCCCCGTACCGCGTTGGTCTACCAGAATAATGTCGCGTGTCTGCCTTACTTGCGAGAATATCGAGGCAATAAAAGGTGTCAGTTCCGTGGCCGCTTGGCCCGGGCCTCCTGCCAGAAAGAAGAGCGGGTCTGATGCTTTACCTGAGCTTACCGCAGGAAGCCGTACCACATGAATATCGAGGGTGGTGTCTGAGGGCGCCAGATGATCTTCGGGAACCGTTAAATAACCGCATTCAACTTGTTCCGCAAACCCGCGAATATGGCAGGATTTCATGGTGAGAGACGCGTTGCGATCGGCGCTTTCCGCTTCCTCAGCCTTTGTCCCAAAGCTAGCAACAACACAGGCACTGGCCAGTAACCATCCGGTTATCGAGGCATGCAACAAGGATCGAACAGTCATGGATACACTCGCTTTTATTATAATGTCGCTTAGTTGTACCGATTTATCTCAGTGACCTCAACCGAAATTCGGTGGGTGAAACACTCCCTTACAAAAAAGCCCTGCATGGCAGGGCTATATTCTATCAGAGGCGTTCGTAGAGGTAGCCTTTGAAAGCTAAAGGGTTATCCGCCGTGGCGGCACTTTCCCGTAATAACGTTTTTTGCCATTGCTCATCGCGCCACTCAGGAAACCACGTATCCCCTTTCGTCTCTAGATCAATATGCGTTAGATACAGACGCGTGGCCTGGGGCAAAAACGCGTTATAAATTTCACCGCCACCGATAATCATCACTTCGCCGTCATCACCGGCAACCGCCTTCGCTTGGGCTAACGCATCGTCGACCGAGCTCACCGCAATCACCCCTTCGGGTAAATCAGCAGCTTGCCGTGTTAGCACAATATTGGTGCGCCCTGGCAAGGCACGACCAATGGAGGCGAATGTTTTTCGCCCCATCACAATGGGCTTGCCTAAGGTAAGCTCTTTGAAATAGCGTAATTCGGCCGGCAAATGCCAGGGCATATCACCCTGGTATCCAATCACTCGATTGTTCGCCATGGCCGCGATTAACGACACGTGCATTGATGTCTATCCCTATGGCTTGTAGATCACGTGGCCATCATCTGGCTCATCGTCATCCCAATCATCGTCGTCTTCATCCCAATCGTCATCGCCATCCACGCCCGCTTCAAAATTATCCATTTCACGGTCGTCGCGCAGGGCTTCAGAATGGTAATTGCTCCACTTAAACTCGACTTCTTCAGGCTCTGCTTCCGGATTAACCACTTCCTTCGGCAAGGCCTCAAGGTACTTCATAATTTCGTGCATTAGCTCTTTACAGGCATCCCCTGTGAGCGCCGACAATTCAAATACGGGGCCTTCCCAATCCAATGCTTCAACCACACGGGCACGCACTTCGGCCAACTCCTCTGGCAACAACAGATCGGTTTTGTTGAGCACTAGCCAACGCGGTTTTTCAGCAAGCTCCGGGCTATACTGGGCCAATTCATCGATAATAGTCACCGCCACTTGGGCTGGATCGGAATTATCGTATGGCGCCACATCCACAAGATGCAATAAGAGGCCACAGCGCTCTAAGTGCTTGAGGAACTGAATCCCCAAACCAGCACCTTCGGCGGCACCTTCAATGAGACCGGGGATATCGGCAATCACAAAGCTTTGCGAGCCCGATAAACGCACCACGCCTAAGTTTGGTACGAGCGTTGTAAACGGATAATCCGCCACTTTTGGTTTCGCTGCAGATACCGAACGAATCAAGGTTGATTTGCCGGCATTCGGCATACCCAACAAACCCACATCCGCAAGCAATAAAAGCTCGAGTAATAGATTACGGTGTTCACCTTTGGTGCCGTCGGTACGCTGACGCGGCGCACGGTTGGTACTGCTTTTAAAGCGCGTGTTGCCCAATCCGTGGAATCCGCCTTTTGCCACCATCAAGCGCTGACCATGACGGGTTAAATCACCAAGTACTTCGCCCGTATCGATATCTTTAACGCGGGTACCCACAGGAACTTGCAGTTCCTTGTCGTCGCCCCGCTTACCAGTACAGTTCCGGCTCATGCCATTTTGGCCACGCGCCGCGCGATGCATCCGCTCAAAGTGGAAGTCAATTAGGGTGTTGACGTTTTCATCGGCGACTAGCCAGACATCCCCACCATCCCCACCGTCGCCGCCATCGGGGCCACCTTTAGGGATAAATTTTTCACGCCGAAAGCTCACGCAACCGTTACCACCGTCGCCTGCTTCTACGCGTACTTCTACTTCATCTACGAATTTCATGGGATTGCCTGTCTAACTAATGCGTGCCTGATAAAACTACTCGCTTCAACGTTGCTTCGCAAATTTTAACCAAACTGCTGACTCTATTGAAGATACAAAAAACCCCGCACAACGGCGGGGTTTTCCGGAATGGGGTGTTCGATTACTCAGCAACGATGCTGATGAACTTCCGGTTCTGGCGTCCACGCTGTTCGAAGGTTACTTTACCGTCGACTTTCGCAAACAAGGTGTGGTCACGACCAACACCTACATTGTCGCCTGCGTGGAACTTAGTGCCCCGCTGACGCACCAGGATGTTACCTGCCAGTACAGACTCGCCGCCGTAGCGCTTTACACCAAGGCGTTTGCTTTCTGAGTCACGACCGTTACGGGTTGAACCACCTGCTTTTTTATGTGCCATGTGTCTCTACTCCTCTTACGCGCTGATGCCAGTGATTTTCACTTCAGTGAACCACTGACGGTGACCCGCCTGCTTCATGCTGTGCTTACGACGACGGAACTTAATAATCGTCACTTTATCAGCACGGCCATGGTTCACAACCTCAGCCTTAATTTTTCCACCTGCCACGAAAGGCGCGCCAATCGTTACATTTTCACCATCAGAGAGCATGAGCACTTGCTCAAATTCTACGGTATCACCGGTAGCTGCTTCGAGCTTTTCCAGGCGAACGGTCTGGCCCTCGGTGACACGGTGTTGTTTTCCGCCACTTTGAAAAACCGCGTACATATTCTTCTCCACATGCCCAACAGGGCGCAACAAACTTAATTCAGGCCGCGGATTTTACGGAAAAATTATCCACAACGCAAGCCAAAACTCAAAAAATCATCAAACTGGCAGAATTCTGTAAATACGGTAAAATCAGCGCCAAATTTAACTAAGTTACTGAAACCGAATTGCCATGACCTTGGATCAAGTAAAAGCCTTAAGCAACACCGACATGAGCGCTGTAAACGCGATTATTACAGAGCAGCTGCAATCCGATGTAGCCCTCATTAATCAGCTCGGCTTTTACATTATTAGCAGCGGGGGTAAACGCCTGCGTCCACAATTGGCCGTGCTTACTGCTCGTGCACTCGGTTATCAAGGCACCCATCACCAGTTATTAGCGGCAATCGTTGAGTTTATCCACACAGCGACCCTTTTACACGACGATGTTGTGGATGAATCTATGACTCGCCGTGGAAAAGACACCGCTAATGCACTTTTTGGAAACGAAGCAAGTGTTCTAGTTGGCGATTTTCTGTACACCCGAGCGTTCCAGCTCATGGTCAAAACCGAAAGCATGCGCGTGCTGGAAGTGATGGCCAATGCCACTAACGTGATTGCCGAAGGTGAAGTACTGCAACTTATGAACTGTAACGATCCGGAAACCTCAGAGGAATCCTATTTTCAGGTCATTTACAGTAAAACCGCCAAGCTGTTTGAGGCCGCAACAGAATTGGCAGCGGAACTTGCTGGTCAGCCAGCACATGTGCAAAAAGCCGCCGCCGACTACGGACGCTATCTCGGCACCGCGTTTCAGTTGGTCGACGACTTGCTGGATTACACCTCGGATGCCGAAACCATGGGTAAAGATGCCGGGGATGATCTCGCCGAAGGCAAACCCACCCTGCCGCTCCTGTATGCCATGTGGAATACCGACAGCGCGCATGCCGCCCTGATTCGTGAAGCCATTGAACAAGGTGGCAAGCGCGATTCGCTGGCACCGATATTAGCCGTCATGGAAAGCACTGGCGCGCTTGAGTACACCCGCAACAAAGCCTTAGAGCAGCGCGATCTAGCGATCGCGGCCCTCGCCGACTTCCCTGAGTCCGATTACAAGGAAGCACTGAAAGCGCTTGCCAACCTCGCGGTAGAGCGGGTCGCTTAATTTAACTTCAGGGGCTCGCCCCGGTCGAGTACCAAAATAAGTAACCCGTAGTGAGAGCCGTTGTCCTCTATTGTGCGCAGCACGCCACCACGCGATAGCCCTTGAACATCTCGATCCCGGGATACATTGTCGAGCAGGGTGGATACATCTGCGGCATCGTAAGCTGAAAACAACACACCACACAGCGCCTGAGAACACTGCAATGCCTGATGTTGAACGTGAGAGGCATCTCTCACTAAGGTATCCAAACGACGCTCGGCATCATACGACAGAGCGTCTTTTACCCCTTCCCCATCCAAGCGGTGAATATGCTCAGCAAGCTCAATCACCGACAATTTGTAGATCCTGCTGGTATCTAACACCAATGTTCCGTCTTTGGATGTCAGATACACCTGTAAATTCTCGCTGTGCTCGTGCCCTGCGTACTCGTCGACGAGGCCACGATTCGTATAATCATCATCGTCCGTCGCCGTTGCTTGACTGCCAAGTGAAGTGCCATCTACTGTGCGCTCGGGGCTATCCCCAACAATGTCATCTGCGGTTTGTCGCGACAACGCTTGCCGTGCCTCCCTTTCTTGTAACGCCTCATGAGACGCTACACGCTCAGTGCCCGATTCAGGCATTAAGGAAAAATACGCGAGCGCGACAACAATCAGGAACGCGATAATCAGTAGGATTTTTTTCACAAATACCTCAACTTAGTGTTCTGCTGGAATCATCAGTTCTAATGTGCCACATCGCTCACGAATACGAGCTATGATCTTTGCGTATAATTCATCTGGTATCGGTGTTCTAAAGCCACTCTCTAAAACGTCTAAAATTTTAGTGGTTAGCTGCTTCATTTGTTTTTCTATGAGTGCTTTCGGCAAACCTATATTCAATCCCAGCTGTACAAAGTCATGCTTGGTATAATAACCAAACCGTTCATATGCATCACTGAACTGACCATCATCTCCTTCTTCTATGGCGAGAACGCCAATCGACATGAAGCAAGCGGAGTCAAATTGAGGATATGGGGCGAGGCTTAGTACGTCATAGACGGGCGTTAAAATGTCCATCGTTGTACCTTGGCCGCTAGGCTTTCGCATCATGGAAAAATTCTTCAGATGCAAATCGTTGTTGCCAACGATGTAAGAAAAGACAACCTGTAAGAACAACTTTAAAGTGACCGCTTTACTCTTCCCGGCTACATTGCTTAAACGTTTTAACACGGTTTCATAACTTAATGCATCGCTGTCCTTATGTTTGGGATGCACTAAACATAAGGATGCACCATCCTCTATAAAGTAGCGCTGTTTCTCATTAAGGATATCAAAACGCTTTGTCACATAGGCGAGCTCTCCGTCTTCAAAAGGCACAAGACCACAGTCAGCAGCATTTAAACCAACCTTGTTGGCCAAGCTCATAACGAAGAACTCATTTTCAGGACAATGTGGCACGCCTTCTGGTGCAGGCTTAACGATGTATTGGCCTCCGCGGACCGTAGGAACGAGCTGACTCCCTTCCAGCTTCATCATGAGCTTTCGCTGCACACCTGATATGGATTGTCCGTTCGCATGATCTATCGCGTAATCGTTGAACGATCCCGATGTACCAACAATGGAAACGCCTTTATCTCTTAGGGTGCTCGGTTTAGGTATAGGGAGCTGAACAATCCGATCAGATGGCAACGCATCAACCTCGCCTGCCACCACAGACACTGCACCGATAAGCTCTTCTCCATTGGCGCATAGCAAACCGAATTCATCATTTTTATCGAGTCTTGCCTTATGCGCCTGATGCGCTCTTAACCAGCCTTCCGAGAGCAAATTAGAAAAGAAGGGAGGTAAAGCATCAAACTCATATTGAGCGTCTGTGACCGGAAAATAATGTCCAATGGGAGAGCCATGGGTTAGATATTCTGCTGCATACTTAAATGTATAATGCTCACGTGCAGATAAGTTCTGAGAATCGCGGTACTCTGTAAGTGTCCCGGCCCTCTTACTGTTAACAAATACGGTAGCTACACGATTAACTTGCATCGGCACGTCCAATGTACAATGTGTAGTTTCCAAACACAGAGATAATAGACTCAATGGTTGCGCGTTTAGTTGAGCTCGGAGAGTTGAATGCCGCGTAGAGGGTTGCCTTGCTTATCATCGCAAGTTCGCAGAATGTGTCGATGGTAATATCGTTTTCTTTAACATAGCGCGTCACACGCTCTCTTAATTCTGAAAGCGGAAACATATCTTTGTCTGCTAGCTCTTGAGCCTCAATGCGCTCAAGCTCTTTCAAGAGCGCGTTAACACGCTGCTTGATTTGTGTGATATTGCTTTTCATGCACTCCACCAAAACTAAGTTTTATTTATCGAACTATTCTATAGAAAATAACGATTTTGTTTGTTTTAGCATACTTTTAATGGATAAAACAAGTAAAAATGAACTATAGTGTTAATATTTCGATCTTTAGTTTATTACAGTGGACTTTTTGCTTCAGGCTGACTTCATCAAATTCACAATAGACGCCCGCAGTTGATGCCGACGGCGTCCTTGCGGCGCACGTGATGTCGAGTGGAGATAGCGGTGAACCAGCGACGGCCTTTCCAACAAAAAACCGCCCGAAGGCGGTTTTATGCTTTCAATCAGTGCTTACTGATTGGCGAAGTCGATACCCATTTGGATATCTTTTTTCAGGCCGTCCAACATATCGTTTTTGGCTTTTTCTTCGAATGCACTCAAGGTGCCATAAGGCAGGATTTCTTCGATACCGTTTTTGCCTAAGCGTACCGCTTGCGCAAAGTAGGTTGCATCGCTGCCATCGCCTTCAACGTAGGCATATTCAGTAACGTTCTCGCCTTGCAGACCTTTCACCAATGAGAAGCAGAAACGTGCCGCTGCTTGACCCATCGACAAGGTTGCTGAACCGCCGCCAGCTTTCGCTTCTACAACTTCAGTTCCGGCATTCTGGATGCGGTGGGTTAAGCTTTCGATTTCGTCTTGGCTAAACTCCACACCCTTCACTTGTGACAGTAATGGCAGAATAGTGGTGCCGCTGTGACCACCGATTACCGGTACGTGCAAGTCTTCAGGGTTCTTGCCTTTGAGCTCACCCACGAAGGTTTCTGCGCGAATCACGTCGAGGGTCGTCACACCGAACAAACGATTCTTGTCGTACACGCCTTTTTTCTTCAACACTTCAGCGGCAATGGCTACTGTGGTGTTCACTGGATTGGTGATAATGCCAACCAATGCCTTCGGGCAGGTATCTGCGATATTCTCAATCAAGTTCTTAATAATGCCAGCGTTCATGTTGAACAAGTCAGAACGGTCCATTCCAGGCTTGCGCGGAACACCGGCTGGAATTAATACAACGTCTGCACCCGCTAAGGCGTCTTTCAAACCTTCTTGGCCATACCCTTTTACCGTCACTGCGGTGGGGATGTGGCTGAGGTCGACAGCAACACCCGGAGTTACCGGTGCAATGTCGAATAAGGCCAGATCAGAACCAGCTGGAAGCTGGGTTTTTAGAAGAAGAGATAACGCCTGACCTATACCGCCAGCGGCGCCTAACACTGCTACTTTCATATCGCACTCCATTCAGTCAGTTGCGGGGGCTAAACCTTAAAGGATCAGCGCTAAAATTACAATAAATCCCGGCTTTTTCGTTGCCTTAAATTAGGATAATTAGGTGTTCGAAAAAATTTCCGATACACTGTGCCGAAAAGCCCCCATTATAACAATCCGACGAAAGTAGATATGGCACTCCAACATCAAGATGTATTGATTGAAGCCTTTAAGGCGTTATTGAAAGAAGAACGTTACTCTTCTCAGGCGGAGATTGTTGAAGCCCTGCAGAAGCGTGGCTTTCATGGCATGAATCAATCGAAAGTATCGCGCATGTTAAGTAAGTTTGGTGCGGTGCGCGCCCGTAACGCGCGGGAAGATATGGTGTACTGTTTGCCGCCAGAATTGTCGATGCCTTCAGCAAAAAGTTCAGTACGGCAACTCGTGTTGGATGTCGAACATAACTCGGTGATGATCATTATTCGCACAACACCGGGCGCCGCCCAGTTAATCGCGCGCTTATTAGATTCTGTGGGAAAAAAAGAAGGTGTGCTCGGAACTATCGCCGGGGATGATACGATTTTCATCTCGCCGGTAGATATCAATCACATTGAAGATACCTTAAAGAACGTACAACAACTGTTCGATACCCCTATCTAATCACCGTCGTTTCTCTTGTTCTGATCCAAAATCGTTGGCAGGTCCGTGAGGCCCTGTAACCAACGCTCAGAGGGCACAAAGTAGACACTATTGTGTTCTACCTGTTGATAATCTAACAATGGATCACACAGCCCGTCTGCATCGGGTAGAAAACGTCGTGTCATCCAATCCTGCAATGCGTTCATGCTGCGTGCAAAAGAGAATGCGATTTCTCCTTGGTGGCGCAGATTTGTGAGTAGCATCCGCTGCGACCACACCTCACCTAGATTCTTCTCGGCATGGCTCTGTTTCGCTGTTTTTAAGCGCTGGCCGGAGCTACGTTCTCGCCCCATTAATCGTTCTTGTTCGGCATTGGTCAGCCGACTAAATCGTGCCACTTCTGCGCGCGATTGCTGAATCCAGAGAAAACTGCCATCTTCGAATTCGGGATCATCGTCGCTTCGCACTAACGCAAGTTCGCGCCGCTGCCCGCCGTGAGGCATGTCTGGATTCACCTTAAAGCCGAGCCAATCACGCCCATCCAAATAGCGAAATGACACGGTTTCCTGGGCCAATACCGCGACCCCGGTTAGCACTTCTTGCAAAGCTCTGGCGGTGGCATAGTTCGCATCCACCCGATCCGAGCGCACAATTAACACAAAGTCGTAAGGCGTTGCCGGGCACGGATGTTCACTGCGGGTAAAATCAGGCACGCCATGCAAGCCATCTGGCCGTGAATCTGGCGACAGCACATCCCAATATGCTTCACCAATACCCACCACAACCGACAGTAAGGCTTCAGAGAAGTAGCCCTGCCAGTGTTTTATATGCTCGGGAAGGGATGCTAAACACGCGCGTACCCCAGCGACATCATCACTGTCGATATGCATAAAAACAAATAACCCGTGAAGGCTGGGTTCGGCGTAGATCCCCGATTGTGGACGATGCAATACGGCCATGGTGCAACTCACTCCTTGCTGATGCACAGCACCTGCGGTGCTCTACTGATGTAGGCATCATGCCACGGCTTGGGCGTTGGGAAAAGTGCGCTGAGCACGCAAGCACTCAGCGCGAGGGGATTAATAACCGGCGGCGTAGCCGTCTTTACGACTTTCCGACGCGCCAATATAGATACCTTGCTCAGCATCGTACCAAATCGCTTGATACCCACCGTATGGACCGACGGCTTCTTGCAGGCGGTGTCCCATCTTAATCAGTTCACGACGGGTGTTATCAGAAAAACCATTTTCTAAACTCAATACACCGCCATCGGTCATGGTTTCACCGGTCGGTTGGCTCGACCCCGTATGCAGAATCCGCGGAGCATCACCGGCCTCTTGTAGGTTCATACCAAAATCGAGCATATTGATAAGGATCTGCGCGTGCATCTGCGGTTGTGTGCCACCGCCCATCACACCGTAGCTCATCACCGGTTTACCATCTTTGGTAACAAAGGCAGGGATAATGGTATTAAACGGACGCTTACCCGGTTCAAACACGTTCATGTGATTTGGATCCAAGGCAAACAACTCGCCCCGGTTTTGCAGCACAAAACCTAGACCACTTGGGGTAATGCCCGACCCCATGCCGCGATAGTTACTTTGAATCAAGCTCACCATATTGCCGTGCTTATCCGCCGTGGTGAGATAGATGGTATCGCCTGTCATCGGAGGATTACCCGGCTCGTAGCTGCGCCCTGCCCGTTCTGAATTAATCAACTTGGCGCGTTCTTGGGCGTACTCTTTGGAAATCAGCCAATCCACTGGGATTTCATTAAATTGCATATCCGAGTAAAACTTCGCACGATCTTCAAAGGCAAGTTTCTTTGCTTCAACGAAGTGATGGATATACTCAGGGCTATCGAATCCCATGGCAGCAATATCAAATTGCTCAAGGATGTTGAGAATTTGCAGCGCCGCAATACCTTGGGTGTTGGGGGGAAGCTCCCACAAATCATAACCACGATAGTTGGTGGATACCGGTTGCACCCACTCTGATTCATGGGCGGCCATGTCGTCGTAGCTTAGAAAGCCACCATGCTCTTGCACGAAATCACCGATAGTGCGTGCAATTGCTCCGCGATAAAACACGTCGCGACCGCCTTCAGCGATTTGTGCGTAGGTATTGGCCAAATCAGGATTGCGGAACATTTCGCCCTTTTGTGGGGTGCGCCCCGCTTTCATAAAGACATCCCGAAAACCAGGAAAGTCCTGCAGTACTTCTGCATTGCGCTCAAAATAATAAGCAATCACTTCGGTGACCGGAAAGCCATTTTCTGCGTAATGGATGGAGGGTGCCAAAATATCGCTCATGGGCATATTCCCGAAACGCTCGTGCATCTCAAACCAACCATCGACTGCGCCCGGCACGGATAGAGGGAGCAAGCCGCGCTGGGGAATACTCTCATAACCGTTTTCAAGGAAATAATCGAGGGACAAACTCATGGGTGAGCGACCTGAGGCATTGAGGCCATAAAGCTGTTGGCTTTCCGCGTGCCAAATAATGGCATATAAATCACCGCCTATACCGTTCCCGGTTGGCTCCACCAAGCCCAACATGGCGTTGGCAGCAATAGCCGCGTCGATGGCATTACCACCGGCTTTCATCACGTCTAGCGCCACCTGCGTGGCTAAACCTTGGCTGGTGGCCGCCATGGCCTCTGGTGCCATCACTTCTGAGCGTGAGGCAAAATGGTGCCCGGTAATACGGTCGTAGGCGGATACCGTCAATGTAGTCGCCGCGACAGCAACCACCAGAGCCGCTTTCTTAAATAGACTGTGCATATTTCCTCCAATCACATCGTTGCGTGGGTACTGCAATCTTAGTACTTAGCAGGCACATTTGGGCCAGGCAAGGACGCGCGAATAAACTCACGTAAATGATTATTCGATAGTTCCAAGTCGTCGCGGCGCAGATACATCATGTGACCGCTGCGGTAGCCTTCAAAGAATAAGCGATCGCGCATTTTACCGCTTGGATCCAACTGCCACATACTGTACTTGGCATCAAAGTAATTGGTGGCGCCATCGTAATATCCTGCTTGAAAAAGTACGTTCAAATACGGATTTTGTGCCATGGCTTGGCGCAGATTCTCACCGGTATTGTTGCCTGTACGGTCCCACGGGTGTACCGGACCAAACATGTTGTATTTGGTATCGGTGACAAAACCAAGTTCTTCGCGTAAGTAGTAGTTGATGGCCGGCGTGAACGAGTGCAGCCAAGAGGTTAACTCGGAATTAAAGTCGGGGCGTACGCCTACGTCTTTGCGATCCAACCCTTTGTAACGCGAGTCTAAGCGACCAACGGTATGGCCTTGATCACGAAGTAGTTCCTTCCAAAAGAAAGCCGGGTCAATATCCAGGTTACTCTGTAATACCGACTCTACAGAAATACCAGCAAAGCGCGCTACTTGCTCGGCAATCTCGCGCTTCTCATCTTCGGGCAACCACGCGCCTTTGGCTAACGCAGGTAAGTAGGTGTCTATAGTAAATGCTTCAACTTTCGGTATTAAATCGTACAGATCGCCCTGCTGTAAGTCATCGTCGAGCTGACCGTGATACCAAGCGGTAGCGGCAAAGTAAGGCAAGCGATTAGCCGCTTTCACTGGACCATCACGATCGATGCCCATATCCGTTGGTGATACCAGAACCACCCCGTTGAGGTACATCCACTGTTGGTTTTGTAAGGCTAAGGCGAGTCCGGCTACTCGGGTGGTGCCGTAACTTTCACCAATCAGGAACTTAGGTGAGCGCCAGCGATTGTAGCGGGTTACAAAGGTATTTAACCATTCAGCCAAATACTGGATATCCGCGTTCACACCGAAAAACATATTGCGCTGCTGTTCACGGGACGGCATGTTTCCGTCTGGGCCGGGCAGTACCCGCGAATAACCGGTGTTCACTGGGTTCACAAACACAATGTCGGTGACGTCGAGTACCGAGTATGGATTGTCTTTGACACCATACGGCTGAATCGGAAAGCCTTCGTCGTCCACTCTCAGTGATTTCGGACCGGTATAAGCAATATGCATCCATACGGACGCGGAACCTGGGCCTCCGTTAAAAGAAATCATTAACGGTCGTTCTTCTTGCGAACGCACCCCGGTGCGCTCGTAGTAGGTGTACTGCAGCGTTGCCGTGGGGTGTCCTACTTCGTTCCATACCGGTAGGGTGCCTGCATGCACCTTGTAATTTACGCGTTGACCGTTTATTTGCACACGATGCTCAGTCACATTCACGCTTTCTATAGGAATTGTGCGGCGATGTTCATCGGACGCGACAGCAGTCCCGATAAGCAAGAGTGTCACCAATATGCCTTGGATTAGATATTTCACAGTGTGCCCTCATCGTTCTTATTTGGGTTATTAATACTACCAATCTAGATGCTTCGAACGCCGATGAGTAGGGAAATGCGGTCAGCGGTCTGCCTGTTGCTGCCAGCGGGTCGCTGTAGGTATAAAAAAAGCCCCGGTACCTTCCGATACCGGGGCTTTACAGGTTTCGCTGTTAGCGAACAGAAACCAATAATTAAGCTACGTTGATGGTAGGAATAATGGTGTCTTTCGCTTTTTGCTCAGCCGCGCGGAAATCAGGCATCTGATCAAAGTTCAGATATTTGTACACTTCACCGGCCATGGCATCGATGTTTTGCGCGTACTGCATGTACTCTTCGCGAGTTGGGATTTTACCTAAAATCGCGCCCACTGCGGAGAGTTCAGCCGAAGCCAAATACACGTTCGCACCATCACCTAAGCGGTTCGGGAAGTTACGGGTTGAAGTTGAGAGTACAGTAGCGCCTGCTTTCACCCGGGCTTGGTTACCCATACACAGTGAACAGCCTGGCATTTCTGTACGCACACCGTTGCGACCGTAAATGTTGTAGTAGCCTTCTTCCATCAACTGGGCTTCGTCCATCTTGGTTGGTGGCGCGATCCACAGTTGCGTGTTCAACGGCTTGGTGTTTTGCTCAAGCAATTTACCGGCGGCACGGAAGTGACCGATGTTGGTCATACATGAACCGATAAATACTTCGTCCACTTTGTCGCCAGCTACGTCAGACAACGTTTTTGCATCATCTGGATCGTTCGGGCAGCACAGAATCGGCTCAACGATTTCATTCAAATCGATTTCAACCACTTCTGCATACTCGGCGTCTTTGTCGGCTTCCATCAATTCTGGGTTGGCCAACCACTCTTCCATCTTCTGAGCACGACGCTCAAGGGTACGTACGTCGCCGTAACCTTCTGCGATCATCCAGCGCAACATGGTGATGTTTGAGCGTAAGTATTCAGCAATCGATTCTTCAGACAGCTTAATCGTACAACCTGCGGCTGAACGCTCTGCTGACGCGTCGGACAATTCGAACGCTTGCTCAACAGTGAGGTTATCTAAGCCTTCGATTTCAAGGATACGACCGGAGAAGGCGTTTTTCTTACCACGCTTTTCAACGGTGAGAAGGCCTTGCTTGATGGCATACAAAGGAATCGCGTGGACTAAATCACGCAGGGTCACGCCCGGCTGCATTTTGCCTTTAAAGCGCACCAATACCGACTCAGGCATATCCAATGGCATTACACCTGTGGCTGCGGCGAACGCCACCAAACCAGAACCTGCCGGGAACGAAATGCCCAGTGGGAAACGGGTGTGGGAATCACCACCGGTACCCACGGTATCCGGCAACAACATGCGGTTGAGCCAGCTGTGGATAATACCATCGCCTGGGCGCAGGGATACACCGCCACGATTCATAATGAAATCTGGCAGAGTGTGCTGAGTGTCGATGTCCACCGGCTTTGGATACGCGGCGGTGTGACAGAATGACTGCATCACGAGATCCGCGTTAAAGCCCAAGCAGGCCAAGTCTTTCAGCTCGTCACGGGTCATAGGCCCTGTGGTATCTTGCGAGCCCACTGTGGTCATGCGTGGTTCGCAGTAAGTTCCTGGACGCACGCCCGCAACGCCACAAGCTTTACCCACCATTTTCTGTGCAAGCGTAAAGCCTTTTCCGCTATCCGACGGCTGCACTGGCGAGCGGAATAAATCAGAGTGGCCTAAGCCCAATGATTCACGGGCTTTCGTGGTTAAGCCACGACCAATAATCAGGTTAATCCGGCCACCGGCACGCACTTCATCGATAATCACATCAGAGGCGTATTGATACTCAGCAATCACTTCACCGGCTTCGTTTTCAATTTTGCCCGCCAACGGATAAATATGAATCACATCGCCCATATTCATCTTGTCGACGTCAGCTTCGAACACTAAGGTTCCGGTGTCTTTCATGGTGTTAAAGAAGATCGGCGCCACTTTGCCACCAATACAGATACCACCAGAACGCTTGTTCGGGGTACCTGGCATGTCGTCACCAATCAGCCACAATACCGAGTTGGTGGCTGATTTACGTGAAGAGCCGGTACCGACTACGTCACCGACAAACGCAACTGGGTTGCCTTTTTCTTTCAGTTCCGCAATTTGCTCTGCCGCATTGGTAATGCCTTCACGAGGCATTTTGTACATGGCTTTGGCATGCAACGGAATGTCTGGACGTGACCAAGCATCCGGGGCCGGCGACAAATCGTCGGTGTTGGTTTCGCCGGTTACTTTAAATACAGTAGCGGTGATTTTTTCAGGCATTTCTGGGCGGTTAGTAAACCACTCCGCGTTGGCCCACGACTCCACCACAGCTTTGGCCACGGCATTGCCATTTTTCATGCGATCTTCCACATCGTGGAAGGCATCAAACATCAAAATCGTGTGTTTGAGTTCTTCACCCGCAAGCTCTGCCAACTCAGGGTTATCTAACAACGAAACGAGGGTTTCGATGTTGTAGCCGCCGTGCATATTGCCCAGCAGTTTTACCGCTTGTTCTTTGCTAATGATTGGTGAGTGAACTTCACCTTTCGTGATTGCGGCAAGAAAGCCCGCTTTCACATAGGCAGCTTCGTCGACGCCCGGAGGCACCCGCTCGCTGATCAGATTAAATAAGAATTCTTCTTCGCCCGCTGGCGGGCTCTTTAACAGCTCAACCAGCTCAGATACTTGCTCTGCATTCAGAGGCTTAGGGGGAATACCTTCTGCGGCGCGTTCGGCCACATGTGCGCGATACTGTTCTAACACAAATGATTCCTCTTGATTTGCGTGCCCGCCCACTGGCGCTAGGGATTCAGCACCAAGGCAGACATGATGGAAAACGGGCGGATTATACGCGATTTAGCGCTGAAATTGAATGTAAGCAGGCCGGTGAAAGGCTATTTCAGCCATTCACACTGTTTATAGCTAACCCAACTTGGGTGAATACAGAGACTGTTATGCCTGATTAAGACCGCTCATAAACTTGAGCGAGGAGGTCCAGAATGGCTTGTTGCGAGCTTTCGGCTGCAAGACGATGTTCGTCGTCGACGCTGATAATCTCCAAACCAAAGCGTTGGCAAAAAGCATCTACTTTCGCGTGGGGCACTACATCATCAGCCAAACCATGCAGTACGCGAATATGCGAGGCTGGGGGTAACTGCTCTACTCGATCCCCTTCTTCCGTATGTACCGCGGGAGCAAGCAATACCAAGGCTTTGAAGCGCTCGGGATACAAAGAGTACAAACGCGCTGCGAGCAAGCCACCAAAGGAAGAGCCAACCACGGTAAGTCCGTGCTGATCTCGCGTGATACGCTCCGCATGGGCAATGCGCTGGTTAAGATCCATACCCTGAAAATCCGGTGAGGTGACTTCGGGATACTGAGCCTTGAGCAAATGATACTTTTGCCCATGGGGACCGCTCTCCAAACCGTGAAAGAAATAGAGCATGATTACTCAACCTGTTTCAGCAATTCGTCCATCATGTCGTCCATGGTCACAAACCCCACCAGCTCATTATCTTCAACCACCAGTACCCGCTTCACATGATGTTGCACCATCATGCTAGCCACGTGCTTCACAGCAAGGCTCTTGCCAACGGTCAGCGCGGGCTTGGCACAAATATCGTACACATTAAGCATATCGATATCGCCTTCTTCGGCAATTACGGTTTTCAAAATATTCGTATATGTAATGATCCCGTAGGCATCGCCATCGTTCTGCTTCTCGACCACGAGTGATTTGATATCGTGACTTTTCAGCTTACTTAAGGCTTCCCGTAGTTTGGCAAAAGGAGAAATCGTAATCACCTCTTTGACCATCAAATCGTTCACTTTCATGTTGATATCCTCTGCGTCGTGAGTGTTTGCTACATGCACTCTTTCACGTACTGCTCAAATTTTTCCAATTGCGTGTGGTCAATACCACCAATATGCTCCAATGGCAGGGTAAAAACTAACCCCCGCGAATCTTCGCCATCGGGCATGATCACGGTTTGTACTGCTTTCATCACTTGCAGCGACAAGCTCTTTTCTAACACCATCAACAGAACCACTTGGCTGCCGTCGTATTGCAAGCCAAAGAATGATTTCTTGGCGGAATTGCTAATGCCACGACCCGACATCAGCGTGATGCCACCGGCACCTTGGTCGCGCGCTGCATCAATAGCCTCTTGTTCTAAGTCTTCTGGAACAATGGCAACTAACACCGAAAATTTCATGCTTCTGCCCTCTTTTCTTGCAAATGATTCCAGATATGCATAACGATGGCGTAAATCATCACCGTCACAATCGGGAAGATAGACGCAAAGGCAATTAAGCCAAAGCCGTCGATAAGTATATTTCGCCCTTCAATATTGGTGGCAAGACCAATACCTAAGGCCGTGACCAGAGGCACGGTTACCTCTGATGTCGTCACTCCACCTAAATCATAGGCTAATGCAATAATGTACTTAGGCGCGATTAAGGTCAGGAAAATTACTAGTATGTAACCTCCCATGACATAGTAATGCATAGAGCCGCCATCAATAATGCGATGCACGCCTATGGTGATCCCGATAGCCACGCCGAAAGCCACTAAAATACGAATGGCACTGCCGTTGAGTTTACCCGCAGCCGCCTCTTCTGCTTGTTTGCCCACCGCAATCAATGCCGGTTCCGCCATGGTTGTGGCAAAACCAATCGCAAAAGCAAATAAGTACACAAATAGATAGCCATCCATCGCCATGAGCTGATCAGCCATACTGGTGCCAATGGGGAACAGACCGATTTTTAGCCCTACCACAAAAGCGTATAAACCGATGATGACCAAAAGAAAGCCAAAGGTCACCTTGCGCGGATTGGCGAGATTTCGTTTCAATACGATGTATTGGAAAAAGAGAATCGTGATAATAATCGGCAGTACGTCGCGCACCATGGCCGCAAGATCGAGTAACATGGCTAGAGCGCCCGTAGCCACCTCCGTATCACGCGCGAGCAAACTGGCGTCTATATCTGGCGCGGGTTGACTAAAAACGACAATCCCATACAGCTGCACCGCAATCATTGGCACCATCACCGCCAATGCCACTAAGCCGAAGCCATCCATAAGCGGATTACGGCCCCGGATTGACGCGGCTAAACCAATACCCAAAGCAGCGATCAGAGGCACGGTGACAATATTGGTTGTCACGCCACCAGAATCATATGCCAAGCCCACGATTTCCTCAGGAGCAAAGTAGGTCACGGCGACCACCAGGATGTAACCGATAATCATAAACCACTGGATGGGATAACCCATAATGGTGCGAAAGATTCCTAGGGATACAACAAATCCGACGGATAACGCGACCAAGAGGCGTAAAGTGAGCGCATCTATGCGGCCTTCACTGATGGCTTGTGCTTGCTCCGCAACCGCAATCAAGGCCGGCTCTGCGACCACCGCAGAAAAGCCAAGGCAGAAGCCAAAGGCAAGTAACAGCCAAAACGAGCCTTTACGCGCAAATTGATTAGACAGACTTTTGCCGACGGGGAAAATACTAAGTTCTAGGCCTTGCAAAAAGAGAGCGACGCCAATGGCAACAATGCCCAAGCCAATCACCATGGAAAGGCCATTTTCAGGCATTTGTCGCAGCACTAAAAACTGGAATACCAGCACCACTGCCACAATGGGCAATAGATTTCTACAGGCATGGAGCAGTGCATGGCCAAAATCGCGCAAAAAGGTCAAAACCAGCGAACTCCTTGGATAGGGGGCGAGTATTTTGTTGTTGTTCATGCTCGGCTGGAGTCAGCATCCCAAGCATCCTGTTTTCTAGTGTACTGGCGACAAAAAAATGCAGCAAGCTGAACCGACACTCTGGTTGATGTGTATCAATCTCACATGCCGAACCACTGCACCAGCAACCCTGCGGCGGCCATGACGCCAAGCAAGCGAAAGATACCCCACTTTAAACCGAAAACTAAGAATAGCGCCACGGCTGTGAGCCCCAATGCATACACATCAACGGACCCTATTTGTGGCAACAACACTGAGACCCCTACGGTTTCAAAAGTAAACCGCTCTGTGAATAAATAATTGAGCGCAAACCATAGAGCGAGGTTGGCAATAACGCCGACCACAGCAGCGGTAATGGCAGCGAGTGCGGCACTTAAACGGGGCATCCCGCGCAGTTTTTCCACATAGGGAGCACCGGCAAAGATCCACAGAAAACATGGCAAGAAAGTCACCCAGGTGGTAAGTAACGCGGCTAGTGTGGCTGCGGCCAGTGGATGCATCCCGGTTTCCGCGCGAAACCCTGCCAAAAAGCCGACAAACTGAGTGACCAAAATCAGGGGGCCGGGGGTGGTTTCCGCAAGCCCTAGGCCATCAAGCATCTCGCCCGGTTGCAGCCAGCCGTAGTTTTCCACCGCTTGCTGGGCCACATAAGCTAGAACCGCATAGGCGCCACCGAAGGTGACGACCGCCAGTTTTGAGAAAAACAACGCAATCTGAGTCCAGACACTACCGTCGGTCCAAAGACCCATCAAGAGCAAAATGGTGCCAACCCAGAGCCCCGCACAAATCAGTGCGGCGCGTTTAGTGCCGGGCCAATAAACGGGCGCGACTTTCGGTGCGTTCTGAAGGTCGACGTGATTGTAATTAGTGAAAAACCATCCAACCACCGCCGCGACTAGCACCACGAGAGGGAACGGCAACGAGAACACGAAAAGCGCAAGAAACCCACCGAGCGCCAGCGCGGCCGCCAATCCTGTTTTTAACGCTTTCTGACTTAACCGCACCAACGCCTGAGCGACAATGGCCAATACGGCGGCTTTTAATCCAAACAGCAACCCAGCCACTGCACTCACATCTGTGAGCAGCACATAAGCCCACGACAGGCCCAAGATCATCGCCGCGCCTGGCACAATAAAGAGCACCCCCGCCACAATACCGCCGCGCACTCCATGCAAAAGCCAACCCACATAGGTGGCTAATTGCTGGGCTTCAGGCCCTGGTAAGAGCATGCAATAATTCAGCGCGTGTAAAAATCGATCTTCATCCAGCCACTTCTTTTCTTCCACAACAATGCGGTGCATGAGGGCGATTTGGCCCGCGGGTCCGCCGAAGCTAAGCAAACCGATCTTCCACCACACGGCGAGTGCTTCACGAAATGAAATTGCTGGACGATCCATGCAAGTAATCCTTACCCATTAAAAATTATCGTTATCTTCTAATATATGTCAGCGCGATGACGATTGTGTGACATGGGACTGCACCCGTGCTGCCCGTTTTTTTACCCGCTGCTGACTACCCTCGCGCTCAGCGAATTCATTCCATAGCTGAGCGCCCGCTGGGCCTAATTGTTTCGAGGATAGCTTCACTAAATGCACTTCAGCGGAGATATGGTCAAGAAAACCGGGGATATCAATTTCAAGCAAGGTCCCTTTTTGAATTTCTCGCTGCACCAAATCTCGGGGCACAATGCCCCACCCCAAACCCGCGCGCAAATACCTTACCAAGGTGTGGGAGTCATTTACACGCAAGCGTGATTTCCCGGCTATCCGATAAATTTGCTCTGGGTTAATGCCCATGTTGAGGTTGCGCGGTAATAGATAAGGTAGCTCACTTAACGCATCCCGGCTACGGGGCATACCCAGCTCATCCACTAAGGATTTGGCGATGGCCACCACGAGGTCAAACTGAGAAACCCGTAAGCTCTCGAAATCGGCCATTTGCTGAAACGTGGGTAACCAAGGTGTAAGCGCAATATCCGCCAAGCCTTCGGCGACTTCTTTTAAAGCCTCAAGCTGTGAGTGACCACTTACAAACACTTCCGTGACCGGAAAGTCACGTTGAATGCGCTTGAGCGCGCTGAGCAATAAGTCGGGATTACAGGTGTAATCGTACGACAACAAAAGCTGTGGCTCCGCCCCTTCCCGTAATTGGGTCACGATGGAGTTTAGGCGATCGTGCTGACGCAATAATTCTTGGGCATGACGCAAAAACTGACTGCCCTGCGGGGTTAATTGCAAACGATATCCCGAGCGATCAAGTAGGGTGAAACCAAGTTCGTTCTCGAGATTCGATAGCGTCATGCTGAGTGCTGCCGGGGTGCGATGCAACTGCTCGGCGGCGTTTTGCAAACTTCCTGTTGCAATGAGCGTGCTGAGCACACGAATAGGCCAGATCTTCACAAAACACGCCTCTTGTTAAGATTATCTGAATAAATATCTAAATTTAATTCAATATATCTTTATATATAGCATAGCTACACTAGCAAGGTCGAATTTCAGCTTAGGTTGTTGCCAAGGAGTGTTACATGGCCCACATATCCCGTACCGCGCTACTGATTATCCCTTTTGTCGCGTTATTTGTGAGCGCCTGCAGCGAGGTTGCGCAGGAAACATCTGACGTGCTGCGCCCGGTGAATTTATACACGGTGGGCCATCACAGCAGCGGCGATATTCGTCGTTTCCCGGCGGTAGTGGAGGCCACCCAAACCGCCGATCTGACCTTTCGTGTGGGCGGTGAAATTCATGAATTACCTTGGCGACCGGGTCAGGCTGTGAATCAAGGGGATTTAATTGCAGCCCTCGACCCAACCGACTACGAACTCACTGTGGCCCAAGCACAAGCACGGGCCGAATTGGCGGAAGCGCAATTTCGCCGGTTAGAACGATTATTAGATCAAAATATCATTTCTGCTTCTCAGTTCGATGAAGCCCGGGCCGAAGTGCAAGTGGCTCGCGCCAATCTAAATACCGCCAAAGCCAATCTCGGTTACACGCGTCTCACTGCGCCTTTTGCTGGTGTGATTGCCAATCTACATGTCGAGCTCTATGAAAACATTGGCCCGCAACAACCCGTGGTCACCCTACATGTCGACGATATGATTGATGTCAGCATTCAGGTACCAGAACGCTTGTTTGCACAAGTGCGTCGGGAAACTCAATACCAGCCCGATATTGTGTTCGATTCTATGCCAGATACGATTTTTAAGGGGCAACTGCGGCAATGGGATCGGATCGCCGATCCTGCCACCAATACCTACCGCGTGGTGTTTACCTTACCTACGCCGAAGAACGGCAATATCCTGCCGGGGATGACCGCCAGTGTCATCATCGATAGCCAGCAAGTGCTGCCACAGCAACAAGATACGGTACGCGTACCCATCTCTGCGGTATTTGTGCCCCCCAACTCACCGTTACAGCACCAAGAACGCATGGTGTGGGTATATCAATCTGAGAATGGCGACAGCGGAATCCTTGAGCAACGCCGGGTAACCATTGGGCCGGCATCATCCAGTGATATTTTAATTGTGGCGGGCTTGCAGCAAGGCGAGCAAGTCGTGATTGCTGGGGTGCATCAGTTACATGAAGGTCAGCGCGTGCGTCCTTGGGTTCGTGAGCGAGGGCTGTAGTCATGAATATCGCGCGCTATAGCATTGAGCGCCCCACCAGCAGTTGGATATTTCTTCTGATCCTATTGATTGGCGGCACCATTGCGCTGCAAAACCTCGGACGACTGGAAGATCCCGAATTCACCATCAAGCAAGCCTTAGTGGTGACACCCTATCCCGGCGCATCACCGCAGCAAGTAGAAGAAGAAATTACCGTTCCTTTGGAAAATGTGCTGCAGGAACTGCCGTATATTCGGCATATCACCTCCACCTCAACGGCGGGCCAGAGCCAAATTATGGTGGAAATGCAGGATCAGTATCGTGCCAAAGAACTGGCACAAATTTGGGATGAATTGCGACGTAAAGTAAACGATTACGCGCGCCACTTGCCGCCAGGCGCTGGCCCCATCGTGGTGCAAGATGATTTCTCCGATGTGTACGGCGTGCTGTTAGCTCTTACCGGCGACGGCTACTCCCTCCCCGCACTTCGCGACCACGCCAAGTATTTACGGCGGGAATTGGCGCTCGTGCCTGGTGTCGCCAAAGTCGTGATCGCTGGTGAGCAGCAAGAACAAGTGGTGGCAGAAGTATCGCGGGCACGCTTGGCCAATTTGGGTATTCCGCCGCAACGTATTTACGAGCTCTTAGCGACTCAGAATACCGTATCCAACGCCGGTCGCGTGCGCCTGCAAGACGATGCCGTGCGCTTTGCCACCAGTGGTGAATTTTCCTCGGTAGAACAACTCAGCACTCTGATCATTAGCAACCCCGGAGCCCGCGAACAAATCTTTCTAGGCGACGTTGCCACCATTTACCGACAAGTTGAGCCGATCCCACGTCAGATTCTTCGCTTTAACGGCGATGCCTCGTTATGGATCGGGGTATCTTTTGCCAATAATGTGAACGTGGTAGAAGTGGGTAAGCAACTCAATCAACGCCTTGCGGAGCTTACTTACGCAACCCCTGTAGGGATGGAACTTACCCCCATCTACGACCAACCTGCAGAAGTAAATAAATCGGTATCGGGCTTTCTGATGAACCTCGCCCAAGCGGTGGTGATCGTGATGGTTGCCCTGCTGCTCACAATGGGCCTGCGCAGTGGTTTTATTATCGGTTTGGTGCTCTTACTTACCGTGCTGGGCACCTTTATCTTTATGCACCTGTTTAATATCAATCTCCATCGGGTATCCCTCGGTGCCCTCATTATTGCCCTGGGTATGTTGGTGGATAACGCCATTGTGATCACCGAAGGTATGTTGGTGGGGATCCAAAAAGGCCAAACCCGACTGCGTGCAGCGCAGGATGTGATTCGACAAAACGCCATGCCCTTGCTCGGGGCCACGGTGATCGCCATTATCGCTTTTGCACCCATTGGTTTATCCGCCGACGCTACCGGGGAATTTGCCGGCGCCCTGTTCTGGGTATTGCTGATCTCATTGGGGCTTAGTTGGATTACCGCCTTGATACTGATTCCATTCTTAGGCGACCGGCTATTCCGCAAAGGTGTGCCTGTAGCGGGAAGTGAGCGGGATCTGTACAACAAACCTATCTATAACGGTTATCGCCGTCTTCTACAGGTGGCCTTGCGGCATCGCATCGTGACGATGCTGATGATGCTGGTGTTATTGGGTGGCAGCGTTGTGGGCTTTCAAGCAGTAAAACAAAGCTTTTTCCCAAGCTCCAATACTCCGCTATTCTTTGTTGATTTCTGGTACCCCCAAGGCACCGATATCCGAGCAACGGCTGAAGATCTGCAGGCGGCTGAACAATGGTTACAGCAACAAGAGGCTGTGACCCAAGTGGCCACGACGGTTGGTCGTGGCGCCCCACGCTTCTCCTTGCCTTATTTAGTGGAACTCGATAATGAAAATTACGGCCAACTGTTAGTTCGGGTAAATAGTAGCGACGATATGCCCAACATGATCGCCGCCACCCGAGATTATTTGGCGCAGTTCCATCCGAACGCACGCACCAAGATCAAACGAATGGAAATTGGCCCTCCGGTAAAAGCCGCCGTTGAAGTGCGCTTTATCGGCTCGGATCCAGATACGCTACGCCAGCTCTCCGCTCAAGCGCAAGCGATTCTTAGCGCCGACCCCGGATTAACCTTTGTACGAGATAACTGGCGTGAGCGAGGCAAAGTGCTCCGCCCGCAATTTAATGAAACGCACGCCCGACGGGTCGGAATTAGTAAACAAGACGTAGACGATCTACTGCTCGCCAACTTCCGCGGCAAACGCGTTGGAGTGTATCGTGATGGTACAGATCTCCTGCCCATTTTGGTGCGCGCCCCAGAAGAAGAACGGGTATACCTTGAGCAATGGCATGATATTCAAGTATATAGCCCGGCGCTGAATCGCTACGTGCCGATTGCCCAAGTGATCGATGATATCCCCCTCGAATGGGAAGAAAGTGTGATTCAACGTCGCGATCGCAAGCGTACCCTGACCGTCATGGCGGATGCAGATCCCTTACATGAAGAAACCCCGGCGCAAATGTTTGCTCGGGTGCGCCCCCATATTGAAGCCATGACCATTCCTTCCGGTTATGAGGTGCAATGGGGTGGCGAGCATGAGGCATCGGGAGATGCGCGGGCTGCAGTGTTCTCGTCGTTGCCCTTAGGGTACTTGGCGATGTTTATTATTACCGTGTTGCTATTTAGCTCCACCCGCAAAGCCTTGGTGATCTGGACAACAGTACCGCTCAGTATTATTGGCGTAACCATTGGCCTGCTAGTGACCCAGCAATCCTTCACCTTTATGGCATTGCTCGGGATATTAAGCCTCACCGGGATGGTGATTAAGAATGGCATCGTTCTTGTAGAGCAAGTCAACACCGAAGAGCGCAGCGGGAAGTCACCCTATAATGCGCTAGTTGACGCCGCTGTGAGTCGGGTGCGTCCGGTTACCATGGCCGCAATCACCACCATCTTCGGTATGCTACCGCTGCTATTTGATGTGTTCTTTGCCAGCATGGCGGTGACCATTATGTTTGGCCTCGGCTTCGCCACCTTGCTCACCCTCATTGTAGTGCCGGTGATGTTCAGCTTGATGCTGCAACGCAAAGAGGCAGGCTAAGCGCCTGCCTCTATACGGTTACAATGTCACGTGGTGGCTGTACTATGCCGGTTGCGCACCCTGCTCAATAGGGTTGGGGCCCCATTTGTTCTCGCCCGCTTCGCTTGGCAACAGCATAAACACAAGGAACACCAGGCCGCCAATGAGCGGTACGAAGAGGATCAGCATCCACCAACCGGATCGGCCCGTATCATGTAAACGGCGAATCGCCACGGCAATGCTCGGTATCAAGATGACCAACATGTAAATGCCACTCAATAACCCTAATCCAAATTGCTCGTTAAAGGTGCCCGAAAAACCGTCAATAAAGCCGAGAATAAAGGCGATGATCATATTGATTAAAATAAACCACCAGTACTCTGCGCGACGTGAGCGGCCTGTAAAAACCGTATACTTTCTAAATACTTCCAAATACCAATTCATTATTGTTGTTCCTTTAGTTGTTGGTTACTTTGGATCACTATTTTCTACGTTCTACTGCAGCGCTTACTTCTTTGAAAAACGACATCTAGGGTTATGGTTCAAATCCCCGGATTATGCAATTTTTTATGCCAAATTATTGCCTTTAAAACGGATTTAGTTACTCGAGCTCATCCGCCAGGGCTGTTATATGGGCGTTAATTTCAAGCGTGGTGTAACCACTGCGCGGGATGTTATAGCCCATTTCCATAATCAAATTATTGGGGGTTACACTTGCTTGCACCATGGCCCGCACATCCGGAGGCGTAATTAAATAACGACTCACATCTGAACGCATGCGCAGGCGCTCTTGGTCATTGTCGACCCCAGCAAGGCGGAAAAACACGCCAAGCAACGCATTCATCCCTTGTTCATGGCCGCGGCGAAATTCGAGTTTCACTTGCTGCCCCGTTTCGTTCCCTGGCGCCGCTAACAAGGTAATCGCATAGCGATGCTCACCAGATACTGTGCCACGACATACCCAATAGTTTTGGTAACCCGCCACACCCCAGATTTGCCCTCGTTCAAAATCCACGTTACAGCCGCGCCAGGGACCCAACTGAAAATTATTGAGCTCCTGCATTTGGTGTTCAATGGTGGGTAATTGGCCTGATGGCCATGCGGAGCGCGCTACATCATCACGACTACAGCTGACTAATAGGATCATCAGGGTGCTCGTTACAAGCACCCACTTGATGCCGTTCAATAAGTACAAATTCTGCCTCCTCGGCCTTTCATGTCTGCTTTTGGTGTACGTGCGTTGGCGCTAAAACCCAGTATCATCTGAGTGTATAGCTTAGAGGTTCTTGGACACCCGAAGTTCATGGCGTAATAGCCAAGACTTGCGGTCCACTCCGCCTGCATACCCGCCAAGACTGCCATCTGCCTGAATCACACGATGACAAGGTACAATAATGCCAATGGGATTTCGCCCATTGGCTTGCCCCACCGCTTGATACCCTTGCGGGCGCTGCACCTGCTGCGCGAGATCCCGATACGACCAGGTTTCGCCATAAGGTATGCGGCGTAACGCCGCCCATACCTGCTGTTGGAAATCAGTGCCGTGGGGCGCTAACGGCACGCTGAATTGCTGTAAGTGGCCGGCAAAGTAGGCATTCAACTCTTGTTTAAGTTGGGTCATCACCCCATGCTGGTCCGCAGTGATGTCTTGAGCCTCCACTGTGGCATCAGCAATGGCTTCATCGGCAAAATGCACCGATGTAACCCCATCTGCGCAAACCTGCAGGTGCAACCAGCCCACCGGTGATGGCATTTGATCAATCACGCTGTGTGCCTGAGCTTGTGCTTGTTTCATTGTCGTACTCCCCTCGTTCGGTGGCGTCATCAATGGCGCTACTTACCAAAGCCAATGGCGAAAACGCATAAGCCAAAGTTCTGGCCGTGACATGGCTGCGCGTTCTTGGATAACTTCAGTTAACACATCAGGCCGGTCGGTGATAATGCCATCCACGCCGATATCCAGAAAGCGCCGCATCTGCATGGGGTCGTTAATGGTCCACACATGCAATTGCTGATCATGGCGGCGCACACGGGTAAGTCGACTCGGTGTAACGAGCGCGTCGCGCATTGCCAGCATATCAAATGGCTGGCGTTCCACCACCCCAACTGCCGTATGCACCAACAAGCTGGTGCGGAGTTCCGGCGCTAAGGCCTGTGCCTCAAACAAATCTGCCGACGACAAGGAAGCGAATATGGTGTGTTCTAACATATCCGCTTCGGCGAGTTGCTCAATCACCATGGGTACTAAGTTGGGCATTTGTGGTGCACTTTTCACTTCTAAATATAAACCTGCACGACCACGCACACTTTCAATGACTTGAGCCAATGTCGGAACAGGCTCACCGCGAAATTCAGGGGCAAACCAACCGCCCGCATCCATCGCCGCTAACTCCTCGTAAGGGATCTCCCAAATGGCGCGTGGGTCGCCTGCAATTCGCAGCATATCCCGATCATGTTTCAGCACTAAAACGCCATCGGCGGTATGCCGCACGTCGATCTCAATATAATGTGCGCCCGACGCAATGGCTTTTTCCACGGCCGCTAAGGTATTTTCAGGCGCATCCCAAGAATGTCCACGATGGGCGATATTCAATACCTCTTGACGGTCGTCAAAGGCATTCATTGCAATCAATAAATGGGCCAACGCCACAACCACCACGGCGATTTCCACCCCCGCCGCGCACCAGCCCGCATAGCGCGGCTCTGTATCAATAGTAACCCCCCGCTTCTGTTTGCAGCGACGATGATAAATTTTTAGCATCACCAAGCTATTGCTACTCACGCCGATAAAACCGGCCAATAAATTGGCTAACGCGTAGGTGGCCAACAGCAACACCATCATGGCGATTTGCACACCATATTGGGCAGGAAGCAGCGAAGTAATCAACCATCCAAAACCATCAAACAATAGGGATATGGTGACCGGTATCAAAGCAACGATAGCCGCAATCAATACGACAGTGCCGCCAAGCTTGAGACGCACAGAACAGGTGAGCTCCGCGCTGCGCGTTAATGCTTGCCATGGCGTGCGCCCCTCTGTGAGTAAAATAGGCAGCGCCAGCATCCAGCGTACATAGAGACTCCCATTCACCGCCAGGGCCACGAAAAAACAGCCGACAAGAACCGCCAAAAATGCCCAGAACTCAAAAGGACGGGCCTGCAGTACATAATAGATATCATACGACGCCAGCAGCGATTGAAAAGCAAACACAATCACCGCGAGTAATGGCAATAAGAGCAGGAGGTGGGTGCCTACTTGGATTACGCCCAAAGCTAGTAGCTTGGGTAACCGCTTGACCACTTGCCATAGCGCGTTGGTGGCGGAGTGAAATTTCCCGCGGGCATCGCGCGTTGCAACCAGCATCATGCCTGCATGCTGTAAGAAGATCAGGACAGCCGCTAAGGTTAAGGCAAGCAGAATCCAGATCATGCCATACGGCGTAATGGCGAAACGTAACAGGTCTTCATTTCCAATGGCCGCTTGCCCCGCTGCGCGAACCAAGCCTGTGAGCATCCAACCCGTGACCGGCGCCCACAAAGCAAAGGCGAATACCGCAAAATAGAGATAAAACGCCAATAGCGGCTTGCGATGATAATGGATGCTTGCGAGCACATCGCGCTTCAGTCGCGTCGGTCGAATTTGCATTCTTTGCTCTCATTTAATCGATTTATTTCAGTTCATAGCGTGAACAACATGGCATTGAACAACAATAACCCTCTACTCAACGCAAAAACACATTTTCTTACTTTTTCGTTTTTTATTTTTAGTAAACAACTCGCTAGAATGTGATGGTTAAATAATCAGGGACAACACACACCATGAAAACAACATTTATTACCAGTAGCATCCTCTGCATGCTTCTGGCTACCCCCACATTTGCTACCGACGATAATGGCAACAAAAACGGCAACGGTAACGGGGAAGAAAAAACCTACGCTGATCATATTAAAGATCATGAAACCCACGAAGGCTTGTTCAATTTCTATCGCGACCCTAAAACCGGCGAAATGCTACTTTCAATCACTGAAAGTCAGTTGAATACGCCGTTTTTGTATTTTGCCACAACCGCCGATGGCGTGGTTGAGGCCGGTCACTTTCGCGGGAACTATCGGGAAACCAAACTGATCGAGTTTCGTCGTTATTTCGATCGTATCGACATCGTTGCCCGTAACGATCGTTTTCAGTTTGATGAGTCGTCTGCCCTATCGCGAGCTGCCGATGCCAATATCAGCGAAGCGACTCTGGCAAGCCTAAAAATCCGCATCGAAGAAGACGGCCGGATTCTACTGAACGCGCAAGATCTGATTTTAAGTGAAGCCTTACACCGCGTAGCGCCATGGTCGCGCGGTAATCAATCAGGCCCGTCGTTTTCACTGGGCAACTTGAACAAAGATCAAAGCCGTATCGTGAACAAGCGGGTGTACCCTGAAAATATGGATGTGGTGGTTGATTATGTTTTCAATAATCCAAACCCAACGGTATGGGGAACACCAGCCATCACGGATCCGCGGTCTATTACCATTACCTTGCAACATTCGTTTATTGCATTGCCAGACAATGATTTCCAACCACGTCGCGACGACGCGCGCGTTGGTTATTTCACCCAGCAGTTCGACAACATGACCAGTGCCGACTGGGCTCCGTACAACGATGTCATCAATCGCTGGCACTTAGTGAAGAAAGATCCTGATGCGGCGCTTTCTGAGCCGGTCGAGCCGATCGTATGGTGGATTGAAAACACCACACCAGAAGAATGGCGCGACACCGTTGCGGAAGGAGTGCTTGGCTGGAACAAAGCCTTTGAAGCTGCTGGCTTTAAGAACGCCATTGAAGTACGCATTCAACCCGACGATGCGGATTGGGATGCGGGCGATATCAACTATAACGTGATTCGCTGGACGTCTTCACCGCGGCCTCCATTTGGTGGCTATGGTCCATCGGTTGCGCATCCGTTGACCGGCCAGATTATTGCTGCAGACATTATGATGGAATATGTCTACATGAGTAATCGCTGGATTGAAGACGCGCTTTATGGTGAAACTCATCACCACGATCACGACCATGGTGCGGGGCTATACTGCTCGCAGGGTCATGCGATTCATCAAGATTTGATCGCGGGGCGTGCGATGTCTGGCCTGCTTGAAGGCGAAGACATGGATAATAACGAATTACTGCGCCAAGCGCTAATTCACGTTATTTTGCACGAAGTGGGCCACACTTTAGGTTTGAACCACAACATGAAAGCATCCAACTTGTGGGACGAGAAAGAAGTACACGACGCGTCGTTAACGCAAGGCGTGCTAACTGGCTCTGTGATGGACTATGCGCCGGTTAACATCGCCCCACCAGGCACGACTCAAGGTGACTTTTATCAATATGTTGTCGGTCCTTACGATAGTTGGGCCATTGAGTATGGCTACAGCCCTGCTCTAGCCGATGCGGACGCTGAAGAAGCGCGTTTAGAGCAAATTCTATCGCGCTCGCACCAGCCAGAATTGATGTTTGGTAACGACGCCGACGATATGCGTGCCCCAGGCCGTCATATTGATCCACGGGTCATGATTGGCGATATGTCGTCGGATCCAGTGGCTTACTCGCGGGATCGTTTTGTAACCGTTAACCATACCCTCGGTGAGTTACTTGATCGAGCGCGTGTCGATGGTCGTTCCCATCAGCGGGTACGTTCTTCTGCCATGCGTTTAGCAGGCCACTACGCAGGCAAAGCCGGCGTAGTATCGCGCCAAATCGGTGGTGTCTATGTGGAGCGTGCTGTGGTTGGCCAAGCCGACGATGTGAAGCCATTTACACCCGTGCCACGCGACAAGCAGAAGCAAGCGATGCAAGTGCTAACCGATTACGTATTTGCACCAGACGCTCTTCACTCTATGGAGCCCGTGCTTGCGTATATGCAGCAACAACGCCGTGGCTTTGGTCACTGGGGGCAGAACGAAGATCCTGCGTTCCACGATATGGTGTTGAACATGCAACGCAATGTGTTGAACCACCTTCTTCACCCTGCGGTGATGCAACGGATTACCGATAGCACCCGTTATGGCAACACCTATCCGTTGAACGAAGTGATGGGTGACCTGACCGACGCCGTGTTCCAAAGCAACAAGCCGCTTACGACCACTGCGAAGAACTTGCAGATCGAGTATGTAGAGCGTTTAATCAGCATCGCTGGTTTTGAGAACGGTTCTTCTTACGACAATCTCAGCAAAACCGCAGCTGTTGCTCAGCTCAACCGCATTAAGCTAATGCGCGCGCCACGTCGCTCAGATGTCGCCGCAAGCCAGCATTACGATTACCTGCGTATGCTGATTAACCGGGCCATGGCTGCGTAAGCAACCCACTCCGGAAACTAAAAAGCAGCGCCAAGGCGCTGCTTTTTTTATGCTCTGTACCCAACGCACCGCGTTGGCCCTCCGAGCCTAGCCTCTCACGTGGTGAAGGGGCGTAGACCTTCCGACGTGAGGGAGGGGTCCTCTTTGTCAGGGACGCTGCAAGTCCAGTCCATGGACGCTCGACCTCGGCATCCATGCCTCGGACGCCCTGACAAAGAGGACCCCTCCCCCACATCTATATCCCACACCCAACGCCCCAAACTAGAAGCGCAGTCATAGAGGCTTTCTGACAAGCCAGCTCACCCAAACCAGAAGCGCAGGCAGGCGCGCCAAGAGCAAGGCATAACTCGATCGATTGAGGGCGCATACCTTAATGGTATGTAACCGATTGAGATCGAGTTATAACGCAGCTATTGGCGATGCCTGACAAGCCAGCTCACCCAAACCAGAAGCGCAGGCAGAAACCTCTAGGGCAAGGCATAATTGAAGCGATTGAGGGAGCATACCTTAATGGTATGTGACCGATTGAGCTTTAATTATAACGCAGCCATAGAGGCTTTCTGACAAGCCAGAACTACCAAAGGATGACGCGTTGCTCTGGTGGCAAATACATCCCATCCCCTTCCTGTACATTAAAGGCTTCATAGAATCCTGGAATGTTACGGGGTGCTCCAAGCGCACGGTATTTCCCTGGCGCGTGTGGTCCGCGGGCAAGTTGCGCGCGCATGGCGTCTTCCCGGAATTTGATTTTCCAGATTTGCGCCCAGCTCAAGAAGAAGCGCTGTTCTCCGGTAAAGCCATCGAGCACTGGCGAAGGTTCGCCGCCTAATGAGTTTTGATAAGCACGGTACGCGCTTAACAAGCCCACGTGGTCACCAATATTTTCACCCAAAGATACGCGACCATCGACGTTCAAACCGGGTAGTGGTTCAAATGCGCTGTACTGTTCAACGAGGATATCCGCACGTTTTTCAAATTGCTCACGGTCTTCGTCAGTCCACCAATTACGTAGGTTACCATCACCATCGTAACGTGACCCTTGGTCGTCGAAACCGTGACCAATTTCATGACCGATGACAGCACCAATCCCGCCGTAGTTCACTGCGTCATCGGCGTTCATATCGAAGAACGGCGGTTGCAAGATACCCGCCGGGAATACGATTTCGTTGGCGGTTGGGCTGTAGTAAGCATTCACGGTTTGTGGCGTCATGCCCCAACGTTCGCGATCAACAGGCTGACCGATATCCGCGATATTGTCTTGATAAGCGAATTGCGCAGCACGCACACTGTTACCAATCAAATCGGTTGGATCTACGGTAAGCGGGCCGTAGTCTTTCCACTGGTTTGGGTAACCAATTTTGGGCGTGAATTTGTTTAGTTTGTCGAGTGCGAGCACTTTGGTTTCATCTGTCATCCATTCCAATTCCTGGATCGACTCCTCAAATGCAATCAACAAATTGTCGATCAACTCACCCATGCGCGCTTTAGCTTCAGGTGGGAAATAGCGAGCGACATACTCTTGCCCTAACACTTCACCTAAGGCGCCATTCACCGCTTGCACACCACGCTTCCATCGCTCTTGTTGCTCGGGCACTCCGTTCAAGGTGGTGGAATAGAAACCAAATTGAATATCGGCAATGTCGCTGCTCAAGCGCGATGCAAATGCCGCCGCGACACGCAATTGCATGTAATCTTGCCAGGTTTGCAGATCGGTTTCTGCGTACAGCTCACCAAAGGCTTCAAAGAATGATGGCATACGCACAATCATGTCTTCAGCAGCAGTAATCGCTGCAGCGGGTGCGAACGCATCTAAATCAAAGGTATTGAGGAGCGCGGCGACTTCGGCATAAGTTTTTTTGTTGTACGTCGCTTCAGCATCGCGACTTTCGGCGCGGGTCCAACTCGCTTCTGCAAGCTTCTCTTCTAACGCATAAATCCGCTCTGCAGCGTCTTGTGGATTGTCGTGGCCCACTACGGTCAGCATATCGGCTATGTATTGTACGTAGGCTTCACGAATCTTCTGGAAATCTTCGCTGTCGCGGAAATAGTAATCGCGATCTGGCAGACCCAAACCACCTTGGTTCAGATACAGAGCGTAATAGTCTGGGTTGCGGGCATCGGCCCACACGTAAAACCCAAAAGGTCCACCGACGCCGATCTGACGCAACTCACCCATTAATGAAGTCATTTCGGCATGGCTATTGACCGCAGCGACTTGCGCTAAAAATGGCTCGATGGGGCTAATACCCAATGCTTCGATGCGATCTTCATCCATAAAACTGGCATAGAAATCGCCAATTTTTTGATTGTTGCTACCCGCTTCCGCATCGGTGCGTGCCGCATCTTCGATAATTCCGCGCAGGCGCCGTTCGTTCTCTTCGGCAAGCATATTAAATGCACCGTAGGTTGGGCGGTCGGAAGGAATTTCAGTATTTTCATACCAAGTGCCGTTTACAAACATAAATAGGTCGTCTTGTGGCCGTACGCTAGTGTCAAAATCGTCCAACATAAGACCTGAATGTAATTCTGCTTGCTGTGCTTGAGCGCTTTCTTGCGCATCGGTAACCGCACGATCAGCTGGCGAACAAGCCGCTAATCCAAGCGCTAGCGCGACACTTGCCGCAACCAAAGATAATTTTTTCATGATGTGTGACTCCACGGGTGTTCGAACCATCCATAGGGCATGCATCAGTAGCATGCCGGGATATGTTATTAAATTGTAGAACGCACAGAAGTGTATGCGCTTCGGGGATAAGAAGCAAAGGGGGCAGATAAGAATTTGCGACGAAATTGTTACAGTAAGTGTCCAAACTTCTTAGTCTTGGTCGCCAAGTAATATTCGTTGTGCGGCGTTCCTTCGGTACGATGGGGAATTCGCTCGACGACATCAACGCCACATTCACGCAGAGCGGCGAGTTTTTTAGGATTATTAGTCATTAAACGCAGGGATTGCACCCCGAGCTGTGCGAACATATCCGCCGCAATATCGTATTCGCGAGCGTCTGCAACAAAACCCAATATTTCGTTCGCTTCAACGGTATCCAAACCTTTATCTTGCTCCGCATACGCGCGAATTTTATTGATTAGCCCTATGCCACGGCCTTCCTGCCGCAAATAGGCGATCACGCCGCGCCCCTCATGGGCAATCTTGCGCATCGCCGCTTCAAGCTGTGGCCCGCAATCACAACGCTGGCTAAACAAGGCATCACCGGTTAAGCACTCAGAATGCACCCGAGCTAACACCGGCTCCTCGGTGGTCACATCACCGAGCACCAAAGCGACATGCTCCTTGCCCGCTTTATCGGTAAAACCAATTAAACGGAATTCGGCAAAAGGCGTCGGCAGTTTGGTTTCCGCCGCCCAATTTAGCAAGTGATGTGTATTGTTTTCCTGTGTCATCGAGGTACAGCTCTTCTTTTCATCGAATGGAATCAGCGCGCCGTGCTCTCGCACACGCTTACAATGGGTTGATTATACCAGTGTCTGTCAAGAATCTCTCTATCCTTACTCAATCCGGTATGAGGCTGCGGTGTCCCTCACGGGGCTTTCCCACTGTCGTGCCTCTCACCCGTGGCTCACGGCAGGCTCAGGCCAACGCAGTGCGTTGGGGGCCATTGGAGAAGGTCTGGCACGGTAGTGGGATAAGTCACGTGGGGGTGTGCGCGGCATGGATGCCGCGCCCAAGCCTACATGGATGTACTTGCGGCGGCCCTCACGGGGCTTTCCCACTGTCGTGCCTCTCACCCGTGGCTCACGGCAGGCTCAGGCCAACGCAGTGAGTTGGGGGCCATTGGAGCAGGTCTGGCACGGTAGTGGGATAAGTCACGTGGGGGTGTGCGCGGCATGGATGCCGCGCCCAAGCCTGCACGGATGCATTCACGGCGTCCCCCACGGGGCTTTCCCACTATCGTGCCTCTCACTCCGTGCTCGGGGCAGTCTCGAGCCAACGCGGTGCGTTGGGTACAGGTTCAGAGGCAATAAAAAACCGGAGGCTAAGCTCCGGTTTTTATGCACTTACGTTTGTCGTTAACCTGCAGGTATTAGTTACCTACTGGCATGATGGAGCGACCTGAATCGACCAAATCACCGAAGAACTGCGATGCGCGCTTGCGCTCATCATCCGCTTGCTGACGAGTCATGCAACGGGTCTGGCGCATATTTGAGCCCGTGGTGCGCTCTTGACGGCAAATCACTTGTGTAGACGGATCGCCAATCACAACGGTTTGCAAACGCTGGTGCAAGTTGAACAGACGCTCTTTGTCATATTGGTCAAATTCTTCCAAATCGCTGCGGGTACCAATCAAAGACACCAAGCTTGATTTAATTGACGCAAATTGGCGCTGCTCGCTCTCATCAAGCTCGCGCGGCTCGCCCTCGGCAATAGACATCTCTAAGTTATCTAAAAATTCGAGATAATCAGGAATCGACACGCGCTCTGGCGTAAAGGTCGACTGATTAGACGCTGTGGTATTTGTTGTTGAGTTACAACCTGCGATGAAAATGACCAAACAGGCCATTAAAATTAACTTGCCGGATTTAAACATAATCTACCTACCTTTTATTTTGTCTCGGGCAATGTAACAAGTCGTTAACAAGCCCACAATGGGCAATGACATTTTGTTACAATTAAATAGGGGTTTCCCCTTATTTTTGCGACCAGCGGTCAAATAACCGAGACCAACAAAACCCTTTATTGACAAGGGGTACAGTAGTTCTTCTGATAATTAACGCTGACTCTTTTGGTGAACTAAAAGTACACTTTGATATGTGTATTTATCAGTACTGCAAAGCGGCTCAATATTCCACATGAATCGCACGACAAAAAAAGCCAGCGCTCTAGCATGGGCACTGGCTTTTTGGTTTTTTTATTCGAATTCAACGTTACGAGGAAAGATTAACGGCAGCTCAAGGTGACCGTACAGTTATTTGCATGGTCGCAACTCATTCGCTGAGAACAAACCAAGCCATTTTGTCCTTCAAACCACTCATTCAACCAGTCTGCCAGTGCCTGATTAAACTTAAATCCATTGCTATGAGAAAGATCTGCGTTCGCAAACGAACTGCTGATACTTACGTGTCCGTCAAGCACGGTACATACCTGTCCATCATCCACACACACTTGGTTCCCTCCCCCTGAGGTATTGATCAATACAAATTTAGAGGAAGTTTCTTGCGCATTTGCTAACGCTTCGCGTAACTCTTTCTCGTTCTTACTATCATTCATCAACCGATCATAAATGTTCAGGCCCGAATCCACGATGGGTAATAGGTCGAGAATTTTTTTACCTCTACTCAATGCAGCCGGTGAAACATCGCTCGACGTTGAGCTGTCTTCGAGAGAATCATCTTGCACAGCTGGCGAGTTATCGCCTCCGTGAATCTCAAAACAAGAATCGTCGTCGCAACAAACTTCGAGGGTAGAGTCGCAGTCTCGGTAATAGTAGAACGAATCCGCAAGGTAGGATGCTCGAAATGCCCACAGAATATCTTCTATGGCACCTTCAGGGTTTGACAAGCACGCGTCTCCACAACGGATCTTGAAATCCACATCGGCACTCACAACATTGCCCTGCGAATCTTTAACACGATAAACAGAAACATCGTGCTCAATGTTCGCCGAATCACGAAAATGTAAATTGAAGACATTATATTGATAGTGAGCACATTGACTCAGTGCCTGATTTTGAAAGTTCGAGCATTCATTGGTGTTGGCCAACAAAACCGGGCTGGCAAGGCAGGCCCCAATAATGCAGGCAACAGTAGAAAGAAATCGCAGATATCTCATGATGTTCTCCCTAAGATCGTCCATTTGTCCTTAACATAAAAGCAATATCACGATTCCTTTTATGCGCACCTCAAAAATATATCCCTCCCCCGCGCTATTTCAAGCGTGTTTAACCTTCTTTACAATTCAGATTTTAGGCACGCCAGAGTGGTCGTGCGCACAAAAAAGCCAGCATTCACTGCTGAATGCTGGCTCTTACTTTCTGTTGGTGCCGTTACTTTTTCTTGGCTTTCTTGTTCGGTAAATCGGTAATCGACCCTTCGTAGATCTCAGCCGCTAAACCAACTGACTCATGCAGGGTTGGGTGCGCGTGAATGGTCAACGCGATATCTTCTGCATCGGCGCCCATTTCAATCGCTAAACATACCTCACCGAGCAATTCGCCCGCATGCGAACCGACCATAGCACCACCAATAATCCGATCGTTGTCTTTGTCAAAGATCAGCTTGGTGAAACCATTGGTTGCGCCAGAGGCAATCGCACGACCTGAAGCAGACCAAGGGAAGGTTACTGCTTCGTAGTTCAGTCCCTGCTCTTTCGCTTCTTTCTCGGTCAGACCTGCCCACGCCACTTCTGGATCCGTATACGCAATAGATGGGATCACTTTCGGATCGAAGTAGTGCTTCATACCAGAAATCACTTCAGCAGCCACATGACCTTCATGAACGGCTTTGTGGGCCAGCATCGGTTGCCCAACGATATCGCCAATAGCGAAGATATGCTTCACGTTGGTACGCATTTGCTTGTCGACTTCGATAAAGCCACGGTCGGTTACTTCCACACCGGCTTTTTCTGCGCCAAGCTTTTTACCGTTTGGCGTGCGACCTACCGCAACCAGCACGGCGTCGTATTTCACCGGCTTCTCAGGCGCATTCTTGCCTTCGAAGGTAACGTAAATACCGTCTTTCTTGGCTTCAACGTCGGTTACTTTGGTTTCCAACATGATGTTGTCGAACTTCGACTTCATCTCTTTGGTAAACACTTTAATGATGTCTTTGTCGGCCGCTGGAATGAGCTGGTCCATAAACTCAACCACATCCAGGCTTGAGCCTAAGGCTTTATACACACAGCCCATTTCTAAACCGATAATGCCACCGCCGAGTACCAACATTTTCTTGGGAACAAACGGTAATTCAAGGGCATCGGTTGAATCCCATACGCGCTCGTCATCATGTGGGATAAATGGCAATTCAACGGGCTGAGAACCTGCCGCGATAATCGCGTGCTCAAATTTGATCACGGTGTCTTTATCGCCAGATACTTTCAGCTCGTTAGAGCCCGTGAATTCACCTTTACCAGTCACTACCTGCACTTTACGCATCTTACTCATTTGCGACAAACCGCCGGTAAGTTGGCTGATCACTTTGTTTTTGTGATCACGGACTTTATCCAAATCGATTTTCGCATCGCCAAAACTCACACCCGCGTCGCCGAGGTGCTTGGCGTCTTCAATGTGCTTCGCTAGGTGCAGCAGTGCTTTTGATGGGATACAACCTACGTTTAAGCACACACCACCTAAGGTGCTGTAGCGCTCAACAAGGACGACGTCCAACCCTAAGTCTGCAGCACGGAACGCTGCTGAATAGCCACCAGGACCGGCGCCTAAGACCACGACCTGCGTTTTAATTTCGTTGCTCATGATTACCCCTATCCGTTTTTGCTAGCTGCTGCGCCAGCATGACGAGTCAAATTCGCGCGATATTGTACCGAGATTTCCTCGGTACGTCTTGTCTAGAGAATGATTTTCCGAATATCTGACAATACGCTGCTCAGATACACAGTGAAACGTGCCGCTAAAGCGCCGTCAATGACACGATGGTCGTATGACAGACTTAACGGTAAAGTGAGCCGTGGCTCAAACTCTTTGCCGTTCCACACCGGCTTCATATCACTTTTCGAAACACCCAAAATGGCCACTTCTGGCGCATTCACAATAGGTGTAAACGCCGTGCCGCCAATCCCACCGAGGCTCGAGATTGAGAAACAGCCGCCTTGCATATCTGCCGCTTTCAATTTGCCATCCCGAGCTCTAAGGCTTACATCGGTAAGCTCTCGTGATAATTCGATAATGCCTTTCTTATCCACATCACGAATCACCGGAACCACAAGACCATTCGGTGTATCCACCGCGATACCAATATGCACGTACTTTTTCAGCACGAGTCGCTCGCCGTCTTCGTGAAGTGACGAGTTAAATACTGGAAACTCTTGGAGTGCCTTCGCCACCGCTTTCATGATGAACACTAAAGGTGTGAACTTCACATCGGCTTTACGCTTGGCTAGTTGCTCATTCTCCGCCTTGCGGAAGGCTTCCAATTCCGTGATATCGGCGTCGTCAAATTGCGTCACATGAGGGATAGTCACCCAGTTGCGATGCAAGTTTGGCCCTGAAATACGTTGAATCCGCGTCAGCTCCACTTCTTCAACTTCACCGAACTTACTAAAATCAACTTTCGGCTGAGCAATCACTTGCAAGCCACCAGTGCCACCCGTGTTCGCAGCGGCCGACGCTTTCGGACGCGACAGTTCGTACTTCACGTACTCTTGCACGTCTTCTTTTAGAATCCGGGCTTTCGGGCCAGAGCCTTTGACTTGGCTTAGATCAACACCAAACTCACGGGCCACTCGGCGCACGGCTGGTGAAGCATGCACCAAGCCCTCGGTTTTGCCCTTGCGGCCTAGCGGGTGATCAGGCACCGGGGGATCCCGACGCTCTGAACGGCCTTCGCTCGACTCATCAGATGTCGACTCTGACTTCGATTCCGCTTTCGACTCGGCTTTCGCGTCGTCTTTGCTGGTATCTTTCTCGTCTTCGCTATCGTCGGCATCATCCGCGCCAGCAATCTCCAACTCTAATACTAATGAACCTTCGCTGACTTTATCGCCCACTTTCACTTTCAGCGACTTCACCTTACCCGCTTTCGGACTCGGTACGTCCATCGTGGCTTTGTCCGTTTCTAAGGTAATCAGGCCGTCTTCTTCCGACACCTCATCACCTTCACTGACCAGCACTTCGATCACGTCCACTTCACCAGAATCACCGATATCCGGTACTTTGACTTCAATTACTTCGGTGCTACCCGACGATTTTTTCTTACTCGTCTCAGCTTTAGGTGCCGACTTTTCTTCTTTGTCGTTACCCTGATCACCGCTGTTCTTTGTGTCTTCTTCTTGGTCGCTAGAGTCGTCGCTGGCAGCGTCGTCGGCTTTCGCCTCTGAATCGCTGTCGCTTGCTTCATCACTGTCAGCGTCAGCAGCTTCAATCAACGCCAGCAGATCGCCTTCGCTAATTTTGTCGCCCACCTTCACTTTCAGGCTTTTTACCTTGCCTGCGAATGGCGCAGGGATATCCATAGATGCTTTGTCGCTTTCTACTGTAACTAACGACTCTTCTGCATCAATGCTATCGCCTTCGCTCACCAAGATTTCGATAACTTCAACACCTTCCCCACCTACGTCGGGAACTAAAACTTCTTTTGCATCAGCCATGAGTCGCTCCTTACGCGTAGAGTGGGTTCATTTTGTCGGTATCGATACCGAAATCTTTGATCGCTTTCGCCACCACTTTCTTATCGATATCGCCCGCTTTGGCCAATTCAGCCAAGGCCGCAATCACCACATACTCCGCATTCACTTCAAAGTGACGGCGTAAGTTTTCGCGGCTGTCCGAGCGACCGAAACCATCGGTACCCAGTACACGATATGGCCCTGGCACCCAAGCGCGTACTTGATCTGCGTACAGCTTCATATAATCCGTTGCCGCAATCACCGGGCCTTTGCCCTGCTCAAGCGATTTGGTGATGTAGGCCACTTTCTCTTTCTTGGTTGGGTTGAGCATGTTGTAGCGCTCGACATCCAAGCCATCCCGCGCCAACTCGTTGAATGAGGTTGCGCTAAAGACGGTGGCGTTAATATCAAACTGTTCGGCCAAGATAGAAGCCGCTTTGCGTACTTCATTCAAGATCGTACCTGAGCCCATCAAGCGCACTTCGCCTTTGGCTTTGGTTTTACCGCTCTTGGCTTTTACTTCATCCAGTTTGTACACACCGCGCAAGATACCTTCTTCAATGCCGTCTTGCATCTCTGGCTGCTTGTAGTTCTCGTTCATCACGGTGATGTAATAGAACACGTTCTCTTGCTCAGCGAACATGCGACGCATACCGTCTTGAACGATCACTGCCACTTCATAGCCGTAAGTTGGGTCATAGCTCACACAATTCGGCACAGTACCGAAGTGCAATAAGCTGTGGCCATCTTGGTGTTGTAAACCTTCGCCGTTCAGGGTTGTTCGACCTGCAGTACCACCAATCAAGAAGCCCCGTGCCTGGCTATCGCCGGCGGCCCACACTAAATCACCCACACGTTGGAAACCAAACATCGAGTAATAGATGTACACCGGAATCATCGGCTCATCGTTGGTGGAGTAACTAGTTCCAGCCGCCACCCACGATGCCATGGCGCCAAGTTCGTTAATCCCTTCTTGCAATACCTGACCTTTTTTATCTTCACGATAATAGGCCACTTGGTCTGCATCTTGCGGCGTATATTTTTGCCCTTGCGACGAGTAGATCCCCACCTGACGGAATAAGCCTTCCATACCAAAGGTACGCGCCTCGTCTGGAATAATCGGGACCACGCGTTGGCCAATTTTCTTGTCTTTCAACATGGCGGTAAGCACCCGCACAAAGGCCATGGTGGTAGAGATTTCCCGGTCGCCTGAACCTTTCAGCACAGCTTCGAAAGCCTTGAGGCCTGGTACTTCAAGCTCTTTGTCAGTTTGCGCGCGACGCACTGGCATAAAGCCACCGAGTTTTTCCCGACGCTCGCGCAAATACTTCAGCTCTTCGCTGTCTTCTTCAAACTTGTAGTAAGGAATATCTTCCAAATCACTATCTTTGATGGGAATATTAAAACGATCGCGGAAGTGTTTGATGGCTTCAACATCCATCTTCTTCACTTGGTGGGCAACGTTTTTCCCTTCACCGGCAGCACCCATGCCATAACCTTTCACGGTCTTAGCAAGAATGACCTGCGGACGGCCCTTGGTGTTTACGGCTTTGTGATACGCCGCATACACTTTCACCGGATCGTGACCACCACGGTTTAGACGCCAGATATCTTCGTCGGATAAGTTCGCCACCATGGCTTTGGTTTCTTCAGTTTTACCAAAGAAGTGCTCGCGAGTGTAAGCGCCACCTTTGGCTTTGTAGTTCTGGTACTCACCATCCACGCTATCTTGCATAATTTCTGCAAGCTTGCCTTCGGTATCCCGGTATAGCAACGGATCCCAATAGCGACCCCATATCACTTTGATCACTTCCCAGCCAGCACCACGGAATGTGCCTTCCAGTTCTTGGATGATCTTACCGTTACCGCGCACCGGTCCATCTAAGCGTTGCAGGTTACAATTCACAATAAAGGTCAAGTTATCTAAGCCTTCACGGGTTGCAAGACCGATGGCACCTAAGCTTTCTGGCTCATCCACTTCGCCATCACCGAGGAAGCAGTACACGCGCTGGTTCGAACAGTCTTTAATGCCACGATCCGTGAGGTACTTTAAGAAACGTGCGGTGTAGATCGCCTGAATCGGGCCAAGGCCCATAGATACAGTCGGGAATTGCCAAAAATCAGGCATGAGCTTTGGATGCGGGTAGCTCGATAAGCCATCGCCATCCACTTCCTGACGGAATTTATCCAACTGCTCTTCGGTCATGCGCCCTTCTAGAAAAGCGCGCGCATAAATACCAGGTGATACGTGACCTTGGATAAAGAGGAAATCGCCACCGTCTTCGCCTGGGGCGCGGAAGAAGTGGTTAAAGCCAACATCGTAAATCATCGCAGAAGACGCGAAGCTGGAAATATGCCCGCCAAGCTCGAGATCTTTCTTCGAGGCGCGCAATACCATTGCCAATGCATTCCAGCGAATCGCCGCGCGAATACGAGCTTCTAGGGTATGGTCCCCTGGCATCACTGGCTCTTGGCTCACTGGAATGGTGTTCAGGTACGCCGTGGTCGGCTGATACGGCAGGTACGCACCGCTCCGACGAGCTTTATCAATAAGCTGCTCGAGGATAAAGTGGGCGCGCTCTGGGCCTTCGGCATCAAGAACCGCTTCGAGGGCGTCAAGCCACTCTAACGTTTCTTGCTGATCGATATCGTTACTCTGTAAATCTGCCATAAACTTTCCTTTCTCTCCAAAGGATCTCAGGGTTCATTCCGGCGCAGCGATCGCTGCAAACGGGTGTGTTCCCGGTTAATCTGCAATAAAGTTCGCTCAATATACGCAAGATGCTCATGACAAGCATCGCGTGCCTGCTCTGGCTCTCGTGCGCATATCGCATCAACGATTGCTTTTCGGTGAACATGAAGCTGGTCACGAATATCACTTCGCTCCAACAACACCTCAAGGTTTCGTCGCATATTTTCTTGGAGGAGTCCGCGCATGCCTCGCACTAAATGCAACAACACCACATTGTGGGATGCTTCAGCTATTGTAGTGTAGAACATCATTAAGGCATCGGCTTGCGCCGCTACTTCTGCTTGACGCACCTCTTGAAGGGCGGCAAAGGTGGCCTCAATACGCTGTAGATCGGTATCCGTACCACGCATGGCCGCATAAAATGCAGACACGCCTTCTAGCGCGTGGCGAAACTCCAACAAATCAAACTGTGACTCAGGATGACGGGCAAGTAATTCGAACAGGGGATCGGTTACTTCGGTAGCGAGACCGCCACGAACATAAGTACCGCCCCCTTGCTTGCGGGTCACTAAGCCTTTTGCTTCTAGCTTTTGAATGGCCTCACGAAGGGATGGACGTGACACAGCAAAACGGGCCGCCAGCTCACGCTCCGATGGGAGTCGTTCGCCTGCAGCCCAAGTTCCGTCTACAATCATCGACTCCATTTGAGTGACAATCATATCGGATAATTTGGTGTGTGCTATCCGTTCAATAGTATTCATTCACCTTGGCCATCCGCTGTAAATTGGTCTTACCAATTTACCGTTAATGACCATTATAGACACAACCAACAAAAATAACTAGCCCCAGTGGCCTGACCTCTCCACCCTGTACCCAACGCACCGCTTTGACCGCAGACTCCGATGATGTAGCTAGCCTCGCGACGTGGCGAAGGGGTTAGGCTCCTGAGGGACGCCGTGAATCCGTCCGTGGGGCTTGGGCGCAGACTCCGATAACGTAGCGAGCCTCGCGACGCGGCGAAGGAATACACCTTGTCACGGACGCTGCAAGTCCTTCCATGGACGCTCGGCCTCGGCATCCATGCCTCGGACGCCCTGACAAGGTGTATTCCTCCCCCACATCCAGCACTCCTCCACCGGAATAAAAAAAACACACCGTTACGAAAAATAAATAGAGGTTTTCTGACAAGCCAGCTCACCCAAACCAAAAGCGCAGGCAGAAACTTCGAGAGCAAGGCATAATCAGGCCGATTGAGGGAGCGTACCTTGATGGTATGTGACCGATTGAGCTTTAATTATAACGCAGCTATCGGAGCTTTCTGACAAGCCAGAGCCAGAATCGAGTGAGGGAGCGTACATAAAGTACGTGACCGAGTGAGTGAGGTCGGTAACGCAGCTAGTGGTGATGCCGGACAAGCCACCTCACCCAAACCAGAAGCGCAGGCCGGCGCGCCAATAGCAAGGCACCGGCCGAATCGAGTGAGGGAGCGTACATAAAGTACGTGACCGAGTGAGTGAGGACGGTAACGCAGCTAGTGGTGATGCCGGACAAGCCAGCCCCACCAAACTAGAAGCGCAGGCAGAAACTTCGAGAGCAAGGCATAATCAGGCCGATTGAGGGAGCGTACACGAAGTACGTGACCGATTGAGGCCTGATTATAACGCAGCTATCGGAGCTTTCTGACAAGCCAGCTCCACCAAACTAGAAGCGCAGGCAGAAACCTCTAGGGCAAGGCATAATTGAAGCGATTGAGGGAGCATACCTTGATGGTATGTGACCGATTGAGCTTTAATTATAACGCAGCCATAGAGGCTTTCTGACAAGCCAGCTCAAAGAGCCCAGCCGAAGAGAGTGGCTACTGCTACTACCGCCAACAACAACACCATATTCCGCCGCACCAAATTCACCAACGCATCAGGCTCTGAGGTATGGTCGTCTTCTTCTGCCAATACTTCTTCGGCTCTGCTAGCAAGTTCGCCAAGCGTTCCCGGCGGATTCTGTACGCCTGCTGAGAAGGATTTTAGCCAATGTGGTAGCGCCCGTGAGAAATGGCCAACCAATAAGAATCCAAATCCGGCGGCGCGCAGTGGCAGCCACTCTACCCATGCGAGTAATTTAGGTACGCTATCGGCACGGGCGCGCAGCAAGGTATACGCGAGTGCGCCAGCAGCACCGAAAATGGCAAACCAAAATGCAACCGCAAAGTAGAATCGGAAATTCAGCCATACGAGCTGTTGACCAATGGTCAGCTCGTCGTCGTTCACGTAGCGCAATTCATTGGCAAATTCTTTGCGTGCTTCTTCATCACCACGGTTGGCGGCAAGCAAGAATTGGCGTAAAGCGGTGCGCTGAGCACGGCAGCCGATCGCTAAAGTCAGTACTAACACGTTGATAATCAGCATGGCCAGAATGCTGTTGGAAAGCCACAATAAAAACGCCAGCAAAATAGCCGGTGAAATTAATAAGAGTGGCCCTAATAGATCGTGTTGACGCCATGAGCCAAGTTGCTCATGATCACTTAACCACTGATCCCATCGATTTGCAGTAGGCTCGAGCTGCCATCCTTCCGGTGTAATGCGAAAGCGCTCAAGAATTAGTGCGATTAATAATGACAACACCACCATAGTTGTTTACCCATCCTGTTTGGTCAACGCAGCAACTTGCTGCCGATAGTCATTCCAATTAAACGCTGGTCCGGGGTCGGTTTTTCGTCCGGGTGCGATATCCTCGTGCCCTGTGATATTGGTATTGCTAATTTTAGGGTACTTTTGCTGCAATGCCACAGTTAATTGCGCAAGGGTTCGATACTGTTCATCAGTGTAGGGTGTGTGGTCGGTTCCCTCAAGTTCAACCCCGATGGAAAAATCATTACAACGGTCACGCCCACACCACGAAGACACCCCGGCATGCCACGCCCGCCGATTAAAATCCACGTACTGCTCAAGCTTTCCGTTGCGGCGAATGACCGCATGGGCGGACACTTTTAACCCAGCGATTTCTTGAAAGTACGGATGTACACTCGGATCCAGTGTGCCCATAAACAAATCAGTGATATAAGGCCCGCCAAACTCGCCAGGCGGCAACGAAATACTGTGCACCACTAGCAAGGAGATATCGGCCTCGTCGGGCCGCTCGTCGGCATGCGGCGACGGGAAATAGGTTGCTTGCGTGCAGCGGTGCTGGTCAATCGTCAGTGTTTCCACGCGTACTCCCACGGATTCAGTTGCGTTATAAAAATGAACGAAATCAACATTCATAGAGTAATTGAGGTATGATGCAATTTGTACCACAGATGTTCCCTCGGAGGATATGCAGATGAGCTCCGACAACCCAAATCAAGATCAACCGCGCATGCTCGGCCGTGGCTTTGCCATCCTTGCATGGGTGAGTGTGTTTGCCGTGTTTTATCTGTTTTTCAATCACTACCTTGAACGCCAAAACAATCCGAATCAGGAAGTTGCGAGCTGGACGGAAGGCAATACGGCGGTGGTTGAGCTGCAACAAAACCGCGCGGGGCATTATCTGCTTAACGGAACGATTAACGGACGCGACGTATCATTCCTGCTAGATACTGGCGCAACCCAAGTGGCAATTCCGGGGCGTTTAGCCGACGAGCTTGGAGTCAGCCGAGGTAATCGCGTACAGGTTCGCACCGCGAGCGGCATTGCCACTGCCTATCAAACCCGTATTGACGACCTCACCTTTGGTGACATTCGCTTACGTAATGTCTCCGCCACTATTGTTCCCGATTACGATAGCTCACATATTCTGCTGGGCATGAGTGCCCTACGCGCGTTAGAATTCACCCAACGCGACGGCGTCCTCACAATTCGTCAGTGACGCGTTACCACCAGCGCACGCGCGTGTTCTAAACCTAAATGCATATGAGAGTTGCACATGACAGACCTCGGCATGAGTATTCGCCCAACCTTTTCCATGACTGACGCCCTAGTTGCCGCTATTCCAGCTCAAGTGACCTTTGCTTTGGCGGAAGATTTAGGCACAGACCCAGCAGCGGGAGCAGATCCGGATCAGGACATCACGGCCGCGTTAATTCCAGAGTCACAACAAGCGCATGCTACCTTGATTACACGGGAAGATGGGGTGTTTTGTGGTCGCGCCTGGCTCGATGAGGTATTCCAACAACTTGGTGGCACTGTGATAATTCAGTGGCAGGTTGCCGATGGCGATGTGATTACCGCCAACCAAGCCTTATGTACGTTGCAAGGGCCAGCGCGCGCTATTTTGACCGGGGAGCGCACCGCCATGAATTTTCTGCAAACCCTGTCTGCTACCAGTACCTATGTTGCCCAAGCGGTTACGCAATTACAGGGCTCCAATACCCGCTTGCTCGACACGCGCAAAACCATTCCCGGTCTGCGCCTCGCGCAAAAGTATGCAGTTCATTGTGGTGGCGGCTTTAATCACCGCATTGGCTTGTTTGATGCCTATTTGATCAAAGAAAATCATATTGCAGCTTGCGGTGGTATCCAACAAGCGGTGACAGCAGCGCGTATGTCGCACCCGGATCGTCCAGTGGAAGTGGAAACCGAAAGCCTCGCTGAACTCGAACAAGCGCTCGCTGCCGGTGCCGATATCATCATGTTGGATAACTTCACTATGGATATGATTACGCAAGCAGTAGCATTAACCGCAGGGCGGGCCAAATTGGAAGTTTCCGGTAATGTAACACCCGAGCAGTTAGCCGATTATGCCCGTACCGGTGTTGATTTTATCTCGTCAGGCGCACTGACCAAACACATTCAGGCTCTCGATTTATCTCTGCGTGTCACCACCTCTGCAGCAGTGAAATAACGCCTCATAGGTGTCTTACATCACCGCCATTGCCACGAAATCAATTCGTTGGCAATGGCTGATTTAACCCCCTTCCGCTGTTCTATTTGCACTTAATCCGCTACATATTGAGTACCACCACGCAGGTCATGACCATACACCACGTGGGTCTTTAAACTGATTGCCATGGAGGGCAGCTTATGCGTCAATCCGAGCGCAGTGCGGCAGGATTCAATCTTGTCGAACTTATGATTGTAGTAGCCATTATTGGCATTCTCAGCTCTTTTGCAATTCCCGCCTACACTGATTACAGCCAACGAGCACGCGCTGGCACCCTCATGTTGAGTTTGCAGCCGTGGCAAACGGCGATTAATCTCTGTTGGCAAATGGAAGGCTCATTAACGCCTTGCTCTACCTTTGGTCAACGGGGAATTCCCGCGGCAACAGCCCCCCTGCCTCAAGGGGTGGTCAGTTTGCAGGCAGGTAATGCGCCTGGTTCCATTCGCGCCACCTTTGAAGTACGCGACCGCACTGGCGAACCGCTTACGGTTGAGTTACAACCAGCCGCTAGTGCGACCCAGTTGCAGTGGGTAGTACGGTGCTCTGATTTTATTAGTGAATACGATTCACAGATGCGCATTCCTCACTGTGTGGGGGCGAGCTAGTATGTTAAGCACTGCACAACTTGACCGGGAGCTAAGTGAATTTATTGTCGGGTGTGCTCAAGGTGGCGACTCTGACTTACATCTAGAACCCCTTCCCGATGGCGCCCAATGGCGCGGTCGCTATCTCGGCACTTTGGCGCAGCGTCGTTATTTAACCTCAGCGCAAGCCATTCGTACCGTGGCGGCCATTAAAACTGCAGCAGGAATGGATACCACTGAACGGCGCCTCCCCCAAGACGGTCGCTTAACCATCTGCGCGGATCACGTACAGGTGGATTGTCGGGTTAACACCTTAGCAACTCTCCACGGCGAAAAAATTGTAATTCGGCTACAGCTGTTAGGCGAACAGGCATTGCCTTTGCACCAACTTGGACTGCTACCGGCTCAATATCGCACAATTACTCAAGAGCTGAATAAGCAGGAAGGGTTAATTTTGGTGACCGGCCCCACTGGGAGCGGTAAAACTCGGACCCTTTACGCGATGCTGCAACACCTGAATGCCGACGAAACCAATATTTGTAGCGTGGAAGATCCAGTGGAGATAGCGCTTCCCGGCATCAATCAGGTGCCGATTCGGCCGCAAGTCGGCATGACCTTTGCCACCGCTCTGCGGGCGATGTTGCGTCAAGATCCCGATGTCCTCATGATTGGCGAAATTCGTGATCAGGAAACGGCTCAGATCGCCTGTCAAGCAGCACAAACCGGTCATCTTGTACTCGCCACCTTGCATGCGAGTCATGCCCTCAGTGCCATTATTCGTTTGCAGCAACTCAGCGTGGAGACGCGTCAATTAGCTGCGTGCTTGAACCTTCTCATGAATCAACGGTTGTGCGTTGTTGGGCAGAAACGCCGCGGCTTATTTGATCTGCGCTTAGGCAATGGTCCGTTGCAACAAGCCCTGCTTTCCGGTATTGACCATATCGGGCCTTGTTTACGGCAACAACCGCTACAGCTTGAAGAATCTCTGCAACTAAACCTGGAGCTGAGCCCGTGTCCCTAGGCTGGTTTCGTTGGCAAGGACTTCACGGCCATGAGGGAGTTCTTAGCGGGATTATGCAGGCTAGTAACCGCACTCAGGTGCGAACACGTTTAGCTCAGCAGCAGATTCATCCGCAACGGGTGACTCCCCTTGGGCGATTACCATCTGGGCACGCCCATCGTCAGTGGCAACTTCAGTTTCTCTATCAATGGTATGAGTTACTGACGTCGGGTTTTGATCAACAAAGCGCGTGGCAATACTTACATCGCAATAGTGCCCATCGTGAATCAGCCGCAGCCACCCACAGTATTTTACGACAACTGCAACACGGGGAATCTCTGGCCAGCGCATTAGCCCAACATCCTATTTTTCCACCCCATTTGGGTATGTGGGTTGGTGTTGGTGAGCATACTGGGCGATTACCACAGGTACTGTACACCTTGCATCACACGTTGCAGAGCCAGTTAGTGCGCTCGCAACGATTGCGCGCAGCGCTAAGGTACCCGTTGCTTGTTCTCGCCGTAGCAGTGCTGATGATTATTACCATGGTGGCTTTTCTATTGCCCCGGTTTGCGGAAATTTATACGCAATTGAACGTCACCCTGCCGCAACTGACTCACGCGCTACTGCAACTTAATAACCCATCGCTCCTCATCATAATTGCCGTCGTACTCATGGTGCTTTTCGGGTTTACACTTGTGCTAGGTCGCCGTTGGCACGGGTGGTTATACCAAGCACGATCTTGCACCCGCATCTATCGTCTGCCGCTTCTCGGCAGCTACCTTCGTCGGTTCCAGCTGTTACAAGATTTGCGCATGCTCACACTGGCCCTGGATAGTCATATTCCTTTGCATGAAAGCATGCAATATATGGCACGGTTTTCAGACAGTGGTTATTGGCGCGAACGCTGGCAGCGTTGTGGCAAAATGCTTGAAACCGGTGTGTCATTCTTGATTTGTAGCTCCCGCATTGGTATTCCCAATCCGCTCTGTCAGGCGATCGCCATTGGTGAAGCCAGTGGCCGCTTAACCACACAACTGGGGTTTGCCATCACCCAACTAGAGCGACAGCAGGATGAGCAGCAACAGCGATTTCTTGGACTCCTTCCTACGCTCGTGCTAATTGTCGTGAGTATCATTACGTTATTACTGCTATTAGCTTTATACTTACCCTTGTTTCAACTCGGACAAATCGTCGGGTAAACGGCCCTAGAATAAAAATAACGAGGACGCCCATGGAATTTTTTGATTATTACCCACATGCGACTTGGATTGTCGCGCTGCTGCTCGGCCTTATTTTTGGTAGCTTTGGGAATGTCGTCATCGGACGCTTACCGCGCATGCTTGAACGCCAATGGAAAGAAGATTGCGCAGGCGTTCAAGGCCTTGAGGAAAGCACTAAGGAACGTTATAACCTAGCCTATCCCAAGTCACATTGCCCGTCCTGCCTCACACCTATCCGTTGGTACGACAATGTTCCCGTGCTTAGCTACTTACTGCTAAAAGGCCGTTGTCGCGCTTGTGGTACGCACATCAGTGTGCGTTACCCGCTCACCGAATTGGCTACTGCCGGGCTTGCGGTAATGGCAATAGGCGTATTTGGCTTCGGCCCCCTCGGCTTAGCCTATGGCATATTACTGTACGTACTCCTCCTGCTGACACTGATCGACGCAGAACATATGTTGTTACCGGATCAACTCACCCTCCCGCTCCTGTGGTTAGGTCTTTTGCTGAGCATTTCTGTTCTGCCCGTTACTCCAGTTGACGCCATCATCGGTGCCGCCGCGGGGTACCTCGTATTGTGGTCAGTGTACTGGCTGTTTCGTTTGCTCACGGGTAAAGAAGGCATGGGTTATGGCGACTTTAAATTACTCGCGGTACTCGGGGCTTGGCTCGGATGGCACGCATTACCACTCATTGTATTACTTTCGTCATTAGTGGGCGCCCTCTATGGTATGGTGTTGTTAGCAACGAAAAAGCATGGGCGTGACCGACCTATGCCCTTTGGCCCTTTCCTTGCCATCGCAGGAGCCATCAGCTTGTTTTTCGGTCAAGATATTTACCAATGGTATTGGAGCTTCTATCTGTGAGTGAACCTTACGTAGTAGGCGTTACCGGCGGAATTGGGTCCGGTAAAACGACGATAACCAATCAATTTTTGCGCTTAGGCATCGATATCGTCGATGCGGATGAGTGCGCACGGGCCGTTGTTCAGCCGAACAGCCCCTTATTGCACGACATTCGTGCAGCCTTTGGGGCAGACGTGTTTCACCCAAACGGCGAGCTTGATCGCGCGGCATTGCGGGCGCTAATTTTTTCTGATGAAAACGCCAAATTAACGCTTAACGGAATTATGCATCCAGCGATTCGCAAGGAATTACTTGCGCAAATCGCCCAAGCGACTTCGCCATACGTTATACTCTCTGCGCCTTTGCTCCTAGAAAACAATCTTGATCGTCTATGCGACCGAGTGTTGGTCATTGATGTACCCGAATCTGTACAAGTCGAACGCACCATCGCCCGTGATCATGTTCCAGAATCGCAAGTTCGGGCCATTATGGCCGCGCAAATAAGTCGTAAATCTCGCTTGGCGCGGGCCGACGACATTATCGACAATACCCAGCCAGTTTCGGCACTTGTAGAACTTGTGGCTAGCCTCCACCAACAATATCTGGGCTTTGCGAAGTCGAAATGAATCGCTATCATGTAAGAGAACTTTCGGAATAAGAATAAGATGGACTGGATCGCCTACGAACATCCGTTAGATGAGAAAACACGGGTTTATTTGCGTATCGAGGCCTTACTCTTGCAGATTGAAGCAGGCGTAGATGGCGTGGATGCCGTTCGTTATCCGTTGTTTTTCGGTGGACTCTTTAATCTCCTCGATCTGCTCGAGCGCACTGACGTGCGTGCAGATCTCATCAAAGACTTGGAGCGCCGTGAAGGACGCTTACAAGCCTATATCAATCATCCCGCCGTAGACCAAGCCACCTTGCATGCTATCCACGGCGAGTTACAACGTGTGTTGCAGGCATTATGCGAGGGTCACAAGTTCGGTTATGCGCTGCGCGAGAACCGGTTCTTAGCCACTGTCAGGCAGCGAATGGGGGTGATGGGTGGTCAGTGCCATAACGAACTTCCCGAACTCAAACTTTGGTTACAACAATCGACACAAGCACGCAGTGAACAAGCACAGCTTTGGTTTGAACAGCTCAGTGTGCTGCAACATGCCTTACGAGTAGAACTCAAAATGTTACGTGAGCAGGCGGAATTTCAAAGCTTGGTCGCCGAAAATGGGAGTTGGCAAAGCAATGATGAGAAGTTATCCTTGCTGCGCATTCGCGTTCCTGCTGAGTTACCCGTATTTCCACTAATCAGCGGTCACCGTCAACGCTTTAGCATTCGCTTTATGCACAGCCAAGGTATGCAAGGTAGCCAAGAGCGAATCAGTTATAATGAACAGGTACCTTTTCAGCTCGCACGATGCCAAGGATAACCCTAAGCCAACGCCATGCGTTGGGAACAACGAGCACGTATAGTGCACTCGACCAATCCGCTTCGTTTATCATGAACCGTATCAACTAAGTTTAAAATCTAAACTAATAAACTAAAAAGTAACCGTTGTATTATGAATAAAGTCACTATAGTTGCCTGTCCCACCTGCAATACGCCCGTTCGCTGGGAACCCGCATCCAAGTTTCGCCCATTTTGCAGTGAACGCTGTAAATTAATTGATCTTGGTGAGTGGGCAAGTGAAGAAAAGCGCATTCCTGGCGACGATATTCCACCTCACGCCAACGACGACGAAAACATCTAGCTCATTGTTAAGTTTGCCGCCTCCTAAGCCTGACACAGGAAGCCTAGCGGGCAATTCATGGGCGAGCTATGCCGAGGGATCAGACGTCCTTGCAGTCGAACGCGAAGGTAAGCTCAGTACCGCTTCAAGAATTGGCCCGTTGGCCGGTGGAAAGGTGTAATTTATAAGATCGGGGCGTGCTACCCAACGCCATGGCTGACCTTCATTGCCCTGAATTTTTCCTGAAAACTCGGTGACGTGCCAAACATCTAGCAGCACCGACTTATCCGAATAGTTATGCGCAACTTTCAGCATCGGGGTAGCATGACCTACATGAAGATTAAGCTCTTCTTGCAGTTCACGCACGAGCGCCACCACCACGTTTTCACCATCTTCGACTTTACCCCCGGGAAACTCCCAGAAGCCGCCTTGATGTTGTGATTGGGCGCGTTGGCTAATCAGAATATCACCGTCGGCGTTTTCAATCACACCGACGGCTACATGGACATGTTTCATGGATATCAGCGAACTTAGTTTAGTTTGCCGTGGCAATGTTTGTACTTCTTGCCGGAACCGCAAGGGCAAGGATCGTTGCGGCCGACTTTCTCACCGTCGCGCACCACAGGCTGACCACTCGCGCCTTGTTCCGCACTTGGGTTCGAGGCACTTTCATGTTGGAAGCTACGCGGTGTTTTCGATTCTTGCTCGCGACGTTTCGCTTCCATTTGCTCCACATCTTCCTCGGCACGTACTTTCACCTTGCTGAGAATACTAATGACTTCGAGCTTCAACGCTTCAAGCATATCGGTAAACAAGTTATAGGCCTCACGCTTATACTCTTGTTTTGGATTCTTGTTAGCATAGCCGCGTAAATGGATACCTTGACGCAGATGATCCATGGCCGCCAAATGCTCTTTCCAATGAGAGTCTAAGCTTTGCAGCATCACTGCTTTTTCAAAGTGGCGTAGAACTTTCTCGCCGACTTGCACTTCTTTCTCTTGGTAGCTTTTTAGTACTTCTTCGAGAATCTTTTCACGGAGTAACTCTTCAAATAATTTTTCGTCTTCGTCGAGCCATTGTTGAATCGGTAACTCCAAATCGAAATCTGAGCGCAGGCGATCCTCAAGCCCAGCGACATTCCACATTTCTTCCAGTGACTGCGGCGGAATATATTCATTGATCACACGATTCACGACATCTTCACGAATGACATCAATAGTTTCTTTGATATCGTCGCCTTCAAGAAGCTCATTGCGCTGCTCATAGACCACTTTACGTTGGTCGTTGGCCACATCATCGTATTCAAGTAATTGCTTACGGATATCAAAGTTACGGGCTTCAACTTTGCGTTGGGCGTTCTCAATTGCTTTTGTTACCCAAGGATGCTCAATGGCTTCACCATCTTTCATTCCCAAGCGCTTCATCATCGCACCCATCCGATCCGACGCAAAGATACGCATCAAGCTATCGTCGAGCGACAAGTAGAACCGTGATGAACCTGGATCGCCCTGACGACCTGAACGACCGCGCAACTGATTATCAATACGACGGGATTCATGACGCTCGGTACCAATGATATGCAAACCACCGGCTGCCACTACTTCATCGTGACGGGTGCGCCAGTCTTCTTTGATCTTCTTGATTTGCTCATCAGTTGGGTTCTCGAGGGCATCGATTTCCATCATCCAGTTACCGCCCAACATAATGTCGGTTCCGCGACCTGCCATGTTGGTGGCAATGGTGACCGCGCCGGACATACCCGCGCGGGCAATAATCTCTGCTTCTTTTTCGTGGAACTTCGCATTCAGAACTTGGTGTTTAATTTTTTCTTTCTTCAAAAAACGCGACACCAATTCGGAACTTTCAATTGAACTAGTACCCACCAAAATAGGCCGACCCGCATCGCGCTGCGTGCGGATATCTTCCACAATGGCTTTGTATTTTTCCTCAGCAGTGAGGAAGATCAAATCCGGCATGTCTTCGCGAACCATAGGCTTATTCGTCGGTACCACGACGGTTTCTAAACCATAAATCGACTGGAATTCAAACGCTTCGGTATCTGCCGTACCTGTCATCCCCGCCAACTTTTCGTACAAACGGAAATAGTTCTGGAACGTAATCGAGGCCAAGGTTTGGTTCTCGTTTTGGATTTTCACCCCTTCCTTCGCTTCCACCGCTTGGTGTAAACCTTCAGACCAGCGACGGCCTTCCATCGTACGGCCAGTATGCTCATCAACAATAACGATTTGATCATCTTTAACGATGTAGTCCACGTCTTTTTGGAACAAGTGATGGGCGCGCAGAGCGGCGTTCACATGATGGAGTAACGCAATGTTACTTGCCGAATAGAGAGAATCGCCTTCTTGCAATAAGCCATTTTCAATCAGAATTTGCTCAATATGCTCTTGCCCGTGCTCGGTGAGGTATAGCTGACGGGCTTTCTCATCAATGGTGAAATCACCAACCTCGTCGCCTTCCTCTTCTTTGCCATCTTCATTGGCTTGACGCGTTAACTGAGGAACCAAGGTATTAATCTGTTTGTAAAGCTCCGAGGAATCATCCGTTGGGCCAGAAATAATCAACGGTGTCCGCGCTTCATCAATGAGGATTGAATCGACTTCATCGACAATAGCATAATGCAGGTCACGCTGAACCCGCTCGTCTTTAGTAAACGCCATATTGTCGCGCAGGTAGTCAAAACCGAATTCGTTATTGGTGCCATAGAGAATGTCGCAGCTGTATGCCTCTTTCTTCTCTTTTGGGTGCATGCCTGCCACATTGCAGCCCACCGTCATACCTAGAAACTCAAAGAAGGGACGGCTCCAATCGGCGTCGCGACGAGCAAGGTAATCGTTCACCGTAATAATATGCACACCGCGACCGGTAAGTGCATTCAAATACGCAGGCAACAGCGCGGTTAGGGTTTTACCTTCACCGGTGCGCATTTCTGAGATTTTGTGTTGATGCAGAATCATGCCACCAATCAGCTGCACATCGAAAGGTCGCATTTCAAAGATTCGTTTACTTGCTTCGCGCGCGACAGCAAAGGCTTCGTTGAGCAAGCTATCTAAGTTCTCACCGGCTTCGACGCGCTGCTTCAGTTCGGCACTTTTGGCTTGCAGTTCTTCATCGCTCAAGCTCTCAAACGTCGACTCCATAGCGTTAATTTGCTCGACTTGTTTGCGTGCGATGCGGATGATTCGATCGTTGCGGCTACCAAAAATGCGTTTAAAAAGACTACCTAACATGTGAATTCAGATTCCTGTAAAAATGCGTATTCAGAATTTCGCAAAATAAAACGGCACCCCAAAGGTGCCGGAGTCATTCAAGGGATTCTACACTACTCGCCCGACACTTGCCGAAATACAAATGACGATGGATTCACGTGGCGACCGTTTTCCAATACCTCATAGTGCACGTGCGGCCCCGTGGAGCGGCCGACGCTGCCCACACGAGCGATGGTCTGCCCTCGGGTTACCACATCCCCTACTTGCACATCAATCGACTTCATATGCCCGTAGCGGGTACGTAATCCCGCGCCATGGTCAATTTCAACGAGGTTGCCGTAACCTGCACGGCGTCCTGCAAAGGTAACAATACCCGCACCTGTTGCAATGACTGGGCTGCCTTCTGGCGCCGCGAAATCAATACCACGGTGCATGGTCGGGTTACCATGGAACGGATCTTTGCGCACACCATACTGAGAGGACAACCAACCTTCAACAATAGGACGACCTGCAATGAAGCGCTCTCCTTCGATATGGTGACTCAATAATAAAGATTCAAGGAGGCGAAGTTGTTTTTGTCGTGACGCTAACTGTTCAAGCACCGCATCGATATCGGCAAGAACTTGGTGTTCACCCACAACCGGCCATTCCAGCATAGGTTGATCAGGACCACCCACGGGCATCGGCTGGCTAAAGTCAAATTCACCTTGATCCAATTGGGTCGCCGATGCGAGGCGTTGGCTTAGCGCTTCTAGGCGCATAATTTGCGCCTGGATATCCCCTAATTTCATGGACATCGCTGTAAGTTCACGCTGCGCTTGTGCACGCACTTGCTGCACTGCATCACTTTGCATCGCCAAATCACGCTGATGTTGTTGAATGCGTTCTTGTGCAATTAAGGCGTTCACACCTTTATCTTGCCAGGGTTGATGGTAGGCGATCGCAATAAACGCAGCGATACCTAAAAATGACAGTATGCGGCGATTTGTGAATCTTATTTTGAAGCGTACCTTTTTACCACGGTACAAGATTGCTAAACTCATGCAATATCCTAACTTAGTGCGCGAATTATGTTGCGAAAACCACCCAAAACAGTGCAGTCGTTATTAAACGACAGTCCACTTGCTCGACTACAAAAGAAACAATCTGTGCAAGAGCGACTACAAGCACTCTGGTCAGAAACAGTTCCTGCTGATCTTCACGCCAACTCGCGCTGTCTCTCGGTTCAGGGTCAGACCCTATTTGTTGTTGCTCGAAGCGGGGTCTGGGCTACCCGTATCCGCCTCATGCAAACTCATATTATGGCGAAATTCAATCAATTACCAGACACAAATGTTCGTAGTCTGGATGTGAAGATTCGCCCTCACTTATAACGCCCGTTTTATCGGCCTTGAGCCAATGAAAAAGGCCGCGTGAATTAAACGCGGCCTTTCTCTATTTAGGCGATAGCAGGCTGTAAATAATTGATGGGCGCTTTCGCTGTTTTCTCTTCGAAGGTTACGAACTCCCACGCTTCTTGATTCTGCATTAAGGCAACTAACAGTTGATTGTTTAATGCATGGCCAGATTTGTAAGCACGTAAGTGCCCCAAAATACTGTGGCCGCCCATATAAAGGTCGCCCACGGCATCAAGAATTTTGTGTTTTACGAATTCGTCGTCGTAACGAAGGCCATCAGAATTCAATACCCGGAACTCATCTAGCACCACAGCATTTTCAAAGCTTCCGCCGAGCGCCAAATTATGTGCGCGCAGATACTCGATATCCTTCATAAAGCCAAAAGTCCGTGCGCGGCTAATGTCGCGAATAAAACTTTGGCTACTGAAATCCATGCTTACCACTTGGTTTGTGTCAGCTATAGCTGGGTGTTCGAAGTCGATGGCGAAATCGATCTTGAAGCCGTTGTGGGGTAACAACTCAGCCCATTTATCGCCATCTTCTACACGAATGGCCTTCTTCACGCGGACAAAGCGCTTAGGGCTATTCTGTTCTTCAACACCAGCAGACTGCAATAAGAAGATAAACGGATGCGAACTTCCGTCCATAATCGGAATTTCATGCGAGTCTACCTCGACGATGAGGTTATCAATCCCCATGCCAGCGATGGCCGCAAGCAGGTGTTCGACAGTGGAGATTCGTACGTTGTCATCATTAATCAGACACGTACACATACGGGTGTCTTTCACCAACTCTGGCGTCGCTTTAATATCGACGTGCGGATTCAGATCAGTACGACGGAATACAATACCCGTATTCACAGCAGCCGGACGCAGCACGAGGTTTACCTTGTTGCCCTTATGCAGGCCAACACCGGTCGTGGCGATCATCTGTTTGATGGTGCGCTGTTTAATCATCTCTGAATCCTCCATAGTCACATGTCATGTAGACCACGCGATCCATGCGCAGACAGTTATTAAGTTTTCCATCTGGTCCGATGACCTAGAAAGAAAGGCCAAATAATATACCAAATGGTAAAGCACTGGTCAATCCAATTGAGCGCTCAAATCCAATCTTCCTAATCGATATTCCCGATTAGTCTGCTTGGCGTCGCAAAAACGCGGGGATATCCAAAATATCTGGCTCTCCACCTTTCTTCTGCACCGGACGCTCTTCTGCATCAACATCCATCTCTTCTTCAAACTTCGGTGCTGCCGCCGCTGAAGAACGTGAGTAACCGCCGCCGGCGCTTGGACGTGCAACTGCAGGCTCTGGTTTCTTCTCGACCAATGAGATATCAGGCTTTTTCTCAGCGCCAATCCCCGTTGCAACAACAGTAACGCGCATTTCGTCAGACATATCCATATCGATAACAGTCCCGACGATCACGGTTGCGTTTTCAGACGCAAACGAGCGAATCACACTACCCACAGTTTCAAACTCGTCGATCCCCATATCCATACCTGCGGTCACGTTCACTAACACACCGCGAGCACCGGACAGATCAATATCTTCCAAGAGTGGGCTGTTGATGGCCATTTGTGCGGCTTCTTGTGCACGGTCTGGACCACTGGCCACACCGGTACCCATCATCGCCGTGCCCATCTCGCGCATAACCGCTTGCACGTCAGCAAAGTCGACGTTAATCAAACCTTGGCGTGTAATCAGTTCTGCGATGCCTTGCACTGCGCCTAAAAGCACGTTATTGGCTGCGCCGAACGCGTCCAGTAATGTTGTGCCCTTGCCCAGTACCTTCAACAGCTTTTCATTTGGAATCGTGATCAACGAATCCACGTGCTTACTCAATTGCGAGATACCTTCTTCGGCAGCCGCCATCCGCTTCTTCCCTTCAAATGGGAATGGCTTGGTCACCACCGCAATGGTCAAAATACCCAGCTCTTTGGCGACTTCTGCAACCACTGGTGCGGCACCTGTACCTGTACCACCACCCATACCGGCGGCGATAAAGATCATATCGGCACCTTCAAGTTGGCGCATAATTTCTTCACGATTCTCTTCTGCAGAGATACGGCCCACTTCTGGGTTCGCACCGGCACCCAAGCCTTTGGTGATTTCACCGCCGAGCTGAATGAGTACATCTGCATCGTGTTTGCGAAGCGCTTGCGCATCTGTATTGGCGGCTAAAAACTGAACGCCTTCAATTTTTTGCGCAACCATGTGCTGAACCGCGTTACCGCCGCCACCACCAACGCCGATGACTTTAATCACCGCGTCCTGTTCTGAGTTATCCATTACTTCAAAGATATTCATAATTATTACCTCTCCACTTGCCCGTATTTTCTGTTGTTACCCCAAAAAAATCAAAGTAAACGATTGAAAAATCAAAATTCTCCGCGGAACCAGCTCTGTATTCGCTGCAACCAGTGGGGCTGGTGACTGCGTTGTTTTTCTTTTTGCTGTTCCAACAGTTCCATTTGACCAAATTTCAACAAGCCTACACCGGTGGAATACACCGGGTCGTTTACATAATCACTCAAGCCTTTCACATGCAGCGGCGCGCCTAAACGCACCGGCATTTGAAATATTTCTTCGGCAAACTCCACGGCACCTTCCATCTTGGCGGTACCACCGGTAAGTACAACACCGGCCGCAATTTGCTCATCTAGGCCACTGCCATAGATTTCATCTCGAATCAGTTCAAACAATTCCTGATAGCGCGGCTCCACAACTTCGGCCAAGGTATGGCGCGACATGGAACGTGACGGGCGTCCGCCTACCGAAGGCACTTCGATGTTATCTTCCATGCTCACCATCTGTCGCAACGCGCAGGCGTACTGCACCTTAATCTCTTCCGCATGACTTAACGGTGTACGAAAAATCTTTGCGATATCATTGGTCACCTGATTGCCGGCAACCGGAATCACCGCGGTATGCCGCAACACACCACCTGAAAACAAGCTAATATCAATGGTTCCCGCCCCCATATCCACCAAAGCCACACCAAGTTCTTTTTCATCGTCGGTGAGGGCTGCATGGCTCGATGCCAATGCAGAAAACACCAAGCTCTCCACTTTCAAATCGCAACGCTCAACCGCTTTCACAATATTGCGTGCCATATCATTGGCACAGGTGATCATGTGTACCCGCGCTTCCATACGCACACCGGACATCCCCACGGGGCTTTTAATGCTTTCTTGGGAGTCAATCACGAACTCTTGTGGCAACACGTGCAAAATCTTGCGCTCTTGCGCGATGGGCACTGATTTTGCTGCGTGAATTACGCTATCCACATCGTCTTGCGTTACTTCAGCATCATTGATCGGCACCATCCCGTTCTCGTTCTGGCAGGCAATGTGACGACCGGAAATATTCAAATACACCGACGATGCCCGGCAGTCTGCCATCAGTTCCGCTTCATTGATGGCGCGCTGGATTGATTGCACCACGAGGTTCAAATCATTGACCCCGCCTTTATCCATGCCCCGAGCTGCCGTTACGCCCACACCAATAATGTTCATGTCCCCTTCGGGCTGAACTTCGGCAATCAATGCGGTGACCTTACTGGTTCCCACATCAAGGCTTACAATCATGTTGTCGTCTTCATTTTTTGTGATCACGGCTTACTCACTTCTTTATTGTCACGCCAACCAATCGCTATGCCAGTGTCGTAACGTAAATCTGCGTATTTCACTGGCTTGGTACTCTCACTCTGTATTACTGGATACAGATCCATAAATCGCTGAATCCGCTCTAAGCGCGCTTCTCGGCCTAAACGAAGTTCAATATCGTTATCGAGCCACACCCGCAGTGAGTAACGCTCACTCAACTCCACTCGGGTAATCTGCATATCGGCAATGCGCAATAAATTACTCATTTGTCGATACTGCTCCAGCACATCTTGATGCGCTGATTCAGGCCCGAATAAAAACGGAACCTGCGCTTTAATCATCTGTGGATCAGCATGAAATATCTGGCCTTGCTGATTCATCACGTATTCGTTGTTCCAGACCGCCACCGGTTGTTGCTCAACCACATACACCCGGAGCCGTCCTGGCCATTCTTTGCGAATTGATGCCGAAAAGATCCAAGGCAGGTGTTCAATTCGCTCGCGAATTTCATCAACATCGGCGGTAAAAAAACTCCCTACATCACCGGCAATGATCGCTTCGCGTATTTCTGCATCCGTTGTGTGCTGGCGTTCCCCATGCAATATCAATCCTTCCAAAGGTACTTGCTCTGCATCGGTGACAAATTTAAGCAGTTGATAACTGCCAAAAATGAGTCCCAACACAATCACCAGAAACACGGAGACACCAATCATGAATTCCCATTTTTCACGTTGCTCCGTTACCTGCTCTGGCGAGGGTTCGCGCATCACCAACTCACCCCAATGTATATCCGAGAACTCGCTCCACTAATTGCGGGAACGTTAATCCATGCTGCTTTGCCGCCATTGGAACCAAGCTTTTCTCGGTCATGCCAGGCGCTGTATTCAACTCTAGCAGCTGCAGATTTCCCTCAGCGTCTTCCATTAAATCGATGCGGCCCCAGCCTTTTGCACCGGTTGCTCGAAACGCAGTAAGCGCTAACTGACGCACCTCTTTTTCGCGCTGTTCCGTTAAACCTGCGGGGCACAAATACTCGGTGGTGTTGTCCTGATACTTAGCGGCGTAATCGTAAAAGTCATGAGGGGTCTTTACCCGAATCACGGGTAACGCCTCGTCACCTAAAATTGCCACTGTGTATTCAGGACCTGCTAACCACGCCTCCACTAAAATTTCATCGTCGAACTCAGCGGCTTGCTGTAATGCGGATGCGAGTTCTTCACCACTTTCCGCTTTCCCCATCCCAATGCTGCTGCCTTCATGGGCAGGCTTCACCATCACTTTGCCACCGAGCTCGGCGAGCAATTGCTCGGGATCCAGAGCCGCAAGCTGTTTTTTCTGCACGCTCATTGATGCCGCTGTGGGTAACTGCATTCCCCGCCACAAGGCTTTGGTTCTGCCTTTGTCCATCGATAACGCACATGCCAAAACGCCGCTGCCGGTATAAGGAAGCCCAAGGGATTCCAAAATCGCCTGCACACGACCGTCTTCTCCCGCGCCGCCGTGCAATACGTTAAATACGCGTTGTGCTCCAGTAACAGGCAACTCGAGTAACGAGTGCTCTTTCGGGTCAAAGCCAAACGCATCCACGTTCAATGATTGCAACGCGGCAAGCACCGCTGCCCCAGAGCGCAAAGACACCTCCCGCTCCGCTGAGCTACCACCCATTAACACCGCCACTTTCCCGAGCGTACTCATGAGGTCGCTCCTTCCTGTGGGTGTTGTTTCATGCGTTCTTTATCGAGCTGCAATTCGTTTAGCATCCGCGCCAGCCCGCCGACATTACCGGCACCCTGGGTGAGCACAAGATCACCAGATTGGATGATTTCCGAAAGACGCGCAGGCACCTGATCCACGCCCTTCACATACACGGGATCTACTTTTCCCCGTTGGCGGATTGAGCGACATAACGATCGGCTATCGGCACCAGCGACTTGTTCTTCGCCTGCGCTATACACTTCCAACATAATTAAGGTGTCTGTACCACTAAGCACATCCACAAAATCTTCGTACAAATCTCGAGTTCGGCTATAGCGATGGGGTTGAAAACACATTACCAAACGACGCTCTGGCCAACCTTCACGAACGGCGGCGATGGTCGCTGCCACCTCTGATGGATGGTGACCGTAGTCATCCACTAGCAATACATCGCCATCGTCACAGGCAAAACTTCCGAATTGCTGAAAACGACGCCCGATTCCTTCAAATTTCGCGAGTGCCGACACAATGGCATCGTCATCAACGCCATCATCCATGGCTACTGCAATCGCCGCCGCCGCATTCAAGGCGTTATGCTTACCCGGCAGATTGAGTTCAATAGCTAATGGGTCGCGCCCTTTGCGCAGCACTACAAACTCACTGCGGTTGCCAGTTTGCCGATATTGCGTGACACGCACATCAGCATTCTCCGAGAAACCGTAGGTGGTAATCTGGCGTCCGACCCGAGTTAACAAGGATTCAATCACCGGATCATCGACGCACATCACGGCCAAACCGTAAAACGGCAAGTTGTGCAAAAACTCAATGAAAGTGTCTTCCATGCGACTGAAATCACCGTCGTAGGTATCCATGTGGTCTGCTTCAATATTGGTGACCACGGTGACCATAGGTTGCAGATGTAAGAACGACGCATCGCTTTCGTCCGCTTCCGCAATGAGATACTTACTACTACCTAGGCGCGCGTTGGCACCTGCGCTATTCAACAATCCACCAATCACAAAAGTGGGATCCAAACCGGCTTCGGCAAAAATACTGGCAATTAAGCTGGTCGTAGTGGTTTTGCCATGGGTGCCCGCAACAGCGATGCCGTGACGAAAACGCATCAGCTCGGCCAACATTTCGGCGCGGCGTACCACCGGGATCAACATTTCTTTAGCCGCTAATAATTCGGGGTTATCTTTGCGAATCGCTGTCGATACCACCACCACGCTCGCAGTCGCCACATGGCTCGCGTTATGACCAAACTGGATGCTGGCCCCTAAACTGCGCAAGCGTTGGGTATTCGGGTTCTCGGCAATATCTGAACCACTGATTTGATAGCCTTGGTTCAATAACACTTCGGCGATGCCAGCCATACCTGCACCACCGATACCGACAAAATGAATACGCCGCACCCGACGCATTTCAGGCACGTTAATCACTTTAAATGCTTGCTCTCTGGAGACGGTCATACGTCTTTCCTCTCCACCATTAATGCTTCACATAGGGCCACGATCTTCGCCGTTGCCGCTATCGGCGCTTCACTTCGGGCATTCGCCGACATTTTCTTAATCTGTTCAGGGGCATTCGCCAATACACTTAACTCATCACACAACCGTTTCGGCGTGCAGTCTGGCTGCGGCAATACCAATGCGGCACCGCGATTCCCTAACACCTTCGCATTCGCCGTTTGATGATCATCCACCGCATGGGGGTACGGCACCAAAATCGCGGCTTTCCCTGCCATACTTAACTCAGCAACGGTCAGCGCACCTGCACGCCCAATCACAAGATCAGCACCTTGGTAGGCTGCTGCCATATCATCAATAAACTCGTCCACCTGCACATCAACATTAGCGGCGATGTTGGTGTAGGCGGCGGTCACTTCAGCGCTGCGTCCAGCCCCCACTTGATGTCGGATTTTTATTGCTGGACCGCACCATTGCGCGAATGCCGCTGGTACCGTTTGATTCAAGTGTTGTGCGCCTAAACTTCCGCCAATCACGAGAATCCGCAAAGGACTTTCCACAGTAATGCTATCGGTGGAATAGAGCGCACAGATGTCGTCTCGCACCGGGTTTCCGGTAACATCCCCGTTACCTAAATAGGCCTTGGCATCGGCAAAGCCGAGCAGGGTACGTGTTGCTATCTTGGCAAGCAACTTATTTGTCAGGCCTGGAATTGCATTTTGTTCATGCACCACTAAAGGAATGCCTTTGAACTTGGCAACAACCCCTGCGGGGCCTGCTGTATAGCCGCCAAAGCCAATCAATAAATCGGGCTTTTCCTTGGCCATTACACGACCACAAGCGCGTAACCCACGAATTACATTGAATGGCGCTTGCAACCAACCTAGGATTCCTTTTCCGCGCAATGGTCGCAAAGGTAATCCGTGGAAGGTAAAACCTTCTTGCGGTACCACACGCGACTCGATGCGATCGGCGGTACCTAACCAAGACACTTCATGGCCTTGGGCACGCAATGCTTTTGCCACAGCGAGTGCCGGAAACACATGACCTCCAGTGCCCCCTGCAGAAACGAGAACGCGGCTCATCGGCTACCTCCTCGTGCAGTTCGTGGTTTACCTTTGTGCTGTGCAGCTTCACCGGCTGAACGCTGTAATCGATAGCCAGTGCGAACTTCATAATCGATGCGCAGTAGAATGGCCATCGCGGCACACATCACCAGCAGGCTCGAACCGCCGTAACTCACAAATGGCAAAGTTAAGCCTTTCGTCGGAATCAATCCCGAGGCGGCACCCATATTTACTGCCGCCTGTAAGCTAAACCAAATACCAATACCTTGCGCTAAATAACCACTGAAAGGCCGTTTCTGACGCAGGGCTTTCTGTCCGAGCCACATTGCCTTAAAGACAATAAAGCCCACTAACAAGATAGTGACTAACACGCCCACAAAGCCAAGTTCTTCTCCAATCACGGATAGAATAAAGTCCGTGTGCGCTTCTGGTAGATACTGTAATTTCTGGACACTGTTACCAAGGCCCTGGCCTAACCAATCCCCCCGACCAAATGCCATTAACGATTGGGTCAGTTGGTACCCGGTATTAAAGGGGTCGTCCCAAGGATTCATAAATGATGTCACCCGCGCCATTCGATAGGGCTCGGCGGCAATTAACAACACAAAGGCGATCAACACTGTCATCACCAACCCGAAGAATTGAACCGCCCGTGCGCCAGCAAGCCAGAGCATTGTCATCGCGGTCGTTGCCAACACCACAACAGTTCCCAAATCAGGTTGGGCCAGAAGCAATACAGTAAGCACCCCTAGCACCAACAATGCTTTCATAAAACCTTTCCAATTCTTGCGTACTTCGTCGTAGCGCCGATCCAAATAGCTGGCCATATAAATCACGAAAAACAACTTGGCGAATTCTGCAACCTGCAAGGTGAACGGCCCCAACTTCAACCAACGCGTTGCCCCATTCACCGTATGTCCCACCACCAGCACCACCGCTAACATGCCAATGGCAAGCAAACATAACCAACCACTGACGGTTTGCCAGCGTGCTACAGGAATCATCAATACCAACAAGGCACCAAGGGTACCTAGCACCATGTAAAAACTATGTCGGGTAACAAAATAAAACGGGTTACCCGTCAATCGCTCGGCTGTAGGCAGTGAGGCAGACGCCACCATCACTAATCCTAGCGCCATTAAAATAAGGCTCGCCCAGAGCAAATGACGATCATAAAACTGCATTCCGGCTGAGCGCTGAAGTGCGTGGCCAATACGCTGCCACACGCTCTCACCGGTGCGAATCTCAAGTTCTAGTTGCGGCTCAGTTGTGCGCATAATACGCCTCCACTGCCGCGCGGAACTTCATACCGCGTTCTTTGTAGTTCGCGAACATATCCAAACTGGCACAAGCCGGCGACAACAACACCATGCTGTCGTTTTTGCAATGCTTCGCCGCATACGCCACCGCTTCATTCAAGCTCTGTACTTGTCGAGCGCCGGGCTTAAGTTCGGCTATTTTGCTACCATCGCGACCCAAAGTAATAAGCACATCCACGTGGGCTAATACGGGTCGCAACACACTTAAGTCTGCACCTTTCGCATCGCCACCGGCGATCAGAATAAGTTGACCAGGCACGGTCGGCCGTAAGCCTTCAATAGCAGCAATGGCGGCACCAGCATTCGTCGCTTTAGAGTCATCTATCCATCGGGTGCCATTGTGTTCAAACACAGGCTCACAACGATGTGGTAGCGCCTTGAAACCTTTCACCCCACGTGCCGCTTCTACGGGCAAAACACCCAGTCCATAGGCCAAAGCCATCGCTGCCTGAACATTTAGAACGTTATGCATTCCCTGAATAGGCAAACTCGCCACTTTCAGTAGCGCTTTATCTTGCCAGCTAATCCACAAGCCTTCTGGTTTGCGGATTAAACCAAAGCCTTGAGCCGCATCCGAGGTACCAAAGGAGAGCTTGGTCATGCCCTTACGGCGAAATACTGGCTTGGTTTTCACATCATCGCGATTCCAAATACACATACTGGTATGTTGGAAAATCCGGTGTTTGGCGCGCTCGTACGCACGCTCATCGTCGTATCGGTCCAGATGATCCGCGGTAATATTCAAAATACACGCGGCTTTCAGCTTAAGGGATTCCACCAGCTCTAATTGAAAGCTTGATAATTCCAATACAAAACAATCGTGGTCGGTAGCATCCGTCAGGTAATCCAGTACAGGAACACCTATGTTGCCAGCCACTGCCGGCTTCATTCCGCAGTTACGCAGTATGTGACCGGTAAGCTCGGTCACCGTTGATTTGCCGTTGGAGCCGGTTACAGCTACTACGGGAATGCTCACCACCCACGCAAATAGCTCAATATCAGAAATCATGGGAATGCCAGCATCTGCGGCCATTTGTAAGTTCGCATCGCGACGGTCAATGCCAGGACTTACGATAATAAGATCAGACTGCAACAAGTGCTCAAGTTGGAAAGGTCCAAAATAACACTCACATTGTGCAGCGATATCCTTTGCATCTGTCAGGCCAGGCGGATTTGTGCGGGAATCAAGTACCACTGGACGCACACCCTGAGTGAGCAAATAACGCGCACAGGACACCCCTGTCAGGCCAAAGCCTAACACGGTAATGGTGCTGTATTCTGTGAGCGGTCGCATCATAAGTTATTGCTGCCTTTTGTTCGCTTAACGCAATTTCAAGGTGGCTAGGCCAATCAGCACAAGCACCAATGAAATAATCCAGAATCGAACGATCACGCGCGGTTCTGGCCATCCTTTTAATTCGTAATGATGATGAATGGGTGCCATACGGAAGATTCGCTTCCCTCGTAGTTTGTAGCTACCCACCTGTAACATCACCGACAGCGTTTCAATCACAAATACGCCACCCATGATGAACAACACTAATTCTTGGCGCACTAAGATGGCGATAATGCCGAGTACCGCGCCTAGCGCAAGGGAGCCCACATCGCCCATAAATACTTGTGCCGGGTAGGTGTTAAACCATAAGAAGCCTAAGCCGGCGCCAACAATGGCGGCACACACCACCGTTAGCTCTGCGGCTAACGGGATATAAGGAATTTGTAGGTAATCCGCAAAATTCACGTTCCCGGTCACATAGGCAAATACGCCCAGAGCACCGGCAACCATGATAGTTGGCATAATGGCCAAGCCATCTAAGCCATCGGTCAAATTAACTGCGTTACTGGTCCCGACAATCACGAAATATGCGAGCAACATGTAAAGCATGCCTAGTTGTGGCATCACATCCTTGAAAAATGGAATCAACAACGCCGTTTCTGCAGGCTGTGTTGCTGTCCAATACAAGTACACCGCCACCGTGCCGGCTAACACAGACTGCCAAAAGTACTTCCAGCGCGCGGCTAATCCGTTCGGGTCCTTGCGTACCACCTTCCGGTAATCATCGATAAAGCCGATAATGCCAAAGCCGCTGAGAGTGAGTAAGGTCACCCAGACATATCGATTGCTCAGATCTGCCCAAAGCAGTGCCGAGACCAAAATACTAATCAGGATCATTAATCCGCCCATAGTGGGCGTTCCTGATTTGCTTAAATGGCTCTGAGGGCCATCGTCCCGCACGGTTTGTCCAATCTGTAAGCGCTGCAACCAACGAATCACTTTAGGACCAATCCACAGCGACAGAACGAGCGCGGTAAGGATACCCATGATGGAACGCATAGTGAGGTACGAAAAGACATTAAAGCCCGTAGCCACATTTTGTTGTAAGTATTCGGCTAGCCAGACTAACATGTGGCTTTCCCCCGTCGTTGAGTGGTTAGATTTGCTGCCAGCAGAGACTCAACGATGCGCTCCATACGCGAACTCCGTGATCCTTTCACCAAGATGGTAATCTCCGGATGCTGACTAATTTCTTCCAATAAACCATCGACCACTGCATCGATGGAATCAAAATGACGACCACCATGGCCGTTAAAAATTTCGCTGGCACTCTGGCTCAAAACCCCAAGGGTGAACAAGCCATCAATGCCAGCGGAAATCGCGTACGCACCCACCTCTTCGTGGTATGCCCGCGCGTTTGCCCCCAGCTCCCCCATGTCTCCGAAGACAAACAGTCGCCGTCCTGGAAGGCTTGCCAGCACATCAATCGCTGCTTTTGCCGATCCCACATTGGCGTTATAAGTATCATCAATGAGCTGCACACCCGGAACCGGCTTGTGAACCACCATGCGCCCAGGTACTGCTTGCATCTTGCCGAAACCACGCACAATTTCTGCAAAACTCAATCCTAGGGCACGGCACATGGCCACGGCTGCCAAAGCATTCATTACATTGTGTTTGCCTGGCAGGGTCAGCTGAATCCGGTGCGTTTCCCCTTCCGCATGCAGCGTAAATTGCGCACAACCTTCTTGATTTATCTGTATATCAGTTGCCCGCAAATCAGCTTCGGAGTTGTCGATTCCGAAGGTACGATGGTTACGCCCATCAAGCTCGCGCAACCAATACTCATGAAACTCTGAATCACTATTGGTGAGAACGAGGCCGCCCTCAGGCACGCCTCGGAAAATTTCGGTTTTTGCTTTCGCTACGCCGCAGATATCACCGAAGCCTTCAACGTGCGCCGGTGCTACGTTATTAATCATGGCGGCATCGGGCTTCACTAAGCCGGTGGTATAGGCGATTTCACCTCGATGATTAGCGCCCAGTTCAATCACCGCATGCGTATGATTTTGAGTTAAGCGCAGTAATGTGAGCGGCACCCCAATATCATTGTTAAAGTTTCCTTGGGTAGCGAGCACCTCACCATGGACCGACTCAGCTTGCTGTAGTATCGCTGCGACCATTTCTTTTACTGTGGTTTTGCCGCTACTGCCGGTAATGGCAACAGTGCGCGGTGCAACATCGGCTTTTACCGCTGCCGCTAGGTCGCCAAGTGCGCGACGCGTGTCCCGCACCCGAATTTGGGGTAAGGGAGTACTTACTTCGCGGTCACAGATAACCGCGCAAGCACCGGCTTTCTCAGCAGCTTCGATAAAATCGTGGCCGTCGAAGTTTGGCCCTTTGATGGCAATAAATAGATCCCCAACATTGAGCTGGCGACTATCAATAACCACATTGCCTTTCACTTTCAACGCACCCGTGGTGTGATCCACGAGTACACCGTCGACGTGAGACGCCACCCAATGTAATGTTACCGGAATCATGCTGCACCCCCTAGCACTGACGCAACAACCGCCCGCTCATCATAATCAATAGATTTATTGCCAATCACTTGATAGGTTTCATGCCCTTTACCCGCAAGCACGACTACATCTTCAGGAGCTGCCTTGCGAATCGTTTCCAACACTGTACGCGAACGACCTGGTGAGGCTTCATAGGCTGTATTGGCCGGCATGCCGCTTATAATGTCATCAATAATCGACTGGGGGTCTTCAGTGCGTGGATTATCATCGGTAACCACCACATGATCCGCGCATCGCGCCGCTACTTGTCCCATTTGTGGGCGCTTGCCGCGATCACGATCGCCGCCACAGCCAAACACACACCATAATTTGCCCTGACAATGACGACGGGCTGCAGTAAGTACGTGCTCGAGAGCATCTGGTGTGTGCGCATAATCCACCACCACTAATGGGAAACCATCTGCACGGAAGGTTTCCATACGTCCAACCACCGGCTTCAAATAACTGACCAGCGCGGCCACGTCGGCTAGGCTATATCCTGCAGATAGTGGGCTTAAGAGGGCAGCCAACACATTGGCCACGTTGAAGTCGCCTAAAAGTGGACTGCGCACCCGTAACCGGTGTTCGAACCAGCACAAAGTAAACTCAGTGCCATCATCGGTATAGTGAATTTCATCAGCCACTAGGGTGTTATTACTACCAATTGCGTCTGTGTCCATGGAATACCAAAAGTCGTTCTCGGTGCCCCATTTAGCCACCACCGGATCATCCCGATTAAAAATTCGAGTGGCACCTGGAAAATCGGAGAACAGACGCTTTTTAGCGGTAATGTAGGCATCCATAGAGCCGTGATAATCCAAATGGTCACGGCTGATATTGGTGGCAATCACAGTGGCGAAACGCAACGCATCGACGCGATGCTGCACTAACGCATGCGACGATACTTCCATGGCTACACTGCGCGCGCCTTCCGCATAAAATCCAGCTAAACGTTGCTGAACCGTAACCGCATCTGGCGTTGTATTTTGTTCGGGTAATAATTGTGGCAATACGCCACTGCCAATAGTGCCTAATACGGCCGCAGCAGGCTCTAATTCATGCCACAGTTGAGCAATTAAGTTACTCACTGTCGTTTTACCATTGGTGCCAGTCACGCCAATCACACGCAATTGCTGCGATGGATTACCATGGAAACGACCGGCGACTTCCGACACGCGCTGCTTCAGGTTGGGAACACCTAACACGGGAACACCATCCATTTCACCGGAGGTCCACTGGTCCATATCTGCGAGAACTGCGCTGGCCCCTGCCGCAACAGCCGCATCAATATAGTCACGGCCGTCAGTGGCATAGCCTGGAACCGCAATAAAGGCATCACCCGCTGCGACACGACGGCTATCAAGCTTAAGCCCGGATACGACGAGCTCAGGCACGGGAAACGGGCAATCAGGTATCAGATCGAGAAGCTTAATCATGTGCGCTCCCCCATCCTGCAACCCGCAGTTCACGTCCGGTTAAATTATCTGGTGCTACGTTCAAAATTCGCATGCTTTCTTCTGCAATAGCGGAAAATACTGGGGCCGCTACCGTTCCCCCATGATAACTATCACCGGCCGGTTCGTTGATCATCACCACAATGGAAATCCGCGGTCGACTGGCAGGTAATACACCGGCAAATAATCCGATATATTCATCGCCATAACCGCCCGCAACTGCTTTCCGTGACGTTCCGGTTTTGCCCGCTACGCGGTAGCCCGGCACGCGAGCTCGGGTGCCGGTACCGTCCTCAGACGTTACCGATTCCATCAGACGTAACGTTTCCCGAGTAAGTTCACTGGGAAAGACCTGTCTTCCTGCAAAGGGTTGATCGACCTTAAGAATACTTAGCGGTCGTTTTACACCGCCATTTCCAAGAATCGCGTACATCTGAGCTAACTGCAGTGTGGTGACCGATAAGCCGTAACCAAATGAGAGTGTCGCAATCTCAAAATCAGACCAGCGCCGCTGATCTCGCAACATCCCCATATTCTCGCCGAGCATGTTAATTCCAGTATCACTGCCGAAACCGATAAGGCTGTACAGATCGAGGAAGTCTTCCCGTTCCATGCCCAACGCTAACCGCGATGTGCCCACGTTACTTGAGTGGGCCAGAATACCGGACAGGGTGAGTTCACCGTAGTTACGCGCATCCTGAACACGACGACCACCGACGCGCATCCAACCTGGGCTGGTATTCAACTTATCATCAGCATTCACTTGGCCTGATGTCAGCGCACCAAGCACCACTAATGGTTTAATCGTTGAGCCCGGCTCAAAACTATCGGAGATCGCTCGGTTCCGCATTTGATGCGGTTGCACGCCACTGCGGTTGTTTGGGTTATACGACGGACTATTCACCATCGCCAATACTTCCCCGGTATGCACATCAAGCACCACGACCGATCCCGAAGTGGCCTGATGGTAGCGCACGGCTTTGGTAAGCTCGCGGTACGCCACCGATTGAATCCGCTGATCAATACTCAAGGTAAGATTTTGCGGCATCAGGCTTTCGGTCACTTCAATTTCTTCCACCAAACGCCCTTGTCCATCGCGTCGCACCCGGCGCTGTCCTGGGGTGCCAGTAAGTAGGCCGTTATACACGGCTTCAACCCCGTCTAACCCTTCTGCGTCAATGTTGGTAATGCCCACAACGTGTGCAGAAATCTCACCCATGGGGTAAAACCGACGTGATTCTTCTTTTAAGCCCACGCCAGGAATACGAAGTTGCGCAATGTAATTGGCGACAGCCGGCGTTAACATGCGCTCAAGATACACAAATCGACGCTGCGGATTTTCAACTTTACGTAATAATTGCTCTGGTGTTGTATTTAATACATCGGCCATTGCCTGCCAGCGCCGCATATCGCTTAAACCATTGCGATCGTGAATGACTTTTGGATCCGCCCACACGGTTTGTACGGGCACGCTTACGGCAAGTTCAACGCCATTGCGGTCAGTAATATTGCCTCGTTGAACACGATCTTGAGCGACACGAATAGAACGAAGATCCCCTTCATAGCGCAATCTGTCAGGTTCAATAACCTGAATATAAGCGGCACGAGCAACCAACGCAGTAAAGCCCAAGAAAAGGGCTACTAACACAACCATGAAACGTCCAGGCATAGGTTCTGGACGCAATATTTTCTCGTTGCGTCTTACCGCCATGGCACCAGTACCTCCTGATCGTCGCTCGGACGTCGCATACCCAGCTCGCGCTGTGCAATGGTTTCAATGCGACTATGTTCTGACAACGCGCTTTGTTCGATCACTAAATGACGAAACTCCACATCAATGGCATCCCGTTGCCGCATTAACTGTTCACGCTCTGCCAATAACTCACGGTTTAAATGGGTCAGGTATACGGTGGCCAGCGCACTGACAACCGCCAATAGGATCCAAAACACCAAACCCCGGAACTGTTGCAGGTCACTAAAGATGACTTGTAACAAACCAGGGTGTGCATGCAGGCGTTTTAGATCGATTTTTTTCATGGCAGACGCTCCGCAACTCGCAACACCGAACTCCGTGCCCGCGGATTCACGTTTAACTCCGACTGCCCCGGCTTAATTGCCTTGCCAATGGGTTTCAGCGTGCGGTTATCTTCAATTTGATCTTCCGTGAGTGGTAAACCTGCCGGAACCTGGGCCCGACGGCTTTGGTCACGAATAAACTGTTTGGCTATGCGGTCTTCCAAGCTGTGAAAGCTGATTACTGCCAAGCGACCACCCGGCATCAAGGCCTCAACCGCTGCCACCAAGGCCTCACGCACTTCATCAAGCTCGCGATTCACATGAATACGAATGGCTTGAAACACACGCGTTGCCGGGTGCTTATGCTTCTCGCGAGTGGGACTGACTTTACTAATCAGGTTCGCCAACTCACTGGTCCGCGTCAGCGTGTGGTCTTGCCGATACTCGATAATGGCTCGGGCAATTCGCGCAGCAAATTTTTCCTCGCCGTAGGTACGAAAAACATAACAAAGCGCATCCATGTCCGCGTAGGCCAACCAATCTGCAGCAGACTCACCTTGTTCAGGGTTCATACGCATATCGAGGGGCCCGTCACGCATAAAGCTGAATCCTCGCTCGGCGTCATCAAGTTGTGGGGATGAGACGCCCAGGTCAAAAAGGATGCCAGCAACGCGGCCGTGCAATTGTTGTTGTTCAACAATGTTTGCAAGTGAAGAGAAAGCAGTGTGAAAAAAGTGGAAACGTGGGTCGTCAGCCAAGGCCTGAGCGGCTTTGGCGGCGGTGGGGTCACGGTCGAATGCCAGCAGCTTACCTTCGCTGCCAAGTTTTTCGAGCACAGCGCGGCTGTGGCCGCCGCGTCCGAAGGTGGCATCGATATATATTTGGTCCGGCTGGATCGCTAACGCCTCAATCGACTCCGCTAGCAACACCGGTACATGTTGCGGTGTCTGCGCCATTATAATGAAAAGTCTTGTAGTCGATCACTTAAAGTAAAGTCGCCTGCTTGCTCAGCCGCGATATCATCTGCGACCTGCTGCTGCCAAACCTCTTCGTCCCAAATTTCAAATTTGTTGAGCTGGCCTACGAGCATTAACTTTTTCGTAAGACCGGCATGTTGACGAAGGGGCGTTGCGATAAGAACACGACCGTTTTTGTCCATTTCGCAATCATCGGCATAACCAAGCAACAATCGTTGCAGGCGACGCTCTGAGGGGTTCATGGTCGATAGGGTGGATAATTTCTGCTCGATCACCTGCCATTCCGGGAGCGGATATAACAAAAGGCATGGCTGTTTGATATCAATCGTACAAACCAGTTTACCTTCGCAATCCAATGACAAAAGGTTACGATACCGCGCGGGTATCGCAAGGCGACCTTTATCATCGAGACTGATGCTGTTAGCTCCACGAAACATAATCTATTAGCGGGATCACAGAATGATCCACTTCTCTCCACTTTTCCCCACAATGATACAGTCTAGGTGCCACTCTGATCCCCTGTCAAGGAAAAATGCATGAAGTTTAATAGCTGAGATCCGCTTTTTTACTTGCTTTGGGCCTAGGATTCGTTAACTATTTGTTTAATCGCTAAACATAGGTGGGCTTTGTGAACAAAAGAGTCTGGATTGCAATCATCAGTTTATGGGTGTTTGTGATCTGCGAAATCGTATTAGTGCGCTTTGTTATGACCGATCGAGATCGGCAAGTTGAGAACAAGCGCTACCTTGCACTGGAGCAACTGAGCACCATTCGAGCCCGCCTCGAAGGGTTACTGCAGACAAATCTCATTGCTATTCGTCAGTTGCATACGGAACTCACCTTAGAACCTGAGATTAGCGAGTATCGGTTTGCCGCACTGACCGAAAATCTCATGAGTCAAAATTTACATATTCGCCACTTGGCCATTGCGCAAGATTTTCAGATTCGCATGATTTATCCATTGGCTGGAAATGAAAGCGCCCTTGGATTTGATTACCGCACCCGTCCCGATCAGTTGCGCACCCTCCATGAAGCGATCTCTAACCGCACTATCACGCTCAATGGCCCTGTTGCGTTAGCCCAAGGTGGCGAAGCCTTAATTGCCCGTGTTCCCGTTTTTTCTAATAACACCGGCGAACTCTTAGCTTTAATCTCACAAGTGATTGATCACGAGTCATTGTTTTCTGATGCTGGTTTACTCTCCCATCCCGAGTTAAACATTAGTTTGCGCGGGCTTGATGGAACCGGAGCTCAAGGTGAGCTAATCACAGGTCATTATGATGTTTGGGACGCCAACCCCGTTGAGCTCACGGTTTCCTTGCCGCGCGGCGAATGGAAGCTTGCGGCAGTCCCCTTATCCGGAGACTGGGCCCCTGCCGATCGAACTGGCTCCCTCTACTTAATTTTCGGAACTTTACTCGCCTTATTGATTGCGGCGATGACCTACTTACTGCTACGTAATCAACAACGCCTACGCCAAGCCTTTGGCTTAATTAGTAACCAGGCCCGCTTTGATAATCTTACCGGTCTTGCCAATCGCCATTTCTTCGAAGAGCAGCTCAGTACTTATATGAGCGCTTGTGAACGTCGCGATGAGAAGTTTGCCTTGTTGTTTATCGACCTCGACCACTTTAAAGAAGTCAATGACGCCCTCGGCCACAGTGCCGGTGATGATTTGTTAAAGCTGGTAACCGGACGCTTACAGGCCTCGTTACGGCGAGACGATATTGTTGCTCGCCTCGGGGGTGACGAATTTGTTGTTGTCTTAAAGAACTTATCAGAACCATTTCACGCACAGTTACAGGCACAGAAATTACTTAAACACATTCGCGAGCCAATGAATCTGGGTAACAACGAGGTGTCTATCGGTGCCTCCATTGGCATTGCCTTATTTCCTCGTGATGGGGATAGCCACGCGGAGTTGCTAAAAGCTGCGGATTTAGCAATGTATGCGGCCAAAGATTCGGGGCGAGGCACCAGTGAGTTCTTTAACGACGAGTTACGAGAACAAGCGTCTACCCACTTACATATGCACCAAGCGATTTTGCAGGGGATTCGCAACAATGATTTCCTTGTGCATTATCAACCGGTGATTAACTCGAAAGATGGTTCCTTGCACAGCATTGAGGCATTAGCACGTTGGAAACACCCGACCCGCGGCTTGCTATTGCCCAAGGACTTTATTGCCATTGCAGAGAAAAGTGGAGCCATTCGGGAACTTGGTAACTTTGTGTTGAATTGCGTATGTATGGATATTCCTGCACTACAGGCCGCTGGTATGAAGGGGCGCGTCGCAATTAACTTTTCGTCTCATCAGTTCTACGACAAAGTCGCCATGGACCATTGGTTTCAAATTATGCAGCAACACCAAGTGGATCCCACCTGTTTTACGTTTGAAATTACCGAGTCTATGTTGTTACCGGATCGCGAGCGCCAGCGTGACCTGCTGTTAGAGGTAAACGATCGTGGTGTTACCCTCGCCATCGATGATTTTGGCACCGGCTATTCATCTGCCAGCTACTTAAAGCATTTCCCCATTAGCTTACTGAAAATAGATCGCACCTTTGTTACCGGAGTACCGGACGACCCTCACCAAAACGCGCTCTTGTCGGCGTTAATTCATATGGCGCGGGCATTAAATATCGATGTGGTGATTGAAGGGGTGGAAACCGTAAGTCAGGTGAATTTCCTCAACATGCAAACGGCAAATCTCATCCAAGGCTTTTACTTTGCCAAGCCCATGCCCCTTGAGCAGCTTATTGAGCGCTATGGCAACCAACCGCTGCCAAAAGGTCCTCGCGCACAGAACGAGCGACGCAAGAACTCAACCTAAGCGGAACACACGAGAAAAAGAAAGAGTGGAGTTGGCCGTTAAGCCGGGTTCTGTCGTGGACAATCATTCGTCTAGGACTATAGTCGCCTATAGCCTCAAGCAACCTACCCGGACCCGAGGCGGGCCGCCCCATGGATCCCTATTTGGTCTTGCTCCGAGTGGAGTTTACCGTGCCGCAATCTGTTACCAGTTGCGCGGTGCGCTCTTACCGCACCCTTTCACCCTTACCTGATCCCTTATCCTCTTGCGAGAATATGGGCCATCGGCGGTTTGCTCTCTGTTGCACTAGTCGTCGGCTCGCGCCGCCCAGGCGTTACCTGGCACTCTGCCCTATGGAGCCCGGACTTTCCTCCCCTAAGTTACCCGAGGGTAACTCCAGCGGCGATTGTCTTGGCCAACTCCGCGGCGGAGTATAGCACGAATCTAGCCCACAAAAACCATTCCTAAAGTGCGTTCGTTTAGGAACGATGCAACTGGCTTTGATATAGGGTATTGGCGCTCAAATTATAATGCTCCGCTACAATTTTGGCGGCTTTCTTTGGCGGCAGTTCCTGACTTAACCTAGCCAGCAGCTGCAGGGCTTCTGGCGGCGTCGCATCATCACTTGCAGGAGCGCCTCCTACCAATAAAACCATTTCTCCCCGTTGCTGATTCGAATCAGCCTGCACCATGGCTAAGACGTCAGCAGCGGATCCATGCAAATAGGTTTCAAACTGTTTGGTTACTTCACGCGCGATCACCACAGGACGGTCTGCCCCGAAGATGTGAATAAGCGCCTCTAGGGTATCGATGATGCGTCGCGGCGATTCATAATAGATCAAGGTTGCACTTTCCCCGACCAAAGCCTGTAAGGCCTTCTCTCGAGCTTGTTGCTTGGCCGGCAAAAATCCGCAAAATAAGAAACGGTCCGTAGGTAACCCAGCAGCAGACAGTGCGGTGATAGCGGCACAAGCGCCAGGCAATGCAACCACATGAGCACCAGCAGCCCGACAGGCATTTACGAGTGGATAACCCGGGTCACTGATCAGCGGTGTGCCGGCGTCGCTAATGAGAGCAATCGTTTGGCCATCAAGCAATCGTTGCACGATCTGATCAGCTTTTTGCCGTTCATTGTGCTCGTGAACAGCCCAAAGCGTGGCTTGGATACCAAAATGATTGAGCAGAACACTACTATGGCGGGTGTCTTCCGCAGCAATCACGTCCACACTGCGCAACACGTCCAACGCACGTAAAGTGATGTCGTTAAGGTTGCCGATCGGCGTTGGAACGATATACAAAGTACCTTTGCTCATTTTTCCATCTCTTTACGTGAATCATTAGCGCTGTTATTTGTCTGACAGGCATGGTCGGTTTATAGTAGGGCCTTAGGGTCCCAATGAGATGTCTATTGTGCCAAATAAGCGTTCTTCGTGCATTCCTGTTTTTGTTCTCGCAGCCTTGGTGATTAGTGGTTGTGCGAGTTCACCCGAATCACCTACTCCCAGAGACGAACCTTCTGAGCAGGTTGAGCCTACCACAGCGCCCAGCGTGCGCACAGGGTATGATTGGGTCAATCAAGCCGCACAAAGTACACGAATCCATGAAACTCACGAATATCTAGTGAATGCAGCCGCCGCATTTCTCGATGCAGATCAAATTAGTCATGCGGGTGCTGTCCTCACGCAAGTGGATGTTCGTCAGTTACGGCCGACCCATGCAGCGCTTTACCGACTGCAACAAGCTCGTTTTCATGATGCTATGGGACGTTGGCAGCAGGTGCTTGATTTAACCACTGACCTAGAGCGCCAATTCAGTCAACGTCATTACCGTGCACAAACATTACAACTTCGCTATCAGGCCTATAGCGGACTCAAGGATTCTTTATCTGCGGGCGTTACCTTAATTCAACTGCAACGATACGATACGGATCTTGAGGATATCCACATTTGGCGCTACCTCAGCCAAGTGACTCTCGCAGAAATAGAGGCGTATCGCGGTACCTCGGACGAAATTACCCGGGGGTGGCTACAATTAGCCCTGCGCCTTCACCAAGCGGCCCGTCAATCTAGTGCCCCAGCGCAAGCTCTGGCATCCTGGCAGCGGAGCTATCCACGCCATCCAGCTGCGGATTTAGTCACTGCCATGCAACAGCGCATTGAGTTTGCCGCGGCACCACAAAATATTGCGGTTTTACTGCCGCTCAGCGGTCAATTTGCGGCACAGGGGCACGCGGTTCGCAATGGCGTTCTTGCCGCTTACGGGGGCGAGTTACGCGCCAATTTGCATTTCTTTGATACCGCTACAGCGAGCATGGATGACATTTACGCGTCCCTGCAAGAACACAACATCGAGCTCGTCATTGGCCCGCTCGATCGCGATGCGTTGGAGCATTTTGCCAATTATCCAGCAGGTCAATGGCACCAACTATGGCTGAATCAGGCGGAGAACGTGAGCGAGGAAGCGCAGCAACGCAGTGCCTTTTTTGCACTCGATTTAGCTTCAGAAGTTGATGCCGCCTTATCGTTCTTAGCCAGCAAGGGGCATCGAAATGTGCTGTTGTTAGGCCCTGATACGGCCCGCGGTCGACAAATGTCACAAGCCTTTACCCAAGCTTGGGTTCAGCAATTTGGCCCCGATTCAGCACGTACCGGGTTTTATAGTTCTAGCAGTGATATGACCGATATCATTCGTGATAGTCTGAAGGTGAGCACAAGCCAAGGGCGCATTGACGCACTTGAGCGGAGTTTGCAGCAACGATTACAGAACGAAGAACTCCATCATGAATTTCGCAGTCGACAAGATATCGATGCAATCTATTTACTCGGAGATGCACAACAGGCGCGCTTATTACGCCCCTTCATTGATGTCAATTTAAGTGCCTTTGGTAACCGTATTCCTATGTATGCCAATTCTGCGGTCCATCAAGAACAAACCAGTCGCGGTGAGAATGATTTGGAAGGGATTTATTTCTCCGACGCACCATGGGTGATTCATACCCAGCGCGATGCCGACCTCAAGCAAACCTTAGCGCAAGCGATGACACCGTGGACATTGAGTCAACAACGTCTTGTAGCCATGGGATATGATGCTATGCAACTTGCCCAGCGCTTACCACTGCTACTTGAATTACCTGGCTATCGTCACCCTGGTCTCACTGGACAATTGCGGATTTCTAACGGATCCGTCGTTCGTGAACTCGATTGGGCTACTTTTGAAGGACATACCTTAAAAGTGGAGCACGCCGCCTATGTCGACACGGGACGTCGGGACTGACTATGAAGAAGTAGCTATTCGCCATTTAAGCCAGTACGGGCTTGAACTTATTGCCCAGAACTATCGTCTTAACAATGGCGAAATTGATGTCATCATGCGAGACGATGACTTTATTATTTTTATTGAAGTTAAATATCGGGAAACGACGGCCTTTGCCGATGTGCTCGAACAAATAAGTGCAAAGCAGTTACAACGGGTGCGCCATGCCGCGCGGGTGTGGCTAGCCAAAAATGAAATCAGTGAGCATACAACCGCATGTCGTTTCGATATTGTAGCAATCACCGGACACCCATTTAAGATCGAGTGGCTTAAGGACGCATTCTAACCATGCATGACACGATTCGTACGTATTTTAATGAGAGCATTCAGATTCAAGTTGCCGCGGCGGATACCTTGGCACAGCCGATTCAAAACGCAGCTCAATTGATGGTTAGCTCATTACTCAATGGCCGCCGCGTATTTAGCTGTGGCGACGGCAACAGTACATTTGTAGCGCATCACTTTACTGATTTACTCCTCCATGGGAGTCGGCTGGAGCGGCCACCTTTCCCAGCGATCACGCTAGGAATGAATTCCACCCACCCGAATCAACACGAATGTTTATCTCGACAAGTCAGTGCGTTGGGGCAATCCGGTGATTTATTAATTGCCTATGTGAGTCAGCACCACTCGGATCGTGTTCACCAAGCAATGGAAGCAGCACTCTCTCGGGAAATGAAAATCGTGGCCTTCACCGGCGAAGAAGCACCCGAGATCACAGGTCTGCTCGGTCCTTCCGATATTGAAATTCGAATTCCGAGTAGTCACTCAGCGCGAATTGTGGAACAACAATTATTTTTCAGTCAGTTACTGGTAGATTTGATCGAAGAACGTATATTTCAAGGGGAATAATCTATGCCAGCATCACGTATCGCTGTTTTGCTTCTCTGCGCACCTCTACTCGTAACCCAGCTCAGCGGCTGCGCCGTTGCCGTCGTGGGTGCGACTATTGGCGGCACCGCAGTTGCATTAGACAGTCGCGACATGAGCACACAGATAGATGATTCAACGCTTCGTGTGCGCTTGGTGTCAGCGTTCACTGAATCCGAAGCTATGCGCAACCAACGGGTAAAGTATCTGCCTTATAATGGCGACGTATTACTTTACGGTCAGGTGGATACTCAGGGCCGAGCCGATGAAGCCGAGCGCCTCGCGCGCAATGTGGATGGCGTGAACCGCGTGTTTAACCAAATTCGCATTACCGATGTGGCCAATTTTCGTACCCGTGCCGACGATACTTGGATTACCACTCGAGTGAAAACGCTGCTGTTACGTGATCAAGACTACGATGCTTCTGGCATCAAAGTCGTGACCGAAGACGGCGAGGTTTTTCTATTCGGAATTGTCGACAAAGACACCGCCGATCGTGCGATTGATATCGCGCGTAACGTGCGCGGCGTGCGCAAAGTGGTAGACGTCCTCACCATTCGCGAGAGCTAACATAGAGGAGCTCACAGCGCCCTATCCGCATATACAAAAAAGGCCTGTGCCCAAGAGAATGTGGCGCAGGCCTTTTTATATTTTTTATCGGGTCACTTTACTTCACGACGCTCAGTGTCGGCTTGCCTTTGCCACTTGGCTTTCCTTGGCTATCCTCGTTTGGCGCATGGGTGTTTTCGTTAGCGACATCTTCAAGTAAGAGACCTTGCTCTGGCTCGAAAATCGTTCCTGCACCATTTTCTCGTGCATAAATCGCTAACAATGAACCCATCGGTAAATAAACCCGTTGATCTTGTCCATTAAAGCGCGCATGAAATTGCACTTGGTTATTTTCCATACGCAATGACTGCACTGCCCCTGGGGCGATGTTTAATACAATCTGGCCGTCTTGTACATATTCGCGTGGGATCTGTGTACCCGGAAACTCAGCGTCTACCACTAAGTGCGGGGTTAATTCATTATCGATTAACCACTCATACAACGCACGCAACAAATAGGGACGTCTGGGTGTCATTGTGTTCCTCCAGGTCGATGGATGGCGCGGATCGTAATTACTGACGACCGATCTCGCGCTCTTCTTCAGTCATGGAGTCGCGGAACGATTCTCTTTCGAAAACACGCAACATATACGACTTCACTTCTTTTGCTCCGGCGCCTGTCAACTCAATGCCGTATGACGGTAAACGCCACAACAATGGTGCCAAGTAACAATCCACGAGCGTAAATTCTTCACTCATAAAGTACGGCGTATCTGCAAACACCGGCGCAAGGGCTAACAAACTTTCTTTTAGCTCTTGGCGGGCTGCTTCCGCTTCTTTCTTTGTACCGGAAAGAATGGTTGCTGCTAGTGCATACCAATCACGCTCGATCCGATACATCATTAAACGACTCGTACCACGCGCAACCGGATACACCGGCATCAACGGTGGATGCGGGAACCGCTCGTCCAAATACTCCATGATAATTTGCGCTTTATAAAGCACCAACTCCCGGTCTACAAGCGTAGGCACGTTATCGGAATACGGGTTCAGCTGCAGTAAATCTTCTGGCTGGTTGTTGGGGTCGATATAGGCGATTTCAACACTGACGCCTTTTTCAGCCAAAACTATACGAGTTTGATGACTGAATAAATCATCTTTCCCTGAATACAGGGTCATTACTGAACGCTTATTGGCAGCCACAGCCATGGGTTTCTCCACTCTTCGGAAACAGCAAAGGGGGCGAAGCTCGCCCCCAAAAATTAACTACAAGTAATTCAACGAATTACTTAATGTCGCGCCAATACTCACGTTTCAAAAGAATCGTAAGAATCAGGAACACAATCAGGAAGCCAATCACGTAGTACCCTAAGCGCTGACGCTCGAGATACATGGGCTCACCTGTGTATACCAAGAATGCAGTCAGATCGAGCATCGCTTGATCAAACTCATCCGGACTCATGCGGCCTGTACCGTCTGAACGAATGCCAACGTAAACGTCACGCATCTCGCCATCAACCATGCGGCGCTCGTAGGTTTGACGCGGAACACCTTGCAGCTCTTGTAATACGTGAGGCATCCCCACGTTTTCAAAAACTTCATTGTTCACGCCAAATGGACGGCTTGGATCTTCATAAAACGAACGGAAGTAAGTATACAACCAATCCGCACCGCGTACCCGAGCAACCATCGTGATATCCGGTGGTGTTAAACCAAACCATTCACTTGAGGCATCCGCATCGATTGCAGAAATCATGTGCGATCCAGGACCATCACCCGTGAACTGCAACAACTCTTGACCTAGATCGATTGGGATCTCAAGGTCTTCAAATGTCCGCTGATACCGCTGGTACTGCATCGTATGACAGCCCAAGCAGTAGTTCATGAAGATTTGTGCACCACGCTGCAGTGACGCCTTGTCACGCAAATCATAGTCGGCCTTGTCTAGCGGTCCGCTGTAGCCTGCCGCAAATGCGGCAGACGGGAGCAGAAGTGCCAGGGCCATCAAGAATCGCTTCATCATTTCGTTACTCTCTCAGGCAGTGGTTTGGTTTTCTCGTTCTTACTGTAGAAGAACAGGAAGACAAAGAACGCAAAGTACAGGAACGTAAAGATCTGACCAATGCGGGTAAATAGTTCCGTTGGCGGTAACGCCCCGACAAACCCTAGTACGATGAAACTCACCACGAGCATCGCCAAGTTCGCCTTGTGCAGACCACTCCGATAGCGAATTGAACGCACAGTTGAACGGTCAATCCACGGCATCAGGAACAACAGAACAATCGAACCAAACATGAGGATTACCCCACCGATTGGATTCGGTACCGCCGCCAAGATGGCGTAGAACGGCGTGAAGTACCACACCGGAGCAATATGCTCAGGCGTCCGCATTGGATCTGCCGCTTCAAAGTTAGGTGGCTCTAAGAAGTGCCCACCCATGGTCGGCTCAAAGAAAATCACCCAAGCAAAGAAGATTAAGAATACGGCGAGTCCGACCAAATCTTTCACCGTGTAATACGGGTGGAAAGGAATCGAGTCGACGATGTCATACTTCTTCGTATAACGCTCATGGAACTCATACGGAGATTTATCTTCTTCCTTCACGCTGCCTTTCGGCTTCTTCAGATCAATACCGTCTGGGTTGTTTGAACCCACTTCGTGCAGCGCAATCAAGTGCAAGAACACCAGAATCACGATCACCAAAGGCAATGCAATCACGTGCAATGCAAAGAATCGGTTCAAGGTCGCTCCGGAGATCACGTAATCACCACGAATCCAGGTGGTTAACGCTTCACCAATGCCAAACGGAATGGTACCGAACAGCGAGATAATTACCTGCGCGCCCCAGTACGACATCTGCCCCCATGGCAACATGTAGCCCATAAAGGCTTCAGCCATCAGAACCAAGAAGATAAGCATACCGAAGATCCACAGCAGTTCGCGAGGCTTCTGGTAAGAGCCGTACATTAAGCCGCGGAACATATGAAGATACACAACGATAAAGAAGAAAGACGCACCAGTAGAGTGCATATAGCGAAGTAACCAGCCGTATTCTACATCACGCATGATGTATTCAACTGAGGCAAAAGCGCCTTCCGCACTTGGGTTGTAGCTCATTGTTAACCAAATACCTGTAACAATTTGGTTCACCAATACAATAAGCGCTAATGATCCCATCAGGTACCAGAAGTTAAAGTTCTTCGGTGCCGGATACTGGGTCACGTGTAATTTCAGGGTATTGCTCAGCGGAATACGCTGATCAATCCAATCAAGTATGCGTGACATTAAGCTGCCCCCTCTTCTGCACCCACCATAATGGTGTCGTCATTAATATAATAATGCGGTGGCACTACCAGGTTAGCCGGAGCAGGAACCCCTGAAAAAACCCGACCAGCGATATCAAAACGAGAACCGTGACACGGACAGAAGAATCCAGAGTCGACGCCTTCAGCCACACCAAAGTTGCGCGGAATAAACTGCGGAGAGCAACCTAAGTGTGTACACAAACCTACGGCAACAAAGAGTTCCGGCTTAATAGAGCGGTACTCGTTCTTTGCGTAGTCTGGCTGCTGCGGTGCATTTGACTCAGGGTCACGCAGACGATTCTCAATCAAAGGTAAACTATCGAGCATGGCTTGGGTGCGACGGATAATCCATACAGGACTTCCACGCCATTCAGCCCGAATCAACTGACCCGGCTCGATTTTGTCAATCTTCACTTCCACTGGTGCACCCGCGATACGGGCTTTGGCACTCGGATTCCATGAAACAATAAAGGGTACGGCGGCACCCACGACCCCTGCACCGCCGACTACCGAAGTAGCAACAGTGAGAAACCGACGGCGGCCTTTATCTACAGGCGCATTGCTCATCCATCTTTCTCCAGTTTTGGACGCTGTGCGGAACTTACCGCAGCAAAATAACCTATTGCTTGCGAGAAAAAATTGCTCCCCGATCATAAAGAAAACCCATGCTCTTTACAAGGTAAAAGCTACCAAACAAGGAGTATTCCTTGATTTAATCTCGATTTCTGCTTTGCGGAAATTCTCGCACAAAAAAGCCCGGAAAAATCCGGGCTTTTGAAGGTCTTAAATCTAAGCTCTGAGCGATTAACGCTTGCTGAACTGAGGACGCTTACGCGCTTTATGAAGACCCACTTTCTTACGCTCAACTTTACGCGCATCACGAGTAACATAACCCGCTTTACGTAAGTCGCCACGCAACGCTTCGTCGTATTGCATCAATGCACGAGTAATACCGTGACGGATAGCACCCGCTTGACCCGTTGTACCACCACCAGCAACGGTGATGTACAAGTCAAACTTTTCTACTATGTCCAGCAACTCGAGTGGCTGACGCACGACCATGCGTGCTGTGTCACGCGAAAAATATTCTTCGAGTGAACGATTATTGATTTTAATTTCGCCGCTGCCAGCGCGCAGGAATACCCGCGCAGTAGAGCTTTTGCGACGACCTGTACCGTAGTATTGATTATCTGCCATCTTCATCTGCTCCGTATTAAATCTCTAAGGTTTGCGGCTGCTGAGCTGCATGATTGTGCTCAGGGCCCGCATACACTTTCAGTTTACGGAACACGGCACGACCTAATGGACCACGTGGAAGCATGCCTTTTACCGCTGCTTCGATGATCATCTCAGGCTTCTTAGCTTGCAGCTTTTCAAAGCTGATTGACTTCAGACCACCTGGATATCCGCTGTGCGCGTGATACATTTTGTCTTTCGCCTTGTTACCAGTCACGGTAACTTTTTCCGCATTGATGATCACGATGTAGTCACCGGTATCAACGTGAGGAGTAAATTCAGCTTTATGCTTGCCACGCAGACGACGAGCAACTTCAGTCGCCAAACGACCTAAAGTTTTGCCTTCGGCATCAATTACGTACCAGTCGCGCTTTACAGTTTCTGGTTTTGCTACAAAAGTTTTCATGAGTTATTTATACCCAAATTCATGAGTTTACCTGCGGCTTTCCGGGCTTCCCCGCGAAATACCAAATAATAGTCACCCCGTACACCTGGAAGACTTACCTCTCGGTGTAAATCGGGGGAGGTAACGTGGGCGGCGGGTAGTATATAAGAAGATCGCGCACAGATCACCCCCTATTCACGAAAAAGTTCAGGTTATTCCGCGGCCAACGCGGTGCGTTGGGTACGATTGGTCCAGAGGGAGAGATTGGCGTCGTGAGGGTGTCTGCCGCAGGGATGCGGCAGCCAAGCCTGCATGGATGCATTTACGGCGTCCCCCACGGGGCTTACCCACCGCCGTGCCCTGAATCAACCACGGGCCAACGCGGCGCGTTGGGTACGACTGAGGTAATGCTGGTGCGGTGGTGGGATAAGTCACGTGGGGGTGTGCGCGGCAGGGATGCCGGACAAGCCAGCTCGCCCAAACTAGAAGCGCAGGCAGAAACTCCGAGAGCAAGGCATAATCAGGTCGATTGAGGGAGCGTACACGAAGTACGTGACCGATTGAGGCCTGATTATAACGCAGCTATCGGAGCTTTCTGACAAGCCACAGCCCAAGGGCCTTGTTCAGGGTAGGTGCGCTAGTGCTAGGTATTCCTGGCTTTGCATTTCTTGCAGGCGACTGAGACAGCGTTTGAATTCAAACTCGAGCTGCCCAGAGGTATATAACTCCTGCATGGGTACTTCCGCCGATAGAATGAGCTTCACTTTGTGTTCGTAGAACTCATCCACCAATGCGATAAACCGCCGAGCGACATCGTCGCTCTCGCGCCCCATTTGTTTTACATTACTGACCAACACCGCATGGTATAACCGCGCCAGCTCAATGTAATCCAACTGACTGCGTGGCCCTTCACACAGCTCTTTGAAGTCGAACAGCACCACATCGTCGGCTTCGCAGCGCGTTCTGATAGCACGCCCGTTGATTTCAATGGCTACGTTGCGGTTGTGGGCATGGTTATCTGGAGCCAATTGATCGAAATAGCGCAGTAAGTTGGTATCTGCTTCCGCATCGAGCGGCGCATGATAAATCTCCGCTTTGCTTAGGGTACGCATGCGATAGTCGATACCGCCATCCACATTTACCACATCACAATGCTTTTTGATCAGCTCAATAGCCGGTACAAAACGCGCACGCTGCAAACCATTTTTGTAGAGGTCATCGGGAACAATATTCGAAGTCGCTACCAACACCACCCCTTGTTTAAACAAAGTATCAAGCAAAGTGGCAAGAATCATGGCATCAGTAATATCCTGAACGTAGAACTCATCGAAGCAAATCACACGTGCTTCTTTGGCGAGCTTCGTGCCAATCGTGATCAAGGGATCTTGCTTGCCTTTGAGCTGCTTTAACTCATCGTGTACGCGCTGCATAAACCGATGGAAATGCACCCGCCATTTTTGTTCAAACGGCAAGGCATTGTAAAAAGTATCCACGAGGTAGGTTTTGCCGCGGCCAACGCCACCCCAAAAATAAAGCCCTTGAACTGGGCTTGTACGCTGTTTAAACAGTTTGCTCGAGAGACGCTTAAGGCCGCGTTTTCGCTCGCTTTCGATAAGCTCGTCGAAAAGACGCTGCAGATGCCCCACCGCCTGCTCCTGCGCAGGATCATGTTGAAACCCGTCACGTTTCAAATCATTTTGATAAGCCGCCCATGGCGTATTTACATTTTCCGACACAAAATTGCCTGTCATCTGACTACTGATCCAAGAATTACATGATACCATTATATGTGAATTGGGATCATATTTGTGTCATGCTGAATCCCTAGATTAAAGAGGAATAAAGATATGGATTGGCTCATCGGACTTTTGCTGTTAATTGCAGGTGGCGTGATTGGATTCTTCGCCGCACGCTATGTGTTTTTGCATACGGGGGAAGCGGCAGAGTTGCAAGAGCAGGTGGAGCAAGCACGCCAGCAGTTTGAGGCGTATCGCAAAGATGTCACCGAACAACTTGCGACAGCGCGTCAAATTGCCTCAGAAGTCACTGATATTCAGCATCGCTTGAATTTATTTTTACAAGACAGCCAGCAGCTGCTTGAGCAAAACAAAGAATGGCAACAACCATTGCCATTTTTCGCGGAAGAAACCATTCGTTCTATCCGCCAGTCGAATATTCTCAACAAGGAACGACGCGAAGATAGCGATGTATCTGATACCGGTGCACCGCCGCGAGATTATTCAGAGCCCGGCAGCGGTTTGTTCTCACCGCCGGTAAAAGAAGAAAAATCAAACTGATACTGCGTAAATAAAAAGGAGCTTCGGCTCCTTTTTTCGTCGTAAAAGCTAGTTTATTTACCGCTTGAAAAACATCACATCAGAACTTATTTCCTATCTCAGTGGTCATTCAAGAAGTGGCATTGCGCCCATTAACACGATGATTTCGGAGAAGACTGATGAAAAAGATGGTAACCCTGCTAGCTGCCGCTAGCCTGGCTTTTGTTTTTTCACTGCAACCCGTGGTCGCTAACATTCCTGCAGCGGCCATGACCGACGAGCGTGGCGTGCCTACCCTCGCCCCCATGCTAGAAGAAGTCACCCCTGCTGTCGTTAATATATCGGTTGCCGGTAAACGCGTCACTCGGCAACGTTTACCGGAAGCCTTTCGATTCTTCTTTGGCCCGAACGCACCGCAAGAACAAGTGCGAGAACAACCTTTTCGGGGATTAGGATCCGGAGTCATTATCGATGCTAAAAATGGCTATGTGGTAACCAATAATCACGTGATTGACGATGCCAATGAAATCACCGTGACCCTCAAAGATGGTCGACAGTTTAGTGCCACAGTGTTAGGCCGGGATGAAGAATCCGATATCGCCCTACTGCAATTAGAAAATCCCCGCAACCTGACACAAATCAACATTGGCAATTCCGACCAACTGCGTGTGGGCGACTTTGTCGTGGCTATCGGTAATCCCTTCGGGTTAGGACAAACCGTAACTTCAGGCATTGTATCGGCTCTAGGCCGCAGTGGCCTTGGTATTGATCGCCTCGAAAACTTCATTCAAACCGATGCTGCCATTAATAGCGGTAATTCCGGTGGTGCTCTTGTTGACCTGAATGGAAACCTAATTGGCATCAATACCGCTATCATTGGAGCCTCTGGGGGCAACATCGGTATTGGCTTCGCCATTCCTGCCAATATGATGAAAAATTTAGTGGACCAAATTATTGAGTTTGGTGAAATACGTCGCGGTGTATTGGGTGTCCGCGGTGGTAATCTCACCCAAGAACTCGCCGACGCCCTCGATATCGACAGAGTGCGCGGTGCCTGGGTGAGCGAAGTATTACCCGAGTCTGCCGCTGAACGTGCTGGCATTCAGGCCGGCGATCTCATTCTCGCCATCGATGGAACGCCAGTGCACTCGTTCACTGAGCTCGCAGCTAAAGTCGGTACCATAGGCGCAGGCCGTGAAGTGCAGTTACGAGTGTTGCGCGAAGGACGCGAGATGAACGTCACTGTGGAACTTGATGAGCGGGGCACACAACAGGTAAACGCAGATAGTATTCACCCCGCCCTTGAAGGTGCAGAACTGACTCGAGAAGAACGAGGAGGTATTCGGATTGAAAGTGTCGAAAGTGGTTCCCCAGCCGCCCGACTTGGATTGCGTGAAGGCGATGTGATCATCGCCGTCAACCGTCAACGCGTCGACAGCGTACAGGACCTCCAGCGCTTTGTTCAAAACGCCCGTGGCGTGGTGGCATTGAACCTGCGCCGAGGTAACAGCTCCCTTTATGTTGTTCTTCCCAATTAAAATGTAACCCGTGGCACCCTGCTCACTGCAGTGGGGTGCCGTATTTTTTTGTCGAGATTTTAACCTACCTGTCCCTCGTCTTTAATGATAAACTCCTGTTCTTATAGGTGGCATTTGCGTGTCGAAATTTACGCGCTCTGCAGGTCAATAAAATACGACTGTACCTGCCAACGCCAACCAGACATTATCAACCTCAAACGAAGTATTCATGAAGCAAAAACAAAACCGAACCGCGCCAATTATGACGTTCCTGATCAAACCAGCCCTATTGGGATTGGTCGTCGCGGTGATCGTGTTATGGGTACTGCCCTACTTCGACCAACCTATCAATGGTAGCGAGCGTCAAACTCAGCCGCTGGCGTCGTATTCCGATGCCTTCGAGCGGGCGTCGCCTGCGGTTGTGAATATCTACACCACACAATCTTTGCGCGAACCTCGTTTTCAAGCACAGCCGACAACGGTTATGCGTTTAGGCTCTGGTATGATCATGGATGAGCGTGGTTTTATTCTGACGGCTCTGCATGTGGTTGAGAATGTCGATATGATTCAAGTGGCATTGCAAGACGGCCGCATCTTCGGTGCATCATTAATTGGCAGTGACCCGTTAACTGATCTCGCGGTATTGCGCATCGAGGCCGAGAATTTACCGACGATTCCGATTAACTCGGATTATCAACCACGCACCGGCGACGTTGTATTGGCTATTGGCAACCCATACAATTTAGGACAAACCGTTACCCAAGGGATTATTTCCGCCACCGGCCGCGTGGCAATGGGCAGCGGCTATGCTGAATTTATCCAAATGGATGCAGCGATCAATCAGGGGAATTCCGGCGGCGCCTTGGTGAATAGCCGTGGCGAATTAGTCGGCATCAACAGCGCCTCGTACCAATCGGAGCTCACCAGTCGTGGCTCTCAAGGTATTTATTTTGCGTTGTCTTACAATCTCGCTATTCGCATTATGCAACAGCTTATTTCAGAAGGCGTGGTAACCCGTGGCTACTTAGGCATTACCGCGGGCCAGTACTATCACGATGATCACTCCACCCAAGGCCTGCGCATCGACGAAGTAGATGAAAACAGTCCGGCGTATCGTGCCGGATTACGGGAAGGTGATTTTATCTTTGAGATTGCCGGCAAAACCGTGACGTCTGTTAACCAAGGCTTAGACCTCGTCGCGGAAGCCCGCCCTGGCACTGAGCTTGAGATTCGCTATTATCGGGGCAATGAAACGCGGCGTACCTCAGTGGTCATCGAACAGCTCCAGTTATAAACAATGTCATAAAAAAACTCCGCTGTAAGCGGAGCTTTTTTATATGACTTACCCTTCGCGCTAGTCTTGCGTTCGCTTAATTCGGGTCGGACACATTTGCGCACGCTCGATTTGCGCACCCAAGTTGCCAAGTTTCCGTTCAATTGCTTCGTAGCCACGATCGATGTGATACACCCGTTCTACCTCGGTAATACCTTCAGCCACCATGCCTGCAATCACCAAAGAAGCCGATGCACGTAGATCGGTACACATGACCTGAGCGCCAGTTAAACGCTCAACACCCGTTGAAATGGCAGTGTTGCCTTCCAAATCAATGTGCGCTCCCATACGTCGCAATTCAGGCACATGCATAAACCGATTTTCGAAAATGGTTTCACGGACCACTCCGGTACCTGTTGCAATGCTGTTTAATGCAATAAATTGTGCCTGCATATCTGTGGGGAACGCTGGGTGAGGGGCCGTCACGATGTTCACTGCTTTAGGACGCCCATGGCTTTTCAGCTCGATCCAATCCTGACCGCGGATAATTTCTGCACCCGCTTCCGTCAATTTTTTCAGTACCGCATCGAGAAAATCTGGCTGCGTGTGGGTACAGCGAATATGACCTTGTGTTGCCAATGCCGCCACCAAAAAGGTGCCCGTTTCAATACGATCAGGCAACACGCGGTATTCGCCGCCGTGCAAACGATCCACCCCATGAATATGAATAGTATCACTGCCTGCGTGACGAACATCCGCACCTAAGGTATTTAAAAACCGTGCTAAATCGATGATCTCCGGTTCCCGAGCAGCGTTCTCGATCACCGTTTCACCTTCCGCAAGCACCGCCGCCATCATGAGGTTTTCAGTCCCGGTCACACTCACGGTATCCATTAAGATATGGGCACCACGCAAGCGGCCATTACTACGTGCTTTTATGTAGCCGTTTTCAACGACAATTTCAGCACCCATCTGGCGCATACCTTCGATATGTAAGTTGACTGGGCGGGCCCCGATTGCACAGCCGCCGGGAAGCGATACTTCCGCATGCCCACACTTCCCTAAAAGCGGACCTAGCACGAGAATCGACGCGCGCATGGTCTTCACTAATTCATAAGGAGCCACATGCCCGTGTTCTTTGGGAGGGGAAATCCGGTAGCTAGATGCGTCCTCGCGGACATGGGGAATGCCAAGCTCACCCAGTAATTCCAGCGATGTTTCCACGTCTTGCAAGCGTGGTACATTGTGGATGAGAACTGGGCTATCCGCTAAAATAGACGCCAACAATATAGGCAAGGCCGCATTTTTTGCGCCGGAGATTTCAACCTCTCCGGTGAGTCGGGTGCCCCCGTGAACCACTAACTTTTCCATTCGTTTACACTCAGCTCGGCATGTTTAGCATTTTTTCACGGCGCCACTTCTCTGGCGTGTACGCTTTAATGCTCAGTGCATGGATGGTCCCGTCTGCAATCTTGTCGGCTAGGGGTGCGTAAATCATTTGTTGTTGCTTCACACGCGAACAGTCGGCAAATACATCAGACACCGCAATCACTTGATAGTGACTGCCTTCGCCCTTCACATGTACTTCATCGAGCGCGAGTGCTTCTTGCAGTATTTGTTCAATTTCTTTGGGATCCATCAGGTCATCCGTCGTTAACTTATTTCGATGGCGTATAGCTTAACGAAAGCAGGTCGGTTACGCCACTCACTGCGGCGAATTGGCGCAGTTGAGTGTTCACATTGTGTAAAGACAACGCACGCTGTTGCTGAGCGAGTTCCGCCTGAATCTGAATCAGAAATGCAAGACCTGCGGAATCCACCTTCTCCACTTCAGAAAGATCCATCACCAGCTCGTTTTCTTGCCCCATCCAGTGGCTTCGGTTCGACCAAGCAGCACCCACTTGATCGCGGTCTAAATCGCCAGCCACACGCACTAGCGTGTCTTCTCGCGTCAGTTGTAATGCACTCATACCGCCTCCGACACTTAATCGTTTCCTTGGCTAAAAAGGAACTGTCCAATCAGGTTTTCTAGCACAATGGCAGAGTTTGTGGTGTAGATGTAATCACCATCTTCAAGGGTAAATACATCATCATCGATAAACCCAGGCTCCAAGCCGACGTATTGCTCGCCGAGTAATCCAGAGGTAAGAATTGACGCCGAGCTGGTATCTGGAAAGCCCCGAAAGTCGGTACTGATACGCATTTCTACCAGCGGTTCAAAATACTCACGATCGAGTGTAATGCGGGTCACGCGGCCAACAACCACACCACCAACTTTCACTGGAGAGCGCACTTTTAAACCGCCAATATTATCGAACTTGGCATACAAGGTGTACGTTTCGCCCCGGGTTGCATCGCTGTTGTTTGCCACTTGCATCGCAAGAAACACGATAGCTGCAATAGCCACTGTAACGAACACACCCACGAGCATTTCTATTTTTCGCGCTTCCATAAATCACCCAAACATCAAAGCTGTTAAAACGAAGTCTAAACCGAGTACGGCCAATGAGCTGTACACGACCGTTTGCGTTGTTGCTGCACTAATTCCTGGCGATGTTGGCATTGCCGTGTATCCTTTATACAACGCAATCCAAGTGACCACGACGGCAAACACTAAACTCTTGATAAAGCCGTTCATCACGTCATGTTGCCAATCTACACTCGCCTGCATCACCGACCAAAACGCACCGTCGTCGACACCTAACCACTGCACACCTACAAAGTAACCACCGTAGATACCTACTGCACTGAACATAAATGCGAGCAGTGGCATACTAATAAAACCTGCCCAAAATCGGGGCGCAACCACACGGCGTAATGGATCTACTGCCATCATTTCTAAACTCGATAACTGTTCCGTGGCGCGCATTAAACCAATTTCGGCGGTTAATGCAGAGCCTGCTCGCCCTGCAAATAGCAATGCGGTGACCACCGGACCAAGCTCACGCAATAATGACAAGGCGACCATCGGGCCGAGTGCTTGTTCGGCACCAAAATCGACCAAAATGGTATACCCCTGTAATGCCAGCACCATGCCAATAAATAACCCCGAAATGAGGATAATCAACATCGACTGCACGCCCACCACATACAGTTGGCGAATAAGCAGTGGGAACATTTTTACTGGCTGTGGCTTTCCAATCAGTGCTTGTACGAGCATGATGCTCGCTTCACCAATACCGCGAATGGTTTGCAAGGTATCACGCCCGACATTTCGGAAAAAACCAAGCATTAGCGCGATCCTCCTAGTAAATCTTCGTGATACGGCGTAGCACCATAATGGAAAGGTACCGGGCCATCGGCATCGCCGTTTAGAAATTGCTGAACCAGCGGATTATCACTGGCTTTCAATTCCTCGGGGGAACCTTGGGCGACCACCCGCTGATTTGCCATAATGGCGACATGATCAGCAATGCTCATCACTTCATGAATATCATGGGAGACCACAATGGAGGTTAAGCCCAAGGTATGATTCAGCTCTTTAATTAACTTCACCAGCATCCCCATGGAGATTGGGTCCTGTCCGGCAAAAGGTTCATCGTACATGATGAGTTCTGGATCCAACGCAATAGAGCGCGCTAGCGCCGCGCGTCGAGCCATACCCCCCGAGAGTTCCCCAGGGAAAAGGCTTCCTGCCCCGCGTAAACCCACTGCCTCGAGCTTCATTTTCACGATGGTTGCGATAATATTTTCTGGTAAATTCGTGTGCTCACGAATAGGGAACGCCACATTGTCGAACACGGTCATATCACTGAACAGCGCGCCACTTTGAAACAACATGCTCATACGTTTACGGGCCTCATACAAGGCGCCGCGACCTAACGAAGGGATGTTCATGCCGGCGAAATTGATAGTACCTTGTTGCGGCTTTAACTGACCACCAATCAAACGCAACAATGTGGTTTTACCACAACCGCTAGGGCCCATAACTGCCGTCACCTTGCCGCGTGGTACCACTAAACTCACCCCTTGATAGATGGCTTTATCACCACGCTTAAAATGGATGTCGTTTACCTCGACTAAATTTTCCACAGCAACCCTCTTGCTCTCGTCGGAATGGCACTACGCTTCACTTCATTCCATCCGGTGTTTAGATCCATGTGCCAAGAATACCATGAACTAAGGAAGCGCTGGAATCGAAACCAGCAATCTATCCAAATACGCTGTCGTCTGCATCCGACCCAGCAACCGGCTCAAGCAGGGCTAACAACTCCGTCGCAAATGCTTCTGATTGCTCTGGGGTTTCATGCAATAAGCCAAACTGCAAAAGCAATCGGTGGCCCATGGCCGCTTTCCAAGCGATGCGAGCGCGAATGCTCCCCGCTTTTGCCATGTCTAAGCGCTGCCACAATTCGGCATTTCGCTCACGAATTGGCGCCAACAATTCGGGGTTATTCGCAACCGCCGCTAAAATCGCAGAGTCGAGCACTAAGCGCTCTTTCGATTCAGAAATCTCCGCTAACAAAATCGCTTTAAGATCCTGATCGCAACCATACAGACCATTTCCATCTTCAAGCACTTGTGCAATACGCCGTTCCCGTTGCCCCGCATAGCGCTCGAGCATCGACATAATCAAGGCTTCTTTGCTTTCAAAGTGATAGAGCAATCCGCCCTTACTAATACCGGTCGTTTCGGTGAGTGCATCAAAGGTAAGTTGCGCAGCGCCTTTATCGAGAACGAGTTGTTCCGCTTGTTCAAGAATGTAATCCCTTTTACTCGGGCGCCCGCCACGAGATTTGGTGGGCTTTTTGGCCCCATTTTTGATAGTCATGTCTACATGCCTTGTATGACGTTTTTTCAAAGTAAATCCTAGAAACCGTATCGGACTGATTTGGATTTCATACCGACCACTTGGTAAAGTATCAATTTTGCTGCACCGGCTCAATGTGCGCCTCCACATAAAGGGGAGATTTCATCGTGTCAAATGGTATACTGGGCCGATTTCATCATTCGATCACATGGGAACGAACGAATATGTCCGCTGCGAACCACCCTAACGTTGCCGCAAACTACGTTGAGCATGGTCGAAAAGTCTTGGCCATTGAGCAAAACGCAATCGCCGCGCTTGCCGCATCCATTAACGATGATTTTGCGCGCGCCTGTGCATTGATGATGGCCTGCAAAGGCCGGGTTGTGGTGACCGGTATGGGTAAGTCAGGTCATATTGGTGGAAAGATTGCAGCCACCCTCGCTAGCACCGGAACCCCCGCATTTTTCGTACACCCCGGTGAAGCCAGCCATGGTGATTTAGGCATGATCACTGGGCAAGACGTGGTGATCGCGATTTCCAATTCGGGAGAAACCCATGAAGTTTTAGCGATTCTCCCGGTAATCAAGCGCTTAGGCGTTCCCCTCATTGCCCTCACCGGCAAACCTGAATCAACACTGGCGAGCCTTTCTGATGTTCACGTGTCCGTCGCCGTGAGCGAAGAAGCCTGCCCGCTTGGTCTTGCACCGACTGCCAGCACCACCGCTACGCTTGTTATGGGCGATGCGCTTGCTGTTGCATTACTCAACGAGCGTGGATTTACCGCCAACGACTTTGCCCTGTCACACCCAGGCGGAAGTTTGGGTAAACGGTTGCTGCTTCGAGTGAGCGACATTATGCACACGGGCGAACGTGTGCCGAAAGTGAGCGCCGAAGCTATCGTGACCGAGGCACTTATGGAGATTTCTCGTAAGGGTTTGGGGATGACCACCATTGTGGATGACCAAGACCAGCTGTTAGGGTTATTCACTGACGGTGATTTACGCCGCATTTTGGACCAACGAGTCGATATACATCAAACCGTGATTGCCAACACCATGACCACCCAATGTGTGACCGCGCGACCAGAAATGCTTGCCGCAGAGGCGCTGAAACTAATGGAAACACGAAAAATTAATGGCCTGATCGTCGTGAACAAAGACAAACAAGTCGTCGGTGCATTTAATATGCATGACCTGCTGCGAGCGGGAGTAGTCTAATGCCAGAGTATGTAAGCACATGGTATGGCGATATCGCCGCTGACATCATCGCACGCATGTCGCAGATTCAATTATTAGTTTGTGATGTCGATGGCGTATTTTCCGATGGTCGCATCTATTTAGGTGATCAAGGCGAAGAACTAAAAGCATTTCATACCCGTGATGGTTTGGGCGTAAAAGCGTTAGTAAGCGCGGGTATTCAGGTCGCCGTCATTACCGGACGACGTTCGCATATTGTGGCCAATCGCATGTCGGCTCTTGGCGTTGAACATATCATTCAAGGCGAGCACGACAAAGGCCAAGCCCTCGCGTCGCTGTTAAATAAAACCGGGTATAGTGCCGATACTCTCGCGGCAATTGGCGACGACTTACCAGACATTCCGATGCTCGAAGCTGCAGCCCTGGGTGTTGCGGTGTTTGATGCGCATCCATCGGTACAGCAGGCTGCAAATTACGTGACACGACAGCGCGGTGGATTTGGTGCCGTGCGCGAGCTAGCAGATCTGATCTTACTCAGCCAAGGAAAATTGCATCAGGTGCAGGAGAGCAGCACGTGAATCGACGCAGTATAATATTGGTCGCGCTATTTCTACTGGGGGCGACATTTATACTTTGGCTCGCAATGGACAGCGACAGCGACGACGTGGAGCCGGCACTGATTGAGCAGCAAATACCAGATTTTACTGCCCGTGGATTAGAAACTCGTATTTTTGAGTCCGATGGTCGTCTTTCTCACCAAATTCGTGCCGAGCGGATGGCGCATTTCAGTTTGTTTCGCCTTACGGAGCTCGAATCGCCCGTTTACACCTCATACCTCAGCGACGAGCAGGTCAATATTGAGGAAGCTGGCGCCGTATGGCAAATTACTGCACGCGTGGGACGCCTCTACGAAGACGTGCGTTTGGAGTTGGAAGAATCCATTAAAATAGTGAACCAATCTGATGTCGGCTATATCGAACAGATAGATACCGAGTATTTGGCGATTGATTTACAAAACCGTACTATGCATACCGAGGCCCCGGTCACTATCCGGGGTGACCGTTTTATCGTTCGCGGCGAAGGCATGCGCATCGATTTAGAAGCCCAGCAGTTGGAGCTGATACACCATGTTGAAACGATTTTTTATCCTCGTCCTCGCTCCTTGTAGCTTGGCGCTCGCTTTCGCTCTGCACGCAAATACGCCTTCGGGCTTTGCGCGTGACTTTGAGCAACCTGTGCAAATCCTAGCAGACAACGATCTGCTCGATTTGCAACAGAGTATCTATCGCGCCATGGGGAATGTGCGGATTAATCAGGGTAGTTTGCAGATCACCGCCGACGAGTTGGAGGTTACCGGCTTTGATAATCGGAGCGACGAACCCGAAGTGTTTTCGCTGCGCGGCAGCCCTGCGACTTATCAGCAAGAAATCGAACCGGGGATTATCGTGAATGCCCAAGCCACAACGATTCAATATGATTCCACCGCAGGCATTTTGACCTTGCAAGGCGGCGCTGAGTTGCGTCAAGACGGTAGTCTCGTGCGTGCAGAACGCATTATCTATAACATTGAAACTCAACAAGTAACTTCCGATCGCGGGGAAGAGCAAGTAGAAACGATTTTCCGACCACGCCCTCGCACGCAACAAAACAACGGACAGGACCAATAGCCATCACTATGATTACTCTTCGCGCAAGCCACCTCGCCAAAGCGTACAAAGGCCGCACTGTGGTCAAGGATGTCAGTATTGAAGTCAATGCCGGACAAGTGGTTGGTTTACTTGGACCCAACGGCGCAGGAAAAACAACCACCTTCTATATGATTGTCGGCTTGGTGGCGAACGACAAGGGCACAATCGAATTAGATAACGAAGATATCACGCTCTTGCCGATGCATTCACGTGCTCGCAAAGGTATTGGCTACTTACCACAAGAAGCGTCGGTATTTCGCAAGTTGAGCGTACGCGACAACATCATGGCGATCTTAGAAACCCGTCGTGATTTAGATGCCGCCGGGCGTGAAGAAAAGCTCGATGAGCTCCTTAACGAGTTTAGTATTGGGCACATCGTGAATAGTTTAGGCATGAGTTTATCCGGTGGTGAACGCCGGCGAGTGGAAATTGCCCGAGCATTGGCCGCGGAACCCAAGTTTATTTTACTCGACGAACCTTTTGCCGGCGTGGATCCCATTTCTGTGATCGATATCAAAAAAATCATTCAGCAGTTGAGCGATCGTGGCATTGGCGTGTTGATTACCGATCATAACGTGCGTGAAACACTCTCTGTCTGTGAAGTTGCATACATCGTGAGCCACGGCCAATTGATTGCAAAAGGCTCGGCACAAGAAGTACTTGCCAACCAACAGGTCAAAGAAGTCTACCTTGGTGATCAATTCTCCTTGTAATTTCTCGGAAAACCCCAATGATTATAGGTATGGGCGCAATTTACCTAATTAACGCAGAGTGGCTCGAATGAGACCAGGCTTACAGCTCAAAATGGGTCAGAACCTGAGCATGACCCCGCAACTGCAACAAGCGATTCGCCTGTTGCAGTTGTCGACAATTGAGCTGCAATCAGAGATTCAAGAAGCGTTAGAAACCAATCCTCTCCTCGAAGAACCCGACGACGTTGTTAACGATTACGAATGGGACAGCCCCTACTCGGCGGGCACATCGGCCGGCGAAGCCAGTGAAGACGACTATATCTATCAAGGAGAAACCACGGAAAGCCTGCAAGATTATCTGTTATGGCAGATGCGATTGTCGCATTTTTCACCACTTGATGAATTTATCGCTGAATTAATCATCGATGCTATCGACGAAAGCGGATATTTAACCCAAGATATAGATGAGATCTTTCAAGCGGTGTTGGTGGAAGAGCCCGACGCCGAGCTCGATGAAGTGGAGGTAGTGTTAAAGCGAATTCAGCATTTCGATCCCATGGGGGTCGGTGCACGCTCGGTACAGGAGTGTTTGCTGATTCAGCTTGAACAACGGGCGATCGATTCGCCTTACCTTGATGCAGCACGGCGGGTGGTCAGTCAGCACCTTGAGTTACTCGCCAAACGCGATTATCGCACTTTGGCACGTAAAAGCAGATTAAAAGAAGACACGCTCAAAGAAGTATTGAAGTTATTGCAGGATTTAGAGCCCCGCCCAGGGGAAGGTTTTGGCGGCGCGCAAAATGACTACGTTATTCCCGATGTTCTGGTACGCAAACACCAAGGGCGCTGGCGCGTTGAGCTCAACCAAGATGCACTACCCAAGTTACGTATCAATCAAATGTACGCAGACATTGCCAACAACGGCTGTAGTCGCCAAGATAGTCAGTATATCCGCCAGCATTTGCAAGACGCTCGCTGGCTCATAAAGAGTGTAGAAAGTCGCAATGAAACATTGCTGAAGGTCGCCAATTGTATTGTTCATCGGCAACAGGCTTTTTTCGAACAAGGCCCAGAAGCGATGAAACCAATGATACTCAGTGATGTCGCAGAAAGTATAGAGATGCATGAGAGCACAATTTCACGGGTCACCACCCAGAAATTCATGCACACGCCACAAGGTGTCTTTGAGTTGAAATATTTCTTTTCAAGTCACGTTGGCACCGACGATGGTGGGGAGTGTTCATCCACTGCAATCCGAGCGTTCATTAAAAAGCTGGTTGCAGCCGAGAACTCTGCGAAGCCACTGAGCGATAGCAAGCTCGCACAACTTTTGGCTGAGCAGGGGATTCAGGTAGCGAGACGGACCGTCGCGAAGTATCGTGAATCCTTAGGGATTCCTTCTTCGAGTCAACGGAAGACACTACTTTAAAATCACGTCAACAGAAGGAAGATGTGTTATGCAAATCAATCTTACCGGTCATCATGTAGAAATTACTGAAGCCCTGCGCGATTATGTCGATAATAAATTTGCTAAGCTTGAACGGCATTTCGACCATATTAATAACGTGCATGTGATTTTAAATGTCGAGAAACTCTTGCAAAAAGCAGAGGCCACGCTTCACTTGAACGGTGGAGAGGTGTTTGCAACATCTGAGCACCAAGATATGTATGCGGCGATTGATGGTTTAATCGATAAGTTGGACCGTCAAGTGATTAAACACAAAGAGAAACTAAGAAGCCACTAGTACCTATGGACCTAAAAGATATCCTAAGCCCCGATTGCACACGTTCCGCTATATCGGAGAGCAGTAAAAAGAAAGTGCTTGAGCTGATTAGTCAGCTCATTGCACCTAAGCTCGCAGGTGTCAGCAAGTCTGACGTTTTCGAAAGCTTACTGCAACGTGAGCGATTAGGCAGTACAGGTATTGGCTTAGGTATCGCCATCCCACATGGCCGGCTGGAAAATGCCGGCCATCCTGTCGCCGCTTTAATTACTCTCAAGCAGCCCATTGATTTTGACGCCATTGATAATCAGCCTGTGGATTTAATATTTGCGTTACTGGTGCCAAAAGATAACCCCGAAGTGCATTTAAAAACGCTGTCTGCGGTGGCAGCGCGTTTGAATGACAAAGAGTGTTGTCGAGCGCTCCGCGCCGCCACGAGCGACAGTGATCTACACGAACATATGATAAGTGAACCCACATCATGCAACTGATCGTTGTTAGCGGACGCTCAGGCTCAGGAAAAACTGTAGCGCTACGCGCACTTGAAGACCTCGGTTTTTATTGCGTTGATAATTTGCCTATCGAACTTTTACCAACCTTGGTGCATACCACGTCTTCACGATATACCTCGGTTGCCGTAAGTATCGATGTACGTAACCTTGGGCAAGATTCCGATGTTCTCCACGATGCATTGGAATTCCTGCCTAATGATGTCAAACCGGAAATTCTGTTTATTGACGCAAGCGACGAGGTGCTCATCCGCCGTTATGGTGAAACTCGACGCATGCACCCGCTCTCACAAGGCGCTCTTACATTGGCCGATGCGATTCACTCCGAAGGTGTATTAATTGAGCCTCTCGCCGCGATGGCTACATGGCGCATCGACAGCACTGATTTAAGTATTCATGAGTTAATTTCGCAAGTGACCGAACGTGTATTAGGGCGGGAACAGAACCAATTAATGCTCGTTTTTATGTCATTTGGTTTCAAACACGGCATCCCTACAACCGCCGACACCGTATTCGATGCACGTATCCTACCGAACCCCCATTGGGAACCCGAACTACGCCCCTACAGTGGTCTTGATGAGCCTGTTCAGCATTATTTGGGGCAACAGCAGTTAGTGACCAAGTTTATCTATCAAGTCGAGAACTTTGTCGGCACCTGGCTCCCTTACTTCCAACGCAGTAACCGCAGTTATTTAACTATCGCGATTGGCTGCACCGGTGGTCAACACCGATCGGTATATATTGCCGAACGCCTTGCTGAAAACTTTGCCAATCAGCATCCAAGTATTCGTGTGAAACATCGGGAATTAGATAAGAAAAAGCATGCCACAGCATAGTCGTCAGCTTCGAATTCAAAACAAACTCGGATTACATGCTCGGGCCGCTACCAAGCTTGCCCGCCTTGCCAACGAGTTTGATGCACGTATCTCGATCCGCCAAGGGGAACGCGAAGTGGATGCCTCCAGCGTAATGGGCATTATGCTTCTCGCCAGCCAACAAGGTAAAACCATTGAAGTGAACGCCGAGGGCGAAGATGCCGAAGCCGCGCTCGACGCCATCGAAAAACTCATCCAAGACCGCTTCGACGAAGACGAATAATCGTACCCGCCTCTATGCAAAAGCACGGGCGCGGATATGCCCCCGTGCGGGACGCTGCAAGTACATCCATGTAAGCTTGGCTGCCGCATCCCTGCGGCAGACACCCGCTCGGTGCCATATCTGCGCCCATGCTCCGCAAGTAATCTAGCCTTTTAAATGTTTATGGTTGAAATCCCGTCTAACCCAGTGGGAGCGGTGCTGGGTAAGTCCTGGTGCTGGGAAAAGCTTCGTGGGGGTGTGCGCGGCAGGGATGCCGCGCCCAAGCCTACATGGACGTACTTGCGGCGTCCCCCACGAGGCTTTCCCAGCACTAGGGCTCGAAGCCTCGTGCCCATGCCCGCAGCGGACCAACGCGGTGCGTTGGGTAAGGGTTAAGAGCCGGCGATTTTCATGGCGCCTAACAGGACGGAGCCGGTTTGGATGCCGTGACGGGGATCGATATCTTGTCCGATGGCTTGGATGTTCATGAGCATGTCTTTGAGGTTTCCGGCAATGGTCACTTCCGTGACTGGGAATTGAATTTCGCCATTTTCCACCCAAAACCCTGCAGCGCCGCGAGAATAATCGCCAGTGACCATATTGACGCCCTGCCCCATGAGTTCGGTCACCAGTAAACCTGTGCCCATTTGCTGACACAATGCCTCGAGCCCTTCCACTTGATGGGCTTTATCTGGTCGCACAAACCAATTATGAATCCCACCCGCATGACCTGTGGTTGGCATTTTCAGTTTGCGACCCGCGTAGCTAGTGAGCAGATAAGTATTCAGAATTCCGTCGCTGACAATAGGCTGCGCTGTTGTGCGCACGCCTTCATGATCAAACGGGCTTGATGCCAAGCCTCCAGGCACCAACGGATCTTCATCAATAGTGAGCCATTGTGGTAACACCCCTTTGCCCAAATGATCTAGCAAGAAACTGCTTTTTCGATACAGGCTACCGCCGCTGATCGCTGTTGCAAGCGCACCAAAGAGGCCATGGGCAAGATCTCGGTGGAAAATTACCGGCACCGAACAAGTGGGTACTGAACGCGCACCTAAGCGTGAAATTGTATTTTCCACCGCTTCTTTGGCGACCTGCTCCGGGGTTGCCAAATACGCTGGATTACGTGCGATGGTATAGGCGTAATCACGTTCCATTCGATCACCTTCTTTGGCAATCGGCATGCAGCTTAAACTTTGCCGCGAGCTCATGTAATGACCGGTAAAGCCATGACTATTTCCATAGACGCGAAAGCCACAATGACTGGCAAAATGTGCCCCGTCAGAATTTACAATACGCGGGTCGCCTGCGAGAGCGATTTGCTCACAGGCTAGCGCCCACTCCGTGGCGTCGGCAGGATCTTGCGAAGCGGGGTAAAACAGCTTCGGATCTGGATAATCAAAGGCCATAAGATCGGCATCGGCTAATCCTGCACAGGGATCGTCAGACGTAAAACGAGCAATGGCATCGGCTTTTTCTACCGCGGCACGTACTGCCTCGGCGGATAGGTCTGAAGTACTTGCGGAACCCTTGCGTTGACCACGGTAAACCGTAATACCCAAGCTGCCATCTTGATTGAATTCCACGGTTTCCACTTCCGCTAAGCGTGTACTCACACTCAACCCGCGCGAATGGGAAATTGCGCATTCAGCGGCACTCGCCCCTCGTTTCTTGGCTTGCCGAATAGCCGCTTCAACGGCGTCTATGGCTTGATCCATATCGGGTTGTAACTGTTCCGCTGATGTTTTCTTCAATGTATTCAAACCTTACCTCATGTTCCTGTGCGATTCGGCATATCTTAGCCGGCTGCTTCCTGATAAAATTAGATCATTGAATAAAGGTAAATCACTATGCAATCTGATCATCAGGACGAATTTTTTGACGATTCCGAGTCGAGTAAAAGCCAGCGTAAACGCGAATCGCAGGCCATGCATGAGCTCGGAGTTAAGCTCGTAAAACTGGGCAAAAATGTGCTTAAACAGCTCCCTCTCGATCACGAGGTTCTTGCTGCCGTGCAGTTGGCCCAAAAAATTGAAAACAAACGCGAAGGCTATCGCCGTCAGCTACAATTTATCGGCAAACTGTTGCGCCAACGCGATACTGATGCCTTGCTAGCCAAGATAGACGAAATCGAAAATCACTCGCTCTATCAGGCCTCTCATTTTCATGCCTTGGAACGCTGGCGCGATCGTATCATCAGTGGTGGCGACGACGCGATCCAAGCCTTTATCGACGACTACCCTATGGCCGATCGTCAACAATTGCGGCAGTATGCGCGCCAAGCGCAGAAAGAGCTCGAGCAGAACAAACCACCTGCAGCCTCTCGTGCTCTCTTTAAATATATTCGCGGCGTTGTCGACAGCCAAGCGAAGTAATCATGCAAGGCACCGATTACTCGGTGCCGCCTACGGTCATGGCGTCAATCTTCAAGGTCGGCTGCCCAACACCCACAGGCACACTCTGACCATCCTTTCCACACACGCCAATGCCTGTATCGAGCGCTAAATCATTTCCGATCATCGACACCCGCGCCATCGCCTCTGGGCCATTACCGATCAAGGTAGCGCCTTTCAGTGGTGCCGTAATCTTGCCGTCTTCAATTAAATAAGCTTCCGATGCGCTAAATACAAATTTGCCGGACGTAATATCTACCTGACCGCCGGAAAATTGAGGCGCATAAATACCACGTTTTACCGATTGAATAATTTCATCCGGCTCATGGTTACCGCCCAACATGTAGGTATTGGTCATGCGTGGCATGGGTAGATGCGCGTAGGACTCTCGGCGACCATTCCCCGTTGGAGCGACACCCATCAAGCGCGCATTCATTTTATCCTGCATGTAGCCCACTAAGCGGCCATCTTCGATAAGCACGTTATACCCCGATGGTGTGCCTTCATCATCCACACTCAAGGAGCCACGGCGATTCTTGATTGTGCCGTCATCCACAATAGTGCAGCCTTTAGCGGCCACTTGCTCACCCATACGTCCAGAATACGCAGATGCGCCCTTGCGATTAAAATCACCTTCTAGGCCATGTCCAACGGCTTCGTGCAGAAGTACACCGGGCCAGCCTGCGCCTAATACAACTGGCATGGTGCCCGCCGGTGCGGGCTTGGCTTCAAGCATAATCAGTGCTTGCCGCACCGCTTCTTCCACGTAGCTGACATAACGACGTTTGTCGTTTTCTTTGCCATTCCCGTTAGTGCCTTGGTTGCTCGTGTTATCGAGCCATACCGGCTGCATAAAGTATTGATAATCGACACGCCCACCGCCACCGCTCGAACCGCGCTCGCGGCGTCCATTTTGTTCCGCCAATACAGAACAATTCAAACGCACCAACGGACGAATATCGGTGGCTAAAGTCCCATCCGACGCGGCGACTAGCACGTGCTCGTATGCGCCAGTCAGTGACACCGTCACTTCAGTGATACGTGGGTCAAGTTTGCGCGCGTGTTTATCCATGGCTTGCAGCAACTCAATTTTTTGTTGCTCAGACCAAGTCGCAAGAGGGTTATCGCTAAGGTATAAAGCAGGTGCAGTGATATTACTCAGCACCGTTTGTTGCCCCGACTGTCCTGCCGCAGCAATCCCCCGCGCGGCAATAGCCGCTCGCGATAATGCTGCCGCATCAATACTATCGGCATAGGCAAATCCAGTTTTTTCGCCCGCAATAGCGCGAACACCCAAACCTTTTTCAATATTAAAACTGCCGCTTTTTACGATCCCATCTTCCAATACCCAAGCTTCGTTAATGCTGCTCTGCAAATAGATATCGGCATAATCGATAGCGCCTGAGTGCAGGGTATCTAAACAGCGGGCAAGCTGCTCGGTGTCGAGCCCTGACGGCGCTAACAACTGATCGTGGACCATTGGGTTAATCATGGATAAAACGTACCTCAAATTGATTGTGCTGCTGCACGGGCATGCGTTTACGCACTGCCTGTAATTCGTTGTGGTCAATACGGACTGTCAGTGTTCCCACGGTATTTTCAATGACCCCAAGAACCCGTCCCCACGGATCGACCACCATACTGTGGCCCCATGTGTGCCGCCCATCATCGTGTTGGCCGCATTGATTGGGGGCCAACATATACACTTGATTTTCTATGGCGCGCGCTTGCAATAAAGGCAACCAATGCGCGCGACCAGTCACTTCGGTAAACGCCGAGGGTAACGCAATCAATTCCGCTCCCATGGAGCGCAAGGCGCGAAACTGCTCAGGAAAGCGGAGATCGTAGCATACCGCCAAACCTAATTTCCCAAACGGCGTATCAACCACCTGTAACGACTGCCCCGGGCGCGTAAATTTAGATTCCCGATAGCTCTTGGTGCCGTCCTCAACGTCTGCATCAAAAAGATGAATTTTATCGTAACGTGCAACGTGCTGCCCATCGGCATCAAACAAAATAGACGCCGCCGCGTAGCGTTCGCCTGCTTGCAGCGGTAGTGTCCCCGCAAGAATCCACACATTAAACTTTTCGGCGGCCGCCGCTAACCAATCTTGTACTTCACCGCTACCTGCAGGTTCTGCAAATTGGCCTTGTGCTTTTTCCCCAGCACCAAAACGGGCAAACATCTCCGGTAACACCACTAAATGGGGCTCTTCTGGATCCCGTGACCGGGTTGTCGATGCAAGCAATTCGTGCAGTATGCGCTTATTCTCGGCCCATTCTGCCCGCGACGTCCATTGCAATAAACTGATTGCTGCCATCGATACGTTCCTCATGCTTACTTGGGTCGACCGTGGAACTAGTGATCAGGTCCTGAGTTCTCGCGCTGACTCTCAATCTGCTCCGGTAATTGGCGCGGCAATACATCTTCGGCCATCTCTGGCAATTCCACTTCCGTGGCATCCCGGCGAACTTCCGTGACCACTGGATCAGACATGGTGCCGGAAATCTGATACTGCAAGCGCGATATCACCTCTGCATCGTGCAGCATGCGATCGATAAACAACGCCGCAAGCCCACTTGGCGGGTTCACCATAAACGCCAGCAAGACCGGAATACTCGATGTCACTTTGGGTACATAGGTAAGTTGATAATCCAGTGTTTCATCGGCCAAATTAGTTTGCCCGCGCACCGTCATATCACCCGCGGCACCGTTCATTCGCGTATTATCTGTACTAACAATACCGTCCTGTAAATTCAGGGTACCACCGAAACTGGAGTAGAACATACCCCGCGCAAATATATCTCGGAAATCCAAGGTTAACTTACGCAGAATACTTTCCATACTGAGCACCGAAAAGATGCGCGCGCCACCATCGGATACGTCACGTAAGTAACCAGGGCCAAGTTGCCAATCCACGCGCCCAGATAGGGTTTCGGTATTCCAGTCTAATAGACCACCCTGCCACTCCAGCTGATAACGAATTGATGCACTCGAGTCGCGCACAGTGGAGTTAAACCCAAAATCGCCGAGCAACGCACCGACATCGTTGGATTCGAATTGCCCCTGCAGTTTGCTTTGAGTTTGTTCACCAGGTTGCCAGCCTGCGCTCCCTTGCAGCCGCGTGTTTCCACGTCGCACATCTAACGCATTAATTTGGGCGCCATAGTTCTCCGGTTGCAGCTCAAAGCTGATCTCACCCAATAAATGCGTATCGTAACGACAGATCCGGCAAGTCACGTGCATGGCCGGTAAATTATCAAGCCAGCTGCGGTCACTTGCCACATGGGAATCATGAGTATCTTCTGGTAGCCGCTGAAGCTCGAGAAAATCGAGGTTCAATCGCAGAACATGTGAATCTGACCCGCCACTGATGCGTCCACGTAGGTTGTCAGCGTTCAGATCAATCGACCAAGCACCATTTTCACGACCACCGCGAATCTGGGTATTGGCAAAGCGCTGACCCGCGCTGTACAATTCATCTATTTGCCCTTCTAAACGCGCGAATGGCGGGAGGATCTGAATGTGTTCACTCTCTTCTGCTTGAGGTACGAGTAGACCCGCCACTAACGGTAGCCACTCTTCGAGCACCGCCGACGATAACCCGATATACGCGGACAATCCCGCAGCGGGCGACGCAGCAATGGCGACCGGACTCTCGCCAATAACGATTTCGAAGGCGTGAAAGCCCTCTCCCAACTGCATATCGCCACGCACTCGGGCACTATCACCTAACTGGGCACTGCCCTGTAAGCGAGCTTGGTTACCGGTAACCTCAGTGTTTATTTTGGCACTAGTGCCCGCTGCTTTTCCAAGGGGGGCAGGCAAACGTAACTCCATCTCAGCCAGCTGCGTGTCCATTACCCATTGATAATCAAAGCCTACTTCTTTTAGTCTCAATGTAAATTCTGCCTGATGCTCGAGCCGTCCATGCATTAAATTGAACGTAGTGAGTTCAGGGAAACGCGCCTGTAAGTCATCACTTGTCCAGGAGCCAAAAATATCCGCCTGCAACTCGTAAGGATGTTCGTCTGTAACAGCACCTTGAAGTGACACACTAATGGGTTGATCAAACACATGGGCATCATCGCTGTGAAAGCGGATTTGATCATTGGTAAAGGTCAGCTCACCATGCACTCGTTGCAGTGTTAAATTGACCGGCTCGATATAGATATCTTGGCCCTCAAGATCAACGCTCCCTTCGGCCACAATAGGGCCATCGGAAAACGGAATAGCCAGCGTGAATTGCCCACGCAACGGCCCTTCCGGTTGCACAATCGCCAATGTGGCTGCAACAGAATCAGCAAGGGGGCTTTGTTCGAATAACGCCTTCAGTTGCTCCCCAGTGGCGAACACATCGGAGCGAATATGGAGTTCAGTAGGACTTCCCACCAGTGGGGTGATTTCGGCATTCACGTCACTGAGTTCAATGTTTGCGAGCGATCCACCACGGGTGCTGATATGCAAGGTGTCGTGTTCGAATACAAGCTCCGCTTCCGCACCAAGAATGGCGGGCCATTCAGGGCGGAATTGAAAATCAAGACCACTGATAATGGTGCGTGCTTGTAACACCCCATTTGCACCCATGTAAGGCAAATCCTCAAGGGCTCCACGCCAAGCCATGCTTAACGCATCAATTTGTCCTTGCTGGAGGGCGTTGGTGAGATATTCACTGAGTCCATCTCCAAGTTGCAACGGCAGTAAAGCCACAACATCAAATACATCCATGCCACGGCTACCACCTGATAGCAGCCACTCCACCTGAACTGGTGCTCCATTTTCGCTACTAAAGCGCATAGACTGGCGAACATCGGCATTCGGTAATTGGAAATACGCATCGGCAACCGCAAACTCCCAAAAGCCGTTATGCTGATTCCAATGACCGTCGACGGAAAATTCAGACAGGGTTTTGGCGTCGCTAAAGGTCGACGGCGAAGCGAGATTGACCTGCTCACCTGTGAGTTCAAAACGGCCTTCCGATTCTGTACTCCATACTTCAAGGTGCAAGCCCTCAATACCTGGCACCGATTGAAATGGCAGCCAGCCTAATTCATCTGCACGCACATAGAATTGCCACTCGCGAGCTTGAGTTAATTGGATCTGCGCTTCTCGAATCGTTCCTTCCGCTTGCAGACCATCAGACCACTCTGCAATCATGTCGCCGGGTCGCCCGAACAGCCCCCATATGGGCGCAAAATCAAAGAGTTCTATATCCGCTACATTCCAGCGATGAGCACCGTCGCGATAACGCCAAATCACGCGATCAAGAGGCCATTCCCGCTCATCCAAGGTAAGCAACAAGGGCGTACTGTTCATCAGCCAACCGTCGCTACGCGGTTCCACAGTCCATGTGGTCGGTTGGCTAACGAGACGATGACGTTCTCCCCCCCGCTCCCACTCAAGCCGGTTCTCACCAAGTTCGACTTGGCCGGAACGAAATTGGCCGCCGCTAACATCCAGCCACCCTTGCAAGTTAATTTCGGTACGCAAAATTTCGGAAGTCGCGGTAACTTGTGCCAACCACGGCGACACATCCAAGTTTTGCGCTTCAATGTAAATACTGCCGCTGATTTGATGCAGTGCATCACCATCTAAGTCGGCGGTAAAGCTTAGAGCATTAGCCGTTACGTCTGGCACTTGAAAACGGCCAGTTGCCTGCCGGCGCTCGCCGTCGCGGCGCCAGGTTAATGCATCTATTTGGATGGTGCGGGGCTGCTGATCAGCGATGTGCAGGGTAAACTGACTATCACGCACCTCAAAGTGCTCTAACTGCCGCAAAAACAGACTTTCCAAGCCCTCGGGCAAGCTACCTTCGCCACCGCTCGGCTGATACTGGTAGTTTGCGGTAACGCCCGATAGAACAAATCGCTCAAACACCCAGTCACGCTGCCACACACTTTGCCAGAAGTTCAGCTGCACATGAGCACGTTGCACGGATAAACTGAGTGGATAATCATCACTCACATTAAATTCGAGGGACTCCAGTACCAACATAGGGCCAAGAGCGCTCCAGTCAGCACTTAAACCAGCAATCGTAATATCTTGGTCGTAGCGCTGATTAATCTGGTTTTCGATACTGGCACGGTAATTTTCAGCGTAGGGTAAGGCGATCCGAGCAACACTCAATAGCACAGCGGCAGTAACCAAAAATATGATCACCGCAAGCCATAGTTTCCGAATTGTGAAATGGATTGCTCGCTTTAGCGCCACTACATCATTACCACGTCAAACTGCTCCTGGTGGTACAAAGGTTCCACTTGGATTTTGATTTGTTTACCCACAAACACCTCAACTTCCGCGAGGGCTTGCGACTCTTCTGTGAGTAAGCGCTCAGAGACGGCTGCCGAGGCATACACAACAAACTTATCGGCCGCATAGGCGCGATTTACACGAACAATTTCCCGCATGACTTCATAACACACGGTTTCAACCGTTTTCATCGAGCCACGACCCTTACAAACTGGGCACTCCGAGGAAAGTACGTGTTCCAAACTCTCACGGGTACGTTTGCGCGTCACCTCCACTAATCCCAAGGAGGTAAAACCCGAAATACTGGTTTTCGCACGATCCTTACTCAATGCTAGTTCTAAGCTATGCAGTACCCGCCGCCGATGATCCTCATTCTGCATATCGATGAAATCGATAATAATAATGCCGCCTAAGTTACGTAACCGTAACTGCCGTGCAATCGCTTGTGTCGCTTCCGTATTGGTATTAAAAATGGTCTCGTCAAGGTTACGATGTCCAACGAAAGCACCCGTATTGATATCAATCGTGGTCATTGCCTCAGTTTGATCGATAACCAAGGTACCGCCTGACTTCAATTGCACTTTCCGATCCAGAGCTCGTTGAATTTCATTTTCAACATCGAACAGATCAAAAATGGGCCGTTCCCCTTCGTAATACTCCAAGCGATCGGCAAGGTGAGGAATGAACTCTGCGACAAATTCCTGCAATTGACTAAAACTTAGACGCGAGTCTACCCGAATTCGTTCAAGTTCAACGCCAACAAAATCGCGCAGCACCCGCGACGCGAGGTTTAAATCTTCGTACAGCACCCCGCCTTTTGCGTTTTTCTTGCGGCGCTCCTGAATTTTATCCCATAGGCGTCGCAAAAAACTCGCATCTTGAGCCAACTCGTCCTTGCCAGCTCCTTCTGCTGCAGTACGCACAATAAAACCAATATCGTCGTTACAAAAACTTTCCACGGATTGGCGCAGCCGCTCACGCTCTTTATCACTCTCAATACGTTGGGATACACCCACGTGATTTGAGCGCGGCATCAGCACCAAATAACGCGAGGGAATCGTGATATCTGTGGTTAATCGCGCCCCCTTGGTTCCTAGTGGATCTTTGACCACCTGCACCATAATGTGCTGCCCTTGACGCACAAGCTGCGAGATATCCGGCGCGGGAATTTGCTCACGATCAAGCTCTTCGACCTGATCAATATGGGTAATAATGTCGGAAGCATGCAAGAAAGCAGCCTTTTCTAGGCCAATATCCACAAATGCCGCTTGCATGCCCGGCAATACGCGGCTGACTTTACCGACATACACATTACCCACGAGACCACGGCGCGACTGTCGCTCAATATGAATTTCCTGCAAGATCCCATTTTCCACCAAAGCAACGCGGGTTTCGCTTGGGGTGACGTTTATCAGAATTTCTGCACTCATGGACAATCTCGCTTGTTAATAAGGGGGGCCTTAACTGCGCCAAAACTCGCGCAACAACTGATCTGTTTCATACAATGGCAAGCCCATAACCGCAAAGAAACTGCCATTTAAATGGGCCACGAAGGCCCCCGCCGGACCTTGAATACCATAACCACCGGCTTTATCAACGGGCTCTCCAGTATTCCAATATCTGGCAATATCCTCATCCGTGAGTTCCCGGAAGCGTACTTCTGAAGGCACCAATACGGTTTTACTCGCGGTCGCAGTCGTCACATTTACTGCAGTGTATACAGAGTGACTGCGCCCACTAAGCTGCTTCATCATTTGCTGATAATCGACAAAATCACGCGGTTTTTCCAGAATATGATCACCGGCAACAACAATGGTATCAGCGCCTAATACAGCCCATTGCTCATCGTCACCTTCCGCGACCACGGCCGCTGCGCAAGCTTCTGCTTTTTCACGGGCTAAGCGCTGCACGTAATCTTGGGGTGTTTCGCCGTGAGCTGGTGTTTCCGGAATATCCATGGGCCGCACTGCAAACTCGACGCCTAATAACTCAAGGAGCTCGCGCCTGCGGGGCGAAGCGGAAGCGAGATATAACATCAGACGGTCCTGCCTAAGTCATTTGAAAGCGGCGGCGAATTTTCCGAAAAATTAGGAATACCCAAGGCCAAAATAGCGCTGAACTTATTGCTGGCCAAAAATAATGCAGCATAAATGGCGCGTTATTTAAATAATGCTCCAGAACAAACACTACAGCCCGCGCAAGGAACACCAGCAACACAACGAGCAACGCTTGCTGCGATAACGAAAAGTTGCGAATGCGCGGATAATGGCGCGCTGCTGGGTAACATACCAACGCATAAGCCGCCGCATGGAAACCGAGGGTAGAGCCGAGCAAAATATCGACGGCCAACCCGACTAAAAATGCGTATCCAATATTCACCCGATGCGGTAGCGCAATAATCCAATAGATCATCGCAAGAAGGGGCCATTCAGGCCGCCACGCCGCAAGCGTAAGAGTCATTGGCATGACCGCAAAAATCAAACTAAGTAGCACCGTGCTAAAAATAACAACCCGTTGCACCATTAAGCGTGACGTCATAACGGCTCTGCCTCTTGTTCTGGACGAATGGGCTGCTCATAGCTGTCAGCATCCCACAACAAGAGCAACATCCGAATGCGATCAAGGTTGGCGACAGGCACCGCTCGCACACGCGCGAACGGCAAAGATTCATCCCGTACGATGCTCTGAATACGCGCCACAGGGTAGCCCTCGGGGAATACCCCACCAAGCCCTGAAGTGAGCAACATATCTCCAACTCGAAGTTCTGTAGAGTGCGGAACGTGCATCAGCTCTAGCATGCTGGTGTCACCGACGCCTTGTGCAATCACGCGAATACCACTTTCCGCAGCGCGGGTTGGAATTGCATGGCTCTGGTCTGAAATCAGAATCACTCGGGCTGTACTAACACCTACGCTTGTCACTTGTCCAATCACGCCTTGCGCATCAATCACCGGTTGCCCAATAAACACCCCATGGCGTGTTCCTTTGTTCACCACCACTTGGTGAGAAAAAGGATCCGAGTCGACGGCGATCACTTCCGCCACCATACGTAATCGGTCTTCGCGTGCTTCGCTAGCAAGCAGGCGACGTAAGCGTTCATTTTCCAACATTAAAAACTCGTAACGCTGCATTTGCCCGCGCAACGCTAACATGTCTTCTCTCAATGATTCGTTTTCAATAATCAAAGCGCGCCGGCTTTGCAGCTGTGAAATTAAACTGTCTAACGCCTGTTCCGGCACCACGGCAAGGTATTGAACTGGGCTCACTATGGAGTTCAAAAACAAGCGAACGGGTTGCATAGCGCCCAAGCGATGATCAAGAAAAATAAGCAAAAACGCTAGCGACAAGGCTAGCGTTAAGCGAACTTTAAGTGAGACAGAACGAACAAATAATGGTGTAGACACAGTTATTTCGTTTCCGCTTTAGCCGCCATCGACTTACTCATCACTGAACAAATCGCCGCCATGTTCATCAATGAGTTCGAGTGCTTTACCACCCCCGCGTGCTACACAGGTCAGTGGGTCGTCGGCAACAATGACTGGAATACCGGTTTCTTCCATCAGCAAACGGTCGAGGTCACGTAATAACGCGCCACCACCGGTTAATACCATACCGCGCTCGGATATATCCGACGCCAACTCTGGTGGAGATTGTTCCAAAGCAGTCATCACGGCAGCCACAATGCCCATCAATGGTTCTTGCAGCGCTTCGAGAATCTCGTTACTCGTTAACGTAAACGAGCGTGGCACCCCTTCCGCAAGGTTACGTCCGCGCACTTCCAACTCACGCACGTCATCACCGGGATAGGCTGTACCTATCTCATGTTTGATGCGTTCTGCGGTAGCGTCTCCGATAAGGGAACCGAAATTACGGCGCACATAGCTGATAATGGCTTCATCAAATTTATCACCACCGATGCGCACAGAACTTGAATACACCACGCCATTCAGTGAGATGATCGCCACTTCCGTAGTACCACCACCGATATCAACCACCATTGAGCCAGTCGGTTCAGATACAGGCAAGCCGGCACCGATCGCTGCGGCCATCGGCTCGTCGATTAGGACCACCTGACGCGCTCCTGCGCCGAGCGCCGACTCACGAATTGCTCGGCGTTCTACTTGGGTGGCACCGTAAGGCACACACACCAGAACTCGGGGGCTTGGACGTAAGTAATTATTTTCGTGCACCTGTTTAATAAAATACTGCAACATCTTCTCTGTCACGTGGAAGTCAGCGATCACGCCATCTTTCATGGGACGAATCGCTTTAATGTTGCCCGGTGTTCGACCTAGCATCTGTTTCGCTGCATGACCTACGGCTGCGACGCTCTTACTCCCGCCCGCACGATCTTGACGAATCGCAACCACCGAAGGCTCGTTCAACACGATGCCTTTATCTTTCACATAAATCAGTGTGTTTGCCGTTCCCAAATCGATCGAAAGATCGTTGGAAAATAAGCCGCGCAACTTCTTAAACATGGAGGGCTGTTCCCTTGGTTTTATAATTCGTGAAATAACTGACTAACTTTACCAAGCCACGCTACCCCGAGCAAGCGCGAATGCCGCTCTAGACAGGGTTTTTACACGGCCACCTTCTGTGGCTGTCATTTCTTCAGAAAAGTTCCTTGTGCTAGGCCTTATTTTCGCCCGACACCTTACCAACCTAACTCACGTTGATAGATCACACGAGGATTATCTCGCGGCAATCCAAATTCAAGTTCCGCTTGCGGATCGTCAAGGGCATCGGCACCGCTCCAATCATTGCGCAACCAGGGTAGGTTTATCCCAGACGGCGTGAGATCGACAATCCACAAGAATCGACCTCGTTTACCACCACTTTGCAGGAGCAGTTGGTTGGCGCCATCTTGTTGGCCCGCAATCAGTGGGAAATCGCCGAGGCCGGTGAGCGATGCATCGATATCTGACACACTGAGATCACCCTGACTATCCGGCACGATCACGTAAGTTGCATGGGTCGTAACCCAGGCAATGGAATACTCGGTGCTGTTGTCTCGGTGATTTCGGCGCCAGAACAGTTCCGTTGTTGGACAGCTCGTAGCAATATCGGCACGGTTTAGCGGGCCAGCGCAGGCAAAAATTTCAGCGCGAAATTCAAGCCCCATAATGTCGTCGGCGGGCACCGACACAGGAAGCAGATTTAACCGCCCTGTTAATTGCTGAGTGCCCCCTATCTCGGTGAGCTCCAAGCCTTGGCAGGGATCGTTTGCACTGGTGCGATAACAGGCGCCGTCTTGATCCGTAAAGACAGCCTCACTCAGGGTGATCGCAAATTCTGGATTAAAGGGGAGCATGGGTTCCGGAAGGCGCTCAATCACCCGTGTATCATTAAGCAAGATGCGTCCAGGATCGCCAAACTCCGCGGGAGCGGACACAAGTACATCGTCTTGGTCCAATCCCGTATCCGTCAAAACGGCTTCTGTTGGGGCATTGGCAATAACGTAAACATCAGTGACGGTTTGTGGTTCTAAACGAAAGAGCGGGCCAACGTAATTGTTTAAGCCGGTACCATTTAACGAACGCGCCACCACTTCAAATTCAGGCGCAACATGCCAGGTAAACTCTTGGCCGACATAAGTAAAATCATCTTGCGCATCGGCGAACTCAGGCATAATAGGAGAACCTGCGCCATCATCAATCAAGTTCACCGACAAATAGCCTGGAATAAAACGCCCGATCGGATAGGATTCTGTTTCCGCATCAATGTTCGAGGTGATGTAACTCCCCCCTGCAACCCTTGCAGCAACGCGGAATACGCCCACTTCATGCCAACGCACAACATCACTGGCAAATAAGCCATCACCAACATAGGCGAGATCCGCAGACCCTACTCCTTGCAATACAGGGGTATTGGGGATACCCGCATCCGCATCTGATGCCAGCGGACTCAAAATTGGCGCCACCATGCTGACACTGGGCCGCTCCGCAGTGAACTCCAAACCAAATGAAGGCGCGCGCTGCCCTTGACTGGTCAAAGCCGCCACTTCCATGCGGAAGTCTTCGCCAGCACGGGCAAAGGCATCAGCATTATGAAAATCTTCGGTGAGATTGGCTGCCGGTGATTCAGCACTATCGAAAATCGCGCGAACATCAAAACTGGCGGGGGCAACCACGAAGGCTGCACTTTCACCAAACAGCGTAGCACCCGTTGCAACAGAGGTTGCGACCGTCATTGCAATTTCACCCACATCACCATAACGGGCGCTCAGCAGCGCTTCACCATTGCTATCAAAGTTTACGTTGGTAATGGTTGTGGGCGTGTTGTGACCACTTACGACCGTTGAATTCACGGATAAGACAGCGCTTGGATAGTCATTCCAATTGGCACAAGCAGCGGCACTTGCATCAGGATCGAGACATAATAGCCCGATATCAAGATCGATACCTCCTTGCACTGCAGCAGCACAGGCTCCGGTGTTCTCGTCCTTACGCACCGACCGCACCAACACACTAAAGTCATTGCCGGCAATCACCGGATCAGGCGCAACCACCTGAAATCCGGTATCGACCATCGTGAGTGCACAACCGCTCGGGCCTACACACTCAGCCCCCTGTTGCGGAGCAATGGAACTTTGAATACTCAAGTCATAATTGCCAGGATCCGGAATCGCAAGGGAAATCGACTGGCTACCCACAAAGGTTTGGTTACCGCTGTCGAAGGTCTGTGTTGCGCCATCAGGGTTCGAGGCATTTGGAGTGGCCACTAAGTTTGCAGTGACTTCATCAACGGAAAGGCTTGTACACCCGCTATCTGCGCATACCTCTACAAAGATCGATAAGGATTCGCAGGTAAAAGCGGTACCGGGATTGTTCAGACGATATTTAAATACAGTCGTATCGCCGAAACAGGGCCCCTCATTGTCGTTTACGTCACAGACTTCGCCGGCGTCACCGCCACCTTCCACTTCCGGAGCATTGATATATCCGGTGACGGTACCTTCATTGGTAACCGTACCGGTCGAGTTGATATTGCCGTTGATGGTCGAGTTAGGATCCAGAGTCACATCACCGTCAACATCTAATGAACCATTGATCGTGGAATTATTTCCTACGTTTAAGTCACCATTGGTAATGGTGATATCCCCTGACAGCGTAGAATTGTTACCAACATTGAACGATCCATCAATATTGAGTACTGCGTTTATTACGGTATTGTTACCCGGCGGTCCCCCAGAGAGGTTCATATCGCCGCCAACATTAATCAATACATCACTGGCTTGACCGCTCTCATTCAGCTTAAATCCATTTCGATAGTCAAAGTTTCCTGCCACATTCATGGTAAAGGGAGCAACGGTGAATTGCACAGTGTCGTTGTTGTTGCCGAATATGAGACTACCGGTACAGTTCATCTCATCTTGTGCGGTGTTCAATGAACACCCCGCGTTCTGGAACACGCTACGATTTATTTCGTTGGGGAGAATATAATCCGCTGCCAACACCTGACAAAAAGCACTACTCAGCACAATCCATAGAGTTATGACCAGTCGGTTTCTACAAACTAGCATCGGATGCCTCCAGCAACAGTCGGCGAGAAAATTCTTGCTCGCCGGCTTGGCATATACCCACGCTGATTAAGCGATACTGGGTGAAGGTACCCGCATCGAGGGCTTCACATGTCACTTCCGCCTGACAGTCTTGCAAGCCTTGTCCAGTGAACTCAACAAGGTTCCAGCTCGCATTCACCACAGCGCAACTGCTCGCTTCTTTTTGATTTAGAGGGAACAAATCGGTCATGGCCAACTCCAGTCCGCTGCGTGCAGCAAGTAATGCCCGTGTACCTACAACTTCTGATACAACAGACGCGCTCCCTAACGAGATAACGCGCACCATCACCACACCAAGACTTGCCAACACCACCAGAATAAACACCACCACCGCAAGCGATGCGCCCCGCTGCTTATGCAAGCGAGGTGGAATCCTCAAAGATGTTGTTGGCTTGGCGCTAAATTGCATTGGCAATCACCACTTCTCGATAAAATAAAACCGATTCATCCGTGTTTGGCCGGCGAAAACGCAAACGCACTTGAATTAATCCTTGCTCCCGCAAGGTTGGTGCGTCCACCTGAAATGGTCGCTGATTTACATCGGCAAACTGAATATCTAGGCGCTGCCCCATAAGCTGCGCCGAGGGCGCGCTGAGTAAGGGGCTTACATCTGGTTGGCTCACTTGCCAGCCATACCCGCTAAAACGCCACAATTGTTGTGTATTCCCGACCTCAATCACACACCAACTGATAGGTTCGCGCACGATACGATAGCGCTGTGCCATACTTTGCGTGGCAAACAATGCGCTACTATCGCTGAGGGTCACATCCAAGGTATCACCTGGCCCTGAATTGAGCGCATCGATTTCGTAGATATAACCACTGGTGGCATAGGCTTGCGCACTGTTGCGCACCGCAACCGCTAACCGATCGCCGCTCAGAAACGTGTAATTGGCTGGCGTCACAATACGGGCATCGTTGCTCAGTGATGCCGTTGGGATCCGCACATAGGTGCCTCCGGCAACGACGGGCACAAACTCAATGCATTCGTCATTATCGCCTGTTAAACGCGCACTTCCTGGCAAACTTGCACGGGCTTCACGGGAAAATCGTTCCATCGCAAAGCGCGCTTCTTGAATCAACGCATCCCGTTCCGTGACATCAATAAAAATTAATCCGCTCAAGCGCAAGTAGGCAAAGGTACCGGCGCTTATCACGGATAAAATCACCATCACAGCGATCAGCTCAACGAGGGTAAAACCGCGCATCCGCATTAGTAGTTCCCCCGGTAAGCGGAGAACACCGCCTCGGAGTTATCCGGCAACTGAATAGTCACTTCGATACGTTTAAACAAAGCCGTATCTTGCGGCGTGCTGGTATTTACCGTACCGCTTAAATCCGCATCGTAAAACACGCGCACTGATGCAGAAAAGCCAGTAAAAAAGGGCTCGAGCGATCGCCCTAAGGTGTCTTCCAATTGGCTAATAGACAGCTCAAGCTCATGAAAATCATCCACATCATTGTACTCAGAGCGCGCACTTTCTTCCGACCCTAAATTACTTTGGCTTGTGCAGGCGACAAAATCCGGCTCACCGACATTCTCATCACAGCGCAACGCGCCAGGGCGAATACTCTGCTCATCAAAAGCTTTATTTAAGATCTCATCGAGGAGCGACTGCCCCAACTGCGCGGCTTTCATTTGCTGAAAAGGCACCGTGCTTTGCCGTGCTTGCGGGAACACCAAGGCCGTGAGTACCGATAAGGCAATACCCAAAGTAACAATACCAATCACCAGCTCAACCAACGTAAAGCCTGCTCTGGATTTATGCTTTAGGCTTCCGTTTCGCCGCAGACTCATGGGCAGGCCCCCTCGCGAATGTAGCCCTGCCCGCCAATGCACAGGGTCCGTAATTCACTTCCAAGGAAGTCAATTTGGCGATTGACATCATCACAACTATCGCCGGGGTTAGTCACGGCGCAGCCAAGTCCGTTGAAATACAAGGCACTGGTGCTTGGATTGATACTAATCACCTGGCCGGAGGCGGCCGTGAGCGGCTGAATCACATGGCTTGCGGGACCACAGGCCGTTGCCGTGATACTGGTACTTGTGATGGTCACGCCATAGCAATCTAACGCGGTATTTTGCATCGCCCGCTGCTGCTGAAGACGGAACAAACTGCTCGCTTCCCGCGCCACTGCTACCTCATCCACAGTACCGCTGCCCATAAATCGGGGCGCCGCAAACACACTCATAATGCCGAGAATGATGATCACGATAATTAACTCAACCAAGGTAAACCCCGAAATCAGGCGCTGGGGTGTCCGTGCTAGAGAACGTGGCCTATGGAAGTAACGCATCACAATCGCTCACAACAGTGTTTAGGATGATTGGCGTGAGAGTTAGTCGTCTCTAACTCATGGATAGTCCCTATAGATTAGCCTAAATACAGGGCTACCTGAAAGCAAAAAGCCTGATTCCGATACCTCAGAATCAGGCTTTTTTAGTGTCACTGCAAGGATTTAACAGCCTTCAGTATCTGTAACAATCAGAGGTGGTTCAACAGACCCATCGTAGCTAAGAAAACATTCCGTAGCTGAGATATCATCATGATCAAGTGCGTCTGCGTTACCCAGAACACTCGTCAGGGTAATGTACAATATATCGCCATCAACAGCATACACCCACTCGTCGTTACCCTCGTAGTCATTGTCATAGTCACCGGCTTCTACCGACGTAATATTTAGATAATCGTCAATGAGGTCCTGACCTAATGGATAAGCGGCTGATCCGCTTAGTGCATTATTTGCATAGCCAATCTCAGAAGCTCCTTGAACTGCTGCCTTCAAGCCTTCAATCGTGCTCGACCGTGCTTGATCTGAGAAATCAAAAAAGCGCGGTGCTGCGGTAACGGCCAAAATCCCTAAGATAACGATCACGATGATCAATTCAACTAATGTAAAACCACGTTGTTGTTTCATAACTATCTACCTTCGTTTAGTCCAATGTCCAAATGCGTACTTCAAACGGAGCGATGCTCCCCCCGCTAATTCGCTCTATTTAAATTCACGTTCACGCCCCCGGTACGTGGGTTGTACACGAAGTTGTTTCCCGTTGTTTGATAATCGTCACCACTCGGTGCGCCCCCAAGGTTTTTTAAGGTTATGGCTTGGTAAAACACACAGATATCATTGGTGCCGTTATTTTCCGCTGCAACGTAGAACCGCACTCGGTCTATATCCGCGAAATCTGCGCTCGCTGTTGGCGCGCCTTGCAAAATGGCCGCAAACAACGAACGACAATCTTCCCCACTCATATTATTAATATTAGCACTGGAGTCTGGCAATCCACTCACAGGGTAGCCCCGGTTGCCATCTACATAAACATCCACGCCGTCGATAATCACCATCGCACCGGAACCCGACGCATCACCCGCTGGACGCCCATCCAGTTCCCACTGTCCGCGCACAATACCCACTGCGCTAGTAAAGCCGCCCGCGACGCCTTCAAGTGAGGCATCTTCAGCCTGACTTGATATGTCCGTAAAGCGTGGTAATGCCGAGGCTGCTAACAGCCCGAGAATGACCACCACAATAATTAGTTCGATCAAGGTAAAACCTTGCTGAGAGCGTACTGAACCGCGCGTGTTCGTCATCATGCTTTAAACTCCCCTACTCATGCGATGATCGTACCAAAATTACAACAAATTACTCTATACTAAATAGTAAATAACAAAAGTTATAAAATTTATTACATCATTTCTATCAACAGGTTGATATAAAAAAGCGCATTCAAGCTCTCGGTACATGATGCACAATGTGACCCGTTTGTGGGTAATAATCAAATCGCACCACACCCCCATAACTATACCTACAGTATAGTTGGCTGTCACGTGCTTGCCATTCAACCTGTACCGGTTCGCGCATCGATTCTGCGCTCGCTAACATGTCCCATAGTCCACGACAAAACGGAACACCAGTTACGGAACCGTCTGGACTCGCTGGCCAACCGTTCCCTTGCATGGGTATAGTTATCGGCGCTCCCGAATCAAACTCAAACCGAACCGATGCAGGCCCTTGCAAACGTATCCATTCTAAACGGGCGAGCATAATACGGGTTTGAAATCGATTGGCCGCTGAATCAAATTCCACTTCCCGCCATCCAATCACCGTATCAGGATTCATTTCTACCGATGCTTGGCGCGTAAATAAACCGACTAATGTCATGGAGATCAGCACAGTGACCAAGATCATGCCGATGCGCATATTGCGGTCATAGATCGACTTGTCGCGGCGTTGGCGAGCGATCTTCTCCATCCTGCGCTGCGGATCCTGTTGCATTACAGACCTCCTGAGTAGGCCCCCATCATATTCCACATGGGCAAAAATATTCCCATCGCAAGCAATAGCACTAAGCCCGCCACAAAGGTAATCAAAATCGGCTCTATGCGTGCTGTTACTGTTTTTAAATCATAGTCTACTTCGCGCTCGTAGTACTCTGCGGCCTCATCGAGCAAGGCGTCGAGATTTCCGGTCTCTTCACCCACGGCGATCATCTGCAACACCAACGGCGAAAACAATTGGCTTTGGCGCGCCACTTTCAAGAGTGAATCACCGCGTTCAATACCCCGTCGCATCTCCACGACACGCACTGCCATATATTGGTTATCGAGGGCATCACTCACCATAGATAATGCTTGTGTTAATGGCACACCGGCGTTCAGCATCACACTAAAGCTGCGGCAAAATCGACCCAGCAAGCTCCGCTCAATAATATCCCCCACTGCGGGCAACTTAATTTTCAATCGATCCCAGCGTTCCTTCGAGCCCGGCTGCGCTAGCCAATAACTGAGCCCCACAACACTAAGCACAGCACCAATCACAAGCGTCCACCAATAATTCACAAAGAAATTCGAGCTACCAATGAGTATTTGAGTCACCATAGGAAGCTCTACGCCATATCCAGAAAACATCTCTGCAAATCGCGGAATCACCAGAATATTAAGGGCGGTGATAGCGATAACGAGAAAACCCAACACAAACGACGGATAGCGGGTGGCTTGCTTGATGCGCTTTCGCGTATCTAATTCACTTTCAAGGTAGGCTGCCAATTGTGCAAAGGATTCTTCTAAGCGCCCGGTGTTCTCACCTACGTGCACGACGGCCACCACCACGCGAGGAAATACTTTGGGGTGATCCGACATGGCGGTGGACAATCCACGCCCACGTTCCAATTGGTCGGTCATATCCAACAACGCTCGCTGTAAGCGCTTGTTGGTTGCGTTTGTCGCCAAACCCTCAATGGCCCGCAGCATTGGGATGCCAGCTTTCGTGAGCGAGTACATTTGCCGGATAAACATAATGAGTTCAGGCAATGGTACTGGCATGGTAAGCAAATTCTTCCAATCCACGCCCATGCTGCCATCTGCACTGGATTTTATTTGCTGAGGAATGATTCCCTTACGGATGAGTTGTTGCGCAATAGCGGCTTCATCGGGGCCCTGCAGCATACCGCGCACGGTTTTGCCCTGTCGGTCGCGCCCTTGATAATGAAACTCGGCCATTAGTCAGATCCTTCATCGGTATCCGCCACCAGCTCCGCTTCGACGTCGTCAAATACTGGCGTGCCCGCCGCTAACGTGAGCACTTCCGCCACCGTCGTCAATCCTGCAACAGCATAGCCTAAGCCTACTTCCGCCAAGGTTTTAAAATCTTTACTTTCCCGTGCAGCCACGGAAAAGGCTTGCGTATCTTCCAAACGCAGCGCCGTCATCATCGGTTCATTAATTTCTAATAACTCGAATACACCAACACGCCCGCGATAACCGCTGAAATTACACCGCTGGCATCCGCGACCATGATAAAACTGCGCATCTTCTGGCACGTCAGACACAACACTGCGCAATAGCGCTTTCTGCTGGGCATCCGGCTGATGTGGGGTTTTGCAATGTTCACAGATTCGTCGTACTAAGCGCTGGGCGATAATTGCGCGCAAGGCACTCGCCACCAGATAGGGCGCGCCGCCCATATCAATTAAGCGCATGGCTGAGGTGATGGCATCGTTGGTGTGTAATGTGGAAAGAACCAAGTGACCTGTAATCGCGCCCCGTAAACCAATTTCTACAGTTTCCTGATCGCGCATTTCCCCCACCATCAAGATATCGGGATCCTGACGTAATGTGGTGCGCAGTACGCGACCGAAGTTTAATCCAATCTTGCTATTCACCTGAACCTGAGAAATCCGTGGCAAACGGTATTCCACCGGATCTTCCACGGTAATAATTTTCTTATGAGGTTGATTTAACTCGCTGAGTATTGCGTAGAGCGTGGTTGTTTTACCGGAACCAGTTGGACCCGTTACCAGAATCATGCCGTGCGGGCGCGTCATGTGGTAGCGCACCTTCTTGATCATATTTTCTGGCATACCGGTTTGCTCAATGGATAACAATCCTTGGGATTGGTCGAGCAAACGCATAACGCAGGCTTCGCCATATTGCACCGGCAGCGTTGATAAACGCACGTCGATGTCGTGGTTACGCACCTTAATTTGAAAACGCCCATCTTGCGGCAAACGTTTTTCAGAAATATCCAAACCCGCCATAAGCTTGAGTCGCAATACTAGGGCCGAGGCAATCCCGCGCTCATCAAGAATATTCTCTTGTAACTGACCGTCGACCCGTTGGCGGATCCGTAAGCCGGTTTCTTCTGGTTCGATGTGAATATCCGACGCACGTATTTGTACCGCGTCTGCAAAAATAGATTTCAATAAGCGCGCGACGGTAACGTCATCGTCATCGTCGGAATCCACCATGGTGCTGAGATCAAGCTCATCTTCATCACGGGATTCTTGCTGCAATTGACTGGCAAACTGCTCAATTTCTTCTGTGCGCCGATACAAACTATCGAAAGAATCCAAGAGTTGCCGTTCCGACACCACAGCTAACTGTATTTCTCGCGGTGCGAGAATAGCGCTGAGTGCATCAATGGCGGTGAGGTCGGCGGGATCGCCCATAGCCACTAACGCGGTTTGCTCGTCTGCTTCAATCACCAATGCGCGGTGGCGCCGTGCCTGTACTTCAGGCACTAACTTGGCCACACTGGCTTCTACGCGTTTTTCTGACAAATCAACACGGGGCACGCCGAGCTGTTGCGAAAGGAAGTCTAACAGCTGATTTTCTTCTAAATGACCGAGTTCGATCAACAAGTCTCCAAGCTTACGCCCGGAGGTTTTTTGACTGGCTAAGGCTTCTGATAAATGCGCTTCACTGATCACACCTTCATGAACCAATAGGTCCCCTAAGCGCATTTTTAATCGAGGTCTGCGTGCCATTAGTAGCCTAACGCCTCCCTACGGTCGAGTGCAAAATTACGGGCGCTCTCTGACAAGCTGCGATCTTGCAACGCACGTCGATAGGCTTCCGCCGCTTCTTGCATGTTCAGAGGGTCTCCCGAACGCTCTAACGAAAACCCGAGGGCTAACCACCAATTCCCTTGGTCACTGCGCCAGCTTACCAACTGGCGATAAGAAGCAATGGCTAGCGTATATTCTTCCAATTCGGTGGCAGCCGCGCCCTGCAATATCAATAAGTCGGCGTCTTGCGGCAACCTAAATTGACGCCCACGTAAAAGATCAAGGGCTGCTCTTGGTTCATCAATGCGTTCGTAGATACGTGCCTTTAACAACAATAAATCCGATGCGCCTGGATTGCGCTCTAACGCATCTCGGAGTAATTGTAGCGCTTCCCCAGCGAATCCTCGGCTAAACTGAATCGCGGCCAATTGTTCAATACTACCGATATGATCGGGGTTGACCAGTAAGGCTTCACGAAACCGTTGCACGGCATTTCGATTGTGCCCCGCAGAAAGGGCATCCATACCACGTTGGAATAACCGATCCGCGGAACCAACGCCATTACCGCTGCGTTGAATCGACATTTCCCCGGGGTCGTCACTGGCTGTCACTGTCGTATCTGCAGGTGTCACGACCGGCATGCTCGTTTGCGCTGGTACTTGCACTTGCTCAGATACGGCTACTTCTACCGGCTCCACAGGTTGTTCTGCGCGGGTTTGTGTCGGTTCTAGATCGGTGACCACAACGGTCGCTTGCTCGCCTCGAGTCGTGCGCGGTCTCGTTTCCTCTGGCTCGCCCTCCGCCCGCGTACTTGCGTCTGCGGTTTCTGCATCTGCACGCTGCGATGCAGCATCTTGAGTAGGCTCAGAAATCAGCACAGGCACGCGCTGAATTTGAAGTTGCTCTGCCGAAGGTCGCGCATCACTTGCAGGCGCCGATAACCGCTCATGAAGCCACGATAATGCTAAAAATGCGAGTAAGGCGAATACGCCTCCCCACAGGATCAAGCGCAATCGCCGAGTTCGCAACGGCCGACCCAAATACACCGACTTTGGACGATTGGCACCAAATTGTGGCTTATCGCGCTTGTCGATATCTTTGAGCATTTGATTAATGATACTCACGCGTTAAACCACCCTAACCACCACCCGGCACCTGTAACCACGGCTAATGCAGCTACAAAGCCACCAGTGAACCACAGCCAGTCGTGTTGCCTTGGCATACGTGCATCTTCGGTATCGGCGATCGCCATCTTGGCGTCTTTGGTACTGATGGTGTAGTTACCGGCACCATAGGCCAGTAGCAACATTTTGTGACACAAAATATTGGCTAAACGGGGTACACCACGGCTTGCGCGATGAAGCCACCACAGAACTTCCGAAGAAAAGAGTTCAGGACCACGGTAACCGGCCACTTGCACCCGATGGTGCACATATCGGGCTAGCTCATCTTCACTCAGCGTTTCAAGTTGATAGGAAAAGCTCACGCGCTGACGTAATTGACGCAATTGTCGGGTCGCCAAGCGTTCATCGAGCTCGGGTTGACCAAACATCACCAACTGCACCAGTTTGCGCGTTTCTGTTTCCAAATTCGAGAGTAAGCGGAGGGCTTCTAAACTATCATCGGGCAGCGCTTGCGCTTCATCGATGATGAGTACCACTGAACGACCGCTTCGATTGATATCTAATAGTTGTTGTTCAATCGCTCGCGTGAGTTGATGCTGGTCGATACTTTGATGGTCAGTAATGCCCAATTCGGAGGCAACCGCATGGCGCAACGCTTCCGCAGGGAGGTATGGATTTGGAATATAAGCGGTTACGAAGTGATCCGGTACTTCATTTAATAACTTGCGACACAATAAGGTTTTACCGGTACCTACTTCACCGGTCACTTTAATAAAACCTTCGCCAGTTTTCAGTGCGGTCAGCAACACTTGCAAGGCTTCGTCATGCACACGCAAGCCACAATAAAAACTCGTATTGGGCGTTAGTGTGAACGGCAATTCAGAAAAGCCGAAGTGATATAAATACATGCGTACCCCTAGTTACTGTTATACCAGCGGCGAAGCAAATCGCGCGATGTTTCTAGCTCGTTATCCCACGTATCTACGCCCACAATGGTCGGCCGCAACATAATCACAAGTTCTTTTTTTACTTCTCGCTGACGACGATTTTTAAATAATTCACCGAGGCCGGGAATGCTTCCTAAGACGGGAACCTGACTCGACTCATCTTGATAGGATGTTTGCATGAGACCACCGATCACGACAACTTCACCATCGCGCGCTCGAATAACCGTATCCGACTCCCGAATATTACTCCGAGCCAATGGCAACACAAAACTGTCGCGGTTGAGGGTCACCACTTTTTCTTGCTCTCGGGTTTCCGTCACCGAAGGGCGAATATGCAAAGTAATGGTGCCGTCATCACTAATTTGCGGCGTCACATCAAGCGCAATACCAGAGAAAAATGGCGTGAGCTGAATATTCGGTGTTGAAGTGGTCGCCGTGCCGGTAATTGTGGTCGTCGATACGTCCGTAACAAAGTATTCGTCTTCGCCAATCTTAATCACGGCTTTTTGATTATTGGTCGCGGTCACCCGCGGATTCGAAAGCACCTGAACCGTGCCCTGTGTCGACAGCAGCTCCAACATGCCATTAAAGTTGGCCGTTTCGAACTGGAACCCGACAGCGCCACCGAGCGAAGAACGGTCCATCGACATCCCACTAAAGCTAAACTGACTCGTTCCGCCGCCAATCGCGTTGGTAATCCGAGTCCAATCAACGCCTTGTTGATAACTCTCATTCAGCTGTACTTCCACAATCCGCGCCTCAAGAATCACCTGGCGCTGCAAGCTCCGTTCTGCCGACTGCAAGAAATCCCGGGCTGCTCGTAATTCATGGGGATATGCACGAATGGTGGCAAGTCCCGCTTGCGGTGACACCACCACGCTGCGCCCCCCACCATCACCAATAATTCCAGACAATGTACGCTCTAGATCTTTCCAAAAATCTGTTTCTGAACGGCTTGAAATCGTTGACCCAGTTTGCCCCATGATGCCGCCTTGTTGACCACCAACGCCACCTTGGGCACCACCAGGTTGTCCAAATGATCCGGCCGTTCCTCCTTGAGCGCCGCCTTGCCCACGTGTACCTTGTACACCACCTTGGCCACCTTGCGCGGCCACGCCGCCGGAAGTGATCGAGGTTTGTGACATACCTTCACGGGTTAACAACAAATAATTTAGCGTCATGGTTTCGGTGCGTAATCCCGCAGGGAACACACGGTAAATACGCCCTTCCCGACGCACATCAAAACCATATATATCTTGCACCACATCGAGCGCTTCTTGCAGAGTCACATCGCGCAGATTGACAGTAATGCTGCCCTGTACATCAGGGTGCACGACTAAACTGTACGGGCTTTCATTGGTGAGTTGCGCGAAAAAGTCTGCGGCGGGAACCTGTCGTGCCTGAATTGAAAAACGGGGTTCTTCGAGAATCGACGAACTCGCTCGGGTCGTTAGCGGTTGCCGTAAATTGCCTCGAACATCATCCGGTAACGACGTTGCACGGCGATCGTCACTGGCTTGTGTACCGGTTCTCAACGCATCTTCTGCTTCCCGCACAAGTTGCTCATCGGGCTTACTTAAACAGCCCATCAACAGCATGGATGATGTAATCGCGATGACCGCTTTTTGTAAGTAACGCCCGCTTTTTCTCATGGTTGTTCCTTTAAGGTACTTCTCACCAAACCAGCAAATACCGACAACACGATGGTTTCCTCGTCTCGATACAAGGTCACACGGTCGGGCTCGATGCGAATCACCGTCCACCCTCTTATCTCATCGCCACGCTGGTAAAGTTCACCGTTAATACTCACCACGCTTTGGGTTGATGAGTAACGAATAAAATCTAAATTCAAATTAGGTAGGCGAGCAACGCTACGAGCTGTTTGCTCACTCACAACAACCAAAGGGCGCGTCGGATCCCGCTCCCCTGCCTCTTGCGCGCTGCTCCCGTAACTCACACCTAGTAGCCACAGTAGGCTTATTAATAACGCTTTACAAGGCACGCTGCACCTCCGCTTGACTCAGGGTGTAAAGGGTTAACTTCACCACTGCATTCGGGTGCTGGCCCACTTGATAGTCAAGGGCTTGCCAATAGAAACCTATCGGCAACCGCTGCACGCTCGCTAAATAATCGCGGACAGCAAAATAAGTGCCCTCTAGCTCCACCTCAACGGTGTGCTGGTACACGGTTCCACCCACGGCACCACTCAAAAAGGGCTCGGGCGGATGCGTATCAAATGCGCGCAACTTTAATCCCGCGTGCCCGGTTAATAGCGCTTGCATCCACACCAATAACTGCTCGGGCTCAACAAAGTCGGCTAATTCGTCCAACTGTTGTTCAAGTCGATCATTACGTGCACCCAATTGGCGCTTGCGGGCTTCTAGTTCGTTGTTAGGATCCCCGGCCACATGCTGACGTAAACGGCTAATCTCTTGGTTAACACGATTGCTATCTGCGGTGATTTGGCGCATTTGTCGCTCAAGTTGTGCTTGCGCTACCTGTGCCCGATCCACGAATAACAAAAAGCTCAACCAGCCCACCATGGCAACGAATAATATACTGAAGATAACGCGTTCGCGTTCAGAGCGGGCCGTAAACCACTGGTTGCCTTTCTCCATGATGGATTTCATTCACCACCCCCAGTGCCTATGCGACGCAATGCTTCTTCCAGATCCGCTTCTTCCGAGTCAGTCTCAGGGCTCTCTTGCGCTTGTGCCTGATCATTCATGGTGTCAGCGCTGTCATCTTCAGGGGTTTGCGGCACATATTCGGGAGCAATACCGGTGCCCGAACTCTGTAGAACAAATCGCAACACGTCACGATCATCACGACGTAATTCAACCATACTAAAATGACGGCGTGATAAAGTGTTTGATTGCCGGAAACCACTCAACCAATACGGTAAAATAGCGGGGTCTGTGGATTGTCCTGTTAATATTAATTGGTTCTGCGATTGTTGAATTCGAGTCAGCCAAATTCCGTCCTGATGATGGCGCGCAAGATCAGTCAGTAGCCCGGCAAAATCATGCCGACGCAATTGCCCACGGCGGCGCATCTCGGCTAACAATGATTGCCGTAATTGAACTTCAGTTTCCAATCGTTGCACTTCCCGGGTTAAGTCTGTGCGAGGGCGCATATCACGCACCTGTTCTGCTAATCGGGTCATTTCTGCTTGTTTCTGTAATTGCTCGGTACGCGCCGCTTCGATACGGTCACTAAATGCAGATTGCTGCACTTCCAAAACAACACGCCAACCTAGCATCAGAATAAAAACGAGCACCAGAGTGATCACGAGTCGGTCAAACGTTAGCAGCACTTGCCGTGGCTGAAGGTCCGCGCGATACAGGTTAACTGTCTGTTTTAATCCTGGCTTCATGCAGCCCCCCGCTTTTCTTTAGGGACGGCATGATTCACTAACCAAAGTAAACCAGATAACGCAGCTAGATCGGAATAGTCGTTGGCACCCAATTCTTTTGCCCACGCCGGGTAACTGAGCATACCCACCTGCATGCCGAGTTGAGCGCTAATCACCTCGGCAATCGTTTCCACTTTATCGTGACCAAAGGCGAACTCTATGTGTGCTAAAGCCGCTTGCCGTAACTGGCTGCTAAAGAAATCCTGTGAGCGTTGCAGCTCAATGGCCAGATCTTCCAATAAGGTCATGTCGGCAGCGTTGAGATTGGGCAAATCAAAACTTTGTTGGAGGCGACGGGATAACACGAGTTGCTGGTGAACAATAATATGTAGGTTTGCGCGCTGACCTTTATGCTGATTCAGGAGCATGAGTTTTTGGTCAGGTTCTGTCCATAGGGTTAAGGCTAACGCATCAGTAACAATGCCCTGAACGACTAAACCATGGCGGGTTAAAACATCGACCCAAGAAGTTAATAGTGCCCGACTTGCCGCTACCACATTGATCTTGCGCGAGCCGGAAACTTGAATTGGAATATCGTAATAATCAGTAATTAAATCTGCAGGCGGCATGCTTACCAAATCCCGCAGCGTCCATTGCAATGCGGCAGCGACGTCTGCATCTGGCACATCGGGGCGCTCAACACTAACGAGCTCCACATGGGGTTCGCTCACAACCAGTTGCACCCACTGATGTTTGAAATCAAGGCGTTTGTATTTGCTGAGTAAAGCGTCGATCGCCGTTGGCACATCGCCCTCAACAATCTCTTGTTCGTCATTGACGACCAATGAGAAGTGTTGCTGCTCAAATTCAAGGGCGCTACCCGACTCATCGTCTGCTTTCATTACCGCCATTTGCACGGTGTTCTCGCAGATCCCGAATGATACGAGCAACCGACGTTTTTTATGCGAAAACCAATTAAGCAATGCCACCCCTTAAACGTATGTTGCTTCTCGTTATCGGTCATTCGATATGCCGATAATTCTAATTATTGTCGTGCTAAATACTTTTTAGATCAGTCTGGGTCGAACTGGAAAAACAACATAGCTCGTCCATATCGCAACTAATATTTTTTATGACTATCAGTGTACCGAGAAAATGATACAAAGGGTCAATAATTTTCCATACCATTTGTCATATTATTTTTTTTATAATGCCGATAATACAGCATTTATTTTAACCGTTAACTCCCTGACTTTGTCCGCACTTGATACTGCAACTCACGTCCCGCCCAGTAAGGCACCCAGGTGGTATTCCCGTGTGTCACCCGTTGCGGCGCTGTCCAAGTACGTCGTTCTAGAACAAGCTTATCGGCATTGCGGGGTAAACCATAAAAATCGGCGCCGAAAAAGCTCGCAAACCCTTCGAGCTTATCTAATGCCCCAAAGTGTGCAAACAATTCGGCATACAACTCAATTGCACTAAATGCGGAAAAACAGCCTGCACAACCGCAAGCCGTTTCTTTATTGGCTTGCACATGAGGAGCCGAATCCGTTCCCAAGAAAAATTTCGGATTGCCACTGAGGGCGGCCTGCTGCAACGCTTCTTGATGGTTCCGGCGCTTCAGCACTGGCAAACAGTAATTGTGTACATGAACACCGCCTACCAATAAATCATTTCGATTCATCAACAAATGCTGGGGAGTAATGGTGGCCCCCACATGGGCTGATGCGCTCTTTACAAAATCAACCGCATCCGCCGTTGTAATATGCTCGAACACGACTTTGAGGGCAGGGAATTTGCGCGTGATAGGCGCTAGATAGCGGTCGATAAATACCTTCTCGCGGTCAAAAATATCGATATCCGAGGTCGTCACTTCCCCATGCACCAGTAATGGTACTCCGTGCGCTTGCATAGCGTCGAACACGGCATCCATACCATCAATATCGGTTACGCCACTTGCCGAATTCGTCGTTGCGCCTGCTGGGTATAGTTTAAAGCCAATGATCGTTGGGTCGGCGGCAGCGTCTTGCACATCGGTGGCTGTAGTCGTTTGAGTTAAATACAACGCCATTTTCGGATCGAACGTCATACCCTCGGGTAATTCAGCCAAAATTCGCTGGCGATACGCACTCGCCATGCTTACATTGCTCACGGGTGGCACAAGATTCGGCATGACAACCGCCCGGTGAAATACCCGGGCCGTTGCCGGTACCGTCATTCCCAATACGTCGTCGTCACGCAAGTGAACATGCCAGTCGTCTGGGCGGGTGATTTCAAGAACATCCGGAAGGGAAACAGGCTTAAAACTCGAGCTCGACATGTAGACTACCTTTACCTAACTTGTGCATAAAAACGATTCTTTAGAGTATATCTTGTACAGGTTCGAGTGCCTACCAGTTCCATAAACAAAAGGCGGGGCTGCTTGTACAGACCCGCCTTATTCGGAAACAACACAACCCGCTATTCGGACGCGAGCGCCTGAACCGGATCCAGCTGTGCCGCTTTGCGTGCTGGTACATAACCGAAGATGAGTCCGGTTAAGAATGAACACCCAAACGCCAACAATACGGGTGTGGTCGCAAACACAACTGTGGTACCTAAACTTGCAATAACCCAAGTAATCCCCAAACCTAATGCGACCCCAATAACACCCCCTAGTAGGGCTACGGTGACCGCTTCAATGAGAAACTGCAGTCGAATTTGTGCCCTTTTGGCACCCACCGCCATACGAATGCCGATTTCACGGGTACGCTCAGTCACACTCACTAGCATAATGTTCATTACGCCAATGCCCCCGACTACCAACGAAATCACAGCAATGACACCTAGCAGTAATGTCATGGTGTTTTGGGTTTCTGTCGCGGTCTCAATAATGGAGGCCATATTGCGGATGGTGAAGTCTTCTACCCCATGTCGTTCCAGTAAAATCGCGTGTACTTTATCATGCGCGACTTCCATCACCTGAGAGTCGCTGCTTACTGCCGCTACGGTGATATTTCGTACCCAACGCTGCCCAAAAAGTCGGAGCGACCCAGTATTAAAGGGAACAAACACAACGTCATCTTGATCTTGTCCCCAGGGGGAGGCACCCCGCTCACTCATGACACCAATCACACGAAACAGCACGTTATTAATCAGCATCACTTCGCCGAGCGGATCCCGGTCGGGGAACAGTTGTCGCGCCACGGTTTGCCCGATAACTGCCACGGTGGCATACAATTGGTCGTCCTCATCGGTAAAGAAGCTCCCTCGAGCTACCTCCCATTGTCGCGCAATTGGGAAACTAGCATAGGTTGCATTCACTTGAGTTTCTTTATCAAACCCTTCGCGCCTTAATGTACGGTTACCGGTAAGCTCGGGCACCGCAGCAAGCACTTCCGGTATGGCATTAATGGCATCGGCATCTTCCGGTGTAAGCGTAGCTACCCCCCAGCGTCCGCGCTGATTCGGCGCCCCCGGAAACACACTCAACAAATTCGAGCCCATGGCGCTAATGCGATCCACTACGTCTTGGCGCGCGCCTTGACCAATAGCCAACATAGAAATCACCGCAGCCACACCAATAACGATACCCAATAAGGTCAACGCCGTACGAAATATGTTCTGCCGCAAGGCACCAAATGCGGTAAAGAAAGCTCGCATTAAATCAAGAACACTACTTGGCTGCGACACACCAGGACCTGCCGGAGGTGTCGCGGATGATTGCCGTTCACGTAAGCGCTTATCACTTAGAATGTGTCCGTCTTTGAGTTCGATAACGCGCTCTGCATGAGCTGCCACATCGTGGTCGTGGGTAATGACAATCACCGTATGACCCTGTTCGGATAAGTCCTGTAGCAGCGCCATCACTTCTTGGCCACTTTGTGAATCTAAAGCCCCGGTGGGCTCATCGGCTAGAATGATCTCGCCGCCGTTCATCAATGCCCGTGCAATAGACACGCGTTGCTGTTGACCACCAGACAATTCCGTCGGCTTATGATGCATTCGTTCAGCGAGGCCAAGCCGAGTCAAGAGCGCTTCGGCTCTCGCTCGTCGAGCATCACTACTTAATGCGGTATAGCTAGCAGGCAACTCTGTGTTCGCAACGGCATTCGCGCCACCCAACAAATTATACTGCTGGAACACAAAGCCAAAGGCGCCACGGCGCAAGCGGGCAAGATCGTCCGGATCCATATCCGCGACCCGTTCACCTTTAAACCAATATTCCCCGCTGCTAGGTTTATCCAAACAGCCTAAAATATTCATTAAGGTAGATTTACCCGAACCCGAGCTCCCCACAATTGCGACAAAGTCACCCTGTTCGATATCCATATCGATACCGTGTAAAACCTGCGTGGTAAGTGCGCCGGTTTGATAACTTTTGGTGACTCCACGGATGCGGATCAGAGGCTCACCACCACTGCGTGTTTTTACTGGCGCTTTACCCGTGGTCACCACGGGATCTGCTGTGAGGGTATCAGACACAGAATCAGTCATATTAGAACATCCGCCCGCCACGACTACCGGCGCCATTCGGGCCGCCTGCTTGCTGTCGTGGAATCACAACGTGATCACCTGGACTCAAACCATCGCGGATTTCGATATACACTCGGTCCGTTAATCCCGTACGTACTGTTACCGATTCTGTTTGTCCATCTGCGCGAAGTACATCAACGGTGCCCTGGCCACGACCACTTGGGCGTACAGCGGCGAAGGGAACAGACAGCACATCTTCGGCACTGTCGACCACAAAGAACACCTGGGTGGTCATTTGTGGTAGCAAACGCCCTTCTGGGTTGGGGACATCAAAGAGTGCGTTGTAGAGCACCACATTGTTTTCAATCGTTGGCGTCGGTTCGATTAAATCCAATGAACTATTCCACCGTTGTCCGCGGTTACCTAAGGTCGTAAAATAAACGGGCATATCATCGCGCAAGCGACCGATATCGGCTTCTGAAACCTGGGCTTCCACGCTCATTACCGATAAATCAGCGATCGTTAGAATCGTTGGTGTCGTTTGAGCTGCGTTCAGGGTTTGGCCGCGACGCGCCGGGATGTTTACGACGGTGCCCGACATCGGCGCAAAAATTCGGGTGTAGTTGAGGTTTGCCTCTTCTGCTCGCAATGACGACTCGGTTTGCTCGATCTGCGCAATAATCTGATCAATCCGTGCATTTTCCGCCCGCGCGGTTGCTTCCGCGCTTTGCACCATTTCTTCAGAGGTGGCGCGATCGGCCAACAATCGTTGCTGGCGGTTTAAATTTATCTCAGCAATATCGCGGTTGGCCTCGCGCTCGCGCAATTGACCTTGTTGGAATTTCAATTGGGCGCGGGTTCCATCTAAGCGTGCTTCGAGTACGGTAGCGTCAATTTCAGCGAGGAGCTGACCGGCTTCTACCTGATCACCAATATTCACATGAATGCGCTCAAGTTGCCCCGACACTTGCGCTCCCACATCAACAAAATCCAATGGTTGTAGGCGCCCGGTTGCCGTAACCACCACTTCAATCGTGCGGGTTTCAACGGTACTGGTATTATACCGGGGTTCCCCGTCGTCTTTTGGCCACACCCACCAACTCACTGCGGCGACACCCACAAGTCCGAGTATGACAAGCCACAACCACGCTTTACTCTTGCCCTTCGCCATTATTTTCCTTCCTCAATTAATGGAAACTGCTGCTGGTCAATACCGGCGTGTTCCAATGCTTCAACCCAATGTTTACGACAGCAAGAGACATATCGCTCATTACCACCAATAGAAATTTGTTCGCCGCCGGTAATAGCTTTGCCATCTTGGCCCGAGCGGTACACCATGGTGGCTTTGCGACCACAAAAACAGATCGTCTTAATTTCTGATAATTTATCGGCAATAGCTAATAACGTGGCACTGCCAGGGAAGGCATTACCAAAGGCATCGGTACGAATGCCATAGCACATTACCGGCGTATGCAAACCATCTACCGCTCGTGCTAATTGCCACACTTGTTCTGGCGTTAAAAACTGGGCTTCATCCAGTAACACGCAATCAATCGTTTGCGTGGCTAGCTTGTCAGCAATCACCCGATATAAATCCGTTTTCTCGGTAAAGGTCTCAGCGCTACGAGTAAGCCCTAAACGCGAGTGAATTTTGCCTTCACCCACGCGCGTATCTAATGCCGGAGTCAGCAACAACACGCGCTGATCCCGTTCTTCGTAGTTATAGGCGACTTGCAACAGTGATGTGCTTTTCCCTGCGTTCATTGCCGAGTAAGTGAAGTAAAGCGAGGCCATGAGTCTATTCCGTGATTAATCTGTTATCGGTATTTTTGCGTTTAGGTACGAACAGTCTGTTCATTTCTAAGCGTTGTAACAAAAATAGTGCAGCCTGTATGGTGCCCCAATCTACCGTAAAAAGCATTGCTACAATGTGAATAAATTGTGCAACTTAACCTGCGCCGATTGTAAGCCCAGACCTAGCGATCCACACCAGATATCCGCGCAATGCCATGAAAAATGCGATACAATACGCGGTTAATTTAAACAAGTAGGAGTAATGCCATGGCGAGTGCGTCAAAATCTGCCCCAACCACCTATTCATTAGACTTTATTCGCGAATTGCCAAAAGCGGATTTGCACTTGCACCTCGATGGTAGCTTACGTCCTCAGGGCCTGATTGAAATGGCCAAACGCAGTAAAGTGGAATTACCGTCTTACAGCGTGGACGGACTGAAAGAGCTCGTTTTCAAAGAGAAGTACAATAATCTTGGTGAGTATTTGAATGGGTTTCAGTACACCTGCTCGGTGCTCCGAGATCTCGAGAACATGGAGCAAGCCGCTTATGAGCTGGCCATGGATAACCTCGACGAGGGCGTGAATTACATTGAAGTTCGCTTTGCCCCGCAATTACTGATGGACCCGGCTCGCGGCATTGGCTTTGATGAAGTGATGCACGCCGTGAACAATGGCTTGAAGAAAGCCAAAATCGAATATAATCGGCGCCCAGATGTTGGCTTTGAAGCAGGCTTAAAGCCGCCATTTGAGTACGGTATTATTAACTGCGCCATGCGCATGTTTGGCAAAAAAGGGTTCTCGCCCTACTACACTCAGTTGTTCCAATTGTTGCGTGACCACGCGCCCATGGACGTGATTAAATCCGCGGCAATGGAACTCATTCGCGCCAGCGTTCGTATGCGCGATGAAGATGGCTTGCCGATTGTAGGTCTCGACATTGCCGGTCAGGAAAATGGCTATCCAGCCAGTAAGTTTAAAGAAGTATACGAGTACGCCCATCAAAACTTCCTATTAAAAACTGTGCATGCGGGTGAAGCCTATGGTGCGGAAAGTATTTTCGAGGCCCTCACCCAATGCTATGCAGATCGCCTGGGCCACGGCTACTCATTATTCTCGCCCGAGATGATTGAAGACCCTTCGATTACCGATAAGGATGCTTACAGCCGCAGCCTGGCATCGTACATTGCTGATCGCCGCATTGCCGTGGAAGTGTGCTTAACCAGCAACCTACAAACCAATCCGGCAATTACCGATATTAAAGCGCATAACTTTAAGCACATGCTGAACAATCGCATTGCCACGGTTATTTGCACCGATAATCGCTTGGTGTCGAACACCACCGTAAGCGACGAATACAAGTTGGCACTGGATAATTTCCCAGTTCCATTAAAGCGTCTTAAAGATATGGTGGCTTACGGTTTTAAGAAGAATTTCTTCCCAGGCAATTACGTGGAAAAGCGTGCTTACGCCAAACATGCCCTCGAGCATTTTGATGTGGTCGCACGGAAGTATGGGTTTATTTAACCGGTAGAGAAGGTCGCGGAGAACGCGTGATGCGTCTCCGCGTGCTGCATTTTAAGTCACGCCGTAACTAGTCATTAGGGTCAGCAAACCCGCCATAACTCAGATACTTCCACTCGGTGTATTCATCGAGCCCTTGGTGTGAACCTTCGCGACCAATCCCTGATGATTTTACGCCACCAAAAGGGGCCGTAGCGTTCGACACAATCCCTGTATTGATCCCCACCATGCCAGCTTCAAGCGCTTCGGCAACGCGCTGAATACGATAAATATCTCGAGCATAAAAGTACGACGCCAGCCCAAACTCGGTATCATTAGCCCAGGCGATGGCCTCATCGTCTTTGCCGAATTTAAACACCGGCGCCATGGGCCCGAAGGTCTCTTCTCGGGCGCACAGCATTGATTGCGTGCAATCGGCGATTACGGTGGGTTCAAACCATAATCCACCCAGCTTGTGGCCTTGCCCACCTAACAGTAAGCGGCCCCCTTGGGCTTTCGCATCATCAATATGGCGGGCTACTTTATCGACCGCGGCTTGGTTGATCAGCGGGCCGATGTCAACACCGGCATCCCGCCCGTCACCGACTTTTAAGGATTTTACTTTTTCAGTGAATTTAGCAAGAAACTCATCGTAAACGCCTGCTTGCACATAAATACGATTAGCGCACACACAGGTTTGTCCGGCGTTGCGGAATTTACAAGCAACGGCGCCCGCAACGGCTGCATCAATATCGGCATCATCAAATACAATAAATGGCGCATTGCCGCCTAACTCTAGTGATACTCGTTTTACCGTAGGGGCCGACGCCGCCATCAAGTGCGAGCCCACTGCAGTAGAACCGGTAAAACTCAGCTTGCGCACGAGCGGGCTGTCGGTAAATACCGGACCAATCACTTTCGACTCCCCCGTCACCACATTAAAAACACCCGCGGGTATGCCTGCTTTCTCCCCTAATGCGGCCAATGCAAGGGCTGAAAATGGGCTTTCTGACGCAGGCCGCACCACCATAGTGCAGCCCGCAGCGAGAGCCGGGGCAACCTTGCGGGTAATCATAGCTGCGGGGAAATTCCACGGTGTAATGGCCACACACACACCGACGGGTTCCCGGGTGACCACCACCCGGTTTGACGGATCCAGTCCAGGAATGGTGTCGCCGTACATCCGCCGCGCTTCTTCGGCATACCACTCAATAAAGCTTGCGGCGTATTGAACCTCGCCTTTGGCTTCAGCAACGGGCTTACCCATCTCTACACACATGAGTTCTGCGAGCACATCCGCATGGTCCATGATTTCTTGGTACCACGCTTTTAAAATGTCGGCCCGTTCTTTGGCGCTGGTCTTTCGCCAGCGTTTAAATGCATCATGGGCCGCTTGAATCGCTTCTGCGGTTTCCAGTGCCGTGAGCGCAGGTACTCGCCCTACCCGTTCACCGTTCGCAGGATTGCTGACATCGAGCATATCTCCAGACGCGCTACTGCGCCATTTCCCATTGATATAACAGGCTTGGTGAAGTACTTCGTCGAGATGAACGGCAGAATCAGACATCGAACACTCCTGTGTGTTAGTGAGGTTGGTAGGCTATGCAAAAGCTTGAAGTCGTTCCTACCTTTTGCATATAGATATAAGGGTAGCGTATCTACGCTTGCCTACCAGTTTCTTTTCATCGTATTTCATGGTTTTAGCATGTATTTCGCTTCTCTAGCGGATATAAAAAAGCCCCGCACGTGCGGGGCTATATAAATATATTTTACAAAATAAGTCTCAGGTGTGCTCTAGAATGGAATATCATCATCAAAATCGTTATCCAACGGCGCTGGCTGTGGCGCGGCCGGGCGTTGCTGAGGTTGGCTTTGACCACCACCTTGCTGAGGTGCACCACCACCTTGTGGCTTACCGCCACCTTGGTTTTGCTGATAACCACCTTGCGATTGGCCACTGTAGTCGCCACTACCACCGCGACTATCGAGCATTTGCATTTCGTTTGCCACGATTTCTGTCGTGTAACGATCGGTGCCACTTTGATCCTGCCATTTGCGGGTTTGTAAGCGGCCTTCGATATACACTTTCGAGCCTTTCTTTAAATATTCACCAGCAATTTCTGCGAGGCGGCGATAACACACCACGCGATGCCATTCAGTAAGCTCTTTTTGCTCGCCGGTTTGCTTATCTTTCCAAGTTTCACTGGTGGCAAGATTGAGGTTTGCGATGGCCACACTATTCTGCGTGTAGCGCACTTCTGGGTCTGCGCCCAAGTTACCGATCAAAATTACTTTGTTCACTCCACGACTGGCCATTCCATTCTCCTGTTTTAGTTCTGATAGCGTGCAATTAATGCTTGAATTGCCGCCGCGTCATATTGATCACGCTTAATTTTTAAATAGGTTGTGCCTTCTTCAGGTAGCACGATGGCTTCTTCTATACCCGGTTGTTCGATTAGAGCGGCAGCGAGTGCTTCTGTATGTTCCACAGGCACACCGGCGATCGACAAATTCATCCGCGTTGTTGCCGCAACTTGACGAAGCCCAGCACTGGCAAGTATCCACAATACTAACAGCGCAATGGCGAAAAGCATAACCGCAAGTGTGCCGCCCTGCTGGTAAAAATAGCCACCAGCAGCACCGCCAATAAAGGCGCCCGCAAACTGACAGGTGGTAAACAAACCACTGGCACTACCTTTACTTCCTGCCGGTGCATGCTGGGTAAGCAATGCTGGAAAGCTTGCTTCTAGATAATTAAAGCCTATGAAGAATATCCACACAGAAAGCACAATTGTCCAGAGTTGATCGCTAAATAACGCAATAACTGACAAAGCGACCACAAGGAGCGTCATCGCAAGACGCATGCCGAGCACTTGTTGCTGTCGCCGCACGAGCACAATCATCATGGGAACCATCACCGCAAACGACAAAATCAGCGTGGGTAAATAGAGCCAGCTGTGATGTTGCGGCGCGAGCCCCGCTTCCACCATTTGTAATGGTAAAGTGACAAACCACGCCGTAAGGACAAGGTGCAAAACGAACACGCCAAAGTTTAAGCGTCCTAGTTGGCTATCACGGAGCAAACGTCCTAACTCTTTGGGTACTGGCAGCACATCGCGACTAGGCACTTTCTGATGGGTCGCTGGCATGACTTTCCAGAGCATCACCATGCCGCCGAGTGCCAACACTGCGGTGAACCAGAACAAACCGGACATACCGATTTGCTCCCCAAGAATGGGCGCAATGATCAAAGCTAACACAAAGGATAAACCGATACCCATGCCGATCACCGCCATAACCTTCGGGCGCTGATCTTCTCGCGCGGAATCTGCGGCCAAAGCGAGCACTGCGCCAGCAATCGCTCCGGCCCCTTGCATCACTCGACCGATAATCACGCCGTGCATGGTTTCTGCCATGGCGGCCACAACACTGCCGAGGGCAAACACAAAGAGACCTGCAAAAATGACCGGACGGCGACCAATACGATCAGAGAGCCAACCCATTGGAATTTGCAAGAATGCTTGGGTGAGTCCGTACGCCCCAATGGCGACACCCACCAAAAATGGCGTGTAATCTGGATACACCTGACCATAAATCGCCATCACAGGCATGATCAAAAACAGCCCTAGCATACGTAAACCAAACACAGAGGCTAACGCAATGGCCGCTTTTTTCTCGGTGCGATTCAGTCCAGATTGATTCATGGGTTCCAATAAAAGTTTCAGTAACGAATTAATCGGAAACAGCTATCTCGCTATACGCCAACGCAGTGCGTTGTGTAGGTGCTTCCGCGCTGATTATCGCCGGGGCAGCTGCCTGGCTCAGTGCCAACGCAGTGCGTTAGGTACTAAGAGCGGCGAGTTTATCAGATTCCATAGGGACTCGTCAGCCTGAAAGCGCTTTGCGGCTTCAAGAACAGGTACGCTTTGTGCGATAATGGTGGATTACTGTTCGGCTGCGATCGCATTCTTTCTGCGTTTTTCCTGCGGCAGGTACACATCCAAGATGCGCTAACACCAAGGATATTATGGACAAGATTGAAGTACGGGGTGCTCGCACCCACAACCTGAAGAATATTAATCTGGAGATCCCACGCGACAAGCTCGTCGTGATCACTGGCTTATCGGGTTCCGGAAAATCCTCACTCGCATTTGATACCCTGTATGCCGAAGGCCAACGACGCTATGTGGAGTCGTTATCTGCCTATGCCCGTCAGTTTTTAAGCCTGATGGAAAAGCCCGATGTAGATTCCATCGAGGGCTTGTCGCCAGCGATTTCCATCGAACAAAAGTCGACGTCTCATAATCCTCGTTCGACCGTAGGCACCATCACCGAGATATACGATTACCTACGTCTGATGTTTGCTCGTATTGGCGAGCCACGCTGCCCAGAGCATCATGTAGCGCTGGCAGCACAAACTGTCAGCCAAATGGTGGATCAAGTATTGGCGATGCCGGAAGGCAGCAAAGTGATGTTATTAGCGCCAGTGGTAAAAGGTCGCAAAGGGGAACATCAAAAAACTCTGGAGAATTTAGCCACTCAAGGTTTTTTGCGTGCCCGCGTGGATGGTAATGTCTGTGATCTAAGTGATCCACCTACCCTCGAACTGCACAAAAAACACGATATCGAAGTCGTGGTGGATCGTCTCAAAGTACGCCCTGGTTTAGAGCAACGCTTAGCAGAATCTTTTGAAACGGCTCTTGAATTGTCTGGTGGTACGGCAATGATTGTGGGCATGGACGATGCCGACAATATCAAGCCCATATTGTTTTCCGCCAACTTTGCTTGCCCACATTGTGGCTACAGCATGCCCGAATTAGAGCCGCGACTCTTTTCCTTTAACAATCCAGCCGGCGCATGCCCGAGCTGCGATGGCTTAGGCGTTGAACAATATTTTGATCCCGAGAAAGTGGTGGGGAACCCCGAGTTAAGTCTCACTGGTGGTGCGATCCGCGGTTGGGATAAGCGCAATTTCTATTACTATCAAATGCTGCGGTCGCTCTCCAAACAGTTTGAGTTTGATTTAAATACCCCTTATCAAGATCTGCCCAGCGACGTACAAAACCTTGTATTACACGGTTCCGGCAATACAGAAGTGAAGTTTACTTACATGAACGACCGCGGCGATAGCGTGGTTCGTAAGCATCCGTTCGAAGGCATTATTCCGAATATGCAACGGCGCTATCGGGAAACCGACTCCAATGCCGTGCGCGATGATTTATCCAAGTACCTCGCCACTAAGCCTTGCCGCAGTTGTGGGGGCGCTCGGTTGCGTGAAGAAGCGCGCAACGTGTTTGTAAACGATACTACCCTGCCGCATATTACCGAGCTTGCCATTGGCGATGCGCTTACGTTCTTTACTGAAATTCAGCTCACCGGCCAGCGTGCCCAAATCGCCGAAAAGATTCTGAAAGAAATTAACGACCGTCTGCGCTTCTTGGTAAATGTAGGACTTAACTATCTGAATCTCTCGCGCAGTGCGGAAACCTTGTCCGGCGGCGAGGCCCAACGGATTCGCTTAGCCAGCCAAATTGGTGCTGGTCTCGTAGGCGTGATGTATGTGCTTGATGAGCCGTCGATTGGTTTGCACCAGCGGGATAACGAGCGTTTGCTCACCACGCTGTGTCACTTGCGTGATCTCGGCAACAGTGTATTAGTGGTAGAGCATGATGAAGATGCCATTCGTGCCGCGGATTATATTATTGATATCGGCCCCGGAGCTGGTGTTCATGGGGGTGAGATCGTTTCCCAGGGTAGCTATCAGGACATTATCGACAGTGAGCGTTCACTCACCGGTGATTACCTAAGTGGTCGCAAAGCTATCGATATCCCCCAAAAGCGGCACAAGCCTGGCAAAGATTGGTTAGAACTGTTCGGAGCCCACGGCAACAACCTAAAGCACGTCGATGTAAAAATTCCATTGGGGCTGATGACCTGCGTTACCGGTGTATCTGGGTCTGGAAAGTCGACGCTGATCAACGACACCTTATTTCCGTTGGCCCATCGTGAGTTGAATGGTGCAACCACAGGCACGGTAGCACCCCATGCATCAATCAATGGTTTGCAGCATTTGGATAAGGTGGTGGATATCGACCAAAGCCCTATTGGTCGCACACCACGTTCAAACCCAGCCACCTACACGGGTATCTTTACACCCATTCGCGAGCTTTTTAGCGGTGTGCCGGAATCACGCTCACGGGGCTATAAACCAGGTCGCTTTAGCTTCAATGTGAAAGGTGGTCGCTGTGAGGCCTGCCAAGGCGACGGCATGATCAAAGTAGAAATGCACTTCCTTCCGGATGTGTATGTGCCTTGTGATATCTGTAAGGGCAAACGCTACAATCGAGAAACCTTAGAAATTCTCTACAAGGGCAAAACGATTCATGAAGTGTTGGATATGACTGTCGAAGATGCCCGTGAGTTTTTCGATGCGGTTCCGGCAATTGCCCGTAAATTACAAACACTGATGGATGTTGGCTTGTCGTATATCCGTTTAGGTCAATCGGCTACTACTCTATCGGGGGGTGAAGCCCAACGGGTGAAATTAGCCCGTGAGTTGTCTAAGCGCGATACTGGTCAAACATTGTATATTCTGGATGAGCCCACCACAGGTTTGCATTTTCATGATATCCAACAGTTGCTTGCAGTTCTCCATCGCTTGCGCGACCATGGCAATACCATCGTGATCATTGAACATAACTTAGACGTGATTAAGACGGCGGATTGGATTATTGATCTTGGGCCCGAAGGCGGCAGCGGCGGTGGCGAAATTTTAGTCGCCGGTACACCAGAGGCCATTTGCGAGTCAACAACATCGCACACTGCCCAATTCTTAAAGCCCCTATTAAGCACCTAACGGAGCGCGTGTGGAAGGTACCCCAAAACAGCCCAAAAACTGTAGCTCACTGGTAGAAGAGCTCGTTGAACAAGCGCGGAAAACCGCGCTTGGCGGGCAGGTGGCCGATTACATCCCCGCGCTAGCAGAGGTAAACCCAGACTACGTTGGGCTCGCGGTCATTGAATTGGATGGCAGTGTGCATACTGCCGGTGACGCCGACATTCCATTCTCGATACAAAGTATTTCTAAAGTATTTGGTCTCGCCATGGCCATGCAGCGCATGGATGACATTCTTTGGGAACGGGTACGCATGGAGCCTTCCGGACAGGCTTTTAACTCCATAGTTCAGCTTGAGTGGGAACATGGCATCCCACGCAATCCTTTTATTAACGCCGGCGCTATTGTTGTATCCGATGTATTGGTCAGCCACTATTCCGCGTCTAAGTCGGCGTTTGTTCAATACGTTCGCCATCTTGCTAGTAATTCAGCGATTCATGCAGACCATCGGGTGTGGGAATCTGAGAAAGAGCATGGCAATCGCAATGCCGCCCTTGCTTATTTGATGAAGAGTTTCGGAAATATCGAATCGGAAGTACCTGAAGTGCTCGACCATTATTTTTTCCAATGCTCAGTGGCCATGAGCTGTGTCGATCTCGCACGCAGTTTAGGTTTTCTCGCTAATCGTGGTGTGCAACCAGGTACTGGTGAGCGCATTTGTGATGCGCGCTCCGCACATCGCATCAATGCCTTGCTATCAACTAGCGGCATGTACGATCAGTCTGGGGAGTTTGCCTTTACCGTGGGGTTACCCGCAAAAAGTGGTGTCGGTGGCGGTATTGTTGCAGTGGTACCCGATTACGGCGTGATTGCCGCTTGGAGTCCGCCATTGAACCGCTTTGGAAACCCATCACGCGCGGTAGAAATGATTACTCAATTTGCCCAACGATTGGGCTTATCAGTCTACACCTAAAGGATTCATTGGTGTTTGCGAAGCGATCGTGGCTTTATGTCTTCTTTTTTCGGCGTACACTCGAAATTAGCCATCACGTGTTGATAAGCGACACAGGCCCCACCTTCTTCCGCAGTCACCAAACGTAATCCATAGGCTTCTAATAAGGTTGCCGCATAAGTCGACTGACCCAAGCGCAATATGTGAACCATTAGGGTGTCCATATCTACGGGGCTTGCTGGTCCCAAGATAATATTCGTTGTATAAACACTATCCGCTTCTGGGGCAGGAATAATGCCAACCACCCGCTCCGGTTGATTCACTTCGAGCCAACGAACGTACTCATCGGAGAGCAAGCCAAATTTAACCCGGTGGTTGCGCACCATCGTCAGCACTGTCGACTGACTATCCGTGCGGTAAATCGGCATCAAATGCGCCACATCAACATTGTTCATGGTGTTATTCGTGATACCGTAGTGATATCCAACTACGCCAGCGATGCGATCTTCAGGTCCCGGCTCCCAGCTTTCACTTTGTAATGAATACATGCGTTCACTACCATGCATAATCGGCGGCGAAATTTCGTATTCACCGCTTTCAGGCCATCCCCATGTCGGTGACTCGAACATAATGAGGTCACAACAGCCGTCTGCGCTAATGGCTTGATAACGTTCTTGCGGACGAATCTCACGGATTACAAAGTTAAATTCACTCTGCATATTGTTCAGCAGATAAACGATCTCACCAAGGAAGTGCTCGGACATGCGCGACGAGTAATAGGGTGGGAACTCGTAGGCTGCAATCACCACATCTTGAGCCGACGTTTCATCAGATTCATTGTCGCTATCGGTTGCTGCCCATAAAGGTGACTTCATGACCAACGCCAGACACAACAATAGAGGAGTGGCCCATAAAGCCACTCCTGTTATTCCACGACGCTGAAATATCGGTCTTGTCATCGCTTGGCCTTGTTACTTATGGGGCTGCTTCAAACGAATAATAGGTTGCTGCGCCCGGGCCTACTGGCATACCAAGAGCAAACACCCAAACGTAGAATAGTATCACCCAACCCACGAAGAAAATCATACTGTAAGGCAGCATAATTGCAATTAGGGTACCTATCCCAATATCCTTCTTATAACGCGCGGCAACGGCCAGTATCAAGCCGAAGTAACTCATCATCGGTGTAATAATATTGGTGACCGAATCACCAATCCGATAGGCCGCTTGTACTAATTCCGGGGCATAACCAATGATCATGAGCATAGGCACGAAAATTGGTGCAGTCACCGCCCACTGGGCTGATGCAGAACCGAGCATCAAATTAACAAAGGCACACATCAGAATAAAGAACACAAATACCATTGGCCCAGTTAGGTTGATGGACTGCAACAGATTTGCACCATTGACTGCCAAAACAGTGCCAAAATTGGTCCAACCAAAGAATGCGACAAATTGAGCGGCGAAGAACACCAGCACCATATACAAGCCCATAGAACTCATACTGGCAGCCATAGCATTGATCACATCACGGTCGGAGCGCATGGTGCGCACCACATAGCCATACACGAATCCCGGAATGGCAAAGGTAATGAAGATAAATACAACAATGCCGCGCAAGAATGGAGAACCTGCCACTTCACCTGTTTCAGGATTACGCAGTACACCCCACTCTGGCACCACGGTGATCGCTAGAAGAATCAGTAACGCTAAGAAGGTAAATCCAGCCGCGATCAAGCCTTTGCGCTCTTCGGGCTTGAGCTTATCCATGCTTACATTGGCGTCGAGATCGGCGTCAGGATCCATGTCATCTGGGTTATATTTCCCGAGCTTTGGTTCAACGATCTTTTCCGTGACCAACCAACCCAAAACCGCAATCAAAAATGTACTGATAAACATGAAATACCAGTTCATCTCCGGCCCTACTTCGTAGGTTGGATCAATCAATTGAGCCGCCGAGGTTGTGAAACCCGAGAGTAATGGATCCACGGTACCGATAAAGAGGTTCGCGCTATAGCCCGCTGAAACCCCGGCAAATGCTGCGGCAAGACCGGCTAATGGGTGTCGGCCTAGGGAATGGAAGATAAGCGCTGCCAAAGGTACAAGAACCACGTAACCCAATTCCGATGCGGTATTGGAGACCACCCCAGCAAAAACAATGGTCACTGTCACCATGCGTGGCGATGCGTTCATCACCATTCCGCGCATCATGGCTTCAAGCATACCGGAGCGCTCGGCAATACCTACCCCAAGAATGGCCACAAGCACCACCCCTAACGGCGGGAAGCTGGTAAAGTTGGTCACCAGATTCGATACAATCCAACGCAGGCCTTCCGCGCTCAACAAACTGTTGACGACAATGTCTTCACCGTAGGTTGCTGGGCGTGGATCCGCCACGCTCACCCCAAAGTATCCGGCAATCCCACTGGCAACAATTACGAGCACACAAAAGATCGCAAACAGTGACACCGGATGCGGTAACAAGTTACCCAACCACTCAACCGTATCTAGGAAACGAGTAAACCAACCGCGTTTCTCGGGGTTTGCAGGGTCCCCGTAATTATTCTTTGCAGACGCCATGCAGCGCTCCTTTAATTCTTTTTCGACACACCGAGCAGGCGCGACTTCAATCGTTCAAACAGCGAAGCATTGTACTTTAAACCCGGGCGTGCAACAAACCCGCCCTGTCGCCATATGCGTATCAGCATCAATATGCCCGTGATACAAAACCACACTGAAAAAACTGCGGCACTGATGATCAGGAGATTATTAAAGTTACGCTGCCCGCTATAATCCATAAAATGCAGCTTGTACATCCACTCAGTAACCGGTGACCAGCGGTTACGATGGGCCACTAAATCGCCGCTTTGCTGATCCACGTAAATACGTGTTTTCAACCGATCAGCAAACTCAATGCGAAAGCCCGGTCCCGCCCATTGGGGAAGGTCCCGACTAAGTCGCACGTCGTAAATACCATTAAACATGCCACTGCCTAAATAAGAGTTTACCGCAATCCGTTGCGCCTGAACCGCACCTGTGTTCCAACGCTGTCCAGTGCCACCATCAAACCAGGCTTGATATAGTCCATCAGCTCCCAGACGCCCATCTTCATAGCGCGTATCGCGCTGAGACGCATAAGTCACTTGAAATTGTGGTAGGTCGTCGCGCATGCGCACGTTTATTTCATACACATCGCCCAAATGATGAAGCTGTCGCATCGGAATAATATAAGGCTCGGAGATAGATAACTGAGCCGGAGGCACGCGATGTAAATACTGCTCCGCATTGAGCGCCTCACGCCCCATCCAACTAAAATAAATGCCAGTAACGGTCCAGATCAGTAATTGCAGGATCAATATGAGCCCAGCCAAACGATGTAGCCGCGTAAGCCCAGAAAAACTAAACACCGAAGGGCGTTTGCGTGCTTGCGCTTGCGCCTCTTCGAATTTCTCTTTGTCTAAAGGATTTATGCGCGCCATAGTCGCCTCCACCCACGCGCAATGTAACGGTAACTGAGTAACCATAAACCGGTTAAAGCAATAACGAAGGTAATACCTGCGAACGCCAGTATCCACCATGAACTAATATTGCTACGGTCCTTGTAGTCCATAATGTGTAACATCCACATCACATCGAACAAGCGCCATGCTTGATGACGTTGAGTGATAAGGTCACCGGTATCTTTCGCAAGATAAAATGTGGTACGGCGCGCATCGGCGAATTCGACCTGCCATACAGGCGCGTGCCTAGACGCCACCTCACCGGGTAATTCGTGCGCATCGGTGAATAGGGTCAACTGTGTGATTACAGGGTCACCTCTGCCCGCATAGTAGCGCTCAGCTAAGGCAATAATATCGTCTTCCCCCAGATCACTGCGGCTAAAATCATTTGGGTTCACTAAGAACTGCGTTTGCTCGGTGCGCACGCGAAAGAGATACTGGAACTCGCCTTGCACGTAACGCGACAGTAATGCGGCTTCAATGGCTTGGGGATAGTGTTCGCTTAGTTGTGGGATGCGCTCCAATAACTCAAAACGCGTAATGGGTTTATCGGCAGGTTGACTTAAATGATGACCGTGAATATAAGGCAACTGCAAGAGCACCATCACCGCACCGGTGATACTCCAGATAATCAATTGGATCCCAAATAAGAGGGTTAACCAACGATGAATTTTACGGGTTCCGAGCGCTTTGAATTGCATGCTTTATCGTTATTATGATGAACAACGTATTTTGTACCACGATGCCGAGGCCATTTACAGAGCGCGAATAAGAAAAAAGGGAGCCAATCGGCTCCCTTTTCTAAAGGTCAGTGACCTATGAAGTCTGTATCAATTAATCGATGATTTTAGATACAACGCCAGCACCTACGGTACGGCCACCTTCACGGATTGCGAAACGCAAACCATCGTCCATCGCGATTGGAGCAATCAGCTCTACAACGAACTTCAGGTTGTCACCAGGCATGACCATTTC
>NZ_VJWL01000002.1 GCF_007096385.1 Aliidiomarina halalkaliphila
GCGTTGGTTGATGCTTTTCATCGCAAGTGCCCACACAGATTGCTTGGCTTGATAAATTGTTAAAGAACGTTGCTTCTGCTCGAAGCGAGGTGCGCATTCTACACGCCCCATTTTTTCTGTCAACCGCTTTCGGAAAGTTTTTTGTTTTCCTATGCTTCTGGTTGCCATCTGGGCTTGTTATTAGAAAGTTAACAACTCTTTATGAGGCGTTACCTTCACTTTTAGTGAGAAACTGTTGTTTTCACAACTTTACACTTCATCACTTACCCATATTTCGTTGGCTCAGCACTTTAAGTGCTTGTCGTATCTGCCGTCGAAGTGGGGCGAATTATAGAGATGTAACGGAATGCAGCAAGTACTTTTTACATGTTTTTCAGGTTTTTTTGTTCAAGCGCAGAAAAATCATTCAAGTTGACGTAAGATCACACAGTATTGGTCTAGTTTATAAGCACCCAATAAAGCTAGTCATAGAATGACTTGGTGTTCGGGTTCTGCGAAAGAGGTAATTATGACTGCAAGTAAATCGATAGGGCGTCCATATAAAGGGCAATATCCCCAATTGGGCGCACGCTGTTACATAGACGCATCAGCCGTGATCGTGGGTGATATCAAGATTGGCGACGATAGCAGCATTTGGCCTTTGGTCGCTGCCCGCGGTGATGTGAACTATATTCGTATTGGGGCTCGCACGAATATTCAAGATGGTTCCGTACTCCATGTGACCCGTACCGGACCTGATGACCCCCACGGCTACCCGCTGTTGATTGGTGATGATGTGACTGTGGGCCATCATTGCATGTTACACGGCTGTATCGTGGGCAATCGCATATTAGTGGGAATGTCGGCGGTAGTGATGGATGGAGCTGTGATAGAAGACGATGTGATCATTGGTGCCGGTTCTTTAGTACCGCCAGGCAAGCGCTTAGAGAGCGGACATCTGTATGTGGGCAGTCCCGTCAAAAAAGCACGACCGTTGTCTGACGAAGAGCGTGCCTTCTTACAAAAGTCGGCGGCGAATTATGTGTACCTAAAGAACGAATACTTGAAGGAAACCCAAGGTTAGTTTGCAATCCTCGTGTTGATAGTCGGGTTCGACTATCAACGCTGACCGCCTTGATTAATGGAAATCCCTCGACTTAATCTTGGCGACCGGCAAGCGGGCGCTTAAGTCTTTCATATCGCCCGCGATCACATGAATCACATCACCTTCCATTTCTAATACGCCTTTTACCCGAAGCAAACGAGCCTTAAGCCATTCTCGCCGCTGTTGTTTCGCCAAATCTTGCCACAGCACCACGTTAATAGTCCCGGTATCATCTTCTAGTGTCATAAAGGTTACGCCCGAGGCCGTACCTGGCCGTTGTCGATTGGTCACTAATCCCATCACTGTAACTAGTTGACCATGCCGCAATTGCCCCAGCTCAATCGCTTTACGATGGTGGGGCAGTACACCTTGTTCATCCAGTAATGCCACCGGATGTCGACCGAGCGTTAACCCAAGGCTTGCGAAGTCTTCGCTCATATCTGCAATTTCATGGGGTGCATCCAGCGTGTAATCACCACTGAAGTTCTCTGTCACGGCCAACAACGACAGTTGGTCAGTGGGTTTCTTCACGTCGAGCTTGGTCATATCCCAGCGAGTTTGATAGCGATGTCCGGCCAAGCTGGAAAATGCATTCGCACTCGCAAGCTGCTCTTTCGCTCTTACCGATAATACGACCGATTCTGAGCGCTTTTCGAAGTCGTCCATATTTTGAAAGCCTGTTGTAGGCCGTAGGTTAAGTACGTTTTCTATTTCTTGCTTTTGTAAGCCTTTGACTAATCGAAAGCCCAGCCGAATGGCTGGTTCCCCATCCCGGGCAACCAAATGATGATCCCAGCCGCTGCTATTTATGCACACGGGCAACACCTCAATCTGGTGGTGACGCGCATCTTGAATCAGTTGAGAGGGCGAATAAAACCCCATGGGATGACTATTTAACAAGCCCACATAAAAAGCGGCGGGGCAGTGAAACTTTAACCATGCGGATGCATACGCAAGGTTGGCAAAACTGGCCGCATGGGACTCAGGAAAACCATATTCACCAAAACCGCAAATCTGAGCAAACAGGCGCTCGGCAAAGTCGCGACTATAGCCGCGGCCCAACATGCCCTGAATCAGTTTTTCTTCAAATGCCATCACTTTGCCTTTGCTGCGCCAACTGGCCATAGCCCGGCGCAGTGCATCCGCTTCTCCGCCGGTAAATCCCGCGGCCACCATCGCCAACTTAATCACTTGCTCTTGGAAAATAGGTACACCTAGCGTTCGTTCAAGCACTTGCTGTACTGCCGGCCCTGGATAGTCCACCGGCTCTTTGCCTTCACGTCGACGCAAATACGGATGCACCATATCGCCTTGAATCGGACCGGGGCGGACGATAGCAATTTGAATCACGAGATCATAAAAACAGCGCGGCTTTAAGCGCGGGAGCATATTCATTTGCGCCCGCGACTCAATTTGAAACACGCCCACGGAATCTGCTTTTTGCAACATGCGATAGACCCCATGATCGTCTTGCGGGATACTCGCGAGGGTATGGTTCATGTGGTAAAAATCGGGGAGGAGGGCCAAGGTTTTACGAATAGCGGTTAGCATGCCTAACCCCAGCACATCCACTTTCAACAAGCACAAGGCTTCAATGTCGTCTTTATCCCACTGAATAACCGTACGCTCCGGCATGGCGGCGTTCTCAACTGGAACCAGATCCGATAGCGAACCTGCGGCAATCACAAAACCACCTACATGCTGAGATAGGTGGCGCGGAAAGCGCAAAATGTCTTGGGTTAACCTAAGAAGGTGTACGCCTTGAGGGTGATTCATAATACCCATGCAACGTAACTGCTCATCCCAACCTTCTTCTTGATCACGACGATCCAGCCGGTCTATCCATTGTTGAATACGCGCTTCGGGAAAACCAAGCGCCTTACCAACGTCTTTTAACGCACTGCGTATGCGATAGGTAATCACCGTTGCCGCTAATGCTGCACGATCGCGCCCATATTTGCGATAAATATACTGGATGACTTCTTCTCGACGCTCATGTTCAAAGTCCACGTCGATATCCGGTGGCTCATTCCGCTCCCGAGAAATAAATCGCTCAAAGAGCAAATCTGATTGCGCTGGGTTTACTGCGGTAATACCCAGGCAATAACACAGTACAGAGTTTGCAGCTGAGCCGCGACCTTGATGCAGGATTCCCTGTTGTCGGGCAAACACAACCAAATCGTGGATAGTCAGAAAAAAATGAGCGTAATCGAGCTCTTCAACAAGCGCTAATTCCATTTCAAGCTGTTGCCGAATCTTCTCTGGCGCGCCTTGTGGATAGCGCCACCGCAAACCTTGCTGGCTTAACTGTTGCAGATAATGATTTGCGGTGAAGCCTTGCGGCACCACTTCCGCCGGATATTCATAACGCAGGGTGCCCAAATCAAATCGACACTGATCGCATATAGTGGCACTGGCCTGCCGCCAGGCTTCTGGGAATACCTGATTAAGCGCATCAAGCTCCCGTAAGCGCACTTCGGCATTCGGTAAGCGTTGGCTACCGAGTTGCGCCACCGTAGTGTGCTCTCGAATGGCATGCATCACATGCAGTAACGGCAACCGCGCTTCGTGATGGATAAGTGCGCCACCTACGGCAACCACTGGCCAATTCCATTGCTCACTACAGGCTTTAATCCAACGTGTATGAGCGCGATCATCGGTGCGCAAATAGCGGTGATACATTAACCAGTGGCGACCCATAAAAGCGGTTTTTAGATTGTCTTGCAGTTCCGCAACCCCTTCGGCTGCCTGTGCTTCTGGCCGCCACAATAAAATGCATTCAGATAGCGACTGTTCCAGCAGCCAGTGTCCATGAAACTGATAGCTTCCCTTCTCTGCGGCGCGCCGGCAACGACTGATCAACTGACTTAACTGAGCGTAACCCGCCCGATTTTTTGCGAGCAGCACAAACAGTCCATACTCACTACAGTGAAATTCGCTACCACTGATTAAATTCAGGGGGGTCTCTTTTGCCGCTAACCAAGCTTTTACTAAACCGGCAACCGAGCATTCGTCAGTAATCGCGAGCCCCTGATAACCTAAAGCGATCGCTGTATTCACCAACTCCTCAGGCGAAGAAGCTCCCCGTTGAAAGCTGTAATGGCTCAAACAATGCAGCTCTGCGTAAGACATTAGCTAAACCACCCATGCTGCCACCAGCACCCGTGTTGATGTTCGTAGAATAGCCAGCCAGGCTGGCCATCTCGATGACGCGCTTTCCAGTAATCGCGATCACATATCTGGTCACCGTCTTGTGACCACCAAGGCAAGGTGAATCGCTCTGGCCCTTGCAGCAACACCCAATGCTGGATTTGCACCGGCCGTGGTTCGGGTAATAACCACAAGGGACGATCCTGCACATAAGCCTGACCCAAGGGCTGGCCCGCAAGAACTTTGCGCCACGCATGTTCCGGCAACCAATCTGCATGATTTTGTACACCCCACACGCGCTGCTGGCCTAGGCGTAATTGCAATTCATTGAGTAACCGGGGCAACGATTTTTTATGCTGCCGAGGCCCCTGTAATAAATCCCCATGGTCTCCATGGCGTGGCTGCAACTGCCGCGCCTGCAAACTCAACTCCAATACGGGCGCCTCGAGCGCACAGTTTTCCATTTTTAACTGGCAAAACTGGGCCAATTCTTGCGCCACATAGCTTCCGTGAGCAAACCCGAGTGTGATGTCTGTTGGCTCATCATCACGATGATAGAGTGTAATAAGTAGTTGTCGGGTTTCCTGCTGGCGACTCTCTAAAAAATGCTCTAAGTCTTGCAGTAATCGATTCAGAGGAAAACGCAACGCTTGCCAACTGTTCGCTTCTGCGGTGAGTTCTAAACGCTGATAAAACCATACGGGCGGACGGAAGAAGTGTAGGGACTCTCTCTGTTCACCTTGAATTCGCGCCAGCAATACCACTAACTCCTTGCCTAAACGGCGGCCCGCCAATGCTCGTGGAATCGCCTGCAACGCACCGAGAGTATGTAATCCCATGCGTTGTAACTTTTCCTGCAATGGCAACGGGCAGGGCAAGTAGCCAATCGGAATATCCGCCACTGTGCTCACCTGTGATTGCGCGATCATTTTGGCTTGCAGTGGAGTTGCGCCAACGCCTGATTGATAGCGCAGTTCCCACGGAGCCAACTGTTGCTGAAGTTGTAACTTATTTTGTTGTGGCTCGGGATAGAGCTTTTGCATAGGCGCTAAATCAAGCCAAAGCCCTGATGGGGGATCTAAACTGATGACCGCAAACACCTGATATAAATCCGTAGCGACTTGTTGCAGCAAATGGCGTTGTCGCGCTTCTCGCCAACGGAAAGTGCCCAGGGTGTCGGCCAAAAGCCAAGCATCGGATAAGGGATAGCCCGGTTGAATGCCTACAGTTTCTGCCGCAGGATTGGTTTGCATCACGCGTTGTTCTTGCTCATGAAAAAGCACTACGGGTCGCTCTTTAAGCTCCGGTTGCAGTACTTGCATCCGATCCAACAACAGCGTTGGAAATTGAAGGTACATCCACATCAAACACCTCAATTTCAGCCGTGCGGCCACCGGGGTAAGGCTCGCCGCGGTAAACGCACCGGCCAACCACCATGACGTTTAAGAATCTGCCACTGCACCTGACCTTGCTCATGATGGATACGGAGCCGAGTACCATAGCTGCGCGCTTCTTCTGGTTGCCAATCCGTGATCACAAACACATACGCATCGCTGTCGCTTGCTGCCAAATGAAGCCGTCGTGTGGCGGTGGCTGATAATTTTTTTGCCCACAACAACAACACGCCGGCTTGCCCGCTATATAAAATGGTTTCTGCCGCCCAAAGGGCATCACTCTCATCATTCGGAGTGAGCACAATATGCCGAGATTCAGCACCAGTACTTGCCAGTGCCGGGGCATTTGGAATGGCAGGTGGGGCTACCCAAAAAACGGAGAGACCGCGGGCAACTGCGTTGTTGATGGCCGGTGCCAACAATGGCATTTCACCACTAAAACGTTGCTGCACTTGCAGTTCATGAATGCGACTGCGCACCCAGCCACCGCCTAATGCTTGATCCAATAATGGATCTGCCGCAGACACCCATGCCAACTCTTGAACATGGCTCTGCCGCCCTTGCCATAAGGCACCACGATCCATTAACTGCTGCAAAAATGGCTGCATACCAACTCTCGAGTACTGTACGTATATACAGTATATTCTAGAGAAATTTTCATCGTTTGCAAGGGGATCGCTATCGTTATCGGTAACTTCAGGTATCATTGAGGAATAATAATAAAACCACGGAGAACGCCACCGCATGTTTCGATTCCTTCCAGCGCCTCTGCGTACTCTCATTAATTTCTTGTGGGGTGCCCTCGCGACCCTCGTGGTTGGTTTAACCATTATTTTTCTCGGCTTATTTAAATTCTTTATTCCGATTCCTCCTTTCCAGCGCTTTGTTTCGCGCCTTGCGAATGGCATGTTTCGCGGTTGGGCTTATGCGGTATCTTGGATGTTCAAGATTAGTTATCCCGTGGAGTGGGTCATTGAAGGCGATGTGCCCGACGATCGGAATGGCTGGTTTATGATCTTGTGTAATCATAAAAGCTGGGTGGATATCCCCGCCTTGATGCACCTTTCACGCAAACACTTACCTATGCCTCGCTTCTTTCTGAAACAAGAGCTGCTTTGGGTACCGGTGATCGGTATGGGTTGCTGGGTACTCGATATGCCATTTATGAAACGCTACAGCAAAGAGCAAATTGCAAAAAATCCTGAGCTGAAAGGCAAAGACATCGAAACCACGCGTATAAAGTGTGAAAAGTTTCGCCATATTCCTACCACGGTGATTAATTTCTGTGAGGGCACCCGCTTTACACCAGAAAAGCATGCAGCTAAGCAGAGTCCTTTTACTCATTTATTACCCCCAAAAGCCGGAGGTACTTCCTTTACCTTACAAGCCATGGGCCAGCAATTTCAGGAAATCCTAGACATCACCTTGGTATATCCTGAACGCAACACCAACAAGCCCATCGTGTTGGATTTGTTGGCAGGCCGACTCACCAAAATCTACGTGTACATCGATCGCATTCCCGTTACCGATGATTTACGCGGGGATTACTTTAATGACCCCGCGTTCCGAGACCATTTTCAAAATTGGCTGAATCAACGCTGGGAATTAAAAGATCAGCGGATTAAAGAAGTGTATCAGCGCGAGCACCGCTAAATCTCAATGTGACTGTGTGAAGATTTGGTATAGGTGCGTGTGCCCCATGCAACAGAGTGCTAAAGTTTCTGCCGTTCAAGCATCATCGCTATCATGAAAAATAGAGACTCGTACCATGCGCCACGCCATCTATCTTTTGTTGCTCACCATCAGCATCGCAATTACTACTGGCTGCTCTAGTGTGCCGAAACAATCATCACCGGAACTCGTCGGTTATACGGAAACCGGTGTTGCTTCATACTACGCCATGAAATATCAATTTCGCCAAACCGCCAGTGGTGAACGATTTAACCAATACGCCCATACCGCCGCACACAAAACACTCCCTTTCGGAACGAAAGTGCGGGTCACGAACCTAGCAAATAACAAGAATGTTACCGTGAAAATAAATGATCGCGGACCATTTATTGAAGGCCGCATTATTGACTTGAGCCGGGCATCTTTTGGCCAGATTGGGAATTTAGAGTCTGGGATTATTCAGGTGAAAATAGAGGTGATTAAATAGCAAAGGGCCACTTACGCAGCCCTTTACTTCGTTATCCGACTACAAGTCTCTCCGTTATTCGGTAGAGGGGTTATCCATATCACGCTGGTTCAAATCGGTAATCACATGCCGCAGTTCACGCACATCTAAACCACTAGGATGTTGATACACACGCAAGCCAAACTCCGGCAAAATGGAGAGCAAGTGATCGAAAATATCCGATTGGATACCTTCGTATTCCGCCCAAGCCACCGTATTGGTAAAACCATACACCTGCAGCGGTAACCCATCCGGCGTGGGTGATAATTGGCGAACCATCATAGTCATTTCCTGATGAATGCCTTTGTGGTTCTTTAAGTAGTTCAACACATAAGCGCGGAAGGTACCGAGATTGGTAATACGGCGTGTATTGATCGCAACGTGGCCGTCGTCTTCCAGCGCTTTATTCCACTCATCAATTTCTTTTTGTTTGTTTTCGAGATAATCCCGCAACAACCGAAACCCGCGTAAACGCTTTTTCTCTTCATCCGTTAGAAAGCCAATGCTTTGCTGATCGAGCAAAATATTACGCATAATGCGCCGACCACCCGACTCTTGCATACCACGCCAGTTCTTAAACGAATCGGTAATAAACTTGCGGGTCGGGATCGTGGTAATGGTCTTATCCCAGTTCTGTATTTTTATCGTGTGCAATGCAATATCAATCACGTCGCCATCCGCATTGAGCGACGGCATCTCGACCCAATCACCCACGCGCACAATATCATTCGAGGATATTTGCATACTGGCAACCAACGACAGCAACGTATCTTGGAATACCAGCATCAATACTGCGGCCATGGCGCCTAAACCAGATAACAAAATCACTGGGGAGCGATCGATCAAGGTCGCGATAATTAATATGGCTGCGACCACATACACAATGATTTTGAGAACTTGGATATAGCCCTTAATCGGTTTGAGGTGGGAGCCGGGACGCTTCTCATAAATGATATTAATCACCGACAGCGCGCCATTAATGGCGAGCGCAACGGTAAGCACCACAAAGGCATTCGCCACATTCTGAATAATCGAAATCAGGACGTCAGGAAGCTGAGGTACATAGGTGATACCCACAGAAATAATCAACGCCGGGATCACATTCGAAAGGCGAGCAATGACAGTGTTATTTGAAAGGGTTTCATCGCGCCCAAGAGGAGACGCCATCAACGCCCTCATTAAGCCACGAACCAGCAGGCGCTTAACCACCGCGTTTCCGAACCAGGCCACAATAATCAGCACGAAGAGTCCTGCTGCCATATGCAGATCAGGGTGCTTCTCCAACCAGTTGATTGAGCCCTGGAGGGTTTCGATCATGTCATCCATTACACTGCCTTCCGGTTGTGGCGTCATCAGTTTAGTCTTTGCTCATTAAGTAACGGGCTAAATCCATATAGTCATTGAAAAAGTTCGCTGAGTTTTGAAACCCTTGTGGATTCATTTGATACTTACGATTCACGATATACGTAGGCGTTGCACGCACATTAAAGTTATCTTGTGCGGTGCGCATCCGGTTGGTTAAGCTGCGTACTTGCATACTGTTCCATGCTCGATCAAAACGCTCTTCATCAACACCTAACTCTGCAAACACGCCTTTGGCATCACTCACCGAGTTTACCCAGCTATTGCGCACGAAATGGCGTTGAAAAACACGCTCGGCAAATTCTTCATTCACACCCAGCACCATCGCTGTCGCCCAAATTTGCATGATATTTTCACGCATGGCGTTATTCGGTACCACGATGTTCACATGATACTTACGAAACGCGTCGCCAAATTCATCTTTAAGCGAGTCGCTAAAGCTAGCAAACTGATAGCAAGCGTTACAATATAATGAGAAGAAATCGATAATTTCTGGGTTCCGGCTCTTTTGATCACTAATTACATTATAGTGAACACCCTCTTGGAAACGCTCAGACGACGCTTGCGTGGCGCTTGCCACAAAGAGCAGCACAACGGCCATGGCGGTTACTACGAGTTTTTGCATCATGTATTTCCTGTTGTTTTCGAGTCGCGTACGGCTCATTATGCCGCTAGTTGAAACCCGGCTGCAAGCGCAGAGGGGGTTCATCCAGGGCAGACAATTGTTCTTTCAAAGCTAAGATTTGTTGTTCCCAATAACGGGGCTCTGCAAACCAGCTAAAATTATGGGGAAACGCAGGGTCTTCCCAACGCCGCGCTAACCAAGCCATATAATGAATGATACGCAAAGCGCGTAAAGGTTCAATCAAGTGCAGCTCGCGTGGGTTAAACTCCATAAATTCTTCATAACCCTCGAGCAAGGTTTCTAGCTGAATTTGCTGCTGTAATCGGTCTCCCGATAACATCATCCACAAATCTTGAATCGCCGGACCTTGTCGACAATCATCGAAATCCACCAAGGTGAGACCCTCAGGCCGCCACAATAGGTTGCCAATATGGCAATCGCCATGCAGTCGAACGTGAGTATAAGCATCCCAGTCAATCGCTTGTACTCGAGCCACCACGGGCAACAAAATCGCTCGAAAAGCTTCGCGTAGGCTATCGGGAAGAAGTTCGCATTCAAGCAATTCTTGTGCCGCTTCATCCAAGCCCGCGCGGGTGTATAATTGTGGGCGATGGCTAAACGGACGCGCACTACCGGTGAGGTGTAAACGCCCCAAATGGCGGCCGAGATCTTCCAGTTGTTCTAATTGTTCCGGCTCCAATGCTCGCCCACCAATACTGGGGAACACTGCAAAACGAAAACCTTGCCACTCTAGCGCAGTTTTTCCTTGAATCGATAACGGACACACCACCGGAATTTCAGCCTCGGCGAGTTCGGCAGTAAACTGGTGCTCTTCAAGAATCTGCGCATCACTCCAGCGTTGCGGACGATAGAACTTCACCACATAGCGCTTTTGATCATCTGCAAGAAATTGGTAAACCCGATTTTCATAGCTATTGAGCGGTAATAATCCTGAAATCGGGTAAAAGCCGACCGACTCTACCGCATCCAGAATTAAGTCGGGTGTAACCCCTTGAAAGCTAAAGTCGCTCAATGATTGTCCTTATTGATATATAAAATTGGTGCGCACGTTGCGCTTAATACTTGCTTCATCGATCGACTGGATAGTAAACGTGATTTCTTTGATCGGCGCATCAATAAAGTACGGATCAATGGCAATGGTTACCGGCACAATCTCGGAACTTTCAGGGTCAAGTAGCAACTCTTGAGGCCCATACCATTGCATGTCTTCCACCCCGTCCACGCTAAATGTATAACGCTGTGCTTGCTGAGATTTATTAATCACCCGCAGAGTGTAGACGTTTTCAATCCAACCTTCTTGGTTTTCACGGTAGAGTGATGCTCTATCGCGAATGACGTCAAACTCCAAAGGAACCCGAAGCACAATGTCGGCAACCAACAACAAAGTGAGCACGAGCAACGCTAGGCCATAACCCACGCTCTTAAAACGGAATACCTTAGTTTCACCGCCTTCTAACCGACGCTGTGTCGTAAAGCTAATTAGTTTTTTCGGATAGCCCATTTTATCCATCACGCTATCACAGGCATCAATACAGGCACCGCAGTTAATGCACTCGTATTGCAAACCATTGCGAATATCGATCCCAGTCGGGCACACCTGAACACAGAGGTTACAGTCGATACAATCCCCGAGCCCTTGCGTCCGCGGGTCACTCTTACGCTTGCGTGGGCCACGCGGCTCACCTCGAGCTTCATCATAGGCCACGATGTAAGTGTCTTTATCGAACATAGCTGCTTGGAAGCGCGCATAAGGGCACATGTGAGTACACATAACTTCGCGCATCCAACCGGCGTTGCCGTAAGTCGCAAAGGTAAAAAACAACACACTACCGAAGGCCCATGCACTGGCTTCAAATACGAAAAAGTTCTGGAAGAGGGCGCGAATATCGGTGAAGTAGCCCACAAAGGTCATGGCGGTGAGCCAGGCAATAATAATCCACACGCCATGCTTGGCAAATTTGCGCACAAATTTATCCGCATCCATGGCTCGCTCATCGAGCTTCATGCGTTGATGACGACTGCCCTCAATCTTGCGTTCAAACCACATAAAAATAAACGTCCATGTGGTTTGCGGGCAGGTAAAGCCACACCAGACCCGGCCAAACAAGGTGGTGATGAGGAACAAGGCAAACGCCGAAACCATAAAGATCCAGGCCAAAATGGTGAGATCTTGTGGCCAAAGGGTCATGCCAAAGATGCGAAAGCGTTGATCGAGGATATTGAGCAAAACGGCTTGCTCACCGTTCCAGGTTAACCAAGGAAGTACAACAAAGAGCGCCATCAGCACGAAACCGAGCACGCGTCGTGTGGTCTCCACACGCCCCTCAGCCTCACGTACATAAATGTGGTTCTTGCCTGGACCGGAACCGCTCGTTGGCTTTTTAATCTCCGGTTTTTGAATCGTGACACCCTTCTTTGGGGGTGCGTCCTGTACTTCTATCTTTTGCTCAACCACGTGTTTATCCGCCGTTCTGCATCACCAGGAATGGGCCTCATTATACGCCCATTCTGATGAAAAATCAGGGAAGCAACCGGATTAGGATCAAAGTTTTGACAGATTATGAAATGCCGAGAAACACCGCAGCGAAGCCAAAATAAATCAGTACACCACTCGCATCAGCGATAGTTGTCACCAAAGGTGCGCTTGCTGTCGCCGGATCCCAGCCAACCCGTTTTAGAACAAAGGGTAACAACACGCCGATAAAACTGCCCACCAGTACTATACTCACCATACTCATCGCCACGATCGGTACGATAATGGAATCGACGCGGAAGTAGGCCACCGCGGAAATAGCCGCCGCCATGGTTACCCCAAGGCCTACCGATACCAGCATTTCTTTGCCGAGCATATAGGCCCAGTCGCTTTTTGATAAATCCCCTGTGGCTAAGCCCCGCACCACCAAGGTAGCCGCCTGAGCGCCCGTGTTACCACCCGACGCAATCAGCAACGGCAAGAAAAACAGCAGCGCGATATGGGTTTCAATGGTGGCTTCGAAGTACATCAGCCCCATACCCGAGAAAATATTGGCAAAAACCAAGAGCACGAGCCAGTTAATACGGCTTCGATAAATCAAGACCGGGCTGGCATCTTTAATACCGCCTTCCAATTTCCCAACGGTTGCTGATTTATGCATGCTCTCGGTGTCTTCTTCTTGCACAACATCCATGGCGTCATCGAAGGTGACGATGCCGAGCAATACATCGGTTTCTGACACGACCGGAATAGCCAGCAAATCATAGCGGCTGATAATACGCGCCGCTTCCGATTGGGGCATTTCGGGCTTGAGGAGCACCACATCTCGCGTCATTAAATCGTCGATGCTTTCCGTGGGTGCCGCGGTGATCAGTTCACGTAGCGATACGACGCCCTGCAAACGGTTATCTTTATCCACCACGTAGATCTGATAAATAGTTTCTTTGTCTGGGGCCGATTGCCGCAACCGCCGCACCGCATCGTCTACTTTGCTACCTGCCGGAATCATGGCGTAATCTGACGTCATAACCGAGCCCACAGTCCCTTCTTCATAGCTCGCCAAACGCAACAAATCTTCACGGTCTCGCTTTGCCAAGCGCCGCATCACTGCATCCTGCAGTTTTACATCCAGTAACGCATATAAATCGGCCCGCTCATCCGGCGACATATCCCGAAACAGCTGTGCTAGCACGGCAACTTCCATATGCGAGGCGAGCTGTTCTTGGTTTTGAGGGCGCAAGTAACCAAATACTTCCGCTTGCTGTTCCGAAGACATTTTTTCGAGCAGTGCGAGCGTGCTATACACTTCAAAATTCTGATCGATATATTCGGCAATATCCGCCGGTGGAATTTCTTCCAGTGCTGCACGTAAAGAATGCTCATCGCCTTGGGCGATCAGATCAATAAGATGCTCGTAGCCTTCGTAAGTCATGACATTTCTGCTCCTCAGTCATGCTGCGTAAAACGCTAGAGTGCGCAAATTGCATACTGCTAACATCGATGCACTGGTTTCTGCCAATGGTGAAATAGACGCAAAGACAAAACACTAGATTAAGATAGGAGTGTTGTAGCGAAGATACTCAAAAACTGCTGAATAGAAGGCTGCAACTCCACCGAGCGGTACCAAGCTCGATAAAGTCGCAGTATCACTGAATCAGAGAGACTGGGACTTTAACGGACCTGAACCGCTTGTTCGTCGTCGTGAACTGTCCAAAACGTACTCTCTCCTAGGTAATAATAACGCGATAAATTTTAGAGAAGGGTTGCTATAAAAACAACCCTTCTGCCGAAATATCAGGCACTTTAGCGAACCTCAGGAATGCTCATCGCATCTGCGTGATTCCGCTCAAACCGATCCGACATCACCGCATCGAAGTTCCCATTGGTCCGATATAGAAAAATCGCTGCAATATCATGCTCATTCGCAAACTGCAGACCGACTTCTTCCCCAAGCACCATAAACACCGTGGCTAACGCATCAATTTCCGTGGTGTTTTCGCCAATCACATGTACGCCCGCCAACCGATGTGCAATTGGACGCCCTGTCGTTGGATCGATGGTATGAGAATAGCGCACACCATCTTCTTCAAAATAATTACGGTAATCGCCTGAGCCGACCATGCCGAGGTTATATATGGGCATTATGTGGCGAATAATTTGCTGCGCATCATTCGGTGCTTCTATACCTACATGCCAGGCACGTTCTTCACTACGCATGCCATTGCCTTTCAAATCGCCACCGATGTTCACCAAGTGGTTATCAATCCCTTTTGTTAGTAAATACTCACTTACTGCATCAACCCCGTATCCTTTGGCAATACCAGAGAGGTCAATAAAAACATCTGCATGGCGCGTGACGGTTTGGTTGGCCGCATCTAAGCTCACATACCGATAGCCCACTTCTTGTAACCGCTGCTGTAAGACATCGTCATCCGGAGCTGTAGTGACACGCCCTTCTGGACCAAAGCCCCACAAGTTCACCAGCCCGCCCACGGTAAAATCAAAAGCACCGCCGGACAACTCAGCAATCTCATAGCCCAGTTCGAGCACATAGAATAGCTCTGGTGGCACAGTGACTGGCTCACCCAGGGGGGCACGATTCACCCGATTAAGAACTGAATCGTCTCGATAAGTCGACATTTGCCGATCCACTTCATTGAGCACCGTCAGCACGCCAGTTTTAATTTCGTCTTCATCAAACTCATGCTGGGTCCCTATACTTACCTGAAAGAAGGTCCCGAAAATACGACCTTCCAGAACTTTCGGCGCCGGCTCCATGCGCGGTCCGCATGCGCTTAATACGCATACGGCGAGAAGGAGTACAACAACTTGCTTTACCTTGATCATAGAACCTTTACTCACTTCAAATTTACAAGAAGAACCACAACAACAAGCCGCCTAGCACCAACCGATATATTACGAACGGTTGCATACCAATGCGCTTAATGAACGCAAGAAAATAGTGAATACAAGCATAGGTACTCAGCGCCGAAACAACAAAGCCGAGTAATAAAATATCCCACGGCATTTCGGTACCGTTACGGAAGAGGGTTACCGCCGAAAGTAAACTTGCTGCGGCAATAATCGGAATCGACAATAAAAATGAGAAGCGCGCGGCCGCTTCTCGAGACATTCCTAAGAACAAAGCCGCTGTCATGGTAATCCCCGAGCGCGAGGTACCTGGGATCAAGGCGATGGCTTGGGCAAAGCCAATGACTAACACATCTTTTAATGTGAGTGAGTATTCGTCTCGTTCACCTCGACCTTTCCAGTCTGCTAAGCCAAGCAGTAAACCAAAAGCGATCAGAGCAACCCCCATTATCACTTCACTTCGCAATAAGCCTTCCGCTGCATCTTTAAAAATCAGACCCAATACACCCGCCGGAATCGTCCCGATGATGACCCACCAGGCCAGCTTGGAGTCTTTGGTTTTTTCGCCACCACTTACTGACCCCATCCAGTCTCGGGTCATAGTGAAAATTTCTTTTCGAAAATAGAAAATTACCGCAACCAACGAGCCGGCATGCAGAATTACATCAAAATCGAGGCCTTGATAGACCTCGCCCAACCATTGCCCAGCAAGCACGAGATGGGCTTGGCTGGAAATCGGGAGAAACTCGGTGATCCCTTGCACCAAGGCAAGCCAAAAGGCGGTGATATAATCCATAATCATCTCTTCGCAACGAGAAGAGCAGCCAAGCAGGCTGCCCTCCATACAAAATCAGTGCAAAGTGTACCAGAGCCCCATAGATTAATGAATGGGTAGCCAACGCATTGCGTTGGTTCAGGGCTTGGGGGATTTTATCTGACTCGCGGCCAACGCGGTGCGTTGGGTACGCGTCGATACATTGATTGCTGCAAACCTAAATGGTAATTTCAATGTTCCATTCTACTGTCGGATAAGGAATTTCCGCGTGTCAGACGTATCAGTAACACCGCAGCGTTATCGGCTTACCGTTATTATTTATTCGCTTATATGCATTGCATTATTAATCGGAATTTACACCGGTTGGTACTCGCAATCAGACAACGAATACGCACTCACCCCCATCGCTACCGCACCTTTGCAGAACGGTGCTGAGCCGAACGTGACCCATATCACGGGCACCGAAAGCGGCGACACCCATCAGCGCGATTTATTACAACAACGTATTCAGGATTTAGAAGCGGATTTGCACGCACTGGATGCGCGTTGGAGTCGACTGTCCAGAGAAGTATCCGCATCGGATTGGACAGCACAAGAGCGGGCGGAGCGCGTACTCGAGAAAATCAATGACGAGCATTCCGAAGCGCGAGGATTCGACGCCCACTTACCGCAAATTCTAGCGCTTTTCGGATTGGGTACAGCTTTTGCAGACGCATTTCAAGCAAACCCCCATGAATGGACATTCGACGAAGAGCAAGAGCTTCTTAATAGCCTATTGGCGCTAGAGCACCTGAATAGCGAACACTTTGAATCCTTTAGTTGTTATCAGAGTATTTGTGAAGTGTCGTTGCAGCAGATCCCTTCGGATGATCAGGCTGCGATTCAGAGCTACTTTCAGTCGATTATTGCGCCGTTTCGGCACGACAACGATTTTAAAGCCACCATTTCTACCTCTCCCGAAAATGAGCAGGTTCGTATCTTTATAGGGCGGGGCAATGACTAATTCTAAAATGATTCACGCACTCTTTATTCCACTCATTCTCGCGCTCAGCGCCATGCTTTGGTTACAACACCAAAAAAGCGAACCTGCATCCGCCGGTACCGTGCACAACACTGTTCACAATCACATTGAGCGCGAGATGGCTTATGATGAAGCACTCGATGTTGGTGAAATATTAGATAGCGATGACGAGCTCGCGCTAATGGCGTCTCAGATCGCCGATTTGGAACACCAGATTGCAACCCGAAGAACAGAAATTCAAACACTTCGTTCCGAGCATGGCGCAGACGACGCGGCGGAAATGAGCGCCGTCGAACGCAGTGCCCATCAAATAAGACAGGATCTGGCGCTGCGTGACAATCCTGGCGATCGCTTTGACGCAAGTGGAACCGCTTCCCCCCAACAAACACGTCGATTAGAAGACTTTATACTCGCCCACGAACAACTGCGGACACTTGAGATCGATGCTATCGAATGCACGGGGGCAAGTTGCAAAATCACACTGGCTGAGAACACCGAGCTTGCTGGTCGTCAACTTATGAAGCTGCATCGCGCTTTAATTGAAGACGCTGGCTACCAAAGCGGCATCGATCAACCGGAAACACACTTAATCCAACGCGACAAGCAACAATCCATTTTGGTGTTCTGGTAATCTTCGCTTGCCAACGCGGTGCGTTGGGTACCACGTCTCAATGATAACGCAGCTATCGAAGCTTTCTGGCAAGCCACAAAAAAAAAGCCCGCCATGGGGAATGACGGGCCAACACGGTCTTTTAGGGGAAAACCGTGGTTTTGCCCCAGGGGGAAACATTCGTGGAGAGAGTAACCCCCTGAGATTGCAAAATTATGACAATGCGCGCGCTGTTTTTGCCGCGTTCAAAACGGCCGCTAAGCGAATTGACGTTTGAATTGCTTGTGCGCTCACACCATGCTTTACGAGCACACCTACGTGTGAATCGATACACATGCCGCAGCCGTTCAGGGCTGATACCGCAAGTGAAAACAGTTCGAAATCTGTTTTATCCACTCCTGGATTCGCCATGCCATTCATGCGCAAGCCTGCGGGCATTTTTGCGAATTGTTTGTCGCTGCTCAGATGCACAAAGCGATAATAGATGTTGTTCATGGCCATGAGCGTGGCGGCAAGCTTGGCAGCGGAAAACACATTGGCTTCCACTTTACCTTCCGCTTCGGCTTCGACAGCGGCAATCAATTCGTTGTCGTTTAGCGAGTACACCAACGACAGCGCAGTTCCATAAAATTGATCCGCAGTTAAACCCGATGTATCTACGTTTCCGAAAAGGTTCGATAAGTTCAGCTTAGTATCTTTACCGTGATCACCCAGACGCTGTTTGTAATCTGCTATGGTCATATTGCCTCCGTACCTCTAATCTCGAGAAGGTGCGTGGGCGCAGAGCGCCCACGCTCGCAATGCTTACGCTGCGTTTAAGGTTTCGCCGCCAACAGGACGGTTACACGGGCACAACTCATCCGTTTGCAAACCGTCGAGGATGCGTAATACTTCGGCGGGGTTACGACCAACGTTCAATGCATTCACAGACACGTGCTGAATCACGTTGTGTGGGTCTACGATGAAGGTGGCACGCAGGGCAACATTTTCTGCCTTATCGCGAACACCTAAACCATCAACGAGATCACCAGCGGTGTCAGCAAAAGAGTACTGGTTCAGGCTCTTCATGTCTGGATGCTCTCGGCGCCAAGCCAGTTTTACGAATTCGTTATCGGTGCTGCCACCAAGAACCACTGCGTCGCGGTCGGCAAACTCTTCGTTCAGCTTTGCAAACTCAACGATTTCGGTAGGGCACACGAAGGTGAAATCTTTTGGATAGAAGAAAATTACTTTCCACTTCCCTGCAAAGCTATCCTGCGTGATAGTTTCAAAAGCGCTCTCACCATTTTCTTCAGGCATGTTAAAACCTGGTTTAGCGGCGACTACAGAAAACTCGGGCAACGTATCACCAATTGTTAACATATTGTAATTTCTCCAAAAATTAATGGTTGTGGTTAATCTCGGAGAGCATGGTACGGATGCGGGGCTATTGATTAAAGCGAATAAAAGCTATTATTATAATCGAATTATCTAATTAGACCCGGCGGTGTCATCCGCGGCAACGGTGAGGCCTTTATGAGCAAGTTACCTAGTTTAAAAAATCTCAGCTATTTGCTGGCGCTCCATCAACATCAGAATTTCAACCGCGCCGCCCAAGCGTGTTTTGTAAGCCAGTCTACGCTGAGTAGCGGTATCCAGAATCTGGAAGAGCAATTAGACTGCCAACTTATTGAGCGCGATCATAAGTCCTTTCTGTTTACCGGAATGGGTGAGGAGATTGTTGAACGCGCCCGTATGATTCTAACCAGTACCGAAGAGCTGGTGAACTTTGCCCAGAGCCAAGGCAATATTATGGAAGGACCACTCCGTGTGGGCTGTATCCCGACCATCGGGCCATTTTTGTTGGGTATTTTGAGCAAACGTCTGCAGGAACAATATCCAAAGTTGGAGTTGTTGATTCGTGAAGACACCACTGCGCAGCTCCTGAATCTACTCCGCGACGGTGAGCTTGATGTATTGATTCTGGCATTGCCTGTGGATTTACAAGGCAACCAACAATGGGTCGTGGGGCGAGACCCATTCAAAATGGCATTGTCGCCAAAAATGGCTGCGCTGGCGGGAAATCCCGTGGATTATGCAAAGCTTCCAAACAAAAGCATTTTCTTACTCGAGAAAGAACATTGCTTAACAGAGCATGCCGTTACCGCCTGCCGACTCGGGAACCGCGAGAAAATTAATCCGTTCACGGCAGCAAGCCTGCATAGCTTGGTGCAAATGTCAGAATCCCTGAACGGTTCTACCTTTGTGCCGCAAATGGCCATTGATGCAGGGATTTTAAACGGCAGCGATTTAGTGACGGTGGATCCAAGTGGTGGCGAAGCGTTTCGAGAAATCGGCCTAGTATTTCGACCGACCACTAGTCGACGGCAAACATTCCGTAAACTTGCCGAAACCCTTGCGGAGCTTTTACCCATTGCAACGCTGCGTTAAGAGGAATAACGCAAGTCGTCTCGGGATTATGGCGAGTAAACGTCTTTTGTGATCGATTCTTGCGCCCGCATGGTATTGATCTACGCTTATAAATTCCCCGCTTCCGTGAATTTTGCTGAAGCTGGTAGTGATTTTGACCCTGAGTTAACAAGGAGTGAACCATGAAATTCGCAACTGTTGCGCTTGCTACATCGATGGCGCTAGGCGCATCGGCATTAGTTACAGCAACCGCTGAAGCGAAAACCATCGAAACACGGTGGGCCGACGTAGAAGTAGAAACTGTCGCTGAAGGACTCGTTCGCCCTTGGGGTATCGCATTTCTCCCCGAAGGCCGGCTTTTGGTAACGGAAATGGAAGGGCGTTTGCGCATTATTGAAGCAGACGGTTCTTTAGGCGAACCCATCCGCGGTGTTCCTGAAGTCACTGTCCGCAATCAAGGTGGTCTGCTCGACGTGGCACTTGCACCGGATTTTGAAACGTCCAACCGCATTTATTTAACCTGGTCTGAAGCGGAAACTTCAGGTAGCAACGTGACAAGCACGGCGGTTGCCCACGCCGTACTCGGTGACGGCGAACTGCATAATCTGACGACTATCTTCAGCCAATATCCAAAAGTTGAGGGCGGGCGTCACTACGGCGGACGTATGGTATTTAGCCACGATGGTCGCTATCTCTATGTAGGCTTAGGTGACCGCGGTCATCAAATGAAAGAATCGCAAGATCTCGATAGCCATACGGGCACTTTGATTCGCCTGTATGCCAATGGTGAAGTTCCGCAGGACAACCCATTTGTGGGCCAAGAGGGCGCGTTGCCAGAAATTTGGTCGTATGGTCATCGCAACATTCAAGGGATCGACATTCAGCCCAGTACCGGTCTGATGTGGGCCGTTGAACATGGTCCACAGGGTGGTGATGAGCTGAATTTGCCTGAACCGGGCAAAAATTATGGCTGGCCTTTAATCACTCACGGCGAAGCCTATGGTGGTGGCCAAATGAGTGAAACCATTAGTTTTAATAAGGATGGTATGGAGCTGCCCGTGTGGCATTGGACGCCATCCATTGCGGTATCAGGCATGACCTTCTACGACGGTGATGCTTTCCCAGAATGGCAGGGCAATGTGTTAGCAGCAGGCCTGCGCGGACAAGTGATTGCGCGCTTGGAAATTGATGGCAACCGCGTGATTCATGAAGAGCGCATGGCAGTGGATTATCGTATTCGGGAAATTCGTCAAGGGCCCGACGGTTATCTCTATTTGCTCACCGACGAGCGCGATAACGCCAAAGTATTACGCTTACGCCCTGCCCAATAACTAAAATGAGAGGACCATTAAATGGCGAATGTAGTGCCTTTTAGTGACGATGGTTTCCAACTCAATACAATTAGGCTCGCCGTGCTGGCGAGCCTATTTCTTTCTAGCGTTCAGGCGCAAACCGTCGACACCACCGAAACGGAAGATACCGCTGCGATTAATGACTACGTGGTAGTCACCGCGACCCGCACAGAGCGCCCGTGGATCGCCACGCCGGCGTCGGTGGAGCGGGTCGATGTATCCCAGCAATTACCGGGGCAACGCACCGATGCCGCTGAGCTATTGCAAGGGTTAGCGGGAGTACAAACCGATACGCGATATAACTTTGCCCAAGATACCCGCGTGGTACTGCGCGGATTTGGTACCCGAGCGGCCTTTGGCGTGCGCGGTGTGCGCATGCGCCTTGATGGTATTCCCTTATCCATGCCTGATGGCCAAGCCCAAACCTCCAGTATTTTGTTAGATGAACCCGCCCGAGTCGAAGTGCTTCGCGGGCCTTTTGCGGCCATTTACGGGAACTCTGCCGGTGGTGTGATTGATTTGCAAAGCGAGCGGCCACTTCGTAGCGAGCTTACGGCGGATCTCAGTGCTGGGTCTGCCAACCGCGAACGCCAGCGCTTACGAGGGGTTTATGCGCAAGAGCAGCATTCCTTTAGCCTTGATTATGCGCGCTTTCGTACCGACGGTGATCGACCCCGCAGTCAAGTAGAGCGCGACCAATGGGCCGCCCGTTGGTATATGGATGTGACCGATAGCATGGAATTAATCCTGCGTTGGGACGACAACGACGCGCCCCTGCTACAAGATCCACTCGCGCTCACCCCTGAACAATGGCGAGAGGATCCGAGCCAAACTGCCAGTCAAGCAACAACCTTTGATACGCGCAAAACCATACGCCACCGCCAACAGTCCATTACCCTGCGCGACCAATTGGATGCGACCGAGTGGCGGGTTGCCGCTTGGACAGGTCAGCGGGATATTGAACAGTACCTTGCCTTTCCCGGCGCTGCGATTACCGCCTCTGGTGGGGTCGTCGATCTTGAGCGGAGCTTTGCAGGGGTAAACGCCACCTACAGTTGGTTACCCTTACACGAGCACGATTGGCGTGTGACCCTTGGTGTGGATTTTGAGCGCCAAACCGACGAGCGCAAAGGTTATGTGAATCAGATGGGAACGCGCGGCGATTTACGTCGTGACGAAACGGGCCGCGTGCGTAGTCAGGATGTAGCTCTCATCAGTGACTATGCAATTAACCCGCGAATGACCTGGCTGTTTGGCTTACGCTACAGCGATTTGGATTTCCAGGTCGACGACCGCTTTATTGTACCGGGCAATCCCGACGATAGCGGCGAGACCAGTTATCAGGAATGGTCCTGGAGCTCTGGTGTGAATTACCAAATTAACCCAAATCTCAGTGGCTTTATTGCCACGGGACGCGGCTTTGAAACACCCACCCTCACGGAAATGGCCTACCAGAACGAAGGAACCGGGCTGAATACGGATCTGCGTGCCGCAAAATTAGAGCAACATGAATTGGGCCTCAAATGGTTCCGTGGCAATTGGCGTGGGCAAGCGTCTGCCTTTACTATCGACACCCGCGATGACCTCGTTGTCGACCAAAGCATCGATGGTCGCACTACCTATCGCAATGCAGCGCGCACCGAACGTCAGGGCATTGAGTTAAGTACGTATTGGGCAGCAAACGACTATTGGTTGATTCGCACCGCCTATACTTGGCTGGATGCTCGCTATCGCGGTGACGAAAACGATGGCAACCGATTACCCGGACTGGCCCGCAGCAATTTGTATTCACAATTGGAGTGGCGCCCATGGGGTGACCAGCGCATCCGTATCTCACTGGAGAACCAATATCGCTCGCGGGTACCGACGACCGACAGCAATAATGAATATGCTCCAGCGGCAAGCGTGTGGAACGCAGCCATTCAAAGCAGCTACGGCATCGCAAACTGGTCGCTCAAGCCCTGGCTGCGCATCAATAACCTAGGCGATAAAACCTATGTGGGGTCGGTGGTCGTAAATCAAGGGAATGGACGTTCATTCGAGCCAGCTCCAGGCCGAATTTGGCTCGCGGGCTTTACCCTAAGTCGCGCCTTTTAACGCCATCTAAGCATCCGACGCATCGGCGTTATCCGCATTTTCGGCGGTGCTATCGGATAACCAGCGATACAAGGTACGACGCGTTACCCCAAGAATCTCAGCCGCTTTGCGTTTATTGCCGCCAGTTTCTCGCAGTACATAGCGCACGTAGTCTTGCTGCACTTCGTTAAGGCTACGCAGGGGCTGTTTTGCCGACGATGGTGTGTTTGGCTCGGCCACATCAATATCTTTTTGCATGCGCTCCGGTAAATGCTTCGCCTCAATCGCATGGCCTTCACTAAAGGTAACGGCTCGCTCCACTGCATTGCGCAGCTCCCGCACATTGCCGGGAAATGGATAGCGATAGATGCGATCCATCGCATCAGGACTAAACACCGGTTTGTGTTCGTTGTTTCTAGTTAATTCCGCGAGAATGGATTGGGCCAACAGTTCGCGATCATCACCACGTTCACGCAATGCGGGCACAGCAATACTTAATGTTTCCAGTCGATAAAATAAATCTTCGCGGAATTTGCTTTGATCCACCAAGGATTCTAAATCCCGATGAGTGGCGGCCACGATACGAACATTTACTTTTACTTCCTGATCCGAGCCCACCGGACGCATGGTGCCTTCTTGCAGCACGCGCAGGAGCTTGGCTTGCAAATCCAGTGGCATCTCGCCAATTTCATCGAGCAGAAGAGTGCCACCCTCGGTTTCCTTGAGCAATCCTCCACGAGCTTTCTGAGCGCCGGTAAAGGCACCAGCCGCATGGCCAAAGAATTCACTTTCAATCAATTCCGCTGGAATTCCAGCACAGTTTACCGCCCGAAATGGTTTCTCGGCCCGCTCACTTTCTTGATGAATGGCTTTTGCAACCAATTCCTTACCGGTGCCACTTTCACCTAATACCAATACTGGCGCATCCGATGCCGCCACTTGGCGAATCCGTTGGTAGAGTTGCCGCATCACCCGACTGTGGCCAATCATGCCATGAAAGTCGTCGGCGCGTTGTTGTTCGCGCATTGTTGCAACCTCGGTTCGCAGCCGACGATGATTCAGCAAGCGCTGAACCGTGAGCAACATATGCTCAATATCCAGAGGTTTAGTAAGGAAATCATCGGCTCCTTGTTTGAGTGCTTCTACGGCCTGATCCACAGTGCCAAAAGCTGTAATCAGTAACACCGCAGGAGCGTCAGGCAGCGCTTTTAGCCTCGGGATCAATGTCATGCCGTCAGCACCGGGCAAACGCAAATCACTCACGACCAATACTGGCTGCCAAGACTCTACCAAGGGCCATGCGTCTTCCACCGATAGTGCGTGGCGTACAGAAAAACCTTCTGCTTCGAGCTCTTCAACAAGAAGCTCTGCAAGACCTGGATCATCTTCAACAACCAAAATACGTTCTGCCATGTGTCCTCTTTGAGCTGTGTTATTCGTTATCGCCATTCAAGCGGAAGCGCATAACTGCTTCGCAGCCATGGCGGTCGACTCGGTTACGCAATTGCAAACGGCCACCATGTTCTTGAGCGACATTATCGACGATGGCCAAACCCAAACCGGTGCCTTCGCCTTGTCCCTTGGTGGTGAAAAACGGTTCCGTCAATTTCTCTAACGCGATGCCTTCGGGCAATCCCGGACCGTCATCGACCACCCAAATCAATAATTCCTGCACCCGCTTCTCGTGCAAGCTGGCGCCGTTACCGGTCACTTCAAGGGCAACATCTACCTGACCTTGAGCCACTTGCGCGGCATTGCGCACCAAATTCACCAAAGCCAACTCAAGGCGCGACTCGCTGCCTTGCAGGGTTGGCATGTAGCCTTTCGGAACATGGAGTTTGAGCTCCGGCCCATCACCAGGTAATTCGTGGCGCACACTCTCTAATACATTCTCGAGTAATTTGGGCAAATCAATAGCCGCCTGACTTATCTCCGCCTGCACATGCCCTGGTCGCGAGTAATTTAATAACTGCTGCACAATGCGCGTGAGCCGAGCCACTTGCCCCCGAATGGCCTGCAACTGGCGCAAGTTCTCGGCATCTTCGGTACTTTTCTGTAAACGTCGCGCGCGACCATCGATAACCGTGAGGGGCGCCCCAAGTTCATGGGCAATACCGCTGGTTACCCGACCAATCGCGGCCATTTTTTCTTGATGCTGAAGGCGCTCTGCCATATCGGCTTCCTGCTGTCGTGATTGCGCCAGCTCCGACTCTTTACGTTCGATACTATCGAGCATTTGGTTGAGCCCACGGGCAATTTCCGCAAGTTCACCTGGTCCACGCTCGGGGGCGCGGGTCTCGCGTTGACCACTTTCTACTTGATTCATGGTATGAATTAGCGCACTCATATGGCGTCCCACACCCCGGTAGTGACCAAAGATCACAATCGTAAGCGTAAGCAGCGCCATAATGCCCCAAATCGACCACGCCCATAAACTTAAACGTCGAAAGCTGGCATCAAAATCACTGGCCTGCCGATTAATTTGAATAAAACCATTAGGCTGACCCAAGGCATCAAAGATCGGTAAAAATTGGGAATACATATCCACACCGGAGATCGGGCGCACCCGTTCTTGTTGCTCACCGGTAATTACAACTTCTTGGGCCACACGGCTGCGGGATAAGTCGCCCGACACAATACCTGTCGCAGCCACTTGGTTTCCGTCCACATCGTATACAGAGGCACCATACACTCGACCAATCTCGAACACCGAATCAAGAGAGCGTTCCACCGCATCAAAGTCACCCGCCAATAAGGCTTCTTCTACCGGCAAACGAATGGCGCGCCCGAGTAGTTCTAAATCCATTTTTAAGCGTTGGGTTTCTTGGGTGTTCATGCGCTCGAGCCCCAAACCCAATCCCATGCCCACAATGGTGAGGATAGGAAGCACCACGTAGAGCAAGAGCGCCCTTTGAATGCCCGTCAAACGCCAAACCGCCGATGCTTTTTCGGTTTTCATACAACTCCCGAAGATAATGTGAGTAGTCAGTTCCTCTGGTCAATAAAGAGACAACAGAGCCATTGTGACACAAAATGACACAGTCAAAAATGTCACATGGGACAAAAGTATACACATATGACGTGCTTTCGAAGCTGAGTGGCCGTGTAAATAAATGGGAAATACCCGAGGAACCCACTAAATTTCAGTGAGTTATATTATCACTACGAAAGTTGGCATGGTCTTCGCAATGTATTTCAGTGACAGTTTTGTTTTTTAATTCCTAAGGAGGAATTTATGTTGAAACGTACTTTTGCACTATCTGCTATCGCTGCTGCCATGTTCTCAATGCCTGCGCTTGCCCAACAGCAAGATGATCCTCAGGCGTATGCTCAACAGCAAATGGAGCAAATGGCGAACGAGCCAGTAACGGAAGAGCAACTTGAGAAGTTTGTGGTGGCTATCGGTCATATCGAGCGGATCAACAATGAGTTTGTCACTGCTTTGGAATCGGTAGAGACCCAAGAAGAAGCACAGGAACTGCAAATCAACGCTCAGCGCGAAATGGTTGAGTCTGTTGAAGACACTGGGTTAAGCGTAGAAGAGTACAATGCCCTCGCATATCGCTTGCAGAACGATCCAGAAATTCAGCAAGCTGTTGAAGAGATGCGTGAATCAGACGATTACTAAGATGTGATTACCCTGTTGGGTTCATCGAGACACATCTGGTAACGTGAAAAAACCAGTCGGCCCGCCGGCTGGTTTTTCTTTTGTCAGCGCCTTTAAATAAGACAGATGCCGCGTGTGGCGATTTACGTTATGATGTTTCGGCACATTTAGCACACCATTCTAATAAGAGGAATTACCCATGCGTCACATTATAATGTGCGTATCGGCGCTGCTTCTGGTCACAGCATGTTCACCGGCACCTGAAGTCGATGAACCCCTGTATCCGGCTCAAGTCGATGCGGACGGTTATGTTGATAGTCACTTCAGTGACACCTATCGCGACCACCTGCGTACTTTGTCATCTGATGAATTTGAAGGCCGCGCACCAGGTACCAAAGGTGAAGAACTAACCATTGACTACATTGCCAGTTTATTCCGTGAATTGGGCATTCAATCGTTTACCAACGAAAACTACACGCAACCAGTGCCCTTAGTACGCATTGCTCCAAGCCGTGTCACCAATATGGCATTGCAACACAACGGCGAGCAAAGTGAATTAGCGTACCGTTCAGAAATGATGGGTTGGACCAATCGCGTTGTAGACTCCATTGAAGTAACCGATTCGGATCTCGTGTTCGTTGGATACGGTATCGTGGCTCCAGAGTTTAACTGGAACGATTACGAAGGTTTGGATGTTGAAGGCAAAACCGTGGTGATGTTTGTTAACGACCCAGGCTATGCCACGCAAGATCCAGCCTTGTTTAACGGCAATTCCATGACTTATTACGGCCGTTGGACATATAAATTCGAAGAAGCGGCTCGGCAAGGTGCCACAGGCGCCATTATCATTCACGAAGATGGCCCTGCAGGGTATGGCTGGGGCGTAATTGCCGGTGGTTCACCGGTGCGCTTTACCATGAAAACCGACAACAACAACATGCATCGCGTAGAACTAGAAGGCTGGGTGACTGCCGATAGTGCCGAGAAGCTGTTCGAAAACGCGGGAATGTCGCTTGCCGAAGCACACGAGTTAGCACTCTCTTCAGACTTCTCACCTGTTGATTTAAACACTTCGTTGTCGATGACGGTCGAGAATGAATTTGCATATATCGACACTCACAACATCATCGGTTATATCGAAGGTTCAACCTATCCAGAAGAGCATGTGATCTATATGGCTCACTGGGATCACCTCGGTGTCGATCCCGTCAGCGGCGAGATTTACAACGGTGCTCAAGATAACGCGAGCGGCACTGCGGGCGTATTGTCTATTGCCGAGCGTTTCGCTGCAGGTCCACAACCCGAGCGTACCGTGGTATTTGCCTTAGTTGGCGCTGAAGAGCGCGGTTTGCTAGGTTCTGCTTGGTATGTTGAAAATCCATTACTGCCCCTCGATCAGGCCGTTGCGGGTATCAATATGGACATGCTAAACATGTATGGCCCGGTGCGCGATTTTGTTGTTGTAGGTTGGAATAACTCAGACATGCAGGCCTACGCGGAACCCTATGTGGTTGCACAAAATCGCTATCTTGCGCCCGAGAATAACCCTGAGGCGGGAATTTTCTACCGCTCAGATCACTTTAGTATGGCGAAAAAGGGCGTTCCAGTTCTGTATGCAAAAGGCGGCTTAGACCACTTTGAGCATGGTCGCGAGTACGGTCAGGAAAACCAAGCACGTTTGTACTCGGAGAAGTACCACAAGCCCGCCGACGAATATAATCCGGATTGGGATTTACGCGGCGTACATCAAGATCTGTGGATCTACTTCCGCGTGGGTCATGAACTGGCAAACAGCCGTGCTTGGCCCGTTTGGGCTGCCGGCAATGAGTTTGAAGCGTTACGCTTAGAAACTCAAGATCGTCGCCAGCGCTAAATTAGGCAACGGCAGCGATTCGCTGGGATTGCTTCCATAAGCGTTGATGCAAGGTGGCGACCGGTTCTAACGCACCGTTTGCCAACCATCGCGCCAACTCAGGCGCTACATCAGGCCAGTCCATGCGGACTGGCCTGTTCATTTCTAGCCACTCTTCCACGTGATTTACATTTAGATTTTCCATCACCGACGCTAACCGACGTTCCCGTAAACAACGCGCATTCGCCAATTGCTCAAACTGACCCAATAACGGCTTCACCAGAAGCTTTTTCCCACGCGCCAACGCTTCACTACTCGTTTCAAAACCGGCATTTGTAATTACCCCTTCCGCTTTTGCGAAGGATTGCGCAAAGCCGGGCCGCGACGGTTCGTAATAACGCACATGGCCATCGATGTGGGGCACCGCATCGGGGTGATACACCGAAAAGTTATATTCAGGAAAATTAGCCAGCAAGGCAGCAATCCGGGATACCGGTTCGAATGGCAGGTACACCAAAACCTCCCGCTGTAGCGACGGTTGCGCTGTTTGTTCGCCGTGAATAAGCGGCGGAATCACATGCTCCCCGATATTTTCCCAATGCATGCCTAACATGGTATCGCAGGGCGCAAACTGCTTGAGCATGGCGCGTTGTAACAAACTTGGCGATAACGTTGGCGTGGATCGGAAAAATGCATACTGGCGTCCCATGCCGATACAGCGCACACCTTGGCGTCGCGCGGCCCAGGCCGTGACAGGCTCGAAGTCGGTCACCACCAGATCATAACTGGATAAATCAAGCGCCCGCACATCCTGCCAAAATTGTGCCCAGGGATTATTGCTCAAGGTGTCTAGAAACGATACTCGGCCTTCGCGTACTGCGAAGCTCAGGCCTGGCCGCCACGCATAGTCACCGAAAATGTCCATATCAAAAAGTTTGTTCTGGGCCCGCCCAGACACCAGATAGTCCGCTTTAATATCATCGCGCTTACGTAGTGCTTCAGCCAACGCATGACAGCGACTGATATGACCATTTCCCGTACCTTGCACACCAATCAGAATTTTCACAAGTACACTCCATTTACTAACCAACGTGTGAGCGCGGCGAGAGCCATGCCTAAACCGGCACCCGCGAGAATATCAGTGGGGTAGTGCACGCCTAGGGCCACCCGCGACAATCCAATGGCCGCAGCCCATGCATACAGCCAAGGCGCGAGCGCTGGCATTAACGCGGCGGTGATCCCGGCAAACAAGAATGCTGCCGTGGTGTGTCCAGAAGGAAAGCTAAAGCGATCGCTGGCTTGAATAAGTGACCGAAAGTGGGCGACTCGGTCGCAGGGGCGGGCACGTTTTAAGGTGTTTTTAAGTAGCCAATAAACCGGCAACTCCATGGCAAATCCAACGAGAAGTAATAAGAACAGAGGCTGTGCTATCGGATCTTGGAGCAGAAAGGCGAGCAGGCACGTGGCCACATAGCCGTAGCCATCACCACTGCGGGAAATCCAGCGCGCAAGACAACCGCCGCTGGGGCGACGTAAGTGCATACTGAGCCAAAAAAATGCGATCTCATCGGCGCGTTGCAGTTGGTTCACCCATTTCATAGCCGTATCCTCACTGTCGACCTTGACGCAAGTGTAGGGCGCAGCGGTGACACTTTTGTTACGGCGTGGTGATAATTTGATGATAATTTAAGCGTTTCGAGCCCTCATCAGGCTTGTTCAAATGAATGCGACAAGGCATGATGCGAGGCATGATTCGTTGTGCTCTGGAGTAATTATGATTCGCCTATTTGGTAGCTACACCTCACCCTTTGTTCGTCACTGCCGTATTGCCTTTGCGCAAGTGCAACTGCCTTTTGAGTTTGTTGAAACCGACTACGCACAAAGTGCCGAGGGTTCACCGACACAACGCGTGCCTTTTCTTCGCATCGACGATCAACAGCTCAGCGATTCCACCAGCATTCTGAAATTTGTGCGTGAGGCCCAAGGGCACACCTTTTTGCCAGATTTATCCGAGTGTGAGTTGTATTGCCTCGCCAATACCTTGCTCGATACCACCATTAACTTATTTCTCTTGGAACGTGACGGCCTCACTCTCGATGCCGCGCCTTACCTGAAACGTCAGTTCGCACGGATACTGGCAACACTGGGTTTGTTAGAACAACAAAACTGGGATAACGTCCCCCTCGACGATGGCGTATTGCGTCTCTGCTGCTATTTAGATTGGGCCATCTTCCGCAACCGCGTGGATTTATCGCCTTACCCTAAGCTTCTCGCATTACTGGATCACGCCAAATCGGATCCAGATTTCGCAGCTACCGCGCCACCGCAATAAGCGTGTTGTAATGGCTACGGAACGCAAGGCGTTTTTGCTCGCCCTCGCTGCGGTATTGCTTTGGTCAACCGTGGCCACTGCGTTCAAAATCACGCTGAACTATATGTCACCCCTGCAAATGGTCACGGCGGCGAGTGTGGTGTCGTGGCTATTTCTCATGGGGATCCTCCTCGTCCAAGGGCGACTGCGTGAGCTGCTGCCTGAATGGCGTCAATATCGTGGCTACTATCTGCTATTAGGCTTACTCAACCCCCTCGTGTACTACTTAATCTTATTCGAAGCCTATCGACTATTACCGGCATCACAAGCTCAACCGCTCAACTACACCTGGGCCATTGCCCTGACACTGATGGCGGGCATTTTTCTTGGTCAGAAAATCCGTAAACGGGATTGGATTGCCTGTGCCTTTGGCTATCTCGGTGTGCTCTTTATTGCCACCCAAGGCGATATTTTCAGCCTGAGTTTTACCAGCCCGCTCGGCGTGGCCTTAGCGTTGCTCTCAACCTTTTTGTGGGCCGGCTATTGGATTTTAAACACCCGCCATCGCGCCGAGCCGGTACTAACCCTAGCGTTGTGTTTTAGTATTGCCATTCCTTTTGCGCTGGGGGCTAGCTTTATTTGGAGTGATTGGTCACAAGTACCATGGCAGGGGTGGGTCGCGGTAAGTTATGTGGGGCTGTTTGAAATGGGTCTCACCTTTGTGTTGTGGCTAAAAGCCATGAAACTTACTAAAAATACCGCGAAAATAAGCAACTTGATATTTATCTCGCCGTTTATATCGCTGTTGCTGCTCGCCGCTATCATTGGTGAAATCATCCACCCTTCCACGGTATTTGGACTGCTATTAATCATTACCGGTTTAGTGATCCAACAATGGCGACGCCGGACACGCGTCGCCGGAGAGGGTTAAGCCGATTAACGAAAGGCCAAGGTGACCATAATACCCGCAACGAATCCTATCAATACCGACATCACTACAATGGGCATCAGTATCCCCTTACCATCGTCACTTTCATTCGCTTCTCTTTGCAGTAAACTTTCCCGCGGAATTTCAAGTACTGCGCAGAGGGCATTACAGGTTTCTAATGAGCCTTGTCCCTGACTCTCCACTCGCTGCACTGTGCGTAAGCTCAACCCAGACACATCACTTAATTGTTGCTGGGTCCATCCCTTGCTCACACGCGTTTCGCGAACCACCGTCGCTTGGATTTCCATAGTCGCCTCCGCTTATCCGAGCCAGCGAGCGACTTGCCCACCCACAACGTAACCAACACCTGCACCCACAAACACCAGGAGTAGAAAGGTTTTCCACGAGAATGGTTTATTGGCGCCTTCATAGGCCCGTACCCAATCTTGATCGATAAGCGTGTCGCCTCGGTAGAGACGCGCAAAATACACGCCTTTTAATAGATTTCGCCATCCTTTAATACCTAGTTCGAGTTTGTAGGCGGTGCCATCAATAGTGAAATCGTGGCTTGATACAAAGCGCCAACTGCGCAGTTGCGAAACTTCCACGTCGTCCACGTACACACGTTCCCCAACATTCCATCCGGAAAACCATATACGTACTTGATGCCCATCCACATCAAAATAAACATTGCCTCCTGAACTCACGGTGTAGCCACTTTTGGGTATCTGTGATTCAGATGATTTCTCTTGCTGTGTCATTGAAAACTCCTGCGGTTGCGCTGTTAAGACCCGTCCATTTGAGCAGACACCGGGGGGAAATACGTCGTCAGTTTTATGACTGACTTAAAACTGGCGTACGCCAATCAGCCGCCAAACTTGCTTCAGTGTAATAAAATCAATGCGTTAGCGCCATGCGCAGAGACACACCCAACCTCCCGAATAAACAAGCCACTGCCTTACTACAACCACATCGCCATGAAATTTCGTTGAAAATAGGCCAAACTGAATCTTTCAACTGTGCAGAACTGAATACAGGAGTGCCCTGCATGTCTGAGTCTACGGTTCCCCAGCAATTACGTACACCCATCTACGGGTTATTTATCCTTGCACTGCTCTACACCTTCTATTTGGCTCATGCCATTTTACTTCCTATCGTGCTCGCGATCCTGGTGACCTTGCTGTTTTCTCCAGCGGTGGTGTGGCTTGAGAAAAAACTCAATTTGCACCGTGCCATTTCGTCGCTGGCCTTGTTAGTGGCGTTAGTTACCGGAATGACCGCCATTGGCTATTCCATGCTACAGCCCATCAGTGAATGGGCCGAGCGCGTGCCCGCCACCATTGGTCAGTTGTTGCCCGGTGATAGCGCCCTCGAGCAGCAGCTCGACCAAATTACCGAATCGGCGGAGCGCTTTGAGGATGAGCTCGACGAACAACTAGGTAACGATGATGTGGCAAGTACCCAAACCGTTGTAATGCAAACAGACTCCTGGCGTAGTCAACTTGCCACCGGTGTTTACGAAGGGATTGCTGGACTTGCATTAGCCTTAGCCTTAACTTATTTTTTGCTGGTCAGTGGCGACCATTTGGTGCGCAATCTAGCGCGACAAATGAAACGACCTAAGCGACAAATTACCTTACGCATTCTGCGCAGCGGGCAAGAACAGATTGCCCGATACCTATTGGTGATCACCTCGGTAAATGGCAGTATTGGTGTCGCGGTGGGGCTGATTAGTTGGGCCATTGGCTTACCCAATCCGATCGTATTGGGCGTGATGGCCGCGCTCACACGATTTATTCCCTATATCGGGGTGTTTATCGCTTTTGGTTTACTCACCGTTGTGTCGGTAGCCACCTTTGATACCTACGCGATGATGTTGATCGCTCCATTGAGCTTTGCCGTAATCACCAGTACGGTCGGTTTTTTCCTTGAGCCTTATATTCACGGACAACGATTAGCCGTAAATCCGGTGATCATTTTTGTGTCGATCTTTTTCTGGGGATGGTTATGGGGGCCCATTGGTGTCTTGATCGCGGTTCCACTAATGACGGTCATTATGGTGTTTATCAGCCATATTCCACAACTCAAGCCCGTGTACAACGTCATAGTGAATAAGAAGAAAAGTCGACGAGAAAAAGCACGCACCTAAGGTGTGCAAATCAACTGGAGGGATACATGAAGTTACTTGTGTTTGCAGGAAGTTTACGAAAAGCCTCGCTCAATCGAAAACTCGCAAAACATATTGCCCGAGCAGCAGAAGCCGAGGGTTGTGAAGTGATATACCTCGATCTGAATGATTATCCATTACCCGTGTATAACGGCGATATCGAAGACCAAGGCATGCCGGAAAATGTACATCGCTTACAAGAACTCATGCGCAACGCGGATGGCTTCTTGATAAGCACACCCGAGTATAACGGCGCGGTTCCCGCGGTCGTAAAAAACACGTTAGACTGGATGTCCCGTAAACAAAAAAATGGCGACTCCGGTGGCCAACTCTTTCAAGCGAAAGTGGCGGGTATCTGTTCAGCATCACCTGGGGCTCTAGGCGGCTTGCGCGCTCTACTGCTTCTGCGTGATCAACTTGCCAAATTAGGCATGTGGGTCGCACCCACGCAATTTGCGCTGAGCAAAGCCAGTGAGCAGTTTCACGACGACGATTCGCTAAAAAGTGATCATCACGAACGCATCCTTGCGGTCATTCGCAGCGTTATGTCGTTCCACAAATCTCATCAATAGGCTATTCTGCGGTATATAAAACGGGTACCTGAGAGTAGTCACTAGTTTGTAAAACTTTGTCAGCTGTCGATGCGCCTCGCGCATTGCTCTGATAAAGTTTTAGCCGAGATCTACTCTCAGTATTTTCCGTTTATAAGCGTATATAAGGCAGCCAACGTGAATTTTCTCAGTCGTTTTATTCTGGTGAATGCTCTTTTCTGGAGTTCATTCACACTTCTCGCGTCCGATATTGAAGACGATATCGATGCATGCGCTGAGAATGGGAAAGGCTGTGTCGATACCCGTACTTGGCATTTCAAATTATCTGCGGGTTATGGAGAGCGCAGTAATCCACTGCATGGTGCCAAAAACCTACCGATTTATGTCATTCCTGATGTGTATTATTACGGCGACCGTTTTTTCTTGGATAACGGCACGTTGGGCTACAGTCTGCGTCAACGGTCACGGTTCGAACTAAGCGCAATCACCAAATTTAACCTTGAACGCGCTTATTTCGCCAGCAATCTCACTGGTTTCTGGCTCGGTAATCAAGTGGTGTCCGGTAGTGGCGATATTGGCTTCACACCTCCTCCCGACGACAGCGATCCCACAGGCTCGTCCGGCAGCAGTGGTTTAACGTTAAACATTGACGACGTTGCGTCGCGCAAATGGGCGGTCGATGCGGGAATTCAGCTCGACTCGTATCCCTATCAGAATTTGCACCTTCGTATCCAAGTACTGACGGATATCACTGGCGTACACAATGGACAACAAGCCAATGTGCGTGTGGCAACACCACTGCAAGGCCGCTTTGGATTGATTGAATTAGGCGCCGAGCTGCACTGGAAAAGCGACGATCTGATTGATTATTACTACGGTATTGGACCGCGGGACCAAGGCGTGCCCCCGGCGTACTATTACCAAGGTAGCTCGGTGTGGCAGCCTGCGCTCACCCTGTCTTGGCACTACCCGCTTGCAGAAAAATGGAGCTGGGTGAGTAGTGGTCGTATGCAATGGTTAGGGTCGGGCATGAGCGATAGCCCCTTGGTGGAGCGACGCCATGTGTTCACCTTCTTTACGGGGGTGCAATATCGCTTCTAGTCTGCTTCCTGCGGTGCTCTTGCTCATAGCAAGCGGCACCACTGAATCAACAGACAACCAAACCGAACCGTGTTTGGCTGAAGCCTGTTTGTCGGCAAAACCCGAAGTGTGCATTGTTGAGCGAGCCGATGAGGTGTGCTTACAAGAATTGCGTGTTCATTGGGTAACTCAAGAGATTCAACCGGTTTGTTTAGCCTTGGGCGAGCACGAATTACAGTGCTGGCAAAACAGCGATGAAGGTAGCTATCAAGGACAATTCGAATGGCCGCGTCAAGGCCGCTTAACCCTGCTTAACGGCTATGGTGATGTGATCGTGTATTTAGAAATATCTACCCAGAGTTTACGACCGCGTCAGCGCCGTCGACTCGGTTCGCCATGGAGTATCTTTTAATGTCGAAACGAATTCTAATCGCAGAAGATGATACACGGCTTGCCAAGCTGATCTCAGACTATTTGCGCCAGCAGCAATTCGAAGTGTTCTGGGAAGCCGATGGTAATCGCGTATTGCCAGCGGTAAAACGTCATGAACCGGATCTGTTGATCCTGGATGTCATGCTTCCGGGCCGGGACGGCTTTGATCTGTGCCGAGCCATTCGAGGATCCTTTCGCGGACCTATCTTAATGTTTACTGCACGCGAGAGTGACATCGATCAGGTCTTAGGTCTTGAATTAGGTGCCGACGACTATGTCGTTAAGCCCGTAGAGCCACGGGTGTTATTAGCGCGAGTACAGGCGTTGCTGCGACGCTCTGGAGGCGTAGGGAATGCCAACGCCCAACAGCAACTCAATTTTGGTTCCCTTAAACTGAACGCCCGGGCACAAACCGTGGAGTTTCGCGGCGAGCCAGTGGTCCTGACCAGCCATGAGTTTGAACTGTTTTGGTATTTGGCGGAACGTGCGGGCAGTGTGGTCACGCGAGAATCCATCCACCGAGATGTGATCGGCCGCGAATACGATGGCTTAGATCGCACCGTCGATATGCGGGTGTCACATCTGCGCCGCAAAGTATTCGACGACCAAAAACAACCCACTCGATTAAAAACCGTGTGGGGCAAGGGGTATTTGTTTGTACCCGACGCCTGGAACGATTAAGTCATGCGCCGCCTGCTCACCCATTTTTATGTATTTTTGCTCCTCGCCATTATTGGCTTAGGATGGAGCCTCGAGCAGGTCTGGCGGGATTACCAACCTGAGATTCCTCCTTGGTTTTCAGCCCTTACCCAAAGTGTGAGTTCACTCACCGCGCAAGCCGAATCACCCGATCAATTAAGCGAACAAATCGGCTTAGCCGTCGTGGTTGTGGGTGATGGTCGTGTGGGTTGGCCAGAAGCGGAGCAACGTCGCCTGCAGCAAGGAGAGGCATTGCCCGTATTTAGTGCCGACCAAAGCTTGTATTTGTACCTGAAGAAGGACGACGTGGTCTGGCGCATTGGTCCTATTGCCGATGGCACCGAATCCACCAACTATTGGTACCATCTTCTATTTTTTGTATTACTCGCCTTGCTCACCACCTTATGGATTCGCCCATTGGCCCGTGATCTGCACAGTTTAGAGAGCCATCTTAATACCTTTGCAACAGATCAGTCGCAAACCCTACAGTTACCCAAACGCAGTTTAATTCAGGGGTTGGCCAATAGCTTTAACCGCATGCGCAACCAGATTCAGCACTTACTGGGTTTACAGCGGGAGCTGACCAGCGCTGTATCCCACGATTTGCGCACCCCATTAGCACGCATGAAGTTTATCCTTGAAATGCCCGACAGCCCGGAAGTCCGCGAAGCCCTGTCTGAAAACGTGGAAGAGATGGAATCTCTGGTAGAAACCTTGCTCGACTATGCCCGATTGGAAGGCCAAGAAGAGCTTCTGGAGCTTAGTGCCGTGAATCTTACCGAGTTATGCGAAAACCTTGCTGAAAAACTCGAGCAGCTACCTGGGCCACCGATTTCTCTCCATTTACCCGCACAATGTGTGGTGGCCTGCGATGGTCATTATCTTGAGCGCGCAATACAAAACTTGGTACAAAATGCCCGCCGTCATGCGCTAGCGAAGGTGGCCGTGCATATAGAACCCAGCCCCAAACACATCCAGATTCACGTCGACGATGATGGTTCTGGCATTGCTGACCACGAAAAAGAACGGGTGCTACAGCCATTTGTTCGCTTAGAAACTAGCCGTTCACGCCAAAGTGGTGGGGTGGGTTTGGGCTTAACCATCGTCGCTCGCATTGTGGAGTGGCATCACGGTCGCATCGACATCACCCGCAGCCCTCTGGGTGGTTCTCGCTTTACTATGACACTCCCGCGGCGTACACAGTAATTCCTTTAAATCTGCACATTTAGGCCCTTTCATACACTTTTATACAAAATGACAACCTATTGAAAAATATTGCTTTTCTTGCTTCTCCTGAGTGTTCCTTATGCCGCCCCATATTGTGCTATTGAACTGAACTCATCAATATAAGCCTAAACTTATACACGGAGCACCCATGCACAAATGCATTCTGAGTGCTTTACTTGAAAGAGATAGGCAAAGAACGAGGTGAGGCTATGCGCACAATACAGCACGTTCTAACACAACAACGCACGCCCGTGCTTGTCGGCGCGTTTGCCTTGCTGTGCCTTGTGCCTTTTGCACTGACAGCCAATGAGACCGCCACGAGCGAGGCCGCTAAGCAGCCACCGCCGTTCTTCTTTTCCGACTGTTCTCATTTAGTGTTTGATTCGCGGGAAGGTGAAGAACTCACGCGGGCGGAACGCATCGCAGTACTCAACGCAGATATTGAAGCCAATTTGGGCAAACATGAAGCCTGCATGGCTGCGGCCGCTGCCGCCGGCCAAGATCGCATGAGTGACGCAGGTGCAACTGGCGGCGCCAATGGCGGCAGCGATACGGCTCAACAAACGGTTCAACAATCCAGTCCGACTCAGCAGGCTGAGGATGACCCACAGGAGCAAAGGGATCAAGCCCAACGCGACACCGCCGACCCTTCTCGAGAGCATCAGGGTAGTGAGCGTCAAACGGGAAGTTCTGCGGTATGCGACGCCATCAAAACAGGACTCGATGAAGCCACAACCGAAAGCGAAAAAGAGCATTTTGAAGCGTTAGCAAAAGAATATGGATGCCGGTCTTAAACAACACAAGTCGGCTTGCAATACATTAGGAGTACTTATGAATAACCCATGGCCTGTTTATCAAACGATAACGCGTTTAGTCGCCGGCGCATGCATTGCCTTGGCGCTGAGCGCCTGCCAAACCACGAATGTAAATTCGGTTGGTCCAAATGCGACTGGGCCAGGAGGAACCACCATTACCGGTACCCAAAACCGTACTTATAACTATCCGTCGGATGTGTATTTAAGTGTCGCCATCCCCGTGTTTGACCCAGGCTTGCCCATGGACTCACAGGGAAATCTGGATTACGGCAAAGTGCACGACTTAGATATTTGGCCCCAAGTGCGTCGCTTAGAAGCGAACCGATTTGCGGTGGATACTAAGCGCGCATTAGCCGAAACCAATGCTTTTAGCAATTTGAGCGTTACCCCCGATGCCAATGCATCGGCGGATGTGTATGTACTCGGTACCATTAACCACTCCGATACGGAAACCCTTAACCTTACCGTGCAAGTACGCGACGCAACCAACCACTTATGGGGCGAACGTACCTTTGAGTACCGCGTTCACGAAGGCTTTTATCGCGATGCCTTTAATCAGGGCAAGAACCCCTATGATCCTATGTTTAAAACCATTGCCAGCTATGTTTACGACTTGCTGCTAGATAGAACCGACGAGCAAAAGCTGACGATTCAGCGGGTTGGTCAATTGCGTTATGCCGCCATGTACAGCCCGGAATCGATGGCACCTTACATCAATGAGCGCAGCACTCGAAATGGCAATCGCTATACCCTCAACGGCTTCCCTGCAGAGAATGATCCGATGTTCCAGCGTATTCAGGTAATTCAAGCAGAAGATCAGGCGTTTATTGATAATCTGCAAACCAACTACGATGCCTTCTACGCAGAGAGTGATTCCAGTTATTTGGATTATCATCAGGAAACCTTACCCATCGCTGCGGAAATTCGCCGCGAAAAAGCGCGGCGGGCAAGTCAGCAAATCACTGCCGTATTAGCGGCTGTGGGTACCGCGTTGTTGATTCGTAACTCGGATTCAACGGCCGGTGAAGTTGGGGCCTATGTATTAGGAGCTACTTCCTTGTACAACCTATCTGGTGCGGTGGAGTCGAATCGCAACTTGCGCTTCCAGCGTCAGCAACTCAGCGAAATGGGTCAAAGTTTGGATATTAAAGTCACGCCACAAGTGGTGGAATTTAATAATCAACGCATTGAACTGCAAGGTAGTGCGCGTGAGCAGTACACCCAATTACGTGCTCAATTGCAGGCAATTCACGCCATTGAGTCTACTCCTGATCAGCAACTGTAAGGTACGCCGTGTCGAACATTGATGACTCTATCTCACGGGATAAACAGGAACGGCAGGCGCAGTTCAGAAAAATTGGATTAGGTAGTGTGGTGGTACTCATTGTACTCGCCTTTGGATATGGGGCTTGGGGGTTATGGAATGCCTTTGCCCCCACGCCCGGGCCAACTCCAGTCCCCGTCGTTGAAGAACCCCGCGAACGAGGTTCTGACGATACCGACCCTGAACAACGTCGCTTAGCCCAAGAAGCCTTATCAGCTACGCGCAGCCGACTGCAACGCGCTGAGCGCGAGCTCCAATTTGCCGAAACAAAAGCGACGACTCTGACCCGTTTGCGTAGCGATCTCGACGAAGCCGTTGCCACCTATACCTTGGGTTTCCATGCCCAAGCCAATGATCAGTTGGAGCGCATCAATAACGCACTCGACCAAGCAATTGCTGATTTTGAAAGCCGTTATACTCAGGCCTACATAAATGCCGCAGAGGCCTTTGCATTGGGGCAAATTGAACAAGCCGATCGCTACAATCGCGAGGCCTTGTTATTGAATCCCGACCACGAAGACGCCCGTGCTCTGCAAGCTCGCATTGATGTGTACACGGATGTGCAGGCGTTACTCGAACGTGCCCATGTCGCCAAAATGGAAAACCAGTTAGAACGGCAACGTGATTACTTACGGGAAATAACTCTTTTAGATCCCGCCCATGATGATGCCGCACACCGCTTACGTGAGGTTGAACAAGAGCTCACCGAGCAAGCCTATTTGTCAGCGCTGAATCAAGCCATTCGTGCTCTCGATGCGGGGGAGTTGCAACAAGCCCAAGCCGCTGTGCAGCGTGCTAATGGAATTATCCCTAACCGAGCGGAAACCGTAAGCCTGCGCAGCCGAATTCAAACGGCAATCAATGCCCGAGAATTACAAACTATCGAACAGCAATTAGTGGCATTTGCCGCCGCCGATGAATGGTCAACCGTGGCCATGGTTGCGAATAACGCCTTACAACGCCACCCAGGACACCCGGCATCTCAGCAAGCGTTAGAAAAAGCGCAACAGATTCAGCAGGTGCGCTCTCGGGTAAGCAATTACATCGCGCGCCCGGAGCGCTTGAATGATCTCACCGTATTGGCTAATGCCCAGCAAACTCTAAAAGCGGGCGAAGTCTTTGCTAACGACAGTCCCCGTCTGGCCGCTGAGCTTGATACCTTGCATGAACTCATCGAAGAAGCCAATCAGCCGATTGAGGTCATTCTTAGCAGTGATAACCGCACTTTCGTGCGGGTTCTCGGTGTCGGTAACGTGGGAATTCATAATGAATACACTTTTTCCTTGAAACCTGGGGTGTACCAATTTGAAGGGCGCCGCGAAGGCTACCGTTCAAAGATCATCACCGTGACCGTAGCACGTGATGCTGCACCAGTAAGAGTGAGGTTGGTGTGCGATGAACGCGTCTAACGATAAGCAAAACCCAAATGCACCCGAGCAAGAGCAATCGGAGAACCGTGGGGGCGAAACCGAGACGCCGCCAAAACGTCATGCCATCGACGACGGTATAGACTCGGGTATCAAAAAACATCGTCTCTTTGTGGTGCTAAGCGCCGCAATCATGGCGGTGTTGCTGTTACTGTATTTGAGCTGGATTACGTTGCTGGAAGGCTATGCCATTGTAATCGGCCCCGAGGATGCCCATCCCCATGCCACAGTAGAGCGCGTCTCCGGTATTGGTTTTGTTGCAGGCACCACCGTGTATACCTTAGGTGGCTCACTGGAGATTGAAGCATCGGCCCCTCTGTATTACAGTCAGCGCGTACAACTAAACCAACAAAGCCCGCCGCGCATTGATATCTTGCTCGAGCCGTTACCGGCCCAGCTCACGGCAACCACCGAACCGGCCCTCGTTGATGGCGAATGGCGCATTGATGGTACCTACCGTTTTACCGGAGCAATCGCCGAGTTCGAACTGCCCGAAGGCACCTACGAACTTACGTTCTCCCATCCATTTTTTCATGACACGTCCACCATTATTGAGGCAGACAAAGGGGCGGAGTTAAATCATACCTTTGCCCTAGAGCCGATCCTTGGCCGCCTAGAGATCGCGTCGTCACCCGCAGGCGCTCGCGTGACCATTAATGGCGAAGAGGCAGGGGTCACACCCTTGCAACTGGATCGCGTCGGTGGTGAATATGAGGTCGTCGTGCGCGCCGAGGGTTACGAGCCCATTGTGGATACCCTCACCGTTCGCCAACAACGACCGGTGGACCAACGGAATTACCAACTTGATCTACTTAAAGCAACGCTCGTCGCCAATGTAACCCCTAGCGGCGGTGTGCTTGTGGTCAATGATCAGCCGGTAAGCAATCCTGCGCGAGTGAACGCGAATGAATCCTTGCGCGTGCGCTACGAAAAAGCCGGTTATCAAAGCCAAGAGCAGACACTGCGGCTGGCGCCAGATAGCCGTGAAACCGTGCAATTTCGGTTAGAACCGGAAATGGGTCAGGTGCGCATCACTGCCAATAAGCCCGCACAAGTGTGGATAAACGGCCAACTACAAGGCACCACACCGCTGACGCTTACTTTGCAAGCATTACCCCAACAAATTGAGTTTCGTCGCGAATATTACCGTAGCCAACGGGTTTCGGTGACCCCCAGTGCCGCCACTACCCGAGCGGTGCATGGCGAGTTGATGGAAGAGTTCGATGCGCGCCGGGCAGAAAACAAACCCCTGTTCGCCAATACCATCGGTATCCAATTGCTGCCGGTGCAGCCGAGCAGCTTCACCATGGGGTCGCCGATGACGGAAACCGGGCGTCTGCGCAATGAGATTCAGCGACCTGTCTCCTTTACCCGCAATTTTTGGGTTTCCGAGAAGCACATCACCGAAGGGCAGTTTGCCCGCTTTCGAAATGCAGGCGACACCGAAAGCACACTGCCGGTAACCAATGTGAGCTGGCTCGATGCGGCGCGTTTTACCAATTGGTTAAGCGAACAAGAAGGCTTGATTCCGTTTTATATCATTCAGAACAATGCCCTCGTGGGCGTGCGCCAAGAATCCCGCGGGTATCGGTTACCTAGCGAGGCCGAATGGGAGTTTATTGCCAAACATTATCGGCGCGCGGCGCGCACCACCTATGTCTGGGGCAATCAATCAAATCTACGCGAAGGCATCGCAAACTTTGCTGATGAAGCCTTACGGGGTGAGCAAACCTTTGTGCTCGCCAACTATAAAGACTCCCATAAAGACCTTGCGCCGGTAGGCAGTTACGCTGCCGATCGGAATGGATTCTATGATCTCGATGGAAATGTCCGGGAATGGGTACACGACCGCTATGGATTAATTCCGGCATCGCCACCGGCGCTGGCGGACGCTAAAACTGATTATTTGGGCCCAGACAGTGGCCGCGGCAACGTGGTGAAAGGGGCTTCCTATTTAACCGGACAAGCGCACTTGCTGCGCGCGAGCGTTCGTTACCAAGGCACCGAGCCGGAGGGCGACATTGGCTTTCGCATTGCCCGATATCATGATTAACTAAGTTTTTCTTGGAGGTGGTGACATGAAAAAGCGACTTCTAATCGTGCTTGGCATTATTCTGTTACTTGCGGCAGCCAGCGCCGCTGCGTACTTCGTGTCGTTAGACGCGCCGCAGGATTTTCCAACTAACATTTAAGTTTGGATGAGGGATACACCCATGGAACCCAATCGTACTGATGGCACAATGAACCCGGGAGTGCTTGTGAGCCTCATCGTGGTGGCCATTTCATTTACTCTCGTGCAGCTGTTATACGCGGGGATTATTCGACCCAACGCAGAATATGCGGTCGCCACTCAAGGCACCATGTCGGTATCGTCGATTTGGGTGATTCTCAATGGCATTGAACAACAAATCTGTATTTCCTTGATGTTGGTCGCCATCTTTTTGATGGGTTACAAGATTTGGCGATTAATCGACGAAGAGGCCATTTATAGTCGCGATTTTCTCTCGGATCATGACAAAGCCCAGCCCCTCGACACCAAACGCGCTCTCGATCAATTAGAAAGCTCGCGATATCGTGATAACCCCGCGTTGGCAACGTGGATTATGTGTATCCGCCGTTTTCAAAATACCAATAATGTACAGCACGCCGCGGATGCCATTGCCTCGTCAGTGGATAACGTGGCTTCGCAACTGGAAAACGGCAACAACATGATTCGCTATATGATTTGGGCGATTCCCAGTATTGGATTCGTGGGTACGGTGCGCGGGATTGGGATGGCGCTTGCCCAAGCAGATGAAGCCCTAGCGGGCGATATCTCGGGGATGACCGCATCCTTGGGTTTGGCGTTTAACTCTACGCTGGTGGCCTTGTTGATTTCACTCCTGTTGATGTATTTGATGCATCTGCTCAATAGCCGCCAAGACACCATGGTGTTGAATATCCAAAGCTCCTGTGAAAAGAGCTTACTGTCGCACTTGCACCGGTAAGCCCGTATGAAATTTCGGCGCCGTTCCTCAGATGGATTTAATATGTCGTTTATCGACGTGATGGCCTGTGGCCTTGGCGCTGTTATTCTTATTTTTATTCTCATCGACTTTTACGCCGCACGCATTGACCCGAGCGATGAAATTAACCGCCTTGAGGCCGAGCTGGCCGAACTAGCTGCCGCGGAAGTTGAGATTGAAGAGGCCGTGGATGATGTAATTTCTGCTCTCGCGGATGCCCGTGCCATGCAGGAAGAATCGGAACAGGCACAACAAGAAAGTCGGGCCCGCCAGCAAGCATTATTGCAGCAAGTGTCGCAGCAATTAGCGGTGATCGCTGAGCTACAAGATGAGCTTGCCGCCCTGGCCGCGGTGGAAACACCCGACGCGGCGGTGCGGTTAGAAGGTACCGGTGAGGAAAACTACATTACCGGCATGGTCGTGGAAGGGCGTGAGATTGGCATTTTGTTTGATCGCTCCGCATCCATGATGGACGACAACCTCATTGATATACTAAGGGCGTTAGCGTACCCACCCGAGCAGCGCAAACTTACCGCAAAATGGCGACGCACCGTGCGCGTTGGTCAGTGGTTGCTCGCCCGCATTCCAGAGTCGTCAAATGTTACCGTGGTATCATTTTCCAACACTGCAGAAGTACTTGGCCCCAATACCATTAACGCTGCACGAGACGGCAATGCCTTAGATGCGATTTCAAAAGCGTTTGAAGAGGTCGTGCCCGATGGCGGTACCAATTTGCTATTAGGCATGCAAACCTTGCTTGCAGCCAACCCCAACATTACCGATGTGTATTTGATCACCGATGGTTTACCCACTCTCGGCGAAGGGCTCAGTTTACGCTGCCGCAACTTTATATCCCGCAATCGCTCCATCAGCTCTGATTGTCGTCGTGAACTTACCGTGCAAACCATTCGACGGGTGCCCGGTCGCTATCGCATGAACGTGATTTTGCTGCCCCTGAAGGGCGATCCCTATGCCGCATCGATGTATTGGGAATGGACCAACGCAAGCAAAGGCATTCTGCTTGCCCCAGCAGATGAGTGGCCATAATGAGTAGACGTCCACGGATCAAGCGTCCACCCATCGAGATTTTTAATCTTTCGTTTCTGGATATTATTGCCTGTGCCTTTGGCGCCATTGTGCTGTTAGTGTTGCTCGCCAAAAACAACGAAGTGCCCGCGGAGATGTCTGCTGAAGATGTAATGGTGCGCATTGAGCGATTGATGGCGGTGAAACAGCGCGTCAATGAGCTACAAGAACGGCTGTTAGCCGAAGAAGAGGCCTTACAGATGGCGGAAGCGGAAGCTGCGAGCATTCTTGAAGGGGAAGACGCGCTCGAAGCCTCGCTGCCACGGGCACAACAAAGTATCGCTCGTCTGCAAGGGCAAGCTCAGTCACTGCGCGAACAAATACGCCGCGAGCAGGCACGTATTCAGGTGCCTAGTGCGCCGGAAGAGCCGTCTTCCATGGTAGGCGGCATCCCCACGGATGCCGAGTATGTGATTTTCGTGATTGATACCTCAGGATCCATGTCGGTTGGAGGCGGTTGGCAGCAAGTCACGAACGTGCTAACCGATATTATTCGCAATCATCCTGAACTCAAGGGCTTTCAAATTATTGATGCCGACGGAAAATACATGTTCTCCAACCAGCAAGGGCGTTGGCTTACAGATTCGCCGTCCATGCGCCGCCGCGCCATCCAAGGTCTGCAGAATTTTCGAGGTGGCGGAAGTGCCCCTGAAGTAGGCATGATGCAAGCATTACGGCAATATCGAAATCACCAAGGAAAAACCAGCATGTATGTGTTTGGAGACGACTTCCGCCCAGGCACCTTGGATGAGGTCGTGATGGAGATTACCCGACTGAACCAAGGTCTTGATGGTGAGCCACGTTGGCGTATACATGGAGTAGGGTTCCATCGGGAACGTTGGGGCGATGCCCCCCAATTCGCTGCCTTTATGAAAGCCGTTACTGAGCGAAATCGCGGCTCATTCGTGGCATTGCCAAATTAAATGAAACTGCGTTTAAAATGCGTAAATCCATGGCAGGATGTAAAAATCCCGCTAGGATAAAGATAACAAAATGACGATCACGTCAGGTAAAGGAGTGAAGGATGAAACGCATTTATTGGGCCGTTATGGTGATTTTTGCCGCAGTGTTGTTGCTAAGCGCAATCCCGTGGTTTGGCATCTATACCTTTCCCATGAAATATCCCACTGTCTTTTTTAGCGATTGGCTCACCGTGGTGGATAGCCTATTACGGTTATTCTTTATCATCTTACCGATCATGGCATTGATCGGCGCTCTACGGGAACGCAGTTATTTCTTTACCAGTGCATTTATGCACACGCTCGTTGCTTCGTATTTTCAGGTATCCGTAATTTACGGGCTAAACCGCATCCCTCTGGATCTTGGCCCACTGAATGCCTATCCGATTTGGGTAGTTAATGGCGTGGTCGCCATCGCTATTTTGGTGGCCCATACCGTTGGCCGTGGCGCGGCGCGCTAACAAGCGCTGATAAAACACAACAAGGTGGCCTAAGGGCCACCCGTGAGTGCACGCAATAGCTCATCATTATCTAAATTATTGCCAAAAAAGCTGGTATGCCGGCTCTTCACTTTAATAACCCGCATCGTTGGCGACGCTTGGCAGGGCTCTACCGCGCTTTGTCGCTCTTCCGTAACGACCCAATCATGTCGTAAGCTTTGCAGAATCACCGACAGCACCCCGTGCAGAGCCACGGCACCGATTTTCCGAATACGACCGCCCTCAACCGTATCTACCGTAAAGCGTCCCGCGATGGGTACCAGTACCGTATCCGGTGGCGTCGCAGGATTTAAAATCGCTTGATTAAGCGGGTCGTCTTTATTCATCGAGCGAATGCCATCAAGAAAGCTCAGTACATGGCCTGAGTGCTGCGCTAAGGCATTCACGAAGGTGAGCATAGCACTGGGCGGGGTGATGCGTTTTAAGGCGTTACAGAGTGCCGACAGGCGACCCGGTAAACGCGTATATTCCACATGATTCGCCCCCGCGACGGTAACGGCTCGGGCAATCTTAAACTTATTTCCACGGCAGGCTAAGCATTTGAGTAGCAGCGCCCCGCGGGAGAAGCCCATCGCGGTAATGGGATGCGCAAATTCATTGTCACCCAGCATGGCTTCCAAACGCTCGGCGTTCTTATCCGGTGATAGGAATACCGTATCGTGATCGAAAGCAAGAATCTGCTCAAAGTGCCCGTTATCGATCAGTTGTTGCAAAAACACGGCCTGAGTACTGGCGTCATTTTTCTTACGCTCGAAAAGACCACCATAGGTACCACGGGTCGACGAAAAGGTGCCGTGAAGCAGCAACAAGGTGCGTTTATTAAAGTCGATATCGTTGGCGGTCACGTCGGTAAAATAATAAGAGCCCGGTGCCGTATTCCAAATTTGTAAGTTATGTCTATTTAGGGCCAAGCGCTCCGCCACCCGTTTCAATACATCCTGAGACGTACTATTTTGGCGCTTAAAAACCAGCGCTTTGATCACCAGCTTCGAGGCACTGCGGCTCGTACTTTTCAGCACGATTCCATTGTCTGTTTCCACTGCTTCGAAATCTGCCGATGGATACACTGGAATTTGGTAATTCAGTCGATCCCGATTTTCACAATCACCATTGGCCGTGGGCTCCGGAAGTAGGTATTCAATTTCTGTGTCGAAAGGGTCGTCGATCTTGTTTTTCCACGCACCTGTTGCCGTGCGTTGATAGAACACCAAGGCACCTTCATCCGGCTTCACAAAAAGGGTAAGACGCATTTTAGGCAGCTCATCGAGGGTAAACCCATCGCGCAATTCCGGCAGAGGTTTGGGGGTAAAACTAATGTAGCGCTCGATCACAGCCGCTTCGGGATCTTGATTAAAGTGCTCGGCTCGCCCCATCCGTACCATGCGAATCTCTTCCATCGTGGCTTCGCCGGCGAGCTCTGCAGAAGATTGCACGCTGCCGTAATCAGAGCACATAATGGTACCGCGCAAAGGTGGCATTTCCGTATCCCAGCCACCCAAGGTACCCCAAATTCCGTCGGGAACGCCCTCTTCCTCACCCCTCAATCGACGCCGATCTCGACGCGATACACGGTCGTTACGGCGCACACCCAAAGGAATATACCGTTGTTCATCGCGGGACGACGAGAGCATGGCTCCGCCCGCATTCAGTTTAATTTTCATGATAGGCTCCTAGGTTTTAGCGAGGAACCACGCTTTCCACCCCAAAACCGTTCTTCCTTAACGAGAGATCCATGCCGCACCCTGACGATTTGAACGACACTCGTAGTTAACATTAGAAGAGCACGGAGCGTTTACCAGAGGGTTTTCCCTCAAGTGTTCGCAAACCCGCGATACTAAGTTGATTACGTGATAAATTTAGATCACGCTGGAATGAAACAATTTCTCTATAAAACGCGTATCTGAGCACATACCTCACACTTTCTATAGCAGGAGTATCCATGGCAGAGCAGGATTACACCCCACCTAACGTATGGAAATGGGAACCCGGAAACGGCGGTAAATTTGCCAATATTAATCGACCCACTGCGGGCGCTCGAGTCGAGCGGGATTTGCCTGTAGGCAAGCATCCATTGCAACTGTATTCGCTCGCAACCCCCAATGGCGTGAAGGTAACGGTGTTACTGGAAGAGCTGCTGGCGCGGGGTATTAGCGCCGCTGAATACGATGCCTGGATGATTAACATTATGGAGGGCGACCAATTTGGTAGCGGTTTTGTTGCCGCAAACCCGAATTCAAAAATCCCCGCGATGGTTGATCACAGCACACAACCGCCGATCCGTGTGTTTGAATCAGGGTCGATTTTGCTCTATTTAGCGGATAAGTTCGGCGAATTCATACCCAAAGATCCGGCGAAGCGCACCGAATGTTTGAACTGGCTATTTTGGCAGATGGGCAGCGCACCGATTCTTGGCGGCGGCTTTGGTCATTTCTATGCTTACGCCCCTGAGAAATACCAATATCCTATCGACCGTTACACCATGGAAGTGAAGCGCCAGCTTGATGTGCTCGACCAACAGTTAGCCAAACACCCCTACGTGGCTGGCGACGAGTACACCATTGCAGATATCGCGATTTGGCCTTGGTATGGCGCCTTGGTGCGCAATGAAGTTTATGAAGCAGCGGAATTTCTACAAGCCCATACCTATACACACGTGGTGAAGTGGGCCGAGAAAATTGCCCAGCGTCCGGCCGTGAAACGGGGGCAAATGGTAAACCGCGCGTGGGGCGAGCCCCATGAGCAATTGATTGAGCGCCACGATGCCAGTGATTTTGAACTGCGCACGGAAGACAAGAAGGAATGATTGGCGCGCCTTAACTATACTCATGGGTACACCCATTAGATGTTGAGGCTGATATGAAAAAAGCGGTAAGCCGTGACGACATTCTTGATGCAGCCCTCACCCTAGGTAGCGACTTAGGGTGGGAAAAGCTCACACTGCATCAGATTGCCCGCTATTTACATATTTCTCTGGCGCAAATTCATCGGGAATTTCCGCAAAAAGACGATATCGTCGATGCGTGGCTGGACCAAGCCGATCAAGAGATGCTCGCGCAGTTTCCAAAACACTCCAGCGATGTCCATGTGGGCGACGACCACAGCCCAAACAGCCCTTTGACCACCACCGAGCGATTGCAACTGGCCATGCAAAGCTGGCTCGATGCCCTCGCGCCTTATCATAAGCTCACCGGCGACATGCTGTTATACAAACTTGAACCCGGCCATTTTCATTTACAGGCGGCAGGCTTGTTGCGGATCAGTCGCACCGTGCAATGGTTTCGGGAAGCCGCCGAGCTGAAAGCCAGTCATATCCAACGTATTGGCCAAGAAATTGCCTTAAGTAGTCTGTTTATTGGCATTTTTGTGTATTGGTTAAACGATAAATCACCCAATCAATTGAATACTCGGGCGCAATTGCAAAAAGCGTTACGGCGGGGTGATCGTATAAGTCTGTGGACATAACCCATGGATCCCATTACCCATGCTGCGGCCGGTGCCCTTGCGGGAAGTGCAGTACGGCGCTTACTGCGATTACAGCGCCAACCTGAGTCGAACGATCCAACGATAGGCCGCCTGGATATAAGCCAAAATCAGGCGCTTTTTATTGGCGCCCTTGCCGGCTTGCTTCCCGATATGGATATTCTCAGCTACGTTATTAGCCCGCTGCATTACCATGCCTATTGGCACGGTACCTATACCCATTCCCTCTTACTCGCGCCTCTGTGGGCAGGGCTATTTGCATTACTCCTGATAGTCATTCAGAGAGGGCTCTGCTCCGCTCGCGCGCGACCATCATTTTCGATCATCTATTGGATTGGCCTCGCCGGCATTTTTTCCCACATCGCCCTTGATCTGATTACCGCTTGGGATGTCGGTATTTGGCTGCCACTCAGTCAAGAACGGGTGTCGTTCGGTCTTATTTTCCTGGTTGATCTGATCTTTAGCGCAAGTATCTTGCTTGGCCTGTGGGCGGTATACCGACAGTGGAAACCCTGGATACTCATCTGTAGCTTAACCTTTGCCATGGCGTGGCTCGGTTTTGCCTATGTGCAGAAACAAGAAGCGATCCAGATTGCCCATAAAACACATCCGAATTTGCCGCAGCAACTGGCCGCATGGCCGCAACCATTCTCAGTGTTTCATTGGAAGTTAGTGACAGGAGGCCACGATGGGTTTTGGCAAGCACATGTGCGTATCAGCAATCGCGCGCCATTACAGTGGCCATTGCCGCTGATTCAGGACACCGTCGATGGCTTTACTCCGCCCCATAATCTGCACTGGCAATTCTACCCCACGGCACCCAACGCCGATGCAAAACGAGCCTGGGAGCATCCTGCGTTTAGCCCAGTGCGCGACTTTAAAACCTATCCGATATTTATGGAACAGGACGCCCTCGGCTGTGTTTGGTTTACCGATTTGCTTTATGTCATCCCCGAGCAAACACCGCCGTTTGTTTACGGCTTTTGCGAGCATCCTGATGGGAGGTTCACGGTGGAGCGCAAACCTTCTGTGAATCTGTTTAATCGTCGTTCGATAGCACGTTAAACATTTACTCTCGCAATATTTTCTCCATCTTTTTGCCTTTTGCCAGCTCGTCGATCAGTTTGTCGAGCCAGCGAATTTTCTGCATCAGTGGATCCTCCACCTCTTCCACGCGAACACCGCACACCACACCTTTAATCAGATGGCAATTAGGATGCATCGATGGCGCTTCGCCGAAAAAGGTCGCAAAGTCGACCTGCTTTTCGATTTGCGCCTCAAGACCCGCTTGATCGTAGCCCGTTAGCCAGCAAATAATCCGATCTACGTCGTTTTTGCTTTGGTTCTTACGCTCTACCTTTTGCACATACATGGGATAAACCTTGGCAAATGCCATCGCAAAAATTGGATGTTTCGACATGGTTCCTCCTGTTTAAATGTTCAGCTAGCGGCCAAAGAACAACTTCATCAGAGCATTGATGAAATACGCCGACAATAAACCAAATAAAATATGAAAGCCGTTGATCTTAATCGACTTCAACAACAGCATTTTTGTTAACCACGGATTTTCACGCTTGAGCTTAGCTAACTTTACTCTTCCGTCTGCAGTTAATGAGAGATTCACAAAGGTGCTGTTGTTTGGGGTTTGTATCTTTGCGCTCACGTACCCTTTTTCGATCAATTCAGCGATGAATCTGCGCGAAACAAACTTGTCTGAATCAATTCTCACTGGATAGAGCCCAGCCTGTATTTTCGAAAGGGTTGTTATATATTCGCCTTTATCCATATCTAAGCCATTCCTAGAATCGTCTTGGGCCGTCGTATGTTCAACATCGTGCTTCCACGCGAAAATTGCAGCGCCTTTAAAAGTGACGCTAGATCTCAAACCGCCGCAGCGTAAACTCATAATCGTTACTTACAGGAATGCGCACAACATCTCCTCTTACGCCTGGCCGATACTTTCGCCAATCCCATTCACCATCAACGAGAACAATATTGTGTAACCCAAACCGTTTCATATCCGCTAGAGAATAATCGACACCTTGTTTCGGGCCGGACCCGTGCCTTAGGTTGTGAACGACGAGTCGCAACAATGTGGGCCTATTACGCTGACCATAGACCGCGAGCATATTATCGACTTCGAGTTCGGCAAAAAACTCTGTTTCCGAAGCCCGGATAACATCTAACCATTGATCAAAAACTTTCTGCGTGTCCTCGGCTACCTTCCAATTTTCTTGCCATGCACTACCGTGCCAGATCAACACCGAATCTTTGCGCAGGTATTTGGTTTTACCCGCAGGGAATACATAATTTGCACAAGAAGAGGCACACAGATCGAGAACTTCCACATCGAGTTCATGCTGAACAATCCAACGCCCCAGCTCAAGTCCAAGCCGAATTTCGCCACCCGTACTTGAAATCAAAAGTCGAGTCGGTTTATTCGAGGCTTGTTCATAGGCTTCGAAAAGCGCCTTGTTCGACGCCTCCGAGAGAGACCCGGTATACACCAATTGCCCATCCTTGATGCCTGCGTAGGACGGCTCATTCGCAAAATCGGGGGCATTAACGGTACTCCCGCATCCGCTGAGTATGGCGACAATGACCAGTAGGAGTGTCTTCATCCGTGCTTTATTTCCTTTGTGACTGTATTTTTATGCACATTAGGTAACCAACTGCAAAAACGTTTAATCTTTCTATCTAGAGAACTGAACCAATCAATGTTTAGATATTTCTAGGTGAATCATACCCAACCAGGCTAACGATCACGAAACCTGTTCGTTCCTAAACGCTTAAAACTTAAGAGAGATTGCAGGATTAGGCAAGGTAATATTCGGGCTCAAAGCACTTTTGTACGTCACCGTTATATTCTTAATTTCCTTATTTTTCTGTGGCCTGCGAGGACGGTGCAAAATATTGCCTCCATCGAAAAAGGCAGATAAAGTCAGACACTTAAACAAGATTGCCCCCATAGGAGGAACCATGAAAAAGTTATTCATTTTAATCGCCCTAGCTCTGGTGAGCAGCAGTACGTTCGCAGGCAGCATTTGCGATAAAGCAAATCAGGAGTTTTCAAATGCGGTGGCGGCATACAAGAAGGACGGCGCGACTGCTTTTATGAGAGAAGTTATAAAGAATGGCCCCTTAGAAAATGACGCACAAGCACTACAACAAGCGCAGGTTCTTGAGCAAATTGAACAATTTTTCGGCCCTATCGAAACGGCGTCAGTGTTGAGTACAAGACAGCTAGGGTCCAAATCATGCTATATCATTGGCATATTGGAATATGAAAATGGACCCGCGTTTGCAGTAGCAAATTATTACAGTGGTTCTAAAGGAGTAGGTGCAACGTCTATGTTTTTCCAAACTGAGCCGGAGCAAATATTGCCTAAAGAGTTCCTTTTTCAGTAACACATTGACGGGCTTCTGGGTCTTCGATTGTTAAGAAATCTGGCGAACACCGTGGGCATTAAAAGAACGCATGCAGTTGTAGAAACAACAGTTCATGTTCCTGTATATCCCGACCACTCAGAACACGACCCCCAACCCTGATTTGAGTAAATGGCCAAGGGGTATATTCCCAAACCATACTTTGCCTGCGGCTCGTTGAGCCCATGTCAGACTGCCACAACTCCGTTGTTAACTTCAAATTGTGACCATCACGCCAAAACCAATTGGCTTCCAACAAACCAATATCGTGCTCCTGTGATTGATCCGGGAGGGACGTGTCTTCAACCCGTCCGATCTCAGCGAGCCAGCCGATATTGCCCGTTCGGAATCCGCCGAACACACTGAGCATATTGCGCTCACCAAAATCCGTTTGATTACTATGAATACTCGCTCCACCTCGCCACGCTGAATGTACAAATTCAGCTCGAGCCGTCAGTGCTTTTCCTCTTAAGCTTTGGGCTCCTTCACTAACAACAAGTTGAAGATTCCACTGCCGAGCTTCTCTGCCAAGCAAAACAGCTGTATCTGGTGTGGTGAAATTCAATCCGGATATCTGCTTAACGAACGCGCTATCGTCTTCTAGTCGAAGCCCGTAAGGTAAATACATTCGCCCGGCCGCTATATACCATTGCCGTTCACCAAACCAATGCCGTGCATAGGCTTCACGGTTTAAACTTCCACCGGGCGCAATACGTTGATCAAAATAGATTTCAAGGTCAGGTAATGGCTGAATTTGCAGGTATACGCGTCCTTCGGACAACGCCATATCAGCCCGATCTTCCTGACCATCAATAGTGTGATAGGTGGTATCAGCACGCACATTGCCACCGATACGCAAGCCCGGGCCCAGTAACCCAGACCAAGGCTTGCTATCGTCTGATATCGGTCGTGCCGACATATTCATTTGAGCCCAAGCATTACCAAACTCGGTGCGCATCCCACCGCCATTAGGATTGGTATGGCACATGCTACAGTTGTAGCCAGTTTTCACAGCAATCCATGGCTCTGCTTTCGCGACACCCATGCCAAGACTAATCACGATCAATAATGTCAGCGTCACTCGCGATGTTTTCACTTTTCAGGCTCCACACTGAAAACTATTGACCAATCACTGCCGGGTTGACCAGTGCCTTGTCCATCGACTAGTTCACCGAAGTATCCCATTAATGCATAAGGCCCCGTTCCTGCAACATGCAGTTCATAGACACCCCCTGCCAACCAAACGTGCTCCGCCACATTCACTATCACTCGGTTGGGATATTCGGGATCAAATTGAAAATCTAACTCATAAATTTCCGTTGCCAATCCAGTTGCAGGCTCCGGCTGATTCAACACGAGCAATCGAATACTTTGCTGATATAGGAACGCAGGCTCCAAAGGCTCCGAAAACCGAATAATCATTTGTCTTGGAACACTATCCATGGTGAGTCGCGTACCCTCAACAGGCCAGCCCGCCGAAACTTGTGGGGCGCCCATTGAGGCAGAAAATAAATGTTGTGTGCTTGAGTCCATATTATTGATCCACTGTCGTATCACGTTGATAACATTTTGGGATAAATAGGGACCCCCTTCTGGCATGCGTTCTCCGACTTCATTCGTGCCTTCGAGCTTATGAATGATGTAGCTATCGTCGGCGTTACCTGGATCTACTCGGTACAGGCTTGGAACCTGTGCGCTGGGAACATTAATCAGCATGTCAGCAGATACGCCACTTTCAAGACGCAAGCCTTCAGGAGCCGACGCTCCAGAATGACAAACGGAACAAATAGGTGTAAATACCTGAGATTGTATAGAGCTTAGGGTGGGTTGTAATGGATCCCCTCCGTTATAAGGATCTTCACCTGTATCACTGCCACCGCCAGAACCACCGCCTCCGCAACTGACAAGTAGTAACCCAACCACCGAAAGTACTGAGAACACGCTCAGGCCGTATTTAATGAAGTTACTCATACAGGCCTCCACATTTGCGTAACTCAACTAAAAGTATAGTATCTGGTAGCAATTTCGGAGGATCAAAGTTATTTAGTAAATCAAAGTCATAGAATGAGGGACGTTGACGTGGGTTTTGCGAGGGTTCGATTTAAACGACAAGTCGCTTTGCGATCAATGGATAAAAAACAGGCCGAAAATTAGAGACTCTAAGGTTCAGCCTGATATTCAACACGTTCTCAGACGCTAATTTTTAATCTTGTAACTCGTCCGTAACATCCACCAGGCAATACTAAAACAAGTGACAAGGAACAAAGTGATCATGGCCAAGCTAAAGCCCACATGCACATCGGCCACGCCGTAGAAACTCCAACGAAAACCATTGACTAAGTAAACCACCGGGTTAAACATGGTGATGGTTTGCCATAGGGGCGGGAGCATACTGATGGAGTAGAAGCTTCCACCAAGGAATACCAGCGGTGTAATGACCATGGTGGGAATTATCCCAAGACGTTCAAAGCTGTCGGCCCAGAGCCCGAGAATAAACCCAAATAGACTAAAGGTGACAGAAATAACCACGAGGAAGAGCAACATCCACAGCGGGTAGAGCACGGAAAAATCCACGAATAGCCGAGCGCTCACGAGAATGAGAAGCCCCAACAACACGGATTTCGTCGCCGCAGCGCCAACGTAGCCCAATATAATCTCGAAAGGGGTAATAGGGGCAGATAACACCTCATAAATCGTGCCGGTGAACTTCGGCATGTAAATACCCAACGAGGCATTTGACGTGCTTTCCGTCAGTACCGTGATCAGAATTAATCCGGGGACAATGTAAGCGGCATAGCTCACCCCGTCGATATCCATCATCCGCGAACCAATCGCTCCTCCGAACACAATGAAATACAATGACGTGGACAAGATAGGAGAAGCCAGACTCTGCATTAATGTGCGGAAGGTACGTGCCATCTCGAAGTGATAAATGGCCTTAACAGCATGATGATTCATACGCCCTCCGCCACTAAATTAACAAATATATCTTCCAGCGAACTCTGCCTCGTGTGCAGGTCTCGGTATTCGATTCCCTGCTCTTGCAGTGCCCTCAGAAGAACACTGATTTCATGTCCCGCATGGCTATCGTAAGTGTACACAAGCTGCGCGCCGTCTTTGCTCAGTGTGAGACCGTAAGGCGCCAGCGCTTCCGGTATCTGTTGAATCGGTTCAGCCAGTTCCAAAATCAGGTTTTTGCTTCCCAACCGGGTCATTAGGGTGTTTTTTTCTTCGACCAGAATCAGCTCACCTTTATTAATTACCCCGATACGGTCCGCCATTTCTTCGGCTTCTTCGATGTAGTGGGTCGTTAAAATAATGGTGACGCCATTGTCGCGAAGACGGCGAATCAGACCCCACATATCGCGCCGCAACTCCACATCCACGCCCGCCGTAGGCTCATCCAAAAACAGAATATCCGGCTGGTGTGACAGCGCTTTAGCAATCAGAACGCGGCGTTTCATGCCGCCGGATAAGGTCATAATCTTGCTCTTGCGCTTATCCCATAGCGATAACTCGCGCAGTAAGCTTTCCAAATACACGGGATCGGCAGGCTTGCCAAACATTCCCCGACTCAGAGTCACGGTATCCCACACCGTCTCAAACATGCTGACCGAGAGTTCCTGAGGCACCAAGCCGATTTTCTTGCGCACTTCCCGATAGTCACGAATTACATCTAAACCATCCACTTGGATGCTTCCCGGGCCTGGCTTTACCAACCCACACACAATGCTGATTAGTGTGGTTTTACCCGCGCCATTGGGCCCCAACAGCGCGAGAATTTTACCGCGTTCGACTTGCAAGCTTACATCGTTTAGCGCCTTGTGCCCCGACGGGTACTGTTTGCTTAAATTTTGAATATCAAGAATGTATGAATTCATGCTGTCAGGATCTCTGAATCATGTTGTATTTCGCCTTCGTGATTGTACTCCGGTGAGATCACAATAAAACCTCCGATTGTCACTTATTTGGTAAAGACGACTGATATCGAGTGCTGAATCGTGTTGCTAAGCCTTTGGAAAGTGTGGCATAACTAGTGGCCTACACAAAAAAAGCAAAGCGATTCTTGATTGATTTCCGTTCATTAGAGCGCCGCATTTATCGTATTCAATTTATGTATAAATCAGACATGAGTGTTAAGGAAATGGTCGATAAACACGCGCAGAATGCCGCAAAGCATATGAACCCATTTGGCTATTTTCACAATCGGAAATACTATCGTTGAGAGAACAAGCCACCCGGCAGACAGGTCGGTAACTCGATGTCGTTGGATGACTTATAAAGCCAAAATCCACATCACTATAAGGGCATGGAATGAACGATATCCACTATGCAGGTTTTTGGGTGCGCGTTGGCGCCGCATTAATTGATACCGTACTATTAATGATGGTTGTATTGCCCGTCTTATTCGCGATTTACGGATTTGATTATTGGCGCAGCGATGCCCGTGTTCTCGGCTTTTGGGATCTACTGTTTAATTATATTTTCCCTGCTGTTGTGATTATTTTATTTTGGGTCTATCGCTCCGCAACGCCGGGCAAGATGTTGCTTGGCCTAAAAATAGTCGATGCAGAAACAGGACTGCCCGTGCCCACTGCCAGGTTAATTGGCCGTTACTTGGGCTATTACGTTTCCACGCTTCCGCTGCTGCTCGGCATCATTTGGGTGGGCATCGATAATAGAAAACAAGGCTGGCACGATAAACTCGCCGGCACAGTGGTGATCCATGATCCGCCGAGAAAACCGTACTAATAAAAAGGGCCGCTTGATGCGGCCCTTTGTGGCGTAGTAATAAAGTTTCATACTCGTCGAGCCGTAAGTTACTGATTTTTCGTTATCGAGATTTAGCACTGAAAAAATAAAGTATCATACTGAATGGCAATATTCGGGCTAAATCCACCCAGACTTAAGTAATAAAGTATCATACTCAAAATTGAATACCCTTCTTTAGGGGTATTAAAGCCACCTAAAATCATGCGTAAACTTATCACGGACGAGTCTGGATAAGTCTCCTCTATTAAGCGACAATTACGGTGGCCGGTCTAGCGACAATCATCTTGCCCGGTTGATCTGATAAGGTTCGGTACAGCAGAAAGGAGGAGTTCACTGTGCCGAGAACACGAATCACTGATCAACAGGCCGCTAGTTTCAGCGATTCCCATTGTCATTTATTTTGCAATCTTACAGCAACTCCTACCTATTGATGCTCTTAAAGTGGCCAATTTACAGGGCTTGTCGACTTACTGGCTGAGATCGCTTTGTTCAAATTCAGCTATCAGCGCGTGCGAGGTAGAGCCCTATTAGGAAGAGTATTAAGTTTGCTCGCACCCACACCCAAGACAAGAATAAATGTCTAAAAATATCTAAAAATGTCTAAACTATCCGGTTTTAGACTTTCGCCAAGACTTCCCCTCTGGCTCAATCAATCCCTCTTTTCTCATCGCTTGCAGAAGGTTTTTGATCTTATTATCCTTCTGGTTCGGATCCAGAACATCTGGTAATTTGTCTAAAAGCAATCCATTAATGTCTACACGTTTTGCAGTTCCGAATTTTCCAATATACTCAATAATCAACTGCTTATAATGTTGATCGTCAAAGGCTCTATTACGAATATATTGCGCCCGATCTCCGCTATGGTCTGCAACCTGGGCTGATATATGATAGTTGGGTTTGCGACCTTCAATAACTCCAAGGGCTTTTAGATGCTTGGCCTGCTCTTCTTTTAAAGGCTTTCGCTTTTGTACCCGGTCCATCAAGATGATGTCTTCCAAGGTCAACTCAGGATACTCAGCTAACTTCCTTGCGTACGCAATATCAATGACTCTACCTGTAATAGTTACCTGAACCCGATTATTACCGAGCTCATATTCAGGCAAAGGAAAGAATCGCTTCTTTTGAATAAGAAACATCTTCCGAATACCGCTACCAATGGTATCGATCATATTGAGATTCACCATGGCGTCTACCAAAAAGCGATTTCGATATCGACTCTCCGGAGCATCTGATTGGATCACTGACTCAACCGAACCAGGAATAAACAGGCCTAAATTGCTGAAACACAAACGACCATCTTCAAATTCAATTACCGAAACTTTCCCGCCAAGTTCGTAATCCTGATGGGCAATCGCATTATTCAATGCTTCTCGGATAATGTACGGATCGTACTGGTCGATTTCTTCGGGGAACAGCGTGCCTTCTTTCATATACCGGTACTTCAGATTCCGTATTTTATGGAATACTTCATCTACGCTTAGCAATAATGGGCAGTCAAAATGCTGATAGTCGCGCTCAAGCCCGTCTCTATCTTTAAGAATCCAAGTAACTGTTGCCGAAGCAGGGTTGAGAAAGTAGGACGATTCACTCTTACCTAATAACAAAATCGCTGTGCGTGTTATCTGATTATTTATCGTAAGCTTTGCTTTATTTAAAAATGTAATGTCATCCCAATGCTCGGCTTCATTGACCAGTTTAGGATTCTTCTGAAAAAACTTCTCGCGAGCTACCTTAATAGCTTCTGGGGCAAGATCATAAACAGAAGCCGATGGCACAACTTCTGCGCTCCAATCTGTCAAACGACTTTGAGAGCGTATTCGCTCAATTTCCTCCAAATTCAATGGTCCGAGAGATTCGCCATCTCTACCATAGTAGTGACCATCCCAAGCTATGGGTATGCCCTGTGGCGCTGCAGGTATTTCAAACATTAAAACTCGACCCTCGGAGTGATCGATCTCGTGTATAGCTACAAAGGTCAGCCGATTAGTGGTTTTGTCTGCGACTTCTTTTTTGAGAGATTGCAACTCTTTGGGGCTTGCTCGGAACTTGGTTCCAACAACAGTTTGATTGTCTTTAACCCCAAAAACCAACCAAGCTTGCTTAACCCGTTTCAAGTTTGCTTCGTTGCTTAAAGCTGAAAAATACCTTCCCAGCTTGTTGAAATCATAGTTTCTTTTCGCTTCTTTGAACTCAACGATTTCGTTTTCGCTATTGCAACGAAGTAAAATCTCTAACTGTTGTTTCATTTTGACTGATACCGCCATTTTGCTGCCACAACACTAATTTGCTCAATTGTCATCGCCTGTTGCTGCCAGCCTTTATCGAAATCCACATCATTTGAACGAGGTAGTTGCTCTTCTGATAAGCTACGAATCATCACTCTAGTTGGCAGGGTTGCTGCTTGACCAACAAAGATAGCCTCTTGACGCCTTAAGCCAGAAAGCATTTTGGTTAAACCGGACATCGAATCAGGTAACACACTACGAACATGCTCGCGGTCGGCATCATTGGTTATTCGAAGTACAATCCATGAATTGCATTGCGACAACACTGTTGCTTCAACTTCACTCGGTCTTTGCGAAACTAATAACAGACCAACGCCATATTTTCGACCTTCCTTTGCAATTCGACGAATTGCAGATTGAGCAGCCTCATATTGAGCTTCACCTCTATTCGGTACGTATCGGTGTGCCTCTTCACACACCAAAAGTACTGGGCTATTTTGCCGCTCAGCCTCGGTTTGCCAGACTTTGAGTTGAAAAACGATTCTCGCGATTGCAGCGCTAGCTACCCCTGCCACTTCATTAGGTACACCAGACAAGTCAACAATTTGCACTGTGGTTTGCTGCGTTAAGAACTGATTGACGACTGTAGGTAACGGATCTTTGTCGCCATCCCAACTTTCCATCATAAATTTAAGTCGACCATCTTTTAGCAATGAATCTATTTTTCGAATAACTCGACTAAAATCCTCATGCTGCTTTTTATCTTTGTTTTCTGGTCGCTGTGCGTTGATGGCGCCGATTAATCCTTCTTCGTAGCGTACTCCATCTTTGAATCCGAAATGATCTAAGCCTTCTGCACTTCCAATAATGTAAGGAATCGGCGAATCAACCGTTAATTGGTTCTTATCAAGACCAAGCTGTCCAGCTGCTGCCTCACGAACCGCTATTAGCGCATTTTTAACAATATTTGATTGTGATGTTGCTGCAAACTCGGTCTTGCCGATAAACAAACTCAGTGACTCCTCTAAATCGAGGAGCCAATACGGTAGTTTCAGTGACCCTTCATCGGTAGACAACCTTTGGTGATCTGGGAACGCTTTTCCATATTCATTATGTGGATCAAGAATAATGATTTGCGGATGCCAATGCTCATGATTCGCTATCTGACCTCGTTCAAGAATACTGTGAATAACCGCCGCAACGGTTCCTGATTTACCGGCACCGGTGGAGCCAAGAATGGCAGTGTGCTTACCTAGCAATTCATTCAGTTCTGCGTAACAAGGGGCACCACCAGAACCAACATGCTCACCCAGTTGAATAACGGCCCCTTTGGCATCACCGTAAATAAATCTGAGTTCTGATTTAGGCGTCAGGTAAATAGTTTGCTGAGGAAGTGGGTAAGTGGCGACACCGCGTTCAAATTCAAGGGCAAATTCATTATCTCCCTTCTTGCGCCATTCACCCTCACCAAATAAATCCGCTTCAATAATGCGTTCATCAGAAGAGGCAATAGGCAAGCCCTTTTCTAGCTGGTAGTCAGCCTTCATACGTAATCGACTGACTAAGCCATAAATAGAGCGGCGGCCAAAATGAACTTTGATGATTGATCCAAATTGGCCAATTGGATAGTTTTCACCAGCAAATACGCGGGATAAGTCTGAAATAGTAGGGTCGAGCTCGGCGATAATGCGCGATCCATCTACCTCAATAATTTTTCCGATAGAGAGATTCTCGATAGGTTTTATGTATTTGTTATCCATATCAAATACCTCTTTCAAGGATCTGGGTTAGGTTTTCAAACTTCCACCATTCAATGCTATTTTCTGCTGTTGCCTTGTGATCGGCGTGATAAAAACCTTTATCAGCAAAAATAAGTACTTGTTCGTTGATCGCGTTGTCTTCATACCAAGTTTGCAGCGCGCCACTAGGCACAGAGTCGCTCGTAAACGCAATTACGGTTAAATTGCCATTTGAAGCCCTTAAACCGCGTTCGATCTCTAGGTTGATATGTGTATCACCAAAACTATAACCGGCGATCAACAAAACTCGTTGGCTACCACCTCGCGGGTTCAAAACTGATCTCGCTCTATGCATTAAGTTCGCATATGGATCGAGTTGTGTTTCACGGTATTTAGTAGATGCAGGCCAAATCATAATCTTTGCAGCTTGATCTTGACTGCGCTTCAAATGCGGAGCAATACGCAATGGTGTTGATGAAGAAGCATGTTCAGCCCAATTGATGGAACCATGTAGCTTAAATACTCGGGCATCTAGATTGTTCTGTTCAAACGTTGAAGGGTTCCACCATCCTGATACACCGCCCTCTAAACCATCGGCATATCTCAACTGTGATAGTGCGAGTGAGTCTTCAATTAGCGTGTCGTAGTTCATCACTAGATAATCGATGGTGCTTGGTAAGCTGTCTTTTCCTGGTCGCATTGGTCGATGCAGTGCCTGAACAAAACGCTCATGTACAGCCGAATCTACTTCAACATTAATTACGTCAAAAATAGCGAGTTTTATCTCGTTTATCGCTGCTAATAGCTGATCATTACTATATTCAGTACCTCCAATAGATACATCGCTAGCGGTTACATTGCGATTTGCTCTACGAGCTGTAATAGCAAGCCAATCGACTAGCTCGCTTAGGTAATCTTCTATGTGTGAAGCTGGATTTGCGCCAGAAAAAGACGTTTGTATGGCAGTCAATATCTGCTTTGAATCAGCTGAGAGCTTTTCACTTTTTAGTGCCTCAGCCGTTAGCTGATCTGTCAGTGGTAAATTCGCGCATCTACTCGCCCCAGCACCTAACAAAACCGCTTTTGAATGAGAGAGCAATTCTTCGAGTTTGTTTATTGCTGCTCTGAACTCTTTTTGTTCAAAAACTGTGGTATCGAATGCCATACTCCCTCCTTAGAGCTCGCCTTTAAAGGCAGAATCGAGAATTGATGCTTTTAACTGTCTAAGACTTGTTATTTTAAATTGCAACTGTTCTTTCAAACCTACATGCAATTTTCCAATACTATTTATTTTTTCAACAATGCGTTTTTGTTCTTCGCAGCCCGGAATTGGTATTAGTGCCTTTTTAAGATTTCCATCCGTAATAGCAGGGTATGAAGCACCACCAACATAGGGTTCAATTTGCGCTTGAACAAAATCTGTAGTAACAAAATAAAACAAATAGGCAGGTAAAACCTTTTCGTTAGCCCTGAGTACACAGAAACCTGTCGATGCCACTGGTGAGCTATATTCATCCCGAATCAGCGCTATGTTCTTCAAGTTTGGTCGTGTCGTCGCAAATATCACGTCGTTTAGCTGTACATGCTTTTTCGCACGTGATGGAGCATCTTTTCCTAGAATTTCCTTTGGGTCTTTAATCGCAAATCGATCACGATCTACTGAGGATATATCAATATACGTCCATATTTGATCAGCATGCTTTAACGGGTTCAAATTTTCCGTTTTAACAACAACATCTGCTAGCTCTTGCCACTCCCATCCATGTGGCAATTCATAAATTCCATTTTGGTTTATTGGTAAGGATCTTGGATTAAAAATCTCATTCAGTTCACTCGCATAAAGCAAATCAGCCAGTGTGACGCTTTCCTGCAAATGCTCAATGGCGGTGTCGATGCGGGTGAGCAGTGCGTCGAGTTTTTCGACAATGCGTTTTTGTTCCTTGATAGGAGCAAAATTAAATGTAATCGACTTTATATCTTTTAGAACCAAATTTCTGTTTGCAACGCCACGTGTTAATGCCTGCGCTTGAGCATAAGATTCGGGAGAATTCAAAGCGTATTCAAAGTACTTTGAATCGATTAGTTCAGACTTAGGTTTTAGTAGTGCGACACTTACGAATAAGCTAAATTCCCTATCAGTATCAACGATCTTTGCAACACCTGTACTGCCAACTTTCGTATACAAAATGTCATTGCGCTCAGGATTGCAACGTTTATACAGATCATCATGTGTTTCTTGGCTCACAAACCTAGTATTTGAAAAATCGATAAGGCCTTTATTGACATCTTTTACAGATAGAAATGGAACACCATCATCTGTATATTTTGGAGTCTTATGTGCTCCATCAGTGATTTTTGTGCAGACATCATCTACACAAACCCTTTTCCAACCATCCGGTAATTTATACAAAACCTGTTCCATTCTTATTTCTCCGCCAACAGGCCTTCAATTTCATCTAATAGGCCTGACACCAGTTTTTCCTTGGTTCGAATTTGCTTGAGGATATCGCTTGGCGCTAAATGCTCTGCATCTTTTTGTTTGGCTGGGTTTTTGGCGGATAGGTCATAATCTTCAGCCAGTTTGCTGGCGGATACCGTCCAAGAGCGCTCTGTGGTTTCGCGGCTGCTGTACAGCTCGACAAACTCTTTTAGGTGCTCATCGGTGATGGGCTTGTTTTTGGTGAGTTTTTGCTCGGGCTCACATTCGTAATACCACACATCGCTGGTGCCGCCGCTACGCTCAAAAAACAGCACGTTAGTTTTAACACCCGAGTACGGCAAAAACACCCCTGCAGGCAGGCTTAAAATGGTGTGCAGATTAAAGTTTTCGAGCAGATCTTGTTTGACTTGTTTAAACTGATTGTTGGTTTGGAATAGCACACCTTCTGGTACGACGATGGCTGCCTTGCCGCCACTTTTCAGAGTTTTCATAAAGTGCTGCATGAACAGCAATTCGGTGGCATTCGCTTTAATGGGAAAGTTCAGTTGGATCTGGTCTTTCTCTTTTCCACCAAAAGGCGGATTAGCAAGGATGATGTCATAACGGTCTTTCTCTTGAATATTTCGGATATCTTGGGTCAGTGTATTTCCACGAAATAGGTTTGGTGACTCGATGCCATGCAAAATCATGTTCATCATACCCATCACGTACGCCAGCGAGGTTTTCTCGTAACCGAAGAAGGTGTCGCGTTGAATAAAATCCCACTGCTCGGTAGATAGTTGGTTCTTTTTGCCCTTTAGATGCTCAAAGGCTTCCACTAAAAATCCGCACGAGCCTGCCGCTGCATCGTAAATGGTTTGCCCGGCTTGTGGGTCAATGGTCTTAATCATGGCTCGTACCACGGGGCGCGGCGTATAAAACTCGCCCGCATAACCACCGGCATCGCCCATGTTTTGCAATAAGCCTTCATAGACCAGCGAGAGTTCAAACATTTCATCACTGGACTGGAAATTCAGTGTGTCGATAATATCCAACACTTCACGCAAAGTATGGCCAGACGCCACCTTGTTGTCTAAATACTGGAAGATGGCACCAATTTTATAGGCGAAGGACTTTGGGTCTGAACCTGTAACGGCGGCATTGGCAAAGCTTTTTAAGTAGGGGAATAACTCGTTATTCACATACTCGGTTAAGTCATCGCCCGTGCGAACTTTGTTAATATCTAGCTTGCCCTCAGCATTTTTTGGGCAGGCCCAATTTGACCAGCGGTGCGCTTCATCCAACACCGGTTGATAATCTTTACCTGATAGTACCGCTTCATCTTCTTTTTCAGACTCGTAATCATCCAAAAACTTTAAGAAAAGTACCCACGAGGTTTGCTCGGTATAGTGCATAGCACCACTAATGCCATCGTCGCGGCGCAGTATGTCGGTAATTCGGTCAATTTTTTGTTGTAATGACATGGCTTATAGTTTTCCGATAATAAAATTGTACATATTGGTGATATCTTCGCTGATTTCTGCGGGCGGAATCAGATCGATATAGGCTTGTAGCTTGTCAATGTCTAATCCATTTCCATCGGTGTTAATTAACGGATCTAGAATGCTTTTTACTTTACTTGATGCAAGTTGACCAAGCCCTTCATTAAATTCTAAGTTTTCTCCAAGGTGTTGAGTTGCCAACGGAGCTTTGTTGCCAGTTTCTTCATCTACCAAGCACTGATGGTCGCCATTCATATTCTGATGGAGATGGCAGGCCAACCCTAAAGAGTCATTATTAATTTTTGTGAGTAGTTGGTGATGCTTCAATGCCGTATATGAAAGAAGATAATGCTTCATTTCGCGCCTTCTCCAAACAAGAATTTGAGCATTGATTTCGGATTTTCCTGTTATAGAAGATGTAAGATCTTTGCCGCCATTTAGCTGTAAGTTTTCGTTGTCTATGCTTGCTAATGGCAGGCTATCTCTATCGCAAATCAAGTAAACATTTTTGGCTTTGTGATTACTTCCATCAATGTAGCTTACAAAGGACTCTAGCCATTTGAGTTTTTTTGCTGCAAAAGATGAAGTATGGGAGTTCCAGCCTGATTCTACGGAAATACAGCATATCTTCCGAAATTGAGATTTGATCTCCCCATGTGTTTCTTGTCCCAATTTTCTTATGACAAGGCGAGTAAAAATCTCCCAATCGTTTTCGTTATCCATAAGCACGATGAGCTCATGAAGTGCATAAGTCTTTAGCTTTGCTTTATTTATATTTGACAGTTGCTCTAAGCGTTCTTGCAGCTCTTTTCTCTCAGTGAAAGGCAAAACACGGCCTTTCTTTACTACATGAATATTCTCAACTCCGATTTCAGATATGGAATCCAATAGGTGAGTTGTCATCAAGGCTCTGCCTTTTGCATTGTCAATACTTGCCCAGAGCTTATTGATATTTCTGTAGTGGAGGTGGCTATCAGCTTCATCAAAAAGAAATAGCGTTTTCTCGTTATCGAAAAGGTCTAATAGAGCATAAACAAACAACAGCTGATATTCACCATCACTCACTTCATCTAGTGAAAGATCATTATAAAATTTTAAACGGAGGCTTGTTTTAGTTATTGGGTTGTTGGCATCGATTGCTTGAGTTAAAAAAGTAACTGCAGGATCGTCCATAATTATGTCAGTCTCGCCTTCGACGTGAGCAGACTCGAAAGATGTATTGAAGATATCTCTGCTAGTTATTTTAATGTCTTGTTTTGAAATAATATCTTCAAAATCATATACTCCATCGATAACATTTTCGATGAAGCTTGAAAGACTTCTAAAAAAAGGGGTTGAGCGAATGGTATCTGTTGCCCCAGTTTCTTCTTGTTTTAAAGCCGCTGCAACTTTGTTAATGTATGGCCGATCAATTCTGAATCCACAAGATAATATTGAACTAATATCATCCCCTAAATCATCACTTTCTTGAACGAGCCCTAACGATTTTAGTAAGTTCCTTACTTTACCTTGCTTTTTGAGTACAGAAGCCAAAAAGATTAATAAAGGAGACCAGGTTTTGTCATAGTAAAAACAGTGTAACGATAACCCAGATTTTGATTTTCTAGCCTTTTTAAGATAGTTAGAGAAAGCTCTTGAATACCGCTCGTTATGCCCAGAGGAAAAGCAAACAACTTTCCAATCAGATAGCATTACGTCCGACATACGCCCTTCAAAAATAGTTTGAAGAATAGACGACTTCCCACACCCATTTTCGCCGATTAAAGCTGAAAATTTATTGAGCTTAAATGATTGCTCATCCGGATGAAGGTGGTTTGGAGATAAAGTTATTTCCATTTTAATTCACGTGGTAAAGCTGTTGTTGCAATTGCTTAAAAGCAGCCAGTAAATAGGCTGGCTTGCCACCGAATGCAGTTGAGGCGTCTTTCACTGTCCCCAACCCTGAAAGTTCGATAAGAGCAGGCAAGCGTTCGCGTGATAACTCAGTGCTGCCAGTTTGCTCATACCGGTTAAGCACAAAGTGCAAAAACTGCTGTGCCTTTTCTTGTTGGTACTGATTAAAGAAAGCACTGTTAGTACGTACTTGATCGGCACGAGCTTTGCGGGTTGCCATAGGCTGCTCAAAGGCTAAAAAAGCCAGCAGATCGAAGATATCGCACTCTTCTGCTTCAAACATGCGTCGTAGGGTGGCGAGTTGCTCTTTATCAAAGCCTGCTTGTACGAGTTTACCGAGCAAGGTTTCGCGTTCGTCTGGGTCTGACCATATCTGCCGCAATTCCTCAACCGATTTAAACAACCCTGGTAATTGGGTGATCAAGCGCTCAACAAATTCTTGCACCGTGAGAGGTTTGCCGTTTTCATCGATATAACGAGTTTCAACGTCAATGACTTTCAGTTCACGGTGTTTGCCTAACTTTACTTTCAACCGAGGTTTTGGCTCACCCGGTTCAGGCTCTGGGCCATCTGTTCCTCCGGGTGGTTCTGGTGTGTAGGGTGGTGTTGGCTCACCAATACCTCCTGGCTCTGGTGCTTCAGGTTCACCATCCCAATCTTTGTCATAAAACTTATTGGTTGCACCGCGAAAATCGACAATGGTGAAATAGTCTTTGCCATCAAAAACACGGGTACCGCGACCGACAATTTGTTTAAACTCCACCATTGAGCCAACGGTTCTATCCAGCACTACGTTACGCACATTACGGGCATCTACCCCCGTTGTTAACATTTGCGATGAGGTAATGATGGTGGGGATATCTTTGTCGTTATCTTGGAATTTTTCCAGTAGCTCGCGGCCGACTTTGCCCTCATCACTGGTCACGCGCACGCAGTAGTGCGGATCTTTCAGCTTTTTGTGTTTGTTGATCATGTCGCGCATGGTGAGAGCATGATTTTGGTTTTCGCAAAAGACGATGGTTTTTTCTAGTGGATTGATATTGTCTAAAATGGCTTTTGCGACCAGCTCGGTACGTTCATCTACGACGATTTTTTTGTCGTAATCTTCTACCTGATAGACGTCTTGCCCTGATTCACCTTCAATTACTTGGTCATCTTTGGTTAGCACAAGCTCGTCTAAGTTGGTACGTACGCGCTTAACTCGATATGGCGTTAAGAAACCATCGTTGATGCCATCTTTTAATGAGTATTCAAAAGCGGGGGTTCCAAAGTAATCATAGGTATCCACGTTAGCTTCACGTTTTGGTGTAGCTGTTAGGCCGACATGCACAGCGCTGCCAAAATGATCGAGTATGGCTCGCCAAGAGCCTGTCTCATTAGCACTGCCACGGTGACACTCGTCAATCATTACTAGGTCAAAGAAATCACTTGGATACGCTTTGTAGTAGCCTTCAATATTTTCACGCTCAGCAATGGCTTGGTAAATGGCAAAAAAGATATGTGCATTGGTTGGCACGACTCCACCCCGCTTGCGTACCTCTTCACCGTTTATTTTTATGAGATCTTTTTCGTATGGATTGAAGGTGTTAATGGCTTGATCGGCCAAAATATTGCGATCGGCTAAAAACAAAATTCTAGGCCTACGTGTACCCGGAGATTCTTTGTTCCAACGGGACTGAAACAGTTTATGGACGATTTGAAAGGCAATAAAGGTTTTACCTGTGCCAGTCGCCAGCGTTAACAGCACGCGTGGCTTACCCTTACCAATGGCATCTGTGGCGGCATGGACCGCTAATTCTTGGTAATAACGCGGCTGCATTGCGCCTTCTAAATGGAAAGGCACATTACGAAGCTGCTGGCCTAGATCCGAATTAACACCCGCGTAGCGGTTTTCAAGCTCTTGTGGTGTTGGGTAAAACTCGATGTAGTCGCCTTTGCCGGTTTCTAAATCAAACTCATAGGTTTGCTTGCCGTTGCTTGAATAGACAAAACGAACGAGTAGCTTCTTAGCATAGTCGATGGCTTGTTGAAGGCCTTTGGTTGGATGCTCAGATTCTTTTTTTGCTTCAACAACTGCAAGGTAACGATTGTCTTTGTGGAGCAGATAATCGACGAAACAACGACGACCACGGACACCGCCAGCAAGCTTACGGCCATCGGTAAAGTAGTGCTCCCGAATGATATTGCCCGGTTGCCAATGCGCGGCTCTTAGTGCTGGGTCGATATAGTTTGCTCTGGTATCTGCTTCTGATGCCATTAAGCTGCTCCTTGGTTACTCGGGAGTTGTTCAAGAAAGAAAAAGTTGCTTATATTTCCTCGCTCTTTGCCCAAGATGACGACAGGTCATGGCTATTCTCTTTAACTTGCCAGCGTTCCACAAGTTTAAATACTAATAATATTAGCTCGCTTTATTTAAGCTAAATTCAATCCCAGGTTAGGATGCAACGTAATCATACCGCCGAAACCTTCCACAACCATCAATAACAAAAGTAAGTGTAGCAGGAACCACATCTTTTCAGCCATAGTTTGAGTCCATAAGCTACCAAGGCAAGAGCGTGAACGTTTTTTAAGCATTTACGATTAAGTCCAGTACTTCTTCGCTCATGGTTGCCATTTTTTGTTTGCGATTCACGCTGGCGATTACTGTATTCTCACGCCGTATCTGATTTAGTGCGACATGGCGAAAACATGCCAGATTATTGCCTGCATGGCCACGACTAATTGAGCAGTCTATTTTTATTGATTTAAAGCCAGTTGCAGACTGAGTTAACACCTTCGCAATTTTCTCAAGCTCTTTTGCAGTCTTTTTGTCCCAATTGTTATCCGAAGCATCCGTAGCTTCAAATGACTTTATATCTAATAAACACTCTGTTTGGAGGCTCTTCTGTCCTGGCAGTCCTATTCTATCTCCCGTGTAATGACAAACGACTGAACTAACCTCGTCACCAAGACCTTTCTTAAGCCCTCCAAACTGCCCCCAAGTTATCACTCTCTTCGCACCGGGCCCTAATGAAGGAATTCCAAAGATCAATGGTCCGGTAATCATATTCTCGGGCTTTTTTGCACTTTCGAATCCAAAGGCATTTGCAGGAAAGTAGTCTGGCATCTTAAACGTCACACTTTTTGCCATACCTGGGCCAATATTTTCAATAACTAAGTTAATAATAGAAGGGCGTTTGTCATCTGGTGTCGCATAAACGATAACTTCAGGGTCTTTTTGAGTTCTCAGCAACAAGTAGTTAAGTGCCGTGGCAGTTACTGTGATCAAGGCTAGCACAATGCTTGTCCAAAATATTCCCACTTCAGCCCATGACACTTGAGCAAATGCATTTAATCCTTCGTTAACCATTAAAATACCCTCCTTGATTCCTGAATTCAGATAATAACCGCAACACTCATGTAATGGGATAGGTCAAAAGGAGGTCAGCTACCGACATGTGGTAGTCTTACTTTTCGACCAAAAAAAGTGAGTTCCAACATGAGTTATCGGCAGCTGACCGAGGGACAACGATACCAGATTTCGTTGCTTCTCTCAGAGAAATTTTCACTCAGAAAGATTGCAGAAAAATTAGACGTTTCGCCATCAACCGTAAGCCGAGAGCTTCGGAGAAACTCAGTTACATCGGGTTGCTATGAGCCTAGCAAAGCTCATCAAAAAACGAGCAAAAGACGTGCTCAGGGTCGAAAGAGAGGCATTTGCAAACGCACAGTAATTGCTGTCGAGCTCTTTCTTTCAGCGGACTGGAGTCCAGAGCAAATTGCCGCAGTGTGCAAACTTATTGGACGTCCTGTAAGTCATGAGTGGATTTACAGCCACATCATTCGCGATTTTCGGCGCGGTGGCGAACTTCATCAGCATCTGAATCTGAGACATCGATTAAAGCGATACAGAAAGCGAATACACAAACAACGAGGGCGGATTGTCGATAGACGCTCTATTCATGACCGACCAGAGATTGTTGGAACACGCGAGCGTTACGGCGACTGGGAAATCGATACGGTCATAGGTAAGCGCGGAACTGGCGTCATCGTGACAGCCCTAGAGCGAAAAAGCCGCTTCTATGTTACCCGTAAGGTATTTAGCAAAAATGCAAACGAAGTTGCGGATGCTTTGATTGAAATGTTATAACCTTTTCAATCACTTGTGCACACGATTACGGCTGACAACGGATTGGAATTCGCCGAGCACAAGCGTATAGCCAAGGCTTTAGATGCAGATGTTTACTTCGCTGACCCGTATGCGTCTTATCAGCGAGGCGCAAACGAAAATGCAAATGGTCTGTTGCGTCAATATGTACCGAAAGGCACCAGCTTGCGGACATTGACCAATGATTTGCTGGCAAAAATACAGCAGCGTATAAACCATAGACCACGCAAGGTTTTAGGGTTTAAGCAACCAGATGTGATTTTTAAAGAGCAATTGCAGTACGCGCAAAGCGAGTGTTGCAGTTATTAGTTGAATCTAGATAATTTAAATGCGACATTTCGAAAAAACTGGTTTCGGGATTCCCAATAGGCTAATTTGCGCAAGGGGCTATAAACCTTCTCAGATGGTCAGCGTTTTGGAGCAGCTATGATTGAAAATATGTTTAACTCGAGCCGGTTCTTGGTGTTTATCACGATTTTGATTTGTATTTTTGCTGCAATCGCTATCTATGTTTCCACAATCAGTATCGTATTCCACTTGTTCCTCGATTTATTCTCGGGATTGCCTACCAGCGCTGACGATGGCAAACGACTGGCGGTAAAACTATTAAAAATACTCGATACCTTGCTGATTGCATTAACTTTTCAAATTATTGCTATTTCGCTGTATCGGTTATTTATTAAGAAAAACTCAACGGAAAAGTCGTTGTTTTTACGTGTGCTTAATATCTCAAATTTCCACGACCTGAAAGTTACCCTGTTGCACGTCTCAATCGTGATTCTTACTATCTTGTTCCTTGAGCAAGCGGTGGAGATTGGAGCAGCTATAGAATCCCTCTACTTTGGTGGGGCAATTGCGCTTGTGATTTTTGCTGTGGTTTACGCGGCCCGTCAAATGAGTGAGCGATCCTGAATTCAGATAATAACCGCAACACTCATGTAATGGGATAGGTCAAAAGGAGGTCAGCTACCGACATGTGGTAGTCTTACTTTTCGACCAAAAAAAGTGAGTTCCAACATGAGTTATCGGCAGCTGACCGAGGGACAACGATACCAGATTTCGTTGCTTCTCTCAGAGAAATTTTCACTCAGAAAGATTGCAGAAAAATTAGACGTTTCGCCATCAACCGTAAGCCGAGAGCTTCGGAGAAACTCAGTTACATCGGGTTGCTATGAGCCTAGCAAAGCTCATCAAAAAACGAGCAAAAGACGTGCTCAGGGTCGAAAGAGAGGCATTTGCAAACGCACAGTAATTGCTGTCGAGCTCTTTCTTTCAGCGGACTGGAGTCCAGAGCAAATTGCCGCAGTGTGCAAACTTATTGGACGTCCTGTAAGTCATGAGTGGATTTACAGCCACATCATTCGCGATTTTCGGCGCGGTGGCGAACTTCATCAGCATCTGAATCTGAGACATCGATTAAAGCGATACAGAAAGCGAATACACAAACAACGAGGGCGGATTGTCGATAGACGCTCTATTCATGACCGACCAGAGATTGTTGGAACACGCGAGCGTTACGGCGACTGGGAAATCGATACGGTCATAGGTAAGCGCGGAACTGGCGTCATCGTGACAGCCCTAGAGCGAAAAAGCCGCTTCTATGTTACCCGTAAGGTATTTAGCAAAAATGCAAACGAAGTTGCGGATGCTTTGATTGAAATGTTATAACCTTTTCAATCACTTGTGCACACGATTACGGCTGACAACGGATTGGAATTCGCCGAGCACAAGCGTATAGCCAAGGCTTTAGATGCAGATGTTTACTTCGCTGACCCGTATGCGTCTTATCAGCGAGGCGCAAACGAAAATGCAAATGGTCTGTTGCGTCAATATGTACCGAAAGGCACCAGCTTGCGGACATTGACCAATGATTTGCTGGCAAAAATACAGCAGCGTATAAACCATAGACCACGCAAGGTTTTAGGGTTTAAGTAACCAGATGTGATTTTTAAAGAGCAATTGCAGTACGCGCAAAGCGAGTGTTGCAGTTATTAGTTGAATCTAGGATTAGAATTTTAGGCTTACTGTTGGTTCTTCATTCCTTATGTACTTTTCAACCAACTCTTGGTAGACAGCTTTTGCGTTACTTTCCTCGACACTTTCGTAGAAAAGCTCAACACCAACTCTGCAACAGATGTCTTGCAACATAAATGCTTCGAGCCGATAATCGTCTTGTTTTGTCGGCTTCCAACCATCACACCGCTTATTATTGTGATGATGTAAAAATCCCCTAAGCTTAACAATTTTCTCTATAAAGGTGGATACTGTCAGGCCTGCATAATCAACTTGATATCTACTTCTAAGCTCAGCAGGAAGGCTATACTTGTACTGCTTGGAAAGCACTGTCTCTTCGATCGTCGAGCTCAAGAGTTCTGATTCTAAAAATTTTTTCTGAATATGAGTGTTCTTGGTTTTTCCCTCACCATAAGTCGACTCTAGCATAAAGTAGTAATCGTAGAAGGCCTCAATGTACTCGCCATTCAGTACGTCCTGAAGTGCTCGACGATAAAACGACAGCCTGACGTCATGATTCTTCATTTTAACGGCAGTGATTATTGGCATCACTACATATTCGGGCTTTAGTCGAGGCAAGTCGCCCAAGAAAGGCTGCCTCGCTCGCTTCACTTTGAAGTTGTTTACAGTTATAGCAAGCTTATCCTTGTCCGATTCCGGTATAAACGTAGTTGTCGCTTCATTGACTAGAACGTCTTGGAGCCCCCAAATTCCCCACATCCCACTGATGTGATGCACCATCTCGACCACGCGTTCCCAACGAGGTTGGCTCAAGTTTATGTGTGCCTTTATCTTATCATTCGAACTATCAGAATAAGTTGCAACGTCATTTGCATGCACAGAAAAAGATATCATTAACTCCCGTACTTCTCCCGAATCCTTATCAACTCCAAACTCGAAACGAAAGTCGTCAAGCTCGAACGCTAGGAGTCTTTCTGGGCGTAACGCCCCGACAAGCTCAAATGTGTACATACATCTCATTAGCGGATCCTTAAAGGTATTCAATCGCTTAAGTACGTCTTCATTCACCTTTGCCTAAGTAAATTACGATAAACATTAGCAGCCCATCTCTCTATATCATCCATCGCAATTTGCCCCGTTTTTTTCGTCTTGGGGTGCACAATGAAAAAGTGATTTGAAGCACCGCATACTTCATCCAGATATGCCTTTGGCCAATTTAACGAGTTCTTTAGCAGACGGGTTTCAAAATCAATTCGTTGTTCAATGAGCTTATCCCCAACGGTAGCGTTTATCACCTTAGTTGATAACGGTTTTGTTGCATCTGACATGTCTACTTCTAACAAGTAGAAGCTTGCTCGATCAAAACTGACTTTCACTGCAGTCCAAACTCTAGGGGTACAATCATCTCGCATCGTATGGCCATTGCAACGACCAATTTTTGGCAGCTTTCGCGTGCCTAACTTGACTACTTCACAGTCATGCTTCGATTCAAGAATCTCAAGCATTTTGAAGAAACTAGCAAACCGGCTTTCATACAAATTAGTGTCTTCAGTTTGGTCATCAAGCCCATCCCAATCCGCACTCGGTAACATCCCGTCTGGCCCTTGCTCCTCGGTGCTTACTTCATTTGGAGCCTGAGTGCTCTCACCATCACCTCGGTTACCCGATTTCTTCGTTTTTGTAGCCGCTTTACGGGTGTTAAATGACTTCGCGAACTCAAAGATCGTGGCATTACCCTGCAATATCACTGGGTAATTCTCTTTGCTCTCACCGCTTTCATCTTCAACTTCATGTTCAGGTGGGCGCTCAGCTGGGCCGCCGCCACTTGAGCCGCCACCTGACTCCAAAGTAAAGAACTTAGGACTAACGAAGTCTACCTCTTCAGGGACATTGGCGGCGATATTTCCAATGCCCGAAACTTCATAAACGAAAAATGTATTTGTGTCTCGATCCCAGTTACCTCTCACCTTGAGCATTGCTCCTCTCATGGATGGCGGCTCAAATTGGAAGTCCCAAATTTGATATAATCCTAGGCTATTGCCGGTATTAATTTGTAGCCGACTGATACTTTCATATGAGCGTCGTGCTTCAGGGTCAAGAAGCACCCAAGCTAAAAAGCGACGATAGCTGTAATCTTTAAACATGTTATCTGCACAGGTAGTGAGCTCTCTAACTCGCACCGTAACATGCTCTGGATCGAACTCATCGTATTCAATTCCGAATTCGCGATCTAGAATTCCGTGATCAAGGCAGCTACGTGATAGGTATACGTTTTTGAAAAAAAGCGCTCGCGCCATTTCGAACTGTGGAATAAAAACCGTAGTTCCGCCTTCAAGCGGTACCTTAAAGCACCATTGTTCTGCTTCTTTTTTCAGTTTTCTCGGCCAAGCAGAGCAATTACTAATAACCTCAACTGTCCAGTTTTGAGCATTATCAACAGAGAAAGATAACGTTTCACCTTGAGGGCTGTAATTTTTTGTCGGTCTAAGAACATTTTTTCGAACTGCTATCGGTGCCTGAGAAAGAAGCAAAGTCCTTTTTTCTTGATCATGGGGATACACACTCAAGTTAATCCCCCAGTTTTTATGGCCTTTTTTGCGAAATAGAGAACCAATGCCATTGATCCATGTATCGTCAGCAAAACCTTTCAGGTTATCTTGTATGTTCAATTTTCAATGACCTCCTCAAGAAAGCACTTAGCCTGGGGTGTTAAACGATCCTCACTCAAACCTGCCTGTCTCATCACTACCCAACGTTTGATATCCTCATGAGCGTTCACCAAATCCGCTACAACAGCCGTTATGCGTCGAACCTGATATTCCCATACCGATTCAGAATAAACCGCTAAAAATAGCTTACAGAGGGGTAGCTTGTTTAAATTTTTCTCAATAGTTGCTTTATTAGATAATGGATTCAGATACCAAGCCGTTGAACGCCTTGGACCGTTTAGCTCTCTCTCAGCACTATTCATAATACGAAAAAGGATTTTCACCGCTGCTTTATCGCGCTCACGCCAATCTATTCGACATTGAACAGAACTTTTACGCCGTGAAAAAACTCTGTTAACTGCCAATAGCCAATCCCTGTCATTTCGATAAAGCCATGCGTAAACCGCCGCTAACCCCGTTCTACGGGCTTCCTTCGTACCTAAACGTTTGAGTCCACTTAACCATTTTCTGCGATTTTCGCGGAGTAATATAGGCGCTGTAGAACCAACCAAGCGCTTGAACATTGGCTTTGGTGGGGTAATCTTAGCCACATGAGCCAAGATATCCTGAATACTAAATTGCCTACCAAGAAAAGCATGCAAAACAACAAGGTGCTCCAAGTAGCTAAAAGCTTTTCGATGCTTTCGGAAAATTGCTCGGAGCCAGCAGAATTCAGTATCAGTGAGCGGCAAGTTATGGGAACCAAGCCAGTGCTGGGACCAAAAACTATGCACGCGGTCGGCGATTTGCTCGTGTGAAACATGTTGCCCTCTGTTCATGCCAAAATCACACGCCAGCGACTTGTAATAGCAGCCCCACTGCTCAAGCGACGGAACTTTAGATTCATCCATATCCATTAGTTGGTGAACGCTAGACTGTAAAACCTGGCTTTGCCATAAGGTGAGTGCTTGCTGTTGCTCTGGACATGAATCATTAGATGCCTGCCAATATCTGTGTCGCATTCTACTGGTTCTGGGTACAAGGCTTGAATGCAATTCGCCGTGCTTAGGACAGCAATCGACACCAGCAATTTGCCACTCACGATGCCAATAACACTCACCATGGTGCGCAATTTGCTTCTGAATACACACTGAGCAGTAGCGTAAAAATACAGGCTGGCGCACCCGTGAAGCAGCAAAGCCCGTACTCAAATGCACGGTGGTCTTAACGTTGCTAGTTAGTTGCTTAGCCAGTTTTTGTCGCCTGGTTTCGCCATTAAACCATGCGTATAAGGGGAATAAAGTGTTTTTGTACAGTAGCGAACGAGGGGGGATCGCAAGCGCTGATGGGTAGAGCCGGCTAATCTGGGTTAAATGCCCATGAAGATCGGTGGTAGCAATGATTTTCGTATTACCAAACACTTCCTGAAGGAGTTCTTTGGGTGACGTTATCCCGCTATGAACTCCATGTCTGGCTATTATGCTGTAGACAAGTTCACCTTCGTAAGGCAGCGGGAATCCAAGCATCTAACTCACCTGTTTAAGCCTAGAATGAATATCAAAAACTTCCGCACCTAACTTTAACTCGTTGTAAAAACTCGTGCTCTTCTGAGAGTACTTAAAACGCAAGTCATCAGAGCCGAGTTCATGCCACTTATTTGGCTTAATGCTTTTCGTCGTAGTCGATCGAGTTTGCGTCGGCGACGACTGAGATTCCGAGTACCAAGCCAGTACAATTTTCGTTAGTTCAGGTAGCCCAAGGCTTGGATGCTCTTTAAACACTCGCTCTATCAGAGGTGCTAGTAGGCTAGAGTCGCACTCCATGGCTTGCAACAAGTTATATAACCGCAGTGCTTTTTCATTGTTACCGAACGACACTTCTTTTTTCTTTTGTTCTTGTTGCTGTTCAATTAAGTGACGCAGTTCTAGTAAACGCTTATCTATTGAAGGAAGGTGCAAATCAGAGTATTTAACGATTAAATCAGCATCATTACGCCGCAGAGCATCAAGCATCGGATGTACGGGAATTAACTCATCGTCGTACACTTTTTGCAGCAACTCAGGGGTAACCCGCTCGATACCAGTAGCTATTGCCCGAAGCTGCGCAAGCACAAAAAGTTTAACCACAATATCCAACACCCCTTGAGACAGGCTATACCAGCGATCTCGAGTTGCATCATCAAGCGTTTCGCTTCTCTGTTTAAGCCACTGATACTTCCAAAGCTTATTGGTGAAGGCTTCCCACTCACTTAAACGAACCTTGCCATTGCTATCTACTCGTGCCTTATTCGGCCGCTGCATAGGCTCCCAGAACAAAGAACCAAAGCCTGCGCTCCTGCGGCCCGCTTGCAGTTCCATTTCAAAGATTGGGCGGGCTTTAGGAGTTCCCACTAGCACTACCGGCACGCCTATAACGTTAACAAGAGCAACAAAGAACTCCAACATCGCTTCTTTGCTTATCGAGCGCTTCAAGCCCAAGCGCTGTACTTCATCAATCACCAGCACACCCAATGCTTTTTGCGTTGCAACTTGCCCCATTAAGGAAAGGAGCACTTCTGTGCTGTGACGTTTTCGGGCATATTTTTGCTCGTAATTTGTATCCAAGGTGCGATCAATCTCCCTAAAAAAATTCAAGCACAAACTTTTTAAGGAGCCATCGCTTGGGCATTCGATTCGCAAATAAGGTAACTGCACAAAGTTGATATCAGAGTGAAAAATAACTGAGGGGTAGGTTGATAAAATTCGATTAACCGTGGTGCTTTTGCCACTGCCTGAACAGCCAATTAAAGAAAGGCATTTGGCAGTGGAGTTAGTCTGAGCAAACCTGAAGTTGTTCGTAGCACCATCCATGATTCGTTGATAACCATCTTGCATCTTACTGTTTAGGCTACCGTCCTTCGGGTTTCGACCCACGTAACCGGCTCTTATCATCACTGAGAGTTTTTCTTCGAGTTGCCGGTGTATCGACAACGGTTGAAAGAAATCATCGAGCAGGGAGGCTATTTCGTGTGCCCGCTGATGTGGCTCGGCGAAACAATCCTTGGGATCAAAGCTGACCGTACCCGTTAACTGAGACTTCAGTGCCTTCAAATCCATAATAGGTGGTAACGCTTCAATGAGCGGGTTCCCCCGATACCGCGAAACACCTGGGTCTTTGTAAACTGCGGCGACGAAATTATCAGGTAACGGCATCAATCATCATCTCCAAAAAGCTCGTCAACGTAGTCTGGGTAATCCAATTCTGGTGCGCTTTCTTTCAGCGGTATTACATCTGCTGGCTTCTGTTGCAGCGGCTCGGTCCGAACTGCTTTGCTCTGGCGCTCTAACTGTTTTTCATTTGCGCGGTTTTCACGAATCGCTCGAACTTTTTCACTTTTCGGGGTGCCTGAGTCTGCAGGACTGCTAGCCTGTGCTTCTGCGAGCTTCTTTAGAACAAACTCTTCGTGTTGCCGACGGCTCTGTTTAGCAACAACTTTTGCCTCAGCCGCAGTTTTCTTCTTTTCTTCCTGAATGTACCAGACATCCCAAAATGAGCCTCCTCTGAACTCTCGAGAACGGTCCGTCAAACTACATGTCCAATACTTATTGCTGCCAGTTTCGTAAAACAGGTAAATGTGGTCCGCAACTAACGGATCATAGGCCGCCATCATTTTGCCTGGCCGTTTCACTGTTTTCCCACGATGAGTCCAGCCCATTCGAAGTATTTCTTGCGAGGTGTAGTGCAACCCAAAAAGACTAATGCCGTGCTCTGATACCGATACCTGAGCTCTTGGCAGCAATGCAATACGAAGAGCATCACCATCTATCTGATGAAGTCGACCCGTACGATTTTGAATACCCCAACGCCATAGCTGCAAAGGTGTGTTTGGAAGTTCCGTTGGCATATCGCTATCACGATCGTATTTTTCCAAAACAGCAAACTGATTGTGTTGAAGTACGGACGACAACACAATTTGAGTGAAATCCGTCACGGTTAACTTCGCATCTAATCTGTAATCAACACCACCACGCTTTTTAACCAAGTTGCCGGTAACGTGACCGGGCATAAATGCACCGAATGAGGCATGCATGGTCCTGAAATGTCGTTCGACGATACCTTTGGCATCACCTCGGTAAGGTGGAGTGTTCTCAAGGCGCACCGCAAGACTGTTCTCAAGGTTTTCAATCTGGTGACCTAACAATTCACCCCGGTCTGCTAAAATCGCATCTGGGAGGCCAATACAAGGCCAATCTTCGTCGGTAATCTCAAACCCAAGCTTTTGGCAATACTCAACCTTACTCGTTGCGGCCATGAACAGTGCTTGCATTGCCGCTGCGTATGACGGGTTCTCAAACCCGATATACATACCTACAACCATACGACTGAACACATCCATGATAAAATACACCACCGGACGACCCACTATATTTCGCCGATCTGAGTCAGATACTAGATAAATATCAGCAATCGTAGCATCTATTTCATAACGAGAGCCTGGCCCCTGAACCTGAGTATTTGCAGTACTGTGAAGCGGTCGTATGTCTTTACTAAAATCTTTTGCTGACGCCCGCTTTTTCAGTATTTCTGGCTGTAAGTATTCGCGCTGATAAAAGTGCCGCAGTTGCCAAATGCTGGGAAAATCTTCCTCTGGTACCTCAGGGAAGTAGGTTCGGTACATCGACTCAAGACGACGATGTGCATAAGGAAATGAATGCTCTTTATCATTAAGAATGAACTTATCAATGGCAATTCTGAATAGGCGTTCCGTTTCTTGATCGATAATGGCACCCACACCTGGTTGGTGTTTTCTGGGGCGACCGAGTTTTTTGCCTTTTGCTACTCGCTTTTTACCTTTACCGCCGGAATTCTTATAGCCGGGCAGTAAGGCGTTTGGTATTTGCCCACGCTGCCAGTACTGACGAGCAAGTCGATACACCGTCTGTTTAGTTGTCTGATGATCCGAAACGATTTTTTCAACAATCGGTCCGCGACGTTTAGGCTCGTAAAATTCAGATAGCGAGATTAACGGTGCAAGTATTTCAAGATTTTTGTCCCGCTTTTGACGTGAAACAGTGCCTTCAGCGGGCGATTGATATTTCAGCTCTGAATATGGGTCTTCAACGCGCTCGAGAACACCACTGTCAATGTACTCAGGAATTTCGTCTTGAGTGATAAGTTCAGGAAACGCTTTTGAATTATCGAGGTTTATCCAGACCAGATGTCTCGGCAGTACCTCTAACACTCGATAGCGAACTTCATGGAATAGTAGTACCTCATTGATTCGAAACACGGTACACCTCCTGAATATGTTTACTATTCGCTGCCTTTATCTCATTAGCTTTTAACTTTCTAATTGGCGTAAAAAAATCAAAATCGAAATAGCGCTTGGCCAGAAGCACTCTGACTTCGCCCAGCGACTCACCTGGCTCAAGGTCGTAAGCCATATCCAGTCTTTTACACACTTCAATAATCTTTGTATTACCAGCTTCACTAAAGTGATGTTGGTAGAACTCTATTTGCTCTAATTGTAATTCGGCTTCGTCATCCCGACGACCTGCAGGGTACAACCATTCGACATTGGCCAACACTGCTTTTGGTATCTGCTGCTCAGTAACTAGGTACCAAGGGATTCCTTTTTCAAGCCAGAAGCGACGCTCGAGCTCCAGTTTTTCTACCGTGCGTTCATCATCAAGTGCATTGGAGTACTTCACCTGAAGCGCGTATTTGGGCTCTGAATCATCGGTTGTATCAACTAAAAAGTCGGTCGACATAAAATGCTCAACGCCTTGCTGAGCAGGGTGGCGTATACCTGCATCTCGCGCTAACTGTTTAGTAAGCGTTCTATCAAGCGGAAATTGCTCGCGAATATCGGTGACTTCAGGTAGCCATTCGAGTAGGAGGAATACGGCAAGTTCAAGATCAGAAAGGAGATGGTGGGTACGTTTTGACTTATGGCCAAAAATGCGGTGAACTCGACCCAGAGAGGGGAGATCTCGAACCGTGAGCCATGGTCGATATTCCGAGCCGTGCCCACTGCCACGCCCCTCGTTGACCCATTTGAGAAGCGTTTTTTCGGATATATGGTGGTTTTTCTTGGGCATACATTATTCCCGACTCAGCATTTAAGCTATGTTAGTCAGTGAGTTATGAGTATGCAACTTTATTACTCATAGGATCTATATCTTAGGATATTTGTTCTACAAAGAGAGCACAAACAATCCGGAATGACTAAGACTTGTTTGCGGGATTATGTGTAATATCGCACAATCTAAGAAAGGCCCGCAAAGGTGATAAAGGGAACTTCATAATTGGGTATTTATTGCGCTCGACAACTTCTGATCCATGACAAAACATCAGATGAATCACATTCTGAAAGCGAGATCTTTAACCAGCAATGGGACTGCTTGGTAGTTCTTGGAGAGCCTGGTGCCGGCAAAAGCTCGTTGTTGAAGAACATAGCTAATCTGCATGATGGTAAAATGTTTGAGGCTGCTGGCGTTGAGTACTCTGTTGTACAGGACTATTGCCCCCTTTTACTTATAGATGGCTTCGATGAATTACCTTCAAGTCATCCAAATGAGCTTCGAAAAATAATTCATTTCGCTATGAAATCAAAACCAAATCGACTAGTTATTTCAAGTCGGGCGAGTGAATGGGGCATGGCACATACTCACGTAATGAAGGCCCAATACGCCAAACTTATAACAGTGACGCTCAAACCTCTATCCGAAGAGGACAAGCGCGCCATATTTAATGCGGTCGAAAGCGTTTCAGGTTATCTAACCTTTAAAGATGAACTCTTAACTGCTGGCGTTTGGGAGCTCACTGATAACCCGCAATTACTCTTGATTTTGGCGGCAGCTTGGGCTCAAGGAGAAACGTATACGACAAAAACAGATGCATTCAAAAAAGCCACTGAACAGATGGCTAAAGAATTACGTGAAGACTACACAAATACTCTAAAGTCATCTCTTTTTGCACGAATTCAGAATGCTCATGAGATTTTCGCTAAACTTTTACTTGCTGCAAAAACAGGTGTCGTTGTAACCAGCTCATCGCAGCTTTCAGGTTTCACACCCGTTGAATCAGTTTCGACTACTGAACTGTTACAAAGCGAAGTTCTGAAAACTGCTCTATTTAGCCCAGGCCCGCAGCCGGGTTCATTCCGCCCAGCTCACCGAACCATAGCTGAGTACGGAGCAGCGTCTTACCTTGTTAGCGTTATCACTAGTTCTCCAAACCCCCACCTCAAAATCCGTGAACTCCTGACCGTAATTGCGCCTAATCAAGTAGTACGTCCTGATCTTCGAGGCTTAGTAGCTTGGCTTGCTAGCTTAGGAGACTCTGACATTCGCACACAACTTGTAGAGCTATTACCATATTCAATCCTAACGGATGGCGATATTAGTTTGTTTTCAACGTGCGAGCGCATCACATTACTTAATCGTATTGAGCAGTTATCAAAAGAGGATCCCTATTTTCGAGCTTCTGATGGATGGAAACAGCTACAAAGCTTTGATTTCATAAATGTTGGGCTAGTAGATTCTGTACGAAAAATATTACTTGATCCAGAGTCTCGAAAAACTCATTTGCTTGATGTAGTTCTGGAGTTACTTGTTGGCACAGAGGCTAGCTCTGAGTTGATATGTGAGTTGCAAAGTATTGCTTTATCTAATGCTTACTCAGATCATTTCCGTACTCTCGCATATAGAGCACTCTCGACTTCCGCAGCATCCAATCTAGCAAACTTTACAATTGAATTGATGCAGCAAGGGTCCCACATCGCTTTACGATTATCAGCAAAGTGCATTATTGAGCACCCTCAATTAAGCACATTTGAGATACTTTGCATCTTTTTTCATCAATCAGCGCGATCATATGGCTCAAATGCCAAATGGACGTGGCAACCGTCCACCTCACATTATTATGTTAAAGAAATAGCTAATGTTATAGAACGTTCGCAGGCAGAGTTCTTAATAGAATATTTTCTACTTGAGTTATCAACCCGTGATTTCAAAGACGAGGCCCAAAAAGCGGACTATTATGGTCTCAGTAAAGTCATTGCTATTCTTGTCGATCGTTGTATCGACGATGATCCCAGCACCACATTTCCGCTTGAAACTCTGTTTCGTTGGATTTCTCCATTACGGTTTAATAATACTTTCAAAAGCTCGATTGTTAATTCGAGTTCAGTCAATTTACTCAATAGTAATGATGATTATCGGCGCCGATTTATTCTTTACGCAAGTTCTCAGTGCTCTTCGGTCGATGAAATAAGTGATATTTGGTCATTTTCAATCCACCATCGCCATAGCGGCATCTGCCTGATAGTGGGCGACAAAAAATTCCTAGTTCAGGCCGCGTTTGAGACCCGTAATTTTTTGCTTTGGGAAGCGTTGTATCAGAAAGTCTATCGCCATTTTAACCGGCCGAACCCAGAGTACAGTCAAGTTCGGAGCCTGATGAGGGAACACGCAAAAGAGGATCCTGCGTTTGCCAGAGTTTGGTATCGGCTGGAGCGGAGCTCCAGAAATATTTCTAAATATTCATATTACTATCGCAAGGGATACCTTAAGGATGAGAACTGCGTTAAACAAGAACGCAAACCCCTTCCGCTTAACACTCTCGCATCGGGCAAAAACCGCGATGCTTTGCTACTAGTCGCTGGAAAAATATTGAATTTGCCTTTCGGTGACCATGGTTATGACTTTAGTTTGCTCACGCACCAGGCCAGCTTTCTAAGTGGCGCGTTACGCAGAGCTGCTTCATTTCCAGAGCTTGATCGGACGGATAGGCGAGCGCTTGTAGCCCTAAATGACACCTCGGAACTTTTAATTCTTAGAGCCTTGGTCATCTTAGCTCATAAGGGAGCAGTATCGTTTGATAACATTCCTCTGGAAGCGCTCAAATACGCACGCCTTTCGTTTTCAGCGAACGAAACGTATGATGATGATCAGCTTACACTGGACGCTATCCACGCAATCGAAAGTTTTCTATTTATTGATATCAAAGATAGAACCCGTTTTGCTCGCCAAGTCATTGAACCGCAACTTTCCAAGCTTTCTTATCAGTTGCAGTATGTCGACGTAATACGAGACATCATAAGTGATGCGAAAGTGTTTGGTGCATTAGCCATTGAATGGATGACCCAGGTTGAGCTCCCTGCCGATTGGCCTGAGCAGCAATTATTTACAGCAGCTCTTGATGTATCCGTGTATCCCCAGCTCATAACTTTGATTAAAAAACGGGCCGACCATTATGTAATCCTGTCTTCCGGTCAGGATTTTGAACCAAGCAAAGAGAGTCGGCTTTGGCTAACAAGAGGTTTGCAACACCTTCAAGAGCCAGAGAAATACTGGAGTGCATTAGTAAAAGACGAAACTGCTATTTTTCATCTTTCTGAACTTGATGACTTTGGTTCGAACGATACTGGAGATGTTTCCAGACCTCTTCCAGCTGATCTTCGGATTAAAATGCTTTGTGATTTGATTGATATCTGGCCGTATTGCAAGCTTCCTCTTTCCTACGGAACCGGAAGCCCTAAAAATGAACAAGGCTACCGGCGCGTTCGCAAACTACTGCACTCTCTGAGCGATGCTTCAGAAAGTACGACCCTGATCGAGCTACAAAGATTATTGAAAGACTCTCGATTTGAAGAGGAAAAAGAAACCATACAATCAATTATTGCTAGAGTAAGATTAAATGTTGCTCATGCTTCATATACTCCCCCGAGTATAGCGAGGCTTAATGACTTTCTTAGCTCAAAATCCATCATCTCCGTGGAGCAATTAAAGGAGATTGTTATTGATGAACTACAGGCTTTACAAAAGAGGCTTAATGGATCGGAGCTTCATAGCAAGAAATCTTTTTATGATAAAGAAATAAACTCTGACGACGGAAAAAAAACCGCGCATCTACGCCACTGTGACGAGGAAGATTGCTCACGTGAAGTAGCTAACAAGATGCAAGTTTCATTACAGCCGCGCCGTATTAAGATTGATCTAGAGTCTCGGATGAGTGACGAGAAGCGCTGTGATATTACAGTAACGTATATCGATGGTAATTGTAATTTAATGGTTCCTATTGAAGCTAAGGGGCAGTGGCATAGGGAACTTTACACGGCCAGCTCAGAACAGCTAGAACGTTTGTATACTAAACATCCCGATGCGGGCGGATATGGTATCTATTTAGTATATTGGTTCGGACGCAATGAGAAAATTGCGGGTAAGGTTGCTAGCGAAATTTCCACAGCCGATGAACTACGCTCCTCCATCGAGGAAAAACTCACTGATGAGCAGCGAGAGAGGATTACGGTATTTGTTCTTGATTTAGACATGCATCAATAGCTACCCGCCTGGACACCGATATCGCTCAAAAAGAAAAACTACCGCCAACCAGCAAACCCCATCCCAAACAAAGTTCGTAATGGGGTTTCAGTATGATACTTTATTACTTAGTATGACACTTTATTACTTAGTATGAAACTTTATTACTACACCACACCCTTTTAATGTTCACAACCGGCAATCACTCCACCGTCACACTCTTCGCCAGGTTCCGTGGCTGGTCTACGTCGGTGCCTTTAATGATGGCGACGTAGTAGCTCAGAAGCTGAAGCGGGATGGTGTACACGATAGGGGCGACAATTTCGTCGACGTGATCGAGGTTAATCACGCGCATACTTTCGTCGCTGGCGAATTCCGCGTCGCGGTCGGCAAATACATACATAATGCCGCCCCGGGCGCGTACTTCTTCTACGTTTGATTTCAGCTTTTCCAGCAACTCATTGTTTGGTGCCACCACGATTACCGGCATTTCTGCGTCGATCAACGCCAGCGGACCATGCTTTAATTCACCGGCGGCATAGGCCTCCGCGTGAATATAGCTGATTTCTTTGAGTTTAAGCGCACCTTCCATAGCAATCGGGTATTGCTCACCGCGGCCCAAGAACAAGCTGTGTTCTTTATCCGCGAATTCTTCTGCGAGGGCTTCGATTTCTTTGGTGATCTTCAGCGCGTGCTCTAAATGATTTGGAAGAACCGATAACGCATGGGCAATACGGGCCTCTACACCTTCCGCCATGCTGTTGTAACGGCCAAGGGCCGCCACGAGCATGAGCAAGCCCGCCAATTGCGTGGTGAAGGCTTTAGTCGACGCCACGCCTATTTCAGCACCCGCTCGCGTTAAGAATGCGAGATCGGACTCACGCACCATGGAGGACGTCGCCACGTTACAGATCGTCAGGGTAGAGCGATAGCCCAGCGTTTTCGCTAAGCGCAGTGCCGCTAAGGTATCGGCCGTTTCTCCCGATTGCGAAATAGTAACCAGCAAGCTTCCGGGGAACACATGGGATTTGCGATAGCGGAACTCCGAGGCGATTTCCACGTTACACGACACGCCTGCGTATTGCTCGAGCCAATACCGTGCCACCATGCCAGCGTGATAGCTGGTGCCGCAGGCGACAATTTGCACATGACGGATATCTTTGAAAATGGCTTGGGCATCTTCACCAAAGGCGTTTACGTGAATCGACTCGCCATCCACGCGTCCTTCTAAAGTGTTGCGCACAGCAAACGGCTGCTCATGGATTTCTTTGAGCATGTAGTGGCGGTATTCGCCTTTACCGCCAGCATCGTATTGCAAATCGGAAGTCACGATGTCGCGCTCCACTTGCTCACCGTTAGCGGCGAAAATAGTCACGCTCTCACGGGTCACCGAAGCTACGTCGCCTTCTTCTAAATAGATAAAATCACGCGTGACCGGCAACAAGGCGAGCTGATCGGAAGCGATAAAATTCTCGCCAATACCTAAGCCAATCACCAGCGGACTACCTGACCGGGCAACAACCAGTTCGCCTGGGAAGCGCTTATCCATAATCACGGTGCCGTAAGCGCCTTCAAGCTGCTTTACGGTCGTCTTTAAGGCATCCAGTAAGCTCACGCCTTTTTCCAGCTCGTGATGCATCAGATGTGAAATCACTTCGGTATCCGTTTGTGACTGAAAGGCATAGCCTAAGCCGCGCAATTTTTTACGCAGGCTTTCGTGATTTTCAATAATCCCGTTATGCACCACCGCAAGAGTGCCATTGGAGAAGTGTGGGTGCGCGTTTGCTTCGGTTACACCGCCATGGGTCGCCCAACGGGTGTGGGCAATACCGCTCATACCGTTCACGCCGGTTTCTTGCAGCGCTTCGCTCAAGGCTTGTACTTTCCCCACGCGGCGCACTTGTTGCAAGCCATCGTCGTTGAGTAACGCCATCCCCGCTGAATCGTATCCACGGTACTCTAAGCGGCGTAAGCCCTCGAGTAAAATTCCGGCTACCCGCCGTTCAGCTGTGGCTCCAACGATACCGCACATAATTACTTCTCTCCCTTTTTGGAGGGGCGTTTATAGCCCTCAATATTCCGTTGTTTTGCGCGACCTACCGCTAAAGCATGGTCGGGCACTTCCGTGGTAATTACTGAACCGGCACCGGTAATGGCGCCTGCACCGATGTTCACCGGTGCAACCAGCGAGCTGTTGGAACCGATAAAGGCACCTGCCCCTATCTGGGTTTTATGTTTGTTTACGCCATCGTAATTACAGGTAATGGTGCCTGCACCGATGTTTGCGCCGGCGCCGATCGTGGCGTCACCTAAATAGGTAAGGTGTCCCGCTTTTGCGCCTTCACCTAAGTATGATTTCTTCATTTCCACAAAGTTGCCTACGGCGGCATCTTTTGCTAATTCCGCGCCTGGACGTAATCGCGCGAACGGACCCACTTGGGCCTGTTCACCGATTTTTGCGCCTTCCACAACCGAGTTCGCTTTAATGCGCGCACCATTGGCAATATGACTATCTCGGATTACGCAGTTTGGTTCGATAACCACACCATCGCCGATAAATACATTGCCTTCCAGCACGACGTTTACGTCGATCACTACGTCTTCACCTACTCGAACCATACCGCGAACATCGATGCGCGCTGGGTCGAGTAGGGTGGCGCCAGCAATCATCAAGGCTTCCGCTTGCCGAAGTTGATAGGCTCGCTCTAAGCCTGCCAATTGTAGGCGATTGTTCGCCCCTTCCACTTCGGGAATATCTTTTGGTTGGGCACTGGCAATTTGTACACCTTCAGCGGCAGCCATAGCCACGACATCCGTGAGATAAAACTCACCTTGGGCATTATTGTTATCAAGGTTTTTTAACCAACGTTTAAGATCGGCACCATTGGCCGCCATCATGCCGGTGTTTACTTCTTGAATACGGTGTTGCGCTGGCGATGCATCTTTGTGCTCAACAATACCCGAAATCTCACCATTCTCGGTGCGCACAATGCGACCGTAACCGGTGGGATCAGGCAAGGTGACCGTGAGTAGTGCCAACGCATTATTACCCTTGGCTGCAAGTAAGCCTTGTAGGGTTTCTGGGCGCGTCAGAGGCACGTCGCCATATAAAATCAACACTGTTTCATTATCTTGGATATGGGGAATCACTTGTTGAACCGCGTGTCCGGTTCCTAGTTGTTTGGCTTGTTCCACCCAGTTAACATCGTACTCGTTCAGGGCCGCTTTGAGTTGTTCGGCGCCATGGCCATACACTAACTGCAGGTGATCAGCGCCAAGGGCCAACGCGGTATCAAGCACATGGGCCACCATCGGTTTTTGCGCCACTGGGTGCAGCACTTTCGGTAGGCTCGAGCGCATCCGAGTGCCTTTGCCTGCCGCTAGAATCACAACATTAAGAGAAGGCTGGGTCATAAAAGCCTGATTCCTTGTATTCACTAATCTTCACTAAATTGGCGTCTATTCTAGCAGGCTTCGAAAGCCTAAGAAATGACAACAAAACGCAAAGAGACTTTACTTCATGTCATGCCCGCATAGTATCAATACTGAACCATCAATAGTGGCTATTAACACTGAACTTGCAATACACGCCCACTCAACATCAACCCTTTGAGTAAGGCGGTCTAAGTTCAGCCACATAAGGAGTAGTTATGAAGACACGTAAATTGATGATATTCAGTACAGCGTTTGCAACGGCCATGTTTGCCATGCCCGCACTCCCAGACACGGTAAAGCCTTTTCAAGTTGGATTCGGTGGTTTTGGTGTAAATGTTGAAAATGGCGACAGCGACAATAAATTTCGCGGCCCAGGTGTCAATTTTCAGGCCGCACTGGCAGACTCCGGCCGATCCCAGCTTGCCTTGCGCGTTAACTATGCGCAGCTCGAGCACGAGGATTTCAGCTCGTTAAGCAACGATACCGGAGAAGCTTTATTGCTCTGGGGAAGCAACCTAAACCGTACCGGGTTTAAATGGTATGTCGGCGGTGGTGTGTTTCAAGATCGGGTGCAGTTAGAGGGCTTTGAGCGCTCCCGCAACGTGAGCGGTGGTCAACTTACCGGTGGCCTCGGATATAACTGGTCGAATGTAGGCTTAGATGTATGGGTGAGCGGCCGTGAACGCTCCGCATACGATACCGGCGCATTTCGTCCTGACTCTGTTACCGCAGGGGGCGTCACTCTCGGATTTCGTTTCTAGTGAATGCTGCTCTTCAGCAAAAAAGAAAAACCCGGCGCTAACTGCAGCCGGGTTTTTTTATGATCGGTTGATCGCCTTTGCGAACCTGTTATTTGCCTTTGCGCTTTTTCAGTTGCTGCAATACACGCAACTGGGCAACTGCTCGGGCAAGCTCTGCTGCAGCTTCGGCGTAGGACATATCAGGCGATGAGTGGGCCAGCGCTTCGCGCGCTTCTTTAATGGCTTTCTCAGTTGCCTGCTCATCCAGCTCACCACCGCGTACTGCCGTATCCGACAACACGGTAACTGATTCTGGTTGAACTTCCATAACGCCACCGGCGATGTAGAAAAACTCTTCTTCACCGTCTGCGGTTACTACGCGAACCATGCCAGGTTGCAGGGCGGTCAGCAATGGAGTGTGACCCGGTAAAATACCAAGCTCACCCTCACTACCCGTCACCTGGATCGAGCGAACGTCGCCGGAGAACAAACGATCTTCAGCGCTTACTACGTCCAGATGTACTGTGGATACCGCCATTACAAACCTCCCGTTCGATTACATTTTGTTGGCTTTTTCGACTGCTTCGTCGATGGTACCAACCATGTAGAACGCCTGTTCTGGTAAGCTATCGTAGTCACCGTCAAGAATGCCTTTAAAGCCGGCAATGGTATCTTTCAGGGATACGTACTTTCCTGGCGAGCCCGTAAATACTTCGGCTACGAAGAACGGCTGAGACAAGAAGCGCTGAATCTTACGAGCGCGCGCTACCGTGCGCTTATCTTCTTCAGACAATTCGTCCATACCCAAGATAGCAATGATGTCTTTCAGCTCTTTATAACGCTGAAGAACCGTTTGCACACCACGGGCCGTCTCATAGTGCTCAGAACCGATAACCTGTGGATCCAGCTGACGTGACGTTGAGTCCAACGGGTCAACCGCTGGGTAGATACCCAAAGACGCGATGTCCCGCGACAATACAACGGTTGCATCCAAGTGAGCAAACGTGGTCGCTGGCGATGGATCAGTCAAGTCATCCGCAGGTACGTATACCGCCTGGATTGATGTGATTGAACCCGTCTTGGTTGACGTAATACGCTCCTGCAGTACACCCATCTCTTCTGCCAACGTAGGCTGATAACCTACCGCAGATGGCATACGGCCCAGAAGTGCTGATACTTCGGTACCGGCTAGGGTATAACGATAGATGTTATCAACGAAGAACAGTACGTCGCGGCCTTCATCACGGAATTTCTCAGCGATGGTCAAACCGGTCAGTGCTACACGCAAACGGTTTCCAGGAGGCTCATTCATCTGACCGTACACGAGCGCTACTTTATCGAGTACGTTAGAGTCTTTCATCTCGTGATAGAAGTCGTTACCTTCACGAGTACGCTCACCAACACCGGCGAATACTGAGTAACCGCTGTGCTCGATCGCGATGTTCCGGATCAACTCCATCATGTTTACGGTTTTACCTACACCGGCACCACCGAAGAGACCCACTTTACCACCTTTGGCGAACGGACAAATCAAGTCGATAACCTTGATGCCTGTTTCCAGTAGTTCAATTGAGCTTGACTGTTCTTCATAAGAAGGCGCTTCACGGTGAATAGACATACGCTCTTCTTCACCGATATCACCTGCTTCGTCGATAGGGTCACCGAGAACGTTCATAATACGTCCTAGCGTGGCTTTACCGACTGGAACCAAAATTGATTCACCTGTATTTTCTACACTCAGACCACGACGCAGACCGTCGGTAGTACCTAGTGCAATCGAACGCACAACACCGCCACCAAGCTGTTGTTGAACTTCCAGGGTTAACCCTTTCAGATCGCCTTCAGCGATGCGGAGTGCGTCGTAGATCTTTGGAACGTCAGTTTGTGGAAATTCGATATCCACAACTGCGCCAATGATTTGGACGACCTTACCTTGACTCATGACTTATCCTCTAACTCTGCAAATCTTTCTGACTGTTGCCTTAAACTGCACCGGCACCCGAAACAATCTCTGAAATTTCCTGGGTAATCGCAGCCTGACGGGCCTTGTTGTAAACCAACTGAAGGTCGTCAATAAGCTGGCCAGCGTTATCAGTAGCGGATTTCATTGCCACCATTCGAGCGGCCTGCTCGCTAGCGAGGTTTTCTACCACGCCTTGATATACCTGGCTTTCAATAAACCGACGCAACAGCGTGTCCAGAATAGACTTAGCATCCGGTTCATACAGATAATCCCAGGCGTGTTCACGCTTGGCAGTCTCTGATTTTGGCAACGGCAACAGCTGGTTGATCACCGGCTCCTGAGTCATGGTGTTTACAAACTTGTTGTACACCAAGTAGATCTTGTCGAGCTCACCTTCTTCGAAGGCCTTGAGCATAACAGTGACCGTACCAATCACGTCTTCTACTTTCGGACGATCACCGAAAGCTGACGCTTGTGACAGGATGCTGCCAGATAACCGTTTAAAAAAGCCTGACGCTTTACTACCCAAAGCAGCGAAGCTGACATCAACGCCTTTCTCTTGCCAAACTTGCACATCACGAATTACTTTACGGAACTCGTTACTGTTCAAGCCGCCACACAAACCGCGGTCTGTGGAAACGATGATGTAACCAACGCGTTTTACCTCGCGATCTTCCAGCCACGAATGGCGGTACTCGAGGTTACCTTGAGCAATATGGCCGATCACTTTGCGAATGGACTCAGCGTACGGACGGCTTAACGCCATCTGTTCCTGCGCCTTCTTCATTTTGGACGCAGCGACCATTTCCATCGCGCTGGTGATCTTCTGAGTATTATTAATACTCGCGATCTGAGTTTTAATCTCTTTACCAACGGCCATGATTAATCTCCTGCGTTACAACGACTGAAGGCCGCAGTTTCCTGCGGCCCGCTTCTTACCAACTCTGAGTTGATTTGAACTTCTCGATTCCGGCTTTGATTTCCGCATCGATAGTGTCGTTGTAATCGCCTGTTTCGTTGATTTTCGCCATAAGCTCCGCATGCTCGCTCTTAAAGTAAGAGAGCAGGGCGGCTTCGAAATCCTGAATCTTGTTAATGGCAATGCCTTTCAGGAAACCTTTTTCAGCTGCATAGATAGAGATACCCATCTCTGCAACGCTCATTGGCGCATACTGGTTCTGCTTCATCAGCTCGGTAACGCGCTGACCATGCTCAAGCTGTGAACGTGTTGCTTCGTCGAGGTCAGAAGCGAACTGCGCGAACGCGGCCAATTCACGATACTGAGCCAACGCAAGACGAATACCACCGCCCAGCTTTTTGATGATCTTAGTTTGCGCAGCACCACCTACCCGTGAAACCGAGATACCCGCGTTTACCGCTGGGCGAATCCCTGCGTTGAACAGGTCAGTTTCCAGGAAGATCTGACCATCGGTAATCGAGATTACGTTGGTCGGTACGAACGCAGATACGTCACCTGCTTGTGTTTCGATGATTGGCAATGCCGTTAATGAACCGGTTTTGCCTTTCACTTCGCCATTGGTGAACTTCTCAACGTAATCAGCATTAACGCGAGCAGCACGCTCCAACAAACGCGAGTGTAGATAGAATACGTCACCAGGGAATGCTTCACGGCCTGGCGGACGGCGCAGCAACAATGAAATTTGACGGTAAGCAACGGCTTGCTTCGACAAATCATCATATACGATTAGCGCGTCTTCACCGCGGTCGCGGAAGTATTCACCCATAGTACAACCAGAGTACGCAGCCAAGTATTGCAGCGCGGCTGATTCAGACGCAGATGCCGCAACAATGATGGTATGCTCAAGGGCGCCGTGCTCTTCAAGCTTGCGTACCACGTTAGCGATGGTCGATGCTTTCTGACCAATTGCAACGTACACACACTTAATGCCAGTGCCTTTCTGGTTGATGATGGCGTCAACAGCCATCGCTGTTTTACCGGTCTGACGGTCACCGATGATCAGCTCACGCTGGCCACGGCCGATTGGAATCATCGAGTCGATTGATTTGTAGCCTGTTTGTACTGGCTGATCTACCGATTTACGCTCGATTACACCCGGTGCAATTTTCTCAACTGGCTCAAAGCCTTCTGCGTCGATTGCGCCTTTACCATCAATTGGCATACCTAGTGTGTTCACAACGCGGCCTAACAGCGCACGTCCTACTGGAACTTCTAAGATACGACCGGTTGATTTAACTTTAGTGCCTTCTTGTAGGTCGCCATATGGACCCATTACTACCGCACCTACTGAGTCGCGCTCAAGGTTTAGTGCGATGGCATAACGATTCCCAGGAAGCTCGACCATCTCCCCCTGCATACAATCGGCCAATCCGGTAATCCGGATGATACCGTCTGTTACAGCGGTGATAGTACCTTCATTGCGAGCTTCACTGACAACTTCGAACTTCTCAATTCGTTTTTTGATCAGTTCTGCAATTTCATTTGAATTCAGTTGCATGCTCTCGTCCCCGATTATGATTGCAGTGTGTTGGCAAGCCGTGTCAGCTTACTCTTCAGTGTGCCGTCGATGACCAGATCACCGGCCTCGATCAACAATCCGCCCATAACAGACGGGTCTACACTGCAATTGAGCTTAACTTTGCGTGCGAGACGTTTTTCTAACGCTGCGCTTAACTTCGCCGCAAGGGCGTCGTTGAGTTCAACTGCAGACACAACATCCACAGTGACCTCTTTTTCGTAGTCTGCCCGCAGCAGGGCGAATAAACGCGCTACTTCAGGTAAGGCTACCAAGCGTTCGTTGTCTGCCATTACTTTAATTAAGTTCTGGCCGTTCGCGTTGAGCTGTTCACCGCAGACACCAACAAATACGTTGGTGACTTGGTCACGGCTAGTGGCGCTTTTTAGGAAGTGGTGCATGTCTTCTTGAACTGCAACTGCTGCCGCAAATTCCAACATGTCGTGCCACTCGGTGATCGCACCCTGCTCAACAGCAAAATCAAAAGCTGCTTTGGCATAGGGGCGAGCGATCGTAGTTTGTTCCGACATCTGCTCTACCCCCGTGATTACAATTCAGCGACAAGTTTTTCAACAATGTCGCTTTGCTTCTGCGCGTCAACTTCCCGCTCGATGATTTTCGACGCACCAGCGATGGCTAAAACGCCCAGCTGCTTGCGCAGTTCTTCACGAACGCGGTTACGCTCAGCTTCCACTTCTGCATAACCGGAAGCGATAATCTTTTCGCGCTCTGCATGGCCACGCTGAGTTTCTTCTTCAACCAATTTAGCGGCCCGTTTCTTGGCCTGGTCGATTAAGGTGGCAGCTTCTAGCTTTGCTGCTTTTAACTCGTCGTCTGCTTGCTTGCGCGCTTGCTCTAGATCTTTCTCTGCGAGCTCTGATGCTGCCAGACCGTCAGCAATTTTCTTCTGACGTTCTTCGATAGCGTTGTTCAGAGGTGGCCATACGAACTTCATACAAAACAGTACGAAGACCACAAACGCGATCATAAGACCTAGTAGAGTTGCGTTGATATCCACAACGGATCTCCTCTAAGTTGGTGACCGTCGAGTTTCAATTAGCCTAATAAGCCAACAAAAGGATTCGCAAATACGAAGAACAGAGACACACCAACACCGATCATTGAGATCGCGTCGATAAGACCTGCCAAGATAAACATCTTAGTTTGCAGTTGCGCAGCCATTTCTGGTTGACGAGCAGTTGCTTCTAAGAACTTACCACCCATGATGGCGAAGCCAATTGCTGTACCCAGAGCAGCTAAACCGATGATGATTGCTACAGCTAAGATTGTAAACGAAACTACAGTTTCCATTGATATCTCCAGTTTTTCAGATAGTTAAAGTTAAAAGTACAAATAAACCTTTGGATTCACTGGGCGTGATACCACGCCCAAATTCGTCACTAATGTTTCTCACTCGCCATACTCAGGTACACAATCGTGAGCATCATAAAGATGAACGCCTGCAAGATAATAACCAGAATATGGAATACCGCCCATGCGAAGTGAAGTGGCAGCTGGAACAGACCAATCATCGCGATCAGAATGAAGATCAGCTCACCGGCATACAAGTTTCCGAACAAACGCAATGACAACGAGATTGGTTTTGCAATCAAGGTCACGAGCTCGAGAACCAAGTTAAACGGAATCAATGCCCAGTGATTAAATGGCGTAAAGGTGAGCTCTTTTACAAACCCGCCTAAGCCTTTGTGCTTCACTGAGTAGAAGATAATAAGAACAAACACACCGAGGGCGAGGCCCAAGGTGACGTTCAAATCGGTGGTCGGGGCCGCTTTCATGTAGCTCCATGGGTGATCCATGGCCCGTGCGATGACGCCAGCACCTTCGGATACTTCGCCTTTGCCCAAACCGCTAGCTACGGTGATACCAAGCAAGCCCCAGAACAATGGGAAGAAGTCGATAGGAATCAGCTTCATCAAGTTCATCAAGAAGATCCAGACGAAAATGGTGAGGGCTAATGGCGCAATCAACTTACTCTTGGCATGGAAAGTTTCTTTCACCGAGGTATCGACGAATTCCACGACCATTTCAATAAAACATTGCAGTTTTCCCGGAACGCCTGTTGTTGCCTTGCGCCCAACGTAAGCAAAAAGCCATACGAAGAAGGTCCCAAGTACAATCGCCATCCCGAGAGAATCCACATTCACGGTCCAGAAACCTTCACCGATCTGCGCATTCTGCAAGTGGTGCGAAATGTACTCCGTTGGAGTCATTTTTCCATCAGCAGCCATGTTAAGTAACCCAAGTTAGTTAATTTTCAAATGTAAAATTGGTGCTATCCAGTGCATGAGTGTGATTACGGCAAATACGACAAAGAGCGGTAACCAAGGGCCTTCGAGCGTAACGAAAGCCAATACAAACAAGCACATGGTGAGTGCAATCTTTAAACCTTCGCCCACGTAGAAACTGTTCACCACTGCGGGTGCGGCGCGGGCGCCTCCGGTTCGAAACGCGAACGCGGCAAATACGATATTGGGAAGTAAGCCAATAATTGCACCGGCTGTGGCGGTAATTCCCGCGGACATTCCCATGGTCAGGCCAAAAATGAAAATTAATAGGGCAGCGCTAATGGCTTGCAGCCGTAGTAGGCGCTTAGCAAGGATCCGGCCTTTATGCGTCATCTCATGGTGATGTTGGGCCGCCATATCCGAAACCTTTCATTTTCCTGACAAAAAACACCGCTTTCGAACGGTCGAGTAGCGATGTTTTAAAAATTCTGATGGGCGAGGCTCACAAGCCCCCCAGCAAAAGCTGCGCAGATTATAAAGTTTTCGCCTGAAATTGCAAATGAAGTCGGTGGAAAACTAGAGCGAAGTGAACAGGAATGCTACCTCGCTCTACTGCAGATGTTATAAGCATCCGACCAGTTATTTAATATGGGCTAGAATTCCGTCGAGTTCGTCGAGCGAGGCGTAGTTGATCACCAACTTCCCACGTCCTTTACGATTATGACTAATCGCAACTTTCGCGCCTAAGGTCTCACTCAACTTTTGCTCAAGCTGCTGCACATCCGGGTCGACTTTCTTCTCTTCTTTTTTCACCGGATTGAGTGCGCGAGCCACTAATTGCTCGGCTTCACGAACGGTCATCCCTTTGGCGGCAATGATACGCGCCAACTCACTTTGCATTTCGCCTTCTACGCCAAGCAAAACTTTGGCATGGCCAAGTTCGATGTCTCCTCGCTCGAGCAGGATCTTCACATCACTGTTGAGTTGGGTTAGGCGTAATAAGTTGGTCACGGTGGTGCGCGATTTACCCACGGCTTCAGCCACGCTTTGATGGGTCATTTCAAACTCATCCATAAGGCGTTTTAGCGCATTGGCTTCTTCCAGTGGATTAAGATCTTCACGCTGAATATTCTCAATCAGGGCAATAGCTACTGCCGCTTCGTCGGGCACATCTTTGATTAAGCAAGGAACCGTATCGAGCTGAGCCAACTGCGCAGCACGCCAACGACGTTCACCAGCAATGATTTCAAAGCTGTCTTTCTCTGCCAACGGGCGCACCACGATGGGTTGAATAATCCCCTGGGCTTTTACCGAATTCGCTAAGTCTTCAAGGGCTTCGGGCGACATGTCTTTACGGGGTTGGTATTTGCCCGGGCGTAAAAATTCGACGGGAAGTTTACGCAAATCACCTTTATCGAGCGCCTCCGCTAGATCAACACGCTGAGATTCTTGTCGCGCTACCGCATTTGCGCTAGTGGCGAGCAGGGCATCTAAGCCGCGTCCTAAACCTCGTTTTTTTGCAGTCATAATCATAGTTCCTTATGAAGCATTTGCGCTTGTTTCGGCGCGGCGAATCACTTCACCGGCAAGGGCTAAATAAGCCTTTGAGCCTGTGGATGATTTATCATAGTACATCGCGGGCGAACCAAAACTCGGAGCCTCCGCCAAGCGCACGTTACGAGGAATCACGGTGCGATATACCTTATCACCAAAGTGATTCTTCAATTGTTCCGATACGTCGTTTGCGAGGCGATTGCGCGGATCATACATGGTGCGCAACAAGCCCTCGATATACAGCCCAGGATTTACAATAGATGCGAGTTGATCGATGGTATCCATCAAAGCAGTAAGGCCTTCCAGCGCATAATATTCGCACTGCATGGGCACTAATACCGAATCTGATGCCGCCATTGCGTTCACGGTTAAAAGATTTAGTGAAGGTGGGCAATCAATAAAGATAAAATCATAGTGGTCGCGCACAGGGTCAAGAGCACGACGCAAGCGCGTTTCCCGAGAAAAAACTTCCATCAATTTGATTTCTGCAGCGGTTACATCACCATTCGCTGCAATCAAATGATAATTTCCAGACGTTTCAGTTTGAATCACAATGCTGGCAGGTTTCTCGTCAACGAGTAAGTCGTACACCGTGTGAGGCACTTCGTATTTATCGACACCGCTACCCATGGTGGCGTTGCCCTGGGGATCCAGATCAATCAACAACACCTTGCGTCGAGTAGCGGCCATTGAGGCTGCAAGATTTACTGCGGTGGTAGTTTTACCAACGCCGCCTTTTTGATTGGCTATTGCAACGACTTTCCCCACGAGGTTTCCTCAATTTTATTGTTTTGTAGGCCCCTTGTGCGGGGCTTAATTTGTTACGCGAACATCAACGATGTGCCGCATGGCATCAAGATTTGGAACCTGCAATTGATGTACTGCATGGATCCGAAATGGCGCGGGAACGCTCTCTAATTCTTCTTCTGTTGGTGCCCCTTTTAGGGCTAAAAATCGCCCTTGCTCAGAAGGAAGATGATGACACCAGGCAAGCATATCTGCAAGTGACGCAAACGCCCGACTAATCACCGAGTCAAAACCTGTTAATCCCACATCGCCCGGTTGAAAATCCTGCACCCGCGCCAACACTGGCGTTACATTGGTGAGCCCAAGGGTATGCACCACCTGACGAATAAAAGTTACCCGCTTGGTGAGGCTATCAAGCAACACAAATTGCTGATCGGGGTTACAAATCGCTAAGGGTAATCCCGGTAGCCCAGGACCAGTGCCGACATCAATAATATGTGTGCCGTGTAAGTAAGGGCCCACCACAATGCTGTCCATAATGTGACGAATCAGCATATCTTTCGGGTCGCGCACCGACGTGAGGTTGTAGGCCCCGTTCCACTTGTACAGCAAGCCCAGTAATTGGATAAGTTGCTGTTGCTGGCTGTCGCTCACGGATAATTCGGTGTCTTGTAGCAGCTCAGATAGCTTTTTCTTTAATTCTGTTTCCGGAAATGGCCGTAATTTCGCCATAACAATCCCTTTATCCAACGGTTACCGAAAAAGCTACGCGCTTTTACGCAGTAAGCCTTGCTTCTTCAGGTGTACCAACAACATGGAAATAGCCGCTGGGGTAATACCGCTGATTCGTGCCGCCTGACCAATAGTATCTGGGCGATGCTCATTAAGCTTGGCAATCACTTCATTAGATAACCCAGAAATCGTTTGATACTGGAATTCCTTCGGCAACTTGGTGTTTTCGTGGCGCAGCTGCTTGGCGATTTCTTCTTCCTGCCGCTTGATATAGCCTGCATATTTCACCCGAATTTCCACTTGTTCCGCGGCTTTTGGATCCGTTAACGCTGGGCCCAATGCTTCAATTTTCATCAAGGCGTCGTAGGTCACTTCGGGGCGACGCAATAGTTCTTCCAAACTGGCTTCTTTGCTAATAGGTGTTTTTAGCAATGGATTCACTGCTTCTACCGCCGCATGGTCTTTATGAATCCAGGTAGAGCGCAAGCGCTGTTGTTCTTGCTCCACCGCTTCCATCTTGGTGTTAAATTTTGCCCAGCGCTCATCGTCTACCAAGCCCAATTTACGGCCTTGCTCAGTTAAGCGCATATCGGCGTTATCTTCCCGCAGCAATAGGCGATATTCGGCACGTGAAGTAAACATCCGATAGGGTTCTTTGGTGCCCAAAGTGGCTAAATCATCGATCAAAACACCGGTATAGGCTTGGTCACGACGTGGTGTCCAAGCTTCTTGACCGGAGACCGCTAGCGCCGCGTTCATACCGGCGATTAATCCCTGAGCCGCAGCTTCTTCGTAACCGGTGGTGCCATTAATCTGACCAGCAAAATACAAGCCTTGAATATATTTGGTTTCCAACGATTGCTTCAGATCCCGCGGATCAAAGAAATCATACTCGATGGCATAACCTGGGCGTGTAATATGTGCGTTTTCAAAACCACGAATGGAATGCACCAAGGCCATTTGCACATCAAACGGCAAGCTGGTGCTAATTCCGTTAGGATACAGCTCGTGGGTATTCAACCCTTCTGGCTCAACAAAGATTTGATGAGAATTTTTATCGGCAAAACGCACCACTTTATCTTCAATCGACGGACAGTAGCGCGGACCAATACCTTCAATCACCCCAGAATACATAGGCGAGCGATCTAATCCAGATTTAATAATATCGTGGGTTTGATCGTTGGTATGAGTGATGTAACAACTTATTTGCTCAGGATGATCGTCGGTACTGCCAATAAACGAGAATACCGGACGTGGCGAATCACCAGGTTGTTCCTGCATCACTGAAAAATCAACGGTATTGGCATCAATACGGGGTGGGGTTCCGGTTTTTAAGCGATCAACACGCAGCGGTAACTCACGTAAACGACGGGCAAGGGCAATGGATGGCGGATCACCGGCACGGCCACCACTAAAATTAGATAAACCAATATGAATTTGTCCACCCAAAAAGGTGCCGGTTGTGAGCACGACAGCTGGGGCATAAAACTTCAACCCCATTTGTGTGACTACCCCCTCTACGCGAGCTCCAGTGCCTGTTTCTGCCACAATTAAATCATCTGCTGCTTGTTGGAATATTTTTAAATTCGGTTGTGATTCTAGTGTTTGCCGAATAAAGGCTTTGTAGAGTTGGCGATCTGCTTGGGCGCGTGTTGCACGAACTGCAGGACCTTTGGACGCGTTTAAGGTTCGAAATTGAATACCAGCGCGGTCAGCAGCTCGGCCCATAATACCGCCAAGGGCATCAATTTCTTTGACCAAGTGGCCTTTACCAATACCACCTATGGCGGGGTTACAGGACATTTGTCCTAAGGTATCGATGTTGTGAGTGATGAGAAGGGTTTGCTTGCCCATACGCGCAGCAGCAAGTGCCGCTTCGGTACCTGCGTGTCCACCACCAATTACAATCACATCGAACCGTAAATCTGTTGCCATGACGATCTGAACCTCGATCTTTAAGCGTCAATAAATCTAGTCTGTGGTGTACCGCATATGGATCCCATGCTGATCATAAGGATCTCGTGTATCAGTAATTTCCACAGAGAGCCGATTATTGTAGCACTTTTATGGTCTTCTCAAAATGCTTTTGATGGCTATTTGCAGTTGGCTTTGATCATGCCAGGGGTTGGGTAATATATAGATCTATATTTTTTTAAGATCTCTTTATTATGTCTATTATTAGCTCGGTCAAGATCTGTGGATAGTGATTTTTAATTTAATAAAATCATTCACTTAAGAGGATCGTATTGATGTGCATAAACAGGCATCTTATTGGCGCATAAACAGTGGGATAACTTCGTGCTTATCCACAATGGAAGTTATCCCCAGATCTATCCCCGGATCCGATCACAGCATTGATCGCTGGTTATCCCCAGCTTTTGAAATCGGTGGGTAAGGATCCCAGTAAGCTGTGTATAAGATCCGGATAACTTTTCTCTAGATAGGCAGACAGCAGAGTTGCGCGGTGCATAACCTTATTCACTGCGGGCTGATTTCCATGTGGATAGCCAATTCACGGCGTTGGCTTCAGGATCTAAATCGTTGAACATATCGATCGTTAGGCTTTCACAGATCCGGCGGGCACCGAGGCCTGATAACAATGCATCGGCATCTTGAGCCGCTTGGCAAAAGGTATCGTAACTGGAGTCGCCGATACCGATTAATGCGTAGTGAATGCTCGATAGATCTGGGCGGTTATCTGTTAGGGACTGCATAAAGGGATAAATGGAATCGGCATATTCACCAGCCCCGTGGGTGGCAATGCAAAGTAGCCAGTGAGCATTTTTCATTGGTACTTCAGTGTCGCTGGGTTGGTCGTGAAGGGTGGCTTGATGGCCCTCCTCTATTAATGCTTTACTGACTTCGTCTGCGAGGTATTCCGTGTTGCCAGACGTAGTACCAATCAAGATATGGAAATGCATAAGGGTCCCTGTAATCGAAGCATATAGGTTGGTTGGGGAATTCAAAGTGTATCTTTTAATACTTTGAGCGCAAAACGCAAAAAAGTTCCCAGAGATTCGCTTGAAAAATCGCCTAAATCCCGTTAATATCTCGCCCTCTCGGAGTCTATCCGTCGCGATTTCATCGCAAAAAAAGCGCTTTTTCGACTATTAAAGTCGTTATTCTAAGCGGTTTATATAGTTTTTATTTCGAATTCTTTATTTTCGCATAAATACTCTATGACGAACGTCGAAAATCTGCTGAAGGCAGCAGATTAACTGACGCGAGCCATGGAGCCTTTATGTATAAAAAATCGTCAAGTTGCAAGTTTACGCCTACAATTTGGGCGTAAAGCATCAGTAAACAGGAACTAAATCATGGGTAAAACGTGGAAACTCGAATGGTTCGGTAATATTCGGGCCGATATTTTGGCGGGGATGGTGGTGGCTTTGGCACTGATTCCAGAAGCCATTGCCTTCTCGATCATTGCCGGTGTTGACCCCAAGGTTGGTTTGTACGCCTCGTTCTGTATTTGTGTGATCACCGCGTTTGTCGGTGGTCGTCCGGGACAAATATCGGCGGCTACTGGTGCTATGGCGTTGCTGATGGTGACTCTAGTACGCGACCATGGTTTAGAGTACTTGCTTGCGGCGACCCTACTCACGGGTTTGATTCAGCTGGTATTTGGCTTGTTAAAGCTGGGTTCCTTGATGCGCTTTGTGTCGCGCTCGGTAGTCACCGGCTTCGTAAACGCCCTCGCCATTTTGATTTTCCTTGCGCAATTACCTGAACTGACGAATGTCACTTGGCATGTGTATGCACTTACCGCTGCCGGTTTAGGTATTATTTATGGCCTACCTTATGTGAGCAAAGCAATTCCATCACCATTGGTGGCCATTGTGGTAATCACCGCGTTTGTCATGTTTATGGGTGTCGATGTGCGTACCGTGGGTGATATGGGTGAATTGCCCGATAGCTTGCCAGTGTTCTTATGGCCGGACATTCCGCTGAATTTAGAAACCTTAATGATTATCCTGCCTTATGCATTGCCATTGGCGGTTGTTGGTTTGCTGGAATCGATGATGACGCAAACCATCGTTGACGATTTAACCGATACTAAATCAGACCGGAACAAAGAATGTCGTGCTCAGGGTATCGCCAACGTAGGTTCTGGTTTAATGGGCGGTATGGCCGGTTGTGCCATGATTGGTCAGTCGGTGATTAACATTAAATCAGGCGGACGCGGTCGCTTGTCTATGTTTGCAGCCGGTGTGGTGTTGATTGTGATGGTTGTGTTCCTAGCAGAGTGGGTGCGGCAAATTCCCATGGCAGCCTTGGTGGCGGTGATGATTATGGTGTCGATCGGTACCTTTAGTTGGCAGTCGGTGCGGGATTTGAAGAAGCATCCAATGAGCACGAATATCGTGATGATTGCCACCGTGGTTGTGGTGGTATGGACCCATAACTTGGCGATTGGCGTGTTTGTAGGCGTGTTGCTGGCGGCACTGTTCTTTGCCGCGAAAGTGGGCAGCTACATGCATGTGTCTTCAATCTTGAACAAAGAAGGTACCCATCGTACCTATAAAGTAATAGGTCAGGTGTTCTTCACGTCGTCTGAGAAGTTTGTGGAATCCTTTGATTTTAAAGAAGCTCTTGATAAGGTAACCATTGATGTGGATCGGGCCCATTTCTGGGATATTACTTCAGTTGCTGCTTTAGATAAGGTCATCCTCAAGTTCCGCCGTGAAGGCGCTGAGGTTGAAGTGATCGGAATGAATAAAGCAACGGCGACTGTGGTGGATAAGTTTGGCGTATCGGATAAACCAGATGCTGCTGATAAGCTCATGGGCCACTAGGAGATCGAAACAATGACAAAACATACGGTAGGTTGTATCGATGGTTCTGCCTTATCCGACGCGGTAGCCGATTATGCGGCGTGGTCGGCAAAGCGCTTAGATAATCAACTGGTATTATTAAATGTACTGGATGACGTGCGTAAAGGGGATGAGTCGGATTACAGTGGCCAGATTGGCATGGACGAGCGTCAACGGTTGCTCACGGAGTTTACCGACCTGGAAGAAAAGCGGGCTAAGTTAGCGCGTCAGCAAGGTCATTTGTTTTTAGAAGCGGCGGAAAAGCACATTAAAGACGTGTATTCCGAGCCACTGCTACGCCAACGCCATGGTGACTTGGTGGATACACTGGCGGATATCGAAAACGATATTCGTTTGTTAGTGATTGGCCGTCAAGGCAAGCGCGCCACGAAGACACCATCACAAATTGGTCAATATATTGGTCATCAAGTGGAGCGCGTCATTCGCACCATGCATCGTCCAATTTGGGTGATCTCCGATTCCTTTAAAACACCGGAACGGGTAATGATTGCTTACGATCACAGTGCTACCTCGCAAAAAGCGGTAGATATGGTGGCAGGAAGCCCACTGTTCGCTGGAATGCCAGTGCATGTGGTGATGGTGGCGGCGGAAACTGGCGATCATCAGGAGCAGTTAGAAAACGCTGCTAAGGCATTGCGTGATAAAGGCTTTACCGATGTGACCACGGCGCTGATATCTGGCGACGTAGAAACGACGCTTAACGCCTATGCGCAAGAGCAGAATATGAGCGTAATGGTGATGGGAGCCTACGGGCATTCGCGTATTCGTGAATTCTTTGTGGGTAGCCATACCAACAAACTCATTTCTAGTGCCAAGGTACCCTTATTGCTGTTGCGCTAGCTTGCAGTAAGTTCTGTTATGATAGAAAGCCAGAGCATGGGTAATGCTCTGGCTTTTTTGTTGGAGTACAGAACGATGAAACAGCAAAACATAGAGAAAAAACTGCGCGCTATGGAGGCGGAACTCACGGCTATGAGCGAATCTGCGGAAGACTCGCAGAAGCCGGTTCAGCTTGATCAGCAAAGCGTAGGTCGGTTGTCGCGCATGGACGCCATGCAAGGACAAGCAATGGCACAAGCCAATGAGCAACGTCGACAATTACTACTGAAACAGATTAAAGCCGCATTAGTGCGATTAGAAAAAGGGGAGTATGGGATTTGTATTGATTGCGGCGAGGCAATATCAGAGCGCCGCTTGGAGGCAGATCCGGTAGCGATGGTGTGCATCGACTGCCAGGCGGAACGAGAAAGAAAACCCTAAGACAGTAGTTTTTTGGAGTATCGACAGTGCTTGCATACATCGAATGTATGATTGAATTAGTGAGGCCTTTTTTACCTTGGCTAATCAGTGTCAGTCTTGTTATGGCATTGGTGTCGATGATCGCGATTCCTTTGCTCATCATTCGGATGCCCGCGGATTACTTTGCTCATCGTAAGCGTCATCGTCATTGGACCTGGACGCGTGTTGCCTTGTATGTGGGCCGCAATGTATTGGCCTTTGTACTCTTTATTGCCGGGGTGGCGATGTTGATTCTGCCCGGTCAGGGCCTGCTCACGATTCTTATTGCTGTGGTGGTCTCTGATGTGCCTGGAAAATATGAGTTGGAGAAGTGGGTATTACGTCAGCGAGGGGTGTTACGGGCACTCAATTGGATTCGAAGTAAAGCGAATAAACCTCCAGTTATCAAGCCTCAAAGTAAGAGTGAGTAATCACTTACATATTAAACCCCTACATATCTCGCTAATACTGACTGCCCCGTACCATTAATCGCAGTCACCGACCAAACACCCGTGATTGGGTTCTGAATGACCCGTCCGTGCATCTGTAAAACCTCACCGTTATCGAAGGTGACCGTAACCTCGCAGGCATGATTTACTTCTTGGCGAAAATCGTCGACCTGAATATCGACAGGCTGCGGAACCTCAGTTGGGCGTCGGCGCTTATGCCAGCTTAGTTGCTTAATTTCAAAGGGCATGTGATCTCCTATAGTTATTTCGAACACTGCGGGTGAGCACTATGGTGGGCAGAACATGGGCAAGGCATAGAGCAACGATGAGAATAACATCGGTGTGGTCAAACCCGAGCAAGTTGCCGTAGAAGTTTCCGAAGTACAGTGCCGCCGCAAGCAGTGAAAGTATGATCATAAAGCGATAAGAAAGGGTTTGCCGTTCGCGCACGTAGAAACCCGCGATAATGCCTATGATCAGAGCTTGAATACCACCGACAATATAGCTCATAGGTAGCGCAAAAAGCATGATCAACAAAAACGAGGTGGCAACATCTGTGAGTGAGTAACTTAGGAGCATCCATCCGGCAAGGATAACGCAAAGCGTTAGCGCCCCCAGTGGTGGCCCGAGGGCAACAAAGAGCAGCACGATATTCACCGGGTATTTAGGGTGTTTCATCCGTACTGCTCCCAAGGTGGGCTTACTCTTCTTGTTTGGCTTGGTCGTCGACTAATACGGCAATAGCACCGTCACCGGTAACATTACACGCCGTACCAAAGCTATCTTGCGCCATGTACAGGGCAATCATTAAGGCAATGGCCGTTTCGCCAAAGCCAAGCATAGAGCCGAGAAGGCCCACAGCCGCCATCACTGCCCCACCTGGCACGCCAGGGGCCGCAAGCATCACGATGGCCAGCATCATAATAAAGGGCAGCATGGTCATAAAGGACGGAATCACTAGCGCGTTATGCAATACCATCACCGCTACAGTGGTGGCCACAATGGTAATGGTTGAGCCGGCTAAGTGTGTTGTTGCGCAAAGAGGGACGGTGAAATCCGCCACTTCATCGCGTACTTTATTGTTTTTCACACTTTGTAAGGTCACTGGAATCGTGGCTGCACTCGACATCGTACCCAAGGCTGTGAAATAAGCAGGGAGCATGTTCTTAATCAGAGCAAACGGTGACTTACCTGCTTTGATACCTGCAAGCACAAACATACCCACGATATAGAGCCAATGCAGCACTACCGCCAGCAACAGAATAACCGCGAAGGTTTTCAATGTTTCAAATACGGTTCCGGCAGCGGCCATCTCGGCAAACACACCAGCGATGTACAATGGCAAGAAGGGGATGATAACTTTCTCAAGGAGGACTTTGATCACGTCGCGCCCTTGATCGCTCAAATTCTTGAGAGCGGTTGCTTGCGTCGCAGCAATGCCTAAACCAAAGATAAAAGCCAGAGCGAGAGCGGTCATCACGTTAAAGACAGGCGGGATTTCCAGCTGGATAAATGGTTCCAGAAGGATGCCCGACATGCCCGCGACATCGGCAGGCTCCGGCGCCAACATAGGCACCACCGCACTTGCTGCGAAAAATGCCAAAATACCCGCGATTATTGTCGAAATATAGGCAATACCTAAGGTTTTCCCGAGTAATCTGCCGGAGTTTTGCGGCAAGCTGGCAATTCCACTGGTGATAAAGAAGAAAATCAGCAAGGGAATGGTGAAGAACAGCAGCTGACCAAATAGAACTTTAAAGGTGAGCAGTAATTGGGTGAACCAATGGGGGGCATATAGGCCGATAAAGGTACCGAGCAGGATACCCGCAAGCAGTTTAATGATAAGTGCCATGGATAGATCTCGTTGTTATTGTGTTGAGGTCAGTGCTGGCATCATAGCATGGTTCACGCGTGTGCAGCATCCGACCTGATTAAGGCTTCTGCGATGTAACGATTACCCGCATTTACGCCTTGGTTGTAGCCCATATTGAGGGAATCGAGGTCTGTGGTAAAGCGCGACACGGGAAAATTTCCGGGTGGGGCAATAATGTGCACCTGGCAATCACTTGGAGGTGAGGCAATAAAATCGAGCGCCGCGTTGTATTGATCGGTTCTTCGCGTGACAGCATCAAACAGAGCTGGGTGCTCGGAAAAGAGCGGTTTTAAGAGGTTAGGAAAACGTGATGGCTGCTTCTTAAAGCCCAAAGGTTGCGATAAAATCACCGTAATATCCCGTGCTCCTTGCTCGTAGGCACGAATCACGGGGATAGAATCGGCGAGTCCACCATCGGTCATGGGTTCATCATCAATGGCTGGGAAATCGCGAAATACCACGGGCATTGCGCAAGACGCCGGAAACAAATCATTCATATTATGTTCGTCGACTTCAAAATAGCAGGCCTGACCGGTGACGATACTGCAGGTCACTACGGTTAGTGGAATATCGCGCTCTAAAAATTTGCCAATATTCAGAGGTAGCTCATCGAGGGAGCAGTGCCATAACCAACTGACATCACAAAAGTGACCACCGCGTAGATAACGACGGATATTCATAAACTCATCGCGGCGGGCATGATCGGTAATAATTCGATAGCTGCGCTTGTGGTTGCCCGCCAAATAACCAATCAAATTAGTGCTGCCGGCAGATACGCCAATTGCCGAATGAAACGGATAGAAATCCCGTTCAACAAAGGCATCGAGCACGCCTGCGGCGAAAATCCCGCGCATGGCGCCGCCTTCAACAACGAGGCTGTGGTGGTTTCTTTGTGGGCGAGAGTCTTTCATCCATTACTCCATCGTCAACCTATGAACGCAAGGCTCATAATAACTATGGTCTGATACAACCCAGAAAGCTAGGTATCACGCATAAATTTGAAGTAAAAGGCTGTGGTGTGCAGGACGCTCATTCCATCGACCTGAACGGCAGGAAACAACTCACTTGCCGATACAAAACGAGCCAAAGATCTTGCCGAGGAGATCGTCGCTGGTGAATTCACCGGTGATTTCGTTGAGGTGGTGCTGGGTCAGGCGCAGCTCTTCGGCAAGGAGTTCACCGGCCATATAGTGTTCAAGCTGTTCTTTGCCTGAGAGCAAGTGGGCTTTAGCGCGCTCGATGGCATCGAGATGACGACGCCGCGCCATGAAGCCGCCTTCCATGTTGTTATTAAAGCCCATGCAGGCTTTGAGGTGCTCCCGCAAAGATTCAATACCGGCACCGGTAGACGCGCTGAGGGCAACCACGGGGATGCCTTGGTGCTCGTGAAAACCTTTAGTTTCCTGAGTTTGGTCAATCTTGTTACGAATCACCGTAAAGGGCAGGTGTGCCGGTAAGCGCGCAAAAAACTCAGGCCAAATATCGTCGGGATGAATGGCATCGGTTTCCGTACTGTCGACCATAAAGAGTACGCGGTCGGCTTGTTCAATTTCCGCCCAGGCCCGCTCAATACCAATTTGTTCGACTTTATCTGGGCTATCGCGCAATCCCGCGGTATCAATAATATGTAGCGGCATACCATCGATTTGAATATGTTCCCGCAAGACATCACGAGTGGTGCCGGCGATATCAGTGACAATCGCTGATTCTCGGCCCGCTAAGGCGTTCAGTAGCGACGATTTACCGGCATTGGGGCGACCGGCAATCACCACTCGCATCCCTTCCCGCAGCAAGCTGCCTTGTTTGGCTTCGGCTTCTACGCGGAGTAACGAATCGATAATTTCTTGCAGATCAGCGGCGACTTTACCGTCGCTGAGAAAATCGACTTCTTCGTCGGGGAAATCGATGGCGGCTTCCACGTACATACGCAAGTGAATCACCGCATCCACGAGTTGATCGATACGATGGGAAAACTCACCTTGCAAACTTTGCAGCGCCATACGGGCGGCTTGTTCAGAGGTGGTGTCAATCAAATCGGCGATGGCCTCGGCTTGCGCGAGGTCGAGTTTGTCGTTAAGAAAGGCGCGCTCACTAAACTCACCGGGGCGGGCGAGGCGAGCTAATCCGGTGGTTAAAATAGCCTTGATAATCATGTCGATCACCACAGGACCACCATGACCTTGTAACTCCAGCACATCTTCGCCGGTAAAGGAGTTAGGGCCGGCAAAATAAAGAGCGATGCCTTGGTCGATCAGTTGGCCTTGGCCATCATGAAAGCCGGTATAGTCGGCGTAACGTGGCTTAGGGCAATGGCCGAGCAAGGTTTCGGCAATGGTTTGTGCCTGGGGTCCGCTCACCCGAACGATGCCGACACCGCCTTTGCCAGGAGGGGTCGCTTGGGCAACAATGGTGTCGTTGAGTAAATCTATTTCACTCATGGCTTGTTCGATTTTGATAAACGCTGCTGCGCATCGCGTTCTTGAATCACTTCTCTTAAAGCGTTTGCCAAGGGCTCGGCTAAATCGGCATGTTGCTGATGTAACCAATGATATAGCAACAGCTCTTCGAGGTTGGGTGATAACTTATATATACCGCGAATGTCCATGCGCTCAAGTACGGTGCTCGCCACGTCGCCGGGTAATACGGCAACGTCGCTACGACCGCTTTCTAAACGCTTAAAGGTTTGCTCTATGGTGGCCACCTCGGTGAAGGGCAAATCACCCAAGCGGCTCACTACCACTTGCATACCGCGTACGGTATCAATGCGAAGGTTTTGTAAATCTCGGTAGGAATTCACCACCAGATTAGGGTTACTGGTGAATACGGTAACCGTAACGGGCTGCAGTGGTACGTCTATTTTTACTAAATTTGGGAACAGAGTCTCCGCTTCAGACGTACGAGCCAGTTCAGCGTCGACAATGCGGCCGCGGTTGGCTTCATATTCGCTGCGCTCATAAGGCAGTGATAACAGGCGGGTGCTCACGCCAATACGGCGATAGGCTTCCTGGACCAATTGGAAAGTAGGATGTGACGAGTCGACGTCACTTAGCGTACCAATTACAATTTCACGCTCCGATGCATGAGTTGAGCCCGCGCTCATAGCAATAAGCAGGCTACAGAGTCCTGCAATGAATCCATTTGCAATTGTATGTTTCACCCCATTCATCCTCTTGATGTAAAAAAGCCCGGCTTCCCGCCGGGCTCTACTACTTAAGTTGCGTCCGATCAGGCTTTTTTCTTTGTTCCTAATCCTTTCTTATCGATTTGCCGATAGATGTACGTCATCTGGGAAATCGAAATCAGGTTACTTACTAACCAGTATAATACCAGACCCGCAGGGAAGAACAGGAAGAATACTGTAAATACGACAGGCATGTACTGTAGGATCTTCGCTTGCATCGGATCCGTCACTGGCGTTGGCTGCAGGCGTTGCATGAGATACATGCTCGCGCCCATCAGTAGCGGCAATATAAAATACGGGTCGCGGCTCGACAAGTCGTTAATCCACAGCATGAAATCAGCGTGGCGGATTTCCGGACTTTCCAGAAGTACCCAGTACAATGCCAAGAATATAGGTAACTGCAACAACATTGGCAAACAGCCACCGAGAGGATTTACTTTTTCCTCTTTGTACATTTTCATCATGGCTTGCGACATCTTTTGCCGATCATCGCCAAAACGCTCTTTCATTTCTTTCATGCGCGGGGCGATCATTCGCATCTTCGCCATCGACACGTATTGGGCTTTGGTGAGCGGATAGAGCAAGCTCTTCACAACAATAGTCACCAAAATAATCGCCAAGCCCCAGTTATGCACAAAGGATTGTAAGAACGAGAGGAGCCAGTAAATCGGTTGCGCTAACCACCACAAGAAGCCGTAATCCACGGTAAGGTTCAAATGCTGCGCAATTTCACGCAAACGGGCTTGGTCTTTCGGGCCCGTGTACAGCACGCTGTTGAGTTCAAGCACATCACCTGGCGCCACAGTGGTTTGTGGGCCAATAAAGCCGATCATGGCTTCATTTAGGGCATTGCTGTTGCTGTACAAACGATTCGTGACGTTTTGGTCTGGTACCCAAGCGGTTACGAAGTAATGCTCGAGCATAGCGACCCAACCGGCTGGTGTATTCTGGCTTAGATTCCGGTCGCGAATATCGCCAAAGCTGTACTTGCGGTAACGGTTCCCGTCGCTCGAGTAAGCAGCACCTCGATACGTGGGCATAAACATACTGCCACGGCCGCCGTTGAGCATGGTTTGCTTGAGCTGACCATAGATCGATACAGTTTTTGTATTTTCGCTATTGTTCTCGACACGATAGCCAACTTTCACTGCATAATCGCCACGATTGAACGTGAAAAATTTAGTAATTTCGGTGCCATCGTCGAGGGTGTAGTACATGGGCACCGTTAAGGTATCGCCTTGTAGGGCGAACTCGGTTTGGTCGACACGATAGAGAGGACGTTCTTCGCGATTATCGATGCCATCTGGGCCAATAAGGCCACTTTGGGCAACATGCAATTCACCAGGACGTTGGAAAAGAATGGTATAGCGTTCGTCTTCGCCCAGAGTTTCTGCATGATTAAGTAACTCGGTACGAATGATGTCACCACCGCGCAGGCTAATTTCAAAGCGCTGAGTATCGGTGACTACAACAATGCTGCGGCCAGTAACGGCAGTTGTGTCAACACCACCAGGAACGCTTGAGTCAGCACCTTCAGCAACTGGAACATCGGCGTCGGCCATTGGCACGTCGGCGTCACGAGGCTGAATTTGTTCTGCTGGTGCAGACGTAGGGTCAATCCCAGGGGTTGTAGCTGCGTCTTTGATTAGCCATTGCTGGTACATAAAAAATGATAAAACCAGTAAGGCAATAACCAGAATTGTACGTTGCGAATCCATAGTTACTTTGTCTCTCGTTGCGTTCTTGGGGTTTCCGCGTTGCTTTTATTCTCGGGAACCGGATCAAAACCACCCGGATGCCCGGGATGACATTTACTTATGCGACGTATGGCGAGCAAACTGCCTTTAAACGGACCGTGGCGCTTTAGGGCAACCATGGCATATTCAGAGCAGGTTGGTAAAAATCGGCAGCGCGGACCCAACAGCGGGCTTATCACCAGCTGGTATATTCGGATCAGTAACGTCATGACTCCGACGAGTATTGCGTACAGCGCTTGCTTAATTTTCGCCATAAATAGTTTAACAAATCACTCAGGGCTTGATTATCCAAATCGTTCACCCCAGGCTTAGCGATGACGATAATATCAAAGCCCGACAATTTATGCTGCTGTAAACGGAAAGTTTCGCGCATGATTCGCTTGATTCGGTTTCTATCCACGGCTTTTTTGGCGACTTTTTTACTAACAGTGGTGCCTAAGCGAGGATGATTACGATCATTTGGCTTTGCGAGCATGGTGAGCTGCGTGCTCACTGCTTTCACGGGAGGGGAGTTGAATACGTTTTGAAAATCTGCGGGAGTTAACAGACGTAACTCCCGAGAGTATGAATACTGATTCACTCAGCAGCCTGAGCTAGTTGCTTCACTAGTCACTTAAGTTAAGCAGCCAGACGCTTCCGTCCCTTGGCACGACGGCGGGCCAAAACTTGACGGCCATTTTTTGTTGCCATGCGTGCACGGAAGCCATGAGTACGCTTGCGTTTCAGTACGCTTGGTTGAAATGTTCTTTTCATTGCTGTGATTCCGTAGCTGATATGTCTTCAAAATGAGCGCGGATTCTACCGGTAAAATCGATCCCTGTCAAATAGGATCCCGAAAAAATGCCTGTGGATAAGTCAGTTTTTCCGGGGTCAAAACACTGGCTTCTACCCCTTTAATTCCGTACAATGGAGAGTCCGGTTTCAGGTGGAAAGAAATAACGATCTCGCAGAGGATCGTGGGATCAGGAATCACCATTCGCTCGTTGTGATTGGATTCATATTTTTCGTTATCATGCCCAAATAATAAGAACAGGAGTTCGCCGGTGACGGTTAACGGTACAAATGACATTCACGAGGTCTGTTGTGAGTAATCCATTATGGCAAGAGTGTGCTGCTCGCTTGCAAAATGAATTACCCGCGCAGCAATTCAGCACGTGGATTCGTCCGCTGCAAGCAGACTTTGAGAACAATACATTGTTTTTATATGCCCCCAACACCTATGTGATGGACTGGGTGAAAGACAAGTACCTGAAACAAATTATCACCTTCCTGCGGGCAGAAGGGGGTGACCATTCCCCGAATGTTGAATTACGTGTGGGTGGTGCGCGCAAAGTATCAGCGTCGAGCACCGCAGCACAAGGCGTTAACGGCGCTACGGCAACTGTTCCAACCGATGAGCCGGCGCTTGAGGTTGAAGTTGAGAACACCAGCCGAAGCAAATCGAATTTAAAACAAGGTGAACGCCCTGTTTCGTTGCAACATAGTAATTTGCAGCCCAACCATACCTTCGATAATTTCGTTGAAGGTAAATCAAACCAGCTTGCCCGTGCGGCCGCCTTACAAGTCTCCGAGAATCCAGGAAAAGCCTATAACCCGCTGTTTATTTATGGCGGTACAGGTTTGGGTAAAACCCACTTATTGCACTCTATTGGTAATGGCATTCTAAAGAATAAGCCTGGAGCCAAAGTGTATTACCTGCGTGCGGAGCGCTTTGTGCAAGATATGGTGTATGCCATGAAGCACAACAAAATTGATAACTTTAAAGAGAGCTATCGAAGCGTGGATGCGCTGCTGATCGATGACGTTCAGTTTTTTGCCAAGAAAGAACATTTCCAAGATGAGTTCTTCCATACGTTCAACTGGCTTCTCGAGGGAAATCAACAGGTTATATTAACAAGTGATGTATATCCTAAAGAAATTGAAGGGGTCGACGAGCGCTTGAAATCACGTTTTGGATGGGGTTTAACCGTTGCTATTGAACCACCTGAGTTACCCACACGTGTTGCGATTCTCGAGCGTAAAGCAGAAGAGCGCAAAATTAAGCTACCTCACGAAGTTGCATTCTTTATTGCGAAACGGCTACGTTCAAATGTGCGAGAATTGGAAGGCGCATTGAACCGGGTCATTGCAAACGTGACCCTCACCGGGCGTGATATTACCATCGATTTTGTGAAAGAAGCCTTGCGTGATTTAATCGCAGCACAAGAACGTTTAGTGACGGTAGATAATATTCAGCGTACCGTTGCAGAGTATTACAATATTAAAGTGTCGGATTTAATCTCGAAACGGCGCAGCCGATCTATTGCGCGACCGCGGCAAGTGGCCATGGCATTGGCGAAAGAGTTAACCAATCATAGCTTGCCGGAAATCGGCGATGCCTTTGGTGGCCGCGACCACACGACAGTGCTACATGCCTGCCGGAAAGTGAAAGAGCTGATTGAATCGGATCATGAAATACAGGAAGACTACCGCAACCTAAACCGTACGTTGTCGGTTTGATGCAGGTGTTAACGAATAAAAATAAAGGGGAGTGAACCGCATGAAATTCACAATTAGCCGAGATGCACTGCTCAAGCCGTTGCAGGTAGTTAGCGGAGCCGTAGAGCGTCGGAACACCTTGCCTATTTTGAGTAATGTGCTGATTCAAGTAACCGATGAACAATTGCGCATGACGGGTACTGATCTGGAAGTGGAATTGGTATCTGATGTGGCCCTTGATGAAGGTACTCCTGGCGATGTGACGGTACCGGCGAAGAAGTTGTTAGATATCGTGCGTAGTCTTCCAGAAGGCGCAGATGTGAAGTTCGAAGCCAGCGACGACAAAGTGATTGTGCGTTCAAGCCGGAGTCGCTTTACCCTGAGCAGTTTGCCAGCGTCAGACTTCCCTAATATTGATGAGTGGGAAAGTGAGATTCAAATTGAAATGAATCAAGGCGAATTAAAAGCCTTGATGGAAAAAACCCATTTTTCCATGGCCAATCAAGATGTGCGTTACTACCTCAACGGCATGTTGTTTGAAGTCAACGACGACGTATTGCGCACGGTGGCGACCGATGGTCACCGCTTGGCCCTAGCGGCCGTTGGCTTAGAGCAAAGTGGTTTACCCCACAAGCAGGTGATTGTGCCGCGTAAAGGGGTTACTGAGCTGCTGCGCTTATTGGCTGACGATGACGCACCGGTATCACTATCACTGGGCCAGAATCATATTCGTGTTAGCACGGGAAGCATGACATTCACCAGTAAGTTACTCGATGGACGCTTTCCAGACTATCGCCGCGTATTGCCCCAAGGCGGTGATCGGATTGTAGTGGCTGACCGCGATTTGCTACGTCAGAGCTGTGTACGTGCTTCTATTTTATCAAACGAAAAATTCCGCGGCGTGCGGATTGGTTTGTCGGCTAATGAAGTAGTGCTCACGGCGAATAACCCTGAGCAAGAGCAGGCAGAAGAGAAGCTTGAAGTGGATTACAGTGGTGAGTCGTTTGAAATCGGATTCAACATTACCTACTTGCTCGACGTTCTCAATGCCATTGAAGGGGAGCAAGTGAAGCTTACCTTGAGTGACCCCAATAGCAGTGCCATTGTCGAAGATAACGCCGATGATGGTGCGCTTTATGTTGTGATGCCGATGCGCCTTTAATAGGTGCTCGGCGCCGCTGAGCTGATATGCATATTCACCAGTTAGTTATTGAGCATTTTCGCAACATTGAGCGCGCCGAATTAACGCCCTGTCCAGGAATCAATGTGATTTGTGGAGAGAACGGCAGCGGCAAAACGAGCTTACTTGAAGCCATTTACAGTTTAGGATTTGGGCGTTCCTTTCGGACACATCAGGTTCGCCAAATCGTGCAGGATGAGGCAGAAAACTATACCTTGTTTGCGCGAATACAACCGTCAACGGAAGATAACGATTTACAGTATCGTGTCGGCTTTCGTCGGCAACGCAACGGCGACACCGAAATTCGATTAAATGGTGAAACCGAGAAACGCTTTAGTGCATTGGCCCGATTAATTCCGGTGCAATTGATTACTCCCGAGGGAGTTGAGTTAGTTACTGATGGTCCGCGCTTGCGTCGACAATATATGGACTGGGGATTGTTCCACGTGGAACACAGTCATTACAGTGATTGGCTGACATTCTCGCGGTTGCTCAAACAGCGTAACAGTTTGTTGAAGCAAAAAGACTTTGACCAACAGGGTGGCGCATTTTGGGATCAACAATTGGCGGAAGCCGGTGAACGGGTGACCAAAGCCCGCGCAGAGTATTTAGATGGTTTAAATACACGACTGAATCAGTATTGCCATCAGTTTTTACCCCAGTACCATTTCGAGTTTCGCTTAATGCCAGGCTGGAATGAAACGCAGAGTCTCGCAGAGGCGCTTGCGGATAAGCTGGAGCTGGATAAACGCCAAGGTTATACCAGCGTGGGTCCAAATAAGGCAGAATGGCAAATACGTGCCGACGGTGTAGATGCGCGCGAGCGTCTCTCCCGAGGGCAATTAAAACTATTGGTCGCCGCACTGCGTTTAGTGCAGGGGGCCGATTACCAAGAGCGCCGAGGGCAACCCTGCGTATTCTTGGTGGACGATCTCCCTGCGGAGCTCGACCAAGCGAACCAAAAGCGACTATGCGATGCATTAGTTGCCAGTGGAAGTCAGGTGTTCGTGACAACAATAGATAAACAAAAATTAGAAGATTATTTTACGAATGCCGAAACCCGATTGTTCCACGTGGAACATGGGACAATCAAAGTTGATTAAACAGGAATAATGTATGTCTGCTAGTAACTACGATCAATCGAGTATTAAAGTCCTCAAGGGTCTAGATGCGGTACGTAAGCGACCCGGAATGTATATCGGTGATACCGATGACGGGACTGGCTTGCACCATATGGTGTTCGAAGTCGTCGATAACTCTATCGATGAAGCGCTGGCAGGGCACTGTAGTGAAATCTATGTGACAGTCCACTCAGACGGCTCCGTGTCGGTAAAAGATGACGGTCGCGGTATTCCTGTTGAGATGCACGCAGAAGAAGGTGTTTCCGCTGCCCAAGTTATCATGACGGTATTGCATGCCGGCGGTAAATTCGATGATAACTCCTATAAAGTATCCGGTGGATTGCACGGTGTAGGTGTTTCAGTAGTGAACGCCCTGTCGCAAAAGCTCACCCTGACCATCCAACGGGAAGGTAAAACCTGGAAACAGAGTTATACCCACGGCAACCCGGATTCCGATATCGTTGCTATTGGTGATACCACAAAGACAGGAACAGAAATCCGTTTTTGGCCAAGTCATGAGACTTTCACCAATACAGAATTCCATTACGATATTCTCGCCAAGCGTGTACGTGAACTTAGCTTTCTGAATTCTGGTGTATCAATTCACTTGGTTGATGAGCGCAGTGATCGCAAAGACCACTTCAAATACGACGGCGGTATTGCGGCGTTTGTAAGCTACCTGAATGACAAGAAAACCCCGATTCACCCAAAAGTATTTCAATTCTCGGTAGAGCGCGAAGATGGGATTTCGGTTGAAGTTGGCTTGCAATGGAACGATTCATTCCAAGAGCACATTTATTGCTTTACCAACACCATCCCGCAGCGGGACGGTGGTACCCATATGGCCGGTTTCCGTGCAGCGCTAACCCGCACACTGAATACCTATATGGAAAAAGAAGGCTTCGCGGCAAAAGCAAAAACCAATGCGACTGGCGATGATGCCCGTGAAGGCTTAACTGCGGTTATTTCTGTCAAGGTGCCTGATCCTAAGTTTTCTTCACAAACCAAAGACAAGCTTGTGTCGTCGGAAGTGAAAACTGCGGTAGAGCAGGCTATGAACGAACACCTGAATAACTTCCTGCTCGAGAATCCGACCGATGCTAAAGTCATCGTACAGAAGATTATCGATGCTGCGCGGGCGCGTGAAGCCGCACGGAAGGCCCGAGAAATGACGCGACGTAAGGGTGCGTTAGACTTGGCGGGCTTACCAGGAAAGCTAGCAGATTGCCAAGAGAAAGACCCAGCGTTATCTGAACTCTATATTGTGGAGGGTGACTCTGCGGGCGGTTCTGCAAAGCAGGGACGTAACCGTAAGAACCAAGCGATTCTTCCACTGAAAGGTAAAATTCTGAACGTAGAGAAAGCGCGTTTCGATAAAATGTTGTCGTCTCAGGAAGTGGCAACGCTCATTACTGCACTTGGCTGTGGTATCGGCCGCGATGAATACAATCCAGATAAAACCCGTTATCACCGTATTATTATCATGACGGATGCTGACGTAGATGGGTCACATATCCGAACTCTTTTGCTAACGTTTTTCTATCGTCAGATGCCAGAGCTCGTGGAACGCGGATATATCTATATTGCGCAACCGCCTCTGTATAAAGTGAAGAAGGGCAAGCAAGAAACCTATATTAAAGACGACCCAGGTTTGATTCAGTACCTTACCAGCTTAGCGCTTGATCGGGCATCTTTGCACGTAAATGCGGAAGCGCCTGGTATTACCGGTGTTGCTTTGGAGAAGATGGTTCGTGACTATCAGTACGCAATGGATACCATCACTCGTTTAAGCCGTCGTTTACCGAAACATGTGTTATCGCGTTTAGTATATGCAGAGCGATTAACCGCGGAAAATCTGAAGGACGAGCAATTCGTGCAGCGTTGGGCGGATACCTTTACTGCGGATTTGATGGACAAAGAGAAGGACTCGGCGTCTTATGAAATCAAGGTAGTGGGTGATGAAGACCGCGGCGTGTATTTGCCTGTGGTACGTTTGCGCCGTCATGGTGTATACACCGACTTCCCACTGACCTATGAGTTCTTAGTGAGCCGTGACTATGATCGATTAGCGTCGGTAGGAACCGAAATCAATGGCCTGATGGAAGAAGGCGGTTATGTGCAGCGCGGTGATAAAGTTCAGCACGCGGCTGACTTCGTTGAAGCTATCGAGTGGCTGATCAGTGAATCAAAGCGTGGTCTTTATATCCAACGCTACAAAGGCTTGGGTGAGATGAACCCGGATCAGCTGTGGGAAACCACCATGGATCCGGAAACACGACGCATGCTTCAAGTTACAATCGAAGATGCCATTGCCTGTGACCAGTTGTTCACGACTTTGATGGGCGATCAGGTTGAGCCGCGTAGAGCGTTTATCGAAAGCAACGCACTGAAGGTGGCAAACCTCGACGTTTAGTGTGGCAGGTTGATGATGTTCCACGTGGAACATCATCGTGTTCATACAGAAAAGGCAGACCTTAGGGTCTGCCTTTTTATTTCTGCATTGCGAGAGATGGCTAAGTGAGCACAAGTGCTAAGCTGCCGCCGAGGCAGGCAAGGAACAGTGACATGGGCAGGGTGTAGCGCATCACATGACCTTCTTGCCCTTGAATATTGACGGTGGCTCCTGCGGCAATAATGTTATGAGGGCAAATCATATTGCCCATGGCGGCGCCGTAGGTTTGGCCCCCTAATAACGGCAAGGCACTGTTCCCGGAAGCCTGTGCAGCTGATTGTTGGAACTCACTAAAAAGAATATTCGACGAAGTCGCTGAACCGGTAATAAAAGTTCCTAACACACCAATCCATACTGACCAGAATGGCCAAGCTACCCCCGTAATTATCGCTACTTGTTGCCCAAGTATGTCAATTGCGCCCAAATGTAGAAGAAATCGCGACAACAAAACCATGACGAACAGAGCCGCTGCCACAAACAGCAGACGATGGGCTGCCGAAAAAACAGCCTGCCGCATTAGCGCTGGGTTTGCCCTTTGAATGATTCCTCCTAGCAAAAAAGAAATCAATAGAAGGCTGCCTGGGTGATAGGCATACGCTAAAGACCCGGAATAGCCATGCCATTGCCAGCTGAGCGTAAGCGCTTGTAGCTGGGCTTTAATGGAGGGCTCAATACGAGTGATGAGCACAAGAAGAATAAGAATCAGATAGGGCGCGAGGGCGCTCAAATTACTCATTTCCGTGCGCGATTCAAGTGCCGCGCTCGGCTCTGCCGTCTTGCGCAACCGGGCTATGGTATGCAAGCCAAAGGTAAAGATGAGGCCTCCAGCAAGAGCACCTACCAACGACGGGAGCTCAGGACCGGTCCACCAAGCCAAGACGCTAAAGGGCAGTAGAAAGCTGAGGGCTGCAAAGGCACCGATAGCACCAATTGAAAGCACAGACATTATGCCCTTATGCTGAGTCTGCGCTTCCGGTTCACCATGGTAATGATGAAAGCAAAACCATGCTAAGGCTATAGCGAGCACGATTCCGCCTGGCCAGGCAAAGGGTAATGCCGATTGCGCCAAGACAATTTCCGACTGCTGAACCAATGCTGACTGGGTAATAACGGGTGTGCCGACGGCCCCAAACATGACACCTAAACTATGTCCCCATAGAGCCAGTACGACTGCCATCACCGGTCGATAGCCCGCAGCGACTAAGAAGGGGGCAGCGAGGGCTGCGGAGGTTCCGAAGCCTGCAGCGCCTTCCATAAATAGCGAAAAGAACCAGGCCACAAAGAGACCACTGACACGCGGATTAGGATGCAGGCGTGTGAGCAGCGCTTGTATCGTTTGGAGAGCGCCGCTGGCCTGTTGTAAGTAGAAAATACACAGGGCGCCGAGAATGATCCACAAAATGCTGATGCTCGTGGTGGCGCTTTCCAATATCGAGCCAGGCATAATCTTCGATATTACATGATCAAGACTGATGCCAAGAAGCAACGGCAACACCAAGAGACTTGCGCATAAAGCCAAAAAACCAGCTTTGAGCGCACTCCAGCGCAAGCCAATCATGCCAACTAATATCACCAGAAATGGAAGGCAAAGCGCAAGTAAAACCATTGGGGATTCTGTCCTTAGTGACCGGTCACTTTCTCTGCAATCACTTGGAACAAATCACCTTCGCCAAGTTGATAAGCAGTCACGTTCCCTAACGTTGTATCTGCAATGTTCTTCAATGCCTCACGGGTAAAGAATCCTTGGTGACCTGTGATTAACACATTGGGGAATGTGAGTAAGCGCATAAAGACATCGTCTTGAATCACTTCCGAGGACAGATCTGAGAAAAACAAGTCGCCTTCCTCTTCGTAAACATCGAGCCCAAGCGCACCGAGTTGACCCGACTTTAATGCTTGAATGGCGGCTTTCGTATCCACCATTTTCCCGCGACTCGTGTTAATCAGCATGAGTCCTTTTTTACAGGCGTTGAGAACGTCCCCATTAATGAGATGATGTGTCGCAGGAGTGAGGGGGCAATGTAAGGATAGAATATCTACCTGCGGAATCATTTCTGCAAAAGAGACGACCTTAAACTCGCGTTGCACTTCGGGGCTTGGATCCGGATCGCTAATTAGCACCTGGCAGCCCATGGCCCGCATAATACGAGCAAAAATCTCACCAATTTTCCCGGCTCCGACAACGCCAATGGTTTTACCGGCGAGGTCAAATCCAAGCAGGCCATCAAGAGCAAAGTTGCCCTCGCGCACGCGGTTGTAGGCACGGTGGGTTTTCCTATTGAGAGTGAGAATCAGGGCGAGGGCATGCTCTGCGACCGCATGGGGAGAATAGGCGGGTACACGTGCAACGGTAATGCCTAATTGCTCTGCGGCGACTAGATCCACGTTATTAAAGCCGGCACAACGGAGGACGATCAACTCCGTCCCACCTGCCTTTAGCAACTCGAGCACTGACCTGTTTACGATATCGTTCACAAACACGCATACAGCAGCAAAGCCTTGGGCAAGCTTTGCGCTGTCCTGATTAAGCGGAAGCTCAAAGAATGTCATATCGTGGGCGTGACCTACATTGGCCTGACAAAAGGAATTGCGGTCGTAGGTCTTGCTGCTAAAAAATGCGATCTTCATAGTGGGTCCCTATCCTGTGTTTACACCAGTATAGTAGCCAAATGCCCACTGTGAACTATTGATCTGAGTTCTAATTCGTTGAAAAAACATGGATTAAGCGACAGAAGCTAAAGAGCTATATAGCTATCTGCTTCAAGGTATCGGGGGTAAGCTGCGGGGAGCTAGCTTGAGGGAGTTGACGCGCTGGTATGGAGCCAAAGGGGCAGGGCGAAAAGAAAAAGGAATGAACCCGATGAAGGAAAGGGATACCACTATATCCATAAAAAAGCCCCAGTACATGTTGGGTACTGGGGCTTTCGCTTGTTCGGTGAAACGGGTGCTAGCTCTGCAGTAACGAAATATCTGCGATATTTAAGAACTGATTGCGCAGTTGATTAAGCAAGGCGAGCCGGTTTGCCCGTACTGCGTCATCATCGGCGTTTACCATGACTTCATCGAAGAAAGTATCCACTGGCTCTCGTAGGGTGGCTAGCGCGGTCAGCGCCGCAGCGTAGTCACCAGACTCCGCTGCATGGCTTACTTGCTCACGAATCCCTTGTAGCGCTCCGTACAACGCCTTTTCCGCTGTTTCTGAGAGCAGGCCTTCATCAATACTGCTATTCACGGATTCCGCTTTGCTCAGAATATTACTCACACGCTTGTTGGCGGCGGCTAACGCTTCCGCTTGTGGGTGTGAGCGGAACTCAGTGACTGCTTTCACGCGACGGTCGAAATCGAGGGCCACGGTGGGGCGACGGGCCAGCACTGCTTGGATGACATCCACAGGTATTTGTTGGTCTTGATACCAGGCACGGAAGCGTCCCAATAAGAAATCAACCACTTGGTCTTGTACTTCGCTCGGTTTTGTTACCAAGGTGCCATAAGACTCGATCGCCGTTTTTACCAGCATGTTTAAATCGAGGTTCAGTTGCTTCTCAACTAGAATGCGGAGCATACCAATGGCGGCACGACGCAAGCCAAAGGGGTCGCGGTCGCCTTTCGGTGTTTGCCCAATGGCGAAAATACCCACTAAGGTATCGAGTTTATCCGCAAGGGCAACGGCGCAGCCTTCGTGGCTTACCGGCAGCTCATCGCCAGCAAAGCGTGGTCGATAATGGGCTTCGATGGCTTCAGCTACCACCTCACTTTCCCCGTCATGGCGGGCATAGTGCATGCCCATCACACCTTGCACCTCAGGGAATTCCATCACCATATTTGAGACTAAGTCGGCTTTGGCTAGTAACCCGGCGCGTTCTGCTGCGTTAGCATCGGCATGTAATGCGCCCGCAATCGCTTTCGCGTTGGCAGCAATTCGTCGGGCTTTATCGCCGATAGAACCCAGTTCTTTTTGGAATAGCACCGAATCAAGTTTGCCAATACGGTCCGCCAGCGGGGTTTTCTTATCGGTTTCAAAGAAGAACTGTGCATCCGCCAAACGCGGACGAATTACTTTCTCATTACCTGAAGTGACCTGAACGGGGTCACTGCTTTGGATATTGCTAATAAAAATAAAGCGGGGTAGCAAATTATTCTGGGTATCAACCAATGGGAAATATCGCTGATCATCCTTCATGGTATAAATCAGCGCTTCTTTTGGTACCGCTAAAAACGACGCATCAAACCCAGCTACCATGGCCACGGGATACTCTACTAATGAGGTCACCTCGTCGACCAAATCTTCATCCCATACCGGAATTCCGCTCTCTTGCTCGGCCAACTCAATAACTGACTGTTGAATCATGGCTTTACGTTCGGCAAAGTCGGCGATCACGTGGGCATCACGCAGTACATCCGCGTATTGCTTGGCGTGAGGCACCGTAACATCCGTTGAATGATGAAAACGATGTCCGGTCACCTTATTTGAACTTTGAATGCCAAATAGCTCCGCCGGTACCACTTGTTGGCCCAATAACACCGTAAGGCGATGCAGAGGACGGATAAACTGATGGCTGCCTGAACCCCAGCGCATGGTCTTAGGAATCGGCAGCTGTTTCACCGCCGTTTCAATCATGCCTTGTACGAGCTCTGTTAAAGACTTTCCTTTGACGGTGGCTTCATACATGAGCCATTCGCCCTTGTCAGTTTTCAGACGTTGGGCGTCGGCCACGTCAATCCCCACGCCGCGAGCCCAACCTTGGGCGGCTTTGGTGGGATTGCCCTCGGCATCGAATGCCGCTTGCACTGCAGGACCGCGTTTCTCGACCACTTCATCTGCTTGCGCCGTTTGCACGCCTTCAATACACACGGCGAGGCGACGCGGTGATGCAAACGAACGGACCTGATCAAAGCTCAGACGCGCAGTTTCAAGTTGGGCAACGATACCTTGGGTAAAGGCATCGCTGAGATGCTTTAATGATTTTGGCGGAAGCTCTTCAGTACCGAGCTCGATGAGTAAGTCATTGGTGTCGATGCTCATGCCGAAGTGCCTCCCTGTTTGTCGGCCAAAGGAAATCCAAGCGCTTCTCGTGCTGCAAAATAAGCTTCAGCACAGGCTTTTGCCATGGTACGTACGCGCAAAATATAGCGCTGACGTTCGGTAACGGAAATGGCGTGGCGGGCGTCCAGTAGGTTAAATGCATGGGATGCGCGCATCACCTGCTCATAGGCAGGTAAGGGCAGGTTGTTGGCAATCAACAGTTCACATTCCTTCTCACAGGAATCAAAGCGCGCAAACAGGACGTCGACATCTGCATATTCAAAGTTATACGCCGATTGCTCCACTTCGTTTTGATGGAAAACGTCGCGGTAGTAAATGGTTCCGCGCGGTCCAGTCGTCCAGACTAAATCATAGATGCTATCGACGCCTTGGATATACATGGCCAAACGCTCAAGGCCATAGGTAATTTCGCCGGCGACCGGTTTGCATTCGAGTCCGCCCACTTGCTGAAAATAGGTAAATTGGGTGACTTCCATACCATTCAGCCAAACTTCCCAGCCTAAGCCCCAAGCGCCCAGGGTAGGTGATTCCCAATTGTCTTCCACAAAGCGGATGTCGTGAACTAGCGGATCAAAACCGAGCATCTTCAAGGATCCCAAATACAGCTCCTGAATATCATCGGGAGAAGGTTTCATCAGCACTTGGAACTGGTAATAATGCTGTAAGCGGTTTGGGTTTTCGCCGTAGCGACCATCGGTTGGGCGGCGGCACGGTTGCACATAGGCAAAGCTCGCAGGCTCAGGGCCAATCGAGCGTAAGAATGTCATCGGGTGGAAGGTACCTGCACCCACTTCCATATCCAGCGGCTGCACAATTGCGCATCCTTGTTGAGCCCAATAGTCTTGCAACGCAAGAATCAGACCCTGAAACGTTTTTACATCAAATTTTTCCATGGAGTTCCCACTCAATTCGGCCGAATGTGTGCTTTGAAGCACCCGGGATTTGTGTGATTATACCCTGACCACTGCGTCGATTTACAGGGAGAAAAGCTGTGAATGCACCGGATCCGACAAGAAATCGCTGTCCTTGGTGTGGCGATGCACCAGATTACCAACAATACCACGATGAAGTGTGGGGCAAACCGGTATTTGATGCACAAGAGCTTTTCGCCAAGCTTTGCCTCGACGGGCAACAAGCGGGGTTAAGTTGGATTACGATTTTGCGCAAACAAAAAGCCTATGAAGCCGCATTTTTTGGGTTTGATCCAAGGCAGCTGTCGGCGATTCAAGGAACGGAGCGTGAGGCTTTTATTGCGGAACAAATGCAGAACGCTGGCATCGTGCGAAACCGCCTGAAGATCGAATCGATATTTCGTAATGCGGATGCCTACATGGGATTAGTCGCCCAAGGCATCGATTTTTCTCAGTGGTTATGGCAGTTTATTGGCGGTACACCGAAACAGAATGCGCCGCGCACCATGGCGGATGTGCCCACGGAAACGTCGGAGTCTCAGGCTATGTCGAAAGCGCTGCGCAAAGCAGGCTTTAACTTTGTCGGGCCAACCATCTGTTATGCCTTTATGCAGGCCGTCGGCATGGTCAACGACCATTTACTGGATTGTGATTTTCGCGATACAACAAAACTATAAATTTAATGACAATAGGGATAGGGGAAGCGCGCATGATGCGATTAAGTAGTGTGGTTTTGGTGATGGTGGGGCTGCTCACGGGGTGTGCCAGTGTCATTGAGCGCAAGATGACTACCGATGTGTATAACGTGCGGGGCATGCAGGAGATTACCGAGCGGTTTGCGGAGAACCAAGGGCGCTACTGTAATCAGGATGGCTGTGCGCATTTTCTCGATTTAACCGGTGAACTGCCCCTCGAAAATTTTAGCTGGCGGTTAAACCTAAGTTTTCGAGAGGGAGATCGCGATATTGATATATCGGAGGAGGGACGTTTTGAATTTCCTCCAGAAACCGACGCGGATAAGCCTTTGGTGATTATTTTTCCCGGTTATGGCACCTCGTCGATGTCGGGGGCTGCGCCATTAGGCATGCATTTTCGTGCGTTAGGCTATCCGGTTCTTGTGAATGCCGGACCCACCGAACATCCACCCTTTGAGTTTGGACTTCATGGTCTTTCTGCTTTGGTCGAGTACATCGCTCGCGAATTTCCCGAGCGACCGGTGATCACCGCAGGGGTTTCGATGGGCGCGCTGGCGGTGACTGAGTTTAATCGTATTCAATCTGAAAGTGGTCACGATGTCCGTGGCACTATTTTAGTGGCGCCTATGTTGGATTTTGAAAGCGCCGCAAAAGCCATGTTTTCCGAGATCCGCGACGACCGCTGGATCATGCGTGGCGTGCCCCAACGCAGTTTTGATACGGCACTTCAACGTGTGCTCGATAGGAGCCCGGTGGAGCGTCACGAATTGCGCTTGGAAAACCGCATTCGATATCTACCGGAGAATAGTTTAATCTTGCTCTCGAACAGCGATTCCATCGTGCCTTACCAAGAGGTATTGAACCTGTTCGAGCCTTTAAGTGACCTCGAGTTTTCTGAGTACGAGGGCGCTCAACAGCAAATGCTTGAGGCTCAGTACCTGACACCTCAGAACATAAAACTCCAGCTCTATTATCGTTACCCGCATGTGTTGATGGCGATGAGCACCGAAGAACAACGCATCCGAATTTCCCAATGGTTAGGCGAACCCATTGATCATGAGGGTATTCGCCGCACACCGGAAAGCTCAGAGGACATCGGCGAAGGCGTGCACTAGCGAAAAGGGATGTTCCATGTGGAACATTTGGCGTAGTGTTCGGCAGTCATGCATAAATAAACAGATGAAATATGGGGAATATTTAAGAAATGTTACGAATTGAAGCGGTGGATTATCAGAATCCGAGTCATGTAGCGGCTCTACTCAGTATGCTCGATCATTACGCACAGGACCCAATGGGCGGTGGTGATCCGTTGCCCGAAGCGACCCGTGAGAAACTCGCCGCGGAAATGGCCAAGCGTCCTCATGTATGGAGTCTGCTAGCGTGGAATGATGCGGGCGAGCCGGTGGGCTTGGTCAATTGCGTAGAAGGCTTCTCGACCTTTGCCGCGAGCTCTGTGTGCAATATCCATGATATTGCTGTGCGTGCCGGTTACCGCGGGCAAGGTGTGGCTCAGCAATTGCTTGCAGCGGTGGCTGAGAAAGCGAAAGCCCGTGGCTGCTGTAAGCTTACCTTGGAAGTGCTTGATGGCAATGAGCCGGCCAAGTTGGCCTATCAGAAGTTTGGGTTTAAACCCTATGAACTGGATGCCAGTATGGGCAAAGCGGAATTTTGGCAGGCGTATCTATAACGGCGGTTTAGCCGCCTTTTTGGATCAAGTACATATAGGGTGTTTCGTCGGTTTGGGCGGCGAGTAACTCGTGATCCATAAACCGGCAAAACGAAGGGATATCGCGCTTGGTCGCAGGGTCATCGGCGATCACCAGTAACTTTTCTCCGCTCGACATATGACGAATCTTACCGCGAATCATCATCACCGGCTCTGGGCAACGTAAGCCAAGGGTGTCGAGTTGGTGTTCTGCGGTTTTAAATGGCGCCATAATGGTACATCTCTCTAGACAGCGAACGAAAAAGCCAGTGCTGGGTTCAGCACTGGCTTTATTATAACCCGTGTTCGGTTGCGGGCAACCAAGGCGGCTTACTCTGTTCCTAACGTATTCCGTCGGGTTGCCTCTGGCCTGGTGATGGGATAAGTCCTGTGGGGGTGTGCGCGGCAGGGAAGCCGCGCCCAAGCCCTCAAGGATGAGTTAACGGCGACCCCCACAGGGCTTTCCCATCGCCGTGCCCACGAAGCCCGGCCAACGCGATGCGTTGGCTACACCCGTTCGAAGACGGTGGCGATGCCTTGGCCTAAACCGATACACATGGTGGCTAAGCCTAAGGTTGCGCCTTTTTGCTCCATCAGGTTGATCAACGTGGTGCTAATGCGCGCACCTGAGCAACCCAGAGGATGACCAAGCGCAATGGCACCACCGTGCAAGTTCACCTTGGTGTCCATGTGATCTTCGATACCCAAGCCTTTCAGTACAGACAGGGCTTGTGCCGCAAAGGCTTCGTTTAACTCGAACAAATCGATGTCTTGAATGCTCAAGCCAGCGCGTTTCAGTGCTTTTTCTGTGGCAGGTACTGGGCCGTAACCCATGATCGATGGATCGCAACCCGCAACGGCCATTGAGCGAATCTTCACGCGCGGGCTTAAACCCAATTGCTTTGCCCGCTCTGCCGACATAATCAAAGTTGCGGCAGCACCATCGGAAATCGCCGAAGAGGTTCCCGCAGTCACCGTGCCATTGGCCGGATCAAAGACCGGCGGCAATTTGGCCAGGCCTTCAGCGGTTGTTTCCGGGCGAATCACTTCGTCGGTCGAGAAGCGCTTTAATACGCCATGCTCGTCGTGTCCATTGATAGGTAAGATCTCGTTCTTAAACTCGCCACTTAATGTCGCTTTGTGGGCTAATTGATGCGAACGTGCACCGAACGCGTCTTGATCTTCGCGACTAATGCCAAACTTCTTACCAAGTAACTCAGCAGTGAGACCCATAGAACCGGCGGCTTTTGCTACAGTGCGGTTGAGGCCTGGATGGAAATCCACGCCGTGCATCATGGGTACGTGACCCATATGTTCAACACCGCCGGCAATAAAGATATCGCCGTTACCGGTTTGAATGGCGCGAGTTGCATCGTGAATTGCTTGCATGGATGACCCACACAAACGATTGACGGTAACGGCACCTACTTTATGGGGAATACCCGCAAGCAGGGCACTGTTGCGCGCCACGTTGAAACCTTGTTCGAGGGTTTGCTGCACGCAGCCCCAATAGATGTCTTCCAATTCATTGGGGTCGACATTCGGGTTACGTGCAAGCAACCCTTTCATTAATTCAGCAGATAAATCTTCTGCCCGTACATTGCGAAATGCACCGCCTTTCGAACGGCCCATTGGTGTACGAATTGCATCTACAATTACGACGTCTTTCATAACAATCTCCGTTCGAAGTTAGCTTTTAAAGTAAGATTCGCCGTTTTTGGCTTTCTCACGTAAACCGTCAGTGACCTGATACATTTCACCCAGATCGGCGTATTTGTCGGCTAACTCAATGAATTTGTTTAAGCCCACGGTTTCCAAGTAACGGAAGGGGCCACCACGGAATGGCGGGAAGCCGAGGCCGTAAATCAATGCGATATCTGCTTCCTCAGCGCTATCGACGATGCCTTCTTCCAGACAACGAATCATTTCGTTGACCATTGGGATCATGCAGCGGGCGATAATTTCATCTTTCTCCGCAGAGGCTTCTTTTTTGCCAATAATGTCGTAAACGTCAGGGTTCACCACTTTCTTCGGGCGGCCTTTTTTATCGACACTGTACTCGTAGAAACCTTTGCCATTTTTCTGACCGTAGCGCTCGTTCTTCGCTAACTGGGCAATAGCGCCGTTGTCGTCACGGGCCATGCGGGTTGGGAAGCCTTCCGCCATCACATGCGTGGCGTGATCGGCGGTATCAAGGCCAACTACATCGCACAAATACGCTGGGCCCATCGGCCAACCAAATTCTTTCTCCATCACTTTGTCGATGCCTGGGAAGTCGACGCCATCGTCGAGCAGCAAGCTAAAGCCGGCAAAGTAGGGGAAGAGTACACGGTTTACCAAGAAGCCCGGGCAATCGTTGACCACGATGGGGGTTTTGCCCATGCGCATCGCGTACGCAGTCACCGCGGCGATGGTGTCGTCTGAGGTATGTTTGCCACGGATAATTTCTACCAACGGCATTTTGTGCACTGGATTAAAGAAGTGCATGCCGCAGAAGCGGCTCGGGTCTTGTAGGTTTTCTGCCAGCTTATCGATGGAAATGGTGGAGGTGTTCGACGTAATAATGGCGTCTTTGCTCACCACTTTTTCGACTTCCGCCAATACTGAACCCTTGATTTTCGGATTCTCAACCACGGCTTCAACGATGATATCCACATCGGCAAGTTCGCTGTTGTTCAGTGTTGGTGTGATTGATGTAAGGGTTTTTGCGACGACTTTCTGATTGATCTTGCCGCGCTCTAAGCCCTTACCCAGAATTTTCGAGGCTTCTGCTAAGCCTAAATCTAACGCTTCGCGACGAATATCTTTCATCACCACAGGCACGCCTTTGACAGCGCTTTGGTAGGCGATACCGCCCCCCATAATGCCCGCACCTAATACGCCCGCGCGCTTAATCTCTTTGCTAGCAGATTTAGCCGCTTTCTTGCTCTTACCTTTCACCACTTGATCGGCAAGGAAGATACCCACTTGCGCTCGAGCCGCATCGGTTTGAGTGAGTTTTACAAACAGCTCGTTTTCGATATTCAGCGCTTCGTCACGCGCTAAACCAGCACCACGCTCAGTCACTTCCACTGCCGCATGAGGGGCAGGGTAATGCTTACCGGCTTTCGCCCAAACGAAGCCTTTGGCGGTGCTAAACGACATCAGCTTCTCAGTGTCGTTTGCTTTAAGTGGTTCTAATTTTGGCTGACGCTTGGCTTTCCAATCCAGATCACCGGCAATTGCGTCGCGCAACATTACTAGCGCGCCTTCTTTTAGGCGATCTGATTTCACAACGGCGTCGACCAAACCGATAGCCAGTGCTTTTTCAGGTTTATGATTGGCACCTGTGGTGATGGCTTCCATGGCGTTATCAGGACCAATCACCCGCGGTAAACGCACGGTGCCGCCAAAACCAGGAATCAGGCCGAGCTTCACTTCAGGTAAACCAATAACGGCGGTTTCGTCGGCGATGCGGTAATCACAGGCAAGGATGGCTTCACAACCACCGCCTAAAGCAAAACCATTCACGGCGGCAATGCTAGGAACGGGGAGATCTTCGAGCTTATCGAAAACGCGTGATGCCATGTGCACCCACTTTTTCGTTTTCTCAACATCGGCAAATAAGGTGAGAAATTCGGTAATATCAGCGCCGACAATAAAGGTTGGCTTGCTGCTGCGAACCAAAACTCCTTTTAAATCAGCATTCGCCGCTAATGCGTCGAGTGCATCACTGAACTCATTCAGTGTTTTTTCGTCAAACTTGTTAACTGAACCAGGGGCGTCGAACAGAAGTTCAGCGATACCGGGCTCGATAAAGTCAACATGAAGGTTAGTACCTTGGTAGATCATCTGTGGTCTCCCGAGACTGGTTGGCAGAGCTCGTCTCTGCAAACACTCAAGTTTCACTCTTGTGCCTATGTGCTAATGTGATACAAGAGTATGGCAAAACTGTGGCAGTAATCATCCCATAATGAGAAAGAAAATTAAACACCCGTTTAAAAATGCTGTAAGGCTGTTGTTTTCACTCGGATTTGTGCTTTCTTATAGCACCAGTGCAGCCTTGCCTGACGATTATACACCGCGAGCAGAGCAGCGCGAGTGGTTCCTGGAAGCGGAACAACGAATCGAGCGCCGAGATTTCGAGCGTGCCCGCGAACTCATGGTTAAGCTAACCGACTATCCGTTGTTTCCATACTTGGAAGCGGCCTTTCTTGAACAAAACTTTTCTATCGCCAACGAACCCTTCGTGTTGGAATTTTTCGACGACTATGCAGGTACGCCGGCGGAACGCCAGTTGCGGACTGCATGGCTTAATTTTCTTCAGCGCCGGAATGATAGCGCGCGTTTTTTGCGAGACTACCGGCGGCAAGGGTCGGCGCATCTGCAGTGCTATTATTTGCGGGAGCGCTATCGGGATTTACAGCGGCAAGATGAGTCAGAATCCCGAGACGCGGAGTTCGCGTCGTTATGGCAGGATGTGACCGAACAATGGCTGCATGGGCGCAGCCTACCTTCGGCCTGTGATCCTGTATTTTTAGCGTGGTCGAATGCTGGGCATCGCAGTGATGAGGTGGTTTGGCAGCGCATTAAACTTGCTTTAGAAGCGCGGCAAACGGGGTTAGCCCGTTACCTCACGCGCTTTATGGACGAAGATACGCGTTATTTAGCAGAGCTGATGCGTCGAGTGAATAGCTCACCTCAGGTGGTGCGCCGCTTCCAAGAGTTTCCCGGCGCTGATCCGCGCGAAGGCGAGATTGTGCTCTATGGTTTAGGGCGGCTGCGCTGGAGCAATCACGACGCCATGGTTACGGTATGGGAGCATTTTAAAGATAAATACCCGTTTAGTGAGCAAGAACGGGCACAGATGGAATCGGATATTGCGGTCACACTGGCCTTGCGAGGCGATGACCGAGCGCTGGACTATTTCCAACGCCTTGATCCAGCCCTAATGAGCGATACCGCACGTCAATGGTATTTAACCGCACGTTTAGCCACGCGTAATTACAGTGCCATCGCAGAATTTATTGATCGTTTGCCCAACGACATTGCCGAACGTGGGCAATGGTTGTATTGGAAGGCGCGTGCCCAAGCAGAGTTGGGCAATTTCGATAGTGCGATGACCACCATGGAGCTGGCTGCACAACAGCGCAATTATTACGGATTCCTCGCCAGCGCACGCCTAAGTTTGATTCCGGAACTATCCCATGATGAGCCAGAGTTTTCTCCAGATGCACTGCAACAATTAGCGCAGTCACCAGCGGCTCAGCGAGCGTATGAATTTCGACAGCTAGAACGGTTTTTGGAAGCGCGCCGGGAATGGAATATGGTGCGGCACCACCTTGGTGACGATGAACAAGTACTCGCGGCAATCTTGGCGTCGGAGTGGGGCTGGCATGATCAAGCTATCTTTGGTTTTGCGCAGTCGGGAGCACTTAATGATGTGCACCGGCGTTTTCCCTTAGGTTATTCTGATCTACTGCAAGAGCAGGCCGCACAAGCCAGTATTGATCCTGCCTGGGTGTTTGCCATCACCCGCCGAGAAAGCTCATTCCAAGCCGATGCGGTATCGCCTGCTGGGGCCCGCGGGCTCATGCAAGTAATGCCCGCGACGGCGGAGTATTTGTTGCGCAACGCACCGGGACCATCAAGCCGAGTGCCCACTCAAACGCGGCTGTTTAACCCGGAAGAAAATGTACGTTTAGGCACGCAATACTTGGCAGATTTATTGCGCCGTACCGACGACAATTGGTTGCTAGCCACGGCAGCCTACAACGCCGGTATTTATCGTATGCAAGAGTGGTTGCCTAGCGAAAGCATGCCCGCGGATCTCTGGGTCGAAATGATTCCTTTCCAAGAAACGCGCGATTATGTCAAAGCAGTACTTGCCTATCAGCAAATTTATACGATGCTTTTAGGAAAAGATGCTAATGTATTAGCACCGTTGATTCGTATGCAAATTAATGGAAATAATCGAGGTTAAATGTTCCATATGGAACATCTAATGGCCATTTCCGCCACCATCCGAATCAGGCACTAATAAGAACATAACGCCGAGGAAAGGCTCTAACCATGCAAGTACGCGCCATACTGCGGATTCTTGGACTCCTAGTCGCTCTATTTAGCGTAACCATGTTACCTCCAGCGGTGCTCGCCTATTTCTATGAAGATGGCGGCGGCTGGGCATTTTTGTCTGCCTTTGTGGTGTCGCTGACCACAGGCTTTTTCCTTTGGTATCCCAATCGCAACTACCGCCAAGAACTAAAAACTCGGGAAGGGTTTTTGATTGTCGTGATGTTCTGGGTCGTTCTCGGTACCGTGGGCGCCATTCCGTTTTGGATGCCCGACGCACACACCTTAACGTTTACAGATAGTATGTTTGAGTCGTTCTCAGGTTTAACCACCACGGGCGCGACTATCCTCGTGGGCATCGATGAACTCCCGCACGCCTATCGCTTTTATCGTCAGCAGTTGCAGTGGTTGGGCGGCATGGGGATTATCGTGTTGGCCGTGGCTATCCTGCCGTTATTAGGGATTGGTGGTATGCAGTTGTACCGCGCGGAGATCCCAGGACCAGTAAAAGACACCAAAATGACACCGCGCATCGCCGATACCGCGAAGCAACTCTGGTATATCTACTTAGCGCTTACCATTGCCTGTGCACTGGCTTACTGGGCTGCTGGGATGACGCCTTTTAACGCCATTGGCCATGCGTTTTCCACGGTCGCCATTGGCGGATTCTCAACCCATGATGCCAGTTTGGGTTATTACGATAACGCAATGATTCCTATGGTCGGGGTGCTTTTCCTGCTCATTGCGGCGGTCAACTTCTCTCTGCATTTTGCCGCCTTCCCGCGTATGAATCGCAAGCGCGTGGATGGACAAACCCATTACGATTGGCAGATGGGCTCGGTGCAAACCTATTTGCGTGACCCTGAATTCCGCGCCTTAATTATTATCCAATTTAGTGTGATCGCCTTGGTGGTTACAACGTTGCTGTTTCACCAGCACTACGCAAATACCGTGGATAATTTCGTACACGGCATTTTCCAAGCCGTGAGTATTAGTACGACCGCAGGCTTTACCACTGCAGACTACACCTTGTGGCCGGTGTTTTTGCCGGTGGTTCTGATTTTCGCCAGCTTTATTGGGGGGAGTGCAGGCTCAACGGGCGGTGGTTTAAAAGTGGTGCGGGTACTCTTATTGTATCGCCAAGGGGTGCGGGAAATGAATCGCTTGGTGCACCCGAAAGGAGTGTTCACGGTGAAATATGGCAAACGACCCTTGCCCGATCGCGTGGTGCAGGCAGTATGGGGCTTTTTTGCCGCGTATGCGCTTTTGTTTGTGATTTTAATGCTGTTGTTCATCGCCACCGGTCTTGATGATTATTCCGCCTTTGGGGCGACGGCTGCAACGTTAAACAATCTAGGCCCGGGCTTGGGTGAGGTTGGTGCCAATTTTACGGCGGTGTCTGACTCGGGGAAATGGGTTGCTATCTTGGCCATGGTGTTCGGCCGATTAGAAATCTTCACCTTGCTGGTATTGTTCTCACCCGCGTTTTGGAGGCAGTAATCAACGCTCCGCGTTAGTTGGGTGTTGATATCTGCTTGGTTTCCGGGCTCCGGGATTCTGGCCAACGCGGTGCGTTGGCTACCTAGGGGTTGGGGTTAGAAATAGAGCGCGCCAGGGGCAAATAAGCGTTCGATTTCACTCACGTATTTCTTATCCACCAAGAATAAAATCACGTGGTCATCCGACTGAATTAGCGTGTCATCGTGGGCGATGAGCACTTCGCTGCCGCGCACCACGGCACCAATGGTTGAACCCGGCGGAAGTTTTAATTCACCCACTTCACGGCCCACCACCTGGGAGGTGTTTTCATCACCTCGGGCGACGGCTTCAATAGCCTCTGCGGCCCCGCGACGGAGCGAATAAGCATTGGCAAAGTCACTGCGGTGAATATGCCGCAGCAGCGCGGAAATGGTCGCTTGTTGGGGTGAAATCGCGATATCAATATCACCCCCTTGCACTAAATCCACATAGGCACTGCGTTGAATCAACACCATGGTTTTCTTTGCGCCCATGCGTTTTGCGAGTAACGCCGACATAATGTTGGCTTCATCGTCGTTGGTGACGGAAATAAATACATCGATATCTTCAATACGCTCTTCGCTGAGCATCTGTTGATCCGAGGCATCGCCATGCAGCACGAGGGTATTATCAAGCTGGGCACTGAGCTCTTCGGCGCGATGTAAACTCAGTTCAATCAGTTTCACACGATGGCTGGATTCAAGCTGGCGCGCCAAACCCGCTCCAATGTTACCGCCACCGACGATCATGACCCGTTTGTAGTGGGCTTCCCGTGGCTGCAATTCATCCATTACGGCCCGGATATGCTTGGTATCGGCGACAAAGAACACTTCGTCGTCGGCTTCAATAATGGTACTGCCGAGGGGACGAATCGGGCGACCTTGGCGGAAAATAGCCGCCACTCGCGTATCGATATTCGGAATATGTTTGCGCAAGGTCGCAATGGCATGACCGACAAGCTTGCCGCCATAAGACGCGCGCACTGCAACCAGGCTCACTTTGCCGTCGGCAAACTCCAGTACTTGCAGGGCGCCGGGGTAATCGATCAGGCGTTTGATATAACTGGTCACGAGTTGTTCGGGTGAAATGATATGGTCAACTGGAAGTTGCTCTTTACGGAACAATTGGTCGTGATACTTGGTGTATTGTTCAGAACGGATGCGTGCGATTTTCAGCGGACAATTAAAAATACTGTGGGCGACCTGGCAGGCCAGCATATTCACTTCATCAAGACTACTTACCGCAACGAGCATATCCGCATCATCTGCACCGGCGCTGCGCAATACGTCGGGGTGTGCGCCATTACCCTGAATAACCCGCAGGTCGTACTTATCCTGCAGCTCATTTAGCATGTCGCGGTTTGGATCAATCACGGTAATTTCATTGCGTTCGCTCACCAAGCTTTCCGCCAAGGTGGCGCCCACTTGTCCCGCTCCCACGATAATGATCTTTTTCATTGAGGTGAATCGCCTTTATTCTTATTTGCGTTCAGCTTACGCCGAATCTGCAGTTTTTTCGAGCACACAGTAATAAAATCCATCACCAGACTCCGGCTCCGGAAGGAGTTGCCAATCGTGCTCAGACGCATGCTCGATTGGGACTACCCGCGCATCCTTTACTGTAGTCAGAAACTTTTGAATTTGCTTGGTATTTTCATCCGGTAATACGGAACAGGTGGCATACACCAGACGACCACCCACCTTTAGGAGTGCCCATTGGGCATGAAGAATCCGCTCTTGCAGCGCCACTAGGGCATCGATATCGGTGGCTCGCCGCAACCATTTGATATCCGGATGTCGGCGGATAACGCCGGTAGCGGAGCAGGGAGCATCCAATAAAATTCGGTCATAACACGCGTTATCCCACCACTCACTTGGGTCGGCGGCATCACCACAAATCACGGTGGCTTCGAGCTGCAAGCGCGCGAGGTTTTCATGGACTCTATTCAAGCGTGCAGCGTCGAAGTCGAGGGCATGCACAATGGCATCCGGGGTGCGTTCTAATATATGCGCGGTTTTCCCACCTGGAGCGGCGCAGGCATCAAGAATGCGCTCGCCCGGTTGCGCATCGAGTAGATGCGCCGCAAATTGCGCGGATCTATCTTGTACTGACACGTGGCCGTCAGCAAAGCCCGGTAGTTGGGTAACATCCCTTGCCGTCGGTAAGCGGATGGCATCGAGTGCCTGAGTATCGGTGACGGCATCAATGCCTTGCTCAGCAAGTAGAGCAAGATACTGGTCGCGAGAAGTTTTGCTGTGATTTACTCGTAGCCACAACGGCGGCGCCATATTATTACGGGTACACACTTGTTCCCATTGTTCAGGATAGGCGGCTTCTAAGCGGCGTTGTAACCAACCGGGATGATCGGTACGTAACCCGGCACTTTTGGCTTGCTCGCTTTTCAGTGCTTGCTCGAGCGTTTCTTCCTGGCGCTGAAATGAACGCAGTACCCCATTTACCATGCCTTTAAGCGACGCTTGTTTGAGCAACATGGTGGCATTGACGGTTTCACCAATGGCCGCGTGAGCTGGTGTGCGCATATCCCGTAACTGCACGATACCGACCACCAACAGATAGTGGGCAATCCGTACCTTGTTTTTCAGTGGCTTGTCGACGAGTGCGCGAATAAACCATTCGTAGGTGGGCAAAAAGCGCAACGCTTGGTAACACATGGCTTGCGTAAAGGCAGCGTCGCTTGCGGAGAGTGCCTGGGTGGTATCGGGTAAGGCTTGGCTCAATGAGCGCCCTTGCTCGATAACCTGAAATAACGCCTGAGCGGCAGCAGCACGGGCATTCGCCGGCTTACTCATCGCGCACCAGCTTATTGGTAAGCACTAGGCCGGGTGCAAATTCTTCGCGGCGGGCATTTAGTATGTCCGCTGCCAACATCGGTTTCTTGCCGGGCGGTTGCAAGCGCTCTAAATTTAACGCACGCTCACCACAGGCGATTAAGATGCCGTGCTTATCGGCCCTTAAAATTGTACCTGGAGGTGCAGCAAGGGGATGATCCAACACTTGTGACCGCCATACCTTGATGGGTTGACCATGGAACAAAAAGCTAGAACCCGGCCACGGATTAAATGCCCGCACGCACCGTTCAATAAAGGCTGCCGAGTCGTTCCAATCAATAGCGCCCTCGGCTTTGGTGAGCTTTTTCGCGTAGGTCGCCAATTTATCTTCTTGGGGTGTAGGGCGGATATCTCCGGTATTTAGGGCCCGTAAGGTTTCAATCAGCGTAGGCGGGCCAAGTTTTGCGAGTTTTTCATATAAGCTGGCAGAGGTGTCAGTTTTGCAAATCATAATATGAGACTTCGCCAGCATGGGGCCCGTATCTAAACCTTCGTCCATTTGCATAATGGTAACGCCGGTTTCGCGGTCGCCTGCCCAAATCGCTCTCTGAATCGGTGCTGCTCCGCGCCACCGAGGAAGTAAAGATCCATGCACGTTAATGCAGCCAAAGCGAGGGGTGTCGAGCACAGCCTTGGGTAACAATAAGCCATAAGCCACCACAACCATCACATCGGCTTGATAACTAGCTAACTGAGATTGGGCTTCCGCGCTTTTTAACGACTCCGGTTGCTCCACGGGAATCTCATGTTTGAGCGCGAGTTCTTTTACCGCACTGGCTTGGAGTTTTTTCCCGCGGCCGGCAGGGCGATCCGGTTGCGTGTATACACCCACAACCTCCATGTCGCTTGTATCAAGAAGCGCCTGTAAATGGCGGGCTGCAAAATCTGGTGTTCCAGCGAATAATACACGCACCAATAAGTTTCCTTAAGCAAGCTTCGCGGCGAGGCGGGCTTCTTTTTCTAGTTTCTTCCGAATACGATCACGTTTGAGGGGTGATAAATAATCCACAAACAGCTTTCCATTTAAATGGTCGAGCTCATGTTGAACACAAATAGATAGCAGGCCTTCCGCTTCCATCTCAAAGTGTTCACCGTTGCGGTCTTGGGCCCGTACGCGAATTTTGCCGGCCCGTTCCACTTTGGCAAACACATTAGGAAAGCTTAAACAGCCTTCTTCGTTTTCAAAGAGGCCGTCTTTTTCAATAATTTCTGGATTAATAAATACCAATGGCTCAGGTTTCTCGTCGCCGCAGTCCGCAATAAAAAAGCGTTGATGCACGTCGACTTGAGTGGCGGCTAAACCCACGCCTTGAGAGTCGTACATGGTTTCGAACATGTCATCAATGGTTTCGCGTAATGCGTCATCCACCTGCTCTACAGGCTTTGCGACGGTGCGCAGGCGCTCGTCTGGATACTTCAAAATTGTCATCTTAGCCATAGCTTCGCTACTACCTCACACTCTCTGCACGGTTCTCTTGGTATTCATGGGCGCTTACCGCCAATTATCGGCAGCTTAGGGGCCAAGCATGAATTACTCACGGTGGATCTCTAATTTTAACGGGAATAAGGCTGAAAAGACAGGTTTTCGCTTGTTCAATCACCGGATTTAGTGCATATCCATGATAGGAAATATCGATTGCCCACGTGACTTCAAGGATGAATCATGCTTTATGCTGAGAACGTACACCCGAATACCCTAAACCAATGGCTGCGCTTACACTTCACCCCGCTAAAACTAAAACGACTGTTACGGGATCAATGGGCGGGGTTTGAGGGTATGGACGTCCACCAACCTCTCGCGGCCTTGCCTCTATTTTGGCGCGAGAAGCTCGCGGACATTTCCGACGACGTGATGGCTCGAGATGTGCGTCGTTTGCAACGTTGGTTGGACGCCGATGAGCGCAACCGCGTCCTTACCCGGCAAAGTCCGGAATTTCCGTTACACCTAAAGGAAATCGACGATGGGCCATGGTTGTTGTTCGTGAGTGGCGATCTCTCTTTCTTACAGCGTCCGGCCATTGCTATTGTGGGGAGCCGCAAAGCAACGCCGATGGGAATCAGCCTTGCGGAAGAGTTTAGCAAGGGGTTGGGGGCGCAGCGGCTGTGTGTGGTGAGTGGCATGGCCATGGGCATTGATGCGGCCGCCCATCGCGCCGCACTCGCGCATGGCTTTGCCAGCATAGGTGTGCTCGGTTGTGGTATCGACCGCGTTTATCCGGCACGACACCGGGCGCTATACGGCGACATGCGGGAACAAGGCTTACTCATCAGCGAATATTTACCGGGAGAGGCACCACGGGTTGAACGATTTCCCCAGCGTAATCGTATAATAAGTGGGCTCAGTAAAGGTGTGTTAGTAGTGGAAGCGAATATTCGCAGCGGTTCGTTACAAACCGCAAAGCACGCGCTGGAACAAAATCGCAATGTGTATGCGTTACCCGGCGCGATTCGAAATCCTGCAGCGGAAGGCTGTAACCGCTTGATTCAACAGGGTGCAACTTTGGTGACTTGCGTTGATGACATCCTCCAAGATTATCCAACTCAAGAAGTGTTGTGGCCGGTCGATAATTTAAACAACGAAGTTTTTTCAGAAAAGCCGTCGAATTTTCTTGAAACGGGCTTGGCAAACCCCCATTTATTAGCTAACGTGGATTTTGAGACCACTGCCCTTGAGGTACTCATTGCGAGAAGTGGGTTAGGGGTCTCAGATGTAGTCAACCAGCTCATCAGTCTCGAGTTGGCTGGATGGATTAAGCAAGTACCTGGCGGTTACGTCAGGGTGAGGAGGTAGGAGTTATGTTCGAGATTCTCATGTACCTCTTTGAAAACTACGTCCATTCTGAAATGGAAGTGGTTGTGGACCACGATGAATTGACTGACGAGCTGACCCGTGCCGGTTTCCATGAACAGGAAATTGGGAAGGCACTCGCTTGGTTAGAGCGATTAGCTGATTTGCAGGACAGTAAGGACAGCCCTTACTTAACGCAAGCGGCACCGGTTGTCTCATTTCGTGCGTACACGCCCGAAGAACTGGCACGTCTCGACGTCCAGTCACGTGGCTTTCTCATGTATTTAGAGCAAATCGGGGTGCTCGATTTCACGACTCGGGAAATGGTTGTTGACCGAGTGATGGAGCTCGATACACCGCAATTTTGTTTGGATGATTTGAAGTGGGTCATTCTCATGGTCTTGTTTAATGTACCTGGTCATGAAGATGCTTACAGCCAAATGGAAGATTTGCTATTTGAAGAGCCTCAGGGATACATGCACTAAACGCAGGAACCCTGATGACTCCAACACATCTATTTGACGCGTCGGATCGTAAAGATGAGCGCGACGAGCCTTGTCCGCGCTGCGGCAGCCCAGTAAAACTTAAGCACACCGGCCACCACTCGTTCTGGGGCTGCAGTGCTTATCCTGGCTGCGACTATACCCAATCACTGCATGAAACCGGGGATTTTGAACCACAATCCTTGCCGGGGGAGCAGTGTCCTGAATGCGGCTCCGACTTGTTGCTGAAGAAGGGGCGTTACGGCTTTTTTGTGGGTTGTAGTAGCTTTCCGTCATGCCATTTTATGTTGGATCCGACCGCTCCCAAACAGACCGAAAGTGCCGCAGCACCGACCTGTCCCGCCTGTAGCAAAGGGAAACTTGTGCAACGGGCAAGTAAGCGCGGGAAAATATTTTATGCCTGCGATCGTTATCCAAAATGTGACTATGCGTTGAATGAACCACCGGTAGCGCAAAACTGCCCACAATGTGGTTGGGGCGTACTGGAAAAACGGGAGGGCGTTCAAGGTCACTATCTACGCTGTCCGCAAAAATCATGCGGATACAAGTCAGAATCCGTATAATATCCGCCATGATAACGATGAACACGCGCAAGTAGTTGCGCGAGAGGGGATATTGTGAACTCACCGATCGATACTATGCAGTCCGATACCGACCCATTTGCGCAAGCACGCACTGCGATTGCTGAGCACGGGCTGATTGCCTATCCCACGGAAGCAGTGTTTGGTTTAGGCTGTGCGCCATACGACGAACTGGCGGTACGCAAGCTCTTAGCCCTGAAACAACGGCCCGAACACAAAGGTTTGATTCTCATCGCCGCGGATTACAGTCAGCTACTTGATTACGTTGATGACAGTAAGATTCCTCAAGATATGCGCTTTTCGGTGTTCTCCCATTGGCCTGGACCGGTCACATTAGTGCTTCCAGCCCGCGCCGACGTACCCCGGTATTTGCGCGGTGATTTTGATACCATTGCGGTGCGTGTCACTGCATTTGAGCCAGTGCGGCAATTGTGTCGGGCTTTAAAAACACCGTTAGTCTCAACGTCGGCCAACCGCTCCGGCGAGCCGCCCTTGCGCACCGCGAACGACGTGCGCACAGAGCTCGGTACCGATATCGCTTGGATTATGGATGGCCCTACCGGGGGTCGTGAACAACCGTCGATGATTATCAATCCGCTAACCGGAGAAACCTTACGATGAGTGAGCATCAGTACTTGGAACAGGTCAAAGCCTATCTGCAAGACCTTCAAGATCGCATTTGTGCGGATCTCGAAGCGGTTGATGGTGAAGGCCATTTTCGAGAAGATGCGTGGACTCGTGAGCAAGGCGGTGGCGGTCGTTCTCGCGTATTGCGTCACGGTGTGGTGATTGAACAAGGGGGCGTGAATTATTCTCATGTGTTTGGGGAATCCATGCCCGCTTCGGCAACCGCCCATCGGCCCGAGCTTGCCGGGCGTAGCTTTAATGCCTGTGGCGTGTCGTTAGTGATTCATCCGCGCAATCCGTATGTGCCAACTTCGCACGCCAATGTGCGCTTTTTTATTGCGGAAAAAGAAGGCGAAGCGCCGGTGTGGTGGTTTGGTGGCGGTTTTGATTTAACCCCGTTTTACCCCTTTGACGACGACGTAAAGCATTGGCATCGCACCGCACGTGCCGCCTGCGCACCCTTTGGCGATGCTTACTACGATGACTACAAAGCCTGGTGTGATCGCTATTTCTTTTTGCCCCATCGCAATGAAACGCGCGGTGTGGGCGGATTATTTTTTGATGATTTAAATACCAATCCGCAAGGAGAGTTAGATTTCGACCATGCATTCGGGTTGATGCGTTCTATTGGCGACCATTTTGTAAACGCCTATGTGCCCATTGTGGAGCGTCGTAAAGCGCTACCATTTGGAGAGCGGGAACGGGAATTTCAGTTATACCGGCGCGGACGTTACGTGGAGTTTAACCTGGTGTACGACCGCGGCACTTTGTTTGGTTTACAAACCGGTGGGCGTACGGAATCGATATTGATGTCGATGCCACCACTCGCACGGTGGGAGTATATGTACACCCCAGAAGAGGGCTCTCCAGAAGCAAATTTGCAAACGTATCTAAAGCCGCGTGACTGGCTACAGCAGGACTAAAGAGAAGTTCGTCAAGATCACCCGAGCTTTGAGAAATAGGCGTTGAACGAGTTACGGGAATTCAACGCTAGGGTTGTCACCGCTTTCCTTTGCTATTATGCTGTTTTGCATAAAAAATAAACGAAGCAGAGGGCAACCATGGGTAATATCTCATTTCTTATTGTCATCGCGGTCATTGTGATCGTGTTTTTGGCGTACCGACATTCGAAAACCAAGGCGCAGTCACAAAGTAAGAGCGAAGCAACGTCATCGTCGCAAGCCTCGGCACCTCCTGCGGCCCCTGCGCCGGAGAAACGTGCGAAGGTAGCGCCAGCAAAACCCTCTGTGGATCCAGTGATTAAAGGCGAAAGCCAAACCCAGCCATCGCCACTTGGCGCTGAAGTTCCTAACGAATTAGAGCAACCGATTGCCGCGCTGGAGCATGAGAGTGATGCGGTGGCACGGCATCGCTTGTATCAAACCATCATCGATGCCAGCTACAAAAATCGCAAAGACAGCGGTGCCCGGGCCCTATGCAAAACCTATTCGCAACGTCATGTGGAAGAGTTCGATAAGATTGCTAAACCGCTGAAGAAAGCCAATGGTGGGAAGCTTCCTCATGTAGCGACTTTCCAAAACTACGCCAACCTACTGGCAGAAGAAGGTAACTTTGATGAGGCCATCGCCGTGTGTGAACAGGCGATGACATTTGGGCTTGATGACAAAACCAAAAGCGGTTTTGCTGGTCGCAAGGCGCGCTTGGAAAAGCAAAAAGCCAAAGCCTAAACGTAAGTCTAAGACCGCCCTGTTAAGGGGAAGGTTGATTGATCATATGATGCGCCAGCCGGGTAAACCGCTGGCGTATTTCATTATGTAGGGGGCCGGCGGGCACCTGTTCGTCTAATGTGGTGTAGATACAATGCAGCCATTGGTCGCGCATGCGGGTGTCGATAGAAAAAGGGAGATGGCGCGCACGCAACATCGGATGCCCATATTTTTCTACATAGAGTTGTGGCCCATCGAACCAACCACTGAGAAATTCAAAAAACTTCTGTTCGCTGCCTTCCAAGGACTCAGGGTGGATTGCCCGCAATTCAGACACACCAGGATCCGCGTCCATAATCGCGTAAAAGCGCTGGGCCATGTGCCGCACCGCCTTCTCACCGCCAAGTTGTTGGTAAATTGTCGCATCTGTTGCATTTTGCCCTTGCGGATTTGCAACACTATGTTCAGACTGAATTCTTCGTAACCAGCGTTTTAACATGTGGTCCTTCGCCGATGGTGCAGTATAAGTTAACCGTGTTTGGTAGCCCGATCGCGCATAGTCGGTCGCCAGAGATTCATCAATGCTTCGCTCGCGAATGTGGCGTGGCCATTGAATATACGCGCAGTTTAGCATCGGCATCGGCGTTTCCAGAAATTTTTCGGGCCTTTGCTGACGATGGCGGTGTTGGTGCCAATGTGACCCTGCCTTTAAAAGAAATCGCGCTCAGATTAGCGGATTCGGTGAGTGAACGGGCGCGACTCGCCGGTGCGGTAAATACCCTGGTGAAAACCGAACAAGGATGGCATGGGGATAACACGGATGGCGCCGGCCTGGTGATGGACCTACAGCGCTTGCAGGTAAATTTGGCGAATGCCCGCGTGCTGATTCTCGGCGCAGGTGGGGCGACCCGGGGCGTGATTCAACCCTTACTTTCTGCGCACGTTGGGGAGCTAGTGATTGCAAACCGAACACTGGCAAAAGCAGAAGCTATTGTGGCGGAGTGGCAGCAGTCTGGGCGTAACGGGAAGTCAGCCTCCCAACCACAAACCGGAAGGGTAAACATCACCGCATTGGCGCTCGATGATTTGCGCTTACATCAGCCGTGGGATCTCATTATTAATGCGACCTCTGCTAGCCTAGGGGGCGAGCGCCCCGATGTGGCTGATCAGGTATTGGTGGCTCAACCGTTTTGTTACGATATGGTGTATAGCGACGCGCCCACGGCTTTTATGACCTGGGCACAGCAGCACCACTGCGCTGTTGCCGATGGTTTTGGTATGTTAGTGGGGCAGGCAGCGGAAAGTTTTCGCTTGTGGACGGGGCATCGCCCTTCTATTGAACATGCGCTTAAGTTATTGCGCTAGTACGGATCAATAAACAACAAGGAATGCTGAATGACGTTGCCGGAAATTAAAATCCTAAGCGTGCTCTTGATTACCCTCGTGATGTTTATTTGGGGGCGTTGGCGTCATGATGTGATTGCGCTGGGTGCGCTAATCGCTTGTGTTGCACTCGGCTTAGTCACCGCCGACACTGCATTTTATGGATTTGGCCATCCCGCGGTAATTACCGTGGCCGCAGTGCTGGTATTAAGCTTTAGCTTGCAGGCTACCGGTGCCATCGATGTGGTAGCCCATAAATTAACACCTTCCGGGGGCGGGGTGATGACCACCATCGCATCCCTTACCGGCCTTGCCGCTGTGCTCTCTGCATTTATGAATAACGTGGGTGCCATGGCACTACTCATGCCCATTGCTATCCAGCTAGCGAATAAACTTAGTATTCCAGCGGGACGCGTGCTGATGCCCGTGGCTTTTGGCTCAATTCTCGGCGGCATGACCACCTTAATTGGTACGCCGCCAAACCTGATTGTATCGGGTATCCGTGCTGAAGCCTTAGGCGAAGGCTTCCAGATGTTTGATTTTGCACCGGTGGGTATTCTTGTTGCTGGGGCCGGTGTGGTGTTTATCGCGATACTGGGCTGGCGCTTTGTACCGAAACGGGAACGCACCGATGCGGAAGGTTTTGATACCGGGAAATACCTTACCGAAGTACGGGTGTCGGAAGGGGGCAAAGCCGATGGTATGACCGTCGGCGAGCTCGATCAAGCCTTGCAAGAATCTGAAGCCGAAGTGATTGGACTCGTTCGCGGCAAGATTAAAGTGGTGAATACCCGTGGCTATGAACGCCTGAGTAAAGGCGATTTATTGGTGATTAAAGCCGAGCCCGAAACTTTGAGCCAAGCGCTGAATGTACTGGGATTGCGCTTGGTGGATAACGTCACGCCGCCGGATTTAGAACGCGACGAGGAGGAAGATGATGGTGATGAAAAGCTACCGCCCCATGTGGATGAAGAGTTTGAAGACCGTCCGGCGTGGTTCGACCGCAAAGTAACCGCTTACGGAAAGAGTACCTTGCGCGGAGGAATCACCAGCCGCGCTGACGCGGATGCCGTGCCAAGAGCATCAGACAATAGCGAAGTGGTATTGGTAGAAATGGTGGTTCTGCCTGACTCCCAACTGATCGGTACCACAGCCGCGGATTTGCGTTTGCGCAGCCGCCTGGGTTTGAATTTATTGGCGATTTCTTTTGAAGGGAACCAACGTGTTCGGCGTTTACGCCGCACCAAGATCCAATCCGGCAGTGTGCTTCTATTGCAAGGGGAGCCGGATGCACTGGCCCAGTTCGCCGCGAATGCCGGATGCGTGCCGTTAGCAGAACGCACCGTGCGTGTTCCAAGTAAAAAGCGCGCCATGTTTGCATCAGGTATTATGATTGCCGCAGTGGCGGCCGCTGCCATGGGTATTACCAGTGCCGCAGTTGCCTTCACCGCCGGCGTATTTGCCGTAATGGCGTTACGTGTGATTCCTCTTAGGCAAGTGTATGAAAGCATCGACTGGACCGTCGTGGTGTTGCTAGCTGCGTTGATTCCGGTGGCTATGGCCATGGAACAAACGGGGGCTGCTGACACCCTGGTGGACTTTATTCTCACCTACATGGCCGCAGGGAATGCGGTGATTGCACTCACCTGGGTGCTGGTACTGACCACCTTGCTCTCCAGTGTTATGAACAATGCTGCGACAGCTGCAGTGATGTGCCCCGTGGCATTAAGTACAGCATCGCAGTTACAGGTAAACCCAGATGCATTTTTAATGGCGGTGGCGGTGGGTGCTTCGTGTGCGTTCCTAACCCCAATTGCGCATCAAAATAATACGCTAATTTTAGGTCCCGGCGGATTTAAGTTTGGTGATTACTGGCGCTTAGGACTACCGTTAGAGATTATAGTGATTGCCATCGGTGTTCCCGCACTGCTGTTTTTCTGGCCACTGTAACGGTATGATAACGATGCATGGTTGCGGCTGTATCCTAGAAGAATGCAATGCCCATACGATGATCATAAAGATCTGAACCGCGTGTCAGATTGTGATGAAACGACAACGTGATGAAACAACAACGTGATGAAACAACAACAAGAGTAACGTGATATGAAAAAGGGAATTATTGCCATTGTAGTGGCCGTCGTGCTGATTGGTGGCTATGTGTTTGCTCAAACCGCAACGCGCAATGCGACAGTGGACATTATTGAGCAGTATGTGGATCGCTTAGAAGCTGAGTCAGGACATGCATACGATGTAGAATTGAATTGGCTAGAGCAAGGCTGGCGCACGGGCAAAGTCGAAATGACGTTGCGTATGGATTTCATGGAAGAGGAAATTCTTTATCACGAAGTATTCCAGTTAACCTATGGCTTCTTGCGAACGCAAATTCGCGGCATCGGCCAGCTTACGGTATTTGAAGACAATGTGAATGAGACCATTTTCGACGGAAAACCCTTTGTTTCTAAAGGGGTTGCTAGCATGGGTGGCCTCACGTTGGAGTACACGGTTCCAAATATTGATCGGAATACCGATGGCATGGTTCTGAATATTCCAGAAACCATTATGCAGGTTGTTGCAACAGATACGTCGCTGCATTACACCCTACACAACCCAGGCTTCCGCTTATATCACGAGTCAGACCCAGGGCACTTCTCACTCGGGGAAGTATCGGTAGAGTCGCACACAGCATGGCGACTTGAGAAACTTCAGCATTCGCATTTAGAAATGAAACTGGCGAGTTTGGATATGGATACGCCGGACCTTAATTTCTCCATGAGCGATTTTCTTCTTGCCACACACCTGATGGTTGAAGATGGCATCGCTTCAGGTTCCGTGCGATACGAAGTGGGCCAGTTCGACGTGCCAGAAGTAGGCAGCGGCAATGCATTGTTGGAAATGGAAGTACAGGGCGTGAACTATGCACTGTTTGAACACCTGCAGCAAAATCCAGACTTAATCGAAGATGAAGCCTTCGTTGCAGAATTTTTCTATGATCTGGTACACAATAACGATGCACGATTGCTGTTGAACACATTTGAGTTTGAAGCCGAAGGTATTGGTCGTGCGCATGTTCACGGTAGCTTCGGTATCAACGATACGCAGCTAGACCAAGATGAGTTCATGGCAATGATTCAGGAAGATGCAAGTGCTCTGATTCCATATATGGCCGTATCGTTAACCGTTGAAGAGTTACCTCTGATTGCTTTGATGAGCATGATGATGATTACTACCGAGCAATTACCATGGTTGATCGAAATGCGCGATGGTGAGTTTTACTTAAACGGTGAAATACTCGATCTTGAGAACATGGGCTTACCTGAATAGATAGACCTCACAAAATTTATAAAAAAGGGGAGCTGCGGCTCCCCTTTTTTGTGCGCCTTCTATGTTACTTGGTGAGAGACATCACTTTATCGACCAGCTTCTCGATACCGCTTGCTGCTTCGGTTAAGGAGCTCGCTAGCATATAGGCGGGTGTGGTAACGATGTTATGAGCTTCATCAAACACAATGCCATCAACGTCGCATTCGATATGCTTAGCACCCATTGTGGTGAGTGCATCGGCGGTGGCTTTGTCGTTGCCGATGGTCAACTTCACGCCCTTGCCATACACAAAAGGTAGAAGGGTGGGTGCGATGCACATATAGCCGACAGGTTTGTTGTTATTGGCAAAAGCTCGGCAAAAGGTGACGACTTTTTCATCGGCAGTGGCTTCGGCACCGTTGGTGGCGAAATTCGAGAAATTTTTTGCCGCACCAAAACCACCGGGCACGATGAGCGCATCAAAGTCGCGAATATCGAGCTCATCGAGGGATTTTATCTCGCCTCGTGCGAGACGGGCCGCTTCTTTCAAACAATTTCGTTTGCTGTTGGGGTTCACATCTTGGGTACGATGATCAACCACATGCATCTGTGCTTTATCTGGGGCAAAGCATTGATAAGTCGCGCCATTTCGTTCAATTGAGAGCAAAGTAATGACAGTTTCGTAGATCTCACTTCCGTCGAAGACTCCGCAACCACTTAATAATACGGCGATTTTTTTCATTATATCTCTCCTTGCATAAAAGGGCGTTTGTTCAGATTAAAAAATGTTAAAAAAGATCACAAATTGATCTGGAATCACATCCCGGTTGTGCTAATCTAGCTGTCCGATGTGGCAAACGCTTACAAAAACGACAGGGTTTGATCCTGGTGCCCAAATAAATAGGGCAATGTAAACGTTGAACGGTTCCCGCAGTGGCAAAGATCAATATGTAACTCACATCGATGTTTTGCCAGACCGTTCTTAAAAATTTCCACATTCTCGGGTAGTACAAAAATAAGAGCAAAAGTAATCCGGGTGTTGTCTGTTAGTCCCGTTAAATCAATTACTTATCTACAACATGCTGCCATCCGATTTTTCGGATATACGGCAGGATTTCCTATTTTTACACAGAGTTATCCACAGGTTACTCGCGTCTTTGCTTTGAATTTTCCGGCCTGATATTAGCCAGTTGCGGCATCCTGTGGCATTCTTACATCCATTCACTAGCGTCTTCAATTCAGGGTATGTTTATGCCAAGCATTCCAGATCAGCCTTTCATTCTTGTGGATGGTTCTTCTTACTTATTTCGAGCTTACTATGCGCCGCCCCATTTAACCAATTCTGCCGGTGAACCAACGGGGGCGATCTATGGCGTGGTGAATATGCTTCGCAGTCTTCTTAAGCAATACAACCCTACCCACATGGCGGTGGTATTTGACGCCAAGGGCGATACGTTCCGAAACGACTTATATGAGGCCTACAAGGCCAATCGTCCACCCATGCCTGATGATTTGCGTAGCCAAATCGAGCCGCTTCATCAAATTATTCGTGCGATGGGCTTACCCCTGATTTCAGTGGAAGGTGTCGAGGCCGACGATGTGATTGGTACTTTGGCCATGCAGGCATCTAGGGAAGGACGCACTACGTTAATTAGCACGGGCGATAAAGATATGGCCCAGCTCGTTGATGAGCATGTCATTTTGATTAACACCATGACCAATACCATTCTCGATGAGGCCGGTGTATTGGAAAAGTATGGTGTGCGACCGGATCAGATTATTGATTACCTGGCCCTGATGGGGGATAGCTCCGATAATATTCCGGGCTTACCGGGCGTTGGAGAGAAAACGGCGTTAGCCATGCTGCAGGGCATGGAGAGCATCGACGCGATGTTAGAAAACCCAGATAAGATTAGTGCACTGAGTTTCCGTGGTGCCAAAACGATGCCCGCGAAAGTGGCAGAGAACAAAGAGATTCTCTTACTCTCAAAAGAACTCGCCACCATTAAGCTCGATGTGGCTTTGGAATTTACCCCCGATCAGCTCACCTTGAGTGAGCCCGACGATCAGCGCCTGGCGGAACTCTATAAAACCTGTGAATTCCGCCGTTGGTTGAGTGAGCTTCTCGAAAAGGGTGAGAAGGCACCCGAGCATGGGGGTGACGTATCTGAGGAAGGCAACGAAGGCGCTTCTGGCAGTCTTGATTTTGGTTCGGTTAGCCATGGGGATTATGTCACCATCACCGACAAAGAGACCCTGAAGGCATGGATCAAGAAGCTGGAAGACGCTGAGTATTACGCCTTTGATACGGAAACCACCAGCTTGGATTATATGCAGGCGGATCTCGTGGGCATTTCCTTTGCTGTGGCGCCTGGGCAGGCGGCCTATATCCCGCTCACTCATCACGATCTGGATGGTCCGAAGCAATTGGATCGGGCGTGGGTACTGGAGCAGTTAACGCCTCTGTTTACCGATGACACACCCAAGAAAATTGGCCAGAACTTAAAATATGACCTGCATGTGTTGCGCAACCAAGGCATTCGCTTGCGTGGCATTTTTAACGACACCATGTTGAATTCCTACGTGTTAAATAGCACTAGCTCGCGCCACGATATGGATACCTTGTCGTTGCAGTATCTTGGCCACAAGCCAATCTCATTTGCAGAAGTTGCCGGAAAAGGGGCAAAGCAAAAACGTTTCGACGAAGTATCTATCGCTGAAGCTTCTCGCTATGCGGCAGAAGATGCCGATGTGACGTTGCAGCTCCATGAGATCTTATGGCCGAAGGTACTCAAGGAAGGCAAATTACCGGAAGTGCTGCGAGAATTAGAGATTCCGATCTTGCCTATTTTGGCAATGATGGAGCGGCGCGGGGTATTGATCGACTCCAAATTGCTAGGTGAACAAAGTAAAGAAATCACCAAGGAACTCGCAGAGATTGAAAAGAAAGCTTACGAGATTGCTGGGCAGCCGTTTAATTTGAACTCCACAAAACAACTGCAAACAATTTTGTATGAAGATTTGGGGTTGCCGGTGAAGAAGAAGACGCCGAAAGGCGCCCCGTCTACCGCCGAAGAAGTGTTGCAGGAGTTGGCACTGGATTACCCATTACCGGAATTGATTTTGCGTCATCGTGGATTGGCCAAGCTCAAATCGACGTACACCGATAAACTGCCGCGCATGGTGAATGCCGACACAGGACGAATTCATACGTCTTATCATCAAGCGGTTACCGCCACGGGTCGCTTATCGTCGACGGATCCGAACTTACAGAATATTCCCATTCGCAATGAAGCCGGACGTCGGGTGCGTAAAGCCTTTATCGCGCCACCGGGCTATAAAATTGTGGCTATCGATTATAGCCAAATTGAACTGCGTATCATGGCCCATTTGTCCCAATCAAAAGGCCTGCTGGAAGCTTTTGCGCGAGGTCGTGACATTCACAAGGCCACCGCTGCAGAAGTGTTCGGTGTACCCCTGGAGCAGGTGTCAGGTGAGCAGCGTCGTAGCGCCAAAGCGGTGAATTTCGGCCTCATCTATGGCATGTCGGCTTTTGGATTGGCGCGACAACTTAATATTGGCCAAAAAGATGCCCAGCATTATATGAACGTGTATTTTGAGCGCTTCCCAGGCGTGCAAGATTATATGGATCGCACGCGCAAGCAGGCCGCAGAAGCGGGATATGTAGAAACTATCTTTGGTCGACGCCTATATTTGCCGGAGATTAATGCGCGCAATGTTCCTCGTCGCAAAGCGGCAGAACGTGCGGCGATTAATGCGCCAATGCAAGGCTCCGCCGCAGATATTATTAAAAAGGCCATGCTTGATGTGGCCGACTGGTTAAAAGCCCCAGGCAACATAAAAGAAGACGGGGACGTGTATATGACCATGCAAGTACATGATGAATTGGTCTTTGAAATTCGTGAAGATCGCGTGGATCATTACGTGAAAGCCCTAGTCGAGGTGATGGAGCAAGCAGTGACCATCGATGTGCCGTTGATCGCGGAAGCAGGGGTTGGTGACAACTGGGATGAAGCCCACTGATTTTTGACGAAATTTTAACCGAACTTTTTTGTAAAGGGGGACTCTGAGTTAGTGAGCGCGATGCGCTCTCTCCTAAAGATGTTTTCCCTGAACATCACTTTTTACCCCGGCCTTGTGCCGGGGTTTTTTATGGCTACGGCTCAGCCGGCCTGAGCACGGATAGCTTCACGTCAATGGTCAACGCTAAGTCAGTGCGCTGCGCAATGGCGTCTCGACCCGCTTGCGGGGCGCGATGAATGTGCGGTGTCATGGCCAAAAGCTGGGCGATGGCTTCTGCATCGGGCAGAAAAATAGACTGACGAAACTTATCTTGCTCGCGCAAGACCCATCCTTCGGGGGCGGTCACGGGCGCATCGTCGCGTCGTACTTGGCTGTAGAGTATCTCTCGCAGTTCAATCAGGTGATCCGGGCCAGGTTCTACTAAGAGCACATAGCCTTGCGGCGAGAGCACCCGCGCAAATTCCGAATACATGGGAAAACCAAACATACAGAGCAGAGCATCGATGCGACCACTCGCCACCGGTAAGGCCGCATTACTCGCCACCACCCATTGGCTTGGCTTTGGCATCAGGCGCTGTTGTTTGGCGGCGGCTCGCACTGCCCATTTGGAAATATCCACTCCGAGAAATTCGACGACCTGAGTGTGAGCGGCGAGTTGTCGGATGTAATAGCCCTCTCCACAGCCCGCATCGAGGAGGGTATGGGCACCTTGGGCATTAATGATGTTGGCCACCGCTTGGGCAATGCCTTGATAAAACCCTTGTTCTAGAAAGGTTCGGCGGGCCTGCACCATGGCTTTGCTATCGCCTGGATCTTTTGAACGCTTGTGCTGAGCAGGAAGTAAGTTCAGATAGCCTTCTTTGGCGTAGTCAAAGGTATGACCTGCGGAACAATGCAAACTGCGTTGGTCGGTACTATGGATAAGCGGTTCGCCATCGAGGGGGCAACAGAGCGGAATCATCGTAACGTACTCCGGAGCAAGTGCAGGTGACGGCGACAAAAAAGCCCGGCACATAACCGGGCTTTCTCTGAGTTCAGGTCGTGCATCGAGGCTTAATACAAACCACGAATAAACTGCGACAATACTTCGATATCATGGTCGGTTAATTTCACCGCGATATCACGCATCATGCCGTTTGGATCATTGGCACGCTCGCCAGAGCGGAATGCTTTCAGTTGCGCAGCGGTGTATTCTGGGTGCTGACCGCTCAGCAGAGGGAAGGTTGCTAAGCTCATACCCAAACCGCTTGGACCATGACAGGCCGCACACGCGGTAATACCACGATCGACGTCACCCCCTAACCATAATAGACGGCCTTCTTCGATGGCACTTTCGGGGGTAGAACCCACTTCATGCTCTTGTGCTGCGTAGAATGCGGCGAGGTCGTAAATATCTTGCTCGCTTAAGTTGCTCACTTGATCAGCCATGAGCATATTGTAGCGACCACGTTCACCTTGGGTTTCATTGCCAAGTTGATAGTCTTTTAACTGTTTTACTAAATACTTCATACCTTGGCCGGCAATATTTGGAAAATCACCAGTAGGGCTATTTCCAGTTTGGCCATGACATGCTGCACATACTGCTGCTTTTTCTTGACCCGCTTCTGCGTCACCAACCGGGCGGTTGCTGTCGGAAGCGAATGCTGCGCCACTGGCGAACAACACAAAACCACATAGAATCGCGAGTTTTTTCATGATCTCTCTTCTCTAGTATTCGGTTGGGCTCTCTTGCCCGAAAAATATTTGTCGCTAACAATAGAATTCCAGTGGGTATTTTACACGATTCTCGCCGCGATGAAACGCCTGAATGCAGGATCTCTGGTTGGAGATTGCGGTGAGATCCGTCATAATATGCATCCTTTCTGAATGTTTGAGGCATATCGTGAGCAACGACACCCTAAGTTTCCAAAAAGCACACTTTACGATTAGTGCGCCGGATATCCGCCATTTGCCTGCTGATAGCGGTATGGAAGTTGCGTTTGCTGGCCGATCCAATGCCGGTAAATCCAGTGCGCTTAACGTGCTTACGCGGCAAAATAGCTTGGCCCGTACCAGTAAAACGCCGGGCCGGACCCAGCAGATAAACGTGTTTGCCCTCGACGATGAGCGTCGTTTGATCGATTTGCCCGGCTATGGATTCGCCAAAGTGCCGTTAGAAATGAAACAAAAATGGCAATTGGCGCTGTCTGAATATTTACAAGAGCGTAAGTGTTTGCGCGGCCTTGTGGTGCTTATGGATATTCGGCATCCGATGAAAGATCTCGACCAAGAGCTGATTCATTGGGCCGTGGAGAGTAATTTGCCGGTGCTCGCGGTGCTTACCAAAGCCGATAAATTGAAAAGTGGCGCACGCAAAGCAACCTTATTAAAAATTAAAGAAGCGATCCCAGGCTTCGGTGGCGACGTATCTGTGATTACCTTTTCGTCATTGAATAAGAGCGGACTGCCAGAGCTCGAAAGCGTTCTTCAGCAGTGGTTCCAAACGCCTCACATGGAGAATCCATGATCCAAGCCCATCCACTGAGTTCGTGGGCAAAACTGTTTTTGCTTGCACTCGTGTGGGGCAGCTCGTTTTGGCTCATTAAAACCGGATTACATACCTTCACACCTCCAGAAGTGGCCGCTCTGCGTTTAGCCGTTGCGGCGGCTGTGCTGGCGCCTTTTGCTATCGTTCGGATTCGCCGAGTCCGACGGCATCAGTGGCCGGTACTATTGTCCATTGGGATGACCGGAAGTTTGTTACCGGCCTTCTTGTTTGCTTTAGCGCAAACTCAGATCGACAGCGGTGTGACCGGCGCCCTTAACGCACTTACCCCGTTATTTACCTTGATTATCGGTGCCTTTATTTTTCGTCAAGTGGTCACCGGGCCTACGCTGGTGGGCCTGGTAGTGGGATTTGTTGGCACCTTACTGTTGGTATTGATGAGCGCCAGCGGTGAATTTGTGGTGAACGGCTATGCCTTGTTCGTTGTATTAGCGACCATTTGTTACGGTGCCAATGTTAATCTGATTCGCAGCTTCCTGCCCGATCAAAGCCCCTTAACCATTACCGGTGTGTCTTTGTTAATGGTGTTACCGGTCGCCTGTTTGTATTTGCTCGGCCCGGCAGAGATCTTACCTAAATTACATGGAGTTCAAGCCTGGACGTCGTTTTCCGCGGTGATTGTATTGGGTGTTGTGGGTACTGCCATGGCGTTGATTTTGTTTAACCACCTGGTTCAGGTGGCGAATACTGTATTTGCCAGCTCAGTGACGTATCTGATTCCTGTGGTGGCCATGTCGCTTGGGGTGCTCGACGGTGAGATCATTGGTGTCTGGCAGTTTGCGGGAATGGGCCTCATTTTATTTGGTGTGTGGTTGGCCAATCGCAAGCCGTTGGCCACCGCCGACGTGACCCCAGTGGCCAGTGAGCCGGGTCAAAACCCGCTTAAAGACGAATAAAAAAGCCAGCGTAGGTTTTTTCCCTAAGCTGGCTTTACATTATTGGTGTGAGTGGTGCTCACTCAGCAATTAGCGAATTTCCTGCGCTTTGCGGTCGATGTAAGCACGCACCTGCTGCTCTAACGTGGCCAAAGGCACACTCCCATTGCGTAACACTTGGTCGTGGAATTCACGCACATCAAAGTGACTGCCATGGGCGGCTTCTGCTTCTGCACGCAATTCTTGAATCGTGAGCAAACCCAGCTTGTACGATAGGGCCTGACCTGGCCAGCTGATATAGCGGTCGATTTCAGTATTTACGTTATGCAGGGAAAGCGCCGTATTGCTGCCGAGGAATTCCACAGCTTCATCACGACTCCAACCCATCGCATGCATGCCCGTATCCACCACTAAACGTGCTGCTCGCCACATGGCGTAGGTTAAACGGCCAAAATTGCTGTATGGGTCTTGGTAAAAACCAGCTTCTAAACCTAAGTACTCAGCATACAAGCCCCAGCCTTCACCGAACGCAGAAATGTAAGTGGACTGGCGATACGCCGGCACGTTTTCCATTTCCATGGCGAGGGCAATTTGGAAGTGATGACCAGGCACACCTTCATGCAGAGTTAACGCCTCAAGCTCGTACAATGGGCGTGTTTCAACCGCATAGGTATTCACCCAATAGTAACCGGGCGTGTCATCGCCGCGCGGGCTAACGTAGCGCCCTTGGGTGTAGTTGGGAGCAATCTCAGCAGGCACTGGTGCCACACCATAAGGCGTGCGTGGCATGTGATAGAACAAGCTCGGCAGTGCTGCATCGGCTTGTTTGGCAATCCATGCCGCTTCTTTGAGGAGCTGCTCGGGTGAGTCGGTGTAAAACTGAGGGTCGGTACGGAGAAAATGGATAAATTCAGCGAAACTGCCTTCAAACCCGACTTCTTCAATGATGGTTTCCATTTCCGCACGGATAATAGCCACTTGCTCTAAACCAATTTGATGAATCTCTTCCGGGGTGAGATCCAAGGTGGTGTAGTGCTTCACGCGGTTGGCGTAAAAAGCTTCACCGTTTGGTAATTGATGTGCGGCGATCTCGGTGCGTGCGTTAGGGATGTATTCATCGTTTAGGAAATCGTAGAAATCCATAAATGCGGAATTCACGACCGTTGCGATCACGGTTTGCAATTCAACTTCAAGCGCTGCAAATTCTTCTTCGCTCAGATGGCGACTTGCTTGGGCCATCGGACGATAGAACACGCTCTCTGTTGGGTCCATAGTCACATAGGCTTGAATGCCATCTGCAAAGCGCGTGAGTACCACTTGCGGTTGCATCATGCCGCTCGCCATACCTTGACGCATATACGCCGTTTGTTGGCCAAGCCACGTAGGTATGTCGCGCAAAAGGGCCAAATAAGCATCTGCATCCTCTGTCGACTGAATGCGCATCATGTCACCCAAACGCGCAATACTGTTATGAGGGCCGGTTTCATTGGTTAACGGCATGAGATGCATATTGAACTCATAGCGAGAGATCTGATTACGCAGAGCATACAGAATCATATCTCGGTTAATTTGATTCTCTTCGCTCAGGCGTTCCGGATCGATGGCGGTAATAGACTGGTAGAAAGCCACGCGTTGTTCATGGGCGGCGGCCAGTGCATCCGGCCTAATATCGGCTAAGCGTGCATCGGCACCCGCCGAGCGAGCATCAGGGGCGAGCAAACCACTCTGACGCTGATTGAATTGCCAGGCTTCATCGGCAATTTCTGTAAACTTTTGGTCGGCGGAGATGCTTGAACGTGGTGATTCCGGCGCTGAAGTGGTCTGACAAGCCGAAAGAAGCATCGCTGCGCCAAGTAACATTAGTAAGCGCATGTTATATACCTCACATTTACGAAAAGACCACTCATTCTGCATTGAGAATCAACAGATTACTAGTCTGATAGGGATGATCCTTGGGTTGACAAAATATAACATAAGTTATGAATTTTGTTGCGTTTTAAGTCATTTTGTAATAAAAACTCATTTTATAGATCAATAAAGTTGTTGCGAATCTCGCTGAATCACGTAATCTTAGGCCCGTATTACGAACACTTTCCGCAGCACATTGCTTATTAGCAAAGGGCTGTGAAAGGGGGAACGCAAGTTGCGAGGGGGAATTTTCTGTGTTAATTAAATGTTTCACAGAAAAGTCGTAAACTTGTTACATTTGGGAGAGGGCTTACGCGCTAGCCTATATACCGCGCGAACGTACTGAATCTAGCCCACAGTGAAGTAGAACAGAAGAATAAAAGTGTGGCGGTTCAACGCAAACATTATAATGAAAGCGGGTAAAAAAACCGCTGAGTAAATATGTAGTAACAAGTTTGTCCATCGTGAATAAGGAGCTTCATAAGAAGCTGATAAAAAGAGATGGCAATTTGCATGGAAGAAAAACTACAAAACTAAGGACATTAGCGACAATCGTTCTCGAGATCACCCTGGGGGGTGCACGGGTTCACATCAAGGCGGTGGCTTTCATCGCCTTTTTTATTGCCTGCAATTCCAGTAACCAACGCATCGCGTTGGTTTTTTTGCTTTTGGAGCGTCCCTCACGGGGCCAACTCTGCCTCTGGGCCTTTAGCCGGTTCGGGCCGTTCCCAGCCTCGGACCAGCGCAGTGCGTTGGATACAATGGTTCAGGGGGAGAATTGGCTTCGTGAGGGTGTCTGCCGCAGGGATGCGGCAGCCAAGCCTATAGGGATATATTTACGGCGTCCCTCACGGGGCCAATTCTGCCCCTGGGCCTTTAGCCGGTTCGGGCCGTTCCCAGCCTCGGGCCAACGCAGTGCGTTGGATACCGGGTGTTGCTAGTTTTAATGTGTCGGGGCGCCGAATACGCTAGAATATACGAAGATTACGTATTCTCGTGGAAAAGGTTGAATATGACGCGTCAGAAGAAAACTCGAAAGTCGGGCCCGCTTGCATTGCGCAAGGCTGAGCGGCCTGAAGCAAAGCAGCAGAAAGGTAAAGCGGGTAAAGATAAGGGCAAAGGGCTCCCTTCAGGGGCGCGCTATGCTGTTGGTAAGCCATCCTCTGCAGGTACTGCGGGCGCAGCGAGTAAAGCGGATCCACGCCATGGCAGCAAAAAGCCTATTGCTTTGAAGGTGAAACCAAAAGCGATGAGCCCGGAAAAAGAATTCGAGTGGATTGAAAACGATCAGAAGCTTCAGGGTTTACTGGCGCAACTCGAGAACGGCATCGTGTTGAACAAAAACGACCAAGCCTACGTAGATACTCAACTGGCGCGTTATCAGGAGCTCGCGGATCGCTTAGGTATCGAGATTGACGATAGCGATGACGACGAAGACTGGGAATACGATACCTCGGATATGCTCGACGAGGCGCTTGAGGAAGATCCTGATTTTGACCGAGGTGCTGAGTTTGATTCAGGGTTTGACTCAGATACAGACAGTAACGAACGTAAATAGCCTAACTCACGTCAGTTAAAGGAGTCCCATGGTGTTGATGTGGATTTTAATCATTGTTGCAGTAATCGTTATCGCTGCCTTGAGTGTGTACGCAGGCATGCTGCTCACGCGCTTGCGTTCACAGAACAACGCGATGCGTGCAGCTGAAGGTAAGCGCTTGCACTACTTGCATGAAAGTATTGAAACCATTGCCAAGGCGATGCAGCAAGATCAGTGCCCTTTATCGGAAGGCTGCATTCGCATTGCAGTTCTGCTCGATAACCTTCCGGAGGCGGAACGGGCAGGATTCCCTGAACGCTTCCCGGCCATTCATGCCATGTATGAGCGTATTAAACATATGCCCACGCATGATGCACGCAAAGACTACCCGAAGAAAGAGATCCGTAAACTTGATCTCGAGCGAGAAGGGTACGAAGTGGAAATGGCGGATAGTATTCAAACAGACATTACCGCGGTGTTGGTATGGGTGCGCGCAGAGCGGGCCGCGCAAGCTCGTTAATCAGTACGTAAATGAAAAAAACCTAGTGCACGCACTAGGTTTTTTTGTGTTTGAATAGCTTGCACCGCGATTACTGCTTGAATACCTGACCGTCTTTCATCACAAAAGACACTTGATGTAACACGGCGATATCTTCTAATGGATTGCCACGCACAGCGACGATATCCGCGAGCTTGCCCACTTCAATACTGCCGAGTTCCGATTCCTGCCCAAGCAGGGTGGCAGCGTTCATAGTCGCGGCACGGATGGCTTCAATTTCTGGCATACCGGCTTCCACCATGTATACAAACTCACGGGCATTTTCGCCGTGATCATACACGCTGGCATCGGTGCCAAAGGCAATCTTCACACCCGCGGCATAGGCGCGACCGAAGGTGTTCTGAATCAATGGGCCAATAGCACGTGCTTTCGGACGTACTTGCGCCGGGAAGTACCCTTCAATTTCCGCGCGTTCAGCCACGGATTTGCCTGCAGTAATGGTGGGTACATACCAGGTGCCATATTCTTTCATTAACGCGAAGACGTCGTCGTCCATGTAAGTGCCATGCTCAATGGAATCGACACCGGCTTTAATGGCCCGAATCATGCCATCTTTGCCATGGGCATGAACCGCTACTTTCATACCGTAATCGTGAGCGGTTTCAACGATAGCCACGAGTTCATCATCCATAAACTGCGGATTATCGCCGCTATCCGCGAGTGATAGCACGCCTCCGGTCGCCGTAAGCTTAATTAAGTTGGCACCTTCTTGATAGCGGGCGCGAACCGCTTGTCTTGCTTCATACGGACCATTGAGAACACCTTCCATAGGCGTGGGTGTTTCCACTAAACCGCGGCGATAGCCGTTTGAAGGATCCGCATGGCCGCCGGTAGTGGCTAACGATTTGCCGGAGGTAAAGATGCGTGGCCCGACAACCAAGCCATTATTGATCGCGTTGCGCAGGGCAATACTCACACCAAAGGAATCACCCAAGTCGCGCACCGTGGTAAAGCCGGCGTTTAAGGTGATATTGGCAAAATTTTGCCCGCGATAGGCCACATCGGCTTCATTCATGGTAAAACGGTGCATATAAGAGCCGGGTTCTAGTTGCGATGTAATATGCGTGTGCATATCAATAAACCCAGGCATCACCGTGGCATCGCGAAGGTCAATCACGGTATCGCTGGCGCTTGGGCGAGTAAACCCGTTATCGATGCCAACAATACGCTGGCCTTCCACGCGAATGGTCACGTTGCTGCGTGGATCCGCCTCAGTGCCGTCAATTAAGCGTCCTGCGTGAATAAGTGTGGCAGCATCCACTGCGACACTGTGCAGCGCCAATAACAGGCCTGCGGCTAAAGCATAAACTGGTTTGTGCATGTGTGTGTTCTCCGGCTATTTCTTCGTGTGTGTAAGCCAATTGTTTACGGAGTTTTGTACATCTTCTTCGAGGTCACTTCACCGAAGGCCTTGTTAAACGATATACTTACCACAACGTAGCATATTTCAGGTGGTTGAGCAGACGCTCTGCCGCAAAACTTCTTCTGCTGAGCGAGTGCGTTCTATGTTATTCCGCGGAATCCGTGAAGATATTGCCAGCGTGTATGAGCGCGATCCGGCAGCCCGTCATTTTTTTGAGGTTCTAACCAACTATCCGGGCTTGCACGCTATTTGGATTCATCGCTTCTGTCATTGCTTGTGGAACTGGCGGCTCAAATGGCTTGCGCGTTGGTTATCCACGATCGCCCGTTGGATTACGGGAGTGGAGATTCATCCTGCAGCAAAGATTGGGCGACGCTTTTTTATTGATCACGGCATGGGTGTGGTGATTGGTGAAACCGCCGAAATTGGTGACGATTGCACGCTTTACCATGGCGTCACGTTAGGCGGCACCAGCTGGAAAGTAGGCAAACGCCACCCGACTTTAGCCAATGGCGTGGTCATTGGTGCTGGCGCCAAGGTATTAGGACCACTACAGATTGGCGAAAATGCCCGGATTGGTTCCAATGCCGTGGTTGTGAAAGATGTACCGAGCGGCGCTACCGTGATTGGTATTCCGGGCCGTATTGTTGCCACTAGCGCGAACAAGGCCGACTCCAAAGACGGCAAACGGGAAGCGATTGCGCGCAAATATGGCTTTGATGCCTATGCGGTATCGACGGATAACCCGGATCCTGTGGCGATGTCGATGGGCCGTATGCTCGACCATATGCACGTATTGGATGAGCGGGTCGCAGAAATGTGCAACGCCATTAACCGCATGGGTGGTGATGTGTGTGGCGATATCCCGAAAATTGAATTAGAAGACGAAGAAGTGATGGCTGAGAAAGAAAAAGCCGAGAAAGCCCGCAGTAAATCCGATGGAGACGCTTAAATGTCAGTACCAACAGTGTTTGATAATGTCGCCGCCAGTATTGGCTATACGCCGTTGGTCAAATTACATCGGGTGGTTGCTGCCAACACCCATATTTATGCCAAAATCGAAAGTCGCAACCCAGCCGGCAGCGTGAAAGATCGCTTGGGTTATGGCTTAATCGCAGATGCGGAAGCGAAAGGCTTATTAACGCCGGGTAAAGTACTGCTGGAATCCACCTCGGGAAATACTGGCATTGCCTTGGCGTCAGTCGCGGCAAGTAAGGGTATTCCGCTCACCATTGTGATGCCGCGGTCGGCAAGCTTAGAGCGGCGCAAGCTTATGAAAGCGTTAGGTGCGGAGTTAGTACTTACTCCCGCTGAAAATGGCATGAAAGGGGCACTCGCAAAAGTAGCTGAGCTAATGGAAGCCGCACCAAATAAATATGTTTACGTGCGTCAATTCGAGAATCCGGCGAACCCATTGATCCATGAGCAAACAACAGGGCCAGAGATTGACGATAGCTTGCAGGGCAATGTGGATGTGTTTGTCGCAGGCGTGGGTACGGGCGGGACTATTACCGGTGTGGGCCGGTACTTCCAAAAGCAGAAAAAAGCAGTGGACTGTTGGGCGGTTGAGGCAGCAGATTCGCCGTTGATTAGCCAAACCATTGCTGGCGAAGAGCTTACCCATGTTCCTCACAAGATCCAGGGTATTAGTGCGGGTTTTGTACCAGCTAACTTAGACCTATCATTATTAAAAGGCACCCAACAAGTTACCAACGACGAAGCCTATGACATGGCCTTGCGACTGTGTCAGGAAGAAGGAATCTTGGCGGGGATTTCGTCGGGGGCTGCCGTAGTTGCGGCAAACCGCATTGCGGCGCTTCCTGAATACGCGGGTAAAAATATTGTAGTGATCTTACCTAGCTCTGCGGAACGCTATCTGAGTACGCCGTTGTTTAAAGGCTTATTCACGGAGCAAGAGCTTGAGCCATAACGGCCCAAGCGTTGCTCGCTCCACTTTACTTCTTCGAACTCATCCGAATCCGCGGTTTATCCTTCGCGGGTTTGCTCAGTTCCTCTTCTGTTTCTAAACCACTGCGCAAGCGGTGCGTATCTGCGTCGTAGTGGCTGTAGAGCTCGTCTTTGATGGTTTTTACCCAGATTGGCACACCAATAAAGTAACCAGCTCGGCCAATAGCGTGGGCTGCCACAGGGGCGGTGATAAAGATAAATAAAATCACCGCCATGGCTTTGGCCATCACCACTAGGTCGTTAAAGTGCAACATGGCGGCAACCATCATTAAAGCTACCCCAAGCGCCCCGGCCTTGGTGCTCGCGTGCATGCGGGTCAGCAAGTCGGGTAAGCGTAAAATCCCCACCGCAGCCAATAGCGAAAATGCTCCGCTAGACAGCATAAAAATGGCGACCAGCCAATTGACGATAGTTTCAGTCATCTCGCGGACCTCCACGTTCAAGGAATCGGGCAAAGCCAATGGCGGCTAAGAATGCGGTTAATGCGGTCACGATGGCCACATCAATAAAGCTAGAACGTTCCGTAAATATGGCGTGGGCGCCTGTCATACCCACGATTACAGTCGCTAGTAATTCAAGTGCGACCACCCGATCCGGCAACGTGGGGCCAATCAATAAGCGAATAAAGATCAGCACCAAGGCGATACTCAGTAGGCCGAAGGTGATGAGATATATATAGTGCACAGTGCCTCCTTCAGCATTTAGCGCAGGATTTCAAGAACCCGACGCTCCATATCTTTTAAACTGTTACGCAGTTCTTGTTCATTATCCAAGAACATCGCATGTATGTAGAGAACGCGGCGATCATCCGAGACGTCTAAACTTAACGTTCCCGGTGTCAGTGAGATCAAATTCGCCACCATGGTGATCTCAAGTTCGGTTTTTGCTTCTAGGCGCATGGCGATTACGCCAGGCTTCATGTGCCAGACCGGCGTGACGATATCAAAGGCCACGGTAAAGTTGGCCACAATTAATTCTTTGATAAAAAAACCAACAAAGCGAATTAATCGCGGCAACCGGCGAGTATACCCGCGTAAGCTTGGCATCTGCCGTTGCATCACCCCAAGTACTAAGTAACCGATGAACAAGCCGAACAGCAAGTTCATCCCGCCTACATCACCGGTGAGCACGACCCACATGAGGGCCAGCAGCAAGTTCCACATAAATCCGGTCATGGGCGATTACCTCCCAATACAGCATCAATGTACCCATCAGGGTTTAAAAGTTGCGCCGCTGAGAACTCGGCAAACTCGTAGATGGGCTGGCCATTTAAACCAATAAACAGGGTACAAGCCGCTAGTAACACGACGGGTACGTAAAGGACCACCAGAGAGCCTGATGTTTTGCCTTCGTCGAGGGCGGAGCTGTCTACTCCTTTCGGTAACTTCTTCCAGAACACTTCGCCCCAAATTTTAATCATTGAGTAGAGTGTAAGCAGCCCAACCAGTAATGCAATAAAGGTCACGAACCAGGCTTCAAGCTCGATACCCGCTTTAATAATGATAAATTTGGCAAAGAACCCGCTGAGCGGTGGAATTCCCGCCAGTGATAGTGCCGGTATTAGGAACAAGATACTTAAGATGGGGCGTGCTTTATACATACCCCCTAAGCGTTTGAGATCGTAAGTGCCCATCAAGCGATGGGTAATACCACTAATCAGGAACAGATTCGTTTTCACTATGATGTGGTGCATGATGTAAAACACCCCACCAATAATGGCCAGCGGCGTAAAGAGTGCCAAGCCAAGAATCATGTAGCCAATCTGACTGACAATGTGGAACGACAGAATACGGCGGAACTCAAACTGTGCTGCCGCACCCAATACACCCGTAAGCATGGTGCCCACAGCCACCCACAACAAGAGTTCATGGGTGAAGTCGGGGTTCTGGTTAAATATTAGGGTAAATACCCGGAACAGTGCGTACACGCCCACTTTGGTTAGCAAACCGGCAAATAATGCCGACACCGCCACCGGACCTGTGTGGTAAGACGCAGGCAACCAGAAGAACAATGGGAATGCGGCGGCTTTAATACCGAAGGCAATTAAGAACATCACCGCGATTACATCAACCATTCCGGTGTGTTCTGCTTCACCCAGTTTCACAGCGATATCTGCCATATTGAGGGTGCCGGTGATACCGTATAGCAAACCAATCGCGCTAAGGAAAATGGCAGACGACAGCAGGTTTAAGGTCACGTACTTTACCGCACCTTCCATTTGCGCCCGCTCGCCACCGAGGATCAGCAAGGCAAAGGAGGCGATCAGCATCACTTCAAACCATACATATAGGTTAAAGATATCGCCGGTTAAGAACGAGCCCGCGACACCCGCCAGCAGCAAGTGCATTAACGGGTAGTAACCAAAGCGTTCGTGACTGGGTGAGGCGGATGACAACGAGAAAATCGCGATTGCGACCGCCATCATCCCGGTAAGAACCACCATGATGGCACTGAGCATATCGGCTACTAAGGTAATCCCGTAAGGGGCGACCCAGTTGCCCATGTACATCACCACATGGCCTTCACGCAACACAGAAACGAGTAGCCAGATACTACTCGCCAACAAGGCAACACTTCCCAAAATGGATAACACGCGCTGCACCATGTTGTAGCGCCACAACATGACACAAAGCGTACCCGTAAGGAGCGGAATTATAACGGGCAGAGCAACTTCAAAACTCACGTATCGGTATCCTTCATCTGATCCAGGTTGTCGGTACGAATGATGTTATACGCCCGGTGAATAAGTACCACGGCAAAGGCGAGTACCCCAAAGGCAATCACGATCGCCGTGAGGATGAGGGCTTGCGGTAATGGATCCGCCACAGCGCCATCCGGGAGTACAGACCCCAATGGAATCAAGGGTGGGGCACCACGGGTCATCCCTGCCGAGGTGAATATCAGTAGATTGGCTGCGTTCGACAGCAGCATCAGCCCGATCACGAGCTTAACGATACTGCGACGCAACATCATATATATTGCTGCGGCATACAGGAGGCCAACAACAATGGCCATAATTGGTTCCATGTAAGCTCCCTGGTTAGTGTTCTTCTGCTTCAGTGAGGCCGATGAGCATCATCATGACCGAACCGAACACGGTAAAGTAAACGCCAATATCAAAAATCAGCGGCGTTGATAGTTTGATCTCGGTGCCGCCAGGCAGCATCACCGGCCACCACTGCGCGGTTAAAAACGGCTCGCCATTTAGTGCCGCCGGGAAAATCGAGATCATGCCCATAAACAAACCAGCACCGATGAGATTGCGCGGATCCACGCGCATGAGATCCCGCGTGACTGCGGCGCCAAAGGTAAATAAGTAAAGGGCGAATGCACCTGAAGCAACGAGGCCGGCGATAAAGCCACCGCCGGGTTCATTGTGTCCACGCAGGAGCAAGAACACCGAGAATAAGAGCTGCAAGGGCACCAAAAAACGGGCCGCAGCGTGCAGGATCAACGTACCTGGTTTCATCATACGTCTTTGTCCTCCTTTTTCTCAGAGTCATCGTTATGGGGGTAATCCCCGCGCGGATGCTCGCTGCTGGTATCTGGATTCACAATGGTGTTATCCCCGTCGTCTTCATCGTCGTCATCGGACGCTTCCAAAATATTTTGATCTTCCAACATCTTCTGATGAATTTCGTCGAGTGAATGCACAATATCTTTCTCAGGAATTTTCTTCGGCGGCAAAATCAAGGTGCCGGCGAAGTGGTTCGCGCCGGGTGCTGTTTGCGGATTGAATTTAATCATGGCGTAAACACCCATGGCCGCTAAGGCAAGTACAAATATCTCTCCAAGGGTATCTAGGGCCCGATAATCGACCAAGATGACATTCACAATGTTGCGGCCGTGGGCCAGTGGGTAGCTGTTTTCAATCATGTAGCCGGAAATGGGTTCGAACAGCTGCACATCAATGGTGATCATAATGAGGAACATCATGAGTACACCGACGGTTAGGGCCACTGCCGCATCACGAATACGTTCAGCGGTTGTGGAAATATTGGAGAAGCTGGGCAACCGGAACAGTACGAGTACCAACAAGATTACCGTCAGAGTTTCCACTAGGATTTGAGTAATCCCCAAATCTGGAGCGCTAAACAAGATAAAGATAAAGGCAATGGAGAAGCCGACCGCCCCCATGGCCGCTACTGCGCCCAAGCGCGAGTGGGTAATACTCGCGGCCACGGCGGCGGCAACTAGAATGGATACCGCGACGAACTCATGGAAGTAAAAATCCAGATCCCAATTCCAATGCAGCTGGTACCGACTCAATAAGGTATAGCCCGTGACCACCACAAAGGTGAGGGTAATGGTGCGCAAGTAGTTACGCATGGAACCGTTTTGGAGCTTCCGGGTTTGCCATTCAGCAACCCAAACAATGGCGTCCATAAAATAGAAATAGCCGCGTTCTGGGCCGCGTACCACCATGGGGTCCAGTACTTTTAACCGATCGCGCAATGCATCCCAACGGGTGAATAAGAAACCACCGATGGCCAAGCTGATCGCGGATAACAATAACGGCAGATTAAAGCCGTGCCACAAGGCGAGATAGCTGTCGATGGTGGTGCCGGCAACAGCCATACTCGCAGGTAAGGTAATCCATGCACCAACCAAGCCCGGGAAAAAGCCGGCGAACACAGACAACGCCACCAATACCGCCGGGCCCGCTAACATAGGTAGCGGGGGCTCATGAATGTCGGCGGCAGCTTTCGGTGCTTTAAAGGCACCAAAGAAGGGCCGTAATGCCACCACTGCAGCCACCGTTACTACGAGGATTGACGCAACCACGACAAGGGCCATCAGCGCCACAAATACACCGCCTTCAAGCATGGTTTCTAACAGCGCTTCTTTTGCGACAAAGCCAAACAAGGGGGGGATCCCCGCCAGTGATAAGGTCGCCACCAAGGTAAGACCCGCACTTAAGGGCAGTTGCTTGCGCAACCCGCCCACTTCGGTGACGTCGCGGCTACCGGCCTCGTGGTCAACGATACCGGCGAGCATAAATAAAGCTCCTTTATATAAGCTATGGGCGAGTAAGTATGCGGCAAATGCGACCATAGCCAACTCGGTACTGACACCTAGCAGGAAGGTGAGTGAGCCTAGGGCCATCACCGTGGAGTAAGCCAGAAGCTTTTTCATATCCGTGCTGCGCACGGCCATAAAGGCGCCCGTGAGCATGGTAAAGGCACCAAATCCGGTGAGTGTCATTACCCAGAAATCGGTGCCGCCTAGCTCAGGATGTAAGCGCGCTAACAAATAGATCCCGGCTTTTACCATGGTTGCCGAGTGCAGATAGGCACTCACAGGCGTAGGTGCGGCCATGGCATTAGGTAGCCAGAAGTGGAATGGGAATTGCGCTGATTTGGTAAAAGCGCCTAATAAGACGCAAATCATCATGCCCAAATACCACGGGTGCTGTGAAATCACTTCAGAGCCGTTGAGAATTTCTTGCACGGAGAAGCTACCGGCCATAAAGCCAAGCATAATAAAGCCTGCAAGCAGCGCCAGTCCGCCACCCACAGTGACGATAAGACCTTGCAACGCGGCTTTGCGAGCAGCGGCCTGATGGTGGTTATAACCAATCAGTAAATACGAGGTGATGCTGGTAAGTTCCCAGAACACAAAGAGTGTGATGAGGTTATCTGCCAGCACCAAACCCAGCATTGACCCCATAAAGGCCATAAGAACAACAAGAAAACGCCCTTGTGCTATGTCGCCTTTTAGATAGCTTCCCGCGTACAGCACGATAAAGGTACCGATACCGCAGATAAGCAATGCAAACAGCAAGGATAAGCCATCCAGCACCATGGTGAAGGAGATATCCAGCCCCGGAATCCAAGCGTATTCATGCACGATCACTTCACCGCCGGCAATAGCGGGTACAAAGCCGGCAAACCAAACGGTGAGTACTGCTGGAACTAGCGCAAGGAACCATGCGGCCCGGTGCTGTTGGCGGGCAAAAAGCCAGGGCGCCAATAGTGCGGCAAGGTAGATTACCAGTACGGCAACTTGCATCGAGAATCCTCTTTGGCCAATCGAAAAATCAATAAGTTAACTGTTAAATCATACGCACAAAGGGGTAATTTAGCACAAATCCCAATTTTGGGTGAAGTGATGCGCGTTCAGATGTATGCCATAAGCGGTGTAAATCAACAGAAATTTCCCTTGAATTCTTTGTCATAGTCTCTAACATCCTGCCTCGAAACCAAGCCCGCGATCCCATCGCATAGATATCCCGAAGTGAGCTGTAACCCTATGGAACGAGCCGATTACCGAGTATGGCAAGATAAGTTCGAGCGCCTACGCAGTAATAAAGTGTTTGAAACAGTCGTGATTGCGATCATTTTATTTTCAGCACTGGTGATTGGGGCAAAAACCTACGATGAGGTAGTGCCTTACTCTGGGCTGATCGATGTACTTGATTACGCAATTACCCTCTTTTTTATTGTTGAATTAACCATCCGCATTGCTGCGGAACGACGTTTCCGGGATTTCTTTAAGAACGGTTGGAATATCTTCGATTTTATTATCGTAGTGGGTAGCTTAATTCCGGTGGATAGCGCTGAGAGTATGTTGCTGGCGCGTTTACTCCGGATTTTCCGGGTGCTGCGCTTAGTCTCAATTGTGCCGGAACTTCGGGTGCTGATGGGCGCGTTCTTGAAAGCCCTGCCGAAGATGGCGTACGTGGCGTTGTTTATGTTTATCATTTTCTATATTTACGGTGCCGCCGGCAGCTTGTTTTTCCGCGAAGTGAATCCGTTCTATTGGGAAAACGTGGCAGTGGCCATGCTTACACTGTTTCGTATCGCGACCTTCGAAAGTTGGACGTCGATTATGTACGAAACTATGGAAGTTTACCCGTTATCCTGGATCTATTATCTAAGCTTTATTTTCTTCTCCGCATTTATTTTCCTCAATATGATGATTGGGATTGTGCTCGATGTGATGCAAAAAGAAAGCAGTGCCTTTGACAAGGAACAAGGGGTCGGTGAGTCTGCGGATCTGGATGCCATAAAAGACCATGTGGCAGGCCTCCATGAGAAAATGGACCACCTCACCGCGCACATTAATCAGCTCACAGAACAGCAGCGAAAATCTTAGTGAACGGGCGCCATTGCCATCGGTATACGCGCCCAACGCTTAAGCTCTTTCGCCGACCTCCTTCGCAAGATCCCCAGAGCAGCGCTATAGTTAAGTTATTCTTGATAGGCTTGGCATAGCGCTCGTCGACACCGACAGGGTTGCCTTTGGCCTATTCTTTTTACTGGTGGGGGTTATATGACGATCCTTCGAATAGGAATGGTGATTGCCGCTTTGGCGGTATTCAGTAATGCATCAGCGCAAACCGAATCGGAATGGACGGTGTTTGAAAATGTGAATTTGCTCACCATGGCAGAGCGATCTGACCGACCCATTCGCAGAAATCAAACGGTGTTCGTGCAGGGTGATCGGATTGCTGCAGTTGCGCCCGCGGGGATCTTGTCGATCCCGCAAGGGGCGCGACGTATTGATGGAACAGGCAAATATTTATTGCCCGGATTAGCGGAAATGCATGGGCATGTGCCGCCGTTACAGTCCTTTCAAGGTGTTCCAGACCGTTATCTCGACGATGCATTGTTCTTATACATAGCCGGCGGTGTTACTACAGTACGCGGTATGTTGGGGCATCCCCATCAGTTGCAGCTCAAGCAAGATATTGCGGATGGTACCCGGGTGGGACCTACTCTGTATCTTGCCGGTCCAAGTTTTAATGGCAATACCGTAACCTCGCCGCTGCAGGCACGAGAGCGGGTGCGGGAACACAAGCAAGAAGGGTGGGATCTATTGAAAATTCACCCAGGTCTCACCTTACGTAACTACGAAGCGCTAGCGGAAGAAGCCAGAACACTAGGCATCGATTTTGCCGGGCATGTGCCAGAGGATGTAGGGATTCGCCATGCGATTATCTTGGGAAGCCGAACCATCGATCATTTAGATGGATACATGGCAGAGGTAAATGGCTTTGAGGCGGAAGTAAGCGACGATGCGCTGCGCGAGCTTGCGCAATTTACTCGAGCTCATCAGGTAGGCGTAGTGCCTACCATGGCACTGTGGGAAACCATTATTGGTGCGGCAGACAAAGATGCGTTGCTGAGTTTTGAGGAACTCAAATATGTGCCAACGCAAGTACGGCAGGGCTGGAAGAACTTTCTTGCAGAACCCCGCAGCCAGTATTACACGGGGGATACCGCTCGCATTCATGCAGAAAATCGACGCCGCTTATTGGCAATAATGCATGAAGAAGGTGTGGAGATTCTATTGGGAACGGATGCACCCCAGCTATTCAGTGTGCCAGGCCTGTCTATGCGTCGAGAAATTCCGCATATGTTGGCGGCGGGAATGAGTCCTTATGATGTAATTTATTCGGGCACTGTAGCAGTGGGCCGATACTTTCAAGAAGAGGATAACTTCGGTCAAGTGATTCCTGATCAGCGGGCGGATTTACTTTTGGTGTCTGATAATCCGTTAACCAATATCGAAACCTTATATACACCGGAATGGGTCATGGTGCGCGGTGAGCTGTGGAGTCGCGCGCAAATCGACGAGAAACTCGCTGAAATTGAACGGGCATATCAGGAAGAACAAGAATAGAGATTGGCTGCGCTCGCGCCGGAACGGCATGAGCGCAGTTTTTAATTTAGCGGATATAAGCTTTGCTGATGGTTCTAAATTGATCTGTGCCAGCGCGCTCGAGCCATTCAAAAATCACCATTTCACTCGACACAACATGAGCACCCGCTTGTGCCATACGCGCTAAAGCCCGTTCTTTATTCTCAGGGCTTCGCGAAGATACCGCATCAGCCACTACAAATACGTGATACTCGAGGGCCAGTAAATCAAGTACGGTCTGCAATACACATACGTGGGTTTCCGTGCCGGTAACCACAACTTGGGTGCGGCCAAGGGACGCAAGTTGATCACGAAATTCAGGCTCGCGCCCAGCGCTAAAGTGAATCTTTTCGTAGAAATGAGCTCCGGCAAGCGGTTCTTGCAGTGATGGCACCGTAGCTCCAAGGCCTTTTGGATATTGTTCTGTATAGAGGCGGGGGAGCTGAAGTTCGGCGGCCACGCGCAGCAAGCGAACATTTTCAGCAATAAGTGCGTCGACATTGGCAATGGCTGGCGCAAGCCGTTCTTGAATATCAATAATTAAGAGGAGGCTCTGGGCTGCGTGCAGTGTCGATTGCGACGGTGTGAATGCTGTCATAGGAACGCCTTGATGACCATCAAAGAACGCAGTATGACAAATTTAAGCGCGAGAGTTAACTCGGCGCCGGTTTTTCTGGGCTTGCCCATCGGGGCCGTAGAGTGAAGAACCAGCTGCATCGCGAAGCAAATTTAGCATATGCTGATTGTGCTGTAATCGATGCGCGATAAGTTCGCCATTGAGGCTATTGAGGTGGGCGACCTGCTCGGTAAGTTCCAGCATACGCTGCCAATGAGAAGCACAGCCCGCATCTGCTGCAGCCTTCTGGGAACCTTGAGTATCAAGGTCGTAGCCGAGACGCGTTTGGACTGAGCGTCGTGACGACTCTGCCTTTTCCAGTTCAACAAAAAGTTTTTGCTTCGCTTTCGCAAGCTCGCCGAGTTGATCACCATCAATGGCGCCTTCGCCCAATAGCGATTGCTCCCGTTGTAATAACGAGAGCAAGGATTCAAGTCGGTGTTGCTGCTGTTCAAGCAAAGCTTGAAGGCTCATACTTCAGCCTCGTGTTAGTTGTCGAGTAACTCGCGAACGCTATCAATTAGGCTGCCGGCGATTTGATCGGCACGGATATCTAATTTGCCGTCACGAATGGCTTCACGCAATTCTTCCACGCGCGCCATATCGATGTCTTGACTCGTGTTGTCCAATGTTTGACTCAAGTGCGTTACCGCACCAGGCGTGCTCGCACTGGCTGCTTTGTCGGTTGCGCCCGACTTACCCGCTTGTTTGCCCTGGTCCGTTTGATTGGTCAGGGGCAATGATTGAATGCCGTTAACTTTCAAGATTTTCCCCTTACAGTAGTGGGTCTTACTGGCATTATCGGCCGTTGATAGTGAAACTTTAGCACAATTTCGGGTAAAAAATCAGCGTTTCGTTGCGTAAAAATCCACCGGTGTTAAGGCTGGATAATCACACGCGCCTCAGCCTTCACTTGCCCAGATACAATCTCGCGCTGGGACAGCCGAACTCGGATCGTATCACCCACACCACCTTCGTCCATCGCTTCACCTTCTCGGGAAATTTCAAAGCCGCTGCCTTGCACCGTGACACTGACGCGATCGCCCCGGCGAATGACCGGCGCAGATTGGACCATATGTGATTGAAATACTTGGCCCTGGCGCAATGAGCGCCGGACTAATTTACCTAATAACTGCTCTTTCTCTAGAATCGTGTCACCACCATTTCGCGGCAGTTCACCGTAATCCATAGTTAGCATATCTAAGGTGAGTAAGGTGCCTGGTAAAATATTCTGAGCGGCAACGACATAGTGCCCCATCAAGGTGATTTGCGCTTGCATGTAACGTACTTGCTGACCTTGGCCACCACAGCGTACACCGACAGAAACACGACCGACAGAGCGTTGTGCCGGATTGGGGAAGAACGGTTGTGGCTGCACACAATGACCAAACTGCGCATTTGGTTGAATGACTTCGATCACCACTTCATCGGCAAGGCCTTGGGTTTCGGCATACAAGAATTGCTGAACAGCCTGTACCAAGGCGCGGTTATCGTCAGCCTGTACTGCATGGATGCTGCCTAAAAACACCCACAGAGCAGCCAGAGCGCTGACGCGGAGCGCGCGTAGGTGCGGTCGTTTTATGCGCTGTAATGTCATAACCAAATACCTTCAAGCCACTTTCCCGATGCTCATTATAGGGATCCTTGAATCGCTTTAAGGCGAGAAATGGCGATCAAAAAGCGGCTTTTTTCATCATTTGATTCGACAATCCCACCGCTAATCTTGACCATGCCGAAAATCCCCTGCGTCACGCTGAGGTTTCGGAATGAATAAAAGAAACGGTGCTTTGGCACCACATAACTGCAAAAGGTAGCGTCATGATCGACAAATTGACCGGAGCATTTAACTTCCACCAAGAAGCGCTGAACTTGCGAGATCAGCGGCAAAAGGTGCTGGCAAGCAATATTGCAAACGCGGATACGCCGAACTACAAGGCCCGTGATTTCGATTTTGCCGCAGAGCTAAAGCGTGCTGTTGACCAAGGCCGCTCAGCCCAAGCAACGAACCAGTTACAACGCACCCATAACGGTCATATTGCAGGATCAGGCGCGGCTATGTCAGGTGTGCAAACCATGCAGTTCACGGTTCCAGCGCAATCGCGATTGGATGGCAATACGGTAGATATGGACCTCGAGCGCAGTAAGTTTCTCGATAACTCCGTGCGTTATCAAGCCAGCCTGACGTTTGTAAATAGTCGCATTAGCGGATTGCGCAATGCGATGCAGCCTGAGTAAGAGGAGACACACCGATGAGTATGTTCTCAATTTTTGATATTTCTGGCTCAGCCCTCACTGCGCAATCACAACGCATGAATGTCTCGGCCAGCAATATGGCAAATGCCGATAGTGTCACCGGACCAAACGGTACGCCCTATCAAGCCAAGCAAGTCGTGTTTGAAAACAAGTTGAATGGCAACAACGGTGTGGGTGGCGTGCAAGTGCGGGAAGTTATCACCGACCCAACGCCAGGCCGAATGGAGTATCGCCCCGGCCATCCTTTAGCCAATGAAGAAGGCTATGTGCAAATGCCAAACGTGGATCCGGTGGCGGAAATGGTCAATATGATCTCTGCATCGCGCTCCTACCAAGCCAACGTTGAGGTGATGAATACCAGCAAACAGCTGTTGCTCAGAACCCTAAGCATCGGGGAGTAAGGTGATGACGCCGAATATCAATCAACTCGACCCATCCGTAATCAATGCGATTAATGGTGGTGGGCCGGCAGGGCAGCGAAATAGCGCGGAAATGCGCGAAAACTTTATGACGTTGCTCGTCGCACAGTTACGCAATCAAGATCCGCTGAATCCCATGGATAACGCGGAGATGACCTCCCAACTTGCGCAAATAAACACGGTAAGTGGCATCGAGCAACTGAACGAGACCATGAACGGTATCAACGACCAAATCGATGCCAGCAAATTTATGCAAGCGACCGCACTGATTGGCAAAGCTGTACTAGTGCCGGGCGAGCGCGTTTTGGTAGGTGAAGGTGAAACCACACCGATCGGTATTGAGCTCGGTCGTAATGCTGAGAAAGTGAAAGTTTCTATTGTCGATGGAAGTGGCCAAGTTGTTCGTGAACTTGATTTAGGTCGCATGAATTCAGGCATGCACTCTATTGCCTGGGATGGAAAGTTAGCCGATGGCACACAGGCCCCTAACGGCGCTTATCGGTTCCGTGTAGAAGCGGAAGCCGAAGGCAAGCCGGTGTCGTCTAAGAGCTTTAATTACGCACAGGTATTGGCTGTAAGCCAAGGCCACCCAGATGGTCCGCGTTTAGACCTCGGTGGTATTTATGAGCCGGTCCGACTTGAAGATGTACGTCAGGTAATCTGATCCAAGGTCAGAACCAGATTTTAGTAAGCTTAAAAGGAGCTTCAATATGAGTTTTTCACAAGCACTAAGTGGTCTGCGAGCAGCAGCAACTAACCTCAATGTCGTGGGTAATAACATTGCTAACGCCCAGACAGTAGGCTTTAAGAGTTCTGGCGTTCAGTTTTCTGACGTATACGCAAACTCGCAAGGCGGTTTAGGTACGCGGGTCTCTGACATCGTTCAGAACTTTAACGAAGGTAACTTGGAAACCACCAATCGGACCATGGACCTCGCCATTACTGGCAATGGTTTCTTCCGGTTTATGGCTGGCGACGAAGTCATGTACTCACGCAATGGTCAGCTCACCATGACTAACGATGGTTACATGGTAAATGCCCAAGGTGCCCGCTTAACTGGGTATCCGGCGGGTGCAGCTATTGGCTCACAGCCGCAGGAACTTCGCATCCCATCAGGTGGTTTGCAAGCCCAACCGACCAATGAGATCGCCGCAAGTTTTAACTTAGATGCGCGCTCAGGAAATATCGACCGTGGTGCAGTGCCATTCGATCGCAATGATCCAGATTCCTATCACTATGCGAATACCGTGAGTGTTTACGATTCTTTAGGGCGTCAATACAGCGCATTGATGTACTTCTCAAAAGTGGGTGATAACCAATGGGAAGTGCGCTTATCTCGAAATGGCGATCTTGCACCAGAAGTGGGCGAAATTACCTTTGATAGTAACGGTCTCTTGCAAGGTACCAATGGTCTTGACGGATTTACATTCGCTCCGGGCGGTGGCGCTAACGATATGAGCGTAGCCTTCGACGTGCAAGGCACGACTCAGTTTGCCAACGAGTTTGAATTGAACAACCTGCAGCAAGATGGATACACCTCGGGCACTTTAGTACGTGTAGCGATTGACGATGAAGGCAATATCATCGGTACCTATACCAATGAGCAAAGCCAAAATTTGGGTACGATCGCGCTTGCTTCATTCCGTAATATGGAAGGTTTACGGGCGATTGGTGACAACGGTTGGTCTGAAACTGCTGACTCCGGTGCGCCTATCTTAGGTTTAGCCGGTCAAGGCCAGTTTGGCAGTATCGCCTCAGGGGTCGTTGAGCAATCGAACGTGGATCTTACCCAAGAGCTGGTGGCTTTGATCATTGCGCAACGTAATTACCAAGCAAACGCGCAAAGTATCAAAACCCAAGACGAAGTACTGCAAGCGACAGTAAACCTGCGCTAAGTACAGATAGCATCTGAACGAACGAGGAGTCAGTAATGGATCCAATACTTTACACCGCAATGGGCGGCGCCAAGCAAACACTCGATGACCAGGCGGTGATTAATCACAACTTGGCGAACGTATCGACGAGTGGGTTTCGTGCTCAGCTCAGCGCAGTGCGCGCGGTACCTATTGGTGGCCCCGGGGTGCATGACACCCGAACTGCGGTGGTGGGTTCGACTCCTCTGTTCGATCAACAAGCAGGCCCAGTAAATACCACCGGACGCCCCTTGGACGTTGCCTTACGCGGTGATGCCTGGATGGCGGTGCAAGCAGACGACGGTACCGAAGCATACACCCGTCGCGGTGATCTGAATGTGGACCAAAATGGTGTGTTAAGCAGTAATGGACGCCCTGTACTCGGTGCGGGTGGCCCCATTGTGATTCCACTCGGTGCGGAAGTGACCATCGGTGAAGACGGCACCATTACCATGAAAGCGGAAGGCGCACGCCCAACAGAAGTGTCGGAAATTGATCGTATCAAAATGGTCAGTGGCGATGCGGCGGTGCTGGAACGCGGCTTAGATGGCTTGTTCCGCGGTATGAATGGGCCCTTGGAACAGAATGAAGATGCGCGGCTTGCTACAGGAGCGCTGGAAGGAAGTAACGTGAGCGCCATTGAAGCCATGGTCGCAATGATTAATAACCAGCGCAAATACGATATGCAGATGAAAGTCATTTCAACTGCCGACGAAAATGCACAACGCGCAAATAGCCTGCTTTCAGTGCAGGGCTAACTTCGGAGACTCTTTATTATGATTAAATCACTCTGGACCGGAAAAACAGGCCTTGAAGCGCAGCAGTTTCAGATGGACGTGATTACCAATAACCTCGCGAACGTGAATACCACCGGGTTTAAGCGTTCACGTGCGGTTTTTGAAGATTTGTTGTATCAAAATATGCGTCAGCCTGGAGCTTTGAACAACGCTCAAGATCGCTTGCCTTCAGGCATGCAGGTCGGTACCGGTGTTCGCCCGGTAGCAACCGAGCGTTTGCATACCCAAGGGAGTTTAGTCGCGACGGAAAACTCGCGTGACCTAGCGATCAACGGGAACGGCTTCTTTCAGGTACTCATGCCAGATGGTGAAGTGGCATTTACCCGTGATGGTAGTTTCCAGGTAGATCAAAATGGGCAAATGGTCACAGCCTCTGGCTATCCCCTTGAGCCGGGTATTTTTGTGCCGGCCAATGCCATGAGTGTGACTATCGGTGAAGATGGCATCGTTACCGTGACACAACCGGGTAACCCGCAGCCAACACAGGTTGGTCAAATTACCTTAGCGACATTTATTAACCCAACGGGACTGGAGAGTGTCGGCGGCAACCTGTACCGGGAAACTGCGTCATCAGGTCCGCGCAACGAATACACCCCAGGCGATAACGGCACCGGCAAGCTATTCCAAGGGTACGTGGAAACGTCCAACGTGAACGTCGTGGAAGAAATGGTGAATATGATTCAAACCCAGCGTGCCTATGAGATTAACAGCCGAGCACTGCGTACGAGCGATGAGATGCTGTCGCGCCTAACGCAACTGTAAACGAACTATTGAGCTTTTGAGGCAACGATTATGAGCACACACTCAACTTCAGTATGGATGCGCAGCTTTGCGATGATTGCCGCAGCATTGTGGCTTGCCGCATGTTCAGGTACACCGCCGACAGTTGTGGTGTCGGAACCTGAGGAAGTGATGGTTCCTGATATGCCTCCAGTGACAGCAAATGGTTCCATTTTTCAGGCGCAACGAGGCTATGCGCCTTTGTTTGAAGATCGCCGACCACGTATGTCTGGCGACATTTTAACGATTGTGTTGCAAGAGCAAGTGAGCGCCACCAAGAGTTCAGAGGCGAGTACAAGTCGCTCAAGCAATATGGGCATTAATCTTGCGGATCTGCCTGATGTTCTGGAAGCACTTGCCGAATATGGATTCAACGTAGGCTCCGATAGTAATTTTCTGGGCCAAGGTTCAGCGCGAGCAAACAATACATTCCAAGGCACTATCACGGTTTCGGTGATGCAAGTGTTGCCGAATGGCAATCTTCGGGTTCGCGGTGAGAAACAGATCGCGATTAACCAAGGTGCGGAATACATTCGTTTTTCAGGCGTGGTGAATCCACGCACTATTACTGGCCAGAACACCGTGTTGTCTACGCAAGTGGCCGATGCACGCATCGAGTACATAGGCGATGGCTACATTCATGATGGTCAACGTATGGGCTGGTTCCAGCGTTACTTTAATCGCTTTAATCCGTTCTAAGAGGGTATTCAGATGAAACGTTTTAGCTTGCCATGGATACTCTTACTCAGCGTTCTCATCAGTGCGCCGGCGTCTGCCGAGCGGCTGAAAGATCTCGCGGATTTCGCCGGGGTTCGAGATAACGTACTCGTCGGCTATGGTCTTGTTGTCGGACTCGATGGCACCGGTGATCAAACCACTCAAGCGCCGTTTACTGGTCAGTCATTAACCAACATGTTGTCGCAACTAGGCGTGACCGTACCGCCAGGCACAAATATGCAATTACGCAACGTGGCCGCAGTGATGGTGACCGCAGATTTACCTCCGTTTTCCCGCCAAGGCCAGCGTTTGGATGTCACCGTATCATCGGTAGGAAACGCGCGTAGCTTACGCGGCGGAACCCTCTTGATGACACCCCTGCGTGGTGCTGATGGCGAAATCTATGCGCTTGCCCAGGGTAATTTGTTGATTGCTGGCGCTTCTGCAGAGGCGGCGGGTAGTCGCGAAGTGATTAATCACCAGAGTGCGGGCCGTATTTCGCGCGGGGCGATTGTGGAGCGTGAAGTGCCCTTAGACATGAATGCGCAAGGCAACGGCGAACTCGAACTGCATTTGCGTTCTGCCGACTTTAGTACGGTAGAGCGCGTTGTAACGCGCATCAACCAAGAATTCGGCAACTTTGTTGCCAGCGCTGTGGATGGGCGGGTGATCCGCTTATTTGGTCCGCAAGACGATAATGAGCGTGTCCGTTTTATGGCTCGGATCGAGAACTTACGGGTCACTCCTGATATGGGCCGAGCGCGAGTTATTTTGAATTCCCGTACCGGATCCGTGGTGTTGAGTGGAAACGTACGTTTGCATCAGGCCGCCGTGGCCCATGGCAATCTATCGGTCTCTATCGATACCCGCCGCGGAGTCAGTCAGCCGGGCGCTTTTAGTCCCGGTCAAACCGTGGTGATCACGGAAGCCGACGTTGAAATTCGCCAAGACGACGGCGTTTTAACTGTGGTTGAAGGCGTCGACTTGATGGAAGTCGTGAATGCATTGAATGCGCTTGGGGCAACACCCATGGATCTGATGGCAATCCTCGAAGCGCTGAAAGCGTCGGGGTCATTGCGTGCCGACTTGGAGATTATCTAATGGCCGACGGGATCAGTAATTTTAGCCAAGCGCGGCTCGCGATGGACGTACAAGGCTTGAACCAAATCAAGCTAGAAAACCGTCGCGATGGTAACGAGGGCCTGCGTCAGGCAGCAGAAGAATTTGAAGCGTTGTTTATTAATATGATGCTGAAAAGTATGCGAGAAGCGGTTGGTGACTCGGAATTGTTTGATAGTCACCAACAGCGAACCATGATGTCGATGTACGATGAACAGTTGTCACGGCATATGGCTACACGGGGAATTGGCTTGGCTGATCAAATGGTCCAGCAGCTGCAACAGACACCGATTACTGCCACCGCCGCACCGTCGACCATGACTCAAGCCTCAGGCCAAGAATCAGACCAAGAAACAGAGAAATAACCAGAATTTTGTCTCAAGCTACTGGGCTCCGTGCCGATAAGTAATATGACAACAAAAAGGTGCCGCGAATGACTATTTTTAATATCGGAGTGAGCGGGCTCAATGCAGCGCAATCAGCGCTGAATGCGACCAGTAACAATATCTCCAATGTGTACACCCCAGGCTATAACCGCGAGCTGATCATATTAAATGAATCGAGCACGGGCGGTGTGAAAGTCACGGATGTACAACGCCAGTTTAATTCATTTATTTCCGAGCGCTTAAACACGGCGAGCGGTTCGCTCTCGTCGTTGACCACATACAAAAATCAAATCAGCCAGATTGATAACCTGCTTGCAGATCCAGAAGCGGGCTTAGCTCCACTGATTCAGAAATTCTTCGGTTCCTTGGGTGATCTTGCCGGTGCGCCAGCAGAACCGGCAGCACGTGAGGGTGTGCTTGGTAATGCCTCGAGCATGGCAGCGCAGTTCCAGTCGTTTGACGGCTACTTGCACGATATGCAGCGTTCGGTAAATGGGCAGCTTATTAACGATGTCGCCCATGTGAATAATTTGGCGAGTCAAATCGCTGCGCTGAATAAAGAAATTGCCATGTCGAAAGCGGCCACAGGTACATTGCCCAATGCTTTGCTGAACCAACGCGATTATCTCGTTGGTGAACTCAGTAAAAGTGTTGAGGTGAAAGTTAATGTGCAAGACGGTGGCGCTTACAATGTGTCTATTGGTAATGGTCAACCCTTGGTTGCCGGCGATCGGACCTTTCAATTAGAGGCGGTGGCCTCAGCGGCAGATCCCGAACGAATCGTGGTGGGTTACCGAGACTCCTCAGGGAATTTGATTGAATTTGGCGAGAGTACATTCCGCAGTGGCTCTATCGGTGGTTTGCTGAGTTTCCGTAAAGAAAGCCTCGATAAGGCACAAGCACAGTTGGGGCAAATTGCCCTCACTATGGCGCAAACCTTCAACGAACAACACCGACAAGGAATAGATTTGGCCGGGGAACCGGGTGAGAATTTCTTCTCTGTTGGTAGCCCGTTGAGTTATTCAAATACACGAAACACCGGTGATGGCATCATGACCGTTGAAGTGACCGATGCGAGGCAGTTGCTTGCCACAGGATACGATGTGTCCTTCAACGGTACCGAGTATTTCGCTGTGCGTCGTGACAACGGTGAACGGGTAGATGTGACCTTTGACGCTGCCGAAAACACGCTGAGTTTTGGCGGAATGGAAGTGACAATTACAGGCACGCCAGAAGCAGGCGATAGATTTCGAGTGAATCCAGTGCAGCGCGGTGCGCAAGACTTTCAGGTGATGATCAACGACATCGGAAAGATTGCTGCGGCGCAGAGTGCTGACGATGGCGATAACCGCAATGCGTTAGCGCTGCAAGGTATGCAAAGTATGCGCTTGGTTGGAAACAATGCAAGCTTTAGCCAAGCTTACGGCGCCATGATCAGTGATTCAGGTAATCGGGCAGCGGTAGTGAACGCGAATCTAGCGGCCCAGCAAGGATTAACTGATCAGTTAAAAGCGATGCAGCAATCGGAGTCGGGGGTAAACCTCGATGAAGAAGCCGCAAACCTGATTAAGTATCAACAGTTCTATCAAGCCAATGCGAAAGTGATCGAAGCAGGAATGACCATTCTTGAAACGATTCTTTCGTTGCGCCGATAATCGATTCGGAGTCATGACGTATGCGTATTAGTACAGTCACTATCTTTGACCAAAACGTGAATTCTATGAACCGCCAACAGGCAGAGTTTATGAAGATTGGTCAGCAATTGGCGTCGGGAAAGCGCGTGGTGAATCCATCCGATGATCCGCAAGCCGCGGCCCGGGCCATTGATGTCGGTCAGTCAATTGCGGCAAACGAGCAATATAAAACGGCACGTGTCAGTGTGCGAAATAGCCTCGGCCAACAGGAAAGTATTGTTAATAGCGCCAATGAAATTGTAATTCGTGCGAAAACCCTGATGATTCAAGCGTCGAGCGACACCATGAGTGAGATCGACCGGCTTTCGATATCCAGTGAAATTGAAGGGCTTTACGAAGCTATGATCGGTTTAGGCAACAGTACCGATGGTAGTGGGCGTTACACCTTTGGCGGTTATGCAGATGGTCGTGCGCCCTTTGAGCGCGCAGGAGACGGTACCGTTGTATTTGCCGGTAGCCAAGATGTGCGCGAGGAGCGGGTCGACGGTGATCGCTTTATGAAAGTGGGGCACACCGGTTTTGATGTGTTTTTAACGTCACTGAGTAACGCAAAGCCGACGTCTGAACCGGAACTGAATAGCAATGTGTTCCGTACTTTTGAGAAAGCGATTGCTGCGCTATCGGATACCGCGGGCGCTATTCCCGAGAATGAGAAGAAAGTGATTTTCGCCGATGTGATGCGTGAGTTAGATAATTCACAAGATAATCTGCTCACCAAGCGGGCGTCGCTAGGCGCTCGTCTCAATGAGCTAGATACGTTGGATTTGGTGGCTGGAAATCGCAATTTAAGTTACCAACAAACCATGTCGGAACTCGTAGATTTAGACTATGTACAGGCCAGTGCAGATTACAGCCTGCGTATGGTTGGTTTGCAAGCGGCGCAAAAAGCGTTCGTTGATATTAAAGGCTTAAGCTTGTTTAACTACCTTCGTTAATACCTCGATTCATCCCCTTGGAACCACTCTAATGCGTATTTGATACCGTTAGAGTGGTGCCAATACATCAAGATAGTGCCCTATAAAGTCCATCGAATTTGCAAATAACCGTTGCAGGTAACTGCCTAGGTTCGTGGTTAACGTCATGATAAGAAACAGTCCCATGGTCAGCGACATGGGAAAGCCGATGGAAAACACGGTAAGTTGCGGGGCCGACCGGTTCAAGATGCCCAAAGTTAGGTTAATAATCAGCAGGGCACCGAATACTGGCAAAGCTAACAATATTCCCGAAAGAAATACCACGCTGCCAAAGCGCGCCAACATATCAAATGCGCCAAGATTTAATCCCACCATGCCTATAGGCACTTGCTGAAACGAGAAGGCAAGAATTTCAAGTAGTATGAGATGACCATTGAGGGCGAGGAACATCAGCATGGCGAACACATGCAGGATGCGCGAGAGAATCATGGTATTTGCGCCTGAGTCAGGCGAAAAGAAGGTCGCAAAGGCAAGACCCATTTGCAAACCGATAAACTCACCGGCAGCCTGTACCACCGCGAAAGTAACTTGCATCACCAAACCAATAGATACGCCAATGAGAATTTGCTCAACAATAATGCCAAAACCTGCCCAAGAATAGATAGGTACATCCGGCATGGGCGGTAAGATGGGGGAAATCACCACTGCCAAAGTGGCCCCCATGGCTAATTTAAGGGGATTGGGAATGGCGGAGTGGCCCAGAATGGGCGCAGTGAGCATAAAGCTGGTAAGCCGCACAAAGGGCCAGAAAAACGCGGCGATCCAAGCCTGGAGTTGCAGAAAGGTCACCTCAATCATGGGTAACCTACATGACCATCATCGGGATGTTCGTAAATAACTCGCGGGTAAAATCGGTGATTAATTGCAACAAGAAGGGGCCGATTACCACGAGCATCACAACTACACCAAGAATCTTGGGGATGAATGACAACGTCATTTCATTGATCTGTGTCGCAGCCTGGAACAAGCTCACCACCAAACCTATTAATAGGGCGGTAAGAAGAAGCGGGCCCGCGAGATATAAAGTAACCCGCATTCCCTGATAGGCGATGGTCATGACTTGTTCTGGTGACATTTCGGCTCTCCTATATAAAGAAGCTTTGGGCTAAGGAGCCGATAAGCAGCTGCCATCCGTCCACTAACACGAACAACATTAACTTAAATGGTAATGAGATAGTTGCAGGTGGCACCATCATCATCCCTAATGACATCAGGGTACTGGCGACCACTAAATCGATAATCAAAAACGGAATAAAAATGGTAAAGCCGATTTGAAATGCTGTTTTCAGTTCGCTGGTCACAAACGACGGAATCAGCACATGCATTGGAATATCTTCGGGGCCTTCTAAAGGGCCGACATCCGCTAAACGAACAAACAATGCCAAATCGTCTTGTCGGGTTTGCGCGAGCATAAATTCACGCAAGGGCTGTGAGGCGAGTGTAATAAACTCCTCAAATGTGATCGCATCTTCGGTAAGCGGTACCCACGCTACCTCATAAATCTGGCCAAACACCGGTGACATAATGAAGAACGTTAAAAACAGCGAAAGGCCAAGAAGCACCTGATTCGGAGGAGCCGACTGAGTACCCATCGCAGTACGCAAAAGTCCCAATACGATGATGATGCGGGTAAAGCAGGTCATCATGAGAACAGCGGCGGGCAGGAACGCCATGCTGCTGAGTAATAATAGCGTTTGTAATGGTATCGACCACTGTTGGGTGCCGTCGTCGAGGGTTTGACTCTGCATCGCCGGCAGCTCTTGCGCGATAAGATCAAAAGGCAATAGCATGAGGGCAAATGCCGCGATCAGGAGTAGACGGAATTTCATGATGATGACTTTCCTTCCTGACGCGATTTAAGTAAACGAGCAAATGGCGAAGGTGGCGCCGATCGCGTTTGTTGGATCTCTTCAGGATTAGCGGGTGAAAGCTCAGATAATGCGGTGACGCTGCCCGGTGCGACCCCTAAAATGAGGCGCTGGTCATCTACTTGAACCACGACGACTTTTTCTTTCGGACCAACATTGAGCACGCTTAATACGCGCATCGGAATTTGTTGTTGCCCCGAGTAGCCTTGACCGAAGCGCTTAAACATCCAAGCACAGGCTAAAATAACCAGAATGGTGAGGATCAGAACGACAGAAACCTTGCCCAAAAGGGCAAGGCTGTTTACGGCTTCAGTGCTGGTTTGAACTGCGGGCGTGGTCATAGTCGCCTCTATCGATTGAGTTTTTGGACCCGTTCCGCTGGTGTCACAATTTCTGTAATTCGAATGCCGTATTTATCGTCGAGTACAACAACTTCGCCTTGGGCAATGAGATAACCATTAATCATAATATCCATAGGCTCACCGGCTAACCCGTCGAGTTCCACAACCGACCCTTGAGCTAACTCAAGTAGTTGTTTAATGGTCACACGAGTGCGCCCTAGCTCCACGCTCAGCTTGACTGGAATATCCATGATGATATCTAAATCATTCGCTGCACCAGAGCGAGCGGAGCTCTCGAGCGGCTTAAATACTTGATCGCTGGCCGATTGAGCGGTGTTTTGCTCACTCGCAGATTGCTCTTCATCTAATGCATCTGCCCACGGATCCTGTTCATCGCCAGTTGGCTTGGCTTCTTCTTTCTTAGGCTTTTCTTGTTTAGTCATGGTCAGACTCCTCAACCGATTCATCGTCGCTAAATTCAGGTGTTAGCGTATTTGATGACACCGGGTACGCATGGTTTTCTAGCACGCGTGTTACGCGTAAGGCTCGTCGTTTATTGAGCGAGCCGTATTCACATTCAAGTACCGGCAATCCGCTGACGGTTGCGGTTACTGTTTTGGGTAATTCCACAGGCAACACATCCCCCACTTTTAGGGCAAGCACTTGGGGTAAGCGCACTGGGATATCGAGAAACTGGGTGATTAAATCCACATGAGATGATTGCAGTTCACTAGAAATGCGATCACGCCACACTTTATCAGAGGCGCTCGACGCGTCTGCACGTAAGTTGGTGAGCCGATCGCGTAAGGGCTCAATCATCGAGTAGGGCATACAAATCTGGAAGTTAGAATCGAGATTGCCAACTTCCAAATGGAAGGTTGTGGTCACGACAATTTCACTCGGTGAACTGGTGATGCTGGCAAACTTGGGCTGCATCTCCGAACGAATGAAATTGATTTTCAACGGATACACCGCGCGCCATGCTTCTTGGTACGCATCAATGGCGAGATTGAGCACTCGATTAATAATTCGTTGCTCAGTGCCGGTAAATTCCCGAGTTTCATTGCGGGTCATAAAGCGACCGTCACCGCCAAAGAGATTTTCAACAATCATGGAGACCATGTTGGTTGGAAACACCACCAAAGAGGTGCCGCGCAATGGCTTCATCGCGATGATGTTAATATTGGTAGGTGAGGGCAATGTGTCTGAAAAATCCTGAAAGCGCTGATAACGCACAGACTCGACTGAGATGTCGGCGTTTCGGCGTAACAGGTTAAACAAGTTCATGCGGAACTGACGGGCAAATCGCTCGTTAATGATTTCCAGCGTATGCAAACGTTCACGCACAACCCGGTGTTGGGAACCCGGGTCAAATGGACGTGCCTCGACGTCTTTTTGCTTCACACTGCTCGAACGCATCGAGCGAGAGGATACTTTCGCATCCTCACTCGATGTATTCGGCTTTGATACCGACCCTAAAAGGGCATCAATATCGTGTTGTGAAAGTGGTTTATCACCAGACATAAAAGCGTCTCAAATTCCAAAGGTTAGGTGTTACTGAACAATAAATTCGGTGAACAGCACGTCAAATATCTCAAGTTCACGCTCAGAGCCACCATAGGGTTCAGACAAGCGTGCTTTGATACTGTCCGATAACGCCATTTTTCCGTCAGGTGTACTAATCATCTCAGCATCTTGGCCTGAGAGAAGTACCAGTAAGCGGCTGCGTACTTGAGGCATATTATTTAATAATATGTTTTTCGTATCGCCCTCTTGTACTTCAAGCGTCATTCCTGTGTATAAAAGGCGCGGACCAAATTGGTCGCTGCGTAAATTCACGGTGAAAGGGTCTACTTTCACAAATACCGGATCGCGGCGCTGCTCTTCCGTTGCATTACCATGCAACGCATTGGCTGCCATGGTGCGCGTATCCATCAACAAATAGGTGTTAGCGGCGGTAATTGCCACCATCAGGCCAACCAATACTAACAAGACCATAATAATTTTGTTGTTTCCTGAATCTTTTGCCTGAGCTTGTGCTTTTGCCATGTTCTCACCTGTTACTCATGAACGTCTATTATGCCGACTTGTTTTGCGTTTGAATCGTTGAAATACCTCTTTGATTAGGGGTATCTCCACGGTTTACGCGTATAGATCAATCTGCCCGTTTTTTAGCGGAATGTCGATCGCTTCCGGTTCCGCAGGGGAATCTTCAATCAATGTATCGGCTGATTGGCTAGAAAGTTCAGCAAATTCACGCGCTTCTTGCTCTTTTTTTCCGTCGTGTACATCAGCTTCGCCCAGAGCAATGCCTTGTTCTGCCAAAAGTTCACGCAATTGCGGAATGGCTTGTTCAACTGCTGCACGCACCTGCGCGTTATTCGAGCTAAATTGCATGGTTGCGGCTTGCTCTTCCATCTTCATGCTGATCATCAGCGGACCGAGCTCGGCTGGGTGCAATCGAAGCTTCACGGTTTGGTCTTGGCTTAAATGCATATTAAGGACTTGCTGCCCTAACTGTTGTTGCCAACCGTTCGATGCCAAAGGGGCTGAAATGCTTGCGCTGCTCGCGGCACCTGGTTGAGCCGAAGTGGTAGACATGCCTTGTAAATTAATCTGGTCCTGAACACTTGGCTGAGCATTCATGCCTGACCCTGAATTTGCTGTCGTCCCTTGAGCGTTAGCTAACTGCAATTCTTGCAACCACTGGGCTGCCGCACTCGGAGTCATTTCGGTTTGTTGAGTATGCAAACCAGCGAATACCGGCATGGGTTGCTGACCTGCAGCGTTTTGCGCGACCACCTGAGGTTGTAAACTTTGTGCACGAGCCGCTTCCGTGGTTAACCGCGCATTACTATCGGGTTGTACCGACATCCCATCTTTGATTAAAGAGGCAAGCGCTGCTTGGGCCTGGGGTTGCGCACCTAATATGGTTGCTTTCGGTGCTGCGGGTAATGTCGCAGCCTCGGATGGACCGGTGGTATTAATTAGCGGGCCTGAGGCCGGAGCGATGAGAGGTTGCACCGGATTTTGTTGAGATGCTGGGAGCGCGCTGTTTGGCGCTACCGTAGGTTCAGCTCTAGGGCCAGACATCAATTCAGGTTGGCGTACCATACCTGTCTGATCAATTCCCGGGGCGCGCCCAGAAGCATCTTGTGGCGCTGTGTTTTGTGTTACCGCCATAGCTTGCGACAAGGCAATGCGCTCTAAGGCGTCCGCCAGTTCCTTTAAATTCGGCTGCCCAATGGCATGCGGGTCGGTTTGGCCACGGAGCACGTCAGACTCCTGCGGGGCTGCGCCAAGGGCAAGCGACTCGGCAGCAAGGTCTGGAGATTCGTTGAGCTGGGGTAAATGAGTACTCTCTAACTCCCCTTGCGCTAGCACTTGTTGCGGAGTAAAGGGGTAGGCCGCCCGTGGAGGAACCTCAGTTAATTGCTGTTGATTTGCAAATAGCGCGTGAAACGCCTTCTCTTTCCCTGCTGCTGGCGCATCTTTGGCAATCAAATCTGGAGCGGTGGAGAGGTTGATTAAGTTTAACATCGGTGACTGCTCCTACTATTCATCGGAACCGACCAAGTGCAACGAGCTTTTCCGTGCGACCTGATTGGTGGTGAATTCATCATTCTGGCGTTGCTCTGCCCGTTCAACAAGCTTACGTTCTTGCTGAGCGCGGCGCTCGGTGAGCGTCGAAAATGAGGTTAATTTGCGTTGTTCGGTTTGCCAATGCTGTTTGCTGAGATCAACCCGCTTACTTTGTTGTTGCAAGGCTTGGCTCGCCTTCTGAATCGAGTCGTCTAATGACATCAAAAACTGACGGTAGTTATGCAAGGTGACAGGATCGATACCATCCATCATCAGCTGCTGTAACTGCACTGCGTACTCTTGGCGGTAGTTCATCAACATGTCTTGATGGGCAAGAATCTGAGTCTCATTCTTACGCTCAGACGCTAACAATTGACCTGCTTTATCGCGTGCTTCACGGGCAAGATCTGTTAAAGTTTCGAGTGCATTTGAACGGCTCATTCAGTGCCTCCAATGACGGCGGTTAATGCGTCGCATGCATGGGCATGAGTCGCACTTTGTGTATGTTCTTGTTGTAAAAATGCTTCCAGGTGTGGGTACAGCTGCACGGCTTGGTCGAGAACCGGATCGTGGCCTTGACTGTAAGCACCTACACTGATCAGATCGCGGTTACGTTGGTACACCGAGAAAAACTTCTTAAACTGCTGTGCTTGCTGAACTTGCACCTCAGGCACAACGGCAGTCATCACCCGACTAATGGATGCTTCAATATCAATGGCCGGATAGTGGCCGGCCTCGGCTAGTGCGCGAGATAACACGATATGCCCGTCGAGAATGGCCCGGGCTGAATCAGCGATAGGATCTTGTTGGTCATCCCCTTCCGTCAGTACCGTATAAAACGCAGTAATCGAGCCACCGCCCTTAATACTGTTACCTGCGCGCTCTACTAATGCTGGGAGTTTGGCAAAAACTGAAGGCGGATAGCCTTTAGTTGCTGGCGGCTCACCAATAGCTAAAGCAATTTCCCGTTGCGCCATGGCGTAGCGGGTTAATGAATCCATGATGAGTAACACGTTAAGCCCTTGATCACGGAAATCTTCAGCTAAGCGTGTGGCATAGGAGGCACCTTGTAAACGCTGTAACGGCGAGGTGTCTGCGGGTGCAGCAACGACCACCGCACGCTTGAGTCCTTCTGCGCCGAGAATATTATCGATAAAGTCTTGAACCTCGCGGCCCCGTTCGCCAATCAAACCGACCACAATAACATCGGCTTTAGTAAAGCGTGCCATCATGCCCAATAACATGGATTTACCGACACCTGAACCAGCAAACAAACCCATGCGTTGGCCTTGACCCACAGTGAGCAATGCATTAATCGCTCGAATGCCAACATCGATAGGTGTTTCAATCGGGGCGCGGTTCATCGGGTTAATCGTTGTTGTTGCAAGGGGCGCATACTTAGCGTCAGCAATAGGACCGCGGTTATCGAGCGGTCTGCCATTACCGTCGACAACGCGACCGAGTAATGCAGAGCCTACCGGGAAGCGACGGCCTTCCTGTTTGCCGGTTTCTTGCAATGGAAACACCCGTGCCCCTGGGGTGAGTCCTTGAATTTCATTAAGTGGCATAAGAAATGAACGGTCGCCGGCAAAACCAACAACTTCGGCTTCAGCAAATGTTGGTGCTTGTTCGTAACCTTGTTGCAATTCAACTTTACAGGCACTGCCCACGGGAAGCTGCAATCCTACGACTTCAAGTACCATGCCGGTTGCACGTACGATGCGTCCGCTGGTGCGATAGGGCGGTAAATTAACGACACGCTCGCGCACTTTCCCCAAGGTAGTTTGCCACAGGGCGGCGCGCTTTTGATGCATTGATTGTGTCGCTGCAGCGGAAGCTGAGGTAGTGGTCATTCGCTATCCTCCGCCGTATGCCGTGTGCGTAATTGTTTACGTACGGTTTCTGAGCGCGTTTCCCAAGACGCATCGCGTTCACCTTTGTGACTTGTCAGGCGGCAGCCACCCCGAGCCATACGCTCGTCGGCTTGCAAATGCCATCCAGCAATCTGTAACTCTTCGCGCATATGCTCATGAATCAACGCGAAATCATCCGGGTGAACGTGAAGTCGAGGCTTGTCGGTAAAAGCCGGATCGCTTTGTAATAATTCGCGAGCGATATTTAATATTTGCTCGGGTTGCATATCGAGCTGGGTGCGCGCTAGTTGCGTGCCGACGGCCAACGCGAGTTCCACCAGTGATTCCCCAATCAAGGTATCCATCTGATTGAGCGCATCAGAGAATTCCTTGGCCAAGGCCGTCACCGGGGTGAGTGTTTCAGCAATCAGTGCTTCTTTTTCTTGGGCCACGGCATCTTGAGCATCTTGGTAGCCTTTGGTAAAGCCTTCATCATGGCCGGCTTTTAAGCCTTCTTGATAGGCTTGTTCCCAAGCTTCCTTGCGTGCTTGTTCTTTTAATGCCGCTAATTCTGCGTTATGAATAAATTCGGCTGACGTGTCGGCGCTGTCGCTATTCGCATGTTGCGCATGCACAGGCCGTTTACTGGATAAATCATCCATGTTCCAGCGACGCCATGCATCGCCAGACATAACCCCGGTCTCGTCCTGACGGGCGCGTTCTTGTTGCTCGTCATGTGCAGAGAAGGGTTTAAACATAGGTATCGTCTCCGCTGCTCAACATGATCTCGCCAGAGTCGGCCAGCTTGCGAACAATGGCAAGAATTGCTTTTTGTTCGGTTTCCACTTGTGACAAACGCACCGGGCCACGGGTTTCCATCTCTTCGCGAACCAACTGGCCTGCACGTTGTGACATATTGCTGAGGAACTTGTCGACCAATTCGCTTTCGGCACCTTTGAGGGCAATGACCAATACGTTGGTATCGATTTGCTTGAGAAGCACCTGAATACTGCGGTCGTCCAAGTCCACCAAGTTCTCGAATAGGAACATCTCGTCGACGATTTTTGCTGCCAGTTCGTCGTTGTAGGCACGGATATTTTCCAACGCTGTATCTTCTTGGCCCGCATTCATTAAGTTCAGAATTTCTGCTGCGGTGCGCGCGCCACCCATCTTACTGCGCTTGAGGTTTTGACCATCCAACATACCGCCAAGAACCTCTGTGAGCTCTTGTAACGCAGCAGGCTGCACCCCAGTAAATGTGGCAATACGTAGCACCACATCGTTACGCAGACGCTCTTCGAATAATTCAAGTACGCCAGCGGCCTGTTGCCGATCCAAATGGATTAAAATAGTGGCAATGATCTGTGGATGTTCGTCGCGGATAAGCTCGGCAACCTCAGGCACATCCATTAAATTGAGTGCATCGATTCCGTAGTTACCCGCCTTCTGCTCAAGCACATCTTCGATGAGCGTTGAGGCGCGCTCACTACCTAAGGCCTTGGTGAGTACAGAGCGGATATAACCGTCGTACTTGTCCACCGGCGGAGAGTTCGATAAATCTTCGTGGAATTCTTCCAAAACCAGCTTAATTTCCTCATGGGAAATATTTTGCAGGCGTGTCATTTCCTTACTGATTTTTTGAATTTGCTGTGGCTGAAAATGCTTAAATACATCCACGGCGGTATCTTCATCCAAAGCAAGCAGGAGAATTGCGCTTTTGCGAATGCCAGTCATGTTATCTACGGATTTCATCGCGCCCACTCTCATCTTCTAGTAACCAATTCTGCACAATGCGAGCCACCTGACGTGGTTTTTGCCGTGCAATTTCTTGCGTTTTCTTCAGTGCTTGCTCATAAGACGACAAGTCTTTCTTCTTCGGCCAGTTGAACTTCATCTCTTCAGTGTCAACGGCGTCGCTTGGGTCAGAGGCATCATCGTCATCGCCAGCGATGGCTTGGAAGGTGCTGCGACGGGTGGCCACAACCTCTTGGTCCGCATCGTCGTTATCAGCACGGGATTTAACCGGACCAACAAAACGACGCAGAATCGGACGCATCACCAATAGATAGAACAATAAGATACCGAGACCAGCGAGGACATATCGGGCAGCTTGCATAATCAGCCGCTGTGTTTCTGGATGCTCCCACCACTCACGTTGAAGAGCGCCGACTTCTTCATCGGTGGTGACAAAAGCACTGTTCACAATTTCAAGGGCATCACCACGAAGCTCTGAGAAGCCCATGGCCTGACGAACTAAACGATCGATACGGGCTAAATCTTCATCTGTGAGAGGGACCTTAACCGGTAATCCTTCCTCGTCGACACCATCACGATAATTAACCACGATAGCCGCGGAAAGACGCTCAAGACGGCCGCGCTGGTGCTGAATATGGGCAATGTTCCGGTCGACTTCATAGTTCACAATGTTGTCTTGGCGCACGCTGTTTTGTCCGCGTGTAATGGCGCCCTGAACGCCATTAGCTTCTTCTTCAGCCGCTTCTGCAGGGGTCTCAATAGGAGCGGTTACAACACCTGGAGGGGTATTCGACAACGCGCCGGGAACACCCTGGGCTCTGTCGCCATCGCCGGCAAAACTCACATTACTTTGAATACTGCGCACCGCCGCTGTTTCCGGCGTTTGGTTTGGCGTGAAGCGTTCCGAAGTTTCTTCTATCCGGGAGAAGTCGATTTGGGCGACCACTTTCGCACGCACGTTTTGACGTCCGAGAATGGGAGCGAGAATTTCTTCGATACGGCGCTGATAAGTACGTTCAATTTCTTCTGTATAGGTGAGTTCGGTGCCACTTAAATCAGATTTCTGGCCATTTTTTGACAGCAGGTTGCCGAGTTGGTCAACCACAGTGACATGGTCAGCGCTCAGTTCTGGCACTGCACTAGATACCATATGAACGATGGCCATCACTTGACCGTCCGCTAACGTGCGGCCGGGATGCAAGGAAAGAACAACAGATGCTTTAGCAGGCTCGCGGTCGCGGATAAAGACGGAAGGCTTCGCCATAGACAAATGCACGCGTGCGCGTTGCACAGGGCCTAGCGACTCCATGGAATTGGCCAGCTCTCCTTCAAGAGACCGCTGGAAATTGACCTGTTCACTAAATTGACTAATACCAAACGATTGGTTGTCCATCAGTGCAAAGCCAATGTTGCCACCGTGGGGTAAACCCTGTTCGGCCATACTCAAACGCACGCGATGCACCTGATTGCCAGGAATCATAATGGTGCTGCCATTGCCCGTGAGCTGGTAGGGAATACGCTGGTTTTCCAGTTCGCTCACGATACGCCCACCGTCGGCTTCCGTGAGATTCGAGTATAAAACGCGATATTCAGGGGTAGACGCCCACATGATTAAAGCAACAACGATTGCAATGAATGCAGCACCACCAATCAATAACGGTAACAATGCACCACTACGCAACTGCGTGACCAGTCTCTCTAAAGACGACTGTGGCGCGGTTGTTGCGTTTGATGCAGCTGTTGCTGTTGAGCCGGGCTGCGTTGCTTGATTCATCGTCGTATCCATGGATTCGTCGCACTACCTAATTTAAAGCTCCAGAGGGCGGAGGGTTTTTTCATGGATGTCATTATCCCGAGGGCACGCGCAATCAAATGCATAAATAAGCCACTTTTTTTTGCTTAATTAGAGCGTTCGTCTGGAGAGGGGGCTGCTATTCTTGCTGCCATCAAAGGTGACACACCGGCTCCTTTATCGCGCAAGCTTGGAAGACGGAAGCGAGCGTCGCAGGAATCGGAACTAAGACGAGAGGTTTTTTGTATGAGTGTTGCAGGAATTCAATCAGCGCTTCAACAAATGCAGGCATTACAAACCCAGGCGACTGGGCAAAAACCGCAAGCACAGATCGCAGGCAACCAAGGCACGCCAGGTGCCCAAGCAAGCTTTGCGACAGAGCTGAAATCGTCAATTAACCGCATTAATGATTTGCAAAATGCGGCAGCAACCAAACAGCAAGCGTTTCAAATGGGCGATCCCAATGTTGCCTTGCATGATGTGATGGTCGACATGCAAAAAGCATCACTGGCATTTGAAATGGGTGTGCAAGTGCGTAACCGGTTAGTGGGCGCGTACAAAGAAATTATGAATATGAACGTATAACCGGATTCAGCCAATCATGAGATTGGCTGTTGTTCGTGTTCAACATTTAGGCTTCGCTTCGAAACAAGACACCGCGTAAATCAGTGAGATGCTGCGACACTCTCACAATCTCTTCCGACGGAATTTGCCGAATTACTTCACCAGAACGACCATCAACTACCTGAATCACAATTGGTGGGTTGCTTTGGGCCACTTCAAAACGCACGTCATACGAGCTCAGCACTTCGTTGATCTGCTGAATCGCCGGAATCAGTTCCTGTAAATTAAACTCACGACCAGTATCAGCAGAGCCTTTATTTACCGGTAATTGCTGGATTGCTTTCTCCAAGCGCTGGCGCTCAGATGCGGCAAATGCTGCCGGCCAATTGGCGGACAGTTCACTAATGGGTGTGGTCATCAGAGCATTCTCCAAACGAATGTTACTTAAGCCTACTATCGGCACGGCCGCTAAATACTTTAGTGCTGAAGTTTGCTTTGTTCGATGGAGCTCAGGTGTTTTTTGCGCATGGCTTCGCGATGGCTGATATAAATGCCACTGGCAATAACCACTGCCGCACCCACGAGAACCCACGGCCCCGGCCAATCGCCCCAAAATAAATATCCCAAGGCCAAGGCCCAAATCATGGCGCTGTATTCAAACGACGACAAGACTGCTGGTGGCGCCATGCGATAGGCTTCTGTGAGCAGGTATTGAGCAATAGCGCCAGATACGCCAAGCCCGAGTAGCCAAGGAATATCCCCAAGGGTAACCGGCCGCCAATCAAACAATGCGAGCAACCCGCACCCCAGCGATAGGCTCAGTACGAAAAACAACATCAATGATTCCGAGGTTTCGGTGCGATGCATTAAGCGCACGAGAATCATCACCAGCGCATATCCCAAGGTAGCCAACAAACCAATGATTACCCCGTAGGAAAGGAACCCCATGGCATTGGGGTTGAGCATAATAAGTACGCCAATAAAGCCAACGAGCACCGCGCCGTAACGATGAATACCGACTTTTTCTTTTAATAAGGGAACCGACAGCAAGGTAATCAGCAACGGGGCGACGAAAAATATGGCGTAGGCGTTGGCTAACGGGAGCTCGCGCAGGGTAATGACGGTAAGAACAAGAAAAATAATACTGATGCCGCCGCGGATAAGGTGCAAATGAATTCGGCGCGGACGCACTCGGGCCAATGATTTGGTGGCCACCAACCAAAGCAGAATAAAGGGTAACGACATGGCACCACGGAAAAATGCCACTTGCATGGCGCTCATGTGCCCGGCGAGGTGTTTCATGGCCACATCCATTAACGAAAAGCACAGCACCGCGAGAATCATAAATAGGATGCCTTTACCAATGCGTTCGTGTGCAGAGAGTGGACTCATGATCATCCTTGTAGTGACGGGGTGGTGATCCGATTATAACGACCACAGGAAGGAATGCTACTGTGCAAAAGCAATGGCTGAATTAATCGATGGAACAGCGCTCGCAGCGCGATTTTCCGGTGAACAATTTGGAAATGGAGTAACGATTGCGCGCAAAGTAGAGATAGGCTCTATCGGCGACCCAACCAATGAATGGCCAACGCAAGGGGGCGGTCAGCCAACCGCGTCCAGCTAACGACCACGCCGCGTGCGTGACATCGAGACCATACAGCATCTCACCACGACTCGTAAGGCCATGCAAGATGGTGTTTGCCTTGGCCACAGAAACCTGGGGATAACGTGCGCTAAAATCGTCTTCAAGAATATCTTCAAAGGCGATCTGCTGGTGTTTATCCAGGCGTTTTAAATGTTTCATCTCGCGCACGCAGAGCGGACACTGGCCATCGTAGAAAATCGTAAGTTGTGTTGTCATAAACCGCTCTTACCGTATGAGTTACTTTTTAAGTATATACGCAACTCAGTGGTAAAAAGATGTCAAAGAAAAAGGCGCCCGAAGGCGCCTTTGAATTCATTAGCGGGTAGCTTACCCCGGTATGAATTAACCTAATAGTGACAATACTGACTGTGGTACCTGATTCGCCTGAGCAAGTACTGAAGTACCAGCTTGCTGAAGAATCTGTGCACGGGTCATGTTTGACACTTCTACCGCGTAGTCCGCATCTTCGATACGTGAACGGGCAGCTGAAAGGTTAGTTACTGTAGTTGCGATGTTGTCGATAGCAGACTCAAGACGGTTTTGAACCGCACCCAGAGTTGAACGAGCTCCATCTACTGCGCTAAGTGCGTCATCTAGAATTGCAAGTGCACCTGGATCAGTGGCTGGGTCAGCACCTTCTTGAGTGGTAACATCGAAATTCTCTAGAGCTCCACCAGCTAACGCATTAAACCCGGTAGTAGTAAATGCAGCTGCTTCAATAGTAATTACCTGCCCATCTTTAGAACCAACTTGAATGTTGAAGTCTGCGCCACCATCAAAAATTGGGTTACCGTTGAAGTTGGACTGATCAACAACACGGTTGATCTCAGCTAAGCGCTCATTAACTTCAGCTTGGATTGATGCGATATCATCTGCTGAGTTAGTTCCGTTTTGTGCTTGCACCGTAAGTTCACGGATACGCTGAATGTTATCGTTGATTTGATTCAACGCGCCTTCAGCGGTTTGCGACAATGAGATACCATCGTTTGCATTACGCTGAGCTTGTGTTAAACCACGAATTTCCGCAGTCATTTTGTTGGCAATGGCTTGACCAGCAGCATCGTCTTTGGCGCTGTTAATACGCAGGCCTGAAGACAGACGCTCCATAGAAGTTTGCAGTGCAGACTGAGACTTCTGTAGATTTTGCTGACCAATCAGCGAGGTCATGTTTGTATTGATTACTGACATAGTCTTATTCCTTCTGTTTTCAAAAATGGCCGGCGTGGTGGCCTGCCGTCACCCCTAGTTATCGGAGTGGCTAAAAAAAACTTTAGGCGGTTGTTAAAAAAATTTTCGAAAAGGGTATAGAAACCAGTTGTTTTGCTCCCAGAACGCTGTGCGCATGGGGATCTTGTGGTTTTGTAAAGACAGCCGGAGTAGATAAAGGTATACATAGGGTATAGGTAAGTCGAGCGCAGGTTCATGTACAGGGAAGTAGTGAGCCGCTGCTCGAATAGCGCCTTAAGAAGGGCGCTTTTTCTTCTTTAGTTTTTTATAAGAACGCCGATAATTTAATTGCCACGAACAACAATGGAGTGTGGTTGTGCAAGAAGAAGAGTATTCACCCGTATCGAGCAAAGTAGAAATGTCTGCTTTGTTGGAAACCATGATGCAACCGGGAGCGGCCTCGATTCGGCTGAATGTGCCTGGGGCTGAGGCGTTTCCGATCGTTCTGATGGATTTAGAAGATAACGAGTATATTGAATACGATCTCACCGCCATTCGCGATCTCGCGCCCAAATTAAGACGCGGCGTCGAATATATTCTCCTTGGCCAAAGCCACGCCGGCATGATTCGCTCCTCGCCGCTCAAGATGCGAGATTTTGTCGACGATAACGGCCGCTTAAAAAGCAAATCGGATTGGCCTGAAGGTCTCGATTTAAGGCAGCGCCGCGCTGCCTTCCGTGCGCAACTGCGCATTGGTATGGACGTGGGGGTGCGTTTACGCACCGACGACGAAGATGAATCCAAGCGTCTCGAGTTAATGGGTGATTTGCGTGATTTATCCGCAACCGGCTGTCTCACCGATTTTTACGCCCAAGATGGGGCGTCAAAAGTGCTCAATGAAATGCACGTTACTTTGGAAATCTGTTTCCCCGATAGTACCGTGTTTCCGATTGATGCAGATGTGCGCCATATAAAAACAGACTCCGACCGGCAAGTACTCACCGTTGGCTTTGAGTTTACTAACCCCAGCAATGAAAAAGAAAAGCAATTGTGGAACTTCGTTCGCGAAATCGAACGTGAGGCATCACGTTCTGCGGGTGATGGTGCCAATCGCTCGCCGTCACCTTTGTTTGAACAAAAAGGCGATAACCCGGTTGCGCTGGGGCGTCGGCAAGGGCACAAGTATGCCACGCCGATGGCTCGTAGGTTGGCGCGCATCGCCGGTTATCTCGATAGCCAGATGGTTGCGTTACGGCAAAGTCAGGATGTGAATTCCATTCAGCTATCGGCGCATGCGGATCGGTTGTTGGATATATTAATGGATAACCGCGAGGACGCCTTGTTTGCGTTGCGTTGCATTCATCGGGAATCGCCCTGGGTGACCCATGGTTTGAGTGTTGCCCTGCGCATGGCAGATTTAGCCCAAAGCCGTGCGAAGATTCCTCGCGATATTTTAAAGGCTATTGTCGCTTGCGGCATGATTCACGATTTGGGTAAGGGCATGTTGCCGTCGTCGTTATGGAAGGCAAGCACCTTAAGTCGCGATTCCTATGTGCGTATGCAATCCCACGTTGCGCTGCTTATTAATCAAATAGATAAATGCAAATGGTTGGCACCAACCGTAGTGCAGAGTGTCATTGAGCGCGTGAATGAACGGCTCGACGGATCGGGTTATCCGCTGGGATTGAAAGGAAATGATTTGGGCGAACTAGCGCGGATGGCCATGGTAGTTGATGCGGTGGATGCGATGTGTCGGCCACGGGCTGACCGGGCAGGGTTAACGCCGGAGAATGCTTACCGCTACTTGCTGACAAACCAGAATCAATTTGATCGAAACTGGGTTGAGGCTTATATCCGTCATTTTGGAGTGATTCCAGTGGGCTCGCTGGTGAAGTACAAATCAGGGCAACTTGCTTGGGTTATTAGTTTGGATGAAAAGCGCCATATCAGCGCAGTGCAACTCACCACCCATGAAGGCCCACCAGACGACGAACTAGGCGACGTGATTGAAGGCGACAAGCTGGGTGAGTTGGGTGAGATCCGCGAAGTCTTAGGAGCGGACTGCTAATGTTCAGGTCGAAAGCTGCAGTTAAAGTTTTTTATGGCATCGCCGATAAATCGAATAAGCGGGTTAAATTGTGGCTTATTGAGCGCTAATTAACCACAGAAAGCTGACAAAATACTCAGGATGGCGTAAAAAGAGCAATACTCGTTCTACGTGATCCCAATTTTATCGAAGGTATACCATGGCTTCTATTTCTGCGTTAGGTATCGGTTCTGGAATGGACCTCAATGGACTTCTCGATCAGCTCAAGGCAGCTGAACGTCAGAAGCTTCAACCTATTACACAGCAAAAACGTGTTCAGCAGGCGAAGATTTCCGCATTCGGGAAACTCGAGAGTGCCCTGACCAATTTCCGTGAAGCAGCCGCGAAATTAAATCAATCCGCTACCTTTAATGGTGTTTCCAGCCAAGTGAGCGGCAGTGCCGTGAAGGCCGCTGCAGGATCCAACGCGCCTGTGGGTACGTTTAGCGTTAATGTGACACAACGAGCACAAGCCTACAGTATTGCCACGGCTGGTGTTGCTGATCAGAGCGCCCAACTCGGCGGCGGTTCAGTGAACTTTACCCTAGGGAATGGCGACGCGGTTTCTATTGAGATTGATCCTGCGAAGAGCTCACTAACGGATATTCGCAATGCCATTAATCAAAGCAATAGCGGTGTGCAAGCATCCATCGTAAATGACGGCAGCGGCACGCCCTATCGTTTGGTGATGTCGTCTGCACAAACTGGCACCGAAGCTGCCATTACGTCGATTGATTTTGGTGGCGATCTGAATGGCCAGTTAAATCTTGATGCCAATACCGAAATTGCAGCGCGAAATGCGGAACTGAACGTGAATGGCGTTGCTATTACGAGTCAGAGCAACCGCGTTGAGGGCGCTATTCAGGGCGTTACCCTTGATTTGGAAGAAGTGGGCGCAGCCACGGTAAACATCACCCGCGACACAGAACTCACCACAGACGCGATTAAAGATTTCGTAAAGTCGTATAACACCCTGCAGAAAACTATGGCAGATTTAACACGGTTCGGTGGTGAAGGTGGTACCAACGGCGAGTTACTCGGCGATAGCACGTTACGTACCGTTCAGCAGCGCTTGCGCAGTGTGATGAGTGCCGGCGTGTCTGAAGGCGATATGCGCATGTTGCGCGATGTTGGCATCGACATGAAACTCGACGGCACCCTAGAACTGAACGAAGCCAAGCTAGGTGAACTGACGTCGTCGAATATGACCGGGCTTACCGAATTTTTTGCCGGATCATCTCGTGACACTGGATTGGCCGGTAAGTTGAACAGCAGTGTTGGGTTGTTACTACAGAGCGACGGCCCAATCAAAAATAGCACCAAGGGCTTGCAAGATAGTATGCGCCGATTGGACTTACGTTTTGAGCGCATGGAAGACAGCATCGACCGCACCATTGAGCGCTATCGCTCACAGTTTGCGCAGCTTGATTCCATGGTGGCGCGAATGAATTCGACCAGCTCCTATCTGATGCAGCAGTTCGACATAATGAACGCGCAGTTAGGTCGGAATTAAAAGGGGGCGTGTGATGTATTCAATGCGCGGCGCAGCCGCTTATGGACGAGTCAGTGTAGAGAGTAACGTACTGTCTGCTAGCCCTCACCAGCTGATCTCCATGCTGTTTGATGGAGCTCAGCAAGCAATTAAAAGTGCCCGTTTACATATGAGTAACGGGAATATTGCCGAAAAAGGGAAAGCCATTTCCAAGGCAATAGATATCGTCAATAGTGGTTTGTTGGCAGCAGTGGATAAAGAAAAAGGCGGCGATCTCGCGGAACGTCTCGAGAGTTTGTACACCTATATCAGCTCCTTGTTGTTGAAGGCTAATCTGAAAAATGATGAGGCGTTATTAGATGAGGCAGCAAGATTACTCGAGGACATCGGCTCAGCTTGGAAAGAAATTGGACGCCAAGCTAGCGCGGATGCAGGAGCGTAAATTGATGGGAGCGCGCGCTTATTTGAAACCAGTCATGGAAGGGGAGGAGGTACTTGCAAGCTACCGCCGACTTCTTGGCTTTTCAGAAACCATGTTAAGCCATGCGCGCCGCGATGATTGGACGGCTCTGATCGACAGCGAAGTACAGTACGTGGCTGAGGTGGATCGATTGCAAAAATACGAAATGGAAGCCATGCTGAATGAAGATCAGCAAGCGGCCAAGCTTGAGTTGTTGGAACAGCTTCTTGAGCAAGATCGTGAAATTCGCGAACGCCTAGCGCAACGCCGTGCTGAACTCGAAAAATTGTTAACCAGCGCCAGTCAGAAAAAGAAAGTCGACGAGGCCTATCGCACTACTTGAAAGCGATAGGCTCACCATAAGGAGTGGACGATGAGCGGCATCACTCCATTATTGGATACCTTACTGCATCAAGTGCTTGGCCCGAAAGGTGACCAAAGCGCCCAGAAAAACTTGAACCAGCCGGTTCGTCCCGTAGAGCCTGGTGAAGGCCCCCGTGCATTACAAAGTGATTCTCGTACGGATTCCCGTGCCCAGTCGCAACCGCATAATATCCAACCGCAATTAAGAGTTGGCTCCCGTGGCCTACCGCCGCAAATGCCGACCTTGCCCACTCAAAACGTCCCAAATGCCAGCGCACAAACGCAACTGAGTCATGCGGGTCGCGCCATCGCCGATATTCTTCTTCATTATCCACGGCCGGGCTCGGTGATTAAGCCGAGTATGCCGCTGATTCAATCGGTGGAAAGCACGACGTCTGCGCTGCTTGGGGATAGACTGAATCAAAGTATTCGCACCAGCGGTGTGTTCTATGAACACACATTGAGTAAATGGTTACGTGGCGAAGTGCCGCGGTCGAGCCTGCAGCAACAACCGCAAATGCAAGTTGCCACTCAGATTCAACAGCAAGAAGGGATTCCGATGCGGCAGATTGGCGTGCAGGTTCCGGAAGCAATGCATTCCCTTGTGCGTCATCAACTGGAAGTGTTATCGACACCCGTGTTGCGTTGGGAAGGCGATGTGTGGTCTGGTTTATTTATGGCGCTCGTCTTACAGCCCGCGTTTTGGGAAGAGCCGCACAAGACAGCACAGGATGACACCGAGCCACGCAAGCGCAAAAAAGTGTGGCATTCGGATATCGAACTAACGGTTAAAGGGCTCGGGCATCTGGTAGTTCATTTAGCGTTGCAAGAAAACTCATTACACTTACAACTCACTGCCGAAGAAAATGTAATCCATCGGCTCGAAGATAAGCAAAATGATTTACGTAACCGATTAAATCGACTAGGGTTATCTGAGGTTGTTGTAGAAACAAAAGTCATTGGATCACAAGGAGCGAGCGATGAGTAACTCCTCTTGGGATCGCCGCCGGGGCGCCGTTGCGGTTGGCTATGATGAAGCAGGCAATTCACCTCAGGTTCTCGCGCAAGGTTATGGTGAATTTGCAGAAAGAATTATTGCACAAGCACGCGCACATGATATATATGTGCACGATGCGCCGGAATTAGTTGGGCTGCTCATGCAGCTAAACCCAGATGATTATATCCCAGAGCATGTAAAAGAAGTGTTGGTTGAGTTGTTGATGTGGCTTAAGGATGTAGCCGATGACGATACAAGTGGTGAGGATCTCTGATAACCGCCAAATTGTGTAAAGATTGACCATACGATCAAAAAATAATCAATATTGTGTCAGTAATTTAACATCTTTACATAAGATCAGGGGTTTTCCCTCAGTGCATTGATCAGTAGAATCGTTATATAAAGTTAATGTAAAGATGATTGAAACTCATCGTAGAAGTTTCTTCGAGTGTTTCACTGTGAATATGTTTGTATAAATACCCACAGATAATAATAAAAAGTCATACATGACGATTGCATCTACAACTTGCCCGTTCGCGGGAAGAGGAGATCGGTTTTGGAAAAAACAACAATTCTGGAAGAGTTCCAAGAACTCAACCTTGCCTATTTATTGCTCATGCAAAAAATGATCGCAGAAGATCGCGATGCTGCCATTTTTCGACTGAAGCTTACGCTTGAAATGGCCGAGTTAATCGAGTCGATGTCTGTACGAGAAATTACCTGGCTGGCGACCCAAGGCCAATTTGTACTGCGTCCTTGCGCTGAAAATGCGGAACAGCTTACGCATATTCTGCGAAATCGTCGCGAAACTGGGTTAACGCAAACTCATTTAGCGATGTTGATGGCTTCGACGAACTAAGTCATTATTCTGTGAGTGGATAATGTCAATCGTACGCTGCTAAGGATGAGCAGCGGCAACGATAGTAGATAACGCGGCGACCAGAATGACTGACAAAAAGCTTCTTGATGAGATGACCCAAGTGCAGTTAGCGATCGAGCTTATCGAGCTCGGCGCACGCCTACAGGTTCTCGAGTCTGAGGTCTCACTTAACCGCGGTCGGTTGGTTCGCTTGTATAAAGAAGTCCGCGGTGAATCTCCACCGAAAGGCTTACTTCCCTTCTCCACTGATTGGTTTTTAACCTGGTTACCAAATATCCATTCGTCACTTTTTTATTCCATGTACCGGAATTTGCACGAAGGTCAGGGTATTGATCGGATGACAGCCTTTACCAAAGCCTATCGTTTATATAATGAACATGTTCAAAACACCTCGGGAGAGCAAGTGCTAGGTTTGACCCGCGCTTGGACACTCTTACGATTTTTTGAAAGCAATATGTTTCAATTGTCACGCTGTACCCAGTGTAATCTCGAATTTGTAAATCACGCACATACGCCTGATGCGGATTATGTGTGTGGCATCTGCCAACCCCCATCACGTGCCGGAAAGCCCGGAAAACCGAAGAAAGCCAGAAAAGCGGTGACAAAAGCCGCGAATTCTCCCGATTAAAAATCTAAAGTTCCCGTATCCTAGGTCGATAACCGATATGAAGCGGAGTCCGCTCCGTACCATCGGATGAATAAGACGCGAGGGTGTAGATGTGCTAATTGTCATAGGTTTTTTAATCGTGACCTTCTCAGTATTTGGAGGATACGTTCTCGCAGGTGGCAGTCTTGGGCCCATCTATCAGCCTCTTGAGATACTCATGATCGGCGGCGCCGGGCTTGGGGCATTTGTTGCTGCGAACAATACCAAAGGCATTAAAGCGACATTAAACGCATCGAAAAAACTAAAGCGCACGACCAAGTACAACAAACAGATGTACATGGAGTTGATGTCGGTTCTGTACAAAATTCTCAATAAGATGCGTCGAGACGGTATGCTCGCAGTGGAGCGGGATATTGAATCGCCCGATGAGAGTGCCATCTTCCAGGAACACCCAACCATTCTCGAAGATCGCATGATGACCAACTTTCTCACCGATTACCTGCGACTCATGATTAGCGGCAATATGAATCCACAAGAACTGGATGAACTCATGTTGCATGAAATTGAAAGTTTCGAAGAAGAAGCGCATGTCCCTGCTGATGCTTTACATAAAGTGGGTGACGCGATGCCCGCATTCGGTATCGTTGCGGCGGTACTCGGGGTAGTAAAAGCGCTCACCTATGCGGATGCATCGCCGGACGTGATGGGTGAGATGATTGCGCACGCTTTGGTGGGAACCTTCCTCGGTATCTTGATGGGCTATGGCTACATTAACCCAGTGGCAGCGCGGATGGAACGCCAGATCGCGGAAGCCGTAAAAGCACTCCAATGTATGCGCGTAACCTTGTTAGCGAGCATGGGTGGCTATGCGCCGCAACTCGCGGTCGAATTCGGTCGTAAAGCACTCGATACTGCGGAACGCCCTTCCTTTAATGAACTTGAAGATCACGTACGCGGCAATCGCCCTGCGGAATCCTAAGCTGAGTCGTACTTATGGCTGAAGAACATCGCCCGATAATCATACGCCGCAAAAAGGTGATAAAGAAACATCACGGCGGCAGCTGGAAAATAGCGCTAGCGGATTTTATGACCGCATTGATGGCGTTGTTTCTTGTGATGTGGATTATCTCAATGGCCGGCGATGATGCGCGAGAAAGTATCGCCGAGTATTTCCGTACGCCCCTAGTGGTGGCTATGGCCAGTGGTGATCGATCGTCAGCCAGTACGAGCGCGATTCAAGGTGGCGGACCTGACCCAATTTATACCCAGGGTGAGCGTGCCCGCATTGACTATCGAAGAGAAAGCAGACCCTCAGATGTGCGTCGTCATTTTCAGAATATTCAACGTCAGATCGAACGCGCTATTGAGCAAGATCCTGAGTTGCGCGCGTTACAATCACAGCTGCGTTACGACATGACCCGGGAAGGCTTACGGATTCAATTATTGGATAGTGAACAACGGCCCATGTTCCAATTAGGCAGTGCAAATATTGCGCCCTATATGAGCCATTTATTGCGTACCGTAGCGCCGCTTTTGAACCAAGTTCCGAATGAGTTGACTATTAGTGGTCACACCGACAGCATCCCATATTCCGGCGGAGAAGCTGGTTACAGTAACTGGGAACTCTCGGCAGATCGGGCAAATGCCTCGCGCCGTGAGCTAGTAGCCGGCGGATTCGAGCCCGGAAAACTACTTTCAGTCTCTGGAGTGGCCGACCGCGTGCCACTTGACGATGCGGACCCGCGTGATCCGATGAACCGTCGAATTACACTCATTTTGCATACACCAGTGTCGGCTGAGTTTATTCGTCGCCAAGGCTTATTCCCGGGAGATGCTGAAGAATTTGAGCGAATACTTGAGCAAGATCGAGAAATTGAGGAAATTATTGAAAGCGGCGAACTCCCCGAGCATTTACTCGAACCAGATAGCTAAATCCTTCCTATTTCGTTAAACCGATAGAAAAGCGCCCTCAATGGGGCGCTTTTTTTCCATTCACTTTCATTTGCTTTACGGCAGAATAACCGCTAACTCCCCCAGAGTGTCCGTAATAAAGGCAAGCGATGGCAGAGCAAAACGACAGCGATCAGGAAAAAACAGAACCCGCCACACCCCGAAGGCTACAAAAAGCGCGGGAAGAAGGGCAGGTTGCACGATCGCGGGAACTCACCACCTTTGTTCTATTGCTTGGCGGTGTGATTGGGCTCTATAGCCTGAGCAGTTTGCTGTATGAACAACTTGGTTTGGTGATGGAGGGCGCATTTTTGTTCGAGCGCCAGCAAGCATTTGAAACCGAGCCGATGTTAGCGAATGTATTTGAATTGGCCGAGCGCACCTTATGGTCGTTGATGCCATTGTTTGCGCTCATGGTCGTTTTGGCTTTAACGGCACCGGCCCTGCTAGGTGGTTGGATAGTGTCGGCAAAGGGTATGAAGCCGCAACTGTCGAAGCTCAACCCAGCGAAAGGTTTAAAGCGTATCTTTTCAAGCCAAGCTTTGGCTGAGCTTGGCAAAGCCATTGCAAAAACCACCTTGGTAGGTGGGGTACTGGTTTGGTTTTTGCTCTCAAAACGGGGAGAATACCTCGGCTTGATGGAGCAGCCAGTACAACAGGCCGTGACTCATGCTTTGCAGTTGGCAGCGCATGCGGCAGTACTGATGGTACTGACGTTGATTGTTGTGGTGTTAATTGATGTGCCGTATCAGTTATACGCCCATGCAAAAAAATTGAAGATGACGAAAGAGGAAGTAAAGCGGGAACACAAAGAAACGGAAGGTGATCCCCATGTGAAAGCCCGAATTCGTTCTCAACAGCAGGCAATTTCGCGCTCACGAATGATGTCGAAAGTACCGGAAGCAGATGTCATTATCACCAACCCGACGCACTATGCAGTTGCGCTCAAGTACGACGAAGGGCGCATGGGAGCGCCCCGGGTGGTGGCAAAAGGTACCGATGCGATTGCGGCGAAAATTCGTGAGTTGGGCACGGAACATCGGGTGCCAAGATTGGAAGCGCCCTTATTGGCGCGAGCATTGTATTTCAATGTAGATATCGACCGTGAAATTCCTGCGGCGTTATATACCGCCGTCGCTGAAGTATTGGCGTGGGCATTTAAGTTGAAGCAAGTTCAGAAAGAGGGTGGCGATAAGCCGCCTACACCGAAGCAGTTAGTAGTTCCAGAAGCCATGGCACAGGGTAAAGTGCATCATCGTGCTCAGGGCTAATCCAGGAGGTAACGGATGAAAGGCTTAGCGCCTTCAATGCAACAATTAGGCAAGATATCGAACGGGAAGCTGCAATTGCTGATCGGTCCGATTCTGATCCTGATGATCCTCGCCATGATGGTGCTGCCGTTGCCGCCCTTCGTGCTGGATATGTTGTTTACCTTCAATATTGCCCTCGCCTTGATGGTGCTGCTGGTCAGTATGTTTGCCGAGAAGCCTTTGGATTTTGCGGCATTTCCGGCCGTACTGCTTTTCACCACATTACTGCGGTTATCGCTCAACGTTGCCTCCACCCGAATCGTGTTAATGGAAGGGCATCAAGGTGGGGATTCCGCCGGTAAAGTGATCGAATCCTTTGGCCAGTTCCTTGTTGGCGGCAACTTTGCCGTTGGCCTCGTGGTGTTCTTTATTCTCGTGATTATCAACTTTATGGTAATCACTAAAGGTGCAGGTCGTATTGCCGAAGTTGGCGCGCGTTTTATGTTGGACGCTATGCCCGGTAAGCAAATGGCCATTGATGCAGACCTGAATGCTGGCTTAATCGGTGAAGAAGACGCCCGTAAACGGCGCGCGGAAGTGGCTCAAGAAGCCGATTTCTACGGTTCAATGGATGGTGCAAGCAAGTTTGTGCGGGGCGATGCCATCGCCGGCTTAATTATTATGGTGGTGAATATCATCGGTGGTTTGCTGATCGGCACTATGCAGCATGATATGAGTTTTGGCGAAGCTGGCCGCACTTATATTCTACTTGCCATTGGTGACGGTCTCGTAGCACAGATTCCTGCATTGGTGATCTCAACCGCGGCGGGTGTGACTGTATCTCGGGTAAATACCGACCAAGATGTTGGCCAGCAAATGGTGAGCCAGCTCTTTGTGAACCCAAAAGTAATGATTTTGGCGGCCTGTGTTATCGGTCTGTTGGGTATGGTGCCCGGCATGCCAAACTTTGTATTCTTGTTATTCACTGGCGTGCTGTTGTTTATGGCGTGGCGCTTATTTGAAAAGCAAAAGCGGGAGGCGATCGAAGAGCCCCAGGAGGCGGCGCCCATTGCGCAATTCGAATCCCCGGAGGCATCCTGGAGCGATGTGCAGTTGGTCGATACCTTGGGTATGGAAGTCGGGCATCGCTTAATTTCATTGGTGGATGAGCGCCAGCAGGGCGAACTATTGGCGCGGATTAAAAGCGTGCGTAAGAAGTTTGCTCAAGACGTGGGCTTCTTGCCGCCAGTGGTGCATATCCGTGACAACTTAGAACTCACGCCCAACAGTTATTTAATCACCTTAAAAGGTGGCGAAGTGGGGCGTTCCGAGATTTACCCTGATAAATGGTTAGCTATTAATCCTGGGCAAATTACCGGAACCGTGTCGGGGATTGAAACTAAAGACCCCGCGTTTGGTTTGGACGCGGTGTGGATTGATGCATCAGAACGCGAGCATGCACAAATTTATGGGTATACCGTGGTGGATGCCAGCACGGTGGTTGCGACACATTTGAATCACTTGTTGCAACGCTATTCAGCAGAGCTTCTCGGTCGTCAAGAAGTGCAACAATTGGTGGATAAACTGGCGCAAGATAACAAAGAGCTCGTTGAAGATGTGGTACCTAAATGTGTATCTCTTACTGTGCTGCAACGTATCTTGCAAAACTTGCTCGACGAGGAAGTGCCGATTCGCGATATGCGCACGATTTTTGATACCCTTGCCGAGTTTGAAGGCCAGCAACCAGAAGCTCATGAACTCACGGCGCAAGTGCGCCTTGCCTTGGGTCGCGCGATAACGCAGAAGTGGTTCGGCGGTGCGCGCGAATTACACGTGATTGGTCTTGATGTTCGGTTGGAGCAAGTGTTAGTGCAAGCGATGAACAATGGCGGTGCGCTTGAGCCGGGATTAGCAGCAACCCTGCAACAGCAAGCGCAACGGGCCTTGGATCGTCAGGAAAGTATGGGTGAGCCGCCAGTATTGGTGGTGCAACATAGCCTGCGGCCATTACTGGCGCATTTTCTGCGCCGTCATTTGCGTTTCCTTGTGGTGATGTCTCAGGCCGAAATTCCAGATGACCGTACGCTGAAAATCACCGCGTTGATTGGAGAGAACCAAGCATGAGTGTGAAACGTTTTCTAGGCCCCAATAAACGTGATGTGATGCGCCAAGTGCGCGCAGCGTTGGGTCCAGAAGCGATGATTCTTTCGTCGCGCCACACCGACGATGGCGTAGAAATCTTGGCCTTAGCCGACGATACCCTTAGCGCGTTGGAAGCTCAGGCTGAATCCGTAGAGCAGGTACCGCAATCGAAACAGGCTGTGGCATCGATAAACGACCAAGGCGACTTTTCTGCTCTCGCCCATCGCCTCTTGGCGGAAGTGCAGGAAATGCGATCAATGCTGCACCAGCAACCGGCAGCAAAGGAGCTTCCAAGCTCAGCGGTTGAGGCCGACGACGGCCAAAACGAACTCATTCGTTGGGCGCAAGCAGCAGGCTTTAGCAGTGCGCTGACAAAAAGCCTGCTTCAGGCAAACGAGCAGAATCCCTTAGCACCGGCCGACGTATTCAAGACCCATTTACAACCTGCAATTAAAACCCCAGAAATTCCTGTGGAGCTATTCTCTGAAGGCGGCGTATTGGCTTTAGTAGGACCAACCGGTGTGGGTAAAACGACCACTACGGCAAAACTCGCTGCCCATTATGTGATGCAATTTGGTCCGCAAGGATTATTGCTGGTGACCACGGATAGCTATCGGATTGGTGCCCAAGAGCAACTACGTATTTACGCGGAGTTATTGGGGGTAGAGATGGTCGCTCTCGGTGAGGACGACGGTTTAGAAACCCTCACACCACGCTTACACAACAAACGCTTGGTACTTATTGATACCGTAGGGATGAGCCAGCGTGATCAGCGTCTCACCGAACGGGTTGCACAATTGCGTTCGGCCCAAGGAGCAGAAACCAACACGCGCCTTGTGTTACTTTTGAATGCCGCGAGCCAACGTGACACTTTGTATGAAGTAGTTGAGCGTTTTCGCACCGTAGCGAAGGAAAATGGGCATCGGATTGACGATTGTATCGTGACTAAAAAAGACGAATCAGCGCAATTGGGCGCGGCTATCGATACCTTGATTCAGCATGATTTGACGCTCCATTTTGTGTCCTACGGTCAGCGAGTTCCGGAAGATATGGAATTGGCCGATCCTGCGCAATTAGTCACCACGTTAATTGAATCGACGCAACGCACACTTGCGGAGCAAGCAGAGTTTCAAAGTTTATATCAACACAAAGTGATTACGCCTGTGCTGCCAGCACCGGGTGAGGCGGCTGCACTGCGCGTGAGTGCTGGCTTTAAAAAATTATATCGAGCGCTGCATGATTACTCGCCGGTATTTTCGGTTCTCGAGCTCGCCCATGATGCATGCCAACGGGGTAATACGCAGCAGGGTTACCCGCGATTAGCCGCTGCCCATGCGCGGGCTGAGCAGTGCCTTACCGACATTACCGTTGCCGGCATTGTGTGGCCTAAGGCTACGCCAGTGGCACGTTGTAAATGGCGATTGCCGCCGCTTCCATTAAACAACGCAGGTTACCTCGCCGCCATCCCATTGTGCACCGACTTTGCAGAACAGGATGCCAAGAATGTTGCCATGGATGCTCTGGAGCAATCGTTTTCCGCGAGTTACCATCTGTGCAGTGGGTTACCGGAAGCGGAGCAGCGCAAAACCATACAGCGGCCATGGGTGGCGGTGATCAATCGGAATCATCGGGTTTGTTTTGACGAGAAAGCAGTGGCTGCATTAAAACTCCAAGGGCACATGCGCAAACAGTCGCTGCACAGTGTGCGCTATCGTAATGAACCGGCCAAACTTGAGTTGCAGTACTTACCGGTGAATCTGCCAGAATCAGACGAAGCCTTTTTTTTGTGGTTTGGGGTGGTGAAATCGACGCAACGGGAAGCCGTGTTTGTGCGTCGGCATTGGTTAACCCCGGCAAATCAAGATATAACACTCACGGTGCAGCTGCTGCTTGAGCAATTGCAAGTGGATGAAATGGCAAGCCTTTCACGGCAATCGGTGCAAGCGTTGGCGCACCACTTCGAGCAATCTAGCCATGATCCGGCACTCGTGTATTGCGGCGTTGTGATGGCAGGCCTTCTCGTGAGTATTGACCAAGATGGCTCCCCCGTAGGAAAAGCCTTGCGTAGTCAGCTCATGGAATACTCGGGCCGACGTGGGCATGCTACCAGTGGCAAACTAATGGATGCATTTCTGCAGCTCTTGGATACACGAGCAGCGGCAACGTCGGTGCAAGCACACCTATCGTCCACGCAACTGGAGGAGGTGTGAACCTTATGGCAACGCATGACGACCAAGCCGCGGGCTTAAGAGCGTGGGCCGCAGAACAGGGTAAGCCGGAGGCAGGGCAGGAGACGGGTAACAAGCGCCAGACAACAGCTAAAGCGGCGACAGCAACCGCTGAAAAAAGTATACAAGCTGAGGCATTAGTGCAGAAAGATTTGCTTGTTCTCACGCACCCAAGTTTAACCAATACGCATCAGCATGCGTATGCCGCATTAGTGCGTTATCATGAACAAGGGTGGAAATGGGTAGGCTCTCCGGAGCATTGGCAAATACGCACCTGTGCGCCTACAGACCCTAATTTTTCTAAGCTGGCGGAGAATATTCCGCGCTGGGCATTGTGGATTGATGCAGACTTGCAAAGCTTTCAGCGAGCCTATCGGACGCTTCGAGATTTACGCGCCACTGGCATATCCATGCCCCGGATGCTGTTAATGCATCCGCCGCTGGTGTCTCGGCGGGGCTTGATTAATAATGTACAACAGATGGCTCGAGACTTTTTTCAGGTGGAGCTGTTGGTATTACAACGTTGACCTACCCAGATGTATATCGAAAAGTGAGGCATAAACAGCACTATGTATACGGCGCAAGGTAAGTTAAATCGAGATGCGGTGATTCAGCAATACTACCCGACGGTTCGCCGTCAGGCGTTATCGCTGCAAGTTCGCCTGCCCGCAGGCGTCGATTTGGATGACCTGATTCAAGCGGGTCTTGAGGGCTTGCTGGATGCTTTAACTCGCTTTGATGCGGGTGCTGGTGTTGCCTTCTCCACCTTCGCGCATCAACGAATTCGCGGTTCCATGATCGATGAATTGCGCTCACGGGATTGGTTGCCGCGCAGTGTGCGCCGCTCTGGGCGTGAAGTTGAAGCCTGTGTGCGGCGATTGGAGCAGCAATTGGGGCGCCCACCGGAAGAACGAGAGATCGCAAACGCTTTAGGCATGGATATGGAGGAGTATCACAAACTCCTGCACGACACTAACAATGGCCTTGTGTTGTCGTACGACGAAGTCGTTACTGATCAGTCCGGAGATTCGGAAGATCGGAGTATGGGAAGCTCTCCAGCAGACCTCTTGTTTAGCGATGAACGTCGGTCGCATATTACCGAAGCGATTGAAGCGCTACCGGAAAAAGAAAAATTGGTCATGGCGTTGTATTATCAGGAAGAGTTGAATCTGAAAGAAATCGGCGCGGTACTCGGCGTTACCGAATCGCGCGTGTCGCAGTTGCATAGCCAGGCGATTAAGCGAATTCGTTCTCGCGTTGTCGATGACTAAGCAACTGCGTTTATTTTAAGCGCGGTTATTTATCGATGCGCTTAAAGGATACATCACGATAATAGGGCGTTGGATAAATACCCACCTGCAACAACGCAGGTCGCAACGTAAAGCGAACTTCTAAGCTTGCCGCGTTACCCTCATCATCTCGCGTGAAATAAACGAACTTTTCTCGCTGGGCGCGATTACGCCAACTGGCACGCCAGGTATCGTGATGCCAATGTTCAAGATCCAATATCGATACGCCATCATCCCAAAACTCCATGGATAAACCACCGTTTTCGTTCTGAAAAATCCGTACATTCTTATATTGGGGGTCATAATAAGCACCCACCATTTGTTCGGGGCTGAGAGTGGGCTGGGTATTGCGTTCTCGGGCCGCATGAATGGCTTCACGCTCTGCCGTAACTTCTTGGTAACGTTCTTGGTACTGCGCGTAGAGCTCACTGTTCCAATCTCGGGGCTCGAAGCCAGCGATACGATCGATGATCTCATTGACTACGGCAACACGATACGTGGTGAAGGTATTGGTCACTACTACGATGCCAAGATCTAGCTCGGGAACTAACACTAATGACGTGTTAAAACCGTCGGTAGCGCCCCCATGTTGGCTTATCTGTAATCCACGATAATCATCTAAACTCCAGCCTAAACCGTAAGCGCGAATGGGTGATTCTCGATCACCGCGACCAGTGACCACGTGGGGACTGTGCATTTGCGCCATTACTTCCGGGCTGAGAATGCGCTGTCCGTTATATTCTCCCGGTTCACCTAGTTGCAAACGCATCCACTGGGCCATGTCGCGTACACTGGTGTTGACCGAAGCCGACGGGCCTACGTTATCAAAATTACGGCGCGCAATAGTGACCAGTTCGCCATCAATCCACTGATGCGGCCAGGCAATGTTACTATCGTTATTGTCGAACTGAGTAATGGATGTATTGGAGCGGGTCATATTAAGTGGAGCAAACAAGCGGGTTGCCATAAACTCATCCCAGCTCATGCCCGATACAGCCGCTGTAATTTCACCTGCCACAGAATACATTACGTTGCTATACACATAACGCGAGCGAAACGGTGCTTCCGGTTCGTGGTAACGCATTTGCCGGATCACAGTTTCCCGATCAGCAGCTGGCATAAATTGAATGCGATTCCCAGTCATACGGCCCACACCTACTTGGTGCGTGAGCAAATCGCGAATACGCACTTCACGTGTCACCCAAGGGTCTTGTAGTTGAAACCACGGCAAGTGATCGATCACCCGATCATCCCAATCCAGCTTACCTTCATCTACTAACATGGCTAGGGTTGCAGCCGTCATGGCTTTACTCGTGGAGGCAACACCAAACAGGGTATCGCCATCAACGGTTGCGCTTTCACCTTGTTTCAATACACCGTATCCGCGCAGGTGAATCAACTCATCTTTATGAACAATGGCAACGGCCATGCCGGGAATGCCCCATTGCTCACGACCCGCTTCGATATACTCGTGGAGGTCGGCCAATGTTGCTTCAATGGCTTGATCTTGTGCTGTCGCTGTCGCTGCCGCGTCGGTGCTCGCACAGGCGAGATTCATGGATGCGAGCATGAGTCCGGCAATAAGCAGTGTGAATGATTTCTGCATAATGAACCTTTTGTAAAAAACAAAGGGCGAAATGATCGCCCTTTGTGGTTTATTGAAGCTGAATAAACGCGACCTTTGAATTAATCGTCAGCGTTAAGCAAGCCACGACGAATCAGGAGGTGGCGGGTGTCGTAGTCTTGGCCACGGAAATCCAAATACAACTCCATCGCTTCTTTGGTACCACCCTGCGATAGAATGGTATCGCGATACTTCTGCGCCACCGGACCGTCAATGCCACCTTCTTCCATCAGGTATGCAAAGGCATCCGCAGCAAGCATTTCAGACCACATGTAAGAGTAATAACCTGCGGCATAGCCTCCCGCAAAAATATGCGAGAAGTAAGTAGAACGGAAGCGTGGTGGTACTGCAGACACATTCACGCCGTGTCGCTCAAGGGCGGCTGCTTCAAACGCTGCAACATCCTGCAATGGTGCATCGGCACCAATAGAATGCCAATCCAGATCCACTAACGCAGCTGCGATGTACTCGAGCGTATCGAATCCTTGGTTGAAGTTCAGTGCATTAAGAACACGCTCTAACAATTCATCAGGAATGGGCTCGCCCGTTTCATAATGCTTCGCGTAGTTGCCAATAATGGCCGGGTCATGGGCGAAATCTTCATGGAAGTTCGACGGTGATTCAACGAAATCACGAGGAACCGCCGTGCCCGCCAATGATGGGTAGGTCACATCCGAGAAGAGTCCATGCACGCCGTGACCCATTTCGTGGAACATGGTGCTGACAAAACCATATGACAGCAGCGTCGGCTCACCTTCAGGTGCTTTCGGAATGTTCATCACGTTATACACCACCGGACGTTCTTCGTTCAGGTGGTTCTGAATCACAAATGAGCTCATCCACGCGCCGCCGCGTTTGCCGTCGCGAGCAAAGTAATCGGCATAGAAGATACCCATGCTCTCACCGTCTTTGTCGAATACTTCATAGACATCGACGTCGTCGTGGTAGGACGGCAAATCAGGGCGTGGTTCAAACGTAATACCGTACAAGCGTGTCATGGCATAGAACATGCCATCTTCGAGTACGCGGTTGAACTCAAAGTAAGGACGCACTTCGTTTTCATCCAGATCATACTCGCTGCGACGTACTTTTTCGGCATAGAAAGCCCAATCCCAAGGTTCTAACTCATGGTCATAGCCAAGCTCGGCAATTTTTGCTTCCAGTAATGCTTGCTCTTGCTCAACTTGGGCCACGACGGCGGGCACCATATCGAGAAGCATTTCGTAAGCACGCTCTGGGGTACCGATCATGCGCTCTTCTAACGCGTAATGGGCATAACTCTCGTAGCCAAGGATGGCCGCTTTTTGCGCACGTAATTGAGCGAGACGCGCCACCACGCCGGTATTATCAGTTTCCGCATCACTACCAAAGCCACGGTTAGCGGAGGCTTCCCACACACGCTGGCGAAGCTCACGATTATTGATGCTGGTGAGGATAGGCTGGCGCGTGGTATTGGTGATGGCAATGGCATACTTACCTTCATGCCCTAACTCTTCCGCGCGGGTTTTGGCGGCGCGAATTTGGCTTTCACTAAAGCCGTCGAGTTCTTCGACCGTTTCCACAATTACAGCCGCATTGCGTGATGCTTCAAGCACATTGCGGGCAAATTGAGTGGTCAGCGATGACTCTTCTTCATTCAGGGCACGAATTTGTGCCATTTGCTCATTAGTCAGGTTCGCACCGGCGCGAACAAAGCGATCATGATACACCTCCAGCAGACGCAGCGATTCTGCATCTAACTCTAAGTTCTCTCGATCCTGATATAGGGCATCGACGCGAAGAAAAAGCGCTGGGTTTAAGTAAATATCATCACGATGAGCGGACAATTTCGGGGCCAACTGTGCCTGTAAATCACGAATGTCATCGTTACTGGTTGACGAGGTCATGGCAAAGAATACGCGTGACACCCGAGTTAACAATTCACCGGATAATTCCATCGCCAGAACTGTATTTTCGAAGGTTGGCGCATCTGGGTTATTGGCGATCGCCTGCATTTCTGCGGCTTGCTGGGCCATGCCTGCTTCAAACGCCGGGGCGTAATGCTCATCACGAATTTGCGTGAAATCAGGCGCTTGATACTGCAGCGGGCTAGCAGCAAAAAACGGGTTGTCGGCACTAAGCTGAACCGTTGCTGGGGTATCTTGTTGACGGTCTGGGGTAACGGGCGCTTCGGAGCACGCGGTGATCGACAGTGCTAGTCCGACTGCGGCCGCAAGTAATGTAATGCGCATGAAATGATCCTCATAGTTAACAGCTCAAGAAATCTGGGTGCCCTGATTGGGCGTGGGTAATTAGCCCGATAACATAGCAAGACCGCCGCTGAGACACAAATTTACAGGCGGTAGCGGAACCCAAGTTCGAGCACAACGGGGCGATCCCAACGGTTTTCTAATTGCCGTTTTAGTTCGTGCATACTGTTTTCATCCAGAGGCTGTGTGCTCACACTATCGGCACTTATATAAATTGTATTGCGACGGATGCTTACTTCTAAATTCGTTAGTTCAATAATACGTCCTTCCACGACTAATTGCTGATGGGCGATGGCCCGTTCAATCATATAGGTTTGATAAATCGTTGAAAATGCGAAGGCCAAGGGAATCGCAATGATGGCGACCGAACTGAGGGTCACAATCAAACCTTTCCGTGCCCGTTGCACAGGTGCATAGCCGAGCACGAGGAACGTAAGCGCGGCAGCACCAGCGATGCCAAATAAGTTCGTGAGTAACAATAAGCCTGCGCCAGAAATCATGGTCCAATTTCCCCAGCCGACCCCGATGCCAGCAACACAAAGCGGGGGAACCAAGGCGACCGCAATCGCAACCCCAGGCAGACTGCGCATCACACTGGCGCGGGCGTAGGCATAGGCCCCGGCGATACCACAGGCGATAGCCACCCCAAGATCAAGTAACGTGGGTTGGAGCCTGCTAGCGATCTCGGGGGTGATTTCCCGTACCGGTACCAGCATGGCCAGCAAAGCGGAGGTAAATAAGCCCAATCCGACACCAATGGCTATTGTTTTCAAGCTTACTATAGTGAGCGAGCGCTCACTTCGGAGCAGGCCCATAGCCACCGCAACAATAGGGGCCATGAGTGGAGCCAGAACCATAGCGCCAATAATGACGGCGATACTGTTTAAGAAAAGGCCTAGGGTCGCAACCACTGAGCTCAATACCATGAGCGCCAGATAATGAGGATGGGCTTGCGCGCTATCGCGAATTTGAATAAAGAGCTCGCGGAAATCACTTTCAAGGGCATGAGTAAACAGCGGTAAATGGCTCGATATACGGGCGATACGTTCTTCGTTCTGGGGCAGGTTATCGATGCGCATGGTGTCTTTGTTATCGTCGATAGCCTCATGAAAATCATGATAGGTATCGCTCATGTTGATGCGCACCGCCCGCGGATACATCTCCAATAAAATGTCATCGGTTTTATGGGCGCGACCGTCAAGTACGACGCGAACGGGCTTTTCCATTTTGATGTGCAGTTGCCGTGTTTTAATGTAGCCGATGCAACTGGGTAGTTTTCCTTGGGTTTCTTTGCGCACCAAGGATTGCAGTAAAAAGCTCAAATATTGAGTAATGGATTTTGGTGCGATGGCCACAACCGAGACGCGATTATCTTGCACACTGATGGTGGTATCGAGTAGCCGAGCAGCGGCAGAGTGGACATCGTTTTCGAGTGCCACAAGCCCAGTAATGGCAGTTTTAATTTCTTTTTTATCGGTAGTTAAGGTGACCGGAAGGACTTCGATAGCAAATAAATTGCGTACACTGCGCCACAAAAGTGCAATCCAGTAGCGCGCATACCGCCAAGGATTTTGCTCCCGTTGTAGCCAGGTGGTACTGCGTTGGTTAACGAACGGGGTGGCACCGACAGTGACAGAGCCGATCACCACTTCATTATTGCAGCGCAGAATATCGATGGCTTCAGGATCATCCTCAAAGGCCAAGCGCATGGCGTCGTTTTGGTTTTTTGGCAGTTTAAACCAGGTGGCGAGCGGGCCACCTTCAATTAACGGAATAAACCCCAACGAGAAGTTCAAGGTTTTCGCAATATCAATAAATTTAGCGGCGGTTTGATCCGTCACCAAGGCCACCACATGGTCGGCTTGGTCGGTGAATTGCCCGGGGCGCTCTAAAAACTCGTCTTCGGTGACATCAATCAGGGTGATGTTGTGAGTCAGAGCAAAGGTATGAATTTTTTCGAGCAGTGGAAACTGGTCGGCGGGATACACCACCAGAGCTTTTTGCATAAACGCCATATGTGTCTACCAACATCGAGAGCTTGCATTGTTTATAGCCCACGGAGTAACGACAATAAAGGGAATTCGCGCTACTCTATGGCGAAAGTATGAATTGAAAGAGGACGCTTCGTGCTGAGTTATCAACATGGTTATCACGCTGGAAATCCGGCAGACGTGCATAAGCACCTTACCTTACTTGCCGTGATTCGGCGCCTGCAGGAAAAACCGTCAGCGATTCATTTTTTTGATACCCATGCGGGGCGCGGGTGGTACGATTTACGTGGCCCACAAGCGCAGAAAAATGGTGAGTTTCGCGAAGGGGTGGGTCGGGTATTGGCGGCGCGTGATGCTCTGACTAATTCGTCTCAGGGTGATTTATGGTCTCAGTTTTTTAGCGTCCTCGCTAATGCCCACGCCACACCCCCAGTTGTATCCGATTTGCAGTTTTATCCGGGATCGCCGGCGTGGGTAGCATCCCAGCGTCGCGAAAACGACCGTCATACAGTCTTTGAACTGCATCCCACCGAGCATGATGAATTAACCCAAATCGGAAAGCGGCGCACCGGCTTTGTGGTCTATGGTGATGGTTTACACGGCTTGATTAAAAACTTACCCCCGAAAACGCCACGCTTGCTAGTTTTGATCGATCCCGCCTACGAAGTAAAAGATGAGTATGCGGATGTATCGGCCACCGTAGGTCGCGCGCTAAAGCAGTGTCGCCATGGGGTAGTCCTTGTTTGGTATCCACTGTTACCTGCAGCACGGCATGAAGCCATGCTCAGTGATCTTCAGCAATTGGCAACGCCCTGCATTCGCAGTGAATTTCACTATAAAAAGCAATCCGATCAGCGCGGTATGTACGGCTCTGGCATGTTGATTTTCAATCCGCCATGGCAACTCGATACGGTGCTGCACGAAGCCTTTGCGCCGGTACAGTCACTGTACGAACCTGCCGCCACGCATCACGTGGATTGGTTAAATGCAGAGGTTTAATCGTTGCGCTATTGATATAGCGCACACACTTCAAGAACACAGCGTTACATTGGAATGATGATCATGACATCAATACAAAAATACACGGGAATGTTGATCTTAGTGGTTGGCGGGTTACTGGTTGGTTGCGCTGAGCGCATCCCTAGCGATCAACTCGAGCCCGTGCGGGTCGACGTGCGTTTGTTAGAAACGACTGATTTACATGCGTATATGCTCGGCTATGACTATTTTCGACAGCAAGACACCGAGGCATATGGCCTGGCCCATACGGCCATGTTGATTCATGACGCTCGGGCCGAGAATCCAAATCATATTTTGGTCGACAACGGTGATTTGATTCAAGGAAGCGCCATGGGCGATTGGGCGGCGGAACAAGGCACAGGTTACCTTGAGAATCGCGTTCATCCCATTATGAAAGCGTTAAACTACCTTGAGTATGATGTGGCCAATTTGGGTAATCACGAATTCAATTACGGTCTTGATTTTATGTTCGCCACCCTCGCGGGTGCGGAATTTCCCTATGTCAGTGCGAATGCGTTTTATGCGGAATCTGCCGATACTTCGGGCAAGTATGCCGGTACTTGGGGCAAGCCCCTCGTGGAGCCTTACGTGATATTGGAGCGAGACTTCGTGGATCACCGAGGTGACACACAGCGCATTCATATTGGTGTGATTGGTTTCGTACCGCCGCAAATCATGCGTTGGGATGCGCAGCATTTGCGTGACAAGGTGCAAGTGCGCGATATGGTGTCGGCAGCGCAATACTATATTCCTCAGATGCGTGCTGCGGGCGCCGATATTATTGTTGCAGTACCCCATTCTGGTTTGCGTATCTATCCGGAGTATCCAAAGTTTGCCGAGCAGGCGTCGTATCAATTGGCTGGCGTGGACGGCATTGATGCCATCTTATTTGGCCATCAACACCAGCTATTCCCCGGTTCTCCTGCTTATGACAATCTTCCTGAGGTAGACAATGTGGGCGGTTACGTGCGCGGCGTTCCGGCAGTATCACCGGGCTATTGGGGCGATCACTTAGGAATTATTGATCTGACGTTAGAGCGCAAAGACAACGGCTGGCAGGTAGTGGATAGTGCGGTGGAAGTACGCGCCATTGATGTGCGCGTGGACGACGCTTTAGTTGCTTTGTTGCAACGAGAGCAAGCGGCCACCTTGGCAATGTTAAACACGCCTTTAGGTATGCTTGAGCAGCGGGTGTCGAGTTTGTTTGCGCGGGTGCGTCCTGAATCTGCGGTGCAACTTATTAATGACGCACAATCATGGTACGTACGCGAGCTGCAAGCACAAGGTGAGCTGCCGCCAGAGCTCCCAGTGTTATCGGCAGCGGCCCCGTTTCGCAATGGCAGCCAGAGCCCAGATGACTACACTTTGATCGAAGCAGGCCCTTTTACATTAGGCAATTTAGTGGATTTGTATGTGTATCCCAACACACTGCAAGTGGTAGAAATGACCGGAGCGCAAGTGCGAGAGTGGCTTGAGATGTCGGCAAATGCATTTCGCCGTATTGATCCCCAACTATCGGAGCCACAGCCCCTATTTGCACGCTTTCCAAGCTTTAACTTCGATATGATTAGCGGGATCACCTATACCATTGACCCGACCCAGCCTGCGCGTTATTCCAACCAAGGTGAATTAATCGATGCAAACAGTCATCGAATTCACGAGCTTCGATTCAACGGTGAGCCGGTGACACCAGAGCAGCGATTCTTAATTGCGACGAACAACTACCGAGCCGGTGGCGGCGGAAACTTCCCCGATTTAGATGGCAGCACTCTAGTTTATGTGTCCGATGCGGAAGTTCGGCAAGTGATCGCCGACTATGCGCGCAGTCAAACCGAATCTAACGCAGGCAAGCTGTCTGTCGAAGTCGATCACAATTGGCAGTTAATCATTCCTAACGATGTGGTTGTTGAGTTCCGTGGCAGCCCGAGCAGCGCTGCCGAAGAGGAAATGCACGATATACCAGAGTTATACCGTGAAGGGACCGATGAGCAAGGCTATGGGATATATCGGTTACGCGGGAAAGAGTCATCCGTAACAACTTACTAACGGTGTCTATAGCAACCGTTGACACAAATTTAACGCATTTAACCATGCAATCTTTGTGTGCTCTGCTAAAATGCGTAGATAACAACATATTATGCAAAACTAGGGATGTGGAGCTAAAGTTGTTGTAGTCGTCAAATAATGTCAGTGATCTTTGACGTTTTTAGGTTAAATGTTATACTCCTACGGGCGTGAAGGATTTGGTACATAGACTGCAAACTCGCAAGTTTGTTGCCGAAGTTCCGACTGGTTAACCCCCAAGCCAGCGGAATGTTGTGGAGTAATAAAAGGTAGAAAAGGACCCCCTTATGAAAAAGATTGTTGGAATTGCAATTCCTGCGTTAGCAGGCTTAATGCTAGCTGCTCCGGCACTAGCTGAAAATTATTCGGGTACACATGATCTAGCTGTGGGCGTGCGTTTAAGCACGGTCAAGTTTGATTCAGACCGTATCCATGTCAACAACGGCACTCCATTCAACTTGGACAGCAGCTTTAACACCCCTCAGCCGGGCTTAGAGTTTTCTGTTCCATTAACGAATCGGATCTCAATTCGTTCGTTTATCGATTACGTTGAAGCAAGTGTTGATGGGGCGAGCAGTACTTCTTATGGTCGCTTGTTTGGCACAGACGTACTCTTCCACCCACACCAAAACTTCTATTTGGGTTTAGGTTTGGGTCAGGCGAAAGTTCAGTTCCATCGTGACCGTGTTTTCCGTGGAACCTTGGGTTACGCTCGCGACATCAATGAGCGTTGGTTCTGGCGTGCAGAGTATGCACTGCAAACCTCTTCTGATTTTAACGATCATCAAATCGTAGGTGCGGTGAACTACCGTATTGGTAACTCAGGTCCATTGTTAACAAACTGGCGCACTCGTGATGATGCACCACCAGTGGTAGAAGACGATCCAATCGATCGTACTACTGACTCTGATGGTGATGGTGTTCCAGATTACCGTGATGAGTGTCCAAACACGCCACGTGGCCACGTAGTTGATGAGCGCGGTTGTACTGTGTACACCACCTCACAGGTCACACAAGAATTGCGTGTAGGATTCGCGTTTGATTCTGCTCGTGTAACCACAGATTACCGTGGTGACATCCGTCGCTTGGCAGATTTCATGAAAGAGCATTCTGACACAGAAGTGACTCTGCATGGACACACTGACTTAATCGGTACTGCTGAATACAACCAAGGTTTGTCAGAGCGTCGTGCACGCGCTGTAGCAGACATCTTGGTGAACGAGCATGGCATTAATCGTAGCCGTATCCGCACTGTCGGACATGGTATGAGCCAGCCGGTAGTGAATGAAATTAGCATCCCTGCGAACCAGCGCAACCGTCGGACTGAAGCACGTCTGTCTGTTGAAATCCGCGTTCCGCAAACTCGCTAATACGCTTTAGTACTAATGCAAACGCCCACTTCGGTGGGCGTTTTTTTATGCCTATTGAATATGATCTATCAAGTTTCATGAGTACAGGCTGTGGTGCAGTTCATCGGTTTGGTTTTGCTGAGGGTTATGATAAAAAAGGTGCTTACCTTCACTCAGAGCTCTAAGAACAATGAAAAACGATTCTGTGTTTAAGGCCATAGGACCCGGTATTTTAATGGCGACAGCGGCCATTGGCGGATCCCACCTAGTGGCGTCGACTCAAGCCGGTGCGCTTTTTGGATGGCAGTTAGCGGGATTGATTCTGCTGGTCAATATTCTCAAGTACCCTTTTTTCCGCTTCGGTGTCGATTACACCCTTACGCACAATGAAAGCTTGCTGCACGGATACTTCCGTAAGGGCCGAGGTTATCTGTGGATTTTCCTGCTCCTCAATATTGTGGCGGCTATTGTTAACACCGCCGGTGTGTTGCTACTCACCGCTAGCCTGTTGCACTTTGTGATTCCCCATGGCCCCAATGTATTGGTGCTCAGTGCCTTTATCTTAGTGGTCTGCTTGCTTATTTTATTACTGGGTAAGTACCGCGTGCTTGATACCTTGGCCCGTATCATGATGGTGATCTTAGCGGCCCTCACGGTGCTTGCGGTGATATTCGCATTCTCCCAAGGTTCTCAAGTACCAGCCGACTTTGTCAGCCCTTCGCCGTGGGAGTTGGCGGCGCTTGGCTTCTTGGTGGCGATGATGGGCTGGATGCCAGCGCCCATTGAAATTTCAGTGATTAATTCCATTTGGGTGCAGGAGAAGCGTCGTATCGTGCCGGTATCGCGGCGCGGTGGGTTATTTGATTTCAATTTGGGATATTGGGTTACAGCCTTCCTGGCACTGTGTTTTGTGTCTCTTGGTGCTTTGGTTCAGCATGGCAGTGAGCAAGAGATTGCTATGGCGGGTGCTGCTTTTGCGCAACAGCTCGTCAATATGTACGCCGAAAGCCTGGGTGAGTGGACCCGCTGGTTGGTGGCCTTGGTCGCATTTTTCTGTATGTTCGGTACCACCATTACCGTACTTGATGGCTACGCCCGTGGCTTGCACTTAAGCGGGCTACTTCTGAGTAAGCGCCTCGATGTGGATACACCCAACTTAGCGGTGAGTCGCCGAGGTTATACGTGGTTGTTGTTGGCCCAAGCTGCGGCCGGTATGGTGGTTATCTTGTTCTTCCGAGGGGCGCTAAGCCCCATGCTGACCTTCGCTATGACGGCCGCATTTCTCACCACGCCATTCTTTGCCTGGTTAAACTTTAGTTTGGTACGTGGGCGTGGCGAAAACCGTGCACGACGTTCTTGGCTGCATCTCTGGGCGTGGATTGGACTGGTTTATTTACTCGGTTTTGCATTAATTTTTATTTGGTATGCCACGCTGTAAAAGAACAAGGTATTCGAGCGTTAATCCTCATCGGTTTGCGCTGCGAGCAAATGTAAATAGGCCTCGATGGCAAACACATGCGCATCAGTTTCATCAAGTTCGCGTAGGGCTTGAGCAAGGCGCAATACGTATTCGTCATTGGGTCCGCTAGGACCTCTGCTATTAGCGATATGCTCGGCGATATCTGATTCCGGTGCTGGACCGAGCCAAGCGGCGTTATCGCTATTCGCGATATACACCAAGCCATTCACCTCACTGCCATCGTCGAAATGAAATGCGGTTTCGAATCGTAAATAACCGTTTTTTTCCCGGTGGTCCAAATGGGCGAATACATCGGGATGCACTCGATAAGCCATCCCCTTACAGCTGCTTCCAGGCACTTCTACCAACGTAAGGACTCGGCCAGGGGCCTCTGGTGTGCCTCGATGATCATGGGAGCCTTGCCAGAAGCGTCGTTGCCAATGATCGATGCGGGCTGGACGACGCTCAATATAGGGGAAATCGGCTTTGAAAATCAAAGAGCCATAGCCAAACACCCATACGCTATCGAGTCCGGCAAAACACTGCCGTGTGCGATTTAATGCTTGTGTGTCGTGGGGCATAGCAAGCTCCAAGGTTACTTCTTTGTAAGGAGAACTTGTTGAAATATACTACCATAGACAGTGCGAAAAATTATTCGGGAGAATTCTGTGTCAAAGTTTATGCATTGGACTTACATCGCGATCATTTCGGTACTCGCCATCGTGCTTTGGCAAACACGAAGTGACTTAGATTCATTGGAGCGTCAACTCGCTATCGCCACAACACCGGTGGTGATAGAAGACGCAACACCTGCTGAGCCAGCAGCGAGTCGTGACCGCCAGGTGTATTACTTGGAAGCGTTAGTTGAGGAACTCGAGGCGGAGAATCGAGCACTCACCTTATTAATCACGCAGCGCAGTGACGCTAACGGTGAGATGAATGACCATGATTATGATGCGATGCTCGCCGCCGACGAAGACTATGACGATGTGGTTCGTCAAGAAGATGTAGCACAGGAAATTGGTGAAGATTCAACACCGCCGACCCCACGCGTGATGGATCAAATGAATCTGGAAGTACGGTTTAGTGAGGAAGAGGTTGATCCCGATTGGGCGTATGTTTCGGAAACATCCCTGCGTGATTTGTTTATCACCTTAGAAGGATTGCGCTTCTATCAGCTCGACAGCGCTGATTGCCGCAGTTCATTGTGCCGCCTCGTGGTGACTCCTCTGGAAGATGACCGGCCGTTCAATTCCCGTTTATTCTCATCTGAGATTCGTAATATGGAAGGCTTCGGGGATCAGGTTATGATGATGGTGATTGAACGACAAGATGAGCCGCAAGTAGAAATCTATATCGATCGCTCGGGCGGGTAATCAACTGCCCTTGGTCTTATCAGTGATAAATACCCCAGATTTCCCCTCTGGGGTATTTTTTTTAACCAGTGCATATAGTACGTTGTACAAACAACTTGCGTGTTATCGATCACGTAAATTCTTACCTTCATCATCTTTGCAAACCAAGTTGGAGAACAACGCATGAGTAGCCGCGCCGCATTTAACTGGGAAGACCCGTTCCTGATGGATTCAATGCTCACCGATGAGGAGCGCATGATACGCGACAGCGCACATGCCTATTGTCAGGAAAATCTAATGCCACGGGTGTTGATGGCAAACCGTGATGAGCACTTCGACCGCGCAATTATGACTGAGATGGGCGAGATGGGCTTACTTGGGGCGACGATTCCTGAGAACTACGGTGGCGCCGGCGTGAACCATGTGTGTTATGGCCTCATCGCTCGCGAAGTTGAGCGCGTTGACTCAGGCTACCGGAGCGCCATGAGTGTGCAAAGCTCTCTTGTGATGTACCCCATTTACGAATTTGGCACCGATGCGTTGCGGGAGAAATATTTGCCCAAGCTTGCGAGCGGTGAATGGGTGGGATGTTTCGGGCTCACAGAACCCGATGCAGGGTCGGATCCGGCGAGCATGAAAACCCGCGCGGTGAAAGTGGACGGGGGCTATCAACTTACTGGCTCGAAAATGTGGATTACCAATAGCCCTATCGCGGATGTGTTTGTGGTGTGGGCCAAACTTGATGGTGACATCCGCGGCTTTGTGCTTGATAAAGGCATGAAAGGTTTGAGCGCGCCAAAGATAGACGGGAAATTTAGCCTGCGGGCATCGATTACTGGCGAAATCGTTATGGATAATGTATTTGTTCCCGACGCCAATATGTTCCCAGAAGTGAAAGGTTTAAAAGGCCCCTTCAGTTGTTTAAACAAAGCGCGCTACGGTATCGCTTGGGGCAGTTTAGGGGCTGCTGAGTTTTGTTGGCATGCAGCACGTCAGTATACCTTAGACCGCATTCAATTTGGTCGTCCGCTGGCGGCTACGCAGCTTATCCAGAAGAAACTTGCGGATATGCAAACCGAGATTAGCTTGGGCTTACTTGGGGCTCTGCAAGCGGGACGCATGGCCGATGCAGGTCAGTTGGCACCGGAAACCATTAGCTTGATCAAACGGAATAGCTGCGGCAAAGCCCTCGATATCGCTCGGGTGGCTCGCGATATGCATGGCGGCAATGGAATCGCAGATGAATATCACGTGATTCGACATGTGATGAATCTAGAAGCGGTGAATACCTACGAAGGAACACACGATGTGCACGCATTAATTTTAGGGCGCGCACAAACGGGTTTAGCGGCATTTGGAAGCTAACTGCTCATGAACCAAGATTATCCGTTGCAGGAGCGCCTGTTGAGTGCGCTTTTTGATACGCCTTTACCCGAACCAGACGATTTACCGGATCTTGAGCGCTTGGGGTTAACCCTAGCGGATCTCTTTGCCTGGGTCGATACCCAGCTCACGAGTCGGGTGTTGGACTTACATAGTCGTGAGCTGCAAGCGGCCGGTGAAAGCTTCTATACCATAGGTTCCGCTGGGCATGAGGGCAATGCGGCTATTGCAGCAGCGATGCGGCCTACGGATATGGCTTTTTTACACTATCGATCAGGCGCGTTCTTTATTCAGCGCCAGAAACAAGTGCCGGGTACGACTCCGATTTACGATATGCTGCTTAGCTTTGCTGCGAGCAAAGACGACCCGATTAGCCACGGGCGCCATAAAGTACTGGGTAGTAAGGCGGTGATGGTGCCACCGCAAACCAGTACCATTGCCTCGCATCTGCCGAAAGCTGCGGGCATGGCCCACAGCATTGGTTTAGCAAAACGTTTAAATCGTGCAGGCGAGGTGCCTGCAGATAGTTTAGTGGTGTGTAGTTTTGGCGACGCATCGGCGAATCACAGCACCGCACAGGGGGCCATTAATGCCACCTGTTGGGCTGCCTATCAAAATGTGCCTATGCCGATTGTGTTTGTGTGTGAAGATAACGGCATTGGTATTAGTACTCGCACGCCTCATGGTTGGATTGAAGCAGGTTTTAAACAGCGCCCAGGGCTCCACTATTTAAGTTGCGACGGGCGTAACCTGCTTGATGTTTATCGGGCTGCCCGAGAAGCAGAACGTATTGCTCGGAAACGACGGCAGCCGGTGTTTTTGCATATGAAATGTGTGCGCTTGTACGGGCATGCAGGCTCGGATGCGGAAATGACCTATTTAAGTAAAGAGCAAATTGCCCACAATGAGCTTAACGATCCCTTGCGTACCAGCCTTGCGTTACTCGCAGCCTATGGCATTGCAAGTCATCAACAAATGCGTTCGTATCTGGTAAGTTTGTTTGATCGTGTCCGCGCTGTGGGCCGGGAAGCCATTGTGCGTCCTAAGCTAGCGAATGCCGACGAGGTGATGGCGTCTATTGCGCCAAACTATCCAGTCGCAGAGCTGCCACCGCCCATAGCTGATGCCCAACGGGCGGCCTTATTTGCCCATGAAAAACATAATCTGGGCAAACCCCAAACCCTCAATAAACTCCTGAATTGGGCGTTACTCGATATTATGGGGCGGTATCCTAATACGGTGATGATGGGGGAGGATATCGGCAAAAAAGGCGGAGTGTACGGAGTCACCAGTCGATTGATTCAGCATTTTGGTCCCAGCCGTGTGATTAATACGCTTCTCGATGAGCAAAGTATTCTGGGGATGGCCATTGGTTGTGCTCACAATGGCTTTATCCCCATTCCAGAAATTCAGTTTTTGGCTTATGTGCATAATGCTGAAGATCAGATTCGCGGCGAAGCGGCGACCTTATCGTTTTTTAGTGCCGGACAGTTTACCAATCCCATGGTCATTCGTGTGGCGGGACTCGCTTACCAACGTGGTTTTGGCGGGCACTTCCATAACGACAACAGTTTTGCCGTGTTTCGTGATTTACCCGGAGTCGTGGTCGCCTGTCCATCGAATGGGGCAAGTGGTGCTCGCATGCTGCGAGAAGCGATTCGCTTAGCGGATGAACAGCGCCGTGTAGTGATTTTCCTTGAGCCCATCGCGCTATACAACCAGAAGGATCTGCACGAACCCGGTGATGGCGAATGGAGCTTTCATTATCCGGAACCGGAGGAGCGCGTGGCATTTGGTAGCGTCAGTGCAGTGGACGAAGGGGCTGCGCCACAGGTGAGTATTGTGTCGTATGGTAACGGGTATTATTTGAGTCGACAGGCGGCGCGCGAATTATCGCGTTCGGGGCTATCGGTGCGTGTGATCGATTTAAACTGGTTGCATCCATTGCCCATGGAGAGCCTGATTGCCGCCATTGCCGAAAGTAGTCACGTGCTTATCGTCGACGAGTGTCGAGAAACGGGATCGGTCTCTGAAGAGTTATGGACGCGACTCCAAGAAACAAATTGCCCTGCGGTGTTAGGGCGTGTTTGCGCCGACGACTCTTTTATTCCGTTAGCCAAAGCGGCTTATCACGTGTTACCCGATAAAGATGGCATCGTAGCGGCAGTCAGGCAGCTTATTCAAGCGCCGAGCCAAGGAGGCGTGAAATGACAACCGCAGCCAAAAAACAACGCGCGCTCGTAATATGCCCTGGGCGAGGAACTTATAACCGCCCAGAACTAGGGTATTTGGGACGCTATCATGGCCAGCGCAGTGACTTATTTGAGCAATTTGATGCTTTGCGCGGAACCGACCAACCTACGGTGACAGCCTTAGATGAAGCGGCCACATTTAGTGCCAAATTACATTTGCATGCGACCAACGCGGCACCACTTATTTACAGCTGTGCTTATGCGGATTTTCAGGCCATTAATCGGGATCGCTTCGACATTGTTGGGGTCACGGGTAATTCTATGGGGTGGTACATTGCCCTCGCATGCGCTGGTGCTTTAAATGCAACCCGGGGTTTTGAACTCGTGAGCGATATGGCGGCGATGACCAATAGCGCGGATCTCGGTGGTCAGCTGTTGTATCCCAATGTCGGCGACGATTGGCGCTTCGATCCTGAACTCGACGCAAGAATACAACCGTTGTTGTCAGCGACGGGTGAAAATAAGCGGTTGTATACCTCGATTCGCTTCGGTGGCTATCAAGTACTCGCGGGGACTAGCGCAGCGATTCAACATGGGGCGGTAACGTTACCCCCTACGCAAGAGCGCTACCCTTTGATATTGCCCGGACACAGTGCGTTTCATACGCCCTTGATGAAGGCGGCCAGTGAGCAGGCGTTGCAGCGATTCAGCCCAGAATTCTTTGCGGCACCGGAGGTGCCTATGATTGATGGCCGTGGCCATATTTGGCAGCCATTGGGCACTGATAATCGGGCATTGCGTGAATATACCTTGGTGCATCAAGTGTGTGAAACCTACGATTTCAGTACCGCTGTGGTCACCGCTGCGAAAGAGTTTGCGCCAGATGTGATTATCCTTACTGGCCCTGGAAGTACCATGGGCGGCGCTGTAGCCCAAGCCTTGATCGCAGAACAATGGCAGCAAATAACGAACAAGGACGACTTTGTTCAACGCCAGAAAAAATCACCTTTGCTGTTAGCCATGGGCTTAGATGAACAACGCAACATGGTTACGAGGTGAATGTAATTAACTGAAAAATAGTAAGTCTTTACATGTAAATAGTACTTTAGTCGGTGCTGGCGCTTGTTTTACCGCCAACAGGCGGTGTATTCTCCGAAACATGTAAATGCAGTTGCCACTTGATAAATTAGATAAAGCTAATATAATAGACTTATGATTACTATTTCGATTGAAGACATGCAAAAAAATGCCTCACATGCGGAAGCATTACTGAAATCACTGGCGAACAGTCATCGCTTGATGATTTTGTGTCACTTGGTAAAAGGTGAGATGTCCGTCGGCGAGTTAGAGCAAAAAGTAGGGTTGTCACAATCTTCTCTGTCCCAACACCTCGCGAAGCTGCGGGAACAGAAGATTGTGTCGTATCGGAAAACCGGTACAACGGTTTGGTATCGCGTTGATGACAAACATGCGCTGCAGATGTTAGAAACCTTACACTCGATTTATTGCGCATAGGGTTTTATCGACCCTGTGTTTTTTTGGCCTAATATATTAGAATTAAGTAATATATTGTATTTGGAGAGACTAGACTATGAACATCGATCGTATCGTATTTGCCTTTGCAGGTAGCGTAATCCTACTGTCGGTACTGTTAGCTTGGCAGGTCAGTCCGTTGTGGCTTTGGTTAACGGCCTTTGTCGGCGTCAATATGCTGCAAGCGGCCTTTAGTGGCTTTTGCCCGCTAGCGAAAATACTGAAAGCCTTAGGTGCAAAACCTGGCCAAGCGTTTAAGTAAGCGCCGGGCTAAGAGATAGGAGTGATACATGAAAGGTTCGGTCATCCGCTGGTTTCTCGATAGTGCGTTTCCGCCAATTTTCATTGGCTTTGCGATTCTTCTCGGTGCCGTTGCCCTGTGGTTAACGCCTCGGGAAGAGGATCCGCAGATCGTGGTGCCCATGGCCGACATCCTTGTGCAGGCACCAGGTTTATCTGCCCAACAAATTGCAACACAGGTGACAGAGCCGCTTGAACGGGTGGTGAGCCAAATTGATGGTGTGGAGTATGTATATTCCCAATCGAATCGCGATCAGGCATTGGTGACGGTGCGATTCTATGTGGGTGAAGATCGCGAAGATTCCTTGGTGAAGCTCTACAACAAACTCTATTCCCATCCGGATGAAATTCCAACGGCAGTAACCCATTGGGCCGTGAAGCCCATTGAAATAGACGATGTGCCAATCGTGGTTGCAGCGTTGTACAGTACCAAGCCGGATCAGGTGGATAGCTATGATTTGCGACGTTTAGCAGAGCAAGCCACACAACAACTCAAGGCTGTTCCTCAAACCAACCGCGTGGATGTTTATGGTGGGCAATCTCGTGTTATCGAGATTGCATTGAATAGTGTCGATTTAGCAGCGCATCAAACCACCATCGAAGATGTGCAACGCGCTATCGCTAGTAGTAATCGCCAGCAACAAACCGGCCGCTTGCATCACGCGGGTGAAGTGATTCAGGTAGAGGCCGGATCCTTCTTCCAGAGTGCGACCGAACTAGGCAATACCGTGATTAACGTGGTGAATGGTAAACCTGTTTACTTGCGTGATGTGGCCGCCGTGCGTGATATCGCCACGCAAGCGGACCAGTATACCTTTTACTATCCCAGTGGCGCATCTCAGGGTTTGCCAGCGGTTTATATCGCTGTAGGAAAACAGCGTGGGGCCAATGCCGTGCGTGTTGCTAGCGACACCTTGGCCGTGATGGAATCATTGCGTGAGCAGAGTCTGCCCGCCGGCGCAGATATTGCGGTGATTCGTAATTATGGTGATACCGCCGATGAAAAAGTAAAGGAACTGGTCAGCAGTCTGGCGGTTGCGGTGGTGGTTGTGGTTGTTTTCGTCGGCTTGTTTTTAAGTTGGCGAGCGGCTCTTGTGGTGGCCATAGCAATTCCAATTGCCTACGGCATGACGCTGGGTATGGATTTGCTGTTTGGCTACACCATTAATCGAGTCACTTTGTTTGCATTGATCTTGGCGCTTGGTTTGATTGTCGACGACCCCATTGCGGCCATCGATAACATCGAGCGTCATATTCAAGGCGAAGACGGTTCTCGCAAGCAAAGCATTATCAATGCCATGCTAGAAATTCGTAGCGCGCTACTGATGTCCACCTTGGCCATTGTGATCGTATTTACCCCCATGTTTTTTATTACGGGCATGATGGGCCCCTATATGGCGCCGATGGCCTTTAACGTGCCCATTAGTGTGCTCTTTTCTACAGCCACAGCGTTTCTCATTACGCCATGGTTGGCGTGGAAAATTATGGGTAGCGCCCGTGATCGCGGTCTTTATGATCCAACGCAAACGCTCTTGTATCGGGGCTATCGTGGCATTTTAGAGCCGCTGTTGGTATCCGATCGGCGCGGCAAAATCTTTATTTGGTCTGTGGTGGGTTTGTTTGTGATTGCCGCTGCACTACCGGCATTACGATTGGTACCCCTAAAATTACTGCCCCACGATAACAAAAATGAGTTTCAACTGGTGATTGATATGCCGGAAGGGCGTGCAGTTGAAGAAACTCAGCTGGTTGTTCAGCGCCTCGCAGCTTATTTGCAACAGGTGCCGGAAGTTGAAGCGGTAGCAACCTTTGCCGGACTGGCATCACCCATGGATTTTAATGGCATGGTGCGCCATTACTTTCGCCGTGGCGAACCGTGGCATGGTGAAGTGCGCGTTATGTTGTCGGATAAGCAGCGTCGGGCGATGCAATCTAATGAAATTGCTACGCGCGAGCGCGATGCACTTACCGGGATAGCAGAAGCTGCTGGCGCGAAATTGAATATCGTGCAAGTGCCGCCCGGACCGCCGGTGTTAGCCACCGTGGTTGCGGAGATTTATGGTCAGCCGGGCACACCTTATGTGGAATTAGAGCAGGCGGCTGATATCGTTGCCCAGCGTTTAGCGCGAGAAGATTCGGTGCGTGAAGTGGATACGTCGGTGCCGGCGCCTCAGCGCGTATGGCGCTTCGAGGTCGATCGGGAAAAAGCAGCCTTGTCGGGCGTTTCTACCGAAGACATTCAGCGCACCATTCACACGGCATTAGCGGGGCAGGTGGTGGACTACTTACAAATTCCCACGGAAGTAAATCCGCTGCCTATCGAAGTGCGTTTACCACGCGGAGAGCGTGATAACCCAGACCATCTGTTGTCGTTGTATGTTCGCGGACAACCGGGAGTCGCTCGAGAATTACAGGGTACTGGATTGGTGGATGCGCCGGCGCCATTGGTGCAACTTGCGGAGCTTGGGCGCTTTGTTGAGCGTACCGTCGATCGCCCAATCTTTCACAAAAACCTTCGCCCTGTGGCTTACGTATACGCAGAATCGGTCGGCCGAGTACCTGCTGATGTTGTGGCGGATGTGATGGTAGATCAGAATAGTGACCGCGATCAGTATGTGCCGCAATGGCGTCGCCATTACTTCAATAATGGCGCTGGTTTAGGCTGGTCGGTGCCGGATTCCATTCAGGTGGTATGGAGCGGCGAAGGCGAATGGAAGATTACTCTAGACGTGTTTCGCGACCTGGGTATTGCCTACGGGGTGGCGTTGTTAGGCGTGTATATCGTGATGGTTCTGCAAACCGGACTGAAGGCTGTATCAGGAATCATGATGCTTTCCATTCCCTTAACCATCATAGGCATTATGCCAGGATTCTGGTTTTTGAATCGATTTGCCGGCGAGATTGCTAGCTATCCGAATCCAACATTATTTACGGCAACCGCGATGATCGGGATGATTGCTCTGGCGGGGATTGTGGTGCGAAATGCGCTCATTCTTATTGAGTTTATCCACCAGCGACTGCAAACCCCATGTTCATTGCAAGAGGCTCTTTATGATGCGGGCGCAGCGCGGACACGGCCGATATTACTTACGGCTGGCACAACAATGCTCGCCAATATTGTGATTACGTTAGATCCCATTTTTAATGGGTTGGCATGGGCCATTATTTTTGGCATTAGCGCCTCTACGCTATTTACCTTACTCGTAGTGCCGGTGGTGTACTACATGATGTACAAGAATACGCCAGGACACGGTTTACCGCGTTCGCAACAGGAGTTAGCAGATGAATCGTAAGACACTGATGAGTATTGCCGCGGCCGCACTAGGCCTGATGTTGGTGTTTATTTGGCTGGCGGGTGGCTTTGTTGCTAAGTTACCCACGCAAACACAATTGAGTACGGGTGAACGTGCCGGTGATACGCTGCAAATGGAGTACACCACGATTGCTGAATCGCGGTCTTTTAGTGGCAGCATGCAGGCGCGTCAACAGGCGAACTTATCTGCGCGTATTACGGCTCGAGTGGCCGATGTATTGGTAGATGCAGGCGATGTTGTGGAAGCAGGTGATGTGTTATTGCGTCTCGAAAGCGACGATTTAAGCGCACGGGTTCGGCAGCAGGAGCAAGGGCTTGCTGCGGCACAGGCACGGGTAAACGAAGCGCGATTAAACTTTCAGCGCAGCGAGCAACTGGTGAGTCAGGGTTTGCTGCCGGAAGCACGTCTCGATGAAGTGCGGGCCCAGCGTGACAGCGCTGAAGCGGAGCTCAATCGCGCCCGGGAAGCCTTATCTGAAGCTCGTACGAGCGAAGGTTTCAGTGTGATAGTCGCGCCATTTTCCGGTGTGATTAGCCGTCGGGCGGTATTTACCGGCGACACTGCAACTCCGGGTATGCACCTTGTGAGTTTGTATGATCCCGAGACGCTGCGTTTAGAAGCGTCGATCAGTGAATCTGCATTGGGATTGCTTGCCATTGGCGATGAATTGCCGGTACGCCTAGATGTACTTAAGCAGGATGTACGCGGGCGCGTGGTCGAAATAGAACCGGCGGCAGACACTGCATCGCGCAGCTTTATCGTTCGCCTTGTGTTGACGACGCCAGACACACTCTATCCTGGTATGTATGGGAAAGTCACCGTACCCGTAGGCGAGCGTCAGGGGTTATTCGTGCCTCAAGCGTGGATCGAGCAACAAGGACAACTCACCTTTGTGTGGGTGGATACTGAACAAGGAATTGAGCGTCGAATTGTGCGCCTTGGCGATGTGTTTAGCCAAGAGCAGCAGCCTTGGGTAGAAATTGTCGCGGGGCTTCAAGCCGGCGATCATGTCGTGAAACGATAAAGGGTACCCAAGGCACCGCGTTGGCCCGTGGTCGATTCAAGGCCCAGCGGTGAGAAAGCCCCGTGGGGGACGCCGTGGATATGTCCCTATAGGTTTGGGCGCGGCTTCCCTGCCGCGCACACCCCCACGTGACTTATCCCACCACCGTGCCAGACCGGCCCCTGTACCCAACGCACTGCGTTGGCTGTAAAAGGTGAATAGCATATCGATTGAAAACTGTGCAAAATGGAATTCGTTTTTCTGGTAAAGGAATGCACGGGATGGAATCGACCACTGACGCTCAAAGCAATCACGCCCGAATTCATTTAGCGCGGGCGGAAAAATTCACATTGGTTACTGTGGGCATTCTGCAAGCGATTGCCTTGTATGTGGTGCTCAAAGGCATTGAGCATAACTGGCTACCGCTTTTGGTCAGCCAAGTAACGCTCATTACCCTAGTACTGATTGTACCCACGGTTTTTATGCTGTCGCTTCGAGTGTTGGCGGATCGGCTCTTCTGGCAACATATAGGATTATTAGTGCTGATCTTCGCGTCGCTTGCTTGGTACTCGGCACGGATCGTAACTTCCGACTACTTCCTGCCTGCAGATCACGTGCTGTCTGCCTTTGCCGTCGTGATGTTTTTGGTTGCCTTCGCCGCTGTACCGTTTTTGCAGTCGCGTTTGCAATGGCGCTCGTGGCGCATGGACTACCCTTCGCTGTTTAAAAATGCGTGGCAAAATACATTAACCCTCACGCTAGCGTTCTTTTTTATACTCATCAGTTGGGGCCTGCTGATGCTGTGGGCGGCATTGTTCCGCTTGATCAATATTTCCTTTTTCTTCGATTTGTTCACCGCTGAAGCGTTCGTTGCTGCTATGACTGGCTTCCTGTTTGGTATGGGGATTCTCATTGGGCGTACCCAAGAGCACGCAATTCAAACCTCGCGCAAATTAATTTTTGCCCTCTGTACCGGTTTGCTGCCGGTTACCGCTTTTGTATTACTAATCTTCTTAGCCACGTTGCCGTTCGTTGGATTCTCAGCCCTTTGGCACGGAACTAGCCATGTGAGTATGGCAGTGACCCTAAGTGTGCTGTTGGTGTTTCTGATTGTGCTCTTTAACGCAGTGTTTCAATTAGGCGACGAGGCGTTACCTTACTCGCGAATCCTGAATTGGTTGGTACGAGCGGCGCTCGCCCTAAGCCCTATACTCGGAGTTCTGGCAGTGGCTGCGGTTTGGGTACGCATTGGCGACTATGGTTGGACCGCAGAACGGTACTGGGCGTTCTTGGCGGTAGCTCTTCTTGCCTTATATAGCTTGGGCTACAGTGCGAGCTGCTGGTTACGCAAGAGTAACGGTTGGACATGGATTCCGCGCATTAATGTCGGGGTCGCCTTGCTGGGAATGTTGATTGCGACTTTGAGTTTTACGCCGGTGCTTAATCCGTATCCTTTGGCGGCGAATAGTCAGGCGGAACGTATGGTGTTGGAAGGACGTACCGCCAACGAGATTGCCGATAAGCTCGAGTGGTTTAGGTTCAGCGCTGGGGTGTATGGTATTCGCGTTCTTGAAGATTGGGAGAAAAATGAGGAATACCAAGGAATTCATGATGAGATTGCCTTGATGTTGGCGCGAACTCACCGCTATATGAGACCTCGACGCCCGGAAATCGATGAGTTTGAGCTGTCGGTATTGATCAATCGCATTCAAGGCCCTGCGCCTGGCGATATGCTCGATGAACAGCTCACAGAGGAGATCGGTCGGCATCTGCTGAGTCAGCGTTGTTTGCAAACAGATGTGGAATGCATTGGTAATTGGTTGGATCTGATGCAAACGGAAGCGGGTGAAGCCATTCCTGAATCTGGCTATTTACTGTGTGTGCTGGATAAAACCGATAGAAACGTCGCCTGCTCTATTTTTGGCCACGAAGCGTCTGAAGGTGAAGCTTGGACCCATATGCACCAGTTTGTGTTTCATTACTCCGAAGAAATTAACCAGCAAATCAGAGATGGTGATGTAGTCACACGGATGCCTTGCGCGCGCGTTCTCTCTATTGGTGGGCAACACCGGGCCGTTACCAACTTTAGTTGTTATTGACACAAGCCAACGCCGAAGTGGCCAACGCGGTGCGTTGGCTACTCAGCGCGAAAGATACAGCGGTGGTTCGGGGTTAAATCACTTTGGAGTAGCGGGTTTGGCCTTGTTGCAGGTATGCATCGAAGCAACTGCAAATACTGCGCACCCACAATCGGCCCGCTGGTGTTACTTGGATCGACTGAGATGTAAGGATAACGAGCTTATCGGTCACAAAGGGCGATAAGGCTTCTATGGCGTCGGCAAAATAATCGTGAAAACTGATCTGCCATCTGTGTTCAAAACTGGCGATATCTAGGCTGAAATGACAAATCAATTGCATAATGAGAGCTGCGCGCACTTGGTCATCACGAGTGAGGCTGATCCCTTTCGTCACCGCAAGGGCTTGTTCACTGATCATTCGTTGGTAATCACCGACATCTTTTTCATGTTGCCAAATCACGCCGTTTACTTGGCTAATGGATGAAACCCCTAGGCCCAATAAACAATCGGAACCATGGGTGGTATAGCCTTGAAAATTCCGTTGCAGTCGGCCTTCGCGCTGCGCAATGGCAAGTTCATCGTCGGGGCGGGCAAAATGGTCCATACCAATAAACTGATAACCAGCACCGGTGAAGGTTTCAATACCTGCACGTAAGAGCGCTAATTTATCACTGGCGTTGGGTAAGGTGTGATCCTTGATTTTTCGTTGGGCAGGAAAGCGTGACGGCAAATGCGCATAGCTAAATAACGAAATACGATCGGGATTGAGTGTCAACACGCGCTCAAGGGTGTGCTGAAAGGATTCCAGATTTTGATGGGGCAATCCGTAGACTAAATCCAAATTGATCGAATCGAATCCAAGTTCCCGCGACGCATCCACCAGGTTGCGTACGAGGGTTTCATCTTGAATGCGATTAATGGCAATTTGCACATCCTGGTCGAAATCTTGTACGCCATAGCTAACGCGATTGAAGCCGAGTTCGCGAATATGCGAGAGCTTTGCCAAAGTGCATTCCCGCGGATCGATTTCAATACTGACTTCATCACACTGTGTCGGCTCAAAATCGAAATGCTCACTGAGAGCATGAAATAAGCGGGTAAACTGGGCTTCAGACAAAAATGTAGGTGTACCGCCACCTAAGTGCAGCGCCTGAATTTTTCGATGGCTGACGAAAGGGCTATAGAGTTTCATCTCGTCGATAAGGGCATCAAGATAGGTATCGGCCTTGTGTTGATGCCGGGTGATCACCTTGTTGCAACCGCAGTAGTAACATAGGGAATGGCAAAACGGGATGTGGATATACAAACTCAATGGCTGTGCGCTTTCTCCAAGAGCAGAAGTTGCCTGATTCACCGAGAAATCAGGGGACAATGCCAAGGCGGTCGGATAGGATGTGTAGCGCGGGCCATGAATGTTGTAGCGCTGAATCAACTCCTGATCCCACGTAGGAACGGCAAGGGCTTCAGTATGTCCTTGAGTAGCAGGAGAAGATGATAACAACATAAGGATATCCACGCTTTTTGAGTGTGAAGTCGTAGCATACTCAGAAGCGGACTTAGAAACTTTGATCTGTCACAATGCTTGTGCCTAAAGAATGATCGAAAGTGTAGTGGCAGACTAAACCCGAGCCCTTGATTGAGATTGTTGAGAATAACGATAAAAAAGAGAGAGATTATGGAACACTATATAACCTTCAAGATGATTCATATGTTAACCGCGTACCTTACGGGGTTATTTTTGCTCGTGCGATTGGGTCTAGATGCGGCCGGCAAGCCAGGCTGGCGCAGCACACCATTACGGTGGATTCCGCATGTAAACGACACCATTTTACTGGTCATGGCCATCTCACTGGTGGTGATTGGCGGCTGGAATATTCTTGGTCAGCATTGGCTACTATTGAAGATCCTGTTGCTGGTGGGTTACATCGTCGCAGGCGTGTTTGCCATTAAGCCAAAATTCGCAACCCGTACACGTATTATTGCCGCGATACTGGCTTTTGTGCAGCTGTTGGCGATTTTCCATCTAGCCATGGCGAAGCCTTTTTAAACGAACCTCAACGATGAGTGCCTGTGGGTTTTAGCGCAGGCGCTCAATCAGCGCTTCTGTGAGTTTTTGCGTCCAGGCGTAAATGCTCATTTGGGGATTGGCGCCGATACTACTGGGAAATATGGAGCCATCAAAAATGTAGAGGTTGTGCAATTGATGGTGTCGCCCACTGGGGTCCACCACGCCATCTTCAGGGCGTTGGCTCATGCCACAACCGCCCATCACATGAGCGCTGGATAAGCGTACATCAAAAATACGCATGGGTAATTGCTGCAGATGGGTTTCATATTCAGCCAACGATGTGCAAGCCTGGCCTAACGCATGTACCGGCATTACGCTGCGCGCACCCGCTGCGAATTGAACCTTCGCCATACGCAAAAATGCTTGCTTGCAGGTGGCCCAAAGATGCGCTCTTAGAGGGTAGTCGAGCACCGCATCACCATTTTTGCGTAATTCGACCTGCCCGCCCGGATCATCTTGGTGAAAACCATCCCGCATCAATGCCAGCATCAGATTTGAGTTTGCGAGCTGTTGCATACGCTGATGGTGCTGTTCACCAAATTCTCCCATTAGCGCAGACACAATGCTCGGCTGCATCGGTGCCACTTCGATCTTAAAACCGAGCTCCGGCCCATCGGGAATAGCGTTAAACTCATCCGAGTAAATCGACTGAGGCGCCCCGTAAAATCCATCAATGGCGTGATCAAAGACGGCCATATTCATACACACGGGGTGCAAAAAGGTGCGACGCCCAAGCGTGCGATGTGGATTGGGAACCTGTGAGCGAAGTAACACCCCCGGGCTATTGATAGCCCCCCCTGCTAGGATCACGAGCGGAGCGTTGATGTGAATGACATCGCCTTGCGTATCGTGCAAATGGCTGTCCATGGGTTGGCAAATCACCCCAGTGACACGGTCGTTGTCCCAGACTAGTTGTTGCACACGCGTACTATGAATGAGCTGGGCACCGTGATCGAGCGCTTCTGGAATCGACGTCACTAACATCGACTGTTTGGCATTCGTGGGGCAGCCGGTTCCGCAATAGCCTAGATTCCAGCAGCCCTGTACATTGCGGGGTATCACATCCCATTGCCATCCGAGCCGGTCACATCCGCGCTGAATCACCGCATTATTTTCATTGGGGGAGGCGGCCCAGCGTTCGATATGCAGGCGTTGCTCGATGCGTTCGAAATACGGTCGCAGTAGGTCTTCTTGCGCATCGGCGATACCAAAGTGTGTGCGCCAATAGGAGAGCGTTGATGCAGGTGTGCGAAAGCTACTGGTCCAGTTCACGGTGGTAGTGCCGCCCACGGTTCGGCCTTGCAAAATGCTAATGCCGCCGTCTTTGCTCGTGCGCAAGGCGCCTTCTTGGTAAAGCTCCGCATACGCCTTCAGCTCATCATTGTGAAAGTCTTTGGCGGTTTTTAGCGAGCCTTCTTCGAGAATTAGAACCCGCTTACCGAATTTGGCGAGAGCCGCTGCTGCCGTTGCGCCGCCAGCGCCTGAGCCAATGATAATTACATCGGGCGATGACATCACTTGTGTGGATGAACGAGCATCGATGATGTTCCAGCCGCGGTCCATGCCGAGTGTGTACACGTCTTTATTCATTGTTCCCAAAGCCTCTGTAGGAATTCCGGAGGGCCAGGGTAGCCTACGGCATGCCATGCCTGAGGAACGCCATACCACGCCATTTGGCAGAGCTGACAAATGCCTTGGTAGCCTTGTCGGTAAAGGCTGATCCGACTATGTTGCCAACGTTGTAGAAAGGCAGACGCTTGCTCAACTGAAATCTGTCGCCAACCGCTCCAGACGCCGGTGACAGGGCCGCGGGTGAGAGCAAAGGTTGCGAGGTCACAGAGATCGTAAACTTCCTTACGCATAGCGGGGCTGCTGGCGGTGAGCATCCGGTCCAAACTGGCTAAGGCAGTGTCCATATGAAAATGCGGATGCGGGCCCACGACTGCCGGGAAGAGGGCGCTAAAAAACAATAGGTCTTGTGCGCGTAACACCTGATAGCCGCTAGCTGAGGTGCGGCGAGAACGTTGGAAAAAGCGCGCGGTGCCGCCCACGGAAACCAGCACGATGGTGGCGCCCAGAGAGAGTTTAAGAAATGAGCGGCGATTCATAATGCACCTGTTAACGAATAAACAATCGATAGATAAGGCGCAGCAGTTTGCCGCCGTAGGGCGGATAAATCAGCTTGGCGCTGTTGAGTTTGCCTTTGGTTAAAATACTACGTGCTTGGCTAAAGGTAAGAAAACCCTCGTGGCCATGATAATGCCCCATCCCCGATTGACCAACTCCGCCAAATGGCAAGTCATCTTGGGCAACGTGGAATACGGTATCGTTGATACAGACACCCCCGGATCGGGAATGCTCAAGCACATAGCGTTGCTCGCTTTCCTGAAAACCAAAGTAATACAGCGCGAGGGGACGACCCCCTTGATTGACCTGTGCCACTGCATCCTTGATGTGTGCATAGGGTTTGATCGGCAGGATAGGCCCAAAAATTTCTTCGTGATAAATGCGCAGATCAGGGCCACCGCCCATCACGATGGTGGGCGGAATCACACGGCTATTAGCGAAGGATTCATTGCCGGGATTACATTGAATTACCGTCGCACCACCTGTACGAGCGTCGTCGAGAAGCTCGGTTAAGCGCTGATATTGACGATCATTGATGATTTGCGTGTAGTCAGGGTTATGCCCAAAGGAAGGATACATTCGTTCCCACGCTGCTTTAATAAGTGCCCCGTAGGCGTCTACTTCATCGGCTGGGCACAATACATAATCTGGAGCTACGCAGGTTTGCCCAGCATTCAATGCCTTGCCAAAGGCAATGCGTTCCGCGGCTTCGGCTCGTTCGGATGCACCCTGTAGCGATCCAATAATGGCCGGGGATTTGCCGCCAAGCTCCAATGTAACCGGTGTTAGATTTTTTGCGGCGGCGGCCATGACATGGCGTCCGATTTCGGTACCGCCGGTAAAGAGCAAATGATCAAAGGGTAACTCAGCGAACGCCTTACCCACGTCAGGTCCTCCAGTCACCACGGTAACATGGTCTTCCCGAAAAACATGCGCAATCAGCGTTTGCAGCGCCGTGGCCGTAGCAGGGGTATATTCGCTCATCTTAATCAGCACCCGATTACCTGCTGCCAAGGCCGCCGTAAGTGGGCCGATCGCTAAATAGAGTGGGTAATTCCAAGGCACAATAATACCAACCACCCCTAATGGCTGATATTCAACGCGTGCTTTAGCCGGTTGAAAGGCAAGGCCAACGGAGCGACGAGACGGGCGCATCCAGCGTTTAATTCGTTTTTTTGCGTACTTAATGCCTTCAAGCGACGGTAATAGCTCGGCGAGGCGGGTTTCGTCTTCACTGCGTTTACCAAAGTCGTCGTTGATGGCTTGTACAAAATCTTCCTGTTGTTGCAGAAGTGCTTTCTCTAACCGCTCTAAATGTGCGATGCGCGCGCTGGCGGGTGGCACGGGTTGATCGTGGTACGCGCGCTGACATGCCTGAAAAAGTGCGGTTAATACATTCATGCTGATTTGCCTCGAAGCTTTGCTGTTTGTTTTTGCATCATGCGCGCATACCAACGCCGGGGCAACCAGGTTTTCAAGCGCCAAATACGGCGGGCATTGGCATGGGGAATCACATAAAACTGACGTTTTTCAATGGCTTTTGCCACGACTTGGGCGATATCATCTGCGCTTAATGTGCTCTTGCTCATCAGCTTATCAAGGGTTTTATCCATGCCCGGAACAGTACTGCGCATGGTAGCCCCTAAGTTGGTGCGAAAAAACGATGGGCACACCACACTCACACCAATGTTGTGCGGGGCAAGTTCATGCTGAAGGGTTTCCGAGATGGAAACAACGGCAGCTTTAGTGGCATTGTAAGCCGCCATGTTGGGAACATCGAGTAAACCGGCCATAGACGCGATATTAACGATATAACCTGAACCTTGGTGCTTGAATAACGGTACCGCATGTTTGCAGCCACGGACCACGCCAAACACATTGATATCGGTAATCCATTGCCAATCTTGCATATCCACTGTATCAATGGCGCCGACTTGGGCCACACCAGCGTTATTGACGATCACATCCAGCCCATCCCAATCGCGCTTAAGCACAGCCATGGCTTTCGCCAAGTCGCTTTCTTGGGTCACATTACAATGCAGGTAACGGGCTTCAGTTTTGGGGTTGAGTTTGCCTAACTCGGTTGCGGCGAGGTGGCCTTGTTCATCGGAAATATCGCCGATGGCCACGCGCCATCCCTGTTTGGCATAATGGGTAGCCAGTGCAAATCCAAAGCCACTGGCGCCACCGGTAATAAAAATTCGTTGCGGTGAAGTTGATGTCATGACGCTCTCTTTCATGCTGTGCTTCTACAAAATATCTCAACAGGGTGTTGCTTTGTGATGTTGAGAAGAATGAATTAAACAACTGTTTGAAAGCCTAGCGCATATATGGTCGCCAGTCACCATGATTGATTTGTAGGAAAAATTGACCATCGATTTCCATCATAATAACCCGATCATTCTCAAGTACTGGGCGTTGCTCTGGAATCATTTGAGCCACTCGATTCGGGTCGTAGCTACCGCCACAACGTTATGTAGATCGGTGAGTGTGATTGAATTTGCGACTAACGCATCATTACTTTCAACGCAATATCAAAGGCATCCGCTACACTAAGTGTCGTATGTAACACAAGGTTACAGTAGCGGAGGACGCAATCATGATACGTTTCAAGTCTATTCCAGGTTTGCTCTGGACTAGCGCACTTGCGCTTGGTCTATCGGCATCTGCGGTGCTCGCGCACAACCATGGAAATTTACATCATGCCAGTATTGAAATTCAGGAATGGGAAGTGCCCTATGAAGGTCCGCGTTCGCGAGATCCCTGGGTCGGCGGTGAAGACACCATTTATTTCGTGGGCCAGCGCACCCATTATGTGGGACGTTTAACCCCGTCGACAGGCGAGTTCCATAAGTGGGATCTGGAAGATGGGGCCGGGCCTCACACCGTGATTTCCGATCATCGTGGTGCTTGGTATGCCGGTAATCGCGCTAATCACCTCGGTTTCCTAGACGTCGACTCTGGCAACATTACCAAATACTACCCTCCAGGCGATGGGCCCCGTGATGTGCACACCATGGACTGGGATAGCCAAGGCAATATTTGGTTTACAGAGCAAGGCGGTAATCGTATTGGTTTCTTCAACACGGAAACCGAAGAATTCACCATGTATGAGGTTGAGCGGCCGCGTTCACGACCTTACGGTGTAGTGGTTCACAAAGACCAACCTTGGGTTGTGATGCTGGGCACAAATCGCATTGCCACTGTGACGGATGGGCAACTGGTTGAAATCGATTTACCGCGCGAACAAACACGCTCTCGTCGTCTTGCAGTCAGCTCCGAAGGCCATGTGTGGTATGCCGACTATGCCGACGGCTATGTCGGTCGATATAACCCAGAAACCGAGGAAATTCATGAATGGCGTGCGCCTTCAGCGGAGAACTCTCGCCCTTATGCCGTTGCCATGGACCAAAATGATGTGTTCTGGATTGTAGAAACCGGTGTGCAACCGAATCCATTCGTTGGGTTCGACACCCGTTCAGAACGTTGGACGGCGTCTTTTGCCGTACCTAGCGGTGCAGGGACGGTTCGTCACATGGTGTACGACGCAGATTCGCATAGCATCTGGTTTGGTACCGATGTAAACACTATAGGTCAGGCGCGGATTAGCGAATGAATGGATATCGGCTGATTATTGCTTGTACAGCCGTCATTAGTTGTGCGGTGGCCGCCTTTCCTGAAGGTGCGCCACCTGCTCATACGGGCGCTAAAAATCAGCAGGATTGCAGTAGCTGTCACTTCGCAGGTCCAGAGCCTTCAACGCAAAGTGGTTTGCGTTTATTGCCACTGACAGAGTCGATCACGCCGGGAAGTACACTTGAACTTACATTAGTGTTACTCGACCCCGAAAGTCGCGTGGGTGGTTTTCAGGCCATGGTCGAGGACGGTCGTTGGAAGGCCGCAGCGGGTCAACAAGTTGTGACGTACAAAGACATCGAATACCTGACACACACGCACCCGGTAGCGAGTAAACCGCATGAATCCGGGGAACAGCAAACAACCTTTGTACTGATCTGGCAGATACCTGACGCTTTCAACACGTGCTCAACTCTCTATGCTGCAGCGGTGGCAGCGGATGATGATGACTCGCCGCTAGGAGATACGGCCTATACATTGAGTGCATCGCTTTGCCTAGAAGAGATTGAGAAATAAACTATCGGAAACGCACCGCTCAAAAAATGAGCTGGATTTGTAAAGAGAACTAAGCTAGCTTAGAGCATTATAATGATAACTACGAATAAGGATATTCTCGTGGACTCTCAGATGTTTGCGGCACAGCCCATTTATGATCGGGTCGGGGACATTTATGCGCGGGAGTTACTCTATCGACATGAAAATGGCGCGACTGCTTTAGACGTTGGGGATACCGCGGCAACGAGTGAGCTATTACACAACTTATGTGCTGGAGTGATAGAGCAGAGTACTTTTTTCGACGACCCCATCTGTATTAACGTGTCCACCGAATTTCTTGAGTCCGGTTCTTTTCTACCGATCAAACCTGAACACGTTATTGTCGAGCTTGTGGAGCGCATTGAGCCCACACCAAGGCTAATTCGGTCGATTCGCAATTGGGTCGACGCCGGTTTTCGCTTTGCGTTAGATGATTTTGAATTCAAGTCCAGTTGGTTTCCATTGTTAGAAATGGCCAGCATCATCAAAGTAGATATCGAGCAAACGAGTTTTACTGATGTAAAACTGCAGCGTCGTAAGCTTCGCGAGTTGCCCGCACTCTGGTTGGCAGAACGTATCGAAGATGAAGTAACTTATCTGGACTTTTATGATGCAGGCTTTGATTTGTTTCAGGGTTTTTTTCTGGCGCGCCCAGAAGTTATTCATGGCAAGCGGGTACCCGCCGGTCTTACTGAGTTTACGTCGGTATTAAGTCACACGTTCCGTGATGATCCGGATTATTCCGCTATTGCCGATTTACTTGTGCAAGACCCGATGCTGGTGTTGAATCTGCTACGCATAGCCAACAGCCCCTATTATGGCGTCAGTAAGCGAATTGAGTCCGTGCTAGAAGTGATTTTATTGATTGGCATTGAGGCATTTCGCAAATGGGTACTGCTGATGATGTTGTTGCGCTTAGGCAATGTGTCGCAGGTGCGGATCGTACTTGTTCGCGCACTTATGTGTCAGCATATGGCGCAAGCGCAAGGGGCGGATAAGAAGGCTTGTGAGCAGGCGTTTCTGGTTGGATTGCTTTCCGGTACACAGCAGATGCTAGGCATCGAAAAGGAAGAGTTTTTAACCCAGATTCGAATGACGAAGGTTATTGAACATGCAATTTTATATTATGGCGGTGACGCCGGCGCGATATTGCAAGCAGTTGAACAGATTGAAACAGCGTTTTATACCACGAGTGGGGCGAATCTTCAGATTTCTGCTGTCGCGTTGCTAAATCAATCGCAACGCGAAGCAGAACTCTTATTACGGCAAGTGAAGCAAAGCGCTTAACGATTCGGAACTCTCACTTGTCCGCTTACCCGTTCGTGGCTTATCGAACCGCTGCCTTTACTGCGAACGGTTAAATCGCCTTCGACGTTGCGCACCACAACACTACCTGAACCGACACTACCGACGACCACTGAATCTGTTACATCTTCTGCTCGGAACGAACCAGAACCGATATTCCCGACACTCACGTTACCTTCAACTTGGTTTAAGTGCGCTTTCCCGGAGCCAATGCTGCCAACGGCTACACCGCCACGCACGCGGCGTACCTCAGCACTTCCAGAACCAATGGCGCCAACATCAAGCTCACCAATGTTCCGGAGTGTGGCTTTACCACTACCGACGGTGACCGACACTTTATTGGCAATATCTTCAACCGAGAGTGAGCCGCTACCGATGATGGTATTGGCGCTTGAAAAGCCGGAAATGTTAGCGGATCCTGAACCTACGCTGACATCGACGTCCATCAATGCACTCAAGTTTCCTTCAATTTCAAAGTAGCTGTAGGAGCTCTTGCGACGACTAAACCAACCGCCGGACGTCCGATTAGATTGGCCACCATGATCGAGTTCTAAGGTTGCATTCTCATTACGAATGGCTAAATCCGCGCGCATGGCATCCATACGTGAGTCATCAGAGGCACAAAAACGGACCTTAATGTCCCCAGCGTCGCCCCGACGTCCTCGCAGCGTAAGTTTATCGGGACCAATACCTACTTGAAGTCGTTTGGCTTGGTCGATGGTGAGTGAAAATGTTTCGGTTTTCGACACTTTACAGCGGCTATCATTCGCAAAGGCAGGGTTCTTCGAGCTAAAGTGAAGGACTAACGCCCCGACACAAAGCCCTGCAACGAGATATTGAATTTTCATTGTGATTATCCTTCTGTCTTCTGTACGTGCCAAACCTGTTATCTTTGCGTTGTATGACTGGCACCATGTAAGTCGCAGCGAAAGTATCGTGGTAAATCAATGAATTCGCAAGACGGGAATTTGTATTAAAGTGTGGTTAAATAGGGCTCCGGCTCATAAGGACAGACTCTCCATGCAGGTTGTTGCACTTAAACACATTATTTTTTTGTTTCTGGCGCTGCTTAGTCTTACGCCATTGATCAGCTCCTCCTATGCTTTGGTGCTAGGGCTTCTTATGGCGCTGCTCGGTTGGGTGCCGCCACAAATAAATCCCAGTGCGTGGGTTAAGCGATTACTCGCCATTGCTATTGTCGGCTTGGGGTTTGGCGTGAATCTTAGTGTGGCCCTGGAAGCCAGCATAAACCAATTAGGTTTGTTAATTGCGGTGATTGTGAGTGCCTTGCTACTCGGATGGGGGCTGATTCGCCTTACGCGGATGCAGCCGACCACCGGCGCTTTAATCAGTGCAGGAACCGCAATCTGCGGCGGTAGTGCCATCGCCGCTCTTGCTCCCGCGATTCGCGCTCGCAGCGAGTATATCGGCGTGGCCTTGGCCTGTGTGTTCGTATTAAACGCTATCGCCCTGTGGGTATTTCCAGCGGTAGGTCATTTTTTTCAGTTGTCTCAGCAACAATTCGGCGTCTGGGCGGCCTTGGCAATTCACGATACCTCGTCGGTTGTGGCTGCTGCGGAACTCTATGGTGAAGAATCCCTTGCCGTTGCCACCACTTTAAAGCTAACCCGAGCGTTGGCCATTGTGCCCTTGGTGTTTGTTGCTGCCTGGTGGTATCGCCGTCAGCACCCAGAGGCCGAGGCTGCAAGTAAGCTTCCTGCAATCCCCTTATTTATTGTGCTCTATGTGCTGGCTATCGTAATTGCCGAATTTATTCCGCAAGGCGAACCGCTGTATACCTTCGCATTTCAGGGGGCGCGCCACCTATTGGCATTGTGTTTGTTTTTAATTGGCGCAAGCTTGTCGGTGACGCGATTGCAGCAAGCTGGATTGAAGCCCATTCTTGTAGCCACGGTGTTGTGGCTCATGATTGCCAGCGGCACCCTATGGTGGGTGCTGCACTCTGCATAATGCTTATACGTGGGCAGAAGGGCGTGCAGCAATTCGATCATGCCATGCATTTAAATAAGACTGGCTCGCTTGCATCCGCACTTTGATGACCCGAGCAAACTGAACGATTGCAAAAGCATTGAGATCCGCAGCAGAAATGCGTTCATGACAAATAAACTCGCGCTCTTTGAGATGGTCGTTAAGAAACTCGAAGAAGCGTTCCGTGGCATACTTGCAATCGTCGCCCCACTCGGGGAAGCAGTTCATGCGATCCTTAAAGTAACCACTGGAGTGTTGGAACGCCATGCCTGTGGGCATGGCTAAATAGAACTCGATCCATCGCAGCCATTGCTCAATCTGCGCCTTCTCTAGGGGTGTTTCTCCAAGAAGCTTGGGTGATTCAGGATAGGCTTCCTCGAAGTAGCGACAAATCGCCATGGTTTCACTAATGCAGGTACCGTCGATGAGTTCCAACACAGGCACTTTGCGCATGGGATTTCGGGCCGTGAATTCACGCGTGAGGTTTTCTCCTTTTTGTAAATCAATTTGCACGCACTCGACTTCATCAAGCAATCCTTTCTCGGCCAAAAACATACGAACGCGGCGTGGATTGGGGGCAGTGGCGGTTTCATAGAGCTTCATGTTCACGTTCCCATTTGTTTATTTCGATTCTTCAAGGATGGCATTCCACTCAGTTTCCGTAAAGGGAATTACGGATAAGCGGTTACCTTTCTTTACCAATGGGTTTTTATCCAATGCGGGCAGTTGTTTTAGTTCGTCGAGAGAAAGGATACGAGGGAATTTTGTCGTGAATACAAGATCCACGGCGCTCCAACGGGGGTTATCATCTGAGGATTTGGCATCGTAGTAGGGCGAGCGGGGATCAAACTGGCTGGGATCCGGATAGGCGGATTTCGCGACAGTCACAATGCCGGCAATTCCGATGTGCTTGCAGCTAGAATGATAAATCAGCACGTGATCGCCGAGGTCCATGTCGCGGATAAAATTGCGTGCTTGGAAGTTACGCACTCCGTCCCAGCGAATCGGCTGCGTTGGATTCTTGGCAAAATCATCAATACTGCATTCGTCGGGTTCGGTTTTCATCAGCCAAAATTGCTTAGGCATGGTTGCAATATTCCTTGAACAATAGTGTTGCTAGGCAGAGCTCACTTTATCACTTTTTGAGGGGCGCAAAAATAAAGGCAGCTGAGCTGCCTTTATTTATATTGATAGATTCGTTATAGCCGAGTGGTATCCGCGATATTAAGCATCGCGTATAGAATCATCACAAAGCCGACAACAGCGACGACCCCGTGCACCCACACCATAAACACTGGAATTAACTGCCGGCGGCGGTCGTATTTAAAGTGCATAATCAATCCACCTATGGCGGCAAGTGCGATCAATACGATGCCTGTGGTAGCCGTAGCCGGATACCCCACAAAAAACGCACCGTAAAGCAAAATAAGAAAGCCAAGAATTGCAAAAGCACCGTGCCACCAGACCAACACCGGTGGTGGGTTATTACCTTTGCCAAATCGGGCGAACGCTAGCATAACGCCAATAATGATCGCGAAAAGAAAGAGAATGGAGGCTAGCCCCATGACCATGGTTGCTGTCATTACGTTGCTCCTCGTTTAGGTTTCTCTTTAAACGTAGACACAAAACTTAGATTTGTCAGATATTTGGCAAAAATCATGACGATTATTTAGTTGTATTTACAACCTAGTGTTTGCAAACGTGAAAAGTATGGGTATAGTGAAATGACTCACTTTGGGAGCAATTTATGCGGTTTTGGATTGTATTCGTCACAGTATGCTCGTTGTTGCTATTGCCGTTTTCCGGCAACAGCACGATGCTGCCTGACGTACACGCCATGGACCAAAAAGTGAGTCTGACAGAATCAACGGCAACTAACAGCGACGACGCCCACTGTGAATTAATGGCGGCGCGAATGGCTGAAGTACGTCAGCTGCGGTCTGAGCACCATGCACCATCTGCCAAAGACTGCTGCGACGACATGTCTGACTGTTTAACCGACTGCTCAACAGATTGTGGCCATTGCGTGATCTCAGGTCATGGATGTAGCGCCGCAGCTGCAGCACTGCAGTTGAACAACCCTGTTGTAATGCATGACGCAGCGGTCACCCCGCTGTCACTTTATTCGTTTACCCTCGCACAAGCGTCACCACCCCCCATTATTGCCTGAATACATCGTTGAAGCTCGGTTGCTGTGATTGTTCACAGATACCGATTGTGATTGATTGTTCAGGAGCTACTCCATGTTTTTATATCGTCACCCATTGCGCTTTTGCGCCTTGTTGGTTGTCATTTTTGTCTCAGGCTGTGCGAGTTATCAGCCAGACTACAGCGCGATTAGTGCGACTTCTAATCATCAGCAGGCGATGCCTTTACCTGTTGATGCGGAAATTGCCGATTTAATCCGGCACGCCCAGAAATACCACCCGCAAGTTCTAGCCGCGAAGGCAGATCTTGAGCGTGCCCATGCCAATATGACGGCAGCGGGCGCTTTTATGGATCCAGAAGTCAGTTTAAGCCAGGGCATTAATGATTCTGGGTATCGCACTCTTGCGCTCAGTCAGGATATCCCCATTTTCCAACGCCGCAGTATGGCCATCGAACAAGCGCGCGCGGAACATCGCGCAGCCGAAGCGCGGCTTCTGCAGGTACAAGCTGATCTAGCGGCAAATGTGGTGACGGCGTTTAGCGAATTTCTCTATGTTCAGGAAAACCTACAGCTGCAAAATGAACTTATCAGTTTGCTGACGCACGTGGTGCACGTTGTTGAGCAGCAGTACGCAGCGGGCAATGGGGCGATGAGCGATCTATTGCGTGCCCAGAACACACGCGATGCTGCCCAAAGTGATTATGAGAATTTAAAGGCCTTAAAAACATCGCAACAAGCACGCCTGAATAGCGCGTTAGGACGTGATGCGCGGGCACCACTGCCTAGCCACTTTTCACTGGCCACGACCCACCAAGCATATGCCCATTTGCCAGCTGATGCCGACGCTTTGTATGCGTTAGCAAACGAACAGAATGCGACCTTGCTGGCAACGCAGTATGAACTGCAAGCGCTCTATGTAGGGCGAGATGTTGCGAGTCGTGCGGGCCTTCCGCGTCTCATGCTCGGTGTTGAATATATGGATACCGATATGGGCGATGGTACTTTCGCGGGCATGGTGTCGTTTTCGCTTCCGATTTGGCGTTCGAACTACCGCGCATTGCAGGAAGCTGCCGGAGCGAATATCAAAAGTGGTGAAGCGCGATTGCAAGCGGCACGGCTTGAAGTTCAGGCGGAGCTAAGCATGGCCCTTTATCAATGGCGTGAGGCTGAACGTAACCGACAGCTCTACGGTGATGTGCTGGTGCAGCGCGCCGAGCAGGCAGTTGCATCGGTACTCAGTCAATATAGTAATAGTAATGCGACCTTTGCGGATGTTGTTGCGAGTCAACAAGAATGGTTGAGCTTTTCACTCGCCTACCGCCGTGCACTCGCCAATCAATTAACGGCAGTGGCCACTATCCAATCCCTTATTGTTCCAGCGATCGATGCTGAGGTGTCTCCATGAAAAAACTAAATACCGTAACGGCCATTGCGGCCCTGTTTGTTGTGATGACAGTAGGCACGCTGGCACTTGGGATAGCTTTTCAAACGCCCCCGCATGACCATGCTCATGATCACAACGCCCATGCGCAGCATGATCATACCGATCATGAAAACGGCGACTTGCAAGGAGCCTTCAGTTCGCAAACCCAAGAATATACGTGCTCGATGCATCCGCATTTTCGGTCATCCGATCCGAATGAGCGTTGCCCTATTTGTGGCATGGAGCTGATTCCAGTGGCCGCGGGTGGCTCCGACGACGAATTCGTACGCATCGAGTTCAGTGGTCGCAGCTTAGCCTTGCTTGGTTTGCAAACCGAGCCTGTGCGTCGTGGTAGCGCGTATCATGAGATTCGTCTTACCGGACAAATCGACTTTGATGAACGAGCACTCACCTCGATCAGTGCATGGACGGGTGGGCGTATCGAAAGGCTATATGTCAATTATACGGGTGCGCAAGTGGACAAGAATACTCCCCTCGTAGAATTGTATAGCCCGGATTTATTTGTTGCTCAACAGGAGTTATTGCAAGCACATCGGCAGGCCAATCAAGATGCACCAGCCTTTCTGCGTGACTCACAGGCTATGACTTTGCGTGCTGCAAAAGAGCGTTTGCGTTTATTGGGATTAAGCCCAGAACAAATCGCGCAGATTATCGAGCGAGGCGAAGCGCGTGATCGCATTACCATCCGTGCGCCGAGTTCTGGCCTAGTGGTCACTCGCAACGTGAGTCAGGGCGATTATGTGAATACCGGTGATGTTTTGCTCCAGCTAGCAGATAGTCGACAGTTGTGGGCGTTGTTTGAAGTTTTTGAACGGGACTTAGCCTATATCCGAGTCGGTCAAACCCTCGAATTTGCCTTGGGGACAGCCCAAGAGCGGCTTACGGGTGAAGTGGTATCCATCGCTCCGCGTATCGATCCTGAGCGTCGTACGCGCACTGTGCGCGTCGCGATCGAGGATACTCAAAGCGCGTTAGTTGCTGGTTCCTTTACCAGAGCGACCGCAAAAATTGAAGAAGCAGATGTGCTGACCATTCCCAAATCAGCAGCGTTGATTACTGGCAAACGCGCTGTGGTTTACGTGCAAACCGAACCACAGGGAGGCGAGTTTGAAGCACGCACTGTGGAACTGGGGCGTCGTCTCGGCGATCGCTACGAAGTATTCAGCGGTGTTGAAGCAGACGAATTGATTGTGAGTCGTGGTGCATTCCGCATCGACAGTGAGCTACAACTTCGCGGTCGTCCTAGCATGATGGCACCCGAGGGTGGTGGCCCAACGGGTCATGAACATCATGGCCATGGCAGCCATGACGATGACGCGTATGACCATAGTGCCCATGACCAGAATGCGCATATTCAGCCCAGTGCTGTCGCCGAACAAATAGAGTTTGATGCGCAGCTGCACCTTGAACCGCTTTTTCGGGCCTACCATCACATGTGGGAAGCATTGCATAGCGATGATCTAAGCGCTTGGCAATCCGCAGCAGAAGATTTCTATACCGAAGTTGATGCAGTGCACTGGCCTGCGTCATTCGCCGATGTGCAAGGTTTGCTTGAGCAAGGTATGGGGCATGCGCATCATGTAGCTCGCATTGCCACCGCCCGCGACCACTTTTTTGATCATTCCCAAGGCATGATTGCACTCGCGCAAGCGGGTTTTCATCACGGCGACCTGCACCTGATGTTTTGCCCCATGGCCCGTCGTGGCCAAGGAGCCCATTGGTTACAGCAAGACGATACCTTGTTGAATCCGTATTTCGGTGCACAAATGCTGCGCTGCGGCGATCATGAAGGCTTGCTCAGTGGCGATGGAGGGCAACACGAATGACACAATGGTTGTTGCAAAACAAACTGATTGTTGCGCTTTTTACGGTATTAGTCATTTTTGCGGGTATCGCGGTTGCTCCGTTTCAATGGGACACCTCCATGCCGCGATCGCCGGTTGCGGTGGATGCCATTCCCAACATTGGCGAGAATCAGCAAATCGTCTACACCGAGTGGGCTGGGCGTTCTCCTCAGGACGTTGATGACCAGGTGAGCTACCCATTGTCGGTACAATTGATGGGCGTGCCTGGAGTGAAAGATGTTCGGACTCTGTCGATGTTCGGTTTCTCCAGTATTTCGGTAATCTTCCATGAGGATGTGGAGTTTTATTGGTCGCGTGCTCGGATATTGGAGAAATTGGCGAGTTTACCCGGCGGCACCTTGCCGGAGGGAGTACAACCTGCCCTTGGACCAGACGCCACCGGGCTTGGCCAAGTGTATTTATATACCCTTGAAGGGCGGGACCCCGATGGCCAACCGATTGGTGGCTGGGATCTGGACGAGTTGCGTTCGGTGCAAGATTGGTACGTTCGCTATGGCCTTTTGGCCGCGGAAGGGATTAGTGAAGTGGCCTCCATTGGCGGCTATGTACGTGAGTACCAAATCGATATCGACCCAGATGCGCTCCGCTATTTCGATGTCACCTTAGAGCAAGTAATGGCCGCTGTGGCCGAGTCGAATTTAGATATTGGCGCACGTACCACAGAGATTAATCAAGTTGAGTATATCGTGCGGGGCGTTGGTTTTATTAAATCCCTCAACGATATAGAACAAGCGGTTGTGCGCTTGGCGAGCGACAATACACCCATTCGAGTTTCCGATGTGGCCAGTGTGAATTTCGGTCCCGCAGAGCGTCGCGGTGCCCTTGATGTCGCCGGTGCAGAAGCCGTGGGTGGTGTGGTGACGGTGCGGGAGGGATTTAATCCGCTTGCTGCGATCGAAAATACCAAACAGCGGATTGATGAGATTGCGGCAAGCCTTCCAGCGCGTGCTGTGATTGATTGGAATGCTGTTTCCGAATCACAAGTGCGCTCCTTCGCGCGCGAACAGGGATTACCGAACTATCAATCGGCAACCTTGAACTTTGATGATGCTCAGCAACGACAATGGGCTCAGTGGTTGCAAGCGCATCCGCGCGAGCGATGGCCTGATTGGCTGAACCTCAGCCAAGTCACCATTGTGCCGTTCTACGATCGCTCTACGTTGATCATGGAAACTCTGGGCACCTTAAATGATGCTCTCACTCAGCAATTACTGATCACCGCAGCAGTGGTATTGCTTATGTTGCTGCATCTTCGCGCAGCACTCACCATTGCCACCATGCTGCCGTTGGCGGTACTGATGACATTCATCGGGATGCGTATGCTCGGTGTGGAAGCCAATATTGTTGCGTTAGCAGGTATCGCTATCGCGATCGGTACTATTGTCGATATGGGCATCATCGTCACCGACAATATACTGCGATTGCGCAAGAAACATCCGTCCCTTGAGGTAACCGAAACCATCGTTAAAGGTGCAAAGGAAGTGGGACCTGCGGTGTTGACTGCCATTGCAACCACGGTGATTAGCTTCTTACCGGTATTTACTATGACAGGTGCGGAAGGGAAGCTGTTTACCCCATTGGCTTACACTAAAACCTTAGTGTTGCTTGCGGCCATAGTGCTTGCATTGGTGGTGGTGCCAATTATGCTGCGGATACTGCTAAGCGACCGGTTCAAGGTTGTGGATCAGTGGTTAGCGCAACGTAAGCGGCTTTATCATGGAAGCTATGCACTGCTGACCTTTGTGGTGTTAGTGATCTTAGCGGGGCTGTGGGAGCCTTTGGGTCCTGGTGCTGGCTCGTTTCGTAATATTCTGTTCGTGGGTGGGCTATTCGCGATCGTGGTAGGTGGCTTCTCAATTCTTATTCACTTCTACGCCCATATTTTGCGCTGGTGTTTGCGGTTCAAAGCCTTGTTTTTAGCATTGCCAGCTTTGGTGGTGATCGCCGGCTTGGTGATTATGCCTGGGTTGGGACGGGAGTTTATGCCGCCGCTCGACGAAGGCTCATTCCTTCTGATGCCAACCACCATGCCGCACGCATCTATTGGCGAAGCATTGGATGTATTGAGTCAACAAGATCGTGCGATCGCTGCAATTCCGGAAGTCGATACCGTGGTGGGTAAGATTGGTCGCGCGGAAACGGCGCTTGATCCTGCACCAGTGTCGATGATCGAAACCGTGATTAACTACAAAAGTGAATTTAAAACTGATGCCAACGGCCGTCGTCTGAATTTCCGTGTAAACCGCCAAGGTGAATTCGTGCGGGATGGCCAAGGTAATCTGATTGAAGATCGTCGCGGACGCCCTTATCGGCAGTGGCGTGATCATATCCAGAGCCCGCGGGATATTTGGGATGAAATCGTGCGTGCTGCAGACGTGCCAGGGGTAACATCAGCACCACGTTTGCAACCGATTGAAACACGCCAACTCATGCTGCAAACGGGAATGCGAGCGGCCATGGGGGTGAAAGTACAAGGCCCAGATTTAGCGGCATTGGAACAAGCCGCATTGGCGATTGAGTCTGTATTGCGCACATCGCCAGGGGTTAGTTCGGGTTCTGTAAACGCCGAACGTGTCGTCGGAAGTCCATATCTTGAGATTCACCTGAATCGGGATCAGATTGCCCGCTATGGGCTGCGAATTCAGTCGGTACAGAATACCGTGGCAGCTGCCATTGGCGGTGTTGAGGTGACACGGAGCGTGGAAGGGCGTGAACGCTATCCGATTCGGGTACGTTATCAACGCGAACAACGCGACGACATCGAAGCCATGTATAACATCCTCGTTGCAACACCTGACGGAACTCAGGTACCGCTCTCGGAACTGGCGGAAATCCGCTTTGAGCGTGGGCCGCAAATGATTCGCTCGGAGAATACCTTCCTCACCGCTTATGTCACATTCGGGGCCGCATCTGGTTTTGCGGAAGTCGAAGCGGTAGAGGCAGCTCGCGAGCATCTGCAACAGGCTCGGGACCGAGGCGAGTTAAGGCTGCCAATAGGAGTCAGTTACACCTTTGCAGGAAGCTACCAGCAACAACAAAGCGCGATGGAAACGTTGAAGGTCGTTATTCCACTGTCATTGACGCTTATCTTTATCTTGTTGTACCTGCAATTTAAACAAGTGAGCACGGCCTTGATGGTCTTTAGTGGCATTGCCGTCGCTTGGGGCGGGGGCTTCATTATGCTCTACCTCTATGGTCAGTCTTGGTTTGCCAATTTTTCAGTGCCCTTGATCACGCAAGGGGTCACCTTACGGGAAATCTTCCAGTTCGATGTGACCAACTTAAGCGTGGCCGTCTGGGTTGGCTTCTTAGCCCTCTTTGGTATCGCCGTAGACGACGGGGTGGTGATGGCGACATACCTGAAACAACGATTCAATGAAGGGGCCAGCGATAGCATCGAGGCTATTCGTGAGCGCGTCGTTGAGGCGGGACTCCAGCGGGTACGTCCGTGCTTGATGACCAGTGCTACCACCATTTTGGCCTTGTTCCCAGTACTAACAGCTACAGGGCGTGGTGCCGATTTGATGATTCCTATGGCCATACCGACCGTGGGTGGGTTGACCTTTGTGGTGCTTACCATGTTCGTGGTACCGGTGCTGTATAGCTTGCGGGAAGAGTGGCAGTTACGACTGAAAGGTACGCAACCGACTGGCTAAGTTAGACAAGATGCGGGTGATGACACGTGCGCCCCAGTGCTCACCCGTTTATAGGCAAGCGTAAAGGTTGATTTAAAAATAAAAAAGTGCACGTTTTTTAAACTTATTTGGCGCAATAAATAAATTCTTATTCATATTAGTAATATATATATGCACATACAACTTAGCCTTGGCAAGGAGGTACGAACTCAAAAAATGCTTTAAAACACACACACTAAATGCATATAGCTATCTATACAAGTCGTTTAAAAATCACGGCTTGGGCCCGTTATCGGTCAAAATTTAAAATAAAAACAATTGGATACGTATCGGGTGAGCGATTAATTAAAGTTGCATATACAACAAGATCGCTGCTATGAATAGAAGTGCATAAGATAACAACAAGGCACATGCCGGAGGAATCATGAAAATGCATAAATTATCAAGCGTTGCTATTGCGGTCGGATTTATTGTCGCACCTAGCTCAAGCGCATTTGCACAAGAAACAAACACACAACCAGACGCGCAAGAACAGCGGGTAGAACGCATCTCTGTGACCGGTTCACGAGTACTGCGCAGTGAAGCCGAGAGTGCGGCCCCAATTCAAGTATTCACGGCAGAAGATATTGAATTGTCGGGCGTGACTTCAATGGAGCTCTTGCTTCAGAAGATGTCAGCATCCGCCGGTTTTGGCGGCAACCAAACCAGTGCTTATTGGGTTGGCGGTGGCTGGGGAACAACCCAAGTGAACTTGCGGGGCCTAGGGGTCAACCGTACCTTGGTGCTACTCAATGGGCGTCGCGTAGTGAATGGTGGTACCGGAGCCAATGCAGCTGTCGATTTAAATACCATTCCAGTGACCATGATTGAACGCGTCGAGGTATTGAAAGACGGCGCATCAGCGATTTATGGTGCCGATGCAGTTGCCGGTGTCGTGAATATCATTACTCGCAAGAATTTTGAAGGTTTCATGACAGAAGCGCGTTTCGCGAGCACCGATAAGAGTGATGGCGAGGAAACATCGGTCAATATGATGCTCGGAACCTCTTCGGATCGCGGTCGCTTAACAACGACGTTAAGTTATCGTTCAACAGAAGCAGTAAATATGGCAGATCGCGCCGCTTGTGCGCTTGCAGAAACATCTCCTGGCCAATTAGGCTGCTTCGGTAGTGCTTCTACGCCAGGTGGTCGCGCTGTCATTACAAGCGGCCCAGAAACCGGCCGGCAGATTAACTTCAACCAAACACCAGGTGGCGATCCGAAAGGATATGACACCTATGATCCAGCAGTTCACAACGTTGATTTCTTCAACATGCTGAACGCGGTCAATCCTGTGACCACATTGAGCTTCTCGAGCTTCGGTGACTATCGAATTGGTCAGGAAACCTATGCGTTTGCAGAAGTGCTTTATAACAACCGTCGTTCAAATCAAATTGCGACCCCAGGTACCTTGCGCAACTTAGACTACTCCGCCGATCACCCACATAACCCTGTGGGAGAGGACATTCGAATCGTACAGCGCCGCCTTGAAGAAGCAGGTCCACGTCATTTCGAACAAGACGTAAATACCTTCCGCATGGTGACAGGTTTAAATGGACTCTGGGACAACAATTGGTCGTGGGAAGTGGCCTATAATTTTGGTCGCACGACAGGAAACGATGCGGCAGATAACATTGTGAACTTAGAGCGTTTAGGGCGAGCTATCGATCCAGACACCTGTGGTAACGGAGTTCCTTGTGCGGATTTAATTGGTCTGGGCAATATCTCACAAGAGGCCATGGACTATATTCTTTTCCGAATCAACGATTACGGTGGTAACCAGCAACGGGCCATTACCGCAAATATTGCAGGTGATTTATTTGAAACCCGTAATGGTGTGATCCCGGTGGCCTTTGGCGTAGAGCATCGCAAAGAAAGCGGTTGGCGTGAGCCGGACTCATCAGTTGTTGCCGGCATCATGAACACTAACCGTCAAGAACCCCTGCGCGGTGAGTACACGGTATCAGAAGCCTATGTTGAGACCTCGATTCCATTACTCGTCGATCGTGACTTCGCAGACTATGTCGCTTTGGATGTCGCATATCGCTACTCTGATTACGATACCTTTGGCAGCGATGGGAACTATAAGCTCGGATTGCACTGGGCTGTAAATGACAACCTGAAGCTACGTGCGACACAATCTACTGCGTTCCGTGTCCCCAATATACCAGAACTATTTGGCGGTATTGGTGAAGGGAACCTAACGACGTCTGATCCATGTTCAGGATGGGATCAGCCTGGAGCAAATCCAACAGTCGCGGCGAATTGTCAAGCAGATGGCGTTCCAGCAGGTTACACCCAGTCGGGTTCAACAGTACTGACGCGCACGGGCGGTAATCCAGACTTACAACCCGAAGATGCCAATACATTCACCGCAGGTGTTGTGTGGGATGTACCTTACGTGGAAGGGCTCCAGTTCACTCTTGATTACTTCGACATAAAAATAAAGAGTGCGATTCGCGGAGTGGCGGGATCAACTAAATTATCAGCGTGTTACAACTCGGATAACCTATCTCATCCGTTCTGTAGTTCTGATACGTTCACCCGTGATCCGTTAACAGGCGCAATTAACTTCCTATCTGCACAGCCTGACAACGTGGCGACAGAGACCGTATCCGGGGTGGATGCATCCATGTACTACCGTACCCAGATGTTTGGTCTTGATGCGCGTTTCAATGTGAACATGACCTATCTCGACGAATACACGTTAGAACCTTTTGCGGGAGCTAACCCGATTCGTTATGCGGGTAAGATCACGGGTGGTAGCGGCAGCTTCGCGCGTTTACGCTCTGATGCTTCAGCGACCTTTAGTGCTGACCAATGGCAGTTCCACTATGGTGTACGCATGATTGGTTCCGCGGATGATATCAATGCATCACCTGGTGATATCGGCGCGAGTGTATCCAACGTGTTTTATCACAATGTTCAAGGCATGTGGTTCTTCGATGAGAACTGGACGTTAAGTGCGGGTGTGAACAATCTGTTTGATAAGAAAGCGCCGTTTATCCGGAGCTGGACAGACGCGAACACCGATACGATGACATACGATTTGATGGGGCGTCAGCTCTATGTGAAATTACGTTATCAGTTCTAATGTTGTAAGCGGCGGAAGCAGTTGCTTTCGCCGCTTTTTAGTTGGGGATTCTCTATGCAAACGCAGTCTTCCAGTTATCGTACTTGGCATCGTTGGCTTTCGCTGATCGTTGGTATTCAGATGGTTATTTGGGCCATCTCCGGTGCGTATATGGTGTTCTTCAAGCTGCCATTTATTCATGGTGTTCACCTTACGCAAGAGGCTGATCAGCCCCTTACGAACCAGACCACAATGAATCGGTTACCGGACGTGTTGAAAGCCTATCCGGATGTGCATGACGTGCATGTTGTGCGTCGTTTTATCGGTGGTGAATATCAAGAAGTAGCGCAGCTTCATACGCCTGATCGAAAATTCCTGGTCAGTTTAAATAACTTAGCAACGATCACGCTCAACGACCGAGATATCGAAGCGCTAGCGGCTCGTTATTATAAGAAAGGTGAGGCTGAAATCACTCGGGTCGAATTGCTAACGGATAATGCGCCTACGGAGCTAAATCCGGCTCACCTGCCTATTTGGCGTGTTGATTTTGACGACTTCGGTCGCACGAGTTTGTATTTGCATAGAGAAACTGGGGAAATGACAGTACGCCGCCATGATTTCTGGCGCGGTTTCGACATTATGTGGATGCTTCATATTATGGACTACAAGGACCGAACCGACATTACCACATGGTGGTTGCGTGGGTTTATATTGGCCACCTTCGGATTTACCTTTACCGGAACCATTCTTGTGATCCAAACATTGCGTTCGTCGCGGAGGAAGCTGGTATGAAATTTATGCAATGGCTCCACCGTTGGACGGGACTAATCATTCTGCTGCAAATCATTCTTTGGACTATCAGTGGGCTGTACTTTGCCCTTGTGGACCATCATGGAATGAAAGGACATCAATATCATCAGCATCCGCCTACGCTCTCACTCAATGTAGAGCAGGTAGCTGCATTGGATCCCAGTTGGTGGAGTGATTTTAGCGATATTACGAAACTCAGAACACGGCTAATCGCCAATATTCCTCAAGTAGAGATACATCACGGGGAAGGGATTAGCTTTATTGATGGGCGTACGGGGGAACCGTGGCGAACTCATCAAAACTTGGCAATTCAGATTGCCAATACAACTTACTCCGGCCCCGGTGAAGCTGTAAGGGTTGCTGCCATCACACGCACGCGAGAACTCAATGGATGGCAAGGACAAGGCTACCGGATAGACTACAATGACGATCTAAATACCCGAGTGTACGTGGATAGCCATTCGGGCCAAGTCCTCGACCACAGAAACACTCCCTGGGTGGTCGCAGACTGGATGTTTAGATTACATTTTATAGATTACACCGGTGGCCGGAACTTTAATAATCTCGTTATTATCACCGCTGGGATTGTTACCCTGTGGTTCGCATTGTCTGGGCTTATTCTACTTGTGAAGCTCATTGGAAGCGGTGAAATGCGTGTCAGCCTGCGCAATACGACACTGCGAGCTAAGGTGGGCAATCAAGATGTGAATTTACAGGATAAAGCGCATAAAACAATCCTGCAAACTTTGCAAAAGCATGATATTCCGGTTGAAAGTGGTTGCGGTGGAGGCGGTACCTGTGGATTGTGTACGGTGAAACTGGCGACAACAACTAAGGTAACGTCAGCAGAACGTGATTTGCTGAGTGAAGAACAGCTTGAACAAGGTTTCCGTTTGGCTTGCCAGCATCAAATTAGCGATGCGCCTGTGGTAGAAGTCAAAGAAATGGATGTGCATAAATACACGCTTGAGCTTATGAGCAGCGAGTTTTTAACGCCAATGCTCAAAGAATTGCGCTTTCGAGTTCATGATGGGGATATTCCATTTTCTGCAGGGCAATACATGCAGTTCTTGATTCCATCTGCACAAACACCAACCCGACCTTCTGATGTTCCCGAGGCGTTCTCTCCGGAATGGATTAATATTAAGGAAGCGGTATTCACGCACCAGGAAGTGCGCCGAAGCTATTCCATGGCGACTTCGTCGGATACGCAAGAACTGGTGTTCACGGTGCGTTACCAACCTCCTGGTAATGGTCACGACCATCCGGGCGTTGGGTCAACCTACTTGTGCAATATGAAAGTAGGGCAGCGTATTGTGGCGGAAGGGCCTTATGGTGAGTTCCAGCGGCTTCCAGGTGCCGATCGACAACTCTTCTTTATCGGAGGTGGGGCAGGAATGGCACCATTGCGGGCATTGATTCAAGAGGAGCTGTCAGAACCAGAGCCGCGCTCAATGGTATTCTACTATGGTGCTAGAAACCGTCAGGAGTTAGTCTATGCTCAGGAATTCAACGAGCTAAATCAACGTGGTGTAGTGAATTACGTTCCTGTGTTATCGGAAAAACAACCCAGTTGTGAATGGACAGGTGAAGAAGGGTTTGTTCATGAAGCTGTATTTGCATACCTTGCACAAAGCGACATTCAAGCCTTTGATTTTTATGTGTGCGGGCCGCCTAAGATGCTCACAGCGACACTGAAAATGTTAGAGCAATTAGGTGTGGATCAAAGCCGTATCCGATTTGATGACTTTGGTATTTAACTGAATTAATGGAGGGTAATACCCATGACATTGTTTCCAAAAATGACGCTGGTGTTTGTACTTTGGTTTGCGGGGGCGCTTATGCAAAGCGCCCAGGCGCACAGTCAATTAGTGCAATCAATTCCAGCGAATGGCGATCGGCTCACAAGTTCTCCCTCGGCACTTCATCTTCAATATAACGAAGAAGTCCGTTTGTTGTCGGTTGAGCTAGTAGGAAATGAGCATGGCGAGATCGATATTGATTTTCGCCGAGCGCGACGCGCAAATGATCATTTTCGGATTAGCGTTCCGGAGCTTGAAAGTGATGACTACACCATCACTTGGACGTTGATAGGTGAAGATGGTCACCGGGTGTCGGGTACAATTTTGTTTGTGCTGGATCGTGATTAATCAACGATGACATGGGATATATGGGTAGCACTTAGCTACACCATGATCTACGCAAGCACCGCCGGAGTTATTGGCGGTGCTTTTGTACGTATGCTTTGGCAACAAAGAGCACCTTCGCTTGAACTCGGGAATCGAGACGAACGTATGCATCGTCGCTATAGTGTTGCCGCAGCCTGCATAGGCTGTATCGCTGCCTGTGCGAGTTATCTGTTGTTCATCGGTAGCATCAACCAATCAGGCCTTCGCGGTATGCTTGATGCGGATTTGATGGTGTTTTTACTGATGGATCCCCCCGGTAAAGCAGCTATGGCCCAAGCCCTTGCCTTCTTGGTGATTGGATTTAGTCTGGGTCGCGAATCTCGCTATTGGCGCCTGTTGCTATGGTTCGCCTATGGGTTGTTGATATGGAGTTTCACTGTGAGGGGGCACCTGGCGTCATCGTCGTACGGGTTGCAACTCGCACTGATGTTGCACGTACTGGCCTTTGGCGCATGGGCAGGAGCGCTGTTGCCGCTATGGTTAGCTGCACGTAAAAAAACACGTGCGACTTGGCAACGGGTCTTCGAAACCTTCGGTCAGTGGGCGCAAATTATCGTGGCGATACTCATCGTTGCCGGGATAACCATGACATGGTACCTACTGGCAGCGCCTTCTGACTTTGTGAAAACACGCTATGGAATAGCGTTACTTCTTAAACTGATCCTCGTTATTATTTTGCTTACTTGTGCGGCCTTGAATAAATGGATAATCGTGCCACGCTTAGCAGATAGTACCGTTTCGCCCTATCTCTCGACGGTCATTTATATTGAAATGATTTGCGTCGCCGTTATCTTTGCCTTAACAGCGACATTTACTGTAGTTGTAGGACATCATTAGAGGAGTATTTATGAAAAGCACGACTGTTATTTTGTTGGGCGCTATGGTGGTGAGCCTATTAATGCTCACTGGCTGCGTGGAAGCCCGTGATCATCACGAGTCCGGTTTAGACATCCCTGAATCGGTGGCAGATGTATTTAATATCCAGCGGCCCACTGCTGAACATTTTACAGGTGGTCAGCCCACCCGTGAGCAGCTCGCAGCATTTGCAGAGCTGGGTGTAAAAAACGTGGTAAACCTGCGACCGCCTTCAGAAACCGAAGACTTTAACCCCGCCGCGTGGGCAACGGAAGAAACCATGGCGTACTTCCATATTCCGATTGCCGGCGGTGCTGATTTAACACCGCACTATGTGGGTATTTTCCATGAGGTGATGAATCGCATTGAAGGTGAATCGTCTCTGTTGCACTGTGCAAGCGCTAACCGAGTGGGTGCCATGGTGGCATTACGGGCGCACTGGCATCAAGGGGTAGAACTCGAAGAAGCGATCGCGCTCGGTAAAGCGTATGGCTTAACAAGTCTTGAGCGTCATGTGCGGGAGCAAGCGGAAGCAAACCTAGACTAGACGGTTAGGATGTTTGGGCGACGACGACGCGGTTGCGCCCAGCGCCTTTGGCATTGTGCTTTCGAAATGCAGTCCCTTTTAAATCAACTAAGAATGGAACTCTCGGGCGTCATGAAATCGAGCGTGAAAGACTCTCAACCTTGGCTAGCTAACATAGCCTATCGTTTTAACGGGTGGACGTTTATTCCCGCTACGGCCGTATTGTTGTCGCCGCAAGAGAAACGCATTGAGTTAGAGCCACGTTTAGCCAAGCTATTGCAGTTGTTTTGTGAACAGCCGCAATCGGTGTTCAACAAAGAGACACTGCTGCAGGAGGTATGGGCACCACGGGTTGTGAGCGAAGAGAGCATTACGGTGGCGGTTAGTCAGTTGCGTAAGTATCTTGGGCAAACATCCTCGGAGATGTTCATTAAGACTATTCCTGGATCCGGCTATTGTTGGCTCCCCGTCACTGAAAGAGCTGAATTAAATCGATCATCTCACTCTCGCACTCGTTGGTGGTGGGGCACAGGCATCGCGGTGGTCGCCATTGTCGCATTACTTACTGTCAGGCTCTCAGACACGACGACGGACATTGAGCCACCGTCTGCGTTGATCGCCGACGCCCAAGCGCTCCTGCACGACTCTCCCGACGACGCCATGCGTTTATTTCGACAGGTGCTGGCGCAAGGGCCAGATGCCTCAGCCTATCTGGGGTTAGTACAGGCCAAGTTATTCAAAATTCCAGTGGCACAACTAAAAGAGCATGGTCAAGAGCTGGCTTCTCTGTTGGATCGTGCTCGAGATCTGGATAGCGAGTTACCGCACTTGCATTGGATTTCTGCGCAGGTGTATTTCTATGGATTCTGGGACTTTACTCGAGCCCATGAGGAACTTACGCAAGCGTACACCCGAGAGACGCACACGCCGGAATTCCTACTCAGCTATGCAGAAATGATGCTGGCCATGGGTGAAACTGACCGTGTCGCGGAGAGTATTCATGAGCTCCGTCGATCCTACCCGGAGTTTTATGCGATACCCGCAGTGGCCTGGTTGCATTTGATGATGGGTGATCTTGACTCGGCACGGGGAGAAATAAATCGCATTTTAGAAAGTGATGCGCCCACCTATGGGCTGCACGTATCTGGCCAGCTCATCGGGCTTGCTGCCGACGATGATGAAATGGCGTGGTCGCATTTGTACGCCCTGATGAAGCTCGCTGACTTGCCCGACAAAAGCGTCTATCGGTATGAAATGATTTTCCAAGACGAAGGTTTAGCGGCAGTTCATGGAATATTAAAAGAGGAATTACCGAGTTCCCGCCTAGGTCATTATGGGCCGCCGCTGTCGCTAGCCCGTCATGCGATTATTGCCGGGGATGCCAATTCAGCCATGACATATCTCGACCAAGCACTCGCTGAGCAACAAGTTGAGGCACTGTGGTTTGCTGCAGATCCCTTGTATGAGAAAGTCGCCGATCATCAGGGCTACAGGGGTCTTATGGAGCGATTCAAGGCGTTAGTCAGGGCACCTTAATAATCCTTTAGGTTTATTAAGTTCCTCTTTGTATCCGGGTCTCGTACTGTCGATGCACATTGACTAAAACGAGGCATTATTGTGAATACATTCTCCACTCAAATATCCGAACGTGGGTTCGGGTTCAGTACCTTGAGCCTGCTTTTATTGGCTGTTTTATTGTTCTTCAGTCAAGCGCAAGCGGCAGCGAGCGATTGGTCGACTTTCAAAGGAAGTACCGATCGCAACGCGGTCATTACCGATGCATTTCCCGAGAAACTTTCCCTCGTATGGCAACACCGGCTCCCTGCCACTATTACTGCATCGCCCGTGATATCCGGTGATACGCTTTTAGCGGCCACAGACAATGGTGTGCTCTACGCGTTCTCGCTCGAGCATAAGCGTTTAATTTGGGCTTTTGATAGCGGCGGTGCAATTCGTTCGACACCTGCGGTAAACGACGGACAAGTGTACTTTTTGAGTCAAGCGGGTGCCTTTTATTCCATTAACCTCAGTGATGGTGCTATTCAGTGGTCGTTTGAGACGCAAGGCGAATCAACGTTTGCCGCTTATAATTACCTCGGTGTGGCGAATAACAAGCTAGTGAAGGATGCATGGGACTTGATGCAGTCGTCGCCTCTCGTGGTCGATAATTTAGTGGTATTTGGTAGCAGCGATCATCATGTGTATGCACTGAATACTGAAACAGGGAATGTACAATGGGCGTTCAAAACAGGCGGACACGTACACAGCTCACCGACCTTGTTGAACGATCTGATTGTCGTGGGAAGTTGGGACAGCGCCGTGTATGCGATTCAACATGCGGATGGCGTGCTACGATGGAAATTTGACACTGAATCGGAACAAAGAATAAACGTTTGGCGCGGCATTCAAGCAAGCCCTACGGTGGTTGATGACACAGTGTTTATTGGAAGTCGCGATGGCTATATGTATGCACTAACGGGCCTATCTGGCGAAGAAATTTGGCGCTATGATATGCGTCGTTCGTGGGTCGTGCCTACGGTATCGGTGGATGATCTGCATGTTTACTTAGGTACTTCGGATACCGGGTTAATGCTTGCTTTGCATCGGGATACCGGTGAGGAAGCATGGCGCGCATTGACAGGCGCGTGGACATACAGCTCACCGCTTGTGTTTAGCAATGCAGTACTCACCGCCACCATGACGGGGCGCCTCCTTGCCCTTGATAAAATGAACGGGTCGGTGATTTGGGAAAGCCGCCATGGTGCCTATCTTAATGACGTGTACCAAATTTTAGGTGAGAACGATCGTTTGCGTCGGGATATGAGCAACGGCACCTGGCAAGACTCTTTCTATGGCGTTATGGCACGAGTCATGGCGAGTGGTGGATTTATGGGGAGTCCGGCGTGGGTAAACCAACAATTAATTTTGTTGAGTACCGCGGGCGAGATTATGATCTGGGATGCGCACTCAAGCGAGGAAAAATAATGAAAACTCTGATGTTACTGTTCGTGGCGTTAGGCTTCTGTGTATCAGCTTCGGTTAGCGCGGGGCAAAGCACAATTCGTATGGTTAACGGAATGTGGTATCAAGAGGGCGCATTCGTATCACAAATCTGGTATTCCATTGAGGGCGTGCTTACAACCACGACTCCCGACGTGATTGATGACGAGTTGGATCTGCGAGGAGGTTTTGTTATTCCTCCCCTTGTAGAAGGTCATAATCATAATTTACAAAACCCTTGGCTTGCTAACAACTTTGCACCCAACTACGAACGAGCTGGTATTTTGTATGGCCTGATGCTTTGTGGGAGTCATCACAATGCCGCGGAAACTCGGACTATCTTGGACCAAACCAGTTTAGATATTCAATTGGCGGGAGCCTGTATCTCGAGTTCCGATGGGCACCCGTTACGTATGGCGTTACAGAGTTTTGCCGATGAAGGTGTGACTGCCGCAGACATCCATGATCGGGATTACATCGTGATCGACTCCATCGCGGATATCGATGAAAAATGGCCGTTGATTAACGCCAGTAGCAGCGAATTTATCAAAATCATTTTAGTCCATTCGGATCGAGAAGAGCGCCGTGGTAATCCGAGCTTCCATGGTATTAACGGCTTGCAAGCAGAGCTTGTGCAGCCTTTAACCGCAGAACTGCAACGGCGCGGTTTACGGGTGGTAGCGCATGTGGAGAGCAATGCAGATTTCACCACAGCGGTGAATGCCGGTGTTGATATCATCGCGCATTTACCCGGTTATCGTTGGGAACGGGGTTATGACCCAGAGGGTTACCGACTCTCCGATGCAATTATCGAGCAGGCCGCGGCACAAGGCACGGCGGTGATTACCACTGTCAGCGTGAGTGAAATGGTATATCCCGATAACCCTGAGCAGTTGGCGCAAGTACAAGCACTTCAAATCAACAATTTAAGCCGCTTGCATGCGGCAGGGGTCGCGATTATCCCTGGTACCGACCGCTTTGATGTGAATGTGGTGCACGAACTTAAATACTTGCAGAATTTTGGAATCTTCACACCCGAGCAATTATTAGATAGCGCTGTAAAGATAGGACCACAGCGTTTATTTACCGACCGCAAGATAGGTGAATTCAAGGAAGGGTATGAGAGCAACTTTGTTGTTCTGCAAGAGAATCCACTGCAAAATATTGCGCATCTTGAATCTGTTGCGCTTGTGGTAAAACATGGTGAGGTTGTGTTCAAAGCACATCAAAAATAACCTAGCGGCACGGATGTCCCGTGCCTCTGGATATCAAGGTTTAGGCGAAGGATGCGATTTTCTCATGCTCATTTCACGATAAAGTTTCACGCTCGTGCCCGATAACAGCTACTATGACGAGTTGGATCTCCAAGAATATAATGGATGGGCGCGGCATGAACTCGATCAAACAAATGGACTGCGGTAGTTATCCGCTATCCACACCGGAGCAAAATTATTTGCTGAACGCCCTCAGTACGGAGCTAAAGGCACGGTTAGCTCCACATCTGCAAAAAGTTGATTTGCCTTTGGGGCAATCCCTTTACGAATCTGGCGATATTCTCAAGCATGCATACTTCCCGACAAACTCAATCGTATCTTTGATCTATGTGATGGAAAATGGCGATTCTGCGGAAATATCCGTAATCGGAAACGACGGCATTCTTGGTACCTCGTTATTTTTGGGCGGCGATAGTACGCCACATCGAGCGATTGTTCAGAGTGCCGGAGTGGCATACCGTTTGCCTGCACATGTATTAAAAGAAGAATTTGCTCAGGATAGCCATTTCCGAACGCTGCTCTTGAGTTATACACAATCATTGATGACACAAATGGCGCAAACGGGCGTATGCAATCGGCATCACAGTGTTGATCAGCAACTATGCCGATGGTTGTTACTGTCACTCGATCGCATTCCTAGTAACGTGCTGACGATGACTCAAGAATTAATTGCGAATATGCTCGGGGTGCGTCGGGAAGGGGTGTCTGTGGCGGCGGGGAAATTACAAAAGCTAGGGGTTATCGAGTATCACCGTGGTCGCTTAACTATCAAAGACCGCGACAAGCTCGAGGATCGTAGTTGTGAATGCTATCAAGTGGTGAAAACAGAGTGCGAACGGTTAATCCACTACAAACCCAAACTACGAAAACAGCAATAAAAAAAACGCGTACCTGGAACAACTAACCAGGCACACGTTAAAGGTTGGTAAGCCCTAAAGGTTATTTAGGGTATCCAAGGATAATATTCACCCGACGGTTATCTTGACGATGCGACGCGGTGATGTTGTATGTATCACGACGTGTGGCGCCGAAGCCTTCCACATTCAGACGTGAGCGATCTACCCGGAAATGATTCACCAGATAATCGGCAACGTTTTGAGCGCGTTGTTCCGATATGGCTTGCGCCATAGCTGGATTCGCATTGTCGGTATGGCCTTCAAGCGTCACAATCAAATCTGGATTGGCGTGTAAGTATTTCGCCACATTCTCCAATTGATGGTGATACTTGGCATCGACCGTTGCACTATTGGCATCGAACTCAAGTGCCATGGCTAAGGTTGTGCGCGCAGGCAGTGTACTAAGCCCTGCCATATCGTTCGCGCAATCAATCACGGCGTTGATACGACGATTGGCTTGTTGACCTTCAACGGTACTGTTGCTGGCGGTTGGGCGCGTCTCACCGTAGCCCACAGCGCTCAGACGACTAGCTGCGATACGATGTTCACGTATGAGGAAGTCGACGACCCGCTGCGCACGCTGCTCCGATAGCGCTTGGTTATCTTCAATAGTGCCCACATTATCCGTATGGCCCTGAATAATAGCCTTAGTGGTTGGATAGGTGGTCATGAAGGTTGCCAGTACTTGAATGTGTTCCCGATTCACGCGCTCGACACTGTCCTGACCAATCTCAAATTGCATTTCTAGAGCACTACAATATTGCTCAGTTGCTGCAACTGGAGGGGCTGGAGCAGGCGTCGGTGCCGGCGCTGGTGCAGGTGCTGCTACAGGGGCGTGCTTACGCGCACCAAAGCGATAGATCACACCCATCGAGAACAAGTCGATATCGCCCGCGTTGCCAACTGCATCATCCATGCGGAAGCGCTCAGCTTCTAGGCGGAAGGTCCAGGAATCGCTAATTTGATACTGATACCCCACGCCAATTTTGAAGTCAAAGTCTTTGCTTTGATAATGCGGGGTCAGCACGTTCACTGCACCGGTCCCGACAAAGTTGGTATTGGTTTTGCCCTCATGCACACCAAAGCGACCAATCAATGCGGCGCGTTCAGTAAGCGGCATGGTGCCGACAAAATCGAGATTCCAACCACTAAAACTTAGGGTTCCGAATTTACTACCACTTGGGTCTGTTGTGGCTGTGTAATCGAAGGTTCCTAAATCAAAGTAACCGGCTTCAATAGCAAACTTTGGATTGAACTGATAGCCAGCAAAGAGCTTATAACCGAAGTCCTTTCTGTCGGTGCTAAAATCTGTGGTTTCAAATCCGGCTGCCAGCAAGTCGGCAATGATTTCTTTCTCTGCGATGGTCGCGTGTGCCCGTCCACCGCTTCCGCCGATAAACCATCCGGTTTGATCAGCGGCTACCGCGGGTACCGACATGCCGAGTATGGCCAGCGCACCTATCGCTTGGGTAATTTTATTCGTTTTCATCATGTTCTCCATTACTCTGCAGGTACATTAATCACGGTGTTTACCATCGTAACTGATGCGGTCAGAGATAGTGCCCGACCATCTAAGGTCACGATATCGACGTTGCCAGCGGTTGAAATACTGACTCCATCCTGAGCAATGATGGTTCCTTTCATATTGCCGCCGCCCCCTGCATTAATGGTGGCTGCACTACCAACTTGCCAGAAGATATTTTTCGCTTGTGCACCGTTTGTTAAAACAACGCTTTGTGGGAAATCAGCACCAGGGCCGCCCACGGTAAGCGTGGTCGCCATCTGGAATACCCATACCGCGTTCTGGTTGCCTTGTGCGTCTAACGTAAGATCGCCACCTTGGATAAGAAATGATCCACTAGGTGCTGTATAAATACCTGGGGTAAGTGTCAAGCTACCAAGATTGTCGTTACCTGGGTTTTGACCACCGGGCATGTTGGCTGGCGATAGTGCAATGAATGCGGCTTCTGCATCGAGGCGCGCCTGAATTGCAATGGCTTCAGTCTCTGCTGTACCATCTTGTGGGCACGCAACTGTTGGAGGCGGTGGAGCAGTGAATATTTTGCCATTCACTTGGCCTTCATTTAGCGTAGTAATGGTGTATTCACAACCTGGCTCAGATACAAATCCTGTAACCAATGTTGACGTCGCAGTGGTTCCTAAATCGCCGTTCACAATGGTAAGTAAACCCTGGTTAGTAACACCAGCGCTACCACCGAACGTTCCAAATGGGGCTGCGGTGCCGAGATCCACAGGCTCCAAACAACTTTCGGTTGGTGCTTCAGTAGTAAAGGTAAATTCATAATCTTCGAGCATTTCGTTGCCCGGAACGATGAGATCTTTCACGCCATCAGGGCCGCCTTTGATGGTGACAAGGTAAGTCACATTCTCTGGAAGCTCTTCCTGAGGGATAAAGGTGATGATGGTGCCTGTATCTTGATCAAGCATGATGGATTCAGCAGTAACGCTATTCGCAGGATTGTCGTTTTCAACCACAATGAACGTCATGTCGTTTACAGTCGTTGGATTAAGGCGAACACCTGAGGGGATTTCGAAAGTGGCATTAATACTTGCACTCGGGCATACGGCCATGAAATCGCCATCGCCTGGGTCAGTAGATAGAACAAAAATGTTATCCGCCGGCACGGCTGCAACGGTGGTGAAAGTCCAAATGTAATCACTAGCACTGGTAACCGGTCCTTGGTTACCTGCTAATTGATTACCGGCAAGGTCAGTTACTTCTTTAAATACTGTTGCCGTGTAGGTTGTACCTTCCTCTAAATTCTCTTCAGGTGTAAACACCGCACTCTTTGAGCCGGATACGTACGACACGGCACCAGCAGGAGACACACAAGGTGTTTCACAGGTGAGCGTGAAAGTTTGGCTATCGATTGTGCTGGCGAGCATGCTCTCGCTAAATACCGCTGTGATGGCAGTATTTGCCGGAACATTTTCCGTGGGGCCATTACTTGAAGTTACCGGTTCCGTAATGGTTACCCGTGGGCGTGTCGTATCCACTAAAGAGCCTGTGGTGAATTGCCAAATGTAATCACTTACAGTTGTCGCATTACCCTGATTGCCGGCAAGTTCGTTACCGTCTAGGTCGGTCACTGAACTATCTACTGTTACGGTGTAGGTCGTGTCCCAGTCTAAATTATCTTCTGGTATAAACACGGCGCTCTTCGATGCCATGTTGTATGAGACAGAGCCTACGGGATTCACACAAGGGGACACACAGGTCACGATAAAGGTGGCGTCGGTAATGGTATCCGCGTCCATTTCTTTCGTAAACTCTGCGGAAATCACCGTGTTAACGACTACATTCGAGGTCGGCTCAGACGACGTTGATGTGGCCGGTACAGTTGAAGACACGCGAGGAAGCGTGGCAACTGGGGCGGCTGCAGTAGTGAAGCTCCAAATGTAATCACTTGCGCTGGTGGCATCGCCTTGATTACCGGCAAGCTCATTGCCAGCCAAGTCGGTGACCGAGCTATGAATAGTAACCGTATAGGTGGTTTCCCAGTCTAAACTTCCTGTCGGTGTAAACTCAGCACGTTTCGATGCCACGTTATACGACACCGAGCCTGTCGGATTCACACAAGGCGTTCCACAAGTTACGGTAAAGCTAGTGTCGGTAAAGGTTTCCGCCGCCATGTCTTTAGTAAACTCGGCAGTAATCAATGTATTGACACTCACATTAGGTGTTGGATCCGATTCCGTGGTTACTGGAACGGTCAAGGTCACCCGTGGAAGCGTGCTGACTAATGCGGCACCGGTAGTGAAGCTCCAAACATAAGGCTGTGCGATCGACAGTCCGTTACTGCGACTGGTCGCGTTAACGATGGTTGCCGTATACACGGTTGAACTGCTTAGTTCTGCTGGATCGGTTACGGTGAATGTCGCCATAGTGTTCGAGGCGTTCATCGTGACGGTTCCGGTTGGGGTGGTACACGGGCTCGCGCACGTTACCGTAAAGTCTGCTGCTGTTAAGGCGTTGACCGGCTCACTAAATTGAGCCGTTATTGTCGGATTGATGACAGTAACATTGGTCGCATTGTTAGCAGGTGCCACTGCTGTGACGGTGGGTGATAAGGCAACATTGCCGTCTGTTCCGAGAATAGGCCCACGCCCATGATCGTTACAGGCAACCAAGAAGGTGCCAACGATTGCCAGCAAAAACCACTTGGGTGTGCTGGACCAATTAAATAATGTAGGACGCATTGTGTATATCCTCTCGATATAGTGATACGGGGTAATATCCAACCCCGTATGTTGTAGAATTCAACATGGCTGTGATTATGAATGGGCGGCTTAAAGCTGTCTGTGCGGTGGCGCACTTATGTTTATATACTCATGGTCAGTTTGATCGTATGGGTGATTCATATCGTCGGGAGGGTCCACACTTGATATACTGGCGTTTTGTGACGCAGGGCGTTTGCCCGCTAAGATGAATAAGTGATGTCTGTGACTGATTTTGCCAATCTGCCGCTGTCGAGCGAGCAGTTAGCCACCCTAAAAACCCTTCAATACAATCAGATGACGCCGGTTCAGGCGCAAAGTTTGCCCGCGATGTTAGCGGGTGATGACGTCATCGCGCAGGCACAGACAGGCTCCGGTAAAACAGCTGCATTTGCTTTAGGTTTACTTGCGCGCCTGAATCCAGCGGATTTTCATGTGCAATCCCTAGTGCTGTGTCCGACCCGAGAACTTGCCGAGCAGGTCGCTGATGAAATCCGTCGGCTGGCACGTAGTCAGGCCAACATCAAAGTGTTAACCCTATGTGGCGGTGTTCCTTCCCGAATTCAAACTCAGTCGCTGCAACATGGCGCTCATGTGATTGTGGGCACGCCAGGACGTATTCTGGATCATCTCACTCAGCAACGAGTTCACTTTTCGCGCTTACAAACATTAGTGCTCGATGAAGCGGATCGCATGTTAGATATGGGCTTTCAGGCGGAGCTCGATCAGATTATCGCGGCTACACCTGCCACCAGACAGACATTACTCTTTAGTGCCACTTTTCCTTCTCAAATTGCGAGCCTTACCGAGCGTTTGATGCGATCGCCGAAGCACGTTGTTGTGGAAGAGAATCCTATTGAGAACAGTATCGAGCAAGTATTTTATGAAGTATCTAGCGATAGCCGCGAAGATGCCGTGATTCAATTGTTACTCGAGCGCCAGCCTGACAATGCCATTTTGTTTTGCAATACCAAGCGTGAGACTCATGCGCTGTTTACAGTTCTCCATAATGTCGGCTTTAGTGTGCAGGCACTGCATGGGGATTTAGAGCAAAGAGATCGGGAACAAACTCTACTGCAGTTTAACAATAAGAGCGTTCGCATACTGGTGGCCACCGATGTGGCTGCGCGGGGTCTCGATATTAAAGCCTTGGATATGGTGATTAACGTATCCATGGCCCACGACACTGACACGCATATCCATCGCGTGGGGCGTACCGGGCGCGCCGGTGAGGTTGGCCTGGCCATCACCTTGGTTACGCCTGCGGACGAATACAAATTCCGCCTCTTGCAAGATACGATGCCAACGCTGGGCCAGCCGCAACAGTTGCCTGAGTCTGCAGCTCAACAGGTGCGTCCTTTACACGCGGAAATGACCACTATCCATATTATGGGTGGGAAAAAAGATAAGTTACGTCCGGGCGACATCGTGGGTGCGCTGACACGGAATAACGTTTTAGATTTTGATAGCGTCGGCAAGATCAGCATACAAAGCATTAATAGCTACGTGGCGATCAAAAAGGACAAAGCCAAACTGGCTTTGTCCTGTTTAAATAACGACAAACTCAAAGGTCGCCGTTTTAAAGCGCGCTTGCTCTAAGCGACTTTATGCTTGCATACTACTTTGCTTGATTCAAAAAAGCGGCGGTGCAGTGCGCGAATGGCGTCTTTGTAACTGTCGTTACTAACAATCACTCGGATATCCACCTGGCGCATTCCCTGCTGGATCGCCAGGATGCTAATATTGTCGTCGGCTAACGCATTACTCACGTCTGCCAATATGCCAGGTACATTCATATCACTGCCAATTACGGAAATAACAGCCACTTTCCGGCTCGATATTTCCGCGTTCACATAGTTATCCTGCAGGCGCTTTTTGAGCTTATTAATACCTTGGAAACCACTACTAATGTAGAGCGTGACAGTATTGGCATTATGTTCCCGGGCCAACAATGACACTTTACAGTCTTGGGCAATCTGCTGGATATTCAAAAAGTGAACTTGCTCGCCGGTCATATCTTGATCAAATACATCAAGGGCGAACACATTGTGTTTCCCCGCCACGATTTCAACACAGGGCTCATCACTCACGTAATCGTTAGTGATTAAGGTCCCGTCATGGTCCGGTTGGAAGGTGTTTTTCACACGCAGAGGAATATTCTTTTTACGCAGACCTTTGGCTGATTTCGGATGGATAGCCTCCATACCAATTAATGACAACTGATCTGCCACGTCATAATTGGTGCGTCCAATAGGGCTGACTTTCTCATCGCCCACCACCTTCGGGTCTGCCGACGACAAATGATATTCCTTATGGATAATGGCTTCTTTTGCTTCGGTGATTTCCGCAATTTTACTAAAGGTAATTTCACTGTAGCCGCGACCATAAGCCCGGAGCATGGATTCCTTGCAATGGGCGTAGCCGGTTACAATCAGCATTTCCTTACTGAAATCATAATCTGCCAGTTCTTTTTTAATTTTGTCATCGATGGAGAGCTTGTCGGTTTCTTGCCACCCGGTGAGATCGACAAAGCGCGCATTCACCCCTTCGTGTTGCATAAGTAGGGCAAGATTAAACGCGCTATTGGCTTCGCCAAGACCTGCAAGCATTTCCCGTACTGTGGATAAATGCTCCTCAAGCTGGAAATGACCACAGGAGCAAATACGCTGGAGATCCAGTAGGCAGTTGCGAATGCCTTCGATGCGATCGTTTACCAGTTGATCCGCATGACGACGCGTATGTTCATTGGGAAATAGCTTCTTATTACGCGCTAACATTTCGTCGGCAACTTCAGTGAGGCGGTCACTCCATTTTGAATCGGAATCATCATTGGCGAACAGGGCGTATACACCGGGCTTGTTAGTGGATTGATCTTCCAGCAAACCGTTTGTTGTGCCCGAATAGGCGGACACAACAAACACACGGTTATACAGAGCATGGGGAGGACGATTCAGATCAATAATATTGTCGCGAACCGCCTCGTAATCGCTCATGGAAGTTCCACCAATTTTTTCGACTGTATGGCCTTGCATGTTGCTTTCCCCTTCTGCTCTGTGAGTGTAACGGTGAATGGTGTTGCAAGCTGTGCGTTAGTCCGTGACTGCTTCAGCCTCCAATGGATAGGCACCATCTTCGCCGTGAATTTCCTTTCCGTTTAGCGGCGGATTGAACACACAAGCCATTTGCAATTCCGACTTCGCTTTTAAAATATGATCATCGTTATTGTTCAACATATACACAGTGCCTGGCTTGATCGGATGCTCGATGCCAGTGGCTTTATCGAGAATAGATCCTTCACCTGAGATGCAATACACGGTTTCTAAGTGATTCTTATAGTGAATCGGAGTTTCCGTATTGGCATAGATGGTCGTGATATGAAACGAATAGCCCATGTTGTCGTCTTTTAACGACATACGAACGCTATTCCAGGTTTCACCATCTACTTTACGTTTCGAATTTCGGCACTCTTCTAGTGTGCGAACAATCATGTACTATCTCCTGTTTTTAATTTAATTAGCTTGCTTTCGCTTGAGCCTGCTTCTTATTCAAAACCTGTTCAAATGCGTCTTCGAGAATATCCAGCCCTTGCTTCAAATCATCCATGGGAATTGTGAGAGGACACAGGCATTTCACGACCTCGCCCCAAGAACCACTGGTTTCAACAATAAGCCCATTTGCGAAGGCATGCTTACAAATCGCCGTGGCGATATCGCCATCGGGTGTACTAATGCCGCGCATCATGCCGCGACCCTTCAGGGTAAGAGGCACATCCATGCGATCAATAATGCGCTGGAAGCGGGTTTCGAGCACCTTGGCTTTCTCATTAATCTCATTACTGAAGGCATCATCTTGCCAGTATTTTTCTAAGGCAACGCGAGCCGTAATGAATGCTAAATTATTGCCGCGGAACGTACCGTTGTGTTCGGCGGGTTCCCAGTTATCCAGCTCGGGACGCAGCAAGGTAATCGCAAACGGTAAGCCGTAGCCGCTTAAGGACTTCGACAAGGTCACAATGTCAGGCTTGATGCCCGCAGGTTCGAAACTAAAGAAGGTACCTGTGCGGCCACAGCCGGCTTGAATGTCGTCGATAATCAGCAGCATGTCGTGCTTACGACAGAGACTCTCTAACTGCTGTAACCAGATCATACGGGCTGCGTTCAAGCCGCCTTCGCCTTGTACCGTTTCCACGATTACACCGGCAGGTACTTCCACGCCGCTACCTGGGTCACTCAACATCTGGTCGAGGAGTTTGAGACCCATAAAGTCATCATTCTCGTCGCCATATTCATCATAGGGGATACGCGTCACATCGGGCAGGGACACCACAGCACCAGAACGCTGGCCTTTGTTACCGGTTACCGCTTGCGATCCCAAGGTACAGCCGTGATAGCCATTGGTGAACGATACAATACCGGTACGTCCCTTTGCTTTGCGGGCAATTTTTAGGGCCACTTCCACCGCATTGGTGCCTGTTGGACCGGTAAACTGGACTTTGTAGTCCATATCGCGCGGACCCATGACAATATCGTTAAAAGCATTTAGGAAATCTTCTTTCGCACCGGTATACATATCTAAGCCGTGGGTAATGCCATCCGACTCAATGTAGTCCAACAAGGGCTGCTTGAAGTGGTCGTTGTTGTGACCGTAATTTAAGGTGCCTGCACCGGCTAAAAAGTCGATGTATGATTGACCATCACGGCTTTGTAAACGAGCATTCTTCGCTGTCGTGAAAACAGTAGGAAATGAACGAGAATAGGAACGCACTTGAGATTCAACTTCCTCAAAAATATTCATTCTTTACTCCGTATCAATTTTAAAAATAATCATAAGAAATAGGCTGGCGCGCGTTATCGCTGCAACGGACCAATGCGATAAAGTTCTTCGCTTTCATGTTGGCCAGCAAAGTGTGCGTGTTTGTCAAAAAACACCTGCACATCTATAGATGCTTGCCAGTCGCTTGCTAAGGATTTGAAAAGCCGTTGTGATGCCGTGTTATCTGGGGTGATTGTCGTTTCCAGCCAGTGCACATCACGAAAGTTGTCCCGTTCAAACAGGGCGGTAATCATGTGTTTGGCCAAGCCGCGACCTCGTGCTTGCTCACCAACCACCACTTGCCACAAAAAATATGTGTCTGGTTGCTCGGGTTTGATATACCCCGAAACAAAGCCAACAACCTGATCGTTCAGTTTCGCTACAATCGCTGTATTAGCGAAATGACTCGTTTGTAATAGGTTGCAATAGAGTGAGTTGGTATCGAGAGGTGGGCTATTTTGGATGAGCAGGTTCACCGCAGAAGCATCTGTGGATTGCGGAACACCTAATTTTATCTTGTCGCTGTCTTCAGTAGGCTCTAACGCCATAGCGCTGACTTATCTCCTCATTTTTTTGAAGCCTATACATACTAGTAAACAGGCAGAGATAAACAAGTCAGCGGTTTGGACTTACTGGAAAGTTAAGTTAACACCATCGCCATGGCCCTTACTTGATAAGGCCTATAGCGTTACGCCTTGTCTAGCTGGCGTAAATAATCATCATAGCTTCCGGCGAAATCTCGGATGCCATCTTCGGTGATTTCGATGATTCGGTTGGCCAATGACGATACAAATTCACGGTCGTGACTGACAAATAGCAAGGTGCCTTTGTAGTCTTCTAAGGCTAAGTTCAGAGACTCGATGGACTCCATATCCAAGTGGTTGGTAGGTTCATCCATCACGAGAATATTCGGTGTTTGTAGAATGAGCTTGCCGAAGATCATGCGCCCTTTTTCGCCACCTGAAAGTATCTTCACCGGCTTTTTGATGTCGTCTTGGGAAAATAGCATACGGCCTAACACACCACGCACATTTTGCTCGTCGTGGTGAGGTTGCATCCATTGGCTCATCCACTCAAACACCGTGATGTTTTGCTCAAACATATTGCCGTGATCTTGAGGGCAGTAACCGATGTTGGCATTTTCAGACCACTTGAAGCGACCGTGATCGACTTTGTATTGACCCATAAGGCATTTAAGTAGGGTGGTTTTTCCAATACCGTTGGCACCGATGATCGCGACTTTTTCGCCCACTTCGATATGGGTGGAGACTTGATCAAGAATTGTCAGCTCACCAAAGGATTTACTCAGCTTGTCGATTTCCAATGCCTGACGATAGAGCTTCTTGTGTTGCTCAAAGCGAATATAGGGGCTCATACGGCTCGAGGCTTTTACTTCATCGAGCTTAATCTTTTCAATCTGACGAGCGCGCGACGTGGCTTGTTTTGCTTTTGATGCGTTGGCAGAAAACCGGCTCACAAAGCTTTGCAGCTCGGCGATTTTATCTTTCTTTTTGGCGTTGTCTTGTAGCAACTGCTCGCGGGCCTGAGTTGACGCAAACATATAGTCGTCATAGTTTCCAGGATACAAACGCAGTTCGCCGTAATCGATGTCGGCCATGTGCGTGCACACGCTATTTAAAAAGTGGCGATCGTGAGAAATAATGATCATGGTACTTTGGCGCTCTGCAAGAATATTCTCAAGCCAGCGAATGGTGTTGATATCCAAGTTATTGGTCGGTTCGTCCAATAACATAATATCCGGATCCGAAAATAACACCTGCGCCAAGAGCACGCGGATTTTTAATCCAGGGGCCAGCGCCGACATGGGCTGAAAATGTTGCTCGATGGGAATGCCCAAAGCGGTAAGCAGTTCTTGCGCGCGCGGCTCGGCGGTATACCCGTCTAACTCACCAAATTCAACTTCCAGATCGCCTACGCGCATGCCGTCTTCTTCGGTCATCTCGCCGCTGTAAATCCGGTCGCGTTCTTCCTTAATAGCCCATAGCGTTTCATGACCCATAATCACCGTATCCACAACGGTGAAGGCTTCATAGGCAAACTGATCTTGGCGCAGTTTACCTACACGCAAACCCGGTGCCACCGACACATTGCCGGCAGAGGGTTCTTGATCACCACTTAAAATACGCATAAAGGTGGATTTGCCGCACCCATTCGCGCCAATCAGGCCATAACGATTACCTTGGCCGAACTTGACAGAGATATTTTCGAAGAGAGGTTTTGCACCAAATTGCATGGTGATGTTTGCAGCTGAAATCACTAAATAGGTACTCAAAAATTAGACAGGCGAATGAAGGTGCGCAATCTACGCGATTTAGGCCGATCATTCAATGCGCGGGGACATATTGGTGAGGATTTATGGCGTTTTCACCCTTCCTTGTAACAAAAACTCAATAATGAGCGCTTGCCGTTGGTTGTGATATCGCGTTGAATCCATAAATGGATGATCAAACTGCTCTCCATGATAGGTGTGAGCACCAACTTCCTCAGCTTTCTGTCTCAGTGGGCCAGTCATGCCGTCGTTGAGCACGCGGTCGCGACCACCGGTAATCACCAAAAACTTGTTTGCGTTGTTTGCAGTGAGATGGTTTGTGGGGTCGAATCGTTCTGGACAGCCGTGATCAGAGAGCCGAGAAGGGCTCGCATCGATCACTGCACGGGTAAAATCCTGATGCTCGCTGAGTGCATTGAGAATAACCAGACCACCTAACGAAGTGCCATACAGCAATCCTTCTGAATAGTCGTCTGCCAGATGCGCGATCAGCTCTTGATAATCTTTCACGATGGCTTGAATGCGTCGACGTCCTTCGGAGTCTGCATAACCTCGGTAATCAAACACATAAGCATTGAAACCTGCCGCAGCGTAGGGCGCAAGGGTGGCGATCATCTGATCGCTCACCATGGCATTGCCCATGGCCATGAGCACATACCCTTGGGGCTCAACTCGCTCGTAACTGTCATTGTGAGCATGGTATCGATAGCCGCGGAGGGTTTTCCCATCACCAGTAACAAACTCTGCTTCGTCGACGAGCACGTTTGCAGTGACTTGAGCAGGATTGCGACTCGGAGCCTGAGAACTCCAAATACTGAAATAAAGGCGTTCTTTAATAAACCCACAGACAGTACGTTCGCGATTATCGGAAAACGCAGGGGCAGGGAATACCAAGAGAACAACTAAAAGTAACGTAGAAATAGAGTTCATGTTTGTTAGTGTAGACCAAAAGGCGGTTTGAAATGGCTCACTGTCGATTGCAATTGTCACGATAACGTCATAATTAATTCGCAGAATTGTCATGCAATGCACGTCTAATAGCTTTCCGTAACTCTCACTCAACCTGTTATGGAACTGTTATGACTACTACACTAAAAATCTCAGCGGTTGCAGCATTGATCGCACTGGCATGTGCTTCTGGAGTTGCAGAAGCAAAAAGCGTCGAAGTTAGAGGTCGTATGCACTTAGATACGGCAACGTATGATTCAGATGTGACTGAGTTGGGCAACGCAACGGCTTTGCGTCGTACTCGCCTAGGTATGTCTGGCAAGTTAGACGACACTTGGTCATTCCAAATTGAATATGATTTTGCTGAAAATGGCACCAGCGCTAACGATGTGTACCTACGCCGACCGCTGGGCGAAGGTACCTTGACCATCGGTCAGGTAAAAGTACCTATGGGCTTGAATGAATTAACAAGCTCAAATGCTATTACCTTTATGGAGCGGGCCTCGAACAGTAATATTACTGCAGATAGCCGCCGTATCGGTATTCATTACGCACAATCAATAGATAACCTGTTGTTCCAATCCATGCTTTATACCCGTGGTATTGGGGGCGAGCGTCCTTCAGGTGCGAACTCAGGTAGTGATGCACCTATGGGTATCGCGGGACGTTTAGTGTTTACTCCGTCGGTTGGCGAAAATCAGTTGCTGCACTTAGGTGTATCAGTTGCTGCCGAAGACCGAGGTGATTTTAACGCACTGCGTTACCGTGATCGCCCAGAAGTGCGTCCGGCTGATATTCGTTTAATCGATACTGGCACCATTGCTGATGTGGATTCCACGTTGAAATTCGGTTTAGAAGCGGCCTACCAATCAGGCCCGTTCTCAATTGAAGCAGAATACCTTGCGAACAACGTAAACCGTGATGGCAATCCAGACGTTACATTTGACGGATTCCACATTCAAACGAGCTATGTGTTGACCGGTGAAAAACGTGGTTACCGCGGTGGTAACTTCCGTGGTATTTCTCCAAATGGCAAAGGCGCTTGGGAAGTGGCAGCACGTTATAGCCAAACGAATTTGTCAGATGGCCTGATCGTGGGTGGTGAGCAAAGTAATATCACGCTTGGCTTAAACTACTATGCAAGCAGCAATGTACGTTTTATGGCGAACGTTATCTTCGCGGATATCAAAGATGGTATCAACGGTGATGAGAAGCCAACAGCATTTGCGCTGCGGGCACAGTTTGCGTTCTAAGCTCGGTTCCAAAACTATTTGAAAAACGGAGGCAGCAGCCTCCGTTTTTTTATGCCCGCATAGCAACTTTATGTCGGATAAAGAAAAATCCCCAGGCAGTTCTCATCGAAGTGAGATGCATTGACTATAATCTGTGTGGATAGGCATGTGTTAACGCACCAGATTAGTTTTGAATAGTCGCGCTATGCCGACGCTCAGTAACCGGAAATCGATAAAGCCTTGGAGTCGCATCATGTCGCAGGAACCGCCGAAAAGAACGTCAGAAAGTCATGTGTGTGTCGATCAGGTGATTCAAAAAGTGGGCAAGAAAATTACCTTGGGTCTCCCGCTTGGCTTGGGAAAGCCGATTCATTTTATCAACGCGTTATACCAACGAGCGAAAGACGATCCGGAAATCGACCTGCATATTGTTACTGCGTTGTCGTTGGTCGCGCCAAAGCCTAAACCAGGCCTTGAAGCGCGCTTTATGGGCCCGTTCATTGAGCGGATCTATGGTGATATTCCTGAGCTTGAATACGCTCGTGATGTTCTTAATCACCAGTTGCCCGACAATGTGAAGGTGTCGGAGTTCTTTTTTCAGGCGGGGAACTATCTCAATCACAAAGAGCAACAGCAGCGCTATATTTGCACTAATTATACCCACGCACTGCGCGATTTACTTGCCCTTGATATCAATGTAGTCGCACAAATCGTGGCGCCGGATACTGATCCAGCACACCCTGATCAGGTCAGTTTAAGTTGTAATCCTGACTTGTCCTTGGATTTATTTACCGAATTACGGGCCGCTGAAACAGATACCAAGCCCGTGGCTCTGGTCGCTGAGTGCAATCGTAATCTGCCCTTCTTTGGCAATGACGCTGCGCTGCCCACGTCTACATTTGATGTGATTTTTGACACAGAAAGTACCGACTATCCGTTATTTTCGGTACCACAAGCACCGATTAATGCGACAGATCATCTGATTGGTTTTTACGCCAGTACCCTACTCAAAGATGGTGGCACTCTGCAGGTCGGTATTGGCTCATTGGGCTCTGCATTGATTTATAGCACCTGTTTACGTCATCAGAACAACTCTGCTTGGCAGTCGCTATATCACCACCTTCAGGTGGCTGAGCGCTTCCCAGTTGCGAAGAAGTATGGAGGCATCGCACCCTTTACGAAGGGATTATATGGGTGTAGCGAAATGATGGTAGATGGCTTTATCTATTTGTTTGAAGCCGGAGTTTTAAGTCGCAAGGTGTATCCCGATGCGGAGTTACAGCAGCAGATAAACGATGGTATCCCGCTCCCAGAATCCATTAATGACTCTCGCTTAGCGCAAGGAGTGGTGATGCATGGTGGCTTTTACTTAGGGCCGCGTAATTTTTACCAGAAGCTGGCACAGCTCACACCGGAGCAACGCAAGTTAATTAATATGACCAGCGTTAACTTTATCAATGACCTCAATGATCATCGCTTTGGTGATCAACGGTTGAAGGCGGCCCAGCGCGTATCGAGTCGCTTTATTAACTCGGCAATGCAATGCACCCTGGATGGGGCGGCAGTGTCGGATGGGCTCGAAGATGGACGTGTGCTCAGTGGTGTCGGTGGGCAATATAATTTTGTGGCTATGGCCCATGAGTTAAAAGGAGCCCGCTCTATTTTAACCCTTCGTAGTACTCGCACCGCAAACGGTAAAACAAATTCAAATATTGTATTTTCGTATGGGCACTGCACTATTCCTCGTCATTTGCGTGACATTGTCATTACGGAGTATGGCATCGCGGACTTGCGCGGAAAATCAGATGAGAATGTGTATTTAGCTCTGATTCGCATTGCTGATTCTCGCTTCCAAGCCGATCTATTAAAGCAGGCAAAGAAAGCGGGGAAGGTAGATGCGAACTTTGAAATGCCGGCGGACTGGCAACACAATACGCCGGCTGCCGTAGCCCAAACACTGCGTGAGTTTCAGCAACAAGACCTGTTCCCGCCGTTTCCTTTTGGTTGCGAGTTCAGCGATGAAGAGCTGCGTATTGGTAAAGGGTTAAAACAGCTGAAGGCCGACACCGCGACACCATTGGGGAAAGCAAAAACCTTGATCCAGGCCTTTCTCTTTGGATCGGCAGGTCATAAGTACGCCTCGCTCCTAGAGCGCATGCAGCTGGAAAAAACGCCAGATTTCAAAACATGGCTCGACCGTCGGTTACTCGTATGGGGACTCAAAAAAGCCGACGCCTAAAGCAACGACACATTTCGCCATTCAGTTAGCATTTCTCGCCGATCTATTTAGCGAAATTGGCGAAGCTTTCGTTTCATGGGTAATCCATATTTAACCCTTCCCCTATAACTCATTGAATTTATTATTTAAAATAAATGGCACGCTAATTGCTTCTTACTGATTGAAGAATGCATTATGTGTTCCCTTAGCTATGTTCGCGTTACCTAACGCAATGAATTATTGGAGTAGTGAATGAAAAAAATCATGTTATTAAGCGCCGGGCTTCTGTCGGTAAGCCTTTTGTCTGGTTGTGTTGTGGTCGTCGATGGTGACAAGCGAGTGAAACGGGAATCTGCGTCTTTCGAAGTGCGCGAAGAGAAAAATCGTGCCGCTATTTCGCAATTAAATATTGGGACATCACCGAGTGCGGTACTGATGAAAATGGGCACCCCTGACTTTGATGAGCGTCTTTCTCGTGATGGTGTGGAATATCGTGTGCTGTATTACCGTACACAGCGCGTCACCGCCGATGGCATGACCACAAAAGACGAATGCACACCCTTAGTATTCGCCAATGGCGAGCTGCTCGGATGGGGGCAAAGTAAGCTTGATGCTATTGAGCGTAGCTAATAACCCATCCGCGCTGTCGGACTGATGAGAACTCATTTAGCTCGTTCAACAAATTTGAGTAGCAGCGTGAAATCATTGCAATCAGCGGCGCGAAGGGCGGTTATATATTCCTTGCGTCGTTGATTGTCGTATTCAAGATCATAGCCACTGGCCCATGGAATAGGTGGTAGCTTATACACATCCTCGAGTAATATATCGGTTGCGATGCGCGCATGGCGGCCATTGCCATTGGGGAAAAGATGAATCTGAACTAAGCGGTGATGAAAGCGGGCAGCAATATCGAGGGGTGGGTAAACACTATGGGCAATCCAATATTGAATGTTATCAAGTAATATCCTGAGCTGGACTGATATTTGTTGTGGATCTATACCGATGGTTTTCTCTGTTCTTCGATACGCGCCTGCCCACGTCCAAACATCACCAAAGAGCCGTTTATGCAGGGTTCGGATGAAATGATCATCAAAAACAGAGCCGCCACGTCGTCGCGACACCCAGCGCAGGCCTTGTTCAATATTCGCCTGCTCTAGTTCGTTTAATTCAGCACGCGTTGTTATATGCTGAAATTTCAGTCCTTGTGTTTCATTAGGATCGAGCGGCGTTGCTCCATCGGGCTCTTTAAATATCACTTAGGCTCCCAAAAGTCAGCGGGCATCTCACGGATGAGATCCTCTGTAAGTGCATCAATCCGGCGTTTTGTTTGAGATTGGGAAAGTGATTGCTGCTCTAGCGCCATATGAGCATTTGCACGTTGGACCAACAATTCTGCTGCCCGATGGGCTTGTGATCGAACTACATCCTCCACATGACCGTGTTCTGGGATAATGGCATAGACAAACCGTCCGCCCATGGCCTCGGCAAGCTTTTGCATCTGATTAATCGTAATTGCTCCATCGCGTTCATTGCGTTCGGCTTGATAGATCGCGTTACGGCTGACGCCAACGCGTTTCGCTACCTGAGCTCCCGACATGCCGAGTGCTTTACGCATAACCGAAAGCCACCCTTCAGGTGGTTTTTTCAATGTGTTTAGCTGATCTGCAGAACGATTTACGATCTGCACATATTGTCTATTCGCAGCAATTTTTACGCTCATTGCACATCACCTAATATTCATATATTTAATTAATGTAAATTAAACAATATGCATCTATTGTTAATCTGTCAATTATATAATATGCAGTTAGCAATTTTTGAATATCACTTTAATCCTAATACTTCTCACAGGGATGGTGGTTTTTTTCAGCCATTACGCTATATATCGAGATATCTAAGGATCGCTCCGGTAATGGCGACTGGTTGCTACTCACTGCGCAATGCGAACCCAAAATGGCCAAAGCTCCGTATTCTAACGAACAAGGCTGCTAATACGGCGCAGCGAGTACTTGGATGATTTTTCGAGACCTGTACGTATCGACTCCGACAGTGAGGCCAATATCATGATAAAAAAGTTAGTCACAACCGTTTTTACCGCGAGTCTTGTCGTCTATATCGCAACGCCCACACCCGCCGAAGCCTGCACCCGCTTGGTGTATTTAGGCCCAGATAACACTGTGCTTACGGGTCGAAGTATGGACTTCTCGATCGATATTCCGGCCAATTTATGGATCTTCCCTCGGGGTATGGAGCGACAAGGTGAAGTGGGTCCTAACTCGATTACATGGCGCTCGAAATATGGCAGTGTTGCTGCAAGTTCGTGGGATATAGCTACTCCTGATGGCATGAATGAAAAGGGTCTGGTGGCTAATCTACTGTGGTTGGTCGCCTCTGAGTATCCAGACTTTGAGAAAGACGGCGATCAACCTGGCTTGACCATATCAGCTTGGGCGCAGTATGCGCTTGATAACTTTGCCACGGTCGCGGAGGCTGTGGATTTTTTTGCGGAAGAGTCCTTTGCCATTGTGTCAGATTTCATTCCCGGCACTGATAAATTCACTACGGTACACTTGTCGTTATCGGATGCCACTGGTGACAGTGCTATTTTTGAATATATTGGCGGTAAGCTAAAGATTCATCATAGCCGTGACTATCAAGTGATGACCAACGATCCTCCATTTGGTGAGCAACTCGCGATTAAGAGTTATTGGGATACCGTGCCAGGGCAGGCGTTTTTGCCTGGTACTGGTAAGGCCGCCGATCGTTTCGTGCGAGCGTCGTACTACTTAAATATGATCCCACAAACGAGTGACCCGAGAATCGCGGCGGCGAGTGTTTTTAGTGTGGTTCGTAATGTTTCCGTGCCCTATGGCATAGGTACGCCAGAACAGCCGCACCTATCGAATACCCGCTGGAGGGTGGTATCTGACCAACGCAATTTGGTGTATTACTTCGAGAACGTACTCACTCCAAATACGGTATGGGTCGACTTCAATAATGTCGATTTTAGTGAAGGAGCCCCGGTGAAAAAGTTAGAACTGGCAGGCGGTGAGATTTATGCGGGGGAATCCAGCGGTTATTTTGCTGAAGCAGAACCGTTCCGATTTCAAGGATTATGATTTGAAGTTCTCGGGCTGCAGAAAGTACATTCAGCGCCCGAGAGTTTTTATCGTGTTGTAGGATGCATCGCTATGTGCGCCAATGAGTGAAACGGGTGAGTTACTTATACATTTAAACGTTCCAGTAATTCCTTTAGATCGCTGTCGTCAGATGAGAGTCGTTTGGCTTTCGCAAAGTGGCTCTGGGCGTTTTCTTGATCGTCCAGTTGCTGATAGATTGCGCCCAAGCGCGCGTGCACAAAGCCTTCGCGTATATTCATGGGGATGCGATCTTCTTCAATCAACGCGAGCAATCGCTTCTTTCCTTCCTCAAGGGCTATACCCGATTCTGCGGCCATTTTTCCCCACTGATAATCCACTTGGGAGCGCTGGTCGGCAGTCACCTGGTCCGGGTTCGCTTCAATTAGCGTATCGACAATTTTTAATTGCTCGTACACGCGGCTGCGATCGTCTTCATTGTTGCGGATAAGAACATAGTTCATCCGTGCACCAATGAGCTCTGGGTAGGCTTCGAACCAGCGTTCAAAAGCAGCTTCCACTTCGTCGTGTTCTGCCTCTTTACCCATAAGTAAGGTGACATGTAATGGGTATTGCCAGCTACTGTTGAGCTCTGCGAGTTGCTTATGAATCGCCGTGGCTTTTTCCTTATCGCCACCCACTATGCCGGGTGCGGCGGCGTAATACATAGCAAGGCTAAATAGGGATACTTGGTGCTCAGGGTCAATCTCTACCGCCCGCTCCCAACTTCGGCGCATCCCGCGAGCAATAAATGGCATGCGTACCATCGACGCATCGTTTAATTTCAGCATGCTGATTTGCCCTTCAAGAAAATGAAAATCTGCCGTATCGCGATGCGTACGCCGCATATCCTTTAAGGCTCGCTCAGCCGTTTTCACATCGGCCGCTTCAATGGCATCGTACACCTCATGAAAGGCTTCGTTGATCCCCGAGCGAATATCCTGGGCGTGGGCAGGTACAGCGATAAACATCGCCAATGCGATGAATGCGGAAAATAACCAACAATTCCTTGTGAACCCAGTGGCGTGATGCATGTGTTGTTGTCCTTGTTTCGGGATGTTTATGAATGATTTATCAATTATTTCGCCTATAGACATTACTTTATGCCATTTTGTTGCGGTGTGCAGAACGATATATCCATCACAACACAGGTGTTTGAGCGTCTCGAAGGCGAAACCTGTAGGCATATGATTCAGCATATTCGATATTCTACGGAAAACATCGCTGATATTTTCATTGGCTTTCGCCGCTTCAGAAATAGATAATAACTGTGTTATTTCATCTGCACCGAGGAACTATGCAAGCACGGGACACGGTACGACTGAATAAATTCATCAGCGAAAGTGGGATTTGTTCGCGCCGAGAAGCCGATAAATTTATCGAGCAGGGCCAGGTGACCTTAAATGGTCGTCCTGCGGTGATGGGCGACAAAGTGAAAGACGGTGATGAAGTACGTTTGAATGGGCGCATCATTGCTGCTCAAGATAAAGAGAGCTTTGTTTTCATCGTGTTAAATAAGCCCGTGGGAGTGGTGTCTACCACAGACTCGGCAGAGCGCAATAACATTACTAACTTCGTGGGCCATAAAGAACGTATCTTCCCCATCGGGCGGCTAGATAAAGACTCCCAAGGTCTGATTATGTTGACCAGCAACGGCGACTTGGTGAACAAGATATTACGGGCCGGTAATCAACATGAAAAAGAATATGTAGTCACCGTCGATAAGCCCATTAACGCAGATTTTATTCGTGGTATGTCGAACGGGGTGCCGATCCTAGGAACTCGCACCAAACGCTGCAAGGTGACGAAGTTGTCTACATTTGTGTTTAAAATCATCTTGGTGGAAGGCATGAACCGACAAATCCGCCGGATGTGCGAACACTTCGATTATCAAGTGCGCAAGTTGGAGCGTACGCGCATTATGAATATCCGATTGGATAAATTACCCGTAGGCAAATGGCGCGATCTCACTCAAGATGAGCTCGATACGCTGATGAACTCCATTAAACATTCCAGCGGATTAGCCCCAGAAGGGCATCGCAGCCGTCGGCCGAAACCGCGCTTCGCAAAGAAGCAGGTTCAATAAAAAAGCTCAGCAAATTCTGCTGAGCCCTGTATGGCGTAAAGAAACTACGCTTTTTTGCTAGGCGCTTGCTGAGGCTTTTTCTGATCGTGCTGACCAGGTTGAGCTTGCTGCTTCTGAGCTGGCTTGCTCGGCGCGTTTGAGCCTTGATTTTTTTGACTATCCATAACGTTATCTCCTAGGAGCGTTGTTAAGTGCCACTCAATTGTGACCCTTGCTCCGATTATGAAGATACGCATCGTGGTCGTATGTGCGCTACACCACCCTGACTCCTAACTCGTTATTTTTATAGTGAATTGCTTGCGTTTAGCACCTGCGCGGGCGAGAGTCTTGGTTTTTTGTAAGCAGTGGTCAATTCAACATAAAAAGGTGTAAAAACCACTAAATACTCGTGAACCCTATCATTACCACCTCAAGAAATATCTCCTACCGCGTTGATTTATATTGAATTATTCACTTGGCACGCTAATTGCTTCATATAGATTTTGAATCAGCATTGATTCACCACTGCAGGGTTTTGTACCGAAGACATTCGTACAAATTGAGAAAAACTATGAAGAGTCCGTTTATGAATTTGAAATCTTTTACCACCTTAGGCTGCGCTTTGGCAGTATCTTTCTTTTCGGTACCAGCACTTGCTGATGATACCGACTCGCAGATTAATGATGGGCGGCGCATTTATATTGCCGCAGACTTTGAACGCTATGCACCGCGCACCGCGCTAGAGATGCTGCAGCAGGTTCCGGGTTTTGTGATTCGTGAGCAGATTCAGGAACGTGGCCTAGGGCAGGCGACGGGCAACGTTCTGATCAATGGTCAGCGGATGTCAGGGAAGAGCAATGAAGTTATCGGGGAACTCGGTCGTATTCCTGTTAAAAACGTGGTCCGCATTGAAATTGTTGATGCTTCGACACTTGATGTGTCCGGTTTGTCGGGGCAAGTGGCTAATGTGATTGTTAAGGCTGAGCGGATTAATGGCGCTTACGCATGGCGACCTGAATTTCGTCCGTACAATACGGACCCTCGCCTTTCAAATTTCGAAGTATCAGCAGGAGGCCATACAGGACGCGTCGAGTATTCCCTTGGTTTAGATAACCATTCCGGTCATGGTGGAGCCGACGGACCGACTGTTGTGCGTAATGCACAAGGTGATGTGATTGAATATCGTGACGATCAGTGGAAATCACGCTTTAACCAACCTCGCCTAAGTGGCCGCTTTGTGATCAATGACCTTGGCGATTCCGTGGCTAATATTAATGTACTTTATCGCCAGATTTTTGAGCATTTTTCTGAAGATGGAACGAGAAGTGGTCCAGAAATGGTGGATCGCCGACGCGAACTGCGCGGTGACGCTGACGGTTATAATTACGAGCTGGGCGCTGACTACGAGTTTCCGTGGGGACCGGGTCGACTGAAACTGATTGGTCTTACGCGCGCCATGCATGTTGAATCGTCCAACCAGGTGCATATGTTTTATGCCGACGACCGACCTGTTACAGGTAATCGCTTTGATCGAACAAGTGACGAAAGTGAACACATCGCACGAGCTGAATATCGCCTCGTTCGAGACGGCGGTGAGTGGCAGTTCTCATCGGAAGCGGCATTCAATCAACTCGATAGCACGGCTAGCCTTTTCCAATTACAAGATGGCCAATTTCAGCCTGTGCAACTGGCAGGAGCCACCGCCGTTGTAGAAGAAAAACGCATGGAAATCATGGCCGGTTACAACCGCCATCTCCGAGATAATTTAACCCTTCAGGTGAATGCGGGAGGTGAGTATTCCCGCTTGGAGCAGGTCGGTGCTGATGGCATGACGCGTCACTTCCGACGGCCTAAAGGCTCAGTAAGCCTCGCTTGGCAGTTGTCTTCTGACACCGACGCGAATATCCGATTGCAACGTCGTGTCGGTCAGCTCAACTTCTTTGACTTTCTGTCGAGTGTCAATCTTAATGACAATGTTAGAAATTCGGCAAACCCCAATTTGAGACCACCGCAGTTGTGGGAGTTAGAGAGTGAACTATCCACTAAAATTGGTGAGATGGGAACAACGACGCTGCGAGCCTACGTGCATCGCATTGATGATATCGTTGATATCATTCCTATTGGCGACGACGGTGAATCACCGGGTAATATCGACCATGCTTGGCGCTACGGTGTGGAATGGAAAAACACATTTGAGCTTGCTTCACTGGGCTGGGAAGGGGGTCGTGTCGATACCCGTTTTATATGGCAGGATAGCCGAGTGGAGGATCCCCTAACTGGTGAAACACGACCAATTAGTCGTAGCTTGGAAAATCTTGCCAGCATCGTGCTCAGAAGCGATCCTCCTGGAAGTGATTGGGGGTGGGGCATGAATGCGTCCTATGTGTATGAAGCGCGGAACGTGCGATTAACAGAGCAAGGACGGTTCTGGGAAGGGCCCGTGTGGGCGAGCGCATACTTAGAGCATCGCGGTGTGTTTGGACACACGGTGCGCGCAACACTCGGCAACCTGCTAGGCGCACGCAGTATGTGGGATCGCACTGTCTATGAAGGCCGCAGAACGGATCCTATCGCTTTTGTCGAAGAGCGCGACCGCCGCATTGGGCCGATATTCACCTTATCGATACAAGGCACGTTTTGATGGTAGGGATCGAGGTTCGCCACGCCGGAGGATTGATTTGCGCTAAGGGCTTCCGAAGAAGCCCTTAGCGCAAGGGTCGAGAGTTAATCAGTCTTAGGCTGTTTTTGCTTTTTTTCTCGACGTTTCTCTTTTAACGTTTTTTGTGCAGGGTTTTTCGCCTTTTTTTACTCATGAATTCACCTTTTACATCAATTAGTGTGACCTTTGGTCACGGAATGGGGGAGAGGTCAATTAAACATTTCCCGCTTTGGGGGCCGATTCTAGCTCTGTGAATTGAGAAAAAACTGCGGACCCGAATCGTTTAAAATAATCAAAAATCACCAGAATGGCCATTTCCTAATCGTTTTTCACTTAAAGTAAACCTTTTTCACAACTCACTGTAGCAATAGCTGTAGATCTTATCTTGTAATCATTATGCACAGCGATTAATCTAATATAACTGTTTTTCATGCTCAGTAATTGTTTTTCATGGTGGTGATATGGTGCTCGGTAGGCAAGTGAAGTTTTTTGATGAGGAAGCTTTCCCAGAGCCCGAAGCTGCTTTGGTGGGGTACGCCTGGCTTATCACCGAGTATCGCCTTTCTGTTCCAGCACCCGATGAAATATATGCCATCATCCCAGCTAAAAATGCAAAACGCAGCAAGGGGAGATGGCGATTATTGGGCAGCCGCTACAAGCCTGACGCACATTGGTTTGCGCAACTAACCTTTGCTTTAAAATATGAAGGCGTCGACTTAGCGATTATCCGAAGCTTGTTTATTGCCTTAGGTGAACAAGATGTTACGAGTTCAATTTTAACTGAACCGACGGGTGCGTATAGTCGCAGAATCTGGTTTCTTTATGAATGGCTTATCGGCCAAGTCTTGCCAATTGAAGATGCGACTTCTGGGAACTATGTTGATGCACTTAACGAGGCGTTACAATTTGGCTGTAGGCCAAGAAAAATTGCGCGCCAACGGATAAATAATAATCTACCAGGGGTGAGTGGATTCTGTCCTTTGATAAAAAAGACAGACGCAATTGTCCAGTACATAGAAGCACAATTAAGCGAAAAGGCGATCCGTAGCATAGGAGGCGTTCACAGTGACTTGCTAGCAAGAGCAGCAGCCTTCTTATTATTATCCGATTCGAAAGCGTCATATTCTATCGAAGGTGAGCGACCGCCGAGAAACCGTATTGAGCGATGGGGCAAGATTATCGGGCAAGCAGGTCAGAAAGATTTAACCATTGATGAAATAGAACGACTACAGGAAATCGTGATTCCCGATAATCGATTTATTGTACCAGGCATTCGCGTTACGGGAGGCTTTGTTGGTGAGCATGATAGGGTAACCAACTTACCAATTCCGGAGCACATATCTGCGAAGCCGGAAGATTTGAATGAGTTATTATCGTCTTACTTAGATGCTTATCATGTTATGAAAGTGTCCGAGTTTCATCCAGTTCTAATGGCGACTGTTATCGCTTTTTCGTTTGTTTTTATCCACCCGTTGGAGGATGGAAATGGTCGAATCCATCGATACTTAATGCACCATGTTTTGTCCGCAAGTGGCTTCACGCCAAAAGGTGTTATTTTTCCTGTCTCCGCCGTTATTCTTAAAAAAATAGGGGAATATAAGAGCGTTTTAGAGTCTTTTACTAAGCCTCGATTAAGGTATATCGAATGGGAGCCAACAGGAGAAGGAAATGTTCACGTCACTAACGATACGATTGATTTGTACCGGTATGGTGATATGACTCGCCAGGCGGAATTCCTATTTGCGTGTGTGAAAGACACGGTAGAGCAGGTCCTTCCAGAAGAAGTGAGGTACCTTAAAAGGTATGATGAAGTATGGGAATATTTAAATAATCGATTTGATATGCCTCATAAAGATATGAGCCTGCTGTTGAATTTTTTAACGCAAGGTAAGGGTAGGTTGTCACAAAGGGCTAAAGGAAAGGAATTTGCGGGACTGACCGATGAGGAAGTAGCGGAGATCGAGAGCAAATACCATGAGGTCTTTTTTAGTGATGCATTGTAAACAAAGGTTAGTCGAATTGGTCGCTAATGAAGTACGTTTTGGCTGACTTAAAACGAAACAACCCAAATAGGTCAGGAGTTAGCGGGCATCTTCCTTCGCGCCATCCATGGCGTTCACCCTGCGGGCGTACTCGCTACATTCGTAAGTTGAAAACGGCAATCCTGCCGTTTTGTCGAACCTGAAGAAGTTCTCATCTGGCCTCAGGCACCCCAAAACAAAAAACCACCCGCTTGGGTGGTTCTTTATTTTGGCGCGCCCGAGAGGATTCGAACCTCTGACCTCTGCCTCCGGAGTGCAGTAGATGCAATTAGTCTTAATCAGTATAGCGCGGCTTTATTGGGCTTCAAGGGGTAATTGTAAATCACTTTATATTAGATTAAGAGCCAATTTACATCGATTGATGTAAAATGTGGCACATTAATTCCGATTTATGTATAGTCCTTTTTGACATTTAGCTGACATTGGACACACATGCGCATCCTCGAAAGGCGAGAGATCGAGCTTAATCAAATCACTACTTTTGATCCCCGAGTAGCCGGCTTCATAGCAGAGCTTTCTGATAGAGATTTTGTTGCAGTTAGCTCTGGTTTCACGGAAGAAGCAGCATTCGATTTGGCACTGCTTCATCCCATTTTTTTAAGTCAGCGTAACAACAAAATTTTTGTGGTGGCTGGCGCTAAGACCTTTCAAGTTGTTAAATCAGTTCTGCGGCCTGAATCAAAAGTTGGTTGTTTTATTGTGCAAGGAACATCGGACGAAATCTTACGTCTCGCCAAAACAGATCTAGTTGGTTCTCCATGCTTATTTTCTTTGTCCACAAAAGTTGCGCAGCAGACTAAGAAGCTTGTGGACGTATTGGGTGGAGAGAGCGCCTCAAGAATACATTCGGATCTACGCTCCATTCGCGGAATGACGAGAATACATGAGCGTCGAAAATAATTTGTTTCAAGAGAACATTGATGACCTCTGCAGATATTCAGATGTGGAGCGAGAGCGGCTGATAGAATTTCTAAATTTTATTGAGGCCCCGCATCATCTTAAGAACTTGAGCGCAGCAATCTCTGGCTGCATCAAAATGCTTCGAGTACCAGCCGTCGAGGAATTCACTTCACCTAAACTGCTTGAGTATTTGAGTACAGCCAAAAAGTTGCTTAGAGCAATACACTCACAAGCCGAGCTGTCTGGATTTATCGCTGAGAATGTGGCTGCAAAAAAACTTACCCGAGGCATGCTTCAGAGCTTTCCACTCTACTCACTGCTATTTTTTGCCCCTGAAGATCGCACCTTCGTTTTACATCAACTTAAGCAAGTAGCGTGGTTAAAGACCTCAGAAGTCTCCGCTAACGACATCGACGACTATTGTCGCTTTGTTCGAATACTTAGTGAGAACCCAATCCCTCAGATATTAAAGGAACAGCTTGAGCACCCAACCCTGTCGACCGAGTTAGTTTATTTGGCGGTCAATAGATTTCTGGAGTGCCAGAACGAGGAATTCGTACATGTTGATGATTACGGCCGCAACCTTTTCACAAACACTAAATCTGCATTACGTTTCCTAAAAGTTATTACTAATCGACCAGTAACGCGAAGAAAGCGTATAGGTGAAAAAAAGGTTATTGAGAAAAGGCTTTCATTAGGAATCAGGGGCTATGCTTCTCTTGGTGATAAGTACTTCGTCTATCCACTTACGTTCCGCGATGAGTTTGACGAAAATTTCGTTCCGCACGCCCGAACGTATGAATCTTTTGAGGTGAGTGAAGAACTCGAGGCTGAGTTAGAGGAAGCGGGCATCGAAATCGCTGAGCTTCAGAACCCAAATCCGACGGCGTGGTTTATTGACGTCAGTACACCTCTTTACGCGCAGAAATTTAGAAACAAAGTTAAGAGGCTGGGTCAACAGCATCGCATCGAGCGGCATAATCAGTATCTTCCACTCAGCGTAACTAGACTCTCTAATTTCGAAGTGCAAGAGCTGCTGCACGCAACAATGAATAGCGATATAAGAAGTCGACGGGAAGTTGCGCTGTCATTGATTATCCTCATCATGTTGCTTACATCTTCAACATTCGACAGAGCAAAAAGAGTATACGTCACAAAGAACAGTGACAATCTCGATGTTGATCAGATGGGAGATAATATAGCCCTGTGTTTATCCCGAAAGGCGTGGGTCGTACCCCGGTTGGAGTTACCTTTTAAAACTCCAGAGATATCGAATTCAAAATCGACGACGCCAAGGACACTTTTGCGTTTCCCTGTTCTGTTAGGTTTCATTGTGGAAGTGATTAATCTGTCTTTTGTTGATCAACACGCGGAACTGTTTCAACCCTTTTTAAAACTAAAAGTATCTATGGGTGATGTGCAGGAATTTCTTGGCTCTGTATCGAACCGTATCACATCAGCAAAGGTCACCAATTATCTGATTAGTGCTGCAGCTTCGAGGTTCGGTGTTTCTGTGGCCGGCTATATATTCGCGAGAACCCTTCCCGGAAGTCTCGCTCGTTATTATTACTCCGCGCATCCCCTGGACCACTATACAAAACTTTACCTTGAGCTCGCTGAGGCGGAATTGAGTCTAAAGGCAACTTTTCAGGACTCCATCAACGCGCATTCATGTGAGCCCCTCGACTCCCTTGAGTATGATTTCGACCTTACTAAGCCAGAAGAAAGTTTTGGGGCTCGGTATGTTCCTGACACAAAGGGGCTATATCGGACTATCGCTGCATTACAGAACGAACTGAATACCCTGCGCCGCGCAACGACTAAGTACGCATTTATCGAGTTCCATAACTTATATACCGTGTATTCAATCTTCGCACAGAGCCTACTTACTGGAATCCGTTCGGTGATTGACCCTTTTGTTGGAAGAGAGAATATTCTTGCCGAATCTGACATTTTGGTATTTCGTGACAAGGATACCGAAGATCAATTTCACACTAGGATGCAACCTACACACCCCCTAACCCTCGTGCTTGCAGACAATTACAGGATGCACAGTTCGTCAGTAAGGGACAAATTGTTTTTCCTAAATCCGAAAAGCTTTGACTCCGATAAATATGGTCAATCCAAAACGTTCTTCATAGACCCGGTTACTCACAAAATTCTAAGCTCACGGCCAAGCATAATTGGCCAATTTCTCAAGCCTTTCAACACTCTGCCACTTAACTCCAATCGTAAATATTTGCGTTCGTTCCTAGAGCGGGAAAGGGTATCCGCCGAATCGGTGGACATAATGCTTGGGCATTATTCATTGGGGGAAAGCGTTGGTGACCGAATGTCCACATTCAGCTTGGCGGATGTTCGAAGGGAAGTCATGCCCGCTATTGATAAGTTGATTCAAAGTTTATCTATTGAACCAATCGCGGGGTTAAATGTATGAATTTTCTGCAATTGAGTGATGAGCTTCAAGAGATACTTAGAAGAGTATTTCCCGATGTAGAGTTGCATCGAGAAGTGCCTCTATTCACGAAAGACGTAATAGATGACATTTTCTTTAGAATGACACAGTTTGAGCCAATAGATGCCAAATCTATATCCGAGGAATTGAGTGCTTTTATCTCTAGCTTGAATCGCAGTGGGGATTTTACGTTAAGCACCGTAGCTATCGAGAGACCGACGGCTAGGTTTGTGCTTAATGACCTAGACCTAGTCAAGTACGTGTCAAACCTAGATCAGATATTCAGATACTCTCTAGGTGTTACAAACATAGAACCTGAGCATGCGATAGGCCGGATATTGTATAGCGCCATGCGGTTCGGTGGTTTGCTCCGAAAGGAGTTTTTGGAGGTCCTTTATCATCAACTCCGCCGACTGGATGCACCATGTGTTCTTGAACAAGAGGTCTGGTTTGATCTTGTAAGTAGCACTGGGGAGTACAAAAGATGGAATCCAGACTCTTTAACATTGTTGATGATTACCTCATGGTTCAACGGAAAGAGAATTCAGGGTAAACGAAAGTCTTGGTATAGGCAGCTCTGTGATTTTTTTAAAAAATATTCGGATAAATCGATTCAACCGTTGAGTGAGGGACAGTTGATTCGAGGGGTATCATCAAGACTTGCCATAGAGGTGACGCCTACACTGGTTGATATAGCAAACGGAGAAGTGACCTCGTTCCCTATCACCAGAGGTGCATTTCTGCGGCTCATTACTAGAAAAGCACCAAGAGCAAAAATGGGGAAGGGGAATAGCAGAAAGGAATACACTCTGTCTCGTTCGTCTCTTCAGCTAGTGTCAGAAAGTCCAGATGATTTCTTTGTGAAGCACATTGAAGACCTTTTGAATGCATCAGCGGACACCGAACGCAAGCAACTCTCTGCAACTCTAGACGACCAGATTGAGCAAATGGAGTGGTTAGTCAGCCCCCAGTTGATATTTTCAACACGATGGCTTTCCAATCGGTTGTTGAATGATGGGGCTTGGTCAAAATCACTCACAGTACAGACATCAAAAAATCGCTATAAAAGGATAAATAAAGTCCTAAAACTTATTGATCGCGACAGGAGTTTCACAGAACTTTCAAATAGCGAGGTATCAGACCTTTATACGAGAGTTCTTGAGGGTGTTGCGAAACGCGCTGAGAAAGAAACGGATGAGAAAAAAGCGAAGAGGCTATTCAATAAAGCTCATAACCTAGCAGCAGCGCTGCGCGATTTTCATGATTTTATGACACGAGAATATGGAATTGAGGCAAATCACGTCCCAGACACTTTTATATTACGTAAATATAGAATTCACAAAGTAGGAGCGGTCGATGCTGATGTACTCATGCCCTGGGAGTATCTTGCACTGAAAAAATTCTTATCGGGGGAGAGCAAAAAGAAAACACAGAAAAAAGAAGACGCGGATTTATTATTAGCACAGTTGGTGCTTCTTATTTTGGGATACCGCACCGGAATGCGAAGGTCAGAAGTGCATTACCTGCGATTAACGGATTTCCATATTCCGGTCGACCTAAATGGCGAGCAACTTTTGCAGAAAGCGGAAATAGTTGTAAGTCCTCACTCACAAAGATCTTTAAAGTCTGTGTCTGGTTACAGAAGGATTCCCGTTGGAGCTTTAGTCACGCCGACCGAAAGAAGTACCATTTTCGCGTTCTTTTGCACCCGGCTGAATGAATCTGGAGAAAATAGCTTCCTATTTAATATAACTTCCAATAACCGTCCTTTTCTCACAGCAAAAGCTTTGTTCGAACCTCTAGCTTGGTATCTTCGTGCAGTCACGGGCAATCCTAGAATGCGCTTTCATCACTTGCGCCATAGCTTTGGAACATGGAGATTCTGGTCATGGATGCCAACTACTGTACATGCAGGTTCATTAATAGCCAGAATGAGCACACCCGAAATTATCGCGCAGATTGGGCAGGAAAGGATGGCTGTGCTAGATGTCAGTGAACCTCTCCAACCCAGTCGGAAAACTCTTCATGCTATTAGTCTGATTATCGGACACGCACATCCGAGTACAACCTTGCATCACTACATACATACTGCATCGCTCATCTTCGAATCTGAGCTCATGAGACTACAACCTACGTTAAGAAATAAAGAACTAAGCGCACTAGCAGGTATTACTGAGCGGGGCTTATTTGAGATAGTAAAGAAAAAGGGTGTGCCTAATACAGAACTGACGAACACCGGCGAGCTCACCCCGTGCATTCTGCGAAAACGATCACTGCGTCTATTGCGTCGCAAATCTTCGGTTGCGAATGAGGTGAAAGATTGGAGGCCTGTGATCGCCGAAAAGATAGGGCTCTATCGAAGGGAGCCAAGTGGAGAACGGCTAGAACTAATAGACCTTTATCTAGCATGTCGCGAGTATTTTGATACTCGTCCATCGCTCCGAATTTTGGAAGATAAATACAGCGTTCATGGAGTATCCATTGAGCAAACAATTGCCAGAGCAGAATCGCTTTTTGAATTAAAAAAGGAGGTTAGGAAAGGCAACAGAGTCATCTTGAGGGCTCGGCATTCTCGAAAACGGACGAAATACATTGAGGAACCAGAGAGTTCGGTGAAAACTAAGCAAACTGTCTATGTAAAAGAGTTAGTCCCTTTACCAAGACAAACAAGGGAAATGATGACACTTGAGAGGATGCTATTGGCAGTGGCTAAGCTGACAAAAAAGCAAAAGCAAAAACTGCATGGAGCGCTCGAATACTTTATCACCCACAGCCAAGCCTTTGAACAAGGTATTGAGTTTACGTCACAAAGACCCTTCTCGACTTTTATATCCGCCATGCGATTACTAGATCTTTCCTTACCAGACAGAGACGGGAAGCCTGTAGAGCGCCTACGAGCCACTATTTGTATAGATGGGTTAAATCAGGAAAGTAAGTTAAGCAGTCGAGCATATTGGAACAAAAATGTTGGGTTCAAAAAGTCGTATCAATTTGAATACCGAGATAGGAAGAGGAAACTGACGCATAAGAATGGTTATGTGTTGCTTGATTTGATGGCGCCAGAGGCACAGACATCGCTTGAGTCCAGTGACACAAAAGTCGAAATCAAAAAGCGGCGCACTGCGGATAATGGCTTTCGCGTTGGCTTATATGTGCTATACCTGACTCAGGATAAGTGGATGAGTGGTTAGCGTAGTTGAGAATTAAATTCGCGTATAATTTACAGTTAGTGCAGGGCTTAATGGCGGTCCGATAGGTTTTAGTTTCAACGTAACGAATAGATATCGCTACGTAGTTTGCTTTCGAAACTTTTATGCAACAGGCGCTTAACCTTGCGCCTAAATAGGCTAACAGAGTCACGGGCAATCATAACAAGGCCAAGCGCAGTCCAGCCCTACAGTTGCACCTGTTGGCATGCATGGGACCATGGTCGGCGAGTGGCAGGAGGCCAGGAAGGCTACTTTTTTGTAAGGAAGTTGGGGTATTACTAACTCAAAGGGTATTATTTTGTGTCTGGTTGCGCTTATACCATGTTGCCGGAGCACCCGAAATTTCCGCTGCCATTCTGGACTGTTTTTTTACTGACGGTCGTAAATGGACTTACTGTTGGCGATTCATTACATTAAGCATTAACAGAAAAATCACGACGATTTCTGGAGTAACAAATGCGAGAATTGTTTGAAGATAAACTTGATTTTGGTGATGCCATTTCCCCTTTTATTGAAATGGCGGCATATGAGGCCATTTGGCAGCGAAAGGAAACTTCGTTTTCCCGTATAGCTAATTATTTCAAAAAAAATCCCTTTCTGAAGCCATCCGATATGGTAGGCGAGGAAGAGCTTTCTGGAAATCTGGAACTGGCTCGAAAAATAATCAATGAACTCTCTCAGTCAGACGTTCCTTTCGGTATTCGTGTGCATGGAGAGCCGAACTACCCTGAAAAGCTAAGGGACGCTAAGAATCCTGTTGAGGTTCTATATTATCAAGGAAACTGGAATCTTATTCATTCGCCTTCAATAGCAATAGTCGGGGCGCGAAAGGTAACCGATGAAGGTTTGAAAAGGACGAGAAAGATTACGCGCCTTCTGGTAGAAGCCGGCTATACAATTGTGTCGGGTCTAGCGGAAGGGGTGGATACGATGGCGCATCAGACAGCGATCAAAGTTGGGGGTAGGACAATTGCTGTGATTGGAACACCACTGACTCAAGTTTATCCGAAATCTAACACAGAACTACAAAGTAAAATCGCAAAGGATTATCTTGTCATTAGTCAAGTTCCATTTGCAAGATACTCGCAGCAAGACTTCAGGATTAATCGAAGTTTCTTTCCGCAGCGAAATATCACAATGTCCGCTTTAACTGAAGCGACGATAATCGTTGAGGCTTCGGATACTAGTGGAACTTTGTATCAAGCAAGGGCGGCAATCGCGCAGGGGAGAAAACTATTTATTCTTGATAGTTGCTTTAAAAATCATGAAATATCCTGGCCTGATCAGTACCTTAAGAAAGGTGCCATTAGGGTTAAAGAGTTTTCCGATATTATCGAGAATCTTGAGTAAAGCATGCCAAACACCAGGCTTAATAAAATTGACGCAGCTTCACTTCCTTTCCATCGGTATCTAGATAACTCAGATGAATGCTTCTATTTTTACGAGTACACGGTGGGTATGGGGTATTCCGCAAGTGATCCTAATCAGCTCATATTTAACTTAAAGAAAAGTGTCACCCGTAAAGGCTATCCAGACTACAGGCATAAACAGAATGCAATTGGGCGCGTAGCTCGACTGTTGAGTGGGTTTGACTTCACAGATTGGTGTTTTGTGCCTATCCCACCATCTAAAGAAAAAACACATCCTGAATACGACTCACGGATGGTAGATATCTTGCAAAATGCAAAAACTTTGAACAATTCTATTAATTGGCACGAGGCTATTTTACTTACAAAAAGTCATGCCGCAAACCATCTCCAAGAAGGGAACAGGATGGGGCCTGATGATTTAGAGCACATCTATAAATTTAATGCTCCTGCTACACCGTACAATAATATTATCATTTTCGATGATGTGTTAACGACAGGTTCTCACTTTAAAGCAATGAAGAGAGTTATTTTGCAACAAAATCCCTTTGTTCGAATTCGTGGTGTATTCATAGCAAGAAGCGTTTACTCGAAGACCTATTTTGACGACGAAGTTTAATACCCTTGGTTCAGCCTCTTGCCTGCGCACGGATTGATGCATGATTTGCTCAGTTTATGGAAGATGACTATCTTTTAGTTAAAAAATTGAAAGCTGCTGACAAAATAAATAGCAATTACTAAATTAAAAAACATCTATTAATTAAGGGTTTAGATAGCACATTATTGGATTGGTTTACCGTTTAGCATACTTCATTAAGCGCTATTTTAGACGAAGGCGTCGAGATATCGGGTATTTCTCGTGAAAATTTGATTTCAGAAATCAGGCCCGTACATCAAAAATATGATAGGGCCAAGTATCTTTTTTGTACTGAAAAACTAGACCACAGACACCACACGCTTTTACAGGAAAGTTGAGTAACTAGTTTTTATCATTGATTATGTTTTCGAATGTCCGGCTAGAAATGAGAGTACTGTTATGTGTATAAAAATAGGGGGGAATTCACCCCCCTATTTTATTCGGCGGAACCATCTATTTCTTCTTCACATAGATAGGCCACGCTCTAAGGCCATAATCTCTCGCATACATCACTTGGCCCGTCTTTGGACAAGTTTTGCTCGCTCGGAAAATAACCATCATGCCGGGTGGAACTTTAACCGTCTTCTTGGTCATACGTCATATCACCTCCTTACACCGAGGAGATTAGGGCTTGAAATTAATCTGGTGTTTGTTATACTCCAGTTGAATCTAATTCCAAGTGAGACGCCCTCGGGACCGTCTCTTTTTGTTCTTAACATTGCAGCCACAATGTTAAGACCAATTAATAAGGCCTTCCTTTTGGAAGGCCTTTGTTTGTACTTTGGCAGCTTCACGAGAAACACCAAACAATTCCATCACCTCATTGATAGATTCGCATTCTGATGCAACGATGTTAGCTGGAACTAAGAGTTCTCCAGCAAAGCAATTGGCTTGCCATTCACTATCCTCAAAAGCTCTTAACGGAACATCAGCGCTAGTCCTCATAAAATGTGTTTCATGGTGAAGTAGCAGATGCCCCAACTCATGAGCGGCGGTCATCAGGTCTCTAGGGTTACCATCTATCGCTCCATAATAGACATCCTCTCTAAGAGCTATTATTCCCTTAGTAGGCTTTGCAAAGCCATGATTTGCACCCATTGTTTTCTCATCTAAAACAATTAGCTCAAAGTTTTCATCTAGCATTGGAAGCGTGAATTCTAGGACATGCATTATCGGGAACTTGGCCGTAGTACAATTAGTCACTTTGCGGACAGCGTTTGCTACCCTTCTTATGTTAACCCTACTACGGGGCTTAACTTTAAACTTAGTTCCCGACATTGTGCCTCCTAATCTCTATTTATAAATTCAATCAGTTCGTCAAACTCGTCATCTTCCATTCCGTTAAATCGACGAGCGAAAATGACTGCGGCCTCGCGGGCGCGATCTGAACTTCCCTGAAGCGTTAACTCAATTTTGGGTTTTGAATACTCATTTCGCTTTCGTATAAGCTCAAAGAAGCTACCATCTTGATCTTCGAGAGCATTAGCTATCTGATTTAACGTGGATTCAGCTACACTTTTCTTCCCTGTCTCCAGTGCAGATAGATATGCAGCACTGACTCCCATTCTTTCAGCCATACCTCTCAAAGAAATCCCTACATCTATACGACGTTTTCTAATTTCTTTACCTAAGGGCGTTAACATGACTTTTCTCCAATTTCTTTATGTACATGTAGTTCTAATTGTTATTTTTAGCTCCATCCAATCTTCAGTATAGTCGAAAAAGACTCGAATGTCAACCTATTTATGGTTCACATTGGAAACCTATTATAATTTATAGATGTTTTCAATCATTTTCCCTACGATCTCTAAAAGAATAGGATCATGACAGCGGTGAGATTTTCGTTAAGATAGGTCATCTGGGCCTAAGAACTTCAGTAGGGCATCTAATTACATCCGGTAGAATGGAAACCAGACTAATATGGCCACTGTGCAAAATTCGAAGAAAGGTGTTGCTAGCAGAAAGCTAGAAGAATGGTTTGGTTGGGGAGTTGACACTGAACTGGAATACTCACGGTTAGCCAGGAGTAGGCTCAGCCCAACTACCGTGTCAATTCTGGAAGACATCGGCTTCAGTCGCGATGAAACTTCATGGATTATTTCCCCACGAGCAATCAGTGAGCGGATTAGAAGTCAGAAAATGCTAACTGTTGATGAGAGCGCTAAGGTAATCCGCCTGGCCCGCCTTGCTGCTCTTGCCGAAAATGTGTTTGGTGGACCAGAGAAAGCTCGGCGATGGTTGAGCAAGAGTAAAAGAAAGTTGAATGGGTTAACACCACTCGAAGCCACTAAGGATGAGTTTGGAGCAAGAGTGGTTACTCAGATGCTGATAGAGATCGATAGTGGCATGTACTAACTCTGGAAATGTCGCCGTTGGGCTCTGAATAACTTACTGCAGGTTCAGTCGACAGGATGAATTGCAGTGTCAGCTTCAGGATGGCACTCGAAGATAAAGCGCATCATTTCGGTACCGTCCTTGGAGCTATAAAAACGTAACATCTTATCTTTAAACTCATCAGCCTTTGCAGCAGGAAAACTAATTGCGTCGATGCCGTGTGACATCAACACCCCGTTCATCATGAGTCGTGATGTGCGCTTGTTGCCATCAAAGAAAAACTGCTGCAAAGCACCAAACAAAAAATAGGCGGCTGCTTTCTCGAAGGCAACTAATGAATTAAGTGCCGAAATACCTTCTTGGAAAACACGGTTTAGCTCGGACGCCCCTGAGGATGTTGATATTGGCGTGTAGTGGCCCAGCTTACCTAAATTGATGACAGGCGTTTTGGCCGACTCTCTCCCCTCTCCACGAAAGCATCCAGAATCGATGCTTTCACCGTGCACGATTATTTCATTCAGTTGACTAAATATGGTTTTCGAAGAAGCGATAAACTGCCTACTTTTCAGTAAGCTGAGAAGGCGCCGATGACCATCTACGAGGTTTAGAATCTGCTGCTGATCTGAGACTTTTCTGCCTCCAACGGTCACGCCATCAACTAATGTTTTAATTTCACAGAAAGAAAGAGGGTTCCCTTCGAGTACCGCAGCATCCCAAATGAATTCCACGAGCATCCTATGCATACGAAAGCACACTCGATCTAACGAATAGGTCGGAAGTGATGCAAGAATTTGTGATTGGTCCCAGTGGAATCCAAGGGCTTCAAAAAGAGTCATGTCACGCGCAGTCAATTATGAGTTACAGCTTGACGATACAAGAGACATTGCACAATTTAAAGCTGATATTTGACTGTATTAAGATAAGCATAGGAGGCGAACTCCTGTGGCATACCATTATTCTCGAGTTTTAACCTATATCCCAGGATCTGGATGATCCGACTCCTGTGGCATACCATTATTCTCGAGTTTTAACCTATATTCCAGGATCTGGATGGCCCGACTCCTGTGGCATACCTTTATTCTCGAGTTTTAACCTATATTCCAGGATCTGGATGACCCGACTCCTGTGGCATAACATTATTCTCGAGTTTTAACCTATATCCCAGGATCTGGATGACCCGACTCCTGTGGCATACCTTTATTCTCGAGTTTTAACCTATATTTCAGGATCTGGATGGCCCGACTCCTGTGGCATACCTTTATTCTCGAGTTTTAACCTATATTCCAGGATCTGGATGGCCCGACTCCTGTGGCATATCATTATTCTCGAGTTTTAACCTATATCCTAGGATCTGTATGGCATCACACCTGCGGAATTCCTCTATTCTATATCCCAGGGTCTGGATGACCTTAACTCCTGCGATATACATATATCTCAAGATCTTATGGGCTTGGGATATTTTTTTACCGCTTCGACTGACTAGAAGTTAACTAACATACCCCCAAATGTTAGCATCGCCGAGGGAGTTTCGGAATGATCAACAATCTAGAGTACGTATCCTAGTGAAAGATTGAGCTAGCGGCCTCTAGTACCTCATCAAGGTACGTAAAAATAAGATCAGTAGCTGTGGCGCTTAAAGGGTCGTGTATATCGCGTGGGTTTTTTGCTTCTTTGAGCATGAGCGCTGCGTCAGGATGCGTCGCTAGAAAGTTCTGGAGAGTAGCTACATCGATGGTTACGCTGTTCGGCCTTCCAACAGCAGCTTCACCCTTGCGCCAATAATCAACATGCTTCTGGAGATACTCGAGACTAAAAACGACTTTAAATAGTTTGTCGCTCATCATAATTTCCTTATTCATTGTGCGCTGAGGCTCTTCCCTGACGCCATCTTTGTCGGATTGTTTGGGGTAATAGTCCGGTTAGATTATCGCCATGCAAGTTTGAGGTCAATCAACTCAGGGTCAGTGAAATTCCTCATGCAGTGTGCGTGATAATATTCCTAGGATAGGGTATCTTTTTATGACACGAGACTCAGCTGATCATTAATCTCGTGTCGGAAAATCTATACTGAATGGAGGCAATACTTTGCAAGAAAAGAACAGAGTTCTGGCTACAGCAGTCATGAATGCCGCGGATAGATTGGGTTTGTCCAAGTCTGAAGTTGCGAAAATTTTGGCAGTGCCGGAAATCAATTTTGATGAGAGCGACATTGAGCCAGCCTCCCATGCTGGGCAAAAGGCAATCCTTCTTATCCGGTTACATTATGCCGCCCATGCATTGCTCGAAGACGATGAGGCCGCACTCGCTTGGTTGAATACCAGTAATAGGCAATTTGGCTCGACACCACGAGCCCAATTATTGTCTGATATTGGCCTTCAATCAGTCGTCGATTATCTTGAAGCCCACACTAGCAAATAATCCGTAATTACTTAAGTATCCAATTGGCTATATCCCATTAGATTGTTAGTTACGTTGTAGACTCCATATCTCGGACACGGTGGATGCTCGAATGTTGTGATGTTTAACTGCTGAATCGCACTTCCGACTATTTAGGTAACGATATTCGGATATCTCCAATTTGTTGCATGATTATGCCTCAGCAAGCTCTAAATGCAGTAAATCGCGCTGCTCCATAATATGAATGTCTTGTAGTTGCCCCCGCTTAAATGTTACATCGATTGCGCCGCGTTCTGGCGTACCGTTAAGGTGTACTCAGATGAGACAGAGCGGCGAGACTAGGCGGTCTGACATATGGGGTAATGATAGCTTCGGCTAGCAAAATTGTGGTTGGAAGATTAAGAATTCTGTTGGGGCAGTGAGCTCAAATTAAACCCTGGAAGCTGAACTGTGATAATAATAGTGTCCACCTACTACTGGCTTATCATGAGAGAATTTATGGAAAACGTCACCAATAGGATGGCAATAAAGCTATACCTGAAACGGATACCAGTGAAATTTACACTGATGGTGCTCGTGTTGTTCGCGGTCTTTGTAATCAAAATCACGTATTTTGACTTCTTGCCTGAACTTTTTCAGGGTGCTAATAAGTTAGGAATGGTTTTTGAGAGCGCTGTTTTAGCGTTGGTGATTTCTACGATTTTTTACAATGTAGTGACTGTTGGTGACTTGGTTCGTAAGGAAAAGGCATTTCTAGAGCAATCTTTTCCTAAGGTACGTCAATTGGTACAAATGAATATTGCGTTTACGAGTGTCATATTAAAAGGAAACTATACAAGCGAGAGCTTTCCTCAATTTCCCACCGATCTTGAAACACTGAAGGAGAGTATGTCAGCGATAAACTACTTTGAGAGAAATACTCCAGTTTGCTATGCAGATAGTATGCTTGCGTATGATTGGAGGGAATACATGAATGAGCATGTAAACAAAAGCAAGGAGCTTTGTAATCAGATAATTGAGATGTATAGCCTCTTTCGAGTAGAGCACAAAGAGCTATTATCACGTTTGAGTGACTTCAAGAACTCGGCTTTTTTCGGGCTTGTCACCAAGGTTTACAGGATCAAGGTTCAAGACCATAAAATTTCAATGTATGCGAAAGATTTTAGTGAGTATCAACACGAGTTAAGAAAGGTTGTTGATTTGTACTCTGATTCGTATGATGTCAAATTTGATGTGCCATTTCGGGGTTAAAACCTGTGTTGGTTTTACTGTAGCTGCCCCGCGAAAACGGACAGTTTAACTTGCCACTTTAAGAGCTCGATACTCTCTCGGTGGCAGCATTTTCAAGCCGGTGTGCGGATGGAATTTGTAATCTTCGAACCACTCAGCCAGCTTAGCCAATACAGTAGCCGCATCAGGGCGGTCACTCAAATTGAAATTAAATAATCTTAAAATCCGCAGTAAATAGAAAATGTTTAGCTAACGGTTTGAATTATTGTTAAGTCTGAACAGAATTGTAAACCAGCTCGCGAGGTTGTCCACTTCCCCTAAACTGAGAGCAGACCATGCGGGTGAAATCTTTCCTGAGAAATTGACATATGAAAGCAGACAATCTGATTGAAGTGATGCATATGAGGCGGAAGGATGGCGGTCCCCGCGTGGCGAGTGCGGCCGATATTCACGCTTTTTTTCCGGATGAAAAGCGCGAAAATATCAACACATCCCTTTTAAGACTCCACAGGCGGGGCAAAATTGCGCGAGTTTGCCGAGGTATCTACGCACTAAAGGAAGACTACGAAAAATTTCCGTTCCTGCTTGAGCACACCGCAGAAGCGTTGCGACGAGGCCACTATGTGTATCTGAGCCAGGAAACTTTCCTTAGTGAGCGCTCGATTATTTCTCAGCAAGCCTTCGTGGTCACTCTCATGACTACGGGAGCTAGCGGAAAAGTCAGAACGCCTTTAGGGCAAATCGAGTTTACGTCAACAAAGCTAAAGCTCATGGGTGACATTGATAAGTACCTATTCAGCAAAGAAAGACGCCTTTACGTTCCGCCAGTATCTATTGCCTATGCCGACTTAAAGCGAGCCGGGCGTAATCTGGATTTGGTTGATCCAGAGATGTTAGCGGAGGCGCTAAAAGAAGAAGAGCAACCTGGAAGTTGCTCTTGGTGGGAAGAGGACCGTTGAAACAATAGTTAATTATCTGCAACGCAGAGTTTAAATTGGGCGATCACTTGCTTTGAGGAGCTCTTTGATAACGGGAGTTCGCGTACTTGCACGCAACGCTTAATCCAATCACGAAGCGCGGCCTCAAAAGCTGCCTCAACACGCTCATCCAGAACTCGAATTACCTCGGCTTGCGAGCACTTTCCCAAGTCATCAACAACGGCGTCATATATATCGTTGAGTGCTTTTTCAAACTTCTCATCCGAGTAGTTCGGTAGGTAAAACGGGTAAATACGCTCGATTATTTCCATTTAGCTCTCCTTGTTTTTTAGTCATGTTTTGGTTGTATTAGGCTTCGGTACCTATTGATTAATACGTTCTTTAATTGCGAGTTTGGCTTTAATGTCCGAGAGACTGGAAGGGTGGTAAAGCTCTATCGAAGCCAAACTTAAGGTCTTGAGTTCTTCGATGGAGCGATGGATTTCTTCCACCAGAGCTTCAAATGACGGATCGGTTGTGTCAGTGCGATGTCGTGACCATGTCAAGATCGAGTCGCGCCAAATAAACCGACGCTTTCCGGACTTAACGGATTGAATTTCGTTACTTGCGATTAATCGATTAACGGTACGCTCGGTAACATGCGCGATTTTTGCGGCTTCTTTTATGCTGATGAGTGAGTAGCTAGTGTTATTTGGGTCGTCGGGACTTTGTCGTGACATGTCATGTTGGTTAACCGACATTACTGACCTCCTTTTGCAGGGGATAGCCAAGCTGTTCGCTTAATGCACTCAGCGTTGGTTGCAATAAGCCTTCCAGGACCTCCAATTGGTCTGCTGAAAATGGAAGTTTGAGGCAGGTGCATACCATGTAGACCCAACTCTCAACGGCCTGCAGATTACAGTCCTCGGTACCACAACCGATATGCGGTACCAAATCATCCCCAGATTTTATGCAAAGCGAGGCCATGAGATTTTTAGCAAGGCAATGCGCATACTCAGCAGCATCTTGTCGAAGCACGATGGTGTGGGCTAGGTGGCGTTCGTATTCATAACTCATTACGATTTACCTCCATATGGCTGAGTGTCGAAGTTCTGTTTCAATAACCGCTCAAAAGCTGAGCCGTCCTGGCGAGTAAGGTTTGGCACATAGCGTGAATACACTCGAAAGAGCATTTCCGTCGTGGAGTGGCCCATTTGCTGTGCAATCCACTCAGGGCTCTCGCCAGAAGCAAGCCATAATGTCGCTGCAGTGTGTCGAGTCTGATAAGGGCGCCGCTTGGCCAGCCCTAAGTGGCGAAGTAGGGGATACCAGACACGCTTTGTGACGTTGTTGTGGGCAAGTGGGGTTCCGGTCCGCGAACAAAAGACGTAGTCATACTGACCGGTCGTTTCGTACTGACGCTTAAGTGCATCAAACACGAGCTGGCTCATGTCAATTGCCCGAAAAGAGCCATCGTTTTTGGTGTACTGGACTTCACCATTCACAATCGTACGTTTCACCATGATTTGCCGGCGAGTAAAGTCCACGGCGTCCCACTGCAGACCATCAATCTCCGCGGTGCGCATTCCGGTGAAGAAGCGGACGGTGTAGTAGTTCCGAAAGTCAGGGCGGACTGTGTTGATAATCATCTGAACTTCATCAAGGCCAAACGGCTCCACATCAGTACGCGGTACTTTGAGTGATTTAATTCCTTGATAGGGTGAGCTAAAATTAAAGCGGTTGGCTGCTTCATTCAAAATCATGCGCAATGGCGTCATGATGTGGTTTATCCGCGACGGTGATAGCGTCTGGTTGCTCCGGGTTCTTACTTTGGCGAGTGATGCCCGGAACTCCAGTATTTCCGCTTTGGTGATGCGGCCAACTTCCTTTTCTCCAAACTGAGGTAGTAGATATCGGTCGAGCGAGATACGTACGGTATCTGAATGGGATGTGCGCCACTGAATTTGCATCTCACTAAACCACAACTCAGCAAACTCGGAGAAAAGTGGTGTGTCCAACAGCCGAGAGCTGCTCTGCATGGCTTTAAACTTCTCGGCGCGCGGGCTGTTTGGAAAATGCCGGGCGTAATCGAATGTACCAAGCGTGATTTCCGCTTCGATGCGCTCCAGTAATAGCTGAACCTTGCGGCGATTCGCTTTAGTGTCATTCAGCGCAGTTTGTTCTCGGAAGCGCTGACCGCGGTATCGGAAATCCAGATACAGCTTGCCGGTTTGTGGTCGTACACTCACGCTAGCCATGAGCAGCACCTCCTCTGGCCATTGGAATTGCAAGTGAATGATTCGAGGCTTTGCCCATATCGTCCCGAATCGCTTCCCAAAGAAATAGAATCTTTCTGCCCCCGAATGGTCGGATGTAGTGGGTACCCTCCAGAAGCACCGAATCTTTGAGTCGGTCGCGAATGGTGCGCGGGTCATATTTGATTCGCTCCGAGAGCTCCTCAGTAGTCAAAAGTGTCATGTCATTTAACATGGCAAGCTCCTTCGTTAAGTGATAGATTGAATGACAATACGCACTTTAGGAGTTCAAATTGTCATCCTAAATGACATATTAGCACGCAAAATGACATTTGCAACAGCTTTTTGCCATTCTAGATGACATTTTTTGGGGTAGTTATGATTAAGTGTCATTTAGCGAGAATGATGGGCGAACGTAAGCTCAAAATTATGGACGTAGCGCGGGAGACTGGTTTAAACCGCAATACGATAACGCTCCTCTACAAGGAGACGGCACAGCGCATTGATTTCGCTGCATTGGAGACGCTCTGCATTTATTTTGGATGCGAAGTCGGGGATTTGCTGGAAGTCTACCCGGACAAGTAGAATTGAGGCTACGACGCTTGCTGACGTAACTAGCAGTTACTCTGTAAAGTTGAGTCTCTCTGTAAAAACAAATAGAACGTGAAAAACAAGACAAGGTAAGGACACGAATGAACTCGCCAATTACGCAAGATACAATTAATAAGGCGCTATGGAACGCATGTGATACGTTCCGCGGCACGGTAAGTGCTGATACCTACAAAGACTTTATCCTCACCGCATTATTTCTTAAATACATCTCGGATGTATGGCAAGACCACTATGACACTTACAAAGCAGAGCATGGTGATGTGCCTGAACTTATCGAAGAGCTGATGAAAAACGAACGCTTTGTATTGCCTTCCGGTGCTAGTTTCTATGCGCTATATGATCGCCGCTATGAGCCAGGCAATGGCGAGCGCATCGACCAGGCACTCCATGCGATTGAAGAAGCCAATGGCACTAAGCTGAAAGATGCTGGGAAAAGTGTGTTCCAGGACATTAGTTTTAACACCGATAAACTCGGTGAAGAAAAACAAAAAAACGACATTCTCCGCCATTTGCTTGAAGACTTTGCCAAGCCCGAACTTAACTTGAAACCAAGCCGAGTGGGCTCCTTGGATGTTATTGGTAATGCTTACGAATATCTCATCAAGAATTTCGCGGCCAGCGGTGGCCAGAAAGCGGGTGAATTCTATACCCCACCAGAAGTATCAGATCTGATTTCCGAGCTTCTTGATCCTCAACCTGGGGACAGCATTTGTGACCCTGCCTGTGGCTCAGGGTCGTTGCTGATGAAGTGTGGGCGTAAAGTCGTGGCGAACCATGGAAGCAAGAGATATGCACTGTATGGTCAAGAAGCGATTGGCTCGACCTGGTCATTAGCCAAAATGAACATGTTTTTGCATGGTGAGGATAATCACAAAATCGAATGGGGCGATACCATTCGTAACCCCAAATTACTGGATAAAAATGGCGACCTGATGTTGTTTGATATCGTGACCGCCAATCCACCGTTTAGCCTGGATAAATGGGGCCATGATGAAGCCGAGAACGACAAGTTCGGACGTTTTCGGCGTGGCGTGCCGCCCAAAACCAAAGGCGACTACGCGTTTATCCTCCACATGATTGAAACGCTGAAGCCAGGAAACGGCCGTATGGGTGTTGTGGTGCCCCATGGCGTGTTATTCCGAGGCTCATCCGAAGGCAAAATTCGTAAACAGCTGATTGATGAAAACCTGTTGGATGCCGTAATTGGATTGCCGGAGAAGCTGTTCTATGGCACGGGTATTCCTGCCGCGATATTAGTGTTTAAGAAAAGCAAAGATAATGAACGCGTGTTGTTTATTGATGCCTCGCGTGAATTTAAATCCGGCAAAAACCAAAACCAGTTGAGCGAAGCGAACATTCAAAAAATAGTAGATACCTATCACGCTCGTGAAAGCGTCGATAAGTACTCCTACCTTGCCACCCTCGAAGAAATTCAAGAGAACGATTACAACCTCAATATCCCACGTTACGTCGACACCTTCGAAGAAGAGGAAGAAATTGACCTCGTGGCGGTGCGCGCTGAGCGACAAAAGCTAAAAGCTGAGCTTGATACACTTGAGGAGCAGATGACGAGTTATCTGGAGGAGCTAGGTTATGGTGCCTGAGGGCTGGACCCTAAAACGGGTTGGTGAGCTATTTGACGCCCAGCTGGGAAAGATGCTCAATAAAGAAGCGAAGCAAAAGGAACCCCAGTTTCCATACTTAGGAAACTCTAATGTCCAATGGGGACGTTTTGACTTATCCGATTTGAAAACTATGCATTTCAATGAGCGCGAACTGATGAAGTTTTCTTTAATACCTAACGACATTATTATGTGCGAGGGGGGAGAAGTAGGGCGCTGTGCCGTTTGGCAGGAGATAGGTCAAAACATATACTATCAGAAAGCTCTTCATCGTCTTCGAACAAAAGGGGAGATTCTTCCTGATTTTTTTCAAGCCTATATGGAGAGCATTTCAGGTACAAAGCTATTGGACGATTATACGACTAGGACTAGCATCGCTCACCTAACTCAAGAAAAACTACTTTCGCTACCAGTCAGACTCCCCACTCTTTTGGAGCAAAAGAAAATTGTGGGAATCCTAGCCACTTGGGATAAGGCCATCACCACTGCCGAACAACTGCTCGCCAACAGCCAGCAGCAGAAAAAAGCCCTAATGCAAAAACTGCTCACTGGCAAAAAACGCCTGCTGGATGAGAATGGGGAGAGATTTAGTGGAGAGTGGAAAGAAGTGCGCCTGAAAGAATTACTTACAGAAGAAAAATCGCGTAATAGAGATAATAAAATTGATAGAGTACTCAGTGTAACAAATCATAGTGGCTTTGTTCTTCCAGAAGATCAGTTTTCAAAACGAGTTGCAAGTGAGAATGTAAGAAATTACAAAATTGTTCGAAAAGGTCAATATGGTTACAATCCTTCGCGATTGAATGTCGGTTCATTTGCCCGTTTAGATAGTTATGACAATGGTTTATTGAGCCCCATGTATGTTGTGTTTAGTGTCAAAGAGGGGCTTCTCTGTAGTGACTACTTCTTGAACTGGATGAGCTCCAATGAAGCAAAACAACGAATAGTTGGAAGTACACAGGGATCTGTTCGGGATTCTGTAGGATTTGATGCTCTCTGCAGATTACCATTCAAACTTCCTCTCATGGACGAACAACGAAAAATTGCCTCTGTGCTTTCCATTTCCGATGGCGAGATTATTAACTTACAGCAAAAGATAGATGCCTTAAAACAAGAGAAAAAAGCCCTAATGCAGCAGCTGCTCACCGGAAAGAGCCGTGTAAAGGCCGATGAGGAGGCAGTATGAATCCGGAGAAGCAGCCCAGAACTATCCAAATATTTTTGCCGACCGGCGACCCGTCAGGTATTCGTGTCGCAGAGATAACGACTTCGATTGTGCGGCTAATAGAAGTGCCACGAAACCAGATGGCTGAGTTCCTGAAAATGCCGGAAGCGCATCAAGTTGGATTGTACTTCTTAGCAGGTCGTGAAAACCAGGATGAAGTGTACATAGGACAGTCGGGTGATGTAGGCCACCGGCTAGGTCAGCATTTGAAGAATGAAAAGAAAGATTGGGAGCGAGCATTAGTGCTGATTTCGCTTACCAATAACTTGACCCAAACCCATGCTCTATATTTAGAGTCGATCAGCATCGAAAAGGCGCGTGCCTGCGGCCGTTACGAACTCATCAATGGCAACAGTGGGCAGAAGCCGCATACGCCTATACCGCTTAAAGCAGACTGCGAGGAAATCCATCGAGCAGGCTCGTTATTGCTCGCAACCTTGGGTTACCCCATCTTTGAGGCTTTGATTGATCCGGTAGAAGCAGCAACCGATGAAATGTTTTATTGTCAACGCGGTGATGTAGATGGCCGAGCCTACTACACAAACGAGGGAATGGTCGTGCTAAAAGGCTCATCAGCACCCTTGATTCCAAAACGAAAAACCACGCAACCGCGATTGATCAGCCAACGTGATATGTTGCTCGATAAAGGTGTGCTGGTCCGGCAGGGTGATCGCGCCGTTTTTCAGAAAGACTATCTGTTCAACTCTCCCAGTGGAGCCTCGTGTTTATTAATACTTGGTGCTACAAATGGTTGGAAAGAGTGGAAAACGAAAACAGGGCAAACGCTGGATGATTATGTAGGGCGTCAAACTTAAGTTAATTTTAAGTTTGATAGCATGAGTTGGATATCTACTTTATCTCTTCAAAAGGAAATCGAAAATCATGGCCGATAGCATTAGTTACTCGATAAAAGATGCCAGCGGGGAGGACTTTCCGTTTACTAGCCTGAAAGGACTGAAAGATTTCATTCGTAATGAAATAGAATTCTGGCAGGAGGCAAAAAAGCTATTCCCAAGCAATACCGATATTTTGAGATTCATTGACGGCGCTCAGCATCTAAAAAGTTTTTATACTGCTATATCTGAAATATCCTCAAACAGTCGGAACATTGATCCTGATGAATTAAATTCGATGATTCAGAGTCTTACACAGAAACACCTCCGAAACATTCAGCAGTATTGGCTATCTAGAACTCATTCTTATATATCTGCTTATATTAGGTGCGCACAAGAGCATGGGGGTGAGGCGGCAGCAGCGTTTTTTGCCTACGCTATAGGGAAAAATGTAAGTAATATTCAACAAAAATCCGTATTAGTTGGAGTTTTTGCGGCCTATGAGTTTTTTGATGCCTCTGATGAGCACTTAAGCCGAAAAAGAGGCGAAAAAATTTCGTTATCCAAGCTTAGAAATGATCTGCAGAGAGCTCGAGATGAATTGTTTTCTGATATCGAACAGTTAAAGGATGATAGTCGGAAATGGAGTGAAAACTCGAAGAGAAAGCAAATCCGACGTTATAGAGCACAGAAAGTACTGAGCGAAAAATTAAGAAAGAACGAAAAGGAGGAGTTTGTTAGTCAAAAAGAATATTGGGATAATGAATTTAAAGATCTAAGAAAAGTTCACGCAGATCAGCTAAGACTTGAAGAACCAGCTAAATACTGGTCCGATGCAGGCAAGAAATTTCGCAATCAGGGTATAATATTTACAATAATATTGCTCGTTTTAATAGGGCTGGGTTTATATGGTGTTTATTCGATTTTAAGTTTGTGGATGGAAAAAGGTGAAACGCCGTTGTCATTAGCTTCACTCCAAGGGGTAGTGCTTTTTGGTAGTCTGGCGGCCATTTTCGCATACGGAGTAAGGGTTACTTCTCGAATGGCGTTTAGTTCCTTTCACTTGATGAGAGATGCGGAAGAAAGACATCAATTAACATACCTTTACCTATCTTTAATCAATGAAACACAAAGCGATGAAAGAGCGCGAGAAATAATACTACAAGCGCTATTTAGTCGAAGTGAAACTGGACTACTCGTCACCGAAAATGGACCCACAATGCCGGGAATACGAGATCTCGCAAAGGGAAGCTAGTGATTCAGTGTTCATGACACCAGTTTAGGGTTTTTTGCGCTATCGCTAGGGAAACGTATACGGAGTTTTCAAGAATGGAATATTCCCCAAAATTTCAGGAAGAATACGCTGCCAAAATTCCAGCGATGGCACTGTTGGCGAATTTGGGGTGGGAGTTTATCTCTCCAGTTGATGCCCTAGCACTCAGACGAGGAAAGCAGGATCAAGTTGTGCTGCAGTCGGTGCTGCGTGATGTACTTACAAAGCGAACCTTTGTCCATGGCGGCACCACGTACCCGCTTTCAAATAACTCTGTTGATAACATCATCTCACATCTATGCAGTCCTGCGCTGAACGAAGGGCTTCGCCACGCCAACGAACAAATCTACAACCACTTGCTATACGGTATGTCCGTGACCGAGTTCGTTGATGGCAAAAAAGTCAGCCCAACTATTCAGCTTATTGACTGGCACAACCTCGACAATAACGTATTCCAGTTCACCGAGGAATTTTCAGTCACTCGCGCCAATGGTCTTGATAATCGCCGGCCCGATTTAGTTTGTTTTGTGAATGGCTTACCTCTGGTCGTGATTGAGGCTAAACGCCCAGACGGTAACGCACAAAAAGGTCCAACGGTGGTTGAAGGGATATCTCAAAGTCTTCGCAATCAGCGGTCCGATGAAATCCCACATTTGTTTGCATACACACAATTATTGCTTTCGATTAACGGCGGTGATGGTCGTTACGGCACCGTTGAAACCCCAGAGAAGTTTTGGGCGGCTTGGCGGGAAGAAGAACTAAGCGATGCTGAAATGCTGACGCTTAAAAATAAGAAACGCTCAGAAGCTGAAGTCGCTCACCTTTTGGCACACCGTCATCCAAATGATTTAACTTGGTATGAAAATCTATTAGCTGGTGGGGAGCTGATGGTCAGTGGCCAAGATAAGTTGCTGATTAGCTTGCTTTCAAAAGATCGCTTGTTTGATATGGTGCGATTCTTCACCATTTTCGATAAAAAAATCGGCAAGATTGTAGGTCGCTATCAACAGGTCTTCGGCGTCAAGCGCTTGATTGATCGCATTCAAAAACGTGACAAAGATGGCGGCCGCGAGGGTGGCGTTATATGGCATACCACCGGCTCAGGCAAGTCGCTAACCATGGTGTTTTTATCCAAGACCCTTATCCTTCACGACAAGCTTAAACAGTGTCGCGTGATAGTGGTGACCGACCGCGTCGATTTAGAAAACCAACTTTCTAAAACCTTCGCCTCTGGTGGTGAGCTTGCCAGCAAAAAAGACCGTGAATCAGCCATGGCAACGTCGGGAAGGCGCTTGGCTCAGCAAATTGGTAAAGGCAATGAGCGTATTGTCTTTACGCTTATTCAAAAATTTAACTCGGCGACCAAGCTAAAAGAGTGCTACAACCCAAGTGCCGATATTATCGTGTTGATTGATGAAGGTCACCGAAGCCAAGGCGGCGAAAACAGTATTCGTATGGAGCAAGCGCTCCCCAAAGCCGCGTTTGTCGCATTTACAGGTACTCCGCTGCTAAAAGACGATAAAACGACAAATAAATTTGGGCCTATTGTGCATGCTTATACCATGCAACGGGCGGTTGAAGATAAGACAGTTACCCCACTTCTCTATGAAGAACGAGTACCCGATTTAGAAGTGAATGAGCGGGCTATCGATGCCTGGTTTGAGCGTATTACCGAAGGCTTGAGTGATGAGCAGAAAACGGACCTTAAGAAGAAGTTTGCGAAGCGAGGTCAGGTATACGGCGCCGATGACCGGATTCGTTTGATTGCTTATGACATTGCCCACCACTTCGATAAAAACATTCAAGAAGGCCTCAAGGGCCAGCTTTGCTGTGACAGCAAAGCGTCGGCAATTAAATACAAACGCTTCTTAGATGAAATTGGGCTGATTGAATCGGCCGTGGTGATGAGTTCGCCCGACACGCGGGAGGGCAATACGTCTGTGGATGAAGCCACCATGCCGGAAGTGAGCAAGTGGTGGAAGCAACACGTCGGTAGCGTTGAGGAGCAAACCTACACGAAGCAGCTGATTGAACGCTTTGCCAGTGATCCAGAGCTTAAGCTTTTGATTGTGGTGGACAAGCTGCTAACCGGCTTTGACGAGCCCCGCAATACCGTGCTTTATATCGACAAACCCTTAAAAGGCCACAACCTTATCCAAGCCATTGCGCGGGTGAACCGGCTGCACCCAGATAAGAAATTCGGTTTGTTGATTGATTATCGCGGCATTCTATCTGAGCTCGATACCACCATTCAGGATTATCAGGATTTAGCTTCACGTACCCAAGGCGGATACGACATAAACGACCTTGAAGGCCTGTACCAGCAGATGAGTACTGAATATAAACGCCTGCCGCAGCTATATAAACGCTTGTGGAGTATCTTTGACGGGGTAAAAAATAAGTCTGATATCGAAGCATTGAGGCATGTTCTGGTTCCCCGAATGGAAGAGCGTGGCGACGAGTTTGTTGATGTGAACCTGAAAGTTCGTGAAGATTTTTATGAGGCACTGACCGAGTTTGCAAGTTGCCTGAAAGTTGCTCTGCAATCAAAAACATTCTTTGATGATAAGAGTTTTACCGACAAAGATCGGGCGCAATACAAAGAGACAGTGAAGCAGCTTACAAGCCTTCGTCAGGTCGTGCAGCAGGACTCCGGAGAACGGATCAGTTATGACAAATACACTGCGGATGTGAAAAAACTGCTGGATAAACATGTAGCCGGTGTTGGTGTGCGCGAGTCCGAGGGGCTATATGAAGTTGGTAAAATGGGCCAACAAAAGCCCGAGGAATGGACTGAAGAGAAGACGCGCAACGAAACCGACAAAATTAAGACCCGTATTACCAAAACAATAGAGCAAGAACTTCGTGACGACCCCTACACACAAGAAGCTTTCTCTAAATTGTTGCGCCAAGCCATTCAAGAGGCAGAGAAGCTCTTTGACCATCCACTCAAACAGTACATGTTGTTCCATGAGTTTGAAGAGCAGGTGAAAGAGCGTCGTCTTGACGATATACCGGATGTGTTTGAGAGCAATAAACACGCTCAAGGCTACTATGGCGTGTTTAAACAAAATCTGCCCGAAGAATTTGCATTAATGGATGAGCAGTCCCAGGAGAAATGGACAAGCCTGGCTTTTAAGGTGGATGAAATTGTCAGTCAGTCCGTTGCAGAGAACTCTATTAATCCGCGGAACATTGAAGCGGATATTCGAAAGCGATTACTCCCGCTCATCTTTGCCGAGTGCAAGAGTCTAGGTGGCGGCATTGATCAGGCCAAGCGTATTGTTGAATCCGTAGTTCAAATTGTTCGTGTTGGCCGGTTGGGCGCATAGCAATGAATGTCCCAATCCAAGGCTTTTACTATGGCGATGACTGGATACCCTTCAGCCGCACGGCAACAAAAAGCCGTGGCCATAAAGTAATTATCAAAGTCAAACCAGACTGTACTGTCCATGTGGCAGCGCCGGCTTCAGCTTCTGATAAAGACGTACTTTTCGCGGTTAAGAAACGAGGGCGCTGGATATACGAGCAGCTTCGCGAGTTTCAACAACAGCTTGAGCACATCACCCCTCGTAAATATGTAAGCGGTGAAAGTCATTATTACCTGGGCAAACAGTACGTTTTGAAAGTGGAAGTGAATCCTGATGCTCCGCGAAGCACGAAGCTTTTGCGAGGTCAGTTGCGTGTCAGCATTCGTGCGGGTGAGCGAGAGCGTGTCAAGTTGGCTTTAGACGAGTGGTATAAAGCTCGCGCCAAGGAAGTATTTCAAAAACGTCTGGACGCCGTTCTTGAGCAAGCGCTGTGGGTAGATAAACGACCACCTATACGTGTACTTACCATGCAAACCCAATGGGGCAGCTGCTCGCCCAATGGACGAATTACCCTCAACCCCTTACTCGTAAAAGCCCCCCGCGATTGTATTGACTACGTGATTCTGCATGAACTCTGCCATATCGCCGAGCACAACCATAGCGAACGATTTTATCGACTGATGGGGCAGGTTATGCCAAATTGGGAAAAAATGAAGCAGCATTTAGACCAAATTGCACCCAAATTTTTTACTGTTTAAGGTAGCGGAAATTACCCTAGTAATGTTTTACAAGGAATGGTTTTATGACTGAAAAAAAGATAACAATTACAAGAAACTCAAAGGTAGGCGCACTGGATGCGGAAACAGATACCGATTTCTTAGACAAGTGCTTTGTGGATAAAGGAGACTTAGAACAACTGTTAGACGTCGAAAACCCAAGAGCAATCATATTAGGGAGAACAGGCTCTGGGAAAAGCGCTTTAATTCACAAAATTGAGACCTCAGTTAGCAGCTGTATGCGACTGGATCCGAATGATGTATCGATAAGGTTTCTTGAATACTCGGACATAATTAGATTCTTTGACGCATTAAATATAAAACTAGATTTGTTCTATCGATTACTTTGGCGGCATCTACTTGTTGTTGAAATTTTGAAGTTGCGCTACGAGATTAGAAACGAAGAAGAAGGTAAAAGGTTTATAGAAGGAGTTTTTTCATGGTTGAGAAAAGATAAAGCACGCAAGAAATCGATTGAGTACTTCAATGAATGGGGTGACAAATTTTGGCTAAACACTGATGAGCATATGAAGGAGATAACATCACGCCTTGAAAAAGAAACAAGAGCTACAATTGGTTTTGAGTATTCGGGGGTTGGGTTAAACACAGAAGGGATTAAAAACCTAACTGAGCAAGAAAGGGTGGAGATAAAGCAGCGAGCAAGCCAAGTCGTAAGTGGATTGCAAATAAAGAAATTAAATGAAGTTCTAGATTTGCTCGGCGAATACGCTTTCGACGATCCGCAGAAAAAATTCTATATTCTGATCGATCACTTAGACGAAAATTGGGCTAACACATCAACTAGATGTAGGTTTATAAGAGCGCTGATTGAAGAGATAAAAACATTCCGAAAAATTAAAACTGTTAAAATAATTGCTGCTCTTAGAAAGGATCTTTTAGAGTTAGTTTACGATCAAACTAGAGACTCGGGTTTTCAGGAAGAAAAATATGAAGCTTATATGTTGGAGCTCAAATGGAGTACCGCCGAGTTGAAAAAAATGATCTCGCTCAGAGTTAACGAGGTTTTTAAAAGTCAGTACACGAAGGACTCCATAGAGCTTGACATGATTTTCCCAAAGGAAAAAAAGGGCGGAGGACAGCTCGCAATAGATTTTATGCTTGAACGAACTTTGTATCGTCCAAGAGATATTCTACAGTTTGTAAATGAGACATTTAACCTAGTTCCGGAGGGACAATGCGTGTCTTGGCGGATTTTAAGCGCTGCAGATGCACAGTACTCTCTTAAAAGACTCAAGTCTCTTCAAGAAGAATGGGGGGAAATGTATCCATCGTTTGAACATACGGTGGAATTAATTCGTGGTGTGCAACCAAAGTTTACGAAGTCGGCCATTTCCTCAGAGCGGCTTTCGGATATCGCCTTTCTTATTAGCGACATGTCATTAGCTGATCCTTGTTGCTCTGCTGTACTGAGTTATATGGAGGGTAAGGGAACAAGAGAGTCTGATGTTATTTACACAATCTTGCAGTCTCTGTATCGCATTGGTGTGATTGGTGTGAAACTAAGTTCATTGGACACTTTTTCTTGGTCTCATATTGATCAAGCTAGTGTTAGTAAAGGTGATATAAAAAGGGCAAGTCATTTTAAAGTTCACAAGATGCTGCATAGGGCTCTAGATATAGATGCTTCAACCCCTAAGTTTCAATACTAAAACACTTCGACATTGAAACTCAGCTTTTGTCAGAACTGCTAAATTTTTGCAGCCACAGGTCAAAACCCATCACCATACCTATCGCCCTCAAAAATCATGGGCACAAAATGGTCACAGGATGGACACAAAGAAAAATAGGTAAGTAGTTACTATCGCGGGATGTCTTTCTATAGATGGCGCGCCCGAGAGGATTCGAACCTCTGACCTCTGCCTCCGGAGGGCAGCGCTCTATCCAGCTGAGCTACGGGCGCAAATATTGTGCTCAAAAGAGCAGGCGTGGATTTTAGGGAATTAGACGGGTGATGTCCAGAGGAAAAGGGCGGTAATCATGCAAAGGAGGTATGGCCTGAGTAATAATTGGCCAATTCTGATCATAGTGAATACATTGCGTTCTGGGGAGATAGTCGCTAGATTGAAGCAACCGCTTTCAGCTGTGTAGAGCTCATATATTTTGGAACCTGTACATCCGCGAAGCAGCGAATCTCGAAGACCTACAGTTGCTGCTCGTAAACCTCATCAGCGCCGATCTTTTCGTACGCACGCCGCATCGCTCCGTGCATTCGTCAATGTGTCCGTGTGGCTGCTCGTCACGGTGGCATTTGTTTCCTCTGCCATTATCTGGTTTCGCACGGTCGACATGCATCAAAAAGAGATGGAAACCTTGGCAGATTTTATGGGCCGCGGGGTAGAAAATCACATGTCGCTGAATGAGCTTTTTCTGCAAAGTGTGGGTCAAGAAGTGCTCTATCGCGATGTATTCAATAATCCTGAGGCAGCCAATGAATACTTAGAGCGAGTAGCGGAGCGGCAGCAAGATCTGCTGGGTTTAGGATTTGTAGATCGCAATGGCTTGTTCCTTGCCACAAGTTTTGGTGATGGCCGAGCGCAAGGCCTCAACCTGCTCGATATTGAAGGTGCCGCAAGCGACTTTCAACGATTGCTGCGACAACCTCGGTTTTCCATGTCGCGCCCATACTTCACACCTATGCTTGAAGAGTGGGCTATTCCCATCCGAACACCACTCTTTAATGCTTCGGGCGAACTCATGGGCTTTATGACGGCCGGTTTGCGCGTTAATGCACGGCATACACCATGGACCCCAGGGACGGTTACCGAGGGTATTGAAATTGCGCTGATCCGACCGGATGGGTACGTTAATTTTATTTACCCCACACCTGAGAGTGATGACCGGTTAGAGCGAATTTATAGCCATCAGATTAGTTTGGCATTACGGGAGCTAATACGGCGGCCCGATGGTCACTATCTGTATCAACGACCAGGGCGGGCGGGTAATACGATCGCGAATCACGCCATGGTGAAAAAAGTTCCAGAACTCGATCTTACGGTAGTGGTGTTGCGACCGCGATCGCACATGGTTCGCGATTGGCTGCAACGCATGCTGATACTCGCCTTAATCATTCTTGCGAGCGCAGTCGCGCTTTATTTTTCTTATCGTCGAGCACAAGAACTGTTGAAAAGCTCCGATACGGAGATTCAACAGCGTCAGCAGGCATTAATGAATTCGTTGGAACGTTATAGTCGTTTAACCACCATGCTGCCGGTGGGTGTTTATCAATTGCGCATCCGCGACGATGGTGACCACGAATTTGTATATCTCAGTCAGCGTGCCCGAGATGTGTTTGGATTGAAGTCGACGGTACCGCTAGCAGACGCACTATCGGCAGTCATGGAGCGTATGCATCCGGAGGACCTAGACGACTTTTTTGCCACTGAGTCGGCTGCGGTGGAAAACCATGTCAGCTTTAACTGGGCGGGACGCTTTATTATTAACAGCCGTACGCGTTGGCTCAGTATTCAATCACAACCAGGCGAGCATGATGGCGTTGGTCGTGTCTGGCACGGTGTAATGATGGACGTGACCGATCAACACCGAGCACAGGAGCAAATTGACTCTCTGGCTCATTACGATGCGCTCACCCATTTACCCAATAGAACGCTGTTACATAAGCGTTTGCTCGATACCATTCGGCGCAATCGTGATTCGATGCAGCGAGCTGCGGTACTCAGTATCGATCTCGATAATTTCAAGTTACTGAACGATAACTTAGGCCAGGAAGAGGGCGACCGAACGTTACGTACGATAGGCCAGCGCTTGCAATCCCTGGTTCGGGAAGACGACACAGTTGCGCGTATTTCGGGCGATGAATTTGTTGTACTCACCAGTGGTATGGATGAGGATGAAGAGACCGCTATTCGCTATACCAATGAGTTAGTTAAGCGAATTGTTGAAGAGATAAACAAGCCGATTACCCTCAAAGGCGATACGTACTTACTCACGGCAAGTATTGGTGTCACAGTGCTCGGACAAGGGGATACCTCTGTAGAGCAGGTGTTGCAACAAGCAGATCAGGCCATGTATGAGGCCAAAGACGCCGGGCGAAATACGGTGGTGTTCTTCGATCAGAACTTGCAGGCACGTTTAAATAACCGACTTGAGCTGCAACGTGATTTACATCGTGGCTTAGCACAAAACGAATTTGAGCTCTATTATCAGCCAAAAGTGAATGCTGAGCGCAAAATTGTAGGTGTAGAGGGCTTAGCCCGATGGCACCATCCAACTCGGGGCATGGTGTCGCCCGGAATATTTATTCCCATTGCTGAAGAGTCAGCGGATATTTTGAAGATGGGTGAGTGGGTGGTTCGTACTGCGTGTGCGCAAATTGTCGAATGGTCAAGTCATCCCGTTCGCAAATACTGGACGATCGCTATCAATGTGAGCGTAAAACAACTGCGAGGCGAATCCTTTGTGGATCAGGTAATCCAGATTTTGTTGGAAACCGGTGCAGATCCTAAATTGCTTGTGTTGGAAATTACGGAGTCGATGTTACTCGGAGATACCGAAGCGGCCATTGATAAAATGGATGTATTGCGCGCCAAAGGCGTACGCTTTGCTCTCGATGATTTTGGTACCGGCTACTCGAGCTTAAGCTACTTACAACGCTTGCCCATTGACCAACTAAAAATTGACCAAAGCTTCGTGCAGAAACTCGATAGCAATCACATTCACCAAAAGCTTACCCGTAGTATTATTTCTTTGGGGCATAGTTTAGATCTGCAAATCGTTGCTGAAGGCGTGGAAAGCGAAGAAGAATACGAGATCTTGAAGCAGCAAGGATGTGATTTGTTTCAAGGATATTTATTTGCGAAGCCAATGCAGCGCACGTTGCTGCGTGATGAAGTGGACACCTAGCTCACGGCACGAATCAGTGCGCTGTGAGCTAGGTAGTCAACTAATTACTGAGCGCCGGCGCCTAGATAACGATCCAGCCAACCATGAAACTCGCTAAACCAAAATACTGAGTTGTTTGGTTTGAGAATCCAATGATTCTCATCTGGGAAGTATACCAAGCGCGCATCTAAGCCCATGCCTTTGTATACCCCATACACTTCAAATCCTTGCGTGACCGGCACGCGGTAGTCGAGCTCGCCGTGGATCACAAGCATGGGCGTTTTGAAATTCGCCGCATTCATTGCGGGACTCCACTGCAGCATGTGGTCAAGGCCATCCCAAGGCGCACCGCCGTAGGCATAGGCGCGGTGAGCGGTGGTGTCGGATGCGAATTGCCCCATGAGGTTATAGACGCCTGCATGGTTAATTAACGCAGCGTAGCGGTCTGTTTGCCCAGCAATCCAACTGACTAAGTAACCACCATAGCTGCCGCCTGCCGCTGCTAAACGGTCGCCATCCACGTAGGGTTTTTCTAACATGTACTCAATGGCTTTCTCAGAATCGATATAGGGCAGCGTGGGATGCTCACCATGAATAGAGATTGCGAAATCTTGACCAAAGCTGGTAGAACCGTGGAAGTTCGGCATGATTGTAATATAGCCAGGCGCACTGAATACTTGCGCATTCCAACGGTAGTGGAAGGTGTCACCGAAAAAGCCGTGAGGGCCGCCGTGTAAGAGGTTCAATACCGGGTAGGTTTGGCTCTCATCGAAATCAGGCGGGTAGATCACGAACATCTGTACCGGAGCACCGTTAGCGCCTACATAGGTGACATTTTCAACACGGCCCCAGGCGATTTGTTCTTGCAGCGCAGTATTGAAGTTGGATAGCTGGGATTTATTACCGCCATCGCTCGACACCGCGAAAAGCTCAGGCATAAAGCTGAGAGCATGATGCACAAACACCAAGCGACCATCGGCGGTTTCTGCCGCACCATTATTAGTGCCGCCACGCAATATTTCACGCACATCGCCACCGCTGGCAGGGATGGAAAAAATGGATGTCATCGCGCGGTCACCGGCTTCGAAGAAAATCCGATTGCCATCGCGGCTATACTGCCAATTGCTCGGTGTATTATCGAAGTTTTCGGTCAGTACACGTTCGTTGCTGGTACGTACGTTATAGCGCACTAAATTAAGTTGGTCGGCATAGAAGTCGGTACGTATGCTTCGCCCATATAACACGTATTCGCCATTATTACTGAAAATAGGATTGACGCTGCGCCCGGTGTTTTCTGTGGTGATATTGGTGTAATCCCCCGAACCATCAGTTTTCAGTAAGAGCACATCGGCTTTGAGTGAATCATACGGTGCTTCTGTAGTATTGGCTGTGAGGGCAATCAGCGACCCATCGGGCGAAATATCGTAACTGACTCCACCTCCGATATTAAAGAAACGTGCCCAACCTGGCGTGAGTTCACTCACCTCCTTGCTGTCTGTGTTTACCTTAAATAAGCGAGGGTAGGTGTCTTGCGGCAAGAACCGATCCCAATGGCGGTACAGTCGATTTTCAGTCACAAAGGCCGATACTTTGGATTTATTGTCTTCTTCCTGTTGTTTTTTGAGGGCCTCAAAATCGCCATTAAAATCGCTAGGCACCTGTGCCATAAATACTAAGTGTTCACCGTCCGGCATCCACTTCGGTGCCGATACACCAATAGGTAAGTCGGTGAGCTGAATAGGTTCGCCACCATCGGTGCGCATCAGGAAAATTTGGTTACTGTTCGCACCGCGACGAGACACAAAAGCGACCGTCTTGCCGTCGGGGCTCCACACAGGGCTGCTATCACTGCCACTGCGCGGACGGGTCAATGGTGTGATGCTGTTATCGTCGAGATTCAGCATATAGAGTGATGTAGTGCCGCGATCTGTCTCCATGCTAAAGGAGGTAAGGCCGATAATGGCCCGAGTGCCATCGGGTGACATCACTGGAGCAGACGGGCGGTCTACCGCCCAAATATCTTCTGGAGTAATAGGTCGCTGCTCTGCGCTAGCGACGGTGACCATGAGTAATGACACAAGCATTACTGCTGTGGCCGATACCATGGTTTTCAATGAAGTACGCAATATGGTCATGGTTGTTATCCATCTCACCTAAAAGATTTATGAAAAAGCCGAGCTGTGGGAGGGCCACAGCCCGGCTTAGTCGTAAACCTTACCATATTTTTTGCATATGGACTTATCCGAGGTCCGGCATTCCTAGCATTTTAACAGCAATGTAGAAGTACAAAAGTACACCAACAAAGTCCGCAATCGAGGTAATCAACGGCGCACTTGCAGTTGCCGGGTCGAGCTTGAGCTTACTCAGTAAGAAAGGTAACGACATACCGATCATACTGCCGGAAATAACTACAACGACCATCGAAATGGAAACAACCATCGCAATCTCCATACCACCCCGGTAGACGCCTAAGCCAAATACGGCGACAGACATAGCAATACCCAGAAGCAAAGCTACCCAGAACTCACGACCTAAGGTTTTAAACCAATCCTTCATGTGCAAGTCGCCGGTGGCAAGTGCTCGGACCATCAAGGTTGCCGACTGAGAACCGGCATTACCACCGCTATCCACCAGCAGCGGCAAGAAGAACACCAAGGCAACATAAGTAATAATGGTATCTTCGTACGCTTCCAAAACCTCACCGGAGAACATATTGGCGAATACGAGTACGAGCAGCCAAGGCGCTCGTTTCATAAACATGGTCCAGGTGCTGGCTTCGCGCAAAGACACGTCCTTTAGCGCTAAAGTACCACCCCCTTTATGGAAATCCTCGGTACTTTCTTCAACATCAACGTCCATGGCGTCATCGACGGTTACGATACCAATCAGGCGGTCGCCGCCATTAATGACAGGTAACGCGAGCAGGTCGTAACGACGAATCATGTCGGCAGCTGATTGACGCGGTTCCATGGCATTAATAAATACCAACTCGGTATTCATGATCTCTGAAATCAATGCGTCATCGTCGCTGGTCATCAGTTCACGCAGCGACAAGGTGCCCAACAACCGTTGTTTATTGTCGATAATATACAGCTGATAAATGGTTTCCATACCGGCTGCATGGGTACGCACATAGCGAATGGCTTCAGCGACAGACATGTGGGCGCGAATCGCCACATAAGCGGATGTCGCCAACGCACCGGTGGTGCCTTCTTCGTACGCCGCAAGGCGGAGAATATCCTCCTGCTCCTTTTTTGCGAGTTTTGGAAGAATCTTATTCTGTACGTTTTCTGACAAGCGATTAAAAATATCTACCCGTTCATCGTGTGCCATCTCTGTGAGCAAACGTGCTTTATCGCTGGTGCTAAACAACTCCAACAAGGTGTCTTGCTGGGCATGGGTGAAGTACCCAAATAAGTCGGCTAGCTCAGCATCGGGCAGGGCAACGAGCAATTGGTGCACGTCGTCTGCATCCATTTGTTGCAATTCGTCAGCAATATCGGCCGCTTGCTGCTCGCGCACTAGATACAGCCAATCATTGGCATCAAAGGTGGCCAACTGCGCGTGAATTTTGTTTTGTAACTCTTCTCTGGTCATAGCCTATGACTCCCTACTATTCGTTTAGCGCAATCAAAACGCCACATTCAAGCCAATGGTGTAAATGGTATCGTTCACCTGCGTGTCGCGCGCGATCCCTAAATCCAAATCAAACCGATCAAACTGATAACGGGCCCCAAATCCAAAAATGGGATCATCCGAGCCCACACCGGCAACTTCCATGATCACGTCGATATGTTGTGTTAACGCATAGGTGGTAGCAACACCCCACAACGCATTCCAGTATTTGCCGATACGGTCGTATTCTGTGCCCGCATTGAGGTGTAACGTCCAGTAGGCATTCAACTCGCGAGAATAGGGGATATTCACAAAACCACCGGCAAACTCATCGTCGACGGTGTCCATCACGAGACCAACAGTGAACGCGAGTGCTCCACCATAGACGTCTTCTGAAACGATAGTTTTGGCTTCGAGGCCCACTTCAGTAACCTCGCTATCGCTCCATGAGTAAACCAATGGAACCGCGAATTCCCAGCCACCTTGGGTGCTACACGCAGGTTGCAGAATCCAAACCGATTCACCGCTAACGCGACTGGTCCAGGTTTCTAATTGGCAGGTACCAGGATCAGTAATGGTGGCATCGTCCACAAGAAAGTGGCCGCCGTTAGCGAAAGCAGTGCTTGAGGTAAAAGCAAGGGCCAGTAACGCACTGGTTAACGGTAGTTTTTTCATTGTGTTTCTCAACATCGCAGCATTCCTTTTTGCTGAATGCCGAACGATAGGTGAAAAAACCAGAAATGATGAATAGCTCAACGACAAGCCTTTGGCACGAGCAAACTCGGTGCTGGGGCACTTGTACAGCCATATTGGGCTATTGATTATTTTTGGCCAGTCACTCAGCAGCTTGAATCGCGCCGAGGACCACCCGGATTGCCGAAGTGGCTAGGGGAGGAGAGTTCGGTACGCTTACAAACCGGTTAACGTCCGGCGGTTTATGTTTAAGCTACAACTCGGAGGTTCCGAATCTAAGCATCCGTAGTTAATATTCATTTCTCTCTCAAAAAAGATACTTACACACGTAAGCGGCGCGAATACTACAGAACCTCGTTTCCTTTTTCAATAGGTAAGTCTAGACGATAATCTCGCAAATCTTCGGGAATTCATGTGGTTGGTCCTGAAAATGGTGCATTTTCTAGAATCCGACTTGATCTAAACGGGTATTTGTCGAATCGTAGGTTCAGGTAGCTATCTTTATCGCAATAGAGAGGAATGTATGAAAAGGTTTCGTGGTTGGGCATTGGGTTTGTTGAGCCTCACGTTAGGTTTATTACTCACTACCGTTGTCGCGTCTGCAAGTTACTTGCATACGGCAACTTCATTTACACAACAGAGCGTGAATGAAGGGGATGTGCTTGTGGTATTAGTGCCAGAAGACGCGGGTGGTGTGCGTGTGTCGGGTTGGAGTGATGCAACGACAGATCATGTGAAGCGGGCGATGGCAGCCGCTGACTTTGAAGGGAAAGCGCAACAGCGGGTGGAGATTCTTGCACCTGCCGATCTAATGTTCGCGCGCTTAGTTCTTCTTGGCGTGGGTAACCCTGCAGACTTGCCCCGTTATGTGGCAGAAGAAATGGGGGCTGCGCTGGCGGCGCACATTCAGGGGAGCAAAGCCGAATCTATCGTGATTGATAGCCGTTTGGTCACCAATCCTGGCGTGAATGCGGATGTGGTATCGGCTATTGCGCACGGTGTGGAGCTACGTAGTTACCGTTTCGACCGTTATAAAAGCGAACCCGCAGAACGCCCAGGGCAGCGCTATCAATGGGTTGTCTCCAACGCATCAGCGGCTGAGCGTGCCTACAATCAGCTGAATGCATTGGCTCAAGGTGTGTTTATTGCGCGAGAGCTTACTAACCTACCCGGCAGTGATGGTTATCCAGCGGCCTTCGCAGAATATGCGCGTCAGCAGCTTGAACCCTTAGGTGTCGTTGTCACTATTCTTGATCGCGAACAAATTCGTGAGCTGGGTATGGGGTCGTTACTAAGTGTGAGTGAAGGCAGTCAGCATAAATCTCACCTGCTGGTGGCGCATTACAAGAACAGTGATGATGAGCGCCCGATCGCGTTAGTGGGCAAGGGCAATACTTTCGATACCGGCGGGTATAACTTAAAAACGAATGCAGCCTCTATTTTGCGCATGCAAACGGATAAAGCCGGTGGCGCTGCAGTTGTGGGTGCGGTAAAAGCCCTTGCCGGTCAGCAAGCGCCAGTGAATGTGGTTGGGGTAGTGCCGCTATCGTTGAATATGATTTCTGGTGAAGCCACCTTGCCGGGTGATGTAGTCGTTGCGGGCGATGGAACCACCATTGAAGTGGCCAACACGGATGCGGAAGGGCGACTTATTCTCGCCGATGGAATCTGGTACGCACGGGAGCATCTTGATGCCCGTGTGATTGCTGATATTGCTACCCTTACGGGTGCAAAAGTAGGTGCTTTGGGTACACAGTACTCTGCAATATTCAGTGACCATGACGATATTCTTGCAACCTTGCGTGAAGCGGGCGAGTTGACTCGTGAGCGGGTGTGGCAGTTACCCCTTGATGGCTACGAAGATGTGGTTCGTTCGCGCATTGCCGATATGAAAAACACGGGGTCGCCAGGGGCTCAAGCGGGTGCCATTTTCCTGCGGCACTTTGCCGGCGATACGCCATGGGTACACATCGATATGGCGGGGAGTGCCCTCATTGATAGTGCATCGGGTATTCATCCTGAAGGCGCCACTGGCTACGGTGTGCGAATGCTCACAGAATGGGTGAAAATTTATTCTCGCCAGCACTAATTCTTGTCTATAAAGAAAGGCGCCTTCATGGCGCCTTTCGTTTACTTAAGGCCTGTACATGAGGCCTCTATACAGAGCTAGAGCGCGGGTTACTTCTTGTGCTCTAGCGCAGTACCACGTTTAATTTCGATAGAACGCGGCTTCATGGCTTCTGGAATTTCTTTCACCAATTGAATGTTCAATAGGCCATTGCTTAATTCCGCATCAACGACTTCTACGTGCTCCGCTAAGTTAAATTTGCGTTCAAAAGAGCGCGCTGCAATTCCTTGGTACAGGTAATTGCGGTCTTTCTCGTCGTCGGATTTCTTACCGCGCACGGTAAGCACACCGCGTTCAATCTGAATATCTAAATCATCTTCGGTGAAGCCGGCTACCGCTATGGTAATGCTGTAACGGTTCTCGCCTGTGGCTTCAATATTGTACGGAGGATAACCACCGGTGCCGGTGTCTCCGCGAAGGGCATTGTCGAGCATCGATGCTAAACGGTCGAAGCCAATGCTGCTGCGATATAAGGGTGTAAGATCAATTGTGTTCATAGTCGTGTATCCTCTTTTGAGCGATGACATAAAGTTAGACTGTGTAGGGGAAGCGCTCTCTTTGAGACCCGCTGCCTACAATTTCTATGTGTGGTCATCGCAATGGGTTTCAAGACCTCACATGAAATTTTTTACCTTCGCCTTTGCAACCGAAGAGAGGGTCGGGTAGTTTTGAGCAAGCTATGCACTGAAGGTACAGGAGCAATAATCTAATGAGTCATGAAGTGAAGCTGGGATGTGTTCGTGTTGAAGAGAAAATGGCACCCTTTACCAATCAGGTAACCACCTATAACCACCGCTGGTTGGCTGATGAGCCGGAACAGCTTGGGGGGGCTGATGAGGGGCCGGCACCGATGGAAATGGTATTGGCGGGATTGGGGGCATGTACGTCTATGACTCTGCGCATGTACGCAAAACGCAAAGAATGGCCCTTAGAACGCGTTGTGGTTGAGCTTGAACACACAAAAGGTGAGCATGGGGCTGAATATTTAAGTCGGGTGATCACTCTCGAAGGTGATTTAAGTGAGGAGCAGCGAGTACGTTTGCTTGAGATAGCAAATAAATGCCCCGTACATAAAACCTTAACGAATCCGAATTTAGAAATTCCTACATCCCTAAAAGACGAATCGTAAAAATAACATCGTAGTTAAAAAGGAAAATCGAATGACAGTGTTGCCTTGTGTAGAGGTGGAGCCGCAAGAACCTGCAAACGCGGCAGTAATTTGGTTACATGGCTTAGGAGCCGATGGCCATGATTTTGAGCCTATTGTTCCCCATATCCAGTTACCCCAAGGCGTACATACGCGATTTGTTTTTCCCCATGCACCGAAAATACCGGTCACCATCAATGGTGGTATGACGATGCCTGCTTGGTACGATATTTTAGAGATGAGTATCGCCCGCAGTGTTGATGAAACCCAGTTGCGTCAATCGGCGGCGCACGCGCTTGCGCTGATCGAGCGTGAAATGGAGCGCGGTATCCCCGCGGAACGAATTGTCCTTGCTGGATTCTCTCAAGGTGGTGCAGTGGCTTATGAAGCGGCACTGACGGCGCCATACAAGTTAGCGGGTGTGATGTGTTTATCAACTTATTTGGCGACCCATGAATCGGTTAACCCGAATGAAATAAACAAAGAAACACCATTTCTGGTGCAACACGGTAATCAAGATCCTGTGGTACCAGTGCAATTGGGCGAGCATGCCCGCAAGTGGTTAGAAAACAAAGGGTATCAGGTGACATATCAAACCTATCCTATGGCGCATCAAGTGTGCGGCCCACAAATTAACGACGTGAGCGCTTGGTTGAGCGGCGTTTTCAACTAAAGGAGAACAGTAGATGAATTCTCGTATCGGATTAGGGTTAGTTATCGCGTTGTTGCTCAGCATGTTGAGTTTTTCTGTCGACGCGAACACGGACCGTCATTTTAGTGCCGAAGATATTTTTGCCCTTGAATACGCCAATGATGTGCAGGTATCGCCGGATGGCAAACGGGTGATTTACGTGCGTCACAGTAACGACATTATGACCGATAGCACGCGTCGTAGTTTGTGGATGATTGATTTGAGCACTGGTGAGCATATCCCACTGTTTTCAGACGAATACAGTTACTCAAGCCCGCGTTGGGCGCCTGATAATAATCGGGTTGCCTTTGTTTCCAATCGTTCCGGTTCTCAGCAAGTACATGTGCACTGGATTGATGAACATACCAGTGCCCGTGTCACGGATGTACGTCGTGGCGTGAGCAATGTAACGTGGTCACCGAATGGGCAATGGTTGGCGTTCAGCATGGAAGTGCCTGCGGGTGCCACAGAGTTTGTCCGCAGCGTACACCGCCCCAATCGACCTGATGGAGCCCAATGGGCGGACACCCCCGTAGTGATTGAGCGTGCTTATTATCAACAAGATGGACGCGGCATTCTTGAAAGTGCCTATCGTCATCTTTTTATTGTTCCAGCAGGTGGTGGCAGTGAGCGCCAACTCACATCGGGTGATTACAATCACGGTGGTGAGTTAGCCTGGACGCCAGACAGTGAAAACATTGTGTTCTCAGCCAACCGCCGAGACGACTGGGAGTTTCAAACTCTCGAAGCCAATTTGTATCAAGTCAATATTGATAGCAAGGAACTCACAGCGCTGACGGATCAGCCGGGGCGTCAGTACCATCCTGTTTTCTCGCCCGATGGTCGTTATCTCGCCTTCTTGCATGGCCATAATGAGCGCGTGGGATACCGCAATGCGAAGTTGCAGGTCATGGATTGGCGCAATAAACAGGTCACTGAATTACTCTCTGATTTAGATCGTTCCGTAGAATCCCCAGATTGGTTAAACAACAACACTCTGGTATTTCAATATGCCGATCGCGGCAAGTTAAAGCTTGCACGCATTTCGGTGCGGGGTGGTCGTCACACGGATCTTCTTGATAGCGTCGGTACCGGAAGCAATGGGCGTCCGTACCTCGGAGGCATGTTTAGTTCGTCGCAAAATGGCGTTGTTGCATTTACCCACGGCACCGCTTATCGCATGGGCGAAGTTGGCGTTTGGCAAGGTAACAATCATCGTGTGCTGACAAAACTCAGTGATACCCTCTTGAGCCAACGGGATCTCGGAGAAGTGCATGAGTTTACCTATCGTTCGAGCCACGACGAGCAGGAAATTCACGGCTGGTATATTACGCCACCTAACTTCGATCCAGATAAGCAATATCCACTGCTGATCGAGATTCATGGTGGTCCGCATTTGGCTTATGGTCCTTATTTCGCAGCCGAACTACAACGCTACGCGGCGGAAGGCTACATCGTGTTCTATAACAATTACCGCGGCAGCACCTCCTACGGGGAAGACTTCGCACTGTTGTTACAGTACAACTATTCATCGCCTTACGATTTTGCCGACCATATGTCGGGTATTGATGCGTTGATCGACAAGGGCTTTGTTGATGCGAACAACTTGTTTATTACCGGCGGGTCGGCGGGTGGTATCGCCACAGCTTATGCCATTGGTTTGACCGATCGCTTTAATGCTGCAGTGGCCACCAATCCTGTGGTGAATTGGGTGAGTAAAGTGCTCACTGCTGATTCGTATCTGTCGCAGATCCCAAATCAGTTCCCGGGATTGCCATGGGAAGCGCATGAGCATTACTGGCAACGTTCGCCGCTTTCCTTAATGGATAACGTCACCACGCCTACGTTGATATTTACCGGTGAAGAGGATCGACGTACACCGATCTCAGATACCGAGCAGCTTTATCAAGCATTGCAGTTAGTTAATGTAGAGTCCGCGATGGTTCGAGTACCTGGCGCCTTCCATGGGGTTTCGAGCCGGCCATCACGGATGATTGCGAAAGTGGAGTATGCCTTGGCGTGGTTTAAGCGCTATCACAAGGATGCCGATGAACAATAAGTGATAGGTTCATTGATTAAAAAACGGTGGCAGATAGCCACCGTTTTTATTTAAAGAAACGATTTACCGTATTCCGTGGGTGGTAATTTGAGGTGTTGGGCAATGCTTTGACCAATATCCGCAAAGGATTCTCGACGACCAATGTTGCCCCCTTTGATGCCCGGGCCAAAACAAATCACCGGCACGTATTCTCGGGTGTGGTCGGTACCTGGCCAGGTTGGGTCACAGCCATGGTCAGCAGTAATAAACACCCGATCACCGTCTTTCAATTTGGCAAGGAGTTCCGGCAAGCGCTGATCAAAGGCCTCGAGTGCGCGCGCATAACCGGCCACATTGCGACGATGGCCATATTCCATGTCAAAATCAACGAAGTTCGGAAAAATTACGCTGCGATCTGGAGCGCTATCGAGGGCCGCTAAAGTGGCATCAAATAAGGCGTCGTTGCCACTTGCCTTTACTTGCTGCGTAATGCCCTGTTGGGCATAGATATCGGCAATTTTTCCGATACTAATGACTTCACCACCGGCTTCTTTGAGTTTATCTAACACGGTGGGCGCAGGGGGTAATACCGAATAATCCCGACGGTTACCCGTTCGTTTAAAGGTGTCGGGGCTATCTCCGAGAAATGGGCGCGCAATCACTCGACCAACTCGCAAACCGTGGCTGTCGAGCTTTTTACGAGCAAGTTCCGAGAGAGCAAGCAGGCGCTCTAACCCAAAGCTTTCTTCATGTGCGGCAATTTGCAGTACCGAGTCTGCCGAGGTGTATACAATAGGTTTCCCGGTGGCCATGTGCTCTGAACCCAAACGTGCGATAATTTCTGTGCCGGACGCATGGCAGTTCCCTAAAATACCAGGGAGATCCCCTTCGGCAATCAGTTCATCGATTAAATCGGCGGGAAATGTCGGGATTTCTTGCGGGAAGTAATGCCAGTCGAATAGCACGGGTACGCCGGCGATTTCCCAATGTCCGCTGGGGGTGTCTTTCCCTCGGCTGAGCTCTTGGGCGTAACCATAAAGTGCGTCTGCGGGGCCGTTAAAATTCATTCCAGGTGGGCGTTCGCCGCCGCTTTCTTCGGCCAATAATCCTAAACCTAGCTTTTCTAAGTTGGGGAGAGAAAGGGGCCCAGAACGACCTTCATCGGCTTCACCCTTAGCGCAGGCTTCGGCGATGTGGCCAAAGGTATTGGCCCCAACATCACCAAAGTCTGCGGCGTCGGCAGAAGCACCAACGCCGAATGAATCCATCATTAAAATGATCGCACGTGCCATCTTGCGTACTCCTAGATACTGTCTTTCGTTAGTATCTCATAAACCACAGGGTCGAGCTGAGGCAAAGATTCGCTCATGCCAATCGATGCCTTCAATTCAACGGATGCCATCGCGGCGGCGGCTTCGTCGCGCGCATGAATCATCGCCAGTGGACGGTCGTGGTCCACAAAGCTACCGATGGGCGCGATATCACTTAATCCAACGGCATGATCAATGCTGTCGCTTGGATTCGTGCGTCCGCCACCGAGACTCACAACCACTAAGCCAAGTTCACGGGTGGCTACGTGGCTCACATATCCGGGCGTATCAGCAAAGACAGGAACGATCACTGGCGCCTTCGGTAGGTAGCGTTCGTAACTTTCGACAAAATCCGCTGGCCCACCTAAAGCATGGACCATTTTACCGAAAATTTCCGCCGCCCGGCCTGAATTCAATGCATCTTGAAGTTTGCCATCGGCTTCGTCCTTGCTCTGAGCCAGGCCACTCCGGAGCAGCATTTGTGCGCACAGGGCCATGGTGACTTCATGTAGGCGCGGATTACGGCGCTTACCAATCAGGTATTCCACCGCTTCGCGCATTTCCGTGGCGTTCCCTGCGGTGTCGCCGAGTGCTTGGTTCATATCGGTAATTAATGCACTGGTATTTACACCCGCACCATTGGCCACTTCGACAATACTGCTCGCGAGGGCTCGGGATTTATCCAGATCCGTCATAAAAGCGCCGTTGCCGGTTTTCACGTCCATCACTAAGGCTTCCAATCCAGCGGACAGTTTTTTCGATAAAATAGAGGCGGTGATCAAGGGTATGGAATCGACTGTGGCGGTCACATCGCGAATGGAGTAGAAGCGTTTGTCAGCCGGGGCAATATGGGCTGTTTGACCGATAATCGCGACACCGATTTCTTTTACGATACGTTGAAAATCATCTTGATCTGGTTGAATGTTGTAACCAGGGATGCTCTCGAATTTATCTAAGGTGCCTCCGGTGTGACCCAAACCGCGCCCGGCGATCATGGGCACATAACCACCGCAGGCGGCAACCATAGGGCCTAGCATCAGACTGACGGAATCACTGACACCGCCGGTTGAGTGCTTGTCGACAATGGGGCCTTGCAGATTGAAATGGTCCCAGTTCAACACACTACCCGAGTTCATCATGGCTTCGGTGAGCGCGACTCGCTCAGGCATGGCCATCCCGTTAAAATACACAGCCATGGCAAACGCGGCGATTTGGCCTTCGGTTACGCCACCGCCAGTAATACCTTTCACGAAAAACTGAATTTGCTCCGCGCTCAGAGTTTTGCCGTCGCGTTTGGCTTTGATAATTTCTTGGGGCAACATCTTAATAGCCTCCTGACTGTGTGACTTCATCCGTTCCTTCTAAAACAGATACGAGATTGGTGCGCACGGAGCTAGCACCTAAGCGCAGAAGCGAGGGCTGAACCGCATCAGGACCTAGTGTCGATTGCACTGCTTTAATATAGGTCATGGCATCTTCGAGAGTACGGATTCCGCCTGCCGGCTTGAAACCCACAGGACGAACGGGAGCGGCTTGGTTTGTGCCTTTCGCACGGTGTTCAGCAATGGCACGGAGCATGATGTCTGCGGCTTCCGGTGTTGCATTGGTGGTAACCTTCCCGGTGGAGGTTTTGATAAAATCCGCACCGCCGGCTATGGCAATGGCACTGGCCTGAGCAATAAGCTCCGGTGTGCTGAGTTCGCCGGTTTCCAGAATCACTTTCAAAAATACACCGTTACCACACGCGGCTTTGCAGGCTTGCACAAGGCGCAGGGGTGTATCTGTATCGCCGCTAATCAAGGCTTTATAGGGTAATACAACATCCACTTCATCGGCGCCGTAAGCAACGCTGGCCAAGGTCTCTTTTACTGCGATATTGATATCAGATCCGCCATGGGGAAAATTCGTAACCGTCGCCAAACGCACGTGGTATAAGCCTTTGTCGTCGAGAATACGTCGTGCTAAGGGCAAGAAGCGCGGAAAAATACACAGAGCCGCAGCGTGAATGGTGTTCCCGTCGGCGTCTCGCCACTCTGCTTTGGCACACAAGTCTTCGATATCTGCCGAGGTTTCAATATCGGTAAGACTGGTTAAATCCAATAGGGAAAAAGCAAGGCGCGCTTGTTGCTGGCGCGTCATGGTCGCAACATCGGTCATGGTGTCTCCTGCCCGTCTTTCGAATCAGCAAGGTGCTCAGGACCAAAGGAGTGCGGTAATAACTCATCAAACGACATCACGCCGCGAACGCCTTCGGGACCGCATACATGCACGCGGGTATCTGGGGTGGAGAATTCACGAATACGTTGGCGGCAGCCACCACATGGTGTAACTAACCCGTCGGCTTGGCCGATGACAAAAATGTCTTGAATAGTCGCTTCTCCGCCCATCACCATCGCGGCAATGGCACCGGCTTCAGCGCAGGTACCTTCTGGATACGAGGCGTTCTCAACATTACAGCCGCAAAAGGTTGCTCCTGAGGTGGTGCGAATGGCACAGCCTACCGGAAACTTAGAGTAGGGTGAATAGGAGCGCTCCATGGCGGCTTTTGCCATTGCGAATAGTGGATCCTGGCTCATAAATACTCAAATTTTTACAAAAAGGGCAAACATTCTACCTGACTTTTTCTACTGCGGCTAACCACCGAGCGTAGACTTTATCGCGGGTTTCTTGATCAAGGTCAGGTGTCCAACGATCATCGGCACGGCACAATGCTTCAATCTGTTTTAAGCCTGAGAAAACGCCGGCTTGCAGCCCCGCGAGCAGGGCGGCCCCCCGTACCGTGGTCTCGGTGGTGTTTGCCCGAAGTACAGGATGGCCAGTCATATCCGCCAGTGCTTGCATAAACCAATTGTTTTCGGTCATGCCACCGTCAACACGTAATTCATCCACCGGTTGACCGTCATCATCCATTGCTTTCAACAGATCGCGAGTTTGCAGGGTAACACTGCGCAATGCTGCCGCTGCGATCTGTGAACGTCCGGTATCGCGCGTCATACCAAATAGTGCTGCCCGGGCCTCGGGATCCCAATAGGGCGCCCCTAAACCGGTAAAGGCAGGAATGAGCATTTCGCTTTGCTGCCATGGCACGCCTTCAGAAAGGGATTCGGTTTCGGCGGCTTCGTTGATCATACCAAGCTTGTCGCGTAGCCACTGTACAATAGCCCCAGCCATAAAAATACTGCCCTCAAGGGCATAAGTCGGCTTACCTTCTAATTGGTATGCCATGGTGGACAGCAAACGATTCTCCGATACACGGGGGCGATCACCCGTGTTCACGAGCGCAAAGCACCCAGTACCGTAAGTGCTTTTCATCTGCCCCTCAGAGAAACAGGCTTGTCCGAACAACGCCCCTTGTTGATCGCCGATCATGGCGAGTACAGGAACCGATGCGTTACTTTTTGATGTTGAAAGCAGGGTGGAGCAGGCCACATCACCAAAATGATCGGCGTTATCGCGAATCTCAGGGAGCAGGGCGCTTGGAATATCGAATAGCGCAAGAAGTTCGTTATCCCACGCGCGTGTTTCTAAATTCATCAATAGGGTGCGTGAGGCGTTGGTTGCATCTGTCGCATGAACCTTGCCATCGGTAAGGCGCCACAATAGAAAGCTATCAATGGTGCCAAAGCAGAGTTCGCCGGCCTCAGCGCGTTTACGAGCACCGTCGACATGTTCGAGAATCCAGTGAATTTTTGTGCCAGAAAAGTAGGGATCAAGTAGCAGGCCGGTGTGTTCTTGCACCATGGCTTCATGCTGATTATCTTTCAATTGTCGACAATAAGCAGCGGTGCGTCGGTCCTGCCAAACGATGGCCGGATAGATTGGTTTTCCGGAGTCGCGTTCCCAAATAACGGTGGTTTCGCGCTGATTAGTGATGCCAATACCGGCGAGATCCGAGGCGTCGATGTCCGCATCTTCAATGGCGTCTTTGCAGGCATCCAAGGTGGTTTGCCAAATATCTTCTGGGTCGTGTTCAACCCAGCCATCATCGGGGAAATGTTGGTCAAACTCATGCTGACCGCGACCTACCACTTCGAAGCTTTCGTCGGTGGCGTGATAGACCATGGCACGACTCGATGTTGTGCCCTGATCGAGAGCCAAAATATAACGACCCTGAGGCATAGCAACTCCTTGCTGAATTTCTTAGCTGAGGATCTGCAGTTCTGGTGCCCATTGTGCTGCGAGGGCTTCTGCACCCGCGCGGTCGTTGACGTGGAAATTAACGTGTCCTACTTTGCGACCCGGCCGCGCTTCTTTACCATACCAGAAAGGAGCGGCTTCGCCATCTTGCCAGAGTGAATCTGGAATCTGCGCGATACCAATGGCATTCACCATTAGTGTAGGCTGCGTGATAAATGGCGCAAATGGCATATTGGTCAGAGCACGGATATGCAGGGCAAATTGGCTGATATTTGTACCTTGCATCGACCAATGGCCAGAGTTATGCACCCGTGGCGCAATTTCGTTCACGAGCAGCTCAGCACTGTCGCCAGCGCCCACCACAAAGAACTCAATGGCTAGCGTACCCACATATCCAAGATGTTCGGTAATCTTGCGAAAGGCATGCTCTGCTTTTTGCTGTAAATGGGCAGGCAGGTTGTTAAAGCCAGCAAAGGTATGGCTCAAAATTCCGTTTCTGTGCACATTTTCCACGAGGGGGTAACATTGAATGCGACCATCTGCTGCGCGGGCACCGACAATGGATACTTCACACTGAAACGGGATCATGGCTTCGATAATGCCGGGTTGACGTCCCGCTGTATCGCCTAGGGCAACCAGATCACCAGGCTCATCTGAGTTATATCGCCATTGACTTTTTCCATCGTAACCACCACTGGCGGCCTTAATCACAGCTTTCCCCTGCCATTGAGTTACGGCTGTTTGAAACTGCTCTTGGGTATCAAAGGCGACCCACGGGGCAGTGGCAATGTCGAGATCGTCGCATAACTGTTTTTCAAGTTGGCGGTGAGTCAGTGGCAGGATCTTAGCAGGGTCTGTGAGAAGTTTATCTGCCGCTAATTGCACATGCTCCGGATCCAATTGCTCATGTTCCCAGCTTACGATGTCGGCCCAATCAACAGCCTCCGCGATACTGAGCTGCATTGGCACATGAGCGCCAGCGGGCATAACCTGATTGGTACGGGTGTTCACTAGTAAACATGCGTGGCCTAAGCGAATGGTGGCCTGAGCCAGCATTTGACCAAGCTGGCCGTTGCCGAGAATGAGGATGTTCATGGGCTTAATCAAGATCCAGTTTACTTTGGGTAATTACTTTATTGCGTTGTTCGTCACGGAACGCCTGAACCTGTTTTCGTACCTCAGGATCAGTGGTTGCAATCACTTGTGCTGCAAGGAGGCCAGCATTGGCTGCACCGGCTTCACCGACAGCCAGCGTGCCGACCGCAACGCCTTTTGGCATTTGCACAATCGACAATAAGCTATCCAAGCCTTTGAGTTGCTTACTTGGTACAGGTACCCCGAATACGGGTAAATACGTGAACGCGGCAAGCATGCCGGGTAAGTGTGCGGCGCCACCGGCGCCTGCAATGACAACACGAACGTCGGATTGCTCCGCTTCTTGCATGGTGGTCGCGAGCAAATCGGGGGTGCGATGCGCAGATACAACCCGCGCTTCCCAACTGACATTTAAGTCTTCAAGCATACGCGCGGCAGCTTGCATAACCGGCCAATCTGATTGTGACCCCATTAGAATAAGTACAGAAGCCATTCACTCTTCTCCCGAGTAGGTAACACACCTAAGATGGGTGGATCTGAAAGCGGCGGATTGTAGCAGAAAATAGTATATTTAGCATACTGAATGCGGCACGAATCACTAAAGAAGTGTAAGATTGAGCCATGTGGTGCTGTTTTTTCGTACACTATAACGGTACTTCAACCTTAACTTTCTAACCACAGGGAGCGGTATGAATAGTTTTCGGTTACAACAGCTCGGCATGTTAAGGCAAACAATGATCCGTTGTGTGCTCTCTTTTTTGTTGTGTTTCTTGTTACTTTTTTCGGCTGCGCAAAGTGTGGCACAAGAAGGGATGTGGTTACCGGAGCAACAGCCCGACTGGCCGATGCAGCCTGCTACCTCCACAGTCCTCAAAGTCGGCTCCTGTAGCGGAACCTTTGTCTCTCCAAAAGGGTTGGTGCTGACCAACCATCACTGTGTCATTGATTTACTGCAATCGCGCTCGACGCTCGAGAATAATTATTTAGAAACGGGCTATTTAGCGCTCAATCATGATCTTGAATTACGCGCGCCCGCAGACTTTATTGTGGCTAAAACACTGAGCCGAACTGAAGTGACGCGGGAAGTGTTACAGGGCGTTACGGATCGGGTGACCGGTCGAGCACGCTTTAATATGATAGCCAACAATCGTAATGAGATTTTACGTCGATGCGAAAACGCGCCAAATATCCAGTGCCGGGTTGTGGAGCAATACGACGGTATTGGCTATCTGCTCATCCGCGACGAGATATTCCCACAAGTGCGCTTAGTGTGGGCGCCGCCTGAAGACGTTGGTCATTTCGGAGGCGTTGAAGATAATTGGCAGTGGCCCCGACACAGTGCCGATTTGGCGTTGTTACGAGTCTATGATCAGAACGGCAAACCTTACCAACCCGCGCATTGGCTACCGTTGTCACCGGCAGCACCCAGTGATGGCGAACTAGTGTTTACGGCGGGATTTCCAGGATTAACCCAACGCTATCGAGTTGAGAAAGAGGCTCGGCTTGCGTTAGAAACATTCTATCCGCTAGCCATCGATTATTTGCAAGAACTTGAAGACACTGTACATGGCTTTAGCCAAGATGATGCGGCGCGTAAACTCCGTTATGCACCAGCACTTATGCGCTGGGGAAATCGCCGTCAAAACTATATCGGCATGTTGGCGGCAGCCGACGAGCATCAGTTTTTTGCCCTAAGTGCGCAGCAAGAAGCGGATGTGCGTCAATGGATGCAGGCGCAAGAAAACGCCGACCACTATAAACAGGGGCTTGATTTGGTCCATCAGGCCTTAGCGACACGGCAGCGGACAATACTGCAACAAACGTGGTGGGGATTTTTTCAGGAGCTCCAACTTCCATTGGTGGCGCAGCGGATTTATCGGCTTGCTCAGGAATCGGCGCGGCCCGACGATCGCCGGACCCGAGGCTACCAAACGCAACAAGTCCCTGCGTTACAATCACAATTGCGAGGGCAGCTGCGCCAATTTGATAGCGAGGTTGAACAGGCACTTTTAGTGCAGTTGCTTATGCGCCACCAAGCGCTGCCAGCAGATCAAAAAATCCGATTTATTGAGCATTTCTTTCAATTAACCCCTGACTCGAGTGAAGCACAAATTCAGCAGCGGGTTGCGGCGATTTACGCGGAAAGCAAATTGCAGAATCTAGCCGCGTTAGACGAGATGTTGCGCCTTCCTCTGACAGAACTTCGCCGAAGCAACGATCCCTGGATTCAATTCGCAATCGAAAGCGCGGATGAACGTTTGGAATGGGATACGCGTGAACGTGAGTTGCGCGGCATTGAACAACAAGGGCGCAGCATTTTAATGGATGGATTTCGACGCTGGGCGCGTTCCCAAGGCAAACGTCTCGCGGATAACGCGAACCGGACCTATCGCCTAAGCTCCGGGGTTGTGGCCGGGAATCCAAAAACGGACCCAGAAACAGATCCGGTATCTACGCGAACGACACTAAGCTCGTTGCTTTCCATTACCGGCACGGAACCACGATATACGTTACCTTTTGCCATGCATGCGGCAGCGTCGGTGCACGGCGCAGGTTGTTTAGCAGTAAGCTCACAGGATCTCACACTTAACTTCTTGAGCAATGCAGATGGAACTGGAGGAAGCTCAGGCAGCCCCACGTTAAACAGCCGCGGTGAATTGATTGGCTTGGTATTTGATAGCACAACCGATGGTATTCTCAGCGATTGGATGTTTGATAGCGCTCGGCATCGACTCATTCACGCGGATGTACGTTATTTACTGTGGCTATTGCGCTATGTGTATCAAGCACAAGAAGTGCTTGATGAGCTGCAATTTAAGGAAACAGACGCCACCTGTTTTATTGGTGAAACCCCAATTATTCCAACGCCAATTCGAGCTGTCGGTCCTCATCTGGATCCGGCAGAGTGATGCCGATTCCAATCAGGCGCACACTACGATCTTGCGCCCGAGGCCAAGCCTCATGGAGCAATTGATAAAACAGTGAGGGTGAAACTCGGTTACTAACACGACTCACTGTTGTTTGTGTAAAGTCACTAAATTTCAATTTAACGGTTTGCCCCTTGGCGCGTACATCTTGCCAACGGGCCTCCCCTAATCGCTTCTTTAACGAAGGAAGTAAGCTGGTTTCTAAAAATTGCTCGGCACTTTTCACGTGGGTAAAGTCGCGATGCAGGGTCGACTCCACGCTGACCTGTTTGCGCATGCGACTGAGTGACACAGGTCGTTCATCAATGCCCTGGCAGCGTTGGTGGAGAAGATATCCAGCATGATCACCGAGGAGTCGTTGCAGCTTGCTGGGGTCACAGTTTTGAATATCTCCGACTTTATGAAAGCCAGCGGCCGCTAATCGCTCTTGGCTCTTTGGGCCGACACCGGGAATGCGGCGTAAAGAAAGGGCTCCTAAATAGGCATAAATGGCTTCGGGAGCCACCACAAACTGACCATCAGGTTTACGTTCTTCTGAGGCTATTTTTGCCACCATCTTTTGTGAGGAAATACCTGCAGAAGCGGTGACGCCAAGAGCACGCAACTCTGCGCGAATTGCTTCCATGGTAAGGCTAGCGCTGCCTTTGAAGGCTGTGTTTTCGGTGAGATCGAGATAAAACTCATCAATAGAGGCGGGTTCAACCAAAGGGGTGAACTCGGTTAATACGCCAAGAACTTGCTTTGACATGGCTTTATAGGCGGCCATATCCGGTTTCACGAAAACTAAATCCGGGCAGAGCTTACGAGCGTGATGCCCAGGCATGGCACTGCGCACCCCAAACTCTCGGGCACGGTAATTGGCTGTGGCCACGACGCCGCGTTCGCCACCACCACCGACAGCGAAAGGACGTTTTGCAAGGCCGGGATCCTTAATGACTTCTACGGCTGCAAAGAAAGCATCAAGATCAAGCAAGGCGATTTTTCGACCGGATGATTGAACCAAAGTGCTGCGATTCCGTATAAAACGACAGGAAAAGTGTATCACACCGCCCGGTTCTCAGGGCCAATGATCACAACAATGTTGTTAACTATGCAGACAGCAGTTTCATGGAACAGATTTTCTCGTTATAATCGGTTCAGAAATTCAGCAACCGATTTTGAATTTGGCACTGATGAGTCAGGAGAAAGCCGTGAAGTTTGTAAACCAACTGAAGTGGAAACAAGTTATTGCAGTGGTTGCCGGTGTGGCAATCGCGGGTGGTGTTATGGCGTTTACCCAAGATATGTCTCGGGAAGCGATTGCTGAGCGTATTCAGCCGTCCATGAAGGTACGTGTTGCTGGCGATGAGCCGCAGCAACAGGCAGCGGCTGCAGCAGGCGACCGCTCAGGCGAGCAGGTTTATAATCAAGCGTGTGCAGCCTGTCACACGGGTGGTATCTTAGGTGCCCCACGTAAAGGTGTTGCCGACGATTGGACGGACCGCTTACCGCAAGGTATGGCAGTGCTGTTAGAGCACTCGATTAACGGCTTTAACGCCATGCCTCCACGCGGTGGTTGTGCCCGCTGTACCGACGACGAAATTGAAGCCGCTATTGAGTTTATGATCGCTGATCTGTAAGCGTTCACAGTCTCTCATATCTAGCTAAGCCACTCCCATGAGTGGCTTTTTTGTATCTAATTTAAAAAATTCTCACCTTTGGTCGCTTTTCAACCTAAAAAAAGCGGTGTACACTCAGTTATTGGTAAAAAAATAACAACATCACAACAAAATGGTCTGCTGATTGTCTAGGGGGAAAACCCTCTATTGCATTGTAAAGAGTGCGAGATGGATGCACGAGCCTTCAATTGCATAGGCAAATGACCTTGGGGGATGCTCACGGGTGAGCGAACACGCAAACGAAACGGATTATGCGTTGCAGGTCAAGCGGCTCGAGAAAGTTGTATCTCGGCTAAAAGCCCTCACGCAGAAATACAGGCAAGCTGAAGTAGTTCAGCAGGCCCTGTTCCGTATTTCCGAGCTTGCGTCCTCCGCGCAAAATATGGACCAGATTTACCTCTCGGTGCATCGTATCATCGGCCAATTGATGTCGGCCAAGAATTTCTATATTTGTCTCTACACCGAAAGCCGCGATAGCTTCCTATTTCCGTACTTTGTTGATCAATATGATGATGCGCGCATGATAGACGAAGTGCCTGCAGCGGCATTGATGCGCGGCATGACCGGATATATCTTACGCAGCGGCGAACCCATGCTGTGTACCAAAGACAACATTGAAGAGCTGGTCAAATCCGGGGAAGTTAATTTCTTAGGTTCGCTACCGGTGGATTGGCTTGGTGTACCGTTGATTGCCAACGATACGTTGATTGGCGCTATGGTGGTACAGAGCTATGAAGAGGAAGTTCGCTATCGGAACGAAGACCTCGAGCTCCTAATGTTCGTATCGCAACACGTGGTGAACGCGCTAGAGCGTTTCCGTCATCGGGAATATCTAGAGCAAGAAGTAGCCAAACGTACTGCAGAGCTGCAACAAACCAACGAAGAATTGCGCACCGAGATTATCGATCGGGAAAAAGCCGAACGACAAAACGCGGTGTTGTATTCTATTTCCGATCTGACCAATACCGCCGAAGACATGCAAACCTTTTATCGTCGTTTGCATGTGGAAGTATCGAAATTGGTGCAAGCGGATAACTTCTATATTGCCTTGCTCACAGAAAATCGACAGCAAGTATATTTCCCTTATTATGCTGATGAAAGCGGATTCCAAGCGCGTCAGCGGAGTTTGCAGAAGGGGTTAACGGAATACGTGCTGCGAACGCGTAAGCCTGCGTTTGTGGATGGCAAAACCCGTGACAATCTGATCGCTAAGGGCGATGTTGTGTTGTCGGAAACCCGCGGGAAACTCGCGCACCAATGGTTAGGTTCACCGCTCATGATGGACGGCAAAATTTTTGGTGTGATCGCGACCCAAACCTACCGCGATGACCGTCCGTATCAGCGCGAAGATCTCGAACTGCTTAACTTTGTAGCGCACCATGTGTCGGTGGCGATTGAACGACGTCGGGCCGCTGAGCAGCTGGCAAAGGCGAATTCATTCCTAGAAAAACGTATTGCAGAGCGTACCGAAGAGCTTGTTGAAGAGATTGAACGTCGAAAAGAAATCGAAGCGCGGCTGTACCACGACGCACATCACGATAACCTCACGGGCTTGCCGAACCGGGCGATGTTTACTGAGCGCGTGAACCAGGCATTGTCGCGACAAAAGCGGCCCACTAAGGAAAACTTTGCGCTGCTGTTTGTGGATTTGGATCGCTTTAAAAATATCAACGACACACTCGGCCACTCTGCTGGTGACCAGTTCTTGTTAGAAGTGAGTCGACGCATTCATAGTGCGATTCGCGAGCCCGATTTCTTAGCGCGCCTTGGTGGTGATGAATTTGTTATTTTGCTTGAGCCTATTAAGCACGTGGACGATGCAAAAGATGTGGCTGCGCGCATCATTGAGGTGATGAAATCACCCTTTGAGTTGGAAGGCCAGGAACATTTCTCAGGGGCCAGTATTGGGATTGCCACTTGCCGTGGCGGCGACGATACCACCGACCGATTACTGCGCGATGCAGATGCAGCCATGTATGAAGCGAAGAATTTGGGCCGAGGCCGCTACGTGGTGTTTGATGAAACCATTCGCAGTGGCCTCGTTGATGCGTTAAATCAAGAAGCCGCGTTACGCTGTGCCCAAACTCAGAAAGATTTCCGTATTTGGCAACAACCGGTACTGAATTTAGAGTCCAACGAAGTCATTGGCTATGAGGTTTTGGTGCGTTGGCAGCGTGGCAAAAACATCGTACTGCCCAGTGAGTTTATTGGCATCGCAGAGCGCTCCGGCGCGATTATCGAAATCGATCAATGGGTATTGTCTGAATCTTGTCAGTTGTTAGCTACGCTAAGAAAGAAAGGAACAGGCGCCTTGCCAATGCACATTAATATGTGTGTTCAGCATCTATTGCGCCCCCGCCACGTGAACAAACTCATGAGTATTGTTGAGGAAGCGAAAATTCCTGCCAAACTTATCGTGCTGGAATTTGATGAAGAATCGCTGCAACAAGAAGATCCGCGTCGCGTGCTGACAAGCTTACGCCGGTTAAAAGATTTTGGCTTCCGCTTAGCACTGGATGATTTTGGTCGTGGAACCGGACCATTGCACTTCTTGTACAATTATCCGTTTGATATCGTGAAGTTGGATAGCCGCTTTGTCGGCCAAGTTGCCCGTAAAGATCGGGCCAGGGCTATGGTTCGGCATATAGTGACACTGTGCACAGAGTTGAATATTGATCTATTCGCAGAAGGCATAGAGGAAGATGAACAGCGCATTTACTTGCAAGAGCTCGGTGTTAAAGTAGGCCAAGGGAATTTGCTCAGCAAACCGGCTCCGGTAAACATTAAAAACTTCAGCAAAGAAGCGACTAAGAATCTTTCAGCATCGCTCTCAAACGAGCGACGTTAGCCGCATTGCGTTGCTGACGATCTTCTGCAGTTACCACTTTCTTTTCCCCTTCCCACTCGATGTCGTCTTGGGGTAATTCCATTAAAAACCGACTTACTTCTGGACGAATAGTTTCCCCATATTGGCGTCGCTCTTTGGCAAGGGTAAAGGTGAGTTTTTGCTGTGCCCGCGTAATGCCTACGTAGGCTAAACGTCGCTCTTCTTCTATGTCGTCGTTATCAATACTGGTTTGGTGAGGCAGCAGGCCTTCTTCCATTCCTACTAAAAACACGAAGGGAAATTCTAGGCCTTTACTGGCATGTAGCGTCATCAACTGCACTTGATCGTCGACTTCATCGTCTTCTTGGCGCGATAGCATATCCCGCAACACTAACCGACTCACTACTTGGTCTAAGGTCATGGGGTCATTCTCCTGATCACCCATGAGCATTTCGCTGACCCACCGGTACAGCTCGTTTACGTTCTTAATGCGCATTTCTGCAGCTGTTGGGCTGCCACTGGTTTCAAACAGCCAGTCTTCAAAATGAATATCTTGCAGTAGTTGTTTTACCGCTTGTGTGGCATGTTCATGACCACCATCGGCCTCCCGGGCCGCGTGGTTCATCATGTTTACGAACCCTTGCACATCGGCATAGGCGCGCGTCGCCAAAATTGTTTTTAGGCCGCTGTGCTGGCACGCAGCAAACAAGCTCATATTTTCCTGATGGGCGAGTTGGCCAATTCGTTCCATAGTGCTAGGCCCAATACCCCGCCGCGGTGTGTTGATAATCCGCAGTAGCGCGTTGTCGTCGTCAGGATTCACGACCAAGCGCAAATAGGCCATCACATCTTTAATTTCGGAGCGGGCAAAAAACGACTGTCCCCCGGTAATCTTGTAGGGAATGCGATTGTTCATGAGGGCTTTCTCAAAAATACGGGCTTGATGATTTCCGCGATACAGAATTGCGTAATCACCATAGCGGATATTATTAAGAAAGCGCTCGCGAATGATTTCTGCTACCACGCGCTCCGCTTCATTCTCTTCGTTTTTGCCGAAAATCACCCGTAGCGGTTCGCCGTATTCCATTTCCGAGAACAGCTTCTTTTCGAACACATGGGGGTTATTGGCGATTAAAATATTCGCGCATTTAAGAACACGGCCAACGGAGCGGTAGTTTTGCTCTAGCTTGATCACCCGCAGCTGGATAAAGTCTTTCTGCAGTTGGGCGAGATTCTCTGGTTGGGCACCGCGCCAGGAATAGATGCTTTGGTCATCGTCGCCCACTACGGTAAAGCGGCCCCGTTCACCTACCAACAGGCGTACCAGTTCGTACTGACTAGAGTTGGTGTCTTGATACTCGTCCACCAATAAATAGCGGATGCGATTCTGCCAGCGCTGGCGCACATCCGTGGAGCGTCTCAGCAACAGCGTGGGAAGTAAAATAAGATCGTCGAAATCAAGCGCATTATAGGCCTGTAAATGGCGTTGATAACGCTCGTATAACTCAACAAATAAGGCATCATCGGGGCGGCTAGGATCGAGCTGCACTTGCTCTGGTAGGAGCATGGCATTTTTCCACTGACCAATTCGGCTCTGCAATAACTGTATTTGCTGTTTATCGTTGTCGAGGGAATCTTCACTGAGCGCCGCAAGCAACGCGTAGCTGTCTTGATCATCAAATAAGGAAAAGCCGGGTTTGTAGCCCAGCATGCCAACTTCGCGTCGAATAATATCAAGGCCTAAGGTATGGAAGGTAGAGACGCGCAACCCACGGCAGTTTTTTCGACCCACTCGCAAGTGAATACGCTCACGCATTTCTCGTGCCGCTTTGTTGGTAAAGGTGACTGCAGCGATATGATGCGGCAAATAGCCAGCAGAGCTAATCAAATAAGCAATTTTCTCGGTGATTACACGCGTTTTCCCACTCCCAGCACCCGCAAGCACTAACATTGGGCCACCAATGTATTGCACTGCTTCTTGTTGTTGCGGGTTTAATTGCATGACGATCCTTGCTGATAATATTCATTTGGCCGTGGGTTGGAAGTGCGCATTGTAGCCTAAAGCGAAGGCTGCAGGAAACGCTCTCTATTTTTGTCGCTCATGCTATAGTAGAGGGCACTACGAATGAGGAATTTTCCATGATCGATGCAAAGAAAATTGAGCAAATCGCACGCCAAATTACCGAAAGCATTCCGCCGGGAGTTCGGGATATGGCAGATAACGTGGAGCAACGGGTGAAACAGAGCTTACAAGCACAACTGGAACGCCTTGATGTGGTCACTCACGAAGAACTAGCAGTGCAGCAAGAACTCGTCTTGCGTTTACGCAAGCGGGTCGAAGCGCTAGAAGCTCGGCTGGATGCACTCGAGAAAGGTGACTCTCAATCCTCAGCGGAGTAAGGCCTTTGTCGATTCTGCGCGGTTTTACCTATCTGCAAACACGTACGCAACTCTTTCTCGCGATTGCGGGCAGTAGTCTGTTACTCGTTGGTTTAATCCTGATCAGCACCCGCTATTTTTTTGTGCAGGATTTCACCCGCTATATGGCCGAGCAAGAGCGTCAGCGTCTGCAGCAAGTATCGGTGGTGCTGAGTGATTATTATGGTCGTTATGAACGCATTGGGTTTACCGACGAACTCTCCGAGCGCGAGCTATGGCGCGCCATTTTAAGTGATATCCAACGGGACGTTTGGCTTGAACCTGAGCGCTTTAATTTAGATTCTGATTTGGCTTTTTCTGAGCTGAACTTTGTTACCGAATCCGGTGAATTAATTTTTGGTCCGCGTATCGAAGATGCGGTGTCTGAATTGGTGATTTACGATTCCGAGATTCTCGGTATCTTAAGCACCCCGATGCCGCGAGGGGCGATAGCACCAATTGATGCGGTGTTTTCGCAGCAGCAGCGCGAAACGCTAATGTACGCAGGTACAGCCGCGGTGATATTGGCCGCCTTGGTAGCGTTCTTATTCGCCCATGGCTTGCGCAGGCGTTTACAAAGTTTACGCCATAGTACTGAGTCGCTGGCGGCGGGCGACGCAAAGATCCGTTTTTCCCAAAGTGGCGCCGATGATGTGGCTCAGTTAGGCCGTACGCTGAATACGTTAGCAGCAACCCTTCAAGCCAATGAAACCCAACGCAGAGAGTTTATGGCGGATGTGGCCCATGAGTTACGTACGCCACTCACGGTTCTGCAAGGGGAGTTGGAGGCTATCGAAGACGGTGTTCGCAAAGCAGATAGCGCTGTGATTCGGCGATTACAAGGGCAAACGAAACAGCTCACTCGATTGGTCCAAGATATCGACACCCTGGCTCAAGCAGATTTAGGTGGCTTAGGGTATCAGTGGCGTCAAGTGGATATTGTGCGTATCACCCAAGAGCTGTGTCAGCAATTTCAAGGTCCAGCCCAAGAGCAAGGACTCTCACTTGCGTGCGTATGTGACGCTGACACAGCCACTGCCTATGCAGATCCAGACCGCCTGCGCCAAGTGTTATCAAACTTACTCACGAACTCCCTTCGTTACACCGATGCACCGGGGGAGATCCGCGTGCATGTGCTTCGCTCTAGCCACGGCGTAGAGGTTGTGGTGGAAGATTCCGCACCGGGCGTCGATGCCGAGCATTTACCATTCCTATTTGATCGCTTCTATCGCGTACACCGGGATCGAGCGCGTCATACCGGTGGATCCGGGCTCGGCTTGGCTCTGGTTGAACGTATAGTTCATGCCCACGCAGGTAAAGTGAGCGCCAGCCCAAGTCAGTTAGGGGGCTTACGGGTCGCGATTCAATTGTTTAACCAGTCAGAACTGGTATGAGAAAAACATGATGAGCACTATCTTAATCGCTGAAGATGAACCAGATATCGCTAATTTGCTGCGAGATTATTTGCAGCAATCTGGCTATGAATGTATCTGCAAAGAAACCGGAACCGATGCATTGCAGGCATTTCACGCACATGACCCTGATCTCGTGTTACTGGATGTGATGATGCCAGAAATGGATGGTTTGGAAGTATGTCGGAAGATTCGTGAAGAAAGCCGTGTACCTATTCTATTTATTACTGCACGTCACGATGAAGTGGATCGCATCGTTGGGTTACGCTTGGGTGCAGATGATTACATCGTAAAACCTTTTAGTCCACGGGAAGTGGTGGCGCGGGTGGATGCCCATATTCGTCGTCAACAATGGCAACAAAGCGATCGCACCGATGCTGAGAACACCACATCGGGATTATTTCTCGATACCGGTGCATATCAAGCCCGCTATAACGGCGACATCATGGAACTTACCCCGGTTGAATTTCGTCTACTGGCGACCTTGTCGCGCCAACCCGGGCGGGTTTATCGGCGAGAAGAGCTGATATCAGCGGCTTATGATGATCATCGCGTTGTCAGTGATCGTACTGTCGATAGTCATATCAAGAATCTGCGCAATAAACTGCATAGTGCAGGTGCGCCAACCACCATTATTCAAGCTGTATATGGGGTGGGGTACAAATATCAAGCAGGCTCCACAATTTCTTCATAATATACGCATATTTCCTGCGGAATCATGACGCACACTGTGCGTGTGTGAAATGAGCCCTTTGGCTCGGAGGAAAAAGACATGAAAACACTCGTATCGCTCTTGTTAGTTCCTACCTTGGCACTGAGTGCCGGGCTATTTGTTACTTCTGTGCAAGCAGATGAAGGCAAAGAGAAGCAAGTAAAGAAAGAAAAACGTATCGAAATTCGACGTGAAGGACCGCGTGGGGAAGGGATGCCACCGGGTCGTATGATGTGGTTTGAGCATCTCGACGATAACGCAGAAAATATCGATCCAGATGAATTGCGTGAACGCATGCGTAGTTCACGCGAAGCACGAATTCGCGAGCATTTCCAAGACTTTGATCTAGACCAGAGTGGCAAGCTGACCGAAGCAGAAATGGTTGAATTTATGACCAACCAAGCGGAAGAACGCGCCAAGCAATTATTTCGTCGCCTAGATACTGACGGCACCGGCGTGATCAGTGAAGATCAATTTGTTGAGCGCTTAAGTGCCATGAGTGAAGAGCGTCGCGAGCGGGTGATTATTCGTCGCCAAGAGGCGGATGAGCGTCGCGCTGAAGCCGAACAGCGTCGTGCTGAAGCCATGGAACGGATGCAACAGCGCACGAAAGCGCAGGAAGAGCGCCGTCGTGAGCGATTGGAACGAGAAAATAACCGGTAATCGCGGTAACAAAATCGCGTCGGGTTGCGGATTAATGAATTACACAGGCCTGATGGGTAATCCCAATCAGGCCTTTTTATTTAAGGTTTGAGGTGAGTATCGAAAAACTCAATCAAGGCATTGCTTAGGTCGCCTCGATAATTGGTGAACTGGTGATCTGCGTGCGAGTAGGTAATCAACTCATGGGGATGCCCAATCGCCTCTAATCGAGCGGCAAGCTTTTGCGACTGATCCATCGTTAGATTCCAATCCCGTTGCCCATGAATTAACAAAATGGGCATCGTGCGCGGCAACTCTTCCGCCCAATTTATCACGGAGCGTTCTTGTAATGTTGCCTGCCCGCGGCTCGCATAGTCTGGAATATAGCGTGATGCGGGATGGTCCGACTCACCCCATTCAGCCACCCATTGCTCTAAATCACTGAGGGTAGCGGCAGACGCCAACGCTTTAAATGCAGTGGGTCGTTCACGAGCCGCCATAAAGCTCATCATGCTGCCGCGAGCGCGACCATAAAGACCCACGCGGCTTTCATCGGCTGGGCCTATGGCTTGAGCCACATCAATTAGGCGCAACACATCGTTCAAATCACGACCGCCATATTCATCTTGGCCATTCGACATGCCGGAGAATACGCCGCCTCCGCCACGGTACTGACTGCCAATGACCATGTAACCGGCTTCAGCGAGCGGAAGGATATTCTTAAAAATGTCGACAAAACCGACCGCATTTGTCGGGCCGTGACCAGCGCGGTTATAGATAATTACCGGAAGCTTTTCGCCGTCAAACTCGCGAGGAAATACCGCAAAACCGCCCACCATGGCATTACCACTTCGGTATATGAGCCAGCGGCAATCAAGCTCAAAGCGCAATTTTCTAAAGCGCTCTTCCGGGAATTCGGATTCGAAATAGGCACGATCATAGCGAGGGTTATTATTGCGCTGAACGAAGCTTTCGATGAAGTTCTCGTAGGTGTCGTAAGGCGCAGTATAGCAGGTGGCGTTGTATTCTAACGCCCATGAATCATTTGCCAAAGCCACCTTTGTGCTGACCAGTAAGCAGAGAATTAAACCCGCACTTTGTATCAGGAAACGCATCTACTACAACCTCTACGTCTTCGAAATAGAGCCACATCCTAGCAGTTTGCTCAGCAATTCACCACTGAGATGGCTCGCGGAGGTGTTAACTCGGGCGCACCATTCGTAGCCCTAAATTTTCCTGTTGGTTTTTATTAACTAATATAAAGAAACACTTCGTCTGTAATTTCTAAGCTTTCGCTGGGGGCAGACTCAACCCCAACTCCGTTTTGGATGTCAGTATTCAGCTCTAATGAATAGATGGAGCTCAAGGGTCAACTGGAAGGCGCAGATAAATTATTGCTTTATCGAAATAAATGCATAGAGTGGTAAAGCAACGTTTTAAAACAAGGATAAGCTGTCATGGAAAGTAGATGTTTTCTCGGCCTTTTAATATTGCTCGCGCTTGTGGGTTGTGACTCAGGCGACAGTAATGAAACGATGACCGTTACTATTAGTAGTACGCCGCCACTCTGCCCTCCATCCAATGAATCCCGCACCCTTTGTCCTCCAGCGCTGCTAGATGAGTCAGGTGTACAGCACGGCACAACTCGACGAATCGTAAATTTTAATTATGAATTTGGTACTGAGTATCAGTTGCTACTCGAGGTCGTTAAATTAACAGATCCGCCAGCTGATGGGCTCGATGTTGAATATCGGATTCTGGAAGTGCTAAAGGAAGCACGAGATCCTGTCGACACGATTTATAGTTATGAACAAGTCTCCCTTACTAATGATGCATTTGTGTTTGTTCGCGAGGGCGTTTACTCGCTTCCCCCCTTTGAATTTTTGTGTGCCGATGACGTTGACTGTGACACCCTAGCGGCGATGGCCAATAGCGGTGGTGTTGTCGCCATTGAGTTAACTATGACAGGCGGCGAGATTCCGGTCACTGTAACAAATTGGAACTAGGCGATGGGCATGAAAAAATGGACTCTTGGCATTGTATTAGTCTTGGTTTTCGCGTTGCAACGTGTTTTGCAAATGACCGCACAGAATATGAGTTAAAGCTCGTCGATGAAAAGGATAATACTCATATTAAAACTGTTTCAGTTGAGGGAGAGTGAACAATTCATGGGCATGTTTTATATTAGAATGCTCTCGATTTAGGTAGGCTAATTTTTGTGTTAAAAACCTATATTTTCTTGTTGGCTTTTTTAAATATATGAAAGCTAAGTTAAGGACTTCTTATGAAATTAAAGGAAATTATTTCAATCGCTTTATATATGGTTTGCATGTTTAGTTTTACCAATGCTTCGGCAACTAGTGAAACGACCGACTGTGTGGATATTAAAGCTCTAAATTCAGTCATTGTAGACTTGGATTCGTCCAATGATTTTATGAACTGCTTCAGCACAGATGAAATCCCGCAAGGGAATGAAATTTTGTTCAACGTAGTATCTATCGATCAAGCAATTCCATTCAAAGTGCTGATTTACGATATGAGTGGAAACGCTGCTGTGGAAATAAAGCAACTCAATTCGCCAACGGGTGAGACCGTTCGATATGAGTCGACTGTAGAAGCAGCAAGAATCGGCTTTCGTGTGGTTCCTGGCGGGAGTGTTACTGAAGATGTACGAATGACGCTAGGTTTTGGTATAACCGAAAATGCCGGTGGAATCTTTTTCATCAATTTGGACTACGTCCTTGGAGATACTGATTGAAGTGGTGACCTGTCCCCGATAAACAGCGCCATGGAATCCATAAAGCTTTTATCAAAATAGCTCAAATGGGATATCCACAAAACTGTCTGCCATTGCGGAAATCCGCCGCTTACATTTTAGTGCGTTGCTTATTCCTTCTACACTCTTAGCTTTCATGGATTGAATTACAAAGGAGTGGGGAATGGGTCTTGCGGTGGTGTTAACGCGGGCGCAAATGGGCATGGAGGCGCCGTTAGTTCGAGTTGAAGTGAATGTTGTGCGTGGGGTGCCGGCGTTTCAAATTATTGGTATGCCGGAAACCACGGTGCGCGAAGCCAAAGACCGGGTGCGCACGGCGATTATGAACAGTGGTCTGGATTTTCCTATCGCGAAAATCACTGTAAATCTGTCGCCGGCGGAGCTTCCGAAGCAAGGCGCCCGTTACGATTTAGCCATCGCTCTGGGTATATTGGCGGCGAGCGATGAGTTTGATGAAGCCGAATTAGCCGGACTGGAATGTTTTGGTGAGTTGGCGCTCGATGGTGCAGTGCGCACAATTCATGGCACATTACCGGCGTTGCTTGCTTGTCAGCAAGCGGGTCATAAGGCGCTCATCCCTGCGGGCAACGAAGGGGAAGCGGGTTTGCTGCGCGAACCCTCGGCTTACTTGGTAAGCTCACTCATAAGTGCAGTCCGCCACCTGAAAAAATATGCGCCACTCCCGCTCGCACAGCCCTCTGAATTAACTTACTCACCCGCCCATGCCGGTGATATAGCGGATGTGCACGGGCAATCCATGGCCAAGCGGGCGTTGCTGATTGCCGCTGCTGGCGCGCATCATGTGTTGTTTGTGGGGCCGCCGGGAACCGGCAAGACGATGTTGGCCCAGCGCCTTGCCAGCCTGATGCCGCCATTGGAGGAGGCCGAAGCGCTTGAAGTGGCCGCGATTGATTCGCTCTCGGGTGCACCATTCGCACCTGAACGTTGGCGTTTACGTCCCTTTCGTAGCCCCCATCATTCCTGCTCTGCTCCGGCTTTGGTTGGCGGCGGCTCAATCCCCCAACCAGGTGAAATTACCCGCGCTCATCACGGGATTCTTTTCTTAGATGAGCTTACAGAAACGCCCCGGCACGTACTAGATAGTTTACGGGAGCCCCTTGAGAGTGGTCGCGTGTGTATTAGTCGAGCGAAGCAACAGGCGATATTTCCAGCACGCTTCCAATTGGTGTGCGCGTTAAATCCGTCTCCCTGCGGTAATTTCGATGGCGATATTCGCTCGTCGCGGGCGACGCCCGATCAAATCTTAAACTACCTGAGTAAAGTGTCGGGCCCTTTTTTGGACCGCATTGACTTGCAAGTGGATGTGCCTCGCCAGCCCGATGCGTTGCGCCATGCACAGGAGGTGCCCGACATAAATGCAGGTGATAACACAACTTTATGCAATTCCGAAAGTAGTGCTTTTTTGCGAGAGAAGGTGGCAGCAGCCCAAGCGCAACAACTGCAACGCCAAGGGTGTCTTAACCACCATTTAAGCCCACCAAAATTGAAAGAAGTTGCGCGTCTAGATACTGATGACCATGATTTCCTCGTTGCCGCGATGGAAACCCTCAAGCTGTCACATCGAGCCTACCACCGCACATTACGCGTTGCTCGAACCATCGCGGATCTCGAAGAAGCATCACAGATTACGCGGCCCCATTTAATGGAAGCCATGAGCTATCGGGCCCTTGATGTCCTGCTAAATCAGTTGCGCGAGTATTAGCTTAAACGGCATAGAAATTGGCATTTTCGCAAGGGCAGAGGTAAGGTGTAGCCATTCAAGAGCAACGTTATAACCGAGGAGAGGCTATGCAGCCGCAACAACGTATTGTCTGGATCTGTTTGGCAGTGATTCTGTTTACCAGTGTTGTTTGGTTCGAAGCCCTGGTACTGCCAGCAGATTACCTATTTTTCTGGCGCTGGACGGAATCTCAGGTGATTTATGAAAGCTTGATCACCGTGGGCTTTTTGGTCGCAGCGATCATTGGTTATTTTCTGCTCCGCAAAGGAGCGGGTGATTGGGATCAATGGAAGATTCTGCGACTGGGCATCATGATTTGGATTGCCATGTTGGCTTTACTCACCCTGTTTAGTTTGTATGTGTACACCTTGGGGAATCAGCATGTCGCCGATGCTTATGAAGGGGACGGTTTTGAAATTACCGCCATGGGAAGTGTGAACGAGCGCGAAGGTGTGGGTGAGTTTTTTGTAGTGATGAGTTGTGATTTCCGCGGCCTGTACAAACGGGTGATTTACTTAGATCGTGTGGTCGGCGTAGATGATGTGAAATTCAAATGGGATAACGGCGAGCTCAGAGCCAGTTATCAGTTGGAAGGACGTGAATTACGCGACACGTTGATTGAAGTCGACGAGCTGTATGCCCAATGCATGCGCAGTGACTCAACGCGTCCAATGGAATGATACGCGGATAGCGAACACGCATAAAAAAATCCCCGAAACTGCCAAACAGCTCGGGGATTTTTTATGGATTTTATTTAATCGTAGCGGTAATGATCTTCCCAACCCCAAGGCGCTTGCGGCGCTTCAACGGTTTGGCTTAAATCCACATCAACTTGGAACTCACGGCCTTCACGAACTAAACGATAACGCAGCGTATCGGCGTTCGGGAACGAAAGAATCCATGTGTTATCAATAGACGCAGGATAGCCAAGCTCTGCAAACAATCGCTTACTGTAGTCGTCTGCTGGGAATGCTTGCTGAGTCGAAGTGCCGGCTGAGATAGTGTGACCGCCATACATAGTGAGTGGGTCATGGCTGCCATCTTCTAAGCGGTGGTCATGCTTTAACTCAAGTTCACGACGTTCGAGGGTATCACGAGTGACAATCCAAGTACGTGAGTGGTTGTCACCCACATGCAGTGGAATACGAATGCGATTTTCTTCACACTCACGTACTTCAATCACGATGCGGTTATTGATCCAGTTTTCGTCCATTTCCGGATCACCCAGACTCACATGACCTTCGTAAGCATTGCCACAGTGTTCAAGGAGCGCGTCAAAAAACGCGTCTTGTGGGTGTTGTTCCGCAGGGGTACACGCGCTTAATGCAAGTAGCGCAGAACTTAATAAGCCGAGTTTTATCCCGTTAGCAGCGTTAATTTTCATGTCCTCTATCCTGTTGTCGCTAGTTATTATTTTGATTGTAACGATATTTGATCCGATTAAAAAGGTATAGCTTAGATTGCACTGGCATGGATACTCACGCCATGAATGAGTAGAATAGACGGGTTTATGACCAAATTCACTGTATACGAGTAAGGAAAGGCATTCTGATGAAGGTTTTTGCAAATGCTTTAGAGATGATCGGCAATACGCCGATGGTGCGGGTAAACCATATGGATACGGGCCCGTGTGAGTTGTACTTGAAATTAGAGACGCAAAACCCGGGGATGTCGATTAAAGATCGTATCGCAGTGTCGATGATTGCGGCCGCAGAAGCTGACGGCAAAATCAAACCAGGCGATACCTTAATTGAAGCCACCGCTGGCAACACCGGCTTGGGATTGGCGCTCGTGGCAGCGCAGAAAGGCTATAAGCTGATTATCGTTCTGCCCGATAAGATGAGCCGGGAAAAACTGTATAACTTGCGTGCCCTAGGTGCGGAAGTGATTGAAACACGCTCCGACGTGCAAAAAGGTCACCCCGAGTACTATCAGGATGTGGCGTTGCGTTTGTCGAAAGAACGCGGCGCCTTCTATATCAACCAATTTGAAAACCCAGCCAACGTGACTGCGCACTACGAAACCACGGGCCCAGAAATGTGGCAACAAATGGAAGGCAAACTAGACGCCTTTGTATGTGGGGTGGGCTCAGGAGGCACCCTGACTGGAGTGGGCCGTTATCTGCGTGAACAGAATCCTGATGTGGATTTAGTATTGGCCGATCCCGATGGCTCGATCTTGGCGCCTTTGATTAACGAGGGCAAAGAAGTAGACGCCGGCAGTTGGCGCGTAGAAGGCATTGGTGAAGACTTTATTCCGGTGATTTGTGAAATCGCTTTGGCCGGAAAAGCTTATGCTATTAGCGATAAAGAATCATTTGAAGTGGCTCGAGAAGTGCTCTTGAAAGAGGGTGTGATGGTTGGTTCATCGTCGGGCACGTTGATCGCCGCTGCGCTGCGTTACTGCCGGGAGCAAACCGAGCCGAAGCGCGTTGTAACGCTTGCCTGCGATACAGGATGCCGTTACTTATCAAAATTATTCAATGATGAGTGGCTTGCCGCTCAAGATCTAGATTAAGAGGTACTGGCCAATATGCGTGATACAAAACATTTAGCATTCGCAACGCGTACCATTCATGGTGGGCAAGCGCCTGAGCCTGTAACAGGTGCGGTCATGCCGCCAATCGTGACCAGCTCTACCTACATTCAATCAAGCCCAGGCGTGCATGCGGGGTTTGAATACTCACGTTCGCACAATCCAACCCGTTTTGCGTGGGAGCGTTCAGTCGCTAATTTAGAAGGCGGCACGCGCGGATATGCATTTGCATCAGGAATGGCAGCGACCTCGACCATTATAGAGCTGATTGACAGCGGCGACCATGTGGTGGCGATGGATGATCTCTACGGTGGTAGCTTCCGCTTGTTTGATAAAGTGCGTGAGCGGTCATCGGGGCTGGCATTTAGCTATGTCGACATGGCCGATGTTGATGCCGTGGCTGCGGCATTTACGCCAAAGACCCGCATGGTGTGGATTGAAACCCCAAGCAACCCGATGATGAAGCTGGTGGATATTCAGGCGGTGGTGGAACGAGCCCGTGCCCACAATCCAGAGATGATCGTGGTGGTGGATAACACCTTCGCAACGCCTTATAACCAGCGTCCGTTGGAGCTTGGCGCCGACATCGTGATGCACTCGGCTACCAAATACCTTAATGGCCATTCGGATATGGTCGGCGGGATTGCCGTGGTCGGTGAGCGCGAAGATCTGCAAGAGCAAATGGCGTTTTTGCAAAACTCCATTGGCGCGGTTGCCGGACCTTTTGATAGTTACTTGGCACTGCGTGGCGTGAAAACCTTGGCGTTACGTATGAAGCATCATAACCAAGCGGCGTTAGAAATCGCTCAGTGGTTAGAGCAGCATCCACGGGTAGCAAAAGTGATTCACCCGGGTTTGGAAAGCCATCCGCAACACGAACTTGCTAAGAAACAAATGCATGGCTTCGGTGGCATGATCTCTATTTTCCTCGATGGTGATTTGGATCACGCTCGTCGATTCCTGGAAGCGGTAGAGATTTTCGCATTAGCGGAATCCCTAGGCGGTGTGGAAAGCCTCATTGAGCATCCAGCGATTATGACCCACGCTTCCATTCCAGCAGAAAATCGCCAGAAACTCGGTATTCACGATAATTTCGTGCGCATTTCGGTGGGCATCGAAGATACCCAGGATTTGATTGCGGATCTGCAGCAAGCACTCGAGGCCATGTAATATGAGCATTCCTCCATTTCACTTAGCTATTCCGGTGGATGATCTCGCCAAAGCGCGTGCGTTTTACGGTGATTTACTGGGGTGTGAAGAAGGGCGCAGCTCAGAGCATTGGATCGATTGGAATTTTCATGGCCACCAGCTGGTGACCCATGTGGCGCCTGATCGTTTGTTGCCGCCGGTGACCAATCCGGTGGATGGGCATGATGTGCCGGTACCGCACTTCGGTGTGGTGCTGGATATGGAATCCTGGTCGGCTCTGGCAGCGCGGGTGAAAGCGGCGGGCATCCCGTTTGTGATTGAACCTTATGTGCGTTTTAAGGGACAACCGGGAGAGCAAGCCACCATGTTCTTCCATGATCCTGCAGGCAACGCCATGGAATTTAAAGCCTTTAAAGATTTGAGTAAGCTGTTCGCGAAGTAAGTCTCAAGAGGAAGGCGAGTGCTAACGAATTAACACGCACTCGCCTTTGCTGGCATCCATGACCAAGCAACTGTGTGCCGGCACGATCACCAACAAATCCCCCAGCTGTAATTCTGCCATGAGCGTATCGGGCACTTTCACTTTGCCGTGTTCCTGAGACAAGCCGTGCACGTAGGCGTCTTGAATCGGACCACCCCAACCGTCGCTGGTAATGCGCATCACTTGTCCATAGCGTGGTTTTCCATCAATCAGCACGAAATCCTTACTAAAATGCACCGCACCGCCATGCACCACAACTTCCCCACGCTCTGGATAACGCGCAATCACTGGGCAGGCCACGGCTAAGGCGATATCAGACCAATCACAGGCACCGATACGCTGTTGTTGCCAATCATAAAACACATAATTACCGGGGCGGATTTCATCGGCACCAGGAAAGCTATCCATACGGCTACAGGTCGGTGTGTCACCCACGGAAACACGGATTGAATCAGTAGGAATGGGAGAATCTGCCAGTAATTGCTGTAAGCGCTCTAAGCTCTCTTGATGCACTTGTGCGATGCCATGATCACCACGCGTAGTGTAGCTATTCCCAGCGTGCAACAGTATGCCCACGTGGCGCACTTGTGGAAGTTCATGGGCTGCTTTAAGCAACTCGTAAATACGGCGAGACTCACGCCAAGAGATGCCGGTACGTCCGTAACCGGCATCGATTTCTACATAAAGGTCGATGGGGTGCATAAGTCGCTGCACGGTTTTCAGGGCATCGATATGTTCGACCGTGAGCCCTAATGTTATCTCTCGGGCGAGGCGATTATAGGCGGGCAATTGGCGTGGGTTGAGTGGGATGGCAATCAAAATATCGCGCCAACCGGCATCCGCGAAGAGGCGTGCCATAGGTACCGACGACACTGCGATGGGTGTCTGCTCCGGCGGGCCAAACCATTTGCCAATCAACGGCGATTGATGGGTTTTAAAATGGGGGCGCAGGTCAACACCTGCAGTCTGGGCCTTCTCCTGCATGCGTGCAATGTTGCGTTTGGCCTTGCGGCTATCCACAACCACTTCAGGGCCAGCAATAGTGTTCCAATTCATTTTCATAGGAACTATTCTCCTGTCCAAGGCACGCGATCAAGATCCACGTTGCCACCACTCAGAATTAATCCCAATCGTTTTCCTTGGAAAAGTTCAGGATACTTGCACACAGCAGCATAGACTACGGCCGAGGATGGCTCGACGATGACTTTAAGCGACTGCCACAGAGCTTTCATGGCGCGAATTACCTCGATATCGGAGACCACTAAAATATCGCTTACGTAATCTTGTAGCACTGGAAATGTGTGCGTGCCAAGGCTCGTAAGTAAGCCGTCGCATATACTGCGTGGAGGCATCGCCGGTTGAATTGATCCGGTCTTAAAGCTTGCAGCGCCATCCGCGGCTAATTCCGGTTCTACGCCCCACACGGGAATTCCTTGGCTGTGCGCTATCATCGCAGTACCGCTAAGGAGGCCTCCGCCACCAAGCGGCGCCAGAATACCATCTAACTCTGGCTGTGACTTGATTAGTTCAAGCGCGGCAGTTCCCTGACCGGCAATAATGAGCGGGTGGTTATAGGGCGGAATAAACTGCATGGCACTGGTGGCTTGCCAATGGGCCACTTGCGCTTCCCGGGCTGCCATCCCTGGTTCTATTTCGGTGATGTGAGCGCCATAGCGGGCAATATTCTGTTTTTTCACCTTAGGTGCATTGGTGGGTACGGCCACATGTACCGGAACGCCAAGGAGCTGGCCCGCGTGGGCGAGGGCGGCGCCATGATTGCCTGAAGAAACCGTATACACGCCCGCTTGTCGTTGTTCCGCCGTAAGGTGAAGTAGGGCATGACAGGCGCCCCGGAACTTAAAGGCACCGGTCTTTTGCAGGTTTTCGCATTTGAACCACAGTTGGGTACCGGCAGAAGCGCCACCTACCGCCTGATCTAAGCAAGGGCTATTTAGCACAGGCGTTTGCACGATGTAGGATGCGATTAACTTTTCTGCTCGCAGAATCAAATTTAGATTCAAATCATCTGCGCCTGCAATATGCTGCCAACCGGTCAAGAGTTTACCCCGCTTACTGGTGGATTCTGCCTATTAAGAGTACACTAAGCACCTGTTCGCAGACCAGTTTTGTTTCGTACAAGGAGTTCTCCATGGATACGCTTACGGCGGCCATTACGCTGTTATTGATTATGAATCCACTGGGTAACCTACCCATTTTCATTTCCGTGTTGCGCCATGTCGATCCTAAGCGTCGCAAAAAAGTACTAATCCGTGAGCTCTTATTCGCACTCTTCTTTATGTTGTTGTTTCTGTATTTAGGAACAAGCTTACTGGCATGGCTTGGTTTACGCCAAGAAGCGGTTAGTATTGCGGGGGGTATTATCCTGTTTATCATCGCCCTGCGACTTATCTTCCCGCAACCCGGTGGAGTGTTGGGGTTACCCGCGGGTGACGAACCTTTTATTGTGCCTTTGGCGATTCCACTGATTTCCGGCCCTTCATTGTTGGCAGCCTTGTTGCTATTGGCCAATAATTCCCCGGATCGGATGTTCGATTGGACGCTCGCCAGCGTGATTGCTTGGGGTATTTCCGCCACCATCTTAATGTTTAGCAGCTTCTTCTTACGAGCTCTTGGACAGCGCGGTCTAAATGCGATTGAGCGTTTGATGGGTATGATTCTTGTCATGATTGCGGTGCAAATGTTCCTCGACGGTATTATGGCGTATGTGGATAAAGCAGGAGCGGTCGGCTAATGAGCAAAAAAGATACCTTTCAGCGTATTCGCGCCCTCGAGTTACCTCAACAGGGGGTACTGGCCGCATATTTATGTGAACGCATGCTGCCCAACTACCAGCATTTTCATGAGTTGACCGAATTCGGCGAGCCCAGCGTTTTGCGCGGTGCGCTAGACGCTGTATGGGATAAGCTTGCGGTAAACAAGCGAACCGATTGGCAGCGCTGGCAAGAGAAGCTCGAAGAGGTCACGCCCACTGAGCAAGCCTACGATGTGCTCGGCGTGTTTCCAGCCATTGCTGCGTGTACCGGCCTCAGCAGCTTGCTGCAAGGGATTGAAGAGAAAGATGGAGCGTCGCTGTTGGATGTGTCGAAGATTTCTCAGGGAGCCGTGTCACACTATCTTGAACTGGGCGAGTTTAGCCATATCGACGACGCTGGACTGCGCGAACAAGCCATCGCCGAACATCCCCTGAGCTTGTATGAAATAGAGATTCAACAATCCATGTTGGCCTACTTAGAAGACTCTGCTGTTATCGACAAAGCGCTTATTCGAGAAGTGCGCGGCATTGCTCGAGACGAAGGCATGTCGAATCTGGGTATCTAACTCGCTAAAAAAGCGGCTTTGGGATTTTACGCGCGCGGCGTACCTGCGTTGCGCTTCTGCAATACCATCATCCAACCGACCACACCGAATAAAAAAATCGCCCCGTAATCCTTACCTGTTGGGTGCACATGGGCATGAAACGCTGCGTAAAAAATCAGCATTTGCAGCAGATGCAACACCACCAAAATACCTAATAACAAGACGAATAGTCCGAATGCCTGACCAGGAAATGGGACCACTAAGTTGGCCAACAGAAGAATCCAAATCAAACTAAATATTATTTGGCCGATGATAATGACAGCGCGCATCGCGGCTCCTTAGGTCAGTTATTGAACGTGGTATAGTCGGCAGCACACTTGCCCTGCTAACTTCTCGCGGTGAAGACGCCAATTTTCTGGTGTTTCATAGGGGAGTGGGTGCTCACTTTCTACGTAAACCCAACTGCCGTTGCTTAGGGCGTTCGCGCTCACTAATTGCGGAATCACCTGAGCTAATAGGTTTTGATGAAAGGGCGGATCGAGAAATACCAAATCATAGGGGATTTGTGGCGTTTTCAGATAACTTTGTATATCACCCTTATGCACTTCGCTGATGGTTTCCGCCTCTAATCGCCTTAGGTTGTCAGAAAGTTGCGCTGCCGCTGGTGCGGAACGCTCAACGAATACCGCATAGGCTGCTCCCCGTGACAGTGCTTCCATACCTAAGCTTCCCGCCCCGGCAAATGCGTCAAGGACTCGTGCCCCAGCGCACTCAAATTGCAGCCAATTAAAGAGTGTTTCTTTGAGGCGATCCGTGGTGGGCCTCAGCCCTTCGAGATCGAGAACCGGCAACTTGCGACCACGCCAACGACCGCCAATGATTCGAATTTGGCCGGCGGCTTTTAACGTTCTTTTTGAGGGTCGAGTTGGGCGCATAGTGTCTCCAAAATTGGCAACTAGTGTACCTTGCTTCGCCGTTACAGCAAAGCCTAATGGCGTACACAAAGCAGCCACTCCGTGCTACTATGCGGTCTTCTTTTATTTTTCTATTTCTTTGAATTGGGCGTTGCAGGTATGACAGAAAAACGGTCTATATTTTCCTCGTGGTTTGGTCGTAAAAACAAAGACGAGCCTGAATCTGAGAAACCTCAGGACGAGTCCTCGGTCGAGCAAGAGCCCTCAGTTCAGGAAGAGCCCTCAGCCAAGCAAGAGCCCTCAGCCAAGCAAGAGCCGTCAGCCAAGCAAGAGCCCTCAGCTCAGGAAGAGCCCTCAGCTGAACAAGAGCCCCCAGTGGACGAAGCACCCAGTTCGCAAGCGCAAGGCCCAAGCGCCGCCGAAGATGCGGCGGTAGCCATGGCTGAATCGGCAGCACGCAGTAATCAAACGCAAGAGCGCCCGGGAAAGACATCCTGGTGGCAGAGACTTCGTGACGGTCTTAAGAAAACCTCTAGCTCGGTTGGCTCAGGCCTTGCCAATATCTTTGTAGGTAAGAAGATTGACGATGAGCTATTTGAAGACTTAGAAACGCAGTTGCTCATGGCGGATGTGGGCGTGGATACCACCTCAAAAATCATTGATGACTTGACGCAGCACGCCTCACGCAAAGAGTTAAAAGACGCAGAATTGCTCTACGGAAAGCTCAAAGAAGATATGGCAGCTATGTTAGCGCCGGTGAGTGTCCCCTTAGATACAAGTTCAAGCACAGGGCCCTTTGTCATTTTAATGGTGGGCGTCAATGGCGTGGGTAAAACCACCACTATTGGTAAGTTGGCGCGTCAATTTCAAAGTGAGGGAAAATCCGTAATGCTCGCTGCGGGTGATACGTTCCGTGCCGCTGCAGTAGAGCAGTTACAGGTTTGGGGCGAACGCAATAGCATTCCAGTGGTTGCCCAACACACGGGTGCCGATAGTGCATCGGTTATTTTCGATGCGGTGCAGGCAGCAAAAGCTCGTGGTGTTGATATACTGATTGCAGATACCGCAGGACGTTTACAGAATAAAGCGAACTTAATGGAAGAGCTGAAAAAAATCGTGCGAGTGATGAAGAAACTCGATCCCGATATGCCCCATGAAGTGCTGTTGACCCTCGACGCAGGAACCGGTCAGAATGCCATCAGCCAAACCAAGTTATTTAAAGAAGCTGTGGGTGTGAGCGGTTTGGTGATGACCAAACTCGATGGTACGGCTAAAGGTGGAATTATTTTTGCCCTTGCCAATCAATTTGGTATTCCCATTCGCTATATTGGTGTAGGTGAAAGCTTGGAAGATTTGCGACCATTTCATGCCGATGAATTTGTCGACGCACTCTTTGCAAACGACTAGCACTTCGCAAAAGCGATAATAACAATAAGGCACTAGCCCATGATCCGCTTTGAACAAGTCAGTAAAACATACCCCGGGGGCTTTCAAGCTCTCAAAAAGGTGAGCTTTGCCCTCGAATCTGGCGAGCTTGCGTTTCTGACCGGGCATTCCGGGGCAGGTAAAAGTACTTTATTGCGATTAGTCGCGTTGATGGAGCGGCCTTCTGTCGGGCGAGTACTCATTAACGGTCATGACTTGAATAAAATCACCCGTAAGCAAATCCCGTATTTGCGGCGCGACATCGGCATGATCTTCCAAGACCATCGGCTGCTGATGGATAAAACCGTGTTTGATAATGTGGCGTTACCTTTGTATATCGAGGGGTACACGCAAGCGGAAGCGAAAAAGCGGGTGCAGGCGGCGTTGGATAAAGTGGGCCTCGCGGGCCATGAACGCAAGTTCCCGATTATGTTATCAGGGGGTGAGCAACAGCGCGTGGGTATTGCCCGGGCGATAGTGAACAAGCCTCCCTTACTACTCGCCGATGAACCCACCGGGAATCTAGATCCTAAGTTATCGCTCGAGATTATGAGTTTATTTGAGTCGTTTCACCAAGTGGGTGTGTCAGTGTTGATTGCAACGCACGACTTGGCTTTGGTGGCTCGCATGCGCCATCGTAACTTGGTGTTAAAAGACGGTCACATGATCGATGACGGTTTAGCTTCGGGTGGCTATGACCCGCTCACGGAGGAGGACTACTAATGGGCTTCCTAAAACGTGGTCAGGATACTCGGCAAGGCGCCCGCAGCGTACAAATCTCGCGCTGGCGCCGGTTTGTCATGTTCTGGGCGAATAATGCTCAACAAGCTATTGGTAGTTTGGGTGAGTTAGCGCGCACGCCATGGGCGTCGTTGATGACCATTGCGGTACTCGGGTTGAGCCTCACCTTGCCTTCAACCTTGTACGTGGTGGTGAAAAATAGCCAAGCGGTAAGTGCCGAGTGGGATACCGCTGCGGAAATCAGTTTATTTTTACGTAAAGACTTACAAACTCAGGAATTACAAGGGTTTCGTGAGCGCGTACGCTTATTAGAGCAAGTAGAGTCTATTACCTTTGTCGATCGGGATAGCGCCCTGCGAGAGTTTCGCGAAAGCAGTGGATTTGGCAGCGCTATAGATTACCTGCAAACCAATCCGTTACCCGATGTACTCATTGTAGTGCCTGTGCCGGAGCATCGCAGCGCAGATAGGGCAAGGCAATTACTGGAACAACTTGAGAAAGAGCGGGAGGTCACTTCTGCCACCCTCGATCTGCAGTGGTTAGAGCGACTGCAAGCGCTCGTGCGTGTGATTGAGAACAGTTTTGCTGGCTTGGGTTTGTTGTTGTGTATCGCTGTGGTGCTCATTGTTGGGAATACGATTCGTTTGGCTATTTTGAATCGCCGCGATGAAATCATGATTATGAAGCTGGTTGGGGCAACCGACGGCTATATTCAACGACCGTTTTTATATACGGGCTTCTGGTATGGCGTGATCGGTGGGGTGATTGCATGGATTGCCACAACCTTGTTGATCTGGTGGATTAGCGCCTCAGTGGTGCGATTAACCGCCTTATACGATAGTAAGTTTCGCCTGCAAGGGCTGGATTTTAATGACATGATGGTGGTGTGGGGTATCGCGATTGGCCTTGGTTTATTGGGCTCATGGATTGCCGTTCGTCGCCATGTAGCTGCCATTGAACCCCGATAATTACCCAGGAAAGCATTCTGTCATCAAATGGTTACAAAGGGATGTTACAACAGGCTTGCAACCCAGTTAAGAATTGCTAGAATGAGGGTCCACTGGGGATCAGGGAATCGGCTCGATGAGCGATCCAAAACGGAAACTTTTCGTAATTTAAAGGGTCCAAACTGAGTCTCCAAACATCGCTTGAAGTAGTGAGGAAAGCAATGACTGCACATACTCAATCCATGGCTATAATGGTCCCTAAAACAGGGAGCCTCGAGTCATATATCGCGTCGGTGAATAGCATTCCGATGCTTAGTGCAGAAGAAGAGAAATCACTGGCCGAGCGTTTACAGCAAGATGGCGACTTACAAGCTGCAAAGCAGTTGATTATGTCGCATCTGCGCTTTGTAGTTCATGTTGCCCGTAGTTATCAGGGATATGGGCTGCCGCAGGCGGATCTTATCCAAGAGGGTAATATTGGGCTCATGAAAGCGGTAAAACGCTTTGACCCAACCGTGGGTGTTCGCCTGGTCTCTTTTGCCGTGCACTGGATTAAAGCTGAAATTCACGAGTACGTGTTACGTAACTGGCGTATCGTGAAAGTCGCAACCACCAAAGCACAACGTAAATTATTCTTTAATCTTCGCAAAGCCAAGAAGCGTTTGGGCTGGTTTACTCACGATGAAGTAAACACGGTAGCCCAAGAACTTGGTGTCAGTAGCGCCGAAGTAATGGAAATGGAGTCGCGCATGAGCGCCCATGATGCCGCCTTCGATGCCTTTGCGGACGATGACGATGGCGATGCGGTATTTGCGCCGTCGCAATATCTTGAAGACAAGTCGGCCGATGTGGCTGCTCGTGTCGAGGCAGATAACTGGGAACAACATGCGAGTCAGCGTTTGGCCCATGCCTTGGCTAGTCTCGATGAGCGCAGCCAACACATTGTGCGAGCACGTTGGTTAGACGACAACAAAGTCACCTTGCATGACTTAGCGGCTGAGTACCAAGTATCTGCCGAGCGAATTCGTCAGCTTGAGCAAAACGCAATGAAGAAATTGCGTTCTGCAATGCTCTAACGCCGCTGTAATACAATCATGAAATGCCGGATGGGGTGCGGTGCGTGTTGCATCGCACCATCCATTTCTAGCCCAATCCCCGGAATGCCTCAAGGCAAACCTGCCAACACCCGCTGTGTACAATTAACCGACGACAATCTCTGCGCATTGTTTGGGCAACCAGAACGGCCCTTGGTGTGTGAACAGTTTCAAGCCCAAGCCGATATTTGCGGCACTAGCCGCGATGAAGCCCTCATTTTGCTTTCCGATCTTGAACAAGCCACCCTCAGTTAACTAATCTAAACAGCATGAAACCCATTGTGCTGGCGTTTTTAATCGTTCTGTTGATGTCGAGTTGCAGTATGCTCTCGCCACGCTCATCCCTATCTGAAGCGCAGCTCATACACAGCTTGGATGAATACGTTCAAGGCATCGAAGCGCAAGGATTTTCAGGGTTGATTGCGATCTATGTTGGCGATCGGCGCCTGTACCTGCGAACGCATGGCTACGCCGACCGTGAAGCCCAGCGATTGATTGACGAAAACACCGTGTTTCATTTGGGCTCCGTCTCGAAGTCATGGACAGCGGCAGCCATCTTATCTCTCGTGAATGAAGAAAAGCTGAGCCTTGATGATAGTTTGCGCGAGCTGCTTCCCTCAGCTGTAGTGGCAGAGATCGACGAGTCCCATAGTTCTATTGATATTCATCAGTTACTCACCCATAGCGCCGGGCTTGAAGATTTCCCCGTCCCCTGTTCACAAGCTGAAGCAGGCCATCTTGGCCGTGATGAGTTTCTTCAACATGCATTACAGGTTCCGCTTAAATATCCTTCTGGGCATCAATTTGCGTACTCGAACGCAGGCTACGATATCTTGGCGGCCATTGTTGAAATCATCGAGAACCAACCTTTCGAACAGGTGCTAAAAACACGCTTCTTTGAGCCATTGGGTCTCACGGAAACTGGAACCGATCCAGGTTTGTGGTCATCGGAACGCATTGCCGTGGGCTATGATCAGCATGGAAAACGCTGGGGACGTTTACATGAATTATTTTGGGGTGACCACGGTGCGCTTTGGTGCAACAGAGGCTCTGGTGCCCTGCTGAGCACCGCTGATGAATTGCGGCAGTGGGTAAGTGCACTTATGCACAATCAGGTGGTCTCTGATGCTTTATGGCAGCATATAACCACCAGCTATGTGGACGAGGGCACTGGCGCATATTATGGCTATGGTTGGAGTGTGTATGAAACGCAACGGTTTGTGGAAATAGGGCACACCGGCAGCTTGAATCATATTTTGGAAGCGGATGTGCGGGTGTATCCGCAGACAGATGTTATTGTGATGGTGCTGGGCAACAGCGGTGAATTCCCAGCCACAGAGGTGCTTGAACCAATATTACCTCAGGTGCGTCGCTGGCTCAGTGGGCGTTAGCGCCGAATATAAGGACGCGGATTGATCGGATTCCCTTGCTGGCGTATTTCGAAATAGAGTCCAGGCTCTCGCTGGCCACCACTTTGTCCGACGAGAGCGATGGTTTCACCGCGGCGCACCCCTTCACCAACATTCTTGAGCAATGCTTGGTTATAGCCGTACAAGCTCATATCACCTTCGCCGTGGTCAATTACCACCACCATACCGTAGCCACGCAACCAATCTGAATAGATCACCCGGCCATCAGCAATGGCTTTCACTTCGGTTTCAGGGGCTGCGTCGAGAACCACGCCTCGCCAGCGTACTTGGCCACTACGCTGGTCACCAAAATTATGACGGACATTGCCTTGAACCGGCCAGCTTAACTGACCACGAAGTGCTGATAACCCTGCGAGCTGGAAAGGCTGCCGAGACATCACTTCTTGTAAGGCGGTTAGCATCTCTGTGAGGTCTTGTTCATTACGTAACATGGTATCGAGCTGAGCTTGCTCTGAGCGCTGCTCCTGCTCTAAGCGCGCGACCAGTTGTTGCTGTTCGCGCTGCTTAGCGGCCAGCTCTGTGCGCTGGCGCTCTTGTTGTTGACGGGTTTGCTGGAGCGCTTGTTGCTGACTTTGCAGCTCGCGTTGTACATCAGCCAACTGCTGCTCAAGCGCATGGAGTTTCTCGAGTTGCTCAAGGCGCGCTTCATTTAAAAAGCCATAATAGGCGAGCATGCGTTCAAATCGGGCGGGGCTTTGCTGGTTCAGTAGCATTTTTAGAAAGCTATGATCACCGTTGCGGTAGGCGCTTTCAATTTGATCGGATAACAGTTGAGCCTGTTGTTCTAAATCGCTTTGTAACCGTGCTTGCTCTTGTTCAAGTTCAGTAATGTGCGATTGCACTGACTGAATCTTTTGGTCGGTCGCTTGCAGTGCTCTTGCCGCCTGTTGCACTTGCGTTTCGAGCTGGCGTAATTCACGTTCGCTCCGGCTTAAGCGCTCTTGCCGGCGCTCGAGCCGCTGCCGGCTTTGCTGAATTTCCCGTTGTAGTTGCTGCAGTTGTTGCTCGGTTTGTGCCGCTTCCGCCGCTGCATTATTACTTTGCGCAAACGCCGCGGGCAACCCACATAGACTGAGCACACAGAGTACAGTGATCAGTAAGCGTGAGTTGCGTGGGCGTGATGAAGCAAGCACCAAAGCCATATTAATCCTTTAACTGCATGAGCACCTTGCCGGTCATCTCCGGTGGTGTGTCCATCCCGAGTAAATGCAACATGGTCGGGGCGATATCAGAGAGTCGACCACCGCTCACCGGCGTGGCGTCACGGCCAACGTAAATTAAGGGAACTAAGTTACTGGTGTGCGCCGTGTGCGATTGGCCAGTTTGGTGATCACTCATTTGTTCTGCATTGCCGTGATCCGCAGTAATTAAACATTCACCTCCCTGTTTTCTCAGTGCTTCAACCACGCGCCCCACGGAGCGATCAACCGCTTCACAGGCTTTAATTGCTGCTTCGAAGTTCCCAGTGTGTCCGACCATATCACCATTTGGATAATTACAAATAATCACATCGTATTTACCCGACTCAATCGCCTCGATCAGTGCATCGGTCAATGCTTCTGAGCTCATTTCCGGTTGCAGGTCATAGGTGGCCACGTTCGGTGATGGAATCAATACACGATCTTCGCCAGGAAACTTGTCTTCCTGCCCGCCGCTGAAGAAAAAAGTCACGTGGGCATATTTTTCGGTTTCAGAAATCCGTAATTGGGTCTTGTTATGTTTGGCTAGCCACTCCCCAAGCACATTGGTAAGTGCCTCCGGTGGGAATGCCACAGGTGCATTAATATCGGCGGCATATTCGGTGAGGGTAACAAATGCGCTAAGCTCGGGGCGGGAAGCGCGGTCAAAGTGAGAAAATTCCGCATCGACGAAAGCCCGCGTCAGTTCTCGCGCTCGATCGGCACGGAAGTTCATAAAGAATACGGCGTCATGATCGGCAATGGCATTGCCCTTGGATAACCAGGTTGGCTGCACGAATTCATCGCTTTCGTTGCGATCGTAAGCCGCCTGTAAGCCGCTCACGGCATCATCGGCCTGGTGCATGCCCTTGCCTTGCGTGAGCAGTTGCCAAGCTTTCTCAACGCGATCCCAGCGATTATCCCGATCCATGGCGTAGTAGCGACCGCAAAGACTAGCAAAGTGCACACCATCTAATTCAGCAAATGCTTTTTCAAAGCGTTCAATAGAGGCCATAGCCGAGCGTGGTGGCGTATCGCGGCCATCGAGAAACCCGTGTATGTATACTTGTTTGGCGCCTTTTGCTTTGGCAAGGGCCACCATGGCGAGCAAATGATCTTCGTGGCTATGCACGCCACCGGGAGATAGCAAGCCCATCACGTGCACCGCAGCATCGGCGTTAATGGCTTTGGTCAATGCATCGGTGAGAACGGGGTTTTGCTGAAACTCGCCGTCTTCAATGGCTTTGGTGACTCGGGTAAAATCTTGGTAAACAATACGGCCAGCACCTAAATTCACATGGCCAACTTCGGAATTCCCCATTTGACCGTTGGGGAGGCCAACGGCCATGCCGGAACCGTCGACTTGGGTATTAGGAACCGATGTATAGAGTGCATCAAGAACAGGGGTATGGGCGTGGGCAATGGCGTTATCCGGGGCATCTTCACGACTTCCCCAACCATCGAGAATTAATAATGCGAGAGTGTGTTTCCGAGATTCCACAGCAGCCATGCAGCACCTTCTTCTTTGATTCTCATCGATGAATGTCATCAAGCCCCTGAAATACGACGCTTTCTAGCATCGTTAAAGGCCTAAAATGAACGTGTTTGATGTTCAGAAATTGCTCTGTAGTTTACTGCATTTAGCGACGATAAGCATCCGTTCTCATGATATTTTACTGGCATCTGTGTGCTGAGACGGTATACTCTTGCGCTATCTTTTTCCGGTGTAAAATCGGACGCAAGCAAACGCAAGACTGCCACAATTTTATCGCGTTCCGATTTTCGGAGACAGGTGGCAACAGTAGTCAGGAGAGGGCATGGACCAGTTTTTCCAATTTGTTACCGAACATTACATTTTAAGCACGTTGTGGATCGTGGTGTTTGTGATGCTGGTGATGGATATCATGAAAAAGCGATTTTCATCATTGCAGCCGCTGAAACCACAAGAGGCCGTGCTAAAAACAAATCGCGGTGGGGTTTTTGTTGATGTGCGCACCGATGACGAATTTGCAAAGGGTCATATTGCGGGATCAAAACACCTCCCATTAGCAAAAATTCGGGCGGGTGACATAAAAACGCTTGAGAAATTCAAAGACGCCCCCATAGTAATGGTATGCAACTATGGAAACACTGCGCGCACCGCTGGAACAGCACTCGTGAAAGCAGGATTCTCACAGGTGTATGTGTTGCAAGGAGGCCTACAGGCGTGGCAAGGTGCCAGCCTACCGGTTAACAAAGCGCAACCGAAAAAACAAAACAAAAAGAAATCGTAACGTAACAACACAACGATATCCTTTTCATTCAAATCATTTAGTTAGATAAAGCAGGAACGTATTATGGCTGATGAACAGCAAAACGCACAAGCAAATGGCGCTGCCCAAAACGAACAACAAAAAGCGCAATTCCAAATTCAGCGCATCTATGTAAAAGATGTGTCTTTTGAAGCGCCAAATAGCCCAGCTGTATTCCGCAAGGAATGGAAGCCTGAGTTGGCTGTTGATATGAACGTAAGTAACACCAAACTTGAAGACAACGTGCATGAAGTGGTTCTGACCTTGACTGTGAAGAACACAGTAGGCGAAGACGTCGCGTTCTTATGTGAAGTTGCACAAGCCGGTATCTTTACCATTGCTGATGAAGTTGCTGAGCAAGCACGAGCGCATACCATTGGTGCATTCTGCCCAACTATCCTGTTCCCTTATGCACGGGAAGCGGTAGCAAGCTTGGTTAGCAAGGGAACTTTCCCACAGCTGAACTTAGCACCAATTAACTTTGACGCGGTATTCGCGCAGCACATGCAACAGCAACAAGCGGCTGCAGGCGAAGAACAACCTAAAGCTGACGCGTAAGTGAGTCAGTAACTGTGGCTGATTTAAGCTCAGTAACGGTATTAGGGGCGGGGTCGTATGGCACCGCCCTTGCTATCTGTATTGCCCGTAAAGGGCAACGCACGATTTTGTGGGCGCGCGACCAAGCGCAAGTTGAGCAAATGCAACGTACCCGCGAAAACAGTCGGTATTTACCCGATTGTCCCTTTCCAGATTTACTCACTGTAGAAACCTCATTGCAAAAAGCAGTGCAGGCCTCGGATACCATTTTAGTGGTGGTTCCAAGTTATGGTTTTGCTGAAGTACTCAAACAGATCGCGCCGCACCTTCGTGCTTCGGCAGGTGTTGCTTGGGCAACGAAAGGCTTAGAGCCAGAAACCGGGCGTTTACTATCAGAAGTGGCCACGGAAATATTGGGTGAAGAGCGTGCATTAGCGGTGTTATCAGGCCCAACCTTTGCGGGTGAAATGGCGAAAGGCATGCCCACCGCCATCGCGGTTGCGGCCAACAAAAAAGAATTTGTAAGCGAGCTTTCCAAAGCCTTACATTGCGATCGGTCGTTCCGCGTGTATCTCAACGACGATTTCATTGGCATGCAGCTCGGTGGTGCAGTGAAAAACGTGATTGCGATAGGCGCTGGCATGGCCGATGGCCTCGGATTTGGCGCCAACACCCGCACGGCATTGATTACGCGGGGGCTAGCAGAAATGACTCGCTTAGGCCTTGCATTGGGCGGCAAGCCTGAGACGTTCACTGGTATGGCTGGTTTAGGTGATTTAATTTTGACGTGCACCGATAACCAATCTCGCAATCGACGCTTTGGTCTCGCTATTGGTCAGGGCAAAACAGTTGATCAAGCCATGCAGGAAATAGGGCAGGCGGTTGAAGGGTATCGTAATACCCGTGAAGTGGTGGCCTTGGCAAAACGCTTCGGCGTGGAAATGCCGATTTCTGAAGAGCTCTATAAAGTACTGTACGAAGGCAAAGATCCGAAACAAGTCGCGCAAGATTTATTGTCTCGAGCGCAAACCTCGGAAAACTCTCTCTAACCGCACTGGGGCTGTGCGTTGGTTACAAGCGATGCGCAACCAACGCATTTCAAACTCAAGCTACGACTCAAGTAATTGCTTCTCGAGCATAATCCATTGTTGTGCAAAGTTCTCGGATGGTTTCTTTTTGAAACTTGAACGCACATATTGGCTAAGTTTGCCTTCGACATAAGCCATCACAATATTCGCTAACATGCCTTCGTCGCTATTAAATTGAGTGCCTTCGCGCATCCGACGTTCGCGTAATATCTGCTTAATCTGACTTTCTAATCGCTCAAATAAACTAATTACGCGGCCCCGCAAGCGCTCATGCTCGCCCATCAATGCATCGCCAATCAGCACACGAGTCATCCCGGGGCTTTGTTCGGCAAAACGCAATACCAAACCTACGATTTGACGCACTCGCTCCATGGTTTGCTTTTCGTTTTCCAGCACTTTGTTGACGCCACCGAGGAGAATATCTTCGATATGAGAGATAAGGTCATCAAACATCCGCGCCTTCGACGGAAAATGACGGTACAGGGCCGCTTCAGATACACCGACCTCTGCCGCTAGCTTGGCCGTGGTGATGGGTTGGCCAATATGGGTTTCAAGCATATGTGCGAGTGTCCCGAGGATCTCCTCGCGACGATTCGATTTCCGAGTTGTGGTCATCGTGTGTTCCCTGATTTTTTATGTTATGCCAGTTGTGGGCCGGCTTCTTTCATCGTTACTGTTAGTGGCGTCCGGAAGAACCAAAGCCGCCGTCGCCGCGGTCGGAATCGGAAAATTGACTCACCAAGTTAAAATCGACCTGAACCACTGGAACGATCACAAGTTGTGCGATGCGCTCACCGGGTTCGATGGTAAATTTGCTCTGACCGCGATTCCATACCGACACCTTGAGCTCGCCTTGGTAGTCGGAATCAATCAGCCCCACCAAATTGCCCAACACGATACCGTGCTTATGACCCAATCCTGAGCGCGGCAAAATTGTGGCTGCTAAACTTGGGTCGGCTATATGAATCGCCAAGCCTGTTCCGACCAACTCGGACTGCCCTGGCTCGAGGGTAATCGCATGGTTTAAGCAAGCGCGCAGGTCTAAACCAGCCGATCCAGGTGTTGCGTAGGCTGGGAGAGGGAATTCTTTACCTACACGAGGGTCGAGAATTTTTACGTCAATTGATTTTTTCATAGGACGGTCAGTTCTTCTTATTGTCGTTAAAATTTAAGGTTCTTCGGGTTGCGACGTTGTTTGTTGGGCAATAAAGCCAATCACTTCAGTCGCTATCGATTGCTTGCTCTGAGCTTCCAGGTGCTTCTTATTATTCTGCCAAAATACCGTGACCGCATTATGATCGCTGTTAAAGCCGATATTGGTATTACTCACATCGTTGGCAATGATCATATCCAGATTCTTACGCTGCATTTTATCTTTGGCGTAGTGATCTAGGTTCTGGGTTTCTGCCGCGAAGCCAACGCAAAAAGGCTTCGGTGACTGTTTTGCTACCCAAGCTAATATATCTGGGTTTTTCACTAGCGACAGCTGCAAGCTATCTTCCCCATGCTGCTTTTTCATTTTTTGCGACGCCATACTGGCTGGACGAAAATCGGCCACAGCAGCGCAACCAATAAATACATCCATATCGGTGACCGCCTGGGTGGCCTTGAGCATGTCGTCTGCGGTAATGACATCGATGCGCTGCACGCCGCTTGGGGTGGATAATTGCACTGGCCCGGAAATCAAGGTCACCCGCGCGCCTGCTGCCTGTGCTGCAGTGGCTAAGGCATACCCCATTTTGCCGGAGCTGTAATTACTCAAGTAGCGCACGGGGTCGATGGCTTCGCGAGTGGGTCCCGCAGTAATCACCACGTGTTTGCCTTGCAGTGCACCGGGGCTTTCGGTTTTGTTAAGCGCGCTGGTGGCTCCAAAGAAATCGCGAATCCGTTGTAAAATTTCGGCTGGTTCAAGCATACGCCCTGCACCAGTTTCACCGCAGGCCTGAGAGCCTTCCGCAGGGCCCCAAATCAGTTTGCCATCATCTTGCAGTAAACGGAGGTTACGTTGCGTAGCATGGGCCGACCACATTAAGCGATTCATCGCAGGAACCACGGCAATGGGTGAGTCCGTAGCTAAACAGAGGGTGCTAAATAAGTCATCGGCAAGGCCGTGGGCTAACCGCGCCATAGCGCTTGCCGTTGCCGGAGCAACAACAATGAGATCAGCCCAGCGGGCCAGCTCAATATGGCCCATGGCCGCTTCGGCCGCTGGATCGAGCAAATCGTCGTGTACCGGGTATCCAGAAACCGCCTGTAACGTTAGCGGTGTAATAAAGGCTTTGGCGCCATGGGTCATCACCACGCGCACTTCGGTGCCTTCATCGCGCAAGCGACGCACCAATTCCGGCGTTTTATAGGCAGCGATCCCGCCTGTCACAATCAGCAATAGCTTACGCTTTGTAAGGCTTGCCATAGTTGTTTCCATGCTAGTGAGTCCTTACCTTTTAAGATACCACGACAGATATCAGTTTGGCACGTTTCAATCATGTTTGCGCAGAGGCAGGGAAGCAGAATGGAAGGAAAGGGAGCAATTAAAGCATGGGCGCCAGAGGAGCGTCCACGGGAGCGCTTGGCAGCTCATGGGCCGGCGACATTAAGTGATGCAGAGTTACTCGCGGTCCTGTTTGGCACCGGCAGTGCGGGCAAAGATGTACTTACTTGGAGTCGCGACGTGCTGCAATCAAGTGGCGGGCTTGCCGGATTAATGACCATGGAGCCACAGCATTTGTTGGATATTCCAGGTATAGGATTGGCCCGCAGCATGCAAATTCAGGCGATTTTGGAGCTCACGCGGCGCTATCTTGCTGCAACTCTCAGAAAAGGCGAAGGATTTACCCGTCCGGAGATGGTTCGGGACTATTTAGCAGCGCAACTTCGCCATCAGGGAAGGGAGGTATTTGTGGTGTTATTGCTGGACAGTCAGCACCGTTTGCTGCATTATTGCGAGCTGTTTTACGGCACCATAAATGCCGCTCCGGTGTATCCGCGTGAAATCATTAAGCTGGTGATGCGTTATAACGCTGCAGCTGTGATTCTCGCGCATAATCACCCCTCCGGAGTCGCAGAACCCAGCGATGCGGATCAACGTGTCACGGATCGTATTGGCGCAGCGCTACGAACGATAGATGTGAACCTGCTCGATCACTTTGTGATAGGAGCGGGAGAAACGGTGTCTTTCAAAGAGCGCGGGTGGCTGTAATTGAAAATTCATGGGCAAATGCATAAAAAATGCCCGGTAAAGCTTGTTTTTACCGGCGATTTTTAGTATAAATTGCGCCCTCGATTTATAGGGCAAGGCCATCAGGGCGATTAGGCGAGCTTGCAAAGCAATTTCGGAGTAACGAACATGTCACGAGTATGTCAAGTAACAGGAAAGCGGCCAGTGGTTGGTAATAACCGCTCACACGCGAACAATGCGACCCGCCGTCGTTTCCTGCCAAACCTGCAAAGCCACCGTTTTTGGGTGGAAAGCGAGAAGCGTTTTGTAAAATTACGCATCTCTACGAAAGGTATGCGGATTATCGATAAGAAAGGTATCGATTCAGTTCTTGCTGATCTGCGTGCTAAAGGCGTCCGGGTTTAATTCCGGCTAGAACGAAAGGAATAATACGATGCGTGATAAAATTCGTCTGGTTTCTTCTGCTGGTACTGGATTCTTCTACACCACAGATAAGAACAAGCGCAACATGCCGGAAAAATTTGAAATCAAGAAATTTGATCCAGTAGTTCGCAAGCACGTGATGTTCAAAGAAGCGAAAATCAAATAATTTGATTCTCCACGTGTGAAGATCGAAAAAACCCGCTGCTTCCAAGCTGCGGGTTTTTTGTATGTTCTGGATAGTTCCTTAAGTGTCGCGTAAGCGCAAAAGCAGGCTCTGTTGTCCGTGTCCCCGTCAGCATTCGACTCTGAAAACTTAGAAGCCACCCTGTTGGCCTATGGTCGCGTACTCATGCGCTATCGTAACCTATGGGATATTACGCCCTTTCTAGCGGTTGGCTGGGAATCCGGCATACCTGAGCTGGAAAACACCATGGCATCGCTTACAGAGGGGGATATCGCCCATTTCGAGCGCAACCCGGAGGCACTTTATCAAGCCATAGCCGGATTCTTTCCCGAACTTAGTGAACTGCCAACCCCGCAGTTATCCGCATCCACAGGCGCTGATATTCCGTTCTGGTTGCACACGGGCATTGGCGGACGCAAACTCACTCAAATTCAACGCTTTGTGGCCGCGTTACCAAACAGGCCTGTGGCAAAGACGGGGTCTACCCATCAACAAGAATCCGTACTCGAATGGTGTTCTGGTAAAGGCTACTTGGGGCGCATTGTGGCGTTCTCTCGCAAGGCGTCGGTGGTCAGTGTTGAGCTGGCAGATTCTCATTGCATTCAGGGTGCCGCAGCCGCCGCGAAATTTGCACTGCCGCAGGAGTTTATCCGTGCCAATGTATTAACGGAGAGCGAACGAATCCCTTTTGCTGATGTACACCGCGCTGTTGCATTACACGCGTGTGGCGGTCTACACACAACACTGATGACAACGTCTATTGCTTGTCAGCTTGAGGCGCTACATATTGCTCCTTGCTGCTACCATTTGCATGGTGAAGGTGAGTATCAGCCTATGTCCCGTTATGCGCAAACGCATGATCTGGGCTTAAGCCGTGATGCGTTAAAGTTCTGTGTACAAGGATTGGTGACCGGCGGCGATCGTATTGCCCGCCTGCGCGAACAAGAACTCATCTGGCGCTTGGCCTATGAAGCGTGGCGGCAGTCTGTCACTGGTGATGCCAGTTATCGATCGTTACCCTCTGCCCCGAAATCTGTGTTTCAGGGGGAGTTTCACGTATTTGCAGTATGGGCGGCTAAGAAGCACCATCTGTCTGTGCCCGATTGCATTCAGTGGTCGCCCTTTCTCATTGAAGGACAAGCTCGCGCCCTTGCAGTGCGTCGTATTGAATTGATGCGCCATGTGTTTCGTCGTGTTCTGGAACTTTGGCTGGTGCTGGATCGCGCTCTCTATTTGCATGAACATGGGTACCATGTGCGTGTAGAGGAATTTTGCGACTACCAGGTAACGCCCCGCAACTTAATGATTCACGCCCAGCGAAAGAATTAGCCGCTTTTTTTCTATCCATTCTGGCGAACTTCATTTTCCAGTTTATACTCTTGAGGGTGCGAGATACCCATAGAGATAATAACAATGACTACTTCAAGCATGACTTCTACGGCGACGCCAGTGCAATCCGCAGAGCGGATGCATGTTCTTGATATTCTTCGCGGATTTGCTTTGTTCGGTATTCTGATGATGAATATCGAATACTTTCAGCGACCCATGCAAGCGATCATGTTGGGCTTTGATCAATCGCAAGTCGGTATCGACTACGCGGTGGGTTGGTTTGTGTACGTGTTTATCCAAGGTAAATTCTATACCCTATTTTCACTTCTTTTTGGTATCGGGTTTGTTATTTTTCTCGACCGTGCTCGGGAAAAGGTGGCTAAACCGCGACTCTTGTTTTTGCGTCGCATCCTGATCTTAGCCGCTATCGGTGCATTACACGCATTCTTGATTTGGGCTGGGGATATTCTCTTACTCTACGCTTTTGTTGGCTTGTTTTTGATGTTGCTATTTCATAACACCCCGGTGTCGCGTTTGTGGAAATGGGGCCTGGTGCTACTTATCTTCCCACTCTTACTATTTCTGCTTGGAGCATGGGGAATCGCCATGGGTATGCAGGCGGATCCAGACACCATGATCAACGCCTTTAGCGCCCAGCAATCCGCGCTATTGAGCGACATGGAGAGGGCTGATTATATATATTCTCAGGGTAACTTTTGGGAAGTGGTGCAATGGCGCATGTATGAAATGGGACAATTATATTTAGGCGCGGGGTTCCTATTTTTTATTCCCTCGATTTTGGCCCTGTTCTTGTTTGGTGCTGCCGCCGCACGTGCAGGCTTATTTCGAGATATCGCGGCAAATATTCGGTACTTTAAACGCTTCGCTGTGCTGGGTTATGGTCTTGGCGTACCGGCAGCGCTGCTGTTTGGTCAGTTCTCAATGAATTTGGACATGCTGATGCCAACCTATCAGGGGGCGTTGGCCTTAACCCTGCAAACGGTTGCGAATATTACGCTTTGTTTTGCCTATATCAGTACCTTGGTGCTGTTGATGCATTACGGAAAACGTTGGGTACAGGTATTTGCTCCTGCTGGTCGCATGGCGCTCACCAACTATTTGCTGCAATCCTTGGTATTTACGCTGATTTTCTACGGTTATGGTTTGGGCTTATATGGAGAGGTAGGTCGTGCCACAGCAACCCTCATGGCTATCGCTTTGTATGTGGGTCAATTGACCGCTAGTGCGTGGTGGTTGCAGCGGTATCAATATGGGCCTATGGAATGGTTGTGGCGCAGCTTAACTTACGGACGCCGACAAGCCTTTAAGCTTTAGGCGGGCGGATCAATGCGCTGAGCGCTCGACGTATTATGACGGAACCATCCGGTAATACTAAAGCGCTCTTTGTGCGCCAATTGTACTTCGTGTACAAAGGTATCACTGAGGAAAATCACGAAGGTATTCTGTTGCGGAAGCACGGTTTTTAACACCTCGCCTTTCTCGCCATACATTACCAACGCGCCACCATCCTGTGCCCGCCAGTCTGGGTTTAAATAATACACCGTAGTAAGCACGCGATTTGAGCGGCCTTTAAAGGCATCGAGGTGCTTTTTGTAGAAGCTGCCGGGTTGATAGCGCGCTAAGTGACACTCGTAATCAAACAAGCCCATAAAAAAAGAACGATTCAGGTGAATCCGCAGTTGCTCCATGGTGTCGAGATACGCGCGCTCTACGGCATGCTCTGGCTGTAACCAGCGAATCTGATCACTACGTACTCGGGTATTCACCGTATGTAATTGCTCGCGGCCAATACCGGCAAAGTTCCAATCGGGTTCACCGAGTTGGCGGGCATAGGTATAGAGCGCTTCGGCTTCACTCGGGGGAAGGAAGTCTGGAATAATCAGGTAGCCCTTGTCGGCTAAGTTACTGAAATCATAAACCGCAGGATCGAATGTGAGACGTCCATCGGTGGCCGCTAGAAACTCACGGGTGAGGGATGGATCGTCTGCTTGCGTGATGACAGGGATCACTTCATTCACAGCGCTAGCTCCTACAGGTAACGAGGTGCATAATATAGTCATCTATCCTGTTTCAGGGTATACAAAAAATACACGATTAATCAAATGGATACATAATGCCTGAATTGCCTGAAGTAGAAGTGAGTCGATTAGGGATTAGCCCTCATGTGGAAAGCCAACGGGTGCGCGCTGTACGAGTATGGCAACCGAGGTTGCGTTGGCCTATTCCCGATGCGGTGCATCTATTGCAAGGAGAGCCCATTATTCAAGTGCGGCGGCGGGCAAAATACCTTCTCCTTGATAGTACTCATGGTAGCCTCATTCTGCATTTAGGGATGTCGGGTAAGTTATGTGTTGTGCCGACACAGACGCCACGGTTAAAGCACGACCACTTTGAGCTCGAGTTAGAGACGGGCAAAAGTATGCGACTCAATGATGCGCGCCGCTTTGGTGCGGTATTGTGGCAACCGGCAAATGAAACCCATGCTTTGTTGGCAAACCTAGGCCCGGAGCCACTCACAGAAGATTTTTCTGCCGACCACTTATTTCAGCAAAGTCGGGGTCGTTCCGCTCCCGTGAAAAGCTTTATTATGGATAACCATGTGGTGGTTGGAGTTGGGAATATTTATGCCAATGAAGCCTTGTTTGCTAGCGGTATAGACCCGAGGCGAGCGGCGGGGCGGATCAGTAAAGCACGCTTTCAACGTTTAACCCAAGAGATCAAATCCGTATTGGCCCGGGCCATTGTGCAAGGGGGCACCACCTTGAAAGATTTTATGCAGGCCGACGGAAAACCAGGCTATTTTAGCCTTGAACTTTCGGTGTATGGCCGTGCTGGTGAGCCATGTGTGGTATGTGAGCGCCCACTTTTGCAAAAGCGCATTGGTCAGAGAAATACCTTTTTCTGTGCCCATTGTCAGCGTTAATTCCGCGCATCGTTTGCGCTGATAAGCGCTTCTACAAATGCCTCTGGCTCGGTGATAAAAGGCGCGTGCGCGCTGTTTAAAAACACCTGGCTCTGATCGTTCTGGGCGCTTAAGGTGGTACTAATTGCGTCGGCAATAGTCGCAGGCACCAACGAGTCACGGCGCCCGTATAGACGAGTCATGGGCACGTCAATAGCGCAAAGCTGACTGCGTAAATCCACCTGGGCCAACCATTGCAATCCGGCTTCAAGAGCTTCTGCATGAGGCACTGGTTTACTCTTGAGTAACGTACGCATCGCTTTTATTTCAGCCCGTGCTTGCGGGCTTCCTAAGGCCTGCACTGATAAAAACCGATCAATGGTTTTGTTCAGGTCTGAGCCTAACTGCGCACGAAAATCGCGTAATACATCAGGATCGATACCCGACCACTCGCTTGTTTTGAGAAAGTGAGGTGAGCTGGCGATAGTCACTAAGCGATGCACCCGTCGCGGATGGCGCAATGCTATCTCGGTGGCAACCAAACCACCCATTGACCAACCGGCAAGAACACAGGGGTGATCGATATGCGCAGCAATGACGTTGGCGACCCGTGCACTGGCGTGGCTGAAATCGGCGTCTGGCGCTTCCCAGCCGGAATCCCCAAATCCAGGAAGATCCATGGTCCACACCCGATAATGGCTCGTTAGGGATGGCACAATGGGGTCCCAAATGGCTTGATTGAGTCCCCACCCATGCAATAACACTAGATCACGCCCTGATTGTCGGGAATTATGTAGGTTAAGGCTTAATTCTGTGGTGGATTTCACGTAACGGCTCACTTGTTGGCTAGGCTAGGGTGATAGTAATCACGAAGGATGACGAATGCAGGGCATAATAACGGGTTGGCGGGCGTTGCGCAAAGTAGGTGCCTGTTGGCTATGTCGCCAATATCAGGAGTTGGATCACGGTTTGTGTTCCGTCTGCTTAGAGGATTTACCGCGCTTGCCGCCACGCAATTGCCAGCCTGCTATTGCGACATCTGAAGCGGCTCAAGCATGCCGCATGTGGATTGCGGCATTGTCCTATGAAGCACCGGTGGACCGTTGGTTTCAGGCCTATAAATACGGCCATCAACCGCTCTTGGCGAACGCTTTCGGGCAGTTACTTGCGGCGCAGGTGATTGCTACTTACCGGGCACAAAAGATCTATCTCCCTGAAGCCATTGTTCCGGTGCCGTTGAGTACTGCACGCTGGTTTAAACGTGGCTACAATCAAGCGCAATTGCTTGCGCAAGCCGTTGGGGAACTGTTGGATATTCCAGTGCTTTTCCCATTGCGGCGACGCTATACCCGAGAGAGTACGCGCCTGCATGCCAAAGACCGCGTGCGTAATTTATGTCAGGCGTTTTATTGCAAGGAGCCCTTAGCCGTGCAACGGGTAGCGCTGATCGATGATGTCATTACCTCAGGTGCAACCATGAATGCCGCTGCCCGTGCATTGACCACAGAAGGTCGGGTATTGATCGATGGCTGGGCGTTTGCATACACGCCGACAATAGATAAAAAATAACCCCGTCTAGACGGGGTTATTTTCAATGGTGCATGAAGATTGCGGATTAGTGGGCGTGTTCGTGCGCGTCTTCTTCCACAGCCTCTTCGTCTTCGTCAGCACCGGTGCCTAAGGCATATTGTGACCAATAAAGCGCATTGGCCATCAGTTTTGTGGTGCCCCAGAAATAGCCTCGGAAATTCACGTTATCAGAAAAGCCGATTACACGACCGGAACCTAAGCGGTGCGCTACAACCGTTGATTTGCCGCCCAATACTTCGCGGTTACCGGTTGAGGTAAAGCCTGCTAATACAGGGTTCTCCACATAGCGCGCCACATCCACGAACGGTGCTTTATTGGTTTCAAAGGCCATGGTGCTGTTCTTAAATATCGGCAACTCAGCACGAGGGAAGCCCACCGTAAGTGGATGACTTAAATCAAGACGCGTATTAAAAATAGCGCCTGCAATACGTTGTTGCGCAAAGAAGTCACTGCGATCACCATAACTGAGGCCTTCGCTCGGGAATTTCTCGCGGAAGGTCTCTTGGCTCACCATGGATGCTGATAACAGGTTGTTTTCTGTCATCCAGCGGGCACCGCCTTTCTGGCCAATTAACACACCACCAGAACGCACCCATTGCTGCAAGCGACCACGGAAGCGATCACTGAAGGTACGGTAATGGCCATCCACCAGAATAATATGGGTATAGCGGTCAATATCGGCACGGTCCAGGCGCTGCGTTTCGATCATGGTGACTGGGAGGTTGAGATCACGATCCAAGTAATACCATGCTTCACCCGCTTCTTGCAGGTTGGTACCGAAACCAATCACCAACAAGACGTTGGGGAGCTGGGCCGGGTCGATGCTGCGGCTACCGATATCCATGCCCACACTCGGCGTTAAACCGCGGGCAATGGTATGCACAGGTACCCGGTTGGCATCAGCCAGTTCTTTTAGTAGATCTTGCACTTCATTCCAAGGGCGTTGTTGGTAGGCCCGTGTGACAAGCACCGTGCCCCGCGGGAAGCGCTGCTCACCATTCGGTGTACTGATGGTCATGTCATCCGCAGCCAAACGGGCGTGCACGTCATTGCGCAGCAAGTGAGTTAACACGCGTGGAGCAAAGTGCGGTTCCCAACTGAACGCATAACCAACACGGGTATCACCAAGCTCATTGGGTGTGAAGGTATCAGGCTCAGACCAGGCTTCGCTGCTTACGCGGAAGCGACGATTCTGGCGCAGTTCACTGAACTCCACATTAAAGGCCATGGGTAATGTCCACGCAGAGACATCGTAGAAGGTGTTATCTGGGAAATCCTGACGTGTGGTAAATGCACCCTTCAGTAAACGGTAGTTTCGTTGACGAATCGGCACCCAGTATGCTTCACCGGGACGATAGGTGACATTACTGACGGTAAACTCTTCGCTGACCGGATAGGCTTTAATGCTATGTGCCGCAAGAATACGCAGGAGTTCATGCATGCGGCCTTCGTCGGCTTCTTTTAGCATGTATCCGTCAAAGCTTTCGCGACCAGCGAGTTCCATATTTTCTTTAAAGAAACGCTGTTGGAAGTCGAGTAACTTATCGCGATGGGCTACGGATCCTCGAATCGTCGATAGCGACGTCACGAATTGATTTTTAATCGTGAATGGGAAAGATACGTCACCATTAATGGATTCTTGCAAGTGGCCTCGCGACGACGCCTGTTCGAACAAAATCGCGATAGTTCCTTGCGCATCTGGGTAGCTAGAGCCTTTGCCGTAATAGAAATCATCAAATGACTCTTCGGTGTAATACAGGCTATGAATTTCGTCTAACGCATCCGCATGGAACTCGGCTAATTTCTCGGTCAATCTTACGTTTTCGTCTGGCGTTAACGGATTCTTCCGGCTTGGAATGCCCGGTTGGAAAAAGTAAGTGGAGTCGGTGCCCATTTCGTGGTGATCGGTTAATACATTTGGCATCCAGCGCTGGTAAGTATCAATACGCGCTTCTGATTCTGGGTGTTGCAGTAATAACCAATCACGGTTTAAATCAAACCAATAATGATTCTGGCGACCGCGCAACCAATCTTGTTGGTGCTCAATATGCTGACGGTCATTGCTTGGTGTCATGGACTTGTATTGGTTTACCCAATTGGCAAACCGAGCGATACCGTCGGGGTTATACATCGGATCAAGCAAAATCACCGAGTTATCGAGCCAAGCATCGATCTCCTCGCCCTGAGCCGCCGCTAGATAATAGGCAGTGATCAGCGAGGCATTCACACCAGAGGATTCATCACCATGCACACTATAGCCCAAATAAACTACGAGGGGAGCTTCGGTCGCAGTTACATTTTGCGCGGGATCGGTGACCGCAAGATGCTGCTGGCGCATCTCTTCTAAGCGACCTTGATTCTCCGGCGCACTGACCTTGAGCACCATTAATGGGCGCCGCTCGTGGGAATACCCAGTCACTTTCAATGTCATTCGGTCGGACGCATCAGCTAGTGCTTCTAAATAACGATGCACTTGCTCTGGGCGGACATGCCATTCGCCGACCTCGAAGCCGAGGAACTCAGAGGGCTTTGGAATGGACTCATCGTAAGTGACATGATCGGGTAAATAATACTTTAAGTCGATATCACTGGCCTGAGCGGACAGACCAAAAGCCGCTACGAGAGCGACAATGGCGCCAGTGGTTTGCCGCAAAGCGCGGCGAGATAAACGTGCAATCATTGAGTTATTCCCCTGTTATACATCGCGATCACCCTAACAGAAGGTATAAAAACTACCAAGCGGGTTACTATGCAATGCGCTTCTGATGCGATAGAATAAACCCTAGTAATTTAGTCGGGTATACCCGCGATGGTGATTGCATAGGGTGTCTGCGTGACATTTTGGTAAGTATGCATCCATTGAATACACAGAGGTAAGGTGTAAGGTCATGATTAGTATTTCTGAATCAGCACAGGCTCATTTTCGCGAGTTATTGAGCAACCAAGATGAAGGGACCAGTATTCGCGTGTTTGTGGTTAATCCAGGGCGCCCGAATGCCGAATGTGGCGTGTCTTATTGCCCGGCTGATTCTGTGGAAGACAACGATATTCGTTTACCGTTCGAAGGCTTTGATGCAGTTGTCGATGAAGAAAGCGCACCTTTTCTTGAGGCAGCAGAAATTGACTTTGTGCAGCAAGAGCTAGGTTCGCAATTAACCCTTAAAGCACCGAACGCCAAAGCCAAAAAAGTAGATGATGATGCGCCGTTAATTGAGCGTGTAGACTATGTCATTCAAAACCAAATCAATCCGCAGTTGGCAAGCCATGGTGGTCAGGTGATGATTTCTGAAATCACCAAAGACGGCGTTGCTATTTTGCAATTTGGTGGCGGCTGTAATGGCTGTTCCATGGTGGATGTGACACTAAAAGATGGAATTGAAAAGCAACTACTCGACTTGTTCCCCAACGAACTCTCGGGTGTTCGCGACATTACCGAACATCAACGGGGTGAGCATTCTTACTATTAAGAACCTCGTCGCGTTCGATTAAGCATCAAGAAGCCCGCATGCAATAAGCGGGCTTTTTTATTGATGCGGCAAGCCTATGTTTGGGTCCGTCGCGAGGACGACATGAACAAAGTGCATGCCGTCTTCTACAAATACGCGCTCCTGCCCATCTCGAATAAACCCAAGGGAATCCTGCTCAAAGATCAACCAGTGGGCTAAACGCTGTGATTGCTCGTCTGAATTCGTCCGAAATAGACCACTGCAGCGGCTTCCTGAACACACTAACGCGTGAATTGTGGTGTCACCGAAATCATGGATGGCGTACGTCAGTAATCGATGATGTTGAAAGGCTGAGGATGATTCGATGTTGGCGAGCAACGCGATGTTGAGTTCAATAATCTCATGAATTGACAGCTCCTTGTCTATGCTTTGATCAATGGTGGCTTCCGCATGTTTGCGTTGTTCATCCTGAACCTCCAAAGCATCTTCATATAGCTCCCCGCTAGCGACAATAACCTCGTTTTCGGTAGCCGATTCGCTCGCCGACTCGACCGACCGCGATTCATGAATCTCCTCACGAACTGGTGCATTCGGTTTGGTAAAGGTAGGAAAGGTCATCGAGAAATGTCGCTGAGCAATAATGCTCAGGATCAAGAAAATCAGAGCGACTCCGGCGAAGAAAAATATCAAGCCTCTGAGCATATTTTGTACTCCAATGTAAAAATTGTGATCCTAAATTTCATTCTCTGGCGTATTTGATCGTTGCTTGCAACCAAATAATGAGGAACTATCCATGAACAGATTCACAAAAGTATTAAGTGTTTCTGCTATTGCCTTAGCGTTAGCTGCGTGTGGCAGTAGCTCTTCAGGTCCAACGAATTTGACGCCAAACCCGCCGCAGCCACCAGCTGAGGATCCCGGTGAATTTCAAATTCGTGTGCACCACGCATCTGCAGATGCTCCGGCGGTGAACATCACTGTCAACGGCGATATCTTCCTTGATAATGTTGATTATCAAGTATCTTCAGGACTCGCAACCGTCGAAGAAGGCACCTACGACATCGGCGTTGATGCGATTCTTCCTGGCGGTGACACTGCAACTGTTATCGGCCCATTGTCGCTCGATCTTGAGGCCGACATGCGTTATGACGTATTTGCCTTAGGTCGCGTCGATGACGAGTCACTGGAACCATTTGTTGTGGCGAATGAAGTGTCTGATGTTGGCGACGGTAATGCCCGTTTACAAGTATTACACGGGGTACCGATTGACGTAACTGTGGATGTGTATTTAACAGAATTTGATGCGGATCTCTCGGCAGAACAGCCGGCGGCCACACTTGCCTACCAAGATTATACACCTCAGGTAGAAGTACCTGGAGGCGATTACCAGATTCGGATTACCGTAGCTGGTGATGCAAATGCCTTGTTGTTTGATTCGGGTGAATTGAGCTTGCCAGCAGGCGCCGACTTGTTTGTAACAGCGACGCCAAATGTAGCGGCAAATTCCGGTGATCGTCCAATTGCATTGTTAGTTGCCGACGGTGAGGGTTCTGCAGTGCTGTACTCTGTGGATACCGGTGCTGATATTCGGGTGGTGCACGCGGTCGCTGATGCCCCAGCCGTTGATATTCTGGTGAACGATGACGTGGCTATTCCTGAGCTCGCCTTCCTTGAGTTTACCGGCTATGTAAATCTGGCGGCAGATGAGTACAACATTAAAGTAAACGCGGCCGGCACTGACACCACAGTGATTGATGCTGACGTTGCGTTAATGAACGCATGGCAGTATTCGATTCTTGCGGTGGGTGAGCTTGGTGAAGGCACCATAGCGCCGGCAGTGATCCGAGATTTCAATCGTCGCGTAACTACTGAAGCAACTGTTCGCATTGTGCACGCGTCACCTGCTGCAGGTCCTGTTGATATCTATGTAACAGCAACAGATGACATCAGTGATGCGGATCCTGCATTTGCGGGCGTAGACTTCGATGCAGATGAGATTCAAGCCACGGGTAACGTTGCTCTGGCACCAGGTGAGTACTTTGTAACCGTGACCCTCGCTGGTACAAAAGACGCTGCAATCGGCCCTGTTATGTTGAACTTGATGGGTGGCGGACTATACACCGCGATTGCTGTTGATGCAGAAAGCGGTGGTTTACCACCACAATTGATTCTGATGGATGACTTCGTCAGTGACGAGTAAACTCCCCCTGGGTCTATGCAGTATTTGACCTCTCAACCGCCCCTCTTGGGGCGGTTTTTTTATGGGGAGTGATTGTTATTTTGATGGTAGCCCAAACAATTTCTCTTGATGGCGCTGCAACCAAAAAAATTGACTCAACCCGCGACCCGCCATAAAACATACTAACGCTAACCAAAGCCCATGATTCTCAAGTGACGTGCTGAGCCACCATACGGGGAAAAACACGCATAGCGTTGAGAACAACATTGTATTGCGCATCCCCTTGCTTGCTGAAAGCCCAATAAAAACACCATCGTAGAAGTAACTCCAGTGTGCAACCAAGGGCAAAATAATGAGCCAGGGCAAATAGATTTCTGCGGTATTGATAACCTCGGGAATATTCGTGATCAAACGAATAATCCCCGAGCCGAACACAAAGAAAATAAGGCTATATACCAGCGCAAACATAAATGACCAGAACAGGCTTAATCGGAACCAATGCTGGATTCTCTGCTGGTTTTTTTGACCCTTCGCTTGTCCGATTAAAGCTTCGACCGCATAGGCAATGCCATCTAAACCAAGGGCAATAAGCACCAAAAATTGCATGAGGACCGCGTTTGCGGCAACGGTTATTGCGCCATAATAGGTAGCATACCCGGTCATCATGGCGATGCAGAGTTGCAAACAAACGGAACGGATAAAAATGTCGCTGTTCATTCCCGCCAAGGCTAGGGTTTCTGACCACAGTGCGCGAGGCCAGCGTGCTAAGGTTAAACATAAACTGCGATTAACGAGGAAGAAGCCAAGCATCGCCGTTGACCACTCCGCGATGAGTGAGGCATAGGCCGCCCCCACCACATGCAGATTCAAACCGATAATTAAAATCACATCGCCAACCACGTTTACCAGATTGATAAATATCACCAAAAACATGGCGGTTTTGGCTTGTTGGCGGCCCAGCAATACGCCGAGCACCACTAAGTTGATCAAAGCGGCCGGTGCGCCCCAAATACGAATATCGATATATTGTGTGGTAAGGCTTTTTACCGGGGCTTCGAGGTCAACCAAACTCCAAAGCACAAAAAGAACAAGCGGGGCGGCGACAATGATGATCACCCCTAAGATAAGGGCGAAGAGCAAACCATGATTCCAATGGCGCTGCTGTTGAGACAGATCCTTGGCACCGTAGGCGTGGGCGACCACGCCGGTGGTCGACATTCGCAGGAAGATTGCCAAAAGGTACACAAAATTAATCGCCATCGCGCCAACGGCTACTGCGCTCAAGTAGATAGCCTCGGGCAAATGGCCTATGATAGCGGTATCAATAAGCCCTAACATGGGCGCGGCAATGTTTGAAATCATCATGGGTAGCGCGATGGCAAATACGCGACGATGATCAGCCATAAAAAAGCGTTGCCACGCACTGAGGGTCATATTACTTGTCTCCGGAGGAACCAATGAAAAAAGGATTGTTAATTGCTATTTTGGCGATTGGAGTAGGCCTCGGGTTTGCATTGCTTCCCCCTGAGAGCCATGCGCGCTCAGACGCCCACGTATCCGTCTTACTTTATCACCATGTGAGTGACAGTACACCTCGCGTAACCAGCGTAACGGAAGCAGAATTACGGGAACATTTACAGTATCTTAAAGACAATGACTTCACTGTGATTGATATACGTGACGCCATTGCCGCAGCGCGCGGAGAGAAAGAAATTCCCGAAAAATCTGTGGTCATTACCTTCGACGACGCTTATCAGAATATCTTTACCAATGGCCGTCCTATTTTGAATGAATTCGACGTGCCTTGGACATTATTTGTGACAACGGACCCCATTGGTAGTCGCCCCGGTCAGTATATGAGTTGGGACCAGATTCGCGAGCTGCACGAGGAAGGGGTGGTGATTGCGAACCATTCCACTGATCATGCCCACTTGCCGCGTCGGTTGGAGGGAGAATCGGAGCGTGCTTGGCTGCAGCGTATGCGTGAGAATATCCTCAGCGCGGAGAAAAAAATCAAAGATGAAGTAGGCGTGAGCTATAAGTTATTTGCGTATCCCTATGGTGAGTACAACAACAAACTCGCTGATCTAGTAGAAGAGTTGGGCTTTATTGGTTTTGGTCAGCATTCCGGCGGTTTTGGCGCTTATAGCGATTTCCGCGCTATTCCTCGTTTTGCAGCGGCAGGCATGTACGCCAATTTGCGTACCTTGGGCACCAAAATGGCGGCGTTAAATCTGCCTGTGTTGGAAGCGCACTACAGTGATACTTTGCTTGATCATAATGACACCAAGCCGGTACTCGAATTGGTAGTGGACACCGACGACTTCCATCGCAATCAGCTCAATTGCTTTATTCGTAGTCAGCCCCACGCACCGGAATGGATTGAAGACAATCGGTTTCGGATTCAAGCATCAGAAGCGATAGGCATTGGTCGTCAGCGTTATAACTGTACCGCCCCAAGCATCAGCAAACCAGGTCGCTTTTTCTGGTATTCAATCCAGTGGATTCGCCCAGATGCACAGGGCAGTTGGCCGGATTAAAACGAGTGAATGTGTTCAAGATAACGCACGATGTCACGGAAATCCTGCACCAAGCTATGTGGGTTCACCACTGGCATCTCCCCTAATTCATGCTGGGCGCGGAAGATAGCTTGCTGCTGCCCAGCTGGATTCACGAGAATGATTGCCGAAGAGTGGTTCACTAAGTAGTTGGTTTCGCTTTCGTCTGGAATCGAATACATCAGTCCGATATTGCGCACGAAGGGATATAAATCGACATGTTCCGCGCGCACCCCAAGAAAACCTTCTCCAAAAAAATCCACGTACATGGATAAACGCTCGATATCGTCTCGCTGCGGGTCAACGCTAATCATCCACACTTGCACTGGAAAATCCGTGGCCTCGGTCAAATCAGCCCAACGACTTTTAAGATGGGCCATGGTAGTAGGGCAAATATCGGGGCAAAAAGTATAACCGGTAAAGAGTAAAGTCCATTGCCCTTGTAAGTCTTCTAAACCTACATCCCGACCTGCGGTGCCTTCTAATCGAAAGGATTCGATGGCACGAGGTGCATCATAAATGCGCGCAGAGACTAAGGTGGGTTCGCGAACTTCGGTGAGAGAGATATAGGTCACACTACCGAGCACAGCAACGATTGCTAAACCAAGCACCATTAAAAACCGCTTCATACCTGTAATTACCTTTTTGTTTGCTTTGCTTTGCTTTGGCGTTAGGACTAACCGATATAATGATCAGCGAGCAACAACATAAATAAAATCATCAAATGCCAGATAGAAAACTTAAACATGTTCCAGGCGGTGAACTTGCCTGGATTCACTTTTAGTTTCCATGCATACGCGAGGAAGATGAGGTTAAGAGCACATACACCCACCAGATAGATCAGCCCGCTCATGCCAATAAGGTACGGTAAAATACACACTACACCGAGTAACACGGTGTACAACAAAATACAGGTTTTGGTGAAGTCGATGCCATGGGTAACCGGAAGCATTGGAATTTCAGCACGAGCATAATCTTTGGCACGGTGCACGGCGAGCGCCCAAAAATGCGGGGGCGTCCAAGTAAATACGATCATCACGAGTAATAACGGGTAGGCGTGAATCTCACCTGTAACCGCCGTCCAGCCCAGTAGCGGTGGCGCCGCGCCGGCAAGTCCACCAATTACAATATTCTGGGGCGTAGCGCGTTTGAGATACATGGTATAGATTACTGCGTAACCAACCAAGCTCGCTAAAGTGAGCACCGCTGTAAGGCGATTCACAAAGATATCTAAAATAAGGAATCCGATGGTGCCGATAATCGCCGCAAAGGTGAGTACTTTACGTGGCGATAGTGATCCTGTGGGAAGTGGGCGGCGCAGAGTACGAGCCATACGTGCATCAATATGCCGATCGACAAGATGGTTTAACGCAGCCGCCGACCCCGCCATCAAGCCAATGCCAGCTAACGCTGGGATTAATATATCCCATGCCACCCATGTGGGCGTCGCTAATGCCATTCCAACCAAGGCAGTTAAAAGCAGAAGTGCCACGACCCGCGGTTTGGTTAATTCTAGATAATCGCGCCAACTGGCGCGCTGGGTAAGCGCAACTTGATTAGCCATGGCTCACCTCCTTTTGTGTGTGTGTAACTTTGTACAGACTATAGTTTAAGACCACGAGTGTCACCATCAGAAGTGCACCAACTGCATTGTGAGCAACGGCCACCAGCAACGGCAAGCTTGCCACCACGTTGGTAACGCCCAGAGCAATCTGTACCACCAGTAATACCGTGAGTAGAACCGCGAGACGCTTAAACCAAGCACTGGTTGCCCGCTGCCATAACCCCCACAGTAACCATGCCATCACGCCGAGCACTGCAAAGGCACCAATACGATGGAAAACGTGCATGGTCATGCGTTCCTCGTAATTGTGAACACCAAATTCGTAGTTATCCGCTTCTGGCACACTAAAGGCACCTAGGATATCCATCCGCGTCCACCAATTGCCTTCGCAAATAGGCAATGCAGTACAGGCGAGTGCAGCATAGTTTGCGGCCACCCAGCCGCCAAGGGCAATTTGAATAATGACCACAACCAGCGCGACAGCGGCGAGCTTCTGCAAGGGCAGTAAGGAATCTTCCACGGGAATGGGGATGTCAGCCTCTCGCAAATACAGCAGGGCCAAGAGCGTGAAAGTAGTAAAGCCCCCCATCAAATGAAGCATAACAATGACCGGCTGCAGGGCCATGGTAACCGTCCACATTCCGAGAGCGGCCTGAAATATAATTAACGCTAACAATCCCACGGCTAACTTATAGGGCTTGTTCACCACCCCCGAGCGGCGACGACGAATGGCAATGGCCGCCATAGCGAGCACCAGTAAGCCTAGAATCCCAGCTGCATAACGGTGGATCATTTCGTTCCACGCTTTGAAGTGATCCAGTGGTGCTTCCGGAAAACGGATTTCCGCTTTGGCCATGCGATATTCCGAATGGGGAACTTTTAAAAATCCATAGCAGCCCGGCCAATCTGGGCAGCCGAGTCCGGCATCGGTGAGTCGCGTATATGCACCAAGAATAATAACAATCAGCACAAAGCCTAACGAGAATGCAGCTAACTTTTTCATTCTATACACCTCATCCTACCCGCGATAATTTTAATAGTTTTTGTAAGTCGGACAGTAAATCACGGCCGCGCATCACCACTTCTTGGCGATCGCTGCTGCCTGGATACCACATCACCACATTGCCTACCGGGTCAATAATCATCAGGCTATGCTCGGGGAGTTCCGCGAGTTGAGATGCAACGTAAGGCAGGATGTGCAGCGATACCGTGTTGTCGGCAGGCAATGCCGGCAGCTCGGAAGCACTGTTCTCATCGCCGATGGCGACAGCACTAACGCGATTTTGTTGGCGACCTAAGGCATGAAAGATTTGGCCACTCACGTAAAGGGCGTTTTCGCATGCTTCCGCGCACTCGGCGGGCATACGATAGGCGATGCGCCAAGTATTCGGAAGCAAGGCATTGTCATTTTCCGCCAATACGATGGGTGGGTCTACCAAATGGCCTTTCTGGGACACGCCTGTCTCATACCAGCCCAGTGAAAGCACGAGTTTTGCAGCCAACAATGGCAATACAAATACCAAAGCAATGGTTATTAATACCCGGCGATTTCGTTGTTTTAGTTTTTTAACATCCGGTGAATTCATGGTTACTCCTCGTACGACTTCGCTTGAGCTCGAACACGGCTGGCGACGAAAAACACCACAAGCGCGGCAATCGCTAAGCCAAACCATTGTACGGCATAGGCATAGTGACGATGCGGCGTCATGACGACAACAGGCCACTCGCGAGGGAAACCAAGGGGGTTTTCCTCATCCAGTAGCAAAATAATGGGGGCAAGGTTTACATCCAATGCGCTATTTAGCTTATCAAGCTCGGGAAATTGAATGCGCTTTGGCCATGCATCGGTTGTATCAAAGATCTGATCTTGCAGCATAAACGGCCGCTCAGAAGGCACGCGTACATGACCATTGAGGACAACATGTCCTTCTGGAAGCGCCACATCTGGAAGTTCACTGCGACTTACACCCGCAGGTACCCAACCCAGATTCACGGGCAGCACTAGGGGTGAAAACTCAGGGGCTTGGGCGAAGGCAATGACATGATAGCCAGCGCGGCCATGAAGAATCTGGTTATCAATAAGGAAATAACGCTGTGGGTCGAGGGTCGCGGTAATCGTAATTTGCGTATCTGGCGAGTCGACGAGGGCGAGGAGCTGTTCAGTGTTGGGTTGTATTAGTTCTTCAGCTTGCGCGTGACGGTCAATAATCATCTGTTTTTCTTGGCCGCGGTCAATTTGCCAAAAACCTAGCTTGACCATGATTGCAATCGCAAGCAAAGTAATAAGAAGCGCTCCAGGATGGAGTCGAAATAATAATGAACCAACACGAAGGACTGTCATAACTACTTTTGAGGACCCACGGTGTTAAATGTAATTCTTAAAATCATATTGGTTGCGTTACTGCTGTACATCATTGTCAACCTGTTTCGGGGGCTATTTAGCGCGTTAAAGAAGGATCCAGATGCGCCACCGATGTCTCATTTTATCGGTCGCCGAGTCCTGTTTTCGGCGATTGTGTTGCTCTTGGTGATATTGGCGTTAGCCTTTGATATCACGAGTATAAATCAGCGCCCCTACTAAGCAGGGGCGCTTTCGTTTTTACAGAATATAAACGAATACAAACAAGCAAATCCAAACCACGTCAACAAAGTGCCAGTACCAAGCAGAAGCTTCGAAGGCAAACTGATCGTCTTTGTTAAAGTGTCCTGCTTTGCATCGGAAAAACATCACAATCAATAGGATGGCACCTAGCGTTACATGCAAACCGTGGAAACCGGTGAGCAGGAAGAAGGTGTTGCCATAGATACCTGATTGCAGGGTTAATCCGAGATCACGGTATGCATGCACATACTCATACATTTGTAAGCCTAAGAAGATTAAGCCCAGAGCAATAGTGACAAACAACCAGTTCATCAATTTCTTGCGCTTCCCTTCTTCAAGTCCTACATGAGCAAAATGCAATGTCACCGAAGAGATCACTAGAATAATAGTGTTAATCAAGGGTAAGCCAAACCAACCCATGGCCTGGGTTTCAGTGCCACCTGGTGTGGTTGTTAGAGGCCAAATTGCTTGGAAACCGTCCCACAAGATTTGATTGGTCATCTCGTTATTACCAGCACCACCTAACCATGGCACCGCAATCATGCGGGCGTAGAAAAGAGCGCCGAAGAAGGCGAGGAAGAACATCACTTCGGAGAAAATAAACCAAAGCATGCCTTGACGGTAAGAACGGCCTAATTGGGCGTTGTATAAACCAGCCCGCGATTCGCGAATCTGATCGCCAAACCAGCCGACTAACATAATACAAAGGACAACCAAACCCGCTAATAGAACCCAATGGCCAAAGCCTGCTTGTTCATTTGAATATTCAATGGTGAAGTGAGCGGCACCAAAGGCAATTAAACCTAAGGCAACGGATCCCACTAATGGCCAAATACTTTGGTCGGGCACATAGTATTTTTGTGGATTATTTTGTTCTGTGCTCATTTAAATTCCCTCATTCTGAACGATTCGCGCTCGCTGTGCGCGGCCGAACTTGATCAGTCAGGTCATACATCATGTACGAAAGTGTTAACCGGTGAACATGGTCAGGCAAATCTGGATCCAAGTAGAATTGCATCGGCATCACCGCGCGCTCACCCGCCGCTAACGGCTGGTTCTCAAAACAGAAACACTCGGTTTTGTTGAGATACAAAGATGCTTCACCTGGTGCTACTGAAGGCAGTGCTTGCGCAACCACATCACGATTGGTTTTATTCTCGACATAGAAGTTTACGATTTTGACTTCGCCTGGATGCAAACGCACCGAACGGACTTCCGAGGTAAAATCCCATGACACACCGCGACTGACACGGGTATGGAATTCCACGGTAATCACCCGTGACTGATCGATTTGCATGCTTTCATCGGCAGTTGCAGCGGTATTACTGGTGCGGCCGTTGAAACCCGTTACTTCACAGAATTTCTCGTACAGAGGAACCAGTGCAAAGCCAAAGGCAAACATGATCATGACGGAGGCTAGCAGCCGGGTAATTACCCGACTGTTGTCCTGACGTTTCGGTTGTTGCTCACTCATGGCTATTTCACCTGTGGTGGAACGTCAAAGGTGTGATAAGGCGCTGGTGACGGAACAGTCCATTCGAGACCTTCTGCACCTTCCCACGGCTTCGCAGGTGCTGGCTCACCTTTCTTCATGGCTGCTTTAATCACCACAGCGAGGAAGATAAGTTGAGAGAACCCGAATAAGAACCCGCCCACACTGACAATGGCGTTGATGTCGGCAAATTGCAGTGCGTAATCAGGGATACGACGTGGCATACCGGCTAATCCCACAAAGTGCATTGGGAAGAACAAGATATTGACGGAAATCAGTGAGCACCAGAAATGCAGCTTACTGAGGAAGTCGTCGTACATCACCCCAGACCATTTTGGCAGCCAGTAATAGGCTGCTGCCATAATCGAGAACACGGCGCCACTCACTAATACGTAGTGGAAATGCGCCACCACGAAGTAAGTATCGTGATATTGGTAATCCACCGGTGTAATGGCCAACATAATGCCGGATAGCCCACCAATGGTGAACAGCACCACGAACGCGATGGCAAATAGCATCGGCGTTTCAAAGGTCATGGCACCGCGCCACATGGTGGTGACCCAGTTAAATACTTTCACCCCGGTAGGTACCGCAATGAGCATAGTCATGTACATGAAGAACAGCGATGCAAAGGTCGGCATCCCTGTGGTAAACATGTGATGTGCCCATACTAAGAACGATAAACCAGCGATTGACGCCGTGGCGTATACCATTGATGCATAACCGAATAGTGGCTTACGTGCGAAGGCGGGAATAATTGCCGACACAATACCGAAGCTCGGTAGGATCATGATGTATACCTCGGGATGCCCGAAGAACCAGAATAGATGCTGGAAGAGTACCGGGTCACCGCCGCCGGCGGCATCAAAGAAGTGCGTACCAAAGTATTTATCAGTCAGTACCATGGTTACTACACCCGCAAGAACTGGCATCACCGCAATTAATAAGAAGGCGGTAATAAACCAAGTCCATACGAACAGTGGCATTTTCATGTAGGTCATGCCTGGAGCGCGCATGTTCATAATGGTGACGATGACGTTAATCGCACCCATGATCGAGGACATCCCCATAATATGCATACTGAACACAAACAGGGCCGTGGAATCGGTACTGTAGGTGGTCGATAGCGGGGCATAGAAGGTCCAGCCGAAGGCCGGTGCGCCACCTGGCATGAAGAATGACGACAACATGATCATAAAGGCGAATGGCAAGATCCAGAACGACCAGTTGTTCATCCGCGGTAACGCCATATCTGGCGCACCAATCATGAGTGGAATCATCCAGTTGGCGAGGCCAACGAATGCCGGCATCACCGCACCGAACACCATAATCACACCATGCATGGTGGTCATCTGGTTAAAGAAGTGCGGATCAACAATTTGCATGCCCGGTTGGAATAGTTCGGCCCGAATCATCAGAGCCATCGAACCACCGACCAAGAACATAATAAAGCTAAACCACAAGTACATCGTACCGATGTCTTTATGGTTGGTGGTAAATAACCAACGCTTAATACCCGTTGGTTTGTGATCGTGATGATCGTGCGCGTCGTGGGCGCTGTGGGTATCTGTAACAACAGTGCTCATCGCCATAGCCCCCTATTGGTTACCCTGTGAGAAGTGATGGACGTCGGCGGCTTGCACCACATCCCCAGTATTATTGCCCCAAGCATTCCGTTGATAGGTCACTACGGCGGCAATTTCACGCATGGTGAGGGTATTACGGAACGACTGCATGGCCGACCCAGAAACACCGTTCCAGACCACATCAATGTGTGCTCTTTGGTCATCTACAGCGATACCTTGGCCAACAAGACCTGGGAATACGCCAGGTACCCCTTGCCCGTTCGGCTGGTGACATGCAGCGCAATAAGACATGTGCACCTGTTGCCCCATTTCCATCAATTCGTCTTTGGACATTTCCATGGAGAGCAGGCGTTGTTCTTCTTCACGGCGTTCTGCAAGGCGTTGTTCTTCACCCCGGGCCCACGCTTCGAAGTCTTCCGGATCTTTGGCAATGACGACCACAGGCATAAAGGCATGATCACGACCACACAACTCGGCACACTGACCACGGAAAATACCGGGCTCAGGCACTTTCACCCATGCTTCGTTGATATACCCTGGATTGGCGTCTTTCTTCACCGCAAACTCAGGTACCCACCACGAATGGATTACGTCATCGGAGGTAATGAGGAAGCGTACTTTCTTGCCGGTAGGAATCACCAAGGGCCGGTCCACTTCAAGCAAGTAATTCTCGGTACGAGGCAAACGTCCGTAGATCTGCTCACGTGGGGTGGCCATATTACTCATGAATTCGATATCGTAATCCAAGTAACTGTAATGCCAACGCCACTGTGAACCCGTCACTAATACGCTAATATCCGAGTCGGATGTATCATCCATTTCAATCAGGGTGATGGTTGCAGGCACAGCCATAGCCACCAAAATCAGAAAGGGAATCACTGTCCATGCGATTTCTACTTTCACGTTATCGTGAAATTTCGCTGGGGTGACGCCGCGACTTTTCCGGTGCCGTAGAATGGACCAAAACATCGCAGCAAAAACGATGACACCAATGACCACACAGATCCAGAACACCAGCATGTGTAAGTTATACACTTTCTCACTGATTTCCGTGACACCGCGGGTAAGATTTAACTGCACGCTTTCGGCCTTCGCCATCGGTGCTAATAGCAACGCAGGCAGACCGAGCAGCAGGCTCGTTAGTCTCACATTCACTCGACTTCTCCTCTTAGTCTTTCGTCTAGGTGAACACCGGGGAGTGAACAGCTAGTTGAAAGCACAAAGAGGTCAGCAAGAAAGGAACTACTTTTCCCCTAAAATCGCAGTTCTTGCCTAACCCTTTGTTATTTATTATCGCCACCGGAGTGGCCATTTATTATTTAAGGTATATCAAGGCGCTGAAACGAATCGTCAAAGTGAACTTTAGACGTACTACATCGTTATCACAGCTAGTACTTTGATGACGATCAAAATACCACCAAAGATGTTAATAAAAAAGGGGTTGTTGTTAACAACCCCTGGGGATCCCCAAAAAAAGGGGGAAGTGGAGACGAAATTAGTGCAGAGGATTCTCGTAACTTTCTGAGGAAATGAAAAAACTTTGTGCTTGGCTAGCTTTGGCGGCTAATTCCAAACGTTTTTTATCGCGGCCATGACAATCACCGACCCATGCAATCACAATCTGACTATTGTTAATCAAAAGTGCTTGTTCTGTTGCCCATAAGGCGGTGTCTTGATCTGATGCAGAGACCCGGCGAATTCGATCGGGACGAATCCCCGCTGCAATCAATTGCTCAATAAATGCTTTTGCTGGTTTGCCAATGAGTGTGACCCACTGGTCATCGCGCTTACGCAATGCGCTCAACGTGACCCAGAGGTGCTGCTGCAACGTGGGCTGTTCGCATACAGCAACGGACGTTGACGGTTTGGTTTCATGACCCCAGACTCCAGGGTGAGGAAAACGGCGTGTTAATGCAGAGTAGTTCATACCCAACCTCCATTTCGAATGACGCCAACAGCAAGGCCTTCGATTGTCATGAATTGTTGTGTTAAATCCACTTGAATAATCGAGAACTCTTGGTTTTCTGGGTGTAGCAACACCATGTTGCCGCGGCGCTCAAAACGTTTAACAGTGACATCATCTTCGACACGGGCGACCACTATCTGCCCGTTACGCGCTTCGTTAGTACGGTGTACGGCAAGCATGTCACCGTCCAAAATACCAATGTCTTTCATACTCATGCCATGAACACGTAGCAGATAATCGGCACTTGGATGAAACATGGTGTGATCGACTTGATAATGTGATTCGATATGTTGTTGCGCCAAAATAGGTTCGCCGGCGGCGACACGCCCAATCAGGGGAAGACCAAGTTGCTCGGGAGTTTCTTCTTCCTCGATGAGCAATCGAATGCCTCGCGACATACCAGGCATCATTTCAATGACACCCTTCTTGGCCAAGGCTTTTAAATGCTCTTCTGCCGCATTCGCTGAGCGAAACCCTAACCGTTGTGCGATTTCCGCGCGGGTGGGGGGCATTCCAGTCGCTTCAATATTGGTGCGAATGAGCTCGAGAATCTCTTGCTGTCGTGGCGTTAATGGTCGCATATCGATACCTGTTTATCCGTACAGTATACTGTCAGTATATACAGTGTTTTGACCTTTGCAACTTTTTTGAACAAAAAATTTCCGATGCGGCAACTTTTTAATAAAAATGATATTCTTAGCCCTTCAACTCAGTTTTTATCCGCGACCATGATGATCAGGTTCGCGGTTCGAGCTCGGAGTACCGATGAAACGAACGTCTTTGCTCTATAAGATTTTGCGCCTGCCCGTGAGCTGGCTCACGAAAGTGAAAGCCATCGCGGATGATTTCGAAGGCAGCCCCTCGTCACCCGATCATGTGGTCTATGTGATGCGTGCTCCGTCAACCACAGATCTCGTGGTGGCTCGAAACACCTGTAAAGAATTAAATCTCCCCGATCCGACCGAGCCGTTGATCTTAAATGGCAAAGCATTTGATCGGGTGCTTTATCTAGAAGACCCCAAAGCACGGCTAGGTCAGGACCCGCAGCAAGCGTTTCAAGAGTTACTGAAACTGCACCAGCAGCACAACTACAATGTGCACATGCATCCGATTGCATTATTTTGGGGACGCGAGCCTGGGCGAGAACGCAACGAAGCGAATGCCATGACGGCCGATATTGAAGTACCTGGCAAATGGAAACGGTTTTGGTTAGTGATGTTCTCGGGGCGCAATATTTTGGCCCGAGTATCGCAACCTGTAAGTTTACGAACCATGGCCGACAGCCATGCTAGCGATAAGGCGTTGGCGCAGAAATTAACCCGGGTTGCTCGGACACACTTTGCACGCCTTCGCTATGCGGTGGCAGGTCCGAAGTTGCTCGGTCGGGAAGAGATGATTAATGACCTATTGCAAACGCCGGCGATTAAAGCGGCGATATTAGAGGAATCACGTAGTAAACGTATTTCAGTAACCGCAGCGGAAAAGCGCGCCCGCAAATACTTGCATGAAATTGCCGCGGATTACCGCGATAGTTTAGTGCGCTTTGGCGATCATTTGTTTACTTGGTTGTGGACCAAGATTTATAGCGGTATCAGCGTGAAAAATGGCGATACCATCCGTAAGTTGGCACAAGACGGACACGAGATCGTGTATATGCCGTGTCATCGCAGCCACATGGATTATTTGTTGTTGAGCTTCGTAATTTATAAAGAAGGATTAGTGCCCCCACATATCGCCGCTGGGGTGAATCTAAATTTCTTCCCCGTGGGCACGCTATTTCGCCGCGGCGGGGCGTTCTTCTTACGCCGAAGCTTCCGTGGTAACAAGCTTTATTCCACAGTATTTCGTGAATACCTCACGCGCTTGTTCCAAAAGGGCTACGCGGTTGAGTACTTTATGGAGGGCGGCCGCAGTCGCACTGGGCGCTTGCTGCCACCAAAAACCGGTATGCTTGCCATGACGTTACAAAGTCAATTGCGCGGAGTGACCCGCCCAGTAACATTCGTTCCTGTGTATTTAGGTTATGAGCACGTGATGGAGGTCAGTACCTATCATGGCGAACTCAAAGGGCAAGCGAAAAAGAAAGAATCCGTATTTCAGATTTTTGGTATTTTGCGTAAGCTGAAAAACTTCGGCCATGGTTATGTCACTTTTGGCGAGCCATTGCGTTTATCGGATTATTTGGACCGCTCTCAGCCGGATTGGCGTGATTCAGTGACTCTAGGGGCGGAGGAGCCCGCGAAGCCGCGTTGGATGACGCCTATTGTCAATCATCTGGCAGAAGTGATGATGCGACGCGTGAATGACGGTGCAGCACTCAACCCGATCAATTTGGCAGCCATTAGTTTACTTAGTGCCGACCGCCATAGCCTGACTCGCGAAGAGTTAGTGGATCAAATTCTTGCCTACAAAGCCCTACATCGGGAAGTGCCCTACAGCCGCGATGTGCAAGTGCCTACATGGTCTGGCGATGAGATGTGGTCGCACCTTATGGCGATGAATAAATTCGAAGTAAACGAGAATAGTGCCGGTGAAGTGGTGAGTCTCACGCAGACACAGGCAATCACCTTAACCTACTATCGCAACAATGTGTTGCACATGTTTATAGTTCCAGCCTTGCTCGCTCGTTTTGCTCGGCGTGGACGGACATTCCGGGCCTCGGATGCAGCGGCTTTTATTGAGAAGTTGTATCCGATGATTCAAGCCGAGCTTTTCTTGAATCGCGAAGCGGATTCGATTCCGTTATGGGTGGATGCGCTGTGTGAAGAGTTTGTACGCCAAGGTTGGCTCGTTCAGGATAGTCGCGAATTTTCCGACGCCTATCGCATTGTTGAGCGAGAACAGACCGGTTATGTACAGCTCACATTGCTGGCGAATGCGAGCGAAGAGACGCTGACGCGCTACGCCATTGTTTTAGAGCTATTACAGCAATCTGAGAGTTTATCCCGTTCCGTGTTAGAGCAGTCCAGTGAGCGCATTGCGGAACGCTTGGGCGCCCGCCACGGTATTGATGCGCCGGAGTTCTACGACAAGCGTATTTTCAGTACGTTGGTATCGGTGCTGAAAACGGAGGGCTACATTAGTGTGGCAGACGACGGCGGTTATACCTCAGATGCGAAAACTGATGCGCTCAGTGATGAGGTCGACGTGCTCTTGGGAAGCCAAGTGCAACGAACCATACGGGAATCGGTGAAGCGACTGCTGAAGGAGCGTGAGGCGAATTAGTCTACGCAAACCATGGCGGTGGGACACGGCAAAGACAACGCCCGCAGTGGTCTAAAGACCCTGCGGGCTTTTGATTAGATAGGTGCCGAGCCAAATGGAATAGGCAACCAATAATGTAACGCTAAACCAATTGCGATAAGCATACCGGCGTAGTGGTTTTGGCGGAATGCGAGAAAACATTCTTGTGGTGAGCGGTCGCGAATTAACCATAGCTGCCAAATAAAAAACAGAGCCATGGTGATGAGTGCTAACCAGAATATCCAAGTGGCATCGATCATCCAGCCGACAATCCCGAGCAAGAAAATAGTGGCCGCTTGCAGCGCACCAATCACCAAGATGTCGTACTGACCAAATAAAATCGCGGTCGATTTTATCCCCACTCGCAGATCGTCGGCGCGATCCACCATGGCATATTCGGTGTCATAGGCCACCGTCCAGAGAACATTCGCAGCGAAAAGTATCCAACAAATCAACGGCAAACTATTGCTCTCTGCGGCGAACGCCATGGGAATCGCCATACTAAATGCCGCCCCCAACACAAATTGCGGTAAATGGGTAAAGCGTTTGGTAAACGGGTAAGCAATGGCCAAACCTGCCGCTACAAATGATAACAAGATCGTTAAGGTGTTCAGGGTGAGCACTAACATGAAGGCTAGGATCACCAGCACGGCAAACAAAATTAGCGCTTCGGTGGGGGTTACTGCGCCCGTAGCAAGAGGGCGGTTTCGTGTGCGTTCAACATGCCCATCGAGTTTTCGGTCGGCGTAATCGTTAATCACGCAGCCGGCTGAACGCATCAGGAAGACACCGACAGCAAAGATGGCTACTAGGCGAACCGAGGGATCGCCGTTACCTGCAATAAGTAGGGCCCAGAATGTCGGCCAGGCGAGTAACCAGGTACCGATGGGCTTGTCCATGCGCATGAGCGCTCGATAATGGTCAAAACGAGTCATGGGGAACTCCGTAAACGCTTGGTTTTATTTGGAACTATCAGCATAGCAGGCGGATGGAGAAAGAAACACTTCGCTGACTAGAATTCGGGTGCCGGCAATATCAAATACCCGCCGTCGACCCCAGAGATCCTGTTCCTGATGATGCAAGGATCGATTGAGTTCTCCGGCGCCGGAAATGGAAGAAAAAGGGGCGATTTCAATAGGTCCAGGCGTGGTATCGGTACGGGTAAACAAATGCTCACCTAGTGGTTGATCCCCTAATGACGTGAGCTCTGGATTGGCCGCAAGGCGCTGATGAGGCAGAATACTGCGGGCAAACACCAGTGCAGTGTCGCCGGAGTATAAGAGCACTTCGCGAATGGTGACCGGTTCGGGATCCATCGCTAATGCGGCGTACTCGCACGGCTCAGCGGTTCCCTCAATCTGCCCAAGTACATGCACCGCGAAATCTGGATGAAGCGCTTTAATTTTTGCGGTTAAGGAGCCGGAGTCGAGCAACCAATCCGCAAGCTTTGTTGGGATGGCCATAGACTCAGGTGATTGCCACCGGGCGACGGTACCAATAGGAAACACGCATTCACTCCCTGTTTGTTCTGCGGATGAGCATCATAACACGTTATTTGTGGGGCTTGAGGATGCGCACCACTGCGCCCAAGAGTAATCCACTAAGTAGCCCTGCAAGGTGGGCTTCATTGGCCATATTGACCATGAGTAAGTCGGTAAAGCCGAGGGCCAACCATCCGATCATAAATACCAGAAGTGCAGGGGGCAGAGCGAGTGGGCTATAGCGGCGTCCCCAGGCACTAACAATGGCAAAGCCAAATAAACCGTAAACGACACCGCTGAGGCCGCCAAACAACGGGCCACTGTATGCCCATTGTGCATAATTGGACACAATGGCCGTCACCAACGTTACTGTGATCAACATCCAAGGGCTAAAGGTAAGTTCGACCCGTCCACCGAGATACCACCACCAGAATAAATTGAATACCAAATGCATCGCTGAAAAATGCAGCAGCATGGGGGTAACTAAGCGCCATGGTTGCCCGGCATGCAATTCAGGTACTCCGCCTGGGGTCACCAAGAGCGCATGGAGAGTCGCTTCAGGGGCGATAAACCATTGCAGTGCGTATACCAACAAAACCACGATAAACACTAAGAACGTGACGATGCCCGCTTGGCTTGCCAGCGTGTGCCAAAGCGACCGTGTTGCCGATACTGGACGCTGTTGTGGCAGGGATTCTGGGGTAGGGGGATTGTCACGAAACTGGCGCAGTACATCTTGGGCGAGCGCTTCGTAACCATGTTGAATCAACCAAAGTTCGAGAGTGCCACCACGCTCGGTTACAGTCACTGGAATGCCATGGCGCTGCATCACGAGCTGCAGCGTATTCATTTCACTACTGTTAGAGGTGGCGTATAGCTTTTTCACGCGTCCTGCTCGAGTTTATCGGGGTATGTATCGGCCCAAGCCACCATACCACCATCGACACTATAAACTTCAGTAAATCCCTGCTGGGCAAGGTACTGCCCAGCGGATTGACTACTGATCCCATGGTAGCAAAACACCAGTACTGGCTGTTCGCGGTCGGCCTGCATCATAAACTCAGCAAGTTTGTCGTTACTGAGTCGAAACGCGCCCGCCACGTGCCCAGCTGCAAATGTATTTGGATCGCGAATATCGGCAACTTGTGCATTACCGTCGGCGATCATTTTTGCCGCGTCGGCAAGGGCGATGGTGCTAAAGCGTCCCATGGTGTCCTCGTTGTTTAGGTCCAATCTAAAATTATTTTACCCGATTGGCCGGAAATCATTGTTTCAAAGCCCTTCTCATAATCGTCTACGGGCATGGTGTGCGTGATAATGGGGCTCAAGTCTAAGCCTGATTGCAACAGTGCCACCATTTTGTACCAGGTTTCAAACATTTCGCGACCATAAATACCTTTAATCACAAGCCCTTTGAAGATCACCTGATTCCAGTCAATTGCCATATCCCCAGGCGGAATTCCTAATAGCGCGATCTTACCGCCATGGTTCATGGCTTTTAGCATTTGATTGAAGGCCACAGGCACACCAGACATCTCTAATCCCACGTCGAACCCTTCGCTCATGCCTAGTTCTTTCATCACGCTATCCAAATCCGTTGTACGGGTATCGACCGCGCGTGTTGCACCCATTTTCATGGCGAGGGACAAACGGTATTCGTTAATGTCGGTAATCACCACGTGGCGCGCACCGGCGTGGCGTGCAACCGCTGCGGCCATGATTCCGATTGGACCCGCACCGGTGATCAATACATCTTCACCTACAAGATCGAATGATAATGCAGTGTGGACCGCGTTACCGAAGGGGTCGAAAATAGAAGCCATTTCGTCGGTAATAGAATCCGGTAACTTGAATGCGTTTTCGGCAGGAATCACCAGATATTCGGCAAATGCTCCCGGTCGATTCACGCCCACTCCTACGGTATTGCGGCATAGGTGACGGCGCCCCGCACGGCAATTGCGGCAATGGCCGCAGGTGATATGGCCTTCGCCCGACACGCGATCGCCAACGGCAAATCCGCGCACGCCTTCACCCATAGCGGCAACTTCGCCTACGTATTCATGACCGACAGTCATACCCACGGGAATCGTGTTTTGCGACCATTCATCCCATTTGTAAATATGCACGTCGGTGCCACAAATGGCGGTTTTACGAATCTTAATTAATAAATCATTGTACCCATACTCTGGCTTCTCTGCTTCGGTAAGCCAAAGTCCGGGTTCTGCTTTTAACTTCGCCAGTGCTTTCATAAACAGAAACTCACTCCTGAAGATAAAACAACCGCATAGCGCCGTTGTTTCTCATGTGTTGTGTGATTAAGCATAGCGGATCAACCCTTAGTTGATCACGTTGAGCTCTTTACCTACTTTGATAAACGCGGCAATCGCGCGATCAAGTTGCTCTTTTGTATGGGCTGCCGACATTTGGGTACGAATGCGCGCCTGGCCTTTAGGAACGACCGGGAACGAGAAGCCGATCACATAAACGCCTTCTTGTAACATGCGGTCTGCCATTTTCGAGGCCAATTTGGCGTCTCCGAGCATAACCGGAATGATCGCATGATCGGCACCTGCGAGCGTGAAGCCCGCTGCGGTCATCTTCTCTCGGAAATACTGACTATTATCAAGCAGGCGTTGACGTAGTTCATCCCCTTGACTGAGCATCTCCAACACTTTAATTGATGCGGCAACAATAGACGGTGCCAATGAATTAGAGAATAAATAAGGACGTGAACGTTGGCGTAACCATTCGACAACTTCTTTCTTCGCTGCTGTAAAGCCACCACTCGCACCGCCGAGCGCCTTGCCGAGAGTGCCGGTAATAATATCAACGCGATCCATCACTTGGTGGAACTCATGGGTACCACGACCGCCTTTACCAACGAAACCGACGGCGTGAGAGTCATCAACCATCACAATGGCACCGTATTCGTCGGCAAGGTCACATAACGCGGGCAAATTCGCGATAATACCGTCCATAGAGAACACGCCATCGGTGGCGATCATAATATTACGTGCGCCATCGGCCTTGGCTTGCTTTAACTGCGCTTCAAGGTCGGTCATATCGTTATTGGCGTAACGATAGCGTTTTGCTTTACACAAGCGTACGCCATCGATAATGCTAGCGTGATTTAACGCATCACTGACAATCGCGTCTTCTGGCCCTAATAACGTTTCAAACAATCCAGCGTTGGCATCAAAACACGACGAGTAAAGAATGGTGTCTTCTGTGCCAAGAAACTCAGAGAGTTTCTGCTCAAGGGTTTTATGGATATTCTGGGTACCGCAAATAAAGCGTACCGAGGCCACGCCAAAGCCATGACTATCAAGCCCTTCTTGCGCGGCTTTAATTAATTCGGGGTGATTGGCTAAGCCAAGATAGTTATTGGCACAGAAGTTCAGAACTTTTTGGCCGTTGACTTCAATTTCAGAAAATTGAGACGACGAGATCACTCGCTCGCTTTTATACAAACCATCAGCCTTAGTTTCGTCGATTTGACGTTGTAGCTGTTGGTAAAATGCCTTTTTCATCGCGTTCTCCATCGAGTTTGTGGGCGCATCATGGCCGATATTTTACTTGGTGTTGCGCAGGTTTGCAGTAGAAAACAAAGGAAAACTGGTGTGTCCACCGTAAATAAGGGATTCCGTTACCGGATATTGGTTGTTTCCCGGCCAATCTCGGTTGGACGCTTGCGCCCATATCAGCTATTCTTGCCTCCATTAAATTCGCGTTGATGACATCTATGTACAGACGAGCAATTTACCCCGGCACATTTGATCCCATTACCAATGGTCATTTTGACTTAATCCAGCGTGCCTCCAAGTTATTCTCTGAGGTGGTGGTAGCGGTAGCGGCAAATACGAGCAAACAACCGTTATTCTCTTTGGAGGAGCGGGTTGCTTTGGTGGAGAAAGTCACCGATCGCTTGGACAATGTTGTGGTGATCGGTTTTACAGGCTTGCTTGCAGACCTTGCTCGGGAGCGTAAAGCCCACGTTCTTATTCGTGGCCTTCGTGCTGTTTCCGACTTTGAGTTTGAGTTTCAATTGGCCAATATGAACCGGCGTTTGCACCCGGATTTAGAAAGCGTATTTTTAACGCCGTCTGAGGAAAATTCTTTTATTTCCTCTACCTTAGTGAAAGAGGTGGCCTTGCACGGAGGCGATGTTGCACAGTTTACCGATGCTAGGGTGGCCCATGCGCTTCAAGAAAAATACGCTGCAAAGCGCAGCTAAATTAAGAAAACTGGCTGATTTCGCCTATCTTTTATGGCCGAATCGGGGTATTATTTCGTGCGAAAAATCGCCAGCTTTTTTCACATGTTTCCGTCGTAATTAACACAAAACCATGTACCCGCAGGAGTTCTTCGCATGACTGATCTGGATCTGGGCCAATACGGCATAACAGACGTCACCGAAATTGTATATAACCCTTCTTATGAGCAACTCTTCGAAGAAGAAACGCGCCCCGAATTAACTGGATTTGAAAAAGGCCAGGTGACTCAATCAGGTGCTGTTGCTGTAGACACAGGCATTTTCACTGGCCGCTCCCCGAAAGATAAATATATCGTGCGCGACGACACCACGCGCGACACCGTTTGGTGGTCTGATCAAGGGAAGAACGACAACAAACCCATTTCTGCAGATGTATGGAGCGACCTCAAAGGGTTGGTCACCAAGCAGTTGTCCGGCAAGCGCCTGTTTGTGGTGGATACCTTCTGTGGTGCGAATGCAGATACCCGCTTAGCGGTTCGTTTTATTACCGAAGTGGCATGGCAAGCGCACTTTGTGAAGAATATGTTTATTCGTCCGAGCGACGAAGAACTGAAAACGTTCTCACCTGATTTTATCGTGATGAATGGTGCCAAGTGTACCAACCCGAATTGGAAATCCCAGGGCCTGAATTCCGAAAACTTTGTGGCGTTCAACTTATCTGAGCGCATGCAGTTAATTGGCGGTACTTGGTACGGCGGCGAAATGAAAAAGGGTATGTTCTCAATGATGAACTACTTTTTACCGCTGCAGGGCATTGCTTCGATGCATTGCTCAGCTAACGTGGGTGAAGCCGGTGACGTGGCGATTTTCTTCGGCTTATCCGGCACCGGAAAAACAACGCTTTCTACCGATCCAAAGCGTCAGCTCATCGGTGATGATGAGCACGGTTGGGACGACGACGGCGTGTTTAATTTTGAAGGCGGCTGTTACGCAAAAACCATTAATTTGTCGGAAGAAGCAGAGCCGGATATTTATCGAGCCATTCGCCGTGATGCACTGCTTGAGAACGTCACCGTTCGCGATAATGGCGAAGTAGATTATAACGACGGTTCAAAAACTGAAAATACACGGGTGTCGTATCCGATTTATCACATTGATAATATCGTGAAGCCGGTCTCTAAAGCAGGCCATGCCAAGAAAGTGATTTTCCTGACGGCAGATGCTTTTGGCGTATTACCGCCGGTGTCTAAGCTCACCACCGAACAAGCGAAGTATCACTTCTTGTCGGGCTTTACCGCCAAGCTGGCAGGTACAGAGCGGGGCATTACAAAACCAACGCCTACGTTTTCTGCGTGTTTTGGAGCGGCTTTCTTAAGCTTGCACCCAACCCAATATGCGGAAGTGTTAGCCAAGCGCATGGCCGATTCAGGTGCCGAAGCGTACTTAGTGAATACGGGTTGGAACGGTACCGGCAAACGCATTTCAATTAAGGCCACCCGTGCCATTATCGACGCGATTTTGGATGGCAGCATTGAAGATGCCGAGTTTGTGAACTTGCCTTACTTTAACCTCGCCATTCCGCAATCGTTGCCCGAGGTTGAAGATAGCTCGATTCTTGATCCACGCAATACTTATGACAATGCGGCTCAGTGGGATAGCAAAGCGAAAGAGCTAGCGTCTTTGTTTATCGATAACTTTGAAAAGTTTACTGATAATGCAGAGGGCAAATCCTTGGTGAAAGCAGGCCCACAACTGTAAATAGCGAACTCGCCTCACAATATCAATGGAAAGAGCCAGCGTACTGCTGGCTTTTTTGTATCCTGAAAGTACAGAATCTTTGACGTTATCAGTCAATTCTCATACACTCGAAACACAATAATAACAATAGGTAACCTGTCTTGAAACGGCTCTCCGCTTCTCCGACAACGGCCATGACCGCTGCATACTACACCATCGTTATCGCAGGGATGGTGACAGGACTGATCGGATTTGTTGCGGCATATACCCAAACGAGTACACAACCACTAGCGGAAGTAATCTCTCCGCGAGCGGCACTTACCTGCTTGTTTAGTGCGATGGGGTTGTGGGCTGCTATTCGTAGCGCTCCAGGTTGGCGCGTATTTTTTGGCAGCGTTATTGTTATCGCTGCAGCTTATTCAAGCGTTATGGATTCCCGCCTAGCGCCCTGGCTTCCCGAGTTTTTCAGCCACTTTGCGCAACCAAGTGTGCAGTGGCCCGTGGCTGTGCTCTACGGACTCCTCGGTATTTGTATCTTGTTCGGTATCTCACAAGATAAGCGGCGTTATCTATGGCGCTTATCAAGCCCACTGCTCATCGTGGGTGGCGTGCTTTTGTCGGTATTGTGTTGGATGGGAGAGAGTTACCAACACGTTGCCCCACATCCAATGCTTGCAAGCTTAGCCAGTCTACTTTTGGTTTTCTATGGTGTGGTGTTATGGCTCGGTTCCCATCAACAAGAAATACCCCAACCCTTGCCCAGTATTCGCGCGTTACTCACAGCAAGTTTGAGCGCGTCTGTGATTACCATTATATGGTTCCTGCTCAGTTTAGAATCGGTGAGTCGGTTAGAAAATGAAGGTGTGCGTGCGGTGACCGAGGCGGGTAATTCGCGTGAGATGGTTTCGGTAGAAAATTACCGCCTTATGCAGCGGTTGGTCAATCGCTGGCAAAATATCTCTGATTACGATCTGCGTCGCTTAATGGAAATGGATATTATTTCCTACTTAAATGACATTGAGCAGATTGAAAGCATCATGTTTCTAAACCAGCAAGGCCAGCTTGTGTGGGAAGAAACGAAGCCTGAAAGTGAATCCCTTTCCGCCTTGCTTGATGAAGTGGATGTGCAGAATTGGTTTCGAGCGACAGAGCGTCGTGGCGCGGTATATATTCCTACGGTCAGTATCACCGAAATGCAGGACCCGGTGATTCTCTTGAAACTCCCGTTGTTCCGTTATAACGGGACAGCCAGTGAGAATGGCACCAATTTATTTGGCTACGTGCTGACAGCATTCAACTTTGCACGATTAGTCAATCCTGCGATGCAAGAAACCGACTCACCTTTTAAAACCTATGCTCAGGTGCAGAATAATTACTTGTTGCACAGCATGGGTGATTACACGGAAATCCGTAAGCTAGAGGATTTCTCCGGTCATTACTTATTTTCATATCAACGCACCATGCGTGTGCCCTTGGGGTTGGAGTTAACCCTGCGCGGTTACCTAACCAATACGACCGAGTTACGTCGTGCCGCAAATCTTTATACCTTGGTTGTCGGAGGGGGCTGGATACTCTGCGTTTTACTTGTGATCAGTCTTGAGAATGCGGCAATTTTAAGAAGCCAGCGGGCGCAGCTCCAGTTCCAAGCATCTCATGACCGCCTCACCGGTTTAGCCAACCGTACAGTTCTCGAGGAGATATTAGGAAATCACTGCAAACGTATCGAAGGCACCGATGAAGCGCTGGCAGTGATATTTATCGACCTCGACGGCTTTAAGCCCATCAATGATAGTTTGGGCTTGGCGGTGGGCGACAAATTGCTCATTGAAACCGCGAACCGAATCCAAAAGATTATGCGTGAAGGCTCCCGTGTGGCGCGTTTTGGTGGCGATGAGTTTGTGGTGATTGTGCCGCGACTGTCGAAAGACGCGCCTATTACAGATCTGGTCAATGATATTTTATCGTCGATTGCACAACCGTATTTGATTGATTCCTATCGACTCTACGTGACCGCAAGTATTGGCATTACTACCACCATGGAAAGTGTTGCGGATCCTAAACAGCTAATCCAAGATGCCGATATGGCCATGTACCAAGCGAAACGGCAAGGGCGTAATCATTATCAGTTTTACACCGCTGATATCTCTGAGCGCTTCCATGTGTCTGTGACAATTCGTAACGAGCTACAGCACGTGCTTGAGCAGAATGCCTTGCAGCTGTTCTATCAACCCATATTTAGTGCCAAAGATCATACTATTGTGGGCGTCGAAGCGTTGCTTCGTTGGCAGCGCGAAGATGGCAGCTATGTATCACCAGCAGAGTTTATTCCGTTAGCAGAAGATTCAGGGCAGATTATTCCAATTGGCTCTTGGGTACTTCAGCAGGCATGTAGTGATGGGGTGCGATTGCAGGAGTATGGCGATTTCCAAGTGGCGGTAAACCTATCGTCTATTCAAGTGCACCGGGCAAATTTCATTGAGTCGCTAAAGCACACGTTGAATCTCACCGGATTTAAATCAAGCAAGCTTAATCTCGAGCTCACAGAAAGTATTTTGATGGAAGATTCTCATCAAGCGATTCGCATTCTTGATGCGCTCAGAGTGCAAGGGTTTAGTGTGTCTATCGATGATTTTGGCACGGGCTTCTCAAGCTTGTCTTATCTGAAATCATTACCCATTGATACCTTGAAAATTGACCGTAGCTTTATTCAGGATGTGATCAGCGGCAAGCACGATGCGGCGATAGCTCGGGGTATTATCGCTATGGCCAGTCAACTCGATTTAAACGTGGTGGCGGAAGGTGTGGAAACAGCAGAGCAAGTGGCGTTTGTAGAGGAAGCCGGATGTCACTATATGCAAGGATTCTATTTCGCTCGGCCGATGCCTTTCTCAGAGTTAATCTGTTTTATTCAAAACTACAAAGCCAAACGCTCATAAAAAAGGGAGGCCATGCCTCCCTTCGTTTTTTTTGTATTCTTACTTAGTCCAGATGTTCCGCATGAGGTAACTCATGGGGCGGAATGCCTTCACCTTGCTCTACTAGATAGAAGTTCATCCAGCGCATCAGGCGGAGTGCGTAATCAAGTTGGGAGCCTACGCGTTGATTGCCATGACCTTCCCCTGGATAAAGCACCAAACGCACGGGTACATTGCCATGAACCTTCAAATAGCGATACAGCTCCATGGATTGGCTCGGGTGGACACGTGTATCTTCAGCACCATGCATAATCAAAATTGGCGTGCGCGCCTGCTCGGCCCAGTAAATAGGGCTGCGTTCCAGATACCACTGCCACTTATCCCAAGGGTAGCTGCGCGCATGCACTAAATGCATTTCGTTTGGAATGTCCGTGGTTCCAAATTTAGAAAGATTATTACTAATGCCGACAAACATCACGCTGGCTGCAAAATGTTCTGTCTGTTTGGTCGCACCCCAAGCAGAGGCATATCCGCCATAGGAGCCACCGGTGATCCCGACACGCTCAGGGTCAGCTAGGCCAATGGCAACGAGGTGTTCCTTGGCGTCGACAATGTCGTCGAACTCCTTGCCCGCATAGTCGTTCTGGCCTAGTTTACTGAAGTTCACGCCGCGCCCAGTACTGCCACGATAATTTGGGAAGAAGGTGGCAAAGCCTTGCTGCGCTGCGTACCAGATTGGATTGGAATAACTATTATTCCAGCCGTTTCGCACATGGGCTTCGGGACCACCATGGATTGACATAATCACCGGCACAGGCGTACCCGGCTGATAATTATGTGGATAAACTAAAATACCTTCGAGTCGCAAGCCATCGCGAGCTTCATGAACAATCACTTCCTGACGCGGCTGACGAATGTCTGCAAGCCAAGGGTTTGAGTCGGTGAGGCGCGTGAGTTCGCCACCGATCACACGAAATACTTCTGTTGGATGTGATGCGTGATGACCAATTAAGGTGAGGTCGCCATTGCTCCGCACATGATTTAAACGGGTAAATATAGCTTTACCTTCGGCGACGACGACGTTGGTTTGGCCATTGTTCACGTTCGTTCTACGCAGGTCGGTTTCTACGTTGACGTCAGCAAGCCAAATCACATGGTCGTTATCCTGCCATGCTAGGTCGACAATGTGACCAGGAAATCCGGGAACGAGCTCACGTACCGAACCATCATCAAGATTACCGACATAGAGGCGTCCTTCCTTGGGGTCATGTTGATCTTCACCGCCAATAAATGCGAATTTTGCGCCATTCGGTGAGAAGGCTGCCTGGCCTAATTTACCGACGCTCTGCATACGCGCTACTTCATTACCCTCGAGATCAAATACTGCGTATTGACTGAGCATGAGATCGTCGTCCACTAACGTGGTTGGAGCAACCCGAAGTAACACTTGGTTGTGACCGGGACGAAATGCGAGTGAATGGATATGTTCGTCAATCTCAACAAGGCTTGCCTCTGGCGCTTCAGTGCTGAGGTCAAGAGTCCAAAGTTGCGCTTTTCGTGTTTGCTCTTCATATACTTGTGCGCGGAATCCTTTGCGAGCAAGCTCTTCGGTTTTCTCAGGTTGCGGTTCACGGGCGAGAAAGGCAATGGTGTTACCGTCACCGCTCACACTAAAGCTCGAGATTGCGACCTTATGCTGATATATCCGAGTGGATTCACCGCCACCGATAGGCAGTTTATATAAGCTCGTATGCTTATCATCACCACGTTGAGACAGATAGAAAATCGCACTGTCATCAGCAGCAAATTGGATTTGACCAATGCGCACATCGCCCGTTACGAATGGGGTAACCCGGCCTTCGTTATTAACAACAAAGAGTTCAGAGTAGGCGGTGCCGTCGTCGTCTTTGTATGGCGTGCGCGGACGCACACGGACAAAGGCAGTGAGCGTACCATCGTCGTTAGTAACCGCTTGAGTGACACGTTTTACCGTGATGGTTTCTTCAAGGGTAATATCCCGAGAAGTTGCGTGAGCTGTTTGCAAGCTCAGGGCTAAAGTGATTAATACCAGTAACCATCGGGTCATCGGCTTCTCCTTGTGGTGTTGTGTAATTATGGTTTTTTCGGCTCTGCGGCGCGTTTTGGATCTTCTTGTTTCATCGTGTCTGAGCCGCGGGCGATCATGCGTAATTGAATAATGGTTTGTTCGGCAATGGCGGTGCGCTCCGCTGCAGGTAAATCCAACGCATCTGCACCCGCGCTAAAGACCACCCGAACCATGGCATCGGCTTGTATTTTGGCAAGCCATTCAGGGAGTTCACGATCTGCGTATAAATAATCGGTAAGTTCTGATTTAAAGTGCTCAATTTCTCGGGCAATCGCCATCCTAAATTCTTTTGAGGTGCCTGAGCGTTCTTGCAACAACAGCCGAAAAACACTGCTGTTTTGGCTGATGAAATCCATAAAGATTTCAACAGAAATGCGAATCACGGAGCCGCCATCGGCAAGGCGCTGGCGCGATTGACGTAACAGTTGACGAAGGGTAAGCCCGGCTTCATCGACCAAAGTTAAGCCAAGTTCGTCCATATTCTGAAAGTGGCGATAAAAAGAGGTTGGTGCGATGTGGGCCTCACGCGCTACTTCACGCAGACTCAAACTGGAAAAGGTGGTTTGTGGGCTCAGTTGGTTCAATGCAGCATTAATCAGAGCACGTCTGGTTTTTTCTTTCTGTTTTGCCCGAATGCCAACCATTCCTCTGATTTCCCAACTGATTATTTAGAGCTGCAATGTAACAGTGAACACTTGTTAATTCAATTTTTGCAAATTCCCTTGATCATTCCCATCAGAACAGATAAATTCAGCGTACAGTTGTTCGCTAAAAAGTTGTATTTATGAAAAAACCACCCCTGCTCTGGCTTAATGTCAGCGTCTTTTTAATTACTTTTCTGGTCGCACTTGTCGGTGTTCCTTGGTATCTCATCAGTGTCGGTTTTGTGCCGTCATTGTGGATTGCCTTTGCCGTACTAGCCGTGTGGGCTGGGATATCAATCACCGCAGGCTATCACCGGTTATGGTCACACCGTACCTATGACGCACATTGGTCGGTCCGTTTAATTTTTGCGTTAGGCGGCGCGCTCGCGCTGCAAAATAGTGCCTTGCATTGGTCGTCGGATCATCGCGAGCATCATAAACATGTGGACCATATCGACGACGACCCCTATTCAATTAGTCGTGGTTTTTGGTTTGCCCATATTGGTTGGATGCTGCGTGAATATCAAAGCCAGCGTTATTCGGATTACCGTAACGCGAAAGACCTGCAAAACGATCCTATCGTGATGTGGCAGCACAAACATTATTTAACCCTTACATTGATGATGAATATTGGTGTGCCGATTTTAATTGGGCTACTGAGCGGACATTTCTGGGGCGCCTTATTGATTGCAGGATTCTTGCGGGTGGTATTCGGACATCACAGCACCTTTTTGATTAATTCGTTGGCCCATGTGTGGGGGCGACAAACGTACACGGATCGCAATTCTGCGCGCGACAACGGCGTATTAGCTTTGTTTACCTTTGGTGAGGGTTATCATAACTTCCACCATATTTTCTCGGGTGATTATCGCAATGGTGTGCGTTGGTATCACTTTGATCCCACTAAGTGGCTAATCGCGGTGTTGTCTTGGTGCAAATTGGCAGGAAACTTGAAGCGTGCAAATCCTTATCAAATAGAAAAAGCGCGGTTAGACATGATGATGAAGCGGCTCTCACTGCGCAAACATTCCATGGCCGAACGGCTGCAGCAAGAATACGATGTGATTTTAGATGAAATGCGTGATTATTATCAAAGCCGCAAACGCTGGGTCGCACGTCGGCGCAGTATTCGGGCTCTAAAACATGGACACGATATGCAACGGGTTCAGAGTGATAGCTCAGCCTGATGCGGCATTCACCATCATTCCAATAATCCACGCCCAGATTGGCAGGGTAATAAGCCCTGCCAATACGCCATAACCCACCAACGAGGCCACCAAACGCGGTTTGAGCCCGGCCCCAATCGCTACCGCACCTGCTGTGATCATAAACGGCATTGCTGCTTCAAATACGCTGATTTGCCCCGCCAAACCGAGCTGACCTGTGCTGACTATTGTAGCCAACGCAACCGCGGGAAGTATGAAGAGCTTAATGACCATAGCAATGGCAAAGGGCAGGGCATCGTCGCGAGGGATGCGGAACTGCAGCTGAAAGCCCACTGCAATCATCACGACAGGTACTAACGTTGCTGCTAATATTTCGATAAAGTCTTGGATTACACTTGGATACTCTTGTTGACCTATGGTCAGGGCGAGTACGAGTGCGATCACCGGCGGGAAAGTGAGTAACTGTTTTATGAGAGCAAGGGCCCGTGGTTTCTTTGCCGATGCGGAAGACCCCTGGGGCATGCCATAAACTGCGGCGATGAAGGTTGCAAAGAAAGCCAATCCCACAAAGGAGCCGATTTGATCATAGATCACGGCATAAGGTAATCCTTGCACGCCAAAAAATACCTCGACCATAGGAAACCCAAGGAACGAGGTATTGCCCAAGGGAACGATAATCATGAGAGCCCCAGTGAGCTCTCTGCTCCAATCGAAAAGCTTGGCACATCCCCACACTAATGCGATAGCAATAGGATAGAGTAAACAAGGCATCAGAGCGGGAGTGAGTACTTGCATACTCAACTGCAGATGCGGCAAATGCAGTAAAATCATCGCAGGTACCGCTACATAAATCACATATTGATTCAGTACCTGACCGGTATTTTCCGGCATGGCCCCAGTTCGCTTGAGCACAAGCCCAACCGCGAGGAATGCTAAAATCAACAGCATTGGGGCCATGGGAAATCCTTAATTATCGTTTTTTGGCATTCTTAAATGCATCGGCAAAAGCACTATTCACCGGTGCAGCTGCCGGGCGTTGTGGCTTGCCCTGGTGGCGCTTATTCTTTCCGGGTGAGGATGTCTTTTCCGAAGCAGCGGCAGCGGGTGGGGTATCATGTAAGCGCATGGTTAGTCCTATACGTTTACGTTCTGTATCCACTTCCAATACCTTCACTTTGACCACATCGCCTGTTTTTACCACGTCGTGAGGGTTCTCAACAAACTTATCCGCCAATGCTGAAATATGCACTAAGCCATCTTGATGCACACCAATATCAACGAAAGCACCAAAATTAGTTACATTGGTGATAACGCCTTCCAAGGTCATGCCGATGGCAAGATCAGCCAGTGTTTCAACACCTTCCTTGAAGCTCGCGGTGGTAAACTCAGGGCGTGGATCCCGGCCCGGTTTTTCGAGCTCGTTTAAAATGTCGGAAATGGTGGGTATCCCAAAACCAGTGTCGGTATAATCGACGGCTTTGAGTGTTTTAAGAAAAGCGCTATCGCCAATCAGGTCGCGGACGTTCCGATGATGCTTGCTCGCGATGTGCTCCACAACAGGATAAGCTTCGGGGTGCACTGATGATCCATCGAGTGGGTTGTCACCACCGGTAATCCGAAGAAAACCTGCAGCTTGTTCGAAACTTTTCGGCCCCATACGAGGCACCGCCAGTAATGCTTTACGGGTAGTAAAAGCGCCATCTTGCTCCCGAGTATTCACAATATTTTGGGCGAGATTTCGATTGAGGCCAGCAATTCGAGATAGCAATGGAACAGAAGCCGTATTCACATCCACCCCAACTGCGTTTACACAGTCCTCCACTACAGCATCGAGGCTGGCGGCTAACTGCGACTGGCTAACATCATGCTGGTATTGTCCGACACCAATGGATTTCGGCTCAATTTTTACCAGCTCGGCCAGTGGGTCTTGTAAGCGCCGTGCGATAGACACTGCGCCGCGGTAAGACACATCGAGATTGGGAAATTCAAGTGCGGCTAATTCCGAAGCAGAATAGACGGAAGCCCCGGCTTCGTTAACCATGACTTTCGTGAGGGCTAATTCTGGGTGTAGCTTCATGAGCTCTGCCACTAATCTATCGGTCTCCCGGGATCCGGTCCCGTTGCCGATGGCAACTAGCTCGACGCGATGTTGTTTGGCGAGGGCGGCTAGAGAACGTAACGACTTATCCCATTGATTTTGTGGAGCATGAGGAAATATGGTCGAAAAACCAAGGAGCTTTCCGGTGCTATCAACCACGGTGACCTTTACGCCAGTGCGCATGCCTGGATCTAATCCCATGGTCGTACGTTGCCCCGCAGGCGCCGCCATCAGCAGGTCTTTTAAATTGGTTGCAAATACATCAATTGCAGCGGTTTCCGCAGCTTCTCGAACCTGACTCAATAAATCAGTTTCCATACGGGGAAGGATTTTGACCCGCCAGGTCCACTGTACCGTTTGTTTTCGCCACAATCCCGCCGGAGTATGGTCAACCGACAACTGGAAGTGGTTTGCAATGCGTTGCTCGTACTCGCTTTCTCGAACTGTTTCGGCGTCTTCTATGTGGGGCTCTGGTACCAATTTAAGCTGTAAGATACCTTCATTGCGACCACGCAATAACGCAAGAGCACGGTGCGATGGGATAGAGCGAATGGCTTCATTATAAGCAAAGTAGTCTCTGAACTTAGCACCTTCCTGCTCTTTGCCAGTCACGACGGTTGCCGTTAGTGCCGCATTATTCCATAGGTGAGCGCGAGTGAACTTTAGTAATGCAGCATCTTCAGCGAATCGTTCCATAAGAATAAAACGCGCACCTTCAAGCACCGCGTGGGTGTCGGCGAATCCGGCATCAGCATTGATGAAGTCTTGCGCCAAATTCTGTGGGTCATCGGTACTCGTCATGAGCTGATCCGCTAATGGCTCGATTCCTGCTTCTATGGCGATTTGCCCTTTGGTGCGGCGTTTGGGCTTATAGGGAAGGTAAAGGTCTTCGAGCTCTGTTTTTGAGACACATTGGTTGATCTGAGTTGTGAGCTCGGGCGTGAGCTTATCTTGATCGGCAATACTGGCGAGAATGACTTTGCGGCGATCATTCAGTTCACGTAAATAGCCTAACCTTTGTGCGAGGTTGCGCAACTGGGTATCGTCAAGGCCTCCGGTGGCCTCTTTGCGGTACCGAGCGATAAAAGGAACCGTGGCTCCATCGTCGAGTAATCGTACCGTGGCTTCAACTTGGGCAAGTCGAACGCCGAGTTCATCTGCGAGGTATTGTTCAATATTCATGCCGGTAGACATACAGCTCTCTTCTTTTCTCAGTATCTATAGTAATGACGCTGATGTTACCACGAAGAAAAGAAAGAAAGTTCGTGCTTTACCGATTTTGATGAGGACTTATTCGGCGGGTTCTTCGGCGTTGTTATTTTCTGATTGAATACGGATATAGATTTCTTCACGGTGAACTGACACATCGGAGGGCGCTTGCACTCCGATTTTGACCTGACTGCCGTTGATGGCGAGTACGGTCACTTTGATGTTGTCATTGACCATTATCGTTTCACCGATTCGTCGCGTGAGAATTAGCATAGGCGATCGCATCCTAGGTTTGAACAATGTGAGCTCTCTTGCAGCTTCTTGTAGTTGTGTAAATTAATGATTAGTAATAATTAATATGACTTTTAGTTATAACAAAGCTAGAGATAGTAATCATAAACTAATGATAGTAAATGTAAATAATTTGCAAAGATGAAAAGTGTAAAGGTTTGGAGGTTCCGACGTACCTGAACAACGCTGACGGAGCGGAACGTTGCCGCGGCGATGAGGTCTGAATCATTATGAGAGGATTAAAAATCCAACGAGGTGCATGATGAATACATTACGGATTTACATAAGCGGTCTCGTGCTTGGTCTTCTAGTCATGGCGAGCGCGAGTGCAGCAACAGTTGAAGTAAACTGGAATAATCCGGATAAGTATACAGATATTGAAGTGTCGTATATGGATCCTGGCGATCAGTTTATTGAGCTCTATTTTTCGCGGTTAGAGCGGCATTTTCAGCGTTTGGCGACAATGCACTTACCCAGCGACTACACCCTTGAGATTGATGTCATTGATATCGATCGGGCAGGGCGTGTTGAGGTGCGGCCAGGTGCCGAACGCGATAGAACACGTGTCGTGATGGGAAATGCGGTACCGGAAATGGTGCTGAGTTATCGTTTGCTTAATTCAGCAGGCGATGTCGTTGCATCGGCGGATGAAACCTTAATTAAGGGGTCGGTATTGCGCACCGAAGGGCGCAGTCGCTTCCCCTTTTTAAACCGCAACGATCGGGGCGCTATTGGTCCTGAGGCTCGTATGATGAATCTATGGTTCCTCGCGACGTTCATCGACCCAGACGGTAGCGCAGAGGATTAACGAGACACGCTGTGCAACTTAATCGTTGTTATATCTGATATCGATTACACACCAGGTTTTTTGGCCGCTTGGGGTGGTGACTTCAAATTCATCACCCACTTCTTTTTTTAGGAGTGCGCGAGCCATCGGTGAATCGATCGAAATATAGTCGTTACGTCCATAGATTTCGTCGGGCCCAACGATACGAAAGCGCTTACGGTGACCATCAATGGCTTCAATTTCTACCCACGCGCCAAAAAATGCCCGACCTTCTTGCTGCGGTGAGTAGGAAACAACTTTAAGTGACTCAATGCGTTTGCGTAAGTAGCGCACGCGACTATCAATTTGCCGCAGCACTCGTTTGTTTTCTTTGTAGTCGGCGTTCTCACTGCGATCACCCAAACTCGCCGCCCAAGCGACTTTTTTTGTAATTTCGGGCCGGTACTCACGCCACAAGTAATCTAACTCTTCTTTGAGCTTTTGCAGTCCTTCCGCTGTGATCAGATTGGTTTTCAACATGGATTCCGTGAACTATGGGGTCGGGTAATATATTTCAATCTTTTCGGCTAAACAGTGCCAAGAGGCGCTGAAGATACACCTATTTCATCGACTGCTCAAATGATTGCGTCACTAAATTGGTGATTTTTCGAACAATTTAAATTCATCCGAAGTGGCTTTCTCTCACTATAATTAATAATGCAGTCGGCGTTTACCGTAAACCCGTGCTGTGTAGTCTATGAGGAGGTAGCCGCAATGCGCATGTTACTTACCGCGCTAGTCGCAATGTTGCTCATGGGATGTACGTCAGCTGGAGGCTATGGGAGCAATTCGCGCTATGTGGTCGATTGGGAAAAGGTTGATCGCATCGAGTCAGCCGCTCGAGCGCAAGGGGTTGAGGTAGTGTGGGTTCAAGTTCCGATGAAACGTGTGGAAAAATCAGAGCCGAGCCAAGACGAAGATAATGGCGCTCAATAGCTATTAGCGTTACACACTGTCGTATTTTTTGAAAAAAGCCTGCAGAACCGTTTGCCAAGTTTTCTGCAGGCTCATACACTGTTTCCGTTAAGTCGATAAAAGGCGGTGAACGGAAATCATGTCTGAATCTGAATTTCGAGTGATTGTAGTCGATGACGATGTGCGTTTGCGATCGTTGTTAGAACGCTACTTACAAGGTCAGAACTTTATTGTCCGAGCGGTTGCAGATGCGGTCCAAATGGATCGACTGCTGGTTAGAGAAACCTTCCACCTGATGGTGTTGGATCTTATGCTTCCCGGCGAAGATGGAATTTCAATTTGTCGACGCTTACGGGAGTCTGGGAATAACCTACCTATTATTATGCTCACCGCCAAAGGCAGTGAAATGGACCGTATTGTCGGTTTGGAGAATGGCGCCGATGATTACCTCGCCAAGCCGTTTAATCCGAGAGAATTATTGGCCCGCATTCGCGCGGTTTTAAAACGCCAGCAGCGCGAAACGCCGGGCGCTCCGAGTCAAAAGGCGTCTCAGGTGGAGTTCGGTGATTTCAGCTTTAACCTCGCTACGCGAGAATTGGTGCGGGGAGATGAAGTATTGCCATTAACTAGTGGCGAATTTGCGGTACTAAAAGCCTTAGTGACTCACCCACGCGAGCCGTTATCGCGGGATAAGCTAATGCACCTAGCTCGCGGCCGCGATTATAGCGCATTAGAGCGTAGTATCGATGTTCAAGTCTCACGGTTGCGCCGCATGATCGAAGCAGAACCTTCCAGTCCTCGCTACCTGCAGACGGTGTGGGGGCTGGGCTATGTATTTGTGCCGGACGATCAGGATAGTTCAATGTCATGACCTGGTTGCTGCCACAAACCGCATTTGCTCGAACCATGTCGCTCATCGCTGCGGTATTGGTATTAAACCTAGCGTTAACATATTTGCTGTTGGTGATGTATGTGGTGAAGCCTGGGGTGCATCAGTTGAGCACCTTGGTGGCGCGTCACGTGACGGTTGCCCAGTTCATCGATCGTGAAGGCACCGATGGTGGCAAGATCTTATATCGGCAAATCAGTGGCGTGGAAAATTTAACCCAAGCGGAAGCGGAACGAGAAGGCTTATTAAGTGCCACGCACTATCAGTTTCTTTCCGAGCTTTTATCCGAAGCGCTCGGTGAACCGGTGGAGTTGCGTTTAGGTAACATGGATCGCTTGTATGTATGGGTACGCACAGAATCACACCCCGATTGGTTTCGAATCCCCTTAGCACAGCTCGATGATGGCCGATTTTCACCGCTGATTCTCTTTCTTATTCTGATTGGACTGTTCAGTGTGGTGAGCGCTGCTTGGTTCGCTCGGTCATTAAACCGCCCGTTATTAAGCTTACAAGAAGCGGCGGATCGCCTCGGACATGGTTACCATCCCTCTGCATTGCCGGAGCGCGGCGCGTCTGAGCTCGTTGCGGTAACCCGCGCATTTAATCGAATGGCACGTAGTATGGGGCAAATGGAAAGTGATCGGGCGTTGCTACTGGCAGGTATTTCCCACGATTTACGTACTCCCTTGACCCGCATTCGCCTTGCGGCGGAAATGATGGACCCGGATGATCCCTTGGTGGAGGGGATTATCAGTGACATCGAGGATATGAATGGCATTCTCGCGCAGTTTTCGGATTTCGCACGCGCACGGGAACGGGCGGGCTTTGATTTTGTTAATTTGAATGACCTCGTTCACGAAGTCGTTTCCTCGAGCCAGTATCTGAACCCAGATTGGATTCAATTGAGGCTGGAAGAGTTACCTGATGCGGAACTACAACCGGTCGCAATTAAACGCGTGATTTCCAATTTGATTACCAATGCAAAGCGTTACGGTAGTGAGCCCATCGAGATCACCACTGGGGTGACGCGCGACCAAGAGTTCATTTGGTTAAGTGTGCGTGACCATGGGAGTGGAATTCCTGAAGATAAGCTCGAAGAAATGTTTGAGCCCTTTACCCGAGGAAATGTTGCGCGCAGCGAGGAAGGATCGGGGCTCGGTTTGGCCATTGTGAAACGTTTCGCGGAGATGCATCGAGGCATAATTCAGGCGCGCAATGCCCCAGGTGGTGGGCTCGAAATTACCATTACCTTGCCACGTTATCCGAACGCTATGGAGCTACGCGATTTAGACCATTAAGTGCTGCCACGCGATAGGCTTCGGCCATCGTGGGGTAGTTAAAGGTTGTATTGACGAAGTAATCGATAGTATTTCCGTCCCCTTTTTGCTCCATAATGGCCTGGCCGATGTGAATGATCTCTGAGGCCCGTTCACCGAAACAATGAATGCCCAATATCTCTTTACTTTCTCGATGAAACAGAAGCTTAAGACTACCGACCAAGCTATCGGCGATTTGTGCCCGCGCTAGATGTTTAAATTGAGCACGACCTACTTCATAAGGTACGTTCGCCGCGGTCAGTTCTTCTTCAGTGGCACCGACTGAGCTGATCTCTGGGATCGTATAGATGCCTGTTGGAATATCGGAAACAAGCTTAGTCTCACATTCGCCATCGAGCACGGCAGTGGCTGCGAACCGACCTTGGTCATACGCGGCGCTTGCGAGGCTTGGATAACCAATGATATCGCCCACGGCATAAATGTGTGGCACCGAGGTGCGATAGTTGTCGTCTACTTCGAGTTGTCCTCGATGATTTGGCGTGAGGCCAACGTTGTCCACTTTGAGCTTTTCGATGTTTCCTGATCGACCATTAGCGTAGAGCAAACAGTCGGCAAAAATACGCTTGCCGGATTTTGTTTCCAGCAGCACGCCATCGTCGCGACCTTCAATTTTTGCGTATTCTTCATTGTGGCGAATCACCACACCGCTATTGCGCAAGTGATAGCTCAATGCATCGGAAAACTCAGTGTCGAGAAATGACAGTAAGCGCTGGCGCATGTTGATGAGATCGACTTTACAGGCGAGACCTCGAAAAATGCTGGCATATTCGCAACCAATCACACCGGCCCCAAAAATAATAATGCTTTTGGGATCGTGGGCGAGATTTAATACTGAATCGGAGTCGTAAATACGGGGATGTGAGAAATCCACATCGGGTGGATGGTAAGGGCGTGAACCCGTGGCAATGACAAAGTTCTTCGCTTTAAAAGTATCCTTAGAACCATCCGGGTGTGTCACCTGTAAATGATGTTCATCGATAAACTCCGCTATGCCATGAATCACAGCAACGTCGTTACGTTCGTAAAATGAGCTACGTAGCTTTACTTGTTTGCGAATTACCGAATCTGCATGCTTCAAAATTTCTTTGAACGTGAGCCGTCGTGGTAAGTTACTTTGCGAGAAGAGCGGGCTCGAATTAAATTCGATTAAGCGGCTAACCGAGTGCCGGAGCGCCTTCGACGGGATGGTGCCCCAATGTGTACAACCGCCACCAAGCCGTGATTCCGCCTCGATAATAGCAACGCGTTGCCCACGTTTGGCGAGCATCATTGCTGCCCCTTCACCGCCAGGGCCAGATCCAATCACGATACTGTCGAACTGATGCGCCTTTGCCATAATCTACTCACTTGATTGCTGCTTGAATGATAAGCATATGATTTCGCATGATATGCGTCTAGTTTTTCCCGTGCACGTCAGCGCTGAATCCAGCGAGGTTTAATTCATCGAAATGATAAATCGCCGGATGTCGATGGAATTGTTTATCGGGTAAGCCGCTGTCGGGATTGGCTATGCCAACGGTGTACCGAATGCCAAACTTACGGGCGCTATCTAAGATATGTTCACCGTCGTCGATAAACAGGGTACGTTCTGGATTAAATGGGAAGCGTGTATGCAACGCCTGCCAAAGCTCCTGAAACTCTTTGCAAAAGCCAAACTCGTGAGTGGAGAACTGGGTTGGACATAATTGCGCTAGAGGGGTGTATTCATTTTTCAACGCTAAAGCGTCTGGATGAGCGTTGGTAATCAATGCCACTTGTTTTCCGGCCGCTTGTAAGCCTTCTAAAAATGCTTGGGTATCTTCTCGAAGCTGAATTAAGTGGGTTGTTTCGCGTTTTAGATCGCGAATGGGCAGTCGTAGGCGTTGTTGCCAGTACTCAAGGCAATACCAATCAAGTGTGCCCGCGACTGCGGCAAACTCGGCCTGCAAGCGTTCCGCCGCTAAATCCGGTGAAGTTTGGTGTACTTGCGCATAATGCAAATGTAACTGCTCATTCCAAAAATGATTGTCGTAACGTAAGTCCAGTAAGGTACCGTCCATGTCGAGTAGAACAGTATCAATGGTCGACCAATCTAACATGGGGTTTTCCAATGTTTAGGTTCGTAGTATGGTTAAGGGGTTCTCATCAGACGCGTTGGTGTATGCATGTCTTCGAAAACGCCTGAAAAGCAAATCCCCACGATTCTTTCGCGCCAAATTGTAGCGAAAAGTCGGTTGCTTCGCATTGAAGCGATCGATCTTAAGTTCAGCAATGGCGAATTGCGTCAGTACGAGCGCATGCAAGGATCCGGCCGTGGCGCAGTACTCATTGTGCCATTACTCGACAAGGATACCATGCTGTTAGTGCGTGAGTATGCGGCGGGATTACACAATTATCAATTGGGGTTTCCTAAAGGCCTGATCGATCCCGGGGAAACACCAGAACAAGCAGCAAACCGTGAATTAAAAGAAGAGATCGGGTATGGCGCCAAGCGCTTTACTGCGATGAAGTCTGTCACGATGGCCCCTGCATTCTTTTCAGCATCGATGCATTTATTTATTGGCCGTGATTTGTATCCTGAAAGACTTGAAGGAGATGAGCCCGAGCCATTAGAAATTGTGCCTTGGCCCATTCACGATGTGGATGGGCTATTAGCCCAGCCGGATTTCACTGAAGCACGAAGTATTGCCGCATTGTTGTTGATGCAGCGTTGGCTGCAACAGGGATCCGAGGAGACGGTGCATGCAACTGCAAGCCTTGATTGACCCCTTAAAAGAGATTACCCGAGAAACGGGTGAACTCATTCTCTCGTATTATAAAAGTGGCGATTTCGAAGCCCTACAAAAGGACGATAATACACCTGTTACCACGGTGGATATAGCGGCCAGCGAGTTGCTCACCCATCGACTACTGCATTTGACACCAGGTACGCCTGTGCTTTCAGAAGAAGCTATTCAACCCTGGAAGAAACGCCGTCATTGGCGCCGCTACTGGCTTGTCGATCCCTTGGATGGCACCCAAGAGTTCATTGCCGGCAGTGGTGATTTCGCCGTGAGTATTGCGTTAGTCGAAGACGGAGTGCCGACCTTAGGTATGATCGGATGGCCGACCATGGGTAGTTTATATTATGCCTACCAAGGAGGCGGGGCATTTAAAGAGGCGGAAGGATACATTCAACCCTTGCGGGTTCGCATGTTGGCAGACCCAGAACATGGGCCTATTACGGTCGCATTGTCGCGCCGACAGCCGGAATCACGCGTGTTATCACGTTTGGGTACGGATCGACCTGTGACGATTTTGTATACCGGTAGCTGTGCACTGAAATCTGCCCTAGTTGCGGAGGGCAAGGCGGATGTATTCTTGCGTATTGGGCCGACAGGAGAGTGGGATACAGGGGCAGCGCAGGTGTTGGTGCAAGAGGCAGGTGGCGTGTTACTCGATGAACATTTTCAGCCTCTATCGTACAATCTGACCCAGCATGTAGGGAACCCGAACTTTATTGTACTGGGCGATCCCAAAGTGAATTGGCCGGGGGTTTTCCCGCGCCCGAGCAAAAATGACCTCTAATGCAGTCTGTGCAGGCACGCATACAGAGAAACAATCACGCGAAAGCGCTTATTCAGGAACGTATTCGTTTTTGAGCACAATATTGACCGTTTCGTGTAGTTCGGAATAGACAATAATAGCCTCGCCTGAAGCGAGCTGTGCTCGTACATCTGCCACTTTATCGGTTAGTGACACTTCCTCTTCACCGTAGTCGGTGCCCTCGCGCAACACAAAGTGCTCAATCAGAGTGTCGAGCGTATCCGGTTCCAATGATTGCCACGGAATTTGCACAGCGATGTGTTCCTTTTGTTGATGATTTAACCGGTGTTCAGCAAGGGGCAGTGTAACATTCAGTTACAAATAAATGCATGGGAAAGCGCGAAATCCGAAAACTTTGATTGCATCCCAATGCGCACCTCTCAATAATACAGTCGGGATTTCTGCGCCCACCCATTTTGCTTTGGCAGACCACATTCTATGGAAGAGGAATACCATGTTGAGTAAACAACATAAGCGGTTGATCACACTGAGTGCCCTTATCGGCGTTTTTATGCTCGGTTGCTACCCAGTGACTCCGCCCGATACGTCCGATTCGACCGATACCACGATTCAAACGAGCCCAAACGATACCCGCGAATATCGAGCGATTACCCTTGATAATCAATTGCGCGTGGTGTTAGTGAGCGATCCTGAAGCAGAGAAGTCGGCGGCGGCGCTAGCAGTACGTGTCGGCAGTTTACAAGATCCAGTCGAGCAACAGGGGATGGCTCACTATCTCGAACACATGTTGTTTTTGGGCACAGAAAAATATCCTGAGCCCGGTGATTATGATGATTTTATGTCGCAAAACGGCGGCATGAATAACGCCTATGCAGCACAAGATCACACCAATTACATGTTTGAAGTGAACAATAGCGCCTTGCCTGAAGCCTTAGATCGCTTTGCTGATTTTTTCCGAGCGCCCATGTTGTACCCAGAATATGCCGAAAAAGAAGTGAATGCGGTGCATTCAGAATGGTCGATGCGCAGTGCCGCCGATGGTTTTATTATCTTCTCACTCCTCGGTGAGACCATTAATCCAGAGCATCCAGCAGCGCAATTTAATATCGGTAACTTAGAGACCCTGCGTGATAAGCCTGATAGCAAGCTTCACAACGAGCTAGTGGCGTTTTACGAGCGTTATTACTCTGCCAATCAGATGACGGCATCGGTATTAGGCAATCGGTCGTTGGATGAGCTTGAAATGCTGGCTCGTGATGCCTTTGCCGATATTCCGAATCATAATGCGCCAACTCCGAGTGTCGATGTGCCCGCGGTGACCGACAATGACGTTGGTCTCTTGCTCAGCTACAAACCACAAATGGAAATGCGCAGCATCTTTATCGATTTTGTGATCGACAATAATCGTGATGATTATGCCTACAAGCCCAATGAAATCATTGCCTACTTGCTGAATTCAGAAATGCCAGGCACACCCGCAGCATTGTTCCGTGAGTTAGGCTGGCTCGACAGCTTAGGCGCATATGCACAGCCCGATGTTTTCGGTAATCAAGGTTTATTCCGTATTGGGGCTGATTTAACTGAATCAGGATATGCCAACCGCGAAACCATTGTGGGCGTGCTGATAAATTATCTAGAGCAGATTCGTGTTGAAGGTATTGATCGCCAATACTTCAATGAGCTAGAAACTGTGCTGGAGAATGAATTTACGTTTTTACGTCGTCGCGGTGGCTTCCAATACACCATGGGTCTCGCTGCTAATTTGCTGCATTATCCCTTTGCTCACGTGATTAGCCACCCTTACATTCTCGAAGATTACGATCCTGAGCGTGTGAATCGTGTGTTGGCGCAGCTTGTTCCTGAGCGTGCCCGCATCACCTTTATCTCTCCCGATGAAGAGGTTGATACAGCGATTCCGTTTACGGAAGGTTATTATTCGCGCCAATCGTTAAGTGAAGAAACGCTCAATGCGTGGCGACAAGATGCCCGTGAGTATATTGTTCAGTTACCCGCGGTGAATCGCTTGTTACCTGAAAACTTAAGTGTTGTTGCGGGTACTGTGCATGAACGGCCACAGCATGTAGTTGACGGCGGTAATGTATCGGCGTGGCTTCAGCGCAGTGCTCGCTTTGAAGAGCCGCGCGCAGAGGTACGTATCCAGTTCTATCAACCATTCCATACACGTAGTTTGGAAGAACGTATGGCACGTGCGGTGCTGATGGATATGTTTGGACTCTCTCAGCAAGCCTTGGGCCGTGAAGCCTCTATCGCTGGGGTATCATTTAATGTGTCGGCAAATGATGGCTTAAACCTATCGCTTACTGGGTTTAACGATAAGCAACCATTATTGGCTGAGCGTGTGCTGGTCGACTTTGCCGAGTTTGAACCAAGCGCGCCGGCATTAGCGCAATCCGTAGACCGTCTCCGTCGCTCGATACAAAATGCCCGGTTACGTTTTCCTGTGCAGCAACTCATGCCGAATTTTAATCAATTGATGCGGTTGCCCTCAGAAGATGTCGATGCGCAGTTGGCGGCCTTGCAAGGGATCACACCAGCAGATGTTCGCGCGGTACGTGACCAATTGCTGCAAAACAACATGCTCCGCATGTATGTGCACGGAAACTACACGGAAGAAACGGTGCGAGAGCTCGCTGCACGTATGGCGGAGCTTGGTGGAGCGACACTTACTCAACCGGTTGCGCGCGCGCCCATCGTTGAGCCGAGTGCGGACTTACGCATCAGTTGGCAAGCCGATGTGTCACTGGATGATACTGGCTTCTTGGATGTGTGGATGTTGCAAGATGACTCCATGAAGAATCGAGCCCATGTGGCCCTGCTCAATGAAATGATGAGCTCACGTTTCTTCACTGAGCTACGCACTGAAGATCAGCTTGGATACTCCGTGGGTATTACCACTATTACCTTGGACGATTATGCCGGTCTTGGCTTTTTAATTCAGAGCCCTGTGCGTGGACCAGCGCCACTGCTTGCACGCTTTGATACCTTCCGAGAAAGTTACGCTGAGCGTTTAGCTAATATGACGGAAGAGGAATTTAAACAGTTCCAGCAGGGCGTTCTTACAAATCTCACGCAGCCTCCGCAAACATTAACCGAGGAAGCTGGTCGTTTTATTAATGATTGGCAAAATCAGCGTTATCGTTTCGACTCACGGACTCGTTACCAACACGAGTTGGAAGCCGCGACTTTGGCAAGTGTAAGTGCTTACTTCGAGCGTTTATTCAATCCAGAAAACAGCGCTCGTGTATTGGTACAGTTGCGCGGTCGCAATTTCACAGATGTTGATTTTGCTGCATTGGACGATGTGCGTGTGATTGAAAGTATCAGTGAGTGGAGCGCGGAACGTTTGGCGGCGGAATAAGGGTTCCTGTTTAGGGGCAACATTAGGTTGTGCCCGAACAATAGAAGCAGTTAGAACGCGTAAGAAAAGCCCCGAGTTGTGTGCAACTAGGGGCTTTTTTATGGCGACTCGAAGGCCTCTAACTGCTCACTCACGTCGAGCCAATCTGCTTCCGCCTGGTCGAGTTGTGATTTCAGCTCACCTTGACGCTTAAGCAGCTCGGTGAGCGTGTCTTTCTTGTCCCCCTGATATAAATCCGGATCAGCCAAGGCTGTTTCAACATCCGCTAAGGCAGTACTTAGCGTCGACATCTGCTGCTCGGCTTTACGTAAGCGATCCCGTAATGGCTTGAGTGCCTGCCGATGCTGTGCTGCGGCCTGTCGCTGGGCTTTACGACTCTGGCTACTGTGTTCTGTTTCATCATTATCGGTTGCCGCTGGACTTGATTGCTGACTTTGCTTGAGCTGTTCATTCAGCCATTGTGAATAGGCATCGAGATCCCCGGGGAATGGCTCTACATCGCCATGTGCGACTAGGTAGTAATCATCCACTGTGGCGCGCAAAAAATGGCGATCATGAGAGACAATGACCATGGCACCGGAAAACTCTTGCAAGGCCATGACCAAGGCTTCGCGCATGTCGAGATCGAGGTGATTGGTTGGCTCATCGAGTAGTAATAAGTTTGGCTGCTGATAGATAAGCAGCGCCAGTACCAAACGGGCTTTCTCGCCTCCAGAAAAGGGCCCAACAGGTTCATATGCACGATCACCACTAAATCCGAAACGGCCCAAAAAGTTGCGTAAGCTTTGCTCCGACGCCTTCGGATCAATGCGTTGTAAATGGGTGAGCGGGGTCGCGTCTAATTGTAAGGTATCCAATTGGTGTTGGGCAAAATAGCCAATGGCTAACCCGGGGTTGGCAGCGCGCTCTCCAGATTGCGGTACGAGTTCACCGGCGAGTAACTTCATCAGTGTGGACTTACCGGCACCGTTGCGGCCGAGCAAACCAATCCGACTGCCGGGTACCAAATTTAACTGCACTTTTCGCAGAATAGTGATATCGCCATAACCAGCTTGAATGTGGTCGAGCTGGATTAGTGGATTGGGTAATTTTTTCGGTTCAGGAAAGGACAAGTCGAATGGCTCTTGATCCCCCAATGGCGCGGTTGATGTGAGCTTTTCCAAAGCTTTCAGGCGTGACTGAGCTTGCTTTGCTTTTGACGCTTTTGCCCGGAAGCGATCCACGAATTTTTGCAAATGCGCCCGCTGGGCTTGTTCTTTTTCAAATACTTGTTGCTGTTGAGCACGTCGCTCACTACGCTGGCGCTGAAACGAGCTGTAGTCGCCAGAGTATTGTTGGGTCGTTTGCTGTTCAATGTGAATAATATGATTAACCACGCCATCAAGAAATTCCCGATCGTGGGAAATCACAATAGAGGTTCCCTCAAAGCGCTTTAACCAGTTCTCAAGCCATACAATGGCATCGAGATCCAAATGGTTGGTGGGCTCATCGAGTAGCAATAAGTCGGCGCGAGCAATGAGCGCTTGCGCTAGGTTTAATCGCATACGCCAGCCGCCGGAGAAGCTCTGTACAGGATGTTCAAGCTGGGCTTGGGTAAAGCCTAAACCAATCAAAAGCTGCGCCGCACGGGCCTGAATTTGATAGCCACCAATGGCATCCAATTTGCCATGACAGCGGGCAATAGCTTCACCGTCGTCGCTTTTCTCAGCGGCATCCAAAGCTGCCTGAATTTGCGTATACTCAGTGTCGCCTTGAATCACATAATCACGTGCGGGGGTGCTCAGTGCTGGGGTTTCCTGAGCAACACTTGCGATGCGCCAACTGCTCGGAATGTTGAGCTGGCCTGCATCTTCTTTTAGCTCGCCGCGAAAAAGCGCAAATAACGACGACTTTCCAGCACCGTTGGCACCCACTAAACCGACACGATGACCGGGAAAAATGGTAAACTGTGCATTGGTTAGTAAATGTTGTCCGCCGCGAATGAGGCTAAGGCCATCGGCTTGGATCATAAAATGCTGCTCACTGAGTCAAAAAGATAAATCGGCGCTGATCATACCTGAGTCGCGCCTTGGAATCAGCACAATCTCATGGGCAATAACGTGAGACGGTAGAGGATTGAAACACAAATGACACGTACCCGAAAACGATTTATTGCAGGCGCAGTCTGCCCATCCTGTAAGGCAGAAGATTCCCTGATGGTGTATATGGAAGAGAATAAAGAACACGTGCGTTGTGTGGAGTGTGACTACCATATGAGTGAAGATGATCACGCGCAAGACGCTCAGGAAAATACTAAGGGTAAGGCTGCAGTGAAGCGCGACCAAGTGATTGGCGTATTCAAACCGGATGAATACTAGGCGTCCCGCGGAAGCCCTTTTTCAATGATCCGCACCAATCGTTTAACCTGCTGATTGCCGGTATGGCCAGCACGCTGTTTATGTTCAAGCTCTGCAAGTGCCCAATCAATATGTTCCTTGACCACCTCTGAAGCCGCTGTACGCTTTTCCTGCAATGCCTGTATTAACGATGGGTTTGGGGCGCTGTTGCCGATGGCAATGGCGAGATTACGTTGCCAACGTTCAAAGCCAATGCGCCGGATCGGAGACCCTTGGGTTTGCTGCAAAAAAGTCGCCTCGTCCCAGGCCCAAAGGGCTAATAAATCAGGGGCATGTAACGGATGACGCGGAAGAAAATCAGCTTCCGGGGTTGGCGTTGCATATCGGTTCCACGGGCACACTAACTGGCAGTCATCACAGCCATAGATGCGGTTGCCCATTGGCTTCCGGAATTGTTCAGGAATCGCTCCTTCATGTTCGATGGTCAGATAGGAAATGCAGCGGCGTGCGTCGAGCACATAGGGCTCAATAATGGCTTGGGTCGGACAAATCGTAATACAGGCGGTGCATTTGCCACATTGCTCAGGTTGCGCCTGGTCTGTAGGTAAAGGCAGATTAATTAGCAACTCGCCTAAGAAGAACCACGACCCATCGTTGGCATCAAGCAATAATGTGTGTTTACCCGTCCAGCCTAAACCAGCTTTCTCCGCTAATGGGCGCTCTAAAATGGGCGCGGAATCGACGAAGGGGCGAAAATCTGCAGAGGTGCCGGGCAATTCGTGGTCACAATAGGCTTGGATCTTATCGCCCAATTGTTTCAACCGCTTTCGCATCACCTTATGATAGTCTCGCCCAAGCGCATAGCGACTCACATAGGCTTTACGTTCATCACTTAATACTTCAGCAAAGCGCGCCCCTTGTGGCAGATAATCCATGCGTACGCATATTGCGCGCACACTCCCGGGATGCAACTCTTGCGGACGAGCACGCAGCATGCCGTGCCGCTCCATGTAATCCATGCTGCCGTGATACTGATTATCGAGCCAGCGTTGCAAGGCGTCTTCATGCATACTGAGATCAAGATCGGTGATGCCTACTTGCTGAAATCCAAGCTCGCTGCCCCAAGATTTAATTTTCTCGGCAAGTTCGTGTAAGTCGGCTGTTGTTATCGCCACGCTTTGGTTATCCTGCTACTGATAGATATAAAAGGGTGAAGCCATGGATCAATTCGCAACTGATGGCACAAATTGCAGCATCAGCGACAGCATACCACAGCAACTTTACCGACCTGAACAGGTGCGGGAGATGGAAGCTGAGGCGGCCGCACGTGCGGGCGTGGATATGTGGGAGCTAATGCAACGGGCGGGTGCTGCCGGCTGGCAATGTTTACAGCAGCAGAGTCAGCCCCACGAACGCGTGGCGGTACTTTGTGGACCCGGCAACAATGGCGGCGACGGTTATGTTCTAGCGGCCCTTGCTCGCGATGCAGGGCGGGCTGTGCGGTTATTTGCGAGCGCTGAACCTAAATCTGAAGATGGCCAACGAGCTTTGCAGTTGTGGCTGGATAGCGGCGGTGACGTTGAACCCTTATTAGATTGGTCGGAAAGCGAACCTGACTGGGTTGTTGATGGTCTCCTAGGTACCGGCATCGATAGCGACTTGCGCGGGGACATTCGTGAATGTGTTGAGGCGGTCAATGAGGCCAAGCTTTCCGTTCTCGCATTAGATATTCCAACCGGTCTCCATGGTGATACTGGATGTGCATTGGGCGATGCGATTGTTGCCGATCATACGGTTACCTTTGTGGGCGTGAAGCGCGGGCTATGTACCGGGGCCGCAGCTGCTTACCGCGGTAAGTTGTGGTTTGCGGACTTAGGCATTCAACGGGAATTTCGTTTACTGACTGAGCCGGCGGCATGGAACCTGCAGCAGGAGCAACTTACCAGTTGGCTACCGCGTCGATCTCCGTATACCCACAAAGGTGTGCATGGTCACGTGTTGATCCTTGGCGGTAGCCGCGGTATGGCGGGTGCAGCGCGCCTTGCGGGCAGTGCAGCACTGCGCGCCGGTGCCGGTAAGGTCACTGTGATCTGTGAACCAGGGCAAGAATATTTGGTAGGTCAGCAACCAGAACTTATGGTGTTAGGACTTGAGCCTAAGGATGCGCAAGTCGCGGAACTTATGGAGCAAGCCACAGTCTTTGCCATGGGGCCTGGATTAGGCCAACAGGCGTGGGGGAAAAACTGGTGGTCGTGGTATTTAGACGGACTTGAGCGCAGTGACCCATTGTTTGAAATGCCAACGGTGTTAGATGCCGATGCGCTGAATTGGCTTGCGCGTTCGGCGCTCGAAGTGTCAACTCGAAGCCATTGGGTGCTCACGCCGCATCCGGGAGAGGCGGCGCGGTTATTGGATTGTCACGGAACAGATGTTGAAGCGAATCGGTGGCTTGCAGCACAAACGTTGCAAGAGCAATTCGGTGGCGTGGTGGTTCTGAAAGGCGCTGGCAGCGTGATCTGTGGATCTGAAGGAACAGCAGTGAGCCAATTTGGTACACCCGCGATGGCCAGTGCTGGCATGGGGGATGTATTAACAGGTATGATAAGCGCATTGATGGCACAGGCAAACGGATTAAGCATTACTATGGAAGACAGTGTTCGAGCTGCAGTGATGGTCCACGGACTTGCGGGCGAATCAGCAGCGCAGTCTCTGAGTCAAGGCTTAGGTTCCGAGGTGTCCCGTGGCTTGCTCGCATCAGACCTGTTTCCTTGGATAGTACAGTGGATGAATCCGAATGACGCGTGAGTACCGCGAAGTATTGCCCGATGAGGCAGCGACGATTGAGTTAGGTAGTAAGTTAGCAAGGGCTTGTAGTGAAGGTGTTACGATTTATTTACGTGGCGCCTTGGGCATGGGAAAAACCACATTGAGTCGTGGCTTTATGCACGCACTTGGCCATGTCGGAGCGGTAAAGAGTCCAACCTACACTTTGATTGAGCCCTATGAATTGCCTCATTGGCGGGTGTATCATTTCGATTTGTATCGTTTGGCGGATCCCGAAGAACTCGAATATATGGGAATTCGCGACTATTTTACTAAAGACACTATACGTTTAATTGAATGGCCAGAGCGTGGTGTGGGTATTTTGCCGCAAGCGGATTTGGTCATCACATTACAGCCCGAAGAAAACGGGCGGATTGCAACTATCACTGGACACAGTGATCTTGGGGAAGAGGTGGTAAAACAGCTGCAATGAGAATACTGCGGTTTCTCGTGGTGTTGAGCGTGGTGGTGGGGAGCCTGCTCATACCAAACACTGTATTCGCGTCGAATACATTAGACAATGTGCGGGTTTGGCCATCGGCTGAACGAACGCGCATCGTGTTTGATGTGTCTGCGGAGCCTAACTATACCTATTTCACCATTTTCGATACTGCGCCACACCGGGTCGTGATTGATTTTCACCAGACGCGAAATACCGTTAATTTGAGCCAAGTTGATTTTCACTCCGATGTGGTCAATCTTATTCGCTCCAGTGGAGCACCTCGGCAAGGTACCTTCCGGGTCGTACTGGAAGTTGCCCACGCAAACGCACCCACCGTATTTGCACTGGGGCCAGCAAACGGGTCCGGCCACCGGTTGGTCGTGGATATTCCTGGTGCAACCACAGCGGTGAGTAGAACACCATCCACCACCGCAACGACAAGCACAGAGTCGCGAGCTCCGCGCACGGCTGAGGTGTTGCCGCCGCGAGAAATCGTGATTGCCATTGATGCGGGGCATGGGGGCCGCGATCCCGGGTCCATCGGTCCTGGGGGAACGCAAGAGAAAGTGGTGACTTTAGCCGTGGCACGCAAGTTGGCGCAACGGATTAATGCAGATCCTGGGATGCGGGCGGTATTAACACGCTCGGGGGATCAGACAGTGCCTTTGGGGCAGCGAACCAGTCTGGCCCGACGCGAACGCGCGGATTTCTTTGTATCGTTACATGCAGATGCATTTACGAGTTCACAACCACGGGGCGCGTCGGTATGGGTGCTTTCAGCACGGCGATCGGAAACTGAGCTGGGTCGAGCGCTCGAAAACAAAGAACGCTTGAGTGAAGAACTCATCGACGTCGAACATATTTTACAAGATAACGATTCTGATCAGTTTCTTAACCGCACTCTGCTAGATATGTACCGAGATAGTTCAATGGCGGGTGGGCACGAGGCCGCGGTGATTTTATTGGATCATTTGGGTCGGATCACCAATTTACATCGTAATCGCCCAGAGGCGGCCAGCTTTGCCGTACTCAATTCGTTACGGACACCGTCGGTATTGGTCGAGTTAGGATTTATATCTAATCCGCAAAAAGAACGCCTGTTAATCAATGAGCGTCATCAAGATCGTCTAGCAAACGCCCTCTATGAAGGGATTCGCGAATATTTTCTACGTAACCCTGTGGAAAATACCATTTTGGCAGAAATGGATTTTCGTACCCATGTAGTGGCGTCCGGTGAATCCTTATCGGTTATTGCGAGCCGTTACGGAAGTTCAGTGGATGCCATCCGAAGCCATAACAATCTGCGCAGCAACACGATTCGTATTGGTCAGCGTCTTGAAATTCCCGTAGGACGGTAATGCCAATGCCGATTCAGTTACTACCCCCACAGCTGGCCAACCAAATCGCTGCCGGCGAAGTGGTTGAGCGGCCTGCGTCCGTAGTCAAGGAATTGGTTGAAAATAGCCTTGACGCCGGTGCCACCGATATCCGTATTGATATTGAAAAAGGCGGGGCTCGCCGCATTCGGGTGCGCGACAATGGCTGCGGAATTCCGAAAGATGAACTCACGCTCGCGTTAAGTCGGCACGCGACCAGCAAAATCGCCTCCCTCGATGATCTTGAAGCCATTCTTAGCTTGGGCTTTCGGGGTGAAGCACTCGCTAGTATTAGCTCAGTGTCACGCCTCCGATTGACCTCACGACCGCAAGACAATGACGAAGCTTGGGCAGCGTTTTGTGAGGGTCGTGATATGGCGGTGGCTCTTGAGCCCGCTTCACATCCCGTGGGCAGTACTGTGGATGTGGAAGACTTATTTTTTAATACGCCAGCTAGGCGCAAGTTTTTACGTACCGAGAAAACGGAATTTAATCATATTGATGAAGTGGTGCGTCGGATCGCGCTGGCGCGCCCCGACGTCACTGTTGTGCTGAGCCATAATCAGCAGGTGTTGCGTCAGTATCATCGTATGAAAGATGAGAATCATAGCGGACGCTTGCAGCAAGTAGCCGGACGGCGGTTTGCTGAGGAAGCAATTTATCTCGATCATCACGAGGAGGCGCTGTCGTTGCGTGGATGGTTTAGTCCGCCCCAAGCCTGCCGTCACCAAAACGATATTCAGTACATGTATGTGAATGGCCGTATGATGCGCGATAAGTTATTGAACCATGCGGTACGTCAGGCATATGGTGAGGCCTTGCCCGACGATCGACAGCCGACCTTCATTTTGTACCTGAATTTGCCGGCTCATGACGTGGATGTGAATGTGCATCCAGCAAAGCATGAAGTGCGGTTTCACCAAGCACGGCAAGTACATGATTTTGTGCTCGGGGTGTTACGTAATGGGATTGCTCAAGTGCTGGGAACCGAGGGCACTGAAAGTACGGGGCATTCGTATCAGCATGGTTATGGCCCCCAGCCCGATGCCGTGCCTCAGGTCACTGAAACAATGGTGAAGTCCGAGCCGAAATCACAGCAACGGTATTCCGATCCCCATTCACATGTAGCGACCCCATCTCCGTTTTTTCCTATGCGGCGGTCGACTCAGCCAGGAACGAGCCAGCAGCGTCCGGCTCCGCGCTCGGCGTCAGCTCTGGATGCGCAATCTGCCTATCAAGGCATGTGGCCGACCACCAGTGCTGAGACAAACTCGGTTGAGCACTGGCGATTTATTGCGATACACGCGGATTGGTTTGCTTTACTGCAAGCCGATACCCGCCTCGGATTGCTTGATAGTCGCCGACTGCAACGACAGCTATTGCAACAACGCTTGCAGGCAGGCTTAGAGGTAGGCTTAACCGGGCAACCCTTGCTCTTGCCTGTGGCGCTGACAGACCGTACAACTGTCGAGCTATTGCTGGAGAAACAGATACTCTTGCAAGAGTTAGGTATTTTGTTGCGTCGATCAGGCCGCCAGAGTGTCCAGATTGAGCAGGTGTCCTCGGTCTTGCGCCATGGCAACATCAGCGAGATTGTTCCCGCATTAGCGGCTTGGTTAAGTGAACGCTCACTTACTTGTTTGCGGGATATGACGGAGCAACAACGAACAGACCTGGCAGCTTGGCTAGGGAAGCACGCAGTGTTGCAGGCTCCCAGCAAAGTGACTTTTGAACGTCTCTTGCGAGAAGCAGACGACGCCAAATTCGATTGGCGTCGGGAGATTATTGAATTACCTTGGCATGATGCCATTCGGGATTCAGGAGTGAGTAATGAGTCTCGTTGAGCATTTGCAGCAAGGTGTGATTTGTTTGAGCGGACCGACCGCTGCAGGAAAAACAGCATTGGCCATGGCCCTCGCCGATAGACTACCGGTGGAGTTGGTGAGTGTTGACTCCGCCTTAGTTTATCGGGGAATGGACATTGGAACGGCCAAGCCGAGTGCCGATGAGCTTGCTCGCTACCCACATCATTTGATTGATATTCGTGATCCAGCGGATGCCTACTCTGCTGCGGATTTTCGTACCGATGCATTGGCATTAATTACCGCAATTCGCGAGCGTGGGCGCATTCCGCTGCTCGTGGGCGGAACCATGCTCTATTTTCGCGCCCTTTTAGCCGGGCTATCTACGTTACCGCAGGCCGACCAAGCGGTGCGTGCGCAGTTGCAGGCAGAAGCTGATGCAGAGGGTTGGGAACAGTTGCACCAGCAACTGCAGAGCATTGATCCAGTGTCTGCTGCACGTATTCATCCGAATGATCCACAACGGGTGATGCGAGCCCTTGAGGTGTATCGGTTAAGTGGCAAATCCTTAACCGAGCATACACAAAGTCAAAATCCTGGGCTGCCATTACCCACGTGGCAAATTGCGGTGGCCCCCGTTGATCGGAAAATTCTGCACCAACGTATCGAACTCAGATTTCACACCATGCTCGAACAAGGTTTTGAAGCGGAAGTGCAAAAATTGATGGATCGCGGTGATTTGCATCCGGATTTACCGTCGATTCGCGCGGTGGGCTATCGGCAAATGTGGCAGTATCTGAGTGGTGAATTAACCCGCGATGAAATGGTTGAGCGGGGCGTGATTGCTACGCGGCAGTTAGCGAAACGGCAGATCACGTGGTTGCGATCATGGCCGGGTCTGCACTGGTTAGATCCGCTAGCAGGCGACAGTACCGAAGAAATTTTCAAATGTCTGCTGCAAGCGCCTTTGCCGCCTGATGCGTGGAAAAATGCCGATAATTAATTAAAATCTGGGCAAAACTATTGAAATTTCGCCAATTGCCACTATATCAAGTGGTACGATTTTTTAATTTTATTGCTACACTAGTGAAGAATTTTTACGATGTTCCGGAGAATGTGCGGATTCGTGAAGACTTATGTTGCCAAGGAAAGTGTGGATCATCCATGTGGCGGCCGTAACAATACTAATAATCATAAAGGAGCCGATTTATGGCAAAAGGGCAAACATTACAAGACCCTTTTTTGAACGCACTGCGTCGTGAGAGAATTCCGGTCTCAATTTACTTAGTGAACGGTATTAAGCTGCAAGGACAAATTGAATCGTTTGATCAGTTTGTTGTGTTGCTCAAAAACACCGTGAGCCAAATGGTTTATAAACATGCAATTTCTACTGTGGTACCGTCGCGGAGCCCAAGTCAGTATCCTCCGCAAAATGGTCACGATGGAGATGAATAACCTGTCCATTAAGGGACAGTGAAGGAGCGGCTTGCTTGTTTGAGCGGTATGAAGGTGGCGAGCAGGCCGTGTTGGTTCATGTGGATTTCCCCAATGAATCGGCACGCGAAGATCTCGAAGAACTCAAATTATTGGTGGCGTCGGCCGGTGTAGCAGCTGAAGCCGTTGTTACTACCTCCCGACATTCCCCAGACGCCCGATTATTTATTGGCTCTGGCAAAACTGAAGAAGTTGCGGCGTTGGTGCAAGCTACCAACGCAGACGTGGTTATATTCAATCATAAATTATCACCGTCGCAAGAACGCAATATTGAACGCCAAGTGAAATGCCGGGTGCTGGATCGCACCGGTTTGATTCTAGATATATTCGCCCAGCGGGCGCGCACCCATGAAGGTAAGCTGCAAGTTGAGCTTGCTCAGCTTCGACATATCTCCACCCGCTTAATTCGTGGGTGGACTCACCTTGAGCGACAGAAAGGTGGGATAGGCTTGCGTGGACCGGGCGAAACCCAGTTAGAAACCGACCGTCGACTTATTCGTGGGCGCATTAAAAATATTTTGGCGCGCTTAGAGAAAGTAGAGAAGCAGCGAGAACAAGGGCGGCGGGCGCGGAATCGGGCGGAGATCCCAACCATTGCATTGGTGGGATATACCAACGCGGGCAAATCAACTTTGTTTAATCGACTCACGGACGCGGATGTGTATGCGGCTGATCAGTTGTTTGCCACCCTGGATCCCACGTTACGAAAATATGAACTTCCAGATATCGGCACGGTTATTTTTGCCGATACGGTCGGATTTATTCGGCATTTGCCCCACGATTTAGTGGCAGCCTTTAAGGCCACCTTGCAAGAAACCAAAGATGCAGACTTGCTGCTGCATGTGATGGATTGCCATGATGATCGCATGGGTGAAAATCGCAAAGAAGTCGACAAGGTGTTGGCGGAAATTGAAGCCAGTGATGTACCGCAATTGATGGTGATGAACAAGTTGGATCTGGTACCCGAATTGTCGCCACGGATTGTGTATGATGATGATCAACGACCGCGGGAAGTATGGCTATCTGCGCAAACGGGTGAAGGAATTGATTTACTGCGGCAAGCGCTACATGAGTTATTGGTGCCGCAACTGATCGAACATCACTTGCGATTAGGCCCAAATGACGGCAAATTACGCAGTACATTATATGGCATGCATTGTGTGTTAGAAGAACAGTCACAGACCGATGGAGATGTGTTACTATCGGTTCGAGTACCCGTTGTGGAATGGCAACGGTTGTTAAAACAGTTTGGTGATCGATTAACAAATACGATTTGTTAGTCGAGATTTAATGTTGAACGTTTAAGTATTTGCTGGAGTAATCGATGGCCTGGAATCAACCGGGGAACAGCGGCAAAGATAAAGATCCTTGGGGAAATAACCAAGGTGGTCGAGATCAGGGGCCTCCTGATCTTGATGAAGCTTTGCGCAGTCTCATGAGCAAACTAGGTCTTGGTGGCGGGAAAGGCGGCCAAGGTGGAAGTGGGGGTTCAACAACCAGTGGAATCCCTGGCAAAGTCGTGGGCTTTGCATTGGTATTAGTGGCAGTGATTTGGTTTATCGCCGGTTTCTATACCGTTCGCGAAGCAGAACGCGGTGTTATCCAGCGTTTTGGAGCCTATCACGCAGAAGTCACATCGGGCCTGCATTGGCGCCCTTACTTTATTGATCAAGTAACCAACGTTGACGTGAACAACGTTTTCCGTCAGGAAACCGGTGGCTTTATGCTGACCGAAGACGAGAACGTAGTGCGCGTTGAGTTAGCCGTGCAGTATCGCGTTGCCAATGCACGGGCATACTTATTTAACGTTGAGAATCCGGATTCGAGTTTGTCGCAAATCACCGATAGTGCATTGCGCTACGTTATTGGTCACAACACGATGGATAATATTCTGACTGTTGGTCGTGAAGAAATTCGTCAGCAAACCTGGGAAATCATCGACCGCTTGATCGAGCGTTACGATGTGGGCTTGCGGGTGATCGACGTCAACTTCTTGGGCGCACGTCCGCCAGAAGAAGTACGTGAAGCCTTTGATGATGCGATTCGAGCGCAGGAAGACCAAGAACGTTTCGTGCGTGAGGCAGAAGCCTATGCACGGGAAATCGAGCCTACCGCTCGTGGTCGGGTGCGTCGTTTGCAACAAGAAGCACAAGCGTACAAAGAACAAATGGTGCTGCGCGCGACTGGTGAGGTCGCTCGTTTTAACGAGTTACTACCTCAGTATCAAGCCGCACCAGAAGTTACCCGTCAGCGTATTTTCTTAGAAACGCTGGAGCGGATTTACGCCGACAATGCGAAGATCTTTATCGACGTGGATGGCAGCAACAACATGATGTATTTGCCACTGGATAAAATTCTTGAGCAACATGGTCGTAGTCGCGCCGGGCAAAATCTACCGATGCTGCCAAGCCAAGGTCAGAATGGAGTCGCTTCTCCTACGGGAACTAACTCTAGTCAACAAGATCTGAATCGTGGCACGACACGGTCTTCGACGCGCGGGGGGAACTAAGCAATGAAACCTATTTATGTTGTAATTGCCATTATCATTGCGGTGCTTGGTTATTCGTCACTGTTCACTATTGCTGAGCATGAGCGTGGCATCGTCATTCGCTTTGGTAAAGTGGCGCAAGACGAAAGTGGCATGCCGCTGGTATACCAACCAGGCCTGCACTTTAAAATTCCATTAATTGAGCGTATTCAGAAATTAGATTCGCGGATTAAAACACTGGATGGTCAAGCGGACCGCTTCATCACAAGTGAGAAAAAAGACTTAATCGTGGACGCCTTTGTGAAATGGCGCATCGAAGACTTCTCCAAGTACTACCTGTCTACGGGCGGAGGTAACCAAGCAGAAGCGGAAGAACTCTTAATGCGTCGTATCAACAACGGATTGCGTGCAGAGTTCGGTGCGCGCACAATTCGCGATATCGTTTCTGGTGAGCGGGATGAGCTGATGGAGCAGGCATTGATTCAAGCCTCTGAAAGCTCGAACGACTTAGGTATCCAAGTACTGGACGTACGTGTGAAGCAAATCAATCTACCTACGGAAGTTAGTAGTGCGATCTTTGCGCGGATGCGGGCGGAACGGGATGCGGTAGCGCGTGAGCATCGCTCAGAAGGTCGTGAGCAGGCGGAAATCATTCGTGCTGACGTAGATGCCCGGGTGACTGTAATGTTGGCAGACGCTGAGCGTGAAGCGCGTCAGATTCGCGGTGAAGGTGATGCGGAAGCGGCACAAATTTATGCCAGCGCATACACTCAAGATGCTGAGTTCTTTGCTTTTATTCGTAGCTTAGAAGCTTACACTAAGTCGTTTGGCGACGGTGATAGCGTACTTGTGTTAAGTCCTGACAGCGACTTCTTCAAGTATTTCGGTAGCATGTCTGCTTCAGGAAACTAGAAAACCGATGTAAACGGGAGCTTCGGCTCCCGTTTGTTTTTGCCACGGCGAATCCTCTATGTACAAACACCTCTATTCTCACTTTCTTAACGCTCGCCCGGATGTATTGCATTGCGCACCCCATAGTCATTATTACTGGCCCGACGCAACCCGAGCGGCACAATTGGCTTATTGGGATGACTCTGCCAAGCATGCAGATGAAAAATGGGCCGTGATCTTCGGCGAAAAAGTGCCTGCACTGCAAAAATATATCGCCCAAGAATTACAACTCCCAGATCCACAGCAAATTGTATTTGCTCAAAATACCCATGAGCTTTTGTATCGGGTATTTACAACCTTTTCTGCCGCAAAGCCGTTACGTATTCTTACCACGGATGGTGAGTTTCATAGCTTTAATCGGCAAAGCCGCCGGTTAGAAGAGCGGGGCAACGTCGACGTTATTCGGGTGCCTTGCGAGCCTTTTGATACCTTGCAGGAACGCTGGCATCACGCCATCGCGTCAACGGCAGATATCGATCTGATATTTATTAGCCAAGTGTTCTATAACAGTGGTGTGGCAGCGCCTCAGGTGAACGATTGGATTGGAGAAGTCGCCTCAAATACGTTAGTGATGGTCGATGGCTACCACGGTTATGGCGCCATTGAAACGGATCTAAGGGCAGTGGCGGATCGTATTTTTTATCTCGCCGGCGGGTACAAATATGCGCAAGCGGGCGAGGGCGTATGCTTTATGGCAGTGCCAAAAGGATGTGAATTACGCCCGGAATACACGGGATGGTTCGCTGACTTTTCCGGACTTGCTAAAGCGCAACACGGCCCAATTCAGTATGCGAACGATGGTATGCGCTTTGCGGGAGCCACCATGGATTTCAGCGCTATTTATCGGCAACTAGCGGTATTTGACCTATGGCAGCAACAGGGTCTCACGACTGCTGTTCGTGACGGCTATATTCGACAGCTGCAAGAGGCATTTTTACAGCATATCGATGGTTGTCATCATTCAGAAGTAAATCGCGACCATTTGCTGAAGTGCGATCATTTAGGGCACGGTCACTTCTTTACGTTTCGTTTATCGGATGCAGCCAGTGTCGAGAAAATCGCGACCCAACTGCGTGCTCAAGGGGTTGCTACAGACTATCGGAACGACCGTTTACGCTTCGGTTTTGCGATGTATCACAATCCCGAGGATTATCAGCAGATCCGATTTGCATAAAAATCATTCTGAAACTGGCGAGGTTTCTGGTAGAATCCTCGCTTAATCCACCGCCTGTCTACTTCCAAAATTAAACTATCATGAGCAAAAATGTCGTTATTCTCGGCACCCAATGGGGTGACGAAGGCAAGGGTAAGATTGTTGATCTGTTAACAGATAAAGCAACCTATGTGGTTCGTTATCAAGGTGGCCACAATGCGGGCCATACGCTTGTTATCGACGGTGAAAAAACAGTCCTCCACTTGATCCCCTCAGGTATTTTACGTGACAACGTCACCTGCGTGATTGGTAACGGGGTCGTTCTTTCGCCAGAAGCCTTACTCAAAGAAGTGAAGATGCTTGAAGAGCGCGGTATTCCTGTGCGCGAGCGCTTGCTATTGAGCGAAGCCTGCCCATTGATCTTGCCTTACCATATTGCCCTTGATCAGGCACGTGAAGTGGCGAAGGGTGCGAAGAAAATTGGCACAACAGGGCGCGGCATTGGTCCTGCTTATGAAGATAAAGTAGCGCGCCGAGCCATTCGTTTGGGTGATTTATTTCACCCAGAGCGTTTGCGCGAAAAGCTAGAAGAGACCATGGCGCTGCATAATTTTGTGCTCACCGAGTATTTTAAGCAAGAAGCGGTTTCTGTGGAAACTGTGCTGGCGTACTGCCTTGAGGTTGCGGAGATCCTGAAGCCATTAGTGGCGGATGTGCCTGGCTTGCTCGAGAAAGCACGCGTGCGTGGCGATGCCATCATGTTTGAAGGCGCTCAAGGCACCTTATTGGATATTGACCACGGTACCTATCCCTATGTCACCTCATCGAACACGACTGCGGGTGGCGTTGCCACTGGCGCGGGGTTCGGTCCGCGTTACCTGGACTATGTCTTAGGTATTGTGAAAGCCTACACCACCCGTGTGGGCTCTGGTCCATTCCCTACGGAATTAGATTGTTCTGTGGGTGAGCACTTAGGAGTCAAAGGTCACGAATTTGGTGCCACGACGGGTCGTAAGCGCCGCACCGGTTGGTTTGATGCGGTCGCCATGCGTCGGGCCGTACAAATTAACTCAATTAGCGGCTTATGCTTAACCAAGCTTGATGTGCTGGATGGTCTAGAAGAATTAAAGATCTGTATTGGCTACGAATTACCGAATGGCGAAGTGGTTGATCTACCGCCAATGGCTGCAGAAGACTACGAGTTGGTGAAGCCTGTATACGAAACCACGTCAGGTTGGAGCGATAACACCGTGGGTGTCACTGACCACGCACAGTTACCGCAAGCGGCGTTGGCATATATCGCCCGCTTAGAAGCACTGCTTGGAGTTCCTGTAGATATCATCTCTACCGGTCCAGATCGCGCCGAAACCATCATCCTCCGCCACCCCTTCGGCGGTTAACTACGCCGTAAACGCACCGGGCCAGACCTGCCTCAGTCGTACCCAACGCTTCGCGTTGGGCCGAGGCGGTTAAAGGCCCAGCGGCAGAGTTGGCCCCGTGAGGGACGCCGTAATGCATCCATGCAGACACCCTCACGAAGCCAATCTCTCCCCCTGGACCATCGTATCGCGTTGGCCCGTGGTTGATTCAGGGCACGGCGGTGGGAAAGCCTCGTGGGGGACGCCGCAAGTACATCCATATAGGCTTGGGCGCGGCATCCCTGCCGCGCACACCCCCACGTGACTTATCCCACCACCGCGCTAGACCTACTTCAGTCGTACCCAACGCATCGCGTTGGTCGGCTCTGGCTTGTCAGAAAGCTCCGATAGCTGCGTTATAATCAGGCCTCAATCGGTCACGTACTTCGTGTACGCTCCCTCAATCGGCCTGATTATGCCTTGCTCTCGGAGTTTCTGCCTGCGCTTCCGGTTTGGGGTGGCTGGCTTGTCAGAAAGCTCCGATAGCTGCGTTATAATCAGGCCTCAATCGGTCACGTACTTCGTGTACGCTCCCTCAATCGGCCTGATTATGCCTTGCTCTCGGAGTTTCTACCTGCGCTTATAGCTCTGGATTGTCAGAAAGCCTCGTGGGGGAACTTAGGATTCCGCGCTCAATTAACGTGCAATAGAATTAAAAATTAAGCAGTCAGGCAAAAAAAACAAAAAAAATGCATCTAGGTGGTTGCAAGACCCCCGTCGATCTCCTAGAATGCGCTCCACCTAAACGGTGGCGCCGGCATAGCTCAGCTGGTAGAGCAACTGACTTGTAATCAGTAGGTCGGGAGTTCGACTCTCTCTGCCGGCACCATTTTTTAGAAAAAATTCGTGGAGGGGTTCCCGAGCGGCCAAAGGGATCAGACTGTAAATCTGACGGCTCAGCCTTCGCAGGTTCGAATCCTGCCCCCTCCACCATTTTTTTCTAATTAGGTCCGAGGTAGCCGAGAATCTGATTGCGGGTGTCGTATAATGGCTATTACCTCAGCCTTCCAAGCTGATGACGCGGGTTCGATTCCCGCCACCCGCTCCACTTATTCACACAGTGCTGATATAGCTCAGTTGGTAGAGCGCACCCTTGGTAAGGGTGAGGTCGGCGGTTCAAATCCGCCTATCAGCACCAGTGATAATCCTCTCGAACACCTCAGCCCTGAAAATTTTTAATTTAAACCAATGAAGCACTGGTTGGCATCGTCCACCGCGCGTTTCGAGAGAGAGGCTGTCATGGCTAAAGCTAAGTTTGAACGTAATAAGCCGCACGTAAACGTAGGTACTATCGGTCACGTTGACCACGGTAAAAC
>NZ_VJWL01000003.1 GCF_007096385.1 Aliidiomarina halalkaliphila
TCAGAAGTGAAACATGTCAGCGCCGATGGTAGTGTGGGGCCTCCCCATGTGAGAGTAGGACACCGCCAGGCATCCAATTAAGCCAAAAAGGCCACCCATGCGGGTGGCCTTTTTGCTTATGGGCTCTGCAACAGGTGTCCTACTCTCGAGTAGGGTGAGGACCGCCCGGAAGTTGCATGGCAACTTCAGGTCCGAACGGGAGGCATGGATGCCGACCTGGAAGCCCCCCACATGGCTACGTGTGATCACACTCACCGATATCTTCGTTCCAGATGTCGGGACGGGTGTCGATGAAGGATTTCATCATGTCGATGCATTCGGGGTCGCGGAGTTCGATCACATTTACGCCGGCTTCCCGTAACCAGTCTAGATGACCTTCGAAGTTGATAGACTCGCCGACGACTACGGTACCAATATTGAATTGGCGAATAAGGCCAGAGCAATACCAACAAGGCGCTAACGTAGTGACTAAGATCTTATCACGATAGGTTTTCTGGCGACCGGCTTTACGAAACGCATCAGTTTCTCCATGAATCGAAGGATCACCTTCTTGCACCCGTCGGTTGCGTCCTTCACCGAGCAAGTTGCCGTGACTATCAAACATCGCCGCACCAACAGGCACACCGCCTTCTTCAAAGCCTTTGCGGGCTTGATCGCGGGCGACCTTGAGTAACTCTTCGTAATTCATGGATGATGGTCCTTTGTTTTATCAGCAGCACTGCATTTCAATTTAGCGTATTTCTAGGCGAATAGGTTGCTCACCTTGCATTTGTAAACCGCGAATTCGAATATTATCCGGAGTCATCTGGTATTCACCTGACCCAGCTCTTTCACCGTCAATGATTACTCGGCTGGTAAAAATAGAAAAGCTAAGTCCCGGGACTTCTTCCCCTTGCTCGTTCAAAAATGGGGTGCGCCAGAGCACAAAGGGACTTCGAGTTACATGTATCTCCACGTTTGGTCCTTCATAGGTGAATTGATCGACCGGGTCCATTGCCAAACCTTGGGAAAAGGGAGCTGCTTGTTGCATAGACAATGAACTTCGACCGACTCGTTCACCTTCTTCGTTGATATTATCTGGAATATAAAATCTCACCTCATGACGATAGCGTTGTCGCAAGGCTTCATACAAATCCTGCCCTGACTGGCCAAGCTCAATCCTGCCTGCACGCTCTACTTCACGCTCAAATACCGCGGAGTTTAGCAAGTCCTCTTGGAATTCCTGGAGCTGCTCTGGTCCCAGATTTATGTGTTCTCGGATCAGCTGATAAGGAGTGCTACCCGCTTCTATCCTGCCCTGCCAGTCTTTGGCCTGCAATTCTTGTGCAAGTTCAAGAAGCGAAGCTCCGGTAGGATACAGGCGATGCGTGAGAAGCGCATTCGCGAGATTACCGGTTTGCGTTTCGATGTCTCGATTGAGGGAGTTGCGCAAACGTTCTTGAATGTTGTCTCGATTTTGAACACGCGCTTCTGCATTGAGCTCGACCCAATGCGCTGACCCTTCAATCCGCTCGGTTCGATCTTCTGTACCTCGAAAGCTTTCCGGCAGCTGTTCATTGCGCCACTCTCGCAAGGCGATGTAGGCGGCGAGTGCTCGTATGCGGTCAAGCTCCGTAGGTGCTTCAAGTGCGCTGATCAGTAAGTTACGCTCGAGGCGAATACTGGCGAGCAATTGTTCTGCTGGCATCTCGCCAATGTCGGCTGCTGATAGTGTGGAGCCGCCGTGATTAGCAAATGCGCTTCTTTGGTAGCCATGAAAATCTTCATGAATTAAGAAACTAACCAAGTCGGAACGGTCCTGCCTTCGCACTAGAGTCATGCGCTCGCCGTTAAGCTCGTAATTGATATAAAACGCACCTTGTAGTCGTAGATTAGGGTCGTGCAATCGCCACAGCCCGGAATCGAGACGCTCAAATCCGCTGACATGAGACCGTCCAGTTGCGACGACCACACCGGAAGAATCGTAAACGCCGAGAATGCGTTCTGAAGGGCGGTAGCCAGGCCAAATCGCATCCAGTGATGCATAATGGGTGGTGATTTGAGTAAGGTCTCGTTCATATTGGGAGGTGGTTGCACAGCCAGCGAGAGTAACTAAGAAAACAACAAGTGCGATCCAACGCATAAAACATCCTCGAGGTGATTTTCTAAAGATCTACTCTACCAAACCTCGGTTAGCGGCGCAGTAGTTCATTATTTGTTTACAAAGAAACAACAAGACAAATCAAAAAATCCTGTTATACTGCGCCACCTCTCAATGATATGAGAGGTAAATGTTGACAGTGGTCCCCTATCTTGCAGGCGCTCAAGTCGCCTGACAACACTAAAAACGACGTGCATTACATCACGTTCGTTCATTTGAGAACAGGGTCTAAGGGGCAGTTGTCGGATGCGTGTCAGATAGTCAATCTATCGAACACGCCAATGCCCAGCCTTGGTCTACCATCGCAATATCGCAGGATGTTGCATGCACATTGCGTGCGCGATTTGTCTACCGAGTCTGATTATTTTGTAGTTTTCCGCCAATCATGTGCGGAGTCTAGATAGTGGGACAAATATGTCTGAATTTAATACTTTTTCTGCTTTGGAATTACCAGAGCCAATCCTTCGTGGCATTTTAGAGCTTGGTTACGACACACCTACACCAATTCAGCAACAGGCTATTCCTGCGCTATTGGAACGTAAAAATGTGTTGGGCGAAGCCCAAACAGGAACCGGCAAAACAGCCGCTTTCGGTTTACCTGCATTAGCCAATATTGATACCCGTACCCGGGGTGCGCAGCTACTCGTGGTTGCGCCTACTCGCGAATTGGCGATTCAAGTGGCTGATTCAATTTCACAAATGGGTAAACACATGAAAGGCCTGAGCGTTGCGACCGTATACGGTGGCGCTGCTTATGGTCCTCAAATCAAAGCACTGAAAGGTGGCGCACAAGTTGTTGTGGGTACCCCAGGTCGTTTGATGGATCACCTTCGTAAAAACACCATTGATTTAAGTAACTTGAAAATGGCCGTTTTGGATGAAGCCGATGAAATGCTGAATATGGGCTTCGTTGAAGATATCGAATGGATCATGGAACAGGTGCCTTCAACGGCGCAGCGAGCGTTATTCTCTGCGACTATGCCACCGCAAATTCGTAAGATCGCGAACAAGTTCTTGTCTGATCCTGTTCACGTAAAAATTGCGTCTACGCAAGCGAATAAAGCGAACATCACGCAAAAAGCGTGGAAAGTGCAAGGGATGACGAAAGACGCAGGTCTCGAGCGTTTGCTTGAAACTATTGATTATCAACTGGCGTTGATCTTCGTACGTACTCGTCAAGACACCTTAACGGTTTCTGCTTACTTGCGTGAGCGTGGTTTTAAAGCGGCTGGTTTGAACGGTGATATGAGCCAAGATCAGCGTGAAGCCACAGTAGCCCAATTGAAAGCGGGTAAAATTCGTATTCTTGTGGGTACAGACGTTGTTGCACGTGGACTTGATGTCCCGGGCGTAACACACGTCATTAACTATGATTTACCGCAAGACGCTGAATCTTATGTTCACCGAATCGGTCGTACCGGTCGTGCGGGTCGCTCAGGCGAAGCTATTTTGTTTGCACGTCCGCGGGAACTGCATTTGTTGAAGCGTTATGAGCGTGCCACGAACGGCACCATTGAGATGATTGAGATCCCGCAAGGTCGTGAATTATCGAAATTGCGTATTCAACAGTTCCAAAGCAAGCTCGTTGAGCGCGCCGAAGGTACTGATCTATCCACCATGCGTAGCTTGATTACGCAAATGGCGGAAGCAACTGAAATGAGCGTTGAAGATATCGCTGCTGCGTTATTGTTTGAAGCGCAACAAGCGCGTCCGTTGATTGTGAAAGAAGAGCCGAAGCCGAAGTTTGATCGCAAAGAGCGCCCTGCGCGCGCTGAACGTAGCGATCGCTTTGACCGTGGTGCTCGCGGTGGTAAGCGTGCTGATCGCAATGACCGTGGTGCTCGCAGTGATAGTGGTGAGCGTCGTGAGCGTAAGCCACGTCGTGATGCTGGCGTTGAGTTCGATACATACCGTTTAGCGGTCGGTACTGAGCATGGCGCACGTCCAGGCGATGTTGTCGGTGCTATTGCAAACGAAGCGGACATCGATTCGCGCTACATTGGCGAAATCCAATTATTCGCGACTCATACTACGGTTCAATTGCCAAAAGGAATGCCAGCGAAGACTTTACTCAAACTAAAGAAAGCGCGCATTCGTCAACAACCTATGGCGATTAGCCCAGTTTCTGATAAGCTTACTTCCTAACATAGGAGGTAAGGCATGAAATTGAAATCATTGATTACTGCCGCTTCTGCGGCAGTTTTTTTATCTGCATGTAGCGGTGATCACGATGCTCATAATATGCACGCAGAAGGCGAGCACATCGGTGAGCGTTCTTTCAGTGCCATTCTCAATCCAACCGAGGGTAACGAGGGTCTGCAAGGATTCGTTATGTTCGAAGACACGCCCGAAGGTGTCTTTGTGCTCGCGCATGTTGAAGGATTAGAGCCCGGTGGCGTACATGGTTTCCATGTACATGAGTACGGTGATTGCAGCGCCCCTGACGGAACCTCTGCTGGAGGCCATTTTAATCCGCACGGTCGCGATCACGGCGGGCCAGATAGCAGTGAACGCCATGCGGGTGACTTAGGTAATTTACAAGCCGATGATGCGGGTATGGCGCATCTCGAGATGATTGATACCAAACTCGAGCTAAGTGGGCCGAATAGCATTCTTGGGAAATCGGTGATCGTTCACGCGCAAGCTGACGACCTTGAATCACAGCCAACAGGTGATGCCGGAGCGCGGATTTTGTGTGGCGTGATTGCCGACGCTGATGTTGATGAGCATCACGGTCATTAAGTCCTATTAAACGAAATAATAAAAGCCCCGGTTGACCATGTTATCGGGGCTCTTTTGTATCTGTAATGCGCTCGCCTGCCTTATTAGCGCTCAATCGTGTAAAACAAGTCTGCCCCACTACGCTCGCCGCCGGTTTGGCTCTCAAAGCTAAGGTTATCCGAGAGTCGATAGCGAATAAAAAAGGTCGTCACTGGCTCTACCAAACCAATGCCATATTTCACATAGAGCCGGGAGGAGAGGTGTTTTCCAATAAATAAGCTGGTGTTCTCTAGGTTCTCTCCGGTAGCGTCAAGCATGACTTCATCGACGCCTATAGCTTGACCGATTTGTCCACCAATAAGATTACCGCCATGCATTCCTAAAGCGAGCGTGGCTTGTGCGAAGGCACTTTGTTCCCCTGATCCTTCGCCAGGCGCACGACCCAACACGAGGTAGGAAAGCACCATGCTATCTTGCATTGCGGGGGTTGAGAAAAATGATAAGTTTGGCTCTCTCAGTGTGCCGGCGACACGGGCACCAACGGTGACACTTTCGCCCGGTATACTTCGCGATACACGCAAGTCGAGGCCGGGGTTATTGATGACTCCACCGGTGAATACTAAGCTTCCGCGCTCGATATCGAGGGGTTGACCAAATATTTCGTAGCGACCTGTAGCCACATTAATGTTGCCCACGGCTGATGTTTGTTGGCCCGGCTGTTCGATGACGCGCAAGCGACCGGTTAGCCTGCCTTCAAAACCAAAGGCTTCGACACGAACCTGATCGCCCAAGCTCACTTGAACATCGGCATCGATCGGTAAGTCACGCTCTTCAAAGGTAAATACAGTCTCGTCGCCTCGCACAATCACTGTATCCCGTGAGGCCATGTCGATTTGCTCGATATCTGGCGGCGTTATGCGTGCCCGTGGCACTTGTATCTCACCTCGAATACGCAAGCCCTCGGTAGTATGTACCAAGCGTAAATCCGGGCTCACAGTAACCGCTATGTCACGGGTTTGCATGGCCTGAAAATTACTTCCTACGACGTTCAGCTCAGCCCGAGCGGCAAGTACATCGTAGAGTCCTTGAAACTCAATAGTGCCATCGCCGGAACGAGCAGACGCAACCAAGGTAAAGGGCTCGCCCTCAGCGCCAGAGCCGGTGACATTCACCTGTAATTCGGTAATGGTAATTCCTGCGGCAGGAACTTCCGCTCCGGCATCAAGCAGCTCAATCTGTCCTTGGAATGCCGGAGAAGCAAGAGCGCCTGAATAATTGAGTTGCCCGCGAACGCGTCCTACAACAGCCTGTAATTGGGGTGCCAAAATTGAGATAAATCCAAGATTATCGAGGGTTAGTTGAGAGTCACCTCGGACTTGGGCGTCTCCCAGTGCATTGGTAATGGTCGCTTGTCCTTGAACTCCGCCATCGAGATCATCAGTGAGCAATTGGAATCGCACTGCTAACTCGCGCTCGTTCCCTTGAATACGCACAAGTTCGCTTTCTCTAAAGCGTAATTCGATGTCTTGTTCGGGCAATAGCACTTCGCTATCAGATATAGTGGCAAAGGCATCGATATCGAAGCGATCTGGCATAATTTCAAGATGAGCCCGAGCATCTAAGGCGCCATTAATTTGCACTTGTTCTGGCAGTAACGGTTGCAGAAGCGCTAACCGAATAGCTTGCGCGTCGGCGTTAATGCGGCCCGTATTCGATTCAAAATCCCAGTCCATGTCGAGGCAAAAGCCTGCATTTTGCCGAATCCGCTCAATGCAAAAGCGAGATACTTGCGCATGAAGAGCACTAATCTGCATCGCACTTTCCTGGGTCGTGCGCCATTCGCCGGCTTCGGGATGATTAATATGAACCTGATGCAGCACGCCGTCCCACGTACTGTTTTCCCAAGTACCCGAAGTCGCAAGGGTAACTTCGGCAGTTTGTCCCGTACCTTGAATATCAAAACTGTAGCGGTTGCCTTCACGTTCGGCGCTGAGCGTGAGATCATCAAGAAGCACACTCTCGTTCTGTTCTAAACCGCGAATTACGATGGTACCTACGGGGAGTTCATCAATGCTCCAGTCCACGCGAACATCGGCATCTAATTCAGCTAAGCGCCAATCTTCATAAACGAAGGATGAACCGTTGACCTTGGCGGTTAGCAGGGTATCGGTGAGATTGATATCCAGTTCAGCGAGCAGTAAGGATTGGTCGAGTGACACGCGCAGATCCTGAGTATGGATTCGGTCATCTTGCCAATAGATACGCCCACTTGATTCAACATCGACGTTATTGACCATGCCAGAGAGGCGACCAATCACCACTTCGAAATCCGCATGCTCGTGCCATTGGCCTTGGGAGAATATTTCAGCACCTAGTTCGCCGCTGATGTCGTCGTGATAGTCGTCCAATTGCACCTGGTCTGCATTCAGGGATAACTCCCACTGCAAACCCTCGTGCCAAGCTATACTGCCTGCAACGGCGATCGTGCCCGCGTCGGAACTTATGGTCACGTTCAGGGCAGAAGCTTGGGTGAGATCGCCTTCATAGTCAAAGCGCACGTCGGTAGGGGCGAAATCACCGTAATGTAAGGCTCCTCCCATGCTTGCTCGGATCGCATTGACAGTAGTTACGCCGTTGCTTTCTGTGGTGGTGATATCTGCGTGACCGGTCCAATCGACAATAAGGCCTAATTGGTCGGCGCGAACGTAAAGGGTATCTAGGGATGCGCCATCGCTTGTATAAGTGGCTTGGGTATTGGCAACAAAGGGCCCGTAGTCATCATGCTCCCCCTCAATTCTTAAATCGCCCTGAAAAGAATTCAATGTGCCAGAGCCGCGCAATTCTGCAAGGATATAGTCTAGTTCGGGGAGGCTGCTTTGTGCGCGACTTTGCACGGCGCGAAGATTGCCCTGCCAACGCAAATTTGGCGTTAACGGATCGATAAGCTCTATATTGATATCGGCGCTGAGAAACCCGCTGACCTGTTGGCGCAATTGGAGATTCTGTTGGCTCCCTGATAGCTGTCCAGTGACGGTGAGGTCGCCCTGATCAGGAACATGAACCCGAATAAGGTTATTCATGCTCATTGAGTATTCCCCTTGAGGCGCGATGGTTCCGTGCAACTGCAGGTGAATATCCGGTGTAGACGCAACAAAACTGTATAGGTGTAACGTATTTCCTCGGGTGCGACCGCGCATGGTTAGACGTTCAAGCACCATGTCTTGTTCGCCTTGGCTGACCACAACATCGGTAATTAAAACGTGATCTAGCCTTACTTGAATAGGCCAGGTGATATCAGGAAGTGCTGCTGGCCACTCGCTAGGTTCTTCTGGAACTTCTTCGGCGGTTTCTGGCAATCGAATGCGTATACCGTTTGCACTGATATCTCGAACGTGGAGTTTTTGCGCGAGAAGTTCCCATGGTCGCCAGCGCACATGCAGATGACTGAGCTCGATATCAATGTCTTGGTTTGTATCTCGGTAACGTACATCACGCAAAGTGAAATCACGCAATAGTGCACCTGAGTATTCACCGTATTCGAATTCACCCGGTATAAAGTGATTCGCTTGGCTGAGGAGTAGGCGGTTTCCAATCTCTGTGGTTATGGCAATAGTGACTAAAGTTGCGACGATTAATAACAGCGCAAACAATGCATAAAGAGAACGTTTTAACCATTTCCAGAACATCATAAATCAGGCCCTATGGTTAAATGCAGCCGGATGCGATCGCCCGGAGAAGAAAATCCGTGGGCAAGGTCGAATCGAATAGGGCCCACGGGGCTTTGCCAGCGGAAACCGAAACCGGCACCCACTTTAAATGGCTCATCTAAATCATTAAACGCATTACCGGCGTCGGTAAATACCGCAAAACGCCAGTTGGTGCGAAATTCGTAATCCGCTTCAATACTTCCGGTCACCAAGTGGCGCGCACCGACGGCGTCGCCGGATTCGCTGCGGGGCCCAATAGAACGATAACCATAGCCGCGAACACTATTATCTCCCCCCGCATAAAAACGTAACGATGTAGGAATGCGACTAAACTCTTCGCTTGCGGACAAGCCCACTTCGCTGCGTCCGAGGATGCGAACTCGCTCACTCATGCGGTGCACGAACTTTCCTGCAAGGGTTCCCTGTATAAAGTCGGTATCGGACATCAAATCTCTTGAGGCACCGCGGACGGTTAGATTGGTTCGGAAGCCACGATCGACGTCCATTCGGTTATCCGTATGAACACGAGTCCATGATGCACTCGGTAATAGAAAGTCTGAGCGGCGAGATACGCCGTCGATCACATCGCGTTCAGTCTGCCAATCAAGAGCAATGACGCGCTGGGTGCGGGTCAGCTCCGTTTGCCAACTGACACCGACTCGGAATAATTCTGATTCGGTATTACTGGTGTTTTCATCTCGATATAAACTGCGAATGGCATATTGATCCGTTTGCGGTCGAGCGCCCGGAATAATATAGCTGGCACCCACACTGCGTAAAATTTCTGACAGCTGGATTTGTCCGTTTACTCGATGCCCCCGAGAGTTTACCCAGCGTTGGTTTACGTCAAAACTTATCCGCGGCCCGGTGTCGGTTCCATAGCCAATCCCGGTGCGATAATAGCGCCGGTTGTTGGGTTCAAAATTTACCGAAATAGGTACTTGGTAATCGTCATCGACTTCTGCCCAAAGTGGTTGTACTTCGACTCGGCCGAAATAGTCGGTACCCGCCATGCCTTGTTGCAGTTCCAAAATTTCTGTCGACGATATGTGATCACCTTGTTCGAACACAACAAAGCGATAGAGCACATCTTCGTCGAGATGACCTTCGTTAAAGGTGACTTTGCCGTAGCGATAACGTGGGCCAGAATCGAACACGAGCTCCACATGTGCAAGGTAGCTGTCGAGATCAATGCGTAATTCTTGTTTTACAAAGCGCGCTTGGAAGTACCCGCGTTCTGCGGCGATATCGCGGATTCGGCTTTTTGCATTTTCATAATTGCTGTGCCGCAGAGGCGCTCCCGAGCGTAAATTGACTTGATTGCGGATATTGCGAAATGCGTCGTCTTGTTGCGCTTCACCTTGAATTTCAATGGAGACCGTACCGATGGGAATGGCCGGTCCCAGACGGATGTCGTAGTGTGCATGCCAGTCACTTCCGCGCTGCTCAAGGGTGCTCTCAAGCTCAAACTGATAATGCCCGTATGGGGTCACGGCGCGGCGAATATCACGGTGGGCAAGATTATGTAGATAGCGCACACGGGCTGCCCCAGGAGCGCTTTGCTCGTGTAAAGCATGGATACTCAGTAAGCTTCGTACATTGTTGGCCACACGCCCGTCAACACCGCTAATAGAGACATAAACGGTACCGTTGCCGGTATTTTCCTGGGCAACGGCGGAGGCGACTAAACAATAAGCAGCGATGAAAACAATGGAAGCTAGGAACCGCATAAAAACCTCCTAGCGTAAGTTGGCTGCTTGTCGAAAGGCTTGTAAGGCGGACTCTTTTTGCCCGCTTGCATAGTAAGCATCACCTAGCAGTCGGTATGCGAGCTGCGAAGGCTTCATGGAAATTGCTTTTTGAATGGCTCGTTCGGCCAATCCATAATCCGATTCCTGCATGGCTAAAACGCCGAGCAGTACAAACCAATTGGGGTGCTCTGGGTGTTGCTTGATTTGTTTCTCGACCTCTTCCCGCAGCGATTCGGTTTGCCGCCATTCGCGCATATCAAACTGTAATAAGTCACTGGCGGTAAATACGTTCAATGCTAAACCACGGGTGGCTACTTTACTGGCGATAGCGCCAAAGCCTCGGTGTGTGAGCACGTCTAGATAAGCCATGCGTACGGCAGGTGTGCGGCGCAACTTGCTTGGTGTTTCCTTCCATAACTCACGTAAACGTTCCGATGATGTGCCCGCACTTTGGTATAAAGAGCGGTAGCTAGCGCGGGTAAATTCCGCTAAACGTGCACCGGGTACGATGTCGCGATCTTGGATACGTGGAAGCAATTCGCGCAATGATTCAAGATGTTGGTGCTTGTAGTAGGTTTCTGCGCAGGCACGCAGAACCCCTCCGTGTTTTGGGTGGTCCTGCAACAGTGTGCGTGCGGTTTTTAATGCTTGGCCGCTATCGGTCATCTGTTCAAGTTGCATCAATCGTACATTCAAATCGTGGTGCGCAGAATCATAGGCAAGCCCAAGTGTACGCTGCAGTTCTTTTAAGTTGCCCAATGCTTGCCAGGCAGACGCCGCCAACAGATAGCCGTGCTGAGGCTGTTGTAAGTGGGGTGCCGCCCGTTCGGCATAATCCGCTGCTTCCCGATAGTTTTTGCTCAGCCAATGATGCATGGCTTGAGCAAGTTGTTTCTCCGCTTTCTTTTGCTTGCGCTTATAAAACCAGCTGAGCGTAAAACGTTTACCGGACGAAAGCTTGCGAAAGATAGCCTGGACTAACCAAAGCAAGAGGAGAAAGGCGGCCACTAATAGGGTGGCGACCACGAGACTCATTTCAATGGAGTAAGGCCCCGCCAGAATTAACACACTGCCAGCGTTTCCAGACCACATGGGTCCTACAATTAAGCCAAGGGCCAGAATAATTATCAGTAGCAAAGCTTTGAGCACGTCCGGTTACTCCCCCTGGCTGTTGGATTGAAGATCGCTTACGCGATCCCGCAACATAGCATGCGAGAGAAGTCGCGTTGGATAATCTGGCTCAACTGGGAGATCTAACAGTACCTCGACCTCCGCCCGAAATTGGCGAACGTCGGTATGCTCGGTACTTAAATAGGTGTCGATGACGTGAAGTAAATCCCGTAGGGTGTTTTGGTACAAGTCACCATGATGGCGCAATGCCGCCTGCTGTGTGATCTGCAATGACAGTTCAATTTGCCCCAAGATAAAGGTGCGTTGGTCATGATCCAGACGCAACGGAATTTCGTCGTGGCGCTGCACCTTGATGATGTCTTGGCTGAAGCTCGACCATGCATTGGCAAGATTCTGTCGCCACTGACTAATGTCGGCGCTGATATCTGCTTGCGCGTCGTCTTGCAGTTGTGCGGCAAATTCACTGCTAAAGGGCAAGCTTCGCACTTGCGGTTGTAAGCGCTGTACATGCAAAGCAATAGCGTGAACGTCCACTGTCGGTAATTCCTCCAGCAGTTCGATGTCATTGCGGATTTGTCGAATAATGCTCTGATCGCGGTCGGGTGATTGTGACTCTAGAAGCTCACTAGCTGCTTGGAGCAGACTAATTGCCCCTGTTTTATCGTATTCAAACCGCAGCCGATGGGTAGCGGCAGTCACGAGATCATAGGCTTCAAAGATATGCCGAGCGGATCCTTGTCGGGCGTTCACCGCCCGGACTTCATCACTTAACCGTTGCGTGGTTCGCGCGTTATCGTCGATGGCTTGCTGTAAGCTTGATTCGGTTTCAAGCCGGAGCGTATCGATTCGTTGTAAGCCGCGTTCACGGGCCCTACGCTCAGCTTCAAACTGGCGTGTCATGGTATCATGAAGCTCACTTATCTCTTCGCTCCAATCTCGATCATCCGTGCGTGGGCGTTCGCTTTCCGCTAAACGAGCATTCATATCAGAAAGTTGTGCTTGCGTCTCTGATACCAGCTGCTGTTGGGCTTGCCAAACAAAGTAGCCACCGGCGGCAAGGACCAAAACGCTGCACGTAATCATGAGAATCAGGAAGCGACTAAATAAACCGAGCTTTGCGGGCGTCGCCCTTTCAGGTGCAGATGCCTTTTTCTGTTGTGGCGTAGACGACCCAGAATCAGTGGCCTTAGCGGTAGGTTGGTCTGAAGTATCCTTTTTCGTCATAGCAGTCGATTTCCTAACTTTCGTCAACGTCCGAATAATTGAAGGTGTTGCAGCGTTCTCAGTGGCTTCAATCTGTTGTTCTTCAATACCTAAGCTTACGACAAAATCGGAGATTCGGCCTTTGGGAACAACCCAAGTGCAGGTTTTGGCCCATGCTTTCCCCGCGTCACTTAAGTTTTCCCAGAATAACCGAGTTTGCTCGACACTGGATACAACTATAGTTTCGACGTTGTCGCGCCACTTAGGTTCCTCATCGGGCAAGGTATTTACCTGCGGCACGCGCTTATAAATTTCCGCGGTGGTTACTTTGGCGCCGCGTTCGGTCAGGGTATCTGCTAATAAGCTGCGACCGTTTTCACCGGTAATGAGCAACCATTCCTGATTTTCGCACTGTTGTAATTCAGGCAGTTGCAATAGGCCTTCACTGGTAAAGTCACCGGCAGGATAATGCACCGGCTGTGCTGTTGCTGAGGCCAATGACTCTGCGGTTCCTGCGCCTACGGCATAGTACTGCTGTGCCGTAGGCCACGGGGATTTCTTTCGTAACTTATCGAAGCAGCGCACTGCATTGGGGCTAATGGCGACTACTCCCTGCCATTGCGTGTTACACCATTGTTTGACCTGATGTGAAGCTATGGTCAGAGGCTGAATATCAATAATGGCAAATTTGTACACAGGCACGCCGTGATCGCGCAGGGCTAATTCAATCGGATCTGCTGTTTGGTCGGGACGGATAAGTAACGTGCCGGTGCGCATAGTTTACTCCTTCGCGTTACGATAAACCGCCGCCAAAATTTTATCGGCTCCGGCCGCGATAAGTTGTTCAGCAAGTTGGATACCGAGCGCTTCGTAATCCGATGCTTTTCCTTGAATTTGATCTCTGAGCACACGGGTACCGTCTGGGTCACCCACCAAACCGCGCAAATGAATACGACCATTGTGCAGTTCCGCATAGGCGCCGATAGGCACCTGACAGCCCCCTTCGAGGCGTCGGTTCATTGCTCGTTCCGCAAGAACACAGGCGCGGGTGGCTTCGTCTTCCAAGGGCTTTAGTAAGCCTTTCACACGGGTGTCATCACTTCGGCACTCGATTCCCAAGGCACCTTGGCCATTGGCGGGGAGAGATAGTTCCACAGGCATACAGGCGGTAATACGGTCGGTCAGTTCTAGTCGTTTTAACCCAGATGCGGCCAAAATAATGGCGTCGAACTCGCCGTCGTCGAGTTTGCGTAAACGAGTTTGCACATTGCCGCGCAAATCACGGATGACCAAATCAGGAAACTGCTCGGCTACTTGGCAGCGGCGGCGCAGGCTGCAGGTACCCACTACACTACCAGCAGGCATTTCGGCCAAACTTTTATAGGTATTCGATACAAAGGCGTCACGGGGATCTTCCCGCGTGCATATCGTGGCTAACTCAAGACCTTCGGGAAACTCAACAGGAACGTCTTTCATCGAATGCACCGCGATATCGGCGCGCCCTTCCAACATGGCCACTTCGAGCTCTTTGACGAAGAGCCCTTTGCCGCCAATTTTGGCCAGAGGCGTGTCCAGAATCACATCGCCGCGGGTGGACATAGGCAGAAGCGTGACCTGAAGGCCGGGATGCAGGGCTTCTAAGCGCGCTTTAATGTGTTCTGCTTGCCACAGTGCCAATGCACTTTTGCGAGTCGCGATGGTGAGAGTGTTGCTGGTCATGATGCTCCCTGACAGTAGAATCGGATTGAAAACCTGTATCTTCGTGCAGAAATTGCTACGAATCGAGCCTGTTCACGTGGCTTTCGGGTGACAAATTGGCACGTGAATGCGATTATATGGAACTTTAAGACTCAAGTGTAACGTGACTCATGATAAAACGCACGAAGACCATTATGTTAGCGCTCATCACCCTGTTTATTTTGGCGGGCTGTGGCCAAAAAGGTCCTTTGTATTTGCCGGATGAGCCAGAGCAAACCGATCCAGATGCGACCTCAGTTGAGGAATCGACATCGGTGCGTGCGCGGGTCGAACATTTGTTACCTCACACATCAGTTTAGACAGGTTGTTCATGTCAGAATTTGCGATCCACGACGGTGTACTGCACGTCGAAGAAATACCTTTAACCGAACTCGCGACGCGTTTTGGTACGCCGTGTTATGTGTATTCCCGAGCGGCAATTGTGCGCCAGTGGGAGGCGTTTCAAGCCCATATGCCAGCGCCCCATAAGGTGTGTTACGCAGTAAAAGCAAATTCGAACTTGGCGGTATTGCAGGTGCTTGCGGAGCTTGGTGCTGGTTTCGATGTAGTGTCTGGCGGAGAAATAGCGCGAGTACTGCGCGCTGGCGGCTTAGCCAAGAATATTGTGTTTTCTGGGGTTGGCAAATCAGACGCGGAAATCCGTTACGCCCTTGAGCAAAACATTGGTCAGTTCAATGTGGAAAGTGATGCGGAGCTGGATCGCATCGCAGCGATTGCCGCCGACCTGCAATGCACCGCGCGAATTTCATTTCGGGTGAATCCCGATGTGGATGCGAAGACCCATCCTTATATTGCCACTGGACTTGAAGCGAATAAGTTTGGCATTCCCATGCAAGATGCACTGGCTACCTATCGCCGTGCGGCGCGTTTGCCATCGGTTGAGATTGTGGGTGCAGATTGCCATATTGGCTCTCAGCTCACTGAAACACAGCCGTTTCTGGATGCGCTTGATCGCATGCTTGTGCTCGTCGATGCGTTGGCGGCAGAAGGCATCTCACTGAAGCATCTTGATATGGGAGGTGGTTTAGGGGTGACTTACGCGGATGAAACACCGCCGCCGATTGGTCACTATCTACAAGCCATGCATGCACGGTTGGTGGATTACCCGGATTTAGCTTTGTACCTCGAGCCAGGTCGCGCTATTGTCGCTAATGCAGGGGTGTTGTTAACGCGGGTCGAATACCTGAAAGCTAATCGCAGCAAACATTTTGTGATGGTAGATGCAGGCATGAACGACTTGCTGCGGCCTTCTCTCTATCAGGCCCATCACGATATCGTGAATGTGGTGGCATCGAATGCCCCTGAGGTCACTGGAGATATTGTCGGTCCAGTGTGTGAAACCGGTGACTTTTTAGGCCAGAATCGAACCTTGCGAGTGGCCGCCGGTGATCTGTTGGCGGTGAAAAGCGCAGGTGCATATGGATTTGCTATGAGCTCGAATTACAACTCACGACCTCGGCCACCGGAAGTGATGGTGGCCGGTGAACAGGCGTATTTAATTCGAGCGCGAGAAACGCTCGACGATGTATGGCGCGGAGAAACATTAATTCCGATAAGCGACACACAATAAAGGACACAGTGACATAATCATGTTGGTTCACTTCTCAAAAATGCACGGACTTGGTAATGATTTTGTGGTGATCGATAACGTCACCCAGAATATCTTTTTGAGTCGCGAACAAATTGCCACTTTGGCGGACCGGCATCGGGGAATTGGCTTCGACCAGTTACTCATGGTGGAAGCACCTTATGATCCAGATGTGGATTTTCACTATCGGATTTTTAATGCAGACGGCTCCGAAGTAGAGCAGTGTGGCAATGGCGCGCGCTGTTTTGGTCGCTTTGTGCGCATGAAAGGGTTAACCAACAAGCAAGAGATTACTGTCAGCACGAAAAAAGGCACCATTCGGATTCGTCTTGAAGTCGATGGGCAAGTGAATGTGGATATGGGCAAGCCGGTTTTGGAACCATCGGAAATTCCTTTTCGAGCGAATAAACAAGAAATCACCTACATTGTTAGAGCACAAGAACAAACATTTTTGATTGGGGCCCTGAGCATGGGCAACCCTCATTGCGTGTTGCTCGTTGACGATGTGGAAAGTGCTCCGGTGAATGAAGTGGGCGGGTTACTCACACGCTATGAACGCTTTTCCGAAGGAGCAAATGTCGGATTTTTGCAGGTCACCGGCGAGAAAACGGCTAAGTTACGTGTATATGAACGGGGTGTGGGTGAAACCCAAGCCTGTGGCACGGGTGCCTGTGCAGCCGCGGTTTGGGGTATGCTACAAGAAAAGCTTGCTTCACCAGCGACGATCACGCTCCCTGGCGGAAATCTCGAGATTACCTGGCAACCCGGCGAAACGCTGTGGATGCGTGGCCCTGCGGAACATGTATTTGATGGACAATTCGTATTATGAGTAAAGATAAAGTGCTGGCCACTGAACTAGACACAACGCAACTCGATGCAGATATGGTTGCGGATTTCCTGCGCGCCAATCCCGATTTTTTTGAACACTATCCGAACGTGCTGGTACGCATGAATTTGCGTCATCAGCAAGAAGGATCGGTATCACTGATGGAGCGTCAGCAGCGGGCATTGCGGGAGAAAGTCACCAGCCTTGAAGATGAAATTACCGCACTGATGACACAAGCGCGCCGCAACGAACAGATTTTTAAAGGCTACAGCGTGCTGTACCGCAAGCTGCTCAAATGCGATAGCTTGGATGCGGTTATTGATCATCTGCAAGATACGTTCCGCGACCAGTTGGCGTTGCCGGAGTTGTCGTTGAAGTTTTTTGATAGCCCAGTGGCCTTACCCGAGCAATTTACGTTCTCGGCCGACACCCACAAGCAATTATTGTCCCGTCGATTCGAGGAAGAAAAAGTTTATTTAGGCCGATTACCCAAAGACGAACTGAAACTTTTGTTCCGAGAAGAAGAGCATATTCAATCGGTAGCCTTGGTTCTACTCGGGCAAGACGGTGAACTAGGTATGCTTGCTGTTGGCAGTAAAGATCCTCTGCACTTCGATCCCACCATGGATTACTTGCTGATTACACAGCTTCAGGACGTATTAGCGGTTGTGCTCCCACGGGTTTTAGGAGCACACCGGAGCCCCGAGTAATGGCCAAGACCACGCTGCAGCAGGAGGTGAACGCATTTGCCGATTATCTGTTGCGAGTGCGCGGTTACGCAAGCCGCAGCGTTGAAAGTTATCGGCGCCAACTGATGCACTGTGTGGCGGACTTAGAGAAACTTGGCGTTTCCCGCTGGAAAGATGCTGTAGTTTCAACCATTGAGCAGATGCTCATTGCTTGGCGTCGTGCGGGCGATGGACCGGCAACCATTCACCAACGCTTGTCGGCACTACGCACTTTTTTTACCGTTCAGATTGAACGCGGTGTACTAAAAACTAATCCCGCGCGCGTGGTTAAAGCCCCCAAAGCGCCCAAACGCCTACCGAAGAATCTCGATGTCGACAGCATGATTCAGCTATTGGATATTCCCCCTGATGATTGGATGGCTATTCGTGATCGCGCTATGTTTGAATTGCTCTATAGCAGTGGCTTGCGTTTAGCGGAGTTGGTATCTCTGAATGTGAAGCATATTCAGGCGGATCAAGAACTCCGAATTCAAGGTAAGGGCAGTAAAATGCGCATTGTGCCCTATGGTCGTGAAGCTGCGGTGTGGCTGCAACGATGGCTTGAACAACGCGCATCTCTGCCGGGAAGCGGTCAACCGGCATTGTTTTTAGGTCAGCGAGGCACCCGTCTCAGCGCGCGCTCCGTGCAGATACGTTTAAAAAAGTGGGGCATAGAACAAGGGCTGTTTGATAACCTGCATCCGCACAAGTTACGCCACAGTTTTGCGACCCACATGTTGGAGTCGAGTCAGGATTTGCGCGCGGTTCAGGAACTGCTAGGCCACGCGAATTTAAGCTCCACGCAAATATACACCCATTTGGATTTTCAGCGGTTAGCACAGGTGTATGATGCGGCGCATCCTCGCGCAAAGCGAAAGAAATAACCGCCTTTTCCCAGAGAGTTTTTATGTGGCATTTTCACCAACGCTTACAACCCTTTACGGCGATCAGCTTTGATCTCGATGATACTCTGTACGACAACGCGCCGGTCATTCAGCGAGCGGAGCAATTGTTGGCGGACCACATCGCAACGGCATGGCCATCGGTGAGTGATCTGGATGCTCATGCTTGGCGGAAATTGCGCGATGCTGTGGCAGCAGAAGACGCAGAATTAGCCAGCGATATGACCGCCTTGCGGTTAGCCACATTAACGCGGGGTCTCACCGAACGCGGTATAAGCTTACATAAAGCGAAGGCGCTGGCTAGCGAGGGAATGGAGGTGTTTTTACACGCCCGTAACGACGTATTGATAGCCCCAGAAGTACATACATTGTTGGCGGAGTTAGCCACGCGCTATCCCCTCGTGGCGGTAAGCAATGGCAATGCCGATATTTATCGTCTCGGTTTAGGGGATTACTTTGAGAGGGCATTTCATCCAGGGGAAGGTCGCCGAGGAAAGCCATACTCGGATCTTTTCGTGGCCGCTGGCGCGCATTTGCAGCTTGCGCAACCGATGCACTTGTTGCATGTGGGTGATCATCCTGTGAGTGATGTGCAAGGCGCGCTACGTTATGGCGCACAGGCAATTTGGTTCGCCCCAAAAGCTCCGCCCGTAGAGATGACACGATTACCTCATGCCACCATTGAGGACTTGCATGCATTGCGCCACTTGCTGACCTAATTAACGTACAACGGACGACAATTGCCTACTGGTTTTATGTACAGTATCATGAGCGCGTATTTTTGATTTTGCCAACCCTGAGGGATCACCATGGATGTTTCATATTTGCTCGACGGCCTAAATGAACGGCAACGTGCGGCCGTGAGTGCTGGCGAGCAAGACATGCTAGTCCTTGCGGGCGCTGGCAGCGGAAAAACCCGTGTGCTGGTGCATCGTATAGCTTGGCTGATTCAGGTGATGAACTATTCGCCATTTTCGGTTCTGGCGGTGACCTTTACCAACAAGGCTGCGGCGGAAATGCGTGGTCGTGTCGAGAAGCTGCTCGGGCGCGATGTGCAGCGTATGTGGATTGGTACCTTTCACGGCTTAGCCCATCGTTTGTTACGCGCTCATTATCAAGATGCGGGTTTGCCGCAAAACTTTCAGATCCTCGATAGCGATGATCAACTCCGGTTATTGAAACGCACCATCAAGGCACTGAATTTAGATGAGAAGCAATGGCCAGCAAAGCAAGCGGGCTGGTATATCAATGGCAAAAAAGATGATGGATTGCGTCCACAACATATTGAAACCTGGGATCCGGCTGAGAAGACCTTTTTGCAAATCTATCAAGCCTACCAAGAGGCATGTGATCGCTCGGGCTTAGTGGATTTTGCTGAGCTACTGTTGCGTGCTCACGAGTTGCTGCGCGATAACAAACATGTTCGCGAGCATTACCAAAAGCGGTTTCGTCATATTTTGGTGGATGAATTTCAGGACACCAACCAAATTCAGTACGCCTGGGTGCGGTTACTGGCCGGCGCTGATAACCATGTCGCTATCGTGGGCGATGATGACCAGTCGATTTATGGATGGCGCGGTGCTCAAGTGGAAAATTTGCAGCACTTTTTACGAGACTTCCCTCGCGCAGATACCATCCGCCTTGAGCAAAATTACCGCTCTACAAGTACTATTCTCAAAGCTGCCAACCAAGTGATTGCCAATAATAGTGACCGTTTGGGCAAAGATTTGTGGACAGAGGGTACGGAAGGCGAGCCGATCACCCTATATTCTGCGTTTAACGAACAAGAAGAAGCGCGGTATATCGTCGCGCAAATCAAACAGTGGCAAGACCAAGGCGGCGCCCTCAGTGATGTGGCGTTGTTGTATCGCAACAACGCTCAGTCCCGAGTGCTAGAAGAATCTCTCCTGTACGCCAGTTTGCCTTATCGTATTTATGGCGGCTTACGCTTCTTTGATCGACAAGAAGTCAAAGATGCTGTGGCCTATTTGCGATTAGTCAGCAATCGTCAAGACGACGCGGCCTTTGAGCGTGTGGTAAACACGCCAAGTCGTGGTATTGGCGAGCGCACATTAAGCTTGGTGCGAGAACTAGCGCGTAACGAACAAACCACCATGTGGAATGCGGCACGTAAAATGGTGAACGAGTCGATGCTTTCGGGCCGTGCCCGCAATGCGGTGGCATCGTTTTTGGACTTGATCGCGCAGCTAGAAGTAGAGTGCGCCGATCAGCCGTTGTCGAAACAAACAGACCGAGTGCTTAAAGGCAGTGGTCTGCTCGCTATGTATCAGGCAGAACAAAGCGATAAAGCGGAAACCCGAGTAGAAAACTTACAAGAATTAGTGAGCGCCACCGAATCGTTTATGCCTTCGGGTGAAGAGGACATGACGCCCCTTGCGGAGTTTTTGGCCCATGCGGCATTGGAAGCTGGCGACGAGCAAGCGGATGCGTATCAAGATGCGGTTCAGCTCATGACCCTGCATAGCGCGAAAGGGCTAGAATTCCCGCTGGTGTTTATGACGGGCATGGAGGAAGGAACCTTCCCTTCGCAAATGTCATCGGGCGAGCCTGGACGGTTAGAGGAAGAGCGGCGTCTATGTTACGTGGGCATGACTCGCGCCATGGAGAAATTGGTGATGAGCTACGCAGAAAGCCGTCGGCTCTATGGCCAAGAAAACTTCCACCGGCCCAGTCGTTTTATTGCGGAGATTCCCTCAGAGCTGATCACGGAAGTGCGCGTGCAAACCCGCATTGAGCAACCTGCGGCGCGGCGCAGCCGTTTCCACACCAGCGCCTCACACGAAGCCTTTAGCGAAACGGGATTTCAATTAGGGCAGCGGGTGCTGCATCAAAGTTTTGGGGAAGGCACAGTACTCAACTACGAGGGCACTGGCCCACAAAGCCGTATTCAAGTGAACTTCGATGATGCGGGTAGTAAATGGCTCGTGGTGGCCTACGCGAAACTCACGCCGCTGCGCTAGCGGCCTGCCTGCACTTATTGTTTGGCGGCCGCAATGCGAGCAGCTTTGGCTGCTTGCCGTGTTTGTCGGTGTAGGCGTGCTGCATCAAACGAATAGATTCCTAATGCAGTCCAAATAATCCCAAAGGTGATCATTTTATCCAGCTCGAAGGGCTCGCCGTATAGAAATACCGCCAAAACAAACATCAAGCTCGGTCCGATGTACTGGAAAAAGCCCAAGGTGGAATAGCGAATGCGCTTTGCCGCCCCAGTAAAAAACAGCAGCGGCACTGTTGTGATCACCCCAGCCATCACCAGTAACACATTCAAACTCCAATCGTTGGCAAACATATTGCTCGCGTCACTATTGGCAAACCCGAAGTAGTAAATGAGAATTGCCGGCAGCAGAATCAGCACCTCAAGCCAGAGTCCTGTGAGGGAATCGAAAGGGAGCTTTTTGCGAATGGCACCGTAGGTGGCGAATGACGTGGCTAACACCAGCGCGACCCAAGGCACGGAACCGAAGGTAATTATTTGAATGGCAACGCCGGTAAAGGCCAAGGCCACCGCCCATATTTGCAATTTGCGCAGCCGTTCACCAAAAAACAACATGCCAATAGCCACGTTTAGCAGCGGGTTGATGTAATAGCCCAAGCTCGCATCAAGGATAAAGTCGTTAGCAATTGCCCAAATAAACAAAAACCAATTAAAGCCGACCAGTACCGCCGCGATACCAAGGCGGAAAAGTAATTTGGGCGTTTTAAAGGCAGCGGCCACACGGCCTAACCGTCCGGTTAGAGCGAGCAGGATAAACACCAAAATAAATGCCCACATGATGCGGTGGGCAAGGATTTCAAAGGCAGGTACGTGAGCAACTGATTTAAAATAAATCGGGGCAACACCCCAGATGGTGTAGGCGGCGATGGCAAAAAATACGCCTTGTCGTGCTTGGCGATCCGCTTCTGCTGATCCAGGTAAAGGAGTCGGTGGAGTCACGCCATTATCCTACGATATAAGTACCAGTACCGAAGGCGATGAGCATGCCTTCATTATTGTGCATTTCCATGCGAGCAACGGCCACTTTATTGCCAGAACGAATAATCGTCGCCGTGGTAATAAACTCTTCACCGCGTCCTGGGCGCACATAGTCGACGCGTAGGTCGATAGTGCCGCAGCGGGCGATACGCTGCACAATTTCTTCCGGGCTAAGATCTTTGTTCAAACGTTCAATTACGCTGGCCATAATCACCACGCCGCCAGCGGTATCAAGCGCCGTAGCTGTGGCTCCACCATGTAAGATTTGCATGGGTGCATTGCCAACTAGTTCCTCTTTCCAGCGAAAGCGCACTTCCGATTGTTGAGCGTCGAAACGAGTCACTACAATGCCCAAATACTGCTGAAATGGGATCTGCTCGTTCATAAAGGTAGAAATTTGCTCAAGTAACGAAGAAGAAGACATAAGCTCATGGTTATCTGTGGCTGGGACGCTTACAATAGTGACCATCTTTGAGAGAGTCAATAAGACATCAGGCCACTTGCCCAGAACTTACGACCACGGTGATTGTTAGCAGTGCATTCCATATCTACAGCTCAAACCAACCTTGATTCTCGATTGCTCGAGGCGAAAGCAAAACTACGTGACGTATTTGGTTACGATGCCTTTCGCTTTGGGCAAGAAGCAATCATTCGTGCTGTGCTTGAGCGTCGGGATACACTCGCATTGTTGCCGACGGGCGCGGGAAAGTCATTGTGCTATCAGTTGCCGGCGCTAATGTTACCTGGTGTCACCTTAGTGATATCGCCTTTGGTGTCGTTAATGGACGACCAAGTTGCCGCGATGCAGGAGCTCGGTATTGCCGCCGGCGCTGTGCATTCTGGCATGCAACCGGCGGACGTGATGGACACCTTTCGCAAGCTCCATCGCGGCGATTTAAAAGTGCTCTATCTAGCACCTGAGCGCCTGATGCAGCCGAACTTCCGAGAGCGTCTCGCGGAACTGGATGTGGCCCTTATCGCGGTGGATGAAGCCCACTGTATTTCTCAATGGGGCCACGACTTTCGTCCTGAATACGGTCAGCTCGGCCAAATTCGAGAGTGGCTCCCGGGTACCCCAGTGCTTGCGCTCACCGCTACTGCCGATGCAGTGACCCGCCACGATATAATTGAACGCTTACATCTTCACGATCCCGAACTGGTGCAAGGGTCTTTTGACCGGGCCAATATTCGTTATGTGGTGCAGGAGAAATTTAAACCGCGCGAGCAAGTACTTGCTTATGTGAAGCGGCAAAAGGGCGCGTCGGGCATTATTTATTGCGGTAGCCGCAAAAAAACCGAAGATATCGCCGAATCACTCATGCGCAATGGTGTGCGGGCAGCACCTTACCATGCGGGACTCCCTCATGAAGATCGGCATAGCACCCTGAAAGGATTTCTGCGCGATGACATTGACGTGGTGGTCGCCACAGTGGCGTTCGGTATGGGGATTAACAAACCAAACGTGCGCTTTGTGATGCATTTTGATATTCCTCGCAGTGTTGAAGCCTATTATCAGGAAACCGGTCGCGCCGGTCGTGATGGTGCCCCGGCAGAAGCCATCATGCTGTACGAGCCAAACGACTCCAATTGGATTTGGCGTTTACTCGATGAGCAAGACGATACCCCCCGAGGTCGTGTTGAGAAACAAAAGTTCTCAGCCATGACGTCGTTTGCAGAAGCTCAGACCTGTCGGCGTATTGTGCTACTGAACTATTTTAACGAGTACCGGGAGAGGGCCTGCGGGAACTGCGATTTGTGTTTGCAGCCGCCGCGCTCCTACGACGGCACCGTAGACGCTCAAAAAGCACTCAGTTGTGTCTATCGCACGGGCCAGCAGTTCGGATTGCACTATGTGGTAGAGGTGCTACGTGGTGCGCAAACCCAAAAAATAAAGCAATACCGCCATGACGAGTTAAGCACCTGGGGGATTGGCAAGGATAACAGCCAAGAACATTGGACATCAGTGCTGCGGCAACTCATTCACCGCGGCTTATTAATTCAAGATATTCGCCGCCATAGTGCCCTTGTACTCACCGAAGAAGCGCGCCCGGTGCTGCGTGGTGACATCGCACTCACGTTGGCGGTACCGCGCGTGCAAACTGTGGCGCAAACGGACACCGTGACGGATCGAGGGCAACACGACAAGGCGTTGTTTAAGCGATTGCGTGCATTACGCAAAGCTATCGCGGAGCGGGAAGAAAAGCCGCCCTTCGTGGTGTTCAGCGACGTAACCCTGCAGGAAATGGCCCTGATGCTACCCACTACCCATGACGCCATGTTGCGTATTTCCGGCGTCGGCCAAGTAAAACTCGAGCGCTATGCGGATGCGTTTATTGCTGAGATAAAAAATTACTTAGGTAATTAATGATGTAGTGAACATCAAATGACACAGTCACCGATTTCAAGCTAAGTGATTTTAATGTCACGCATTTTTTATGTGCAGACTGAAACCGAAAAAAGCCCATCTGAAAAACGCTTAACAACTTCTACGCTATTTGATTAATTATACACCTAGATCTTGTAAAAATTTTGTCATACAGTTTGTCTAATATATAATCAGAACAAATTGCTGTAGCTACAAATTTACAACAAAAAAGCGGCTAAATTGGGCAAAAAAACTGTGAAACTGTCCTCTATTTGTAATAGAATTCGCGCGTTTCGTTCATACGGTAGTCATCGGGTTGTCACAATTCGAGGTTATCGTTACGCGTCCAAGCTAGTCTTAAATCTCTCACACACTAACTATGCAGGAAATTGGCATGACTAAAACGACGAAACTGACCCGCATCGCTGCGGCAGTAGCGCTTACGTTAGGAATGTCTGGTGTTGCGATGGCGGAAACTGCTTCCTCCATGCGTGGCCAGATCGTTGGACCACAAGGTGAAGTGGTCGCCAACACTCGCGTAATCATCCAGCACGTTCCATCGGGTACCGTTACCACCACAACAACCAACAACTCGGGTATCTTCACCGCGTCTGGTTTGCGTGTTGGCGGTCCTTACATTGTAATGATCGACTCTGAAGTATACGAAGGCAAAACGCTGGAAGACATCTTCCTGCAGTTAGGTGACACCTACCGTGTGAACGCACAGCTTGATGCGCGTCAAGAACGTTATGAGCGCATCACTGTCACCGGTCGTGCCATCAACACCACATCGTTGCAAGCTGGCTCTTCAAGTACGTGGGGCGCACAAGAAATCGAAAACATGCCAACCTTTGACCGCGATCTAAAAGACATCGTGCGTCAAAACCCATTGGCAGCAGACTTGGGTGACGACAACCGTTCATTGACGGTTGGCGGTAACAACCCACGTTATAACAGCATTACGGTTGACGGTATCGGTCAGAATGATGACTTCGGTCTGAACTCCGGTGGTTACCCCACCAACCGTTCACCAATTTCAATTGACGCTATTGAGCAGGTATCGATTCAAACCGTTCCTTTCAATGCGCGTTATTCAGGCTTCTCTGGTGCACGCATCAACGCGGTAACGCGTTCAGGGACGAACGAGCTTAGTGGTTCATTCTTCTACGAGTACGCATCAGACGATCTGGCGGGCAATCCAAAGGCAAGCCGCATTTTAGGCGGCGCCCGTCCGAACCTTGATTATAAAGAAGAAACCTATGGCTTTAGTCTAGGTGGGCCAATCATTAAAGACCGCTTGTTCTTCTTCGTAAACTACGAAAACTACAGCGAGCCGACGTCAATTGGTCAAGGCCCAGCGGGTTCTGCTGCGGTTGAGCAAAAACTGATCGATCCAAGCGTTGTAACCCGTGTGCAACAGATTGCTCGTGATGTTTACGGTGTAGACGCGGGTGACTGGAACGTACAACCGGACCAGAAAGACGAAAAGATTCTAGTTAAGTTGGATTGGAACGTGAGCAATGACCATCGTGCATCGTTCACTTACCAGCGTGCCGATGATGAAGCAGCAAACAACACCCTAACCGGTGGCACTACAAACCTGAATCTGAATTCACGCTGGTATACGCGTACTCAGACCATGGACAACTTTGCATTGCAGCTGTATTCAAACTGGTCGCCAAACTTCAGCACTGAACTTAAAGCATCCGTAAAAGATGTGACTACTGGTCAGGATCCTTCGTTGGGTCTAAACATGGGTCAGGTTGATGTTCGCTTTACTGACGATGAAAACCCAGCAGGTGCTGGCGGTACCATTAATATTGGTCCAGACCGTTCACGCCATGCGAACCATTTAGAAACTACGACCACTGAAATTCAATTGCACGCTGAGTACTTGCTAGGCGCGCATCAGATTCAGTTCGGTGCTGAATATCAAAATATCGATGTGTTTAACCTGTTCGTTCAGAACGCGCTAGGCGTGTATTCCTTCGATAGCCTTGAAGCGTTCGAGAATCGTCAGGCAGCACAGATTCAGTATCAAAACGCATTTACCAATAACGTGAATGACGGTGCAGCTGAGTTTGCCTACGGCAACATGGCGGCATACTTGCAAAACACCTGGGATGTGAACTGGGATCTGACCTTAAACTTTGGTGTTCGCTATGAGCGCTTTAGCTCAAGTGACCGCCCAGCGTTTAACCAGAACTTCATGGATCGCTACGGTTTCGACAACACCAACAACATGGATGGTCTGGATCTGGTTCTTCCACGTTTCAGCTTCAACTATGAGTGGACAGACAACATGACCGTACGCGGTGGTGTAGGTCGCTTCTCTGGTGGCCGTCCTAATGTGTGGATTTCAAATGCGTACTCTAACGACGGTGTAACCATCGTTGCAGCACCAAACTTGAACAACGTTGAAAACGCGGACATTACTCAAGTTCCTCAGCAAATGCGCGATGCATTACAAGCAGGTGACGGTAATACCACGCCAATCGATCCAAACTTCAAAATGCCTTACGACACACGTTATGCATTAGCGTTAGATTACTCTGATCTGAGCATTCCGTTGTTGGGTGACGGCTGGTTTGCATCAGCAGAAGTGGTGTACACGCAAAAAGATCGTGAAGTTGCATGGACGAACTTAGCCAAAGTGGCTCTGCTTGATGACAGCGGCAACCAAGTAACATCAATGGGCGGACGTCCATTATATGTTGGCTGGGATCCACTTGTAGGCCCACGTCCAGATACCATTGGTGGCTTTAACACAGATCGTTACGACATTATGTTGACCAACGTATCTGGCGGTCGTTCAGTGGTTTCAACGTTCAGCTTGGGCAATAACTGGGACAACGGCTTAGGCTTCCGTTTCAGCTATGCGAACCAAGACGTTAAAGATATCACCTCTGGTGGTTCTTCAACGGCTCACTCAAACTACAACTTCCAGACGGCAATCGACAAGCAGCATCCAACAGTGGGCGTTGCATCGTATGAAGTGAAGCACCGTTTGATGGCATCGTTGAACTATCGCACAGAAATCTTTGCAGGTTACTCGTCGAACTTTAACCTGTTCTGGGAGCGTATGTCGGGACGTCCATACAGCTATGCATTGGATACCTTCCGCTTCCGTGGGTTTGGTGACGGTTCACAACAAAACTTGTGGTCTTCTACCAACTACTTGCCATACATCCCAAGCGGCCCGAACGATCCAAACGTTCGTTACGCAGGTGGGTTAACGTATGAGCAATTGAATGCATGGTTAACGGAAGCAAACCTGAGCCAGTACGCTGGTGGCTATGCGGTACGTAACGAAGGTAACCGTGGTCCTTGGTTGACCAACCTAGATTTCCGCTTTGAGCAGGAAATTCCAGGATTGTTCAATGATCACCGTGGTGCTATCTATGTTGATATCCGCAACGTGTTGGCGATGTTTGACAACAACCAACGTCACACTGTGAGCTTCTCTGATACCGGCGTTCGCTTTGCGGCCGTTCAGCTTGATCCAGAAACTGGACAGTACATCTATAGCCCGCCTTTCGGTGGCTTCGGTACCCAAGCTGACGCAGTACGTTACAACGCACGCGGATCAACTTGGAACGCGAAGATCGGTGTTCGTTACCGCTTCTAAGCACCTGAGTTAGCAAGAAAGTATTGAACAAACGGCCACTTTTTAGTGGCCGTTTTTTTTTGCTGTGAGATATTCTGCTAAAGTCTAGTCTGTTTTCGATGTCACGCGTGTTACCGTGCAATATCGAATCGACCCATTGAAAAATATCAACCAGTGGACTCACACCATGAATGCTATTTTCGTTTTACTTGCAGGTATTGGCGCTATGGCACTGGGGTATTTGTTGTACTCCAAATTTATTGCAGAGCGTATCTACAAGCTAGACCCCAACTTTCGAACCCCCGCTCATGAATTTGAAGACGGCGTTGATTTTGTTCCCACCAATAAATTTGTTCTTTGGGGCCATCACTTTACCTCGGTGGCGGGCGCTGCGCCGATTATTGGTCCTGCTATTGCCGTGATCTGGGGTTGGGTCCCTGCTTTTTTGTGGGTGATTTTGGGCACCATATTTTTTGCCGGAGTGCACGATGCGGGTGCGATTTGGGCCAGTAACCGAAACAAAGCGAAATCCATTGGCGCGCTTACCGGCGATGTGGTGGGCGCCCGTGCGCGCAGCTTGTTTATGATCGTGATTTTCCTTGTGCTTCTTATGGTCAACGCCGTGTTTGCGGTGGTCATTGCGGGCTTACTCGTTGATTTCAACAGCGCGGTGATTCCAGTATGGGGCGCGATATTTGTGGCATTGATCATCGGTCAGCTCATCTATCGAAAATTGGTGGGTTTACTAGCCGTGTCGATTATCGGTGTTCTTGCGCTTTATGGCCTGATTGGACTCGGCCCTGTGTTCCCGCTTGCTCTTCCCGAGACCTTTATCGGGCTTTCCGATCGTGCTCAGTGGATTGTTATCTTGTTTGGCTATGCCGCCATTGCCTCATTACTACCGGTTTGGGTACTTCTGCAGCCTCGGGACTACATTAATGGCTTGCAGCTATTTATCGGATTGATCTTGCTCTACGCAGCGGTACTGATTGCGGGGCCTAACATGGTCGCTCCGGCATTTAATACTGATTTACCGGCGGGAACACCATCGATGGTACCTTTGCTGTTTGTGACCATCGCCTGCGGCGCCATTAGTGGCTTCCATGGCTTAGTCGCGGGCGGCACGACCGCGAAGCAGCTGGATAAGGAAACCGACGCCCGTTTCGTTGGGTATTTTGGTGCCGTTGGCGAAGGCTCACTAGCGTTAGCTGCCATTATTGCCGCAGCCGCAGGCTTTGCTACTTTGGCAGACTGGCAGGCCGTATATCAGAGCTTCGGGCAAGGTGGAGTGAATGCGTTTGTTACCGGTGGTGCTAGTATTCTAAGCAATGGCGTGGGCTTAAGTGAAGGGTTGGCGCAGACCCTACTTACGGTAATGGCGGTGCTATTTGCAGGAACCACCATGGATACCGGTTTGCGCTTACAGCGGTATATCTTCCAAGAATGGGGGCAGATTTACGGTATTTCGTGGATGCAGAAAATAGTGCCGTCGACTTTGCTGGCGGTAGGTGCTTGTTTGCTCCTTGCTTTTGGAGCCGGGGGCGCTGACGGCTCCGGTGGGTTAATTATTTGGCCTTTGTTTGGAACCACCAATCAGTTGCTTGCGGGCTTAACCTTATTGGTGATCACCGTGTTGTTGGTGCGTTATGGTCGGCCAATGTATTTTACCTTAGTACCATTGATATTCCTGCTGGTGATGACAGTTGCGGCCTTAGTTATACAATTACGCACCTTCTACTCAAATGAGCAATGGTTCTTGTTCGGTTTAGATATCGTGGTGTTAATCGCAGCAATTTTTATTGCTTTGGAATGTGCATCTACGCTGAACCGGCTTCGCAAAGGAACTGCCGACTCAGTGCCAGCGAATGCAGAGGATTAAAACATGCCTCGTTTAGGCAAGATAAAAGCCTTTTGGCGCAAGGCCAATGCATTTGCCGAGGAGGCCTATAATGCTCCTTACCGATCGGCGATTGCACGCGCAAAACGTGATCGTGATGATCTGTTTATGCTGATGGTGTATTCGGAGCTCATGGGGGTGCCGAATCCTGCGAGTTTCTATACATTGGAATTGCAGCCACTGATGTTGGAACGTTTCCACGAGTGGCATATTCGTATGGGGATGGAGCATTCGCCCTTAGATAACATACGCTGCTGTTAAATGGATTCATTACGCGCGAGCTTGATACGTAACACCACGTATACTGCGATGCCCACCACGGCAGCAAAGATTGTGCTATACAGAGGCGCCCATATGGCGACGATGCCATAGTATTCAGGATTCGAATAGAGCTGACCCAGATCGAGGCGGATGGCGAGCTGAAAGTTAAACCACATTAAACATCCAAATAGAGCGCAAAGGTTAAGTGTCCGTCGCCAGATGATGGCTAGCTTTGGCGCCCAAAATACGAAGCTGCAAAATGCGAGTAACGGCAGCGCATTGGCAACTACTAAAGCAAATGACGCCTGGTGGTTTTGCCAGATTAAGGCGCCACCGAGCACGAGTAATAGGATTGCGATGATACGACTTATCATAAATGGAACTCCTCGCTCATGGAGTGAGTATGGCAGATGCCAACTTTTTTGGGAGAGGTCTTTTTAGCTATGACTTGGATGGACTTTTCGATCACCGCGCAACAGCAGTTGTTTTCACGGCGATTGTTGCTCGTGGGTGGGAAAGGTGGGGTGGGTAAAACCACAATCGCTTCGGCGCTAGCGTTACAAGCAGCGGCTAGCGGTAAACGAGTGTTGCTCATTTCCACCGACCCAGCCCACAATTTGGGTGATGCCTTCGACCAATCCATTGGGGGGCGTGTTACTTCGATCACGAGCCACCTGTCGGCGTTAGAAATTGACCCGGATGCAGAAGCGAAAGCCCATGTTGATCGCATTGTTCAACAAATGAAGCAGTTTGTGCATCCTGATATGTACGCGGAAGCGGAACGTCAATTACGGCTATCGGCGAACTCTCCGGGCGCACAAGAAGCGGCCCTATTAGAACGTATTTGCCGGGAAATAGAACGGGGCTTAAATGAATACGACCTACTTATTTTTGATACCGCCCCCACCGGACACACATTGCGTTTGCTCACTTTGCCCGAAGCCATGGCCGCCTGGACTCAAGGTATGTTGCAGCACGATAAGAAATCCTCGGAGCTAAGTGGAGTGTTGGCCCATTTGAGTCCGAAGCGCGGAAAAGATATTGACCACCCGATGGACGAACCGGAGCAGCTTGCTAGTGCCGGCATGAGTGCGCGAAGTCGTGGAATCACCGAAACATTGTTACATCGCCAGCGCTTGTTTCAGCGCACGCGACGGATTTTAAAAAACCCAGAACAAACGGCGATGCTGTATGTACTCACTCCCGAAAAGCTACCTATTTTAGAAACTCAACGAGCACTGAAGGTGTTAGAGAACGAAGGGTTACCTCTAGCGGGATTGTTTGTGAATCGAGTTTTGCCCAAAAGCGCGGACGGTGCGTTTTTAGCCACGCGGCGACAACAAGAAGCACAACGCTTGCACGAGATTTCAACGTTATTTGACCGCTACCCGCTCTATCAAGTGCCATTACAGGCAACGGATATTCAGGGGATTGAGCAATTAGGTCGAGTGTTTTAAAGAAAAGCGCTGGCGACCTGAATAGATTGCCAGCGCTTCTGTAAGCCCCGGTTAGCGGACGTCGTCAGCGATAGGGGCCGTGAGTGGACCCGGAGTGAATGAAGGTCGTGGTGACTGCTTCACAAGCTCGTGGAGTACCTCTAAGGCTCGTTCAAGCTGAGCATCGGTACCTTGGAATGTCGCCAATGGTAGGTTATCCACTTCAATATCTGGAGCGACCCCGTAACCTTCTACAATCCAACGTCCATCGACGGCAAATTGGCCTAGCTCTGCGACACGGGCTGAGCCACGGTCAGCAAGACGATTGCGATCCGATAGCCATACGCCCGCTCCCGCAGTGCGCTTGCCGACGACGGGTCCGAGGTTGAGGGCTTTGACACCGGCAGAGAAGGTTTCGCCATCGGAATAGGTGAGCTGATCGGCGAGCACAACGAGCTGACCTGAGAATGCTTGCTGCATGTTGGTAAAGCTATCGCTTCCGCCACGCCGTTGCCAGAATGACCAAGCGCGGCGCATCAATTTCTCAAGCACCCAGCTATCGATATTGCCGCCACGATTGCGACGTACATCAATAATTAGCCCCTCTTTTTGGAAATTGGCGTAGAACTCACGAGCGAAGCTACTGATATCGTTGGCCCCCATGGCATACAAATGTAGGTATCCATAACGGCCGTCGCTGGCCTCGCTGACGCGGTCCCGATTATTCTGTACCCAGGTTTCGTAACGTAAGCGATGATCGCGGTTACCATCCACCGGTGTCACCACGGTTTGCAGCGATGTTCCATTGCGGTTCAAGGTCAGCAACACTTGCTTATTGGCCGTGCCACGTAAGGCATGCAGCACCTCACCAGGATTAGATACATCGCGACCGTTGACCTGAGTAATTAGATCGCCTTCCTGGGCATCTACGCCCGGGGCCGCCAGTGGTGCCGCCTGTTGAGGTAATTCTGGATCCACCCGATAGATGGTCTCAATACGCACCCCATCGCGGGTGGCTGTGAGTTGGGCGCCCAGAGTTGCCGCCGATGTACGCTCCCGAGGTTGCGAATAGTCACCACCACGCACTTGCGAGTGCAGTACATTCAATTCGCTCATCATTTGCGCGAATAAATCATCGAGTTCATGCCGATCGGTGAGGCGATCCACTAATGGTGAGTAGCGTTCATACATCGCCGTCCAATCGACACCCCGCATATTGGGGTCAAACAAATAATCGCGATGCATTAGCCAAGCATCTCGGAACATCTGTCGCCATTCTTGTACTGGCGATAATGCTATTTGCCATTGGCGCGTTGCCACGCGCGCGTGCTGGATATCATTTGGAGCAGTGGCCCCTGCATTCACGATAAATAGATTGTGGGCACCGGTTTGCTGATAGAACAAGCGCTTGCCGTCGTTAGATAAGCTATAACGCACGACATTGTTGGCGAAGGTTTCGCGCTTGGCTTCGTCATTGGAAAAGGCAATGCTATATAAGGTCGGAGAGTTACCCCAACCGGCCTCACGGGCTTGCACATACAATCGGTCTTCATTCGCTGCTAGATTAAAATAGTTATCTGCGGAGACTGGAACCTGCCACAAACGGTCTTGAATGCCGTCCAAGCGGATTGATTGCTCACCGGCTTTTTCATCGTCGCAGTGACGAATTTCCGCAGGTGGCGCAAATGGAAAACAGGCATCCGGTTTTAATGACACCGCAAAAATCTGGGTGCGCTTGTCAAACATGGGGCCCATATTCCGGTCGCCCCAAGGCGAGCTTGGGGTCGGTGTGAAGACTCGGTCAGATAAGAAATAAAGCCAATGGCCATCCTGACTAAAAGCAGGGGAGTAAGACTCGTATTTATCCGACGTGACCAGCGCATGTTCGCCACTATCTAAGTGATACACTACCACTTGGTGCCGTTGCGGTTCATGCCGCGATTCGATGGTAAAACTGAGCAGGCTGCTGTCGGCAGACCAATGCACATCGGGGTAGCCGCGGCTGGGCATATTCTCGGCAAAGATTTGCGTGTTTTCACCGGTCGCTAGGTTCAGCAGATACAGGTGTCCTAAGTGATTGTGATGGGCAAGGTAGCGGCCATCCGGTGACACATGGATATTCCAGCGGAACACATGACCATCGGTGGTGAGTTGCTCCGCGCCACTACTACCATCTGCTGGGAAGCGCCAAATTTCATTTTCACCACTATGGTCGTTTACCGCATATACCCATTCACCATCTGGGCTAATCACTGCAAACCGGCTGCGTGAGGCCTCTGGTGTTTGGATGTGGGCGACGCGACGCTGGCCCGTGCTTGCCACTGCCACTTGGCTACGAGCGGTAAGCACCACTTGATCGTCACCACCAAAAGTCACGTCGGTGAGGTAATCCATCGGATCGTCTAGCCAACGCTCTTGCCGCTGGGTGAAGTCACTAGCTAATCCGATTGTCAGCGTTTGTGAGCGTTCACTATCGATGTCGAATAAGCGGATATCGGCACCATGTTGATAGACAATCCGGCCATTGTGTAGGTTGGCATCCCATACTTGCCAGTCGTTATAGTGAGTGTGCTGTTTAAAATCGCGGCCATGAGAGGTCATCGACCAGATATTTGGTGTGCCATCGGCGTCACTAATAAAGTACACGCGATCTTGCCAGAGCATGGGTCGCTTGGCGGACCCTTGGTGCTCGGCAGTCAGGTGTGTTGCTTCCTGCGTGGTTCCTGTGGTGTAGCGCCAAATTTCGCCCCGAGCACCACCGCGATATACCTTGGCGTTGTCACCGGTGGCTTGTAGGCCAAAGCGGGTAAAATAAAGATGTTCGCCCTGGGTGTCGAGCTGGCCTTCGATAGCATCGATCAGTGGAAATGTAGTGGTTTCCAAGGTGTCAGGGTGGACTTGTCGCATGACCCATTGGTTTGCCGGGCCGACAATATTGTCGGTGCTATACAGCACCTGACCATCCGAGCTCCAGCCTTGCATGCGTACGCGGCTATTTTCGAAACTTACCCGTTTCGGTACGCCACCCCGCATGGGCAGTACATAGATTTCTGGGGCACCTTCATAATTCGCCACATAGGCAACGAACTGGCCATCTGGGGAGATGCGCGCTCCAAGCTCTTCTGCTGCGTGGCGTGTGAGGCGACGCGTCACATTGCTATCAAGATGGGTTTTCCACAAGTCACCTTCGGCGGTGAAGATTACTGTGTCTTGGAAAATGGCCGGAGCCCGATAATAGCCCTGCTCGGCCTCAGAGGCCGTCACCGAGGCACAAGAGAGCGCAACAAACAACGCGCTGAGCGCTGAGAGTGTGCGACGTGAACCATTCTTCATGTTGTTACTTCCGTGGTTAATATGAGGAGCTTACTTCGTAGGCTTTGGCGCTTTCGATTTTCCCAATCCACCGCTCAAAACGAGTTGTAATGCTTCCGCGGGTTTCATATCAATATTGCGCGTACAGGATTTCGGAACAATGATGGTGTACCCACCCACGTTGTAGGCCATGGGCAAAAAAACCGCTAATTGTTCATCGTCCATTAACGACGACATGCGATCATCTTTTATACCGCCCTTTTTGGTCACGATGCCAATCAATTCAACGTCCGATTGTGGGAGTTTAACGATTACGACGCTTTCTTCTTCGAAATTTTTGCCCGACATGAGTTCCATGAGGTCTTGGAGGATGCCGTAAATTTGGCTGGCGCCTGGAATTTTCAGTAATATTTTGCCGGGGAGACTCCAAAGCCATGAAAAGCTGCGCCAACGCGCAGTAAAGCCAACTAAGGTACAGAGCAGCAAAAAGCTAATCAAAGCCATGCCAGGATAGTACCAATCATTATTGAGTACGGCTTGCAGTAATGGAGCGAGGGAACCCTCAATGGTAGAAAGAAGCCAACGCACAATTTCCAGCGTAATAAGAAGGGGCAGGATAATCGCAAGGCCCTTTAGTAGGCTTTGAATCACAAGTTTCATGTGGTGCTGTCTCCATCGACAAGGGATGAAGACAGCCTACCATGATTTTCGGCGGGATAAAGGGCTTTACCCCACGGGTGAGAGACTCAAAGTGGCGGCTTAGCTGAACAGTGCGACAAAGCCCAAAACAATCACACCGATATTGGCAAACCAACTAAACATAAAGAAATAGCTGCGCGGGCTTGGGTTTTTCTCAGTGGCAATGCCGTAATACAACAGCATGTGAGCGATACGGGCAACCACCATAATGGCCATAAGCCCTTGCAACCACACGGGATTGGCACCGGCCATAATGGCAAAGATCGCGCCGCCCACCATGGTTCCTGTATTTTCTAGGGTATTTTGGTGTGTGCGCCACGCTCGGAACGTGAAGCTACGATGGGCTGCATCGCGGGGGGGCAAGCCAGGAATGGAACCGGGCTGCCGTGCTTTGGCAAAACTGGCGACAAACCACTGCAGCATAATGGTGGCAAGCAGAATTCCGAGCCACACTAACGAGGTATGATAATCCTGAATTAAAAAACTATGGCCTTGCATGGTGTGTCCCCTTTTGGTCGTAGTTTAATTTATATACTTGCACTCGGTTATGAGCTACAGGCATTCTTTGGGAATATTTAGCTGGTTCATTGGTTTATATCATAGTCTTTATACTACCGCTTACTTTAGCGCACAGAGGGTCAAAGGATGAAGTTCTTCGCTGAAAAGTTTTTTCGCTATCGTCAATGGGTGATGGCAGGTACCGCCATGGCGGCTGTATTTTGTGTCTCGGCAGAAAACATGGACGAGGCGGTAACGACAAGGATTCTGGGCGATATGTCTGGTGCCTGCATCGCCGCCGCCCGTATTGAACCTGATGCCAATGGGGTGTTAGTGGCCTCCCGCAGCTTTGTTTGTGCCGATGAAAGCCGCGCGGTTCCCGATGCAGATAGTCGTTTTGAAATTGGCTCCGTGAGCAAAACCATGTTGGGAGCGGTACTCGCTTATATGACCCAACAGGGCCTCGTTGACGCGGAGACACCTATTGCCGAATTGCTGCCTGAGGATGTCACCCTTCCCGACACGGATAGGCCAATTCGGATTCGCCATTTACTTACACACACGTCGGGCATACCGCGCTTACCCGCCAACCTGGCGCCCGCGGATATGTATGATCCGTACGCGGACTACAGTGCAGAACAATTATGGCAGGCGGTGACGTCGGTAACCTTGGCTAGTGCGCCAGGCGAGCAATTTGCTTATTCGAATTTTGCTTATATGCTGCTGTCAAAACTTGTGGCAGAGCATAACGGAAAATCACTGGAGGCCTTATTCCAAGAGTGGCTGTTTACGCCATTAGGAATGGCCACTGCGTCGTTCTCCGGCGAGACCATGACGCCTTTGAATTCCGATGGTTCTTCGGTGAAAAACTGGAATTTCCCCACGGATATGGAGGGGGTTGGCGGCGTTCGGGCCAGTTTGCGTGACATGGAGGCCTATGTGAAAGCGCATTTGGGTGAGGCCCCAGGAGAGTTGTACGCAGCATTGCAACTCAGTCAAACGCCATTGGAGTCGCCGTCGGGGCGTCCGTTAGGCTGGGGTTGGATGACCGTACCTGTAGGCGACACCCAATACATCGCCCATGGTGGTGGTACTGGCGGATTCACGAGCATGGTGGTCTTCGATCCGGAATCACGTCGCGGGGCCATTGTGCTAAGCAACGCGGCTCTGCATCAAACGGGAGATATTCAAGCACTTGCGTTGCACTTTCTTGAGCCAGAGGTTGGCCCGGGTGAGGCGTATCGCATAGCAGAACGTCCCGAAACATTGGATTTAACCCAATACGAAGGCAGTTATCCTCTATTGCCTGGATTCGCTGTGCGGGTGTTTAGCGAAGAGGGGCAATTGTTTATTCAAGGCACCAATCAACCTGCGGCCGTGGTAAATTATGTGGAAACGGACACCTTTGAAAACCGTCAGTTTGGTGCGCGTTTTGTGTTTAGTCGCAACAGTGACGGCAGCGTTGATGCCATGACCTTATACCAAGGCGGACAGGAACTTCGTGGCGAACGCACACCTAGTGCGGATTAATCTCCAAGCGAACTTTGAAAAACAATCACGTCGCGTCCCCGATGTACAATCGGGGCGCGAAAGTGCTGGCTGATCCAGTCAAAGGTTGGGTCCCGATAAAACGTAATATGAGTCGGATCCAAAATATATTGCCAATGGGAGAACGCCTGCAACGTGGTTGGCTTTTGCGTCATTACGGCTAACACGCCAGTAGGTTTTAGGCATGCAAACATTTGTGCAAATACTGGCAAGGGATCAGCCAAATGCTCAATCACTTCCGTGGAGGTCACAAAATCGTATTGTGTTTGGAGTCGTTCCGGCTGATTGGCAAAGTAGAGATCGTAGTTGCTGCACTGGTGTCCATGCTCCGCAAACATGATACCCAACACCGGTCCAGGACCGCTACCAAAGTCGAGTCCGTGAGCGCGTTCAGGTAACCACGGCAGCACCGCATCCAAAGTACGACTTAAAAAACGACGATAGCCGAGGTCATCGGGGGAGTTTTCATGCTGTTGGTAGATGGCCAGCTCTTCGACAGGGCTGATATGGAACTGTGGTGGCACAAATACCCCTTGGCACTTGAGGCAATGATGGAACTCACGACCGACCAAGGGCTTTCGGGTTTCCACGTGCCACAGCCGAGTATCTGTTGAGCCGCACAGGGCGCAAGGATATGGCGTGGGGAGATCAGATGGAGGCTGGGGATCCGACATGATTAGCTATCGCTCTTTCGCGTCTAAAATTTACACAGATTTGCGTTGCGTATGATAAGGTAAAACATATCTTGTTTGCGTTGCGGTAGCCACGAATAATAATGTAAAAGGCGCGTTGCATGCTTCCGGTAAGTCTTGTCCTGTTTACGGCATTTGCCTATCTCGCTCTGCTGTTCTCAATTGCTTCTCGAGGCGAGCGCAGAAAATCAAATGGCCCACGTCCGTGGCGCTATTCGTTGGCCCTTGGCGTGCATTGTACCACCTGGGCTTTCTACGGCACGGTTACGCAAGCAGCTCACTATGGTTGGTGGTTTGCGCCCACTTACGCCGGCGGTATTCTTGTCTTTCTCTTTGCCCACCAGTTGATGATGAAATTGTTAATGGTGGTCAAGCAGCAAAACCTCACCTCTATTGCTGATTTGATCGGTTCACGATACGGCAAATCCCATGCTCTATCTGCGGGTGTGGCACTTATCGCCTTAGTTGCGCTCGTTCCCTACATTTCACTGCAATTACGCGCTATTACGGCGAGCTTCTCTGCGGTTACTGGCATCGATAGTGCGCGGATCCCGTGGTTTACCGATGTTGCCGCAGGGGTGGCATTGGCCATGATAGGGTTTGCGATTTTATTTGGTGCGCGGCGTTTGAGTTTATCGGAAAAGCACCCGGGCTTGATGGATGCGGTGGCATTTGAATCTGTGGTAAAGCTCGTCGCCTTTATGATTGTCGGCTTGTTTTGCGTGTATCAGTTGTTTGATGGGTTTAACGACCTCATTTTACAGGCTGCCCAGCATACAGTGACCCAAGACATGCTGAGTTCACCGCCAGAAGGTATCTATATCTATCTCACCCATATGCTATTGGGCGGGTTGGCGATGTTTTTGCTGCCGCGTCAGTTCCAAGTTAATTTTATTGAAAACACTCACCCGGATGAATTGCGTACCGCGCGCTGGGCATTCCCGCTTTATTTATTTGCCATTAACTTATTTATTTTGCCTATCGCGTTAGCTGGCGGAATTTTAGTACCCGAATACGCCCAGACCGATATGTTTTTGCTGGCACTGCCAGTATTTGCGGAGCGGCCAGATATCAGTTTGATCGCATTTATCGGGGGCTTGTCGGCGGCGACCAGTATGGTGATTGTGGCCACCTTAGCCTTAAGTATTATGATGTCGAACGATGTGATCACGCCATTGTGGTTACGTATGAAGCAAGCACGACAAACCGTGATTCAGCTTACCCCGCGCCTTGTTCTCACTATTCGCCGCTTAGTGATGGTGTTTATTATTGTGTTGGCCTACCTCTATCATGAAGCCACACAGGCGGGCGTAACGCTGGTGAGCAATGGCTTGATCGCCATGGCCTTGTTGGCGCAATTGGGTCCCGCCATGCTCGGCGGTTTGGTGTGGCAGCGGCCGAGCCACACTGCAGCAGTGTCTGGCATCCTGGCAGGCACCTTTATCTGGGCGTATTTATTACTATTGCCGTCGTTAAGTGCCTCTAGTGACCTTACCGATCTCACCATTAGTCACGGTGTTGTGATTAGTTTATCGGTGAATATCTTATTGTATCTACTGGTCTCGTGGCTGAAGCCCGCGCGAGGTATCGAATATATGCACGGGCAGCGTTATGTATTTCCTGAGCGAGAGCAAGTGGACACCACCGGCACACAGCAAGTGACTTGGGGCCGTTTACGCAGCTTGCTGGCGCGCTTTATTGATGAGAAAGACACCCATCAGCTCGACCGTCGACTCGGACTCACTCTCGCCGCAGCCCCTGCTGATGGCCTAGTTCCACCGGGGTTACTGCAACGCATCGAACGGGAGCTCGCTGGCGCTGTGGGCAGTGCCGCCAGTCGTTTGATTTTGCGGGGATTGGCCGCCCAAGAACAAGTGACTGTGGATACCATGGCGGATTGGGCGTCAGAAGCGTCACGTTTATATCGCTTTAACCGTGAGTTGCTGCAAGCGTCGGTAGAAAACATCCCGCAAGGCATTAGCGTGATTGACGAAGATTTGCGCCTTGTGGCTTGGAACTCCCGTTATCTCGAAATTTTTAATTACCCCGAAGGTTTTATTCGGGCGGGGATGCCGGTGATCGAGCTGCTGCGCTACAACGCCGAGCGGGGCCTATTTGGGCAACCAGATTCGGATATTCAAGAGGAGATTGAAAAACGATTACGCTACCTAGAAGCTGGGAGTAGTTATCGTTACCAACGGCGCCAGCACGACGGGCAAATCATTGAACTGCAAGGAAGCCCGATGCCCGAAGGGGGCTTTGTCACCACTTACACCGACATCACTGAGCTGGTGCGAGCCCAAGAAGAATTGCATTTGATTAACCAAGAGCTGGAGTTGCGGGTGCGCGATCGCACCCTAGCGCTCACCGATGCAAACCGACAATTGGAGCACGCGAAACAAGCCGCGGAACATGCTCATGTGAGCAAATCTAAGTTTTTCGCAGCCGCCGGTCATGATTTGATGCAGCCATTTAACGCCGCTTCGTTGTTCTGTGAGATGTTGCATCAGCGTCTGCAGCGGGCAAATCAGGAGGAAGATCAACAGCTCGCACGGCAGTTGCAACAATCTCTGCAAAGTGCCGAAGAATTGCTAACCATGCTACTTGAAATGACCAAGCTCGAATCCGGTAATCTAAAACCAGAGCTGCGACCCATCTCGTTAGCGGAAGTATTGCAGCCACTGGCGGAGTCGTTTCAGTTTGTGGCGCGAGAACGAAACCTAAAGCTGACGATCCGCACTCCAGCGGTAACGGTTTACACCGATAAACGCTTGCTTAGTCGCGTGATTCAAAACCTCCTTTCAAACGCCATTCGTTATACCCATCAAGGCCGGGTGTTATGTGGAGTGCGTCGGCGTGGTCCTCATCATCTGGAGCTGCAAGTGTGGGATACAGGCAAGGGTATTCCAGAGGATAAACAAACGGACATTTTTGAGGAGTTTCATCAGCTCGAGCGCAATGCGGACCAACCTGGCTTGGGGCTTGGGCTGGCTATTGTCGATCGGATGTGTCGGCTGCTAGATATTCCTATAACTCTTCACTCACAGGTTGGCAAAGGCACAATGTTTGCCATTCGTTTACCTGTCTATGCTTGGAGTGAACAACCGCGGCGGCAGGCGGCGGTGGCCACTGAACCATTGAGCGGCTGGCTCACCGGTGTGCATGTGTTGTTGATTGATAACGATGAGCCGCTGCGAGCGGCACTTACCTCACTATTTCGCGATTGGGGAGCCACGGTGGATTCGTGTCATCGGGTCGATGATGCATTGCAATGTGCCCAGCAACCGGATTTATTGGTGGTGGATTATCACTTAGATGATCACGAGATCGGGACCGATGGTATTCAACAGTTGCGGAAGCATTGGGGCAGCAATATTCCGGCCATTTTATCCACAGCGGATCCTAATGAAAGCATTCGCGAGCATGTGGTGGAAAGTAAAGCCGCATTCTTACCAAAACCATTAAAGCAGGCCGCACTGCGGCGCACCATTAAACGGCTATTACAGATGTGAGTCGCCCTGAGCCGGGTCGTCTACTTTCAGCATATCGTGGAAGATAACCCCTGCTTGGGTGCGATTAATCACGCCAAGTTTTCGTAAAATCGCCGACACATGCTGTTTTATGGTGGTTTCTTGCACATCCAATTCATAAGCGATTTGTTTGTTGAGCTTGCCATCGGCGATGCCCGCCAGCACTTTAAATTGTTGCGGTGTGAGCTGCTCTAAGCGATGCGCGAAATCGCGATACTGGGATTGCGATGTTTCCGTGACCGTGTCGAGTAAATGTTCTGGTAACCAGCTGTCACCATCAAGCACCGCTTCAACTGCAAGCATCAGTGTGGGCAAGGGTGCGGATTTTGGAATATAGGCACTAGCGCCGTAATCAATCGCCCGTTGAATCACATCGATATCTTCGTTTGCCGATACAATTAACACGAGAATATCCGGAAATTGATTTCGAATCGTAGTTAAGCCTGTGAGCCCGCGATTGCCGGGCATATTTAAATCAAGAAACAATAACTCGACTTGGCGTTGTTGTTGCAATAACGCGAGCAAGTCGGGAAAGTTTTCAGCTTCGAGAACGTCGCTACCCAAGGTATTGGCGAGTGCTTGGCGTAACGCGCTTCGGAATAACGGATGGTCATCAGCAATAATTGCGCGGGCCATATTCCCAGTCTTTAACATATGCGTGGTCCTCGATTTGTACCTGATGTAACTCACCCTTGCAAGTTTCCACTGGGGAGAAAAAAGCCACCGGCACTTACGTGACGGTGGCAATAGTTTATCCAGAGAAAACGAGGTCTTTCTAGAAACGATAACCAACCGTCAGCGACACAGTGCGCGGCGCGCCATAGTAGCCAATCAGTGTGGTATCACCGCCCAAGCCTGGTAAAAACTGACCAGGATTGTTTGGATCTGGGGCAACGAACGAGTAGTTACCTACCAGATATTCTTCACGGGTTAGGTTTTTACCATGGAGGCCAACCGTCCAGCTGCCCGTTGGGCTATACCAGTTCACACCCAAATTTAAGATGCCATAGGCACTTTGGGTCAACAGGTTGTTGAGCTCAACCACGTCGTAGCTACCGCGATAGGCGTAGTTACCCACGAAGCGGAGCGAGCCGTTATCCACATCCATATCATAGGTAAAACCTAAGTTTGCTGTGGTGCTTGGCGTGTTGGTAATGGAGAACTGATCAGTAATGTCGATTTGACCTTGGTTCGGGTCAAAACTGAACACGTTCTTAAAGTTTGCATCGATTAAACCAACATTCCCGTACAGACGAAGGTCGTCCATCGGTAGCCACACAAACTCAACTTCTAAGCCGGTCGCATCAGAACGACCCACGTTACCTAAGCGCTGATTCAGTGCTGTGGCATCGTTTGGATCTGGGAATACAGAGATGTACTGGCGGTTTTTATGATCTAAGTAGAACGCAGTGGCATTCACCCGGAAGGTATCCGTGAGATCAGTTTTCACACCAATTTCATAGCTGTATACATCTTCTGGATCCGCTGCCGGTTCGGCTACTTCGGCCCGCGGGTTAAAGGTACCCGACTTAAACCCTTGGCTAAAGCTTGCATAGAACATGGTGTCTGGGCTGTACCGATATTCAACACCGAACTTCGGAGTGAACTTGCTCCAACGTGCCTTATCATCCAACACCACTGGCGTGCCGACATTGGGGCCGCGCACATAGCCTGGAATCCAGCCACTTTCTGGATACACTGTATCGAAAATAAGGCCGTTGCGAACAAGGGCTTCTTTTTCGTCACGGGTGTAACGCAAACCAGCGGTTACCGACCATTTATCATCGATGTAATAGGTACCTTGCGAGTAAATCGCCGTGCTCGTGCTGTTACTGCAGCCAGATACTTCACGGGTTAGGCCAGGTAAACCGAGTGACTTACCAAACTCTTCGAGGATCGCATCGAAAATACCGCAGCTGTCCGCTTCGTAGTAGTAGAGGCCAGAGACCATACTTAGATTGTCGGTACGATAGTTCATTTGAAGTTCTTGGGTGAACCAATCGTCTTCATAAATCGCAGGCACATCGAAAATACGTAGTGCGGTATTATCGAAGTCGATATTCACCGGCGAGTAGTTTTCGCGCTGTGCTGTGATTGAACGGAAGGTGGTGGTATCGCTGTATTCCCACTCACCGAGTAAGCTCCAACCCTTGGTTTCTACGCGGTTCCAGGTTGGCAAGCTGGTGTATGAGTCATACACGCTGTTGGGTACTGGCGCATTGGTGAGGATACTTGGGATTAAACGATAACCGCCTTTTGAGTTCGATTTGTCATCTGTATTGTCGTAGTTCAGGCGGAAAAACACCTCATCATTTGGGCGCCATTCCAAAGTTGCCCGATATGCAACAACGTCTTTGTTATAGTTGTGGGTATCTTGGTTTGGCAAATCGCTTACCAAGAACTGACCATAACCATTGCGCTGCATATTGGCATAGCCGAAACCGAAGTACAGATGATCTTTTACTAATGGAATTTGACCAGTCGCTTTGATGTCCATCTGGTTATAGCTGCCACGGGTGGCGCTAATATCGAATTCTTTGTCACCCGACATGGTTTTGGTCACGTATTTGACCGCACCACCGATGGTGTTCTTACCATATAGGGTACCTTGTGGACCACGCAATACTTCAATACGCTCAACATTGAGAATATCCAGAACCGCGCCTTGCGGGCGGGCTACGTAAACATCATCAATGTAGATACCAACCCCAGGCTCGTAACCCCAGAGTGGATCTTCTTGGCCCACACCCCGAATAAACGCGGTAATGGTTGAGTTCGTCGCACGACTTTGTTGCAGGGTCGTGTTTGGCGAGAACTGACTGATTTCAATAATCGAATCAATACCCCGCTCTAGTAATTCAGCTTCGCTAAGCGACGTGACGGCAACAGGAACTTCTTGCAAGTTCTCGACCGTACGACGGGCCGTGACTTGAATGCGCTCTAAACGCCGAACTTCTTCAGTCGCTTCCGTGGCTTCAGCTTCTTCGGCTTCTTGCGCCAATGTTGGCATACTACTTAAACCGAGCAGCGCGGCACTTACTGCAGCCGCACATAGGCTATGGCGAAAACGCCATGGTGTTGCATTGGTAGTACTCATGTGTGCTTCCCCCGAGGGTTTATCCGTTTTAAAGCAAACGTTATTTTTTTGTTTCCCGATGCAACATTAGCGTAACTTGGGTAATTTGTGACCTGTACCATAGTACAGTGCATCGAAATTAAAACTTAGGGAACAATAAGAACAGTTTAAAAATTCATCGTGAGCGCACGAATGATAAAAACAATAAGAGGTGATGCATGCTAAGCATGATTGGATTGATTGGGGGGTTGGTACTACTCATTGTACTTACGCTGCGCGGCTGGAATCTATTTATCAGTGCGCCCATCTGCGCTCTCATTGTTGCCGCATGTAGCGGCATTCCTGTATTCCTCGGTGACGTGAATTTTGTGGAAAACTATATGAGTGGTTTTTCTGGATTTGTCGCCGCTTGGTTTTTTATGTTTTTGCTCGGGTCAATCTTCGGTAAATTTATGGAAGACACCGGTGCGGCCGACAGCGTGGCTGAGTGGATTATTAATAAACTGGGTAAAAGCAAAGCGGTTTTAGCGGTGGTGATGGCGTGTGCCATTCTCACTTACGGTGGGGTGAGTGTGTTTGTGGTCGCCTTCTCGGTATATCCGATGGCCTTAAGCTTATTTAAAGATGCTAACCTACCCCGTCGCTTTATTCCAGCTGCCCTCGCCTTTGGTTCAGTGACTTTCACCATGACCTCGGCGGGCTCTCCGGAAATTCAAAACTGGATTCCGATTGCGTACCTAGGCACATCACCGTATGCCGCATGGGAAGTCAGTTTAGTGGTTGCCGTTTTTATGGCGATATTCGGCTATTGGTGGCTGATGAAAATCATCAAAAAAGCGGTGGATCGCGGCGAAGCTTTTGTAGAGCGTAAAGGCGACCCGGTATTAATGGACCGCCGCCGCCCTCATCCAATTACCGGTTTGATTCCGCTGGCTGTGGTGCTCACTTTATCGTTTTTCTTTCACACCAAATATGCGCAAATGGCGCTAATTATCGCCCTACTGGGCGGCGTACTCGCCATTATGGTGATCAATTGGAAATACTTTCATGATATCCAAGGTGCCCTGGGTGCCGCTACGACCGGTGCTTTGATTGCCATCGGTAATACGGCAGCCGTGGTTGGCTTTGGCTCTGTCGCTCGGGTGACACCGGCATTTGAAGCCGCGGTACTGGCCATGACCTCGATTCCAGGCAATGAACTGATCGGTGCCGCCATTGCGGTAAGTGTCATAGCCGGTCTCACCGGTTCAGCCTCCGGCGGGCAGGCGATTGCCTTGCCGGAAGTGGGGCCACATTACTTGGATCAAGGGGTGAGTCCGGAACAGTTGCATCGGGTGGTGTCGATTTCATCGGGAGCCCTGGATTCATTGCCACACAATGGTTATGTAGTCACGACCATTCGTGCGATTTGTAACGAAACCCATAAAGATGCTTATTGGGCCGTAGGTGCAGTCACGGTCGTAGTTCCTGTGATTGGCCTTGCCATGGCGATTGCCTTATTTAACTTGTTCTCATAGGAGTTTGCACATGCAAGGGGTGGTCACCGGCAATATGATGGATACACCATTACTGATTATCGATTTACTGGATTATGCGCGTCAGCAGTTTCCGGAACAGGAAATTGTCAGTCGCCGAATCGAAGGGGATATTCACCGTTACGGGTATCAGGATTGTTGGCATCGGAGCTGCCAGTTGGCTCATGTATTGGATCAGCTCGATGTGCGACAAGGGGATTGTGTGGCTTCTTTGGCCTGGAACACGTACCGGCACATGGAACTGTACTACGCGGTGTCCGGTGTCGGCGCCGTGTTACATACGGTCAACCCGCGCTTATTTAGTGAGCAAATTCAGTATGTGATTGAGCATGCGGAAGATACCTATGTATTTGTTGATCTGAGCTTTGTGCCATTGCTTGAACAAATTCAGGACCAGCTTCCGCAGGTTCGCGGTTACATTATTCTTACCGATGAAGCGCATATGCCAAGCACATCCTTACCCCATGTGCTGTGTTACGAAAGCTTGCTTCAGGATAAGCCAAATGCCTACACCTGGCCGCGCCTAGATGAAAACCAAGCGAGCTCGATTTGTTATACCTCCGGGACCACAGGCAACCCCAAAGGTGTGCTGTATTCGCAACGGGCTATGGTACTACACGCCCAAGCCACGGTAAGTAAGCACTTACTTGATCTCGATACAGATAGTGTGCTGCTACCCATGGTCGCCATGTACCACGCGAGCGCGTGGGGTGCGCCTTATGCCGCCCCCCTCGCCGGATGCAAGCTGGTGTTGCCGGGAAGCGGTATGGATGGCGCTAGCATGTGGGAGCTGATTCGTGACGAAGCGGTAAATGTGGGGCTTGGTGTCCCGACAATTTGGTTAACCTTACATAATTATTTAAGTGAGCAAGGTATCACTGATGTACCGTTGGCGCGGGTGTGCGTTGGGGGCGCAGCCTCGCCGCTAGGTATGGTAAAAACCTATGCCGAGCGCTATCAGGTGTATTGGCAACCGATTTGGGGCATGACGGAAACCGGGCCTTTGGCTACCTCATTGCCACCCACGCCGGCGATTATGGCCCTGCCGAAGGACGAGCGCTACGAACTGCAAACCACGGCAGGAAAAGCCGCGTTTGGGGTACAGATGGAAATTTTTGATGGCAACGACGAGCCCGTTGCCCACGATGGTGAACAAACGGGCGAGTTGCGTGTGCGCGGCCCATGGATTTGCTCTCGATATTTTAAGAATGACGACCTCAGTAGCTTTCCCAACGGCTGGTTGGCCACGGGAGATATCGCGGTGATCGATAAACACGGACATATGCGTGTGGTGGATCGGAAGAAAGACGTGATTAAAAGCGGCGGGGAGTGGATTAGCTCACTGGAAATTGAAAATATTGTGAGCGCCCACGATGGTGTCAATGAGTGCGCGGTGATTGGCGTGAAGCATGAGAAATGGGACGAGCGTCCGTTACTGCTGGTGGTTTTAAATAAAGGTACCCAAGCCGACGCGGACGATATATTGGCGCATTTACAGGGGAAAATTGCCAAATGGTGGACACCGGATGCGGTGGTATTTGTCGACGAGCTCCCAAAAACAGGCACCGGCAAGGTACGTAAAAACGAATTACGAGATAAATGGTTTCACTTTTTACAACAGTAAACATGAATAGTGTTCACTTATGGGGCGTCATATCATGAATAGAATTCAACAATTAATGCAGCCGATCATAGTAGCCGTGGCATTTGTGCTGCTGATCACAGCCTGTTCGCCGGCAGCGGTTCAGGCGTTGCCGATGGTGGAGAAACAAGAGTTTGTGACGCACAACTTCACGACCTTTGGAGGGGAAGTAATTCCCGAAGTGCGTGTGGGTTGGGAAGCCTATGGCGAATTAAACGACGCCAAGGACAATGTGATTCTTGTGACGCACTTTTTTTCTGGGAACAGTCATGCGGCGGGACGATATTCCGAAGATGACGCGCAGCCGGGCTATTGGGACGCTATTATTGGTCCTGGGAAAGCCATTGATACCAATATCTACTATGTGATTAGTGTGGATACATTGGTCAATCAAGAGCCTTATAATCCGAACGTCATCACAACGGGACCGTCGACTATCAATCCTGAAACAGGGGCTCCTTACGGTTTAGACTTCCCGGTGGTTACCATTCGTGATTTCGTGAATGTGCAAAAAACTGTACTTGAATCGCTCGGAATTGAACGATTGCATGCGGTGATTGGTGCGTCTATGGGATCCTTGCAGGCGCTAGATTGGGCGGCTGCGTATCCTGATCAGGTGGATCGGATGATTTCAGTGATTGGGATGGGGGCCGCAGATCCTTGGACTATTGCGACCTTGCAACAATGGGCCAATCCGATTATCCATGATCCGAATTGGAATCAAGGTAATTACTACGATGGCGAACCGCCTTTAGCGGGCATGCAGCAAACATTGGGAATGATTACGTTAACGGCCATGCATCCGCTCATCATTAATCAACTATACGCAGATAGCTCTCCTCGGGAAGCAGCGCCGCTTCAGGATATCCGCAATAACTTTAGTGTGGTGGAGCGATTGCAAGACGCGGCGCGGGTTCGGGCAACCTATGCCGATGCCAATCATATTTTGTATCTGGTGCGCGCGAACCAGCTCTTTATGGCAGGCTATCAGGACGACCTCGCGACTGGTTTGCAAGATGTGCAAGCGCGCTCGCTATTTATCCCAGCTAGCAATGATTTATTATTGCAACCGTACTTAGCAAAGCAGGCCCATAACACCCTGATTGAACTTGGCAAAGACAGTCAATATGTTGAACTTGAGGGGCCATGGGGCCATTTGGATGGTGTGTTTGAGATTAGCCAAAAAGCTGATTTGATTAAAGAATTCCTGAATAACTAATAAGAACGCGTAACTGCACCCTCGTTCTGTTAACAATTTGTAACAAATTGAGGGTTTGCCCCTATACGTCCCTATGCTAATTTGCTCAGGACCTAGGGGCTTTTTATTTCTGAACACAATAGATTTTGCTAGTCAGAAGACTTTAACTCAAACCTCAGGTTTCTTGATGCTCACGGAGAGAGCGTGGGCAACGGATCAGCCCAATCAAGCAAATAATTATAATATCGGCACGACTCGGGTTTGACATTGCGCACAAGGACGTGTGCTTCCTTCCTCCCAGCTTGTTTGCCAACTCAGATCGATACTCTTATTCAAATGGACGGAACCTTTGCGCACGCAATGGTTTACATGGATGTCACTGACCTCACGGATGAGGTACCTTTCTCTTTATTCCCTTCCTTGCGACTGAAAACTTGTACTGAACGCCATAACACAGCTCACCTTCATACGTACTCTTGCATGAGTTCGCGATAATCTATGTCAAAAGCAATATAACATTCATCATGACATCGAGAATTTGATATTTTTCATGCTCTTAAGAGGTATATGAGGATCGTTATATATTACTAAATCCTAAATTACCACCTAAGCTTGCGTCACCGGTAGAAGCGTTAAGCAATACACGGAAGGATGCGGTTCGGTGGTGTGTGTACCGCAATGTTTTCCACTTTCGAGCACGGCTCGTTAAGGAAACAAAATTATGAAACACAGTGTTAAAATAATTTCGCTTTTGTTTACGCTTTTGCTTGCAGCAAGTATGCATTTTACTGCTGTTGCGAGTGAAACGTGTCAAACATTACTCGCTGGGCAGCATCATGATGCTGGAACAGTGTGCGTCAGTAATGATGCCGATACAGTGACGGTAACCTTTGCAACAGCGAATGGTTGGTCATTGCTAGATACCCACCTGTATGTGGGCGCGGACGCCAGCGGCATCCCAACAAATCGTGCGGGCAACCCGCAAATTGGCCTCTTCCCTTATGGGGGTGGAGTCACCGGCAATACAGTAAGCTACACCTTTAATCTCGCGGATTTCGGTTTGACCTGCGATGACGAACTTGCCATCGCTGCTCATGCGGTTGTATCCAATGGTTCAAGCACTGAAACTGCTTGGGCGAGCGGTACCCGCATGGTACAGCGCGGCAATTGGGCTATGTGGTTTAGTTACCAAGCGGAATGCCCAACAAACGGACCACCCCCTCCACAAGCTTGTGTAAGCTATGGTACTGGCTATGCGTTTGGTGATGTAACCTTCGGACAAGTCGGTGAGACTGGCTGGGGCTGGACGATTACTGGCGCCGATCCTGGCGATTCTGGCGAAGCGGTCATCTACGCAAATGCGGGTATGCAGTACAAAATAGATGATCCAGTGGGTACCTTCACGTGGTCTTATGAAACCAATGGGTTCTTCTCAGCGACATTCATCGCTGACTCAGGATTCGGATTCATTGACACGCACCTTCATGTGGGTGGTTACACCACGGAAGTGAACGGTCGTGGTAACTACAACTTCAATGGTAATGTGACCATGGAAGCGCAAGACGTAGTGCATTACTACGGTGAAACCACAGGTGGCACAGTCAACGTGACTGCCCATGTGGCCTCATGTAAGCTGTAAGCGACAACTGAACCTTTAAAAGCGCCCGCCAGGGCGCTTTTTTGTTTCTGATTGCGGGTTTCTTATCCTCAGCATGATATTTTCTTACTATTCGGTTGTAGATACTTAAACTTTTCTATACAAATGTAGATAGAATGTGAAAATATATTCTCACTTCGTTATTTCGTCTCTTTACTTTCATTTGGGGGAATCGGGTGGCCGGATACGATACCCGTACATCAGCCAGTGCAGCATACTATGTAGCGGCCTTAACTGGGGCTGCGATGGGCGTGATAGGATTACTTTTTGCGTCCTTGGCTGCGCCACATACACTGCTTGAAATTATTTCCGCCCGCACCTCTTTCGGTGCCCTAATTGTATCTTTTGGTTTTATTCTGGTTGCGCAAGGGAAGCGTTCTCTACAAATTATTCCTGGTGTGATCTGTATCGTATTGTCGTTACTCCAGTTATGGAATCGGCTTTTTATTTCGGATTTGGAGCTCACTTGGTCCTTTAGTCTCATGTTGCTGCATGGGATCAATGTTCACTTCTTCTTTTTGGGCATGGCGTTTTTGTTTCCGCCAAACTCTGGCTTTGGACGCAATCTTTGGCGATTTACCCTGTATTTATCGCTGACGCTGGCCATTGCACTACTTATTTACGCGTGGATGCCCGATACCGAAAACCTAAACCTTCCGCTGCCCATGAGCTTTATTGGAGTGGCATTTTTGTTAGCGCTCACCTCGGTGATGTTGTACTCCCAGCTCAAGTATCGTTTTTCGCGCTTTGAAATTGATTGGCCGATTCTATTGCCAGCGGTTTTGGTATCGGCGCTCGGGATCTTTATTTGGTTTTCTTTATCGGCCATGAATGTGCGCGATATTGATAATCGTGCCGAGATTCTGCTCGAGCAAACGATTGTCAATGTGGATAAGCGCCTTGGTGAGCACCACAATGCATTGCGCCGTTTGGTGCTGCATTGGACGCATCTTGCGGAGCAGAATGGAAGCATTCTCCCGGATAGCATGGCGTTTTTGGAAGACCACCCACTGATTGTGAGTATCGCCATGTATGATGAACATGGGGAGTTAGAGTTTGAAGCGCTGTCGCCCCATGCATCTAATCAGCTTTGGACCATGACAGCGGATTTACGTGACCCACCCAAGGAATGGCTAGAGGCGGCTATGGGGCGTGAAGATGTGTTGATTTCCCGCGAGACCACAGCATTGGGCATTCCCTTATTGTATGTGACTGTGCCAATGCAGCCAGAACAAAATGCCCTGACCCAACATCGGATTCCGGATGTTCCGAAACAAGTAGTGATGACTCTCGACGTGCAAAGTATCGTCGATGTGCCACAAAATCGCTTTTTGGACTTCTTTACGGTGTATGTAGAAGTGAGTACCCAGTTGGTGATCTCCGCAAATCGTACTGATTTCCATTATTACACGATAGAGGATTTTGAACGCCGTTATCCACTCGTGTACTCCAGAGAAGCGGAGGTTTTGCAGGGCTATACACGTACTTTTTACGTAACACTCGGCAGCACCGAAGTGATTTGGCAAAGTGCTCGAGTGAATCAATTTGTGTTTATTCTTTCGAGTTTGTTTGCGTTGCTGCTGGTGACCGTCGCTGATGCAAATAAACAACTGAAAGAAGAACGTGACAAGCTCGATATATTGGCTACTTATGACGGGGTCACCGGCTTAGTGCGCCGAGATGTGTTAGAGCGCCGTCTGAGTGAATTATTACTGCGCAAGAACGCTCGGGTCTACGTGATGTTTATTGATTTGGACGGGTTTAAACCGATCAATGACACCTTTGGCATCGCGCTCGGCAATCAACTGCTGGCTGATGTGGGCCGTCGGATTATGCGGGTCACCCGTGATACCGCCATTGTGTCGCGCTTTAGTGGTGATGAGTTTATTTTAGTCACCCAGGATTACAGCTCCGATGAATTAAAAGCCCTCACCACACGGCTACTATCTGAGGTACGTCAGCCATTTATGTTGGACGGTGTTAGCGTGCATCTCACCGCAAGTATTGGTATAGCCGGTGCAGAGAGTATGCAAGGGTCGGCGGAAACCATGATTCAAAACGCCGATGTGGCCATGACTGGGGCGAAACGCCTAGGTGGTGACACCTATTTGTTCTTCACACCAATAATGACAGAAGCCTATAACCGTGAAGTAGAGTTGCGTGCTCGTATCCAAGAAGCGATCCTTAACGACGAATTTGAGATGTACTACCAGCCAATTGTGGCTGCTCATACCGGAGAAATTGTCGGAGTGGAAGCATTGGCTCGCTGGCCTCAACCCGATGGCAGCATGGTATCACCGGGCGAATTTATTCCGGTGGCAGAGCAAACAGGTCAGATACACGAGATTAGTGATCTGGTGATGAAAAAGGCTTTTGCCGATCTGAAAACCATTGAAGCAAAAGTGGATTGGTTTGTATCGATTAACTTCTCTGCGCGGTTATTCCATCGTGGAAACATCGTAAAACGCGTGGATTACTTACTCAATGAAGCGGATGTTGCGGGTAAACGCGTGCATGTCGAAGTGACGGAAAGTGTCTTTGCCGATGACCAACACAACATCCCAGAAAAACTCAAGGCCCTGCAGCAACGCGGTTTAAAGATTTCCATTGATGATTTTGGTACCGGTTACTCAAGCTTAAGTTTGCTATATAAGCTGCCATTGGATGTAATCAAAATCGACCGAACCTTTATCACTGACTTACAACCTGATTCTGCGGCGTATCAAGTGGCCAGCACTGTGATTGATTTAGCACACCGCTTAAACAAGCAGGTGATCGTCGAAGGCATTGAAACTGAAGCCCAAGTGGCGTTCTGTCGCGAGAAAAACTGCGATTCGATACAAGGTTTCTACTTCTATCGACCAATGCCGTTTTCAGAACTGTTGGTGTTGGTGGCGAAGAACGAAAAGACGTCGTAACTGCTGGGCTTACACCGACTGCCCAGCAACCCACCCAGAGCTCCACGCCCACTGAAAGTTATAGCCGCCTAACCAGCCGGTTACATCGAGGACCTCACCAATAAAATAGAGCCCAGGCTGTTTCAGGCTTTCCATGGTTTTCGAGCTCACTTCATCGACATTTACGCCCCCTAAGGTGACTTCAGCGGTACGATAGCCTTCAGTGCCATTGGGTTTAATGACCCAACCGTGAATATCTCGATCAATGGTATCGATTGCCTGATTTGATAGGTCTGCGAGATTTTTATTTGGCCACTGGCCACGCTCAATAAGCACCTGCACTAAACGCTTTGGCAACCAACGGCTCAGGGCGTTGGCGAGGGAGAGCTTAGGTTGTTCCGCACGCATGCTACGTAATCGCTCACCAATCCGTTCGTTGGGTAGAAGATTCACGTTGATGTTATCCCCTGGTTCCCAAAAGCTAGATATCTGCAACATGGCAGGCCCGCTGAGGCCACGGTGGGTAAACAGCATGGCTTCTTTAAACTGAACATGATTGGCTTCGGCGACCACATCAGTGGCCACGCCTGTGAGTTCAGCGAATGAGGCTTTATCATGATCATGGAGGGTAAAGGGCACCAGTCCCGCTCGAACCGGCACAATGGTATGGTTGAACTGCTTGGCGAGTTGGTAACCTAAGGGAGTTGCCCCTAATTTCGGCATAGACAGGCCGCCGCAAGCCACCACAAGCTTATCGGCGATATACATGCCCTCTGATGTGTCGACATGATATTGAGCCGTGTAGCGAACGCTCAGAATTTCAGTACGCAATTGCACGCGCGTTCCCGCGGCTTTGCATTCGTGCATTAGCATCGCCACGATATCTTTTGCGGAATCATCACAGAACAACTGACCGAGGGTTTTCTCATGCCACGCGATCTGATGCTTCTCCACCATCGCCAGAAAATCCCATTGGGTATACCGGCTCAATGCGGATTTACAAAAATGCGGATTTTGGGAGAGGAATTGCTCCGGGCTGGTGTGCATATTGGTAAAATTACAGCGACCGCCACCGGAGATGAGAATTTTCTTGCCTGCCTGCTTGGCATGATCGAGCACGAGCACGCGTTTATTGCGTTGCCCTGCAGTGAGGCCACACATTAATCCCGCGGCTCCGGCGCCAATGACAATCACATCATAGGTGGGCTCTGCAGTGCTCATGGTATCCAATCGTATGCTCGCTTGCTGTCGTGAGTGAGATAAAGGGGCGCAGTATAGCATGGCTCTAGCCTTGAAAAATCAGTCGCAAACATACTTTGTTACAAAGTAACCTTTGCCCATTTCGACGTTCGTTGCGTATATTTTAATCACTGACCTGAAGTTGTAGCGCCAGTAATTTATCTAGGGAGAGAGCCGGCCACTGTGGTTGGCAAGTGAGGATACGACTATGAAATTACCACTTTTACTTGGGCTGTCACTGGTTATATCGACTGTTTTTGCGCCATCGGCCGCATTAGCCGGAGAACGCTGTGAAACGGAATCTTGCCGAGCGCAAATTGAGCGCTTTCAGCGCTATGCGCAAAACGGCAGCTTTGAAGCCATGCTGATTTTAGCAGTGGCCTATGCCAATGGTGAAGGCGTGGAACAAGATATCGACAAAGCACGGCAATGGATGAAAGAGTCTATCCGTTTGCGCAACCCACAAGCCTTTCATGTGAAATCCAGCTGGCGCCGTCACGGTGTGGTGTTCGAACAAGATATCGAGCGTGCTGACCACTTCCGTGATCGCGCGATTGAGCTTGGCTTTGCACCGGCTATGTATGAAAAAGCAATTGATCTGCTACGGGAAAACCGTGACGTGGATCTGGCTCTTGAGCTGATAAGCGAAGCGGCGGAACAAGGCCATCCTGAATCTATGTATGCGGTGGCACGTTTTTATGAAGAAGGTGTGCTTGGTGAGCCAGACTTGCAAGCTGCGGGTGAAATTTACAAGCATCTTGCTGTCGTTGGACATAGTGACGCTCGCACTCGTTTACGAGCCATTGCCGATGAATTTGAGCAGCAATCGGAGCAGGGTCAAACGATTGCGCGGCAGTTGCGCGAATACGAAAATATGGAACGCATTCAAGTGCGGGCATTAACCGGCTCGTTGGAGGATCGGTTAGCGCAAATGAACGAATTGTTGTTCAAGCACTTTGATAACCGTCCACCGACCGGTTCTCGTTTCCGTCGCGCCCACGCGTGCGGAGCAGCAAACCCTGGTTGTCGTATTATTTATCAACATGGCCAAGACTTTGTCGGTCATACCTTAATGGAAGCATTAGGCTTAGATCGTTACTAAATGCCCCCCAATAAAAAACCCAGCAATTGAGGTTGCTGGGTTTTTTTGTGGTTCACATTGAGCGTATTAGGCGAGAGCGCTGGTTGCCACCGTCACCATACTGGTCACATCCGGTTGAACATCGGCTCCGTAGCCAAAAATAACCGTGAGGACGAGGACCACCACGCAGGCAAGCATCAATTTACCGAGCAGCGGTAAACAGAAGCGGAACCAGCGATCGTAAGGTACCCCGGCAATCCCAATGATCCCCATAAGCACCGCGTTGGTCGGCACAATCATGTTGGAGAAGCCGTCACCAAACTGATAGGCCAATACCGCCACCTGACGTGGCACCCCAACTAAATCACTCAAAGGCGCCATCAATGGCATAGTCACAAATGCCTGACCACTACCGGATGGCACAAAGAGATTCAGAATGGTTTGAATGATCAGCATGCCTATGGCTGAAATATAGGATGGCACATAGGATAAAGGCATTGATAAGCCATTCACAATGCTATGCAGCACTTGTCCGTCTTCCAGTATCAGGGCGATACCTCGGGCGACACCGATAAGCACGGCAGTGGTTGTGAGATCTTTGACGCCTTCAATGAAACTGTCTGCTGCTTCGTCGAATTTCAGTCGGCCCAGCACGGTGATCAAAAGACCCCACCCGACAAAACAAGCGCCCAGTTCATACAGGTACCAACCATATTGGGAAATACCATAAATGGCGATCGCGATGGTGACTAAGAAAGTGCCGAGAATTAAACGATGGCGACCATTGAGCTTGGGATACTCAGCCTGAACTTTCCCTTCCAATGGACAAGGTAAATCAGCCACCAAGCTTTGGCTTGGGTCTGCTTTAACTTTCTTCGCGTAGGTCCATACATGGTGAAAGGCGATCAAAACAAAGGGCACAATGAGCAATAGGCGTAACCACAAACCAGAATACGGTGGCACTTCGGCAATGCCTTGCGCAATAAGTACAGTAAAGGGGTTAAATGCGGACACCCCGTAACCCACACCGTAGCCGGCCACTGTCATCCCCACCGCCGTCATAGCATCCAGGCGCATGGCCTTACATAAGGCCACTAAGATGAGTACGAAGGGAATGTATTCCCCGGCTGTTCCAATCGCCCCAGAGGCAAGAGCGAAGAAGAAAATCACCATAAAAATAAGCTTTTCTGGGCGATCTTTGTGCTTCTCGAGCAAACGGCCGATTAAAGCGTCGACTGTGCCTGTGCGGCGAGCAATGGCTAATACGCCACCCACAATAAAGACGAAGAAGATAATGTCTTGAGCGGCGGCAAAGGCACGAGGAACTGCTGTTAATAGTTGCCAAGGAGTGAGAAACTGACGTTCTTCTACCAATTCGAAGGTGTCAGGAATAACAACGCTGCGTCCGGTGTCGGTGAGTTCGGTTTGGAAAAATCCTTGCGGCACCACCCAGGTGGCGAGCATCGCAATGATCATCATACCGAACAGTAACGTTAGAGTATGTGGAACTTTAAACGTCTTCTTCATAAACAAGCCTATGTCTGTGGTGTTATATCTTTCATTATAATTAGGTGGTCCATACGGACGGCCTGTGCGGGATGCCCTAAGTCTATCGGATGCACTGCGGTCAACCAAGCGTAAAATGTAGCCTAATTGTTAGGATTCTACGATTTATGCGATGAAATAAGGAAACCCAATGAAAAAATACGGTGTGCTTCTTTGTGTAACATTGTTTTTGTTTGGCTGCGCCCAGTTGAGCCAAATCGCCAGTTATCGGGTCGAGCAAGCGCAGTTGGAGCAAATTTTGCGGGATCAAGCCAGTGAGCTAGAAACCCGTATTACTATTTTGGGTATGTCGGTGCCCTTGGAAGTTGAGCATCTTGTTCTGGAAGTGGGGCCGGACGACACTAAGTTAGTGCGTCTACACACAGCCTTTACCATGCATGTATCAGGGCTGGGAATGAGTTATCCCATTGCCATCGAGATGTCGGTGGAGGGTGCGCCTGTGTATCGGCATGATCAGCATGCGGTATTTGTGCGGGATCTGGATATTCTCAGTGCATCGGTGGATGCCGGGGGTTATCGAGGGTCGCTGGCCTTTTTGAATCGCGAGGTGAAAGAGCTGCTAGATGAATTCATGGCGGAGAATCCGGTGTATCGTCTGAATGAAAATAACCCTCACCATCGCATGTTAATGCGCTTTCCCATCTCCATGGAAGTGGAGTCGGGTGGATTGCGATTCCGGGCTCAGCAAAATGATGACTAACGGATTTTCGGATAGGCCTGCTTGAGATAAATATCAAAGCGGTGTTTTTTGCTGGCAACTTGTGATTGTGGTTGTTGCCCGGCTAAAAACGGCGCTTTGTTGGGTCGCTTCACCACCACGCGGTAGGTGGCCAACTCCAGTGCTAATGGCAGTAACCCGTCGGCATCAAAGTCGGGGCCAACCAGTTGCTGCAATATTTGCATGTCCTTTTTGACGGCTGCAGACTTGTCGCGCTCCGGGAACATCGGATCGAGATATACTGCGTCAGGCTTGAGCTCTTGAATAAAGGACGGCATCACATCGTGCTCTAGCAAACTCCCTGACGGTAGCATGTGCAAACGTTGGCGACTCCAGTGGTCGTCGGATTGATATTGTTGAAAGTGCAATACCGCTTGATCCAACAAGGCATGGATTGCCGGATGGCGCTCCAAAAAATAAACCTCACAACCTGCGTGGGCTAACATAAGCCCGTCTCTTCCTAAGCCGGCGGTGGCATCAAGCACTCGTGGTCGCATGCCATGGGCGACACCCAATGCACGCACCACAGCTTCTTGTCGGCCCCCACCGAGCTGTTGCCGCCAAGCCTGGCGGCCGCGGGTGTAATCCAATACTAAAGGCTGCATATCCGGGCGGTCGAGCCAACGCAACTGCAAACCGTCGCGGGTGAGCTCGAGCACAAAATCTTCACCACAATGCTCTTGCGGTAATTCAAAGCGCTCCGCAAGCTTCGCTGCTGCTGGCTGTAACTCCGGCTCGGCGGCTAACAGGGGAACAATAAAACTCATGGGTGATATTCCATGTGGCGGTGTGGGATGCCATCTTCCAGATACTCGTCACCAATGACATGGAATCCAAGAGACGTGTAAAAGTCGAGCAAGTAGCTTTGTGCATTGAGCTCGATGGGGTAATCCGGGGCCCGCTCAACCACTTCGACGATGGCCCGTTGCATCAGCTCGCGCCCATAGCTTTTTCCACGACCACGGGCATGCACCACCACACGCCCAATATGAGAGGGCTCTTGGTTGGTACACATCAAACGTGCGTAGGCAACTAGCCCTTGGTCATCGAAACCACACAAATGTAGCCAGTCAGGGTCGATGCCATCGATGTCAGGATAAGGACAATTCTGTTCAACGATAAAAATATCTTGGCGCAGCCGGAAAACGTCATGCACCAGTTCGTTGCTGAGTTCGTTGAAGGTGGAGACGGTAAAATTCAACATAGAATCAATCCTTGCGCGATTGGAAAGAGACAACGTCCCTATTTTAGACCAGGAATGGGTGGAGCAAAGTACGCGAGCAATTCACCGACTTTATTTCGAGTACTGCCATTTTGACTAATAAAACGATGTACTTGCAATGGCAGCAGTTCAGCCGAGTGATATAACTCACGGGCAAACACCGTATCGTGGTTACTAATAAGTACAGGAATACCGCGTCGGCTTGAGGCATCAATGGCTTTTTGGGCAAGAATTGCCTGCTCATCCAAACCAAATCCATTCCCCGCATAGCTCGTGAAATTGGCCGTGGGACTCAGCGGCAAATAGGGGGGATCGCAATAAATGACATGACCGTTGCGCGCCCGGCGAAACGAATTCTGAAAGGGCTCGCAGGTAAAGGTCGCTTTCTTGGCTTTCTCTGCGAAGAACTCCAGTTCTTGCTGGGGAAAGTATGGGGCGCGGTATTTTCCGAAGGGCACATTAAAGAGTCCGCGGCTGTTATAACGGCAAAGTCCGTTGTAGCCATGGCGATTTAAGTACAGAAAATACAGGGAACGCTCATAGGGATCGGTGCAGGCATTAAAGGCGGTGCGCATGGCGTAATACACGTGGGCGTGATTATTCGCGGGAATAAATAGTCGGCGTGCGTCTTCAATAAAGGTTTTAGGTCGGCGTTTGATAATCTTATAAAGATTGATCAAATCCGCGTTGATGTCGTTGAGAAGGTACTTGTCGTAGTCGGTATTTAGAAATACCGAACCGGCGCCGACAAAGGGCTCGATCAGTTTGTCGCCTGGGGGCAATAGGCTACGGATTGGCTCAACAAGGGTGTACTTGCCACCAGCCCACTTTAGGAATGCGCGTTGCTTTGATTTCATTATTATTGAAACGCCGGGCACCAATTAAATGCATAAAAATGGATTGTACCCCGAACCGATCAGGAATAACACGGCCTCAGGATCGCGTAACGGACTCTGTAATAACGGCCGTTAACTCCGCTTGGGTCACATTGCTGAAAATTCCAGCCGCTCCAGGCCCGGTGGGTAGGATAAAGCGCATGGTGCCATCTTTTACTTTCTTATCGCGGCTCATGAGGTCGAGCCAGGTATCGATATCCATCGCCGCCGGCGGTGCTATAGGTAATTGCGCTTGGGCGATGAGCTCGATAATCGCATCCCGATAGGTGGTGCCGATGAATCCTCGCAAACAAGACAGGCGCGCTGCCATGACCATGCCCGTGGCCACGGCTTCGCCGTGTAACCAGCTAGTGTACTGCGTCGCTGCTTCTATGGCATGGCCAAAGGTGTGGCCCAAATTCAGCAGTGCCCGTTGCCCTTGCTCCGTTTCATCCGCCGCCACAACCCGCGCTTTGATGGCGCAACTGGTGTGAATAGCATAGGCCAGTGCCTCGGCGTCTTTGTCTAATAGTCGCTGTATGTTCTTTTGCAACCATTGGAAAAATGCGGCATCAGCCATCACGCCGTATTTGATTACTTCGGCGATGCCGGCACCCAATTCTCGCTGCGGCAATGTAGTGAGTACGTCTGTATCGATCAGTACCGCAGCCGGTTGATGAAAGGCACCGATCAGATTTTTACCGCCGGGGTGATTTACGGCAGTTTTACCACCCACAGACGAGTCGACTTGAGCAAGTAACGTGGTTGGGATTTGTACGCACTGCACACCCCGTTGCCAAGTTGCAGCAACAAAGCCAGCGAGATCACCCACTACACCTCCACCCAAGGCGATAATCACGCAATCGCGATCAAAACGGTGTTTGACCAACACATCCATCACATCGCTGTAGGTGGCTAAATTTTTGTAGCTTTCGCCATCAGGAATGAGCACATGCTGAACCCGATAGTCTTTATCCGCTTTTTGCAAAGCTTGCAGCACCGGCTCCATATAATGGGCAGCAACGGTCGGGTTACTCATCACTAAGATATTGCGACCATGGTGAGGCAGGCTTTGCTGAAGAAGAGCAATGAGCTGATCACTCAATATGTGATGGCCAATAAGAATCGGATAACGCCGCGTTCCAAGCTCAACATGTAATGTGGCGTGCGGCGTTGTCATGGTTATAGCCCTAACTTCTCGATGATTTCATGGGCAACGACTTTTGCGCTTTGTTCATCGGTTTGAATAATGACATCAGCGATTTCTTCATAGAACGGATTGCGCTCGTCGGCTAGTTTTTCTAGCACTTCACGCGGATTATCAGCTTCTGCAATAAGCGGACGACGCTTATCTCGTTCTGTACGCGCAACTTGTTTGTCGATGGTGGTTTTTAAATACACCACTACCCCGCGCGCAGATAAGCGATTACGGTTCTCTTTGCTGATCACTGAGCCACCACCGGTAGCCAGTACAATCCCAGTATTTTCGGTTAGCTCGTTAATCACTTTCTCTTCGCGATCACGAAAACCATCTTCCCCTTCGAGCTCGAATACCCAGCTAATATCGGCACCGGTGCGGCGCTCAATTTCAGCATCTGAATCAAAAAATTCAAGGTGAAGGGATTTGGCGAGTTGTCGCCCGATGGTACTTTTGCCGGCCCCCATAGGACCGATGAGAAAAATGTTACGCTTATCAGCCATAGCTTTATACGTCACTTCTGTATTTGCTGTAGTAAATCAAATGAGTGTCCAACCACCCCTGTGCCCCTGAAAAAGACACGCGATTATCGCAATTTGTATGGGCTATGGCAACCAGAACACAGGGGAGGATCGTGTCGGTAAAAGGGGGAACTCCACAGGGATACAGTCTCGATCAGGCGCGAACAGGCGGAATTCGCCCGCTGTGGAGACGTGAACCTGTACATCCTGTGTGCTGCTAAGTGTGGGTAAATAATACGAAATGGGCATTAATGCAGGGTGCCCGCGCGTAGCAATGCGCGCGGCCTGTGGGCCTGCCCCGGGAGTGAATGCGATTACTTCATGTTCCCAAGAAAAATCCGGCGCACATGAGATAAGTGGCGTTGATTCAACGGCTGGCGCCGATTTTGTAGGTTTTATCGGCTGTACCAATTGTCGCCAGTGCGCAGGCACAACGACAGCAGCAGATCCGATTCGCTGCTGTTGGCGGTGTAAGCTGCCACTTAAACGCAAACCCTGATGATTGGCCTCAAGCGCTAATGCACTGAACATCCAGGGTGTGGTTTGCAGTGCGTGTAACCATCCTAGGATGTATTCCGCGGGACCCAATAATTGGAGTTGCCCCTGATCCGCTTCAAGTTGCCAGGTCTCTATCACAATGGGCTGTTGGGGAATGAGCAAAGGCTCCTGTGCCATGATGAGTGGCTGCCCAATGTAAGCGTCATCCTGTGCTTGCGCGAGAAAACGTTGGAGCTGCTGGCGCTGCCTTTGCCGTTCATCACTTAAAGGAGCACGCCAATGCATGTCAGATATAAGAAATACGGCCAGAATGCAGCTGCCGAGCATTACAAGGCGCTGCTGAGATGAACGCATAACAAACTGAGTCCAAAAGGAAGATTTAGTATGCATGATGAAAGGTCCAGATCATGCGAACAAAAGAAGCGTCAGGGGCTTCTGGTTCGATAACGACAGACTGTTGCTGCCACCCAGTAATATCCAAAGTATCGGTTACCATGGCTAATGTATCCGAGCGAGGAACCCGCATTTCCAGCGTCAGCACGTGGTTTTGCATACGAACCACGGGTATTTGGAAGGCCGTATCCAATGCAGTTATTGATGCAATAAAGTTCAGTAATGCTTGTACTTGATGCTCGTGGATTTGCGGCTGAGAAGCCGCGAGGCGAAACTGTTGTAAGGCCTCTCGTTCGCTCAATGTCAGCGCAGACGGTATGCGCACGAGCTGCACGGTGAGTGTGATCAGCAGCAAGATGAACGCCGCATAAAGCTGGTGCCTGGCACGCTGGCAGCGTTGATGCCAACGTTGTGGAAAGGGGGTGAGGAAATTAAAGGCCATAGGCGTGAGGCTTTCTTGCGGCTGACATGGATGACCCCATTGAACGTAGCTTATTGCCCAGCGCTAGGGCCACTGAGGCTGCATGCACTAACGCGGGTGTATGCTCGCGCTCGTTGTCGCACTGCTGGCATCGCTGCTCGATCAAGGTTTGGGCAGGAGCAACAAACCCATCAAGGTCGTCTGCAAAGAGGGGCGGAACTGGGTGTATGGCGAGGCTCGGCAAGGGACTAAACCGACGTTTCCACGAGGTCAGGACCTGCCAGTAAGGCAAAATTTGGCGCCGTTCAACACTGCGTAACTCGGTGTCGGCGCCTTGGTGATACATGTCCCAAAAATCCTCAAACGGACAGTGCTGATCCCGTTCCATTATTTTTGTATGAGCGAAATGCATCTGCTCCGGCATGGTTAAATCATCGGGTACAAATAACGAATAACGTTCATAGGTCTGAATCGCCCAAGAGCAGATCACTTTTTTTCGTTTTTGCCAAAACTTCGTGGAACTTTTACCGACAACGAATCTCTTACTGATGTGTGTGAAGAGAGAAATTGAGTTGAGTGTGAGAGCTTGCTCAGTGTGAGGAAACTGGAAGACATGCCGAACCCGAGGGCATGTCGCCCAGTCTTCAATAATCACCATAACAACGTCGGATTCTGTGTGATATAAGCCGGCGACCAGAGCGTTCATGTGTTTCCGTAGAACCCCTTCCTTGGTTTGCTTCTTGTGGCTCGAATGCATCCTGCAATCTCCTAAAACGACTATCCAAATATGAAGCGCGCAACAAACTTACGTAAATTCAACAACGCTTTGGTTAAATTTAGCGCATAATCTTTCTATAATGCGCAGTTCAATACAGGGTAATGGCGGAATTTTTGTGATTAGATTTCTCAAGTACACGGTACTCACACTGATAGTGTTGTTCGCGCTTGCGGGTGCGGCCGTGGTTGGTTTGTATTATTACGTCAAGGATGATTTGCCAAGTGTGGAAACCTTGCGTGATGTGCGATTACAAATCCCGATGCAGGTATATAGTGCCGATGGCCGACTGATTTCTCAGTTCGGTGAACAACGTCGTATTCCACTTACCCTCGATGAAATTCCGCAACCCATGATTGATGCCATTCTCGCCACTGAGGATTCACGCTTTTATGAACATCGTGGCGTCGACCCTATTGGTGTGATGCGAGCGTTTCGTGTGCTCGTGGTTACCGGTGAGATTCGTGAAGGGGCATCAACGATTACCATGCAGCTGGCGCGAAACTTCTTTTTAAGCCGCGAGCGGGTATGGATGCGCAAAGTAAAAGAAGCCTTTATTGCCGTGCATATCGAGCAAAAGCTCAGTAAAGACGAAATTCTCGAACTGTATCTAAATAAACTCGCATTAGGGCATCGTGCCTACGGGGTGGGGGCGGCGGCACAGGTGTATTATGGTCGCGAACTGCACGAGTTAACCCTTGCTGAGATAGCCACTATTGCGGGATTACCGCAAGGCCCATCGATCCTTAACCCTATTTCTAATCCGCAAGCATCGGTACAGCGGCGGCGCATTGTTTTGCGGCGCATGCTGGATGAAGGTTACATCAGTCGCGCAGAGTACGACGCTGCATTTAACGCGCCTGTTACGGCGCGCTATCACGGCGCTGAGATCGAAGTGAATGCACCTTTTTTGGCTGAAATGGTGCGCCAGGAAACAGTTGATCGCTTCGGTTTAGAAGCGGCATATACAGCCGGATTGCGGGTATACACCACGGTCAAATCAGAGCATCAATTGGCCGCAGAATTTGCCTTACAAGAAAACTTGCACGCCTATGATGAGCGGCATGGTTATCGTGGCCCACAGCAGCAATTGTGGGGATTCGATCCAGAGCGATTCTTCCGCGCTGAAGAAGATACACGACGCCCACTTCCCGATGAAGCCACACTGGAAACGATGCTGCGTCATGGTGGCGCTCGCTGGACGGATCAAGAGATTATTCAGTATGTGAATCGTCAACCTCGCTTTGGACGTTTACAACATGCAGTGGTTGTCGGTGTGCATGAACAGAGTGTGGATATTATTCTGCGTGGCGGTATGCAGCACACCTTAGAGTGGGATCGACTCGATTGGGCTCGTCAGTATATTGATAATGAACGCCAAGGTCGTGCGCCACAGCGAGCGGCAGATATTCTGAACGAAGGTGATCATATTCTCGTTCGACCCTTTGATGATGGTTGGAAGCTAGCGCAGGTTCCCGGACCAAGCTCTGCTATCGTTGCTCTGCACCCCCAAACCGGTGCAATACAGTCTATCGTTGGCGGCTATAGCTTTAGTTTGAGTCAATTTAACCGAGCGACGCAGGCGAAGCGGCAAGTGGGTTCAACCATTAAGCCATTTATCTATGCGGCCGCATTTGAGCATGACTTTACACTGGCCTCTTTGGTGAACGATGCACCCATTACACAATGGAACCCGGGATCAGGCGTGGCGTGGCGACCGCGCAATTCACCAGACGTTTACGATGGGCCAATTCGCCTGCGCGAAGCCTTAGCACGCTCAAAAAACGTGGTATCGGTGCGCTTAATTCGTGATGTTGGAGTCGATCGAACCGCTGATTATTTGGCCCGATTTGGTTTTGCGCCTCATGAAATTCCGCGCAACGAGTCCTTGTCACTCGGTTCTGCTTCATTTACGCCGCTTGAGCTCGCTCGTGCATTTGCCGTGTTTGCGAATGGTGGTCACTTAGTTGATCCTTATTTTATCGATCGCATTGAAGATCAAGACGGCAATATCATCTATCAAGCGAATCCACGCTATGCATGTGCGCGCTGTGCGGAATCTGAATACCGCGAAACCCACGCCATAGACCCAGAAACGCCGTTGCAGCAAGAGTTCCATCAAGCACCGCAAGTGATTTCTGAGCAAACGGCATTCTTAATTACGGAAGCCTTGCAATCAGCGATTTGGGGGGGCGGTAGTTGGGCACATCAAACCGGTTGGAACGGAACTGGCTGGCGCGCGCAAAGCCTTCGCAATCGAAACATTGCAGGAAAAACAGGAACCACGAATGACGTGCGTGATACTTGGTTTGCCGGCTATAGCCAAGGCACAGTGTCGGCGGTTTGGGTGGGCTTTGATAATCTTGAGTTTGCGCTCGGACGGACTAGCTTGAACGCCAATTTAGGTCGCCAGCGGCAACCGATTGTTGGTTCAGAAGCTGGGGGAACCACCGCGCTGCCGGGCTGGATTCTGTATATGGAACGGGTAATTGGCGATGTGGATACCAGTCCTTATGAATTACCATCAGGAATGATGTCGGTGCGCATTGATCAACCGACCGGTAAGCTCACCAACCGTTCCGACCATACCAGTATGTTTGAATATTTCGTGCGCGGCACAGAGCCAAAAGAATTCGCAGATTCTGATGGCCGCCGGCCGCAATTGTTCGAAGATGACGACGGGTTATTCCGCTAAAGAATTAACCCGAGTTTACACGTCGCGTTTAACGGCGAGGCGGGCGAGTAATTGGTGTAAATCCGATTGCACGCCGCCTGCTGTTACTTGACGTCCCGCACCTGGACCGCTAATCACGAGCGGCATGTCTTTATACCAATCACTGAAGATCACAAAAATGTTCTCGCCAGGAATTAAGTTGGTGAGCATATCGTCGACAGAAATATACTCAATGCCGACCCGGGCATGGGAACGATCTTCACCGACAGAGAAGCTCGCCATTAGGCGCGGAACTTTGCGCTCCGCTTGTGCCTCGTGCCACAGCTTTTGCATGGGCTCATCGAGCTCAGTGAGGCGCTGCAAAAACTCATCGAGGGGAATATCTTGCAAGGCTTTTGGCACCAAGCCGTGAATTTCCACATCATCCCAATCGAGGGTGGCGCCGATATCCCGAGCAACGATGAGGAGCTTGCGCACGATATCGTGACAGGATAAATCTTCGCGTGGGTCCGGCTCTGTGAAGCCTTCAGCACGCGCTTGCCGCACCAGATCACTAAACTTTACTTCGCCATCAAAGTTTTCGAACAACCAACTCATGGTGCCGCTGAAAATGCCTGAGATACTGCGAATGCGATCGCCAGACCGAATCAAGTCATTTAGTGCATAATTGAGTGGTAAGCCCGCACCCACGGTGGTGTTGTACAACCATTCTCGTTTGTACTCGTGTTGAATGGTGCGAATTTCCCGATACAAGGATTCGTGGGCGGAGCCCGCTCGCTTGTTCGCGCTGATAATATGCATGCCATTGGCGAAAAAGCTAGGGTACAGCTGGGCAATCGAGGCCGCATCGGTGAGGTCGAGCACGACCATTTCGTCACACGGGGCGTTCGGCAATTCCCGCAGCAGTTCGGTGAGCACATAGGGCCGTGCTAGGCGTTCAAAGTTATCTTGCCAATCCTGTAAATCCACCCCGCTGTAATCGAGCCAAATGCGTGAGGAATTAGCGATGCCCATAATGCGCACATCGACATTTTCGTTCATGCGGTCGCGCTGTTGCCGGAATAATTGTAACCATTCGGCACCGATGTTGCCGCGACCCAGCACCAGCAAGCCAATGCTGCGGCGGAAGTTGAATAACTGACTGTGCAACCGATTGAGCAATCGCGTATCTAGCTTCTGCCCTAATATGGCGATGGCGGATGTTTTCTGAGGCGACACTAAAAACCGGCGCAGTTGCTGCTCGCCAGCTTCTCGGCGTAACACGGCAAACTGCCGACTTTCTTGAATGCGCGCGCCCACCAAAGCGATCATGCTGTAGCCACTGACTTCATGCACGTGGTGCTCTGCATCTTCTTTGCTCAACCAACTGCGAATAAACTCCAAATGGTTTTGGTGGAAGGCGTAGTATTTTTCTTGGCTTTCTTCTTCAATCCAGCTCACCAATGGTTCGAGCTGGGTGCCTTCGAAGCGAGCAATGAGATCGCTATCGCTTACATGAATGCTAAACAACACCACATCTTGCAACGATGTGAGCACCTTGCCTTGGGCTTCGGTGTAATCGTACTGACCAATACGTGTTTGTTGATTTTCCACCTTTAAACTCGAGCGCACGCTAATCACCATGCGTTCGCGGTTCACGGGCTGGAAGGTGCGTGGGTGTAATACCGGGCTGCCCAAGCGTGCGAGCTCTTCCGCTTCGCTCCAGTCGAGGGTAGGTAAACTCACGACGCGTTCAACTTTGCGCGGATCGGCGGAATAAACACCGGCCACATCTTTCCAGATAGTGACTTGGCGGCTATCAATGAGGCTCCCGATCAGGGTGGCAGAATAATCAGATCCGTTACGCCCGAGCAATAACGTGCGGCCGGTGCCGGTCTCACTGCATATAAACCCAGTGACAATAAAGCGCATGCCCGGATAGGGGCCTAATCGTTTTAATAAAGCATCGCGAGAACGGGCAACGTCGATCACCGGCTCGGCGGCATCAGTGGCGGATAAAAATGTGCGCGCGTCGATATAATCCGCGCGTGTGCCTTGTTTCTCTAACAGTGCGGCGAGTAAGCGAGCTGACCAAAGCTCACCGTAGGCGCAGAGCTCTGCGCGCTCGATCGTTTCCTCGCCAATGAACCATTGTTGCCAACGGGCAAAGTCTTTCTCGGAAGCCGCCATTACACGGGTGAGTTGGCGACCAGACAGTAGCTCTTCAATTAAGCCCTGTTGATAGCGTTGTAAGGATGCCAATAACGTGGCGGCATACTCCGGTTGGGCTTCACGGGCATCAATGATAGCGAGTATACGGTTGGTAGTATCACCGGCTGCTGAGACAACGATAAGATCGCTGACGCCCGCATATTCGGTGACGATGCGAGCAACGCGGCGATAGCAATAAGCGTCGGCGAGGCTACTGCCGCCAAACTTATGCAGGTGAATTTCATCGGCAATAGCGCGAATACGGTCGGGGTTCGGAAGTTGGTCGCTATTCATGCTGCGTAACTGCGTGCCTCATTGATGAATGGAGTGTCGGCATCATATCGAACTTAAATGATAAATAGAAGTTTAGATGGCTAAATACATTGAAAAATGACATACTTGCCGTCTTAGGGCATAAGCATATTCCAAATGAGTATTGCAGAATTGTGCCCATAGCGAAAATAACAATAGCGCAATGCGCACAACGGCAGTACATATTTACCGGAGGTTTTCACAATGAAATGGGATGGTGAGTACATCTATCCATACGCCGAACATGGGAAAAAAAGCACACAAGTGAAAAAAATCACTGTGTCCATCCCCGTGAACGTGCTGAAGGTGCTTACTGACGAGCGGACCCGTCGGCAGGTGGCGAATTTACGCCATGCAACCAATAGCGAACTTCTGTGTGAAGCGTTTCTCCACGCCTTCACCGGACAGCCTCTACCAAGTGATGAGGACCTACGCAAAGATAATCCCCATAAAATCCCTGCTGAAGCGCGCCGTATTATGGATGCGTTGGGGATTGAATATTCAGAAGATGACCTCACCTCTGATCCTGAAATCGACTAGAACTGCAATAGTGGAGGAAGTATGAGTCGCCATTTTGAAGAGGCACCTGGTTTGTATGACGCCCACGACGAAGCAACCCACGCTTACGTGTTCAACCAAACTATGTTGCGCATCAAAGACCCAGAAGCCACCTTAGATTTTTACACGCGGGTACTGGGGATGACCCTCGTGAAAAAACTCCCGTTTCCAGAAATGAAATTCACCTTATTCTTTTTGGCGGCACTCACGCCAGAGCAATTAAAAGACTGGTCGGCAGATGCGGATACTCGTTTGGTGGAAACCTTTTCCCGACCCGCGATGCTTGAGCTTACCTATAACTGGGGAAGCGAACATGATGATCAGGTGAATTATCACAACGGCAACGATGAACCCAAAGGCTTTGGACATATTGGCTTTGCGGTGCCTAACCTTGATGAAGCCTGTGAACGGTTTGAAGCCTTAGGGGTGCGTTTCGTGAAGCGGCCGCAAGATGGCAAGATGAACGATATTGCTTTTATCCAAGATCCGGACGGCTATTGGATTGAAATATTTGAACCGAAACGCCTGCCAGCGGGGCTGAGCAAACACCTCGGTTCATAGATAGATATCGCGCTTATTGATAAATCAGGTGCCCGGCCTGCACGCGCGTGAATAGGCCGGTGCCTGCTAACGCTGCTACCACATAGCGATAATCAACATCGGCCCCGCGGGGTTCAATCCACATACGATTTCCCGACACTCCAAAGCGAATCGGATAGTTGACTGCACGCCGAATTTGTCGCTCAGCTTGCGCCAGCTCTGCGGGCAACTCACTGCCCCGAGGCATGGCTGCATAAGCGATGTGCTGATCGCGCAAGGTATCGTCATACCAAAGGATATCAATCGGGCCGGAATGACGAAAATCAGCTATGCCGGGATCATCACGAAAAGCACGCAAGGTTTGTGGATTTTGATCTAAGGTAATGGTTGCCGCACCGTTACTCTTCGCGGTACTGGCACAACTACTCAACCCTATGGCCAAGAAAAGCGCTACAAAAATCGCGGTTATACGGGGCATACTAACCTCCTTCTACAAAATAATTTTCAGGTAAATCGATGCGCGCAACACCAGACTCCACTGCAGCAATAGCGACAGCGCGTGCGACCCGTCCACAGAGGCGCGGATCCATGGGCTTCGGAATAATATAGTCTTTGCCAAACGATAATGCGCTTACGCTGGCGGCAGTTAACACGCTTTCCGGAACTGGTTCCCGCGCAAGATCTTTGAGTGCGTGAACCGCGGCAAGTTTCATGTCATCGTTAATTGCACTGGCGCGCACATCAAGGGCACCGCGAAAAATAAACGGGAAGCAGAGCACATTGTTGACCTGATTGGGGTAGTCCGAACGACCTGTGGCCATAATCAAATCGTCACGGGCGCTGTTGGCGATATCAGGGTGAATTTCTGGATCAGGGTTGGAGCACGCGAACACAATGGGTTTATCCGCCATCAAACGCAAATCGTCGGCGCTGAGCAAGTTCGGGCCCGATACACCAACAAAGACATCCGCACCTGTAATCACCTCTTGCAGCGTGCGCTTATCGGTGTTGTTGGCGAACAACATTTTGTATTCGTTCAAATCTGTGCGGCGCGTATGAATGACGCCTTTTGAGTCGAGCATATATATATGCTCCCGTTGTGCGCCGCACTGGATGAGAAGTTCCATACAGGCGATGGCCGCGGCGCCCGCGCCCATACATACGATTTGTGCCTTTTCGATTGATTTGCCTTGAATCGCCAAGGCATTAAGTAAGCCTGCAGAGGTGACAATCGCAGTGCCGTGTTGATCATCATGAAATACCGGAATATCGCAGCGCTCAATCAGGGCCTTTTCAATCTCGAAGCACTCAGGGGCTTTGATATCTTCAAGATTGATACCACCAAAGGTATTAGCAATGCTGGCCACGGTGTTAATAAAATCTTGGGTGGTGCGATGGGTTACTTCGATATCAATGGAATCGAGCCCGGCGAAGCGTTTAAACAATAACGCCTTGCCTTCCATCACCGGCTTGGATGCCATCGGACCTAAATTACCTAAACCGAGAATCGCCGTGCCATTACTGATCACTGCCACAAGGTTTCCTTTGGCAGTATATTTATACACATCATCTGGATTTTCCGCGATGGCACGCACTGGCTCCGCCACCCCTGGGCTGTAGGCGAGGGCTAAATCGCGTACAGTTTCAGCGGGCTTAGTGAGCTCAATACTGATCTTCCCAGGTACGGGAAGCGCATGATAATCAAGGGCTTGCTGACGGAAATCGGTCATGGTGATGTGGTGTCCATAAACAGTGTGCAGGAAGAAATATCCAGGGTAAGTAAGCAACCTGGGATTGTAAGCCAGTGTAATGGGTTTTCCCGAATGAACAAATCTTACCAATCCGTAGGGGTGTTTTCAGCCGCACCTACGTGGATCAGACTTGCTTGCGAAACGCCCCACAGGTATGGTGTTGCTTGATAAGTTCAGGGGGAAAGATGGCGTAGCACGGGGCTGCACATCTCGGCCGACTCAAGGCCAAAAAAAAGACTAAAAAATACAGAGACGTAACTATATGAATCATTGGAGTCAGTACTGGAAAGTATCAAATGCGCTAAGTAGTTTTGCTGAAGGTGACGCGGGGCGTGGTTACGAAGGTGATATCCGAACTTTCTGGGAATTTCATTTAAAAGACTTAGACGACAACGCGGTTGTTGTGGATGTGGGCACTGGAAATGGTGCATTAGCGCTGTTGGCGAACCAGTTTGGCAAACAGCAGAAGAAAAATTGGACGGTGCATGGTGTCGACGCCGCGACCATTAATCCGGCTGAAGATGTTGATGGTACACCAGAGCTGAAAGCGTTACTCAGTGAAGTTCAGTTCCACGGTGATACCGACATGAGCAAATTACCGTTCGACGATGGCTCGGTAGATTGCGTGGTGAGCCAGTTCGCGTTTGAGTATGCGGATCGCAAAGCAGCGCTAAAAGAAATTCTGCGCGTGCTTAAGCCTGGTGGCAAAGTGGTCATGCTTGCGCATCATCATAAATCGTCGATTATGCAAGATTCAAAAACCGGCGTACGTGTTTTCGAATACACCCTCAACGAAACCCCGTTGTTTATGCAAGCAGACTTGTTGCTGCGGATCGGTTTACAGTATTTGAAGGCAGATACTGTGGCCAATTGGAAGAGCAGCCAACACGGTCAAGCCACAGAGAAAACGACGCGTTGGATTATGGACATGTTGCGTGAGCGCTTCAGCAACGATGCCGAGCGCGTTTGGGTTGACGATATCATTGGCCGTGTTGCGCGCTTAATTCAATCGGTCGATAGCGCAGAAAAAGCAGAAATGGCTCTGCAAGCCTTAGGTCGTGAATACAACATGTTGCAGGCGCATTTAATGCGTGTGCAAGACCAAGTAAAAGCGTCGTTAACAGAAGCTGACGTGAAAGCGGTGATCAAGTCGGCAGGTAAGGCATCAAAACAGAACGATTACTCCGATTTTAATCTCGAGAACGAACCATTTGCATGGGCAATTGAGATTGTAAAGAAAGCTGATTAATCGATAGTTTTCTTTCTCAACGGGATGGAAACAACGGAAAAACCCTCTTTTTGTCAAAAAAAGAGGGTTTTTTGTACAAATTGAGGGTAAACCCCTATAGCGGAAACCTTTTCCTCTTGCCATGCTATGGCCTCAAAAAGGGATTAATGCTAGTTGCTTACCCCCACACAGATCACGTAATCTGAAACGGTAATGGCAGTTAGTTGGTTAAAACAAGAGGATAACGAAGATGCAAAAGTATCTTATCACGATGATGTTAGCGCTTGGTCTGATGGCACAAGCGATGATTGCGGCAGTTGCGGCACCGACAAGTACGGTGACGTATCATAGCAACAAGGTGGTCGCTGATGTTAAGTTCGACCAAAATTTATCATTCGATTTCTCAATTTCGTTTGAGCACGCAGTTGGCTTGAACGAAACTAATTTTAAAGTCACTGCCCAACGGGTCTCTCCGTTTGATTCAAGTATTACCAGTCGCTTGCCCGATTCCATGCATACAGCGCTGCACGATGGATTTCCGGTATTAATTACCGTTACCGCGCGCCCTGATCGTGGTTTTGCTTTTACCGGTGAAGCGCAATTGGAGCTTTATACCCAAAGCATCGATTTCGCAGAGAATCTGCGTTTATTCCGTTCACACAATCAAGGACAGTTTGAGGACATTACCACCTTAACCGCAGCCGGTAGCTTGCGCGCCCATGGTTCAACAGGGCAGTTCTCAGATTTCCTAATCCTTGTTGATGATCGCGACCCGCAAGCGCAAGTTGCTGCGAAAGCAAGAGAATTATCGAGCTATCTGTATTCTTTCGTTGATTCGCTTGGCGATGACGTAGGTGCAGAGCTGCGTGCTCTGAGTCGCAACGCAGAAGCACATGTATACGAGGGTCGCTTTAATGCCGCTGCTGCTATAGTGAATAACTTCATTCGTGTGCTTGAGCGTACTTCTGGCGACAGCATTCCAGATGTATGGCGGTCATCAGACGATATTGAAAACGTGAAAGGTGAGTTGTTAACGCGCGCTCGAAACCTGCGCTTTACACTGTCACAACTGTAACAACGAAGTGAGCGTCACTTATGCCATTACGATTACAACTTCGTTATCCACATCGGCCTGCAGAGAGTCATATCCTCTTTGAAGGAAAAGACTATCTGCTCGGCCGAGCGGACGATTGCGATATTATTATCGATGATCCTCAGGTATCCCGTTACCATGCGCGTCTTGAGGCGCGCACCGGTAACTGGACCTTGATTGACCACAATAGCCAGAACGGGTGTTTTAGTGGCTCGGATCGCATCAACAAACTGCACTTGGCGAGACGGGCGGAGATTACCTTGGGTCCGGTGAACTGTTACTTCGAGCAAGTACCTCATCGCCAAGTCACCGCAGAAAGTAGCTTTCGCCAGTGGCGTTCGCGGTTTGTGGATACAGCAACGGAACAACTGTTTCGGGAAACGTCGCTCAATCGGCTTTTGATGTCGGCAACGGAAACCTTGAGTACTATTTTATCCAGCGATCGCGCTGCTGTGATATTCCTCGATGAACAAGGGGATATTTCTCGATGCAGCGGATTCCCCCAATGGATGAACGGTGAGCAATTCACTGGTAGCCGCACGGCAATTCAACAAGCGCTAAGTACGAATGCGCCAGTGGTGTTGTCCAAGGTTAGTGCCGACCCCTTGCTGTCGCACGCAAAGAGTGTGATTAAAAACCACATTCAAGCCTTGTTATGCTACCCGGTGACCTACCGTGACCAAGTGGTGGCAGTGCTTTATGCAGACAGTACGGCAGAGCAACGGAGTTTCTTGGATACAGATCTGGTCATTGTGCGTGCGTTTGCCCGCCAGTTGTCGATGGCCTTGCAAGTTCAGGATCTCGAACGGCGCCTGTCGACCCTTCAAGCCATTTAATTTGTGTTTTCTACACATATGTTTTTGCAAAGGTATTACCAAGCGGAGTATTCTTGGTAATATCAGCGAAAGCACTGATGGAGAAAATACGTGACAGTCAGCTCAGACCGGCCTAGCCATTCTACCGGTCACCAGACAGCGTCATTAACGAACACGAGGATATTGCCGGAAGGTCATGTCCTCGCGGGTCGTTTTCGTATTTTAGGATCCATAGGTATTGGTGGTCAGGCGCAGGTGTATGCGGCCCGAGATGAAATTCTTGGTTCCGACATTGCGGTGAAACTGATCGCTCCGCAGCATGCCCTCGATGTAGAACAAGTACAACGCCTCCGTCAAGAAGCCCTTTTAGCCCGTGAGCTCAATCACCCCAATATTGTGCGGGTATTTGAGTTTTATCAGGATGGCCAATGGGTGTTCTTAACCATGGGGCTAATCGAAGGACGAAGTCTCGCTGAGTTTTTGCATGAAGGCATTAGCCGACAGCAAACCGAACTATGGAGCGAACAACTGCTCCTGGCGCTTAGAGCATGCCATTCTCACAATATTACCCATGCAGATGTAAAGCCGGAAAACCTGCTTATCGATGAGCGGGGCAATCTAGTGCTGTTAGATTTTGGCATTGGTGTGCACGGAGATTATGAACGGGCTGACTTTGCCGGCTCGCAAGGGTACAAGGCCCCTGAGGTTACGCAGTTTGGAAAGGCGAGCCCGCGTAGTGATAGCTACAGCAGTGGTCGCTTGTTTGCGGATATGCTGGCCGCCACTCACATCCGTACCTGGCACATGGGGGATTGGCGTTGGTACTTGCGCTTAAAGCGTGTTGCCAAGCAATTGAGCAAGCCGCTCGCCCATCAGCGCATTAGCATCGAAGAAGCGCAAGAACGTATTGCCCCAGCCCATCATCGCAACATGGCCTACACCGCAAGTTTAATTGGGGTAGGTTTGGTGGTGTTGTTGTATATGGTTTGGTCAAAACCCGTGGGTGAGTTTGAGACTCCAGCGACGTCGGAGAATGTGGTCAAACGAGTAGCGATTGTATACTCACCTGATGATCATCTGTTAGGCGGTATTTCCGAGCTGCTGCATTTGCACCTGATTTCCCAAAGTGGGGTGGATGTGGTGGAGCAAGACCGGGTGGATACGTTGGTGCGAAATTTAGGCTTGCGCCCCTTCCGTCAACAAGATCACCGAAACCGCTTAGCGCAGCTAGTAAATGCTGATGTGATGGTGCTGCTACAAAATAGTCAAATTAGCTCCGGCGAGTCGCCACGCGTGCAAGTTCTGCTCGCAGAAATGCCAGGGAATCGCCTTTTCGGTGCTTTTCAGGGAACCGTGAGTAACGATGCCCTACCGCAAACCATGGAGCAAATGCTCACCCACCTCAATGAGCAACTGGCTTTACCGGCACGGCAGCCGATTGTTCGTCCGGAAGAATTACAACGGGTAGAGCCCGTACTGCGCGCTATGCGCGAAGGGCGTGAAGCAGAGGCGCAAACTTTTGTGCGTTCACTGCAAGAAGAATGGCCGGAATTTGCGGGTGGTTGGTTGGCAGGCGCCCGATTAGCGGGTAATCAGGGCAATATCCAACAAGCTCAAGATCAGTTAGACCGAGTATTCCAGCTCTCCCAAGACGATGAATATTGGCACCTTGAGGGCCGCGCTCTCGAAGCTGAATTGTCCGGTGATGTGAATGCTGCTATTGCAGTTACTGAACGACTGATTCAGCTTTTTCCCGGGCGTAGTGGTTTATTAGAGCGGCGTGCGGAGCTGGCGTTATGGATGGACGACGCTGACACTGCCATTCGTATGTATCAGGCGGCGTTAGAACTGGACCCCAGCTCCCCTGAACGCTGGTTCGAGCTAGCACGCTTACGCATTATTCAAGGGCAAATCCAACAGGCCCTGGATAACGAACTGACTCAAGCCTTAATTAAGTTCCGACAACAAGAGAATTTACGCGGTCAGGGCATGGTATTGAATGCCTTTGGTGTGGCCTATCTGCGCTGGTCTGATCCAGCGATGGCGAGCCGCTACTTTAACGAAGCCCTTGAATTTCGAACGGAAGAACGTGATCCCGCCGGGCGGGCGGTGACCTTGGCGAACTTAGCCACTGTAAAGAGTATCCAGCGGCAGTATGCAGAAGCAGAGGCCGCTTTGGCAGAAGCCGCTGTACTCTTTGCGCAAACGGACGACCAGCTAGGGCTAGCCCAGGTAGAAAATGAGTGGGGGATTCTGCTCGAAGAGCAAGGGCGCTATCGTGAAGCGCTGACCCACTATCGCATGGCTCTAGATTTACGTATCGAGGCGGGGGCTACCCTACAACAAGCGGAAACCATCAATAACGTGGCCTATATGCACTTTTTGATGGCCGATTTTAGCCAAGCAGACATTTTTTGGAAACAATCGCTGAATATATTTACTCGGGTTGGAGATCAGAGCGGTATTTTACGCACCAAGTTAAATCTTGCACATTTGAGTTTAACCCGTGGGGATTACACCAGCGCCACCCATATTTTAAGTGAGGTGCTGGAACAGGCGAAAGACCACCGACCGGAAGAAGAGCTTGTGACTCAATACTTCTTAAGCCATCGTAATTTCTCTTTGGGCTTGATCGAAACGGCCTTACAAAACAGTTACCGTGCTTTAAAACTGGCCGAAGAAATAGGGAATATCCGGCCAATGATTGAAACTCGTATTTGGATCGCGGAGATGTGCGCGCAACTCGCTGATAGTGATTGCATCTCCGAACAAATTGAATTATTGGAAGAAAATTCACAGCAACTTAATGCTGAACAAATTATCTTGTTGGAATGGCTACATAAAACCGTTGGTGTGTATGAGAACACCGCTACAGCGAGCGAAATTGCCGCATTTTGGTCGAAGTTCCGTAAGCAGTTGCTCCCAGTACAAACCGAGCTTCGCGTGTTATTAATGACATTGGAGCTGCATCCACTGCCGAAAGATAGCTGGCAATGGGAACGAGTGCGTGAATTAACCCGGCCAGTGATGTATAAAGAACATATGCACGGCTTGTATTTACAAGTGATTCAGTTTAACGATGCTCAGGCGCGTGAAAATCTACGTCGGATGCTACAAAATCATCCATACCACTGGCGTAATCATTTGTATTATGAGATTTTTAGTGATGAGGACTCTCAACGGCGGGCCGACGAATTGCGTACCGCATTGTTTGAGCATATGACTCCCGATCAGATTGAGGCATACCAACGCGTCTATGAGCGATCCCAAACTCAAGATCGAACAGGAAATTGAGGCGCTTCGACGCAGCCAGGCCGAGCTGCGACATTTGTTGCAACAAGAACAAGATACCCTTCGTGATTTAGCTCAGCGTTTGTGGAGTCAGCAAGAGGCGGAACGCGCTCGGTTGTCGCGAGAGCTGCATGATGGTTTAGGCCAATTACTCACCGCATTAACACGCCGATTACAAAGTGCCGCAGATGCAGGTATGATTGGTCAAGAGATTCCGGAAATCGCCACACAGGCATTGGATGATGTACGTCAAATGTCGCGGTTGATGCGTCCGAGAATTCTCGATGATCTGGGCTTGGAAGCGGCATTGCACTGGTTGGTTCGCACATTATGTGAAGATGAAGACCTACGGACCGATGTGAAAGTAGACATCGATATCCCACCGGACGCGGCCTCTTCTATTTTGGTGTTTCGGATAGCACAAGAAGCGTTAACCAATGCTGTTCGCCACGCCAATGCCTCAATGATCAATATATATGCAAGTCGCGCAGGTACAACCTTGCGCCTTGATGTCATAGATGACGGGTGTGGTTTCGATATGGATACGGTCGAGCAAGGGGTAGGGTTAACAAGTATGCGCGACCGTGCAGCGGCTTTTGCTGCTGAATTTTATGTAAAAAGTCGCCCCGGAGGCGGCTGCCATATAAGTGTATTGGTACCCCTATGACAATCAATGACAATAAGATCCGCCTTATCGTAGCGGACGATCATACGCTGGTTCGCCAGGGTATTGTGCAAATGCTTAGGCAACACGATGAGTTCGATGTAATTTGTGAATGTGAAGATGGCGTTGCTCTAGTGCAAGCCGTTGTTAAACATAACCCTGATGTTATTTTGATGGATATTTCCATGCCGAAAATGAACGGCTTGGTGGCGATTGATCGGGTGATTCAACAACGCTCCGATGCGAAAGTGCTGGTGCTGACGATGCACGATGAAATCGAATATATGGTGGCATTGCATCGAGCTGGTGCGCGCGGATACCTGTTAAAAGAATCATCCACAGATCAACTGGCGACGGCGATTCGTGCCTTGCATCGCGGTCGTACCTTTTTCCCTGATGTGTTGGAAAAATCTCTGGAAAGCACGGCGAATGGCCGCGGAAAACCGGTATCCTTGTTAGGTGGACTCACGCGCCGGGAGCGGGAAGTGTTTTTCCTTGTCGTGGCCGGGCATACAACGAAAGATATCGCGGGTCTTCTGGATATGAGCCACAAGACAGCGGAGAATCATCGGGGCCGGGTATTGGCGAAAATGGAAGTAGCGAACACCGCTGAGCTGATTCGTTTAGCAGCCCGAGAAGGCCTGCTCGAATAGTTCCGACCGTACCCAACGCATGCAGGGCCTTAAGGTGAAGCAAACAAAAAGGCTGCCCGAGGGCAGCCTTTATTGTTTTCTCTTACGGTTTCTTACTCAGCGCCTATGTAGCGCGTAAGCAGGTTCAATCGTCTTATTTAGACTTAAGTGAACCAAAACGCTGTTTAAAGCGATCCACACGACCACCAGAATCCAGAACTTTCTGCTTACCGGTGTAGAATGGGTGACACTCAGAACATACGTCGATGTGGAAATCTTCACAACGGGTTGAGCGCGTTTCGAAAACGTTACCGCACGAACACGTGACTTTCACTGTGTCGTACTTAGGGTGGATACCTTGCTTCATGGGGTTACCTCAGTTCAGGCCGCATCGCCATCCGTGCTTTCCACGAACACCACGCGTAATTAATTCGATTCGTTTATCTGATTGGATGAAACTTCACCTAATCAAGGCCGCGGATTATAGAGTGATTTCGCGTGATGATCAAGCACGGGTTGGTGTGGCGCTCGGTGTTGAGTAGTTCGTCATGGAGTAAAGGGATACCCCTGATCAAACAGAGCGTGGTAGCATAAACTTTATCTAACAACAGGAAGTCGTCGGCTATGGAAAATCAACAGGAGCAGCGTTGCGTGCGAGTGGCGGTCCCCGTCCCTATGCGTCGTCAATTCGATTATTTGCTACCTGACGATGCCGACGCTGTAGTTGTTGGTGCGCGGGTGCGCGTTCCTTTTGGTAGCCGTTCACTGATTGGCTTTGTTACCGCGACGGATGTTTCGCCGCATACCCCGGTTGAAAAGTTAAAGGCGATTGAGCAGGTGACCGATGCAACTCCCTTGTGGTCGCAATCAATGTGGGAGTTGTTACTCTGGGCGGCTCAGTATTACCACCATCCCCTTGGCGACGTGCTCTCCCATGCAGCCCCCATTGCATTGCGCCATGGTGAGCCCCCTGAATTCCAACAAATACTGCGCTATTCCCTGACTGAAAGTGGTGCCGAAATCGACCTCAACTCACTCAAGCGCGCAGTACAACAACGCAAAATAATTAGCGCCCTGCGTGAGCGAGCGCTCACTTCAGCGGATGTAAAATCCCTTGAATTAGCGCCAACGGCGCTCAAAACATTACAAGAGAAAGGCTGGGTGCAGGTGGAAGCCGAAGCCCTCGGTGTTGGGGCATGGACACTTCAACGCGGTGAGCAAGCGCACCCATTAAACCCAGAGCAAGCTGTGGCCGTTGCCGCACTCACCACCGGACTGGCGGAGCCGAACCCATGCGTTTGGTTGCTCGAAGGAGTCACTGGCAGTGGCAAGACAGAAGTGTACTTGCAGGCCATGGAGGCAGTACTCGCGCGAGGCCAGCAGGTGTTGGTGATGGTTCCGGAAATTGGCTTAACGCCACAAACCGTGGCCCGTTTTCGCGCGCGCTACCAAGTGCCCGTAGTGGTTTTGCATTCAGGGCTTAGTGATCAAGAACGATTGCAAGCATGGCTGCAAGCCCGAGAAGGACACGCGGCCATTATTATTGGTACGCGGTCGTCAATTTTTACGCCTATTAAAAACTTAGGCTTGCTGATCATTGATGAAGAGCACGACGCCTCCTTTAAACAACAAGATGGGTTTCGTTACAACGCTCGTGATCTGGCGATTAAGCGTGCTCACCAAGAAGGCTTTGGCGTGATTTTAGGGTCGGCGACACCGTCATTAGAAACCCTAAGCAACGCACAACAAGGGCGTTATCACCATCTGCAATTGAAAAACCGCGCGGGGAACGCGAAGCCGGCTAAACACTTTTTGCTGGATTTGAAGCAGCAGCGGATGCAACAAGGGCTCTCGGAGCAACTTGTCAGTACTATGCGCAAACACTTGCAGCAGGGTAATCAAGTGCTGTTGTTTTTAAACCGTCGCGGCTTTGCCAATGCATTGATTTGCCATGAATGTGGTTGGGTAGCCGAATGCCGGCGCTGCCAAGCGAACATGACAGTGCATCAGCATAATCATAGCTTGCAGTGTCATCATTGTGGCGCGAGCCAACGCATCCCACGCCAATGTGGAGGTTGTGGTAGCACCCAACTCATTAGTCGGGGCGTGGGCACCGAGCAGCTGGAACAATGTATTCAGCAGTTGTTCCCAGACTATTCGACAGTACGAATCGACCGTGATAGCACACGCCGTAAGGGCCAGCTCGAATCACACCTGAATGCGGTAAGCGCGGGCGAACATCATATTTTAATTGGGACACAAATGCTGGCCAAAGGGCATCATTTTCCCGACGTCACCTTAGTGGCCCTGTTGGATGTGGATGGTGCTTTGTATAGTGCCGATTTTCGTGCCCCAGAACGCTTAGCACAACTCTATATTCAAGTTGCGGGTCGGGCTGGTCGCGCAAGCAAAGCAGGCACCGTGGTGTTGCAAACCCATCATCCGGAGCATCCGTTAATTCAAGAGTTAGTCAATAACGGCTACGCGGATTTTGCCCGCAGTGCGTTACTGGAACGCTCTCAAGCGATGTTACCGCCCTATGCGGCCATGGCTCTATTCCGTGCCGAGGCATTGGAGAAAGAAGCCGCCGAAGCGCTATTACGTGCGATTATGGCAACGCTAGAACAGGACGGAAATGGCGAAGTTACGGTGATCGGCCCAATGCCGGCGCCTTTGGCTCGAAAAGCCGGCCGTTATCGTTACCAGCTAATGCTCCATGGTACACACCGTGCTGCATTGCATAAATTATTGTTATCTAAGCTAAGTTTGATAGAAACCTTAGCGGAAACGCGGAAGGCACGTTGGAGTCTGGATATTGATCCACAGGATTTCACGTAAGAAGCGGTGTTCAGCGGTTTTTTTTAGGGCGCTGAACGATTAAACTATCGGGCTCGAAAATAACAGATTCTGTATTCCCAATTCCAAGGTTGTGCGGCACCCATGAAACAGCAAATTGAAGCGTTACTCCAGTCGGCGGTTGCAGGTTTGATTGCCCAGGGCACTCTGCCTGAAGACGTCTCCTTCCGAATCCAACTGGATCGTCCACGCGATAAGAGTCATGGTGACTTTGCTAGTAATCTAGCGATGATGTTGGCCAAGCCGGCCAAACAAAATCCGCGCGCATTAGCCGAGGCCATTATTGCCGCCATTCCAGAGAATGATTTAATTGCTAAGGCTGATATTGCAGGTCCTGGCTTTATTAATTTCTCGATAGACCGTTCCCACCTGATTACACAGTTAGAACAAGCCTACGCGGATGCACGCTTGGGTGTGCCGCAAGCAGAGCAGCCACAAACGGTAGTGATCGATTACTCCTCACCGAATTTGGCCAAGGAAATGCACGTAGGCCATCTGCGCTCCACCATTATCGGTGATGCGGTGGCGCGGACTCTGCAACTGCAAGGGCACAAAGTGATTCCGCAGAATCACGTAGGGGATTGGGGCACGCAATTTGGCATGCTGTTGGCACACATGGAAGACGTAAAGAACGAAGGGGCGTCAACGGAGCTCGAACTGAGCGATTTGGAAACCTTCTACAAGGCCGCGAAAAAACGCTTTGACGATGAGGAAGGTTTTGCCGATCGAGCGCGCAGCTTGGTGGTGAAACTGCAATCGGGTGATGCCCATTGCCAGCAGTTGTGGACCCAGTTTATTGAAACCTCGTTGGCCCACTGCCAAGAGGTGTACGATCGTCTGGGAGTGCAACTGACCCGTGCGGATGTGATGGCGGAATCGGCCTACAACGCTGATTTGCCGAAAGTTGTTGAAGACCTCAAGGCCAAAGGACTATTGGTGGAAAACCAAGGCGCCCAATGCGTGTTCTTGGACGAGTTCAAAGGCAAAGAAGACGAGCCCTTGCCGATTATTGTGCAGAAGAAAGATGGCGGCTATCTCTATGCGACCTCGGATTTAGCCGCGGTGCGCTATCGGACCGGGGCACTAGAGGCTGACCGTGTAATTTACGTGGTGGACGCGCGCCAATCACTACACTTCCAGCAAATCTTTACGCTGTCGCGCAAAGCCGGCTATGCCAATGATCAAGTGAGCCTCGAACATCTTGGCTTTGGCATGGTGTTAGGGAAAGATGGGCGGCCGTATAAGAGCCGTGATGGTGGTGTGACTAAGCTGGCGGATTTGCTTGATGAAGCAGAGCGTCGGGCGGCGGAATTGATCGCCGGCAAAGGTACCGATTTAAGCGCAGAAGAACAAGCGCGGGTGGCCCAAGTGGTGGGTATCAGCTCGGTGAAATATGCGGACTTGTCGAAAAACCGGACCAGTGATTACGTATTTGATTGGGATACCATGTTATCCTTTGAAGGGAATACCGCGCCTTATTTGCTTTATGCCTACACACGGGTGAATAGCCTTTTTCAAAAAGCGGGTATTACCTTGGATCAAGTGCACGGTGATATTCAACTAGAGACCGATCAAGACGAAGCTCTGGCGAGTAAACTTGCTCAGTTCCCAGAGGTGATTGCATCGGTTGGTAATAAAGGTATGCCGCACTTCCTGTGTGGCTACATGTTTGAATTAGCGGGTGCGTTCTCATCGTTTTATGAAGCCTGCCCTATTTTGAGCAGCGACGATGACGCACTGAAGAACAGCCGCTTAAAGCTAGCCGCATTAACGGCTCGCACATTGCAGCAAGGTTTGGCCTTGTTGGGTATTGATACGCTGGAGAAGATGTAACCTTATGCCCGTGGATTACGCTAAAAAAGGTGCCCCCAAGAAACGCAAACCTGCTGCGAAAAGTCGCAATTCCGGCGGGCGTTCGGGCGGTGCCGTGCGCAATCGAAAAGGAAACGGGCCACAGAAGCCGCCGATTAAACAGGTCGTGATTACCCTGCTCGTGGTATTGGCCTTCGGTGTGGGTTTGTGGATGCTCAAAAACGGTGAGCCGGAAGTGGTCGTGTCGGCGCAAGATTCCCCGAATGCGGCGCCTGAGCGAGAATTGGATCCCTTACCAGAAAAGCCGGAAGAGCGGTGGCAGTATATTCGCGAACTAGAAAATCGCACCGTGGAAGTAGACGTACCAGAGCGACAAGAATCACGCCCGCGCCTGATGCAATGCGGATCGTTTCGTAATTTTAACGACGCCGATACCTTGCGCGCCAATATCGCCATGCAAGGGTTTGAATCCCAAGTTCGAGAAAGCCATGGCAGCAATGGTCGTTGGTTCCGGGTGATTTTAGGGCCTTTTGAAAATCTACGTGCAGCGCAACGAGTGAACAACCAACTGCAACGTGGTGGCATTTACGGCTGCCAAATCTGGTTGTGGAATCTGGATTAACACACTCTTCCATTGAAATTTACACCCTCCGCCCTCACTTCCTCTTTATCAGCGATAAAGAGGAAAGCACATGACCACAATCGTATCTGTTCGCCGCGGCGATAAAGTCGCCATCGGCGGTGACGGCCAGGTTTCTCTGGGCAACACCGTGATGAAAGGCAATGCCCGCAAAGTTCGTCGACTCTATAACGGCCAAGTGATCGCAGGGTTTGCTGGCGGTACTGCCGACGCCTTTACCCTATTCGAGCGTTTTGAAGCGAAGCTCGAGAAGCACCAAGGCCATCTCACCCGCGCAGCTGTAGAACTTGCCAAAGATTGGCGTACCGACCGCATGTTGCGGCGCTTAGAGGCCTTGCTCGCGGTTGCCGATAAAACCACGTCTCTGATTATCACCGGTAACGGCGATGTGGTGCAGCCGGAAGATGACCTGATTGCCATCGGCTCCGGAGGTCCATTCGCTCAAGCGGCCGCTCGAGCGCTGTTAGAAAACACCGATTTGAGCGCACCCGAAATTACCGAGAAGAGTCTCACTATCGCTGGGGACATCTGTGTATTTACCAATAGCCACCAGACCATCGAAGTGCTCGATGCAGAATCTGTGAATAAGGAGTAAGCATGTCGAATATGACCCCACGCGAGATTGTCGACGAACTAAACCGTCATATTATTGGTCAGCAGGACGCCAAGCGCGCGGTTTCTGTGGCCCTACGGAATCGCTGGCGCCGTATGCAACTCGATGGTGAACTACGCCAAGAGGTTACCCCCAAGAATATTTTGATGATTGGTCCTACGGGTGTTGGTAAAACTGAGATCGCACGACGTTTAGCAAAACTTGCTAATGCACCTTTTATTAAAATTGAAGCCACTAAATTTACCGAAGTTGGTTATGTGGGTAAGGAAGTGGAATCCATTATCCGCGACCTTACAGACACTGCGGTTAAAATGATGCGCGAACAAGAAATGGCGCGTATGCGGCATCGTGCAGAAGATGCTGCAGAAGACAGAATCCTAGATGCGTTATTACCGCGGGCTCGGAAAACATGGGGCGACGATGAAACCCGTCAAGCCGACGATCAGGAAAACACCCGCCAGGTGTTTCGTAAGAAGCTGCGCGAAGGCAAGCTCGACGATAAAGAAATCGAAATTGATATCGCTATGCCACAAATGGGCGTGGAGATTATGGCGCCTCCAGGCATGGAAGAAATGACCTCGCAATTGCAGAGCATGTTCCAGAACATGGGTTCGGGCAAAACCAAGAAACGTAAACTCAAAATCAAAGACGCCATGAAGCAGTTGATCGAGGAAGAAGCAGCGAAAATGCTAAATCCGGAAGAGATCAAAGAAAAGGCCATCGAGTCGGTAGAGCAAAATGGTATTGTGTTTCTCGATGAAGTCGACAAAATTTGTAAACGTGGCGATGTCAGTGGGCCGGATGTAAGCCGCGAGGGTGTGCAACGAGATCTGTTGCCATTGGTGGAAGGTACTACCGTGAGCACCAAGCACGGTATGGTGAACACCGATCACATTCTGTTTATTGCATCCGGCGCCTTCCAAATGTCAAAGCCATCGGATCTGATTCCAGAACTGCAAGGCCGCTTACCGATTCGGGTCGAGTTAAGTGCGCTCACCACAGAAGATTTTGTGCGCATTCTTACGGAACCGAGCGCGTCATTAACCGTCCAATATAAAGCACTGATGGCCACCGAAGGCGTGGGCATCGAGTTCACGGAAGATGGCATTCGTCGCGTGGCCGAGATTGCTTGGCAGGTCAATGAAAAAACCGAGAACATCGGGGCTCGTCGGTTGCATACGGTGCTAGAGCGCTTGATGGAAGAAGTGTCATTTAATGCGTCGGATATGGATGGGCAACACCTCACCATTGATCGTGATTATGTAAATGAACATCTGAATAGCTTGGCGGACGATGAAGATCTAAGCCGGTTTATCCTATAACCCCCCCAGGGCCTTGAGCGGGTGCGGCGCGTCGATGCAAAAATTCATGCGCGCCAATCCCGACTCAATCTGAGATTCCATTAGGCTTTGAGGGTGTTGGGGCCAGGCGCGGCCCCGCTGTCATTGCCTTTGGCATTGCTAAGATGTAGGAACTCACGCCAAAACTTCTGTAAAATACCTCGAGACTTCTCTTCGTTCACCGGTGGTGAGAAATAGAATCCCTGCACCGAATCACAGTGCATTTCGCTGAGCATGGCAAACTGCTCTGCAGTTTCCACGCCTTCGGCGACAATTTGCTTGTTCAACACATGCGACAGCTCAATCAGAGTGCGCACAATGGTGGAGTCTTCTTTGCTTGCCATTAGCTCGTTGATAAAGCTGCGGTCGATTTTGATCTTATCCACGGGCAATTTGCGCAAATAGGCCAGTGATGAGTAGCCGGTGCCAAAGTCGTCGATAGCCACGCGAATCCCCATATCGCGCAAGCGATTAAGTACATTCATGCCCGTGGTGATATCCGACATGGCCACGTTTTCCGTAATCTCGAGTTCCAGATCGCCTGCTTTAAGTTGGTATTCGCGGAATAAGCGACGTAGTTTATCGGTCAATTCCGGCTGCTGGAAGTGGCGCGCCGAAAGGTTGACTGCAATCGGGAGTACTTTCTCACCTTGTGCTCGCCAGCGTGAAATCAATTTTGCACAGTGGCGCAGTACCCAATCGTCCACTTCTGAGGACAATCCGAGTTGCTCCACAAACGGCAAGAAACTGTCTGGATTGAGCATGCCTTTGATAGGATGTTGCCAGCGCAATAGGGCTTCAAAGCCGCTTAAATATTGCGTACGGACATCAAATATCGGCTGCAGGTGTACTACAAACTCATTGCGTAACAAGGCCTTGCGCAACTCGGGTTCCATGTCGACGAGCTTGATATATTGATCATCCATGCCGTCGCGATAAAACACCACCGAAGGGCTTTCCGGTAGTTTGGCGTTGGCCAGTGCGATATTGGCTTTACTGAGCAGGCCTTCCGCCCGGCTGCCTTGTTGAGGGAAACGTGACACACCGATACTGCAAGTAATGTTCATCGTCTTGCCGTCGATCAGCATGGGTTTTTGGATGATTCGTTGTAGGTCGTAGCCCAGATTGGAAATATCTTCGCGTCCACGGACATGGTCGTATATCACCACAAACACATCGCCACTGATACGGGCAACAGACACGGGCCGGGTTTGTAGGTTCTGTAAGCGCTGACTCAGCTCAACAAGTACTCGGTCGCCGCCGCGTAAGCCCATGGTATCGTTAATTGCCTTAAAGCGGTCGACACCGAGCATAAAGAGCACAAGTTCACGGCCGTCGCCTCGGCAGGAATCAATAAATACAGGTAATTTTGTCATGAGTTCGTCGCGGTTCTCAATGCCGGTGAGGGCATCGTGGGTATTCACGTATTCGGCCTTCTGAATAGCATCTACGGCGCGATGCCGTTCAGCTTCCAGTAGCCAAATGGTGATGCCGAGCATGGCTGAGGTAAGAAACACCACGTTGACGATGCCGGTAATCACCCACACGAGCTGCGAACTGAGCCAAGTACTATCCAGTAACAAGAGGCTGACTAAAAATACGTTTTTAATGGCCTGTAAGAGAAACGCCGAAGCGATCAAGCGCGGCCCCATCGTGGGTGTTGATTGCGCTAAGATTACCCCACCAATAATTCCAAGCGTAATGGCACTAATTAAATACAGGCTGGCATCTTTGAAAAATGGCTGCCAGGTAAGTGGATCACCCACGGGGCCGAGCTCGGTAGAGGTAAACAGAGCGATCACTAAGCAACCAAAATAAATACGCCAGCGAGCGCGTCGCTCGGGAATACGATTTACTGTAATGTCGAACACACCAATGGCGAGGAGGCCGAGGGCCACATACATTAATGCTAAGCTCGTGGTTTCTAGACCAGATACAACAAAACTTGGTAGGGTTAACCAATCATGACTGGCATTGATGACAAGTTTGACGGCAGAACTACAGCCGAACCAGACGGCCGCATAGGACCAAAAGCGGAGATAGGGACGCCGATAAAGCCTGAAATAATGGGTAAGCAGTAGCGCAAAGCCAAGGACCATAAGCCCCTGCCCAGCGTTTGTTGCCCCCAGAACTGCTTCATCGCTGAATAGCATCAATACACGAATCTTTATTTTTATTATGTGCGTACCCTGATTTAACGCGTTTTTGTGACATAAATCAACCGAAACGGCAGTTTTCAAGGTTTCTTGCGTTATCGTTTCGCTCCTTGTCGGAAAAGGTTTATACTAAGCGTCAATCCCCTCTTATCCGTAACACCGCAGGAGCGTTTCTTATGGAATACAACACCTCGGAACTTTGTGACTTATACGCAGATCAAGTAGACGTCGTTGAGCCCATGTTTGTGAACTACGGCGGACGGGTATCGTTTGGCGGACAAATCGTGACCATCAAGTGCCACGAAGACAAAGGACTGATAGAAACGGTTCTCGAAAACCCGGGCGCGGGCAAAGTACTATTAATTGATGGCGGCGGCTCCATGCGGCGTGCATTAATTGATATTGCGATTGCTGAGTTGGCCTTGGAAAATGATTGGGAAGGCATTGTGTGTTACGGCTGTGTACGTGATGTCGATGCCCTTGAAGATCTCGATATTGGCATTCAAGCGCTTGCATCAATTCCCGTGGGTGCGCCTTCAGAAGGCGTTGGGGAAAGTGATATTGCGGTGAATTTCGGTGGGGTCACTTTCCTGCCTGAAGATCATTTATATGCGGATAGCACCGGGATTATTTTGTCGCCGGAAGCTTTAGATATCGAATAAACCACAGGTAGGTTCTGCAACGTGATGCATCAATCTCCTTCATACTGGCGCCCGGTTAATCCGGGCGCATTTGTGCATGCCCGTGCTGGTGAAACCCGTATCGGCGAGTCTATCAACGCACCTCAGCAATGGTCGGCACTGCTGGATGGTATAGCCGACGACAGTATTGTGCTCATTGGTGTACCGGAGTCGATTGGACCTCGGGCGAATCTTGGTCGCGGTGGCGCAGAAGCAGGCTTTGCTGCGTTCTTGCAGCAATTCCTCAATATGCAAGATGCCGGACGCTTACCCGTGCAGCGTTTGCTGCTGGGCGGCGAAGTGGATTGCCGTGATTTAATGGAACAATCAGCGCATCTAGATGCTAGTAACGCCGATGATCTCAGCCAATTACGAGCGCTGTGCGAACAACTCGATGGGCGTGTCCGTGAGATATTAACGCCCCTGTTTGCGCGTGGCGTGCGCGTTATACTGATTGGCGGTGGTCATAATAATGCGTTACCACTGATTCAAGCGCTTGCGGCGGCACAAAATAGTGCTGTGGGCGCGGTAAATCTGGACCCCCATTCAGATTTTCGTCCGCTCGAAGGACGGCATAGTGGCAATGGCTTCTCCTATGCACACAAGGCAGGCTTGCTGCAGCATTACCAAGTGGTGAGTTTGCATGAAGCGAAAAATTCTCGCAGTACCCTCGATCAGTTAGCGGATGCAGGGGCAAGCTATGTGCCTATGCATCAGCTGGCGGAAAGTCGTATGGATAAAGTGATGGCCGAAGTTGCTCGGCAGGCCTGTGATTGGCAAATACCCTTTGGCATTGAGTTGGATGTGGATGCCATTACTGGTGCACCGGCAAGTGCTTTTAATTACACGGGGGTGTCATTTGCACAAGCACAGGTATTTGTGCGTCGGCTAGCGGCCTATCCGAAAGCGCGCTACTTGCACTTAGCGGAAGCGGCGCCTGCTTGTCATCCAGCGGGACTCGAAGCAGGCAATAAAGCCTGTGGGCAGCTATTAAGCGAGTTGGTCTTTACTTACTTGCTCGCCACCAATCAATAAATGCCGAAGCGGATTAATACCAAACTCGTAACACATCGCTTCGGGGCTCTCTAAATCCCACAGGGCAATATCAGCACGCTGATTTGGTGCTAGGGTGCCCTGCTGGTGATCACCTAAAGCTGCGGCTGCATGCTTGGTGACCCCAAGCCAAGATTCTTCCGGCGTCATTTGAAACAATGTACAAGCAAAATGCATCATTAAGGGAAGCTGAATCAGCGGTGAGGATCCGGGGTTGGCGTCGGTAGCAATGGCTATCGGCACCTTGGCATCCCGCAGCGCCTGAATTGGCGGTAATTTGGTTTCTCGCAAAAAGTAAAAAGCCCCAGGCAAAAGTACGGCAACTGAACCGGCATCGGCCATTGCGCGAATTCCCTTATCCGATAAATACTCCAAGTGATCCGCTGAGAGTCCTTGATAAGATGCCATCAATGCAGCGCCATCTTGGTCGCTCAACTGCTCAGCGTGCAGTTTAACGGGAATTCCCAGTTGTTTGGCTGCCCGAAATACCCGATCGGTTTGTTCTCGGCTAAACCCAATCTGCTCACAAAATACATCCACCGCATCCACCAAGCCTTGGTTGGCAGCTGCCGGAAGTATTTCCCGCACCACATAATCAATATAACCGTCACTATCGTTGGCAAATTCGGGCGGTAGTGCGTGGGCGGCCAATAAGGTGGTACTTACACGCAATGGTAGGGCATCGCCAATACGTCGTGCAACCCGCAATTGTTTGAGTTCATCATCGAGACTGAGACCGTAACCTGATTTGATTTCCACATGGGCGACGCCTTGGCTCAAGAGCGCTTTTGCTCGTGGCAACGTCATTCGAAATAACGCATCTTCGCTGGCAGCACGGGTGGCGCGTACAGTGGAAAGAATGCCCCCGCCTTGTTCAGCGATGTCTTGATAACTGGCGCCATGCAAGCGTTGGCGAAACTCATTGGCGCGACTTCCAGCCCACACAAGATGCGTATGGCAATCGGTGAGGGCAGGCGTTGCAAGCATGCCATGGCCATCAATGATGGTCGCACTTTGGCGCTCCTCGCTGGCAAGCACAAGATGCTGATATTCCATAGGTAGTGCATTTTCTCGGCCTACCCACTGAATGACTCCGTTGTGCGCCACAATGGCCGCCTGCTCAATCAGGCCCAGCTGTGCATCAGTCATGGTTGCCGCAGTCACGTTTTTGATCAAGGTGACGGTTCCCGGCTGCATCGACGTATTCGACATAAAAAAACCCTTTGCTAAATGCGATGAACTTGCTAATGTATATACAACATAGCAAATTCCTACGTAATTACAAGACGGACCTATTATGGCTAAGTTTGCGGTTATTAAAGAACACATCTATCAGAAAATTGAATCCGGTGAATGGCCTGAGTATCACCCGGTAAGTTCTGAGAATGAGTTATCGGCGGAATTTAACGTGAGTCGAATGACAGCGCGGCGAGCGCTGCAAGAGCTGTCCGACGAAGGATTGGTCACCCGAACTCGGGGATCAGGTACTTTTGTGGCGCCTTTGAAAAGCCAATCAGCGTTGCTCACCATTCGTAACATCGCGGATGAAATTAAAATGCGTAATCACAAACACCATGCGGTTGTGCGTTCGTTGCAGTCCGTTCCTGCGCTCCCACACATTGCAGCTGCCCTGCAATTGGATCCAGAAGGCCACGTGTTTCACTCCGTCATTACGCATTTTGAGAACGGTCAGGCGGTGCAAGTGGAGGAGCGTTTTGTCAATCCACTGTTAGTGCCGAATTATCTCGAGCAAGACTTTACCGAACACACTCCGCACGAGTATTTGTGCGAAGTAACCCCGCTGACGGAAGCAAGTCATTTGATTGAAGCGGTCATGCCGACAAAGCAAACCGCCAAATGGCTTGATATGCACGAGGTTGAGCCCTGCTTACAAATCCAACGGCGCACCTGGTGTCGTGATGGCGTGGTGAGTCAGGCGACTTTGACGCATCCAGGCAGTCGTTTCCGCTTAGGTGGGCATATGACATTTAAATCAACACAGCGATCTAGCCGCGGTGCGGCCAAGGGATCAACAACAGGAGACGAGCAATGAGCTTTACTCGTATCGACAAAAATCGCGTGATTCGCTCCCCCCATGGAAGTGAGAAAACCGCGAAGAGCTGGCAGACAGAAGCGGCAAAACGCATGCTAATGAACAACCTTGACCCCGAGGTTGCTGAGCATCCACAAGGACTCGTGGTGTATGGCGGTATTGGACGTGCGGCCCGCAGTTGGGAGTGCTTTGATAAGATTGTTGAAGTACTGGATCGTCTTGAAGACAACCAAACGTTATTGGTGCAAAGCGGCAAGCCAGTAGGTGTATTTCCAACGCATCCGGATGCCCCACGGGTGCTTATTGCGAATTCAAACTTAGTGCCTGAATGGGCTAATTGGGAGCACTTTAACGAACTCGATAAAAAAGGATTGATGATGTACGGCCAAATGACAGCCGGCTCATGGATCTATATCGGCTCCCAAGGCATTGTTCAGGGTACGTATGAGACTTTCGGTGCTGTGGCACGCCAACATTTTGGTGGCGACGCGGCGGGTAAATGGGTACTGACGGGCGGGTTAGGTGGTATGGGCGGCGCTCAGCCTCTCGCCGCAACCATGGCAGGATTTTCCATGTTGGCCTGTGAAGTGGATGAAAGCCGTATCGATTTTCGTCTGCGCACGCGCTACGTCGACGAGAAAGCAACAGACCTCGATGATGCATTAGCGCGCTTGGAGCAGGCCAAAAATGAAGGCCGAGCCGTGTCGGTGGCGCTATTAGGCAACGCGGCAGATGTATACGCCGAGTTGGTTGCTCGCCAAATTACCCCAGATGTTGTGACGGACCAAACTTCAGCCCATGATCCGCTCAATGGTTATTTACCTCAGGGCTGGACGATGACTCAAGCAGAACAAATGCGCGAGCAGGATCCGCAAGGGGTAGTAAAAGCGGCGAAGCAGTCCATGGCAGTGCAAGTGCAAGCCATGCTGGATTTCCAAAAGCGCGGTGCGGCGGTGCTCGACTATGGCAATAATATCCGGCAAATGGCTAAAGACGAGGGCGTAACCAATGCCTTTGATTTCCCAGGTTTCGTGCCTGCGTATATTCGCCCTTTGTTTTGCCAAGGTATTGGCCCGTTCCGTTGGGTCGCTTTGTCCGGTGATCCGGAAGATATCTATAAAACCGATCAGAAAGTGAAAGAGCTCATGCCCCATGATCAGCATTTGCACAACTGGTTGGATATGGCCAAAGAGCGGATTTCGTTTCAGGGATTACCGGCGCGCATCTGTTGGGTTGGACTCAAGGATCGCATGCGCTTGGGCTTAGCCTTTAATGAAATGGTGAAGAACGGCGAGCTGAAAGCCCCGATTGTGATTGGTCGTGATCACTTGGATTCAGGTTCGGTGGCTAGCCCGAACCGCGAAACCGAAGCCATGCTCGATGGTTCCGATGCCGTATCAGATTGGCCATTGCTGAATGCATTATTAAATACAGCCGGCGGCGCTACATGGGTATCTTTACACCATGGCGGCGGCGTAGGAATGGGGTATTCCCAGCACTCTGGGGTGGTGATTGTGGCCGATGGTACCGACGTTGCGAAGGAGCGTATCAGCCGCGTGTTATGGAATGATCCAGGCACGGGCGTGATGCGCCATGCGGACGCAGGATATGATATCGCCAAAGAAGCAGCACGGGAAAGTCATCTCGATTTGCCCATGTTGGATAACGAATAACTAGGCTCAGCCTGAAGTAGGAGCTCGTAATGACTCGCGTATATGAATTAGAACTACCCCCTGGACAGCTAACGCTGCGCCAATTACGCACCATCAGCCGGCAGCCGGTGCGCTTAACTTTGCCTGAGCAAGCCCGCAAGGATGTTGCCCGTGCCGCAAAGACAGTAGCAGATGTGCTTGCGGAAGGTCGTGTTGTGTACGGTATTAATACCGGATTTGGCTTGCTTGCGAATACCCGGATTCAGCCTGAACAACTGGCCGATCTGCAGCGACGCATTGTGCTGTCACATGCAGCGGGTGTTGGCAAAATGATGAGTGACCACGTGGTTCGCTTAATGTTGGTCTTGAAGATCAACTCACTGGCGCGGGGCTACTCTGGGGTTCGTCCAGAGGTGATCGATTTTCTCATCGCATTGGTGAACCATGAGGCATATCCCTGTGTACCTGAGAAGGGCTCAGTGGGCGCTTGTGGCGATTTAGCACCCTTGGCACACCTTGTGTTGCCTTTACTTGGTGAAGGGGAGCTACGTATCGCTGGGGAGCGTATGCCAGCCAAAGAGGGATTACAACAGCTTGGCTTGGCCCCGATGGAGTTGGCACCGAAGGAAGGACTGGCGCTTCTGAATGGTACTCAGGCATCAACGGCGTTGGCCCTGCATGGCCTATTTGCCATCGAAGATGTGTTTGCATCGGCCATGCTTGCTGGGGCGATGTCAGTAGAAGCCGCGCTTGGTTCGCGCACACCGTTTGATCCCCGTATTCATGCGGTACGCGGTCAGCCGGGACAAATCGATGTGGCAACGGAATTGCGTCGACTCCTCGCCGATACCAGTGAGATTGGTGCATCGCACACCAACTGCGGCAAAGTGCAAGACCCGTATAGCTTACGTTGCCAACCACAGGTGATGGGCGCAGCTTGGGATCAAATTCGTTATGCGGCAACCGTGCTAGGCACAGAAGCCAATGGCGTAACGGATAACCCACTGGTGTTTGCCGACGATAACGATATTTTGTCGGGCGGTAACTTCCATGCAGAACCGGTGGCGATGGCAGCGGATATGCTCGCCATTGCGGTGTCAGAAGTAGGTTCGTTGTCCGAACGTCGTACTGCGCTTTTGGTGGATCGTAACCTGAGCAATTTGCCGCCTTTCTTGGTGGAAAACGGCGGGGTGAATTCGGGCTTTATGTTGGCGCAAGTGACTGCTGCAGCCTTGGCGTCGGAAAACAAAACCTTGGCACATCCGGCTTCGATTGATAGCTTACCAACCTCAGCGAATCAGGAAGATCACGTGTCTATGGCAACCTTTGCGGCCCGTCGTTTAGAAGATATTGCCGAAAACGTGGCTAATATTGTTGCCATTGAATTGCTTGGGGCTGCCCAAGGCGTTGATTTCCGTCGTCCGTTACAGTCATCAGCGATGATTGAAAAAGCGCATAGTGCGGTGCGGGCACGGGTTGGCTTCTATGATGAAGACCGTTATTTCTCACCAGACATCATTGCGATTGCGGAGTTGGTGCGCTCGGGTGAGCTGACTGAGATGGTGGAATTACGCCTCGGCGAATAACTAAACTTGGTTACATCGAGGGCCCTTCACTGAAGGGCCCTTTTTATTTGTCCCGTGGGGCTAAAATCACGTATTGCCCGGTAAAGGTAGCTGCAGCGGCCTCGTTGTCACCATCGTAAATATATGTGGTGAGCTTTAGGTGCGCGTTCCTGCCTTGTTCTACCACACTCATATCGCCTTCTAAATCACGCAAGTGGACGAGCCCGCGCGGATGCGAACGCACCGGCTGCTGGTACTGAATATGACCATCGGCCAGAACAACGGCACCGGAAATGCCGCGCTCTTGCATTTGTAGACTAATCAACCCCCAGCCGGTAAGGGTTGCCAGCGTATATATACTGCCAGCGAACATGGTGTTGTGAAGATTAATGTTGCGCGGTAAGGGGGCCCGCAATTCGAATTCACGGCCGGTATATTGATGCACACGAATGCCCATGGCTTCACTAATTGGAATCTTCTGGTGCCACGTGGCTTCAAGTTCTACGCACCATTGCGGTCGATAGATGATATGGTTTACTGGGTCGAGGGTTTTGACCAACAGGTGCTCAGCCATTGGATTATCGACGGTGTTGCCTTCTTCATGAAGCTCGTAGCCGCACTTGAGGTAAAACCCTAGCGTGGCATCCCGTGAGCGGATAATTACGCGCTTCGCGCCATTTTCCCGGGCTAATATTTCTAGTGCATGCAGTAAGCGAACGCCGTGCCCTTCGCCTTGTAACCCGGGTTTGACCACCATAAAGCGTACTTGTGCTTCTTCGCGACTATTAAAGTGCAGGCGGCCGATGCCAATGAGCTGTTTATTGGCGTCGATGAGCATGCGATGTTCGCCGACTAAATCGTATTCGTCCTTCTCAGAGCCACGCGGACGCTGGAACGGCTCGCGCAATACTTGATAGCGCAAGTCGTAATAGTCCTCGAATTCTTGTTTGGTTTTCGGGGCGACGATCTGATATTCCATGATCTCATCCAAAATAAAGTCAGACAGACGAGGGTATGCGAGCAGTGTGACAGAATCAAGATAGAGACGCGTGCGACTTGTCGTAAATTTGGATGCCTGCCACAATAAGAGCTCTTAACTAACGGACGATATGGCGAAATTATGAGAAGTGGCAAAGAATTGTGGACTCTGTTCAAGTCCCACGCCCCTAATGCAATTCGCACGAGTTTCGAATTCTTGCGCTACTTTCTGCGCCGTTGCGCGACAGACCGTATCAATGTCATGGCGGGTCATCTCACCTATGTGAGCCTGCTATCCTTAGTGCCTCTCCTTGCTGTAATGTTTGCGATGTTTGCTGCATTTCCCATGTTCGCTGAAACTCGCGAGGCGCTGCAAACCGCGTTGTTAGAGAATTTAGTGCCCACGAGTGGTGAGGCATTTCAGGAGTACTTAAACCGTTTTGTGGTGAACGCCAATCAAATGACGGCCATTGGTGTGGTGTTCTTATTTGTGGTGGCGATTATGCTTATCAGCGCCATCGATAAAGCGATGAACCAAATTTGGCGCGTCGAGAACAAGCGCCGTATGATTATAAGCTTGGCGGTATACTGGATGGTCCTCACCATGGGGCCAGTACTGGTCGGTACCGGCATAGGTTTATCATCATATTTGTTGTCGGTCGCGGCTTTTGCCGATGATTATGTGACGGGCGTGCAAGCCACACTCCTTACTTTGTTCCCATTTTTCACCAGCGCCATGGCCTTTATGCTGTTGTATGTCATGGTACCGAACAAAGTGGTGAAGTTCCGTCATGCGATTTGGGGTGCGGCAGTTGCAGCTGTTTTGTTTGAGCTTGCGAAGAACGGCTTCCGCATTTATCTCCAATATTTTCCTTCGTATGAGCTTATATATGGCGCCTTGGCGACGATTCCGATTTTAATCGTTTGGATCTATTTGTCATGGAACATTATTTTGCTGGGTGCAGAATTGAGCGTGAGTATAAGCGAATTTGCGGAGGACCCAGATGAGCCTGTGCCGCCGTCTGAGTTGGAAGAAGAGCCCGCTGAAACGGAAGATGCAACGGAAGAAGAGGCACCTGCGGAGAAGCAAGATGTAGAGACGCCTAAACCCGCGAAGAAAAAAGCTACAGCGACGAAGAAACGTTCATCTACGAAGAAGCGCAGCACGGCAAAGGATAAAGCATGATTGCGTTGATTCAACGGGTCACTCAGGCGGCAGTAACGGCCGAAGGTGAAACTGTCGGTGCCATCGGGCGCGGTATTTTGGTGTTACTCGGGGTTGAGCGTGATGATACGGTTGCCGACGCCAAGCGCTTAGCCGAGCGCGTTGTCGGTTATCGGATCTTTGCCGACGCTGAAGATAAAATGAATTTAGATGTGCGTGATGTGCAAGGGGAGATGTTAATTGTGTCTCAGTTTACGCTCGCTGCGGATACCCGCAAAGGAAGGCGACCTAGCTTTTCATCGGCGGGCTCACCGCAACAAGCACAAACCCTCTACCACGCGTTTGCCGATGCTGTTAGCAGCCTTAATGTTCCCGTCGCCACCGGCCGTTTCGCCGCCAACATGCAAGTCAGTCTCATCAACGACGGCCCCGTTACCTTCACCCTCACCTCCCCTTAACCAGCTCGGCGCTGGGAAAGCCCCGTGGGGGACGCCGTGAATGCATCCATGCAGGCTTGGCTGCCGCATCCCTGCGGCAGACACCCCCACGAAGCCAATGTCTCCCTCTGGACCATTGTACCCAATGCACCGCGTTGGCCCGAACTCCTCAATCGGTTTTATTAACTGTATATTTTTAATGCAATCGCTATTATCGATTTATAGATAAGTGCTTGGTGGCACTGATGTGGTTAGGAGCGAATCATGAAGAAGACATTTTCATTTGCCATTGTGCATTTTACTGTGGCCTTTGGCGTTACTTGGTTAATCACGGGTAGTTTTGTTTTAGGTGGATTAATCGCCTTGATTGAACCGGCAGTGAATACTGTTGCGTACTTCTTTCATGAGAAGGCGTGGCAGCGGTTTGGTAAGAAAGATACTGCAGCGACGTCCAAGTCTGTTCAATTGTCGGCATAGCTTGAATTCAGGTGGTGCCTGAGGGGTAAATCTATGGCCGTGTATGCGGTGTTTGGCTCTGGTGGTGGTTTAGGTGAGGCCCTTGTACGTGCCTTGTATGAACGTGATCCAGAGGCCGAGATTCACGGATTTAGTCGCCGCCCTTGTCCAGATCAGTTAGCGGACATAACGAATTTGATCTGGCATCAGTATACCGGAGAGGTTCTCGATGCCGCCGCTGCTGCGGTGCAGAAGTGGCAGCAAGAAGGGGTGTTTTTGAACGGTGTCATTTCAACCATCGGTTGGTTACACCGCATTGACGCGGATCATGGCGAGTGGCAGCCGGAGCGTCGGCTCGAACAGTTGAACTCAGAACAGCTGCAAGAGTACTTTCGCGTAAACGCGACGATTCCAGCACTACTCATTCAAATACTTAAACCTGTGCTTGCAAAAAAGAAGCGCTGCTTCGTGGTTCAACTTGGGGCCAAGGTGGGTAGTATCGGTGATAATCAGTTGGGTGGTTGGTATGGATACCGGGCATCGAAGGCGGCGCTGAATATGCTGTTTAAAACCGCTGCCATTGAACTGAAACGCACCCATAAGTTGCTTACCCTAGCTGTGATTCACCCAGGCACGACAGACACGCCTTTGTCGGAACCTTTTCAAGATCGACTACCCAAAGATAAGCTTTATTCACCTGAGCAATCCGCGCAACGAATCTGCTCGGTGATTTGGAATCTCACACCCCAAGAGTCCGGAGATTTCTGGTTCTGGGATGGCGAGCGCTTGCCTTGGTAATCTGATCAACGCCTACTTTCGTAAAGAACACGATGCAGCGTGCAGATTCAATCTTGCCGTTTGTGTAAATCTGGGCGATCCTTGAGGAACCTGATAATCTGCGCAGAGTGCGACACTAACAATAAGAAAGGATCTGCATTATGAATTATTTACTGGCTTTAGTTCTTCCACCGGTTGCGGTGTGGATGTCTGGGGCGCGCAAGCAAATGTGGTTGAGTTTGGTACTTTATTTGGCCGCATTAATGTTATTTCGGATCGCTACGGGTGGTGAAACCCCCGGGGCCTACGCAGCAGCTCCAGTGCTTTACGTGATCTCAATAATTCATGCGTTTGTGCTGACCCATCGTCATTACCAACAAGCTCAAGGGCAAATTCACCCCCATCGTGGCTCTGCAGCACAAAGTAAGCCCCCGAAAGACCCTAAAGATTAAGCAATTTGCCTTATTTTGTTCGATAATTTCCATGTTTGGCGGAGCGTAAAGTAAAGGTAAATCGACTGTTGGTCTGAAGCTAGTACCGTATTCTTTACAATTGTAAAGATGCCAAATTGGAGTGAATCGAATGAAACGACTGCAGACGTTAAACCCATGGAGCCGAGTATTGGTGGTTGCAAGTGCAACACTAATGCTTGCTCAGCTGTCTGCGTGCTCAGAAGGGACGGCGATGAACGATGAAGACACGCGTCCCGCTCATCGCGTACTGGTGAATACAGTACAGGCACAAACTCTTGAATTAGAACGTTCTTTTGCCGCCCGAACAGAAGGTTCTATGGTTACCGAAGTGCGTGCGCGCGTTGGTGGTCAGCTAGAAGAACGTCATTTCAATGAAGGCCAATTGGTGGAGAAGGGAACCATTATGTTCTCTATCGAAAAGGCCCCTTACAAAGTGGATTTACAAAAGGCTCAAGCCGAGCTTACAAGCGCCGAAGCAACCTATAACGAAGCGCGTCGAGATTGGGCGCGGGTAGAGAACCTGTTTAGCGATGGCGCGGTGAGTGCGCGTGAATTTGATCAAACTCAATCGCGGGTGGAATCAGCGGAAGCGGAGCTTGAAGGGGCGCGAGCTACCTTAGAAGACGTGAAGCTGCGCTACAACTACACCGAAATTAGTGCGCCAATTACCGGTGTCGCGAGTCGTGAGTCGGTGTCTGTGGGGAACTTGATTCAAGCGAATGACACACTAGCCACTATTGTGAGCTTGGATCCTATCTATGTGCATTTCAATGTGCCAGAAAGTGATATCGCTGCAAACTATTTATTACGTGCGACCAGCCTTAGTGCTGACGACGAGCGTCCTGGTCCTGCGGCCCGCTTACGTTTTAGCGATGGTCGCGAGCATACGACCGAAGGATACATTGATTATGTGAGTCGGATTGTTGATCGGGAAACGGGTAGCATAGAGGCTCGCGCGGTTATCCCTAATCCAGATATGACACTACTGCCAGGCCAATTCGTTCGAGTACAACTCCCGCAAATTGAATTACAGCACGCCATTACGGTTTCGCAGCGCGCCGTTGTGCAATCGGGCCGGCACTCGGTCGTGTACATTGTCGATAACCAAGACATTGTGCAGGTACGTGAAGTGACGCTCGGTGTGCGTGTAGGTAATCAACAATTGATCGAACAAGGCTTAGCAAGTGGCGATCGCGTGATCGTTGAAGGTTTGTCCATGTTGCAGCCAGGGACTCGGGTGCACGTGGAGGAAGATGAATGATTGCACGCCACTTTATTGAGCGCCCGGTGCTGGCATCGGTGCTCTCAATTCTGATTGTATTGGCTGGGTTAATGGCATTACGCATGCTCCCGGTACAGCAATATCCGCAGATTGTACCGCCCCAAGTGGTGGTGAGTGCAAGTTATTCGGGGGCGACAGCTGAGGCCGCATCGCAAGCGGTTGCCGCACCACTGGAGCTCTACATCAACGGCGTGGAAAACATGCTGTATATGACCTCGTCGGCAGATGATACGGGCTCTGTTTCACTAACGGTTGTGTTTGCCGTGGGTACCGATGTGGATCAGGCGGCTATTGATGTTGAAGCGCAAGTGCAACGAGCCTATTCCCGTTTACCGGAAGAAGTGCAGCGCAGTGGTGTTGAGATTCGCAAGCAATCGAGCGCCATTTTGAAGATTATTTCATTGAGCTCTCCGGATGGTAGCCGAGATGCTCTGTTTTTGAATAACTACGCCACCCTAACAGTGCAAGATGAACTCAGTCGTGTGGATGGCGTGGCACAGGTTACATTTTTTGGTTCGAAGACCTATTCAATGCGGATTTGGTTGCTGCCGGACCAACTGGCAGATTATGGCCTCACCCCCGCCGATGTACGTGCTGCAGTAAATGAACAAAACAATATGTTCGCAGCAGGGCGTTTTGGTGACGCACCGAACCCAGGAAACCCGCAAGAACTGACGCTCCCGATTGGTACTGAGGGGCGTTTCTCCTCGGTTGAGCAATTTGAAGAGATCATTTTACGCAGCGACCCAGGTGGTTCCGTGGTAAGACTACGTGATGTGGCACGCGTTGAGCTTGGGGCGAGTAATTACGATTTCGATGCGGTTCAGAACGGTGAAACCGTGGTCTCCATGGGGATTTTTTTACGCCCTGGCGCCAACGCACTAGAGGTGTCGGAGGAAGTCGATAAAGTGATGGCGCGAATGAGCCAATCCTTCCCCAGCGGGGTGACTTATTCCACCTCATTTGATACCACCGACTTTGTCAAAGTGTCGATTCAGCAAGTGGTGCTCACCCTGTTCCAAGCACTCTTGTTGGTCATGGGCGTTATCTATCTCTTTTTACAACGCTGGCGCGCTACCTTAATTCCGCTACTGTCCATTCCCGTTGCGCTGATTGGTGCATTTGCCGGCATGTTTGTATTTGGATTCTCAGTTAACTTACTCACATTACTCGCCATGGTTTTAGCCATAGGTATTGTCGTCGATGATGCCATTGTGGTGCTAGAAAACGTGGAACGCTTGATGCGTGAGAAAGGTCTCACGCCGAAGCAAGCTGCCATCGAAGCGATGGAAGAAGTATCCATTCCGATTGTCACCATGGTGTTGGTACTAGCCGCTGTATTTATTCCTGTTGCCTTCCTCGGCGGATTAGCGGGAGTGATGTATCAGCAGTTTGCACTTACTATCGCTGTATCTGTTATTTTATCGGGGTTTGTCGCCTTAACCTTGAGCCCAGCTTTGTGTGCGCAAATTCTCAAGGAAAAGCCTGAAGATCCTCCCCAACTGCTGAAGCGATTCAATGTGTGGTTCGAAAAAGCCACACAGAAGTACACCGATGGTGTGCGCTTTATGCTGAAGCGTACCGGCATGGCATTTGCCATATTTGTCGGTTTGGGCTTGATTGCTTTCGGAGGCATTTCACAGCTTCCTGGCGGTTTAGTGCCCGACGAAGATCAGGGTTACGTTTTGGTAAGCCATCAACTCCCAGTGGGTGCATCGTTGGATCGAACGCGCGAGTTTTCCCTCGCTTGGAACGAAGAGTTACGCACTACAGAATCCGTGAGCAACACCTTAACCTTTATGGGGTACGACCTCGTAGGCGGAGGCCGGAAGCCGAATGTGGGTGCGAGCTTCGTTACCCTCGATCACTGGAGTGATCGCAATTTGCGACGCAACAGTTCGTTTAAGTTTGCCGAAGCCATCAATGAAAAGGGTCAAGCATATCGGGAAGCCAATATTACCGCGTTTAACCCGCCGCCGATTTCGGGAATTTCTACCACAGGTGGCCTCGAGGCCTATTTAATGGCGGTGATGGACGGTGATAATGAAGCCTTGGTTGAGCGTCTAAATGAGGTGATTGCCGCGGCCAATGAGCGTCCAGAGTTGCAAAATGTGCGCACGACGTTATCCATGGATATCCCCCGTTATGTTGCGCATGTGGATAGAGAACGAGCCAAGTCTTCTGGGGTTGCGATTACCGATATTTTTGCCACTATGTCGGCGAACTTCAGCCGCACTACCCTCAATGACTTTAACTATTTAGGGCGCGCTTGGCGGGTGTACATGATGGGTGAGTCTTCATTCCGAGAAGGCCCCCACAACTTAGCTGACGTATTCGTGCGCTCTAACAGCGGTGAGATGATTCCGTTGAACTCGTTGGTACATTTGGAGCGAACAACGGGCCCAGATACAGTGCATCGTTACAATAATAGGCCAGCTGGACGCCTATTGGCGGATCCTATGCCTGGGTACAGCAGTGGTCAAGCCATGCGTGCGTTTGAGCAAGTGGTTGCTGACGTGGTGGGCGACACTTACGATTATCAATTGTTTTGGACAGGTGCATCGCGACAAGAGCGGGAAAGCGGCAGTGCCGCGCCTCTCGCATTTGGGTTTGGCTTGTTAATGGTATTCTTGCTCCTTGCGGCGCAATATGAACGCTGGACGCTGCCTTTAGCTGTACTTACCGCCATTCCTTTTGCGGTGTTTGGTGCAGTGATGGCGACCTGGATGACAGGGTTACAAAACAACATTTATTTCCAAGTCGGGTTGTTGGTACTGTTAGGGCTGTCGGCGAAGAATGCCATTCTCATCGTCGAGTTTGCGGTACTTAATCGCAAACGCGGTATGGCCGTAACGGCTGCCGCTATTACTGCTTGTAAGCAACGCTTCCGTCCAATCTTAATGACATCTCTGGCCTTTATTTTAGGTGCTATGCCGTTGGCGTTTAGCTCCGGTGCAGGTGCTGCGGCGCGTCAAGCAGTGGGCGTGACAGTGGTTGGCGGCATGTTGGTTGCCACTTTTGTGTCTATTTTCTTTATCCCCGTATTCTACCAGTGGATTGAGAAAACCTTCCTCAAACGAGAACTTGCCAAGAAAGCCGGATCTAAGTAGGTCCGGCCCTTGAGTTATTGCCTATCCGGTGCCATAGATCTAATACAGGATCGTCACTATTGGAGCGGTTATGAAAGATGACTTAAGCGTACGCATGATTTTATCGGTATTCGAGAAAGTCCAGAAGCATGGCGAGCACAAGGATGAGCGCCATGAGTTGGAGGGGATTACTGGATTTACCGATCACGATGGTTATACGGTGTTTCTCGAAGGCTTCAATGTCAAACTACGTACAGGCTTCCACAACACCTATCATCTCGACTACGACTCAGAGCGGGCATTTGGTAGTTTTGCGCAGAAACTGAAGTATATCGATGAAAACTATGATTAAATGCCATCTCTGGTAACTGGTCAGAGGTGATCATGAGTTCTGCAAAAAAATATACATTACTTGAAGAAATCGCCCATTCGGTGAGTCACGGTATCGGTGCCGTGCTCGGAATTGTCGGCTTAGCTGTCATGGTCGCGCTGTCGGTGAAGTACGGCGATATCTGGATGGTGGTGAGCACGTCTATTTACGGTGCGTCGGTCATCTTACTGTATACCGCGTCGACGCTGTATCATGCCATCACCCATCCGAAAGCCAAGCGCGTGTTCCAGTTGATGGACCACGCCATGATTTTTATTCTTATTGCCGGTACGTACACGCCGTTCCTGTTAGTGAATTTGCGCGGGCCCTGGGGCTGGACGCTGTTTATCATTATTTGGACAATCGCGATTTTGGGCGTGCTGCTTGAAACCATGAAGAAAGAGCGAGTGAAGTGGTTATCCCTCACGCTCTACCTAGGTTTAGGTTGGATGGCCTTGGTGGCAATGAAGCCAATGCTGGAATTAGTCCCCATGGTGGGTTTACTGTGGCTGCTCGGTGGCGGGATCTTGTATTCTCTCGGGGTGATTTTCTACGTGCGTAAACAAATGCTGTTTCACCATGCGATTTGGCATGTGTTTGTACTTGCTGCCAGCGTTGCCCATTTCCTCGCCGTTATTTATGGTGTGATATTAGCGTAGCCAATGCATCGCGTTGGTGGAGATAGATGCGCAAGGCCAATGCATCGCGTTGGTGGAGATAGATGCGCAAGGCCAACGCGGTGCGTTGGGTACTGGATTACACATACAAAAAAGCCCGGCGATTGCCGGGCTTTGACTTGATAGGTCTTTATGCTTCTTCGGTTTGGCGTGAAGCACGCTTGCGGTCACTTTCAGTGAGCAACTTCTTACGAATCCGAATCGACTTAGGCGTGACTTCTACCAGCTCATCGTTGTCGATAAACTCAAGCGCACGCTCAAGTGACATACGAATTGGTGGTGTTAGCGTTAGCGCTTCGTCAGTACCGGCCGCACGAATGTTGGTTAACTGTTTGCCTTTCAAGCAGTTCACAGTTAAATCATTAGAACGGTTGTGAATACCGATGACTTGGCCTTCGTATACTTCATCTGCATGTGATGCAAACAAGCGCCCACGCTCTTGCAGGTTAAACAGGGCGTAAGCCAATGCTTTACCTTGCGCGTTTGAAATCAATACGCCGTTCACGCGCTGACCAATCTTACCGCCTTTATGTGGGCCGTAATGATCGAATGCGTGGTAAATCAAACCTGTACCTGAAGTAAGCGTCATAAATTCAGTTTGGAAACCAATTAAGCCACGGCTTGGTACCATAAAGTCGATACGGGTACGGCCTTTACCATCTGGGCTCATGTTGGTCATTTCGGCTTTGCGTAAGCCCAAAGCTTCCATTACAGCGCCTTGATGTTGGTCTTCAACGTCAACGGTCAACGTTTCGTACGGTTCGAACTTTTCGCCGTTCTCATACTTAATAATTACTTCAGGGCGCGATACGGCTAATTCGAAGCCTTCGCGACGCATGTTTTCAATCAACACGCCTAAGTGCAATTCGCCACGGCCAGATACACGGAATTTATCCGGGTTATCGGTTTGCTCAACGCGCAATGCAACGTTGTGCGTGAGCTCTTGCTGTAAGCGGTCGAGAATCTGACGCGATGTTACAAACTTACCTTCTTTACCAGCGAACGGTGAGGTGTTGACCTGGAAGGTCATAGTCACAGTTGGCTCATCAACGGTAAGTGGCTTCATCGCTTCTGGCTGACCATGCATACACACGGTGTCAGAAATGTTCAAATCGCCCAAACCAGTAATGGCGCAGATGTCGCCGGCGTGAGCGGAGGTCACTTCCATCCGGTCAAGGCCGAGGTAACCAAATACCAGACCAATTTTACCGTTACGGGTTTTGCCCTCGGCATCAACGATGGTGACTTGTTGGTTTGGCTTGATGGTACCGCGACGGATACGGCCGATACCGATAACACCCACGTAGCTTGAGTAATCAAGCTGTGACACTTGGAACTGCAATGGACCATTTAAGTCTGCATCCGGTGGTGACACCTTATCGATAATGGTTTCAAACAAAGGAGTCATATCCGTGCTTGGGTTTGCTGGATCCAAGGTTGCATAACCGTTTAATGCAGAAGCATAAACGATAGGGAAATCTAACTGCTCGTTGTTTGCGCCCAAGTTATCGAACAAATCGAATACTTGATCAACCACCCAATCAGGACGTGCGCCTGGGCGGTCGATTTTGTTCACAACAACGATGGGGTTCAGGCCGTGAGCAAAGGCTTTCTGTGTTACGAAGCGCGTTTGCGGCATCGGGCCATCAACGGCGTCAACCAACAGAAGAACAGAGTCAGCCATCGAAAGTACGCGCTCAACTTCACCACCGAAATCGGCGTGTCCTGGGGTGTCCAGGATGTTGATGTGGTAATCGCCCCAGTTAATGGCGGTGTTTTTCGCCAAAATGGTGATTCCACGTTCTTTTTCAATATCGTTAGAATCCATGATGCGCTCTTGCACTTCGCCACGGCTCTCAAGAGTGCCAGACTGTTGCAGAAGCTTATCAACTAAGGTGGTTTTACCATGGTCAACGTGGGCGATAATCGCGATATTGCGTATTTTTTCGATAGCTTTGGACATAAAACTGTTTTTCAACCTGTAATAGAAGGCATCACCTACACCCTGAATCAGCGATTCGAGGCAGGGCAGCGGGCCTTAGGGGGGCGGATCATACGCTGATTTCGCTGAATAAAAAAGCACCTATAGCAGTTAGACACGTAAAATTAACACAATGGTAACGATTTACAGGGGGTTGCGGGCAGTTGTAAAAAATAAAAATGAACAAGTTAGCTCCCGCATGATGTGAAAAGCGCTTTGTGCGCACTCCTCGACTAAGCTACTATCGAGTTGAACAACTATTCCGCCCCAGGGGTGGAGTTCACGATTTCAAACAATTCCGCCTTAGACGTGAAATTATCGTCGCTGCTATAAATAAGGAAGCATTATGATTCGTCGTTGGCTCAGCTCGGCACTTCTCGCTTTGGTTACCGTTGTATTGATTAGCGCCTGTAGCGAAGTTCCCGAAGAAGATACCACCAGCCTTACCTTCCAAGAAGGTGCCCATTATCGGGTGCTTGAGTTCCCTGTGCACCAGGATCAAAGCGCCCCCTTTATCGTCGAATACCTATGGGTGGGATGTCCTTACTGCCAGCAGTTTGAGCCCATTTTGCAGGGTTACAAACAGGCGAACCCTGACGTAACCTTCGTGCGCCGGCACGGCTCGCTTACCAACCGTTGGATCGTCGATGGCCGTGTGTTTCACGCCATGGACTTGCTGGCAGATCATGATGTGACGCCAGCGCTGTTGCAATTTTATGCCAGCAAAGCACCGAACTTGCCCGGTAGTGAGGATTTGGTTGAGTTTATGGAAGAGCACGGGTTTGATGCAGATGAAGTATTTGCCAAGGCCGACAGTGAAGAAGTGGATGCGATTATGGAGGCTAATCTCACGGATATGAGCCAAAATGATATGCGCGGCGTGCCTGCTATCGTGGTGAATGGCCGTTATTTGATTAGCAATTCATTACCAGAAAACATCGCTACGACCGATGATTATTATGCACTGTTAGATTACCTATTTACCTTAGAGTAGCTCATTAGCGGTGGGCGTCGGCAGTATTTGCGAACGCCCACCGCCACTTCGCACCAAAGTGGTGCCATAATTGCACCATATTGGTGCTAAATGCGATAAATTCATGTCATATTTTCCATTCTCACGCCTGCCTACGTTTAGTGAATTTATTTAATCTTTAAAAATCAATAGGTAAGCAATCTGGCATAGGCTTTGCTATACCTATCTGTAGCACGCTAATTACTAGCGTAATGTGATTCGACTTGGTGTCGACCACACCTTTTTAAGCACAGACGATGCGACGAACCGGAGGTTACTATGTCTGTTAAAGCCGTTATGGATTTAATTGAAGAGAATGAAGTGCGCTTTGTAGATTTGCGCTTTACTGATACCAAGGGTAAAGAGCAACACGTGACTATTCCTGTGTCGCAGATCGACGAAGACTTCTTCGAAGACGGTAAAATGTTTGACGGCTCTTCAATTTCGGGCTGGAAAGGAATCAACGAATCAGACATGGTACTGCAGCCAGACACCAATGCTGCGGTTATGGATCCGTTCTCAGAAATTCCAACGCTTATCGTTCGTTGCTCAATTTTGGAGCCAGATAGCCGCCAAGGTTACGACCGCGACCCGCGCTCTATTGCACGCCGTGCTGAAGAATATCTGAAATCAACCGGTATTGCCGACACCGCACTGTTTGGCCCAGAGCCAGAGTTCTTTTTATTCGACGATGTACGTTTCCACACTGACATGAGCGGTTCGTTTTACAAAATCGACTCTGAAGAAGCAAAGTGGAACTCAGGTCGCGACTACGCAGAAGGTAACTTAGCGCACCGTCCAGGCGTAAAAGGCGGTTATTTCCCAGTACCACCAGTAGATTCATCTCACGATATTCGTAGCGTGATGTGTGAAACGATGGAAGCCATGGGTTTAGTGGTTGAGGCGCATCACCACGAAGTAGCGACGGCTGGCCAGAATGAAGTGGCAACGCGCTTTAATACCTTGGTGAACAAAGGCGACGAGATTCAAATCTACAAGTACGTAGTGCACAACGTTGCCCACGCCTATGGCAAAACGGCGACCTTTATGCCGAAGCCAATCGTTGGCGACAACGGCTCGGGTATGCATGTACACATGTCGTTAGCAAAAGATGGCAAGAATTTGTTCAGCGGCGACAAGTACGGCGGCCTGTCAGAAACTGCCCTGTTTTTCATTGGTGGTATCATTAAGCATGCACGCGCCTTGAATGCCTTCACCAACCCAGCGACGAACTCATACAAGCGTTTGGTACCGGGCTTCGAAGCACCAGTGATGCTCGCTTACTCTGCTCGCAACCGCTCAGCGTCGATTCGTATTCCTTTGGTACCAAATCCAAAAGGACGTCGTATCGAAGCGCGCTTCCCAGATCCGGTGGCAAACCCATATTTAGCCTTTACTGCACTAATGATGGCCGGCCTCGACGGAATCCAAAACAAAATCCATCCTGGTGATGCGATGGACAAAGATCTCTATGATTTACCGGCCGAAGAAGCCAAAGAGATCCCAACCGTTGCCCATTCATTAGAAATGGCGCTGGATTGTTTAGACAAAGACCGCGACTTCTTGAAAGCCGGCGGCGTGATGAGCGACGACATGATCGACGCCTACATTAAGCTGAAGCGTTCAGAAGTGGAAACACTAAACAAAACCACACATCCGGTTGAGTTCGATATGTACTACTCGTGCTAATACCGATGAGCTGTCGGTAGACACCGGCAGCTAACGGGATTGAGCACAACAAGAAAGCTGCACGGGTACCGCTCGCTGCAGCTTTTTTTATCCCTGCAGCAGTGGCAAAAACAGAATTCCGCCCCAGGGGTGGAATTCACGAAAACAGAGTTTCGCCCCAGGGGTGGAATACACGAAAACCGAGTTGCACCCCTGGGGTGGAATTGTTTAACCCACGGTGTGGTGCGGGTTGTGGAGGAGTTGGGAGACATCGGAGATGGCGTTATGCCCCAGGGGTGGAATACACGAAAACAGAATTGTACCCCTGGGGCGGAATTGTTGGAGATTGTGTATTGCACCAAGTTGGTGCAAACTGTGGGTTCGTGAATATTCAGTTGAGGGTGGTATGGCAACAACGTCGCCGTGGGTAAGTGAACACCTCACCGATCAGTTGGTGATGGGGCTGCTTATATTGGATGAGTCGCTTGCGGTGCGCTACGCCAATGCGTCGGCGGAAGCTATTTTCGCGGGCAGCTCACGGCGTTTAATTGGGGCTCCTCTAGATTCCCTACTCCGCTACAGCAGCTTTGATTTACACCTTCTGCGCTCTGTTCTTGCAAGCCAACAAACCATTTCCGATAGCGACGTAAGCTGGGTGCTGCACGATGGCAAGGCCATCACGGTAGAACTCACAGCATCAGTGGCCAGTTTTCCCAGCGTTGCTAGCGAATCCGGCGATGTTGTGTTGCTAGAACTTCGGCAAGTGGACCTGATTCGCCGAATCAACCAAGAGCAAGTGCAGCAACATCAATTAGAAGCGGCACAGCAACTTGTGCGTGGTCTTGCCCACGAAATCAAAAACCCTTTGGGCGGTATTCGCGGTGCGGCGCAATTACTGCAATCACAACTCACCGAATCCCAACGGGAATACACACAGATGATCATGGATCAATCCGACCGCTTGCGGGCCCTGGTGGATCGTTTGCTTGGCCCCAATCGGCCGAGTGCTCGAGCGCCCGAAAACATTCACGCCATTTTGCAGCGCGTGCTCGATGTACTGAGCCTTGAGCACAGTGAAAACACCGCCATTCGCAAAGACTACGACCCAAGTTTGCCTGATATTCATGTCAGCGCTGATCAAATCGAGCAAGTGTTACTCAATATTATTAAGAACGCATTTGAGGTGGTAGAAGGTCAAAACGGCGGTGAAGTTGTGGTTAAAACCCGGGTATCTCATCAAGAAACTATTTATGGCAAGCGTTACCGCCAGTGCGCTGTGATTTGCATTCAAGACAATGGCCCGGGCGTGCCAGCAGATCTGAAGGATACTTTGTTTTACCCCTTAGTGAGCGGCCGAGAAAACGGCACGGGGCTCGGGCTGTCGATTGCTCAATCGCTAGTGCACCAACACGCCGGTAAAATAGAGCTGAATAGCCGTCCTGGCTGCACTGAATTTACTGTGTTTTTACCGTATGCAGAAAGCAGCGAAACCACTCAGGAGGTAGCGTAGATGGCGCGTGATGTGTGGGTTCTCGACGATGATAGTTCGATTCGCTGGGTTTTGGAGCGGGCATTTACTGGAGCGGGCTGGACCCCGGTGATGTTTGCTGACCCCCATGCGTTCTTAGACGCGCTAAAAAATGCAGAGTCAGCGCCAGACTTGGTGCTTACCGATGTAAGGATGCCTGGCATCGACGGCATGGAAATCCTCAAAGAGCTCCGCAGCACTTGGGCGCAACTACCGGTCGTGGTGATGACTGCCCATTCGGATTTAGCCAGCGCAGTGAATGCGTTCAAAGGGGGGGCTTTTGAATACTTACCGAAACCCTTTGATCTCGATGATGTGATTGCTGTCGCTCAACGGGCAGTAAAATCACGCACTCAAGATGCGCCGAGCAATAAAGTACAACCCTCGCAAACCGGCATTATTGGTGAGTCGCCCGCAATGCAGGAGGTGTTTCGGGCCATCGGGCGCTTATCGCGCTCCAGCGTGACGGTGCTTCTTACTGGCGCCACAGGTACAGGGAAGGAATTGGTCGCCAGAGCGCTGCACCAACATAGCCCGCGTAGCGATAAACCCTTTGTCGCCCTAAATATGGCAGCTATCCCAAGCGAACTGATTGAATCTGAATTGTTTGGCCACGAGAAAGGGGCCTTTACTGGCGCGTTACAGCGTCGTGATGGTCGATTCCAACAAGCGAACGGCGGAACACTCTTTCTTGATGAAATCGGCGACATGCCGTTAGCGGTGCAAACCCGTTTACTACGCGCGCTGGCAGAAGGTCAGTTCTACCCCGTAGGAAGCCATCAACTCGCGACTGTGGATGTGCGTGTCATCGCCGCCACCCATATTGACTTGCGCAAAGCCATTGCGGAAGGACACTTTCGCGAAGACTTATATCATCGCCTGAATGTTATCCATGTGCGCTTACCCTCTCTCACAGAGCGTCGCAGTGATATACCAGCCCTCACCGAACATTTTCTGCAGCAAGCCTCCGTTGATTTGCAGATGCCCGCCAAGCGCTTAACAAAAGCGGCATTGGCTGCCCTTGAGCAGGCGGAGTGGCCAGGTAATGTGCGCCAGCTAGAAAATCTCTGTCGTTGGATCACGGTGATGGCTAGCGGTGATTGGGTGGATGTAGATGAGTTACCGGAACTCACCACGTCGGAACCGCAAACTGATGATTGGCAGCAAGGGCTTTACGCCTATTTGCGCCGTGAAATCCGTGCGGATGCTCAGGATATATTTACCCAAGTTCAAGATGAAGTGGAACGCTTAGCCATTGAGGTTGCCTTACAAGAGACGGGCGGTCATCGCCAACGAGCAGCGGAGATTCTGGGTTGGGGTCGCAATACGCTGACCCGCAAAATTCAACGACTTACGGATAAAAACGTTGCAAAATAAGGGCTTTCCCCTATATGTAAAGTGGCATGATCAGTGTAAAGATACAATGTAAAGGCCAATTGTAAAGAGAACGAAAATCGACTTTTGTTCGGGCTAGCAGGCGGTACATTGGAATCATTTAAAGCAGAGGGCAAAGCTGTGGTGCACTTATTACTGATTGATGATGATGCGGATTTGGGCGCAATGCTCACGGATGTTTTTAAACGTGAGGGCATTAAGCTCACCCACGTGGAAGATGGCAAAGCGGGCTTAAAAACTGCAACGAGTGAATCCTTTGATTTAATCTTGCTTGATATTATGTTGCCGGAAATAGACGGGCTACAGGTATTGAAGCAACTGCGAGCCGCCGAAATTGAAACACCGGTATTGATGCTGACCGCTCGCGGTGACGATGTGGATCGCGTTGTAGGCCTTGAGCTTGGTGCGGATGATTACCTGCCAAAACCATTTTATCCGCGCGAGCTAGTGGCGAGAGTGCGGGCTTTGCTGCGCCGTGCCAAGGGAAAAGGCGTGCCCCAAATTGCCGAACAAATTCGTTTCGCTGGCTTTGAGTTGGATATCGTTAATGCTGAAGCCACCTGTGATGGCGAAGGGCTCACCCTTACGCCAACTGAATTCGAAGTGTTGCGTCAGTTGGTCATGCATCATGGCCAACTCGTTACCAAAGAAAGCTTGTCGAATCATGTGTTGGGCCGCCAATTGGGTCCTTTTGATCGCTCCCTTGATGTGCACATTAGTAATATTCGTAAGAAACTTCCAAACCAGCCCGAACGCATCCAAACCGTACGTGGCCGTGGTTATCGCGTAACAGAGCCTGAACTTTTGGAAATGTAAGCCATGGCTCCTGGCCGCACTCGCTGGTATCAGTCTTTAACACTGCGTCTGCTGGCGCTGTTTTGGGCCCTCATACTTCTCACCTTAGCCGCAGCTCTTGCTGCGGTTCTTTATCTTGTGCGCCCGCCTGGGCCAGCACCACTCGCGGAGGATTTCCACCGCTCCCTCGATCCGATTTTGTTGCACCCGTCGAGTGTGGGCTTACTCCAGCCAGGACGCCTATTGGTGGGTCAATATCGAATTGTGGCGTTACAACCCGCTGTAATTGCCGATAGCGACGAACGTTTGGAAGCGACTTCAGATTTGGATACCGCAGCCCTCGCTGCGGCCCATGATATTGATATTAATGGCCTTATCGCAGCGCTTCCCAACAACGATTTATCCACCGACGATGCACCAGCTGAAGTACAATCCGAGCGGCCGCAAGCGCGCTTTGCCCCGGGATTGACTCAGCAAGAGCTCGCAATTGCTGTGCGTATTATGGAAAGTGACGACCCGATTCAGTTGGTGTTTGGGGAGCGTACACTTGGCGGTCCTATGGCGAGCAATGAGGGTTGGGTGGTTGTGAGCCGTCCCTCAACGGCAGAGGAAATTGCGGCTCAGTTCCAAGAGCCCGATGAAGAGTGGTTACCAAATCTCATTGTGCTCGCCATTGGCGTGTCGTTTTTAGGTGCATTGATTTTGGGGCTGTGGTTTGTGCGCCCATTGCGCCAATTGCGCAATGCCATGCGTCAGATTGCCAGCGGTTCGGCGGAGCCAGAGCTGCGCCGTTTACCCAGTCGACGGGATGAGCTCGGTGAGTTAGCGCGCACCATGCGCTGGACAGCTGTGGAATTGGCAACATCTCGAGATGCGCAACGCCGGCTGCTCAGCGATGTGTCCCATGAATTACGCTCGCCATTAGCGCGCCTGCAGGTCGCTTTAGACTTAATGGAAAGTGAAGGATTGCAGGGCGATCGGAATTACTTGCAGTTACAAAAAGACATTTACCGCTTGAGCGGTATTATCGACAGTATTTTGTGGTTGTCGCGGCTAGAAAACGGCCTCGATAAATTAGTACACGAGCAAATCGCTGTGATGGACATCCTCGAGGATTTGCAAAGCGATCTGTATTACGTGAACGAGAAGTGGCGTGGGCGCTTGCATCTACCAAAAGAGACGTTACCGGATATCGATTCAGATCCTGTGCTGCTACGGCTGATTTTTGAAAACCTGGTGCGTAATGGATTTCAGTATGGACCAGAGGATGGTTCGGTGTTTGTCACGGCTACGCAGTTTGAACGCGATGGCGTGCCTTGGCTTGGTATTAGCGTACGCGATCAAGGGCCCGGCGTGAGTGAAGAACAGCGTCAGAAAATGTTCGCCCCATTCTTCCGTGGCGATCCTTCCCGCCATCATGGTGCCGGTGTCGGGCTTGGCCTTGCGTTGTGCCAGCGGGCCACCGCGGTGCTCGGCGGTACCATAGACGCGGAAAACCACCCCGAAGGCGGCTTGCAAGTCACCTTAGAGCTCCCTCTCCGCGCTTAATCTGCTGCCAACGCGATAGTATATGGACGTAGCCAACGCACAATTGGATACGATGGTACAGGCTGACGGACGTTGCTTTGTATGTATTTGTTTGGGTAGGATGGTTGGCATGGGTGGTATAGGGATGACTAGGTTATGAGTGACGCGGCAGAATTTGATGTAAGTGCCAATGAGCTTGCGCTCGATGCGTTGGCGGAACGGGTGCTTTCCCAACGACCTGGCGACGCGGATCCAGAATGGGATGAATGGTCCCGAACCCACCTTGATGCGTTTTTTCGACGCGCGGAACATCATGAGTTTCGCAGCTTTGACCGTACCCAACTTCACTATTGTGTACTGGCACACCCGAAACCTAAAGCGTGGGTGTTGGTATCTCCCGGGCGTGTTGAAAGTTATCTCAAGTATCAAGAAGTGGCGCTTGAGTTAGTGGCCGCGGGCTTCGCAGTGGCCATGATCGATCATCGCGGGCAAGGCCATTCGGAGCGTCTTACCTCGCATCATGAGCAAGGCCATGTGAACCAGTTCGCGGACTATGCCCACGATTTCGAACAATGGGTACAGGAATTGCGTCCACGGCTAGGTGACTTAGCGGTACATATCCTCGCCCATAGTATGGGTGGCGCCATTGCAACGATGTATGTGCAAAGCAAACCCCACGAGATTCAATCGTTAGTGCTGAGCGCACCCATGTTTGGTATTAACACCACGCCGTGGCCACAATGGTTTGCAGGCCCTTTAACCCGTTCACTTACAGCGCTGAATCGATTAGTCACGCCAGGTAAATTTTGGTATGCACCTGGCACTGGCGATTATCAAAAATTACCGTTTGCCGAAAATAAGCTCACCCATAGTGAGGCGCGTTACGAGCACTTTAGTCGGATGTATGCCGACATGCCCAACATTAAGGTAGGCGGCCCTACGACCCATTGGGTTACCGAAGCTTTAGAGGCGGCGGAACAGTGCATCCAATCGGCGAACAAAATCACCATTCCTGTGTTGGTGCTCTCGGGCACGGCGGATCGTATTGTCGATCCCCGTGGACATCAACGCTTTGCTGAGAAGCTAACTCACGAGCGCTCGCAATTAAAAGAGATTCCCGATAGCTATCATGAAATTCTTATGGAAAGCGATGCCCGTCGCGCCATGGCCATCACCGCCGCTTTGACATTTTTTGAAGAAACTAGGTAGCCAACGCATTGCGTTGGAGGCTGGGTTTGGCCAACGCGGTGCGTTGGCACATAAAATGGTTAACTGCCGGCGAAGCCGAGCTGGCGCCAGGCCTCGTAGGTGATGACGGATACGGAATTGGCTAAATTGAGGCTGCGCGAGTTGGGTTGCATGGGAATGCGAATACGGCGATCCGGCGCAAAAGCATCACGAATTTCTGGTGGTAATCCTGCGGTTTCCGATCCGAATAGCAATACGTCGCCGGCTTCATAATGCACGTCGGCGTAATTTTTACTACCCTTAGTCGTGCAGGCGAAAATTCGTTTGCCCGCCATGGCCTGAGCAAAGGCATCGTAGTTAGGATAGCGAGTCACGTTGGCTAAATCATGGTAATCAAGCCCGGCGCGACGCAGTTTCTTCTCTTCGAAATCAAACCCGAGGGGTTCGATTAGGTGTAATTGACACCCCGTGTTTGCACAGAGGCGAATAATATTGCCCGTATTGGCCGGCATCACAGGCGTATGAAGTGCAATATGAAACATAGACGAGTTCAAGGGTGAATAGATTTGAGCTCTATTATACGGTGATTTATCGAGGCTACCAGAGTCGTTGTCGGTGTCTTAACCGAACAAACTCAAAGAAACGCTCTGGAGATTAAGCTCATGTCAGGGTTTCATGGGTTAGCCCAACAATCATACTATCGCATGGTGAGAAACTTACAGGCGCTGGTGTAGTCTGAATTTGCGGACTGTTTTTGTGTGATTCATGTATCCGTGTGATAATCGCACAGACATTCTGAATCCTCAGATAAAGGTGAAAGGTAAGGTTCGCATGACATTAAATTGGAAAGTTGTACTGTCGGTGCTCACGCTCGGAATGAGTGGAGCCGCTATGGCAGAGAGTCCAAGCCCACAGGATCCTCAGTGGAACCTCATGCTCATCGGCAGTGAGCTGCGCATTTGCTCGAGTATGAATTCTGATTACTGCGCCAACGACGAGTGGATTAACGCCAACGACATGCGCACGTCTCGTCTATTTCAACTCACCGATGTTCGTCGCAGCAGCGCCTTGCGCCAAGCGATTTGGCCGCGTGATCGCCAAGGCGTGCGTGAAGAACTGGATGAAATGCTGCGGGAAATGGTGGATTACTTTGCCCGCGGCGTGGTCTCGGAACATCGCCTTGTCGACCGCTTCCGCTCGCGCGCTTACCTCGATTTATTAATGCGCTTATCGGATGCTGAGTACAATCGCATCTTAGATAACTTGGAGATGCCCCGTTTAGAAGGTTTAGACGAAGTGGTTAATCTCGCCATGAACGATGATTTTTCTGCGGAGTTTATTACGCAATTTGTGGCCATGGCGGAATCCATGCATGGCATTGCCAATGAACGACCAGCGCGTATTTTGGTGATTACCGCCGGTGAGCGCGATACTTTCCGTAATGTAGATTCTCACGTACAAGCCTTTAATCAAGCAGGTGCCGAAGCCACGTGGATGCCGTTAGATATTGCTGTTTCCGCGGCGCAAGCAAGCGGACGCTGCCAAGATTTGGAAGCGTTACGTCGCGAACTCAGTGGTACCTATGACCGAGATCGTGTCGATCCGGTGCGTCATGGACAGCAGATCGCGTTTTGTCGGGATCCCCTCGCATGGCAAAGCATGTTGGCGAATGCCGATGCCGTGTTTATTACCGGCGGCAGCGCCGACCGGTTGAAGCAAACATTTTTCCGAGATAATCGCCCCGTGGCGTTATTAACGGCCATGCAGGAGCGCTTCACTGAAGGCAATTTAGCCATTGGTGCAGCTGGCGAAGGGGCTGCCGCCTTAGTAAGCGCTAACATGATTACCAATGGTCATAGTCGATCAGCCGTTGCGGAAGGCTCCATCGCACGTCGGCCTCCACCGCCAGACTGTGGCTTGGATAACACATGCCCGCGCAATTTGAGCGGGAATAGCCTCACCTATGAACCCCTAGGTGGATTAGGATTTGCTCGATTTGGCATTATCGATACCGATGTGTCGCACCGAGGCCGGCAAGGTCGGTTATTGCGCTTAGCCGCTGATACCCGCTCACCGTTGGCTATGGGTATTGACCGGGATACAGCCATTCGGATGAACACGCGCACAGGCGCCTTTGAAATTGGCGGACGCGAAGGTGTGATCTTGTTGGAAGGAGCCATGGGCACTGACACCATGCTCGCGTCTACTTTCCACTACTTGCGCACCGGAACTTTGGGGCAACTTAGCGGTGGCCGATTAATCGATGCGGTGATGGCGCCCCAAGAGTTTGTGCGTCCTGAATCGACGACGAATCGTTTCTTAGGTGATTCGGGTATTTTCGATAACATCGATACTGTGTGTCGTGGTCGCAATGAGCTTCGCCTGTTGCAAGAGAACTTCGAACTCATGATGCGCGTAAACGACGACAGTGAACTCGAACTTTCCCGCGGTCGCTGCCAAATCATGAACGGCATTATGGGTATCGCCACCCAGTAGCCAACGCACCGCCCATGGCGGCAAATTGGCCTCCCGGCTCAGTGAACCCAATGCACCGCGTTGGCCGCCAGTCAGATGTACCCAACGCAGCGCGTTGGGCGCATCGCCCCGGCTTGGGCTCATTGCAAGCAACGCCCCGTAACCGAATATGCGTTGGCTACAAATCCCCGCGCATTTCGCCTATAATAGCGGCGTTTAGATCGCCCATCCTTTTATAACCATCGAGGTTTACTCATGCGTCCAAGCGGCCGTACCGCGCAACAAATTCGCCCCGTTAGCATCACTCGGAACTACACGCGCCACGCTGAAGGCAGCGTACTCATTGAGTTTGGTGATACCAAAGTGCTGTGTAATGCCAGCGTCCAAGAAGGCGTTCCACGCTTCTTAAAAGGCAAAGGCCAAGGGTGGGTTACCGCCGAATACGGCATGTTGCCACGGGCCACGCATACCCGCTCAGACCGGGAAGCCGCACGGGGCAAGCAAGGCGGACGTACCATGGAAATCCAACGCCTAATCGCTCGCTCACTGCGTGCCATGGTTGATTTAGGCGCCCTTGGCGAGAACACCATCACCGTGGATTGCGACGTGATTCAAGCCGACGGCGGCACTCGCACTGCATCGATTACCGGCGCTTGCGTTGCTCTGGTCGACGCCATTAGCTACATGCGTAAGAAAGGCTTAGTTAAAGTAAACCCACTCAAAGGCATGGTGGCCGCAATTTCTGTGGGCATCTACAAAGGCGAAGCAGTGGCTGACCTCGACTACCCAGAAGATTCCGCCGCCGAAACCGACATGAACGTGGTGATGACCGACACCGGCAAAATCATCGAGATTCAAGGCACCGCCGAAGCTGAACCGTTCTCGTTCGAAGAAATGAACAGCATGGTGGAGCTGGCCAAACACGCCATCCGCGAACTTAACGACATCCAGAAAGAGGCCCTGATTGCATGAAGCCGTATCAGCGCGAGTTTATCGAATTTGCCCTTGGCAAGGGCGTGCTAAAGTTTGGTGAATTTACCCTAAAATCGGGCCGCACCAGCCCGTATTTTTTTAACGCTGGGCTGTTTAACACCGGCGCTGACTTGGCTAAATTAGGGCGCTATTACGCCGCCGCACTGGAAGATTCAGGCATCGATTACGACGTACTGTTCGGGCCTGCCTACAAAGGTATCCCGATTGCCAGCGCGACCGTGGTGAGCTTGTACGAGCACTATCAAAAAGACGTGCCCTACTGCTTTAACCGCAAAGAGAAAAAAGATCATGGCGAAGGCGGCAGCTTAGTGGGTGCCGCGCTGAAAGGCCGCATCATGTTGGTCGACGACGTAATCACCGCAGGCACCGCGATTCGCGAATCCATGGACATCGTGGAAGCTAATGGCGCATCGTTGGCAGGCGTGCTGATTGCCCTCGATCGCCAAGAAAAAGGCCGCGGCGAACTTTCTGCTATTCAGGAAGTAGAACGGGACTATAATGCATCGGTAATCGCCATCGTCACCTTAGGCGACATTATCGACTATTTAAGCGAGCAGGCCGGACAAGAAGCCATGCTCGAAAAAGTACGGGAATACCGCAGCCAATATGGCATTTAGTAGCCAACGCATTTTCCGTTACGGCGCGTTGGCAGCAAGGCTAGAACAGTACCCAACGCACTTTTCGTTACGGTACGTTGGTAACGAACTTAAAAAAAGAACTTTCGCCCGCCCACAACACGCACCGAACTAGGGCAACGGCACAACAGGAAGCAATCATGATCTACAGCATGACCGCGTACGCACGCGAAGAAATTAAAGCAGATTGGGGCAGCGCCGTTTGGGAACTCCGTTCAGTGAACCAACGCTATCTGGAAACCTACTTCCGTTTGCCTGAGCAGTTTCGCGGCATGGAAACCGTATTGCGTGATCGCCTGCGAAACGCCCTGAACCGCGGTAAAGTAGAATGTGGTTTGCGCTTTAACGCCAACCCAGGTGCCAATACCGAACTCAAGGTAAACGAAGAGCTGGCCAAAGCCGTATTGCGCAGCGCCGAATGGGTGCAGGGCAATGGCGCGAAAGCGTCTATCGACCCCCTCGACATCCTTAAGTGGCCCGGCGTGCTCGAAGCCCAAGACGCCGATATGGACGCCATTCAACAAGATTTGCTCTCAGCGTTCGAGCGCACGCTCGCCGCATTTATTGAAGCCCGTGCCAGCGAAGGCGCAAACATGCGCGAGCTGATCGAAACCCGCTTAGAGGGCATTAGCGAGCAAGCCGGCTTTGTACGCAGCCGCATGCCAGAAGTGGTGGAATGGCAGCGTGAGCGTTTACGCAGCAAGTTTGAAGAAGCCAAAATCGAACTCGACTCCGAGCGACTCACCCAAGAAATGGTGCTGCTGGCGCAGAAGATGGACGTAGCAGAAGAACTCGACCGCCTCGACTCGCACATCAAAGAAACCCGCGGTATCTTGCGCAAAGGCGGCGCCTGCGGCCGACGCCTCGATTTTATGATGCAAGAATTCAACCGCGAAGCGAACACCTTAGGCTCCAAATCCATCAATGCGGAGATTACCAATGCCGCAGTGGAAGTGAAGGTGTTGATTGAGCAGATGCGGGAGCAGATTCAGAATATTGAATAGTGATTCTGGTGGTTTATTTGTTGGTTTTAACTTATTAAAATCAATAGCTTATCTTGATTATGTGGTTGTAGTTGTTCGCGCTTGTTCATGGCTGTTAACTAAAAAGTGGTGGGTAAAGTGGTGGGTGTGCTATAGTTCGATTTAGTTGATGTGGTGGGTGAATTGCTCGCTGAGAAAACATTAAGGGAATCATAGCCTTGACTAAACTAACCGCTACACAAGTCGCGAAATTAGCAAAATCTCAGGTGGGTAGGCACTCTGATGGTGGTGGGTTATATCTTGTGGTGCCCACCACAACCTCTGGTGAGCCGGGTAACCCTTATTGGATGTTTAGGTATAGCGCTGGTAAGAAGCGCCGTGAGATGACACTAGGCAAGCTTAATGAACTTTCGCTGGCGCAAGCGAGAGCTCTGGCAACGCAACAATCGGTACTGGTGCGTGAGGGACAAAACCCAATCGCCCTCAAGCGCAAGGCCACCGAAAAGGAATTCGTAACGGTTGATGACTTGTTCGAGGACTGGCAAAAAAGTAATGAGAAACGTCTAAAGCACTCACAGATCCCTGCTCGGGTGTACCGCAAAGATATCCAGCCTCACATCGGTGATATTCCACTGAATCAAGTTACCGCGCGAGACATTCGCAAGATCATCACATCAATCAATGACTCCGGACGGCCAACAATCTCCAACGATGCACTGATGTATTGCAAGCAACTTTTCAATCACGGCATAAAACTAGACGTCGTCGGGGGTAACCCGGCGAGCGCCTTTCAAGTCAGTGATGCTGGTGGTTTAGAATCTAGCCGTGATCGTGCCCTTACACTCGATGAAATAAAGCACGTATTCAAGGTGTTTCGCGACAACCCAATGGTGTTTACTCGGGATAACTATTTGGCGTGTGCGTTATTGCTTTTACTTGGGGTGCGTAAATCCGAACTGTGCGAAGCAAAGTGGCAAGAATTCGATCTCGAAAAGGGCACGTGGGAGCTTCCTAAGGAGCGAAGCAAGTCTGGTGTAGGTTTTGTTATCCCATTACCTGAACTAGCCTTAAAAATGCTTACAGAGCTTAAATTGAGAGCGTGTGGATCTGAGTATGTACTGCCGAGTAGGCGTTTAGCGAAACAGCCTCATATGGGGCCCGATACCCTGAATCGTGCAATTGGTAAGATGTTTGGTCGAGACCCGGGCAAGAAGAAGCAGCCAGAAAACCTGATGGGTGATATTGAGTATTTCCGAGTTCACGACCTGCGCAGAACCTGCCGTACTCTACTCGCCAGTTTGGGTGTTCCTGGGCATGTGGCTGAGCGATGCTTAAACCACAAGCTCAAAGGTGTTGAGGGGATTTATGATCGGCATGATTACTTTGAGGAGCGGAAGGAGGCTTTGACGCGATTAAGTTACTCACTGCAGCCTCACATAATTGATGGTATGCATTAACATACTTAATATATTCTTACATCGAACCCCAAAGCCCGAAGGTGGTAATTTATATCTTTCCCTGATTGAGGGGGGGAATCTTCTGGTTAATGCCATTACCCCTTTAGGGTATTTAAATAAGTGCTTTAAGTAGGAATGTTATCCATGAAAAATTCTCCAGTATTGTTCGTTTATTTGATCAAATAGAAGGGCTAACTAGGCTCGCACAATTAGAAGCCAAGGACGCGAATGACTCACTTTAGAAACGCCAGAAAGGACCTGAAGTCGAGCCTATTGGGGAACCCCTAGATGTTCTATTTCCTTTGCAATACACGTTGAAAGCATCGTTCGCGCGAACACAAGGTTTTCTCTTTCTTTATCGGTCATGTTACGAGACGTCCCATGAATAACCTTCGACCTAGCCTTATACATGACCTTGAATTTATCTCGAATTACGGAGCGTTGTCGGATGGTGTCAGATACCAAGTACGCGCATCTATCAGCCAATGTTTTTGACAAAGGGACATCGCCAAGGTCATCGCCAAGTAGTGATTCTAAGCCAACACAGAGTTGAATAAATTTAACTGTCTCAGTGTCGCTGACTACTGAATCAATATACCACTCTATAGCAGCCCTTATTCTCTCGGCTTCGGGGGATGGATCATGAGCTATAGATGACAGTGAGGGAAGTTCAAGTTCTTCTAAAGGTCGTCGCAAAGCAAAACCAGTGATGAAGGAAGCTAGTTCTGAGGGGACTCGAATCGGGAGTGAACAATCTCCGGAAGGTTCTATGATTTCAAGATAGCGATTCAAGATCACGACTTTATCAAAAGTACTGCGGTTGCTAGGTCGATTTCTAAACTCTAAGTTAAAAGTCTCATCGTGAAGAACCCATGCAGAGTACAGGAATGTTTTGATCAGCTGGATACACTTCTGCGCCAGGCTGCATTCGCTTCTCGGGGAGTAGAAGCCGCGAGTATCCATCACTAAGTAAAGATTCAGAGCCGCTTCATTAAATAGCCGGATTGGGGATTTATTGTCCTCAGTGACTTCAAGGTATAAGGACTCTGTCAATCTCCAGCAAGCTATCGGCTCCCTTATTTCTGATTGAAGAAGTATACGAACTTTATAACTCTGTGGAGCTGAAGTTAGGTGCTCTAAAATCTCGCTTTCGATTTTCTCGATTAGTCTGTGTTCAACTAGATTAACAAGTAAAGTGCCGTCCGCGACCTCTCCCTTCACCTCCTTGAGAATAGCCCTTACGAACTCCATTAACTTGAAATAAACGTAGGAAAAAACGTCGTCGGAAGAAACGTCAGTCCCCGAATATTGATTTGCGGTATAGTCTGAAAGCTCCCTGATATGAGGTGCGATCTCTGCGCAAGGGTAATTTTCGACAATAGCTGTATTTCGAACTACTCTTTGTACTCGACCCGCAATTTTGCGGACCTCTCGAACATTCATAGATTGGTCCCGATTAGTGCCCACGCTCAGCAAATTGCTTGACTGCTTCAACTTTAAATTCGTCGGTTTACAGTTTACCTTTGCTAAAAAACACCTCTCCTGTAAGTTACATTGAAACTGTTAAAAATGTCTAGCAAAGCCTGGGAGGTCCAAACGCCGCAAATGCAGGTTCTGCAACCCTCGCGCTAATCAACTTAATTATTTCCCCCTACTTACAAATCTCACTCGACAATAGGGGGAATGCAGGCGTTGATAGCGAGGTAACGATCGCTACCAAGTCCTACTTATCAATAGTCGTTGGCGTGGGTACTCCTGAACAAATCTGCAGCATCTGTAGCGATTTTGATGGCGTTGCGTACCTCAGCCCTAGTAAGGTCAAGTACGCGGAGTTTGCCTTTTATCTCGGCGACAGACTCGATACGGCGGTATGCTCTGGCGTTGTTCTCTGCATACTCTGCAAGGCCTTGAAGCTTGGTTAAGGCATCGGCTAGGTGGAGTCCATGAGGATCAACAATATCAGAGACAATTCGACCATCTTGTTCAGCGAAGAAAATGAAATCTGGACGCAAGATTTTGTATTCGCCAGCATTCTCATATGCGATACCAAGTGAGGACTGTCCTGGCTGCTGCGGATTGCGATACCAGAATGAGAAGCCCGGCTTAGCCGACTCGGTTTCGACAACCGTCCGTTCCCAGTCATTTAGTTCAGCGGGATATTTGCCGTTCTCGTTGCACAGCAAATGATTATCCCAGACCGGGATTGCTCTTACATTACCGTTTTCTTTCGCTTTGGTAGCCTCATAACGAGCCTCAGGCTTAAGCAAGCCCACGTCTTGAGGCTCGGTACTCATTTCGATGATCTGCCGATAGGACTCCCTACGGTCATCGCTCAGTGCCTTGATTTGCTGCCGATACTTGGACAACCAAGTTTTCGCAAGTTTGTCTGCCTCAGCATCGAAATAAGCCTGTGCCTCCATGACTAGCCCCAAACCAGAAACGGTTACGCGAGCTTCAACTATGGCCTCCAGAAACGATTCCGGGTCTTCATCACGGTTGGCGTCCTGGCTTGCCAAGTGGTCAACATACGAATGAGCAATAGCCGGGCTGAGGATTCGTGCTGCACGGCGGTAGGCGTCGTCTATTACCGCGACGTCGGCATCTTCCCAGAACTGCTCGAGACTGCGACCTTGGCCCAGCATGTCCGCTTTCACGGTCTTGCCGTCTACAACCAGGACAGACTGCCTCTTGGCCTTAATCTTGGCTGCGTTGTCGGCTTGAAACTTATCCAGGGCTGCGTGCATTTCGCCATGGGCCAGCCTGCCTGCACCAGAGAGAATATCGTCGGACGCCAATTCATGGGCCAGCGCAGTCAACCTGACAGCAGGCTTGGCACCACGCTGCGGGCGTGTTTGCGACGGTAAACCCTCGAACGCATCCCACACGGCATCCGGAACAGCAGGATTAGGCACCACTTCGATATAATCGATCAAAACACGGCCTGGCGTTGCTGCCTCACTGCCTGTCGTCAATTCATCGACTACCTGCTCTACGGCCTTGCGATTGAATTTCGGCAGTAAGCAATCCACCGCATTCAAGCGGTCATTGCCGGGGATACGGCGAGCAAGCGGTGAGCGTACCAGTCGACCGAGTAACTGCGTGATGTGATCTTTATCCTCAGCTGCGCGGAAGGAAACCATGACCTCGGCTCTCGGACAATCCCAGCCTGTGCTGATGGCATCCTTGGCAATCAAAATCCGCACCCAGGTTGACTCCTCGACTCGTTGAGGCTCGATATACGGAACGTATCGATTGCCAAACAGTTGGGTGGTGTGATCGCCGAAAACATGCGCGACACTGGCAGATGGTAGCTCAGGGTAGCGCTCGAAAATGGTATCCAACGCGCGCCCAATCTCATTGGGGTCAGGAGTGTTGGGAACCTGCAAAACCATCAACGGAACGACGACATGAGCCTCTTGTTGCTGCTTGGAGTAAGCTGACCAAGCAGCGGTGGACTCTTTCAATTTGTCGGTTCCTCGACGCACCAAGACGGTATCAAAGTCACCCACATTGTCTGGTATGTCCAGCAGGATGGTGTCTTTTATAAGTCCGGATTCCTGTACCTTGGACGCATCAACTTCCACATTGGGTAGTTTGATATGTTTACCTGCCGACTCAATCGCCTTGTTGAATCGTTCCACAGTAGCCGATATACCCCATACAGCAGGAATACCTGGCACGCTGCCCACGCCATTGATGAGTCGTTGTACGATAGTGCTCTTGGCGTTCAGACTGGCTGCGGTTTGTGTGCCCATGCCCCGGTGCGCCTCGTCCAGCACTAAATAGAGCGTTAAATCCGGATCTTCGATAGTATTTTGAATAGTGTCCCAAATGGTATATGCACGCAGGTCAGGGCGCATTTCGGGAAAAGTAGCATCCACCTTGGCCGCCAAATCTCCGGGATTATGGCCCCGCACCAGCAGACTGTTCTTGCTGAGTTTCTGGGTATTGAGAAAGTAGATTTTTCCGGCCTGGAACTTTGGCCTGTTGAACGTGTTTTCGACCACCACTAAGTCGGTGTAGTTGATGCGGTCGCTGGCCTCGATAAAGCGAAAGCGAGTTTGCTCATTCAACGACGGGTCATCGCTGAACCAGATAACCACAGCGCCGGGATCGGCATCAAAACTGAACTCATCGTCACCATGAAATAGCGCCTCAAACGTAGCCGCCGCCATCACAGTTTTACCCGCGCCGGTTACCGCAGTGAGTGAGAACGCAGTCCTGTCGGCTTCCCCATGCCAAAGGCGGCGAGCCTTGCCTAGGTTACTCAAGGAGTCACGGACAGCGTCGCGCTGATAGTCTTTGAGCGTGAATTTCATCCGTTAATCTCCATTGGTGAAGCTAAAGTTGGTGAGATAAGATTCGTACAGACGCACAGGCTCGACGCTATCGGGTAATCGTTTAGCAATTGCCTGGAAGCGCCGATCATCGTCGGTAACGATATAGGCAATCCGTATCCCATTCGCCTTAGCCACAGCTTCGATAAAAGGTGTAGCAGTATCCACGTTATTTAGCAGTGCATAGGCATCGGTCACCGACCAACCATTGGCTGGTAACTCGTCAATACGACTACCTCTCGCTCCAGCGCGCAACCACAATAAAGGCGCAATTCGGCTGAACGCCAGATTGTGGCTGACCGACAGTGGGGTTTCATACGTCAGAGTGAAAAACTCGGCATTTTCCTCGAAGCCATCGGACATCGGAAATTCATCCGTGAATTTGTAGTCGCCCTTGATTGGTTCGCCATCCGGAGTTTTTCCGGTAATAGCGGCGGCAACGCGGGGTTTGGTGATGTAATCGCAGATGCCTATTTTTTCCCACTCATCATCGCCGGGGCGTAACCCTGCTTCGCGCAACTTCCTCTGTTCATCGGCGGCGACTTCGTTGTTTGTCACGCTGATACATTGACGATTTCCACCGTCCTGTTTGTTGAGCCGCATCACCGCGTGTGCCGTGGTCCCAGAACCTGCGAAAAAGTCAAGTACGGTTGCGTTCTGCTTATTTGCCAAAAATAGCCGCAATGAATCTTCCACTACGTATAATGACTTTGGAAAAGGAAAAGACCTTGTTGGCAGTAGAGCTCCTAAAATTTTCTTGCCATGGTCGGGAGCACTATGACGACTTTCGGTCCATACCGTCGTAGGTCGTGTAGTCTTTCCACTAGGAGCAATGACAACCTTCGTTCCATCTTCTCTTATACCTGCAACAACGTACTCTCCAGACTCAACCTTGCTAATTGCTGGAGCTGTTAGGTAAGAAATTGCATACGGTTGGAGCGAATTGGTGCGACTTGCCCGAGCAAAACCACCGCGCACGGCGCGCATGAGGCTGGGCCCAGTTAACCCCCACTCCATCTCGACACCATCATCACGGACAGGAAAAACCGCAATTAAACCTGGAGGCGCCTTGATACTTTCACGAGGTACATCATGGGCTAAAGGCTCACCAACGCCTGTTATCTTAGAGGTATTTGGGTCGACAAAAACCGGATAGAACTGCCGAGGGCGGTGTCCCCGAGTCGATTTTTCATCAGATCGCCGTAAATAAGGCCAGCGAACCGACTTCCCCTGTGAAGCGCTTACAGCGACTCCAGAAACAATCGAGTCTCCAATTAGGACAAAATAAGCGAACTCGTCCACCCTCGCGAACATATCGGGACGAGACGCTCCTTTTGGGTTTGTAGTTATCGAAACCATTTGAATCCGAGCTTCAGGAAATAACTGCTCCAGCAATAATCCCAGGCGCAGATATTCCTTCTCGTCGATGGTAACGATCAGCACTGAATCCGCTGGATTTAACAGTTGCCGTGCAATCAACAAGCGTCGCTCCATCATCGCCAGCCATTTACTGTGGCGGTAGAGGTCGTCGCCTTCCACATAATCGTTATTGTATTTCCAGTCCTTCGCACCAGTATTGTACGGAGGGTCAATATAAATGGCGTCTACTCTACCGCGATGGCTGAAGGTTAGGGCTTTTAGGACGTGATAGTTCTCACCATTAATTACCGTATGACAAGGTTTTGCGCCGCCATGCAGTACCTTACCAGTACTAATCAAACCCGGATAGATAGTATCCCGGAACTCCGCGACAACCACTAAGTCATCGAGCATGACCGTCCGTGTTTCAAGTTCTTCTGAGTCTAGCAATTCTAGGTCGACAGTTTTTCTCGCCTTGTTAATAGCTTTCACTCGCCACAGCAGTTGATCCCCCTTCTTGGTGGAACCACGCTCATGTAATACGCGTACCTTGTCACCCTTTCGAATGGGTCGTAGCGGCAATTCCACCGCTTCTGGGCTATGACGTTCGAAGTTCAGACCGAAGGGGAGCCGTGACGAAAGCATTTTAAACTCACGATCCAACTCGGCTCCTAACGCCGCGTCTTTGGCTTTTGCCTTGGCAATCAAATCGGTCAGTCTTGACACTAAAAGCTCCTAACTTGTTCGTTCTGAAGTGGTTGATTTAACTTGGGCACAAAATTAATGAAATCTTTTCTGCATAGTAGCAAAGTTATGTACCAATGTGGCAAAGAAAAACTTGGCAAGGCCGAGGTGTGCATAACACCTACTATTTGCTTAAATTACTCGTGTTTAAAGTCCCATGGTGACAGAGTTGATTTATTCGTATGTCGTTGTGTGATCGCTAATATACATAGAGAAAAACGGTGTGCTACCTTAAGTTTGCATGTTACTCCTTACGCTGTTCCGAGACGCTCCGCAATCTTCGCTCTAATCCACTCATCAATCTCTTCTTCCACCCATACTCGGCTTCGGCCAACTACTGTCACGGGCTTGGGAAATGATTTGGCCACCACAAGTTTATAAATCGTGGTGCGGCTAAGCGTTGTTTTGTTTCTTACTTCTTCCAGTTTAATGAGTCGCATGACGGTAATCCTTTGAAACGCAGTTGTGTCATGCGATGGCGCATCGCTGTAATTTTTAATGGTTTGTATTCATACCAGCCTCCTGTTTCGGCCAATTCATCACTGGAAATGGCCGGTTGATCACACATTTGGCCGCTCCCGAGGCATAAAGCGCTTATTCCTTCATATTTTTGTCAGAATCGATGTAACAAAAGGAGTTGAGTGCAGAGCATGAGAGAGATTCGACGGGTTGGAAGGTTGGCAGTGCCGCTGGGAGTTGTACGGGCCTACTGTGGCCACTCAAAAAGCTTTCAGACATATATCACCTGCAGTGCATCATCATCTACAGGAGTATTGAAAATGCACATGCAAGCTCATTTGGCGTCCATATCGGAGGCCGCTCGTGAATAAATTCGCTGATCAGATATTTGCTGCCAAAACGGAGCCTGGCGTTGTAGATATCGTCCGTTTGCCAGAAGTAGTCTGTATTCGTGCAGCAGGCAATTACATTGATTTTCAACTGGTCAATGGACACTCAATGCATCGCGCGACGCTATCGAATGTTCTGAAGCAGTTACCTTCAAGCTTTGTTCAGGTCCATCGTAGCTATGTAATCAACATAGCTCACTTACGTCGGCTACAGAGCGAGCTAGGACGCTATTCCGAGTGTGTGCTCACGGGGAATAAGATCATTCCATTGGGGAAGCAATACCGTAAAGCATTACTTCAGTTGCTCTCAATTGAAAGCCCACCTTCAAGTTCGTAGTTTGCGCGCTTGCCCCCAAAAACCGCTGGTTCAGCATTCTGAACAGGTTGCTACATCACAATTTTTTCTACCGCTTCGATTCCTGTGAAATTCTTGCTTAAGTTGATCGTTAGGGAAGATGTCCATGAAAACTGTGTATGAATCAGAACCAAGTTCACTTGAAGAAGTAAAAGCGTTACTCGCGGCACGTGAATCGTTTGAGATAAAGAGCTTAAAGATCGGTGACACCGTTCGAATTGTCGAACAGCAAATCGATAAACTCGGAATGAAATCACGTGTATTTACAGTGGGCCGCAAAGCTGCGTTATTGGCTTCGTTTTGGGGGCCTACTGCCGTGGCAGGTATTGCCTCGGCAGTAGGGATGAGTGTTCACAACATCGCTACTTGGAGCCCCGATTATGAGATCGGCAAGAACAGGCTCAAAGGAACGGTTTCTGTGATCTACAAGCGTAAATTAAAGAGTATTGAATAGGGTATAGAGCAAACTAGAGCTAGGTCATCGTTCAGGTGACCTTCTCGTTCCATTCCAAACAATTTCAAACCTATATCACCGAGATGAACCTTAACTAGAGGAATTCATCTCATGAAAACTGAAGCATCCCTGCCAGTAAAATCACCGAAAAACTATGTCACCACCCGAAGGCTCACCGAGCGCGAGTTATTTAATCGAGCTTGTGAGCTTTTGGAGGAAAAGCTCACGCGAGGTCAGTCCTTCTGCAACCCGAACACTGTGAAGGATTTCCTTCGATTCAAGCTTGCACCATATGAACGCGAAGTGTTTGGGGTAATGCTCTTGGATAGTCAGCATCAATTACTCGAATTTAGAGAATTGTTCTACGGAACCATCAATGCCGCTCCTGTGTATCCGCGTGAAGTTGTAAAAGCAGTGATTGAAACCAATGCGGCCGCTGTCATTTTTGCCCACAACCATCCATCAGGCGTAGCGGAGCCATCCGACGCAGACAAGCGCGTGACTGAACGGCTAAAGACTGCGCTAAACACCATAGATGTGGCCACTCTCGACCATATTGTTGTCGGCAAAGAAACCGTGTCATTTGCTGAACGCGGCTTGTTATAGCGCTAGAGTATTCAAATGAGGAATATTTATGAGCATACCCATCACTTCATCTCAAAAGTGGATCATTCTCGGTGTAAAGGCATTAATCACGGCTATAGCACTCATTCCTGCTATTCGTAATTCAACACGAGCAACACCCGGAACTATCCAAGAGGGAGATAGCACACCTTTCAAACCCATTACTGGTGCGTTCAGCTTGGTATTTCTGGGCTATGAGAAAGACACCATTGCTACTGTCCAATTGGATTACGCTACGGCTAGTCACTACTTTGTAAACAAACAGAAGATACAGAGCTTGGCCCGGTATTACCGAGCGTATGCTGTGGCCATTCACTGCGATGAAGAACAATCGTCGTTTCATGGTGTGTTAACGCGCCAGCAGGTGCTCAACATTATCGCCGAAGCAATGCGTGAAATCGGAGTAAATATCGTTCCGGATATGAATGTTTGCTAAATCAATGCATTTAAGTTCCCAAATTGTACTTTTGGGAACACTGCAAGCCTTATAAAACGGGAACTGATGAGCTAAACAGGCTCTGAAGTTCCTTTTTTTTCGTCTCACAACAAATAAGGAACATAGCTATGAGTGAAGTTCATGCTGTTAAGAATCTTGATACCGTAAAGCTCGTAAGTCATCTGCTTGAGCGAACCTACGGCCAACAAATCGCCGATGTGTGGAACTTGGGCCTGAACCTAGCGCTTCGGATCAGTGATTTGCTTTCAATCCGGTTTGACGATATTCAATCTGACCGAGTGCTTATTACGGAAGGTAAAACAGGTAAGCACGCCACTATTAAACTGAATGATAAGGCACGTGAGATTATCGAGCGTCGTCGTCGCAATAATCCGGATCACATCTACCTGTTCCAATCCCATAGAAACCGGTGGTCGCTTCGAAAAGAGCCCAGGCCACTGAGCCGCCGGTACGTATCACGAGCCATTTCAATGATAGGTGAGGAGGTCGGGCTTGCATTGGGTACTCATTCCATGCGCAAAACGCGCGGTTACCATTTGTACAAAAACACGAATGACTTGGCTCGAGTGATGAAGATGTTACGCCACAGTTCTGAAGCTGTGACCCTGCGTTACATTGGGATTACCCAGGAGGACGTGGATCGGGATTTTGTTGAGTTGGAGATTTAATGGGGAGTCCAATTCATAGTCTTCCCACATTAAAATAAAGTATCAGCTGCCAATCCAAACGGACATTCATTAGTTAAGCGACCAGTATAGAATTTATTTAAGGGGTATTATCGGTCAGAGCCAAGTTTTGTGTTGAATATTGGGGGTTAAGGATGTAGCTTTACATTGGCTTACGGGCAGAATTTGGGTTGCGCATCGCAATCTTTGATACAAAAGTCTCGTTACATTTGCTACCTAGCGGTCGTCCGGTCGGTTTACATCGATTCGACTAGTCGCCCTATGTTTTCTCAAAGCGTAGGAGTGCCCGTAAGCCACTCTTTCATGATCGGAGAGAAATTTGTCAAAGCTCACTCAACTTAAGCAATCTTCAAGTCTTTCAGACGTTGCATCCTTACTCGGATATAAACCTAGCGCGCTCGCATTTATTCTGTACCGTATGGATGATGTTGATAAGTACTTTACCTTCGATGTTCCTAAAAAATCCGGTGGTCATCGTGTAATTTGCGCTCCCTGCGATAAACTTAAAAAACTTCAGCGAAAGTTGGCTGATCTTTTGTATGATTGTATTGAAGAAGACAAACCCTCAGAGGAAACACTTGGTGAATTCAGAGGAGAGAATTCGGATTTACCGTTGAGAAAGAGGGCTCGTAAATCTATGTCTCACGGATACGAGAAAGGTTTATCCATCGCTACCAATGCTGAAATGCATGTTGGGAAAAGGTTTGTATATAACATCGATTTAACCTCTTTTTTCGATTGTTTCAACTTTGGAAGAGTGAGGGGCTACTTTTTAAAAAATAGTAGATTCAGGCTGAATTCGAAAGTTGCAACTATATTAGCGCAGATCGCATGTTTTCAGAATAAGCTCCCTCAGGGGAGTCCATGTTCTCCCGTTATATCTAATTTGATTTCGAAGCACCTTGATTATCACTTACTGTCGATAGCAAAAAATCATAGTTGTACTTACACCCGTTACGTTGACGATTTGACATTCTCAACAAACCAAAAGGCATTCCCTAAAGCAATTGCTAAAAGACGTTTTTTGACTCTTGAAAAAGGTAGTTGGCGTCTTGGGAGTGCTGTAAAGGGAGCTATTGAAAATGCTGGATTTTCAGTGAATGAAAATAAGAGCCGAATGCAATATCGAGACTCAAGGCAAGAGGTTACAGGGCTTACTGTGAATAAGAGAGTGAACGTATCTTCTTCCTCATACCGTCAGATTCGCTCTATGTGTCACTCTATGTTTAAGTTTGGCTACTATTTCAAGTCTAGCGCTAGAACAGTATCCAAGCCAAAGACGAATTCTATCCTAACTCGACTTTATAATAAGTTCGCGCTCAAATACTTTCGCGTACACACACAGGATGATGAGTTGGGAGACACACAAGGACAAGAATGTACTTCCTTAGCGTCGTTAGATGGGATGTTAGCGCACATCTACCATATAAAATCATATCAGAATAGGTTCTCACGGAAAGGTCATAGACCAAGCTCTCATGACGGAATTAGAACAAAATTTAATGAAAGTTCTTCATACCCGCCCATAGTAAGAGGTGATACATATGCAAGTGATAATCACCGAGTAGCTCTGGATGGCATTAAGAACCTATACCGAAAATTTATGTTTTTTAGATATTTTTATTATAACGAAAAACCATTAATTATTTGCGAAGGAAAAACAGATAACATCTATTTAAAGGCTGCTATTTCGCGATTAGGAAATGCTTATCCAGAGCTCTATGATGCAACTACTAAAAGGTGTCGTATTTCATTCTTCAGTAAATCTGATAGAAACTTAGAGATTCTTAAAATGGCGGAGGGAACCAGTGGTCTGTCCTATTTAATTAAAAGCTACAAACGGCTCTGCTCTAAATACAAAATCAAAGGAGGAAGTCATCCGGTAATAGTAATTGTTGATAATGATGACGCGGGTCGGGGGGTTATTAAAAAAGCTGAAAAGATAAAGAATGATACGATCAAATCTAAAGGTATAGCAGCCAACTATCGCTTAGATTATTTTTTCGAAAATCTCTACATACTGGCAGTGCCGTCAGGTGCCGGGGATGCGGATATCGAAGACCTTTTCGACAGTAGTGTGTTAAATAGGGAATTGTCAGGTAAGAAATTTTCTAGAAAGAACAAAAAAAGTGATGGGAGTACATATGGAAAGGCATGGTTCGCAGAGCGTGTAATCAAAGCTGAACGGGAAAAAATTAACTTTGCTAAGTTCGCTCCATTACTCGATCAAGTCAGGGATATTATAAAGGCACACGATTCGAGGAACCTCATTTGATTAAAGAAATGCAATCTGATTTTTAACTCCCTTACCCTTTTACTCCAATGAGTAATGTTGTTCTGCTGGCGCAACCACGCGGGAAACCTCACATGACTACTTAAGTCCTGACGAAAGATGTTTTTTCACAGTTCGGAAAATGCAACATTGCGTTAAACTGGAATTACCTAGTAGGACAGGTCACCCTCATTTATGTTTAGACTTCAATCTCAACTCGCGCTTCAACTTGAGCCTCGACGATCGCTTTAACAGCTGAGTAAATATCAATGTCACTCTCAGGCGTCTCAATGGTCAATATGAGTGAATACCTCGTCGTTTCTTCGTACATCTTCAACGGAGCGCGAGTCTTCCACCAACCGGCTGTGGGGATAATCGCTATTTGATTACGCTCTGCAAGATCCGCTGCAGTCCCAGTCCAAATATCTTTAGCGATTGAGCCATGAGCACGGTTCTGTGGTCCAATTAACCAATTACCTGTATCGTTTTGTGGTTGGAACTCCTCCCGTCTATCGTCAGCATTATTTATTCTCAATACGAGGTCATCCGGACCCTCTAGAGCGCGCTTAAGATCGAACAGTAGGTTATGGCTTTGATAGGAGTACTTGTTTGAGAATGCACGGTTCGATGGGTTCGGCTCGATGAAGTAGGAAAGCGTTACCGTTAGTTTAACCTCTAGAGCCCCAAGGTCTTGTAAAATCTCCTTTGGCCATGGTAAGTCATGTGTCACCAACTCATTCAAGCTGGGAGCGCTAGAGCCTTTTTTGAACGGTGTAATTTCATCCTCAATAATCACGGAAACGCGTTGACTAGCACTATCTAAGGCGACTTCTAAGTTGGGTACGCCATAGCCGACTCGTCGCATTAGTTTTGCCGCTAGCTGCTTCGGGGTAAGTTTGCCTTGAATTTGTGCTTTGAGCGCATCGTTCCACTGTGCTGAGTGCACAATCAACCCCCGAACGGTTTCAGGCCGAAGGTCAGGATATCTAGAGTAAACTTTGGCTGCAAAATTTGCTGCTAAAGCTGTGGCAGCACTCGTGGCCCAAAATGTAGTGAATAGTCGATTCTGGACATCATGATCTGTCGTTATCAAAGATAGTGATGGATGGGAAAAACCACCGTAACGGCTCACAGCAACATTACCGCCTTCAAAGACTACGTCCGGCTTGATTGGCTTTTTATCTTCCCAAGCGGTCGAGGTTGAAGTGTACGGCGATATTTCTCCGGATCTGGCAAGCGGCGCTCCTTGGTTAGGATCGGTTAAGTTAATTTTTGTTGAGTAAGCACCCACTGTTAGAGCATTCCATGACTGACCTGGATCATGTATCGGCTGCGAATCAAGGCAATCAGGGTATGCATGAAAATCAGCGGGTTTAAGTCTCGAATTGCCGCTAGCGATAATAAAAAGACGTTTAGGATCTTGTTCACCAATTCGGTTAAAACAGAGCTCGTCGATAGCGGCTGACCAGGCGGACGGGCGACCTTTGTCACGAGAATCGGTGGCGGAGATCGCCATAGTGAATATTCTATTGAGATTAGGCTTCGCTGTTTCCGGCGTTGTCGTGGCGTCTATTGTTATTGCGCCATATGCTTTATTGCGATTATCCCCGCCATGGTTAATTATTTTGACGGACTCTACAGAATGACCAATTTCAATTTGTTCCTGAGACTCTAGAGCAGATTGCAGGTCTCCATAAAGGGCAAGTCCTGACATGTTTGTGCCATGACCGTCATTATCGGCGGCGCCAAAAGCATGGTTTACTGTGAACAAGCTGTTTTGGTCAGAAAAGGGTTTTATAAGGGGGTGCCCGATATTGACGCCTGTATCAAGAATGGTGACTAAAGGATCCTCTTCTCTGCGAGAGTCGGCTAGTCGATTAGTCAACTCAACGACCCAACCGCGTTGTTCTTCGATAGTGAGCTCATCAAAAAACTCCGCGGTTTCTTTTGGTTTCTTAAGCTCAGCGACGCAATTAAGAAGATGTACGCTGGAACTTAATTGCGCTGCCGAGGCGGTTACATAAATGACAATCCGCTCCCGGAAATTAATCTGATGTGGTGAGACAGAGAGCTCCATTCGATCTGCCAACTTCTTAAATTCACGCTCAGGTACCCCATCGCCTTTTACTAGCCATACTTCCCATTCGACCTGTTCATCTTCGTTCTCGGGGAATAGTTCACGAGCGTCAGTCCACAAGGTCTTAATTGTGGCGCGCTTTACAGCAGCAATGCTTTCAATAACGGCCCGATGCGATGGGGATTCTTCATCAATAGTCGAAGCGTATTTTTCCAACCTTTCTTGGAAAAATGTCAGCTTGCCCTCAGGAACAAATACGGTCGCGTAGTAGGTATTATCGATTAGCTGAATGTTAAGTAGCTCGATCTTCTTTGGGCTATTTTCAAGGCTATTAAATACAAGCTCAATGCCCTCAAAGCTTTCAAAAGTGATCTGGATTCCAATACGTTCAATACCATCTTCATGAGCATCAATAGATACATCGTGCGCGAACGAGGCTATGTCTGCTAATTGGCCTGATAACCGGTTTGCATGGGTGCGAGGATTAATGATGTGCCGTGCCGAATTGCTGCTACTTCCGCTACCCTTTCGTTTCAGTGGGTGCCTGGAGCCATTATTACCGATATATAAATGAGGCTTACTATCCTTGTCTGCCATTCTCGCTATCTACCCTGTCGTTCCGAGCGCGACACTTTTAAACGCTCTTTGATTGATCTATCAAGCCACGTTGCTTTGAATTTTGACGCACCACTGATCAGCATCTCTTTGACGACGTCATCAGCGATAACTTTGATATCAGCAGCGCTTAGACCTTCTGCTTTTTTTGCGTAAGATTGCCAGACCATACGAGCTGGCGCGTATGGATTTAATCTTCTGACGAGTAATTTTTCAATATTGGAAACGGACGGTAGCTCGTAATTGATAACGTCGTCAAAGCGTCTGAATAACGCTTTATCCAAAAGTTCACTGTAATTGGTTGCGCAGATGATGAGACTTGTTGAGGTATCTTGCTCGATCATCGTAAGTAGGCTATTCAACACACGACGGGCTTCTCCGACGTCGTTTCCAGTGGAGCGATCTGCGCCAAGGGCATCGAACTCGTCGAAAAAATAAACTCCTCTGACACTCTCGATGGAATCAAATATTTGCCGCAGTTTAAGCGAAGTCTCTCCCATGAACTTGGTAATCACTGCGTCGAGGCGAACTTCAAATAAGGGGTATCCTAACTCACCAGCAAGGGCAGCTGCCGTGAATGTCTTTCCTGTTCCTGGTGGACCTACAAGCAACAGCTTCCGTCTCGCATTCAAGCCGTGACTTCGAAGGTGATTGATATGCGACACTTCTTTTATAACACGGTCAAGTTGCGCTCGGGCATCCTCGGCGAGGATCAAATCATTCAGCTTAGTAGAGGGGCTTGATATGTTTAACAGACCGGAAGAATCGCGTTGCCCCTTTGAGATTGCTACGACTTGCTGCTGTTCTTTTGCTTTGTTCACAAGCTCACGCAGTTCGCCAGCTAATTTTAAATGCCCAATCTTGGCTTCATGAGCAGCGACCTGCAGCGCAACGGAACGAAAACGCTCAGTGTCTCCAGATATGTGTGCATGAAAAAGTGCTTTCAATTGGGCCGAACTAGCCATTATTCATTTCCCTGGCGGTTAATCGATATACGGATTTTTATAGCACGATAAGTATACATGAGAAAGCGTCACCGAACATGTTTCGCCTCCGCTCTACATTCGTATGAAAATCCTACGTGAAACTAGGTGACGACGAATCGGCCGACTCAGAGCTTCTGTAGGGGCGCCGTGTAGAGATTATATCTAAGTTGGAGGCCAAGAACTCCTGTGAAACTGCCACACAAAAATCTACGGAGTCTAGGGCTTTCGGTAGCCGATTGGCCAGTACGGCATTTAGAGTAAATGCTTGCTGATGAACGCTCGTACCTTCATTACTCACGAGTTGAGATAGCCTGATCACCGTATTGATTAACTCGTTCGAAAGACTAGCTTTAAGACCATACCTCTTGGCGATTGATCGTATTTGTGGTTCGGTAAGTGGACGAATTTGCATATGAGTCTCCAAAAACACCTTGAGTTTGAAAGTCGGGGTATTGAAATCACATCAATACCCCGAGAGTGCGAGTGCAGTAGTTTCGATAGTGACAATGTTCGTCGACTCGAGTTAAATCTGGCTCACACCAAAGGAGCGATACCGATTGCCGTAAAACTTAGTATCAGCTTTTGCAAAGTAGCTGGCGCGATAGAACACATCCTGAAAGGTCGCTGCAAAGTCGCTGCTTCGCTCTTTCAAATGGTATATCGGATTTTCAGGGAAGTGCACAGCGCCCATAGCTTCTTGCTCATCGATGTTCAACGCATAGGTCCAAGCTTTGCGAATCATTCCAGCGAGTCCTTTCCCGTCACTTTGGTAGTTACCCAGTTGGAAATATGTATCTCGGTTAACAAAAAGCATCATGTGGTAGTGAGCTACTGATTCTTCGGTAGACTCCTTGCACCAGATATACCGAAGGCTTGTGGGGTGAACTCTCAAATTACGAGCCTTTCTCTCACGAATATCTGCAGCAATCAAATACCTGAGTTTTTCGGTAAATCTTGCAATCACACTGCTGTCTGGTCTGCATTGATAGAAAAGGGGATATCTCAAGTCGACCCGTATAGCCAGCGTACGTGGATGTTCGTTTAGTGAGCGATGTATGACATCCATTGAGGCCTCAAGGTACTCCATAATCATAGGTCCTCTATGTTGGTAGTACTGAAAGCCTCTAAAAGTATCTTCGCTATAAATATGCAGGTTACGGTTGGTAGGTAGATGTTTTGACATGCTTAGTTCCTATTGTGGGTATTAGTTGCATAGGAAGTTGCATGTCTGTAATTAATTATGTGTTCTTAGATTGGATTGGGCTATTGCCATCCAATTGTGCCACTAGGCTTATACTGAGCTTTCAACTTGTTACCTGTATTGGTTACTTAGGAATAAAGCCTTAATACTCTAATATTATTTAAACCGACATCGGTGCCTAAAGAATGCACAGGCACAGAGGGTATTTTCAGGTCCTTAGCCTGCATAAGGCGGATGTGAGAATTTGGAAGTTAAATCACGTTGGTATGCCCGAAGTATGGCAACTTACGTTAAGGCTAAGTTGCTCAGAACTAACTCTTAGCTTGTTAAGGTTCAAGTCTCACGATGAGTGACTGCCTTTTATCATCATGCCGCACGCTAGCAAATTTAACGCTTGTTCCCCATTTGCTGGAAGCAATTCCTGAAAAGACCGATTTGGCGATTGAATATACTAGGCGATCCGTAAGTAGGTCGTTTTTGAGACTCTGATGAGGAGGCGCCCCCTCCGGTGGAGCGTATTTCCAGTGCTCGAACTGTGAGGATAGTAGCTCATTTACTGAATCTAACAGTGCTTCGATTTCGTCTGTTATTTGATTCGATTGCCAAGGTAAGGATAAGTCACGCATTCCCTTTGCAGCGAACAGATCTTTGGTTTCCTCGTTACTAATTCTTAAGAATGATTGACCACGTTCATTTGCCGACGTAACTGCCTCGGTGATATTCAAATCATCCATTATCAAAATGTAACTAGTTTGCTTTTGCGCATGTTCGTATGCGTTTCTAATCTTCTTAACATCAAGTTTTAAGGTTGAAATTTTTCTCCCTTTGCCTTTTTCTGCGCCACCAACAGAAAGAACCTCTAGAAGCCCCAAGTGTTGCAACTTTCTCAGTTGAGATTTAAGACGCGCGGTCGAGAAACCAAATAACTTCTTCAACTTATTTTGAGATAGGGAATTGGTAATGCCATTTTGATCTGCAGCTGAAAGAATTGAGCAGAGCAACAGTGTATTTACAGGAGACAATTTAGCGAGTCGATTCTCTATGCTTAGATCTTGAAACATGCTCGATACAAGATCGTCGATAACGGCGTCATGGCAGGATGCTCCCTCAACAGGTATTGCCTCGGAAATTGCCGCGAATTTTTCCTCATTGAAGCATAGTGCCTGAACCAAATCCCCTTTTCCGTCCAAAACACTTTCTGTGCTGATTAGCCCAGATTCCGTTAACTCCCTAAATGGAGCTTCGATAGTTTTCCTATTGCATCCGGCGATTTTCGCTATCTCTGTCGTACTCGAGGTAACAATCGTGTTGTGTTTATTAATCTTCAAACGCAGAAAGCTAGCTAAGCATAGGCTTTTTATCATTAGCAAAGACTCCTTTCCACCTAACATGTGCACCATTTAATACCCTATTTTAAGATGAAATAGTGGAATTATTAAATCACGTATTTAGTCATGTAATCAATAACATTATTACTCATGGTTTTTATTCATAAAAGCAGCTATCCTCATTAGGGTTTGATCGTTACTGGGGTTGTTACTTGGGTGAGGACAATGAGTAGTTACACTTTCTTAGAGGCAAAGCGGCGTTTATCTGAGCGCCTGAAGTGGCTTGATAAACTTGATAATGAGAAGTGGGCACGTGTCCGCGTTTTTGCGGAGCGTAGGTTTCAGAAAACTTTCAACTATCCATTACCGACAATAGTAAAGTCTCCTGGTACGAAGATTAGCGAGACTCTTGCCATACACTTACTAGATTCTGCTTATGTGGCTGCAGGGCAAAAGCGCGAGGCGAGCTTTGTAGCGGTTTATGATGAAGCTCGTCTGTTGGTGTTATTAGACTTTGCAGGAAGGGTTCGAAATCGCTACACAAGCGATGAACGAAGGAGAGAGCTGGCAGTTCGGCGAAAGACTATCGAACTCACAAAAGAGGGGGCGGCCGCTTTAGAGTTCCTAGTCAAAAAGCTTAATTGCTCCAATAGCGTCGTTATCGAGTCCATGCTTTTGGATACCGTTGATGATTTTACAAAGCACAATGAACAAATGAAGAAGAGCAAGCAGGCAATAAAAGAATCCAAAGAGAGAGCCACGCAACTACAGAATAGGGTTGAGGAGTTAGAAGCAGAGTTAAAGCTCAAGAAAATGACACTTGCCGACAGAGAAAGAGAAGTTCAAGCGCTCAAGCACAACCGAAAGTTAGATGTTGATGAGAGCTATCTTTCAGAAAAGGAACAAGAAGCTATACAAGAACATCGTGTTTTCGCTGAAAGTGTTATCAGCGCTGACGTGGAAGTTGGTTCAAGCAATAGTCCCCAGCAACGAGACGATGGCGTGAGAGGTGTTGGACCAATCACAAAAAACGAAGGACCAATTGAGTGTAGTGATGATTTAGAGCTGATTGGGCCGCGAGGAGCCAAGCTGGAGCAGAACGTGACTGACAGAAAGAAAGTTAATCGCAGGAAAAAGGGTTTTGGTCGTTGAGTTGAACATTCGCGAATTTGATGTAATTAGGAATGATTATGTTTCCTCGATGGGAAAGGAACTTGGTCTTCATTTTTTCGCATTACATCGAAAGCTCGGTGAATTACACATCGTTTGGCAGCAATATCGCCAGCTTTTTGGATCGGATGATGACACTATTGAGCTTCTGAATCGCACAGCGGGACTATTCTTCAAGATCGTTCAAGACGAACTTTGGGATAGTGTCCTATTGAGTATTTCTAGAATGACTGATCCCGCGAAAAGTCAAAGCAATAAGAACCTGACGATCTTCTCTTTGCCGCCATTGATAGATGATCAAGCTTTAAAAATTGAAATAGAAGGCCTTTGCGAAGCTGCTTTTGTGTCAGCGAAGTTTGCAAGAGAACACCGGAATAAGCGTGTTGCGCATCAAGATGCTGGTCATCTGATGAATGAACCTGTGCGACCATTGAGTGGCATTAGCAGAGCGCATATTGAGGAAATGTTAAGCGCGCTCAGAAATGTACTTAATAGGCTGGAGCTTCACTTTCGAGGAAGTGAGGTTTTTTATCAGAACTTTGTAGATGTGAGCGGTGCGCGAGTGCTAGTAGCGAAGTTACGTCGTATGGAAAGCCAATAATCCTATCTCATGCCAAGTGGCGGGTAAAGTGGTGGGTAAATTTTAATTTATGGATATGCACTTATCTCAAGCGCTTAATTAATCTGACTTTTATTTTTTGGTTCGATATTAAGATTCAAAACATAGAGTAACCAAACCTATTTAATGCAACAAAGGCCACATTTGTGGCCTTTGTCTATTTGTGCAAGCGCTGCTTGAAAACGCCCTGCTATTGAGCTCAGGCAATCACTTTAAAACACGTAAATAAACCCAATCCCTATTTCGGCCTCATAGTCGCTACGGGCGATGGGGCTTTTGCGAACGTCGCTACTGAAATGTTCGTAGAGTGCTTCGCCGAAAATCTGCCAGTTTTTGTTGATGATATGGCGATAGTTGTAGTTGATACCAACGGAGCGGATGCCGCCGCTCATGCGTGTTTCGGCAAGCCCGGATGCTGCCGCCTGTTGTGCGTTGATGCCGAAATCTTTGTTAGCAAATTCGCTATCATGATACACCGCAACAACATTCACTTCAGAGCCTGAGCCATCCAATTTGTCGCCAAAGCGGCGGCCAACGCCAAACAGGCCAAGATTACCGTTTTCACTGGCTACAACGCGGCCGACCAACCAATAACGCCAATCGGCATCGAATGCACGACGCGCTTGGAACACGAATTCCAGGCCTTCTTCTCCGTCACCGAGCCCATCTAAGTGGCCTTTCTTGGAATCACTCTCTGCCCGGCCCTCATCGAAGCCTACCAGTGCTTCGAGTAGCCAAGTGTCGGCACGTAGCCCGCGCCAACCGAGCGCTTCACCTGCCCAAAAGAAAATATTATCACCCCGACGCCATTGCAGGGCGCCAGCAGGGTCGAGCTCGAAACCGAATTCGTCGGATCCTTCATAGGCGGTTTCGTATTCGATACCAAGGCCGAGTCCGAGGGCCCAACCGTCTTTCCCTCGGGTAAAGTCGTCTACCGAGGGTAAGGGCACCAAAGCGGTTGTTTCATCTTGCGCAAATACTGCGTGAGAGAAAAAGCTATGTATCAACAGAATCAACAGTAGACCTGTAAACTTTTTCATAAAAATCGTTCCTGTATGAGTTTAGACAACGTGCACCATGAGAGTATGGTTATCGCCTAAGTATACGTGCAGTTTGAGAGATGCGATCTTAGGGTGTGTTATTTATTTTTATGTTCGATTCGTATTGTCTTTGCGATGTCTCGGAGGCAGTGTGCGGTCGAGCATCTGACTGCAGGACTCCTATCGCTTTATAACTCGCGTCTACAAAGCCCAGCCCCCTAGCTATTTGCGGAGATTTACTGTCTCTGCTATAACATCTAAACAGGTGTATCAAAATCATGCGTAAAACCGTGTGCTTATCTTTATTTAGTTTATTTATATTATTGATTTAAATGGATTAAAATATTATAAAAACAATGCAAAAATTAATGCATTTGGCACTGAAAAACCAACTCTAGTATAGCTAGGAACTCATGACGACGCTTTCTAATAACATTGCATTAACACTTCGATCAGGCCCTCGATCTGCTGCTGAGATTGCCGAGCGCTTGGGTGTCAACGGGTCCACGATCACACGTCAGCTCAAAATGTTGAGTAAGCAGGTTGTGAAAGCAGGGAGTGGACGAGGTACGCGCTGGTATCTATTACGACCCTTAGAGCTACTAAAGAGAGCGCGACAGCTACCGATTTATCGTGTGAATGAGCAAAGGAGAGCGGAGCACATAGCCAATTTATATTCGGTTTTTCCAGCGGAAACTTATCTTGTGGAATACTTTCGTAAAACAGCCCCGGAGATGGTAGCTAGCGAGTGGACTTACTATGAGTCCCTGCCGTGGTGGCTTACAGACATGCGACCACAGGGTTTCTTGGGTCGTTTATTTGCCAAACAGGTGCGCGCCCGTGGCGAGCCGATCGATGCAGACCCCCGCAGTTGGCGCGAGGATCATGTGCTGGCAATGTTGGTGCGATACCCTCAAGACCATATCGGCAATTTGTTACTTGGCGAAGAGGCTTATCAAGACTGGCTTCGCCGTCCGGAGCCAACAATAATATCGGATGCTGAGGCTGCGCAGCGAGCTCATGCTATTGCCAATGGTGAGCACTTTGAATCTTCCGCCCAGGGGGAACAACCGAAGTTTACTGCTCGGCTTGAAGATGGTGATTGTATTGTAAAATTTTCGGGTTCGGTTACCCAAACGCAAGAAGACGGCGTGGCGAATCGTTGGGCGGATTTGCTACATGCAGAGTGTTTAGCATCCAAGGTATTGAACCACGTACTGCCAGGCATTGCCGCCCCAAATAGAAGCTTTTGCCATAGCGGTAGAACGCTATTAGCCTCGCAGCGATTCGATCGAAGTGCTGACGGGGGCCGTATCGGTGTGGTTTCCTTCGCAAGTTTAGATGCGCAGTTCGTTGGCAAAGCGAATGAGTCTTGGCCAGTTCTTGTTGATGCACTACATCGAGAAAAAGTCGTTACAGAAAAAGCTGTTACCTGGTGCAAAGTGGCATGGGCATTTGGACAATTGATAGCGAATTCAGATATGCATTTGGGTAATGTGTCTGTGATTCATAGCGGAATCCGGCCTTATGAGTTGGCGCCTATTTACGACATGCTGCCAATGCATTTTGCTCCCACAGCGGCGGGCGATTTGCCTTCAACGCCATATAGGATTCGAATCAGCTCATCAGTGTCACGCGTGTGTTGGGAAACGGCTTATCCGGCGGCGATTCAATTTTGGGAAAGCGTATTATCTCACGCGGAGATCAGCGGCCACTTTAAAGCACTGGCCGAGCAGCAGTTACAAAATGTGAAATACTGCAAACAGATTTTAGAGCGAATGGCTTAATGGCGCTGCCCATTCTGAGACCTCACAACACAAACCGCGCATAAATAGGGTTATGATCAGACACTGAAGTGGTGTCGATGGCGGTGGCTTCTTTCAGCCCAAGATCCCGGTAGAAAATAAAGTCTAATGGGTGCTCTCGGTATGTTTTTATATGGTGCGCATCCAACATGTTGGCGGTGCGCAGGCCTACGCTGCGGCAGAAACGGAATAGGTGCAAACGCCGCTGCCGATTCCACACATTAAAATCTCCGGCAACGATCAGTGGCCCTTTGTGGTGTAACAGTTCTGCTTTCAGTAACTCAATTTCGCGCTGAAAGTGGCGTGCTCGCACAAAGTTAATCGCATGCACATTCACGATCAGAAGTGATTCATTATCAGGTAGCGGGTGATACGACAGCATATAGCTTTTATGGGTGGCGAGCATGCCTTCGCGATGACGGGTCAGGCGCGGCTGTGCATCGGTAAATGCGTATTGGCTGGCGGTTAACACGCCATAAGTCGATCGTTTGGTTTGTATATTCGGTGCAATCGCGTAAGACCAGTGGGGTAAGTGCCAATCGCGGTGCGAGGCCAGTTTTGCTTCTTGAAGCAACAAGAACAAACTCGGAAATTGATCTAACACGCGCGCGAGGGCGAGTTGAAACTTTAATGTTTGTGTCAGTTTTTGTGTATTCCAGCACAACACCCCAAACTCTGCACCTGGCGTGATGGATTGCTGATGTATAAAGCGTTCTGGAACAATGATTTTTGGCTTAAGCACATCTCCGCCTGCAAATCAGTAGTGAATGACATCTGAAGCAATGTTGCTTCATTGGTTAATTATTATACCGCAATTCCATACTAGACTCGTCTAGTTTTTTGGTGTTGGGTTCATGTTCTCTGTGATGGGTCATAACGAGAGCCTCGCGCACCCCCTCAACCTAACCTATACTCTTCGCAACACCTCAACTTTAAAGGAATCTACCATGAACATGACCTATAACGTGGGCACTATCGACCGTGCAATTCGCATTGTGATTGGTTTATTGATTGCAGTGTGGAGCATTAACGCAGGCAATTTTTGGTGGGTTCTTGGCGTGGCCCTAATTGCGACAGGTATCTTCCGTGTGTGTGGATTATATCGCCTGTTCGGAATTAATACCTGTAAAACCTAATGTCGCTCGGTTACGAAACAGAATTTTCTTGCCCCTATTGTATGGCGCCGAACTCATTAGAGATCGACGCCATCAATGATGTGGGGCAAGCGCAAATTGTTGATTGCCAAATCTGCTGTCAGCCTATTGAACTCACGGTACATGAAACCATGGACGGGGAGTTTGAAGTAATCGCGCGCACCGACGACGAATAAAGCGTTATCTGATCGACGGACTACTTATCAGACACCGCCGCGGCAATAGCGCGCATCACTGTAAATGTCTCAGCGCTCAGCCGACCCCAGGCGGGATCGCCTGCATTTTGGGCAATCACTACGCCGCGCACTTCATCCACCCAGATGTATTGGCCGTAGACTCCTGCGAAAAAATACTCGCCGTTGTGGCCTTGGGGTATCCAAAAATGTAAGCCGTATCCGCGCGGACCGTAACCCAGGGTGGCGCTAGCCTCATGGGCTGGCGATACTGGGCGTGTGGCTTCTAATACCCATCCTTCCGGTAGCAAGCGCTCCCCATTCCAGACCCCATCTTGCAGGTAGAATTGGCCCATGCGGGCGTAATCTTCGCTGGTGGCCTGCAAACAGCAATAACCTACGGCCACGCCGCGATCCCCAGCGATATGTTGCAACCAAGTACCGTCGGCGGTCATACCCAATGGAGTCCAGATCCGTTCTTCAACCACGTTGGCGAGCGAGCCCCCATACACATTGCGCACTACCGCAGAGAGCACCTGCGTGTTGGTACTCACGTAATGAAAATGTTCGCCCGGTACTTGCTCGTTGGCACCAAAGGCGCGAGCTAATCGGTCTGGGCTGCGTCCCATAATGAAGGAGTTAAAAAAGAACGGGCGTACATCAGATGGGCGATGAGGCGAGTACTCCTCTTTAAAGTCCACCCCCGCCGACATCATCAGTAGGTGTCGCAGCGACACGGAACCATAATAGCTACCGGCGTATTCAGGCGCATACAATTCAGCGGGGTCATCAAGGTTGTCTATCAAGCCGTTTTTTAAGGCCATGGCAATCAAGCTGGCCACATAACTTTTGCCTACCGACCAAGAGGTGAAGCGCGTCGCTTGATCGGCACCATGGAAAAACCGCTGATGCACAACTTGGCCTTCATGGAGCACGGTCAAGCCCATTACGCGGGCTTCTTCCAGATAGTCATCCAGGGTGCGGATTTCTCCGTTCCATTCGTAAGTTATGTCGAGAGGTTGCACGTTGCGCGGAAGTGGTTGTGGGTTTTGGGCGGTAATGCGCGCACTAGGAAGCAGCTCGTCCATGCGTTGAAAGGTAATCACATATTCTGCGGGATTATCTAAGGCGCGTACACTGGCCGGAGAAAAAGGCGACCAAGGCCGATAATACCACCCTGAGAAAATTAAACCGATAACGATGAAAATAGAAATAAGGCCAATCAGAATACGCTTCATGCAAATTCCTAGTGAACGTCGATTCTGTTCAGATAATAACCAGAGCGCTTCTGTCAAACAAGGTCAAAAAGGGTCAACGAATGTCATGTAGCACCATTTTAAATGGCGAAAGCCAAGATGCCTTGCTAGGTTTAAGTAACAGGAGGTGGGTTATGACCACAGGAAAGTCAATTTTTTGGGCAGCGGCATGGATACTCAGCGGTTGCCTTGTGGGCTTATCGTCGGCCCATGCGGATGATAACCGACAATATGCGCTGCAGTGCTTGAGTCATTTTCAAAGCTATGAAAATCAAAACTGGCGCATTATGGATCAGCAGCGCGAGTTAACCTTTGAGCGTGAGGAACTCGCGGCACGCAGGCAACAAATCGAGAGCAATAGTCAGCGCCTGCTTCGCGAAAGCCGCGAAGTTACTAATTGCAACACGCTAGAGTCGGCATGTATGGCTAGAATTCATGCCCACGATGAAATTAGAAGAGAGCATAACGAGCGCAATCGACAACTTCGCGCCGATGAAGCGGATTTGGCGAAGCGAATAGATGAGCTTGAAGTGCGGCGGGAAAATCTTTCTTGGTTCAGAGAGCGCGCCGTGGACTCGTGTAACCAGTCGGAGCTCGAAGATGTTTCTTATCATACCTGGCAAGACGCGTGTGACGATCGCGAAATTTCCCATGAGCTCTTTCAGAGTGTGGTCGGTCGACGGCTGCTTTGTAGATAGAGCCACCCATGAGTTTACAGTGCTTGCGCCCGAGGGAAGCAAGGTGCGTTCGGCGTAATCCAGAATAAGGAAAAATATCATGGCAACGGCAAAATCGTTTGGTCACGCGGTGCTTTTGGGGTTCCACGGGTGCTTGTTATATTTCATGTCCGTATCTCCCGTGCACGCTAATGCAGAACAAATGGCGCGCCAGTGCCTTAATGATTTCGAAATGTTCCAAATTTATTATGACCGCCGCGATGATCAACACCGCGAGTTGAGGACAGAAGAACGGCAGATTTTAACGCGTCATGAGCGGATGCAGCGGGATGGAGAGCGTTTGTTAGCGGAGATTGAAGCCTTAATTCCTTGTGTTAATCGCGACCGTGCTTGCCGGGCACAGTATGACGAGAAAATCGAGATGGCTGAGCGTCACCAGTCCCGTGAACAGGCATTGCGAAATGAAGCAATTAACTTGAGAAGTCGGATTCAGGAGTTCAATAACGCGGGTGGTGCCCTGCAGGAACGTCGCGAGAAGGCTATTGATGCGTGCCAACGTCCTGTGATGTTTTATGTTTTATCGGCGGACGTATGGCGAAAGGTGTGCCGGGATTACCATATCCGCCCAGATTTTTTTGAAGCCCGAATTGGCCTGCCTTTTCCGTGTGAATAGCTTTCGCAAGACCCCGGAAAAGAGTTTTACGGGGCCTCTCGCCAATGCCGCGCCCGATGAAAGAGCAGCGGTTATGCGCTTTCTAGACCCAGCTCAATCAATACAACGGGTTTGCCGATTCTGTTGTTCCTGCACTATCTAAACTAAGCTTATGTCATGGTAAATCAGAGCAAGGAGCAATCGAATTGAGCAACAATAAAGATATGATCAAAGATTTATATGCAAAATTTGCAGCGGGTGATGTGCCCGGCGCAATGGCTAATTTTCATGAAGAAATAGAGTGGACCGAAGCAGAAGGTTCACCTGAAGCCGGTACTTATATCGGTCCGCAATCGGTGATTGAAAATATATTCGCGAAAATCGGTGAAGAATGGGCGAGTTACCGGGTGGAACCACACACCTTTGTCGCCGAAGGGGATATGGTCATTGCGCTCGGTGAGTACAGTGGCACTCGCAAAGACACGGAAAAGAGCTTTACGGCGCCTTTCGCCCATGCCTGGACCCTGAAAAATGGCAAAGTCACCAAATTCTTCCAGTATACCGATACGGTGCTGATTCAAGCGGTGTTGAATTAACTAAAGAAGGACGCACCTAATGCAACGTGTTGGCAGCGAAATTGCCAACTGTGATCCAACCCTGAGCCAACCCAACGCACCGCGTTGGCAGCGCCCTGTCAGCCCCGTGTCACCCCCCTGTCAGACAAATGACGTTACCGTGTCGTGGTGTGTATTTGTGATTGCATCCAAGCTCATGCTTCCAATCACAAGGAGAGACTATTATGCTTTACGACATGAGTATCAATGCAGAACAAGTGCGCGCCCTTCGCGAGAGCCGGGGATGGTCGCAGGAACATTTGGCCGAAGTTGCGGGACTGAGCTTGCGCACCATTCAACGGGTGGAAGCAGACGGTCGCGGCTCGCGGGAAACCAAGCTGAGTTTAGCGGCCGCTTTTGATGTGCCGCTCGGTCGGCTGTCGGTTGTCGGGGTCGGAGACGCGGGGCAAGATTCGGCAGTAGGAAAAAGTAGTTTTAGTTTAATGACCATAGGAACGTTTTTTGTTCTGTTGGGTTTAATTGCCGGTGTTTTTGTTCCCTTATTAGTGGCCGGTTCTGCGGTATTAGTGAGCGGGCTGTCGGTGTATGCCATTGATTATCTCAACGGTATGCGGCGTGCCGCCGGAATGCCGCCTCTGCTGCCGGATGCCGCGTCTATCTCTGGGTTATCGCTGTTTATCTCCGGGGTAATGGTGGTGCTACTCGGTTTATCCATCAATGGCGAGTTATGGTGGATGCCTGGAGGCGTTTTGGCAGGCATTGGCTTAGCCGCCTTGCTATGGCCACCGCTGCGCCGCCGCATTATCGGCGGTGAACCCACCCCACCTTCGGCGGAGTAACGCTCAAGGATTTTCTATGTGTGGCCGACTCGATGTAAAAGATCATCCCCTGAGCACCTTTGTTTCAGAGCAGTTGGGGTTAGATTTTCACGTCGCGTCGAATCGGGACCTACGCCCAACGCAAGAGGTACAGGTGATCGGGAGCGAGCACGATCACCTGTATCAATTTTCTGCGCAATGGGGCATCCAGCCCAAATGGGCGAAACGCATTCTGATTAACGCCCAAGCAGAAAGCGTCGCCACCAAACCTACCTTCAAACAGGCCTTTGCGCAGCACCGCTGCTTAGTACCTTGCAGTGGCTGGTATGAATGGAAAACTCACGAGGGGTCAACCCGAAAAACTAAGTACCGTTTTGCCGAGGCCAACGAACAGCCGTTGTTTATGGCGGGAATTTACTATCCGTACTCGGATCATCCTACTCAGCTTGTCACGCTCACCACAGAACCAACCGCCCAATGTGCGGAATTTCATCACCGTATGCCATTGCTGATCCGCCCAAGTGAAATAACATTTTGGCTACACAGCGACGTTAATGCGCTGGCGCCGTTGTTAACCGCACCAGAGGATATTGAATTGGTGGTTGAGACGGCTTGACATGACTATACTGGAATCAATAAATCTCATTAGTTACACGGAATAAGGACCATGCCATGTCTGCAGGTGACTGGAAAGATCTATATAGCGCCGCATGTAGTGGTGATTTAGACCGAGTGAAATATCATATTGGCGCAGGTGTGGATCCGAACTACCAACATCCTGAGATTATGTGTACGCCCCTGGTGGCTGCCATTATGGCGGGGCATATCGACATCGCCAATTACTTACTCGAGCACGGTGCCGACCCGCATTTACGCTCGGCGATGGTCAATCTCACGCCGCTTGAGGCTGCCGAACAACAAGGCAATACCGAGCTGCTTTCTCAGCTCGCTGGCGTTGGGGCGAAGCGGCAACGGTCACCATTCTGGAAACGTATTTTTTTACGCTAACATTTATTTCACTGCGATGCGGGTCACGCTGTAGCAACTGTCGCAGTGGAGCGTAAATACATTCCCTCTTTTCTTAACCTCGGTTTCCTTGTTATTACACGTTGAACAAGGTTTCTTGAGCGGGGTGTTACCTCCACAATTCCCACACTTTCCATAATACCCATATCGTCCGGAGTGCGCCGATAAAGGGGTTGTATCGCTACAATGTTTACAGGAAACGACGGTGGTGTTGGCATCATGATTGACGGTGCTTGGAGGCGGGGTAACTGAAGAATAAGACTTAGGAACATTAAACGGGTTGAGATTAGTAGCTTCGGCAGTTCCGGATTGGTGTCGGAGAATAAAATTACTAATATGCATTAGCTCTTTGGCATTAAAACCCGGGCGAGAATCAAATACTTTTCCAACCACTTGATAGAACTTTTTGAAGTCCATGGTTTTGTCGAGTACATCGGTGACAAACTCAGACTTTACAAGTCTACTTGCGACTTCTTGCGGTGCTCGCGAACGGTCGATTATTGAATCGCTTGAGATAGCACAAAAAACATCGTAGCAACGAGCTCCCAAGCCTTGCTGTATACCGAGGAATGTACCAATAACGTCGTAGGTATTGGCGATCAGAAATTGCCTAAGCAACGCGAGTTGCAGCTCGGCCTGTTTGATAGGCGAGGGCATTCCCGACCACTTGTTGTTGTAACTACGAATCCATTCGCCTTCTTCATTTACAATCACTTGGCCGCGGATACTTTTTGATTCCACGATAATAAAGCCATAGGTGTATATAATGAGATGATCTATTTGCGCGCGCTCGCCGTCGTGCTCAATAGAAATATCGTTGAGCACCATTACCTTTTCGCTGTTGCGGTAGGCTCTGCGCAGATAAAAAGCGACATCCTGCTCTTGTTTTATCCCTGCAGCGAGTCGAACGCAGGAGGCGTTCGAAGGGGCCTTTTCCTTAAGTATCATGCTGTGCTGTCTCAGGTTTGGGACGCCATACTAGGCGACCTCTTTGTTTGTATTTTGAACTTTACTCAGGCTACGAGGTGTTTGCAATCCAAATCTATGCTGCAATAATCGCTTCAACAAAGCTTCTCGATTCAACTGATCCCTCACGGAGCCCCATGCGGAAAACCGACAAAAAGCGCGATAACCAGATCATTCAAGCACTGACAGAGGTGTGTGAAGCTTCGAAATTCGATGTTGATGGTTTTGTTTGGTTAACCCATGCGGTGAATTACCAACGCTTCCCAGAGTCACTAACGATTACTTTAGCGTTTGCAGAATCGACCCCCGAAAAGTTGTTGTTAGAGGGATTGGAAACCTTGGTGCCGCGCATCCAACTGGCATTAGAGCCGATTGTGGGGCAACAGCTACCGGCGCGACAAATCGAAGCGTGCTATGAGCACAAACTCCACTAAATGTAATTAGAATCCTAGCCAACGCACCGCACATGTAGCGAGACCCTGTCAAATCGTATCCAACGCATCGCGTTGGTAGGGAGCCCGAATATGTCAGCAGATCTCGAACTAGTGCACTGCGTTGGCTACCACAATTTACATCCCATACATTGCCCCCAAGCGATAAAGAGACTAGATTTCAAGGAGGATTCCCCCTACCAATGAAGGTCTCGTCATGTTGCGTTTACTTACTGCTTTACTTATTTGTTGTTTCCCTGTTGCTGTTCAGGCGTCGTCGCTCCCCAGTTTCCCGTTTGTGACCGTAAGTGGGGAAAGCGAGCGTGGGGTTATGCCTGATGAGGCTGTCATCACTTTTCAAATTGTGACCTTTCATGAAAAATCTGAAAATGCCAGTGCGCAACTGAATCGCACCACACGCCAGGCGTTAGAAGTTTTCGCGGATCACAATATCCCTGACCGTGCTATTACATCCTATGAAATTTCAAAAAACGAAGTGCGGGAGCGGGATAGCTCCTATAACCAATTGGGGATTATTGGCTATCAATTCCGGCGTAATTTCCAAGTAGAGATTGCGGATTTGGATAAGTATTCCGCCATTGTGCTGGCGCTGCTCGATATCGATTACCTTACGTTTCAGCAGAGTTCTTTTGATTCATCCCAGCGGCAGGAAGTAGAACTGGAGTTGATCGCAGAAGCGGCCGCCGCGGCAAAACAAAAAGCTGAGCAGATGGCCCAGGGTTTAGGTGTCACAATCGATAGCGTGTTTGCGTTTAACGATACCGGATCGTTTGAAGAGTTTTTTGCGACTTTTGGGTTAAACCGCGCCGTGTATGCAGACATGCAGCAAATGCGGACGTCGGCACCACCACCAAGTGTCGATCAGGAGCTGTTTATTCCCGAGTCCATTCGAATCTACAAACGCGTGAATGTTATTTATAAAGTACAGCCGTAACCAAGGCACCGCATTGGCGGGGGGCGATCAAATCGTACCCAACGCACCTTCGATAACGGTGCGTTGGGTCTATTCATACCCGTTACTTGCTCATAAGCGTCGCATAGCTGTTCATCAGGTTTCGATAGTCCGGAATATGATTGGAGAACAACGTACCCAATCCTTCGATATCGTTTCGCCAATCGCGATGCAATTCACAGGCAACGCCAAACCACGTCATCAACTGAGCACCTGCGTTAGACATCCGGTCTAAGGCCGCGTCGCGCGTCATTTCGTTGAACGTGCCCGATGCATCGGTGACCACGAATACTTCAAACTCTTCGGCAAGGGCCGAGAGCGTGGGGAAGGCCACACAAACTTCTGTAACTACCCCGGCAATGATCAATTGCTTCTTGCCGGTTGCCTTCACTGCGTTCACGAAGTCTTCATTATCCCACGCGTTAATCTGTCCTGGGCGCGCAATGTACGGTGCATCTGGGAAAGTTTCTTTTAACTCAGGCACGAGAGGACCATTGGGGCCATCTTCGAAGCTCGTCGTTAAAATCGTTGGTAGGTTAAAATACTTGGCCAAATCAGCCAACGCCAACACGTTGTTTTTAAATGTATCAGGCTGAATGTCACGCACCAGAGATAACAGCCCAGTTTGGTGATCAACCAGCAATACAGCCGCATTGTTTTTGTCTAAACGTGCATAATCTTTCATAACGGATTCCTTATTGCGTCGGCGCAACGCATTATTTAGTTATTGCGCGGGCAGCTCGCCGAAACTGCCCGACTCGAGATCACGAAAAGCGGTGTTAATCTGCTCTTGCGTGTTCATTACAAAAGGGCCATGCCCTACAACTGGCTCATCAATAGGCTCTCCAGCGGTAATCAGCACACGGGCCGGATTGTTTGCCTCCAAAGTGACGTACTCTCCGTCGTTGTTAAAGGAGGCGATGGTGGCATCCCGTCCAAGATACTTCTCATTGATGTTCACGGTGCCAGTCAGCACGGTGACCATCAGGTTCCACTCCTTTTTGATCACGAGATCTACATGCTCACTGGGTTCGAGTGCTAGATCCATCACCAACATTGGGCTCATCGTTCTAGCGGGGCCACGGAGACCTTTGTATTCACCCGCGATCACGCGAAAAGTCGAGTTCAACCCAGAAAACGCCCCTCGGGGGACTTGATCCGAGGTGATGCTTTGATAGCCCGGGCTCATCATTTTGTGGTCTGCAGGGAGATTTACCCAAAGCTGAACCATCTCCAGCTTTCCACCACTGGCTGCGAACTTTTCACTATGAAACTCTTCATGCAAAATTCCGGACCCTGCCGTCATCCACTGCACATCGCCAGGCCCGATAACCCCGCCTTGGCCGGTACTATCACGGTGTGCAACTTCGCCGTCGTAGACGATAGTCACGGTTTCAAAGCCCCGATGCGGATGTTTGCCGACACCCCGCGGGATTTGCGCAGGGCCGAATACGACCGGACCGGCATAGTCCATCAGTAAAAATGGCGATAGCGCGTCCGCGCCCTGGTGGTACGAGAACATGGTGCTTACGGGAAAGCCGTTCCCGACCCAGTGGGCTTCTGTCACTGTGTTGATGTTGCGTACTGTTCTCATGTGAATTTCTCCTACCTTTTATGTTCAGCAAGTGTATATTTAGAACGATCGCCTAAAAAGGTGCATAATTAACACGAATCGTTCTGCTTTTAGAACGGTGTTCACTGGTGGGAGCGAAGGGGTATGTACGATCTGAACGACTTATTTTATTTCGCCAAAGTGGTGGAGCATCGTGGCTTTGCTCCCGCAGGGCGGGCGTTGAATGTGCCAAAGTCGAAGTTGAGTCGTCGCGTGCGAAAACTCGAAGATGAGTTGGGTATCAACCTGCTGATTCGCTCTTCTCGGGCGTTTGCCATTACGGATGTCGGACAGCGTTTTTATGAGCACTGCCAAGCCATGCTGGTGGAAGCGGAAACGGCGTTGGAAACGGTGGCGTCATTGCAATCGGAGCCGAGCGGTACCATTAAGCTCTCTTGTCCGATTGGCTTGCTCAACTTTCACGTGGGCGAGATGCTTGCGGATTTTATGCAAATGTACCCGAAGGTCACGGTGCATTTAGACGCCACAAACCGTCGCGTGGATGTTCTTGGGGAAGGATTCGATTTAGCCTTGCGGGTGCGACCGTTTCCGCTCGAGGATAGTGACTTGGTGTTAAAAGTCCTCTCCAGTCGCGAGCAATGTTTGGTGGCTGCGCCGGCATTGATTGCACAGTATGGGGTGCCGGATTCAGTGCAGGGATTGTCAGAGCTACCGGCCCTTGCGCGAAGTAATCCAAACGAATCGCATGCATGGTACTTGAATAAAGAAGGAGAGAAAGAACTCAAGGTACCCTTCACACCGCGCTACACCACCACGGATATGCTCGCGTTGAAGCAAGCGGCCTTAAAGGGGGTGGGGATTGTGCAGTTGCCATCGTTGATGTTAATCGATGAGCTTGCCCGGGGAGATTTAATATCCTTACTCGATGGTTGGTGTCCGCGCACGGAAGTGATTCATTTGGTGTTCCCATCGCGCCGCGGTATGTTGCCCTCGGTGCGCGCCCTGATCGATTTTCTCGCCGAACGCTATGAACAAATCAATGAAATCTAAAGTACTCAACGCATCGCGTTGGCAGCGAGCTCAGTACCTACTCTCAGCCTAGAACCAACGCAGTGCGTTGGGTCCGGCATCCACTGGTGGGTTATCGTTGAAATGAAGGCGAGTGCATCCAGTAATGCACCACGGCCCAGCCGCCCCAACGCGCTCGCACACATAGTCCAGCGCCTGAACTTTTAAGCTCCGTAGTGCACTTCGGATAGTCGATTTCGTCGGGCCTGCCGATATGCGCTCGCACTTGCGTGCCGTCCGGCACTTCTTCGCCGAAACCTTCCAGATACCAATTCCCATTAAAATTAGTGAGCAGTATCCGCTGCAATCCGAACTCCTGAGCCGCCTCGATAATGGGTTGAATATCTGTCGCCGTCTGCCAAGCGCCTCCGGGTACTGTGCGAACACGTCCGCGGGCTTCCACTGCGCTGCGCGTACTCCAGGCAATCTGCTTGTAATTCGTATCTTCGGCGAGTGCGAGCAGCGTTTGAATCTCACTTCCGTTCATCAACATATTGTGCAAATTGCGCACGTGATTGCTCGCCCACAAGTGCGGATTAAAAAAGGCGAGAATTAACATGATGATCGCGGCGAGTAGAAATCTTCGGCCGACGAAGCGCCATAATGAGCGAGGTTTTTTGTTTGCTGGTGATTGAGATGAATTCATATCACTGTCCTTGTTACGCAGGATTAGCTGGTGAGGGTCAGCACTAAACGACGTGACCCGCCATGATCACGATGCTCGCACAAATAAATACCTTGCCACGTGCCTACATTAAGTTGCCCGTGGCTCACGGGCAGGGTCACGCCGCTGCCGAGCAAACTGGATTTGAGGTGCGCGGGCATGTCGTCGGGGCCTTCGCAGGTGTGACGATAGTAGGGCGCGTTCTCGGGCACCATTTCATTAAAGTGGCTTTCAAAATCTTGACGCACCGTGGGATCTGCGTTCTCGTTTATGGTTAAAGACGCCGAAGTGTGCTGAATAAATACATGCAACAGACCAGCATCGCAACGGCTAATCTCAGGAATGCTCTGTAGCACCTCTGATGTAATTAGATGAAAGCCACGCTGACGCGCTTTGAGCTGAATGGTTTTTTGAATAACGGGCAAAGCCAATCTCCAACACGGTTTGAAGTCCTTTAACTAAAGATACACATCTTCGGAGGATTGTTCGAGTGCACAACAAAATCAAGCGGTAGTCTCCCACCTCTGAAGCCGGTATGCTAACCCCAGCGAAAACACAATTCCGCCCCAGGGGTGGAATTATCGAAGGCGGCTTTAAAACAGAGTTTCACCCCAGGGGCGGAATTGTTTTGAGGGAGATGAATATGATGGGGATACTCGGAAATTGGCGGCTTGGCAAGGTGTCGGGTGTGGTTGCATTGGCGCTTTTAACGGCGGCGTGCGCGCCGTCCACGGATACAGACAAGGAGAGTGCAGAAGCGCAGGCGCCATTGGGTAATCAGGCCCAGACGCTGTATGTGGCTGCCGAGTACAACGACGACACTTTCCGTCTGCATTATCGTCTGGAAGTTGAGAACCCGAGCTGGTATCACCAATATTGGCGCTTCACCGATGGTGAGTGGGTACGCATGGGGTCGGGCGCAGATGGTCCTGATCCACATGGGCTCTATGAAGACCGCATTAGTATGATGCTCGACGACGGATCGGTTGAAGGCTTTGCTCGTTATGGGGGCTGGATGCTGATTCACCCAGGCATGCGCAGCTTGGACTCCGCTATGTCGAGCGACGCGGTGCAAGCACACCCGACGCTGGGTGAGGCGATGGGGCGTTCGGATGTGCGCAAATATATTCCGCAATCGCGCAACGTGGATCGCTATACCGATCAAGCCCGGTGGGATGATGTGAAGTCTGAGCAAGAACTGGATGAAATGCGCGATCGCGGGGAATTCCTAGATCTATGGCAATGGCGGGCGCATCGCTCCAATCCGGTTGGCTACGCCGATAACGGCTATGTGCTTCATTATCGGCTGAACTCGGAAGGTCGCGGTATGTATAGCGATAACCGGGATGCTGAGCTGGATCGCCCTGCCTACATGTTCGACGTTGAGAAAACCGGTATCCAATCATTAGATTGGGATGCGTTAGTAGCCCGAGAGTACAGCCAAGACGATTGGTACTACATTTCCGAAGACATCGCGGTGCCGTTTGATGCTGAGCATGAGTGGCAAGAAGGCGATGTGATTCCGTTTCGGATGCTACAAATCCCCGATGGAGCTCGTGGCGCTATTACTGCAGATGGCGCTTATCGGGACGGCGCGTGGCGGGTGACCCTTGAACGCAGTATGCGCAGTCCAAACCGACTTGATTCCAAGCGTTTACGGGAGGGGGATGTCTATAACGTCGCCTTCGCAGTGCACCATGGTTCGGTGGGTGCGCGTCATCATCATGTGTCGTTGCCGCATCGGTTGGGCTTAGGTGTAAATACCGGGGAAGCCGAAATTATTGCCACCTACAGTGAAACACACTTGGCGGACACCGACTTAAATTGGTATCCGGTGGAGCTGATTTATCCGGGCCAAGTTACATGGGAATGGCTCACCAGCCAACATCCAGGGGCGGGCCTGATTAAAGCGGATATCGATATTAAAGTGTCGGATCACCATGGCTATCTGCCGCTGTTTCAACGTTATATTCAGCGTCACGAACGCCGCCTTAAGAACACCCAACCTCCTCCTGAGTAACAATTCCACCCCAGGGGTGGAATAATCGGAGGCGGCTTGAAAACAGAGTTTCGCCCCTGGGGCGAAACTGTTGTATCCCATGGTTGGAGAGGGGTGTAGCGGTTTTTTGCGGCCGCGGAGATCGTGGTAAAACAGAGTTTCACCCCTGGGGCGGAATTGTTGGAGGTTGGGGAAGAGCGGAGTTTCACCCCTGGGGCGGAATTGTTGGAGGTGGAATTGTTTTGCCAGCGCGGTGCGGTGGGCGCTTATGAGAGGGTGAGTTCGGCGAGGAGCTGCGGGATAACGGTGCTAGCGGGGCCTTGTTTGTATTGGAAGCCGTAGGGTACGGCGTCGATATCTTGGGTAACCAGAAAGCACTGAGCGTCGGCGCGGGCATAATCAACGAGATTCGCGAAGGGAAATACTTTTAACGACGTGCCCACCACAATCACAATATCCGCTTGCTCCACAAACCCAATGGCCTCGTCCATGTGATAGATAAACTCGCCAAACCACACCACATGAGGACGGAGTTGGGCGCCTTTAGGGCAGGTGTCGCCTAGGTGAATGTCTTTTCCTTCAAGCTCGAACACCTCGTCGGTAAGCGAACTGCGTGCCTGGGTGACTAAGCCATGCACATGGTACACATCCGTTGAGCCAGCGCGCTCGTGCAAGTCGTCTACGTTCTGGGTAATTACCGTCACATCGAAATCGCGCTCCGCTTCCGCCAATGCAAGGTGGGCTGGGTTGGGCTGGGCCTTATAAACATCGCGACGCCGTTGATTATAAAAATCTAACACCAGCTCGGGGTTGTTGTGAAAGGCTTCGGGCGTTGCCACGTCGTATACCGAATGGTTGTTCCACAAGCCACCATTGTCGCGAAAGGTGCCCAAACCGCTCTCCGCGCTTACGCCAGCCCCACTTAACACCACTAATTTTTTGCGCTGATTTACCATAGATAACAACTGCCCTGCTTGCCCAACGCGGCAAAATGCCAGCTCTCCCGCAGTGTAGCATCGCCGGCGGCTCCTACGCACACATGCAAGGGCAGCAAATGCTCCTCGCGGGGATGGCAAAAACGCGCATGAGGTGCTTTGGTCCACTCAACCAAGCGTTTATCACGTTGCTCGGCATCGCGAAGCTGCAAGGTTTCCTCTAGCCACTCCTCAAAGGCCAAATTCTTGGCGTCTGCATCTACATCCGATGGGCGAAAGAACTCGCGCATATTATGAAACGAAAATCCCGACCCGATAATCAACACATTTTGCTCGCGCAGCACCGCTAACTGCCGCCCGAGCTCGAGATGAAAACGAGGGTCTAACTCGGGGTGCAGGGAAATCTGCAAGGTGGGCACATCGGCTTCTGGAAATAACAACAAACCGGGGATAAACACACCATGGTCTAACCCTCGCTTTGCATCTAATTCAGCGGGAATACCTGCATCAATTAGGGATTGCTGTATACGCGCAGCCAACGTAGAAGCCCCCGGCACAGGATACTTGAACGTATAAGCCTCGACGGGAAAGTTGTAATAGTCATAATACAGTTCGGGAGAAGGCGCAGCAGTAATCAGTAACGGCGACGCCTCCCAATGGGCACTGATGTACACTATAGCGTCGGGCTTGGACACCTGAGTATGAAGATATTCGCGAATGTCGCGAAAGCGCCGTACCATATCCTCATGACTCGGGTCCCCCAACAGTGGCAACGGGCCACCCCCGTGGGATACAAATAACACCGGTTGCTTCGACGGTAACATACAGACCTCCAACGGCTTGCTCAGCGAACCTTCCCCATTAAACGCAGATTAAATAGTTTTTGCATTCTAATTTTTAGAATAAAAGATTAGAATATATCCAATACATTGAATTAATGATGTGTTCTACAGTATGCCCACATACACAAATTGAGGGCATTCTGATGACAACATCATTCATGAAAAAACACGCATGGTTACGTAAATTATTTACCACGGACGGTGGCTGGGGCGCTTTAGTATTGCGCGTGCCCGTAGGCATTATTTTTGCCGCCCACGGTGCGCAAAAGCTATTTGGCTGGTTTGGCGGCCACGGTTTAGAGGGCACTGCTGGCTGGATGGAAAGTATTGGCTTGGCTCCGGGACTACTCATGGCATTTCTTGCCGGTGCCGCAGAGTTCTTTGGTGGTCTGTTTTTGATTCTCGGCGTACTGACTAGACCATCGGCCGTGGTACTCGCCTTCACCATGATTGTGGCCATTTTCGCTGTGCATTTTGAGCACGGATTATTTCTAGCAAACAACGGCTATGAGTTTGGATTAGCGTTACTAGCGGCCAGTGTGTCGTTAGCGTTCACCGGAGCCGGGAAACTTTCCGCCGACGGAGCGCTTACCAAATAAGCCGTGCATAACGGAGCTTCCTATGGCGCGCTCGACCATCACCCAATGGCAAATGTTCAAAGCAGTGGTAGAGTTCGGTGGCTTTAATCAAGCCGCCGAACGCATCCACAAAAGCCCGTCGAGTGTGCACAATGCGGTGCAGAAATTAGAGCAGCAGTTGGGTGTCGAGTTATTTCAAATGCATGGTCGTAAGTTAGTGCTTACTGCTGCGGGTGAGCACCTATTGCGACGCATCGACTATTTACTTCACGAAGTAGAGCGAATGGAACATGTGGCCAGTAATATGCAGGTGGGCATTGAATCGAGCCTACGCATTGCCGTCGATGAAGCCTTTCCAAAAGAGCCATTGTATCAAGCACTCTCTAATGTTTCGGAAGAGTTCCCGCTGATTCGTATCGAGGTGCTTGAAACCATTCTCTCCGGTGCCGACGAATTGCTGCAGCAGGGCAAGGCCGACGTGTCGCTGTCGCCTTTCACCCTCTCGGAAAATCTCAGTGAAGATATTTGCACGGTAAAGTTTGTGTTGGTGGCTAGTAACGATCATCCTTTAAGTAAAGCGCTGGAACCCCTCACGCTAGAACATCTCAAGGCCCACCGCCAAATCGTATTGCGGGATTCCGCCCTCAAAAAGCAAACCAATTATGGCTGGCTGGGGGCCGATCAGCGCTGGACCGTTAGCCATATTGCCAGCTCCATTGAGCTCATTCGCCGGGGTTTAGGCTACGCCTGGCTACCCGAGCACGCGGTGGCAACTAGTTTAACCGATGGTAGCCTACAGGCATTGAACTTGGACCGCGGTGCTGTGCGCTCCACGAACTTCTATCTGAACTTCACCGATGCCGAGCTTCTCGGTCCGGTAACCCGAAGTTTTCTAGGACAAATCCGCTATCTTACGATGGCTTGTTAGTTAATTCCCGGTTCCACTCTGAAACCGTAACCGTAACCGTAACCGTCACCGGAATCTCGATAGCCGACGGTTAATTCGCCTCTCTATGATGCTTGTAAATCAATAAACGGCAGCAATCGGGCCACATTCAAAGCATCGTCGATACCCCGGTGATGGGCCCCAGCGAATTTAAACTGGTGATATTCAAGGGCGTGTAGCAAGCCACTTTTTGCTTTGCGGGAGAGGCCGTTACTTTTGCGCCATAAGGTTTTTAAGTTCACGTGGGGGAGCGCAAAAAACTTAGGCGCGCATTGGTGACGATTCTGTTCCACGGTAATTTGATTGCGATCGTAGTTGCCCCAAGAGCCCCAGCACACAAATGAATAATTAGCGAGCCAGTGATCCATGGCCGCAATCACCTGAGGGTATAAATCGGCTTGATCAACATCGCTTTGGGTTATGCTCGTCAGCGAGGTGCAAAATTCACTTAAAGTCGGACGTTCTAGAGGGCGTACCAAAAAAGAGCGGGAATCAATCACCTCACCTTGCAGTGTTGCCACAACACAACCAAACTCAATCACTTCCATATCTTCAACGGTCTGCATGCGGTGTAAGCCCGGAACATGATCATCCCAACAGGTGGCTTCTAAATCAACAATCAGTACTAATTCTTCCATGGCAGATACTACTCCTTGCGCCCATTACGTCCTTATATCGTCTCCCCATCATAACCAAATTAAAGTGAAAGCCAAGCCATTTGTTGTGAGTTGTATAACTTGGGCTAACATAAATAAATTTATGATAAACATAAAATAATAATTGCAAATCATAAATTGATTATCTATATTCTCATCAGTTGCTCATTTATAGAACGTAAAGATGAGCGCGCAAACTAACTAATTTAAGCGATAGCCGAAATGTTCCCTGTGGGTTTGGTTAGCGCAAGGAGAGACACCATGAATTCCAATCCTTATCAATGGGCCGGAGTGGCCGCGTTATTACTCGCTGTATTGTTCCCAATCTACTGGTTACACCCGGTGAACTATCTGGCCGTCACAAATTTCCAAGAAATCCTGCGTGATGATTTAATGACACTAAACGGCTGGGATGCGTTGTTTGTGCTGATAGGCGCGCTTGAAGTCTATGTCTATGTGATGCTGGCCCGTATGTGCAAAGACCAAGTGAATGGCGAGTTACCCGCGATACTTTTATATGTAATGGCCGGAATTGTTGTGGTGTTTACAAGTACTGTCTTGTTTGATGTCGCCGTTGCTGTCGGCTTGATTCCAGAAGTGACCAGCTCGGTGATGTTCTTAGTGCTTGGCGCGAGTATCACTCTGTTAGTGTTGTACTCTCTGGTTGCATTGATCTTTGCCATCAGCTTGCTGATCCGTTTCGCGGCCCTACCGACATTAATCAAAATCTTCGCCATTGGTATTTTGTTGTTAAGCCTGATGCAACTCACCATCATTCTTGCTGTAGTGAACGTGTTCTTATTCCCAGTGCTGCTTGTGCTTTTGGCCATTCAATTCTTCCGCAACGACCACAGCGTTGAAGTGGTTTAGTATGGGCCCCGATCTAGGAGTGCAGTTGCGATGAATATACGCGTAAATCTCGATGTGGAATTGGCCAAGAATAAGATGTCGCTCACGGAATTATCGGAGCGGGTAGGGATTTCCATGACCAACCTGTCACTGCTTAAAACCGGCAAAGTGAAAGCCATTCGTTTTAGCACCCTGGCTGCTATCTGCGCAGCACTCAATTGTCAGCCAGGGGATTTATTGGAATACGAAGCGGATTAGAAGCGGTAGCCAAGGGTTAGGAAGCCGATACCGCGAGTTTCGATCTGGCCGTCATCGGAAAATAGGCCACAGAACACCCAATAGCATACAGAACACACAAGTCATATAATGACCCTGTAAAAGCACATTAAATAATTTTAAAGCTATAATGTAACGAATAAAGCTCTTTATTGCTTATTTCTATAGTGTGCTATAATAAGTACATTAAAAACATATAAGGCAATAATGAGCAAATTAAAGGACATTACATGAGTACAAGGTCATCATCAGCTATAGCGGAAGAGCTCGGGCAGCGCTTAAAACAAGCACGGCTGAATCGCGATTACACCCAAGAGCAAGTAGCCGAGCGGGCCGGAGTATCGCGTAAAGCTGTGGTAAATGCCGAGAAAGGCAAGGCACAGCTGGTGGTCTTTGTTGCTATTCTGGATGCTTTGGAATTAACCGAGCATCTGGATCGCTTTTTGCCGCCGCAGCCGCTGTCGCCCATTCAGTTAGCCAAGTTGCAAGGCAAGCAACGCCAACGCGCTTCTGGGCTGCGAGCGCGATCAGGAAGCGCCACAAGCTCAACAGAGAATGAGGACACGCCAGAATGGTAATGGAAGTGGTTGAGGTGAACTATCAGGGGCAAACGGTCGGCGCAGTCAGTTTCGATACCGAGCGTGGTCTTGGTGCTTTCGAGTACGCCGATTCATTTATTGCGTCGGGCATTGAGCTTGCCCCCATTAAAATGCCACTGTCCAAGCAAATCTATAGTTTTCCCAACCTCGACTACGCCACTTTTAAGGGCTTGCCGGGCATGATTGCCGATTCCTTACCGGATGATTTCGGCAATGCCGTGCTCAATGCGTGGGTCGCCTCGCGAGGTAAATCCGTGCATGAGATCACGCCCTTACAGCGCCTGCAATACACCGGTAAACGCGGCATGGGCGCCTTGGAATACGCCCCGGCAACCCGAATGAAGCACCTAAACGCCACACAAAAAGTGGACGTGCAATCATTGGTGGCCCTGGCTCAAGAAATTCTCGATGCCCGCACCGACTTTAGCGCCAAGCTCACGCTCGATGGCCGTGAAGACAAAGAAGCCATGATGGCACTATTTACCGTGGGTATGAGTGCCGGGGGTGCGCGTCCCAAAGCCGTTCTGGCCTTTAACGAAGATTTTAGCCAAGTGCGCTCGGGGCAAACCGACGTGCCAGACGGGTTTACCCATTATTTGATGAAGTTTGATGGGGTAAGCGAGCATAACCCTAACCAAGAAACTTTCGGTGATCCTCTGGGCTTTGGAGCCATGGAATATGTATATTCACTGATGGCCCAAGACTGCGGCATCACCATGATGCCCTGCCATCTATTACCCGAAGGCAATCGACGCCATTTTATTACCCAGCGATTTGATCGTGTGGGCAACGAGAAAGTTCATGTGTCCACATTAAACGGGCTGGCCCACGTGGATTATAAAAAGCCCGGATCGTTCTCGTACGCCGAGTTATTTGGCGTTGCGCGCCAATTGCGCCTCAGTGGCAAAGAAGCGGAGCAATTATTTCGCCGAATGGTATTCAATATTGTGGCGCGCAATCACGACGATCATGCCAAGAACTTCGCCTTTATGTTGCGCGATAAAACCTGGACCCTCGCCCCGGCCTACGATATCGCCTTCAGTTACAAGCCCGGGAGCAAATGGGTGAATAGCCACTGGATGACCCTCAATGGCAAACGGGATGATTTCACGCGCGAGGATTTCTATTCACTCGCACCGGTGAGTCCACTGTTTAGCAAGCGCAGAGTGAACAATATCATCGATGAAGTGATTGCGAGTGTGTCACGTTGGCAGGAGTTGGCCACGGAGCACGAGGTGCCCAGTGGCCTTATAAAAGAAATACAGCAAAGCCTGCGGCTTAGTCTTTAGGTTTGCTGCCCAGCATTTGTTGCAATACCCCATCACGTTTAATCAAACCATGATGTAGCGCTGCACCGATATGGACTAGAATCAGTGCAATAAATGCCCAAGCCACCCAACCATGAAATTCGCGCAGGAATCCGTACAGCGCCAAATTCTGCGGCAGAATCTGAGGCAGCGCGAATAGATCAAATACCACCACGGGACGCCCTGCAGCACTTTGCATCAGGTAGCCCGATAGGGGCATGGCAAACATGGCAAGGTAGAGCAACATATGCGAAAACTTGGCGATTTTCTGTTGTAGTACCGGCACTGAGCTGGGCAACGGCGGCGGTGTAAACCGTAAGCGCACAACGACGCGAGCAATCACCGCAAGCAAGGCGACCACCCCAAAGGATTTGTGCAACTGCAGAAAGGTTAAATGCCAAGGTTCGAGGCTTTGCACCATAGCTAAACCAGCAAACAACATCGACAGGATGAGCAGGGCCATACTCCAATGCATGATACGCGCGGCAAGATGATAGTTATGTGTACTCATTGTGATCCCTCCCCGCGAGCATTCATCAGATTTTCTCGAGCCCGCCGGCGGTAGGATTCTGCATAAGCAGCAGATCGCGCCCGTAGAATTTTATCGTCGGTGGGTGCCATGCCCCGCGGTAGGATTAAGGGATCAAAATTGATAGCGTCACAGTTGCCATCTGCTTCCGGGGTCGCCCGATGAACCATAATAATTCCCGCTAAGCGTTGCTCGCGGTCGTCGCCCCAAAGCACAGTGGGATCCGTTTCATCGTCGCTATCATTGGCAAAGGTGAAGATCATATCGAACACAATCGGACCATGCTCGAGCCGGGCCATGAACTCATTGCGCAACGCATTAGGATCATCAGTGAGCTCAATCACACTGCCCGCAACGGCCCGGGCACTCGGTTTCGCCGACCAACGAATAGCTCGCTTGTTGCGCTCATTATCGACTAAGTAAAACGCATTAATACTGTTGTAGGTTTCGGTAGCAAAACTGCCCGTAGGCGTGTAGCTCGCTTGCCATTCTCGCACCGCTTGAGTTTCCGGATGCGCCGCGAGGAAGGCGCCAATGCGCTCTGGGTTCTGTTGGCCCGTTTCCGGATCCGGCGCAAAGACTTGGGCAAAGGCATAGAAATCTTCTGGTGTTCGCACCGGCATCACCGGTGGCGTATTCATCGCGGTATGCCATGCATCACGGGTACCCGGATTAAAGCTCAATGCCAAACTGCGTACCGACGACGCAAGATCCGGTGCTGTGGGGTTCCCACCACCCGTAGAGATGCGTCCGGTAAAAGGCGTACTGCGTTGGTTAAACACCGCGGCAGTGGTATATGCCCCGACGTGATTACTGGCAATAAATTCACCGGCGATACAAAAGCCTTTGGCATGAGCGCGCCGAAATCCCTGATGGGGATTGCCGCCTTCTTGGAAATTTACGAATTCTTGTGCGGTAACCACGCGCTGACCAAAGCCAGAAGCTACTGCGAGAAAGAGCAGGGCAAGCCCGCCTACAATCACAGCAATTAAACCGTAGCGCACCGCGAGGGGAAATTGATCAGGCCGTTTCATTTTATTATGTCCCTGAAAAGTTACGAGATAACTCGTATAAAACGCCCAACAACGTGAAATTGATCACAGGGTGTTGTGAAAAAACAAATACAAATCAAGCATGGAGCGGATTGGGCGCGTTGTCCATTTATACGCGCGATGCTGTTACCAGGGTAATCTACCCGTCAACACATCCTTAAGCATCACCCAATCGCCCATCAAGCTGTATAAGGGATGCTTAAAGGTGGCGGGTTTGTTTTTCTCGAAAAAGAAATGCCCCACCCAAGCGAAGCCGTAACCCACCACAGGCACCGCCCATAACCACACCCATGCGCCGGTAAACAACACATACAGAACAATCGCAACCACCAACAAAGTGCCCACCACATGCAAACGACGGGACGTACGATTACGATGCTCTTTGAGGTAATACGGGTAAAACTCTTTGAAGCTGTTGAATTCTTTTTGTGCTGCGCTGCTCATGCTGCATTGCTCCACGTTGGGGTTGGTGGTTTTAACCATTATAGAAATTAATAGTAGCCAATTTACTCCGAAGCGCTTGTTTATTCCACCGGAACCCACAAGAACGTTGCGACGTGGTTTAAAAAAAGTAAAGCAGGATAAAACCCTTGTCGGCACATCCTGTGCCACTTATCCTTCCTTAGATTCGACGGATTTAGATTAGCGAGCTTGTGCGACATATTGTGTCGCACTGGAGAGTTTTTATCTTGGCTAAGGTAACCCCATCCCATGAAATTTGAAATATTTTACCAACGGGCACTAGAGCGAAAGGGTGGCTTGCAAAAGGTGAGTGAGCGCTTACCTTACGTGGCCACTGCGGATGAGCTGCGGGCGTTGGGTGATGATCGGTATTTGGCGACGATCACCAAATGCGTGTTTCGGGCGGGATTTGTGTGGCGCATTATTGAGAACAAATGGCCGGGTTTTGAAGAAGCCTTTAGTGGTTTTCTGCCGTTGTATTGGCAGCAGGTGCCGCCGGAGCGTTTAGAGGCTCTGGGGCGCGACGAGCGTATTGTGCGCAATATGCAGAAGATTAATACGGTGCCGCAAAACGCGTTTATGATCGTTGAAGTCGCGGAGCGATACGGCAGTTTTGGCGAGTTCCTGGCGCAATGGCCATCGCATGACCAAGTCGGCTTATTGCTCTGGCTGAAGAAAAACGGGTCGCGCTTGGGCGGGGCCAGTGCCCAATATTTTTTGCGTATGGTGGGCTGGGATGGCTTTATTCTCTCGAGCGATGTTACGGCAGCACTGGTGAATCACAACTTGCTTGATGCCAATCCAACGTCGCAAAAAGGCCTAAAACAAGCGCAAAAAGTGTTTAATCAATGGCACGAAGAAACGGGTTTGCCTTACGCGCACCTTTCAAAAATTCTATCGTTTACCCTCGACGCCCGTTAATGCGGGCCTTCCGGGAAGCACTCCCCATCCAATTGTTGCTCGGTTAGGAACGCTTGAATATCGTTATAGGCGGGCGTCCAGAAGCGCAGAGGCGACGCTAAACTTGCCACCAGCGCCACATGCCGGGCGCGGTCGTACCTATGCACATCCACATGCACATCAAGCTCGCGCAGGCGCTGTGCAAATTTTTCCGTATGCAATGGCTCGGCCACCGTATCTTGACCGCCATGGAGCAGAAGAGTTGGCGGCATCTCGGCGTGAGCGAGCGCAACCGGGTTGGCTTCTTCGCCTTCAACTTGGGAGAACTTGTCTTTTACGCGCTCATGCTCAAGGGGTAAATCGTAGGGGCCAGACATACCTACCAACGCGGAGATGGTGAGATCGTCGATGCCGGCAGTGTGGGAATACTGCGGATCGGCCACCAGCATAGCGGCACTATGGGCACCGGCGGAGTGGCCCATGAGAATTACCTGTCGCCCTGATGGGCAGTTATCGATATTGCGAGCCTGCAGAGTAGCTGGGATCTCTGCGATGGCCACAGCGACATCTTGAATGAAATCAGGGAACTCCACATCCGGGTATAAGCGATAGTTGGGTACCACGGTGATATAGCCAAGTCGGGCAAATGCCTGCCCCACAAATTCAAATTCTTTCTTATCCCCTTGATCCCAAGCGCCGCCATATACGAATACTATAACTTGTTCCTTTATTTTTTCTTGCTGTGGCAGATAGATATCCATGCGCTGACGTTCGTGTTCACCATAAATCACATCGGTGTGGGCATGGTAGCTGCCAGACGGCACCACAGTATTGAGCACGCGTGTAGGTTGGCACGCGACTAGTACAAGCAGTGCGCCAAACATTATTGCGGTAAATATCACTCGCATAAGCATCCAAGGTTAATCCATGTATCTAAGAGTACGTGCGCGGACGATAATATGATCAACGGCATATAATGGAAGAATTCACAGTGATTTTAGGATTAATGAACTACTATCAATCAGTGGCGCATTGTTCCTAAAGTCACCACAAAACTCACGAAGTTCGGAGATCTGCATTGATGTTGGAGCCCTTACAACGCATTGGAATTCCCGCAGAAATCCTCACGACTGTGTTGGATAATGTGGGTGCGTATGTGTACATCAAAGACACCGAAGGGCGGTACATTTATGTGAACCGTCAGGTGCAGGAATTGTTTGGTGCTTCACTGGAAGAAATTGTGGGCCAAACCGATGAAGCGTTTTTTGATCTGGAACGTTCTGCGGAACTTAGAGAAAACGATCGTCATGTGATGGAATCCGGCCAAGTGCACGAAACCGAAGAAGTGAACTATTTAAAGTCGACTGGCGAGCGATTGACATATCTCACCGTGAAGCAGCCGTTATACGACGACAGCCAGAAGCTCATCGGTATGTTTGGTATTTCCACCGACATCACGGAAAGAAAAGCCCTTGAGCGTGAACTCAAGCATCAGAACGAGATGCTAAATATCGTGATGGACAATATCGATTCGAGCATTTTTATGCTCGATGAAGATAACCGTTTGGTCTACAGCAACCGGTGCTTGGCAGAGCAGTTTCAACATACCCAAGCTGAACTCAAGAACATGAAAATATCGGAGCTTGTTGATGAAGCAACATTTAAATCGTTAGCCGAGCATAACCGTAAGGTATTTGAATCTGGGCAAGCTCAGAAGTTTCGTGAAGATGTGATTACCGCCGATGGTGGCCGTCGCATATATTGGTCGGTGAAAGTTCCCCACACCATGGCTAACGATGAACGCATTATTATTGGCCTGTCTACCGATATGACAGAGACTTTCTTGTTACAAGAACGCTTGCGCGAGCAATCCAATCGCGACCCCATGACGGGCTTGTATAACCGCCGTTTCTTTTTTGATTTCGCCGAGAAAAATATGGCGGAATCAGAACGCAGTGGGCGTCCTACGGCGACGTTAATTATTGATGTGGATGATTTCAAAAATATTAATGACGCCCATGGCCACCCTGCGGGCGATCATGTTTTAAAAGTTTTTTCTGCTCAGTTAGAAAAGTTAATTCGCAAGGGTGATATCGCCGCTCGGGTTGGAGGTGAGGAATTTGCTGTGTTGTTGCCAAATACCGGCCATAAGCAAGCAGTCAGTGGATGTAGCCCATCGTATATGTGAACAAACCCGCATTAACCCAATTAAATTGCCCGATGGTGACGTCGCACACATTACGGTCAGTATCGGCGTGGCAGACAGCCCAGATTCAAAAGGGCCCTACGAGAAAATATATGCAAAAGCCGATTCGCGTTTATATGTGGCGAAGCAAAACGGTCGTGATCAACTGTGTGCTGATGACAATGCCACTGAGTAGGGAGTTGCGCTCGAGAATTGCCAAAATGAGGCGTGTCGGTCATAAAATGTACATATTTGTTTGGTAACTTGTTGATTTAGCGCGTTATGAATACGTGAACTACGTATCTGAGGGAGCGGGTAAGGTATGGATATTCGTCGACTATATTGCGCAGGGATTTTAAGTTTTTTAATTCTCACGAACTTTGGTAACGCCCATGCAGACACTGGGCAAGAGCGTGAGAATCCCATCACCAAATTAACCTTTGCTGGCTCTAAATTTTACCCACCCCTGCAATGGTTGACCTCCGATAATCGCCCTCAGGGTTTCATCACCGACTTAGAGCAATATCTAGCTGAACAAGGCGGCTTTGCTATTCAGCAGAACCTGTTACCCTGGAACGAAGCCTTAGACTCGGTTCTCAATGGTAAAGCAGATGCAATTGCATTGATACCTTCGGAAGAGCGTTCCAAGGTATTTGATTTCTCAGCACCTTTTCACTATGTGGCGCACGGGATTTTTTCTCACCGCTCTGGTGTTCAGTATGGAAACCTTGAGCAGCTCAGCGGGAGAACAGTGTCAGTTGCCGCGGGATCCTTTGCCGCTCAGAAATTACATGAAGAATCACCACCCTTTGAGATAATCAATGCACGTGATGAACTGCATTGTTTGCAGTTAGTTCACGATAGAACCGCAGACGCATGTATCGAGGCTGATGTAACATCAAGACGGCTGGCATCTTTATTTGACCTAGACGTTGTTAGGTCAAGCGCTGCTTTCTGGCCGCAAAGCTATGCTTTTGCAGTGAAAAAGGGGAATCAAGATGTCCTCGATTTGATCAATGCACATCTTGCGCTGGCGCAAGTAAACGGGGGCTTTAGCAAGGTATATAATCATTGGGCTGAGCACCTTGAATCGCAAGACCGTACCTTTACGGACAATCTGAAAGCATTAGGTTGGCTAGTTACCCTTATTTCAGTGTTGGCCCTCTTAGGATTTTTATGGAGTTACGCACTGAAAAAGCAAGTTGCTCGAAAGACTGCCCAAATAAAAAATGAATTGAATGAACGCATTTGTTTACAGGAGCGATTGAAGTATCTTTCGCGCCACGATGTCATTACTGGAATTTATAATCGACCCGCATTTACCGATAGTTTAGATCAACAACTCCAGCGTGATCCAAATAGCCATCCCGTTGTAGTGGTTGTGCGTATTACAAATATCGACTCGATTACGTCGGTGTTTGGATACACCGTTGTGAATGCGTTACTCCAAGAATTTTCAGAGCGACTTAAAAAAGATGGCTTTCAACATGCTGCTCATTTTGGGGGTGGGGTATTTGCTGTTGTTGCTCACTCAAAGCTTAGCAATGAGGAAATAGTTGCTTTAGCCCAGCAGCCTCTTGAGTTTAATTCCTTAGACTTTGAGCCCTTGCTCACATTTGGGATCCACCGTAGTCGCCCAGATACGGCGCCTCATGACAACGCCCATGAAATGTTGCGAAAGGCATTAACGGCTGTATCTAAAGCGCAGCAAACTCAAGAAGTATTTATTGAGTACGATGTAACGATTGAGCCCAACGCTGATGATCTGCGCTTGCTCAAGGACTTTCATCGTGACGGCATGAAAGATTTCTTTTTGGTGTACCAACCCAAACTCGATGTCAAAACAGGTTTGATTAAAGGAGCCGAGGCTTTATTAAGATGGCAACACCCAAAATTAGGTCTTGTTTCGCCGGCTAAGTTTATTCCGTTGTTGGAAGAGTCTGGGATGATCACGGAAGTGACGCAGTGGGTTATTCACGAAACCATTTCCATGATACGTCGAAGGGGGGTCTGTGGAAAAGGCATCGTGGTGAGCATTAACGTATCAACACGTGACTTAACGGATTTAGGTTTTGTGCAGTTTGTGGAAAAGGAGATAAAAAACATCGATCCGAAGTGTATACAGTTTGAAATTACTGAAACAGGATTTATTGACGATTCAGATAGAGCCCTTTATGCATTAACAAAAATAACCGAGATGGGCATTGGTTGTTCCGTAGACGATTTCGGAACCGGTAATTCATCATTGTCTTATTTAAGTAAATTTCCGGTGGGCGAAATAAAGCTCGACCGAAGTTTTGTATTTGATATAACAAAGAATGCTCGTCACCTTACCATCGTGAGTTCTACTATTGAACTCGCGCATACACTGGGCTTATCGGTGACTGCAGAAGGCGTGGAAGATAAAGATACCGTCGAACTACTGCGCGAGCTAAAGTGCGAAACAATCCAGGGTTACGTAATTTCGCGTCCCATAGCTGAGGACGAGATTCTGGAGATGTTTTTTGCCAAATCTGAACACTAATGTGGAGTAAGCTAGGTGCCTGCTGATGCCCTAAGTTTTAACGAGAAACAGTTTCGACAGCTTATTGATACGCTGTGGTCGCAAACCCTCAATCCCATGTGGGTGTGCAAAGTTGTGCAAGATGATTTTGAAATGGTGTCTGCCAATGAGGCGGCTTTTCGTGTGGACGCAAATCAGAAACCGGGTGTTCTACTTAGCGATGTGGTCAAAAAGAGTGGTCACGACAATAGCGTGTTGGCAGGCTATTTTACCTGTTTAGAGAAAGGTGAAGTCGTGGAGTTCGAGCAGCGTCCATTCGTTCACGGTAAAGAGATGCTGTTTCGCACGCTGCTAGTGCCGATTAAGAACTCTCGGGGAGCAATCACGCATATTTGGGGAACGGCTTACAACCTATCAGATCTCCTTGACGCTCAGCTCAGTTTAGAGCAAGACAAAGACGCTTTGCAGCGCAAGCTCACCGAGCGTACTCAACAACTTCATGCGGCGCGGCGCACACTGGAAGAATTGGCCACCAAAGACTCGCTCACACAAATAGCCAATCGCCAGTTCTTTGATGAAAACCTTACCCGGGCGGTGTTGCGCGCAAATCGTGGCAAGGAGCCGCTGGCACTGATTTTGATCGAAGCAGATTATTTTAAGCGCTTTAACCAACGATACGGTATGCAAGCGGGCGACGAGAGTTTGCAGAAAATCGCACAGGTTATTTCGCAAATTGATCTGCGCCAAGACGATGTGGTGGCGCGATTCAGTGGTAATACGTTTGCGATATTGATGCCAAACTGTGAAGCAAGCGATGCCGAACGGATCGCAAAAGCGGCGTTGCAGCGCGTACAAGAGTTAAAGATTCCCCACGAAACATCGGAGGTGGAAGGTGCAAAAGTAATGACCGTTACGATCGGTGTCGCGGTGTCTCCGTTTGGACAAATCACATCTGACAGTTTGTTTAAGGAAGGTGGAAACGCATTAGATATTGCGAAAGCGTCGGGGCATAATTGTGTGCGGATGACCGTTTTATAGCGGCACAGGTTCATGAAAGAGATTAGGTGTTTTGATATGTCGTTTAAACCCGAGCTGACCAAGGGCTTTTACCGCCACTACAAAGGCTCGATGTATGAAGTGATCGATCTGGTACAACATTCAGAAACCGAAGAATGGTTGGTGCTTTATCGGCCCTGTTATGGGGCGCGTGGGCTGTGGGTACGTCCGTTTGGTATGTTCATCGAGCAAATAGAACGGGAAGGAAAGCGCCAACCGCGCTTTGAGTACGTGCCCGACTATGTTGAGCCCGATCCGTCGTGAAGAAACTGCAACAACTCGCGCTAGTGTGTGCTGCCATAGGAATTGGCTTTGGTTGGTTGGTGTATCAACAAGTCGATACCTCGGCACCATCATACAATCAAGGTGGCATTGGCATGCTGGTGATTATTATTTCGCTGCCTACGTTGCTTGCGTCGGCGATTTTTAATATTCCCACCACCCTTCTGCTATTAAATCCAAGACGCCGGTTAGAAAGCGGCATGGAAAACCTGTCTGGTTACCTGATTTGGCTAACCAATTGGTTGCTTTTGTTTGTGTATCTCTATTTTATTTTGCTCACTATTCGCGTGGTTTTTCGGATTTAGTGCGCGATGTAATTTATTTTGCTACGCTGAAGTTGCTTCAGGATTGAAGTAAATAAAACCGCAGAGTGGATGCTAAAAAGCGGTATAGCACAGATTGTCGCTCTCTCATTACTAATAAAAATGAAAGGAACGAGAGATGGCTCTTCGATTAGTTAAAACAATACTCGCCTTATTTATCGGCTTAATGTGCGTGTTCTACGCACTGCAAAACGTTGCCAATATTAATGAAGCACACTTCTTTATGGGGTATGTGCTCGGTAATGTAGGCCATGAAGTGTATCCAAATACCTTTGCGTTTGGTGTCACTAGTGGTGCTGTGGCTTGGGTGGCGCTCACGATCGTGATTGCGTTGGAATTGCTGGCAGGATTTTTGGCGCTAATTGGTGCCTGGAAGATGTGGCAAGCACGAGCCAATGACAGCATGAGCTTTCAAGCGGCGAAAAACACATTGTATCTGGGTGCCGGTGTGGCCTTGATTGTCTGGTTTGGGTTATTCACCGTGATCGCGGGTTCGTTTTTCCAAATGTGGCAAACGGAATTGGGCGCAGGATCCTTGATGGGCTCCTTCCAATACCTCGGCTCCATCGCCTTAGTCACCCTCTTTATCGCTATGCCCGACACCGAATAAACAATTACGCCCCAGGGGTAGAATTCCCTAAAAACAACAATTCCACCCCAGGGGTGGAATTGTTGTTTAAGCTCCCAGAGCCAGGTTTAATGTGGCGTATAGCGTGATCTGCTAACGAACGAGGTGCCAGCGGGTTTGGCGGCCGGCGAGATAAATCACGCGCTCGCCGTCGAAGTAGGCGCTTTGCTCCATCATGATTTGCACAAGCTGGTTGTCCCACTCGGGCACGGCCTGCTTAATGTTGCCTTCAATGGCGTAGGCAGTATTTGGATATAAGCGCCAATCGCCCTGTACCGGCGTTTCACCTTGGTTATCCCACATACCAATTGTAGGTCCCGGGGCATGGCCGTAGAAACCGATAGGGTGGGTATAGGTGCTGCTCAGAATACCTTCGGCTTCAGCTTTGGCGTGGGTAGCAAACAGTATTTCGTTGCCAGTGCGACCAGTCACGAATTCTCCGGTGAGAATATCCTGCCAGCGATTGCCTGTACGCAGTGCATCTTTAAAGCCTTGTGGGATGTCGTCTTCATCGGCTTTTAGCACATACGCCATTTCTTGGGTGTCGGTGCAGAGTTTGAGGTAGCAGATGCCTACATCGGTGTGCAGCAGATCGCCGCGCTGGATCACGCCAGACTCGCCACAAAACGGTGTGTCTTCTTCACAAGTAACGCCCGGGCGCTGGAAAGTTACATAGGGCATAAACCAAATCGGTAATTGCAGTTCTTTAAAGCGCTCACGGAAATACCAAGCGACGTCGTCGGTGGTGGTCACCCCAGGAGTAATCACCCGCGAGCTAAAGCCTTCGGCGATTACGCCACGAGCAATGCCAACAATATGTGGATACACCGCGAGTTCGGCGTCGGTACGTTGTTCGGTCCAGCGCACCACTAAGCCTTCTGCGGATACGATGCGTTCTTGATATTCGTCCGGTAATACTTCAATCAGGCGGGTATGTAACGACGAGCTCAATCCATCGGCGGCAGACCATTCCCGCGACACGTTTATACCAATTGTGCGCGGATCTTTGCTGACAATCAGCTCGCCCAAGGCTTGCCACTGTTCGTCTAAACTACCGCCCTGCCAGGCTGCTTCATACGGTGCTCCGAGCGGGTAGCGATTCACCGTAAGGCGCTCCACGGTGCCATCTTCAAGACGATTGAACACCAACATGGTGGTGCGACGCGCGGCAAACGTCGGCTGCGGCACCAGGGTAAAGTAAATCGGATCTTCGGCTTTTTCACGGTTGAGTACCAACCACATATCGATATCCTGCTCTTCCATTAGTTGCGGGAGTAGGTTCTCTAAGCGATCGGTGAGCATCTCATTTTCTGGCGCGATGCGTGCCCGCGGGGGCAGGATGGCAAAGTCAGTGGCATTCTGGATCACGCGGCCCTGGGCAGGTTCGTCGGCTTGTACTGAGGATAATGTCGAGAGCCCAAACGCAACCACCCCGAGGGTGGCAAGCGCGAGCGCGATAAGAAATATATTTCGGATATGCATAAGTGTGCCTTTGTGGGTCTTGTTTTTGGACGTACGATTGGGCGTATTACTGCATACCCAAACATGATGTATTCATCCTAGCGCAACAGCTATGATCTGACTAAGTTTTTTGTATTTTGGGCGTATCGAGGAAATGCGGGCGCCGCAAGGATGTATCAAAGCGCGCTGTCTCTGTGCATGATATGCTGAGAATCTAGAGCGATACATAGTCATTCTGATCAGTATTGAAGGTTATAGAGGCTTGAGAGGGAACGTGCGTGGGCGCAATTCATATTTCACAGCGGGTTGAGATTCCGGAATCGGAATTGGAGTGGCAGTTTATTCGTTCCGGTGGCGCGGGTGGTCAGAACGTGAATAAAGTGGCCACGGCGGCCCAGCTGATTTTTGATATTCGGGCGTCGTCGTTACCTGAATTTTATAAAGAGCGGTTGCTTGCGCGCAGTGATCATCGCATTACCCAAAGCGGTAAGATTATTATTAAATGCCAAGAAACTCGAAGCCAACTGCAAAATCGAGAAATTGCCTTGGAGCAATTTATCGCGCTGGTGCGCTCGGTGAATGTGAGAGCCAAAAAACGCATCCCCACGCGGCCGACCCGTGCTTCAAAAGAGCGCCGTCTCGACGGCAAAAAGCAACACAGCGCCAAAAAAGCCCTTCGTAAAACCAATTTCTAGCCCTGCGGGCAAGGCTCTGCGTTCGCCAACAATAATTTCACCCCTGGGGCGTAATTGTTCAGAGGTGCCAGTGGAAGAGGTTGGCGTGGGGGCCGGGGCGGATGTCCGCGTGAACAGTTTCGTCGATTCCGCGCAACTCAACCAGACCAAACAACTCGCTTATGGCCTGCATGCGCAGAATCCAAGTATCCCGAAGCTCGCTAATTGGCCCCATAAATGGCGACTGACATTCAAAGTAGATATCAGGAATCAACTCACCCAAGTAGTCGGTGAAATAGGTGATCTGTGTCCATTCTTCAGACTGACTCAACTTCCAGAACACCAAAGGAAAGGTAAATTGAATTGCGGGAATGTCGGAATGTCCGCCAAAGCGTGCCCAATTATAAGCCCCCAAGCCGCTGCGGACTAAAGCAAGCAGTAACTCGGCGCGATGTTTCGGCTCAAGTAATTTTCTTCCTCGAGCGGTGAGGGCAAGCTGATCATCATGTATCTCAACGATGTCGGTGCATTCTAAAATACCCAGGGCATGAACCTGATAATCCAGATCGGCAACGCCAATATCATCTGGTGTTGTTTCGCGCTCAAGCAAGGGGGCGCGATCGATGGGGCCGGCGCGAAGAGCTTCAAACACGGGTTCGAGAATATGAAGAATTGGCACCTTGGGTGGAATATCTGGAATTTCAATTTCGAGAAATTCCGGTGAATCATAGGGGCGCGCAAGAAACTGATACACCGTATCTGGAATATCGTAATCTTCCGCCGGGATGTCGTTGTTAATGGCTGACGAAGGCGGCGCGATACCGGCATTTTTATAGATGGCCTGGATAAGATTCTGGAATCCTTCTTCCAATGTCGCTATCTGTGGATCGGTGGCGTCCCAAGTTTTGCAGCCAAGCCATTCATGAAGATCTGCGAGCTCATTAGGGTCTAACTTTTCATCCAGTACATGCAAAATATACTCATATCCACCGACACCGCCTGAATCTTCGGGTGGGCAGCGGCCGGTAGCGCTCAGGAGGGCCGTGTCGCCGGCATCGGCATCACTGTACTCAAGCAGCTGGATCATGTGCACCCAACTGTCGCCCAAATCATATTCATAATGAATGCAGGCGCCTACTTCCGGCAATACTTCTCTTAGAGTGACTTCATGGTCAAATAATGACTCCGACAGCTCTTCGCGCTCCTGTTCGCAATCAATGATTCCTAGCGGCGTATTAAATTGATAGAGGTGCGCATCTTCCCAACCCATGGCTCGTTGGATAAACAGGTGCACAAAATCGAGGGTGAAATCCGCCGGAATACGAATAATGCGCTCGATCGGAACCGGCGCATCTTCCAATGAAATTAGGATGGTGGCGAAGTGAGACAAAGCAATCGGCCTTGGTTTAGCATTTCGTTCTAGGATAGCGCTGGCAGTTAGGAAAGCAAGGGGTGTCGGCTTGGTATGGCGCTAGCACTTTCGGATCTATCACATAGCGAAACGGTTTTTAGGAACTTGCCCCACCCGCCCTATACTGTGCACAGGCAAAAAACCTTGGAGCCTGTATGCAACAAACAACGATTCTACCTGTACTGGATGTCCGCGAGTTACGCGCGGGCGGCGAACGTAAACAAAAGTTTTTGGGCGAGCTTGCTGAGGCGGCGCGCACGGTGGGCTTTTTTTATGTGTCCGGGCATGAATTGTGTCAATTGCAACAAGAAGTCATGCAACTGTCGAAACGCTTTTTTGATCTTCCTATGGAAGAAAAGTTAGCAGTGGAGATGGTGAACTCGCCTCATTTTCGCGGGTACACGCGTTTTCAAGGGGAGCTGACCCAAGGCAAACCTGATCGACGTGAGCAGTTCGATATAATGGACGAGCTGCCACGGGCCCATTTCGATGATAGCGACCCACAATGGTGGCAACTTGTTGGGCCGAATCAGTGGCCGCAGGCGTTGCCTGAGCTGCAGCCGACGTTGTTGTCGTATCAACGTGCTCTTACTGAGTTGACGGTTACTTTACTGAGCGCGTTTGCCGAAGCACTTGAGCAACCGAGCGATATTTTCGCTGAGAACGTAGCCCAGCCGTATACCCATACCAAGTTGATTCGCTACCCTGGTGCCGATGACAATGGCGACCGTCAGGGCGTGGGCGCGCATAAAGACCCCGGCTATCTCACTATTGTGACGCAAGATGAACACAGTGGTTTGGAAGTGTTAAAAGATCAAGATGGCTGGGTATCGGTGCCGCCGCTTGAGGGTGCTGTGGTGGTGAACATCGGCGAATTATTAGAGCTTGCCTCGGATGGCTATTTGCGCGCGACCTATCATCGTGTGGTGACGCCGCCGGCAGGTGTCGACCGATTCTCGTGTGCGTTTTTCGTTGCACCACAATTGGATAGCGAAGTGCCATTGTTAAACTTACCGGCCGACCTAAAAGCACAGGCTTTGGGTCCGAGTGCTGATCCGGAAAACCCGTTATTTTATCAAGTGGGTGAGAATGTGTTGAAGGGTCGATTGCGCTCGCACCCGGATGTGGCCAAAGCGCATTATTTTAAGCGCGCCTCCTAAAGCGCTCCCTAATGCACTTAGGAGCGCACTAAAATTCTCTAAGCTGTCGCTGATTTTTCCTGAGACGGTCCGCATGATTAATTTCTCTGGTCTATACTGTTCGTGATTATCACGTAAATGGAGAATAATCATGCGAGGAAAGATTCTTGGATTCAATGCAGAACGTGATGAGGGTGCCATTGGTGGTGACGACGGTGTTCGTTACTTTTTCCGAATCCGTGATTGGATTTCAGAAGAAAGTCCTATTGCGCAGACCCGAGTTGAGTTCGAAACCCAAGGCACGACCGCGTTAAACGTTCGCGCCGAGGGAGAAACTGCTTAGAACTTAATCTTGTTTTCGCGTGGCATGCCAGTTGATGGCTTGCCAACGCATATCCCGGAATACAAATACACCGGAGTTGAGGAACCGTTCCTCTTCTCCGGTTTCTTTATTTCGGGCCACCAGTACAAAATTTAGAATACCCACGCCTTGAACATAATCAACATAGGTATCGTCGGCGTGGTACCACACAGTTACTTCGTCGGAGGGTGTTGGCTCTCGACCTTCCATCCCCGCCATCAACTCTGCTTTGCCAAAACGAGTGCCGTTTGAGCTGGTATAAATCAATTCATCCGCCCAAAAGTCATCATGAATTGCAGGATCCCCAACACTGGCTCCGTGCAAGAATACATCCAAGGCCATAAAGATTTCGTCTTCACCCGCCTTTACCGGAGAGCTTGCATTAAGCCCCGCAAGCACCACCAAAACCATCATCAATAACCGCATACCCACCTCCCTCAAAACCATCCAAAACAACAATTACGCCCCAGGGGTGAAACCAACCAACATCGCCTTTTTCAACAATTCCGCCCCAGGGGTGAAACTCACGGAGCTCTTCCTCCCTGTTGGTCAATCGCTAACAAAAATATTATTCCGACAGCACCACAAACTCTGTTACATCCAAATGGCGCCCTCGTTCTGCGCTCGCCGAAAAACGTCCGGTAACCTGAACTTCATTGCCGACCAGAGCAGAGAAATCCACCCCATGAAGGCCCACGCGATTCAGCTCACTGTCTTCAATCCAGTAGTGCTCTGGATCCTCGAACATCCGCACGGTGCCTTGTGTGGTAAGGGTTCGACCATCCAATGCGCTAGCCTCGGCTACCACCACATGGAGTGCAAGATGTTGTGGTTCAGGTGAACATCCGGCGAGAAAAATGATTGCTGCGCCGATGAATAAGCTCCGCATAGTGACCTCTTTTTTGACACGTCATTTACTACAATTTAGCGCGCCTAGGGGAGAATTGAAACAAACGCGCGGCTTGAGCCATGGATTACGAAAAACAGCGTTTCACCCCTGGGGCGGAATTGTTGGAGGAGTGGAAAATGGTGAGTTATGCCCCTGGGGCGGAATTGTTGGAGGAGTTGAACAGTGTGGGTGGTGTACATTAGTACGGCGGTGTTTCGATCACTGGCGGTGAGAAAAACTATTTCGTGTAAATGGACAATTAAATTTCCCGTGTGGCCCTTTAACTTCTAAGCTGTAATCCACTAAGATTGAGAAAACAAAAACAGGCGGGGCGTGCACACCATGGGAATTCCAAAAATAATGAGCGAAGATGTCGTTCTCCAATTTTGGTTTGAGGAATTATCGACAGAACAATGGTTTAAAAAAGACGATGCCTTAGATCAACTCATTACCGAGCGTTTTCAATCCCTGCACGCGTCGGCAGCGCAATGCGAACTTTTCCATTGGCGACATTCTCCGGAAGGGCGCTTGGCTGAAATTATTGTGCTCGATCAGTTTTCTCGAAATATTTACCGGGACCAACCAGGGGCCTTTGCGCAAGACGCATTAGCACTGGCGCTCGCACAAGAAGCCGTAGCTAATTGTGATGATAACCCTCTGACAAGCATGCAGCGGGCATTTTTGTATATGCCCTATATGCATAGCGAATCCTTACCCATTCATGAAGTGGCGATGCGTTTGTATGACCAACCCGGGCTTGAAAATAACCTCGATTTCGAAATAAAACACCGAGATATTATTGCCCGTTTTGGGCGTTATCCCCACCGCAATAAGATACTGGGGCGTACCTCTACGCAAGAAGAAATCGAGTTTCTCACCCAACCTGGTTCGTCGTTTTAACACTTAATCAAGGAGCAGAAGGTGCAAGGAAAATCAGGACGATGGCTATGTGCTTTTAGTATTCTTTGCGCCTTCAGCACTGGAGCGCAGGCAGATCAAAGGCAGGTGGTGCCCGACGACGAGTTCGAACCCATTCCGCCGGCGGCTGAGCTTATTAATATGTTTTGGGAGCTAGAGCCTGAACACAAGCGAGGCTTGTATCAAATTCGCACCTACCAAGCGAATTATATACTGCCGTATCATTACTCCACACGCATGAACCATCAGCCCTCAAGCCCAACGCGGGGCCCTACAGAAGTAAATAATACCTACCGTAACGAAGAGGTTAAAATACAACTCTCATTGCGTACCAAATTACTGGAAGATTTCTTGCTTCCTAATGCTGATCTATGGGTGGCGTATAGCCAAACGTCGCTGTGGCAAGCATGGAACCATCAGGACTCCGCCCCCTTCCGCAGCACCGATCACAACCCGGAGATTTTCTATGTGGTTCCAGTATCCCGTCGTTTTGACCCAATCCCAGGCACGTTGCGCCTGCAAATGCTGCGCTTTGGGTTAGCCCACGAGTCCAATGGCCAACGCGAACCGGAATCGCGCAGCTGGAATTATTGGTCGTTGAGTGGCGCCCTCGAGGTGAAGGGGTTATTGGTAGAAAGCACCTATAAATTGCGTATTCACGAAGATGATGACGACAACCCCGATCTTGTGCATTACCGAGGCAATCTGGATACGCGTATTGGCGGGTTACTCGGGGCTACGTCGTTTACGCTCACACGGGTATCGCCGAACTTGTCGATGAATCGAGGATCATGGCAACTGGATTTCACCCATCCGGTGCGCCGCAGTGTACCCGATGGCTTGCGTGTGCATTTGCAGATTTTCTCCGGATACGGCGAAACCCTGATCGATTATAACCATCGCCAAAACCGTATTGGCCTTGGCTTTGTGTTATTGAATCTTTAGGTTGTCGGCTTCCGGCGTACGTACAAGGTTTTGTGAACCTTGGCGACCACGTCACCGCTGGTGTTCTTCACATATACTTTCCATTCAGGCAGCACTTTCTCGCCCCGATCAGCCGCGGCTTTAATTTCCGCAAGCTGGCTTTCGGTAATGGTAAATTCTGCATGCACTGTGCCCCGACCCGGGCTGACAAAATCAATGTGCGCGGATTTATCCCAGACAATGTAATCACGCCCTAAGCGTTGCATGAGCAGCAACATATACATGGGATCAACCATGCTATAGAGGGAGCCGCCAAAGTGCGTGCCCACGTAATTTTTGTTGTACCAGTGCTGGCGCATTTCAACGCGCGCATGCATAAAATCATCACTGATCGACGTAATCCGAATACCCGCGCCACGATACGGCCGGTACCAATTGAGTAAAAAACGTAATCCGCGGGCACTGTTGACCCAACGACGAATATATTTCCGCATAACACCTTACAACTAATCGCTAACTGATTGGACCAGTATGCCGCAAACAAAGGGAAATTAATAATACTAGTTCCCCACACGGCGCGAATTGACCGGTTAAATTGCAACCAACAAAACTTGCAAAAGCTGAGATTTGCGCCAAGCTTTTTCTAATCTGAATAATTATTGCATTGAAATTTATAAACTTTTGGGAGCCTAACACGTGCTGTGGGTGCTATCGCTGCATATTATTTTCCTGACGATCTGGGTTGCCGGTGCTTACTACGTACCTGTTGTTTTGGCGGGCGCGGGGCGTCATGAAAATAAATTTACCGATCCCCCGGCGGGCATCGATTCTATGGCCCGCTTTGTGTATACCCATATCGCGACCCCGGCAGCGCTGATCAGCATCACCGCGGGGAGTGTGGTGTTTTGGCTCAATCAAAGTGCGGAATTCTGGTTAATCGCTAAGCTCACGTTGGTGACTATGATGGCTGCATGCCAAGCCAGTATGGGATTGTTGATTATTCGGGTGGAGCGCAAAGAATACGCCAAAGTTCGTGTGCTCAGCTACAGCCTGATTGTGTTACTAAGCCTGCTCATTGCTGCGATTCTCTGGATCGTATTGGCAAAACCCGCCATACCGGAGAGCTTGCCATGGACATTGTAATCGATGCCCTAAGGGCGAACATCCCGCTGGGTGGCTTCTTTGACGTCGACACCGACCCCATATTCATACACCAGCTGCGCCCCCAGAAATCCGGTGATTTTTATCAGGCCGAGGGTAAGAAAGCTCATGTAAATTCCCCACGGCCAAATATTCACCGCCGCATCTTCCCAACGCAGCATCAAGTTAAAGGCCGCCAAACTCAGCATCATGACCGCCAAAATACCGTGAGCCCATGCCGTAACCAACTTGCGGATCCTGCGCACGGTAAACAAATCAATGGAGCCGGCGATACCGGAAAGCACACCGAAGCCCACACCTACACATGCCAACCAATAACTGGCACGGGCCCAGAAAGCGTCACCGGTTACCACAAAAGCGACATCCGAAGCGACCAGCATCACCAAAGCGGCAATGGGAAAGTGAATCAACGCGGGATGCAAGGGGTGACCCAAAACCGAGGCGCGACTTTCAATTTTAGCGGTGGGCATGCGTTCTCCTTGATAACAGGTGTCGCTCAATTGGTACGCTGCAATCCATCATTATTGCAAGGGGAGGCCAATGCGACTGTATGACTCTAGCCTAGCAAAAATTTTGTGTGCCGCCAGTATCTTACTGCTTACTGGTTGTTCGGGGCCGTTTTCGACCTTGGATCCGGCAGGCCCGTCTGCACACATGGTGAAGCTCCTGTGGTGGGGTATGTTTTGGTTTAGTCTCGTGGTTTCAGTGGTGCTGTTTGTCTGGTGGTGGCATGCGATGCACCGGGATGGTGGCGATGTAGAGCAAGACAAGGCCCAAAAGGCGCTGAATAAGTGGGTTTGGTACGGTGGCATTGGTTTACCCACATTCGCCATTACTTTGCTGCTGATTTTCGGAATTCCCTATGGCCATCGAATGCTACCTCACGCGGACCCGAATGCGGTACGCATTGAGGTGACTGCTCATCAATGGTTTTGGCGGGTAACGTATCCAGACACCGGCATCGAATTAATTGACGACATTGTGATTCCAGTCGACACCCCGATTGATTTTCATCTAAGCAGTGAAGATGTGATTCACTCGTTTTGGGTGCCCAGACTCGGGGGGAAACTCGATGCCATTCCCGGACGCACCACTGTGCTGCGCCTACAGGCCGATGAAATTGATACCTACCGTGGTCAGTGTGCGGAGTATTGCGGCTCGGCTCACGCCTTTATGCAGTTTGAGTTGCGGGCGGTGAGCCAAGACGACTTTGAGCAATGGCTTTCAGACAACGCTGTGCCAGCATCCACAACGGAGGTGAGCGATGACTAACGCCGAATTTCAGCGTCGGATGGCGCAGGTGTGGGATAACTTGCCCGGCTGGGGGCAGCTTGCGGCGGTAAATCATACGTCGATTGGTCGTCGCTTTATGGTGACTGGTGCGATTTTCTTCCTCATCGGCGGCGTCATGGCGATGCTGATGCGCACCCAGTTGGCGCTACCGAATCAAGATATCGTGCCTGCGGATGTGTACAGTCAGCTGTTCACCATGCACGGCACCATTATGATGTTTTTATTTGCCATTCCGATCCTCGAAGGGCTGGCAATCTATATGATTCCCAAGCTCATTGGCGCCCGCGATTTAGTATTTCCACGCATTAGTTCGCTTGGTTATTACTGCTATCTGTTTGGTGGCATCATCATTATGTCGAGCTTGTTCTTCGGCATCGCCCCCGATTCCGGTTGGTTTATGTATACGCCGCTCAGTAGCGCTGAGTTTTCCCCTGGCCCAGGCTCAGATTTTTGGCTGCTCGGTATTACCTTTGTGGAGATTTCCGCAATGGCTGCAGGTGTGGAACTCACAGTGTCTATCCTGCGCAGCCGGGCTCCGGGCATGACCTTAAGCAAAATGCCGATCTTCTGTTGGTACATTTTGGCCATGGCCTTAATGATTGTCTTTGGGTTCCCACCGCTGATCTTAGCCTCCATTTTGTTGGAACTTGAACGAGCAGCGGGAATGCCGTTTTTTGAAGTGGCCAGCGGCGGCGATCCGATTTTGTGGCAGCATTTGTTTTGGTTATTTGGGCACCCTGAGGTGTATATCATTTTCTTGCCGGCGGCAGCGGTGATATCGACCATTATTCCGGTGTTCTCCAAGCGCCCAATTATTGGTTACAAGTGGATTGTGCTGTCGATTATTCTCACGGCCTTCATCAGTTTTGGGATCTGGGTCCACCACATGTTTACCATCGGGATCCCGCCGCTAGCTCAGGCGTTTTTCTCCATCGCCAGTATGTTGGTGGCGATTCCCACGGCGATTCAAATCTTCGCTTGGTTAGCGACCTTGTGGATGGGCCGACCGAGCTTTAATTTGCCCATGTTATGGGTGTTCGGATTTTTGATTGTCTTTGTATGCGGAGGCCTCACCGGCGTGATGCTCGCGTTGGTGCCCTTTAATTGGCAAGTACACGATACCCACTTTGTGGTGGCGCACCTGCACTATGTGCTTATCGGCGGTATGGTGTATCCGTTGATCGCGGGAATTTACTATTGGCTCCCGCACTTTTCCGGCCGTATGCCGTCGCTACGACTCGGACGCTGGGGTTTCTGGCTCACCTTTATTGGCATGAATGCCACCTTCTTTATGATGCATCTTACTGGCTTGCTCGGTATGCCGCGGCGGGTATTTACCTACGAAGCGGGCCTTGGCTGGGATGGCCTAAATCTGCTGTCGTCGGTGGGTGGCTTTATCATGACCTTGGGTATCGGGCTGGTGCTCTTGGATATTATTTTGCACTTTAAGTTTGGTAAAAAAGCCGAGAAGAACCCGTGGCAGGCAGATACTTTGGAATGGGCCACAGGCACACCCCCGGTATCCTATAACTTTGCCAGCATTCCCAATATCGAAAGTCGCCATCCGCTTTGGGATAACCCAAGTTTGCTCGAATCGATGAGTAAGAACGAACATGGCCTGGCAGAAATACGCCATGGTCGCCGCGAGCTCTTGGGCACTGAGGTGATGAGCGGGAAGCTCACATCTATTTTCCATATCCCGACTCATTCCTGGTGGCCCCTGTTCAGTGCCTTAGGTTTGGCGCTGGTGTGCGTGAGTTTGCTGGTACGGGTGTATCCACTGGCGATCGTAGGTTGCGTACTCGCCGCTATTTTCTTGCTGCGTTGGAGCTGGGAGAACGGTGCTCACCCATCTATGGCACCGCCGACGAAATACGACGATCCGAAGATTCCGCTACATTCGCGCACTCATGATGGTCCGGGACTCTGGGGTATGGTGATTACCTTGCTTGCCGACGGTGCGCTGTATCTGTCGCTGTTATTTGGCTGGTTGTATTTATGGTTGGTGGCTCCGGAGTGGAGCATGCCTTCAGTGTCGCCGTTATCGATTCCGTTATTGTTCACGGCGGGATTGCTGTTAACCATCTTGGTGGTGTTCTACCACATGCAGATTCGTTACCTAAAAGCGGGTAATGATCGGGGCCTTGAGCGCAATCTGGGGCTACTTGGCTTGATGGGCGTGGTGCATACTGCGGTGCTGATTACACTCACGACCATGGCGCCTCTGGAATTGCAGAGCAGTGCGCACGATGCCGTAATCTTTGTGATGCTCATTTACTTGATATTCCATAGTGGCTTGGGCTCGGTGCTTACCCTAATGCAGGCTTTGCGGGTTCGGTTAGGCTATGTGGGTAAGACATATCCCTATGAACCTATTGTGCTGCGCCCATGGTGGACGTACACCCTCGGCATCTTCTGGTGCAGCGTGGCTACCTTTGTGGCATTGCCAATGCTCTGGGGTAGCTAAGATGCGTGGAATGTTTGCGGTTGTGGTCATCGCCCTTGCGCTGTTCCCCGGGATGGCTAGGGCTCATAACCCGCTCACGAGCACGGGGCAAGAGCAGTGGGCGGCTTGGTTGGCGGCAGTCATGCTTGGGGTGTTTTGGGTGTTGTATTTACTGGGTGCGCGTCGTACCTCAGTGAAACCGTGGATGTTTTGGTTGTTTCAAGGGACGGCGGTACTCACCTTTATTACCTTACTTGGCCCATTGGATGATTGGGCGGAAACAAGTTCTGCCGCTCACATGACCCAGCACATGTTAATGATGGTGGTGATTGCGCCTTTGTTTGCGCTTACTAAACCGCTGCCGCAGTTATATGTGGTTGGCGGACGTTGGCTAAAGCACGCCTGGCAGTGGGCGTTCAAAATTACGCGCTACCCTATGTTTTGTGCCTATTTGCATGGCTTTATGATTTGGTTTTGGCACATTCCTACGTTCTATATGCTGGCGATTGAAAATCCGTGGGTGCATGTGTTTGAACATGCCTGTTTCTTGATTACGGCTGTGTGGTTTTGGTGGGCGTGTTTGTATGCGTCTAAAGAGAAGTCCGCCTTTGCGCTGTTGGCGTTGCTATTTACCTTGATGCACACCGGATTCTTGGGGGCGTTATTGACCTTCGGAAACGAGCCATTTTATGGCGAGTCGCGAGATCTTGGTGATCAACAGTTGGCGGGTCTGATCATGTGGGTGCTCGGCGGTATTCCTTATATCCTCGCTTCCATTTGGACTGGCATGCGCTGGTACCGTCACCTCATGCGCACCATTTGGGCTTAGCGCTTGGCTGGGGGGCCGGCGATCGGTAAGGTGTCGGCGGCTGCGCTGCTTAACAGATCGCGATAGCCCTGCTTATCTTGTACGTGCTCCTTGATATACAGCGACTTCAATCCGGTAATCTGATTTCGACCCCGAGACTTACTGATATATAGCAACAAATCAGCAATGCGAATCATATCTTCAAACGGCGGTGGGAAGCGTTCCATGCCCGGTGTATCTGTATGCAAATAACCGCCGCTGAGTGTTACGCGAACCCGTTGATCATCGCATACGATAGGCTCCAAACTCACACTATCTAACACGCGTCGCGCCAATGCGGGAAGACCATCGATGTTACTCGTCGGTAGGAACAGTAAGAACTCTTCACCACCCCAACGCACCACCATATCTTCATGGCGTACGAGCCGACGCAGACGTTCACCGACTTCCATTAACACTTGGTCTCCGGCTTCGTGGCCATGCGTGTCGTTAATATGTTTGAAGTGATCGATATCTAATAAGAAAATCGCATAGTGCTGGTTTGTATTCGACATGGCGCTCAGGCGCGCATTCATCGCACGACGGTTCCATAAACCAGTTAACGGATCTTGTTTGCTTTGCCGAGCCAGATCGCGATTGGCCTGATTCAATAGGCCATTTAAGCGGCGAACTTTTAAGAATCCCAAACTAATTAACACAATCAAACATACCAACAGGAACGCAACCAGCAACATAAAGCGTTGGGTACGCTCGCGGGTAGCAATATCCTGCTGTTGCAAAGCGCTTTCTTGCTCAAGTAAGCGAATTTGTAAGGACTTTTCTTGGGCTTCGTATTGAATTTGCAGCTCAGAAAATACCCGATCTCGCTCTAATTGAAAATGTCGTTCGCGCAGCTGTGATTGTTCTTTGAGGGCAGCTGCTTGTTCTTGGTAGCGTCCCGCCAATTCGTATGCATCGGCAAGATGGGTTAATAAATTGGCAATTTGATGAGGCGTAGCAAAGGAGCGGAAAGTGGCTTCGGACTCTTGCATCGCCGCGAGGCCTTCATCGTGGTCGCCTTGCAACACTTGAATATAGCCAAGGTTAAATTCCATGACCGAACGTTCGTTGACGTTATTTACCGATTCCGCCACAGCAATACCCAAGCGCAGGTAATGGGCTGATTCGTCGTATCGACCTAGGTGTAAGAGGGCGGCTCCTGCATTGTTGTAGCCAAGCATGTGGATTCGCGGGATACCTTCGTCGGCCGCTGCTTCGGCTGCACGTAAAAACAGTTCGACGGTTTCTTCAGAGGGCCCATGTAAATTTTGTTCAGCATAACCACGAATGAGTAGTAACTCGGGTAATCGATGGGCGAGGTCGTGTGTATGTGCATCCTCAATCGTGTTGTCGAGCAACATTATTGCGGCGGAGTAATTGCCTAGTGACAGTTGAATGCGCGCAATTTGAATATTTAAATTTTGGCGGCGGCGCTGGGTGTGAATCATGTCCACTTCAGTGAGGTGTACATGGGCTGCAAGTAAATGCTCCAACGCCTCCTGAAAGCGCTCTTCAAACTGCAGTGCGCGGGCAATGGTATGATGCGCATGATAAAGCACGCGGGGGCTGTTAACCTGCGGCAATAGCTCTTCAATGCGAGCTGCTAGCGGCAGCGCTCTAATGGTTTGTTCACGTTGTATGTGTACTTCTGCGTTTACGGTAAGTAAATCAACGATAGCATTGGCATTATCACGTGCTTCCGCCAAGATGGTTGCTTGCTCAAGTATGTTTTTATACGACTCGTCGGTGGGGTCACTCATTGCAAGATCAAGCACGTGATGAACGACCAGGCGGGCGTAGGTTTCGATCGCTCGGTTCGGGTCTATCTCCTGTATGGCATCCTTTAGCCACTCAGAATCCAGTGGCTTGGCATTGTGCCAGTCTACGCGGTCGAGTCGTTGCTCGATTTCTGGGATTTGTTCGGCGTATGCTCGAGGGGATGCTATGAGGCCTGACACGAAGCAGGCAAAAACCATCCACAGGAGGCAAGAGCTCATGGAATGATTAGATTTTAATGGTTGCGCTTCTTGTGTGGCACTTCTCATATACTACCCCTGTATTACCGTTGCCAACGGTAACGCTGTATCCGTACAAGCGTTATTATAATCTGTTTGGAAAACAGGTTATTTATCCGAGTATGAATGGAGTTATCGGCCAATTCAACTGATGATTGAGCCTGCTACCGAGAATAAAAAATAGCCCACATCATGTGGGCTATTTCTCAAGTAGAGCCGTGAGCAATTACTCGCCGCGATAAAACGCGCGGAGATCCTTGGCTAGCTGCTCTAACGATGGATGATGGATATACATCATGTGCCCAGATTCATAGTATTTCATGACCACGCGATCGGTATCCATGCCGTAGTTACTGAACGAGTGTTCAGTAGCAAAAAACGGTGTGGCCGCATCGTAGTAGCCATTGGCGATAAAGATACGGAAATCTTTATTGCGCTGCTGCGTAATCGCAAAGTGTGGCGCAAGATTCTGAAAGCCCTGTTGCTGACCGCGTGGCAGACTCCAGTCCCAACCTGCAAATACCTGACCACTGAGAATACGATACTCATCCATGCGATCCACATTCAGATTGTTTTTCAGGTGAAAGTTAATGGCTGCTGTGTATGCACCATCAATACCGTAGCCGGATGGATCGGCAATCGGTGTTTCACCGGCATCATCACTTTCAATGCCGATAAAGCGCGAATCTAAGCGACCGACGACTTGCCCACGATCCCGCAATAACTCACGGAAGAAGCGATGAGGCACAATGCGCAAGCGCGTTTGCTCAATGTAGTCTTTGCTCAATCCGGTAAAGTAATGCAAACGTTCCACGATATGGGCGTGCTCTTCATCGGAGATGCGACTGCCTTTGAGCAACGCAACACTTAGCTCGTTCATTGCGAATGCACGGGCTTCATCGAGAAACGGCTCTAACGCATCGGGACGGTCGGGTAAAGCATCGTGATACCACGCGGTGGCTGCATAAGTTGGCAAATACATGATAAAGGGCATGTCGTTGCCAGGTGTTACCCGCGTGGTTTGAAAATCTACAATGGAGGAAATCAGGTGAACGCCGTTAAAGGTCATCGAGCCCCACCCTTGTTGAAGTTCGGCCAAGAGAGCGCCAACGCGCGCGGTACCGTAGCTTTCACCTGATAAATATTTAGGCGAGTTCCAGCGATTGTGTTTGGTGACGAACATGCGAATAAACTCAGCGAGTACTCGAGCGTCTTTTTGTACACCCCAAAAGTCACTATTTTTGCCATCACCGATAGCGCGGCTAAAGCCTGTACCGACGGGGTCGATAAAGACTAAGTCAGAGACGTCGAGCAAACTATGCGGGTTATCACGGAAATCATAAGGAGCTGCGCCTGGATTTTCTGCATCACTGGGCACCACTATTTTTTTAGGGCCATAGAGTCCAAGGTGCAACCACACGGATGATGAGCCAGGGCCGCCGTTAAAAACAAAGGTGATCGGGCGTTGGTGTCCATCGCGGACATCGGTACGGAAATAGGCAGTGGAGAAAATACTGGCAATGGGGTTGCCATCATCGTTGCGGATAATGGTGTCGCCTGCTTCAGTACGATAGCGAACGCGATCGCCTTGAATGCGTACTTGACCTTCACTGGTGGCCCATTCCGATGATTTAATTGTGTTTGCGCTAACGCTGAAGGCGCCACCACAAAGCAACATCACGCTCGCAACAGCAATGAAAAAGAGTCGTAACTGACGTAGCATAGTGCAATACCTTATGTGTTAATAAGGGTTTTACCCTAGCTTAATTGATAGGAAATCCCTAGCTAAACACGACCATTTTATAACTATGAACGATAAGTTTCGATTTTTCTGTATTCGCACGTATACTGGATTTCAATAACTTAGACCGCGTGCCAGTATTTTATTTTCGCGCGTTAGAAGCGTCGGCTTCTTAAAGGATCCGTGATTATGTTTATGTTCCGTCGCACGCCTTCGAAAGGGCGGCAATTTGTAGCGTTATTTGGTTTTTTTGCGATTACATTTCTTACTGCGGCAATTGGCGCGGTAGGCTCGATGAATGCGCCTGACTTTTATAGCCAGCTGAACCTGCCTGGGTTTGCACCGCCGGCGTGGTTATTTGGGCCGGTGTGGACGATTTTGTACGCGATGATGGCCTTTGCCGCATTTTTAGTATGGCGTAAAGCAAGCTGGCGTGATGGCGATACGGCATTGACGCTGTATTTGATTCAGCTGTTATTGAATGGGTTGTGGAGCTGGATTTTCTTCGCCTGGTATAGCGGCATGTGGGCCTTCCTTGAAATCATTGTATTGTGGGTATTCATTCTCCTCACAACCATCGCATTTTGGCGACACAGCCGCGGTGCCGCGGTACTGATGTTACCCTACCTCGCCTGGGTAACCTTCGCTGGTGTACTTACCTTTAGTATTTGGCGATTAAATCCGACCGTATTGTAACTAACCTCGCCGTCGAGGCAAGGGTGAATGCCTTTCCCCGAAACTCTAAAAGCTACGTAAAGACGCGCTCGCCGTCTTTGCGTTTTCTCGAATACCCGTTATATATCTTTACATATAAATCTTTACGTAAGTAACTCTTCTCGCCAGAAACCAAATAAGAACAGGGAGTTGTCATGGCCATTCCGGACATGTTAGCGATCACGATGGGCCTGTGGGTGCTACTGGTGCTTGCGGTGTGCTGGGAAGCGTGGCGGCACAAACGTATTGTCGAACAAATTCCAGTACGAGTGCACGTGAATGGCACGCGCGGAAAAACAAGTGTAACTCGCTTAATTGCTGCCGGCTTGCGTGGCGGTGGGAAGCGCGTGTGCGCTAAAACCACAGGGTCCGCGGCTGCTTTTACGGATCCCGATGGTCGCGAGTTTCCGCTGTATCGAGTCGCCGGTGCGAATATTATCGAGCAAATGCGTTTGCTCAAACGTATGGCCCAGCTCAAACCCGAAATCGTCGTGCTCGAATGCATGGCGCTGCAACCGCACTATCAATCTCTCACTGAACTAAAAATGGTGCGCTCAACCTTGGGCGTGGTGACTAATGCCCGAGCCGACCATTTAGATGTGATGGGCCCGGGCCCTCGTGATGTTGCCTTGGCGTTGGCTGGGAGTAGCCCGGTGAATGGCGCGCTTTATACCGCGGAACGGGAGCTGATCGATGTATTCGAGATGGCCTGCGAAGACCGAAATAGCACCTTGCATCAAGTAACTGCCGATGAGGTGGAAGCGATTCACAGCGATATATTAAGTCAGTTCCAATACGCAGAGCACGCTGAAAACGTCGCTCTCGCACTGAAAGTGTGTGCTCACTTAGGAGTGTCGCGGGAAGACGCCCTAAAAGGCATGATTCATTTGGAACCGGAAGCAGGCGCCATGCGTTTGTTGCACGTGAATTACTTTGAACGCGACATTATTTTTGTGAATGCCTTTGCTGCAAACGACCCGGAATCCACTGGGCGTATTTGGAGCGAGTTGTGCGAAAAAGAAGGCGCGGATCGGCGCAAAATTGCCTTGGTGAATTGCCGGGCGGATCGCCCGCACCGCTCAATGCAGATCGCCGAAGCGATTGTGCAATGGCCACCTGCAGATCGGTATCTGGTGATGGGTAGTGGCACTTCAATATTTGTCCGCTATGCGATGAAAGCGGGGCTGGATCCAAACAAGGTATTGGTCATGGAGCAGGCGGATATGGTGGAAGTCACGGAAACAATTTTAGAAGAAAGTAATCGTCATGCGCTGGTGGTGGGAATGGCAAACATTCACGGCGGCGGAGAGGAAGTTGCACGGTTCTTTAATAATCGTGCCACCATGGAGGAAGACTTGTGATTGCATTAAATATACTCGCGGTCGCGATCGGAATAGGCCTGTTCTTCACCTTGCTTTTGAGCCAGGTTTTTGGCTTGGCAGCAGGGGGACTTGTCGTGCCGGGCTATATGGCACTGCAACTGATGAATCCGCTTAATATTGGTATTACCTTGGCAGCCGCTTGGCTGACTTTTGCCATTGTTCGCTTGATCGCCAGCTACGCGATTATTTATGGCCGTCGGCAAACCATCATTATGATTCTTACCGGCTATTTGATCGCCGGATTCTTCGATTTGTTTCTGGGCAACCTGATCGCTTTTATGGATTTACAGATGGTGGCTGAAACCGGGGATAGCGAGGCTAAAGTCGCGCAGCTCGAATACCCAGTGGTCATGTCGGTGATGGAGAGCAGTATTATCGGTTACATCATCCCGGGGCTAATTGCTATTTGGTTTGACCGGCAAGGGGTGCTGCAAACCCTCTGTGGACTCGCCGTCACCGCCGTATTGGTGCGTCTCGCGTTGATTGTGATTATGCCGGAAACCTTGGCGGCGTATGAAGCCTCACAAGCATTCCGCATTCCAGGTTGGTAAGGAGTTACTCGATGAAGAATTACACCAAAATATATTGGCGTTCGTCGCAAGTGCCGACTTGGGGACTGGTGTTTTTGGCGCTCGCTGCGATTGCGATTTTCTTAATTGCTGAAGGTGTGCAAAAACGCGACCCTGTTGTTGAAGAGAACTACGCAACTATGGTGACAGCGTCACGCACGGTGCGCGACGCTATTGAAGTTATTCGGCCCATTCGAGGACAAGTACAGGCGATTAATCCAGAGTTTGATCCTCAGCGTTCGGGGCTGATTGGCGTGGCTTCGAGCATTGTCACCACCACTCGTGGCGGCTTGGAATCGAAACAAACGTCGGTGAATCCTAACTGGGCGGCGGTGGCCGTGAAGTTGATGGCGCAAGCAGGGGTGCAAGAAGGTGATTTAGTCGCCGTGGCGGTATCAGGTTCGTTTCCGGGCCTTAACTTGGCGGTGTATGCAGCCCTTGAAGCCATGGGTGCGGAGCCGGTCATTATTGCTTCGGGCTCGTCATCGCAATGGGGCGCGAATGTGCCCGATATGCTGTGGTTGGATATGGAACGGGAACTTCGTAATGCAGGGGTAATTTCCCTTAAACCCGTTGCTGCATCCATTGGTGGTGTTGAAGATCGTGGGGTGGATTTGCCACGAGATGGCGTGGCCAGTGTGCGGCGCAGCATTGAACGGGCCGATATTCGTTTCCTACAGCCGGGCAGTTACCAAGAAGCGGTCGCGGATCGTATTGCACTGTATCGAGAGCATTCTGGAGGGCGCAAGTATGCAGCCTTTGTGAACGTGGGAGGCGGTGCCACCATCGTAGGGCCGCCAGGCATCGATAGCCAATTTCGCTCCGGTCTCCAATTCAATGCACCAGCGCGGGCATTTGCCGTGGACACGGTAATGGGATACTTCTTGCGGGAGCGGGTGCCGGTAATTCATTTCATTGGGGTGAATAATTTAGCTGAACGTCATGGCTTACCGATAGCGCCTGAAGAAGCCGTGCCTGTGGGTGCCGGAGGCGTGTATACCGCCACCACCTATAGACGTGGATTAGCCCTTATACTCGGCCTCGTGCTCATTGGTTTCACGTGGCTGATGGTGTACTCCGATGGTGTGGGTACGTTTTGGCGCGGCAAAGGCAAGGGCGGCAAGGGTGTTCGTCCGATGGTTTAAATGCGAAGGGCGCCAGTTGGCGCCCTTTGTTTATCTTGGCGTGGGTGATTACGAGCCTAAATGCATGGTTTTTCCATCCAGCCCATGCCCATTCGGCCCGCGCTCGGTTTGCCAGAGTTTAAAGGAAAAATAGAGCCCCAATGCCACCAATCCCGTGTAGACCCACATGCCCGGTGCGTAGCCCCCAGGATTAAGCGGGCCGGCGGCATTGCGGTCATTAAGAATACCGATTGCTAATGGCACGACTGCCCACCCGATCTGTTGGCAGAGTGTCATCATCGCATAGGCCGAACCCAAGCGCGCGCCATCCACGATATAGGCCACCGAGGGCCACATCACCGCAGGTATTAATGAGAATACCGTGCCCAGCATAAAGATAACGATCAATAAGGTGAGTGGTACCGGCTCACTCCCAATAAAGGGAATGGTGAGCTGCACCAAGGGCCCTGCTGGTAGGTAAGTGACTGCCAAAAAGAGCGGGAGCATAATCAAGGTTCCTACCGCCATAAACAGTGAGCGTCTCCCCACTTTATCGACCCAGATCCCAAAGAGCGGCGTGAGAATAATGGCGGCCACTGGCAACATGCTACTGAGCAAGCCAGCGGCTTCACGCGTCACGCCATGGGCTTGCTGAAAGTAATCAATAGCGAAGGTGCGAAATGGAAAGATGGTGGCATAGAACACCACACAGAGCGCCACAATGTACCAGTAAGACGCCGAGAACTTGTACAGGCTTTTTACGTCGAGTTTTTCTGTAGCACTGGGTGTGGCTAATTGAAAACGCCCTGTCGCGCGTTTTTCTGCTACCCAGTAGAGAATCGCCGCGGTAACAGACACACAGGCAACCCCGGTCGCGAGCCACAAGGGATCATGCCAGGTGGCATACAGCCCACCGGCAAAGTTGGGCGACCAATCGGCCGACGCCGTTCCCAAGCGAGAGATGGATAAATTAATGCCAAAGGCAAAGCTCAGTTCACGGCCTTTGAACCACTTGGCGAGTACCGTAGTTGCCGCCACAATGAGCGGTTCTGCACCGATACCGAGCAAAAAACGCCCCGCCAGAATCACTTCAAAGCGCGAGCTGATCACCGTGAGCACTGCTGCCATTAAACATATCAGCGCGAACACGACAATAGCCCGTTGCGTGCCCCAGCGGTCAATAATGTATCCACCTGCCAACAGCACCATCAGGGCGGCAATGTTATACGCCGTAGAGAGCCAGCCGATTTGCTGGTAACTGAAATCGAGCTGGGTGCGCATCAAATCGACAACGGGCCAGAGCGAATCGTATACGTAGTAATTGCCGAACATGGCTAAGCTCACAAAGAGCAAAACCATCCAGCGATACAGCGGGCTTGGAGGGGGCAAATGCGCCTGAGAAAGTTCGGTATTTTGCATCATGTTTTTATTTTTGTGATGGAGCGAAACTGCATCATAACTCAGGGCTGCGAAGCCGTCACCCACCGCGCCGTTTCACTTTTAGCTTGTGGGCGATTACACTTAACTGATATTCACCAATACGTTACAGAAGCAAGGAGTGAGGGAATGAAACACTGGAAATCGATGGTGATGAGCGGCCTGACGCTAGCTATTTTAGGCTGTGCACCTGCGCCAGATCCGGAAATCGCCCCGGATTACTTCGAACTCACCATTGCCCATATTAACGATACCCACTCGGCCTTTGATCCGGTACGCGGCAGCTTTTGGATGCAAGATCAGCGAATCTTTAATGAGTTTGGTGGGCATCCACGTTTGCTCGAGCGGGTAGAGCAATACCGTAGTGAAGCGCAAGCGAATAACGCGAGTATGTTGTTCCTGCACGGCGGTGATGCATGGCAGGGCAGTGCTTATTTTAAGTTAAACGAAGGGCGTATGAATGCGGATATTCTAAGCCGCATGGGCATCGATGCGATGGCCTTAGGTAATCACGAATTTGATTTGGATAACCGTCTACTCAATGAGTTTTTAACCACCATTAATTTCCCAGTGCTCGCGGCCAATATCGATACCAGCGCCGACGCAGACTTAAAAGATCAAACGAACCTCAAGCCCTATGTTGTGTTTGCGTTTGATGGCTATGAAAAAGAACGGTTATCAGAAGTCCCCATTTATCCCGACGGTCGACCATGGGTGGCGGTGTTTGGTATCGCACTCGACGATATGCCCAATATCGCGCCGAATACCGGTGATGTTGAGTTTTTCGATATGGTGGAATCAGCCCAAGCAACCGTGGATGAATTAAAAGCCCTTGGCGTGCAAAAAATCATTGCCGTCACCCATGTAGGCAATGCAGTTGATGTTGATATCGCGAGCAAAGTGAATGGCATCGATGCCATCGTGGGTGGCCATTCTCATACGCTTCTGGGGGATTTCTCAAATCTAAATTTGGGCAACAACGGCGAATATGCACAGCGGGTTCCGCATCCGGATGGCAATGGCTGGACCTGTGTGGTGCAAGCCGGCGAATACGCCCAAGCGATTGGCCGTGTGCGTCTCGAATTTGACACCGAAGGGAATATTCGCGCCTGTGAAGGGGGCAATACCCTGCTCAGTAACGATACCTTTTATGAAAGCAATCAGCGCACCGCAAGTGATCGCTTTGATGCCATGACCCATGTGCGCATCACAGACTTTATTGAACATGAAGATAATATTGCCATTGTGCCAGAACACGCAGCCTTGAGGGCGCATATTGATACGACCTATAAACCAGAGATGGAAGCGGCTTATGGTGATGTGATTGGCATGTCACCCCGAGGCGTGCGTCATGTGCGTCGCCCGGGAGACGATGGCAGTGATGCTCACGGCTCCGAATTCGCCCCATTAGTGGCGCTCGGGCAGTATTGGTGGGCTGCGCAAGAAGAGGTGGTGGCGCTAACCGGTATTCAGCCTGATTTTGCCCTCGTGGGCGCAGGCGGCGTGCGCGGTTCTCTAGGCGAAGGGGAAGTGCGCGAAGGTAATCTCACTCTAGAATTGCTGCCATTTTCAAATTATCTGGCGATCGTGCCGCTCACCGGCGCCGAGGTTGTGCGCCTGCTCACGGATACCATCAATGAGACGTTGCCAGAAGGATCCCACGCCGGGAAATTCCCTTATGGTGGTAATTTACGCTTTGAATTTACCGAGCTAGAGCCGGGTGTACGGGGTGCTATTACTCTTGTGGAAGTGAACCGTGGCAGCATTGAATCCCCGGAATGGGAACCGCTGGATCGCGACGCTACCTATCATGTGGTCATGAACGCTTATAACGCGACGGGTAACGACGGTTGGCGCGTGCTCTACACAAGCCAACGCACCCAATCGGAGCGCATTGATTTAGCCTATGTTGACGGCGAACTGCGCATGTTCCCAGTCGACCGCATCGACGAAAGTGGCGGCCGGCTGCAGGTGATCTATGAAGATACCGCGCTCAGTTGCAGTGCAGATCGGGTGGTGTGTAATACCGACGCTATGGCCGTGGTAGAGTTTATCCGCCACGCATGGGACGACGTTCGCCCCTTACCTTACCCCGTGGTGACTTTGCACCGCGCCAGCGATTAAATTATCTACAAAAATCGCACAATCGGTTACAGATTCGAGCAGGGTTTTGAGAGTGTAATACAATTGCCATAACCAAAAAGAAGCTCCTATCTTAGGACCGTCTTTCGCAATTAAAGCGATGTTAACAGGCTAAGTAACGCTCCCTTAGAAGAGTAAAGGGTGTTTATATGTTTTTATTTTAAAAACAGTGAGTTAACCACCCCCCCCCCGTTCATTTGAGGGAAAACCCCTATTTTTATCGATTTGTGCCTGAGCTATTTTCAACATCCTACACATGTAATTCAATGGACTACCCCAACATAGGGAGTGTGAACGATGCGCCGATCATTATTGTTTTTCCCCAGTATGTTACTGACTGCCACTCTAGCGGGTTTTTGGTTACCGCTCGGTGAAGTTAACGCAGATCAAGAAACAGACAAAGTTCCCGATGGTATAGAGCGTATTAAGAAGGTTGGCACACGCCCTGAAGGGATTCGTCCTATGAGGGTTCAGGCTATCGGCAGTCGCGGTATTATGAGCGCACTCAATCAAAGTATTTCAAGCGATTTGTCGACAGTAAACCTTTTTGAAGAAGAACAAGCGCATGACGAATGTAAAGAGGGTAATCCTGTCATTGTATCCTCTGGGGAGAAAGTTGAATCGGTAACGGATTTAGTCCTGCAAGGTCAATTTCCGTTCGCATTTACGCGTCAATATTCAAGTATTAACTCGGAAGTGGGTGCATTTGGGCCGGGCTGGTATTCGGTGTTAGATGCGCAACTTGTTTTGACCTCTAACGATCAGGGTGATCCTTGGCCCGAGTATGTGCGTTTAGGGGCGGGTCGTAAAGTGCACTTTGATGAACCGCGTAATCGTCCGCCGGGTGAGTTTCCAGAGGTTACATTTTTTAGCTTTACGGGTTCAAACATTTTACAAACGGATCCCACGTTCAGTACCTACCGACTGAATGGAGAGGATGGGCGCACTTTTATTTTCAACAATGTGGGACGATTAATTCAGATATTAGAAGCCAACAATGGACGTGGCGTTACTTTCAGCTACAACTCAGGGAAAATTAGTGAGATTGTTGCCGTTGGAGGGCGCAAACTTACCGTAGAATGGAGTTCTAATCGGGTCTCAAAAGTAATTGATAATCAGGGGAATGAATATGTTTATGGGTACGCCAACGGCGTTTTAACCTCAGTTACCTATCCCGACAATTTAACGCATACGTACCACTACGAATCTTCGGTAGGGCATCGGCTAACCGGTGTGAGTTACGGATCAGAGCGTTACTCTTGGTTTTCTTACGACAGCAACGGCAGAGTGACAGAGAGTCGGCATGCAAATGATATTGATAAAACGACTTTTAGTTACGTTCAAGCAGCTTCTACAGCGACAAACGCGCTCGGTAATAACACGCGATATCTCTATACCAACTCAACTAAAAGCCGTTTAGCAGAAGTCCGCTCAGATGGGACCCCCTATTGCGGAACTGCAATCACATCGCAAACACATGACAGTATAGGCCAAGTTATCTCGCGAACAGCTGCAACCGGTGAAGTGAGTACCTATCAGTATTACCGGCGCTTGCCAACTCAGGTCACGCGTGCGGTTGGAACGCCCGATGAATATACGACAACGTACTCGTGGAACGCCGTATCACGTCTCATTTCTTCAGTGAGCCGAAGCGATGGCTGGAGTGAGAACTATACGTACAATGGATACCGTGATTTAACAAAATATGAGGTGTCCGGCGGCGGTCAGTCGCGTGAGTGGACTTGGCAATATACCTACGGCACGGGCAAACTGATTACATCCAAGGTAATGACAAATCCCGAAGGGGAAACCCGTACTTACAGTTATGATAATCAAGGGAACCTTACCCAAATTACCGACGAGCTTGGATTTAACACCTTATATCAGAACTATGATGCGCTCGGTAACGTTGGAAAAATAGTGTATCCAGATGGTACCGCTACGGAGTTTACCTATGATAGCCGCGGGCGTGTCGCGACCGTAAGGCAAGTAGCAACAACAGGGGCATTTCGTGAGGTTGCGTATAGTTACAACCGATTCAATGAAATCGCTCAGGAGGCTCATAGCTCTGGGGTGGTATTTACGTATGATTATGATTTGGCAGGTCGATTGATTCGTATTTCACAAGCCAAAGGCAATGTTATTCAAGAGCTGTTACTCACCCGGGATTTGATGGGTAACATTACACAGCAAGAGATAAAGGAAACCATCGATAACTCGGCCTCAACCGTTTATTTAGAAAACAGAACGTATACCGACAGAGGCATGCTGCGCTCCATTCTCGATCATAACGGGGATGTCATTGCTTTATATACTTATGATGCGGCAGGTCGTCTGATAGAAACTGAGGACGGGGATGGCCACTCTCAGTTTTTTACTCATGATTTGTTAAACCGTATGGAGCGGATTGAAGCGGCGGATAACAGCGAGACTTCATTTAATTACTCGCTCAAAGGAATAGAAGGTGTGACCGATGCGCGTTCAAATGCAACCACATACGCAAGAAATTTCTTTGGTGAAACTGAACAACTAGCAAGTCCTGATACCGGGACCAGTGGTGTTGTGGTGAATAATATGGGGGCCGCTATTTCAGTAACAGATGCACGAAATATCACCACGACCATGGAATACGACGCACTAGGTCGGATGACAAAGCGGCAGAATGACCAAACGACGCAATTTTATTACGATCAGGGCGTTCAACAACATCGCGGGAAAATAACGTCATTTACGGATACCTCTGGTTCCACGACCTATACATACGGAATTTGGGGGCTGCCGACCTCCCAACAGGTATCTATAGATAGCAGCAGTTACACGGTAAATTGGACGTATGACGGACATGGGCGCGTGAATTCGCTTGTATATCCTGGCGGCAATCAAGTGCATTATCACTATAACAATTATGGTGAGATAGAATCAGTGTCTGTCACCATTGGTGGTGTGAATACCCCATTACTGAGCAACATTTCATCGTTGCCTTTTGGTCCTGTACGCTCATGGACGTACGGTAACTCGCTGCAGCGTTCGCTCAGCTACGACCAGAGCTATCGCTTGACATCGATTCAAACACCTGGAGTGCAGTCTTTATCTTATGCGTATGATGGGCGTGGGAATATTGTTGAGATTACGAACGGTATACGAACCGGTGATTCGCAGGCATTTAGCTACGACAACCGTAACCGTTTGATTGGCATTACGAGTAGTGGGCTAGGGAACTCAGGGTTCACTTATGATACCTTGGGCAATCGCTTAAGTCGCACGGGCAGCCTCAGTGAAAGCTATACCATGGATGCAAACTCCAATCGGCTGCTGTCAATAACCCGTGGAAGCAATCAGCGTAACCTGAGTTACGATGCCAATGGTAATGTGATTAGTGAAACTTTGTTTAACGGGCAGACACGAAACTATACCTACAACGATGACAACCGTATGGTCAGTGCGGGCAGTGCCACCTATGGATACAATGCGCTGGGCCAACGGGTACGCAAAACATCGGGTGGCGTGACCACGCACTTTATCTATGCACCGAGCGGCCAGTTACTGGCAGAAGGTACATCCAAGCAGTATATTTATTTTGCGGGTCAGGTGGTTGGTTATATATATAATAACGAGCTTTACTATGTGCATAATGACCACCTGGGGCGCCCGGAAGTGATTACGAACCAGTCACAGAGTGTCGTCTGGCGTGCACAACTCGAAGCATTTGACCGCACGGTTCTCACAAGCTCGATAGGGGACTTTAATATCGGGTTCCCGGGCCAATACTGGGATGCAGAAAAAGACAGCTGGTATAACTATTTTCGGGACTACGATGCCACCACAGGGCGCTACCTGCAGAGCGACCCGATAGGGTTAGCTGGCGGGATGAATACTTATGGGTATGTTGAAGGAAATCCGGTTATGTATGTCGATGAATTAGGTTTAAGCCGGAATCCTTTTCGTAGATTAGCCACACCTTTCCAGCGGCGGATAAATGACAGAGAGATGCGTCAGGAGTTTGTTAGGAACTCTGTGGAAACTGCAGATCGAGTTTTAATAGCTGCTGGAGGAATTCAAGGGTGTGTGTGTCCTAACCCAGACTACGATGAGTCACGTACTTCATGTTCAAAAAATAATAAAAATGAAGAGATTTTCGTTGAAGGTCCGATAGCCATTGGGAGCAATAATCCATGTAAATGCGGAATATATCCGCGAGGTTATAGGGATATGTTAAATGAATTTATTGCGCCAAGCTCTGTCGGCCAACGTCGCTTAGGGATATAGTTTATGCTTAAGGAAACTTACGAGTTAAAAACTCACCGGATATTATCATTTCTTGTGGTGGGTTTGATATACATGCACTTATGGATCCACTGGCAGGTGCTGTATTGGTATGACCTCGAGTACCTACAACAATACACAAACTTACTATTTGCAGCAGCACAAACAACTCAAGAAAGCGGGATTTTGTGGTTCTCCACGGAAATTTGGCTGAATGCGGTTTATTATCTAATACCACTCCTGCTGTTTTTTAATCGGATTACTGCAAGACTGGCATTTTATGTGCTTTTTGTGGTGCTTTATTTGCCTATAGAACCTTATGAGTCTGTGACGGTAATAGGACTTGTCGACACCAGCGCATACACATTTGTGGTGGGTGGAATTGGAATATTAATAGCTTCTGATATCAGCCGATTCATGGGAGATTCTTTACAAGTTAGCCGATTCATAGCATCGATGAAAATGAAGGTTCTTACATTTTTAACAGCCATATTGGTCGTTTTGGTTAGTTTCTATGTGGGGCAAGATAGTCAACTTGAGACTCTTGAGATGGCTAATCTTATCGATAATACGCTGCACGACGCCGTTTTGTTGAGCATGCCAGCTATGCAGGCTTTGGTATTCCTTGCACTTGCTGCGGGTCTATTTATTGGTACTAAGAAACTACAGCTCATATGCATCGTGTTGTCATGGGTGGTGCTTGCTTACTCAGGAGGCTTCCGCCTTGAGTGGCATGGTTATCATTTCTTTGCTGATCTGTATGCATTGTGTTCTGGTGTTTTAATGTGGCAAACACTTGTCTCAAAAGAAGCGATGCCGAAGTCTGGATTCGTGCGGACTGAGCCAGCGGAGTAGTTGATTTCATTACACTACCCCTACGACCCCTTGTAGTGGCAGACTAAACCCGAACATCATTTTAGGTGGTAGTATTACCCCTAATGAAGGTGATTAAAAGCACTCAAGCTCTTGCCCTGATGTTCAAGGAGAGATTTTACGTGAAAAAAACACGTCTGATCGTGTCTGTTTTGGTTGTGGGAATTATCGCGAGGATACTTGTGTTATATAAAACAACGGGCAGTGATTTTAGCCTCGCGGATATCTTCGAAAGTTTGTTTTTCGTTACGTTGTTTTGCGTAGTGTTCGCGGTGCTTTTCTATCGAAAGGAAATTAAAGAAATTTTCTCTACTGATAAAGAGCCCTGAACTCAACTTATACGATTCCATAAACGCAGAATTCTATACGCTGGCTAGGGGCCTCAGGGCCCTTTTTTCTCTAATGCTTCTATTTCTTTCCACAGATTCTCGGCTTCGAGGGAGAGCATGGAGTATGTGCGGATATCCCCTTTGCGTTGGGCGAGCATGCCTTTTTCGAGCAATTGCGCGTGTTTCTTGCGCAGTGCTTTGGTCGGGTCTTTCGGTTTAAACAAGCCAAACATGGCGGCACCTAAGTCGGTTGAGATATGTACTCTGTATTCGCAGGTGATCGGGTTTTAGATCACCTGCGAACTGATTAACCTGTGACCCAAAGCCACATGCTATGGTACAGCGGAATACCGATTATCACATTAAATGGGAACGTAACGCCTAGAGAGGCGAGCATGGCGAGTCCAATGTCGGCTTCTGGAATGGCCCCGCGAATGGCGACGGGTGCGGCAATGTAGGAAGCTGACGCGGTCAGAGAGGCCAGAATAATGGCCGAGCCTTCGGGTAAACCAAGGGCGATAGCCATACCTAGACCGAGGCAAGCTAATACCACGGGCATCACCAAGGCAAAGGCGATAATTCGCCAATGACTTCGTTGCAAGCCATGCAGGGTGGTTGCCGCTACCATCCCCATTTCTAATAAGAACAACGCAAGTACGCCATAAAACGCGTTGGTATACAGGCCAGTGACTTGGTCGCCAGCATGGGGACCATAGAGCCAACCAATGAGCACACCACCGACAAGCAAAATAACCCCGCGGTTAGTGAGCGTTTCTTGCCACAGCGCCGCGCTTGATCCCGTGTGTTGACCACTGAGTTTGCGGTAAATCATTAAGCCCAGCACAATTGCCGGTAGCTCGAGTAGCACAAGGTACAAGGTTACTTGGCCACCGGCAAGGAGTTCGCGCCCTTGAACGTATGCCAGTGCAACTGCAAAGGTACCCGCACTCACCGAGCCATAATGCGCCGTTAAGCTGGCGCTATTGGCAAGGCTAAGGCGTACCACATAGTAAACAATTGGGAAAATAATTAATGGCGAGAGAATGCCAAGCAGCACAATACCGGCGAGCTCAGTAAATAATCCGGGGCCCATGCTCTCGTGCAGCGCCATCCCGCCCTTCAAGCCGATGGTTAACATCAGTAGCAAACTGAGCACATCGTACGCGGCTTTCGGAAGCTTTAAATCGGATTTCACTAATCCTGCAACGACACCCAGTAGAAAGAACATGACAACGATATCGGGCAAAGGAATCTGATTCACGTTAGGCTCCATGTATGTGATTTCGTATAGTGTAAGAAAGTCTGAGCTACTAAGTCGACAAAAATAAACTGCCCATACCAGTGAGATACGTGGGAATAAAACCCAACGACATCGGTTTATAGTATGTCGATCGTGCAACCTAACCTAACAAGGAGAGCCGCCAAATGGAAACCCAGCACCCATTTTTACAGTGGTATGGTGGTGCTATCGGCTTTGCCACTAGTCTTTTAGGGTGTCGGGAAAGTGCCCGGGATGTTGTGCAACAAGCGCTGTATAAAAGCCTGAGTGCACGTCGGGTGCCCACGGACGTGGCGGCACAGAAGGTGTGGTTCTTTAAAGTTGTGCGTAATTTGTGCATCAACGGGTTGCATCAGGAGCAACGATTTCAACGACATGTGGATGCCGATGCTCTCGCTGCCTCATTCGTTGATACGGATGAGTCCCATGAGCGCTCGGAACGCATTGCATGGGTGCGCCAAGGACTTGCCAAGTTAACGCCGGAACAGCGTGAAATCGTGGTGTTACGCGACGTAAACGATCTTAGCTACGATGATCTTGCTGAAGTTTTAGGGATTGAGCGCGGCACGGTAATGTCGCGCTTGCATCGCGCCCGGATGGCGCTTCGCGATCATCTTATTCGATTGCAAACACAGTCAGGGGGTGCCACTTATGCAAACTGAGCAACAGCCTTGCGCGGTAGCCGAGGAACTATCCGGCTATTTAGATGGCGAACTATCACAACAGGAACAACAGCGCGTGATGATTCATTTGCGGAGCTGTCCGCATTGCCAACAACTTTTGGCAGATATGCAAGCCTTGCGGGGAGATATGAAAGTCGCCGTGCATGTTTCTGCTGACGCTCGCGATCTGCCTAAGATTATGGGGGATAAACCGGCCCGTTGGTTGGGTATTCTGGGCTGGTCGGCACTTATTTTGGGTGTACTTTTGGTGACCAGTTTCTTCTTCTGGGAGCTGGCGTTGGATTTACTAACCAATAGCAGTGTGCCTTGGTGGGTCCGGTTAGGAATCGCTGGATTTTATTTGGGACTCCTCGGATTATTCTTGATGGTATTGCGGCAACGCTTAGTGGCCATGAAAACCGACAAATACAGAAAGGTAAAACTATGAAACCTATTTTGATCGCAACCACAGAAACGATTGTTGGTGAAGATATCACCGAAACTTTGGGGATTGTGCGTGGTAACACCATTCGCGCGCGTCACTTAGGCCGCGACGTATTGGCGGGTTTACGGAATTTGGTGGGTGGTGAATTACATGACTATACCAAGCTGATGGCGGAAGCGCGCGAGCAGTCGATTGACCGGATGCTCGACGAAGCGCGTACTTTGGGGGCCGATGCCATTGTTGGGGTGCGTTTTTCAACCTCAGTAGTGGCGCAAAGTGCAGCAGAGATCTTGGTATTTGGAACGGCGGTAAAACTTCGCTCAAGTCAGTAAGGTCAGCAATAGAATTGAACAATAACAACGGTTAACACAGATGAATCTATTTTTGGTGTATGTGGGGGGAGATGCCCCAGGGGCGAACATTGAGGTGCATGATGTTCGATTTGTCGTGGGTGATTCGATCGAATCGTGCTACCCAACGCTTCGCAAGCAGTGGTATGGCATCCCTAAAAGTTTGCACTTAGATAGCTATGTGCGCCTGCACCATGTGGATGGCTACCGTATTGTATTAAAGCAAACGCCGCCGGAGCATGTTGAACAGCTGTGGTTTGTGAACTTTGGTGGCTACTATCCGGGAAAGCTGGCTGAGTTTCATGATTTCACTCTGTGTGTGGCCACCTCAGAAGCGGAAGCAAAAGTGATTGGCAGTCGCCGCCTTATGACCGATAGCGTGATGCCCCATAAAGACGATATTCATCAAGTGGATAATTGCTTGAGTGTGGATTTACTGGAGGGTTGGTATATCCACTTAGAAAAAGACGGGCAACGCCAAGCCCTGGAACCGGATTGGTCAGGCTATCAGCCGATCGGTTGATTTATCTCCGCCGTGAATTTGGGTATGGTGGAAGTCTACTTGAAGGGGATAAAACATGGTGCAGCGTTTATTTCAGCATCAGCGACCGTATATGCAGGCGCTGAAGAATGGCCAAACAGCCAGCGTGGAACGGCTTGAACGTGAATTAGAAAGCGATCGGGGACGCATCATAAACTCCGCTGCGGTGCGTCGCTTGCAGCAAAAAACCCAGGTATTTCCATTGGAACGCAATGCGGCGGTGCGCTCTCGTTTAACGCACTCTCTTGAAGTGCAGCAAACCGGTCGTTTTATTACCCGCGAGATATTTCGCAAGCTGAAACAGCGAGATAGTCAGCACGAGTTTCTCCACTACGAACGAGCTGCTGAATCCATGGTAGAGATGGCGTGTCTGATGCACGACATCGGTAACCCACCCTTTGGTCATTTTGGAGAGGCGGCGTTGTCGGCATGGTTTGCCGACCACGTGGAGTCTCTGCCCGCATTTGCTCACACAAAAACCGGTGCTGCCGAAACATTGCGTGAGCAAGTGGTGCGTGAGTTGCAAAGCTTCGAAGGCAATGCCCAAGGTATTCGAATCATTGCGGCCCTGCAGAAACTGAATCTGACCTACGCACAAACCGCCTGTATTTTGAAATACACTCGGCCTGCGACCGACCCGCGCCCCGATGACGCTCATCCGCTGAGTTATCTGCAAAAGAAGCCGGGCTTTTATCTCTCTGAACAGCCGTTTATTGAAGATCTGCAAGCGCAACTGGGCTTGCAGCCCGGGCATCGTTATCCGCTCACCTATGTGATGGAGGCCGCCGATGATATCTCCTATTGTTTGGCGGACCTCGAAGATGGTGTCGACAAAGGCTTGTTGAGCTATCAAGCATTAGCGACTTACCTCATCGATGAATTTTCCCGCCAGTATCCACAGGATCCCGACGGCGATCATTTCAAGCAAAAGTCGTTCGCAAAGGTAGTGCGCTATGCGTTGCAGCGTGCCGAAAACGAAGCCATTAACAAAGAACATGAGTTTTTTGTGTGGTTGCGGGTGCAGCTCGTACACCCATTAGTGGATCATGCGGCTGAGCAGTTTCATGCGCATTGGTCGACGGTGATGGATGGGTCCTTCAATCGCGCGTTGCTCGAGGATGACTCGGCGGCTCATGCTGTGATCGAAACCTTCAAGAAAGTAGCGAGCGCGTATGTATTTTCCAGTGCCGAAGTAGAAACTTTGGAGTTACAGGGTTACCACATTATTCATCAGTTGCTTGAGCACTATCGCCCCCTGCTCATGCTCTCCCATACGGATTTTTCGCGTTTACAACGCGGTGAACGTAAAGGATTGTTAATTGTCAGCCGCTTGTATAACCGTTTACCCAAAAAACATGTTAAAGCTTATGCACAGCTAGCGAAACGCGAAAGTGCCGACCCGGAAGTGTGGGAAATGTATTGTCGCTGTCGCTTGTTACAAGACATGATCAGTGGCATGACGGATGAGTATGCACTGGATGAGTATCGAACTTTATCCGCTATCGCGTCGTGATGTGGCCCTGATGGCTTTTCTTTGATTGGAGAGGAACCATGCAAATCAAAGCGATGAATCAATATGTACGTGGAGTGATGGCGCTCGGGATGCTGATGGGTATAGTCGGCTGTGCGTCGGTACCGGAAGAAAGTGAGCCTGAGGTAGTTGAGCCAGTGGTGCTTGAGGATGCCGGTGAGCTGCAGATGCAAGCTCGAGGCAATGAACCCTTTTGGATGGCCGATATTTATCACGCGCAAGTGCATTACGAGTTTATGGGTGAGTCGCGCAATATTGAGATCATTGCCGACACCATTGTGCAGAATGATCAACAAACCATGGTATTTGCAGACGACCGTGGCAGTATTAGCCTATGGGTAAGCATTTGCCACGACACCATGACCGGCATGCCGTATCCCTACGTTGCGGAGTTAAACACCGGTGAACGCGTGGTGGCCGGCTGTGCGGGTCATACGGATACACTGATCGCAAATAGCCAATGGCATATTGTGGCCATCAACGATGATGCCGTTCCGGATAATGTGTCTATGACCCTCAATTTTGGTGATGACGGTCGCCTGTATGGTCAAAGTGGATGCAATCGTTACTTTGGTCGGTACACACTGACCGGTGAGGGCGTGCGCTTTAGTCAGATGGGATTAACACGTATGGCTTGCGAAGAGCCACGAATGCAACTTGAATCGCGCTATATCAATGCCCTCGGTGATGTCATTTTGTTTGATTTTGATGCCCACGACAATTTAGTGCTGCACACTGCTGCTGGCGATAAACTATTCACCAGCAGTTTGCCACGGGAAACGAAATAAACTGGTTAGGCGTTGGCAATACTGTGCAACGCGATATCCATCATGCGGGTAAAGGCTGTCTGTCGTGCTTCTGGTGACGCAGCCTCCGCAGTAACCAAACTATCAGATACGGTCAACAAGCAGGCGGCGTGTTTGCCAAGCACTTGCGCATTGTGAAACAAGGCGAAGGCCTCCATTTCCACCGCGAGCGCTTGATGGGTATGCAGGATTCGTTGGAAATCTTGGCTGTTTTCCCGGTAGAACACGTCACAGGAGTGTACCGTGCCGGTTTTCAGAGGCAAGGATAGCGCATGGGCGGATTGAATCAACCGTTGGTTCAACTCAGGCGAAGGTGAACGAAACGGGTTAGGGTCGCCATTTTGTACAGTGCCGAAGGTGGTTTCACTAAAAACCCGATCAGCAAGCAGCACATCATAGAGATTTAACTCCGGGCTGTAGGCACCGCAGGAGCCAATACGAATAATATGTTCCACTTCGTAAACCGTGAATAGCTCCCAAGAATAAATCCCGATACTGGGCATGCCCATGCCACTACCCATCACACTTACTGGCACACCTTGATAAGTGCCAGTGTATGCAAGCATATTGCGTACTTGATTCACCTGCTTCACGTTATCTAAGTAATGTTCGGCAATAAACTTGGCGCGCAGTGGATCGCCGGGCATGAGTACGGTTTTCGCAAATGCATCGCTGGCTGCTTCAATGTGTGGGGTCATAATTACTCCTTTGCAGATTCTGCTTATTAGAGCATAAACGAACGGTCGGAATCTTGATCCAGATCGCGTTAAGTTGACCCTTTATCAGCTTCCAGTGCATACAATGGGCGAGCTTGGATGCAGTACTTGTAAGTTACTCAACACGAGCTCTGTGGCAGGGAAGGCCCATTGATCCATAAAGGACCGATTAGGGCGGATCGGGCACGTGCCAGCAGTGCGAGTTTTGCCATCTACATCCACTAAGGTCACAGAGAAAATAACCGGTTGATTGAGCGGGTTGCGCAGGGTGGCCAACATGCCATAGTTGCCTGCCACTTGCCGGAAATTGAATTCAAAGGTGCGGGTTGGATGTTGAATTTCATTCACGTGAATAAATTCTTTAGGTGAACCAAATTCATCAAACAGAACCTCAATGAATACGCGCTCACCTGCCAAAACACGAATTTCGCTGTTGTCTTTAACAACAGGCCAATAGTAGGAGGACTTGTGTTGGTAACCGCCATCGATGGTGGCTAATTCAATGTGGGTTTCACCGCGGCAGGCATGCTCTGCGCAATAATCTTCCATAGTCGGTTGTTGGGTGGTGGCCGGGGCGTAAGTTTCTTGTTGCACAGCGGTTTGCTGACAGCCGACCAGAAAAAAAGGCAGGCAGACGAGGACTAAAAAGCAGCGCGTTGTTAGAGTGTTCATAAATCGTTTCACAGTCCTGTGATTGTCTTTTATACGGAGTGCTGGGCTAACTTTTCCGGCACATAGGATTTGCAGAAGGCTTCAAGGGCATCGATACGCATGGGCTTACTTAGATAAAACCCTTGTAACTCATCGCAATTCTCTTCCTGGAGAAAGCGAATTTGCGCGGGGGTCTCTACACCCTCTGCAATCACACGAAGTTTCAGGGAGCGCGCCATCGCAATAACGGTACGCACGATACTGCTGCTTTCGCCGCTTCGGGGAATATCACGAATAAAACTTCGATCGATCTTCACTTCATTGACCGGTAATCGACGCAAAAGGTTCAATGATGAGTAACCGGTGCCAAAATCATCGATGGATACTTGCACGTTTGCACTGCGTAACCGATCAAGTACCCGTCGGGTATTTTCAAAGTTATTCATAATCGCGGTTTCGGTAAGCTCTAGTTGGATAAACGACCAATCTTTTAACGTCGAAAATCGTTGTTGAAAGGCATCGGCGCAGGCAGAACCTTCAAAATCCAACGCGGATACATTTATCGATAGGCGCGGAATAAGGCGATGTAACAAGGTTCTGGACTCGAGTTCTTGTAGCGCCTTTTCGCAGACAAAGTCGGTGACCTTCGCAATCAATCCTTGTTGTTCGGCAAGGGAAATAAAAACATCCGGTCGGATCGGGCCTAATTCGGGATGAGTCCAGCGTAATAACGCCTCTACGCCTGTAATTTGCAATGATGCCGTATCAAATTGTGGTTGGTAAACCACAAATAATTCGTTGTTCTCGAGCGCTTTTTGTAGATCTTGGCTGAGTTGCAAGCGATTGTGTACCGACTCACCAAACACATGATCATAGAGGCGTAATTGCCCGTGACCCATTTCTTTGGCTTCCTCGAGCGCAATATTTGCCGCCCCTTGCAGCGACTTTACATCACTTGCATCATCAGGAAATACGGCGATGCCAGCGGCGATACTGGTGCGTAGCTGAGGCATATTGGGAATGGAAATTGCTTTGATTTTTCGCTGTAATTCTCGGATATCTTCTAAATGGTGCTCAAAGCCTTTGGTCGTATGAATGGCAATGGAGAATTCGTCGCCGCCCGTTCGGGCAATCAGCGCAGGCGCACAGGCAAAGCTTGCCTCAATCTGAGTGGCAATATCTTTCAGTAACAAGTCTGCGTTGGCATGGCCTACAGCATGATTAATGTTTCGGAAATCATCAATGTTTAACACCGCCACCAAAAACGCTTGCTCGTCATCTTGATACTGACGAATCCAATTATTGACTTCATCTTGAAACATGTGGCGATTGAGAAGACCGGTGAGCTCATCGCGTTCATGCAACTTACGCTCACGATTCAGTGCGCTGTACATCAAATAAAAAAATAAGAGACCGGTGATAACAACAAAAAACCAGCCTTTGTAGGTTTGTAATTGCGTGAGCGCTTCGGTGGTATCGACAAAATTCGCTAAAAACCGATCCGAATAAAGAATCCATAAGCTACCAAACAAGATATAGATACAGGTGCGCAGGAGCGCAGACTTGAATGGCGACATGGATACCTCTTGTATCGTTATAATGTACTTCAACCTTATGTAAAGGTAGCAGGGGATGCAACGTTTACAAAATAATCCTGCGTATATGCAGTGTATTTTTAGGCGGTGAGTAAGGTAAAATAGCCTAGAATCAACTTCATCCTCGTACTGAGAACCATTATGTCGCAACCAGAAATCTTCCACCCCGCTCATTCTCATTCGGCCTCAAAAGGCAGCGCGTTGCCGTCGACACCGACTCGCGACGGGCAAGCGACGATTGGCTTTGTGAGCTTAGGTTGCCCGAAAAACCTAGTCGACTCCGAGCGCATTCTTACGCAGTTGCGCGTGGAAGGGTACGATGTGGTTCCCAGTTATGCCGACGCGGATATGGTGATTGTGAACACCTGTGGCTTTATTGATTCTGCGGTGCAGGAATCACTCGATGCCATCGGTGAAGCCTTGCGGGAAAACGGCAAGGTATTGGTGACCGGTTGTTTAGGGGCACGTGATGATGAAATCCGTGAAGTGCACCCGAATGTATTGGCAATTACCGGGCCACACGCTTATGAAGAAGTGATGTCGCAGGTGCATAACCACTTGCCGAAGCCCGAGCGGATTCCTTTTGAAACCTTGGTGCCAGACACAGGCGTGAAGTTAACGCCAAAGCATTTTGCTTATTTAAAGATTTCCGAAGGCTGTAACCATCGCTGTACCTTCTGCATTATTCCATCGTTCCGTGGCGATTTAGTGAGTCGTCCTGTGGGTCATGTGCTCGACGAAGCCCAGCGGTTAAAAAATGCGGGCGTAAAAGAACTTCTCGTTATTTCACAAGATACCAGCGCCTATGGTGTGGATGTAAAACACCGCACCGGCTTTTGGGATGGCCGCCCGGTGAAAACGCGCATGCTTGAGCTGTGCCAAGCCCTGGGCGAATTGGGTGTGTGGGTGCGCTTGCACTACGTATATCCTTATCCGTCGGTGGATGACGTGATCCCATTGATGGCTGAAGGTAAGATTCTGCCGTATCTGGATATCCCATTTCAGCACGCGAGCAAAAAGATTCTCAAACTCATGAAGCGCCCTGGCAGTTCGGAGCGGGTGTTAGAGCGTATTCAACGCTGGCGCGACATGTGTCCTGATTTGGTGATTCGCAGTACCTTTATTGTTGGCTTCCCCGGTGAAACCGAAGATGATTTCGAAGAGTTGTTGGCGTTCTTGCGGGCCGCGCAATTGGATCGGGTGGGATGTTTCACCTATTCACCGGTCGACGGCGCAAAAGCCAACGATCTTCCTGATCCAGTGCCAGATGATGTAAAGCAATCGCGTTATGAACGCTTTATGCAGGTGCAGCAAGAGATAAGTGCGGCAAAATTGCAGGCGCGAGTAGGCCAAGAGATGTTGGTACTCATCGATGAAGTGAATCCCGAAGGGGCGGTAGGACGTAGCTATGCCGATGCTCCAGAAATCGATGGAGTGGTGCACTTGAGTGATGAAACCAACGTGAAGCCCGGCGACAAAGTGTGGGTTGAAATTATTCACACCGATGAGTACGACTTGTGGGGTGTTGTGGTGCCCGAAGAGCACTAAAAGTGGATGCTTACGCCAATCCGGCCCGAGTAATCTCGTGCATATACGCCGATGCCAGCAAATACATCCACTCGGTGAAATAGGGGATAACGGGCTTCTGCATGAATGCTAGTGGTCGATGAACGGTTCACGTAGCTGTACTGCAAATAGGTATTTAAGTCCCAAGTGCTTTCAATCACCCCGCGCATTCCAGCGCGGGTGACAAAACCGGATTGCCAAGCAGTAAAATTGCCGAAATCGACATCGATACGTGTGCCTCCTCCCATAATATACAGATCCGCAAAATCACTTGCAGCACTGCGATATCCTGCGAGAAAAGTAGACTGAAAAGCGTTTGCCGTTGAGGTAGAAAGCTCAGAGGTGGACGTGAGCTCGCCCCCTGTTACCTCAATGCTGATTAACCAATGTTCGCGAAAACTTACCCCAGCGCGTAACCCAAGCATATCGGCTTTGGGGGCATTCTCATCCCGTCCGGCTTCATGCCAATAGAACAAATCCAACATACGCCAGTTCGGGCCCACATGCTCAGTTTCTTCAGCATTAGCGGGAGATACAAGGAGGCATAGGGATACTAACGCAGTGAACATCGCCGTGCTGGCAGATCGTGCGTACCCAGTAAAGCAATTAGTCAGGCGGCGCATCACAGGCTCTCCTCATGGATCAATAGATGCACTTAGTTTACTTGAGAGATACTCGACTGGCTATGCTTTGATACAGTTCTAAGCGACCGCGGCCATTACTTTTAGCCAAATACATGGCCTCGTCGGCTTTTCGAGCGAGGCTCACCATGTCGTCGGCGTGCTCGGGATACAAAGCAATACCAATACTGCAGGATATTTTATGGGTATTGCCTTCAATTTCGAAAGGCGTTGCTATTGCCGCAAGTATGCGTTGTGCGGTTTGTTCGGCGATCGCTTGCGTCTTTTCAGGACTCTTTAAATCAGCAATGGCGACGACAAACTCATCACCACCAATGCGGCCCACTAAATCTCTATCTCGGAGTGTATCACGCAGGCGTTGTGCGACTTCTTGTAAGAGGATATCGCCCACCGCATGGCCAAAATTATCGTTTACAGGCTTAAAGTAATCTAAGTCGATAAACATCAGGGCCACCTGGAATTCTTCTGACGCAGATCGATTAATGAGCCTCTGTAACTGACTAAAGAATAACTCGCGGTTTGGTAATTCCGTGAGATTGTCATAATGAGCTTGTTTCTCCATTTTTCTCTGGAGATGTTTGCTTTCGGTAATGTCGCGAGCAATGCCCATATATTTAGTGATGACACCGCCTTCATCATAGATGGGCGAAGCATTCGACATATGCCATTGCATAGTTCCATTTTTATGGAAGATGCGATATTCAATTCCTGCTCGTTTCTTACCTAAGGTGACGATTTCTTGTAGAAAGGAAAAGCAGATTTCGATATCTTCGGGATGCACAAAATGAGCAAAAGGTTGGCCTAGTACCTCGTCGCGATGGTGGCCTAGTTGTTCTGTCCACATGGGCGAAATGTAGGTGAATACGCCGTCGGGACTGAGGGTATAGATCACATCATTGGCGTTCTCTATTAAAGCCCGAAAGGTTTTCTCACTTTCCGCTAAACGTGCTTCTAACACTTTCCGTTCAGTGATCACGGTGGCGTAGCCATTGAAAACAATGCTGCCATCTGGGAGCCGTGAGGGAACATCGTAGGCTGCTAACCACATGGTTTGACCATTGACGATCATGCGAAATTCTTGCTGCCACTCGCTCATGGTTGCAACACTTCGAGCTGTGGACTCCATCACGCGCTCGTAATCGCTTGGATGAATTAACTTAAGTAGCGGGCTGCCATCGTGCCGCAATGCCTCGGGGTCAACCCCAAAAAGCAAGCGCGCAGATGAGGACGCGTATGGGTAGACAAGGCGCCCATCAGGGTATTGACGTAATTGGTAAACAAAGCCAGGGAAATGCCGAAAAATCCGATCCAGATGTTCATTCTCGTATTCATGATCTTGTAACATCGTGGTGATGGATTTTCGATCAGGCATAATTTTGATGGGCCTATTAACGGGTAACTCTGTCTATTTTATACACAAGCAAAATAAGATGGCACCGACGAGGTGGTTATTTCTTGTTCTAGAATAAGAAAATATCAAAAAAATGAGGTGAATAAAAAAGCCGACAGTCGATGACGATCGGCTCTTGAGCATGCGTCCTGGGGGGCGCAAGGTATGGATTCTTAAGTTCCATACCTCGCTCCATGTCGACGTTAAGCGGCGTCGATGGCTTGAATGTTATCACTCGCAGCAGCAATGGAATTGGTGCGGGCTTCTTCGCCCAAGTTCACCCCTTCCGCGCGCACGATGGTCACGTCCGTCATGCCCATAAAGCCTAAAACAGTGGTCAGGAAGCTTTCTTGATGCTCCATAGCGGCGGCAGCACCTTCGCTATAAATACCACCACGTGCTGAAGCGAGAAATACGCGCTTACCTTTAACCAAACCACGCGGGCCTTGTTCGGTATATTCGAAAGTACGACCGGCTTGGGCGACGCGATCAATCCACGCTTTTAACTGGGTAGGGATAGAGAAATTGTACATGGGCGCACCAATCACGATCACATCAGCTGCAAACAATTCTTCTAACAGGGTTTCGGTCAGTGCGCTTTCGATAGCCTGACGCTCGCTGCGATTTGCGGCTTCAGTAGCACCAGCCATAAGAATTTCTGCATCCAAATGAGCAATGGGTGATTGCACCAGATCACGCGTAATGACTTGAGCGCTTGGATTTTTTGCCACTAAACGCTCGATGACCTTTTGGCTTAGCTGACGACTTACGGATTGGCCAACAAACAGACCTGATTCAAGATGTAAAATTTTCATAGCAACCTCATTTCGTTGATGTACGCATTCGTGCGTCGCTCCTATTCACGGTGCTATGATAAAGGTGTTCCAATTAACGAACTAGATGCCTAAAATGAGAATTACTGTTCCATATATGGCACAATTTTTTTGATTGCCATGGGGAGGATGCTAGGTCATGAAAGATATTACCAATTTGGCATGGTTTGCCCATGTGGTTGAACATGGCTCGTTTAGCGGAGCTGCGCGAGCGCTTGGCGTTCCGAAATCAACCCTAAGTCGCCGTATCGCCGATCTTGAAGATGAATTGGGCGTACGGTTACTGAATCGCACCACGCGCAAGCTTTACCTCACCGATGTGGGGCGTGAATTTCTGGTGCATTGCCAAACGGTGGTGGCCGCGGCGGAAGCAGCCGAGCAAGTCACCCATTTTGTGCAGGAAAAACCGCGTGGCAAAGTACGCATTAGCAGCCCTTATGCCATTAGCCAGTCGCTACTCGTGTCTATTATGCCCGGTTTTCTTGCGCGCTATCCCGATGTTCAGATCGACTTAGTGATGACGAACAAACCGGTGAACCTTATTGAAGAGCAGGTCGATATTGCCCTTCGTGTACGTTCTACCATTGAAGACTCATCGTTGATTGCTCGGGAACTGTTGCCATCGGCATCTGCCCTATTTGCGAGCCCAGAATGTGTTACACGTTATGGTCTGCCTGAGCATCCCTTAGACCTGTCTGATTGGCCAACCTTATCCATGCACTATTCCTCGGGTCGTTATCAATGGAGCTTTACATCTCAGCATGGGGAATCGGTCACCATGAACTATCAGCCACGGTTGATTACCGATGATCTTTGGGTATTACGTGAGGCTGCGGCTGAGCATCAGGGCGTGGTATCGTTACCGGTGTATCTGTGTCGTGATTATGTGGAACAAGGCCGGTTAGTGCGGGTGTTGCCCGAATGGCGATTACCTGTGGGTAAGCTGCACATGGTGTATCCTTATCGGCGAGGTTTACTCCCTGCCGTGCGCGTGTTAATTGATTATCTCATTGAGTTTATGCCGGGCGCTGCGGGCTTGGCGGGTCTTGCGACAGATAGTGACGCATAGATGAATTAAGATCAGGATACATTGTTTGCAAAGCACTGATAACAAAATGATCATCAAGGAATAGAACACACATGACGTTAACCCCAGGATTCGCCGTTCTCCATGGAAATCGCCTCGAGGTGTTACGCGAGGCGTTGGTGCAATGGATGGCCACTCATCCGCTTGCCCCGCTGGAAGAAGAACAAATACTGGTGCAAAGTAACGGCATCGCCCAGTGGTTAAAAATGGCGTTGGCGAGCACCGCAGATGGTCACCCTGGGATTGCTGCAGGACTGCGTGTCGAACTACCCAATCAGTTTGTTTGGCGTTTATATCGGATGGCTCTTGGGGCCGATATTCCAGCCTCGTTACCCTATGATAAAAATAATTTAACCTGGCGCATTTTGCGCTTATTGCCGGCATTAACAGATTCAGTTTACGAACCGCTGCAACGTTATTTAAGTGACGATCAAGACGGCCGGAAAGCCTGGCACTTGGCCGCGCGGTTGGCCGACCTCTTCGATCAATATCAGGTGTATCGTGCTGATTGGTTGCAACAATGGACCGACGGCAATGATGTTTTGTTGCGCCAACAACAAGGCGATCAGATCGAGGTTCCCTTGGATCAAACATGGCAACCTGCACTGTGGCGGGCCTTGCGCACCGATTTGGAAGAGGCATTGCACGCTGCTAGTTATTCGAGTCGCGCTGATGTGCACCAGCGGGCTCTGCGGGCCCTGCAAACGCAAGATTTTCCGGCCCATAGCTTTCCTCAGCGGGTCATTGTATTTGGGGTGTCGTCGTTACCCCAGCAAACCTTGGAATTACTGGCAGCACTGGGTAAACATAGCCAAGTATTGCTTGCCGTGCTCAATCCTTGTCGTCACTTCTGGGGCGATATCGCTACCGTGCGTGATGAAGTACGTCGCCAACAAAAGCGTCAACAACGAAAAGCCGGATTACCGGAAGCCCTTAGTGCGGAGAATCTTCATCTGTACGCGCCGCCATTGCTTGCTAGCTTGGGCAAGCAAGGACGCGACTATATTAGTTTGCTAGACCAATTTGATGAGCCAGAGCGGTACCGCGATTGGTTTGCGGACCGAATCGATATTTATAGTGAACCCCATAGCGCTAGCGCGTCCTCCCCCGATGCTGTGACGGTACTGCAGCAGCTCCAAGATGACATCTTGGAGCTACACCCACTTCCCGATACGCCGCGCCTATTAAAGGAGCAGGATAACAGCCTCACTTTTCATCGCTGTCACAGCCGCCAGCGTGAAGTGGAAGTACTGCAAGACCAACTGTTAAACGACTTTGCCGCGAACCCTGACCTCAAGCCGCGAGATGTGATTGTGATGACACCAGACATTGGTGAATACGCGCCTCACATTATGGCCGTGTTTGGGCGGATCGAGCGAGATGACCGGCGCTATATTCCGTTCAGTTTGGCGGATCAGGCGAGTCGTGGCCGAGTGCCTCTGCTTATTGCCCTGGAATATTTACTGAGCCTCCCGGATCAACGTATTACCCTCAATGATGTGTTCGATTTGCTCGAAGTGCCCGCGATTCAGCGTCGTTTTGGCCTCGAACCCAGTGTGCTGCCGCAACTGCGCTTATGGCTCACTGAGTCCGGCGTGCGCTGGGGCTTAGATAAGTCTCATCGGGAGACCTTGGGTTTAGGGGCCATGGGTGATTCCTATAGCTGGATTTTTGGTATTGAACGAATGCTATTAGGCTACGCATTAGGGGACTCAGAGCTCGATGCTGAACACCCTGGTAATGCAGAGCAACAAAAGGAGCTGAGCCATTGGCAGGAGCGCCGACCGTACTCAGAAGTTGCGGGCTTAGCAGCGACGGACCTTGGGCCAGTGTTGCGACTCTTGCATGCCCTGAAAGTGTGGATTCAAGCGTTAGGAACGGCGCCAACTCGCAGTGTGACCGAGTGGACCCATTTATTCTACGGGCGGCAATCGGATCAAGACGACATTCGCCAAAACTTGCTTGAGCAATTTTTTGATTTCCGCGATGACCAAGACGAACGCTTGTTGGTGACCCTGACCGAAGCCTTGGAGCGAACCTTAGATGCGGCTGACGCTGGCGCCTTTGCTGGCGAAGTGAGTTTGGCGGTGATGCGGGATGCCTGGTTAGGGGAAGCGGAGCAGGCTGGTTTGAGTCAGCGCTTTATGGGTGGGCAAGTCACCTTTTCCACCTTGCTTCCAATGCGAGCCATTCCGTTTCAGCGGATATACATGTTGGGCTTAAACGACGGGGATTATCCACGTTCTCGGCGTCCTGATGATTTCGATTTAATGGCGACCGAGTATCGACCCGGAGACCGCTCTCGCCGAGATGACGATCGCTACCTTTTTTTGGAGGCGCTGCTCAGTGCTCGGGAATCCTTATATTTAAGTTATGTGGGCTGGAGTGATCGGGACCGTTCGGAAAAGCCCGCCAGTGTGTTGGTAAATCAAGTGCGCGATTATATTGCCCAAAGTTGGGTAACGGAAAAAGGCGCCTCGGCGTTAGACGTGCTCACCCATGACTATCCATTACAACCCTTTTCGGCGGCTTACTTTGACCCTGAAAGTACGCATCGAACCTATGCCCGTGAGTGGCAATCCCTTGCGGCGGAAGGTCCCGGGGAACGATCATTACCGCCTTTGGCAGAGATGCCCGAATGCACGCTCAATGACCTGATCCGTTTTATGCGGGATCCCGTGCGTTACTTTGTAGGGACACGACTGCAGAGTCGATTCTTCGATAGCGAATTAACCTTAAACGACGATGAGCCTTTTCAGCTCGATGGCCTCACGCGCTATCAGCTCACCCAGCAGCTGTTAAATGACGCCTTAAAACATGGCCCGGATTACGACATTCAGCAACGTATTCGTTTGTTCCGCGCTGAGGGGGTATTGCCCGTGGCGCTCTTTGGAAAGCATGCGGAGCGTGAGATCAGTCGTATTGTTGAGGTGGTAAAAGCCCGCGTGTTTGGTGATGCGCAGCATTGGCAAGCGAGCGGTGAGCCACTCAGCATAAATCTGTCACTGTCGTCGCCCGCTCCTTCTGTCCAGTCTGAGCCGCTGATGTTGAGTGGTCACATTGATGCGCTCTTCCAGAACGAGGCTAACGAGCAGGCATTGGTGCTGGCGCGGCCTACGGCGGTAAGTGATAAAGGCCAGCCACGCTGGGAAAATCTAATGGATGCGTGGATTCAGCAGCTCGCTGCAAACGCGGCCGGTCACCCGGTACGGATTTGGCAGTTTGGTTTAGATACCCACGTGAGCATTCCGCCTTGGCCACAAGAGGAAGCGCACGCGCAGTTGCAAGCCTTGGTGGCCTTGTGGTGGCAAGGATTACAACAGCCACTGCCGATAGCGCGGAAAACCTCAATATTGGCGCTGCTGGGGGGCACTGATAGTAGCCTTGAAACCAGTTACGAGGGCGGATTTACCCGCACAGGTGAAGTACAGAAATCCGCAGAATTGGCGCGCTACTATCCCACCCTGGAATCACTCATGCATGCGGATTTCATGGCGTGGAGTGAGCGCTTATATGGGCCTCTAGTGCGCACGGCTTGCGAAGTCGGTGGGCAAGAATCAAGACAAGGAGCGTCGGAATGAGTGCCATCAATTTACAGCCATTGGAATTCCCACTCCAAGGTGTGCAGCTGATTGAAGCGAGTGCGGGTACCGGGAAAACCTATACCCTGGCCGCGCTTTATGTGCGTTTAGTATTAGCTCACGGACGCAATGCGGTACAAGAGCCGCCTCACGGCCGCGCTCTTCTGCCGCCACAAATTTTGGTGGTGACCTTTACCACCGCCGCCACGGAAGAACTGCGGGATCGGATTCGGGCACGCTTGGTGGAAGCGGCGGCGGTGTTTCGAGGTCAGCCCAGCAACGATGCATTCTTACAGGAACTGCTTAACGAATACGATAGCAATGACTACGGACGCTGTGCGGCGCAACTGCAATTAGCGGCGGAATGGATGGATGACGCCGCCATCTTTACGATTCACGGTTGGTGTCAGCGTATGCTCAGTGAGCATGCGTTTGATTCAGGGTTGGGATTTCAGCAGGAAATGGCCCACGATCTCGACGACATGATGCTCGGTGTGGCTCGCGATTACTGGCGTACGTGGTTGTATGAGCTGAGCGATGCCCGGGTTCTAGACGATCTCGGCCCGCTAGCGCAATCGCCTGAGCAACTCTTAGGGGAATGTCGACCCTGGTTGCGGCCGGAGCGTGGCGCAATGCAATTCCATGCAGCAGGTCAGGCACTGCCGAAAGCCCATTCGCCAAAAGAAGCAAGCGGGGCGTTACAGTCGTGGTATCAGAAGCTGGATCAACGCATTGCGCAGCTTAAGCCATTACTGACGGCAGACACCTTGGCATTTTTAGATGACTTATATGAGCAAGGGCACCTGAAGAAAAATATCTTTCAGCCAAAAACCTGGTTCAGTAAAGAACGCCCCTTGTTGCAGCAATGGTTGAGTAATCCAAACTGGATAAATGTGTTGAGTAGCGAAGGGGAGGCTTGGGTCACCAAATTTGCGCGCCGTAAAGTAGAGGCATCACTGAAGAAAGGAAGCGAGTTACCCGAGCATCCGTTGTTTGATGCACTCGATCAACTCCAAGATTTCCTCGCCACACGCCCAGAGATTCGTTTGGGCGTATTGAGCCACGCTGCGGAGTGGCTGGCCGAGGGCATCGAAACACAAAAACAGCGTACTGCGACCATGGGCTTTGACGACTTGCTGACGCGTTTACACAGTGCCTTAACGCGGCCCGGAGGCGAGGTGCTTGCGGAGCGTATTCGCAGTCAATTTCCCGTGGCCATGGTGGATGAGTTTCAAGATACCGACCCCATTCAGTTTGCGATTTTCCAGCATATCTATCCGGATGTGTCTGCCACTGACTACAACCTCACACTGGTGGGCGATCCGAAACAGGCGATTTATAGCTTCCGGGGGGCCGATTTAAATACCTACCTGCAAGCGCGGCGGTGGACGCAAGGGCGCCATTACAATCTGCCACGTAATTTCCGTTCCACCCAAGATTTAGTGGCAGCGGTGAACGCATTATTTGTGCACGGAGAAAACCTCGAACGTGGCGCCTTTGGTTTTAAAAACGTGAGCGATAATGAGCTGCCGTATTTCCCGGTGTCGGCGCACGGCCAGACATGGGCGTATGAAGAAGACGGTACAGCCATGCCCCCGGTGTCTTATTGGTTGGCGTCAGAACTTCCAGGTGAGTATAGAAAAGCGGCCTATCAGCGTGATATGGCCGCCGCCTGTGCGAATCGTATCGCTGCGATGTTAAATGGCTCTGCTGCGGGCATTCATGGTTTGCGTGGCGAAGAGGGATTGCAGCCGTTGCAACCGAACTCGTTTGCGGTGCTCGTACGCAGTAAAGGCGAAGCGCGGGTGATGCAAGACGCACTAGCGCAGCATCAAATTCGCTCGGTCTTTTTATCGGATCGGGAATCGGTATTTGCCAGTGAAGAAGCCCAACTCTTATTAGCTTGGATGCAAGCCGTGTATGCGCCGGAGGATGAACAAAAACTTCGGGCAGCCCTGATGCTGCGGTTATCAATGCAAAGCGATGCACAGCTTGCAGAATGGCTCGACGATGAACAAAGTTGGGAGCAAGTCACCGACCATATCCGAGACTTCCAACGCATTTGGCGTTGGCAGGGCATTCTCCCGATGGTGCAAGCCTGGCTGCATCGGTTTGCTTTGCCGAGCCGCTGGCTGTCGCTCAATAATGGTGAGCGAGTCCTCACCAACATATTACATTTGGCGGAATTGCTACAGCGCGAGAGTGCGCAACGGGATGGAGAAACTGGCTTAATGCGTTGGTTTGCAGCGCATATGCAGCAACCCTCGAGCGCTGAAGAGCAAATTCAACGTCTGGAAAGCGATGCCAGTCGTGTACAAATTGTGACCATTCATAAATCGAAAGGCTTGCAGTACGATTTTGTGTTCTTACCTTTTATCTGCGCTGCTCGCGACGTAAAAAACAAAGGTGCGATTCGCTATTCGGATAACTTCCAGATAATTCTGGATGTGATGCCCAGTGAAGATACGGTCGCGCGCGCAGACTGGGAACGGTTACAAGAGGATGTTCGTCTACTTTATGTGGCGCTTACCCGCCCGGTCTATGGTTGTTGGCTTGGCCTAGCCAGCTTTAGTGAAGGGCGAGGAAGCAAAAGCAGTATCGGCAAAAGTGCTTTGGGCTATTTATTGCAGCTCACCTCCGAGACTCAGCCCAGTGATTTTCAGCAGGCCTTGGAGTCCTTGCCTTGGGCACGCGAAAAACTGCCCGAGGATGCCTATGTTCACATCCCAGAGCATACAGAAGCCCGGGTGCCGGCGCTGACTCTAGCGCGCTCGGTAGCACCGGAACGTTGGTGGATCGCCAGCTACTCGGCGTTAAAAACAGATACCCAAGCATCTGCGCAGGGCGCGCCAGATACCGCTCGCCAAGAGCAGCACCAAGACGACGAAGGTGAGCTTGATGGTGCGGATGCAGAATCCAAGGCACTCTCAGCTCCTGCCGTTGCACTGGGAGACTCCAGCACCACAGATATGGGCCTGCATGATTTTCCTCGCGGTGCCAGCATGGGTACCTTTTTGCATGGCTTACTCGAATGGGCGTGTGAGCAAGGCTTTGCTGAGAGTGCGCTCTTATCCCAAGAACAAGCCCACCTACTTGAGCGGCGTTTGCAACAGCGTGGCCTTGCTGAACATACAGCGGCCATTAAAAAGTGGCTGAAGGATATGCTCACAACCCCGTTGGCACTTCCCGAACATGAGCAAAGTATGAGTCTGGCGACCCTCAGCAGCAGTGTATCGGAACTTGAGTTTTGGCTAGAAGCACAGCATATCTCAGTGGCCGATTTGGACCGTTTGGTCCAGCGTTATTTCTGGCCAGAAGAGGCGCGCGCAAATCTGTTGCCTGAAACCCTAAATGGCATGTTGAAGGGCTTTATCGACCTGACTTTTGTGGCCGCAGATGGGCGCTACTGGGTGTGTGATTATAAATCCAATTGGTTGGGTGACAGCACCGCTGCTTATACGGACGCGTCTATGCGCAAAGCCATGTTAGGGAAACGCTACGATGTGCAAGCGGCCTTGTATTTATTCGCCTTACACCGTTTATTGAAAGCACGGATTCCTAACTATATGGCGAATCCACAACAGCATTTGGGCGGCGCTATGTATTGGTTTATTCGCGAACCCGAGCAAGGGCAATTATGGATGCCAGCGGCCCATCAATTTTTAGAAGAGATGGACGCCTTGTTTGCTGCTTCAGCGGAGGTCGCCCTATGAATCTAAATGATATGCAGCGGCTACTGACCGCTTTGGTCGATGCTCATATTTTTAGAGCGGTGGATGCGGAGTTGCCTGTTGTTTTGCATCGGATGGCAGCGCAGCCGGATCCACTACTCTGGTGGCTCACGGCATTGGTCAGTTATCAATACGGTCGCGGCCATACCTGTTTATTAATTTCACAACTTTGTGAACAGCCGCAAGTAGTGCTTTCTATAGGTAGTGATGACCTGTGGCGCTTGTCGGAAAGAAATCAGGAACGTTGGCAACAAGCGCTGGGGTTGCTAGAGCCAAACGCCATCCATCAGGCCCTCGACTCGTTATGGGTTCAGCGCGACGGTAGCGGAGATCAGGCACCGCTTACTTGGGTTAACAACCGTATTTACCTGACCCGTTTGTATCGGGCAGAGGCGTTGGTGAAGGCGGCAGTACAGGTTCGCTTGCCCTTTCAGGCGATTCCACAGTCGACCTTACAACCTCTGATTGATGTCGCCTTTCCCGAGGCCGAGCAGGCCCGAAATCGTCAAGAAGTGCATTGGCAGAGCCTAGCATGCGCTCTTGCGGTGCAACGGCGTTTTTGCATTATTACCGGTGGGCCAGGTACGGGCAAAACCACCACGGTGGTGCGCTTGCTGGCGGTATTGCTGCAAGCCCGGGATAGCCAATTGCGTATCGCCTTAGCGGCGCCTACAGGGAAAGCCGCCGCCCGCCTTACCGAATCCATTCGGGATAAAATCAGTGAGCTGCCCTGTGCTTGGCAGGAGGATATTCCCACAGACGTCGTCACTCTGCATAAACTGCTAGGTGCCCGACCGCATCGACGCGGATTTCGTTACCACCAGAGAAATCCGCTACCTGCGGATGTGGTGGTGATCGATGAAGCCTCCATGATCGATGTGGAAATGATGGCCGCGTTGATGGCGGCCCTGCCTGCCCATGGGCAGCTCATTTTATTGGGTGATAAAGATCAATTGGCCTCGGTAGAAGCAGGCTCTGTGCTCGGGGATTTCTGTGCGGGGGCCGAACAAGGGGGGTATAACAGTGACACCTTGACGCATATTACTCCTTATGCAACCGCATCGTTACAGCCCTATCACGGCGATGGTAGTGCTTATAATCAAGCGACCGTGATGCTGCGGGTGAGTCATCGCTTCGATGCCTCCTCGGGCATTGGCCAATTGGCGAAAGCGGTAAATCACGGGGCTGATTATTCGGATCTGTTCTCTCAGTTTAGTGACATCGATTGGTTACAAGGCGAAGCGGTGGAACAATTCCAGGCCTTGGTGGTGTCAGGTTATCGAGATTATCTGGAGCTCGTGCAGAGAGGCCCGCAAGACAACGACGACGTTCACTTACAATTGTGGGCAAAAGCCGTTTTGAAACAGCATCGGGCATTTCAGGTTTTAGTGGCATTGCGTCAAGGCGACTGGGGCGTTACAGGATTGAATCAGCGTATTGCTGATTGGTTATACGGGGCCAAGCTGATTCCTACCACTCAGGGCTGGTATGCCGGTCGTCCGGTGTTAGTGCGTCGTAACAACTACGGTTTGAAACTGATGAATGGCGATATCGGCATGACGTTAGTGGACCCAAACAGTGGTCGCTTGCGAGTCGCTTTTGAGCAGCCTGATGGCAGTATTAAATGGATCTTACCCAGCCGTCTGGCAGATGTGGAAACAGTGTTCGCGCTTACGGTGCATAAATCTCAGGGCTCCGAGTTTAAACACGCGGTGCTTGCGTTGCCTGAGCGGATGAATCCGGTGCTCACCCGTGAATTGATCTATACAGGAATTACGCGGGCCAGTCAGAAGTTCACGCTATTAACACCCGAGCCGCAGGTATTCGCCGAAGCGGTGCAGACTCAGGTGTTACGCAGTAGTGGATTATAAACGAATCAGGGTTACAGGTGCTTTAAGACATGTTCCACGGAGCTAACATCAAAGCTTTTTGGATCTTCAACGAAAAGCTTTTGAACGACACCGTCGCGGATGATCATGGCGAAGCGCTGTGCGCGAACACCGCCAAAGCTGCCAGTATCCATGGTTAATCCTATCGACTTCAGCCAACTACCATCACCATCGGAAAGCATGGTAATGGAGCCGCCGACATTTTGATCTTTGGCCCAGTTGGCCATCACAAAGGCATCGTTCGTGGCGAGGCAATAGATCCCATCCGCCCCTTTGCTGCGCAGTGCTTCTGCTTGGCGTACATAGCCAGGAAGATGCTGCTCGGAACAGGTGGGTGTGAAGGCTCCGGGTACCGCAAACAGCACGTGAGTGCCTGATGCAAATAACTCCTCTGGATTCAATTGATCGAGTCCAACCTGACCTTTCGTTGTGAGCGTTCCTGCAGGTACCTGAGAATTTTCTGAAATCATGGGTATATCCTTGCTTGGTTAGTGCGTTGGGTATTCTAAGACAAAAGCGATCTAAACTAACCGGTTTACGTAGTTCTTAGTCTATTTCGATCTGTCTTACGCTCGAATTGTATAAAGCATGAGTCGAGATTCAGTTAAAATCAATGTAACTAAGGTAACGATTGAGGAAACTATGCGTCCAATCTATGTATTACATGAGAATCAGGAGTGGCTAGTGCCACTGCGTGCGGAATTTGACGCCCGTGGCGTTACCTTAAATGAGTGGTTCCTAGACACCGGCGTTGTCGCTTTTGATCAGGTGCCGGAAGACGCTGTTTACTATAACCGAATGAGTGCGAGTTCGCATACCCGTGGGCATCGATTTGCCCCGGAGTTAACCCGGATGGCACTGACCTGGCTTGAACAGCACCCGGTGACTGTGCTGAACGGCACGCCAGCACTCTATCTTGAGGTGTGTAAGTTATCGCAGTATGCCGCTTTGAACAAAGCAGGGCTTACCACGCCACGCACCCGTGCCGTTGTCGGGCGTGAGCAATTGCCGGAGGCTGCTCGTAACTTTGCCAGTTGGCCGTTGATTCTAAAACCAAATCGCGGAGGTAAGGGCTTAGGCGTGATGCGCTTTAATCAACTTGCAGAGCTGGAGCAATTTGTTCAAGGCCCAAGTTACGAAGAGCCCCTTGATGGACTGTGGTTACTGCAGGAATATATTCAACCGAAGGCGCCGCATATTACGCGTTGCGAATTCGTCGGTCAGAAGTTCGTGTATTCCGTGGATGTGAATACCGAAGGCGGCTTTGAACTATGCCCGGCTGATGTGTGTGCTGTGGGGGATGACTTTTGCCCAACCACGCCGCAACAAGCAGCGGCACCGAGCAAATTCAAAATCAGTCAGCGCTTTGATGGGCATCCGATTATTGAACAACTGGAAACATTCTTACGCCAAGCGAAGGTGGATGTGGCAGGGATTGAGGTGATCGAAAACGCGCAAGGCGAACTGTTTGTGTACGATGTGAATACCAACACCAATTACAATCAGGCGGCGGAAAAGGCCGCCGGCGTGCAACGCACGGGTATGGGTTCCCTTGCCGATTACTTAATTGCGTGCGCTCAATAGGATTAAGTTCGCGTTCATTTTAATGTGGGTCGTTGATGTGGGAGCTCACGGGGTACTCCCACACACGCGCTTTCAGTAACTCATTGTAAGGCGCTTGCTCGGGTTTATCTTCGAACCAGCGATTGAGCACCCGTAAAAACTCCGGATCTTGGCGCACCTCAGGTAACACCTGGTTAATACGCTCAGTCACCATGCGGCCCCATTCATTATCGGTGCAGCCAATAGCACCGAGAACATGGGAGCCCGAAGTTTCCTCGATTTCAATAAAGGCCAATTGATTGCCGCTAAAATACTGATCAAAGGTGCGCAGTATTTGATAATCAATGGTGAAATCAATACGGCCCGCTTTAATCATCGCGAGAATCGCCATGGTGGCGTTCTCGCCCGTATGGACGATTCGGTAGCTTTCTGGTGCCACAGCATCGATTACCGGTTGTAGTTCACCATACACGCGTCCAGAGGGGTAGCCGTAGCGGTAGTCGCCTTCGCGTAACAAGCGGGTGAGCGAGACTGGGTCGCCAAAACGTTCGCGAATTTCTGCAGCCCGAGCGGCCGTGGTGATAATGCCGTGAGGGTAGTAAAAGTGAGTCGGTTCGGTGAAGACGGCATTGCGCGCTGCATGGGGACGATAAATCATGCAGGGAAAGCATCTGTTTTCGTCGCGTTCGAACTGCTGGCGAATTCGTGTTTGCGGCAAAATGGAACGCTGGGTGGTGATATCAGGTAGGCGCGCATCAACCGCATCCATAAGTACATCGCAAATACCTTCACCTTGTAGCGGGCCTGAGACTACATGAAATGGGGGCGCTGTATTGACCGCCCAATGAATGTGTAATGGCTCATCGGCAATCGATATAGTGCTGCCGAAAGTTGCTGCAAGGCCTATCATTACAAGCTGACGACCATATTTCATCTAGCACTCTCCATAAACCACTCTAGCGAGGTGGTTATCATGTGATAACGTGGGTCACACTGTTTTATTCCCCATGAGATTCACTATCGAAGAAAATCAGGTGAGAATCCAGTGAGATTTGTTAAATTGTATGCACGAGGATTCCTTAACGAGAGTAGCACACCATGGATGAACTAAATTGGCGACGGGTGTCACCCCGCTATGTCGCTTTGTTACGCATAGATAAAACAATTTTATGTGGACTGATTCTGATCGCGTTTTCTTTCCCTGCGGTCTTAGTGGATGCGATTCCTCTTTGGGTGGCGATCATTGGTTGGTCGGTTTTAGGGGTAATTTGGCTTAGCTTGTTATTTTTATGGGCACCTCGACGCTTTCGTGTAACCGCGTATGCATCGGAAGAAAAAGAACTGCATTTGCGTGTGGGGGCGTTGTGGCATCGGCATACTGCGGTGACACACAATCGCATTCAGCATCTTGAAATTGAGCAGAGCCCATTTGAGCGCATGCTCGGTTTGGCACGTTTAATTATATTTACTGCTGGCGGCAGTGGCGCCGATCTCACTATTCCGGGTCTCGCACGGGAAGACGCCACCGCGTTGCGGGATGGGTTACTTGCTGTGATTCGTGAGGAGCAGTTGGATGACGCCGCTATTACTGAAGCGGGGCCCGTTGCCACTGAACCACAGGAACGGAATGGCAAGGATGACTGAACCTAACGCATGGCAGCGACTGCCATTACTGGCGTTGTGTTTTTTCTTTTTAAGCACTATTCGCTTGATGTTAAAGCACTTGTATCAAGCAGCCCCGGCATTGGCGGCGGCTTTTATTGCCGTAAGTGCGCTGCGCCCATACATCCCTCATTTGCTGTTAGGGTTGCTGGTACTCATTCTGATTACCACGGTACTGCGCTACCGCCGTTTTTTTTATGCCACTGAGGCGAATCGCATTCGTGTGCGCCAAGGGGTATTGCGCAAAGTGGAGCTTAACCTCGACTATGATCGGATCCAGCAAGCGGATATCGCACGACCTTTCTATTTTAGACCCTTTCAGTTAGCGATTTTGAAGCTGCAAAGTGCGGGCAGTAAGGCACAAGAAGTTGAAGTTGCGGGACTACGGGTGGAGCGGGCGCTAGCCATCCAGGCAGAGATCCTTGCAGAGCTATCAACGGATAAGGGGGCAGTAACCACGGATAAACATGGACAGGAAGTGGCAGCTACTCCTGATTTCACCTTTAGGCTTCCCCCGAGCGAGGTGTTACGCATCGGCTTAATGCACAATATTTTTGTCGTGGTCGGTGTGATTCTTGCCCTTCTATTTTCCAATCAGCAGGTCAATCAGCGCGTTCAGGAACGCTTCGTTGCTTTTGTTGAACAGTTTCCAAGTACGAGTGATGCCATTTTGGCGCTAGTCGCCATTGGAATTGCTGCATTGGTGGTGTTGATTTTAGGTACGATCGCCTTTCACTTTAACAAATACTATGGATATACCCTGACTCGGGAAGGGGATCGGGTACGCTACGAAGCGGGATTAACGTCAACCTTAACGCGTAGTTTCCGAGTTCAGAAGTTACAGTTGATCGATATTCGTCAAGGCTGGATGGGACGTCTGTTACATCGTCACCAAATTCGGATTTCCCAAGCGGGAAATCAGCAAAAACAAGACGGAAAGTTCGTGCTGCCCTGTGTTTCGCCGGCAATTCATAAAGATTTTTGTCAAGATTTACGTTTGCCAAACGCTGATTGGCAATCGGTTCATTGGCTCATGTTCCCACGCTTTGTTTTGCTGTTTTCCCTTTTGGGCTGGTTGGTGTTTGATTGGCGTGCGGCCCTCGGACTTTTTGTGGGGCTTAGCTTACTTCGCTGGCGCTGGTGGAATATGTTTGCCTGGCATTTTGATGGTCAGTGGTTGGCAGTTCGCCATGGTCTGATCGGGTCTCGCCAACAATGGATGCCTGCCGCCAAACTACAGCACGTTCGGATGAGCCAAGGCCCTTTGCAACGTTGGTTTAACGTGAGTAATCTCACGGTAAGTACCGCTGCGGGGCACTTGCAGTTACCGTACTTACCTACTGCAGTCGCTGAAACCTTACAGCAACAATTGCTGCGGGTAACGCGAGATAACTACAAGCGCTGGATGTGAGTAAAGACTTACTTCCAATACTGCTCAACAGTGACGTTTCCAGGCTTCCGGCGCAAATTAATATTGAGATCCCGAGCCGCTAGTTCGGCTTTGGCGTCGGTAATCATTTGTGGATTACCACAGAGCATAATTTGTGCGTTTTCATCCAAGGTGCCTCCGGTGGCATGCTCGAGTTCACCACTGTGAATCAGCGACGGGATGCGCGCATGCAAGGCGCCAATGACGGGTTCACGTGTGACTACTGGCTGATACACCAGCTGCTCGGGGTAACGAGATTGCCACTGGCGAACTTTATCTTGGTAACACAGATCCGCTTCGGTGCGCACGCCATGAATCAAGTATATTTTCTCGTAGCGCTGCCAAGGCTCGTCGGTGCCGAGCATGGAAAAATAAGGACCAATACCGGTTCCGGTACCAATCAACCACAACGTTTTACCGTCGGGAATTTCACTGAGAATAAAAAAGCCGCTGGCCGGTTGGCTGACTTCAAGGGTATCGCCGGGCTGCAACTGATCCAGACGCGGTGATAATTCGCCATCGGGAACCGTTGTGACTAGAAAGTCTAAGATGGGATCGTCGGGGCTATTGACCAAGGAATAAGCCCGTTGAATGCGCTTCTCTGGACCAGGCATACCGAGTCGGACAAATTGCCCCGCGATAAAATCGAATGGGTCGGTTTTTACCCGTAAGCTGAATAAATCTGCGTGCCAGCGTTTGTTTTCGACAACGGTTCCGGTAATCCAAGTGGCCATTGAGTCCTCACTGATAACAATCTTGTAGGGCATTATGATGAATGCTTTTGCTATCAACAACAACCAGCACTTGCTGAAGTCGATGAAGAAGATTTCAATGACTGGGAAATCACGTATGCTGTGAAATATACACAGGTACTGTAGCGTTATGGAGATTCGGATTATTCGTAGTCAGCCCCCTCATTTGAGCAACCCACTGGTGCACGCCAAAGAAAGCGTAGGCATGGGCGGTATTCCGTGGCTCCATTATGAAGCGAAAACGCCGGAAGGCTTTTGCATTCGTGGGCAACGTACACTCATTCATGAAGGCTCAAGCAAACCGGTATTGCACTTTATTCATGGGAATTCTTACTCGGGATTAACCTACTTGCCCTTGTGGCAGGCGTTAAGCCCTCATGCAGATATTATTTTGCATGATACCCAAGGCCATGGTGACAGTGATCACGGTGGGTCATTTGTGGGTTGGAATCGCTCCGCGGTCATTGCCACTGATATTGGCCGGCAATTGCAACAGCACTACGCCGACCGACCATTCATAGGCGTGGGTCATAGCTTTGGTGGGGTATTGACTAGTTTAATGGCCGCTTCGGATCCCACGTTATTTAAGCAATTATTACTGCTTGATCCCATTGTGTTTACACCGGGCATGTTGCGATGGATGCAGCCGCTGCAGTGGATTCGCTTGTATAGCCACAATCCTATTGCAAAGAAGGCGCGGAAACGTCGAAATGAATGGGTATCGATCACCGACGTTATGAACTCGTTACGCGGGCGTGGGATGTTTCGGGGTTGGACAGAGGAAGCGTTGCGGGCCTATGCGGAGTATGCCACGGAGCCTTTGGCCCAAGGAGGGCGACGCTTAAAATGTGCACCTGAACGGGAAGCAGAGATCTTTTCTAGTTATGCGCGGGGGCTCTGGTCAACGTTGCCCCGTATTGAGGTACCAACGCATGCATGGATCGGTGAACGGAGTTACCCCTTTGTGCATCAGTCGATGGCCCGTTGGCAGCAACAGAACCCACACTTTTCATATACGCCGGTACCGGGGGGTCATTGCTTTATGCTTGAGCACCCAGAAGAAACAGCGCAGCGATTATTTGCTGCGCTCAAGACTTGATTCCGGGATAGGCTCGCCTATACAGGCCGAAAGAGCGGTCAGTAATTTGCGCTCCACAACCGTGATTTCACCGTCGTACTCCGCACAGGTTAACCAGGCATTGACCATGCGCTCTTTGTTCTGTGGGGTCCATTCGTTGATACGGTCCAGTACATCCGCGAGATCACCAAAACTAAATTTGGTGTGGCTAAATGGTGCCAATTTCTTTTGAAAATGGCGGGCACCCGCATGAAACGCCGCGTCGCTGTCTTGTTTGCTATTCGGATGACCATAATGAGCAAGCACTGATAATGAATACTCGGCGTCACTGACAAAACGGGTTTGAACCAATGGTACCCGTTTGTTCGGTGCAAACTGCGCGAGTACGTAGCGGCGCACAATCTGCCCCAAGCACCAATCATAGAGCGTGATCTGCTCATCCGCAGCGAGCACATCGTGCAGCGTCGCCAAAATGGCTCTTGCGTCTTGCTCGGCAAAGGTTTTTAAGGCAGGAATCGATAGTTCCACCAGAGGCAGCCGTTCTTCTAAGGGGAGATCCTGAACTTGGGCGTAGTCGTTGAGTGTGCGTGTCGCCATCTCGTCACCGTGTTGCTCACGGATCAGTGCCATTTGTTTTTCGCGCACTGCCGCGTCGGCACTCAAGGCGATGGCGAAAATAATCGCTTCTGCGCCTTGTTGCTGACGCACTTCATCGCGTAGGGCGGCGGAGACGGGGATGGCGCTACCTGCTACACGTCCGCCGGATTCACCGGCACCCAGCACAGCGCCGGTAAGAATCGTATTGAGCACGGCTTTCTTGCGCTTGTCCTGTTTGGCGTCATCTTTGCTCTTGCTCGTTTCTGCTTGCTCAGACTGTAGCTCTTTTTTTAACTGCTGTGCTGAGTTTGCTCGAAAGGTGCCATCCCAGCTCGGACGCACCCGCTTGATGCGTTTACTCAACGGGGGATGGGTAGCAAACACCGACATCATTTTATTCACTGCCTGACCAAAAAAGAGATGCGCGGCTTCATCGGCGTTTTTACTTTCAACCCGACTACCGGCTCCTGATTTCTGCAAGGCGCCAATTTGCTCCAAGGCCCCGCCAATACCATCCGGGTTGCGAGTAAATTGCACTGCTGAGGCATCGGCTAGATATTCGCGCTGACGGCTGACGGCGGCTTTGATCAGGTTTCCAAACAGGATGCCGATGGCGCCGATAATCAATAAGCCAATGCCAATAAAAGGCAATGGGTTTTTATCATTACGGCGGCTAAACATACCAGTACGGAGTAAGAGGTAACCGGCGTGACTAATAAATAAAATCCCGTTGAGGATGGCCATAATGCGGATATTCATACGCATATCGCCATTGAGAATATGGGCAATCTCGTGGGCGACGACCCCTTGTAACTGATCTCGCGTGAGATTTTCAGCACACCCTCGGGTAATACCAATAACTGCATCTCGCGGCGAGTAGCCCGCGGCAAAGGCGTTAATGCCCGCTTCGTTCTTCAGCAAGTACACGGGAGGCACCGGCATATTTGCGGCGATGGCCATTTCTTCGGTGACATTGAGGATCTTGCGCTCGAGTGGGTCGCGGCTATCTGGCGAAAGCCGCACCCCGCCGAGGGCCTCGGCCACAATGCGACCGCCCCCACGTAACTGTGACCACTTGTAGAGAACCGCGAGGCTAATCGCAGACAGGGTCATGCCCATGGCTGCGATCACAATATCCCACTGCAAGGTGAAGCTTTCGGCTTGTCCGGGTGTTTGCTGTGATGCATGCATCCCACCGGTAACGGCAGCCACCAGAAGAGCGGTGAGTGCCAACAAACTGATCACAGCTAACCCAAATAGGATAACGAGCAGGCGCGTGTTGCGCTTAGCAACAGCTTGATGTTCAAAGAAATCCATGGCGGCCATAATTACCTCAGGTTATGCGCTAGAATTTAACTTCAGGCGCTTTTTGGATTTCTTCGCGATCTTCAAACTGCAACAAAGTTGCGTCTGTGCTGTGACCAAACATATTCGCAAAAACCACCGGTGGGAAAGATTGGCGATAGGTGTTGTACGACATGACGGAATCGTTAAAGGATTGCCGCGAGAAGGCCACGCGATTCTCAGTGCTGGTGAGCTCTTCGCTCAGCTGCATCATATTCTGATTGGCTTTTAGGTCAGGATAGGCTTCCATCACCACATTGAGTCGTCCGAGTGCACTAGATAAGGCACCTTCAGCACCAGCCAATTTACCCATGGCCTGTGCATCGCCAGGGGCAGCGGCTGCACCTTTTAGTGCTGAAGCGGCTTGGTTCCGCGCTTCCACCACGGCTTCCAGGGTTTCACGCTCATGCTTTAAGTAGGCTTTAGCCGTTTCTACTAAGTTTGGGATGAGGTCATAGCGTCGCTTTAACTGCACATCGATTTGCGCAAACGCATTCTCAAATCGGTTCTTTAACGCGACAAGTTTGTTGTAAATCCCGACCACATAAATGATCAGCAGTACGAGAACGATTAGGGAGATCCATAACGCCATGATGTGCTTCCTCTTTTTTGTGAACTCAGACAGTTCAATGCTTAGGCACTGTTATAGCATGGAAGTTCGCGGAAAAACATCGCGGCCCGGGGATTTCAGTGATCACCGAATGGATGAGTGGTGGCGGAAGAATGGTGGCGCTTCAGGCTGCTTTGGTGTACTTTAAAGTGCATTCTAAGACCACCGAGAAATGGTTGCCTATGTCGAATGTGAGCGGAAACCTTTTTGTGATTGCAGCGCCCAGCGGCGCCGGTAAATCCAGCCTGATCAAAGCATTATTAGAGCGCCACCAAGATGGCTCCATGGAAGTGTCGGTGAGTACCACCACGCGGCGTCCGCGTCCAGGTGAAGTGGATGGCGTGCATTATCATTTCGTATCGGAAGAGACCTTTCTCAAACAGGTCGATCAAGGTGAGTTCTATGAGTGGGCGAAGGTATTCGATCATTACTATGGAACCTCGCGCACGGTCATTGAGAAAACCTTAGCCAATGGTACCGATGTATTTCTCGATATCGATTGGCAGGGTACTCGACAAGTGAAAGCAGCCTATCCGGGCGTGCACACAATTTTTATTTTGCCCCCTTCAAACGACGAACTAGAACGCCGATTACGCACTCGTGGCCAGGATAGTGATGAAGTAATTGCCAAACGCATGGCAAAAGCGCAGCACGAAATGTCGCACTATGCGGAGTTCAGTTACCTGATTGTGAACGAAAATTTTGATGCGTCGGTAAATAACCTAGAGCACATTGTGATGTGTCAGCGTATGCGCCGTTCGAAGCAGCAGATTCGATATCGGGAAGTGTTGCAAAATTTACTCCACGAATAGCGCTTGGCGTTATAGGGTGATTTACAGTACAATAATTGCCCTTTTCAGCCGTAGGGCTCGAAATTGGCGTGAAATGAGTATTTTTATTTAGGTTTAACTTAAGGCGGAACATAAATGGCACGGGTAACAGTTGAAGATGCAGTAGATCGTATTGGTAACCGGTTTGATTTGGTACTGGTGGCTGCTCGGCGTGCGCGTCAAATTGCTAATGGCGGAAAAGAGCCTCTAGTTGAAACCCATAACGAAAAACCAACCGTGATTGCATTACGTGAAATCGAAGCAGGTTTGATCGACGCAGAGCGTTTAGATCAAGACGATCAAGAAGAACGTTTTGCCCAAGATGAAGCGGAAGTTGCAGCAATGACCGCCCTAAAATCGAGTCATCACGAAGAATAACATATCTAAACCAGTAGGTGTTTTCACACCTACTGGTGCTTGCCCGTTGGCAAATCCTTCATTTCCCCTTATGCTCTCTGATATTCCTGTGCAATCAAAACACATGTTTTGATGTACTCTAGTTGTATTGAATCATGTGATGAGTAAGGTTGTCTGTGACGCCACAACACGGCTTGAAAACCGCGAAAAGAAGTGAGAGCGCTGTAGTGTATTTGTTTGAAGGGTTGCGCAATTTAACTGAGGCATACTTGCCAAAACCGCAGGTGGAACGCATAGAAGCTGCATTCCACGTGGCGTTTCAGGCGCATATCGAACAAAAACGGCAAAGCGGTGAACCTTATATTACCCACCCAGTCGCGGTGGCCTGCATGCTTGCGGAAATGCGCCTAGACCATGAAACACTCATGGCCGCGCTGCTGCATGATGTGATTGAAGATACCTCCGTGACCCAAGAAGATCTCGCCGAACAGTTCGGTGCCACAGTAGCCGAGCTGGTTGAAGGGGTATCGAAACTCGACAAACTCCAATTTAATAGCAAAGAAGAAGCCCAAATCGAAAACTATCGTAAAATGATCATGGCGATGGTGCAGGATATTCGGGTGATTCTGATTAAGTTGGCGGATCGTACCCACAACATGCGGACTATTGGTCATTTGCGCCCGGACAAGCGTCGTCGCATTGCCCGGGAAACCCTCGAAATTTATGCGCCCCTTGCTCATCGGTTAGGTATCCATAACGTTAAAAATGAACTCGAAACCCTTGGTTTCTGGGCCATGCATCCGTGGCGGGCGCGTTTGCTGGAAAGTCAGGTACGTAAAGCTAGAGGCAATCGCAAGGCGCTGCTCGAGCGCACCCACAACGAATTAATTTCCCGCCTTGAAGAGCAAAACATTAAGGCGCGCGTGTATGGGCGTGAAAAGCACTTGTACAGCATTTACAAGAAAATGCTGAACAAAGAACTGAAGTTCGATCAGGTGATGGACATTTATGCGTTTCGTGTGGTGGTGGACAGTGTTGACACCTGTTATCGCGTACTTGGCGCCGTGCATAATTTGTATAAGCCGATCGAAACCCGCTTCAAAGATTACATCGCCATTCCTAAATCCAACGGCTATCAGTCATTGCATACGTCGCTAAAAGGCCCTCATGGTATTCCGGTGGAAATTCAGATTCGCACGGAAGAAATGGATTTGATGGCAGATCGTGGGGTTGCTGCCCATTGGCTGTACAAAGATATCGAAGATAGCGGTACCACGGCTCAGGTGCGCGCCCAGAAATGGATGCAAAGTCTGATCGAACTGCAGCAGAGCGCGGGTAATTCCTTTGAGTTTATTGAAAATGTAAAATCGGATTTATTCCCCGACGAAATCTACGTATTTACGCCAGATGGGCGCATTATTGAATTACCGCAGGGCGCAACTCCGGTGGACTTCGCCTTTGCCGTGCATACGGATATTGGCAACACGTGCATTGGTGCACGGGTCAATCATAAGGCTTATTCCTTAAGCAAAGCATTAGAAACCGGACAAACGGTAGAAATTCGTACGGCGCCTGGTTCACGCCCCAATATTGCCTGGCTTAACTTTGTGGTGACTGCGAAGGCCCGTTTGAAAATCCGTCAATATCTGAAAAACGCGGAATCCGACGAAGCATTACAGCTCGGCGAGCGATTGCTGCGTGCTGCTTTGGGTGCCCATAGCATGGACGACATTCCTAATACGGATTTTGAACGAGTGGCTACTGAGCTCAAGCGCGAGAGTAAAGAATCGTTATTGCGCGAAATAGGCTTAGGTAATTTGATGAGCTTGGCAGTTGCCCGTCGTTTAATGGGTGATGATAAGCGCTTGAAAGCTGCTGCCGGCGATGACGAGCACGGCCGCAGTCTAGCTATTAAGGGCGCCGATGGCCTGCTCTTGACCTTCGCTAAGTGCTGCCGCCCTATCCCTGGCGACGATATTATTGCCCATGTGAGCCCAGGCCGGGGTTTGGTGATTCATCGCCGCGAATGTAAAAATGTGCGCGGTCATGAAGATGAGCCAGGACGCTATTTCCCGGTGCAATGGGATAACAAACCGGATTCTCAGTTCACCTCGGAAATTCGCGTGGAAATGGTAAACCATCAAGGGGCGCTGGCGCGGCTTACCTCTGCCATTGCCCAAACCGGATGTAATATTCAGGGCTTGAAAACAGAAGAAATTGACGCAACGATCTATTATATTGATGTGGAATTAACCATTAGTAATCGTAAACATTTAGCGGATGTCATGCGTCATATCCGCAAAATGCCCAATGTGCAACGGGTCTCTCGTTTAAGGAAATAGCCCATGTCTAAAGTGATTGTTGCCACGGAGCATGCGCCCGCGGCAATCGGAACCTATTCGCAAGCAGTAAAAATCGGTACTACGGTATATTTATCGGGGCAGATCCCTTTGGTACCAGAAACCATGACCTTGGTCTCCGATGATTTTCGTGAGCAAGCAGTGCAGGTCTTTAAGAACCTTGCGGCAGTATGTGAAGCTGCGGGTGGTGAATTGCAAAATATGGTCAAGGTTCAAATTTACCTACCTGACCTCGGTAATTTCGCCATCGTGAATGAAGTGATGGCTGAGTTCTTTAGTACCCCATATCCAGCTCGCGCGGCTATCGGCGTTCGTGCTTTACCCAAAGATGCACAGATCGAAATCGACGGCATCATGGAACTCCCCTCCACTAACTAGCTCCGTTGGCCTGGGGTTGTCCTTGAGCACGGAGCGAGAATCGCACCGTGCGGGACGCCGTGAACCCATCCGTGGGGGCTTGGCTGCCGCATCCCTGCGGCAGACACCCGCCCGGCACCGATATCTCACTCCGCACTCCGTATCTTCAGCCGCGCGTTGGTCTGGGGTTGTTCCCGAGCGCGGAGCGAGAATCGCCTCCACGAGGCTGTCCTAGCCCCGTGCTTGATGTGAACTTGGTGCCAACGCGGTGCGTTGGCTAAAGGGTGGCGGTTTCGGCTTGGGTTTCTTGGGCTTTGATGGGGCCGAACAGGAAGATTGCGACCACAGCGACAATACCAAGAATGAAGCAATAGAAGGTATTCAAACTCACTGCAAGTGGCGAAATTCCGAAGGTTGCGCCCATTAACAGCGCTTGGGCGCCGTAGGGTAGAACCCCTTGCACGACACAAGCAAATATATCTAGATAACTTGCACTTTGACGTGGCGCGACGTTTCCTTCTTTGGCGAGGCGTTTGCTGACTTCCCCTGAAATCAAAATAGTGACGGTATTGTTGGCCACGGCGAGGTTGGTGAGTGCTGTTAAACCTGCGATTCCAAAGGCTGCCGACCGATCCTTGCGACGGCTTAAAGATCCGGTTGCCCGTTCTACGGTTTTCGCCAAAAACGCCAAGCCACCTTGTTGTCGAATTAGAGCGGATAATCCGCCGATGAGCAGCGACAGCAAGAAAATTTCCTGCATGCTAGTAAAGCCAATATAGATATCTTGGGTGAAGGAAACGAGTGCGTAATCTACTGCAACCATGCCGAAGAGCGCGGCCAAGATAATACCTAAAGTAAGCACCACGAATACGTTCAGGCCTGTGACTGCCAGTGCGATAATAAAGAAGTAGGGTAGCGCTAACCAGTAGTTAGCTTCTGGGGCATCGATGGGCGCGCTTCCGGTGTCGAATAATGACAGCAGGATGATGGTTCCGATGGCTGCGGGCACGGCGATGCGTAAATTGGTGCGAAATTTATCCTTCATGGCGCAGCCTTGGGTGCGGGTCGAGGCAATGGTGGTGTCGGAGATAAAGGAGAGGTTATCTCCAAACATGGCGCCACTGACGAGTACACCGGCCATTAATGCAGGGTTAATTCCCGCGACCTGAGATAACCCAAGAGCGACTGGGGCCAGCGCGGCCAGTGTACCCATGGAGGTGCCCATGGCGGTCGACACAACAGCGGCTATCAAGAAGATACCGGGTAAAATAAACGACGGTGGAATAACCGCTAATCCCAAAGACACCATGGCATCAACCCCACCGGTAGCAGCGGCGACTGTGGAGAAGGCCCCTGCCATTAAGTAGATCAAACACATGGTGATAATGTTGTTGTGTCCAACCCCTTCTACGAAGGTTTGGATGCGGCGATTGAGCTCTTCTTTGCTTAAAATAACGGCCAGAATGATCGCGGGTAAGATCGCGACTGGGCTGGCCAGTTGATAAAACGCCATTTCTACACCTTGGCTATGTAGAACAATGCCGGTGCCGAGAAATAACGCGAGAAATAAAGCGAGCGGTAGGAGTGCTAGCGCACTCGGTTGCGGTGTGGATGACATACAGCTTCTCAATTTTGGTTTTTAGACGTCTAGAAGCATAAACATCTCAAGCTAGGATGACAACCCCTTTCGAGATAAGCGGAGTTTTTGGTGCGATCGATGAAATAAGCATAGGCTCTCCCGCTTCGCTTGCAAAGGATGTACACTCAATTAATGTGATCGTTCCTTGAAAATGAGGAGCGCAAGCAATTCTTAGATTCACGAGGTATACGGATGAGCCCAGAAGACCTGCATTTACAGCTTCGCAATTTACGCAACGAAGATTACCCGCAGTTAAAAGCATTGATGGACCGGGTGTACGATGATATTGGCGGGGCATGGGAAGAGCACACCATTCGCAAATTGATTCGTGAATTCCCCGATGGTCAGATCTGCCTTGAAGACAACGGCGTCATCGTAGGGGTTGCCCTTACGGTGCAAGTTACTTACGACAAGTTTTCCAACCCCCACCAGTACGATGATTTGCTGGGAAAGCGCGATACCATTTTGAATGAAGATGATGGCGATGCGCTGTACGGTCTTGATGTTTTGATTCATCCAGATTACCGCGGCTACCGATTGGGTCGGCGCTTGTACGATGCCCGTAAAGAGCTGTGTATTCAGGAAAACTTAAAAGCTATTCTGGCCGGCGGTCGTATTGTGAATTTCCATAAATACGCAGACGACATGACGGCCAGTCAGTATTTAGAAAAAGTGCGTCGGCGCGAGATTTACGACCCAATTTTGAGCTTTCAGTTGGCAAACGATTTTGTGGTAAAGCGCTTACTATATAAGTATATGCCCGAAGATAAAAAATCGAAGGGCTATGCCACCTTGCTCGAGTGGAGCAACTTCTTGTATGAGCCTGCGGATACGGTGATTTCGTCTCGGTCGCGCAACGTGCGAGTGGGTGCGGTGCAATGGCAAATGCGTTCAGTGAAATCGGTAGAAGAGCTGCTGCAGCAAGTTGAGTATTTCGTGGATGCGATTTCGAGTTACAAAAGCGATTTCGCGTTGTTCCCCGAATTCTTTAATGCCCCGCTGATGGGGCTTTCCGATAAAAGCCAACAGATGTCGGCGATTCGTTTTTTGGCCACCTTTACTGAGCGCTTCCGTAAGGAAATGTCACAAATGGCGGTGAGCTATAACGTGAATATCATTACCGGTTCCATGCCACTGCAGGAAGGTGATTCTCTGTATAACGTCACTTATTTGTGTCGCCGTGATGGGTCTGTGGAAGAGCAAAAGAAAATTCATATCACGCCCCATGAAAAACGTGATTGGGTTATTGAAGGTGGCGATAAGGTGCAGGTATTCCAAACTGATGCAGGTCGTGTGGGCATTCTGATTTGTTACGACGTGGAATTTCCGGAGCTGGGCCGCTTGATGGCCGATGAAGGTTTGGAAATTCTATTCGTGCCGTTCTGGACCGATACCCGTAACGCCTATTTACGTGTACGCCATTGTGCACAGGCGCGCGCGGTGGAAAATGAATGCTACGTGGTCATTTGCGGCAGTGTCGGCAACTTACCTGAAGTGGAGAGCTTGGATGTGCAGTATGCCCAATCCTCGGTATTTTCTCCGTCGGATTTTGCTTTCCCCCATGATGCAGTGATGTCGGAAACCACACCGAATACTGAAATGCTTATGTTCTCGGATTTAAACCTTGATGAATTGCGCTATTTGCATAACGAAGGATCCGTGACCAACTTAAAAGACCGCAGAACGGATATGTATGATGTGGTTCGCAAGTGGCGTACCTAGGAAGCTAATTACTGCATGAGTGCCTTAGCGGAGATCACGCTATCCACCCTGAAAGGTGTGGGGCCAAAAATGGCGGAGCGGCTGGCGAAATTGGGATTGCGCAGTGTGCAAGATGTGCTTTTTCATCTGCCATTACGCTATCAAGACCGCACCCGTATTACTCCGATTGCGAGTATGCGGGTGGGTGATCACGCCACCGTGGTAGCGGATGTGATCGACGCCAAAGTTCATTTCGGACGGCGGCGCGCGCTCTTAGTGCGTGTGAACGACCGCTCGGGTACGCTTACCCTGCGCTTTTTTCGCTTTTCTGCAGCCCAACAAAAACAGTTTGTCACTGGACAAAAAGTGCATTTGTACGGAGAAGTACGACCGGGACCAACGGGACCGGAAGTGATTCACCCAGAGTACAAACTGGTGGATGGTCACGAACCCATTCAGGTCGATGAAGCGCTCACGCCGGTGTATCCCACCACCGAAGGGGTGCATCAACTCACATTGCGGAACTTAGTGACCCAAGCCCTCAGTTATTTGAACAATAAAAGTTTACCCGAACTGTTGCCCGCTGATTTGCGGGCAGGCCGACCTAGCTTAGAAACCGCGATTCGTACGCTCCATCACCCGCCGCGAGATATCGATCAGCAACAGCTGTTAGATGGATTTCATCCCACCCAACGTCGATTAGCCCTAGAAGAATTGCTCGCCCATCAACTGAGCATGTTGTATGCGCGACAGCAACAGCAGGCGGTATCTGCGCCGGTGCTCGTACCTTCAAAAGTCCTAAAGCAACGATTCCTCGATGGCTTGCCGTTTTCCCCGACGGGTGCGCAGGAAAGAGTGGTAAAAGAAATCGAAGCGGATATGCAACAAGCCTTGCCGATGCTGCGCTTAGTGCAAGGGGATGTGGGCTCGGGGAAAACTTTAGTGGCGGCAATGGCGGCGCTGTCGGCAATTGAAGCTGGGTATCAAGTTGCCTTAATGGCACCTACGGAATTATTGGCCGAGCAACATGCGCAAAGCTTTTCCATGTGGCTCGAACCCTTAGGTGTGCGTGTGGGCTGGCTGACAGGTAAGCTCAAAGGGAAAGGCCGAGCAGCAACCCTAGAGGCATTAGCGGATGGCACTTTGGGTTTTATCGTGGGTACCCATGCGCTCTTTCAGGAAAGCGTGCACTTTCACCGTTTAGCTTTAGTGATTATTGATGAGCAACACCGCTTTGGGGTGCATCAGCGCCTTGCTCTGCGGGAGAAAGGTGAACAACAAGGCATGCATCCGCATCAACTGGTGATGACGGCGACGCCGATTCCTCGTACCTTGGCAATGACCGCCTATGCTGATTTAGCCACCTCGATCATTGATGAGCTCCCTCCTGGCCGCACCCCCGTAAATACAGTAGCCATTCCAGACAGCCGACGGGATGACGTGATTGAACGTTTGCGCCATACGGTGGTGAGCGAGCGCCGACAGGTGTATTGGGTGTGTACCCTGATTGAAGAATCAGAAGTGTTGCAATGTCAGGCGGCGGAAGATACCGCCGCCTACCTAACGGAAACCTTGCCGGAGCTGCGGGTGGGCTTAGTGCATGGCCGTCAGAAAAGTGCAGAAAAAGAAGCCATTATGCAGCAGTTTAAGGCGCATGAATTGGATTTACTGGTGGCCACCACCGTGATTGAGGTTGGCGTGGATGTTCCTAATGCCAGCTTAATGATTATTGAGAATCCGGAGCGCCTTGGCTTAGCCCAGTTGCATCAATTACGGGGCCGAGTAGGCCGAGGCTCAGTAGCAAGTTCTTGTGTGTTGCTCTACAAAACGCCGCTATCACGCCAAGGCCAAGAACGCCTTGGGGTGCTGCGCGAGAGTAACGACGGCTTTGTGATCGCGGAGAAAGATCTGGAATTGCGCGGCCCCGGCGAACTTCTGGGAGCGCGACAAACCGGTTTAGTGCAAATGAAAGTGGCGGATTTAACCCGCGATAGCGACTTAATTCCAGAAATCCAACAGATCGCACAGCAGCTCTTTCGTGATTTCCCACAGCATAGTGATGCCTTGATGCAACGTTGGTTACCCGATAAGGAACGCTATGCTTCCGTTTAATTGTACCGGGATTGCGCCCTGTGTATTGGGCAAATCGCTGCTATCGTATACACTAGGCCTGAATTTTACGAGGCAGGCAGTTTTTCATGAAAAAGCACGACGATAGTACACACTTTGGTTTCAAAACCGTCGCAAAAGACGAGAAAGCGAACATGGTTGCCGGTGTGTTCCACTCTGTTGCAGGCAAGTATGACTTGATGAACGATGTGATGTCGTTTGGGATTCATCGCTTGTGGAAACGATTCACCATTGATTGCAGCGGTGTGCGGCGTGGACAAAAGGTTCTCGATTTAGCTGGCGGCACCGGCGATCTTGCTGCAAAATTTTCTCGTATGGTGGGGCCTGAAGGAGAGGTCGTGCTGGCGGACATTAACGAATCTATGCTGCAAGTAGGCCGCGATAAGCTGCGCGACATGGGAATTGTCGGCAATGTGAGTTATGTGCAGGCCGACGCAGAGAAACTTCCCTTCCCGGATGATACCTTTGATCTGATCACCATTGCTTTCGGTTTACGTAACGTGACTGATAAAGATGCTGCCTTGCGCTCCATGCTGCGGGTGCTAAAACCTGGCGGCCGTCTCCTAGTGTTGGAATTCTCCAAACCCGACGTGGAATTATTGTCGAAGGCCTACGATGTGTATTCGTTCCATGTGATGCCACGTATGGGTGAATGGATTGCCAAAGATAAAGAGAGTTATCAGTATCTGGCCGAGTCTATTCGTATGCACCCAGACCAAGAAACATTAAAAGACATGATGCAAGACGCCGGCTTTGAGCAAGTGACCTATCACAATTTGACCGGCGGTATCGTTGCCTTGCATCGAGGTTTTAAATTCTAATGCCGGTGCTAGCGGTTGTTCGAGCCAGTATTGAACGGGCGCTCAATGTAGCGCTTGCGAACGACCCGCGCGCCAAGCAGCGTTTAGCCGGCGTGCAAGGGAAGTGTTTTCGGCTAAATGTGTCAGGACTACCGGAACCCATTACCTTGTTTTTCTACGCCGACGCTATTTCCTTGCTTGGCCCCGATTATGAATCCGTGGATGGTTCCGTCACCGTGGCATTGAGCGACCTTAGCGAGTTAAGTGACGCCAGCAAAGTGACGCAGATGATGCAATCGGGCAGAGTGACGATCACCGGCGATCCAGTGTTCGCTCAGCAAGCGGCGCAGGTATTTTTAAAGCTGGATGTGGATTTTGAAGAGCTATTTGCTCACTACCTAGGTGATGTGCCGGGCTACTGGCTGGCCCAAGGTGTGGATAAATTAAAGCAAATGAGGCCAAACGCAGCGCGTATGCAAAAACGCGCGAGCGATGTGCTTACGCAAGAGACACAACTTGCCGCGAGCCCGTTATTCTTTGCGCTCTACCAAGACGACGTGCGCGCTCTTGGTAAGCAACTCGACGCCTTAGAGAAACGTTTAGATTCAATAGCGAAGCGGTCATCAACGCCGCCGAAAACGGAGTAAGCCCGTGCGAGCTTTCCGCTTATATAAAATTTTGAGCACCTTGCTCAAACATGGAGTAGACGATTTGATACCTCGGCGCTGGTTGCCGTGGTATATCCGTTTTTGGCGCCGTTGTGCGTTTTGGTTGCGCAATCGGCATCCAGACAAGCCGTTGGCGGAACGTTTACGTATGGCGCTTGAAGCTCTTGGTCCCGTGTATGTGAAACTGGGGCAAATGCTCTCGACTCGGCATGATTTGCTCGAGCCCGATATGATCCTACAGTTGTCGATGCTGCAAGATCGGGTGGTGCCGTTCCCTGGCGAAGAAGCGAAGCGCCTGATTGAGAAATCCCTGGGTATTGCCGATATGTCGGAGCTTTTTGAATCCTTCACGGTTAAACCTTTAGCGTCTGCTTCCATCGCCCAAGTGCATTCGGCGGTGATTAAACGCCCGGATAACGGGCAAGAGCAAGACGTGGTCGTGAAGGTGACTCGGCCCGGCATCGTGAAAACTATTGATGCGGATTTGGAGCTTATGGAAGCGGTGGCCCGCTTGGCCGCGCGCTATTTGCCAGATGGAAAGCGTTTAAAACCCGTAGAAGTCATTCATGAGTATCGTAAAACCCTGTATAACGAGCTTAGCCTGGACCGGGAAGCCGCTAATGCGATTCAGCTGCGTCGTAATTTTACCGATTCGGAGTTACTCTATATTCCAGAAGTATTTAGTGAGTTTACGCGCCCCAATGTGATGGTGATGGAGCGCATTTACGGGGTGCCGGTGAATGATGTGGCACGTCTCCGTGAGCTTGGAATTGATTTAAAAACCTTAGCAGAGCGAGGCGTTGAAGTATTCTTCACGCAGGTGTTCAGAGATTCGTTCTTCCACGCAGATATGCACCCAGGCAATATTTTTGTGGATCCGGATTCGGCGAAGAACCCACGCTATTTTGCGGTTGATTTTGGCATTGTTGGTACGCTCAACCGCGAGGATAAGCGTTACCTGGCTGAGAATTTTATTGCCTTTTTTAATCGTGATTATCGCAAAGTGGCTGAGTTGCACGTTGATTCTGGCTGGGTGCCTACCGACACCAATATCGAAGAGTTTGAGTCCGCTATTCGCACCGTCTGTGAGCCTATCTTTGAGAAGCCCCTCGCTGAGATTTCCTTTGCCAATGTGTTATTGAATTTATTTAATACAGCTCGGCGCTTTGAAATGGAAGTGCAGCCTCAGTTGGTGCTGTTACAGAAAACCCTATTGTATGTGGAAGGCTTGGGCCGTCAGTTGTATCCGCAGTTAGATCTGTGGAAAACCGCAAAGCCTTATTTAGAGCGGTGGATGCAAGAGCAAATTGGCTGGCGTGCGCTGGTGCGAAGCTTGAAAGAGCAGGCGCCGTACTGGGCAGAAAAACTACCTGAAATGCCGACTTTGCTATACGATACACTGAAGCAAGTACGCAATAGCAGTCGTGATGCTCAGCAATATGCAGATGCATTTATTGAGCATCAGAAACGGGCTGCAGTAAGCCGCTGGTGGAGCTTACTGGCTGTCAGTTTAACCATTACTACCGCAGCTTTTGTGGTCGCCCCTATGATGGTGGTTTGGCCTACAGTGACTGGTTTAGCCGCCGTGTTAACGTGGTGGCGAGCGTGGTCGGCGAAACCTTAACGAATACGCCTTTAACGGAAAGAGAGAAACAGCATGGCTCCTAGCTTATGGCAATTACTCATTGTGCTCCTAATCGTTGTGTTAGTGTTTGGTAGCAAGCGCTTACGCGGTTTAGGTAGTGATCTTGGCTCGGCATTTCGTGGCTTTAAGAAAGAAGTGGGAAATGACTCAAAAAATGATAAAGATGACGCTGAAAAGCTAGAGCAAGCCCCGAAAAACACGCCTCCTTCAGAGTCTTCTGAAGGCGAAAAGAACGACTCACAACAGAAGCCAGAAAAGCGCGACTAAGCTATGTTTGATATGGGCTTCTGGGAGTTACTGGTCATTGCTGTCATCGGTTTACTCGTGTTGGGTCCAGAGCGATTACCCGGGGCTATTCGCGCGTTGCAACGTAACATTGCCAAATTCCGCGCTTTTAGCAGTCGTATGGAAGCGGAAATTAATCACGAGCTCCGCGTAAAAGAGCTTCATGAGCATCTTAAGAAAATTGAGACAGCTGAAGATATGGAGAACCTTTCTCCAGAGTTGAAGCGCTCTCTCGAGGAATTACAACGGGCGGCAGATTCGGTGCGCCATCCCTACGCGCCACCTGCGGATGATCAGAGCAGCGAGAACAAAACGCCTACCAATAAAAAGCCAAAGGATTCTTAATATGCAAGAAGCCGGCTTACTCGATCACCTCGCCGCGTTACGTAAAACCCTGTTACGTTCCGTGACCGTGGTGCTTTTGATATTTGTCAGTTTGATTTATTTTGCCCGGGATTTGTATCGTTGGTTGGCAGACCCACTTATGGTGCACTTACCCGAAGGCACCAGTATGATCGCTACCGATGTTGGTGCGCCTTTCTTTGCGCCTTTTAAATTAACTCTTGTGGTGGCGATCTTCGTGGCTATTCCGTTTCTTCTGCATCAAGTGTGGCGGTTTATTGCCCCCGCACTGTACGAGAAAGAAAAGCGATTGGTTGTGCCATTACTGATCAGCAGCAGCTTGCTGTTTTACGCAGGGATTGCTTTTGCTTACTACGTGGTATTGCCACTGGCGTTTGCATTTTTTACCAGTATGGCGCCCGAGGGCATTACGATTGCCACGGATATTTCCAGTTACCTCGATTTTGTTCTGAAAATTTTCTTTGCCTTCGGCATCGCGTTTGAAATTCCCGTCGCCATCTTATTGTTGGTGTGGAGCGGAACCGTTACACCGCAATCCCTTAGAGATAAGCGCCCGTACGTGATTGTTGGGGTATTTGTGGTAGGTATGTTCTTAACTCCACCGGATGTCATTTCGCAGACCTTGCTTGCAGTCCCGATGTGGTTACTGTATGAACTAGGCATAGTCTTGGCTGGCTTATATACAAAAAAAACAAAGGAGGAACAGCCATGAAGTTTGCAGTAAAAATAGCAATCGCAAGTGCATTAGTGATGGTGAGCTCCCCTCTGAATGCCGAAGAATCCGTGAATGCGCAGTTACGATCCTGTGCACAAATACAAAATGCTCTCGAGCGTTTAGTCTGCTTTGATAATGTGGTTGCAGGTTTAAGTAGCAGTGGTGCCTCCGCTCAAGAACGCGGTCGTGGTCAAGGTCAGGGTCAAGGTCAGGGTCAAGGCCAGGGTCAAGGCCAGGGGCAAGGGCAAGCACGAGCCGAGCAGGCGCGTCAGCAAATGGATCCGGAAGAGCGGGTTACTTGGGCACAACAACAAAGCGAAGAGCGAGCGCGTGAGGCTGAAGCCCGGGCTCAAGAAGCCGAGAAGCGCGCCGCTGAAGCAGAGGCACGTGCCAAACAAGCGGAACAGCAGCGAAGAGAGCAAGAGCAAAGTGCCGGAAAACCCATTGAAGGTCGTGAGTACGTCACCATTGCTGAGGCGTGGCAGAATCCGCGTGGTACCTGGTTCTTCCGTTTAGACAACGGTCAGGTATGGCGCCAGCAAGGATCGGAGCGCTTCTATTTTAGTGAGCGTACGCAATACTATATTGAAGAAGGGCGCGTGTTTAATAGCTACTTCTTAGGTACGGACGGTCAAAACCGACGTATTCGTGTGCAGTTGGATCGGTAATCGCTGATTCCATGCTTGTCGATTGTGGCGTCAACCTTACTGCAGCTGCACTTCGTGATGATATTGATCAGCTGATGCACAACGCCGCGAATAGCGGCGTAAAGCGTATGGTATTGATTGGTACATCAGAAAGCACCAGTGCAGATGCAGCGCGCCTAGCAGCGCTGTGGCCCCATTGTGTTGCTACGGCGGGTGTACATCCCCATGACGCCGCTCATGTATCTGCAGACTACCTTAATCGATTGCGGGAGCTTGCCGCACAGCCGCAGGTGCGCGCCATTGGCGAGTGCGGCCTCGATTATAATCGCAATTATTCGCCACCAGCGGTGCAACGTAGTGTATTTGCGGCTCAGTTAGAGTTGGCGGTGGACTTACAGCTACCCGTTTATTTGCATGAACGGGATGCATTAACCGATCAACTCCATATCCTTGATGAATATATTAGCGCCCTGCCGGCGGCGTTCACTCATTGTTTTACTGGCGATCGGAGTACTTTAGAGGCTTACCTTGAGCGAGGCTGCTATATCGGGATAACGGGTTGGGTATGCGATGAGCGCCGAGGTGCGGCGCTGCAAGAGGCGGTTCCCTTTGTTCCCGACGATCGATTATTGCTCGAAACCGATGCTCCGTATTTATTACCCCGGACAATCAAACCAAAACCCAAATCCCGCACCAATACTCCGGCAAATCTGCCCTATGTACTCCACGAAGTAGCGCGCTTGCGTGAACAAACCAGCGCGTATGTGGCGCGGACGAGTAGTGACAATGCGATCCGCTTGTTTGGTGCTTGGCCCGAACTGAGCCAGGAGGAAAACCATGATGAGTAGGCTGTGTTGTCAGCGCTTGCTGTGGGGGTGGCTATTTGTGTTGTTCACCTTGGCGTTTGGCGCTACGGCGGAGACAGCGTCAGACGAGCGAGTGGTGCCTGCCGCTGCCTATATTAAGGATACAGGGCGTGCGTTAACGTTTTCTGAGATTCAGGCGTTGCCCGATAATGCGTGGCGATATCTCGGCACGGAGGCGATTTCATTTGGTTATGACACCACTCCTTACTGGTTGCGGATTGAGATCCCCGCAGGCACCGGCGATCGACTTTTACAAATCGAATACCCCTTAATTGATGATCTACAACTGTACTATGTCACGGCTGATCGCGAGCCCATCTACTATCAGATGGGGGATAAACTCCCGTTTCTAGAGCGACCGGTACTCGCCAATTCCTTTGTTACCGCAATTCCCTATGATCATGCCCATGTGGCCTACCTTCGAGTAGAAACCAGTAGCTCGGTACGGGTACCTTTGTATATTTGGCCGGCGAACTCGTTCCATGCGGCACAAGGGCCGCTCAATGTAGCGGTAGGCTTGTACTTTGGTGTGCTGATTTGCATGGTGGTCTATAACCTCTTCGGCTTTGTGGTGACCCGAGAACCGAGCTTCTTCAGTTATTCGGTCTATGTGATTTTTACCGGTTTGCTGATGTCGGCTCTGAGCGGAGTTGGCTTTCGCTACTTGTGGCCGGAGTTTATTTGGCTACAGGACCGGGCGATTGTGTTATTTGGGGGCTTTGCTTTTGTGTTCGCCACCTTGTTTATCACCCAATTACTTAATTTACGAAAGAACGGACCAAACTGGCATAAGGGCTTAGTGATCTTAGGCGCAGTAGCGGGGTTTATTGGCCTTGCCAGTATGCTGTTACCGTATTCGTTCACGATTCGAATGCTGCTTGCGTTCGCGGTAATTGCCTGCAGTTACGTAATGGTTCTCGGTGTGGCGATGTGGCTACGTGGCATGATGTATGCGCAAATATTCATGTTGGCTTGGTTTACCTTCTTAGCATCTATTATTTTTACCTCCCTAGGCTACTTGGGGATTATTGATGGTCAGTTTATCCAGCGTTATGCCATTATGATCGGATCGGGTATTGAAGTGTTGTTGCTTTCCTGGGTGGTGACACTGATGTATTCCGAGGAGCGCACGCAAAAATTAGAAGCTCAAGATGATGCGCTTAAACATGCGTTAGAAGCGCAGGCAGCGCAACGTGAACTAAATGAAGCCCTAGAAGCGCGAGTGGCAGAACGCACGGCAGAACTTGAAAAAGTCACCACGAGCTTACAGCGCGCCAATACTGAGCTTGAACGCAAGAGCCACGAAGATGGCCTAACACGCTTGTTTAACCGCCGTTACTTTGATGAGCGGCTGCTCCAAGAATTTCATCAGGCCGTGCAGCAGAAGCGTCCACTGTCGGTGATTATGGTCGACATCGATAACTTTAAACCTCTGAACGATACTTACGGTCACCTGATTGGTGATGATGTGCTCGTGGCGTTTGCTGAGCGTTTGCAGCAAACCGCAAGTCGGGTCAACGACTTTGTTTGTCGCTATGGAGGTGAAGAGTTTGTCGTTGTTCTTCCTGTTACCGATGCCAATGCGGCCGATCAAGTGGCAGAGCGCTTGCGCAGCGCGATTCGCTCAGAGCCGTTCACCAGTGATGCGGGCAAACTGACAGTAACGGCAAGTTTTGGTGTAGCAACGCATACAGCGGCAACGCCGATGGCCAATGCACAAGCGCTTTTGAAGGCTGCGGATAGCGCCTTGTATAACGCTAAATCGAAAGGGCGCGATCAGGTATTTCGCGTGCTCGCGAGCAGCGAATAAGATTAATCTGACGAAGATTAGTCAATTGCCTAAATTTTCCAGTACAATTCAATGCATCATGCACGAAATAGGATAAACCATGTCTTTCTATCCCTTTGCCGGCTTCCCTATGCGCAGAATGCGCCGCTTACGACGCCATGAATTTAGTCGCCGTATGGTATCCGAACATCAGCTCACGGCTGCGGATTTGATTTACCCAATGTTTGTTATTCCGGGTGAAGGGAAACGTGAGGCGATTGCATCGATGCCTGGTATTGAGCGCGTATCCATTGATTTGCTGGTGGCTGAAGCCAAAGAGCTGCATGCGTTAGGTATTCCCATGCTTGCAATCTTTCCAGTCACGCCGCAAAGCGCTAAATCAGAACTTGCGGAAGAAGCGTGGAACCCTGAAGGGCTGGCTCAGCGAGCGGTGCGGGCGGTTAAAAAAGCGGTGCCGGAGATTGGCGTGATGACCGACGTGGCCCTAGATCCTTTTACCACCCATGGCCAAGATGGAATAATTGATGCCGAGGGTTATGTGCAAAACGACATCACTACAGAGGCTTTGGTGAAGCAGGCGCTGTCACATGCGCAAGCCGGAGCAGATGTTGTGGCGCCATCGGACATGATGGATGGGCGTATTGGTGCTATTCGTGAAGCCTTAGAAGAGTCGGGCTTTGGGTTGGTGCAGATCATGGCATACTCGGCCAAATATGCGTCTGCCTATTATGGGCCGTTCCGCGATGCGGTCGGCTCAGCGGGCAACCTGAAGGGCGCCGATAAGAAAACCTATCAGATGGACCCTGCGAACAGTGATGAAGCACTACACGAAATCGCGCTCGATCTCGAGGAAGGCGCAGATATGGTGATGGTAAAACCGGGGATGCCATATCTTGATGTGGTACGGCGGGTGAAAGATACGTTCAAAGTACCAACATTTGCCTACCAAGTCAGTGGCGAGTACGCCATGCATATGGCGGCCATTGAAAAGGGGTGGCTCGGCGAAGCGACCATCCATGAGTCGTTATTAGCGTTTAAGCGTGCCGGTGCCGATGGCATTTTAACCTACTTTGCGAAGCGGGTAGCGCAACAACTGCGAAACGAACAAAAGTAGCGTTATACTTCGTTCAGGGTAAGCCCACCAAAGTGCTGCTGCCACAGCGCTTCTTGTTCGTACAAGCTACGTAAATACGGATTTGCTTGTAAATAACCTTTTGGGAAATTCAACGTGAAATGATCGTCGGTTACGGTGAGTATGCCGTTGGCAATCATATCGTCGCGGCGACGTTGGCAGCCTAAAACCGCTAATCGCAAGACGCGACTTAAACGGGCTAATGGCACGTACTCCGGGAGTGTTTCGGGTTCGGCGTCGTCGTCGATAATACCGGCAACACCGCCGAGCAGCTCCAATAAAAACTCCCGTTCCCGTACTGAAAATCCCGGCAAGTTGGCATTGGCAAGCATGTAGCGGCCATGGCTGCTCGCGTGCTTGTAATTGAGAGTGAGCCCAATCTCATGCAGATAGCTGACGGCGCGAACAAGGCGCTCTGCACTTTCTCCTTGAATATCAAGCCAAGCTTTTGGACAGGCCTCAAGGTATTGTCTCGCCAATTTCTCAACCCGAGCAATTTGGTCGGTATCCAAGTGATAACTTTCAGCGAGGCTTTCGAGGGTGCGTAACTGCACATCCTCATGTTGGAGCTCTTCCAGCATGCTATAGATAAGCCCTTCCCGTAAAGCGCCTTCGGTGGCTTCGATGGTTTTCATCCCCAAGCTGCGGAAGGCACCTATAAGAATACACAAGCCAGACACAAATACCGGCCGCCGTACAGGGCGAAGGCCATGAACCTCGAGTCCGTCGATACTGCCGAAGTTAATGCACTCTTGTAGTAATTGTTCGAGCCACGTGAGGGTAAAGCGTAAGGGTAATCCGCGCGCGATGGCAATTTCTTGCAATGATTTAAAAGTACCGGATGCTCCCAATGCAGACTCCCATCCATGTTGCTGATAAGCAGTAACATGAGGCTCAATGAGCCCTTGTACTTTAGCAATTGCAGCGGCGGTATTGTCGCGGTCGATATCACCGTTCTCGAAAAACTCAGTAATTAGAGTGACGCAGCCCATATCAAGGCTTTTTAAGTAGCGCGCTTCGAAGCCCTCGCCGACCACAATCTCGGTACTTGCTCCACCAATATCAATGACCAGCATGGAGCCTTGCACCGACGTCGTATGGGCAATACCTTGAAAAATAGTTGCCGCTTCTTCATCGCCGCTGATAATGCGCAAGGGGTGGCCTAGGGTATCGCGGACTTGCTGGAGGAAAGGGTCGGAATCTTTGAGTTTACGCAGTGTGGCGGTGCCTACCGCGGTAATGTTTTCGGGGGCAATATCACGAACCCGATCGGCGAAAATGGCTAAGCAGGCGAGAGCCCGTTCACGGGCATCTTCGGCGAGTTCACCAGAGGCGGTTAAGCCGCCGGCGAGTCGTACTTTGCGGCGGATTTTTGAAACCACTTGTAAGGAACCGGCAACCACACGCACAACGAGCATGTGGAAGCTGTTGGAGCCCAAATCGATGGCGGCGTAATAATCTTTAGATCGCATCGTCGGGGCTCCTTATCGTGACAGATTAACCGTGCTTTCGTTGGCGCGGTCCAGAATGGCGGCGGCTATGCTCGCGCCCACTCTGTAAACGACGTTTCTGCGGAATATGCGGCTTCTTCAGATCACTCAACAGGGCGTCGCTATCGTATTTAGTGACGGCGATTTCATGCTGGATATAGCTTTCAATCGCCGGCAGGTTATACACGTATTCTTCACAGGCGAAACTAATGGCTTTTCCGCTTGCACCGGCACGGCCGGTACGACCAATGCGATGTACGTAATCTTCGCAATCGTCCGGTAAGTCGTAGTTAAATACGTGACTCACGGCAGGAATATGCAAACCTCGGGCAGCCACGTCGGTGGCGACCAGAATGTCGATTTTGCCTTGGGTAAAGTCATCTAGAATACGCAAGCGTTTGCGCTGAGGCACATCGCCGGTGAGCAAACCCACACGATGTTTATCTGCCATGAGCCAATGATACACATAGCTACAGCCATGTTTGGTATTACAGAAAACAATGGCTTTATCAGGCCAATCTTCTTCAATTAGTGTCAGCAATAGCTTAATTTTGTCAGGCTTCGAGGGATAAAAGAGCTCTTCTTCAATGCGCGCACCGGTCATTTGCTCCGGTTCGATCTCAACACTGGCTGGATCGTTCATTTGTTCGTAGGCTAGTTCTTTCACACGGTGTGAAAGGGTGGCTGAGAACAATAAATTCAAACGCTCTTCTGCAGGGGGCATTTTCTTCAGCATGTAGCGAACATCATCGATAAAGCCAAGATCGTACATGCGATCGGCTTCATCAAGGACCACAACATCGATATTGTCGAGCCTGTAGGCACCTTGTTTGAAGTAATCGATCAAGCGACCACAGGTGCCGATCAATACATCAACACCTTCTTGGAGTTCAGCGCGTTGGGCGTCGTAGCCCTCACCACCGTAAACTACCGCCATCTTCAGGCCGCAGCTTTTTGCGATGGCTTCGGCGTCATTAGCGATCTGAACCGCTAATTCTCGCGTAGGAGCCATAACAAGGGCACGTGGTTGCGTTTCGTCCGGTTTTCTCTTGGGATTCGTCATCAAGTGGTTGAATAATGCCACAAGAAAAGCGATAGTTTTTCCGGTGCCGGTCTGTGCTTGACCAGCCACATCTTTGCCCTGCAACGCAATTGGCAAGCTCATCGCTTGGATTGGCGTACAGAACTCATAGCCGATTTGATTTAAAGCATCCAGAACTTTAGGATGCAAACCCAAGGCGGCAAATTGGGTTTCAGTAAGGTGTTTTTTGCTCATAGGTGCAGAGTTTAACAGGTTTAGACTTGCATTAGAAAACAGAATATAATGCGCTGCTACAAAAAAGTTAGCAATGCATGCAACCGATTGGAGATGCAACATGAGTGACAATATTGTTCAGCTAAGTGACGATAGCTTCGAAGCCGACGTGCTAAACGCTGATCAACCGGTACTGGTAGACTTCTGGGCCGAGTGGTGTGGACCATGTAAGATGATCGCACCTATTCTTGACGAAGTGGCCAATGAATTCGAAGGTAAGCTGAAAGTGGGCAAGTTGAATGTTGACCACAATAATCAGACGCCACCGAAGTACGGGATTCGTGGCATTCCAACATTATTGCTGTTTAAGAACGGTGAAGTGATTGGAACCAAAGTGGGTGCGATGTCAAAAACGCAACTGGCTGAATTCTTAAACGAACACGTATAAACGTCTGGTAACCAAAGGGTTAATCGCACTGATTAGCCCCTTTGGGGAGCAGGTGAATGGAATGCCCTTGCTGCAGAAATACGCAAGGGCGTTTAAAAACTGGACGATTTAAATATTTGGTGTTACTTTTACTTCGGCAGCACTTCTGATGCTGAGCCACGACAACCCAGCTTCAGTAAATCATCACTTTCCAGACCGCTGCACATTTGCTCGCTAGCCTGCGCGCAAACAAAGTTACTCTAAAACAAATCCGAAGGTGTGTTGTTCAACGTATTTGACTTAACAGTTCTGTCATCGGTGATGACTGGTTCCAGTTCAAGCATTACGTTATACGAGACACGCAAGGCAGAAATCGAAACTCAATAAGAGCAGAGCTTACATTACATACGCATTCACAATTTGGCATCCTCAGAACTGTAACTATTCTGTGCCATGGTGGATGACAAACCCCAAATCTAACCACTGATTAAACCTACCGACTATGAATCTGACTGAATTAAAGAACAAGCCCGTCAATGAACTGGTGAACTTGGCCTCCGAAATGGGGCTAGAAAATATGGCGCGCTTGCGCAAACAAGACATTATCTTCGCTATCTTGAAAGCGCACTCGAAGAGTGGTGAAGATATCTTTGGCGATGGCGTTCTTGAGATTTTACAAGATGGCTTTGGCTTCCTCCGCTCCGGTGATTCTTCGTACCTTGCCGGGCCCGATGATATCTATGTGTCTCCAAGCCAAATTCGCCGATTTAACTTGCGGACCGGTGATACGGTCGCTGGAAAAATACGACCACCGAAAGAAGGTGAGCGTTATTTTGCCCTCCTGAAGATCCGCGAAGTTAACTTCGACAAGCCTGAAAACTCCCGTAACAAAATTCTATTTGAAAACTTAACACCACTGCATGCGGAAGAGCGTTTGCGCATGGAGCGTGGTAATGGTTCAACAGAAGACATTACCGCTCGTATCCTTGATTTGGCATCACCGATCGGAAAGGGGCAGCGCGGATTAATCGTGGCACCGCCGAAAGCCGGTAAAACCTTATTGCTTCAAAATATCGCCCAATCGATTGCGGCAAATCACCCCGATTGTGATCTGATGGTGCTCTTGATTGATGAGCGTCCAGAGGAAGTAACGGAAATGCAGCGGCTGGTTAAGGGCGAAGTAATTGCTTCTACCTTCGATGAGCCAGCCAGTCGTCACGTGCAAGTCGCAGAAATGGTGATTGAAAAAGCCAAGCGCTTAGTAGAGCACAAGCGCGATGTGGTGATTTTGCTAGATTCCATTACCCGATTAGCGCGTGCTTACAACACGGTCATTCCTAGTTCAGGTAAAGTACTGACCGGTGGTGTGGATGCCAACGCATTGCACAAACCGAAGCGATTCTTTGGTGCGGCCCGGAATGTTGAAGAAGGTGGCTCACTTACTATTATCGCTACGGCGCTGATTGATACCGGCTCGAAGATGGATGAAGTGATCTACGAAGAGTTTAAAGGAACCGGTAATATGGAACTCCATCTGAACCGTAAAATTGCTGAGAAACGAGTATTCCCAGCGATTGATTACAACCGGTCAGGAACCCGTCGCGAAGAGCTACTCACCACGCCAGATGAACTGCAAAAAATGTGGATTCTGCGCAAAATCGTGCACCCTATGGGTGAGATCGAAGCCATGGAGTTTGTGATTGATAAATTGCAGATGACCAAAACCAACGATGAATTCTTTGATTCGATGAAGCGGTCAAAATAATCCATGAAGTATCGTGATCTACGAGATTTCCTTGCTCAGCTTGAACAACAAGGACAGTTGAAACGCATCACGAAGGAAATCGATCCCAAGTTGGAAATGACAGAAATTGCCGATCGCACGCTGAAAGCGGGCGGTCCGGCTTTGTTATTTGAGAACCCGAAAGGCCACTCGATTCCTGTACTTGCCAACCTCTTCGGCACCCCGGAGCGGGTGGCGATGGGCATGGGACAAAGCGATGTGACGCAGCTGCGCGAGGTGGGTAAATTGCTGGCCTACTTAAAAGAGCCAGAACCGCCAGCCGGCTTTAAAGATGCCATGTCAAAACTGCCCCTGCTGAAAAAAGTTCTCAGCATGGCACCTAAGGTTCTGAAAAAAGCGCCGTGCCAAGATATTGTGATGTCTGGTGACGACGTCGATTTAACCAAGATCCCGATTCAGCATTGTTGGCCCGGTGACGTTGCGCCCTTGGTCACCTGGGGGCTTACGGTCACCAAAGGACCGTTAAAAAAGCGTCAGAATTTGGGTATCTACCGGCAACAACTGCTGGGGAAAAACAAGCTGATTATGCGTTGGCTTAGCCATCGCGGTGGCGCCTTAGACTTTCGCGAGTTTTGTTTGCAGAATCCCGGTGAACGTTTCCCAGTGTCGGTGGCGCTAGGTGCTGATCCAGCAACCATTCTCGGTGCAGTCACGCCGGTGCCCGATACCTTATCGGAGTACGCCTTTGCGGGCTTGCTGCGAGATAGTAAAACGGAAGTGGTCAAATGCGTGAGTAACGATTTACAAGTTCCGGCGCATGCGGAGTTTGTACTGGAAGGCTATATCGAGCCGGGTGAGATGGCAGAAGAAGGCCCATACGGCGACCATACCGGCTACTACAATGAAGTGGAGAAGTTTCCGGTATTTACGGTGACCCACATCACTCACCGCAAAGACCCTATTTACCACAGCACCTATACCGGACGGCCCCCAGATGAGCCGGCGATTCTTGGGGTGGCATTGAATGAAGTGTTCGTACCGATTTTGCAGAAGCAATTCCCGGAAATCGTCGATTTTTATCTGCCGCCAGAAGGCTGTTCTTATCGAATGGCTGTGGTCACGATGAAAAAATCTTATCCCGGTCATGCCAAGCGTGTGATGCTTGGCGTATGGTCGTTCCTACGTCAATTTATGTACACCAAGTTCGTGATTGTGTGTGACGACGACGTGAATGCCCGAGATTGGAAAGATGTGATTTGGGCCATTACTACCCGTATGGACCCTGCCCGCGACACCGTGATGATTGAGAATACCCCCATTGATTATTTAGACTTCGCCTCGCCGGTAGCTGGCCTTGGCTCAAAAATGGGGTTAGATGCAACCAACAAGTGGCCTGGCGAAACTGACCGTGAATGGGGAACCCCCATCGAGATGGATGCCGCCACTAAGCAGCGTGTTGATGCGTTGTGGGATGAGTTAGGAATTCTGGACTAGTTATATGTATCAATGTGTTGCTGAAGTTCTGCGCTGTGAAGCGGTGAACGAATTTGTTTATTTGGTCGAGTTGGAATTACCCGAGGCGGTGGATTATATCCCTGGGCAATATTTGTTGGCTGTGATGGGCGAGCGTGATCAACGGCCTTTTTCCATTGCGTCAACGCCAGCCGATGGCCAGCGGGTGGTGCTGCATATTGGTGCGAGCCCTGATAATCCTTATGCATGGGAAGTCCTTGAGCATATCCGCAGCCACGGTGAGCTGAACATCAGCCTTCCTCATGGTGAGGCGGGCTATGATCCGGATCGACAGCGCCCCTTGTTGTTAATTGCAGGTGGTACCGGATTTTCGTATACCTGGTCAATTTTGCAGGCGCATTTAGCCCGTGAATCTGAACAGCCGGTGACACTGTTTTGGGGTGTTCGTCAGGCTAGCGATTTATACATGCACCAGCAGTTAACCACATTGGCGAGCCAATATGGTCATTTTGAATATATTCCAGTGCTAGAAAAACAAGACGACGCCGATTGGGTTGGTCATCAAGGCTTAGTGCTCAATGCCGTCACTGACCACGTCGACGACATTGCTCGTTATGATGTATATATCGCCGGGCGTTTTGAAATGGTGCGGGTTGCCCGTGATACTTTTCATGCACTAGGTTTACCAAAACAACAGCTATTTGGTGACGCCCTTAGCTTTATTTGAAATTCATCGTAAAGTCGTTATACTGCGCGGCGTTGGTTTGCTGTCATGAATAGGCAACAGACACAACGATTACCAAAGGGGTGCCCTCGCGGGCTGAGATGTGAATGGGCTGGCGCCGATTCCGAACTCTTTGTACCTGATCCGGTTAATACTGGCGTAGGGATTGGTAATGCACTTCAGACCAATACGGCGGATAACCGGATCTCATCTTTTAGCAGGTATTCAAAAGAAGAGATCCAAGATGACTATTTCGAAAGTTTCTAGCGCGGTATGCACCGCACTTGCCCTCAGTACCTTTGTGCCTTTCGCGCTGAACGCGCAGGAGAGCACTGAACAACACTCCGAACAAAGTACCACCTCCATTGAACGCATTCTCATTATTGGCGATTTTCGTGCCCGTGGTGTCGAAGATGTCGCCGGCAGCGTGTCGGTATTACAAGGCGAAGATCTACGTGCTCGGGAAGCGGATCACCTAGAAAACGCGTTAATCATGGCACCAAACGTGAATCTGGCGTCCGGCGCAAGTCGCGGTAGCTTTTTCCAGATTCGCGGGATTGGCGAGCGCAGCCAATTTGTCGACCCCATCAACCCGTCTGTTGGCCTCATGATTGATGGCATCAACTACAGTGGTATTGGCAGTGCGGGTACCTTATTTGATATTGGCCAAGTGGAAGTATTTCGTGGGCCACAAAGCACCCGTTATGGTGCCGACGCAATGGCCGGTGTCATTTACCTTGGCTCTGAGCCTGTTGAATTCATGACCAGTGGCCAGGTAGAAGCCTTGTGGGCGAATTACAATACTTATGCGGCAGGGGTTGCCTTACAACATGGCTTTAGCGACCAATTTGCCATGCGTGGATCGCTATACAGTTTTGTCAGTGATGGTTTCCAAGAGAATATCTTCTTAGATCGCAACGATACCCAGAACAAAGACGAACTTACTTTGCGCTTAAATAGCACTTGGTTGGTTAGCGATGATCTTACCTTAGATTTTACGTATCACCGCTTTGATATCGACAACGGCTACGATGCCTGGTCGCTTGACGGTAATCGCCAGACCTTATCGGATACTCCAGGGCGGGACACGCTAGATAGCCATGCGGGTCGCATTGCAGCCAACTACAGCGGTAATGATGGCTACGTAGTGCAACTGATGACCTCGGCATTGTGGGCAAAATCTGAATATAGCTACGATGAAGATTGGGCCTTTGAAGGCATTCGCCCGGGTTGGGAGTACAACAGTTTTGACGCCTACTTCCGGGATCGCGAGCAAGTTGAACTCGAAGGGCGGGTGTTGTCGGATCGCCCAATTGACTTGTTTGGACTCGAAACCGAATGGCTATACGGTGTCTATTATCAAACCCGTCGTCAGGATTTAGATCGCGAATATACGTATCTTAGCGCGCCTTTTGCGAGCCGGTACGATAGCGATCGCACCGCGGCTTATGCTGAGTTACAGCAGCAACTCAGCGAACGTTTACAGCTAACCTACGGGCTGCGTTGGGAGCGTTATGCCAATGATTACGCAGATACGCGCGGAATCACCGCTGAGCCGACTGACTCCGCTTGGGGTGGTCGATTGAGCCTTGAGTACGCGGTTGCACCGATGCGTCAACTGTATGCCACGGCAACTCGCGGCTTTAAGGCCGGTGGTGTTAATGGCGAGGCGTTAGGCCGTGTTGAAGATCGTAATCTCGAAGATCACCGTGAGTTTTTAGAGTCACGGGCGACCTTTGCGCCTGAATATCTCACGAGCGTTGAGTTAGGTTACAAAGCCTTCCTACCGGAGCACAGTTTGCAATTCCAGGTGAATGCATTCTACAGCTGGCGTGATGATATGCAGGTAAATGCCTATGTTGAACGTGATGGGGTGTTTGTAACTTACATGGATAATGCGTCTGATGGCACTAACTATGGGGTTGAAGCATCGGTGAATTATGTTCCAACAGATTGGGTGCGTTGGTTTGCGTCAGTTGGATTGCTGGAAACACAATTTAATGATTTGGTGCTGCGCGATGGCACGAACCTACGCGGCCGCAGCCAAGCCCACGCGCCGCGCTATCAAGCCCATGTCGGTGGTGATTTTGAACTCGGCGGAGGTTTCACCTTGCGGGTGGAAATGGATGCCCGAGATCGGTTCTATTACTCTAATACCCATGATCAAGAGTCGTCACCATACCAATTATTGCACGCGCGTTTAACCTACCGTGTGAGTGACTGGGAGTTGAGCCTGTGGGCCCGTAATATTCTGGATGAAGATTACACCACCCGTGGCTTTTTCTTCGGTAATGACCCACGCAAAGATTACGCGCCGGAAACCTACGTACAGTGGGGCGAGCCTCGTCGTATAGGGCTTACCGCTCGTTATCGTTTCTAGGAGCTACTATTCATGCAATTTTCAGCAGAGATAAGCTTATACCCACTGGCCGATGAATTTCGGCCAGTGATTAAAGAGTTCATTGAGCGCTTGGCAAATTATCCAGCGATTAGCGTGCATACCAACACCATGAGCACGCAAGTGTTTGGCGAGTATCGCACAGTGATGGCGATTCTCACTGATGAGCTAGAGCGTATTTATCAACGGGTTCCATCCCAAGTGTTGGTGTGTAAGTTTATTAATCGCGATCTCAATCCTCATGGATAAGGTACTGGCTATCTTGGAAATGTCGTCGGCTGCGGAACTAACCGCAGTCGCCCTCGCGATTGTGTATGTAGTGTTCGCTATTCGTCAAAGCTTATGGTGTTGGCCCGCGGCCATCGCCAGTGCGTCGATATTTTCCTGGCTGTTTTATCATGGTCAGTTGTATATGGAAGCTGGGCTGCAAGCGTATTATGTGGTGATTGCGTTTTACGGATTTTGGGTGTGGCGCAATGGGGCTCGTAATGGCCCTGCGCCCATTTCCATCAAGCCCCTTGGCTTTCATGTGGTGTGGATTTTCCTGTTGTTGGTGAGCAGCATTGTGATCTCAATCTATCTGCGCTTACATACGGATGCGGTATTTCCCGAATTAGATACGGTGACCACACTGTTTAGTCTCTTCACGACATACCTCGTTGCCCGCAAGATATTGGAAAATTGGCTATATTGGATAGTGATTAATAGTCTATACGTCTGGCTCTTTATGCTAAAAGAGTTTTACGTCACTGGGATTCTTTTTGCGGTTTATGTCATCATGTCGATCATTGGCTTTTACCGATGGCGGCAGGATTATCGTCAGGGTTTTAAATCCCAGTCGGTACCCGCACGGGTGTAAATGCCTGACATCAGCGAAGAGGTTTGATGAATGCAATTTCCCACAGGATGTCTCGCCCAGCTTCCAGAGCATGGCACTTGGAAAGCAGTGTCGGTGGGACGGGATCTAGCAAACGCAACCTGGCGTATCGATAACGGCCAGGTGCAGTATCTTGTCAAACAATATGCTCATGACGCCGCTTTTGGGCGCGCCACCGGCGACACCGTTCAATTGGATCGGACCTTAGCAGATCGAGGAATTGCACCAGAGGTGATTTGGTCTGATGTGGAGAAGGGCATCTGCATCTTTCGTTGGCTTGATGCCGCAACTATTGCCGATGAGTTCGATCCCATTAAGCGGGCCGATTTGCTAGGTCGTACCTTAGCTAAGATTCATCAACAATCCCTCCCAAAAACACGTTGGACATTGCGCGAGCGGGTGGAGCAGTATTGCCAAACCTTGGAATACTATAATCCCAAAGCTGCGGCGCAAGCGCGAGAAGACTGCCAGAGTTATGGGGATCTGTTTCAGCGTTGGGAAAATGGCCCCCATGTATTTTGTCACCACGATCTCAACGCCGAACATGTGTTTTTGCTTGAACAGCCACAAGTGATCGATTGGGAATATGCCGGCTACGGTCATCCGGGGTTCGATTTAGCCTCTACCCTCGTTATAAATGATTTATATGACGACGAGATTGATACCTTGTTGGAGAGCTATCAGCAGTTTTCTGATAACCGTATCGAGCGTGATGAGCTGCGCGACTGGGTGCGTTTGGTTGCACTTGTGAATCGTATTTGGTTCAGTGTACAAGATGCCATTGCACAGGCAGAAGCCGGTGATAACCAAGTCAGGAAGGCAGAGCATGAGTCAATCGAAGAAGGACATCAGCGAAACCCTGTATCAGTATCTCGCTGAGGATGAAGACGCCCGCGTTTGTAAGGACATCCCCGAAGACGCCTGTTCCGAGCAGCCGAAAGCCTTTATGCTGCACCTTTGGTCGCTTACCTTAACCAAGTTAGGCGACTCCCTCGTAAGTGCCCGTCTGATTTTGCCGTGGATGCTGTCCGTAACCGGAGCCCCTGCATTCTTTATTAGTATGTTGGTGCCGCTGCGCGAATCTCTTTCTTTATTACCGCAATTGTTTGTGGCGCAGCGAATGCGTGAGCATCCGCTGCGCAAGTGGTTTTGGGTGGCGGGCTCTATTGGTCAGGCGATTGCGCTATTTGCGATCGTGGCCGGGCTGTTTTGGCTACACGGTGACTTTACGCTCACACCCTTGGGATTTGGTTGGTGGGTTATTGGTTGGCTTACATTCTTCAGTGTGTCGCGGGGTGTTTGCTCAGTGGCGATGAAAGATGTCACCGGAAAGACGATTTCAAAAACACGACGGGGCCGTTTGTCGGGCCTCGCCGCTACCAGTGCCGGCTTTATGACGTTAGCCACGGCATTGCTGATTATCTTCGCCCCTGATGTGGAGGGCTCCTTAGGTCTCTTCGTATTGCTCCTCGGTGGGGCGGGTGTGCTTTGGTTGATTGCCGCATGGAGCTTTGCTTTGTTGCCGGAAGTACCCGGGGCAACAGAAGGCGGCGGTAATGCCATTACCGAAGCGGTAAAGTCACTCTCTATCCTGTGGCAGGATCGGCAATTTGGCGCGTTCGTAGCCACGCGGGCGCTGCTTGTGTCTTCGGCATTTGCTATTCCTTATATTGTGGTATTGATTCAACGTGAGAGCAGTGGGGCCCTCATTGGATTAGGTAGCTTAATGTTGGCAAGCGGTGCTGCGGGGATGTTAGCGGGCCGGTTTTGGGGTCGTTGGTCCGACTCTGCCAGCCATCATGTGATGGCGGCGGCGGCCTTCATGGCGTCGGTGGTCATGGCGTTAACGCTGCTCGTGTCTGCCCTTGAGCCCTCGTTATTGGGGCACGTTGCCGTGGGGGGCGCGCTGATATTCTTGGCCGCGGTGGCTCATCATGGTGCCCGGGTTGGTCGGAAAACTTATCTGGTGGATATGGCGACCCAAGAAAACCGCGCACAATACACGGCGGTGAGCAATACAGTGATTGGTGGGTTATTGTTATTGGGTATGCTGCTAGGGATTCTGGACGAATTCGCCGGTACCCATGCGGTCCTGGGATTACTGGTATTGGTGAGTTTTGTTGCCGGTGTTCGGGCATTACGACTGCCAGCGGTGGAGTAGTGTCGCATACCTGACTGGCTAGCGCTTCTTCGCTATTTTCTATATAATCCGCGCCGTTCTGGCACTGAACTTACGATTCAGCCAGCTAAGATAAGGTAATGTAATATGCAGTATATTTGTGCGGCGCTCTATAAGTTCGTAGAGCTTAACGACTTCGAAGCAATTCGACAGCCTTTGTATGACGTGATGGCCAAGCACGACGTAAAAGGCACACTTCTATTAGCCCGTGAGGGCATCAATGGAACCATTTGTGGCACCCGCGAAGGCGTGGATGCGACGCTTGCGTTTTTGCGCAATGACCCCCGCTTAGCGGACTTGGAACATAAAGAATCCCCTAGCGACACCCAAGCATTTTATCGGACCAAAGTGAAACTCAAAAAAGAGATCGTCACTATGGGGCTGGATTGGATCGATCCAAAAAATCTAGTGGGTACTTATGTAAAACCCGCGGATTGGAATGATTTGATTAGCGACCCAGAGGTTCTGCTGATTGATACCCGCAATGATTACGAATACGCCGTGGGCACCTTTGCTGGTGCGGTGAATCCGAAAACGGAAACTTTTCGGGAGTTTCCTGAGTACGTAAAAGCGCACTTGGACAAAGAAAAACACAAGAAAGTAGCCATGTTCTGTACCGGTGGCATTCGCTGTGAAAAATCCACAGCCTACTTAAAAGAGCTCGGTTTTGATGAGGTGTATCACTTACAAGGTGGCATTCTTAAATATCTTGAGGAAGTTCCGGCGGAAGAGAGTCGTTGGAATGGCGAGTGTTTCGTATTTGATCAGCGCGTGACAGTAAAGCACGGCCTTGAACAGGGCTCGTACGATCAGTGCTATGCCTGCCGAATGCCGATTACCGAGGAAGAAAAGGCCTCGGAGCTGTATCAAAAGGGCGTAAGTTGCCCCCATTGCTTCGATAAAACCACGCCAAGCCAGAAAGAGCGCTTTGCTGAACGCGAGCGGCAGATTCAGTTGGCAAAGCAGCGCGGTGAGAAGCATATTCGCGACGGTCGTCTCGAAGGCTAGTTGCCAGCTTGGTACAAAAAAAGCGTGCTCCTGATCAATCAGAGCACGCTTTTTTTAATGCTTTTTGATACTGGATATTAGCCTAAGTAAGCGTTTAGCATCCAGGCGGTTTTTTCTTGCTCTTTGATGTAGTCGCTCATCAAGGAAGCGGTTCCTTCATCGTTAGCGTCTCCTGCCAACTGCAGGATTTCTCGTTGTAGTGCAATCACGACTTGATAACTATCGAGCACCTGCTGAACGCATTCACGTCCATCGTGTACATCTTTGACTTCGGCAATTTGGCTAGAGTCCAAATAAGCGGAGTAGGCGTGGCGCGGACGCTGGCCTAGCGTAAGAATGCGCTCGGCGACCTCATCGATCTTAAGCAATAGGTCGTTGTATGTTTCTTCAAACTTCACGTGAAGTTCAAAGAACTTTTCACCGCGGACGTTCCAATGAAAGCCGCGAACGTTCATGTAGAACACTTGATAATTTGCCAATAACTGATTGAGTTTATCGGCTAACGATTTTGCGCTCTCTTGATTGAGTCCTATCACACTAAGCTGTGTCATGATCCATGCTCCTTTTGCAATTTCTTGCCAATAGCTTAGCAAAGCTAATCAATAAAGATATTGATCTAAATGAATCATCCTGTTCGCTTTTATCAATGGAGAGGCCTAAATAAAGAGGCATCATGTGTTTTCTTGTGCCGGCAGAGTGAGCACTTACTTGTGTTGTGAACGCTCCGGATGCATCACGTGAGTGGCTTTTACACGTTCATCTGCGTAACAGCCCAGCACCTTCATAAAGCGCGTCATGGATTTAAGCTCCTTGAGTGCCCCTTGCCACTGTGGGCTTTGCTCATGAATCGCAATATCCATATAGAATAACTCTTCCCAAGGGTTACCTGGCATGGGTCGCGACTCGAGTTTGATGAGATTTAACTCATGTTGGCGCAGAATAATGAGGGCGTCGGCCAATGCACCGGGATGGTTATGAGTAGCCATAATCACACTGGTACGCGCCGGAAGCTGACTAGGCACCTGCACGGGCTGCCGCTGTACAAGAATAAAACGCGTTTGATTTTCGGGTTGGTCGGCTAAATTATTGGCCACCGCGACTAAGCGGAATAAAGCGCCACCGCTTTGTGAACCCAGTGCGGCAATACCGGATTCCTGGCTATTTGCTACCTTCTCCATTGCATGCGCTGACGACGGGCAAGCTACCACGTTCACACCATCTAAATGGCTGAGGTAGCGGGAGCACTGAGCAATGGCTTGGGGATGACCATATAATGTCGTGATGGGTGTCTCTTCTTCACCTTCGCGCACCAGAATTTGATGCTCTACCGAGAGATAGGTTTCCGCAACAATATGTAGATGAGTGTGTCGAAGCAGGTCGTAGACTTCATTAATGGAGCCGGATGTGGAATTCTCGATGGGGAGAATGCCTAAGGGAGTGCGACCATCTTCAACAGCGGTGAGAACGTCGCGGAAAGTTTCGCAGGACAGCCCTTGCAACTGACATTGACGCCGTCCGGCATAGCCTTGCGCCGCTAGATGCGAATAACTGCCCGCGGTTCCTAGGTGGGCAATCTGAAGCGTGCCGGTTCCCTTGCCTTGTTGTACCCACGCCTGCTGCATTAACACGGAGTCTTCAATAATAATGTGATATAGCCGGGTTAAATAGCTCGGGTCTAAACCTAACTCGGCGCCTTGCTCCATAAGTTGCAGCAGTAGTGATGTTTCTCGCTCCGTATCCCGGATGCGACTGGCTTGATTGGCTTTGCTTTGTGCTACGGCCAATGCTACATCGCGTCGCTCCGCTAAACATTGCAAGATACGTGAATCGATATCTTCGATGCGTGTTCTTAATTCTTTTAAGTCCATACCTGCGCTTCCCACTGCAACTGCCCCGAGATCGACACTATCACTTATTTGACCCTATTTTTCTATCTCTATGAGATGGTTTATAGTGGCTGCAGCCCGATTTTATTCAGGGAAAGTCGCCAACCGAAATTACAGGAGAACGCCATGAGATATTTGTACCGAGCGGCTCTATTGCCGGCAAGCATACTATTATTGAGTGCATGCGGCAGTGAGCAAAACAATCTAGAGGAAGGCGTTACTGCGCAGTCACCTCATGTTCAGTTCTTTAATCAACTTGCAAGTTTGTGCGGTAATGCTTACGCGGGAGAACGCATTGTTGAGCGCCCTGGACGGGATTTATTGGAAGGGGATGAAGCCTTAATTGTTCATTTTCGTGAATGTTCAGATACGCGGATCTGGGCCCCATTTCATATCGAGCAACCCGCGGAAGATAGCTGGGATCGGTCACGTACATGGATCTACACCTTGCATCCGGAGCATCTGGAGTTGTATCACGATCACCGGAATCCAGATGGCACCCCAGAAGACGATTCGGGGTACGGCGGCAATACAGTGACGGCAGGGAGTCCGGATCGACAAATGTTTATCTATACGGCTCGCACCGGAGATAATGGAGAAGTGCTTGGTTGGCGCATTGAACTTGTACCGGGCGAGCGCTATAGCTACGGAACCATGGCCGATGGCGATTGGACATGGCGGATCGATTTTGATTTAAGCCAGCCCATAGACGCGCCTCCCACGCCTTGGGGCTACGAATCTGAGGGTTAACGCGCTGCGTACCGATTAGGTCAGTGTAGGGCGTTGGTAGCCGCCAATTTTCCCCTTTGGCGACAGTACCCATTGCCATAATTGAATGTCGCGGGCGCGAAACGCGCCTGCGCATGAAAGTAGGTAGTAACGCCACATGCGGTAGAAGCGATCGCCGTACTCCTCTTGAAAGCGGTGCCAATGGTTTTCAAAGTTACGATGCCAAGCCATTAAGGTGAGGTCATAATCGGCACCAAAGTTATGCAAGTCTTCAACCACAAATAAGCCTTCGACTGCACTACTGATTTGCTGGAGGGCAGGCAGTTCGCCATTTGGGAAAATATACTTGGCAATAAATGGGTCTGGTATGGCTTTGGCACGATTGCGACCAATCGTGTGGAGCAGAGCTAAACCATCATCGACTAAGCAGCGGTTGACGACTTCAAAGAAGGTACGGTGGTTCTTTGGCCCCACATGCTCAAACATGCCTAAACTCACTACGCGATCCGCTTTCATATCTAAAGAGCGGTAATCTTGCTCGTGTACTTCTATTGGATAGCCGGCGCATCGTTCTCGAGCAAGGGCTGCTTGTTGCTTTGAAATGGTAATGCCTACGCATTCAACACCGTAATGCTCCGAGGCATACTGCATAAAGCTTCCCCAACCACAGCCAATATCCAACACTTTCATCCCCGGCTGTAATTCAAGCTTACGGCAGGTGAGTTCTAACTTGTGGGCTTGCGCTTCTTCGAGGCTACGTGCGTGTTTCCAATAGCCGCAGGTGTAGGTCATGCGGGAATCTAGCATCGCTTGGTAAAACGCGTTGCCAAGGTCGTAGTGTACTTTACCTACCTGCCAGGCACGTTTGTGGCTTTGTAAGTTGAACCAACGATTTTTTAAGGCATGCCACAATAAGCGACTGGGGCTAATCTGTTGATGCACTTTTTCCCGCAGAATCCGATAAAAAAACTCGTCAAGCGCGTCGCAATCCCATTCGTGGTCCATGTAGGCTTCACCAAGACCAAGGTTTCCACGTGCCAAGGCTTGAGCTAAAGCCCGCGCGTCATGCAACTGTAGATCCCATGGACGACCACCGTTTATCTCAATATCTGCTGTTTGCAACAAACGTTCTGCGAGACGATAAGAACTATTCATTCTAATGCCCTTTTTGGTCTTGATTTTAATTTTTATGTTCTTCAAAAGTAGCAAATTTTTGTAACTTTGCCGGTCTTTTCCGTGGATTTGCTGAATTTCGTATTTATAAATGCATCGTAATTCGGGATAATGCGCGACATTGTGTCTGTTCCGTCAACGCAAGTGGGTAACTTAGTGGGAAAAACAACGATTATTGCGATCGCAGGGCCGTCGGCTTCGGGAAAAAGCTTATTTGCCTCTACCGTCTATCAGGAACTGGTGGCTGAACTGGGTGGGGAGCGAATTTCGGTGTTGTCCGAAGATGCCTATTATCGCGATCAAAGTCATCTGTCGTTAGATCAACGGGTGTTAACCAACTACGATCACCCCAGCGCCTTTGAACATGAATTACTCGCGCAACACCTACAGCAACTGCGTGACGGTCAGGCTGTGAACATGCCTCAATACAGTTATAAAGAACACACGCGTTTAGCCGAAACAATTTCAGTGACACCCGCTCGCGTGATTTTGGTTGAGGGAATTCTACTCTTGTGTGATCCTCGGTTACGAGAGCAGTTCGATATTTCAGTGTTTATGGACACACCATTGGATATCTGTTTGCTACGCCGAATTAATCGAGATATCGAGCGTCGAGGGCGTTCCCTTAGTTCGATAACCGAACAATATGAAAATTATGTTCGTCCGGCGTTTTTTGAATTCATATTTCCGTCGAAGCAGTTTGCGGATCTGGTCGTGACCCGAGGTGGTCAAAACGAGATCGCGATCGATATAATCAAAACAAAGATTCGTCAACTCCTGGCGGAGTAGCGGACCCGAGTAAGTTAAGGGAAAAACAATGATAAGCCTTATCGGCATGACTGTGCTCCTTGCAGTAGCTTTTGCATTCTCGACCAACCGATCATCTATACGCTGGCGCACAGTAGGCCTTGCGTTCGCATTGCAGGCAGGCCTTGGTGCCTTTGTACTGTATGTGCCTTTAGGCCAGGATTTGCTCGGCGGTATCGCTTTTGGTGTTGCGGCTGTCATTGGGTACGCGGGCGATGGTATTACTTTTTTGTTCGGTGATCTGGGAAGCTACTCTCAAGGATTTATCTTTGCGATTCACGTGCTGAGTGTGATCGTTTTCTTCTCGTCGTTAATTTCTGTGCTCTATTACCTCGGTATTATGACCAAGGTGATCAATTTAATTGGTGGGGGATTACAGAAGCTGCTCGGCACCAGCCGCCCTGAATCAATGTCTGCCGCTGCAAATATCTTCGTGGGGCAAACAGAGGCACCTTTAGTGGTGCGTCCGTTTATTCCGAATATGACCCGTTCTGAGCTATTTGCCGTAATGGTGGGTGGACTCGCCTCTATTGCAGGGTCAGTGCTTGCCGGTTATGCGGGCTTAGGTATTGAACTGAAATATCTGATTGCGGCTTGTTTTATGGCAGCTCCGGGCGCGTTGCTGATGGCGAAGATTATTGTTCCGGAAACCGAAGAACCCAATAACGTGATTGAAGACGTTCCATCAGAGGAGCGTCGCGCCAATGTAATTGATGCGGCTGCATCGGGTGCGTCGAGCGGTATGCAGTTAGCTTTGAATGTCGGTGCCATGTTGTTGGCATTCGTGGCATTAATTGCCTTAGTCAATGGCGTTCTCGGTTATGTAGGTGGCTGGTTCGGCTACGAAGAGCTCACCATGCAAATGATTTTTGGTTTTGTTTTCCAACCCTTAGCGTTCATCATGGGTATTCCATGGGGTGAAGCGCAACAAGCAGGGAGTTTCATAGGTCAGAAGTTAGTTATTAATGAATTTGTTGCCTATCTCGATTTCGCTCAGGTGAAAGACGAGATGAGCATGCAAAGTCAGGTGATTATCACCTTTATGTTGTGTGGTTTTGCCAATTTCTCATCCATAGCCATCCTGCTCGGTGGTCTCGGTGGAATGGCACCTAGCCGGCGTAAAGATATCGCAACTATGGGTATGCGGGCGTTGCTGGCTGCTACACTAGCTAACCTGATGAGTGCATGTATCGCCGGTTTCTTTTTCGCGCTGGCGGCATAGTGATTCAATGAGGTGTGGTCTACACTCGTAGACACCACCTCCAATGCAGAGGGATGAACGCATGAAAGCTGTAGTTACTTGGGTGTTCGCACTGTTGTTAACCCTTAGCGCGGGCAGTGTGCACAGTAATGAATTAGATACCGAAAATCCGTTTCGGATGCTTGAGCAAATTGCCGAGCGAATCACCACGCGTATTGCATCAGAGCGTACGCGTATTGAAAGTAATCCTCAGTATTTGCGAACGATTATGGAAGAAGAGTTGCTTCCGTATTCAGACTATCAGTTTGCTGCGCGCTCTGTGATGGCGCGTAATTGGCAACGCCTAAACGAAGCGCAGCAAACAGAGTTTGTGGAAGTGTTTCGGGAATACCTGATTACGACTTATGCGCGGGTGTTTACGCAATTTGATGAAAGTAAACACAAGCTCAATTTTGCCCGAGGTGGTGATTACGAAAACCAGCGACGTGTTGTTGTGCGGGCACAACTTATTGAAGAAGGTGGCCGACCGCCTATTCGTCTCGACTTTCACCTGCAGCGACGCAATCCAACTGCGCCGTGGATGGCATTTGATTTAGTGGCGGAGGGCGTATCGATGCTCAATACCCAACAAGCGGAAATGCAGTCGTCATTGCGCCAGAATGGTATTGACGGAACGATTCAGTTGCTTCGGGATCGTGCAAATGTAGAGATCCGTCTCGATGAGGATTTGGATGTGTCTGATTTTACCAATTAATTGCCGAACCACATTTCAATTTCAAAGCCAACGAGATAACTTCCTAGGCGGGGCTCATCGAGTTCACGACGTGGCCAATGCAGCCCGCCATAGGTTTCTAGAAAGAGCCAGTCTCGTAACCAACTGCGGCGGTGGATCAGTCTAAATCCGTGATCTCGTAAGGGCACGTCCATTTTTGTTTCACCCCGCCAGAAGAACTCCACCGCCATCGCACGTTCCGGTTCATAGATATGATAGCTAGCAATGCTCGAGCGCCAGCGATAGCCGGCAACCCGCTCCGCACGCGTGATATCCATACTCAATCGATTCAGCCACGCGGGTGAGGGGCTGTTTTCCCAATCGACCCGTTGGTTGATACCGAAGCCGTCGCTATTACGCCAGAACAAACTAGTGCGGCTGCGGGCTTGATTGAAGTCATTAAAGCGGTACTGATTGAGATAGCGTACTTGAGTGTAGAGATCGGCGCGTAAGCCACCTCGAATACCGGCGGATACTGAAAAACGACTGGTCTCACCGCGACTCGGATCGAAACCTAGCCCCACAATCCATTCTTCATTGCCAGTTTCACTTCGGATCACCGAACCGCGCCGATGGGTATCATCACCGGTCACGAAATCGTCAAAATCAACGCGGCCGATAATCGCTGAAAAGCGCTCTTCCGTATTCGGTAGGGTAAACTGCGCGCGCAAACTTGAACGCACTTTCCAACCCGAATAGTCGCTCCATTCTGGACCAACAGAAATGCGCCCGCGGGAACCGGGGGCGTCGTCGAGTGAGCGTGCATCGCCAAAAAATTGATCGAACCAACGTGCCGTTGCATCGACGGTCACCTCAACACCATCTTGAATGCTATCTAGCCAGCCGAGGTCGAGCTCCTGTGTGGCTTCTTGCTCAGTCTCAGATTGTGGCTCATCAGCCCAACTCACAGGTACCCAGAGAGCAGCTATCATTAGCCATGATAATGGCCGCAACAAGCGCGCTTTGCGTAACAACTTTGCTGGGCCTGCATTCCGATGCATGACGTTCTCCTAGCGATATCCCGTCGTTCAGATTGCATGATCATAGTCAAAAGGTCCAGATAAGCCTAATCGAATTTTGTGTAAACACATGGGGCAATGCAGCATGGTATACTGCGGCATTATTTTTCATACGCAAATTAGTAGTTCAGTAAAAGCGAGGGGACATGAGCAGACATTACGATTATTTGAGCATTGGTGCAGGCAGTGGCGGTATTGCATCAGCCAATAGAGCGGCAATGCGGGGTGCGAAAGCCGCAGTCATTGAAGCGAAAAAAGTCGGTGGTACTTGCGTGAATGTCGGCTGTGTTCCTAAAAAGGTGATGTGGTACGGTGCCCACATTGCTGAAGCCATTAAATACAGCAATGCCTATGGTTTTAAGCTTGAACAGTCTGGGTTTGACTGGGCAACCTTAGTGAAGAATCGTGAGGCCTATATCGAGCGAATTCACGGTGCATATCACCGCGGCTTTGCCGGAAATAACGTGGAATTTATTGAGGGCTATGCGCGCTTCGTTGGGCCTAACGAAGTGGAAGTAAATGGTGAGCGGATAAGTGCAGACCATATCACGATTGCAGTAGGCGGGCGGCCAACCATCCCTAAAGTACCGGGCGCAGAATATGGGATTGATTCGGATGGCTTCTTTGCCTTAACCAAGCAGCCTAAAAAAGCAGTTGTGGTCGGTGCGGGCTATATCGCGGTAGAGATTGCCGGCGTACTCAATGCGCTTGGTTCGGATACCCATTTATTGGTGCGTCACGATCGCCCACTGCGCAGTTTTGACCGCGATATCATTGATACTTTATGTGATTTGGTGAATCGCCACGGGCCAACCTTGCATCAGTATTCAGAGGTGAAATCCGTGGTTAAAGAAAGTAACGGCTTGTTGACGATTACCACCCAAAGTGACGAAAAAATCACCGACGTTGATTGCTTGATTTGGGCCATTGGTCGGGAGCCAGCAACGGATAATATCGGCCTTGATAAAGCCGGTGTAGAAACCGACGATGCGGGGTACATTCGAACTGACCCCTATCAGAACACCAATGTGCAAGGTATTTATGCGGTCGGCGATATTACTGGTGAAGCGCAACTCACCCCAGTGGCAATTAAGGCGGGGCGTTTATTAGCCGAACGTTTATTTAATAAAGATATGCCAGACGCACATATGGACTACAGTTTGATCCCTACGATTGTATTTAGTCATCCGCCCATTGGCACATTGGGCTTAACCGAAATGGAAGCCGTGGAGCAGTTTGGTGAGGAGCAGGTCAAGGTCTACAAGTCCGGGTTTGCGGCCATGTATAACGCCATTACGCCCTACCGAGAGTTGAGTAATTTTAAATTAGTGTGTGTGGGCGACGATGAAAAAGTAGTGGGTTTGCACGGCATTGGAGAGGGCATGGACGAGATCCTGCAAGGATTTGCGGTAGCGATTAAAATGGGGGCGACGAAAGCCGACTTTGATGCCACTGTCGCACTTCACCCCACTAGCGCTGAGGAATTTGTTACCTTGCGCTGATAGAACAAGAAAGAAACCCCAATGGCTGGCCATTGGGGTTTTCTGATTTACTGCTCTCGTGCACGGGACCATCAAGCCATTGCACCGTTTCGCTGGTAAATACGATGTGATGTTTGGCTTCGTCTTTGTTCGATTTATGATGGTCGTTGGCATACGCTGGTGCGGTGACCAGCATGAGTACAACGGTGACTAATAACGTAAGGTGTGTCATGTTTCGTTCCTCCAACGTGTTTTGGAATTTCAGGATGCGTCACCCACGACTGCGTGGATGCCTGATTACAAAGGTCACGTTGGTTAAAATTTAGGCGCATAAGCTGATTGCCGCAAGTAATGGTGCTCGCAGCGATTAGGATAAATGGATGTGTGATATGGCAAGCAAAACAAAAGTAGAGATTGAAGGGTGGGAACGCGAACAGCATTTTTCGTTTTTCAACGCCTTTGAAGAGCCTTTCTTTGGTTTAACCGCTAATGTGGAATGCACGGGCCTGTATACTGAGGCAAAGCAGCGCCAACACTCGTTTTATTTGCGCTATATGCACGCCGTGATGGCCGTTGTAAATACCATTGATGCATTGAAATTCAGAATTGAAGCGGGCGATCTGTACCATTATGATCGTATCGATGTCAGCGCGACGGTGCTGCGGACTAACCATACGTTTGGTTTCTCTTATATCCCCTTTCACGAGGATCTTAAGCAGTTTGCAGAAGCAGCTAAGCGTGAAATTGAGCGTGTTCGGGCAAGTCATGATTTACTCCCCTCGAATGGGCAAGATAACGTGATCCACTTTTCTGCCATTCCTTGGATCAAATTTACCAGTGTGTCGCATGCGCGCCCGTTCTCCCGTGCGGATAGTTGTCCGAAAATTTCTGTGGGTAAGTTATTCAAAGATCGAGGTCGCTGGTTCTTGCCGGTGGCTTTTCATGCGCACCATGCTTTGGCTGATGGTTACCACGCAGGGCAGTTTTATCAGCGTCTCGAAGCAGCACTGAACGCCACCTAGCAAAACGTCCACCGAGGTGGACGTTTTCATTCGAACCGAGTGACAAAAACTACTCCGGTAATATGCCGTTATGAAACACGCGTTGCACGTCGTCGCAATCTTCTAACATATCTAATAGACGTGTCATCATCGGCATATCTTCCGCACTTATTTCCAGCGTCGTTTGTGGAATAAACTGAATCTCTTGAACATCAAATTCTAGGTCATCTCCAAAAGCGGCGGTTAATGCATTCTGCGTTTTTGCATATTCCGTATGTGGCGCGAACACGGTAATGGTTCCGTCTTCAGCTTCGATGTCGCTTACATCCACATCCGCTTCCATTAATGCTTCAAGAACCGCATCTTCATCGTTGCCGGTGAAGCTAAAAATCGCGCAGTGATCAAACATATGCGCTACGGAACCCGGGGCGCCGAGCTTGCATTTGCTTTTGGTGAAACAGTTGCGTACTTCACCGATGGTGCGATTAGGGTTATCGGTAAGACACTCCACTAATACCATGCAGTTACCGGGGCCAAACCCTTCGTAGCGCGCCGTAGAATAATCTTCGCCACCGACACCGCTCGCTTTATCGAGCGCATTTTGGATGACATGGGCGGGTACTTGATCCTTTCGGGCGCTATCAATGAGTCCGCGCAAGGATAAGTTTGCAGCGGGGTCGGTTCCCCCTTGTTTGGCGACCACGTAAATTTGGCGACCATATTTGCTGTAAATCTTGCTCTTTGTTGCAGCGGTTTTCGCTATCGATTCTTTACGGTTTTGATACGCGCGACCCATAATTCCGTTTCCATCTCATCTAACTAGTGACAGGTAAGCGCAGAATTTTACCCGTGACTGAACAAGATTCCTACGGTTTAAGCGAAATTACTTCGCAAACAAATAACGGTTAAATTATAATCGGCAAACTTCAACGCCACAGCCTTGTGGCAGCTTGATGTTCAATGGGGTCTTCCTAAGTTCCGTTCTGACCATAACGGTCATCGTTGAGTGTTGAGTAAAAGCATGAGTACGTTTAATCCATGTGTTACGTGCGGCGCCTGCTGCGCAAGTTTTCGTGTGTCATTCTATTGGGCGGAAGGGGATGATGCGCCCGCTGGGTTCGTTCCCCATGAGCTCACTGAGCAAGTCAATTCATTTTATCGGTGTATGCAAGGCACGAACTCGCCAACACCTCGATGTGTGGCGCTTTCCGGAACGATTGGCGAATCTGTCGGCTGCAGTATTTATGGTGATCGGCCTACGCCCTGCCGCGAGTTTGATGCCAGTCTTGATGGCTCAAATCCGCGTTGCGATCAGGCCCGCGCGAAGTTTGGAATGTTGCCATTGATTCAGATCAAAGAAGTGGCCTAGTGGTTTGCTTTATGTAAAGTTTAAATTGTGATAATTGCTTACTGCTAGTATGATTTTTTGTTCAGCCTAAAAACTGTACTGTTAGTCGTATATTGAGGGTTTACCCCTTGTTGTCAGACCAGTATGTTTGTAGGGTAAGCTTGTAATGCTCTTCCTTGAGCGCACAGCTTTTGATGCAACGGGCATGGGCCATGTTGCCGTTAATTTGGATGGGTCGCTCGTTGAATAGATTTAGCCTTTCATTATTTCCCCGCTTGCACCAGCGATTCATGCTGGGGCTCATGCTGTGTTGTGTGAGTCTGACCACTGCCATTGCGCCCGTATATGCGAATTCTGATAAGCCCAGCGACAAGCGAGATCCGGCTATTGAAGCTCAATTGGATAGTATGCTCGGTGCAGGTATGTATCCGCAAAGCAGAGACGAATTTGAGCAGATCCTTGCAATGATTTCCGACACCACGCCTGTGGCCACCTACGTGCGGGCATGGGGTTACCGAGCGCTCGAATTAGTTCACGCCGAACGCGATCACGACGCTGCCATAGAATTGGCAGATCGCCTTATTGAGCGAGCCTTGGCAAGCAATTACCCAACAGCGATTTCGGAAGCCTATGCGGTTAGAATCGAAGTGTTGGCAGAGAGCAACCAAAGGCAACAAGCCATTGCTACAATTGTCGATTTAGACCAGTGGTTGCCATCGGTTACAGATGAGCGTGTTTTGTTTTTCACCCACAACGTAGCCGCTCGGGTGCTGCATCAAGCGCAACACTTTGAAGATGCGTTAGGTCATTACTTAGCCGCGCAAGAGGCGATCGCATTGAACGACGGTGCGCAATCATTGCGCCGGCGCCAATTTCTGAATTTACATATTGCCCGCTTGCAAACGGAGTTGGAACACTTTGAATCAGCGATGGAGCTGGTGGAAGCCACCTTAGAGGAGGCAAAGCGACAGAACGTACATCACCGAATTCCGGAATTGTTGTTACTCAAAGGCTATTTGCAAGGCAATATTCCTGAGCATGGGCCGCGCGAGAGCTTAATCACCTACGCCGAAACTATTGAATGGGCTGAACGCCTCGATGATACTCGTCGAGTTTTAGCAGCACGTAATAATATGGGATCGGTGTATATCCAGCTTGGTGAGTATGACCATGCACGTGATGTGCTGTTGAAGGCGCTAACCATTGCTGAAACACAGAACTATGAAACAGAACGTCAGTTCGTAGCCTTTAACCTAGCGGATATTGATGTAAAGCAAGGGAACTACGAGCAAGGTATTTCGCAAATGCGCGAAATTATTGCCTTGACCGAAAGCGCTGGGCGCCAACGAGATTACGCAGAAATGATGAGCTACTTGGCGATCGCGTATGGGTCAGCGGAACGTTATCAGGAGCAAGCGGAAACCCTCGATGAATTGCTGCAACTGCGCCAGCGTATTTTCCGAGCCGAGCGTGATGAAGCATTATCGGAATTACAAGCACGATTCGAAGCCCAAGAAAAAGCCCAACAGATTACATTGCTGCAGCAAGAAAACATTGTGCAGGCTCAACAAATTGCAAATACGAGCTTACAACGGCGAATCGTCTTCCTGTTCGCGCTTAGTGTTATTTTGGCGGCTCTGGTACTGTTTTTTGCGTACCGCAGTGCCCAACGCACCAATAAAGTACTCAATGAAACCAATGAAAGTTTGAAAGAACAAAACTTACGGGACCCTCTGACCCAACTGGCCAATCGTCGAGCATTGCAACGCACGCTCGACACATTTACTGCAAAGGCCGACAGTGAGTCGCGCGGCGCTATGATCCTGATCGACATCGATCATTTTAAGACCATCAACGATAACTTTGGTCACACTGCAGGCGATGAGGTGCTCATTACCATCGCGCAGCGCTTAAAACAATTTATTCACAGTAACGATCTGGTGGTTCGCTGGGGAGGGGAAGAGTTCGTGATCTTCATGCCCGATATCCGTGGTCGTGATGTGGTTGAGATTACCCGTGAACTGCTGCGCTTATTCGCTGCACAGCCTGTTACTTTCGAGCAGCAGAATATTCCGGTGAGCGCTACGGCAGGGGTGATTGATTTGCCATTACAAGGTAGCACTCTGGACGATTGTAATTGGGAAGAGTGCTTACGCTTGGCAGATTCTTTGTTGTACCTCGGTAAATTGCATGGCAGAAATCAGGCCCATTACCTACATGGCATAACCCAGCCCATTGACGTGGTGAAAGAGCAAATCTTCCGCGACTTTGACCACGCCAACTCACAAGGCTGGCTACAGATTGAATCCATCCCCAGCCCTGTCTCTGTGCAACGATAGTTATTCCCTTTTCTTATTCGTTATCTTGTTACATAAATAACCGACCAACTCCCGCAATCGCGGGATTGGCGGCATTGCGAAACTCGTGATCTGGGCACATGCTAGAGGTGTCATCCACATAAACGAGGTATGGAACATGATAAGAAGAATGATATGGCTAGTTGCCCTAGTCACAATAGCGATTCCTCCAGCTTTTGCAGAGAAAGTGGCCTTAGTTGGTGGTCGTTTGATTGACGGCTATGTGAGCCCACCTTTAGTTCGCAGTGTTATTTTGATTGAAGATGGCATTATTCAAAAGGTTGGTACGGTAGATACCTTGCCTGTGCCTGAAGGCTACCGTGAGGTGCCCATGTGGGGCCATGATGTAATGCCTGGTTTGTGGGAAAATCATGCCCATTTGCAGCTTGTCGGACACGCAGATTACATTCACTGGCAAGCGGAGTATGCAGACCGTTTTGTTGATGAAATCATGCCGGCGGCTGCGTTGCAGTTGTTGCTGGCTGGTGTCACCAGTGTGCGTGATCTAGGTGCGCCTCTAGAGGATTCTACAGAAATTAAACGTAAGATCAGTAGTGGTGAGATTCCTGGCCCCAATTTGTATGTATCGGGCCCCTTCTTGCAACATAAAGTGGATGATTGGCAAGCAAATTATCGGTGGCGCGTAACTAGTGTTAGCGATGCGCGCTCGAAAGTACGCCAATTACACGAAGCGGGCATGGATATTGTCAAGCTTATCGAACACGATGAAATGGAATTCGAAGTTGCCCAAGCCATTGTGGATGAAGCCCATGATCGCGGCATGGTGGTGGTGGCTCACGCCCACCGCCCGAATGAAATACGCGTCGGTTTGAAATTGGGCGTGGATAATTTTGAGCATACCGGACTCACGACAGCCCCCGGATACCCTCAGGATATTCTCGATGCCCTAAAAGAGCGTACAGCCGTGGGTATATTCGATGGATTGCTGTTCTGGACACCGACGGTTGAAGGATTATGGAACTATCAGCACACAGTAGAGAACCCCACCCGTTTAGACGATCCGTGCTGGCATGAAGGCTTAGCCGAAGACACGATCGCTGATATTCACCAGTCGATTCGCAACCCAGCACAGTTGGGTTATACCCAACTCACACCGTTGCGGCGGGGGACCTTGAAAAACAAGATTAACCAGTTGAAAGAAACCGGCGTAGTGATGTTGGTTGGCACCGATTCGGGCATCCCAATGAAATTCCATTGCCAATCGACCTGGCAAGAAATGGCATTTTGGGTGGATGAGATGGGATTCGATGCGCAAGAAACAATCCGTGCCGCGACCTATTGGCCCGCTGTGATGATGGGTGTCGCTGATCGCTATGGCTCAGTATCCGAGGGTAAAGTGGCGGATATTATCGCGGTGCGCGGTGATGTATTACGTTACATGAACCTTTTACAACGCGTTGACTTTGTGATGAAAGATGGCGTGGTCTACAAGCAAGATGGTCAAGTAAACCGAGCGGCACTGGCCCGTTAACTGGATGAGTATGACGTTAAAGTAAAAGCGGCGATTTTAATCGCCGCTTTTTTTAACATCTGATTTCGCCAAAAGCTCATTGAGCTTTTCCAAGGTATTTTCGGATACCGATTGTAAATGCAGGTCCCGTTGCGGGAATGGAATGGTAATGTTGTTTTCCTTAAATGCCCGCCAGATTGCTAATCGAATAGGGGAGCGGACATTCTCAAATCCGTTCTCTGGATCGGAAATCCACACCCGCAGTTCAATCGTTATACCACTATCACCAAAATCGGTGACCCAAGCATTCGGTTCCGGGCTACTTAACACCCGTGGCGAGGCCTTCGCACACTCTTTCACAAGTTCCGACGCTTTATCTAAATCGGTGCTGTAGCTGACATCGACAGGGATGCGCAATCTTACATTGCGATCCGCATAACTCCAGTTGATCACTTCAGATGTAATTAGATTTTCGTTTGGAATGAGTGTATCCACGCCATCACGATCATGCAGTACGATGTAACGCGACTTGAGTTCTTGCACCCAACCAATAGTGCCCCCGATGGAAATGATATCGCCGGGCTTCACTGAGCGATCAAGAATAAGAATAAAGCCACTAATAAAGTTGGCGGCGATACGTTGCAAACCGAAGCCTAAACCAACACCGAGGGCCCCCCCGAAAACGGCTAACGTCGATAAATCAATGCCTACGCTGCCAAGAACCACCAAAATAGCAATGGTAATAAAGCCGAACTTCACGAACTTTACGAGACCAACACGGGTAGTTGCTGTAATTACGTTGGTTGCCGACAAGCGTCGCTCGATGAGGTGCGTAAGCCAGCCACTGACCGTGAGTGCAACAATGATTAGAAAGGCGATTTGCAATCCTGAAAGCAGTGATAAGCGGAAGTTGCCTATGTTGGCACCAACCGAATCGAGTGCGGCCAATGTATCTGGTAGCAAGCCAACCAAATAGAGCCCGACAATTAACCAAATGGTACCGGCGATCACGCTTTCTGAAGCTTTTAATAGGGGGCCTCCGCGGATACCTTTGCGCAGGAAATAGACCACCAGTCGAATGGCGGCGAATGAGAGCAATAGCGGAAGAATGATGTCCAACGCGGAGGTGGTGAAGTTTAATGCGCGCAAGACAAGCTGACCAAGGGCTACTACGATCACCATGCTTACGGGCCAAACTAAGCGCTCTACGGAACGAATGGCAATTCGCCGAAAGCCCTGGCTCGCTTCGCCTCGTTGTCCGATGGCATCACGGAGTAATTTTCCGGTGGTTAAGGCACTGGCTAAGGCAAACACAATCACAATCGCTTGGGGAATGTTATCCGTGGTTAAAATAGCATTTTCTAGAAATTGCCAAATCTGTTCGCTAGGTTCCGCTGATGTCATGGTGTGCTCTCTTGTTAGCTATACAACTCGGCGTTATTTTTTTGCAATAATTGTTTAATTCCTGTGAAGGTAACTGTAGTATTTCTAATCAGACTTTGACACATTTGTTTACATAATAAAAAGAAGAATAAAAACAACTTAGCGAAAATTACGCAACTCCACCATTATTACTATAAAAGAAACGGCGATGACCCTAACACACCCAGTTGATCATAAGTGTATTTCTCCTCGACAACGTTCGTTTGTGGTGGCGTGTTTGTGGATCGCATTATTGAGTGTTTTATTTGCCCCGGTGGTAAAAGCGGACGGTAGTGCGCTCACCCACACGCCCTATGAAGAGCAACTGGATCGCTACTTATCGCTTTCCGATCGAGAAGCGAAACGTGTGCTGTTGCAAGAAGTCATTGTCGGCCTAAACACCCGCCATGCCCCGAGCACCTATGTTCGAGCTTGGACCTATCGTGCGTTTGAAGTTGCCGAAGACGGTGATGTCGATAATGCGGTTAGTATAGTGACTGACTTAGTGCGTTACGCCGAACGTAACCCGTATCCTGATGTATGGTCGGAAGTGCTCGCCAATAAAGTCGCGCTTTTGGCGTGGCAGGGAGAAACTACCCAAGCCTTGTTGGTATCTGATCAACTTGCAGAACACTTGATTCATGCAGAAAATCCCCGGGTTCGCTACTACGGTAATGTTGTGATTACCGGCATGTTTCGTTCCAATAGTCAGTTTGAGCGGGCGCTCACCCATGCTCTATACGCGCAAGATGCCCTAAGTGAAATTAATAATGAGCGCAGTGCGACGCGCCGACTAGGCTTGAATCGACAAATTGCACTGATTCAGTCGGATCTGCGAAATTACCCTGCGGCATTAGAAATTGTGAACCGCTCTATTCGAGAGGCTCGAGAAGATTCCAGCCTCGAAGAAGATATTCCGTCGTTGTTGCTAATGAAAGGCTATTTGCATGGACAGATGGATCAGCATCAAGCGTCGATTGATGTTCACCAAGAAGCCATTGAGTGGGCGGAGCGAACGAATCAGCCTGGCATTGTGCTTGTCAGCATGAATAACATTGGCAGTACCTTGATTCATCAAGAGCGCTACGCTGAGGCAGAGGAAGTGCTAAGCCAAGCGCTCGAGCAAGCGCTGGCGGCGGAAAATGAAGACACGGCGCACTTAATCCAGTTTAACCTCGGGTATATTCAGGTCATGCTTGGAAACGCCAGTGAAGGTATCGCCGCTATTGAAGAGCATGGGGCGTATCTGTTAGAGCATTATAGCGAATCTGAGCAAGTGGATTTGTATACCTACATTGCCAAAGCGTATCAGCGAGCTGGGATGTTCGAGCAGCAAGCGGAAGCCTTATTAGAACAGCGTCGCCTGAATGAAGAGGTGTTCCAGAGCGAACGCGAGAAAAGCATGTCGGAAATGCAAGCGCGCTACGAAGCCATCGAACAGGCCCAACAGATTGAGCTGCTTGAACAGCGTAATGCATTGCAAGAACGCGTCATTGAAAATGCCCGCTTGCAGCGTACGATCTTTATTCTGTTTGGAATCGTGGTGGTGTTTGGTCTAATTCTGGTGGCCTTGCTCTATCGTGCTGCCCGTCGCGCTAACTTGCGCTTGAAAGACGCCAATAAGCAATTGGAATTCCATTCACTGCGAGATCCATTGACTCAGTTACTGAATCGTAGGGCCCTGCAAGAGCAAATGTCGAAGCGCCAGACTGATGAGCGCAGAGCACAGCCCGGGCAGCATCCGGATGCCATGATTCTGTTGGATATCGACTTTTTCAAGAAGATTAACGACCAATACGGCCATGCTGCAGGCGATCAAGTACTCAAGGTCATTGGTGAGCGCTTAGCCACATTGGCCCGCTCGTCGGATATGGTGATTCGCTGGGGTGGGGAAGAGTTTTTAATCTTTCTGCGTAACAGCGATCCGGAAAAGCTTGCAGAAATTACTGAGCGGGTGTTGCGTACGATTGGTGACGAGCCGGTACAGCACGAGGATATGGAGATTCCTGTGACAGCCACCGCTGGTTTTATTTCACTGCCTTTCGCCGGCATTCCAGAAAAAGACCTGAATTGGGAACGTGCTCTGCAAATCGCCGACATGGCGTTGTATATTGGCAAGGTCCACGGTCGTAATCAGGCATACGGGATTATGGGCTTGAATGCGCCTTATGAACAAGTACAGCCGTTATTGGAACGCGACCTCTCGAAGGCCATCGATCAAGATAAAGTGGACTACATCATTGTGAAAGGGCCGCAAAAATAAGCCAACGGCCCTTGAAATCCGGTCTATTCTCCCTCACGTATTATATCATTATGGACAGAATAGGCCGCACCCATGCAAGAGAATCAAAACCCGTTACTTCAGCCCTTTTTTCATCCCCCGTTTCAGGCGATTAAAGCGGAACATGTCCGCCCAGCTGTGGAAGAAGCCATTGCCCATTGTCGCGCCACTATTGACGATGTCGTGACGCAAGCACAACCCACGTGGAACACATTAGTAGCCCCTCTCGAGCAAGCAGATGATGTGCTGAGTCGCATTTGGTCGCCGGTTTCACACATGAACGCAGTGGTGAGTGACGATGCCATGCGCGAAGCCCACGATAGCTGCTTGGAATTACTCTCGGAATACGCAACCTGGGTTGGCCAGCATGAAGGTTTATATCAGGCATATCAAAAACTGGCGGCATCCGCAGAGTTCGCGTCACTTAGCGAAGCACAACAGCGGGTGGTTACCGATACTATTCGTGATTTTCAATTATCGGGCGTGGGCTTGCCGGATGCGCAAAAGAAACGCTATGGCGATATTCAAAACCGTTTGTCGCAGCTCAGTTCACAGTTTAGCAATCACGTTCTCGACGCAACCCATCATTGGTATTGTCATGTGCAAGACGAAAGTCGCCTAGCAGGCTTGCCTGAAAGCGCGATCGCATCGGCGCAGGAAGCGGCAAAAGAGCGTGAGCTTGATGGTTGGGTATTTACCTTGGATATCCCGTCGTATTTGCCGGTGATGATGTACTGCGAAGACCGGGAACTGCGGCGCGAAATGCAGGAAGCCTATACCACCCGTGCGTCGGACCAAGGGCCAAACGCAGGGCAATTTGATAACACGGCGATCATTGATGAGACGCTAGCTTTGCGCCATGAACTTGCTAATCTATTGGGTTTTGCCACCTATGCGGATGTGTCTTTAGCCACCAAAATGGCAGACAGCCCTGCGCAAGTGATGGCGTTTCTCGAGGATCTTGCTGAGCGGTCACTAGGGCAGGCAAAAGCGGAATTTGCAGAGATTAAAGCCTATGCACAATCGGAGCATGGGATCGATGAGCTTGAGGCTTGGGATGTGCCTTATTATGCCGAGAAGCTTAAACAAGCGTCCTTTTCCATTTCTGATGAGCAGTTGCGACCATATTTCCCCGAGCAGCGCGTGGTTGAGGGGTTATTTACGGTGGCTGAGCGTTTGTTTGGCATTCGTATTATCGAGGCCGAGGCAGAAACTTGGCATCCCCATGTTCGTTATTTTGAAATTTTTGATGAAAAAAATCAGAAACGGGCTGGGTTCTATCTTGATCTCTACGCCCGCGGAAAAAAGCGCGGGGGTGCATGGATGGCCGATTGTGCGGTGCGCCGACGTTTGCCGAACGGACAGTTACAACTGCCGTTGGCCTACCTCACCTGTAATTTCAATAAGCCAGTGGGCGACAAGCCTGCGTTGTTTACGCACGATGAAGTGATCACCCTATTCCATGAATTTGGTCACGGGCTGCACCATATGCTCACGCAAATGGATGTGGCGGGAGTGTCTGGTATTAACGGGGTGGAATGGGATGCGGTCGAGTTACCCAGTCAGTTTCTTGAAAACTGGTGTTGGGAACCCGAGGCTTTGGCATTTATATCGGGGCATTATGAAACCGGCGAACCTCTGCCACAGGATTTGTTAGACAAGATGCTAGCGGCGAAAAACTTTCAAGCGGCGATGCAAATGGTACGACAGCTTGAGTTCTCGTTATTTGATATGGGTATTCACCAAGATCTTCAAGCGGGTCAACCGGGTCGTGTGCAAGAAATTCTGAACCGCGTTCGATCGCAGGTAGCGGTGGTGCGGCCCCCTGCTTACAATCGATTCCAGCATAGTTTTGGTCACATTTTTGCCGGTGGATATGCTGCAGGGTATTACAGCTACAAGTGGGCGGAGGTGTTGTCGGCGGATGCCTATGCACGTTTTGAGGAAGAAGGTATTTTCAATCCTCAAACTGGCCGCGACTTTCTCACTAAGATTTTGGAAAAAGGTGGAAGCCGCGACGCAAAAACCTTGTTTCGTGAGTTCCGTGGTCGTGAGCCAGAAATCAGTGCGCTCTTACGTCACTCAGGTATAGCGGCGTAACGCGGCGTCGACCAGCAAAAAGCCCCGGGCTGTGGAGACAACCCGGGGCTTTTTAGAATTTGGCGTTGTTAACCGGTGAGATTCATAACCAGCTTTACCACCGCAGCGACGCTGAGTACAAAGAGCACCAAGATAATGACAAAAACGATGATATAAGCAAGTGGATTTCCTGCGGAGAAATCACGTTGACGGTTGGCCTCAGTTTGTACACCAAACATGGCTGCGAGCACACTGATAACAACCGCAAATAACCCAGGGCGCTCTCGTTGTTCCGTCATGATAAACTCACAGATCCTTTATGATGCAGGTTTTGACCCGCTCTGCTTATTGTTTTGATCATTGGATTTACCCAATGTGAGCTCTAGTAAATCCAGAAAATGGAATTGCGTTGAGCGGCTCTTGCCACTTGCCCAAGCAAACCAGTTTACGCTCCGTGTACATGTTTGGCTGACCGTTCGCTGGTCCCTATCGCGAACGTTTGTACGGCAGTCTTCAGCTTCCGCTGAATAGGAGGCGTACTGTAGAGTCAATACACCCGTTACTGCCACCGCACACAGGCCTATGGTTAGTTTCAACATAGTCGACCTCGGAGCGCTTAATCCTTAACAAATACTACAACGTCCACTTTATCAGCAAGCGTAGGGGCAATCCAGAATTGTTTTTGGGTGCTTGGTGGCTCATGTGTTGATAGAATAGGAGAAATTTGTGGAAAATGACGCCAAAGGATACCGTATGCGCGATTATCTCATTGCCCCTTCAATTTTATCTGCCGACTTCGCTCGCTTGGGTGAAGAAGTGGACGCAGTGCTCGCGGCGGGAGCCGATGTGGTGCACTTTGATGTGATGGATAATCACTTTGTGCCGAATCTCACCATTGGCCCTATGGTCTGCCAAGCATTGCGTGATTACGGTATCACCGCACCTATCGATGTTCATTTAATGGTACAGCCGGTAGATGCCATTGTGCCCCAATTTGCAAAAGCAGGGGCGAGTATCATTACTTTCCATCCAGAAGCCTCTACACACATAGACCGCACCCTACAGTTAATTCGTGATCAGGGTTGTAAAGCGGGTTTGGTGTTTAATCCGGCGACGCCACTGCATTACTTGGATTACGTGATGGATAAAGTGGATATTATCTTATTGATGTCGGTGAATCCGGGGTTTGGTGGTCAGTCGTTTATTCCCAGCACCCTTGATAAGTTACGTGAAGTACGGGCGCGCATCGATCAGAGCGGACGCGATATTATTTTAGAGGTCGACGGTGGTGTAAAAACCGATAACATTCGCGCTATCGCGGATGCGGGCGCTGATATGTTTGTCGCCGGTTCGGCCATTTTTAATCAACCGGACTACAGTCAGGTGATTCGTCAAATGCGCGACGAACTGGCCCAAGTGTCACGGTCGTAATTTGCATTGAATTTTCTCTATTGATGATGTCATCACGAGTGAATACAGAGAACGCTAACTAGGAAACTGCACATGAACAAACCCGTTGTATTAAGTGGCTGCCAGCCTTCCGGACAATTAACTATTGGCAACTATATGGGCGCTTTGCGGCAGTGGGTAGCAATGCAGGACACACATCAGTGTCATTTTATGTTGGTGGATTTACACGCGATTACGGTACGTCAAGATCCCGCGGCGCTGCGCGCAGCTACGCTGGATGGCTTAGCGCTTTATCTTGCCTGTGGTTTAGACCCTGAGAAGAGCACCTTGTTCTTACAGTCTCATGTACCGCAACATGCGGAGCTCGCTTGGATCCTCAATTGCTATACGCAAATGGGTGAGCTCAACCGGATGACCCAGTACAAAGATAAATCCCAGAAGCAAGAATCCAACATGAATGCGGGTTTATTTACTTACCCGGTGCTAATGGCGGCAGACATCTTGTTGTATAACGCCAACGAAGTTCCGGTGGGCAATGACCAAAAACAACATTTAGAACTGGCTCGAGATGTAGCAACGCGCTTTAACAATATTTACGGCGACGTATTTGTGGTGCCGGAGCCATTTATTCCGCAACACGGCGCTCGGATTATGAGTTTGCAAGATGCCAGCAAGAAGATGTCGAAATCCGATGATAATCCGAAGAACTACATTGGTTTGTTGGAAGATCCAAAGAAGATTGCCAAGAAAATAAAGAGTGCGGTCACAGATTCTGAAGATCCGCCTCGTGTGGCTTACGATCCCTCGGAGAAGGCTGGTGTGGCAAACTTACTAACCTTGTTAAGCGGTGCCACCGGACGTAGTATTGATTCTCTAGTCGCGGAATACGAAGGGAAAATGTACGGTCATCTAAAGGGCGACGTTGCCGATGCTGTGGTTGCTCTATTGGAGCCAATCCAACAGCGCTATCACGAGTTGCGGGCGGATCAAGCCACTTTAGATGCAGTCATGCACAAGGGCGCCGAGAAGGCATCGGCGGAGGCACAAGCAACCTTGCGTCGCGTGTATGATGCCGTTGGCTTTGTATTACCGCGATAAAAGCGAGCCAAGGGTGCGTGTCCATTGATTCTATTGATCGATAATTACGATTCATTTACGCATAATTTAGCACGCTATTTTCAAGAGCTTGGCTATGAGGTGCGGGTGATTCGAAATGACGCCATCGATGTTGCCGGAATTCTTGCGCTAGATCCTCAGGCCTTGGTGATTTCACCGGGGCCGTGCACGCCAAATGAGGCTGGAATTTCATTAGCCGCGATTCGTGCCTTTGCCGACAAAATTCCAATTCTAGGTGTGTGCCTCGGGCACCAAGCCATAGGCCAGGTGTTCGGAGGGCGCGTGGTGCGTGCGCAGCAAGTGATGCACGGTAAGCGTTCTACTATCACACATAATCACAGCACCCTGTTTCGCGGCTTGCCGGCGAGTTTTCCAGTGGTGCGCTACCACTCTTTAGTGGTCGAAGAACCAAGCCTACCGGAGTGTTTGCGTATTGATGCACGGGTAGTGCCGCGGGCTGAACAACAGGATGTACCGGGTGAGATTATGGCGTTATCTCACCGTGATTTACCGATATTTGGGGTGCAATTCCATCCGGAGTCGGTTTTAAGTGGCTATGGCCATGATATTCTTGAAAACTTTTGTCGGCTCGTCGACAAAAAAGGTAGTCAAACAGGGATCCAAGAGCGCATAACCACGCAACGAGAACCCCTCCCTTCTGCATAGTTATGCGACCGATCTGCAATTCTAATTTACCTTTAAAAGTCGTTATTTTATAGATACTTATCAAGTAAGACTTTTGCGTCGCTTCGTGTCATAATACGGCCAAATATGCACTTGTCTGTACAAATTGGCAGGTGCGCAAAGTACCCAATGAGGAGAGCTTTCGATATGTCAGAAGTAATGTCAGTCACTCGCGCTATGTTTGATGACGTCATGGTTCCTAATTACAACCCAGCCAATATTATTCCGGTACGTGGCGAAGGCTCACGTGTGTGGGATCAAGACGGGCGTGAGTATATTGATTTTGCCGGCGGCATCGCTGTGAGCTGCTTGGGTCATTGCCATCCTGCCATGGTGCGGGCGTTAACAGAGCAAGCTAACAAGCTCTGGCATTTAAGTAATGTCATGACAAACGAGCCGGCTTTACGTTTAGCCAAGAAATTAGTGGATGCCACCTTTGCTGAACGCGTGTATTTCGCAAACTCGGGTGCCGAAGCCAATGAAGCTGCATTGAAACTTGCGCGTCGTTGGGCCTTAGAAGAGCACGGTGAAGAGAAACAAGAAATTATTGCTTTCCACAAGGGCTTCCACGGTCGTACTTTCTTTACCGTGACGGTCGGCGGACAGCCTGCCTATTCTGACGGATTTGGACCTAAGCCTGGCGGCATTTCACATGTGGAATTTAACAATATCGAAAGCCTCGAAGCGGTGATGAGTAGCCGCACCTGTGCAGTGATGATTGAGCCGCTGCAAGGGGAAGGCGGTGTTGTGCCTGGTGAAGATAAGTTTTTACAAGGCGTGCGTGATCTCTGTGATCGCCACAATGCACTGCTCATCTTTGATGAAGTGCAAACGGGTTTTGGTCGTACAGGTAGCCTGTATGCATATGAACAAACCTCAGTAGTACCAGACATTCTAACCACCGCGAAAGCACTGGGCGGTGGCTTCCCAATTGGTGCGATGCTCACCACACAAGCTATTGCTGCGCACTTGAAGCCAGGAACCCATGGCAGTACCTACGGCGGTAACCCGTTGGCGTGTGCCGTTTCTGAGGCGGTGATGGATGTCGTCAACACGCCAGAAGTATTGCAAGGTGTGAAAGAGCGGGAACAATGGTTCCGGGATGCACTGGCTAAGATCAACGACAAATACGATGTGTTTAGTGAAGTGCGTGGGCGCGGTTTATTGCTCGGCGCCGCATTGAACGACAAGTACAAAGGGAAAGCCCGCGATTTCCTTACCGCTGGTGCAGAAGAAGGTGTGATGATTCTTGTGGCTGGCATGGATGTGCTGCGCTTTACGCCGTCGTTGGTGATTTCTGATACCGATATTCAACAAGGCATGGCGCGGTTAGAAAAAGCCGTTGCACGTGTTGTTGCTGCAAACGCATAAGGGCAGATTATGCTAGTCGTTCGGCCAATTGAGGCGCGAGATTATGAAGCGCTGTACGCCTGTGCGGTGGAGTCGGGACACGGCTTCACCTCGCTGCCGGTGGATGAAACCCTATTAAAGCGTCGGATTTCTCGTGCCGAAGAAGCCTTTGCTCTGACAACTGTTGAACAACCGGGCGAAGAGGGTTATCTGTTCGTAATGGAAGATACTGATACCCAAGAAATCGTGGGTGTTAGTGCCATCGAAGCGGCGGTTGGTTTGTCGTCTGCCTTCTATCATTACCATGTTGGCCGGGTAGTTCATCACTCGGCCAAACACAATGTGTACAACAACTTACAAACTTTAACCCTGTGTAATGATTACACCGGAGTAAGCGAGCTGTGTACTTTGTTTTTGCGGGAACCCTATCGGAAAGGGCGTAACGGCCGAGTCTTGAGTAAGTTTCGTTTGCTCTTTATGGCCCAATTTCGGCAGCGTTTTGCTGATACGGTTATCGCCGAAATGCGTGGAATCTCTGATGAAGATGGTCGCTCGCCATTCTGGGCGTGGCTGGAGAAGCATTTCTTTACCATGGATTTCCCCAGTGCCGATTATCTCACCGGAATCGGTGAAAAGACCTTTATCGCTGAATTGATGCCTAAATTTCCTATCTACGTCAATTTGTTGGATAAAAGCGCTCAAGAAGTAGTGGGCAAAGTGCATCAAAATACGGTGCCAGCTTTGAAATTATTAACCTCAGAAGGTTTTCGCTTCCGCGGGTATATCGACATCTTTGATGCGGGACCCACTGTGGAAGCTGAGATCAAGCAGTTACGCACGGTGCGCAATAGTCGCCTGATGAAAGTGCGGGTTGGTCGCCCGGAAGTGGCAGAAAACGTATTGCTGTGTAATACCAAGTTGAAAGATTTTCGCGCCTGTCAGGCGGATGTGACCTGTAACGGCGATGACGTGATCATGACAGAAGAAACGGCGCAGGCCTTAGGCGTTGCCGCCGGTGATCACGTGCGGTTAGCTGCCCTGTAGGCGGCCACATTTAACGAATAACGAGGAATGAAGTATGTCGGAACAAGCACGCACACACTTTATTAATGGACGTTGGGTTGCCGGCGAAGGTGATCGGTTTACGTCGGTTGATCCTGCAAAAAACAAAGTGGTTTGGGAAGGGCAAGCAGCTTCTCACGAGCAAGTGGATCAGGCGATGCGCGCTGCCCGTGCGGCCTTTCCTGCGTGGGCATCATTGCACTTTGAAGAGCGTCTCGGGATTGCTCAACGGTTTAGCCAGCTCTTAGAAGAAAACAAAGAGAAAATGGCGCTGATTATGGCCCAAGAAACGGGCAAGCCGGTGTGGGAAACACGCACTGAAGTGGGCGCCATGGTCGGCAAAGTGGCTATTTCTGAGCGTGCATACCAAGAACGCACCGGTACCGTGGAGAATGCGATGCCGGGAGCGAAGGCCTTTATACGCCATAAACCCCACGGCGTGGTGGCGGTATTTGGTCCCTATAATTTTCCAGGACACTTGCCTAATGGCCATATCGTTCCGGCCTTGTTGGCCGGTAATGTGGTGGTGTTTAAGCCGAGTGAAATGACCCCTTGGGTTGCCCAGTTCACGGTGGAGCTGTGGGAGAAAGCAGGTATCCCCGCAGGCGTGATCAACTTGGTGCAAGGGCTCGTTGAAACCGGCAAGGCGCTCGCTGCACATCCGGAAATGGACGGTTTGTTCTTCACGGGGTCATCAACTACGGGCAAGCTGTTACATGAACAGTTTGGTGGTCGTCCGGATAAGATTCTGGCACTGGAAATGGGTGGCAATAACGCCCTTATCGTAAAAGATGTAGCCGATATCGATGCCGCTGTGCACACCATTGTACAGTCTGCATTTATTACTTCAGGGCAACGCTGTACCTGTTCACGCCGATTATTCTTAAAGGATGACAAAAATGGCGACGCCATTTTAGCCCGCTTAATTGACGTGACGAAAAACATTCGCGTCGCAGAATATGACGCCGATGATCAACCTTTTATGGGGGCAATGATTTCTGCGAAAGCGGCCGCCGGGATGGTGAAAGCACAACAGGACTTGCTTAAATTAGGGGCTAAGGCCTTAGTAGAGATGAAACAAGCAAGCCCTGAACTGGGATTTGTGACGCCGGGTATTCTCGACGTATCGGCGGTAAGCGACATGCCCGATGAAGAACATTTCGGGCCCCTGTTGAAGGTGTATCGCTACACGGATTTCGATGATGCTATTGCCATGGCCAACCACACTCGCTTTGGCCTCTCTGCTGGCTTATTGGCGGACGCGCGCAGTGATTGGGATTACTTCTTTACGCGTATTCGCGCAGGTATCGTGAATTGGAATAAACCCATCACCGGCGCAAGCAGCGCAGCACCTTTTGGTGGCATTGGCGATAGCGGAAACCATCGCCCAAGCGCCTACTATGCGGCGGATTATTGTGCCTATCCAGTGGCTTCGGTGGAAGCCGACCAAGTGGATTTACCGGCAACCTTGAATCCAGGTCTCAAATTTTAAGAGGTAACCTATGGCAAAGCCAATGTCTGCACAGGTTCGTTGGGTCGATGGTTTAAAGTTTGTGGCCACTTCGGGGAGCGGTCATGCTGTCGTGATGGACGGCGATGGTGCCGCGAACGCGCCTAGCCCCATGGAAATGGTGTTAATGGCCGCGGGCAGCTGTTCATCGGTGGATGTGGTTAGTATTTTACAGAAGGCCAAGCAGAAGGTTCGCACGGTCGAAGTAAAGCTCGATGGGCAGCGTGCAGAAGGCACCCCTGCTGTATTCACCGACATTCACATGACCTTTGTTATATATGGCCACGACGTGTCCGAGAATCATGTAGAACGAGCAGTTAAGCTCAGCGCGGATAAGTACTGCTCAGTATCGATTATGCTCGGGAAAAGCGTGAATATTAGCCATAGTTACGAGATTATAAACGAGGCTTAACTTCGCTACTACGCTGCGGTGGGGAGTTGTTCTCGACCGCAGTGAGTGCGCCCTACTATTAGTCTTGTTCCTGAATAATCGCTCGTTGTTTGCGATCCATCAGCCGTTCAATTAACGGCGCTAAAATCAGTTCCATGGCCAGTCCCATTTTACCTCCCGGCACCACTAACGTATTGATCCGCGACATAAATGAGCCGTCGATCATCTGCAAGTAGTAGGTAAAATCTGGATTCGGAATACCACGAAAGCGAATCACCACAAAGCTCTCATCCATAGAGGGAATATCCTTGGCACTAAATGGATTCGAGGTATCCACTGTGGGGACGCGCTGAAAGTTGATATGGGTACGGGAAAATTGCGGCACAATATGGTGAATATAATCATCCATACTGCGTACGATACTCTGCGCCACACTTTCTCGAGAATGGCCCCGCTCTGAGGTGTCCCGAATAATTTTTTGTATCCACTCCAAGTTCACAATGGGCACCATGCCAATCATCAGATCGACATGGGAAGCCACATCATAATCGTCGGCGGCAACGGCGCCGTGCAGTCCTTCGTAGAAAAGCAAATCGGTATCGGCAGGGAGCATCTCCCATGGCGTAAAGGTACCGGGCATCTGGTTGTAAGGCACTGCATCATCAAAGCTGTGCAAATAGCGACGATGCCGGCCGGAGCCGGTGCTGCCATAGGTTTTAAATAGCGATTCAAGGGCTTTAAAATCGTTTGCTTCTGGACCAAAGTAGCTAATGTGCTTGCCTTGCTCCTGTGCTTTACGAATGGCGACATCCATTTCTGGACGTGTATACCGATGGAAGCTATCTCCTTCAACGAAAGCCGCATTCAACCGAAGGCTGCGAAAGATATGACGCACAGCCTGGCTGGTGGTCGTGGTTCCCGAACCGGACGACCCCGTAACGGCGATAATTGGATGGCGATCAGACATGAATAACTCCCTTCGGAAATGGTTTTAATAGTGCGGTGGACGCTCGTCTATGGGCGCGTCTTTTTGGTCGTCGTCTAATTGTTGTACACGTTCTACCATTAAAATCATATGTTTGTGTAACTTCTGTAACTCACGATTTTGTTCCGTAATTAAATCATTGAGCTCCGCGATGGTATCTTCTTGAAAGGCTAACTGGGTTTCAAGTCGTTCCATACGTTCTGCAATTTCATTAACTGTTACATCGATCTTTGGTGATTCTTTACTCATTCTTACTTTATCCATTGGTCATTTGCGCGTATTTACGTATATGATAGGCGCCTGATTTTGGTGTGCGCTTCTCAGGAATTGTACACGACCGAACCTACATGATAGCGGAGAATTGAATGAAATTAATGACAAAGTGGTTCCTAGTTGTTGCAGGAACAGCATTATTGGCCGCCTGTGGCCCGTCCCCAGACCGCATTAATCTGAATCAAGAGCATGATGCTCGTTCTTATGCCGTTGGTGCCGCATCGCTGCGGGAAGCGCAACAATTAATTGAAATGATTGGTGAAGAATCACCAGATCTTGGTCGTGAAGAGAAGCACGAATTGCTGCACGTGGGCTTTGTTGATGTACTCAACCGTAAGCCACGCATGGAAGAGCAGATGATATCGCTAGAATTGATGGTGCGTGGCTTACAAGACGCGCCAGCGATGGCTGATTTGCCAGCGATTAAAGAGGTGACCATCGATGATGATGAGACCTCGTCACAGCTTTACATGTTAGGTGCATACATGGGACTGCAAGTGCTCATGGTGGATAACCTGCTACAGGATTACGAGAAAGGCATTAGCGGCCGCATCGCTTCGATTGGCTTTCTAGAAGCGCTGGCAAATGAAAGCCGCATGAGCGCAGAAGAAATTAATACGCAGTGGGAAATCATCCGCGACATCCTGACGACACCAGCGCCGGGTGTTGATGAAGTGATGTCTGAAAACCACGCAGCGGGTTTGGCCTATTTAGAAGAAAATGCCAAACGTGAAGGCGTGATGATCACTGATTCAGGCTTGCAGTATGAAGTTCTGCAAGAAGGTGACCCAGAGGGTGTGTCGCCAAAAGCGACAGACATCGTGGTTGTGCACTACGAAGGCTGGTTGGTAAGTGGTGAGATATTTGATAGCTCAGTTGAGCGGAACCAAACGGCAAGCTTCCAGTTAAATCGCGTGATCCCCGGGTGGACTGAGGGTATTCAGCTGATGCAAGTGGGTGCGAAGTACCGGTTCGTGATTCCGCATGAATTGGCGTATGCAGATACTCAACGTGGACCAATGATTGCCCCTTATTCGGTGCTGATTTTTGAAGTAGAACTGGTAGATGTGGTTTCTACTGAAGCGAATTAAGGCTTGCCTTCGATAGCATCTCTAATGTGAGCGGGAGCCTCTAATCTGCAAAGGTTAGGGGCTTTTTTATGGCGCCAGGCCAACGCAGTGCGTTGGGTACGGGCAACAATTCCGCCCTAGGAATGGCAGTGAATAGATGCAAAAAAGGCCAGTGGTAGGTGCCACTGGCCTTATGGTTTCTCGCGGTCGCTGCCATCGATCCACTAGACCTCAGGAAGCACCTCATGGCTGGCTAGCAAGGCAATCAGCTGATCTTCAAGTTCCAAACGATTTTGGAGTGCTTCGCCTAGGTTTGAAAGATCTTGAGTAAATTTCGGTAATGAATCCTGCTCGGTGACCTCCGCGTAATCATCATTGAAGCGCAAGGCTACTTCGGTGGTTACGGCAATTAATGGATAAACACGTTGCGACAGTGCGTCTGTGTGTTGATTATGAGCTTTGGCTTCCTCAAGAATATGGTCATACAATTCAAAATGACCTGCGGATACGTAATCCACCAAAATTTCACAGAATTCCCGAATATCTGCTGCCGAGGGCAATTGTTCCCGATTTTGGTCGTAAGGCGGTAATCCGGCGAGCTTAAAATAGCGTACGAGTAGGTCTTGGCGTTCATCAAGCCAGCGGTCCAACGCCGAGTGCAATCCTGCCCATTGTTGTTTGGCTTCTTTGTTCCGGCGTAACATAATATAACTCCTTGCAAGCGTCCGGCAGACCGGGTGATTAACTCCACTGTACTGTGGGACGATAGGCAAGATCAAATTTATTCATCGGCACCTTGCGTTTTCTTTACACGCGGCCTGTCGCCAAGGATTTGTGATGATACATCCAGCAGATACACCTAAGCAGAAACATGCGGTTCATTGGTTTATCGTTCAGGGCAATCAGCTCCTGACAGACCCAAATGGGAAACTGCCCTGTGCTGACATCGATCAGTTCCCGCTTGCGGAAACGGAGTACACGGCAAAGATTGGTGAGCTCGAAGGCCGTTCCGCTTATGTGCTGTTGTGGCCGGCCGCCGAAGCCGAGCCGGCGGGGTACCGCTGGACACCGTTGCGCCAATTATTTCTAAACAGTAATGCTGAGACCTTCGCCTTAGCTGGGCGTGCGTGCCAGGTACAGCACTTCTTGCAAACCCATCAGTACTGCGGACGCTGCGGCAGTGACACTGTACATGTGGAGCATGAGCTCGCGGTATTGTGTCCACAGTGCGACTTTGTTTGTTACCCGCGTATTTCACCATGCATTATCGTCGCTATTTATCGAGGAACCGATATTTTATTGGCCCGGGGAAACCGTCATCCAGAAGGGGTGTTTTCGCTATTGGCGGGTTTTGTGGAAAGTGGAGAATCGCTCGAGGAAGCGGTTCACCGAGAGGTATTTGAAGAGGCTGGCATCGAAATTTGCGACATTCACTATGCATTCAGTCAGCCATGGCCGTTCCCCCACTCGCTAATGGCGGGCTTTACTGCCCAATGGAAGTCAGGGGATCTCACGTTAGATCCAAGCGAACTGATTGAAGGGGGCTGGTTTCCGCTCGATGACTTACCGCAGATACCGCCCGCAGGAACCATCGCATCGCGTTTAATTGCGATAGTAAAAGCTGAAGTTTTGGATGCTTCCTGATAGAATTCCGCGCATAAATTTTAAGGATCAGGATGCTATGAGTACTGAGTTAAAGAATGATCGCTATTTGCGGGCCCTGGCAAAACAGCCGGTTGATCGGACGCCGATTTGGATGATGCGCCAAGCGGGACGTTATTTACCAGAGTATCGGGAAGTACGTTCACAAGCCGGCGATTTTATGAGTTTATGTCGTAACGCCGAGTTGGCGTGTGAAGTAACTTTACAGCCATTACGTCGGTATCCGCTTGATGCAGCCATCTTGTTCTCGGATATTCTCACGATTCCTGATGCCATGGGCTTAGGTTTGTATTTTGAACAAGGTGAAGGGCCGCGTTTTCAACGGCCACTACGCGACGCGCGTGCAGTAGCGGCCTTAGGTATTCCCGATCCTGAAGATGAACTGGGCTACGTGATGAACGCCGTGAGCACCATTCGGCGGGAACTCAAAGGTGAAGTACCCTTGATTGGATTTTCTGGAAGTCCATGGACCCTAGCGACCTATATGGTGGAAGGGGGTAGCACCAAGAATTTCTCTATCGTGAAAAAAATGATGTTCCAAGAACCGGCAGTGATGCATCAGTTGCTGGATAAACTGGCGCAGTCGGTCACCTCATATTTGAATGCACAGATTGCTAATGGTGCGCAGTCTGTCATGATTTTTGATACTTGGGGCGGTGTCCTGTCACCACGTGATTATCAAGAATTTAGTTTGCGTTATATGGCACAAATCGTCGATGGCTTAACGCGCGAAAACGAAGGGCGTCATGTTCCTGTCACATTGTTCACCAAAAATGGCGGTCAGTGGCTCGAGATGATGGCGGCCACAGGATGCGATGCGTTGGGCGTGGATTGGACCACCAACTTGGGCGACGCCCGGGCGCGTGTTGGCGATCAAGTTACCCTGCAAGGCAATATGGACCCAAGTGTGTTGTATGGTAGTCCTGAGCGCATTCGGGAAGAAGTGCAAACGATACTGGAAAGCTTTGGTCATGGTACCGGGCATGTATTTAATTTGGGCCACGGAATTCATCCGGAAGTCGATCCGGCACATGCCGAAGCCTTTATTAAAGCGGTTACTGAATTGAGCCCTGCCTTCCATAAGTGATCGTTTTTGCGACCAATCCCGATATATAAGCGTTGAAGGTGTCAGGAGGACTGGCACCTTTACGTTACAATGCTCGTATATAGTTTTAGAGCTGAATTAAAGGGACGCTGGGAGCATATGTCGAATCGTTCATATTTTACACCGTTAACCGTGGTCGCAGTCATATTGGCTGTGGTTGTTGGTGTGTTGTATTTTTCTGAAGAAGAAGGCACATCAGATCAGCGTGGCATGGGTGCTGCGTCAATTATCGGGGCACCTGCCCGAGTCATGGAATTTCGAGATGTTATCGAAGGCTTGGGTACCGCCCAAGCGCGTGAGTCGGTGGATATCATGGCACGGGTCTCACAAACCGTGAGCAGCATCCATTTCTCAGACGGTGATGATGTGGAAGAAGGCCAGCTTTTGGTGAGCCTTTCGGATCGCGAAGAGCGCGCTCGTGTGCAAGAGCTTGAGTTCCGGTTGGCAGAGAACCGCCGCCAATTAAGTCGCTTGCGCGAGCTTGCCCAAGAAAACGCTGCATCGCGAAGTATGATCGACGAGCAGGAAGTGCGGGTCGAGCAAACCAGTGCTGAACTTGAAGTGGCGCGTTCGCGCCTTGCTGAAATGACCATCCATGCGCCGTTCTCCGGTAAGTTGGGTCTACGTAAAGTGAGCCAAGGGCAACTGGTCCGGTCCGGCGATGTGATCACCACGCTCGATGCCATCACCCCTATTTTTGTCGATTTTAGCGTTCCTGAGTTATACCTCCCAAGTTTGAACGCAGGCCAACGTGTGATAGCCATCTCTGCAGCCTACCCCGATCGTGAATTTATTGGTGAAATCGTAAGCTTGGCCTCTCGTGTCGATCCGGTTACCCGCTCCATCCTAGTGCGCGCATCCATCGATAACGAAGGGCGGGAATTACGTTCTGGAATGTTGTTACGCATTCAATTGGAGCGTCGCGTTGATCACACCTTAATGGTCCCTGAAAGTGCGGTAATCCCAATTCGTAACGAGCAGTTTGTGTATGTGGTCAACGATGAAAGTCGTGCCGTACGCACGCTCGTAGAAACCGGACGTCGTCAACCGGGTTGGATTGAAATCCTCGGTGGTATCGAAGAAGGCGATATGATTATCGTTGAGGGAACCATTCGCGTCCGTGATGGTTTGCCTGTCAATGTCACTGAACGCTAATTGGAGGCAGTGCGATGTTTCTGTCTGATACGTCGGTAAAGCGTCCAGTTTTTGCGACGGTAATAAATATTCTATTGATTATTTTCGGAGTGGTAGCCTTTACATCGTTGCCACTGCGCGAGTATCCCAATATTGAACCCCCTGTTGTTTCGGTAAATACCAATTATCCCGGTGCGAATGCCGAGATCGTGGAAACACAAATCACCCAAGTGATCGAAGAGCGCATTAGCGGTATTGATGGGATAAAAACCATCACATCGCGCAGCCGCGACGGTAACTCACGGATTACTATCGAATTCGAACAGAGCCGTGATATTGATTCGGCCGCCAACGATGTGCGCGAGCGGGTGCAGCGGGTACTACGAAACCTCCCTGAACAAGTCATGCCTCCCGAAGTGACCAAAGCGAATGCCGATGAAGATACGGTGGTTTGGTATAACTTGCGCAGTGAGAATATGACCACCCTAGAACTCACGGACTTCGCCAGTCGCTATATTGTCGATCGTTTATCGGTCGTGGATGGTGTTGCACGGGTAAATATCGGTGGTGAGCGGCGTTATGCTATGAAGCTTTGGCTTGATCGCAATGCGATGGCGGCACGGGGTATTACGGTCACAGATATAGAAAACCGGCTGCGGGCAGAAAACGTGGAATTACCGGCTGGGCGCATTGAGTCGCGGGATCGGGAATTCTCTGTGCGTGTTGCGCGGAGTTATTTGAGCCCTCAGGATTTCGCTAATCTATCCATTGTGTCTGGATCCGATGGCTATCTAGTGCGTTTAGGTGAGATTGCACGGGTATCCCTCGAAGCCGAAGACGACCGCTCAGAATTCCGCGGTAACGGCATTAATATGATCGGGCTGGGGATTATTCGTCAGTCGGACGCAAACACCCTCGAGGTGGTTGACAACGTAGAGCGCGAAATTGAACGCCTGCGTGCAACGCTGCCGGCCAGTATGATTTTAGTGCCATCTTACGACTCCTCGATCTTCATTCGCGACTCGATTCAGGAAGTATATAACACCCTGTTTATCGCCATGGGAATGGTGGTGATCGTCATCTACCTGTTCCTCGGAAATATCCGGGTTACCCTGATTCCCGCCATTACGGTACCGGTGGCTTTGCTATCGTCTTATATCGTGCTCTATGCCATGGGCTTCTCCATTAACCTATTAACCCTGCTAGCGCTTGTGTTGGCGATCGGGTTGGTGGTGGATGACTCCATTGTAGTGTTGGAAAATATATATCGACGCGTTGAAGCGGGAGATCCACCTCTACTCGCTGCGTATCGAGGCGCTCGAGAAGTTGGGTTTGCGGTAGTCGCGACGACTCTGGTACTGATCTCGGTGTTTGTGCCGCTCATTTTCCTTGATGGCAATATTGGGATGCTGTTTACGGAGTTTGCCATAGCGCTCGCTGCGGCGGTCGCGTTCTCCAGTATAACGGCACTTACGTTATCGCCCATGTTGTGCTCCAAGATCTTAAAGAAACAAGAGCGCAATAAGGGATTCGGGAAGTTTCTTGATCGTGGCTTTAAACGCATCGAAGAAAAGTATGAAGTCTTGGTGCGCAAAACCATCAGTATGCCGATTATGGCCTTCGTGGTTGTCATCCTTGCCGCTGGCGCAGGTTACTTGATGTTTGATCGTATTGGCCAAGAATTTGTACCACCGGAAGATCGCGGTAACTTTTTTGTGATGATCCGTGCAGCAGAAGGGGCGAGTCAAGAATCCAATGCCCGTAACATGCGTGAAATTGAGAACATCCTGTTGCCTTATATCGATCAAGGCAAGGTCGACCGTTTGATTATCCGTACTCCAGGGTGGGGCAATAGCGCGGGTATCGCGATTGTAGGGACCATTCCATTCAATGAGCGGGATTGGAGTTCTTTTGACTTGATGAATGAAATTCGCGTCAAGTTACAAGATGTGCCGGATGTCATTTCTTTTGCCAATATGCGTAGTGGTATTGGCGGCGGTGGCGGCGGCGGTCGACCAGTGGAGTTTGTTCTGCAAGGCAACACCTTCGAAGACTTGGCCCGCTACCGAGATATCGTTTTGGAAAAAGCCTCGGAGAATCCGGGCTTGATCCAGCTAGACAGTGACTACAATGAAACCGTACCGCAGTTGTTGATTCAAATTGATCAAGAGCGCGCTGCTGATTTAGGTGTTTCTGTAGGCGATATCGGCCGCACTCTGGAAAGTATGCTAGGGCAGCGACGGGTAACTCGCTATCAAGATCGCGGGGAAGAATACAACGTGATCTTAGAGGGTGAGCGGGATGATTATCGCACACCGCAGTCGATCAACAATATCTATGTGCGTTCCCAGCGCACCGGCCAATTGGTGCCGATGTCGAATTTGGTGACGGTCACTGAAGGGGCGACAGCTTCTCAGTTAAACCGGTACAACCGAATGCGTTCTATCACCATTACCGCGAATTTAGCGGATGGCTATTCGCTGGGTGAGGCCCTTGGCTATCTTGAAAATATCGTGGCAGAGCACTTACCTGACGATGTGATGATCGACTACAAAGGCCAGTCGCTCCTGTATCAAGAGGGTGGTAACACCATTATCTTTATATTTGCATTAGCGTTGGCCATCACCTTCTTAGTGCTGGCGGCACAGTTCGAGAGCTTTGTGCATCCGTTTGTGATTATATTAACCGTACCCTTGGCCATATTCGGCGCCTTGTTCGGGCTCATGGTTACGGGTATGACGATTAATATTTATTCCCAGATAGGCTTGGTGATGCTGATCGGATTGGCGGCAAAGAACGGTATTTTGATTGTCGAGTTTGCCAACCAGCTCCGTGATGCAGGCATGAAGTTTGAAGATGCACTGGCTCGCGCCTCTCGCTTGCGTTTGCGTCCGATTATTATGACGGCCTTCACGACACTGATGAGTGCCTTGCCACTGGTATTGGCTTCAGGCCCTGGTGCAGAAAGTCGGATGGTGATTGGTACGGTGATTTTCGCCGGTGTCGCCTTCTCTGCGTTTATGACCATCTTCTTAGTGCCTGCGCTGTATATGGGTCTTGCGAAGAATACTCGTTCACCACGTGAACTAGAGCGCGACCTAAAACGGATGGAAATCGAACATCCGGATCGCCGCGGCGAAGTTGATGTAGTAACAGAAGCTGAAGAAGTGGCGAAGTCCTAGCCACGAACGCACGCGCTAAAAAACTCCCGACGCTGAATATACCGCTCGGGAGTTTTTTTATGCTGAACGACAAATTACAGGGTAAACGGGGATGCGCGAGTCAGGCCGTCGAGAATATTTCGGGTATGGCGCGGATGATTGGTAAAGATCCCATCGACCTGCCACTGCTGGAGGAGCAAAATATCCTCTGGCTCGTCGACAGTGTAAACATAAACCTGCAAGTCTCTCTGATGTGCATCAGCAACTAGCTCAGGCGTTACGAAGTCGATATCGATATGGAGTGAGTAAGCCGATAGCTGTTCTGCAAACCGGGCGTACTCTAACAAACAACTGGCGCTTAAGGCACCAATGCGTGTATGTGGTCGATGTTGTTTTAGCGCACGTAACCAATGATGATTAAACGCCGACACCAACAGTTGTTCTGGACGAAACCCAAGGGACTTCTCCGCATGGTCCAAATGCTGAATGAGCGCCGCTTCATCAACCTGAGATTTGAGCTCAATATTCACCATGCATCGGCCCTGAATGAACTCCAGAGCCTCCATCAGTGTAGGAATGGGATGCTGACTAAATATGCGCAAAGCACGCACCTGATCAGCGGTGAGATCTTGAAAGCGACCCGGTTGCGCAGCAAGGCGACGTAAATAGCGATCATGAAAGACGAACAGCTCTCCATCCACCGCCATGACGTCGAATTCGATACCATCGGCGTGGGCATCAATTGCACGCTCAAAGGCCACCAGGGTGTTCTCAGGGGCCTCAAAGCTCGCGCCACGGTGTGCGATCACTAACATCCTTCACTCCTTTCTGAGGTTGCCTTCGGATCTGTTGCCGTTGCAGGGTACGTTTACCCCTTAACTGTACCCATCACCGTGCCCATCCGTGTGATGGTGCCGGGTTGTAAGTCATTGGCAAACTCCACCATATTCTCTGGGAAGGTGAGCACCACTGTAGAGCCGAGTTTAAATCGGCCCATTTCTTCGCCCTTACGCAAATGAATAGCGTTTAATCCTTCTGCGGGATAATCCCAAGTGTGCACCCGCGGCCCCGTGGGTGGCGTGACTGTGCCAGCCCATACGGTTTCGATACTTGCGACAATAGTGGCGCCTACCAATACCAAGGTAAATGGACCTTGGGGGCTATCGAATACCGCAACAACGCGCTCGTTACGGGCAAACAGGTTGGGTACATTCGCCGCTGTCAGTGGGTTCACTGAGAATAGATCGCCCGGCACATAAATCATTTGCCGTAAGGTGCCGTCGAGAGGCATGTGAATCCGGTGATAGTCCCGAGGGGCCAAATAGATGGTAGCGAACTGACCATTTTCAAACTCCGCGGCGAGGGCTTCATCCCCCCCTAACAACGCCCGGGTCGAATAATTATGATTCTTAGCTTGTACAATGCTATCCCCATGAATAGGACCGAGTTGACTAACCGCACCATCGACCGGATGCGCCAATTCGCCTTCCGTACATTGCAAGGGCCGCGCTTCGGGTTTTAATGGGCGTGTAAAAAACTCATTAAACGTCGAGTAGGCACGGTAATCTTCCTGCTGAGCTTCGCTCATATCCACGTTATATTTGTTGATAAACCATCGGGTGAAGGTACGGGTGAACCAGCCAGCGCGTGCGCTTGCGAATTTACCCATAGCTCTGGATAGCAAATGCTTTGGCATTATGTATTGGGCAATAATTTTAAACCGATCGAAAGCTGACACGTAACTACCTCTCCACTCGTGCTAAATCTAACAATGTATTATGCATGTTCTTTGACAATACGATGGTAATTCTCGAGGCGCTTGCCATCGAGTTTACCTTCGGCGACGGCTGCTTGTATGGCGCATCCGGGATCGGTGCCATGCTTGCAGTCGCGAAATTTACAGGTTCCTAAATAGGCGCGAAAGTCTTTAAAACAGTAAGCCACCCGTTCTGGATCGATGTGCCAGAGGCCAAACTCTCGAATCCCTGGTGAATCCAATAAGGCACCAGCTTGCTCCAATGCGTACCAACGCGCCACCGTGGTGGTGTGTTGTCCTAATCCTGAATTATCTGAAATGGCACCTATGGCGAGGTCAATGTCCGGCAACAAGGCTTTAATTAAAGACGATTTGCCAACACCTGATTGCCCCACAAACACGGAAATATGATTGGGGAAGCGCGAGCGCAATGCCTCAATGCCTGCGCCGGTGTGAGCACTCACACGAATCACCGGATACCCAATGGCTTCATACACACGCAAGCGCGACTCAATCACATCCGCTTCCTCCGGTGTGATCAAATCAACTTTGTTCATGACAATAATGGCATCAATTCCGGCATCTTCGCAGGCCACTAAATAGCGGTCGATGATTTGGTCGGAAAACGCTGGCTGCGATGACGACACAATAAATATCTGATCGACATTTGCGGCGATCGGCTTAATGCCATCGTATTGGTCTGGCCGACACAGTACCGAGGCGCGATCTTCCACGGCTTCAACGACACCCTGTAAGCCCTGCTCTTCCTCACCAGCACGTCGCCATGCAACCCGATCCCCAGTCACCAGAGATGCCACTGTTCGACGGATATTACAGCGCAATATTTCTCCGCTCGCAGTGAGAATATCTGCATGTTGACCGAAACGACTGACAACGCGACCATGTTCAAGATGTCCGAGATCTTCTTCAAGCCACTCGGCTTCTTGTTTCATGTGCCGTTTGGCAAGGCGCTTTTCTTGATTTTCACGCACCCGGCGAAGTTGCCCTTTGGTCAATTTTGAACGTTTTGCCAATGCTTATTCCAACTTTAAGAAACGCTGTGCTTATGGTAGCAAAATATTTGTTAATGAGTTACATAAAGCGTGTTTGGCTGCACGTTTTTCAATGCCGAAGGGAGCTATTTCGTGCTAGCATGAGATCACGAAAGGGAAGGAGATACGGATGAGCGAAAAGACTTCAGCTGCGGACAACGGGCGTCTGATTTGGATTGATCTTGAGATGACCGGATTAAGCCCCGAAGAAGACGTCATTATCGAAATTGCCACTATTGTGACCGACGATCAATTAAATATTATTGCCGAAGGCCCAGTGCTTGCCGTACACCAGAGTAAAACACGGATGGCGGCCATGGATGAGTGGAATACACGTACGCACACGGGTTCTGGCCTAGTTGCACGAGTGCAGCAGAGCAAATATCGCGAGGCAGAAGCGGAAGCCGAGACCATTGCCTTTTTGGAGAAGCACGTAGCGCCCGGTAAATCGCCCATGTGTGGGAATAGCATTTGCCAAGATCGCCGCTTTTTAGCGCGCTATATGCCAACTCTCGAAGCGTTTTTCCATTATCGAAATTTAGATGTGAGCACTGTAAAAGAGCTGGCCAAGCGATGGAAACCTGAGATTTTACCTGGGTTTGCGAAGCATAATAAGCATGAAGCTTTGGCGGATATTCGCGAGTCGATTGAAGAATTGAAATATTATCGTGAGCATTTTTTCGACGAACAGAAAAAATCTTAAAAAAAGGGGGTTGCATTGCCCCCTGAATTCAGTAAAATGCGCTCCGCACTTGCAATATAGCGGTGCAACAAAAAATGCGGGAATAGCTCAGTGGTAGAGCACAACCTTGCCAAGGTTGGGGTCGCGAGTTCGAATCTCGTTTCCCGCTCCAAATTGCAGAAAAGCAGCCTTAGGGCTGCTTTTTGCGTTTCTAACCGGGGGAAACGAGATTACATCTCGATTGCTCAGGCCATCCCTGGCCTGAGCCCTTCGGGTTCCCTGCGGTCACGCTCTCGCACATCCGTGTGCTCGGAGTCCCGCTCCAAATTGCAGAAAAGCATCCTTAGGGCTGCTTTTTGCGTTTTCAGTCTGGTGGTTTTTAGAAATACGGTTGCAAGCAATTGCGAAATTTTGTCGAAAAAGATTGACAAAGTTTTTCAGTACCTCTATATCGTCTCCTGAACGCGACAGTTCACTGTCGTTTAGGATAGTTGTCTGAATGGTGGGAATGATATGGCGACTGCAAACCGAGATACATTGCTTCGGAAACCGTTTAACGATTTTCGGAATTATCCTTATGGATTCGCCCGCTCTGGTGATTTTTCAATTCGCGAGAGTGACGCACTGTTGCATTACGGATGCTTGATTACGGCCATGCTAAATGGCGATTTTGCACCGGAAACGAAGGAAGATAAATCGTTGCTTGCGGTAGCAAAAGGCGAACAAGCCCCGGAAACGGCAGTTGAAAAGGCGTGGGCGAAATATCAGGCGCGAATTAACCGTCCGAAGGTCGGCAGCATGTACGGCCGCTCAAAAGTAGTGGAAGACGACTCAGATTTTGATTCGACTACCGCAGACGATGATCTGGTGGTTGAAGATTAAAAAAATGGCTCCCTCGGGAGCCATTTTTGTTTGTGTCGTTAAACTTGCTCGCGTTTTATGGCGCGATGACCGATGTCGGTACGGTAATACACACCGTCCCAATGAATCTGCTTAACCAGTTTATAGGCAGCTTGTTGTGCTGTGGTGACGGAGTCGGACATGGCCGTGCAGCAAAGCACCCGACCACCTGCAGTTACGGTTTTCTCGTCTTTAAGTGCGGTGCCCGCGTGGAAAGTTTTGCTGTTCTCAGTGGCAGCAGGAATACCTTCAATAATATCGCCTTTGCGATAGCTCTCAGGATAGCCCCTGGCAGCGAGTACAACCCCCACAGCAGCGCGCGGATCAAATTCAATTGGCGTAGTGCCTAAACGAGCCGCTAATGCGTCTAAACACAATTCCACTAAGTCGGATTGTAAGCGCATCATAATCGGCTGAGTTTCTGGATCGCCAAACCGACAGTTGTATTCTAAAACCTTCGCGGAACCGTCTGGTGCCACCATCAAACCAGCGTAGAGGAAACCGACATAGGTGTTACCTTCCGCTTTCATGCCTTCCACGGTAGGCCGCATCACGTGTTCCATCACCCAATCATTGACCGCTTGCGTGACCACAGGCGCGGGAGAATACGCACCCATGCCACCTGTATTCGGACCTTTGTCGCCGTTATCACGGGCTTTGTGATCCTGGCTAGATGCAAATGGCAGAATGGTATCGCCATCGACCATGGCAATAAAACTGGCTTCTTCGCCCACTAAGAATTCTTCGATGACCACCCGGCTGCCAGCATCACCGAATTTGTTACTAGCTAACATATCATCGATGGCTGCATCGGCTTGTTCGAGTGATTCGGCAATGATCACCCCTTTGCCTGCGGCAAGGCCGTCGGCCTTGATCACGATAGGCAATGACTGAGTGCGCACGTAGGCTTTAGCCGGCTCAATATCGGTAAAATTTTGATAGGCGGCAGTGGGAATCTGGTGACGGGCGAGGAAGTCTTTACAGAACGCCTTAGAGCCTTCCAGTTGTGCAGCCCCTTTGGTGGGGCCGAAAATCGCCAATCCGTGTGCCTGAAATGTATCCACCACGCCAAGTACAAGCGGAGCCTCTGGGCCTACGATAGTGAGATCGATGCGTTCCTTTTGAGCAAAGGCGAGCAGGCCCGAAATATCGTCGGCGGCAATGTCGACATTGGAAATATGTGCTTCTGCTGCAGTGCCAGCATTGCCAGGGGCTACAAATACATGTTCAACACGGCTCGATTGCGCCGCTTTCCAAGCGAGGGCGTGTTCGCGACCACCCCCGCCAATCACCAGTACCTTCATGCTTTTTTCCTACGCGTCAGGTTTTCGAAATTTCAGGGTAAAGCGGTCGCTCTCCCCGATGCGTTGATAATGTTCACGGTCGATATCACCGTGGCGTAAGGTGGGGGGTAACGCCCACACACCGCCTTCATGATCCGCTGTGTCATTTGGATTCGCGTTCACATCACTGCTACCGATATATTCAAATCCGGCAGCTTCCGCAAAAGCGCGCGCCCAGCTTTCTTTCATATAACCAGAGGATTGCATTTCTTCATCGGCACGATCATCAGGTAAGCGGTGATCGACAATCCCGAGAATGCCACCTGGTTTCAGCGCAGCATAGAATGCAGCAAAGGCATCGCTAATGCCTTCTTCTTGGCCCTGCATAAACCAGTTGTGCAGATTACGGAAGGTTAGTACGCGGTCAGCGCTGCCGGCAGGCGCAATATCATGCTCAGTGCCTGGAGCAAATGATGTGACGATGACGTTCTCATACACGGAATGACTGGCCATCTTTTCATCAAATCGGGTGCGCGAGTTGCGATACATTTCCCGTGGATGGTCTGTTGAGAAATGCGCCGCGTATAAGGTGCCGTTATCATGCAGGTACGGGGCGAGTATCTCTGTATACCAACCACCACCCGGCCAAATCTCGACCACGGTCATATCTGGCTTCACTTCGAAGAAGTTCAGCGTTTCATAGGGGTTGCGAAATGAATCACGGGCAACAAACGCCGGCGTGCGATGTTCGCCCGCAATGGCGTCTTTAAGGGCTTGATTACCACCGTGGTTATGGGCAATAGCCAGAGCACTAAATGACATGGCACAAACAGCGGCCACACTTGTTAACAGGATTTTTGCTTGGATGTTCATAAACGCTCCTTGCATTCGTAGTTGTCATGCATGCACGAGCATGCATATGGGTCATGCGTACATTGAGTGTAATTTCGTGCTAATAAGCGTAGCAGGGATTCAAATTTGTGTTGAACCCCTGCATGCACTCATGACACTACGTTGATGTTTCCTATTAAGATTAGTGACGGAAATGACGCATGCCGGTAAAGACCATAGCGATCCCATGCTCGTTTGCAGCTGCAATGATTTCCTCATCGCGAATGGATCCGCCAGGTTGGATAATGGCTTTAATTCCCGCTGCCGCTGCTGCATCGATACCATCGCGAAACGGGAAGAAGGCATCAGATGCCATCACTGAACCCGGAACTTCGAGTCCTTCGTCAGCGGCTTTGATGCCGGCAATCTTGGCGCTATATACCCGGCTCATTTGGCCAGCACCGACACCAATGGTCATGCCATCTTTCGCGTACACGATTGCGTTGGACTTCACATACTTAGCGACTTTCCACGCGAAGCGCAAATCACTGAGTTGCTGTTCCGTCGGAGCCACTTCGGTGACTACTTTTAAGTCGACATCGGCAACAACACCATGGTCGATTTCTTGGACGAGCAGTCCACCTTGAACCCGCTTGAAATCTAGTTGTGCTTGGCGCTTGGTGAATGGTTCGGTGACCAGCAAGCGCACATTCTTTTTCGCCGCAACGATCGTCTGTGCTTTTTTGCTGGCGCCCGGTGCAATGATCACTTCCACGAACTGACGATTGATAATGGCATGGGCTGTTTTTTCATCGAGCGGCTGGTTAAAGGCAATAATGCCGCCAAATGCTGAGGTTGGGTCGGTTTTGAACGCGCGCTCATAAGCGTCAAAAATGTTTTCGCCAACGGCGACACCACAGGGGTTCGCATGTTTGACGATGACGCAGGCAGGCTCATGGAATGACTTTACACACTCAAGGGCGGCGTCAGTGTCGGCAATGTTATTAAATGAAAGCTCTTTGCCTTGTAGCTGTGTTGAGCTTGCCACCGAGGGTTCCTGATGGCTTGGATCCACATAGAACGCCGCTTGTTGGTGGGCGTTTTCGCCATAGCGCAGGTTTTGCTTCTTATGAAGTTGAAAATTAAGGGTGCGTGGAAAACGATCGGGTGCTTGGTAGTCGTTGGTACGTTGGCCAAAGTAATTTGCAATCATACCGTCGTATGCGGCCGTGTGCTCGAAAGCACGAATGGCCAAATCAAAGCGCGTTTCATCGGTCACACCATCAAGGTCGGCAAGTTCGCCAAGAATGCGGTCATAGTCAGTTGCATTGACTACGATGGTGACATCACGATGGTTCTTGGCTGCCGCGCGCACCATGGTGGGGCCGCCAATATCGATATTCTCAATGGCATCTTCTAGCGTACACCCTGGTTTTTTTACGGTATCAGCGAATGGGTATAGGTTAACGGCTACCAAATCAATGGGTGCAATACCGTGTTCATCCATCACCGCCTGGTCCTGATCGCGCCTTGCTAAGATTCCGCCATGAATTTTTGGGTGTAACGTTTTTACTCGCCCATCCATAATTTCCGGCTGTCCTGTATGTGCAGACACTTCAATCACGGGTACACCGGCTTGTTCAAGAAGTTTTGCGGTGCCGCCGGTGGATAGAATTTCGATACCGCGGGCGTGCAGGGCTTCGGCGAATTCAACAATGCCGGTTTTATCGGAAACGCTTAATAGTGCGCGACGAATAGGACGAATCTGGCTCATGGTCAGGTCTCGTAATTTGCTAGCGTGAAGGGGACATCACGGGCGCACCGAGGAGGAGAAGCCGCATGATGGATGCGGCTCAGCATTATACGCGAAAAGCGCAGTGAAGCGAAGTCAAAGGCGTTGGTGATTAACCGCCTTGGCGTAATCGCTGTACGATTTGTTGCGCCGGCTGGTAACCGTTAATAACGCCGCCGTTCGACAACACAATAAATGGTGTGCCTGTAACGCCAATCCGTTGACCAAGCTGGTAGCCTTCACGTACGGTGCGCTGACATGCTTCTGTCTTATCGACTTGAGCATAGGTGCTACCTTGGGTGCCGGCTTTAAAGTCGTTCATGGCGGCTTGTTGATCATCGGCACAATAAATCGTCGTTAACTGATCGAAATCGCGTCCGCCCTGTAATCCTGTGCGCGGGTATGGTAGATAGTGAACGCTTACACCTGAAGCAGCATAAATATCAAGCTCTTCATGGAGGCGACGGCAATAACCGCAGGTTGGGTCGGTAAACACATAGATGGCTCCCACTTCGCTCACGTTACTGTTCGCTGGATAGCTCACGAGCATCTCTTGCGGTAAGTTCGGAATTTCCTCTGAGGCGATTTCAGCCATACGCTGCGCGCGGAATTCTTGGCTCAAGTTGGTAATACTGGCAAGTTCGAAAAAATCGCCCACGAAGGCATATTGACCGTCGCTGCTTACCACCATGCTTTGTCCACCTAAGCTGATTTCGTAGAGATCGTTAAAGCCGAACTCACTGAGGTTCCGATGCACAATAACACTAGCATTGGCGAAGCGCGGATTTCCTTCGCGAATGGCATTCACTAGGGCGCTGTGATCGTGAGTATCTACCTCGGCGACGTCGTTTCCATTGCTTGAACTTAGAAAAATTCCGATCGCGACAAGGATGGCAAAAACAGGGATCAATAGTTTGTTCATCAAGGCGGTATCCGTTACTACAAGAAAAGAAAACTCACTCTAACCGAAGTTACCTACGAGCGCAAAGTTGCGCTACAGAAAGTTTTTCGGGCAGGTCTTAGCCAATAAAAAAGCGCTGTTATTTCGACAGCGCTTTTCCACAATAGTTTTGGCGATGATCCGTTAGTTCATGCCGTACTTTTTTAATTTCTTGCGTAATGTACCGCGATTGATGCCAAGCATGGTTGCTGCGCGGGTTTGGTTGCCGCGGGTATAGGTCATCACTTCTTCAAGCAATGGTGCTTCGACTTCTGCGAGAACTAACTCATACAGCTCTTCTGGATCTTGACCATCCAGCTGCTTAAGGAAGTTATTCAGCGCTTGCTTTACCGAATTGCGTAATGGCTTCGGATTTGAATTCTGGCCAATGGTAGTCAAAGGTGTCGATACTGCTTCACGATTTGCGTTTTGGTCAAACATAATAGCGCTCTTATTTCTCGTCTAAGTTAACAAAATATTCTTCAAGTGCCTGCAATTGGGCTGGCGCACTTTCTAACGCATTAAAGGCGCGTTTAAAGTTCGCTGCACCGGGCTTATCTGCCAAGTTCCCCTGCAAGTACCAACCGATGTGCTTGCGGGCAATGCGTAACCCACGTTGTTCGCCGTAAAATTCGTGCAACGCGTTTAAATGTGTCCGCATTACCTCTGTGATTTCTTGACCCGTAGGCGGAGTATATTCCGAGCCGGTATTCAAAAAATGCACGATCTCTCGAAAAATCCAAGGGTTTCCTTGGGCTCCTCGTCCCACCATTACTGCATCGGCTCCCGTGTACAGCAGTACATCGCGAGCTTGCTGTGGCGTTGTGATATCGCCGTTAGCGACTACAGGAATGGAGATGGCCTGTTTGATCGCCTTTATGGTGTCGTACTCCGCGTGGCCTTTATACATGCAGCTGCGAGTGCGTCCATGAACTGCGAGCGATTGAATCCCTGCTTGCTCGGCAATTTTCGCAATGTCTACGCCATTGCGATTCTCCGGGTTCCACCCGGTTCGAATCTTTAAGGTGACCGGAACATCAACCGCTTGCACAACTGCGGTGACGATGCGCTCCACCAATGCGGGATCTTGCAATAACGCAGATCCTGCGAGCTTCTTATTCACTTTTTTCGCTGGACAGCCCATATTGATATCAATGATCTGAGCGCCTTCCTGCACATTGTGCTGAGCCGCTCGCGCCATTAACTCCGGATCGGATCCGGCAATCTGGACCGCTCGAATTCCCGGTTCCTGTGTATGTACCATTCGTGCGCGAGATTTCTCGGTATCCCATACATCCGGATTACTCGAAAGCATCTCGGATACCGCCATCCCTGCACCTAATTGAACGCACAATCGACGAAACGGCAGGTCGGTCACCCCAGCCATGGGTGCGAGTAACACATTGTTCGTCAATTCGTAGGAACCTATCCGCATCGGTTATTTTCTGTTCAGCGAAAGGGACGAGAATTTTAGGGAATTTAGCGCCTAAAGAAAAGGCGAGAAAGTGACCAAATTTGAATAAAATTGCAATTTTTACACTTGACTTTAGCGTCCGAAAGACTCTCTCGCGGACGCCTGTTAATGAGTTGTTATTTTTGCCGTGTTCCGTGTAGGAAACACCATTCGTCATGGTAACGCACAGGGGCAAAGGTTACCTCTGGTGTATAGGCCGCCATAACATCCTCCGCTTGCCGTGCAAGTATTCCGGAAAGTGCAATCTGACCACCCGGTTTGAGGTAACTCAACAGGATAGGTGCTAACTCCTGCAACGGGCCTGCCAGAATATTGGCAATCACGACATCCACAGGTTCATTTGGCGCAAACTCTGGAAGGTAGACGTCAAACTGATCGGACACGTGGTTCAAAACTGCGTTTTCACGCGTGGCAAGCAGTGCTTGCTGATCGATATCCGTGCCTACACAATGCGCAGCGCCCCGCTTAAGCGCGGCAATACCCAAGATGCCAGAACCACAGCCAAAATCTACGACGCTTGTTCCCTGAAGCTCAGTCTCGCCGATCCAGGCTAAACACATAGAGGTGGTGGGGTGGGTACCGGTGCCAAAGGCCATGCCCGGATCGAGGAGAATATTAGTTGCGTCCGGGTGGGGCGGCTGATGCCATGATGGAACGATCCATAGGCCGTTGCCGAAATCCATGGGCTTGAAGTTGTCCATCCACTCCCGTTCCCAATCTTTATCTTCTAATTGATCGGTTTTATAGCGCAAGGGCTTTTCCAGAAAGCTCACTTTGGCAAGATTTTTTATTACGGGCTGCATATTGGTTTCGGCAGGAAACAAACCCGTCACCTGAGAAAGCTCCCATAAAGGGACTTCGCCGGGACCCGGCTCGAAGATAGGGGCGTCTTTTGCATCGCGATAGGTCACCGCTTGGGCGCCGTTGGCCATAAGAATATCGCCAAGTTGCCGTCCGTAATCTTCTTTCGTAGTGAGGGTGAGTTGTATCCAAGCCATGGCAATCTCTTTATCAATCAATAAATCTCTGGGGCCAATAAAAAAGCTCAGGAGGAACCTGAGCTTTGGTGTATGTCGGCGCCCGATTACGGGGCATAGTTTAGCACAATTGGATTTAGCTCAGCCCGAGCTTTTTCTCCAAATAGTGGATATTGGTGCCACCGTGCTGGAAGTTCTCGTCTGCCATAATATCTTTTTGCAGCGGAACATTGGTTTTAATGCCTTCAATAATCAGTTCGCTTAACGCGTTGCGCATGCGCGCAATGGCCACATCACGGTTTTCGCCGTAAGTAATCAGCTTACCAATCATTGAATCGTAATTTGGCGGTACCCGATATTCCGTGTAGATGTGGGAATCCCAACGCACGCCCATACCACCCGGAGGATGGAAGCGATTGATGGTACCCGGTGACGGAATAAAGTTCTTCGGATCTTCGGCGTTAATCCGACACTCAATGGCATGACCGCGCACAATAATGTCTTCTTGGTTGATAGACAGTGGTCGACCGGCGGCGATACGCAACTGTTCTTTCACCAAATCGACTCCGGTGACCATTTCAGTTACCGGGTGCTCAACCTGAATACGGGTGTTCATTTCAATGAAATAGAACTCGCCATTTTCGTACAAGAATTCAAAGGTACCGGCACCGCGATAACCAATCTCGACACAGGCTCGCGCACAACGCTCACCGATGCTCTTACGCATCTCAGTGGTGATCCCTGGCGCAGGCGCTTCTTCTACCACTTTTTGGTGGCGACGCTGCATAGAGCAATCACGTTCACCTAAGTGAATCGCATTGCCTTGACCATCGGCGAGTACCTGAACTTCGATATGGCGTGGGTTCTCAAGAAACTTTTCCATATACACAACAGGGTTACCGAACGCAGAACGGGCTTCACTTTGAGTAGCTTGAATGGATTTTAGTAAGTCTTTTTCTTCGCGTACAACGCGCATACCGCGACCACCGCCACCACCGGCCGCTTTAATGATCACAGGGTAGCCGATGCGTTTGGCGATCTTTTTGTTTTTCTCGCCGTCATCGTCGAGTGGGCCACCGGAACCAGGTACACAAGGTACACCTGCTTTTTTCATGGCTTCAATCGCGGATACTTTGTCACCCATGATGCGAATAACTTCAGGCGTTGGACCAACGAAGATAAATCCGGAATTTTCGACTTGCTCGGCGAAATCAGCGTTTTCTGCAAGAAACCCGTAGCCTGGATGAATGGCGGCTGCGTCGGTGACTTCTGCTGCGCTAATAATACGCGGAATATTTAAGTAACTTTCGGTGGCTGAAGGCGGACCAATACAAATGGACTCATCCGCTAACAGCACGTGCTTCAAATTTTTATCGACCGTGGAATGGACTGCCACCGTTTTAATGCCAAGCTCTTTACAGGCTCGCAAAATTCGCAGTGCAATCTCGCCCCGGTTCGCAATCACTACTTTATCTAGCATAACAAGTGCCTTTTTTGCGTACGCGTGGCTTACTCGATCACGAATAATGGCTGATCGAACTCAACGGGAGCTTCATTCTCTACCAGAATTTGCTTCACCACACCGGATACGTCGGCTTCGATATGATTCATCATTTTCATGGCTTCAACGATACAGAGGGTATCGCCTACGTTCACGCGTTGACCAACAGTAATAAAGGCCTTCGCGCCAGGGGCTGGCGACTCATAGTAGGTACCAACCATCGGCGATTTCACCACATGACCAGAAATCTCTTCTGCCTTCGGCTCAGCGGCAGGAGCGGCCGCTGGTGCTGCAGCTGGTGCCGCTTGCTGGGGCGCCGGCATTTGCATGTGCGTCATTTGCGGATAAGCAGGGGCTGCCGAGTGGCGGCTAATACGTACTGATTCTTCACCCTCAGTAATTTCTAACTCAGAGATGCCAGACTCTTCGAGCAGTTCGATCAGTTTCTTAATTTTACGAATATCCATTAGCTGAATAACCTTTAACTAGTTTAATTTGAATTCGAAAGCTGCGTTGCCGCTGCAGCCAATGCAAAGTGGTAGCCTTGTGCGCCTAGGCCACAAATCACGGCTTTGGCACAGTCGGAAAAATACGAATGACGTCGGAAGGGCTCCCGAGCGTGCACATTTGAAAGGTGCACTTCAATAAAAGGAATCCCTGTCCCGAGTAGAGCATCGCGCAACGCAACACTGGTGTGCGTGAACGCAGCGGGATTGATAATGATGAAATCGGCCTGACCACGCGCCTGATGAATTGCGTCGATCAATATGTGCTCGGCATTGCTCTGGATAAAGCTTATCGAGAGGCCAAGCTGGCTGGCTTCCGTGCGCAGCATTGATTCGATGTCGTTCAGGGTCGTGGTTCCGTAAACGTCGGGTTCCCGTGTACCCAACAAGTTTAGATTCGGTCCGTTCACCACAAAAATATGTTTTTTATCTGTCATCGTGTCGCTATCTGCTGCGAAATTGAAATATTTCGGCCTAAGTATAAAAAAGACCCGAAACTTTCAACAAGGTTCGGGTCATTATAAATAATAATTTCGTTTTCGCAGCAAAATACTGGTCTTATCAGCGAAATTCGCAGCAATGTTTGCTGCTTCTGAACCGCGACGCCATCACTAAAGCATCGGATTTTCTATTATTGCCGCATCATTGCTGCATTATTCGCCGTAAATGGTTGTTAAATTGCTCTGCATCGATAAATCCAGTAACGCGCCATTCGGTCATTTCTTCGCCATCGCGATTGAAAAACAGCACCGTCGGGAGGCCTAATACTTGATATTCACTTAACAGCGCCGTGTTGTTGGCGCTAATAGACGTCACATCTGCTTGCAGCACATGGAAGTCGTTAAGGGTGCTTTGTACCTCAGGATCGGCGAAGGTGTAACGCTCAAGTTCAAGACAGGCAACACACCAGTCGGCATAGAGGTCAAGCATAACCCATTGGCCTTGTGTATTAGCTTTGGCTATCTGCTCTTGCAGTCCGCTCAGATCGCTCACCATGGTAAATTGCAATTTACGTTCGGCGAAAGAGCCATCAACGTACGGTAATTGCCACTTTACACCGGCGCCGGCGTAGCCAAGTAATAAGATAAGACTAATGGCTCGTCCTGTGGTTCCGAGTTGTTTCCATAGTTCCCGTAGTAATAAGGCAGCACTGCCCACAAAGAAAGCAATCCAGACCCAACCGGCAATGCTGTAATGCAACAGACGTTCTACCAAGAATATGGCGACTGCCAACATCAAGATGCCAAATAGGATTTTCACGGTATTCATCCACTGGCCGCTCTTCGGCAATAGTTTGCCACCGGACATCCCAATTAAAATCAGTGGTATGCCCATGCCTAAACTCAGAGCGTAAAGCACAAAACCACCGACAAAGACGTCGCCGGATTGGGCAATAAAGAGCAATGCTCCCGAGAGTGGCGCCGTGGTGCATGGTGATGCAATTAGGCCTGATAAAACACCCATCATAAATACACTTGGGTACACACCGCCTTTTTGCTTGGAGCTAAGTTCCGTGAGTTTTTGTTTTAGACCACTGGGCATATCCATGCGAATCGCACCAAACATCGCCAGCGCAAAAACTACAAATAACGCCGCGAGAACTCCGAGTAACACCGGGTGTTGCAAGTAAGCTTGATATTGCATTCCGGCCAGTGCTACCAGAATACCCAATAGGGTGTAGGTGATCGCCATTCCTTGCACGTATACGAATGACAACCAGAAGCCACGCCGCACACTGAGTGAGCGTCCACCTTGCTGTTGGTTAATAATAATGCCTGAGATAATCGGATACATGGGGAACACGCAGGGTGTGAATGCGAGTCCTAGACCGAGCAACAAGAAAATGCCGGCGGTCAGCCAAATACGGTCTGGCTGTAATAAACTAAATACGCCGGTAGCAGGTGCTGGTGAGGTACTGGAAAAATCCTCGAGCTGATAGCTTCCGCTTGGCCCTGCCCCCGTAGTACCATCGAGGAACACATCCACGGTGGCTGGTGCATAACACAGCCCGGCATCGGCACAGCCTTGAAAGCGCACTGTTAATACATCCCCAGTTTGTGCTTGAGCAAGGTCCACGGTTAGGGTTACAAAATCTCGATAGATTATGGAATCACCAAAGAACTCATCATTGTGCGCGATGCCCTCGGGGAGCGGGTGAAGTTCATTGACGAGAGTTTCAGGCGTTAAACCAAAGCGATGCTGATATAGGTAGTAGCCTTCCGTGATCTCAAAATTGAGATACAGGCGGTCGCCATCCTGACTGTATGAAAAAGGAAAGGCTTGGTGCACCGGCAGGAATTCACCTTCGGCATTAGAGAAGAATGATGGTTGCGCCTGAGCGACACCCCACACCAGAAAAAGTACACCAATCCAATTGAACCAGCGGGAAAAACGTTTGCTACTACGTGTACGCACAGTATTGGTTACCTCATGTTCGTGCCGTGACCTCGGCGACCCATTGTATATAATCCGACAAACCTTTGGCGACAGGCACAGCTAGAATCTCCGGCGTATCGTAGGGATGCCATTCTTGCAGCTGTTGCTCGAGCGCTTGATAGCGCTCGTCGGTAGTTTTTAATATCAGCATTACTTCATTGCTTTGCTCAATGTTTCCTTGCCACTCGTATACCGACTCAATTCCAGGCTGAATGTTCACACAAGCCACCAGTTTTTCTTTTACTAAGCGGCTAGCTAAATCACGAGCGGTTTCGATATCAGGTACGGTACAAAACACCATGAGGGTCATTTGAACCTCCAACTCTTCGAATGTGAGCACTTGAAAACAGGGGTATGATGCCCCATGTATGCGAGATAACCAAGACAAGGTGACTTATGTTTCCAGTAATACTGCTTCTATTTATCGTGGTTCCCTTAATCGAGATTCTGGTTTTGATTCAAGTGGGGCAAGTGATCGGTGGCTTAAATACGATCTTGTTGCTGATCGTTACCGCGGTCGTGGGTGCCTCGTTGGTGAGGAGCCAAGGCCTGCGGGCATGGTCGCAAGCGCAACAACGTATGGCCATGGGCGAAATGCCAGGGCAGCAGTTAGCGGAAGGCATGATTATCTTTATGGCGGGGGTGATGTTTGTCACGCCTGGCTTTGTGACTGATATTGTTGCGGTGGTGTTTTTGTTACCGGGATTCCGACAAGCCTTTGCGCGAAAAGTCATGCAACGGATGCAAATGCATACCATGCACGGCGGGGTACATATGCATGGTTCATTTCGTGCAGGCCCACGTGGCCCCGGCAGTGATCCTCGAGGGCCAAGCAATGAATCACAGGGCGGACGTACCTTTGAAGGTGAATATAAAGCGGAAGACGCCGATCAAGAGCGTATCCAGCGCGATGATCGCGACGATAAGTAATTTTTTGCGATCTGCCCCTTGTATTCCATTGGGCCGCCCCCATTTTCAGAACACCCGAGTGCGGTAAAGCACGTCACGAATTTTTTAAACCGAGGTGAGCTTGCGAGCATCACCTTATTGAAACCCAAACAAACTATCATTGAGTAGGAGTAACTCGAATGAAACTTCGTCCATTACATGATCGTGTGATTGTTAAGCGCGCTGAAGCTGAAAGCAAATCACCAGGTGGTATCGTACTCACCGGTTCGGCTGCAGAAAAATCAACGCGCGGTGAAGTGATTGCCGTAGGCAACGGTCGCATTCTCGACAATGGCGATGTAAAGCCATTAGATGTGAAAGTTGGCGACGTTGTGCTGTTCAGTGAAGGCTACGGTGTGAAAACTGAGAAAATTGACGGTGAAGAATACCTCATTATGAGCGAGTCAGACATTCTGGCAGTGGCTGAATAATTGTCTTTGCAAGCATATTGAACAACGTATTTAAAGAGAAGGAATTAGGAAGATGGCAGCGAAAGAAGTGAAATTTGGAAATACTGCGCGTCAGAAGATGCTAAAAGGCGTGAATGTTTTAGCAGATGCGGTAAAAGTAACCCTGGGCCCGAAAGGCCGTAACGTTGTACTCGAAAAATCCTTTGGTTCTCCAACCATCACCAAAGACGGTGTGAGCGTTGCCAAAGAAATCGAGCTAGAAGATAAGTTCGAAAACATGGGCGCACAAATGGTGAAAGAAGTGGCGTCTAAGGCGAATGATGAAGCCGGTGACGGTACGACGACCGCTACCGTGTTAGCGCAATCAATTGTAACCGAAGGCTTAAAAGCAGTGGCCGCGGGTATGAACCCAATGGATCTGAAGCGCGGTATTGATAAAGCCGTTATCGCCGCGGTTGAAGAGCTGAAGAAAATCTCTCAGCCTTGTGCCGACAACAAAGCTATTGCTCAAGTAGGTACCATTTCTGCGAACTCAGATAGCACCATCGGTGAGATCATCGCAAAAGCTATGGACAAAGTGGGCAAAGAAGGCGTGATCACCGTTGAAGAAGGCCAAGGTCTGCAAGACGAACTCGACGTGGTTGAGGGTATGCAATTTGACCGTGGCTATTTGTCTCCTTACTTCATCAACAATCAAGAGTCTGGCTCTGTAGAGCTCGACAATCCGTTGATTTTGTTGGTCGACAAGAAGATCAGCAACATCCGTGAGTTGTTGCCGGTACTGGAAGGCACGGCAAAATCAGGCAAGCCATTGTTGATGATCGCTGAAGACGTGGAAGGCGAAGCCTTAGCCACCTTGGTAGTCAACAATATGCGTGGCATCGTGAAAGTTGCCGCGGTGAAGGCACCAGGCTTTGGTGATCGTCGTAAAGCGATGTTACAAGATATCGCGGCTTTAACTGGCGGTACCGTGATTTCTGAAGAGATCGGTATGGAGCTAGAAAAAGCGACCCTAGAAGAGTTGGGTAGCGCGAAGCGTGTTGTCATCAACAAAGACAGCACCACCATTGTTGACGGCGCTGGCGACCATAAAGCCATTGAAGGACGCGTCACGCAAATTCGTCAGCAGATGGAAGAAACAACCTCTGACTACGACCGCGAGAAGCTACAAGAGCGTTTAGCGAAGCTTGCCGGCGGTGTTGCGGTAATTAAAGTAGGTGCTGCAACCGAAGTAGAAATGAAAGAGAAGAAAGACCGGGTTGAAGATGCGCTGCATGCAACTCGTGCTGCCGTTGAAGAAGGCGTGGTTCCTGGTGGCGGTGTGGCATTGGTTCGTGCCGCAAGCAAGCTTTCTGAGCTGATGGGCGACAACGAAGACCAAAACGTGGGTATTCGTTTAGCACTGCGCGCAATGGAATCGCCACTGCGCCAGATCGCTGCCAACGCTGGCGCGGAAGGTTCAGTTGTTGCCAACAACGTGAAAGCGGGTGAAGGTAACTACGGCTACAACGCAGGTAACGACACATACGGCGATATGCTAGAAATGGGTATTTTGGATCCAACAAAAGTAACCCGTTCTGCACTGCAGTTTGCTGCATCAATCGCTGGCCTGATGATTACCACCGAGGCAATGGTGGCTGAACTTCCAAAGGAAGACGCACCAGCCATGCCTGGCGGTGATATGGGCATGGGCGGCATGATGTAAGCCCATTCCTAAGGCAGCCAACGCATTGCGTTGGCGACCTCTGGTGTTTGAAAAAGGGTGGTGCGCGAGCACCGCCCTTTTTTCTATCCACATCTTTGACAATTCTTTACGAAATAGCGGTAGGCATCCACTTGTAGTAAACCGGCGTAACAACTATACCTAAGATGAGATGCGTTACCTTGAAGGAGGGCATATATGAAAGCATTGTGGATCGCGTTGATCACTAGCACGATGTTTGTTTCCGTGGCAGTGAACGCTGCGGATGTGAAAGTTACTTGGCAAGATCCAAGTAGCTATCGAGATATTCAAGCGGCTGATATGCAACAAGCACGCTTTCAAGAGCAGTTGTTTGCGGCTTTCGAAAGCAAGTTTGAGTCGCTCGCAGCAGATCTACCTGACGGCTACACGCTTTCTATTATCGTGACAGACGTAATGCTAGCGGGTTTGGTGGAAATGCATGACTTACAAGGTCAACCGAAGCAAATGCGCGTGATTCGTCCGGGCTATTATCCGGAAATGAAACTAACTTACTCGCTCGTAGATGCGGATGGTAATGAAGTTCAGGCCGGCGATGAACATATTCGAGGCCGAGAGCTTTTTGGTCAAGGTCGTTTGGAATCAAAGCAGCGGCGCCGAGGCGTTGAGCTCATTGAGTACGAAGGTGCCATGTTGGATCGCTGGTTTAAAAATACTTTTAAAGCAGACGATTAAGTAAACAATAGTGCTATACCAAACCACCGTTCTTTGTAACGGTGGTTTTTTATTGGTTGGCAAACAATGGAGAGAGAGCTTCTAGCGCAACGGTGTTTTATTGGGTTCCCCTGCTAGCTCGCGCACTAAAGTGGGCACCAGAAATCCGGGAAGTTGGGATTGCATTTGTTGATGTAGCTTCAACGCTTTGGCATCGTCGACTGCGAAGTGGGCCGCTCCAGACACCGGGTCGAGCTGATGCAAATAATAGGGCAGTATGCCGGCGCGAAACACGGCTTCGTGAAGGGCTATCTGTGCATCTAGGCTGTCGTTAATTGCCTTGAGTAAAACGCTTTGATTTAAAAAGTGGATTCCGCGCTGGCGCCACTGAGCGACAAAATCACTTAGCTCTGTTGAAACCTCATGGGCGTGGTTAATATGCAGCACCATTGTTACTGGAACGGGCAATGAACTGAGTGCGTCACCGAGATCGGAAGTAAGGCGTTGGGGAATGACCACAGGTAGGCGTGTATGAATGCGTACGCGCCGAATTTGTGCCAGAGCGGTAAAGCGGTGTAAGGCATCCACTACATGCGCGTCACTTGCCATTAAGGGGTCACCGCCGCTGAGGATCACTTCATTAATATCTGGGTGCTGCGCGATGTAGTCGCACATATGGTCTAGGTCTGATTTGCTAATGTGATGCTCTTGGTAGGGAAAGTGGCGCCGAAAACAATAGCGACAATTTACCGCACATCCCCCACGAAAGATCACCAATACACGACTCTTATATTTGTGCAGTAACCCGGGAATCTGACTGGCGTTTTTCTCGTCTAATGGGTCCGTGCTGTATCCAGGCACCTGCGCAAACTCATCACTTTGTGGAAGCACCTGCAACAGCAATGGGTCTTGGGTGTTGCCTGGCTCCATCAATGCAGCAAAAGGCTTAGGCACTCGCATAGGAAATAAAGAGCGCGCAGACTCGTGCGCAGTCACCCAATCGGCAGGTAACTGCAAATAGTCGGCGAGTGCTTGCGGCGAGGTAAAGGATTGGGCCAGCTCGCGCTGCCAACTGCTTTGGAGTTGAATATTGAATGCGTGGTCTGCCATACGCTAGGTGCTAAGCTCCATTGAATCGACGTATTCATCACTTGAGTCAACTATTTTACCTGAAATACAATTCGCTTTGGTTTATTATTAGGCCGTTTTTCAAATTCGTTATCGAAGGCACGAGGGGCTCATGGCCAATTACAGTACAAATGAATTTAAACAGGGCTTAAAAATCATGCAGGACGGCGAGCCGTGCGTGATTCTTGAGAACGAAATGGTTAAGCCAGGCAAAGGTCAGGCATTTAGCCGGGTACGCATTCGTAAATTATTGTCTGGCAAGGTGGTTGAGAAAACCTTCAAGTCTGGCGATAGCGTTGAAGGTGCGGACGTAGTGGATGTTGAACTTGCGTATTTGTATGCAGATGGCGAGTTCTGGCACTTCATGAACAACGAAACCTTCGAACAAATTGCAGCGGACGACGCGGCTGTCGGTGACAATAAAAAATGGTTGGTGGAACAGGACGTGTGTACGTTAACACTCTGGAACGGCAAGCCGATTAACGTTGCACCGCCAAACTTCGTTGAGTTGGAAATCGTTGAAACCGATCCTGGTTTGAAAGGTGATACCGCGGGAACTGGCGGAAAACCGGCGACTTTAAGTACCGGTGCAGTGGTGCGCGTACCTTTATTCGTGCAAATCGGCGAAGTGATCAAGGTTGATACGCGGTCTGGCGAATACGTGTCACGGGTAAAATAAGCGCTCGAATGACCGACGTTCGCTGGCAACCCACGGCATCGTGGAACGTGCTTCATAATCGTGCGGATATGCTTCGGCGTATTCGCACTTTTTTTGCTGAACGCGATGTACTTGAGGTCGACACGCCGCTCCTGTCTCACGCGGGTGTCACTGATGTGCACCTTCAGAATGTGACGGCGCAATTGCAGGGGCCGGGGATGCCAATCCCAACAACCTTCTATCTACAAACGTCACCAGAATACGCGATGAAACGGCTGTTGGCGGCAGGGAGCGGTTCCATCTATCAGATTTGTAAGGTGGTACGCGATGATGAAATTAGCGTGCGCCACAACCCCGAATTCACCATGCTCGAATGGTATCGGCCTGGTTTTAGCGATGCGGATCTGATGGCGGAAACCGACGTCTTAGTGCGGGATATTCTTGGCTGCGCGGAAGCGGAGTATGTTACCTATCAAGATGCGTTTCAGCGTGAGCTCAACATTGATCCATTAACCTCAGCGGGCATTGCCGAATTAAAGCAACGGTTACTTCATGATGGCTATGGAAGCGCCATCGATGAAAGTGACAGCGCCGATACACTTTTGCAGTTAGCCATGAGTATGTATGTGGAGCCGAATATTGGGCAGGAGCGGCCGTGTTTTGTAACGCACTTTCCAGCGTCGCAAGCGGCGCTTGCCAAGCTAAGCACCGATGACCCGCGAGTATCCCATCGTTTTGAGTTGTTTTATCAGGGATTAGAACTTGCAAATGGATTTTGGGAACTTACCGATGCCAAGCAGCAGCGCCAACGTTTTGAGCAGGATAATCGGGAGCGGAAAGCGCTCGGTTTGCAAGAACAGCCGGTAGACGAACGTTTCCTTGCGGCGTTAGATGCGGGCATACCTGAATGCGCTGGCATCGCGGTGGGTTTAGATCGATTGCTGATGCTTCGCGTGGGAGCACAAGACATTAGTCAGGTACTGTCGTTTCCTATTGAGAGAGCCTAGTTGGTAGCGAGCTGGTCAAAAAGTCGCCTTTCAATTTCGCACTCTTTGTTATATTATTACATCCTAAATTTTTTAGTCAGTCCAAGGTTAGATCACGCGTATGTACCACAAGCCCCTCGATAAAGCAGGAATTATTGTCGCCGTTTTGTGCGCCATTCACTGCCTATTAGTCCCTGTTGTATTACCAACATTAGCGTTGGTGGGCTTGTCGTTTTTGGGCTTTGAACTCTTCGAACGCATTATCCTTTCTATCAGTTTGTTGATTGGTAGTGTGGCCGTGTTTATGGGCATGCGTCACCACCGGAGCTGGACACCGTTTTTCTTTCTCGCCTTAGGTGGGGTGCTGTATTTCGGTAAGAACACCTTTGGAAGTACATGGGAACCATTACTTATTTTGACGGGAGCGGCGTTTATCGTTGTTGCACACACTCTGAACTTGCATTTGTGCCGCGTGAAAAATAGAAACAAGCCGTGCGAGGAAGTGGAAGCCGCCCAGCACAGCGCGCTGGAAGCTGCAAAGCAGGCGAACGAAAGTACGGTTTAAGCTTTCCGTGTAAGGTAAACGCCCGCTTCGATATGGTGCGTAAACGGGAATTGATCAAATAAGGCCGCATGCTGAATATCATGGGTTTTGGTTAATTCCTTCAAGTTCTCCGCAAGTGTTTCCGGATTACAAGATACATATATAATCGCTGGGAACTCCGCAACCATGGCTACGGTCATCTCATCAAGTCCCGCCCGCGGCGGATCCACCAGCACGGTGGTAAAATCATAACTCGTTAAGTCAATATCTTGCAGCCGCGACGGCAAGGCTTCGCCCTTGATCGCGGCAGAGCACTCTTCGGCAGATAAGCGTTCGATGCGAACATTCTCAATGCCATTCATGGCAATGTTTTTCTTCGCCGAGTTTACCGAGGTTCTGCTAATTTCCGTGCCCAGCACATGACGAAATTGACTTGCCAAGGGCAAGCTGAAATTCCCGTTGCCGCAATAGAGCTCTAACAAATCCCCTTGCGCATCTTTGGCGACATCACAGGCCCACTCAATCATATGAGTATTCACTGCAGCATTGGGCTGGGTAAAACTATTTTCGATATGCTCGAACTGATAGGGCCGTTCGTGGATCGTGAGTTTCTCCACCACATAATCGCGATGCAATACTTCCTTTTGTTTTCGGGCCCGGCCGATCAAATCAACAGTAGCGAACTGCTGAAGGTGGTCGCGCAGGTGTTCGGCATGCGCTTTCCATTCGTCATCGAGCTGCCGATGGTAAAGCAAGGAAATGAGCGCTTCATTTGTGGTGGTCGTAAGAAAATCCACCTGAAATAGCTTGCGTCGCAGTTGCGGTTTATCGCGAATAAAATCTAACACCCCCTGCATGAGCTGATTAATCAGTACATTTGCAGCGGCGAATTGATCGACTCGGTACTTCTCTTTGGTTTCAGGATTAAACATCACATAGTAAAGATCATCGCCATCGTGCCACACGCGAAATTCCGCACGCATGCGGTAATGTTCAGGAGGGGATGGAAATACTGCCAATGCAGGTGCTGCAAAAGGTGTGAGCAAGGTGGTGAGGCGATCAGATTTCTCCGCCAATTGGGCTTGATAAGCCGCACCGAGATCGATTGGTTTTTGCATAACTAACACCTGTGTTGAGTCGACGTTTTCTAGGCCGCGCATTCTACCTGTTTTTCATTTAATCCGCACTTTTACTCAAATACAGGGGTAAACCCCTATTTTGTTATACCTAGGGTTCAGTTATTAATAGACATCCCTAAACGCTGTTCACAAAATAATAACAACTCGAACAGAGCCGTTGGGCGCGATTGCGCTTGGTAGTTACAAGGAGCTTTAGGGAACTTCGTTTCGGAAGGATAAAAATAATATTCAGGACAACAAGGTATAATTCATGTCAAAGACAAAAGTATTCACACGCGGCGCAATCGCTGCAGCAGTCGCTTCATTGCTGGCTGCACCATCTGTTATCGCAAATGATGAAGAGCGCGTCATCGTTGCATTCCAGCCAGGCGCTAAAGCTGCTGTACAACAAGCGGTTGAGCGTGCCGGTGGCCGCACTGTTGTTGATTTATCAAACGACAATGCCATGGCGATTAAAGTGCCAGCGCAAGCATTGCGAGGCCTTGAGCGCAACCCGAACGTTCTTTACATTGAAGAAGATGTGAAGCGCGAACTGTATAGCACAGAGTTTGAACCTAACCTGCCTTACGGCATTATGATGGTGCAAGCGGATCAGGTAAGCGCAGCGCTAGCGGGCAACCGAAAAGTGTGCGTGATCGATTCGGGTTATGATCTGGGTCACCCAGATTTACAAACTTCAGGTGTTGATGGTGTCTTTGATAGCGGTACAGGTAACTGGTTCACTGACGAAAACGGTCACGGAACCCACGTTACCGGTACTATTGCAGCGCTTGCCAATGGCTTAGGGGTTGTTGGTGTTGTGCCAAACGGCCAATTGAACATCCATGTTGTTAAAGTATTTAGCGAGAGTGGTTGGGCGTATTCGTCAAGCCTGATTGCTGCTGCTGATCAGTGCGCGAACTATGGTTCGAACGTGATCAACATGAGCTTGGGTGGTTCTTTCTCAAGCACTACGGAACGCAATGCATTCCAGCGTTTAAACGATGACGGTGTGTTGAGTGTTGCAGCCGCAGGTAACGGCGGTAACAATCGTCATTCATATCCTGCTTCATACCCAGCGGTATATTCGGTTGCTGCGGTAGACCGCGACGGTAACCATGCATCGTTTTCACAGTACAACAATGAAGTTGAGATTGCTGCTCCAGGCGTTGACGTGATGTCTACAGTGCCTCGTGGCATGGGTCAGCTTTCGTTGTTCAGCGCAGGCAGCGGTACATACAGCGCCATAGCTATGGACGGTTCGCCTGAGGGCGAAGGTTCAGGTGCGTTGATTGACTGTGGGTTGGGTACGTCAACCTGTCAGGGCGCGCAAGGTAATGTGTGTTTGATGGAGCGCGGCCAAATTAGCTTCGCCGATAAAGTACTCGCGTGCCAAAATGGCGGCGGTGTTGCGGCAGTTGTTTATAACAACGAATCAGGCCCACTAAACGGTACCCTTGGTGGTGTTTCTGTAAACATTCCAGCCGTGGGTATCAGCCAAGCTGATGGTCAAACTGCCTTAGGTAGCGTCGGTTCTTCAGCGTCAGTATCTGTTGGTGCAAGCGATTGGGCAAGCTACAACGGTACGTCGATGGCGTCTCCTCACGTTGCAGGTGTTGCGGCACTCGTATGGAGTCACTTTACTGAATGTACTAACGATGAAATCCGTGCGGCGCTTAACGCGACTGCGGAAGATCGTGGTGCAGCCGGTCGTGATAACTACTATGGTCACGGTATTGTGAAAGCCAAAGCTGCGTATGACTACCTGACAGCGAATGGCTGTGCTGGTGGTGATAATGGCGGCGGCGATGACGATAACGGTGGTGATAATGGCGGCGATGATGGCGCGTCAATCACTCTGAGTGCATCAACCTATAAAGTTCAAGGTCGCGCACGTGCCGATCTCACATGGTCTGGTGCTGACTCGTCAAGCGTAACTATCTTCCGTAACGGTTCTTCAGTAGCCACAGTAGCAAACACTGGGTCTTACACCGATGTAACTAACTTACGCGGAAGCGGTACTTTAACGTACAAAGTGTGTGAAGCTGGAACGCAAACATGTTCCGATGATGTGACTGTTTCTTACTAACCCCAACCGGTAAGTAATAGTTGTAAAAAAGAGGCCAGCGTTATGCTGGCCTCTTCCTTTCTATAAAACCTTCATCAAGGATTTACTCTTCGTTCTGATCAGCGTGAGCGGTTCGAACTTTTAAGGTACGCCCTTCGAAATCACGATCATTCAATTTCGCTAAAGCGAGGTCTGCACCAGTCACTTCCATTTCAACAAAGCCGTAGCCTTTCTTACGACCGGTGCGACGATCTTTCACCAAACGTACTTCATACACCTCACCATAGCGGCCGAATATACCTTCAACTTCTTCTTCGGTCACTTTAAATGGTAGATTGCCAACATAGAGGGTGCGGCTATCTGTTCCTTTACTCGAGCGTTTACTCTTTGGAGTAGTTTGCGTGGCTTGTTTCTTTTGCTTTAGGAAAAAAGAAACAAAGGGAGTCACAACCCCGCCTAAAAACGTACCGAGCGCCAATAAGGAAACAACAAGAGTGTCTGGAGCTTCGATAAATAACTGCGCAATAATGGTAAAAACAACTGCTACAACAGCAGCGATAACAACCTGAAAGCCTGAAAAAGCGCGATTCATAATAAAAATCCTTTCGCATTAAGTGAAAATAAAGAGTCAATAAGGAAACGGTGACGAAAAACAAGCAACCGTGCCCTCATCTTAGCGGTTATCTAAGCATCCGGCAAAATAAGCGTTGCTCAATTCCTGAGCGAACAGTTTTAAATGTACAATTTTGGGCTTGACCCATCATGAAAAATGCCTAAAATGCGCCTCTCGTCTTCGGACGAACGGCAAGTTCGCAAAAAAGTAGGTTTTCCTACGCGAATTTGGCCTTCTGATTAACCAGAAGCATAGGAAAACAAAAAACTTTCCGAAAGCGGTTGACAGAAAAAATGGGGCGTGTAGAATGCGCACCTC
>NZ_VJWL01000004.1 GCF_007096385.1 Aliidiomarina halalkaliphila
GCGTTGGTTGATGCTTTTCATCGCAAGTGCCCACACAGATTGCTTGGCTTGATAAATTGTTAAAGAACGTTGCTTCTTTCCGAAGCAGGGATGCGAATTTTACGCTCCCGGGCGAGGAAGTCAAGACCTTGAATTCAAAATTTTTGATTCTTCGGTGTTTCTTTCTCGCCGTTACCATCTTGTGGCAACGGCGGCGAATTATATAGATCTCCGAACACTGATCAAGGCCTTTTTCGTAAAATAATATCGACCGCTTGTTTTATAAACAGAACGCTCAGAAACTAAGCCGAAAAACACAAAAAAGGCCTAGCTCCACTGGAAACCAGGCCTTTTACTAAAGAAGGATTAATTCGAGAGATTATTCAGTTTTCTCTTTATCGTCGGTTGAAGCCGCGTCTTTCGCCTTTTTTTCCGGCTTAGTCTCTGCATCCGCTTCTTTACATTCTTCGCTTGGATCACCCAACACATGCTCAAGTTTCAGCTTACTTACATTCTTAATCGTAAGAAACGGACCTGAAATCGCATAAGCGGTAAACAACACAAAGAGTACAACCGCGGGCGCAGTGGCAACAATTACGAAGCCCAACACCACACTCAGCAACACGAGGAAGTTTACATTATCGCGCCAATCCACATCTTTGAACGAGTGATACTTAAAGTTCGATACCATGAGCAGACCACAGGCGATTGTGAAGAACACAACGATCAGGCTCACATTGCTCGGATCGATTTCGTACTTGGCACCCACCCAAACAAGACCAGCAACGATAGCAGCGGCACTCGGAATGGCAAGGCCTTGGAAATAGCGTTTATCCGCGGTAGCTATCGCAGTATTAAAACGCGCTAAGCGCAAAGCGCCACCGGCAACAAAGATAAATGCGGCTAACCAACCTAGTTTGCCCACATCGTGCAGTGCCCAGTTATAGGCCACTAATGCAGGCGCGATACCAAAAGACACAATATCGGCCATGGAGTCGTATTCCGCACCAAAGTCACTTTGGGTGTTGGTGAGTCGAGCGACACGACCATCCAGGCCATCGAAAACCATGGCCACGAAAATCGCGATTGCTGCAAGCTGAAAGTCGCCATTCATTGAAGCGACTATGGCGTAGAAGCCTGAAAATAAACCTGCTGTAGTGAGCAAGTTTGGCAGCAAATAGATGCCCCGACGTTTATTCTGATCTGGCATAGATATCCTTAACAACAGCTGTATTTGTGTCGACATTTGTAAAGCAAGCATATCATAGAGCCCTATATGCCTGACAAGAAAATCAAAAAGGGGCCCTATTATGGGCCCCTTGTTTGCTTAGTTAATGTAGCTTTATTGAGACAATTCGAGACCGCGTTCACCCGCGTCAACCAAGATCGGTTTACCTGGTACCAGTTCGCCGCTCAATAATTTTTGCGCCAATGGATTCTCTAATTCTGTTTGAATGGCCCGCTTTAACGGCCGCGCACCAAACACAGGATCAAATCCAATCTTCGCCAACTGGTCAAAGGCATCATCGGATACTTGCAGTTCAAATCCGCGCTCTTCTAACCGTTTAAACAAGCGCAGCATTTGGATACGCGCAATCCGTTTAATGTGGTCGTTATGCAACGGATGGAATATCACGGTTTCGTCGACCCGGTTTAAGAACTCCGGACGGAACGACGACGCTAGCACGTCCTGTAACATAGCTTTCATTTCGTCATAATCCACTTCACCGGCATGCTCTTGAATCAAGTGCGATCCCAAGTTCGACGTCATAATGATCACTGTGTTACGGAAATCCACCGTGCGTCCTTGGCCATCGGTGAGGCGTCCATCGTCTAATACCTGCAACAGAATATTGAACACATCCGGATGCGCTTTTTCTACTTCATCAAGTAGAATCACCGAGTAAGGCCGACGGCGCACCGCTTCAGTCAAATAGCCACCTTCTTCGTAACCTACATAGCCTGGAGGTGCACCCACGAGCCGTGCAACCGAGTGTTTCTCCATGAACTCCGACATATCGATACGCACCATGGCGTTATCGGTATCGAACATAAAGTTCGCGAGCGCCTTACACAGTTCCGTTTTACCAACACCGGTAGGCCCTAAAAATAAGAACGAGCCAATCGGACGATCCGGGTCGCTTAACCCAGCCCGCGAACGACGAATCGCATTCGAAACCGCCACAACCGCTTCATGCTGACCGACTACTCGCTCGTGCAGATCTTCTTCCATGCGCAATAGCTTCTCGCGCTCCCCTTCCAGCATTCGCGATACCGGAATTCCTGTCCAACGAGACAGCACTTCGGCAATTTCCTCATCGGTAACACGATTCCGCAGCAGCGTCATATCTTGCATTTCTGCTTTTAATGCGGCTTCCAATTGGCGTTCCAACTCGGGGATACGACCATATTGCAGCTCTGCCATGCGATTTAGATCGCGGGCGCGATTGGCAATTTCAAGTTCATTGCGGGCCTGATCGAGCTGTTCTTTAACGTGCTGGTGTCCTTGTACCGCAGATTTCTCCGTATTCCAGACATCTTCAAGAGCTTGGTACTTACTTTCTAAGTCACCTAGCTCTGCATCTAGCACCTCAAGACGCTTTTTACTGGCATCATCTTTCTCTTTGGCCAGCGTTTGCCGTTCAAGCTTCAACTGAATAATACGACGCTCTAAGCGGTCGAGTTCTTCCGGTTTTGAATCCATCTGCATCCGAATCGACGAGGCCGCTTCATCGATCAAGTCGATCGCTTTATCCGGCAACTGCCGATCACTAATATAGCGATGGGACAACGAAGCTGCGGCTACAATTGCCGGATCCGTAATTTCCACAGAGTGATGCAGTTCGTACTTCTCTTTTAGGCCGCGCAAGATGGCAATAGTGTCTTCCACCGAAGGCTCTTGCACCAATACCTTTTGGAAACGTCGCTCAAGGGCAGCGTCTTTTTCGATGTACTGACGGTACTCATCTAAGGTGGTGGCCCCGACACAATGCAATTCACCGCGGGCCAAAGCTGGTTTCAGCATATTTCCCGCATCCATGGCGCCATCGGCTTTACCCGCTCCCACCATAGTATGCAGCTCATCAATAAAGAGAATCACTTGGCCTTCTTCTTGCTGCAATTCATTGAGCACCGCTTTTAAGCGCTCTTCAAATTCACCTCGGTATTTGGCACCAGCTAACAAAGAACCCAAATCCAGTGAGAGTACACGTTTGTTTTTTAAACCTTCCGGCACTTCACCATTAATAATGCGTTGGGCAAGTCCTTCCACAATCGCGGTTTTACCCACACCTGGTTCACCAATCAGCACCGGGTTGTTCTTGGTGCGGCGCTGCAGTACTTGTATTGCACGACGAATTTCCTCGTCGCGACCAATCACCGGATCAAGCTTGCCTTGCTCGGCCCGCTCGGTGAGGTCAATGGTGTATTTCTTTAATGCTTGCCGCTGTTCTTCGGCATTTGGATCGTTCACTTGTTGTCCTTTGCGTAGATCTTCAATCGCTTTCTCAACTGCTTGGGCATTCACCTGTTGTTCTTTTAACAGGGCTCCCAGCTTGCCTTTATCGTCTAAAGCGGCCAGTACAAACAGCTCGCTCGAGATGTAGTCATCTTTGCGTTTTTGCGCATATTTGTCGGTTAAATTCAGTAACTGGGCAGTATCGCGAGAAATCTGGATATCGCCACCGGTACCTGAAACTTGCGGCAGTGCATCGAGCAGCTTGCCAAGTTGAATTCGGAAAGTGGCGATATTCACACCCACCGTTTGCAACAAGGAGCGAACCGTACCGCCATCTTGGTTAAGGAGTGCCAACATGATGTGGGCAGGTTCAATGTAAGCATGGTCTCGCCCTAAGGCTAACGACTGAGCCTCAGCGATCGCTGCTTGAAACTTACTGGTAAAACGATCCATGCGCATGACAAACCTCACTATGCAATTACGACTTACATTAATGTGGGTCTTTTTTAGGCAGTTTCAAGTCATTGGAAAGATATTTTTACAGCGGGTTTGCGCTACGCTGAGCGCCAAAGAAATGATCCCATACGACCAGTGGTTCCATCGCGACGATATGAGTAATAGTGTTCAGCGTCAGTAAAGGTACAGGCATTGCTCGCAGATATCTCGGTAACGCCGAGATGTTCCAACTCTGTTTTTGCAATATCCGACAGATTGGCGAGATATTTCCCACCAGCAGCGATAAACGAAGTGGCATGTTTGGGGTTAAGGGATGTCATGGCTTCAAATACATCGGCACCCACTTCAAATGCTTTGGGCCCAATACAGGGCCCAAGCCAGGCAAAAATATCTGCAGGCTTGGCTTTGAAGTGAGCCAAGGCATTGGTGAGAATTCCTTGGGCTAACCCACGCCAACCACAATGCACCAATGCCAATTCTTGGCCATCCGCTGAAGCTAGAAAAACAGGTAAGCAATCGGCGGTAAGAACTGCCAATACAACACCCGCTTGATCCGTATAGGCCCCATCAGCTTCTGGAATGTCGGATAAGCCGTCGGCACCAATTCGTACCACGCGGTCGCTATGAATTTGAGCAAGCCAATTTGGCGAAGAAGGAAACTCAAGCGCATGCTGAATCCGTTCACGATTGCGCTGTACCGACGCGGGGAGATCGCCGACATGACTACCGAGGTTTAACGATTTGTAAGGTGCAACACTCACACCACCGGCGCGGTAGCTAGTATGTGCCTGAACAAAGGAAGGCACCTTCCACTGTGCTGTTAGTGTCTGCATGCCTCCCCCCTTCATGTCCTTTCTAATTACTGCGGTGTTCCAAATTCCCGGTTGTCATCGCGAAGCGCTTTCAACAGTTTTTGCATATCGTCTGGCAATGGCGCTTCCCAAGTCATTTCTTCGCCAGTACGCGGATGTATCAAAGACAGCCGTATTGCATGCAAGGCTTGTCGTTGAAACCCACGAAAGGTGTCCATAAAAGACTGGCTCGCTTGCTTAGGTGGTCGCGGACGCCCGCCATATTGCGGGTCGCCTACCAATGGATAGGTCAAGTGCGCCATGTGTACGCGAATTTGGTGCGTTCGGCCACTGGCCAAGCGCAACCGTAAACGAGTATGGGCACGAAAACGTTCCGCGACACGATAATGGGTTAATGCTGGCTTACCGTTCGGGTTCACCGCCATTAGTGTGCGCTTGGTTTGATGTCGACCTATGGGCGCATCAATGCTACCACCAGCGGTCATAACGCCAGTCACAATGGCTTCGTATTCACGGGTAATATTCCGTGCCTGCAGCGCAGCAACCAACGCGGTATAAGCGGCCAGTGTTTTGGCAATCACCATTAACCCCGTGGTTTCTTTATCTAATCGATGCACAATGCCTGCTCGTGGGAGTTGCTCGAGCGTAGAACAATGATGCAACAATGCATTAAGTAGCGTGCCATCTGGCGTACCCGCCCCTGGATGCACCACCAGTCCTGCGGGCTTGTTAATCACCAACAGATCATCGTCTTCGTATACAATATTTAACGCAATCGCCTGTGGCTCAGAAAATACCTCTGGCTCTAATTCGGCTTCAAGATGGAGCTCTTGTCCTACAAGAACTTTTTCTCGTGGTTTAGTTACAACAGTACCGTCCACGCGAACGCTTCCGGCCTGAATCCAGTTTTTCAAACGCGAACGAGAAAAGTCTGGGAACATTTCCGCTAATGCTTGGTCCAATCGTGCTCCGAGCAAATGCTCAGGAACTACTGCTGTTTGCTTCACATAATCAGTCATAAAGAACTTGCGCTGTGCATCCTCTTGTCAGTGCGCTACAATCCGAGCTTGGTGCCTAGTGTACTTCAGATGATGAGAAACATCACAGGGAATTCAACGTAAAATAAGAGATCACGTATCCAATGAAAGCAGTGTTACCAATTGTTGTCCTTGCCGTCCTCTTGCTAAATGGCTGTTCGTCACGCCCGCAAGAGCAAACTCGTTCAGATGTCGAACAAATGTATGAGATGTCGCAAGCCTACATTCGTGGCGGCCGTTACGCCGATGCGTCTGCGCTGCTTCGTCAAATTAATAATCGTTTCCCGTTCGGTCCGTACGCACAACAGGTGCAACTGGATATCATTTTTACCGAATATAAAATTGGGCAACAAGATCGCGCGCTTACTGCTATCGACCGCTTTTTATCGTTAAATCCAAATCACCCGGATAACGACTATGTGCGATACATGCGTGGATTAGTCCACTTGCAAGCGGAGCAAAGCTTTTTCCAAGACGTATTTCGGATAAACCGCAGCGACCGTAACCCGGTGTATGCAGAGCGCGCATTTAATGATTTCCGTGAGTTGGTAGAACGTCACCCAGATAGCCCTTACGCGGCCGATGCACGGCAACGCATGATTGCCATTAAATCGCGTCTTGCACAGCATGAATTATTTGTGGCCGAATACTATCTGCGCCGGGAAGCTTATATGGCTGCCGCAAATCGGGGATTATATGTGGTCGATCAGTTCCAGGGCGTAGAAGAAGTGAAACGAGCCCTTGAAATTATGGTCACGGCCTACAGCCGCCTTGGTTTAGAAGAGCAAGCAAACGACGCGAGAGCGGTACTGCAAGCTAACTTCTAACAGGGTCTGTGAACACCCAAGAATAACTTACGAGGACGCTAAATAGCGTCCTCGTTTTCTTCTCCGGTACGAATCCGAATCACCCGCTCAATAGCAGTTACAAAGATCTTACCGTCTCCGATTTTGCCCGTTTGTGCAGTTTCAATGATGGCTTCGATACAGCGTTCCACGTCATCGTCAGCCACAACAATCTCAAGTTTTACTTTAGGTAGAAAATCCACCATATATTCGGCACCGCGATACAGCTCCGTGTGTCCGCGCTGACGGCCAAAACCTTTCACTTCAGACACAGTCATCCCAGCGACACCCACCTCAGAGAGCGCAGCACGCACATCATCGAGCTTGAATGGTTTAATAATGGCTTCGATCTTTTTCATGTATCTATCCCTTGCACTTAGGATTCTAATAAATGGCGCGTAAATCGATTGGTAATAGGGTAACGACGATCTTTATTAAAGTTGCGTCGAGTTACTTTCGGGCCCACCGCACCTTGCCGACGTTTGTATTCATTTCGGTCAATTAAGCGTATCACATCCCGTACCACGGTTTCGTCATAACCTGCAGCAACCAAGTCACTCACCGATAAATCTCGTTCCGCGTACCCATCAATGATTTCATCAAGAATTTCATACGGGGGTAACGAATCCTGATCTTTTTGATCCGGTGCTAACTCTGCAGAGGGCGGGCGTGTAATAACACGTTCTGGAATCGCAGGCCCGAGGGTATTCCGGTACGAGGAGAGACGGTAAACCAACGACTTAGGCAGATCTTTGATCGGAGCAAAGCCGCCACACATATCGCCATATAACGTACAGTAACCCACTGCCAGCTCACTCTTATTGCCTGTGGTGAGCACGAGCGAGCCATACTTATTGGAGAGCGCCATTAACAAAGTACCGCGACAGCGCGCTTGCAAGTTCTCTTCCGTGGTATCTCGCTGCGTATCAACAAACAAGGGCGCCAAGGTTTCTAGAAAACTTTCCACCATGGGTTCAATGGCAACCACATCAAATTGGTTTCCAAGCCATTCACTTTGTTGGCGCGCGTCTTCAATACTGATATCTGCGGTATAGCGATAGGGCATCATGACTGCACGCACACGCTCTGGGCCGAGTGCGTCCACTGCGAGCGCTAATGTGAGCGCCGAATCAATGCCACCCGATAACCCCAGCAATACCGATGGAAAACCGTTTTTCTCGACATAATCACGCAACGCCAATACAAGGGCTTGATAGAGACTCGCTTCATTATCAGGATTAGCAGGCAGTGGTTGCATGCGCACATGCTTACCGTCGAAGTGCGCCGTCATCACCGCTTCTTCACAATGGGGCAAATGCAGAGCCACGTCGCCTTCTTCGTTGAGCACAACAGAGTTGCCGTCGAAGATCACTTCATCTTGTCCGCCCACAAGGTTCACATACACCAGAGGCAAGTGATTCTCTTGGCAGCGTGCACGCAGCACTTGCAGGCGTTGCGGATATTTATATTCTTCAAACGGAGAGGCATTCACCGAAATTAAGATCTGCGCCCCAGCTTCACGTGCCCGTTTCGCAGGCATCTCATCCCATAGATCTTCACAGATCAACATGCCAATTCGGTGCTCGCCAAGGTTGAATACCGTGGAGCTTTCGCCAGGAGTAAAGTAGCGTTTCTCATCGAACACGCCGTAATTCGGAAGTGTTTGCTTTTGGTAGGTCGCGATTTGCCGGCCTTGGTGAAACACACCCAGTGTATTCCAAACTTTGTGCCCGTCGGTCTGCGGATAACCCACCGCAACCGCTACCGAATCCGTGGCCGCCGCAATCTCGTCGAGGGCACTTGCCACTGCCTGATACAAATCCGGACGATACAATAAATCCTCCGGCGGATAGCCGGTAAGCGCCAGTTCCGGAAAAATCAGAAGATCAGTATCTGCGTGGGCTTGAATCGCATTCAGGATTTTATCTTTGTTCTCGCCAATGGCCCCAACAGTGAAATTCAACTGAGCAAGACTGATCTTTAAGGTGCTGGACATAGATTTACTCATCGTGAAAGATTAGGCGCGAGATCATATAGCAAGGGCACGGTATCGGCAATCAACCGACACTCTCAGCAGCCAATAAAAAGCGCTCCCCTGCACTTTCAATATAATACCCGTCGGCCTCTCCAGCCTTTGCAGACGTGGCAATATCAGCCCATTGATAATACACATTGCGGTGAACCCGTGCGAGTAGCCCATTGCGCACAATTACCGCCGGTAAACCGCGGTCGACAATTAAGGGATGCGCTGCACTGAGCATATAGGTTTCATCGACATTGGTGGTGACTTGAATCACCGGCTGGCCTTCATGGGTCACTAACTCCCAACCGACCACCAAGAACGGTAAGTCTTCGACTTCGATCCCTACTTTTTCAACTGGGGTTACTAAATAATAGCGGTCATCTTCATACTTAATCACGCTCGCGAATAACTTAACGAGAGCCTTGCGGCCTATGGGGGAGTTTTGATATTCCCAGCGCCCAGAAGCGCGGATACATAGCGCAATGTCGCCACAGAAAGGCGGGTCCCACTGATCGACAGGGGCACCCTTATGATGTTCGAGTTGTTTAGCAAGTGCCGATAAATCCATAGCTCCCCCGTGAACGGGTTAGTTCTGGCGCAACAAATACCACAAGGTGGCTTCGGTTCTATTCGAGACTTTGATGGCTTTAAAAATAGCAGATAAATGCACGCGAATGGTGCCTTCGGTTATCCCGAGTATATTGGCAATTTCTTTGTTGGATAAGCCTTGTGCAAGCAATTGCATAATTTCGCGCTGCCGTGGCGACAGCTTGCGCTCTGCCTCGGATTGCTCGCGATAGCGCAAGCTTTCAGTGGGCATATAGGTACGCCCCTGTAACAGCCCATGAATGGCCATTTTCACATCTTCCGCAAGCGCATCTTTACGTAAATAGCTCCGTGCACCTTGGCTTACTGCGCCTTGTATATCATTCGACTGGCTACGCCATGTAAACAAAACAATGTGCGCGCTCGGCGACAGCTCGCGTAAGCGTGACACCACGTGACGATAATCCGCATCTGGCAAGTCCAGCTCTGTAAAAATCAGATCAAATCGTTCGCCAGAAGCGAGATAATCTTGAGCCACCGCGAAGGTAGTTGCCTCATAAATCGAGATTTCGCCCGGATAGGTCGTGATCACATGGATCAACCCGGAGCGGGTGATAAAATGTGGATCAATGATAAGAATTTTCATATGTGATCTTGCACCAGAGTGTTGAGTACCTTGAAATCTGTAACAAGGAATTGCCAATACTTTAACAAATATATTAGTGGAGTGTTAGCCCATACCACTAATTACATCTAGGTTTCAGTACGCATCTATGTAAAGATTTGGATCGGACGGCAGTCAAATACCCGTGCATTCGCTTAATATAGAATGAATGTAAAGATGCAAAAAAGTTTGTATAGTGTTTAAGTAAAGATAACCAAAGATTAACAACAGTTTGGGGACAATTAATTTTCCCACAATTCGTTTTAAAACGACGTAATCGAGGCAAGTCATGCGCAGCACATTCGCCATATTGGCAACTTTAGCGTTCATTTTTAGCCCCGCGCCAATCAGCGCAGACGATTCATCTGCAGACGCGGAGAAAGAAAAGAGCTACGCCAATTATCGTGTATTCCACAATGCAAATGGGTATAGCTTTAATCAAGGAGTTGGTGATCATGCAGAACTGGAGCAATTCAGTGTTCTTGTGATCAAGAAAGGAAAAATTGTCGCCGTTGGTGATGCGAGCCTTCTTGAAGAATATCAAGGCGCCCAGAAGATCGACGTGCGCGGCCAAACCATGATTCCAGGCATTATTGACGCTCATGGTCATATTCAGAGCCTCGGCGAAAACCTGCTGCAAATCGATTTACGCGGGATCACGAGTCGCACAGCAGCCGTCGCCAAAGTAGCCAACTATGCGCATGACCATCAGGATCAGGAGTGGTTAGTGGGTCGCGGCTGGAACCAAGAGCTTTGGCCCGACCGTCGTTTCCCAAGCCGAAAAGATCTCGATGAAGTGGTCTCTGATCGTCCAATTTGGTTAGTGCGTGTCGATGCTCACGCGGGCTGGGCCAATAGCAAAGCGCTCGAGCTTGCCGGAATTACCCGCGACACCTTAGATCCACCCGGTGGCCAGATTATTCGCGATGCCGATGGTAATCCAACGGGCGTACTTGTCGATACCGCCATGTACATGGTGCAAAACGTGATGCCGTCTATTTCTGATGCACAGTTGCGCAACGCGGTATCTCTTGCATTTGATCATCTTTTGGCGCTCGGGATCACCCAAGTCCATGATGCTGGCGTTGACAATCGCGGCCTCAAACTCTTTAAAGAACTGAGTGAGGACAAAGCACTACCGCTGCGGGTCAATGCCATGATTTCAGGACGCGACCCCAAGCTTGAAGACTATCTCGCTGCAGGTCCGTTCCGTGACGAATACGATCGGCTACAAATCAATAGCGTCAAACTCTATGGTGATGGTGCTCTAGGAAGCCGCGGTGCTGCTCTCATCGAGCCCTACTCCGATGTTGAAGGCAACACAGGTCTCGTCATTACTCCAGAGGAGGACGTGAAACGTCTATTTGGCATGATCCATCAAGCAGGATTCCAAATTAACTACCATGCTATTGGTGATTACAGCAACAAGCTGGCACTAGACACCTTCGAGGAACTCCTAGCCGCAGAAGCAGAGCTCGAGGAAGCTTGGCAAACCGATCCACGCCATCGTATAGAGCATGCCCAAGTGGTACGTGTTGAAGATATTCCGCGCTTTTTTGAGCTCGGCGTGATTCCTTCAATGCAGCCTACCCATGCCACCAGTGATATGAACATGGCAGAAGATCGCGTCGGTGCTGAGCGAATTGCCGGTGCCTATGCTTGGCGTAAGTTTCTCGATCAAGGGTCGCTTATCGCTGCCGGTTCCGATTTCCCAGTGGAATTAGCCAATCCATTTTACGGAATTCACGCTGCCGTAACCCGCCAAGATCGCGATAACCAACCGGTTGAAGGATGGTTCCCGGATCAGCGCATGACCGTTGCCGAAGCAATCCGCAGCTTTACGATTGATGCCGCTTATGCAGGGCACCTCGAAAGTCGCACTGGTAGCTTAGAGCCGGGTAAATGGGCGGATTTCCTTATTTTGAGCCATGACCCATTCAAGATTAAACCTGAGTACCTGTGGCGGATTCGCGTTGAACAAACCTTTGTGGCTGGCAAACGCCATTATCAGCGCACGCACTAGGCAAGGAAAATTCGATGACAGATCAATTTCTGTTTGCTGATGAGCCTGCATCTTCGACTCACAGCGAAGCGAAAGAGCCGTTCCATATTCTTGTGGTCGACGACGATGAAGAAATTCATGTCATTACGCGCATGGCGTTATCCGATTTCAAACTGGATAAACGCCCATTGCAATTCCACTCGGCCTATTCGGGAGAAGAAGCCAAACGCATGTTGCAGGAACGTGATGATTTCGCGTTAATGCTGCTCGACGTTGTGATGGAATCTGATCACGCTGGGCTTGAGATCGCGCGTTGGACGCGGGAAGTGTTAAAGAACCATTTGGTGCGCATCGTGTTGCGCACCGGTCAACCGGGGCAAGCGCCCGAAGAAGAAGTCATCGCCAAATACGACATCGACGACTACAAAGAAAAAACCGAATTGACCTACCGAAAGCTCGTCACCCTCATGTATTCCAGTTTGCGGGCATTTCGTGATTTGCAATCGATCGAACGCTATAAATCGGGGTTGGAGCGCATTATTAAAGCCTCCGCCGAGATTTTCTGTGCCAAATCAGTGAATCAATTAAGCCAAGGGATTCTCGAACAACTGGTCGCCTTGCTCACCCGCTCCGATGCGGCGGCCTACTGCAAACTAAATCTTGAAGGCTATACCGCATCAGGCCAAGACGATGAACCATTCTCGATCATTGCCGCCACCGGTAAGTATCAAGCTCAAGTGGGCCATATTCTTCAGCAAAAAAACGATCAGAAAATCATTCAATCTTTGCGCCAACGCAAAGAACACGTTGCTTACGAAATCCATAATGAAACTTATTATGGGTTGTACCGTACTAGTGCTAAGCATTTTTATTTGCTGTATATCCAAGGTATCAGCGAGTTATCGGACAACGACAAGAATTTGCTCACACTCTTCATGAACAATACGGCAATTGCGTTTGAACATGCAGAGTTGATTAGCCAGCAACGTTAATTAAGGGTTTTGTATGAGTCTGAAGAATATTCGTCGTGACTATAGCCGACGGGAGCTCAACTATAACGATCTCAATCCAGACCCATTTACTCAGTTTCAGCAATGGTTTGATGAAACCGTGCAAAGTGAATGGAGCTTGGATCCTACCGCTATGGTATTGGCCACTTGCGCAGATAATTTACCCACCCAGCGCGTCGTATTGCTCAAAGACGCTAGCCCCGATGGTTTTATTTTCTATACCAATTACGAGAGTCAGAAAGGTCGCCAATTACAGGCAAATCCAAATTGCAGTATGCACTTCGCATGGCTGCCACTTGAACGTCAAATTACCATTGTTGGCCAAGCCCATAAATTAACCGACGCCGAAAATGAAAGTTACTTTCAGTCGCGTCCGCGCAATAGCCAAATTGCGGCTTGGGCCTCAAAGCAAAGCGAATCTATTGTTGGCCGAGATGCCCTCGATGCCCGCTATCGCGAAATCGAAGAAAAGTTCGCAGGCCAAGACCCACTCCCCCTTCCCCCGTTTTGGGGTGGCTTTCGCATCGTGCCCAAGGAATTTGAATTCTGGCAAGGGCGTTCCGCTCGCCTGCATGATCGCTTCCGCTATACCCGTATCGACGATCAGTGGAAGTGCGAGCGTTTGCAGCCTTAATCGACACAGACGCTGATAAGCAATTACGGGCCACGCAAGTGAGCACTTACACAGTGGGTATTTCCATACCCAATTTTTTGGCTAAGTGCTGTAATCGTGGCCAGGTGAGTTCATCGAGAAGCACACCCGTGCGCTGCTGTTCCTCTGCAAGCGCCAGCGCCCGTTCTCCAGGAATTCGAACAGGTTCGCTCGGGTCGATGGCCGCGGCCTTACGACAGCGATTAAGCAAATCGTCTGTGACCGCAAGAAAGTCGTCCCGAGTGCCAAAGGCTTCAGGATCGGTTACTTGCACATACAAAGTATTCATTTCCCCATCGTGAGCGCCCTGTAAGCGTCCATAATTTGATAGCCCCAGCGTAAAGATCTCACTCATCAAGCATAAACCGTAGCCCTTATAGCCTAAATCAGCACCCCCGAGCGGAAGTATCGCGCCATTACCGTCAATGTAATCTGCGGGATTGTCAGTAATTTCCCCGCTGCCCGATACAATCGCCGGCCACGGCAAGCGCTCGTTGCGATCATAGGCTTGGCGTACTTTACCGGCGGCGGTCATAGAAAAGCTCATATCCAAAAGAATAGGCGCGCCACGGGTGGGCACCCCCATACCATAAGGATTGGGTGAGAACACCGGCGAGCGGGCCCCATGGGGCGCGACACTGGCTTGAGCCGGTGTGGCAGCCATCATCGTAATCAACAACCCTTGATCGGTGGCTTGCTGTAAATACGCCGCAAGGCTGGCAACATGTTCGCAACGCTTGACTACCACGGTACCCGTACCTGCGGTGCGAGCCATGCTCATGGCGCGTTGCACGGCTAAAGGGGCCACATAAAGACCCGATAATGATTCCGCATCCCAAGTTTCAATGGCAGCTCGGCGGCGAAGGATTTGCGGTTCGCCTGATCCTTTCATCCGCCCCGCCTGAAGTTGTTTTACGTTATACGGTAAGCGGCGCACCCCATGGGTGCGAAACCCTAAAAGGTCCCCTTGCACGAGCGAATGCGCCATGGCTTTAGCAACCTCAGCCGACGCCCCTGCTTGGGTTAAACAGGCTTCAGTGAACTGCAAAAGTTCTGCTAATTGCACGCGAACCATACAAAAAACCTCTATTTTTCTGCAAAACGTCAGTGTAACTGGAAAATCTAACTTGGTCAGCGTTTCATTAGCCGTTAAGCTGTATACCATGAAGAAGAATTAAGTTGCGGTATATCCGCCCATGGATGTAAGGAAGATTCAATGAAAAAAATCGCTGTGATCACCAGCGGCGGTGATGCGCCCGGCATGAATGCATGCATTCGGGCCATTGTTATCACGGCCTGGCAACACGATGTTGAAGTGATCGGTTTTCGTCATGGTTTCCGCGGCATTGTGGATGACCTAAACCAACCATTGCACCCAGACGACATGCGTTTAGTCAGTCAGCGGGGGGGCACCTTTTTAAAGAGCTCGCGCTATCCCGAGTTCCGTGAAGTAGCCCGTGCCAAGGCGGCAGCAAAGATTCTCGATAAGCACAATATCAGCGCGCTATTAGTAATCGGCGGTGATGGTTCGTTTCAAGGGGCCGACCACTTAGCCAAGTACTGGCAAGGTCAGGTCATCGGCATTCCTGGCACTATCGATAACGATTTGGCAGGCACCGACACCACCATTGGCTTTTCTACCGCTGTAGACACCGCCATGGAAGCGATTGATCGGGTGCGCGAAACCGCCGAAGCCATGGCGCGGGTATTTCTCATTGAAGTGATGGGTCGCCATGCCGGCTTTATTGGGTTACACGCGGCTATCGCAAGCTCAGCCGAAGCCATGCTCCTGCCAGAATTGGAACCTCAGCCCAAACTTGCAGAAATCGCTGACGCTATTTTGCAAGCACGCGCCTCCTTTCCTGATAGCAGTTATGTCGTTGTGGTATCAGAAAACTTGTGGCCTGGCGGCGTCGCAGGATTGTCGACCAGCTTATCGAAGGCAACGGGCGTTACCTGTCATCCTTGCCCACTCGGACACATTCAACGGGGCGGTCGCCCGAATGCGCAAGACAGAATTCTTGCCATGCAATTGGGCCATGCAGCGGTTCATGCCGTATTGGACGGAAAGTCCCGTATAATGATTGGTCTTGAGCAGGAGCATGTCGTGGAAGTACCCCTGCATTTAACCTTTGAAAGAGATAAACCCCTCGACCCGCGTTTAGTTCAGCTACAATTAGGGCTTCAGGGCGTAAATTTCGCTTCAAAAAAAGGAACGAAGACCGCATAATGTCGGCCCTTTTTTGACCACGCGTGCAATACACAGATCAACGAGAGAAGGTGATTGGAAATTGGCTAATACATTCCCTGTTCCGGTAACATTGGATGAACCGGTACGCGCTTATTTTGGCGCGGATTTAGCAACGGAAATTCAGTCGAATAAAACCTACATCATCGGGTTCGGCTTCGATGGCACCGCGTGTTTCCGTAAAGGGACACGCTATGGACCAAATGGCTTACGCTCGATTTCAGAAGATATCGAATCCTACTCCCCGTATTTAGATGCGGATCTCGAAGATCACGAGTTTTTTGATTTGGGAAATCTACAGCTCGGTGAGAGCACTGATGTGGAAACCCAATGGCAATATGCCAATGACGACTTCAATCGTATTTTCGATCCTGTTGATTTGTCTGCAGAGCAGGTGAAAGTGTTAACGTTGGGTGGCGAGCATTCCATCTCTTATGCCCCGATTGTGAAGTATCTTAAGCAATACCCTGATTTAGTGTTATTGCACTTGGATGCCCATGCGGATTTACGTGATGGATTTACCGGATATCACTATTCCCATGCGTCTATTATTCGCCGTGCGCTCGACCATTTCGGTCCGGGACACCAGTTAATTCAATACGGGATTCGTTCTGGAACCCGTGAGGAATATCAGTACATGCGTGAGCATGGTACGGTGCGCACCTCACGCAAGGATTTCCTAGAAAGTGTCGCCGCCATACCGGCAGACCGTCCGATTTATCTCACACTGGATTTAGATTACTTCGATCCCTCGTTCTTACCTGGAACAGGCACCCCAGAACCCGGTGGCGAAGATTTTCATTCCTTCGTGAGCTTGATCAAGTTACTACGTGAGCGCAATTTTGTGGGATGTGATGTGGTGGAGTTATCACCTCAGATCGATCCAACCGGAAATTCAGATGTATTCGCGGCCAAAATCGTCCGTGAGTTGTTGTTAACCATGGAGGAAGGCCGTAAATGAGCCAGTGGTCAATTGAAGATGCAGAAGAGTTATATGGCGTAAAGCGCTGGGGTGCTGGATATTTCTCTATTGGCGACCATGGGAACATTCAAATTTCACCCAACCATCGCAAACCTGAAGTGTCGATCGACATGCAGGAAGTCCTTGATGAAATGAAAGCCGAAGGTATTGAGTTTCCTGCGGTAATTCGCTTTCACGATATTTTGCGTTCGCAGGTGGAAATCATAAACGAAACCTTCCGCGAAACCATTACCAGTGCCGAATACGAAGGGCATTATGTGGGCGTGTATCCGATTAAAGTGAATCAGATGCGCGAAGTGGTTGAAGAAATTCTGGATGCGGGCGAACCCTACAATTATGGCTTAGAGGCCGGTTCAAAGCCTGAGTTGATGGCCGTCATGGCGTACAACGACAACCCAGAAGCCTTAACTATTCTTAACGGCTATAAAGACGAAGACTACCTGACTCTCGCGCTCTTGGGCCGCCATTTAGGGCGTCGCATGATTGTGGTGGTGGAGAAGTTCTCTGAACTTGAAATGCTGGTGCGCTTGGCCAAGAAATTCAAGATCGACCCGCTCATCGGCTTACGCTCCAAAATGATGGTGCGCAGCACCGGGAAATGGTCGAGTTCTTCCGGTGATCGTGCCAAGTTTGGATTAAGCATTGCCGAAATCGTCAATGCCATTGAGTATCTCAAAGAGAATGAGATGCTGCACTGCGCCAAATTACTGCATTTCCATATTGGCTCGCAGATTTCCGATATTCGTAAAGTCAAAGAAGCCGTCACTGAAGGCGCGCGTTTGTATGCCAAATTAGTACAAATGGGCGTTCCACTTGAATATCTCGATATCGGCGGCGGTTTAGGGATTGATTACGACGGCAGCAGTACCACCACAGACTCATCGCGCAACTACTCCACCGAAGAGTATGTGGCCGACGTGGTCTATGGGGTGAAACAGATCTGTGACCTTGAGAAGGTCGCCCATCCAAATCTCGTGAGCGAAAGTGGTCGTGCGATTACCGCGCACCATAGCTTGGTGGTCACCAACGTGGTGGGTGAAGTAAACCCCAGCTCCACCGACTTTGATGTTGAACCGGAAAAAGGCGAACACGTATTAGTCAGCAACATGCGTGAACTGATCGGCGCTAACGATTTGCACCCGCAAGAGCGCTTTAACGATGCAGCAGCCTATAAGCAAAGCGCCTATGAAGCTTTCAAACTGGGCATTCTCACCATTCGTGAGATGGCAAAAATCGACACCATGTACTGGATGACGTTAAAAGACATTCACCAGTCGCTCGACGAAGAAACCAGCCACATCCAAGAGCTCGGTGAGTTGGAAGACACGCTTGCGAGTCAATATCTGGCGAATATGTCGATTTTCCAGTCGGCGGCAGATACCTGGGCCATTGGTCAGTTACTTCCTATCGTGCCACTCACGCGCCTCAACGAAAAACCATCGGTGCGCGTATCTATTGCGGATATTACCTGTGATAGCGATGGCAAGATTGGCAAGTACATTGAGAGCAATCACATCAGTGATAACATTCCGATGCACAAGTTAAACAAAGGCGAGTCTTACCCGATTGGCATGTTCCTCACCGGCGCATACCAAGACGTGATGGGCGATATGCATAACTTGTTTGGCCGTCTTGCCGAAGTGCATATCTTTAGCCACGACGACGAACCAGGCGCGTTCTATATCGAAGAAATCGTGCCTGGCCACAGCGCCGAGAAAGTACTCGAAACCATGCAATACAATACGGATTACATGGCGAAAATGGTGAAAAAATCCGTCGACAAGCAAATTCGCAAGGGCAACTTAGCGCCCCGTGAAGGTGTACGTTGGACTGATTTTTATGAGCGCTGTTTAGCAGGTACAACCTATCTGCGCCACGAGAAATAGCGCGGGTATAAATCCCCGTATGAATGCCTGAATTAATTCCGGAACTCGTAGGGGAAATAGACAACACAAACAGGTCATGTAGAAAAATGTGCATTTCCTGAGCAATTAAACCTGAACAGGCAAAAAGCGGTTGACTTCAATCCGCCAAACACGTTTAATTGCACCCGTTGTCGCTTCGGCACAACCCGGATGCCCAGATAGCTCAGTCGGTAGAGCAGGGGATTGAAAATCCCCGTGTCGGTGGTTCGATTCCGCCTCTGGGCACCATTATTTAAGGAAGCCTGTCCTCATGGACAGGCTTTTTTGTATCTGTGCCCCGGCGTCATCTTCGATTATGGAGTGCATCCCTGCACTCCACCCCTTCGGGGCCAGCGCTGCGCGCTGTTCAAAATCGCTCCCGGCGATTTTGTCCGCCTCTGGGCCTTTAGCAGCCCCGACGATTTCGACCGCCTCTGTTCCCTATTTGGGATACCTCCAAAAAAGTTAAGCAATGGTTAAATTTTACGTGTATTTTTATCCTTATGTGGTAATCTTTCGCCGCTTTTGCAGGGGGATCGGGGTTCGAACGTTACTCGAAAGCAAAGAATAATAAACTACCTCGGATTCCTGCCGATAATACTCCTGCAAAACATACTCGCCTTGCTCGTGATCCGTGCGTTCCTCGCATGGCCGGGCCTTACATTCGTTATGCACCTGATGCAGGTTTAGTCATGAAGTTTGGAATTGTGCTCCTTGCCCTTCTCGCCCTAGTTGCGAGCCCCACCGCTGCTGCCGCAGTCCCTGAAATGGATCTCACCGGTACTGGTTTAGGTATCTTTGCTCTGATTATCTTCTCTCTCGCTTACATCTTGGTGATGGGCGAGGAAAAGCTACATATGCGCAAATCCAAACCGGTACTCGTAGCGGCAGGGATTATCTGGATTATCATCGGCTGGGTGTACACCCAACATGGTATGCAAGACGCTGCACAAAGCGCATTCCGAACCACCTTGCTCGAGTTTGCTGAACTCATGCTGTTTTTGCTTGTGGCGATGACCTATATCAACGCCCTTGAAGAACGTCGCTTATTTGATGCTTTGCGATCGTGGTTAATACGCAAAGGATTTAGCTATCGGTCACTGTTCTGGATTACCGGGATTCTCTCGTTCTTTATCTCCCCAATTGCCGATAACTTAACCACCGCCCTATTGATGTGCGCAGTGGTGATGAAAGTGGCCGAAGGCGACAAGAAATTTATCGCTTTAAGCTGTGTGAACATCGTGGTTGCTGCCAACGCCGGGGGCGCGTTCAGCCCCTTCGGTGATATTACAACCCTGATGGTATGGCAAGCGGGCTTAGTGCATATCCATGAGTTCTTGGTGTTGTTTATTCCTGCTGTAGTGAATTACGCGATTCCTGCCATCATCATGAGCTTCTTTGTTGAAAACAAAAAGCCTGAAGCATCCGACGAAGTGGTCGAACTTAAGCGCGGTGCGATTCGCATCACCATGCTCTTTATGCTTACCATTGCCACCGCAGTCATGTGTCACACACTCCTGCACTTGCCGCCAGTACTAGGCATGATGATGGGATTGGGCTACCTGCAGTTCTTCGGATATTTCCTGCGCATGACGCTACCCGGTTCGCTTGCCCGCAAACGTGCCATGGCCGAACGCGCCGGCGATCAAGAACGCTTAAAGCGCCTTGGTGGTGTGGTGCCTTTCGATGTATTTAGCCGGGTGGCCCGGGCCGAGTGGGATACACTGCTATTCTTCTACGGGGTTGTCATGTGCGTCGGCGGTTTAGGCTTCTTAGGGTACTTAGGGCTGATGTCCGATTTCCTCTATACCCAATGGAATCCGACCTATGCCAATATCGTGCTTGGTATGGCATCTGCCGTCATTGATAACATCCCCGTGATGTTTGCGGTACTCACCATGCAACCGGAGATGTCCCATGGCCATTGGCTCCTGATCACACTCACCGCCGGAACCGGAGGTAGCTTGCTATCCGTGGGCTCCGCAGCAGGTGTAGCCTTGATGGGGCAAGCACGGGGTTACTACACCTTTATGAGCCATCTAAAATGGGCACCGGTGATATTCCTTGGCTACATCGCCAGTATCTTGACCCATCTCTACTTAAACACCCACTCCTTTACTGTCTACGGATAGTTTACGGTAGCCAACGCACCGCGTTGGCTGCGAAGGTCCGGGGGGAGATATTGGCTTCGTGAGGGTGTCTGCCGCAGGGATGCGGCAGCCAAGCCTATAGGGACATATCTACGGCGTCCCTCACGGGGCCAAATCTTCCTCTGGGCCTTAAACGGCCTCCCGCCAACGCGATGCGTTGAGCCCCTTTGCATCTTTCCCAACGCGATGCGTTGGGTACATAAACTCCTGCGTGTTTATCCTATTCACGCTGATTATGCCGCTTATTCATAAATCTAGTGAATGATGATGATTCCCGCCATTCATTGGATGAATAAAAATTCCCGTCCCATACTGATTCCGTGATTAACAGTCTTGTAACAACTTGCACGTAACAACACGGATCAAATAATGACTACTGCAATGCAACTTCATACATTTCAATTCACGCAATCGCTGACATCGGCGCAACAGGCCATTCTTACGCCCGAAGCCTTGGATTTCCTCAAGGCTTTGGTAGAAGAATTTACCCCGCGCCGCGATAGCCTGCTCCGAGCCCGTCTTGCCGAGCAAGCCCGCTATGATGAGGGCGACCTGCCAAACTTCTCAGAGCGTACCCAATCGATTAGGGAATCTGATTGGACAGTGGCCGCAATTCCAAAAGACTTGCAAAAACGTCACTTGGAAATCACCGGCCCGGTGGATCGCAAGATGATCATTAATGCGCTGAATGCCGATGTCGATGTGTTTATGGCCGACTTTGAAGATGCTCAATCCCCCACTTGGGAAGGTATGATTCAAGGACAAATTAACCTGCGCGATGCCAACTTAGGCACGATTTCCCATACGGATCCGGTGTCGGGCAAGCAGTACGCCCTAAAGCCGAATCCCGCACTTCTTATTGCTCGCGTGCGTGGGCTGCATCTGCCGGAAAAGCATGTGCTCTTCAAAGGCACACCCATTCCTGGGGCGCTGTTTGATTTCGCCCTCTACTTCTTTCATAACCTCCGTGTGCGCCAACAAAACAACAGCGGCGTGTACTACTACATCCCGAAATTACAGCACCATGAAGAAGCCCGCTGGTGGAGCGATGTATTCCACTTTACCGAACAGTATTTTAAGGTGCCCACGGGCACGATTCGCTGCACCGTGTTAATCGAAACACTCCCTGCCGTGTTCCAAATGCACGAAATCCTGCATGCACTAAAAGAGCATATTGTTGGATTAAATTGCGGCCGTTGGGATTATATTTTTAGCTATATCAAAACCCTTAAATCCCACCCGGATCGTGTGTTGCCCGATCGCCAAGTGGTCACCATGGAGCAGCCGTTCTTAAGTGCCTACTCGCGGTTATTGATTCAAACCTGTCACCGTCGTGGGGCCCTTGCCATGGGCGGTATGGCGGCCCTGATTCCGTCGAAAGATGCTCAGGAGAACGACAAAATTCTAGCCAAAGTGCGCGCCGACAAAGAACTCGAGTTTCGCAATGGTCACGACGGCACCTGGATTGCCCATCCGGGCCTTGCGCCGACGGTACGTGATGTAGTGGCTAAGTACATTGGCGACTATCCCAATCAACTCCATGTGCTGCGCGATAGCGATGCGCCTATTACCCAAGCCGACTTGCTTGAGCCGTCTCAGGGCGAGCGCACCGAAGCGGGTATGCGCACCAATATTCGCGTTGCCTTGCAATATATTGCCGCGTGGCTCGATGGCAAAGGCTGCGTACCCATTTATGGCCTGATGGAAGATGCGGCCACTGCGGAGATATCGCGCACCTCGATTTGGCAATGGATTCAACACGAAAAAACACTCCACGATGGCCGCATAGTCAGCAAAGAATTATTTCGCCAGATGTTGGCAGAAGAAAGTCAGGTGGTCGCAGAAGAAGTGGGGGCGGAACGCTGGGAACAAGAGCCGTTCGCCAAGGCCATTGAATTGCTCGATGCGATTACCACCGCCGATGAACTCACTGATTTCTTAACCCTTCCTGGGTACGAATTTCTTTAATTAATTAACGCATACACACAAGGAATATCACCATGGCTAACTCGACTCATTTTCAACAAGCCGCCCAAGAACTGAAAGACGCGTGGGAAAAATCGCCGCGTTGGAAGGGGGTGGAACGTACCTATAGCGCCGACGACGTGGTTCGCTTACGCGGTTCAAGGCAAGTGCACTATACGCACGCCCAACAAGGGGCAAGCAAACTATGGCGCTTGCTCAATGGCTCCGCCCAAGAGAAGTTTGGCAAAGACTACGTGAACGCCCTTGGGGCCCTCACCGGTGGCCAGGCGGTGCAACAAGTTAAAGCCGGCCTACAGGCGATTTATTTATCCGGTTGGCAGGTGGCTGCGGATAATAACTCCGCCGCCAGCATGTACCCGGATCAGTCGCTGTATCCGGTGGATTCCGTGCCAAAGGTGATTGAACGGATTAACAATTCGTTTGCCCGGGCCGACCAAATTCAGTGGTCTAAAGGCATTGGCCCGGATGACCCAAACTATATTGATTACTTCGCGCCGATTGTAGCGGATGCAGAAGCGGGCTTTGGCGGGGTGTTAAACGCCTACGAACTGATGCTCGGTATGATCAAAGCCGGTGCTGCGGGCGTGCATTTTGAAGACCAACTGGCCTCGGTGAAGAAGTGCGGCCATATGGGCGGAAAGGTACTCGTACCTACCCAAGAAGCGGTGCAAAAATTGATTGCTGCGCGTTTGGCTGCGGATGTATCTGGCGTGGACACCTTAATCGTTGCCCGCACCGATGCCAACGCAGCGGATTTGCTCACCAACGACGTCGACCCGAATGACATGCCGTTTATCACGGGTGAGCGCACTGCTGAAGGTTTTTACCGCGTGAAAGCAGGCATTGATCAAGCGATTTCACGGGGACTCGCCTACGCCCCCTATGCGGATCTGGTTTGGTGTGAAACCGCCAAGCCGGATCTCGAAGAAGCACGCAAATTCGCTGAAGCGATTCACGCCAAATATCCGGGCAAATTGCTCGCGTATAATTGCTCGCCGTCGTTCAACTGGAAGCGTAACCTCGACGATGCCACCATCGCCAAGTTCCAGCGCGAATTGGCAGCCATGGGCTATAAGTTCCAGTTCATCACCCTCGCAGGGGTTCATAACATGTGGTACCACATGTTTAATCTCGCCTACGACTATGCCCGCAACGATATGTCGGCCTACGTGAAGCTACAAGAAGAAGAGTTCTCTTCAGCGGATCGCGGCTACACCTTCGTGGCTCATCAACAAGAAGTGGGAACCGGCTACTTCGACGATGTCACCAATGTGATTCAAGGCGGCGTGTCGTCGGTGACCGCACTGAAAGGCTCTACGGAAGAAGAGCAATTTAGCGCACCTGCCGCTTAAACCGATTTCTCGGTAGCGACTTCCTCGCTCCTTTGCCCGATATCACTTGGTATCGGGCTTTTTTTCGTAGTGAAAACGAATGTGCTGCGGATAAGGGAATACATCGGCAATCACGCCCTCGGCTACCGCCTGCTGTTGCTGCGACCAATACGAGGCTTCGATAAGCTCAGGGTGTAACTCAATAAACAACTCGCGCAGGGCTTTATTGGGAAACACAAAAGTGGCCACTTGCTCAGGAAATACATCGTTAGGCGCCACCGAATGGGAGGTATCTGCGGCTAAGCTGTCTTCGTAGGTTTCCGGCTTGGGCAGTTCGCGAAAATTCACTTCGTGCAAATATTGCACTTCGTCGTAGTCATAAAACACCACGCGTTTGCCCCGGGTTACCCCAAAGTTTTTCAGCAACATATCGCCGGGGAAAATATTCGCCGCAATCATTTCTTTGAGGGCCAAGCCATAGTCGGCGATGATCTCTCGAGTCTCGTCGGCACTGGCGTATTCCATATAGAGGTTAAGCGGAATCATCCGTTTTTCGATATAACAATGACGCAAAATCACCAAATCATCTTCCACTTTGATCGAAAGGGACGCGGTGCTTTGCAATTCTTCTAACAGCTCTTCGGAGAAACGCTCCCGCGGCAAAGCCACGTCGGAATACTCGATGGTATCGGCCATGCGCCCTACCCGGTCATGGCGTTTTACCAACTGGTAACGGGCCAATACCGTATCGCGTCCAAAGGGCTTGCTCTCAGGAAACTGATCTCGGATTATTTTAAACACATAGGGAAACGACGGCAGGGTAAATACCATCATCACCAGCCCGCGAATCCCTGGCGCGGCCACGAGTTTGTCGTCGGAGCTGGCTAAATGTCCGAGCAATTCTCGATAAAACTCGGTTTTGCCCTGTTTGTGAAAGCCTATTGCAGAATACAACTCGGCCAGAGTTTTCCGCGGCATCAGGCCCTTGAGAAAACGCACCAGTGCCGATGGCGCCCGAGTTTTCACCATAAAGTAAGCACGGGCGAAGCTAAAGATAATCACCATTTGGTCTACATCGGTGATCAAGGCATCCAAATACAGCTGGCCTTGCCGGTTAATCAGCACCGGAACAATAAACGGATATTGGTGCTGTTCGGTTACAATTCGGCCCACGATATAGGCGGCTTTGTTGCGATAGAACGGGCTGCGCAACACATCTACCCGCATTTGGTGGGCCGAAAGCGCTCGCACTTGGGCTTGCTTGGCAAACGCCCGCATCAATGCATGCACATCCCGTTCTAAATCCGCAAAAGGCGCGCCGAGGTTCATATCCTCGAGAATGTTGCGCAAGGTGGCTTTTACGCCGTCGGCCACGGGAAAGTAACTTTGGTATTCAGTTTCCACCGAGAGTGGAATGCGCCGAGCGAGGGTCGATTCCACAAAAATAAAGCGATTATGAAAGTAGCGGCGATGGAAGAGTTTGCAGAACACCGAATTAAAAAAGGTTTCTGCGAGCTCCGCTTGCGGATGAAATTGCAGCAGGGCTTCATAAAAAGTGCGCACATGTTGCCACAAGGCACTATCGGGAATATCGGTTTGTAGTTGCTCACGCAATGTTTCTACGCACTCGTTTACGCGTGCGTCGTAAAACGAAATGCGGGCACGGGCAGCATACTGAATCGCCACCCAATCCCGCTCAACAAAGCGGTCTCGCGCTTCTTCGGTGATCCCTTGAAAGCCACGATAGTGGGCGTGAAAGCCTTGCAAAATAAGTCGTGCTATTTGTTTTCCATGCACCATAGGTACTGCAACCACCGCTTTTTTCTTGTTATTAGGCACTGAATTTCACAATACCACCCAGTGAATATGACGGGAAATTTTGGGAAAGCATTGCAGAACCTCACACCCTCTTTATAATTCATGGTACTTATTCTTTAGCGCAGAGACAATTCACTCCATGAATCATTTTCGTCATGTCGATCTGAACTTGCTGATTTATTTAGACGCATTGCTGCGAGAGCGCAACGTCACCCGCGCCGCAGAGCAGCTCAATATTACCCAGCCCGCCATGAGTAATGGCCTAAAACGCCTGCGCAACTTATTAAACGATCCTATTTTAGTACGCACCTCGGAAGGCATGATGCCCACTGAACGCGCGCTAGCCATGCAATCGCAAGTGCGCGAAATTCTCTACTCGGTAGAAGAAGTGATTCAGCCCTCACGCACCTTTGAAACCGCGAGCAGCGATCGGGTGTTCCGCATTATGGTGTCGGATTACGCGGCGTCTACCTTAATGGCCCCCCTGTTGCAGGCATTACGGGAGCAAGCACCGAATATCACCATCGATTTGATGACCCCAAGTGATGTGAGCTTTCACGATGTGGAAAACGGCAAAGTGGATATCGCCATTAACCGCTTCGACGATCTGCCGCAAAGCTTTCACCAGAAAAAACTCTGGGACGATGATTTCAGTTGCTTGATTCATCATGAGCATCCGATTCTAAAAGATTACACGCTGGAGAAGTACTTAGAGGCTCGCCATTGTTGGGTGAGTAAAACCGGTTTCGGCGTAGGGATTGGCATGACACCTGATGCGGTACAAAAACTTGGCTGGGTCGATGAAGCCTTGGCAAAAATCGGGCATCAGCGGCGCATAAAAGTATTTACCCGGAACTACCATGTGGCCATGCACTTGGCCCGCGAGGGACTCATCGCCACCCTTCCCACGCGTGCCGGAAAGCTCTATGAGAGCAGCCCGGATCTGGTGCTACGTGAACCACCGTTCCCGATTCCCAAAATTGATTTGCAGATGATTTGGAGCCCGTTGTTGCAACACGACGAAGGGCACAAATGGTTCCGTCAGCTGATTGCGGATGTGGCTGCTAAGTAACTCTCAACCGCGAGCATCAAACACCCACAAAAAAGGGCCAGCTCCCGCTGGCCCATACGTACACCAATACGATTAGTTCGAGTAGGTGGCTTCTAAACGCACGCCACTGTAGGCTTCATAGGCATGCACGCCGAAATACCAGTTACCCGCAGAAGGGTTCTGGAAGGTACAGACTTCGTCGTTCCCCCAACGATACGGACGGCAGTCCCAATCGTTTAAGGTAGGCTGCGAGCCAAAACGCACATACAAATCGGCATCGCCGGTACCACCAGAAATCCGCACTTCAAGTTGCGTCATGCCGGCAGGAACTTCCATATAGAAACGATTCCAGTCGCCCGTTGCCGCCGATAGGTTATCCACTGCACCGCCACCACTCTGGCCGCCACCTGAACCTAGGGCTAAGCTAACCGCAGCATCGGCATCGATAATCCCCGCACCACAACCGCTGCAGCTTGCTGGGAAGCTACGTACGGTATCCACCATGATTTGCTCGATTTCCGCAGGGGTCGCCGACGGATTCGCTTGACGAATCAAGGCCACGACGCCAGCCACATGAGGGGCTGCCATTGAGGTGCCTTGGCTAAACGAGTAGTTATCCGATGCTGGCGTTGTGCTACCGGTGTTATAGGTCGACAACACGCCTTCCGGATCCCCGGCATAGCTCATAGCGCCACCTGGCGCGGCAAGATCAACCACAGAGCCGTAGTTAGAGTAGTAGGCACGGCCACCATCACGATTGGTTGCAGCCACGGTTACTACGTTGTTACAGCTTGCAGGGGTAAAGTTTGCTGCATTGGTGTTGCTGTTACCCGCCGCTACCACAATCACAGAACCCGCATTACGGGCACTATTAATGGCTGATTGGGTTACGGACTGACAGCTACCGCCGCCACCTAAACTCAGGTTAATCACGTCGGCTGGATTGGCATTGGCAGGCGCTCCAGGAACACTTAAACCAGCGGCCCACAGAATGCCATCGGCGATATCTGCTGTGGTACCGCCACAGCGGCCCAGTACCCGAACAGGCACTACTTTGGCGTCGTAAGCAACACCAGCAACGCCAGTGCCGTTATTAGTCACGGCGGCTACCGTACCGGCGACATGAGTGCCATGCCAGCTCGAGGGTTGATCTTGGGCAGGACTATTAAATCCGCATTGACCCGCAGATACCCAATCCCCGGGATCGCGAGCGTCGGGGTCGCGGCCATCGCCATCGTTAGCAATAAAGGGGTCGCTAATCATGTCGTAGCCCTGCAGGATATTCGCAGCAAGGTCAACGTGTGGGCGATAGCCGGTATCCAGTACCGCAACCACGGCGCCTTGTCCGGTAATGCCTTGACTCCACGCGCCTTCCGCATTCATTCCGCCCACCGGCTCATAATAGTGCCATTGGCTTGAATAGCCCGGATCGTTGGGCGCTGCAGTAATCGTATGCAAACGGTTTTCTTCAACGGTTTCAACACCATCAAGACCGCGCAATTTTTGTAGGGTTTCCCGCACTTCGCCTGGGCTTAATTGCTTATCCAGTTGAAATACATAGTGATGAGGCAAGCCCATCGCCCGTTGAAAACGCATGCTTTGTCCGGCTTTTGCCGATAGCTCTGCGGCCCGCTCTTGCATCAATGCGCCACGCTCACTTGGGTTTCCGCGCACTTTCGATTCAACTTCTGGGTCTCGCTCTGGAGAGAACTGCACGATAAACCCAGTCACCAAACCAGCCTGTTGGCCACGATTGCCTTGCGCTTGCGCTGGCAACTCGCGAATCTGGCGTGCTTGGCCCGGAGGTGCAGGTTTGGCCACATCCGTTTGAATAAGAGGATTTTCTGAAGGTGTTGGCGAGTTATCCGCTTGTAGAGCGAAAGGTACAGCCAACCCGAGTGCGGCAATTACCGCCGCTGTTGTTACGGTTAAACGATTGTTTTTATTTTGTTTCATAATCACTTTCTATTTTTTGATTTTATTGGGGATGCCGGCTGATGCAGCACCCATGAGTACATCAAAAACAACGAAAGTGCGCGCAAAAGTTGCACACTTTCCATACTCAGAGTCCAGAAACAAAAAATGAAAGTAAACACCCGTAGCTCTTCATAGAGTGTTAATAAAATGTTATTTTTTGTAACGAAATAAGCATAGGGGGAATCCCTCAGGGGGAAGAGTAAAGCAAGAGGGGCAGAGTAATTGCGCGGCGTTTATAGCGCGCCAAAAAGCAGCCATAAAAAAGCCCCGAGCAATGCTCAGGGCTTTTGTAAAGGAGGGAAAACCCTCAGAAAATTTACTATTCGAAGTAGAACGGACGACGTTCCCGTGCGTTTCGACCCAGTTCATTCATGGTTTCTGCGTCGAATAAGCGACCGTTTACCATGGTGTAAATCACCCGGTCACTCTGTCGCAAGTTCTCTAACGGATTGCCATCGATAATGGCGATATCCGCAAGCTTACCCACTTCAATAGAGCCAATGGCATGTTCCATGCCCAAGCTCTTCGCGGCATCGTAAGTTGCTGTGCGTAGTGCTTGCAATGGCGTCATACCACCCTGCTCCATCATCCAGATCTCCCAGTGTTGCGCTAAACCTTCGCGCTGACCATGGGCACCGGCAGTAACCATCACGCCTTGCTCTTGCAAATCATTTGCGCCAGCGGCGATATTGAAATGGTTGTAATGATGCGACGGCGCAATTTCACGGCGCATAGAACGTGGGCGCAATACCCGCTCTGGCACATACTGGCTTAAGCGTGGATGATTCCATACATCGGTATGGGCATACCAATAGTTCTCACCCCAGATCCCGCCGTAAGCAACACCCAGTGTTGGTGTATACGCGGTTTCGGTTTGGCTCCAGAATTGCAGCACGTCGTTATACATCACTTCGGTAGGAATCGAGTGCTCGATCACCGAGTGACCATCCGCCACCATGCTCAAGTTATGCTGGAACAATGAACCACCTTCTGGCATCACCAACATTTCCAACTCACGGGCCGCTTGAATGATCTGCTGACGCTGATCCCGACGCGGTTGGTTGTAACTTTTCACCGAGAAGGCACCGACTTTTTTCATCCGTTCTAAGTGGAAACGGGCGTCGTCGAGGCTATCCACATGGGCAGTAAAGCCAGGGCCGTTGGCACCGTACAAAATAGTACCGGTAGAGAAGATCCGCGGACCGACGATTTTACCCGCCTTTTGCAACTCGCTCGCCGTGAAGATCTGACGGGTATTGTTGGACGGATCATGAATGGTGGTTACACCAAAGGTTAGGCCCGCATACAAGATCCAGTTTTGCTGAGGAATGATTTGGTTTTCACCCTGAGCACCATGGGCATGGGTATCGATCAGTCCCGGAATCATGGTTTTGCCGGTGAAATCGATCACTTCAGCGCCCCGTGGAACCCGAACTTGCGGCTCCTGACCAATGGCAGTAATCCGATTGCCTTCCACCACCACAATGGCGTTCTCGATCACTTCGTCGCCGTTCATGGTCACAACGGTGCCACCCACAAAGGCGATGGTTTGATCCGGAACATACTGCTCACGGCTAAAGCTGATATTGGTACCGTCTTCCACCTTAGTGAAATCAGGCTTACCGCTGATATCAAACATACCGTTAAGGTTCGCCGAATACAGCTCTGGGCCTAAGGTCCAGTACAGGCTGGCACTGTCCGCGGTCCAAGATAGGTTATCACCGGCACGCTGGGACAGTTGCTCAATCGGGAACTGACGATCATTCGGGCCAATGGCAATTGGCTGGCCACGCTCCACAAAAGGCGTAACGAACACACGGAAACGCTCAGCAAAGGCCAAATACTGACCATCCGGTGATACGCGGAACTCAGTGGCATGTTGCGACGTGTACAGGGTGCGTGATTCGCCAGTGTCCACATCAATACTGCGCAGTTCTGGGCCACTGGCACCAAAACCATTCACATACACGCGATCGCTGCGCGAACCAAACTGCGGCTCACTGCCATTGCGTGAAATATGCTTGGGCTCGTCGCTATCCAGAGCAAGGTAATAAATACCTGTGTTCAACCCATGCTTGGGATCGCTTAAGTAGCCACCGCTAATTTTGCGGTACACCACAGCATCGCCGTCTGGCGAGAATACCGGCTCCACAAACTTACCTGGGCCTGTCGGCAACACGCGCTCTTGGCCTGAACGCAAGTTGCGTACAATCACTTGGCCTTGGGTTTGGTCGTTCCAGGTGGTGTACACCAAGTGCTGACCATTGCGTGAGAAGCTTGGGAATAGCTCGAAACGATCTGTGCGCGAAGTAAGACGCTCCGGGGTGCCGTTTGGTAGGCCGCGGGTATACAGATGACCAAGTGCTTCATAGATCACGCGGTCACCGGAAGGCGACACAACAGCGCTGCGCAGCATACGCACATCAAAGGAATCTTCTTCGATATGCTGACGGAAACGCACCGCTTGCTGTACTTCTTTTTCCACGTTGACTTGGAACGGAATGGTCGACGCTTGCTTGGTTTCCGTGTTTACACGATGGATTTTACCTTTCGCATAAAACACGATATCGCGGCTGTCTGCGGTCCAGTTCATGTGTGGATACACCCCATGAATGGCCCAAGTTTCTTGCATATCTCGGGTGAGATCGCCGTACACTTCGGTACGCACACCGGTTTCTAAATCGTATACGTAGAGCTTGCTTTGGAAATCATCACGGCTCACAAACGCAAGGCGCTTACCATCCGGTGAAGGGGTTGGACGAATCGCACCACCCATACCACCGATAATGTTATCAATCTCGCCAGTTTCTAGATCGTAGCGCTTGATGGTGTAGATACCCGACACCGAATCTTTGTTGTAATGAAAGGTGTTTCCAGGGGTATCGTCTTGAGAGAAATACACATAGCGACCATCTGGAGAGAACGCAGGCTCGCCTAAGTCTTTTTGATCGTTAGGACGCGCCGTGAGCATCACCCCTTGGCCACCACGCTTGTGGTACATCCATACTTCACCGGCACCCAGTGAACGGCGTGCAGTAAAATGCTTACGGGCAACCAGATAGTTACCATCTGGCGACCACGCTGGGCTGTTGAGCAAACGGAAGCTTTCATCGGTAACTTGCCAGGCTTCAGAGCCATCGGCAGACATCACCCAAATATTGTCACCGCCACCCTCGTCTGAGGTAAAGGCAATGTACTTGCCATCAGGGCTATAGGTGGGTTGCATGTGCCAGGCAATGCCGCCACGGAGCAATTCGGCGTCGCCGCCGCTCGCGGGCATGCGATAAATGTCGCCGAGCATATCAAAAATAATGTACTGACCATCGGGGCTGATATTCACCGACATCCAAGTACCTTGATCAGTATTCACTTGAACGGTTTTAAACTCGCCCATCGGCTCATTTACCGACCACTTATCATTCGCTGTCGCGGTGGTCGAGAAACAAAGTGCTGCCGCCAAACCTGCGGCGGGCAACCATCGTTTTAGTGTGTGTGTAAGTGTGTGCATGGGTTTTCCTTTTATTTCAATCCTCTCGGTTGTAAACCACAGGTGGATGAATGTCTAGGTTGAAGCGGCAAACCTGTGTCGTGCTGCGATAAAGCACGACACCGCCGTTTTATCCAAGCCCCAGAAAATCTAGGGCGCGATGGGCTAGCCGAAGAACAGCATCGCCAGCGCAACAACCACCAGAGCGGCCATCAAGGGCACCAATACGGTAACCACGAAGATATCCCGGTAGGCTTCTTTGTGGGTTAAGCCCATAAGCGTAAACAAGGCAATCACGGCGCCAGAATGCGGCAACGAATCAAGGCCACCTGCCGCAAGGTTCGCGATCCGGTGGAGTAATTCAGGGGCCACACCCGCCTCGAGATAAGCCGGGGCTAAACTCGACATAAAAATTTGCAACCCGCCGGAAGCGGACGCAGTAATCCCAGAAATCAGGTTAGCGGATAAGAACACCGACACCAGCGGCGGTAACGGAAGTTCAAGCAACCAAGCGGCAAAACCATGGAAGCCGGCGGTTTGAATCACCACCCCACCAAAACCAATCACTGCCGCGGTATTAATGAGCGGCAAGAGTGCATCGTCGGCCCCTTGCCCAGCACTGCGCACAAAGTTTTTGCGTACCGGTGGGAACAACAGATAACAAAAAATCGTACCGCTAAGCAGGGCAAAACTTGCCCAGAGTACCGGTTGGGTTAAGGCAAACTGAATCCACTCCGCTTGCACACCGCTCATCAACAACAAGCGCGGAATAGCGATCATGCCGAGCACCAATACAATCGGCAGAATAGATTTGCGTAGCGACGGTAACGATTGATCCGAGCTAGGCGCCAGCGCCGCCATTTGTTCGTCTTTCGGCGTGGCCTCGTAGCCTTCTCCTTGGGCAGTTGCTAAGCGCCATTGGCGCTCCAGATACCACATACCTAACACCGCCATCAACACACCCGCCACAAGCCCGAGCCAACCGCCGGCAAATAAATCGGTGCCCAAAGAACGGGCGGCGATGACGTTATGAATAGAGGGGGTTCCGGGTAGCGCCGTCATGGTAAAAGTGCCCGCGCCCAAGGCAATGGCCGCAGCATATAAACGACGGGGAATATTGGCTTCGCGCATTAAGGTAACGCCAATCGGATACATGGTGAAAATCACTACAAATACCACCACACCACCGTAGGTGAGCAAAGCGCACACCAGCATGGCAATCAACAGCGCCCGTTTCGCCCCGAGCCGACGGGTAATCCCCATAGCCACCCCTTGGGCCGCATGGCTCGCCGCCATAATGCGCCCAAATAACGCGCCGCATAAGAACAGCAACAAGAAGTTACCGGCAAAGGTGAAGGCACCCGAGGCACCAAAGGGGAAGTAATCGAGGAAGATTTCCTGAAACGCCATACCGTTGGTTAAACCAATCACCAACACCGACAACAGCACGGCGAGTAGGATATTAACGCCACGCAGGGCCAGCACAATCAATAGCGCAAGCCCGAGAATAAGACCAATATGACCTATCATGCCTAGGTTCCTATTATTGTTAGTATGTCAAAACGCGCTTTAGCTTCGGCTCGCCTTCGATAAATCGCGCACCCGCGCCAACAACAAGGCGCCAATCACAAAGAATCCAATCACCAGTAATAACGCATCTTGGCGAGAAAACAAATCCGCTGCGACACCAAATGTCGCAGCAAGCAACATGGCCAAACGGTTAAACACGCCCCACAAGCCAAAGGCACTGCCGTCGCGCTCCGGTGAGGCGAGCAAGCCCACCAAGGAACGGCTCGATGCCTGAATAGAGCCAATACCGCAGCCTGCCAACAAAGCAATAATTAAGAAGATATCCCGCGTGCCCCAGCCGCTCCAGGCCGCCAGATCGTGAATGGTATACATACCAAAAATGGCCAAGAGCCAAATGCCAATCACCGCGAACAGCACTTTGCGCGCTCCCACAAAGCGCTCCAAAATACCGAAACCAATAGCGCCAAAGAGCGCACTAAATTGGGTGGCTAAAAACACCGCGACGAGATCTTGTTGGGTCATCCCTAACTCACCGGTCGTATAGATCCCGATAAATTTAATTACCGTTTGCACACCGGCCATATAAAAGAGAAAGGCCCAAAAGAATTTAAACAGCATAGGTTGTGTATTGCGCTGCTTAATGAAGTTCAAGCTCACATACCAAGGCTCTCGCGCTACGGGCTTTAAGCGCCGCGGGCGATTTTTCAATAACAGAAACGTCGGGATAGCGACCAGTACAAAGTAAATCGAAATCGCCACCATCGCCCATTGATGCTGACTAATATAAGCCTCAGTTTGGGTGTCAGGATCAGCGCGAATAATAATCACCGATACCATCACCATACTCACAAAGCCGCCAAGGTAGCCCAAGCCCCAACCCAGGCCAGACACAAAACCCATGTTCTTGCGCGTCGCGAGCTCAGGCAGAAACGCCGACATAATGGCTTCGCCCAACATCCACGCGGTGTTGGTGACTAAGATAATGGCAATCCCCCACCAGATATCGCCGGGGTTTACCCAATAGAGCAAGCAGGTAAAGCTGGCACAAATCGCCGTCGACCAACCGAGCAGCTTCTTTTTCGATACCCCTTGGTCGATCCATTGCCCGACAATGGGCGACAACACCATGGCCATCAAAGTTGAGCCGATAATGGCAATTGACCAATAGGCATCTCGCCAAGCGCTATCTTGGGGAACGATATAAGCAACAAAAAACGCAGAATAAACAAAGGAAATAACAATGGTGGTGTAGGCTTGGTTGGCAATGTCGTACATGGCCCAGCCGAAAATTTCGCGCTTCGGAGCATTTTTCTCCAGGCCCCGTTGTGTTTGCTTCGCCTGCTCAGTCATCAGACAAGATCCTTGTTCGCAAAGGTCCAGATAAATTAGGTATCGGCTTCCGTTTCCACGATGCCATTTCGGTTGAGCACAACTTTCCAACGCTGAATATCTTCACGATCACCCCAGCGTTCACGAATCACAATATTTAACACCGAGCGTTTTTCCACGGTTTCTTTTGTGACCTCGTTGCCCTCTTGGCGATAAATCAAATACGAGGTTTGCTCCAGTAAGGGCGCTAACACTTCGAGATCCAAAACAATGGTTTCGCGGGTAGTGGCATAGCCGCTAAGAAAGCGTGAAGTAAGCATTTTCGACCAGCTGCTATAGTGCAATACGATTTCGCCGCGCTGGGGCGCGCCAGCCTTACGGGCTTTTTGAATTTCTTCGGGCAAGTCGGGAATACGTTTATAGTCGATCCACTCCTGAGATTTACCCACGGTTTGCTCGGTGTTGGGATCAACAAATTGATGGCGCCATTTCGCGCGCCCGCGCCGCAGCCAGAGCCATAGCTTTTGGCGTACTTCATCACGAAACACTTCCCGGGCGGCGTACAGCAGCGCCACCAACAAAATAAATACGGCAGTGACATCAAAAAGCACATCGCGGGCACTGAGAATCATCAAGGATACGGCAGTCATCAATACAGCGGCAACGCCCGCTTTGACCAAACGCTCTTCTACTTTTCCCAGCTCCTGACCGATACGACGCAATGTTACCGGGTACTCAATTAAGCGCCGCAACAAGCGCATTTTGTTCGACATCCGGGTGCTGTCTTGATTCACGCGCTCGGAGTTATAACGCAGCTCATCACGATACTTGGATTCACGCCGGGCAATGCGCAACATGAGTTCGCGCATATCTTGCTCGTCGTCTTTAAATTCCATTTCCGCCGCCAAGCGCAAAAACTGCTGCTCAGAAAACCAGCTCAAATAGTTATCAATATTGGTGTAATAACGCCGCAGCCCTTCGTCTTTGGGCGCCGTACGCCGCAGCCGACGCAATATGGTGGCACTGAGTTCCAGCAACTCAGCGAGATCTTCACGCAGGTTTTCTGGGCGCTCACGCAAAAAGCCGGATATTTCCTGCTCCATCGCGGTGACATACTGGTAGGCGTACAAACTCAAGCTCAAGCGGTACTCAGGGCTTTGCCGCTCTTGTTGGCGGGCAATGCGCTGAATTAAGCGGCTGCGTACCAACGGCTCAAGTTGGATCTGGCTGTGATAGGTACGGCTCACATGAAACACCTGATGGTAAAACGCACGTTCCGTAACAATATCCGACGTTAACCCCAGCTCACCGGGCACGAACAGGCAAATATCCAGCTTATGTTCCGGATAATCGCCGAGATCGCGTACTACACGTAAACTAAAGGAATCGTTACTATCAATCGTAACCACGTTTGTTAGGTGTCCTTGTGATCAGAAGATGATGCCGCTGCGCTTTTCTTATCATGCATATAGGCTTCGATGGAGTCACCCGTAAGTGCGTTAATTTGATGGAAAAGATAAAAAATTGCACCAAACATCACAAGCATAGTCGGTAAAACAATCACCGGGAAACTCAGAGCCGTCATACGACCAATTTCATTGTTAAAGGCTTCGGTGCCCGCCGGGCTCACCACAATAGCGCTCGCCAAGATATAATTAAGTACCGCCGAGAGCGCGAAAGCCGCAGCCACGCCATTCCCCGCCATATTCATCACCCGCTTAAAACGGGCCTGATTGCCTTTCTCGGCAAGCTTGCGATAAAGCGCATCCACATCGAGCATTTGTCGATTTAAGAGCAGTTTTTCGACAATGGGAAACTTAGTAAAGCGACTGCCCCACACCACCAAACCAAAGATTGCCGGCACCGCCGCTTCTTTAATCGCGATGTATTTGGGATCCAGTTGCAATAGGCCAATTCCACCGGTGAGCAAAACACTGATAATCCCGAGAACCGAGAAGCCATTAATTTTCTTGCGGCGATTTAAATCCCAAAGCCCATAACCGATAGGAAACGCCAAACCAATGATCAACGCCCATACCGGGCCTAACCGCTCTTCACTGCTCAGTTGCATTAAAATCACAACCGGCAGCAAAATATTAAACATTAAATTAGGCAACAAACCGGGCTGTTTTTGCCCCTCAGGCCTCGCGCTCATAACTGCTCCGCTGCAAACATACTGTAAAAAACTATGGTACGGCATCTCACGGCATTTTGCAGCAAGGAAAGGCTGAGGTAAGATACGGCTTCAATTCGGTTTTACAGGATCGTGAAGCACATGAATACTCCATCGTGGATTCGTCGTTATTGGCCTTTATGGGTCGTCATCATCGTCGCAGTTATTCTTTGGTGGCCCGGTCGTGCCATGTACTTGGATGTACTTACCGAACGTGAAGCCGCCCGGATCGCAGCCATCACTCCGGATCAAGGTGCTGAATCGACCCCTGAGCGCTTAGATATCGAGCGCATGATGGACGATCTCACCTGGTTGGCTGCACCTGAGCGTATGGGACGTTTCCCAGGTTCCGAAGGCGGACTCGCCGCCCGCGAGTTTATCGAAACCCAATTTACCGAATTAGGCTTGTTGCCCGCGGGCAGCGAGGGCTTTTTGCATCCGTTTACCCACGAAGGCGTGGATAACGCCGCCAACGTGCTGGGCATGTTGCCTGGCCGCGATCCAAGCCTGCGCACCATTGTGATTAGTGCCCATTATGATCACTTAGGCGTGAAAAATGGCGATATTTATCATGGCGCCGACGATAATGCGTCGGGCACCGCCGCCCTGCTCGAGTACGCCCGTTACTTTACCGAGAACCAACCGAATCACACCTTGTTATTTGCCGCTCTTGATAGCGAAGAACACGGTTTACTCGGCGCCCATGCGTTATTCAACACCGGACATCTTACGCCCAGCGATATCGCCTTTAACGTAAACGTGGATATGCTTAGCCGGGATACCGACCAGCTCCTCTTTGCCGTGGGTACCTATCATCATCCATGGCTAGTGCCTTTGGTGCGTCGCGTGCAGCAAGAAAACGAAGCGCGCATTGTGATGGCTCACGACCGCCCGAAATGGAAAGCCGGCCATACGGAAGATTGGACCATGAGCTCGGATCACGGCGCATTTCATCGGGTCGGGATTCCTTTTATCTACTTTGGCGTGGCCGATCATCCGGATTATCATTCGCCCCGGGACACCGCCGATAAAGTCGACGTCGAGTTCTATCGCATCACCTCTGAGGCGGCGTTAAGCTTTATTAAGCTGATCGATCAAGTGCTACAAGAAAAGATCGCCACCCATTGATGGGACCTATGAACGTAGCGACGCGCACGAGAACAACATTAAAACGCGCCAGCAGCGCCCTACTCGGCAGTTACAGCACCGGGCTAGTGTTTGCTGCGGCGTTTGGTTTGAGTGTTGCTAGCGGCGTTACCGCGGCCTCTCCGGGGCCTGGGGTATTGCCCAAGCCCCTTTCTGCACTTACGCCACCAGAACCCGTTACCTTACTGCCCGGCTACGCGGATTTCTTTACCCAGCAACTGGCCAACGATAATGTGCCTGGCGGCGTTTATGCCATAGTGCATCGGGATCGCATTGTTGAAATGCACACCTTTGGCGTGCGCTCGCGAGGTAATCCCGAGCCCGTAACCCCAGATACCGTATTTCGTATCGCGTCGGTATCGAAAACCTTTGCTGGCAACATGGCCTCCATGTTGGAAAACCGCGGCTACTTCACCCTCAGTGACTCCGTAAAGCAATACGTACCCACCTTGGACTTTAAAAACACCGACTATTCGCTGCAGCTGCAAGTGGAGCACATACTGGCGCACAGCTCTGGGGTGATTCCCAACGCCTACGATAATCTGATTGAGGCTAATTTAGAGCGCCAACAAATCATTCCGCACTTTAACCGCATTAACCCCATGTGTACGCCGGGGCGCTGCTATGGATACCAAAACGTACTCTTTAGTTTTATCGAAGACGTGGTGGAAGAAACCACCGGCCAGAGCTACGCAGATTGGGTGGCTACCCATATATTTACCCCGTTGGCGATGTCGACCGCCTCCATGGGCTACGAAGGCTTTGTGAATACCGAAGATAAAGCCCTGCCCCATATTCGTGGTCGCAATGGCTGGATTACCCGGCAAGTGGGCCCTCACTACTATCGCTTTTCATCCGCCGCTGGGGTGAACGCCAGCGCCAAAGATTTATCCCAATGGCTGATCGCACAAATGGGCTACAACGCCGACATCATGCCGCCGGAAGTGCTCGCTCAAGTGCGTGAGAAACGCATTCATACCTCGCGAGATTTACGCCGCCGCGCTTGGCAGCCGTATTTAAACAACGCCCATTACGGCCTGGGCTGGCGCATTTATGAGTTTATGAATCACGACATCGTGTATCACGGCGGCTGGGTGCAAGGCTTTCGGGCGGAAATCGCCTACTCGCCAGATTTTGATATCGGCATCGTAATTTTAATGAACGCCGAAAGCAGCGCGATGAACTCACTCTCCCCAGAATTCTGGCGACAAGTGATACCACTAATGCAAGAAGAACAATACGTGCCCTACGCCTTCGCCAACGGCGTGCGCACTTCCTATATCACCCGAGGCGTAAAACGCCGCTCGTTTATGACGGACCAGCTGCCAGAGCCAGCCCCGAATCTGTTGCAGGATTTTTTGGGGCGGTAGGGGGTGTAGGCCATCGCTGTGTACGCTAGCGCACGGCCAGATTGTACTTACTGCAGTAATAGGCGTAGGTTGGTGGCAGAGAGATCTTCTCTCAACTACGCAAGGAACACCGTTATGAGTCTTAAACCCGGCCCAAAACCCATTGCAGATTCAACTGGGAAACATGATCAACGTCGACGTGACAATAAGACTACCCCGGGAAATACTCCCGCATTAAAACCGAGTAAATCCACGAAGAAGTAAGATGGATTTCTTCTGAAGCTGCCTTGGGGTGGCTTTTTTTTTGGGGGGGGGGAGGCAGGTAGTTAACGCCGCGCACAACGGCGCGAGCTTACGAGCGTCCGGCCACCGCTAGCGGTGGCAAATTGGTGCGCCTTGTTAGAAGTTTTAGTGCTCATAGCTCTCCTGCACATCGGGCAACAATATTGAACATGCCCGTAAAATAGATAGAGAGTGCCGCACAAGCATTTCATTCCGGCCTGGCTCGTTCTCTCCAGTTGGTAAATGTTTGCCGCCGTGGAAAAGATTATTTCGAACTATTCTTACCATGAGCAAAAGCTGTTGTAACTGGCGCTGATTCGCATCTTTAGTAAAATCTCGAAATTCGACTCGATGCCTCTCTACAAGTACTTGCTTACGCGGAGGTTTGTTGGTCATATAATTAACGGCTTCTTGCAGGTCCTCAGATGATGATTCGTCGAAAACATCATCAGCTTCGTTAGCAAAACGATCCCACGACGCGGAAACTCTGCCTTCATTTCCGTCCTGAAATCGCGTGACTTTCAATGCGTACTCCATTCTTGAAAAAACTGCAAGAAACTCACACGCAAGTTCTGGAGGCATATGCAGATGTCGAAATGCTTGTTCCATGATTACCTTCTAACATTTTAATACTACGCACGCCGCATATCCCCGATACACCTTGCATGCACAATAATAACTAAACCATGCATGCTCATTAACATCACTTCATGCTCTTGAAGCCCCTATCTTTAAGGGAATCCATCAGCAAAAACACGCACAATCAAGCACGCGACCTAGGAATAGAACGAGCAGATATAGCCACCAGAAACGAACTGAGAAAGGCTCTTCCTTGAGTAAATTGAGGAAACAACGTGAGCGGGCTCTTGGGCAGTGGTTTTTTCACTGCGTTCGCTTCGCCATAATCCGTCGGCGTGCGCTTTTATTAATAATCTAACTTATAAGATTGTTGATGGCGGGACAAGCAAAACCATCACAGCTGCTTCTGTCCACTTCCCTTAATCTTCTTCTCGAACGCTTACATATTATGAAATTACTATATCGCGGTTGAAGTACTTGACTTGCTTCGTATTAATTTTTCAGTAATGGCGCCGTGTTCAGTGGTTATTTCCAAAATGGAAATAACCACTTTTGCTTTCAGCCCCCGTATTCAAGCGCAAGCTTGCGGTCAGGTGTAATTGATTGATAAACGGGACTGGAATCTACTTTATATTGCCCGTATAAGGCCATAAGCAGCTGTATAATTAAACTGTCTCGGATTTTGGGACAGTGGACATGAGCGAACCAACTAAAAACATGTTATCGCTTCATTCTCTCCTTGTGCTCCATAAGTAAATGAGCGCATTTCGACAAGGGTTGTCCCATACCCGATATTCTTAGCTCACCACTAAAGGTAGTCGCTGTAGCTGTCATTATTGCATCAGACTTTTCTAATTCTTTTTGCTTATGGGGTAATGCGTTAAGAAAAGCAGATATTTTTTCAGAATCGTGGCTTTTCAATAGGTTTAAGCATTCCACAACATGACTGTATCCCGTAGTTTGGTCGATGAGCGCTCTACTTTTATTTTTCATGTAGAAGCCATAAAGTCCGCTACTAGCTAATGTTACAATTACGACAGTCACCGATATAGATTTAAGATCAAAATCCATTGAGCATCTCCATTTTCTTAAAACTACAAATAGACTTTTTTGTGCGGGCATGGACCTTGAGCACGTAAAATTGGTTTAAATATTCGTTTAGATTATGCAGTGTGTGGCGAACTCAACTCTCAACCATCCGCTGCATACTCTGTGTCCACGACGCTTTAAACGCCGAGTCATTTGCAAACAACTTATATAGCTCTAGTTCGTCCTTGCGGCGTTGCAACATGATTTCTTTCAGCATTTTTTGGAATGCTAGGTCGCGATTATGGGGGTCAGGGTTATTAGCGTACTTGGACTCAAAATCGGGGTGTTGGCGAATGCTCTCAGCAATATTCACAAACTTTACGCGCTGTTCTTCCGGTGTTGCACTCCAGCCCTGGAACCAACGCTCATTGAATGTGCGGATGATCTCGTCTAGCGGGTCTGTTTCCTTTTCGGCTCCGTGCGCACCGCGTGGATTCGGGTTCTGCGGGTCTACCTCAGCTTCATCATCACTCAGTTTAATCGAGCTATTCAGCTTCACACGCTGTAGCCCGTAAGAACTTAAATCTACGGACTCAAGCAACTCATCAATTGCATCAGCGTCAGGATCTTGAACTTTTAATTTTGGAATTAAGAATTTCAAGAACCAGAACAGCTTCTCCCACGCCACTATTTCGTAGGGCATTATTGAAGCCATCTGACCGTATATTTTAACGAATTGCTTGGCTTTGATTTTGAAATCAACCCTGTCTTCGTGTTCAAGCTCTAACTCTTGATTGAAGCGAGCGGCAGCGACGTCAATAATTGGGCTTAAGCTTTGCGCGTCTTCTTCATTAAAATAACGGGTAACAAAATCCTCAACTTCATACCATTCGTAGACGCCTGCATCGTCCATGCTGTCTTTAAGCTCATGAAGTACGTTAATATCTGTGGCTTGCGTTAATGACGTGGCCGTATAGAACGGCTCGAACGCTGCTTGAATGTCATCAACCGAATTAAAGAAGTCGAGAACAAACAAATCCTCTGTCTTTTTACCCAATTTTGGCGCACTGCGGTTAAGCCGTGATAGTGCCTGAACGCAGAGTACACCAGCGAGCTTTTTATCAACGTACATCGCGCACAGCTTTGGTTGGTCAAAACCAGTCAGGTACTTGTTGGCGACAACAAGCAACCGGTATTCGTCGGTATCAAATTTGTCTTTGGTGTCGGTTTCTGCAAAGCCATTGATATCAGCTTCTGTGTATTCAATGCCGTCGACTTCTTTTGTGTCGGAAAAGGCAACAAGTACTTTAAACGGATTACCTTGCTCTTCGAGTATGCGCTTAATCGCCCGGTAGTAACGAATAGCAGTCTCAATATTCTGCGTCACTACCATGCCTTTGCCTTTACCCCGTAATTTCTTTGCGTTTACGACTTGAGGGATAAAGTGCTCGAGCATAATTTCGGCTTTGGTATCGATCGTTTGCTGGCTCCGCTCGACATAGGCTCTTAGCTTCTTCTGTGCCTTTTTGGTATCGAACTCAGGGTTCTCAGCAATCGATTTCTCAATCTCGTAATAGCTCTTATAGGTTGTGTAATTGCTCAGAACATCGAGAATAAACCCTTCCTCGATAGCCTGCTTCATTGAATAGAGATGGAAAGGCTTAAATGAACCATCTTCTTGGCGTTGGCCAAATTTTTCCAGAGTGGTGTTCTTGGGTGTTGCTGTAAATGCCAGGTACGACGCATTTCCGCGCATTTTACGGGATTTCATTGCTTGCAGAATTTTATCCTGCGCGTCTTCTGCTTCCTCTACGTCCGCCTTACCAATAGCGCGGTTCATATTGTCGTGAGCAGAGCCTGATTGCGAACTATGGGCCTCATCGATAATGACAGCAAAACGCTTATCACTAAGATCGGAAATGCCGTCGATAATGAACGGAAACTTTTGAATCGTTGTTATGATTATTTTTTTGCCGTTCTCTAGCGCTTTCTTCAATTCGGATGACTTGAACGCTGGCGCAATAATGTTCTTAACTTCAGAGAATTCGCGAATATTGTCGCGAAGTTGTTTATCAAGCAAGCGGCGGTCGGTCACTACAATTACTGAATCAAACAGAGGCTTGTCGAGACCTTTACCACCAGCTACTTGTGTAGAGGCAGGGTAGGTTTCTATGAGTTGGTATGCTGCCCACGTAATGGAGTTGGATTTACCCGAACCAGCAGAGTGCTGAATCAAATAAGTTTGGCCAACTCCATGGGTAGCCGCGTGATGTACTAATTTTCGTACCACATCTAGCTGGTGATAGCGCGGGAAAAATAACGTACGCTTTGCCAGCGGATCTTTACTGGAACCATCAAGACGCACAAAGTGCTGAATGATATTCGCGAGACTCTCTTTGCTGAATACTTCCTCCCACAAATAAGCGGTCTTATGTCCCTTAGGATTAGGAGGGTTACCTTGACCAAGGTTATGACCCTTATTAAAGGGTAAGAAGTAGGTGCTTTTCCCTGCCAACTTGGTCGTCATGTAAACTTCATCTGTATCCACAGCCATGTGTACTAAGCAACGGCCAAAGTTCAAAAGTGGCTGGGTTGTATCACGGTCGTTGCGATACTGCTTTTGACCATGGTATCGCGCTGTTTGTCCAGTCCAAGCATTTTTAAGCTCTAACGTAACCAGCGGAATGCCGTTGATGAACAGCACCATATCGATTTCTTGCAAGGGGTTGGCTCGAGAGTAGCGAACTTGACGAGTGCAACTGAAAATATTCTCAGCAAAGTTCTGCTTTACCTTCTCACTGCTGCTGGCTAATGGCGCTGGGTAAAGCAGATGAAAATGGGCATCGTCAACACTTAAGCCTTTTTTGAGCAGGTGTAAAACACCATGCTTCTTAATAAGGCGATCGTAACGCTCAAGCAGCTTACGCTGCCAGTCAGTTCGGTTATTGCGCTTTAGTTTTTCGAGCTCCGGCTCTTGTGTTTTTTCGAGAAACGCCCAAAAGTAGCGCTCATCAATAGCGTACTGGCTGTTGAATTCAGAGGCCTGGCCAATTTTGTAAAACGCACCGATATAGTCAGGCTCAGCAAATCGCACACCTGCACTCAGTTCCTCTAAGCAAGTGCCCGTTAGGCTTTTCTCAATGGCAGCCTCTAGCGCTTGTTCGTTCGTTTTACTAACCATAATATCCCTCTATTTAGCGTCCAACAGCGCTAGCTTCGCGCTTTCTCATGATTATTCAGTAAATATGTTGTAAGCAACATGCTACAGTCAAATAAAAGAATTTACCTAACCTTTTGAAGTCTAAGCACTTTTAGGAAGTGAAAGCCCATTCAGTCAAATGCCAGTCAAACAATTTGAGCATTGAATTTTCAAGATTCATCTAACCTGAGTCAAATAAACAAAAAATAAATACCCTTTAAAATACAATTGCTTATATTCGCAAGCCACCTCGAATGATTCTTTTAGTCAAACACCAGTCAAACAAACTGGGAAAGTTAAGCCCACATAGGAACATAACTCATTGCTTTTTTACCAACAGTCTCATCGTACGGTTTTATTACATTATTTTCTAATGCTTGAGTAAGCAATCGACTGATCATCGATGCGTTCCGCGCTTCGATACCAAATCGCTCTCGAAGAGTAGCGTTGGTCATAGGTTGCCTGCTTAGATAACGAAGCGCGCAATGAAAATAGCAAGCCCGAAGTCGCTCTTCTTTTGTCATATCTTTAAATGCTCTGTATGCAAATAACATAGTCCGAGTGTTCTGTTCGAACGACTCGAATATCGGAGCAGGGAGCTGGTAAAACTCGGTTTCAAAGATTACTTTATCAATCCCACTGCCGCGTTCTTCGCAGAAGCCAATTCGACGCATTAATGAGGCCAATGCTTCATTCCGGCTTCGTGGTGGCGAATCGAGGAACCTTTCCGGTGCCACCAAAGGCGCACCCGGATTAGTTATCTCTAGTCGGGTATCAAAAACTTCAATTAATGGACCTGTGCCAGTAATGCTAAAATCTTGATGTATTAAAGCGTTAGCTACTAATTCCCGAATGGCGAGCTCGGGATATACGGGCACTTCTTTGCGGAGCGCATTCTTTATTTGTTCATTTGCAGGGAGTAACGCTTTCAAATAGTTTATCAGTCCATCAAAGCCGATTGCATAACCTTTTACACCCTCAATTTCTCTGGTGGTTTCTACTCTGTTAGCGCCCTTATACTGCACGATACGAACTGCTTTTCGCTTTAAGCGGTTGAAGTTAGATAAGTCTTTGGCAAAAAGAATAGCGCCAAGGTTAGTGATTACCCACTGACCGGCTTCATTTTTATCGATGATTTGGTCGTTCATAAGTGTGCTAAGAATTCCCTCCCTATTTTCTGGAAGGGGAATGTTCATTAGATCGAAATATGCGGCATAATCTAATAGCTTCAACACGGCGTCCGCAGTTAGATTATCGGCGGCACTTTGCTGCTCAAAAGGAGTGGCATCAAACGCGCGCCACAGTTCTCGTTCCTTCGCAGGGAAGTCACGGAGTTTTTTCTTATACGACCCAACGCGAATGAATTCAGTGCCATCAAACTGAACAGGATCGCGTTTTGCTGCCTCGATCTCGAGTATTACGACGTCGCGGCCTGTGATGGATTCAAATTCAAAAAATCGAAAATGAATTCGGGGTTTTGTTTTTTGCAGCAGCCAACTTTCTAATTCTTGTTGCTTGTGTTTTGTCACTGACGGCTTAAAGGCCGTTCCAGTCACATCATGTGAATCGTTTTCCACGCCCCAGACCACGTACCCAAATTGCTTACCTAGAAGCGCAGCGGAGTTGGCTAGTGCGGAGATGTATTCACCAATCATCAAGGGGTCATCATTGTCCTGCTTAAACTCTACCCACTCGGTTTCTTGCGGAAGAGAGCAGAGTTCTTCTAACAAAGAGCGCAAGTATTCACTGCTTCTGTTCAAGGTCATATACTTAGTCCTCGATTCTGGTGTTTCCTGAGAACATTTATTATCTCAAGTTGGAGCTGCATAACTTGAGCCTCAGCCCAAGCTTCTCCTGTTTGTTCATAACAATCAAACGCACAGTACGAGGCGCATTGAAACGCCTGCCACGCCACATCGCGGCCACTGTCGTCCAGCTTGTTTTCAATAATGACCAAGTTGCCATCTTTATCCAACGCCAGTAAATCTAAACGTTCATGGGTGTCATCAAAGCCATTGAACTCCTTTTGAATAATCAACAACTCTTCACCGAGTGCGGATGGCTCGTGTGCCAACCATTCCTGAAGATGCTTTCGCTCGGAAAAGCCCAACTCACTGAACTTCTTCGTCTTAACTGGACTGATCCTGTTGGTTTGATGATTTACCGTGAACATAATCGCATCCTATTGCTCAAACATTTCTGGGGTGATTTTTATTTTTCCTGTCACGGCGCTGTTGATCAGGGTGGTTTTGTATTCTTTGAGCTTTTCGATCTGCTGATTAAGTAGTTCAATTGAACGATCCGTTTTTTGCATCTGTTCATCAAGCAACTCCACGACGGCATTTTGCTCAATTAGTGGGGGTAAAATGATTTGAATATCACCGAACTTACTCCAGCTTCTAAAATCACTAGTATTCCCTCTAACGCCATTTGAAATTACTTTGTAGACATTCATGATCGCCAGCATTTTAAGGAAATACGCAATATAACTTTTGTTCTGAAATGTGTCGCAGACATGAACTACGGAGGTGCAATCTCCAGTGTGTTCAGACATTGCAATTGCTCCGTGCCAGGCATCCATACCATGCACAAGTAAATCACCTTTATTGACTCCCTGATAATCATGTTGGGTTAGAGATACCAAGCCTTGATTAACATCGCCTAATAGCTTTGAACATCCGTGATTTGAGCAAATGACCGTATTTCCATTTTTATATCGGGGACGATTTAATTTCCTCAATACATGTTTAGCGAGCGAAATCTCCCAATGCGCTGGAATCTCACCAATCCAATCCACACCGGAGTCTTTCATCGGTACATTGGGGTCAAGGCCTTGGGTAACTGCTTTCTGGATGATGATTTGCTTGCGCTCTTGTAGCAGCTTGATTTGCTGCTCTTTAATAGTAATCGCTTCATCGATCTGCGCGGTTTTTTGGTCAAGGAACTTGGCTATTAAAGTTTGCTCTTCCATCGGCGGGCTAAGCAGCAAGCTATTTGCAATGTGATTAAAACTAATAGTTTGCCGCACTCCGGAACCAAGAAGCTTCATGTACGCCACATCATATCGATGGAGTAGATATTTAAAGTACTCTTTAATTATTGGTTCTTTTTCTTTAATTACGATATAACCGGCACTAACAACTACATCGACCTTAGATAAGGCAATTCGCAAACTGATTAAGTCATAATTTAAGTTCAGCGGGTTAATTAAAAACTCACCTGATAGCACTTCTTGATAAGAGGCTTTTGTCGCCTCAAGTACTTTGTCGTCATCCTTAGTGACGACTTCACCGAAACTAATAGCTCCGCAGTTTAAGCTCATGTTTGGTCTATGCTTTTTTTCTCGAAAAAGATGCTTGAGCCGCACTGTCTCCCAGTGATAGGGAATTTCTCCAATCCAATCTTCGCCAGAATCGCTATAGGACTCATACTTAGGGAAGTTTGCTAAAGCTTGCATCACTCACCTCCCTGCACATCTTCAACTTTTACACCCAAAATCTGAGCAATTAAGCCTTCAGCCTTTTGCTCTAAAGTAATGATGTCTTGTGCAACATCTTCGAGTGCGCGTAACGGCTTGTGGCGGTAAAAGTATTTGTTGAAGCTAATTTCGTAGCCAATTTTTACGCTATCGAGGTTTATCCAAGCTTCATCTACATGAGGTTTCACTTCATCAAGGAAGTATTGGTAAATACTTTGCCCCAATGGTACAGATTCGGTATCACGCAAATCACCATTAGTCTCGTAGGTAATGAACTCGTTTGGCTTAGCTGTCGGAAAATAGCCGTAGTGTGACAAATCCTCGGCTCGGCAGTCATAACGCATGAGCAACGCATCGAGTTTATCGCCGCTGAGTTTCTGTACTTTCTTTATGACTTTCTGAGCGTGTTCGTCATACCAACTGACAGCCTTTAAAATAGCGCTCTTTTCCGGCGAAGAAAGCTTTATTCCTAGGGCTTTTAACGCCTTGTCGACAAGCATTTTGAAACGGTTAAAGTCATCGAACTCTTCCTGACCGATGTTCGCCATCAGCTGCTCAGCGGACTTTAGTAAGGCTTTGAGCTTTAACCAGTGTCTCACGTCGAGCAGTTTCGTTTTAGCTTTTGCATTTAAGCTAATTTCATTGTCTTCACACCAGTTTAAGATTTCTTTGTCGATAGACTGTAAAAAACTTTTGTTACCGTCTGGGCCATATCCTGATGTTTCATAAACGCTCTCACCATACTCGGAATACAGGTGCGCCATTACTTCACTTAGTTGCTTGTCAAAGCGAAGCGGTGCAATAGCCTCAGAAGTAAATCTGGCTTTGCGTCGATCTGGCCGTTCAATGGTTACTTTGTAGTAACCAAAGTCTTGGTTGCTGAATACTTGGCTTGCAATGCCGATTGGATCGTTGTTCTCGTTTAGCTTCCGCTCAATAGCGCTGCAGGCCAGATAGGTGTCTGTAATTTCAGTGATGTGCTCTGGTGCGAATTCGCAATTTTTATTACCAAGGTTCTTGCGCAGCTTACGATAGAGTAAGCTGGCATCAATCAACTGCACTTTACCTTTTCGGTTTTCTGGTTTGTTATTGTTCAGCACCCAAATATAGGTGGTAATACCGGTGTTGTAGAACAGGTTATTCGGCAACTGAACAATTGCTTCCAGCATATCGTTCTCAATAATGAAGCGGCGTATATTACTCTCACCACCGCCGGCATCGCCAGTAAACAATGAAGAACCGTTGTGAACGGATGCAATGCGGCTACCCAATGGACTTTCCGATGGGTTTTTCATTTTGCTGACCATTTCCATCAGAAACAGCAATTGGCCGTCACTAGAGCGCGGGGTTGCGTCTACTTCCTCCCGGTTACCCCAGTAATCGGTGAGGGTTACTTTAAACCGTGGGTCGATAACATCGCCCCCGTCTTTAATATGCTTTTGTTCAGACGCCCAGCTTTTGCCATACGGTGGGTTAGAGAGCATGAAATCAAATCGTGAAGACGCGAACTCGTCGCTAGATAATGTTGAACCCACCCGAATGTTCTCGGGGTCGTTGCCTTTAATCATCATGTCCGATTTACAAATCGCATAGGTTTCATCGTTGATTTCTTTACCATAGAGGTAAATATCACGACTTTCGTTCGGGTATTTTTCTTCAATAAAGTTTTGCGACTCAGTGAGCATGCCCCCACTCCCGCAGGCGGGGTCGTACACAGTCATGGTAAGTGGAAGTTGGTCTTTAACCGGATCAAAAACCATGTGCGTCATCAACTCGATTACTTCGCGTGGGGTAAAATGCTCCCCAGCCTCTTCATTGTTTTCTTCGTTGAACTTACGAATCAACTCTTCAAACACATAGCCCATACCGAGGTTAGTGAGGGCTGGCATTTTGTTACCGTCAGGGTCTTCAGCGGCTTCCGGCGTTAAGTTGATGTAAGGCGAAACAAATTTCTCAACTACATCGAGTAAGACTTGCTTTGCCGCCATATGGCGAATTTGCGACTGCAGGTTAAAGCACTCGATGATTTCTTTAACATTGTCACTGAAACCAAGTAAATACTCTTCGAAGTTAGCAAGTAGGATTTGTTGGTTGTTCGTGGCGGTATTGAACAGCGATTTAAGCGTCCATTTAGACGTATTGTAAAACACGTAGCCACTGGCTTCTATTAATGGTGCATCATCCAGCTCCGTTGCGCCCATTTCCTCTTTTTGGAATCTAACTTCTTCTAATACAGCATCTTTATTTGGCTCGAGCAAGGTATCTAAACGGCGCAGTACTACCATGGGTAGAATAACATCGCGGTATTTTCCGCGAACATACACGTCTCGCAAGCAGTCGTCGGCGATACCCCAAATAAATGAAATAAGTTTGTTGTGTACACTGTGATCCATGTTTATTTCCTCCTAAATTAGTTGTCGAGCAGGGCGCTCAATTGGCGTTTGGCTTCTGCATAGGCGCTTTCTAGTTGTTTTAATTTCGCAGACTCTGCTTCGAAATTGATGTCTTCAATATGCGTTGACGGCGTAATGTACCGGTTTACGGCGAGAATCATGTCTTGCTCGCGAATGTCTGGTGCGTATTTTTCGACGACTCTTGGGTCATCTATTTCGGTGGCCGTAATGAGTCTCACAATTTCGGCAATATAATCCGAGCTTAAATGGTAATCGAGGCCCGCGTCATTTTGTGTCGCTTCAGCGTCGATAAAGCGAACAGGGCTGCCTTTTTCCTTTGCTTTATTGAGGATAAGTAGCACGGGCGCAACAGCTGTGTGGCTGAAGAACTTGCTCGGCAATTGGACAACGGCTTCAACCAGCTCATTCTCGACAAAGTACTCGCGCACCTGGGCATCGTAACCGCCTCTGAACAGCCAGCCTCTAGGTAAGAATACATACCCTTTGCCGGTGTCGCTCAAAGCCCATAAAGCTAACTGAAGCCACAGGCTATCGCCAGCAGTCATGGGAATGGACGTTTGTGATTCTTGCGGCAGTAAATAGGGAGCGGACTTTATTTTGTCGATTTGTTCGCGGCCAAACCGGAGCCCGAGTGGCGGGGTCATAACCACATAATCCGCACTAGCTTTCTTAAAAGCAGGCTGAACAAGGCTGTTACCCTTAAAAACAGTGACTTCCTTTTGTTCGAGGCTAGCTAAAAGCTGACAGATAATTGCCGAGTCAGAATTTATTTCTTGTAGCTCAGCCTGCTGAACTGATAGTGCGGAAAGCACATTACCAATACCACCCGCCGGGTCTAAAAATGTGTCTTTCTTTTGGGGTTTTACTAGCCCAAGTAGTAACTCTACTTCGTTTGAATTTGAGCCATATTCGGTTGCGAAACGAGAGTTTGCAAAAGCAGTGCGAATCGTTTGTACAGCAATGTTAATGTCATCGATGTCAGCGACAAAGCTAATTAGCATTGATAGTGCTTCGTTGTGAGCGAAGTCTATTGCACTGAGAGCTGAGTGTTCCTCGACCTCAGGGTAAGCTGCAATTAACTCTAACAGGGCCGTCTTTTGATTCGCTAGTCCCATGCGTTTGAGAGCATTAATAGACTCTACATCTTTAACCTTAACATAGAGCAATATCGTTATGAGCGGCAGTACTTGCTCTTCTCTGAGCTCCCCTCGTACCGAGTCGATAAGCTTTGATAATTGATTAGTGAAATTGATAGTCATGTTATGCGCCTCCCTGCATTAACTCGTTCACCTTCGCCATCGCTACTTTACGCTCTTGCTCAACCATTGCAATGCCAGCGGTATAGGCTTGGTTACTTGCAAAAAACAAGCTGTCAATTTGTTCCTGTGTTTCTAAGCCTGGCAATTTAAACTGCAGTTCTTTGAGCTTGCTCGCGGGTACATTCTTGATGGTGGTGCCTGTTGCAAGCTGCTCCATTTGGGATTGACCAAGTGCAGAGTTCAAGTGAGTGACCAGCGCCGTTGGCTTTGCCTTCGAAGCGTTAGGGCGCAAAACCACCAAATTAGCCGAAGGTATCAGTTTAAGCTTTACGGTTTTTGAGTCGACAATTGCAGCCCGAAAGGAATTACCGCGGGTTAAAACCACGACATCGCCCTCCGTCAGGAGAAACTTTGATGCCGATTTTTCGTCTTTAAGTTGGACAGGTTGAAGAGCCTCCTCAACTAACTCACCGGCATGATTCAAAGATGAACCCGTGATCATATGATGTGTCGCATCTGCTGGCTCTGCCTTTTGAATTAGGTTGCTCGGAATACCAGTAAAAATAGTTTCACATACTGAATTGATAGTTACCTCGCTCATTTGTTTTCCTCCACGTTGCAAATCATTATTAATTTACGATTATGATAGACTCGCAACAACAGCAGATCAAGTTAAATTTAAAATTATTTTTCATTTACGATTTAATCTGGTGTGGTGAAAGTTGTTCTGCGAGTGGGGTGAGGAGGTCAACCAAAAGCGGGCATACTTATTGCGATAGTGTGCTTGGTCACTGCTAATGCGAGATTATTACTATGGCCTATTGATTATCCATGCAGATTGGACGCCGCCATCACGGGCGAGTGAGCTTTAGAGCTGGCGTCTCGTGCATGCCCTTGTTCAGTTTTACCCTACTGGTTTCAATGTTTCTTTCGGTTCTACTGGCCGAACTATGACTAAATCATTCGGATCCAGTCCTTCTTGGACAAAAAGCTCCGGTGTGTTTTCTCCGTTCAAGCCTTCCATCATCACTAGGGCTTTAGCCTGCTCAAATGCTTTTCTGACCGAAAGCCCAAATCCAATTGCAGAGTAGAATTTTGATGAAAATACCCTTGCCACATCATCACCTATACTGGTATTCATCCCAATGGCGGCTTCGACGTGATGAGTTATTGCTTCAGCTTGGCTATAGGAATAGCACGTATTAAAAAAAACTAAACGAATTTCACCCGATGAGGCCATCATAGTTTGCACGATGGCTTCTTTAGTAACTAATTTCGCATTGCCGTCAGTATCTTGAAATACTATTTCATCAGAGTCTGAACCATGGCCACTAAAATGAACTATTGTAGGATTTAACTCATTTATTGCTTGCAGAACATCCACTGGTTGAACTGCCCATCTACTCTCAAATAAAACTGAATCTCTGTGCTTTGCCTTTCTAATCATATCGCCAATGGCACGTGCCTCCTCATCCAGTCTCAACTGTTGAACATTAGCAGGATTCGAAGCGAGAAATAGAACTACAATTTTCTCTGGAAGGTCTTGAAGTGCCTTCAGAGTAGCAATAGTTCTTTGATGCAAGACATCATGCTTATCGAGAGTACTATTTATTTGATTAATTCGGGATTGGTGTGCCCTAGCTTGCCGTTCTGACTCCCTCTGTCGTTGTTTGCTCTCTTTTTCCTCTTCCGTTGACACTTTTTTTTGCTCAACTGCAAGTTCTTTCTGCTTTCGAGCGATCTTTTTGTCAAAGTCAGATACTTTCCTTTCAGCTGTCGCCTGATCTTTTTGGTATCTTTCGAACTCACGTAACTTCGATCTTGCAGTACTTGCATTACTCGTGCGAGACATCGCATGCGCAGCTGAGTTTATTTTGCTAGAAAGATTAGCAATTTTATCTTGCTCTTTTGCTTGTCCCTGCTGCAGCTTGGCGATTTCTTCTCGCTTTCTCGTTACATTCCGACGATACAAATCCAACAACGACATACTCTACTCCTTAAGGTACGAATCTGGCAGATACTGAACGCTGAGGTAACTCGCATCGGGGCGCCAGCGGAGGGGACCAAAAGCGGCACGCTTTTGATGTCCGGAGGCGGAGATGATCAGCTCAAGGCGCTTTCAAAGGTCCTAGTTGTCTTAACCCATGCACGCCGCCTACACCATTTCAGAAACAAAACGCCGAGCATCCTCAAGTTCTGGGTCATTTCTCAAATCCCTGTTCAGCGCATCATTGACCCATGTGGGGCCATGGTTCCCAATAGATCGTACAAACCCCTCAAGTTCGCCCACGTCAACCACGAGCAGTCCTACCGACTTTAGTGCTGCACGCAAACGGGCATATGCCTGCGTCGGGTCACCACTCGGAATATAGGATTTGCCGGCGGTCTTCGCTTGCGACCAAGCTGAAGTCTTCTTCAATATTTTTCCGAGCTCCCTCGCAACCTCTTTTGGGAATATACGTTGCTCCACTGAAGAGAGAATTACTGAGATTTCTCTCTTCACATCATCTGTCTCCAGTTCTGGTCTCTTCTGATCGACAGAAGACTTCACAAGTCGCCAATCTGATTCTAACTCTGACCATCCTCCCTCCAGACCTTCAACGATGGAGCGAAGAGGCTGAATATCTGAAAGCACGTCGAAGTCCGCAACTACCGTTATCGGAACACCCAACTTCCGTAGCGCGCGAACAACCACAGCTATCCGATGCTTTCCTCCGCAATGGATGAACATTATATCTGGAGCGATACTTCCTTGATCCTCAAATATTGCGCTCATTACAGCAGAGTAAAACCTGCAATCTGAGTCGCTCTCACAGATCACCACCTTGCTGTGAAAAAGCCCATCCAACACATTCGAGTGTCGAAGGAGAGAGTCTTTCCATATTGCCTCAATATCAGCACTGCTAAGCATGCTAACTCTATTCACGCTTCCGTCACGCCGCACACGGATAATCTTCAGGTTATTTACCCCCGCATCAAGAAGGCCCTTCAGGAAATCCTGGCTATGGGTTGCAAGGAATAATTGACGCGCGGTGGGTAGATCACGAGCAAGCATTTTGCCGAGCAACCTGGCCTGAGGCGGGTGGAGAAATGCTTCTGGCTCATCTATGAAGAGAATTGAATGCTGAGAAACGAAGGCGTTAAGGAGAACACCTACGAAGCTCCTCATTCCATCCCCCTGCTTATGAAGCAAATCTCGCGTTTCGAGCTCGGCCAAGTATCCCTCCGAGACGCGATCCTCCCCATCTTTTGGGATTGGGCGCTCTCCTACGTATAAAGGAACTTCGCTGCCGGCATTTCGATGGACAATCAAGTCGGTCCCGAATGCCTGCCTAAAATAATGGCTAAAAGTAGCCTCAAGAGAATCTTTCTTTTGCAGGAAATGAATAGGGTGGGTTGGGGGCTCCTTAGAAAGTCTAATATTGTTCGTTGGGTTAGCAGCTGTTAACCGCTCTTCCGTCGAAATGTTTTTAACAAAGACTTCAAGCAGTTCCGAAAGGCCGTCGTCCTCTATTCTGAGCCAATAACTCTTTGCATTGCCTTCATATACATCAAATCCGAATCCACGGTAACTTGGCAGAGGGTTCCCCGAGAACGTCTTGTCTCCCATTTGTTCAAGGCGGCGGATCAACTCCTCTTCGTTTCCTTCCCTGCCAATCAATAGATCCGAAATCACCTTTCCTTTGTTCGACTTGGCACGTAACAGCTGAGCTGACTCTCTAAGGGTTGCGCTTTTCCCAGCGTTATTGGGGCCGACTAGAACTACAATGTCGTTCTTTGCCAGCTCTACGGTGTTTCCGTCGTTGAATGTGAGTGCATCGATCCAAACTTGCGCCACTTGTAAACCTCGCTTACTTTCTCATTTCCCTCTAAAGCCATTTCAACTCGACATAAGGGACTATTTGTGTGCCTAACGCCGCCTACAGAAGCGCGAGCTTGTGGCGACTAACTGGTAAGCTTTGTTAAACATTGGATTTCACCATGTCAATGTCTTTTATCAACCACTTTAGCAAATCTTTGTTCGACATTGATGTGGCGCTATTTCCGAGACTACGACGAATTGCCAGCAACACATTTCCAAATGCTACTAGTATATCTGTGCTTTTCCCTTCTCTACGTTCAGCTGCATAAATGGTTGACCACATAGAGTTCCAGGAAGACACCACCTCATCAGATCCAACAAGCACCAACTTAAATGACTTCTCCCGATACTCGCAAGATTTAATCTTTTTCAACGTCTCTGCTTGGCTCTTGAGGGACAAGTCCGAAAACAAGGTTGCAAAAGGTAGCAAAATTCCAAGATAGATTTGAGCTGCTTCTTCTTGTAGAGATTCCTCTATTCTGCGCTTAGTCTCCAGCTTTGACTTCAGGAGCCACCCGGCGCCGCCACCAATCAGAGTCAATAGTACAGGTACAACATTAATGAGCCAATCCACTGCCGGTTACTCCTTGATGTTTAACTAACGCCCGCAGCACGCGCGGCTTTGTAGTGAAGGCGAAGCCGCAACGGAAAAGCCGTCGCTGTGGCTGGCCTTGTTATGGCTTAATTTCATTGGCTGCAACCTTAAACGCCTCTCGCAAACTATTTTGGACTTTAGGAAGCTCCTCATCTGCTTTTTCCCAAAGCTCCGTCATTGCGCTTCCAATCCAGTCTTTACCAAGACCACTTTTCTGCATATTTGCCGCATTTATCACCTTATAGAACATCGAGTGCTGACTAAGTAGCTCGTCAATAATTTCGCATGACTGGTCATCTAGCCACAACCGAGCAAGTAAGTACTTTTCCCTGAACCCCCTGACTTTCTCTTCAAGCTCTGGGATACGTTCAGGTTCCACATTGCCTTGCATTTGCACAGCATACTTTGTGGCCTGCTCTGCAAGAACTGATTGTTCATATAGCGATGCTATTGCTTCAAGCTTCCTAACGTAGAGTTTTTCAAAAATAAAGTTACTCTTTTGAGCCTCAGTTATCAGTCGCTGCTCAAATTGCTTAAAGTCCTTGTTGAGAAAATGAAGAATAATCGAACGCGAAAGAAAGCCAAGGGCGGTCATCAATAATGCGCTGCCACCAGCAAGAATCAACATTTCCTGAATCATTCATTTACTCCATCTGGAGAGCCATAACGCCGCCAGCAGAGGCGCGAGCTTGCGAGCGTCCTGCTAACTGGCTTTGCTAAATCTAGCCGCAACCAATACCAATAGAGCCGTCGGACTTAATCCATACCCCAATTCGACAGCCCGTAATAGTATTCCCGGTCATGATCATTCCGCCTATCTGTAAAGACTGGCCATCGTTATTGATAAGCGCTGGCTCTACTCCGGCATACCTTACGAAGTGGCCTGTTGGCGTGTACAGTTCGGCAGCCGTCTTCAGCGCCGCAGCCCCTTCTCTCCTTATCTCGAATAGTGTCTGACCTCCCAAACGACATACCGTCATCTTGTCGGGATGATCGAGTTCTATACCTGCCTTTTTACCTTCAGGTGTTGCGAACAATTGCGAACCAACAACTTTCGCCAAATAAGTACCATCTGAGTGGTAGATCGGGATTTGAGTCGAAAAGCCAGCTTCTTGAAGACGCACAACCTCTATGAGAGGCGTATCATCGAACTGAAGTATCGTGGGACAGTTTATAAACTTGTTAGTACCAAGCTCAACTTGGGGAGCGTGTTGAAATACGAGCTTTTCCATAGAAACGTCCTTTATTATGTGATTTAACGCCGCCATCACGCGCTTGTCGCGTGCATGGCATTGTTAGCAATATTACTCGATACAATATATTATTGGTCTTGCGTTCATATCTTTGACCGCATGCGCGAAGGAAGAAATAATCCATAGTAGCTGGACAATATTACCTCTCACAGGCTTTCCTTCTTTTATTTTATTAAACTCGCCTGTAATGTCTGAGACCGAAAGAAATGAACAGCATAAGATGCAGCTGCGATTGAGCTTGTAGTCCTTAAGCAAATTCGCCAGATACCAATCGAAATCATCGATATTTCCCTTTCGTATCCTGGGTATTTTTGTTTGTATACCTTTCCCAGACTTGTAATAATCTTTAAAGGTTTTGTCTAATTTCGATAACATAGCATTCGCATCAAAATACATGTTTCCAAGGTTCTTAATTCCTTGGCCCACAACATCGTGCAAGTTGCTGGCTGATGTACTGGGATCGCCGTGTTTTGAGTGAATAAAGCATATGTTTGAGTTCTCTTTATTAAAGGTTATATGATCAGCCCACTCATCACCCAGGTCATCACAGAATATATAATCATCTTCCGCATGAATTTTCTCAATAACATCAAACATTGAGTCTTCTGTAAAATTTTCACTTTCTTCCGTAAAGCTGCCTTTTTCCGAGTTGACGGCAGGAATTTCTTCTATTGGTTGAAGTATCTCAAGAATGTTATCGATTTCTGAAATCCCTGAAGAATCCTCGAAGCACGACCCCATAAAGTACATATATTTTGGGTCTTCAAAAGTGATACTATAAAACCCGTGCTTAACAATATACTTTTGAAGAGTTATTAACTTCCCGTTTTCTGACACACGGAACTTTGCAAGGTATTTTGAATATAATGTTAGGCTTTTCTTGTTGGCTCTAACCCGAGAGCCGTCATTAACACCCATGATGTTTAAGTCTGAATCTATCTCGTATACTTTCTCCAGTGCAGACTCTAGATGTTTGTAGACACGATTGGAAACGCGGATGACTTTTCCTTTCTTTGTTTTATATTTTACTGAAACTCCATCCTTCTTAAGGCGATCAAACAAAGAATGACTCTCTATAAGAATGGCATTAGGCGAACAAATCGTTAAGACTTCGCTTAGCTCTACTTTACTTGCGAAAGCATCTAGAAAATTTGTATTGCTAGGGGATTCTATTAGATTGATTTGCTCGTAAACCCATTCAGCGACATTATCGAGTGTTTCTCTACTAGATGATTCAACAACCCGGCCAGTTCCTGATATAGATCGTGTTTTAGCCCCTTGCCGGAGCTTAAAGTAGTAGGGAATTGATCTTCCTGCTGAGTGAGTAGAAAGTAATCCTTTTAAGTCAGCCGCCTCATATGATCTAGATCTCATTGCGCGATCTGAAACAGTCATATTTCTAAGCGCCAACCTCTGAAACTCTACATCATCATCAGAGAATGATGATGAAAATTCCTTGCTTCCGACAAGCGTAAACTTTTCGTCCATCAGGTCAAATATGTTGGCGCAGCTCTTCTTCAGAACAGCAAGGTAGTCGCCAATCTCAATGATCAGTATAAATGCATAAATTTTGTCTTCGAAATCATCGTCTAAGAAATAAACTGGCCGACTAGAAGGAAATACCCTAGCTGAATAGACATAACTTAAACTTTGTTCGTCTAAACTCCGCTCCTGCCTAAATTCATCAATTACAAATCCACTATCGGGATTCATATTGTCAGAGGCAGTGTCCAAGATAGTTTTAACTAGCTCATCTTCTACAGGATCATTGACTCTGTAAAATTGTGCATTCTTAGTCAATCTGAGTCTTTCTGGCACTATCCTACCTCCTTGCTAACATTGTATTACTAAGTACACCGCATATCCCAGATACACCCTTCACGCACAATAACAACCAAACAATGCATGCTAATTAACATCACAACGCAAAGCTAAAACCCTTGTGTCTTGGACATCCGCCAGCATAAACACGCAAAATCACGCACGATATACAGAAACAAAACGAGCAAGTGTTACCACCAGAAACGACTAAGAAAGGCTCTTCCTTGAGTTAATTGAGGAAACTACGTGAGCGGGCTCTTGGCAGTGGGTTTTTCACTGCGTTCGCTTCGCCATAATCCGTCGGCGTGCGCTTTTGTTAATTACCTAACTTATAAGATTGTTGCAGAGGCTACAAGAAAAACTGTAAAGGTATAAAAAAAGAGGCCCGAAGGCCTCTTTCTGTATTGTTTGCTACCGAACAGCTAAACCACCTACTCCTGATAAGCCGACAACGGTGGGCAGCTGCACATAAAGTTGCGGTCGCCGTATACGTCGTCGATGCGGTTTACGCTTGGCCAGAATTTATGGTCGCGTAACCAGGCTTTCGGGAATACGGCTTGTTCGATGCTGTATGGGCGGTCCCACGCTTCGGTGATGTCCGCTAAGGTATGCGGTGCATTCACTAATGGGTTCGCCTCTAACGTCCACTCGCCTTTGGCTACTTGCTCGATTTCTTGGCGAATCGCGATCATGGCATCACAGAAGCGATCCATTTCTGCTTTCGATTCCGATTCCGTTGGCTCGATCATCAGCGTGCCCGCAACTGGGAACGACATGGTCGGCGAATGGAAGCCATAATCTTGCAAGCGCTTGGCCACGTCGATTTCAGCAATGCCGGTGGCGTCTTTTAGCGGGCGCAAGTCGATAATGCACTCGTGGGCCACGCGGTCGTTACGGCCGGTGTACAGCACTGGGAAGTGCTCTTTTAAGCGCTTGGCCATATAGTTGGCGTTGAGCATGGCTACTTCCGTAGCTTTGCGTAAGCCAGCGCTGCCCATCATCACGATATACATCCATGAGATGGGTAGAATGCTCGCGCTACCAAATGGTGCTGCGGATACCGCCGGGTTGCCGGTTGCCAAGCCTTCGCCGTCGAGCAGCGTATGGCCCGGTAAGAACGGTGCCAAGTGGCTCTTCACGCCGATAGGGCCCATACCCGGGCCACCGCCGCCGTGCGGGATACAGAAGGTTTTGTGCAGGTTCAAGTGGGATACGTCTGAGCCGATATAGCCCGGCGAAGTTACACCCACTTGCGCGTTCATATTGGCGCCGTCCATATACACCTGACCACCAAACTCATGCACGATGTCGCAGATCTCGCGAATCTTCTCTTCGTACACGCCGTGGGTCGACGGGTAAGTCACCATGGCGCAGCTGAGTTGGTCTTTCACTTCTTCAGCTTTGGCGCGCAAATCAGCAATATCCACGTTACCGTTTTTATCACAGGCTACCACGATCACTTTCATGCCGGCCATTTGTGCAGACGCCGGATTGGTGCCGTGGGCAGAATCAGGAATCAAACAGATATTGCGATGGCCTTCGCCACGGCTGGCGTGATAGCGATGAATCGCCAACAAGCCGGCGTATTCGCCTTGGGCACCGGAGTTTGGTTGCATCGACATAGCGTCGTAGCCGGTAATATCTACCAGCCAGGTTGACAGCGTATGCAACAACTCTTGATAGCCTTGGGCTTGATCCAATGGGCAGAACGGGTGCAACCCACCAAACTCTGGCCAAGTCACTGGAATCATTTCCGCGGTGGCGTTGAGTTTCATGGTGCACGAGCCCAATGAAATCATGCTGTGGTTCAGCGCTAAATCTTTGTTCTCGAGCTGTTTGATATAACGCAGCATCTCGGTTTCTGAGTGATACTGGTTAAACACTTCGTGGGTCAGAATTGCTGAGGTACGCGCAAGCGCTGCTGGAATCGATTCCACCCCTTGTGCTTCTGAATCCAGTGCAGCTACATCGAGGCCGTGGCCTTCGCCTAAGATCACATCAAACAAAGTAGCGATATCGTGGCGGGTTTTGGCTTCATCCACGCTGATACCCAATAGGCCTGGGCGATCGGTGCGGAAGTTCACTTCGGCGTCTTTGGCGCGGGCTAAAATGGCGTCGCGCTGTTCGCCACTGGCTTCGATGGTTAAGGTATCAAAATAATGATGATGTACCGGTGAGAAACCGTTTTTGCTCAAACCTAAGGCCAAAATATCGGTTAACCGATGAATGCGATCAGCGATGGTTCTTAAGCCTTCTGGGCCATGGTACACGGCGTAGAACGACGCGATGTTGGCCAGTAACACCTGCGCGGTACAGATGTTCGAGGTCGCTTTCTCACGACGGATATGTTGCTCGCGGGTTTGCATCGCCATACGCAAGGCCACACGGCCTCGTGAATCTTTGGAAACACCAATTACACGGCCTGGCAGCGCACGCTTGAACTTCTCGCGGGTGGCGAAGAAAGCAGCGTGTGGACCACCGTAACCCATAGGTACACCAAAGCGCTGGGCCGAACCGAATACCATGTCGGCACCCATTTCGCCTGGCGATTTGGTGGCTACTAGCGCCATTAAATCAGAGGCAACGGCGACCAAGCCTTTGTTGCTCTGGATTTCTGCGATCACGTCGGTGAGATCCAGCAGTTCGCCATCGGCGGCAGGGCTTTGGAACAGAGCGCCAAACACATCGTGCTTGCCCGCTTCATGCCATGGGCCTTGAATCACTTCAAAACCAAACATTTCGGCACGAGCTTTTACTACGTCGATGGTTTGTGGAAATACGTTGTCGGCCACAAAGAATGCGTTCGACTTAGATTTGCTCACACGCTGGGCCATCGCCATGGCTTCGGCGGCGGCGGTGGCTTCGTCGAGCAACGAGGCAGACGCCAACTCAAGACCGGTCAGGTCGATGGTCATTTGTTGGAAGTTCAAAATGGCTTGCAAGCGGCCTTGGGCAATCTCTGGCTGATAAGGCGTGTACGCCGTATACCAACCTGGGTTTTCCAGCACGTTGCGCAAGATGACGTTTGGCAACAAGGTGTCGTAGTACCCAAGCCCGATAAAGCTTTTAAATACTTTGTTTTTCTTGGCGATGGTTTTCAAACGCGCCAGAGCGTCACGCTCTGTCATGGATTCGCCGATCGCCAAAAACGGGTCGCGCAAAATGGAGCCTGGAACGGTTTGTGCCGTCATCGCTTCCAGTGATTCGGCGCCCACGTATGCCAGCATATCCTGCTGTTCATTTTCATCCGGACCAATATGACGCGCCACAAATTCATCGTGACGTTCGAGCTGCTTTAGAGATTTACTGCTCATTGACCTAATACCTGCGTTGCTTCAGCGTGTACGAACAAGTTGCCCTGTTCTTGGATTAATGAACAACAAAGCCCCGGCGAAACCGGGGCCTTGCTGTGTTCAAACTATTAGTCTTCTTCGATAGAAGCGGCGTAACCTTCTGCGTCGAGCAGGCCAGCAACTTCGCTTTCATCGTCGGCTTTAATCTTAAATAACCAGCCGTCTCCAAATGGGTCGTTGTTGACCAATTCTGGAGAGTCTTCCAGTTCTTCGTTCACGGCAATGATTTCGCCCGCGATTGGTGCATAGATATCAGACGCCGCTTTCACTGACTCTGCTACGGCACAGTCGTCACCCGCGGCAACGTTGTCGCCTACTTCTGGGAGCTCAACGAACACCATGTCGCCAAGAAGCTCTTGCGCGTGGTCGGTGATGCCTACGGTGTATACGCCATCGCCTTCATCGCGAATCCATTCGTGGGTTGAGGCATATTTTAATTCGTTTGGTACGTTGCTCATGTTGTAACCCTTGTGTCCAAAGACTAAGTCCGTTGAAAAAAATGTGTGCTGAAGTTTACGCGGAAACAACCGCCTTGCCATGACGAACAAAGGAGGGTTTCACCACCTTTACTGTAACCATTTTTTTGCGCATTTCCACTTGTGCGGTATCACCTACTGGCTGCGGTACCCGCGCCATAGCAATACTGTATCCAAGCGTGGGTGAGAAGGTGCCTGACGTAATCACGCCTTCGCCGCCTTCTACAATCACTTTCAGCCCGGCACGAAGAACACCTTTTTCTTCCATTACCAAACCGATGAGCTTTTCTGTGCCCGCGGCTTTTTGTGCTTCTAGGGCTTCGCGACCCACGAAATTGCGATCCGCCGGCTCAAAGGCCACCGACCACGCCATATTCGCCGCCAGTGGAGAAACCTCTTCGTTCATGTCTTGGCCGTAAAGGTTCATGCCCGCTTCCAAACGCAGGGTATCACGGGCACCGAGGCCACATGGGTGCACGCCAGCTTTCAGAAGCTTATCCCAAGCGTCGCCCACTTGCTCTGCAGGAATAATAATCTCGTAGCCTGCTTCACCGGTATAGCCGGTGGTGGCAACAAATAAATCGTCGAGCTGCACGCCCACAAATGGCTTAAGTTCGCTCACTTGTGCGTGTTGTTCGGCGCTCATGAGTACACTTACTTTCTCTTTGGCTTGCGGACCTTGCACGGCCAGCATGGCAAACTCAGTGCGCTCAGTGATGGCTACATCAAATTCACCGGCTTGTTTTTCTAGCCACTGTAAATCTTTATCGCGAGTGGCAGAGTTCACCACCAAGCGATACGACACATCACTGAAGAAATACACGATCAAGTCGTCGATCACGCCGCCGTTCTCGTTCAGCATGGCCGAGTAAAGGGCTTTACCAGGAACTTGTAATTTCGCCACGTCGTTGGCGAGCAAGTGGCGCAAATACGCCTTGGCTTCAGGGCCAGTGACATCAACAATGGTCATGTGGGACACATCAAACATGCCCACTGCCCGACGCACCGCATGGTGCTCTTCGATTTGTGAACCGTAGTTAAGCGGCATGTCCCAGCCGTGGAAATCGACCATCTTTGCGCCAGCAGCCAGGTGCTGCGGGTATAACGGAGTGCGTTGCGCCATTGCGTATTTCACTTCTGTTGGTTTTCTGTTCGATTCGATGGCCCTCATTATAGGTTGCCACGGGGTTGCCAACAAATTAAAAACCCTAATACGCGCATTAAGTTTTCTTATACAGATACGCTAAACATTGCTAAAATAAATGCTTAGTGGGTGCCATTGCGGGCATTCAGGCTCCAAATACCAGCACAGGTCGTGGTTATGAAACACTTATCTTTCGAAAGCCTTCGCTCTTTTGTGATGGTCACCGACTTGCAAAGCTTTACGCTCGCCGGTGAACGGCTCGGACGTTCGCAGCCAGCCATCAGCTTGCAGTTAAAAAAGCTCGAAGAACAAGTCGATGCGGTGCTCTTTGATCGCCAAGGGGGCAAGCTCAAGCTCACTGCCGCCGGTCAGGAATTATATCAAGGAGCGCGCCAGCTATTAAGCAGCCATGATCAACTGCTTGCCCGCTTTGAAAAAACGCCGATTTCTGGGCAGGTGCGTTTGGGCATTCCCAGTGAATTTGCCACCGCTCTGCTGCCTCGGGTGCTTGGGCAGTTTGCCGCCAGCTACCCGCAAATTACTTTAGAAGTAACTTCCGCGCTCAGTCGCGATTTACGTTTAGGGGCCAGCCGTGGCCAATTCGACGTGATTCTCACCGTGGCGGAGCAAGGCCCTCCCAATGCAGTACAAGTAAAAGAAGACCAATTGGTATGGGTCGCTGGCCGCTCTGATTTTAGTTGGCAGGGCCCGGTGCCCTTGGTGTTGGCCGCCGAAGGCTGTATTTATCGCCGCCGTACCTTGCAAGCGCTCAAGCAAATGGGGCGCAATTGCCGAATTACCTATACCAACTCAGATCTCACTGGGATTAGCAGCGCATTAAAAAGTGATTTGGGCACAACAGTGCTAGCAAAAAGCTCGTTGCCTGCGGATTTGGTGGAATTGCGCCATCCGGATCTGCCGCCATTAGGTACTGTGGGGATTTATCTGGAGCGCCACAGCCAAACGCCGAACGACGCCTCAGAGCATTTGCTCTCGTACTTGAGTGATTTCTTAAATCCGTAGCTTTTAGCCGTGGGCCAACTTAAAACCGGTTGGCCTGGTGCAAGAAAAAGTCTTTGAGTGGGTTTATTTCTTGGGTAATCGCCAGTCCCGCTGCCCGGGTAAAGCGAATCAGTGGGTTGGTTTTGGTAAACAACTGATGAAACCCTTCCATTACGGCAATATGACGCAATGCCGCCGCTTTACGAGCCCGTTGGTAACCGCGTAGCGCACGCATGAGCTCGTTGTGATCCCACTGACCATTTAAGGTGCCTAACCCACGTAAGCGATCGGCGAGCACATAGGCATCACCAAACCCTAAATTTGCGCCCTGCCCGGCTAATGGATGAATGGTATGGGCAGCATCGCCCATCAATACTTGCCGTCCGTAAATCCAATCTTCTGCATAACGCATGGTAAGCGGGAAACTCACGCGCTTGCTTACCACTTTGAGCACGCCCAACTGACCGTCGGCGGCTGCGGTTAATTGCTGATTAAAATCCTCATCGCTCAGGGCTAACAAATCCTGGGCTTTGCTTTTTGGAGTGCTCCACACAATAGAACACTGGTGCGGATCCGCCATGGGCAATAACGCCAAGGGGCCGTCACCGAGAAATACTTGGCGGGCAATGCCTTGATGGGGTTCGCTGCTTTCAATGGTACATACCACCCCATCTTGTTCGTAATCCCGATGATGCACTGGCGTGCCAGAAATTCCGCGCAGGCTCGATTGGCCACCATCGGCGGCAATTAACAGTTGCCCAATTACCACATCGTTATTGCTCAATTGCACACTCACATCGTGGTCGTGGTATTCCGGGGCGGTAAAACTCACATCACTTAGTAAGCGCACGCCCGCAGCTTCGGCGCTTTGCCACAGGGCGGCTTCAACTACGGCGTTTTCAATAATGGTGCCTAAATCTTTGAGATCAGCGTCGTTCGCCGAGAAATGAATATGCCCAAACGAATCATGTTCCCACACATGCATGCCTTGATAATCACCGCATTTCTGCGCAGGAATACGCTCCCAGGCGCCGAGTTCTTGTAGCCAATTGCGTACCGCATGGTTAAGGGCCGACACGCGCAGGGTTGGGCCGTCTGGCATCGCGCCGCTGCGTGCTTGCTTTTCAATCACCACCACATCACGACCATGCTTCGCCATGGCGGTCGCAAATGCGAGCCCTACCATGCCGCCGCCTACTACAATGATCTGTGTTCGAATAATTGCCATGAGTTACCCTACTATTCAGCTAGCCTGCTCGCCTGTGGTTAGTCTCTTGATGATAAGCCCAATTATGAACCCGAAGGTGAGGCTGATCATGAGCCCGCTGATGAAAACAATGAACGAAAGCCCATGGCTTTGCGCATCAGTGGCTTACTCAATAAATTGCACATACGCAGTGTGTACAGCGCCTTACTACGGGCATGCCGCAACACCGGATTGGGATTGGCAAATATATTCACTAGCCCATGGGTGAGGCTAATAATCTCGGCATAATCCCGTTGTCGCTGGGTGCGATACGCCTGCAATCCTGGAATCGCGCCGGGATCCTTGGCATCTAACTGTTGCGCCAGCTCCAGTATATCCCGCACACCCAAATTATAACCTTGGCCAGCCACCGGATGCAGGGTGTGGCATGCATTACCAATCACCACCGCGCGATGGCCAATAAAGCGATCCGCAAGGGCCAGTTGCAGGGGAAACTTCCCTTGCAACATCACCTTTTCGAGGCGCCCGGGGGCGGCGCCAAATACCTTTTGAACTGCGCGTAATTGTTCTTGCTCCGGCAAGGTCATGAGGTGCTGTGCTTGTTCCGGTTGCATACACCACACCAAGGCCGCCTCACGATTGCCTTGCGGTAACAGCGCCGCGGGCCCGTGGGGGGTAAAGCGTTCAAAGGCCCAGCCTTGATGTTTTTGTTGGTAAGTCACCACACCCGCGATTGCCACTTGATCATAAGCCGAGCGCGTCATCTCGATCCCTAGCAAATCCCGCGTGCTTGAGTTCGACCCCTCGGCCACCACCAATAAACGACAATGCAGGGGGTCTTTCATCCCCTCGATGTTGAGGGTGTATCCGGAATCGTCAGCCACGAGTTGGCGAATCTGAACGCCGCGTTCATGGCGCAACAGGGTGTGTTCTTTACTTACCTGAGCACAGCGCTCATCAAGGGCTTGCTGCAACACGCCCGCCATGGCCACATAGCCCAACGCAGGCAGATTTTCGCGCTCTGCATGCATTTCCATGCTACCCGGGGCTTCGGTTTCCGATACATGAATATGGGAGATCGCCGCACTGCGCTCTAGGGCCCCGTTCCAAATGCCATATTCGGCAAGCACTTGTTGCGTGCGCAGTGCCAGAGCTAATCCACGGGGATCTTGATAGGTTGCCCCTTGCTGATGATCCAGCAAAGCAATCGACAGCTCAGGAAAGCGCCGGGCAAATACCAAGGCGGCTAAACAGCCGGTGAGCCCGCCGCCAGCAATGGCAATATCAACGTGGCGCACGTTAGGCATCCTCTCCACGTTTTGAGGCGCTTGTTGCGCGTTCCCGGGTTCCTGTCGACATTCCTGCCGACATTCCTGTAGACATTCCTGCCGACATCAGCGCCTCAATGCCTTCAATGCTCTTCGGTACCCCAGCGGTTAAATTATGATAGCCATCCGCGGTCACCAATAGATCATCTTCAATACGAATACCGATGCCGCGGTATTGCTCAGGCACGGTGTCGTCGTCGGGGGCAAAATACAAGCCCGGCTCAATGGTTAACACCATACCCGGTTTTAATTTAATCGGTGCGCCATCAGCATCGTAGTTGCCCACATCATGCACATCGAGGCCCAACCAATGACCCAAACCATGAATAAAGAAGCGGCGGCAACTCAAGTCGTTGATATGGGTTTTCACATCCCCTTGCAAGATCCCGAGCTTAATTAAGCCTTCGGTAAGCACTTTAATCGCCGCTTCTTGGGCTTTGGGCAAGGAGCTGCCGGGTTTAATCTGGGCAAACGCGGCTTCTTGCGACGCTAACACCACCTCGTACAGCGCGCGCTGCACCGGGCTAAATGTGCCATTCACTGGGAAGGTTCGGGTAATGTCGGCGGCGTAGCCTTGGTATTCACAGCCAGCATCGATCAGCAATAAATCGCCATCGCACAACTCATCGGAATTGCTTGTATAGTGCAAAATACACGCATTTTCGCCGCCGCCAACGATGGATCCATAGGCCGCACCTGCCCCACCATGATGACGAAACTCATGCTGCAATAAAGCTTCCACCTGATATTCAAACATGCCCGGACGAACACTTTGCATCGCGCGTTTGTGTGCTTCAACGGTAATATCCGCGGCGCGTTGCATGAGGGCAATTTCTTGGTCGGATTTGATCAGCCGCTGTTGATGCAGCTGCGGGCGACTATCGTGCCAATGGGGTGGCGCCGTTTTACTGCGCTTTGGCGCGGCCCGTAACTGGCGTAGATGCTCGCGCAACTTGGCTTCGAACACCGGGAATTGATCAAAGGCATAATACAAATGCTCGCTGCCATCGAGATATTCAGGCAACAGCGTGTCGAGTTCATTCAGCGCATGGCATTGTGCGACACCAGAGAGGCTTTGCGCCTGTTCACAGCCTAACCGACGCCCGTGCCATACTTCCGCGTGCGGATCTCGCGGCAATACAAATAAGATTTCCGAAACTTCAGCATCGGGCAACAACACAAGTACCGCATCGGGTTCATTTATGCCGGTGAGATAGAAAAAGTCACTGTCCTGGCGAAACGGAAAATGAGTATCGCGGCTACGAATCACTTCAGACGCCCCAGGAAAAATCGCAATTCCCTGAGGTTTCATGGATTTCATAAAGGCTTGGCGCCGGTGTTGGTATTCAGCAGCCTGCGGCATAACTCGTTTTCCTCAACAGCACAAATTAATGAATCGTTTGATTTACTGGAGCCACTGGAGTAGATACGCCACTGAGCTCGTTAAAGCACATAATGGCAGTAATTCGAACGTATTCGCTTACTTCATAAAACGCCCGTTCATCTTCTTCACCGCTCAGCACATCACTGGATAACTTAGAAATCTCCGCCATATCTTGAATGGCTTCTTTCAAATCATCGGATGCCTTGGCTAAGTTCTGTTGATGTATACCAAAGCCCACTAAAAAGCATTGGGTCCATTCGGTTAAGGCCACCACGCGATCTTCGAGGGGTTCGTCGTCACTGGGGAGCACCATCTGGAAACTCAGATCAGGACACTCTAACCCCGTAACGGTATGGGTATGCAGGGCTTCGAGCTCGTTCAGTAATGGTGCGCTGAACTTTTCGCCTTCGTTGGTGAGATCCGATAACGCCAAGAGCCAATCACGTTCTTTACTCGGGGCACTGCTGGCCACCAAACCGGTAAGCATTCCATGCATTTCAGCGGCACTGACGATCACATTTTCTTGCGCTAACAGTCGGGTTAGTTTCTCAAACCACTGGGAACTTGCTTCACTCATATTGAACTGTCCAATTTGGATAGATGTTGCATCCCTAATGCTACCATTCGTTGGCCTTCTCAGCCAGAAAACCGCTTACAAATCTATTTCACTGAAAGATTGCAAGTTAATAACGCTACCGCTATCCTGCGGCTAATCGCCAGCGCTGTTGCGGCGATCCCGCTGTGAATGTAAGAACAACGAATTCAGCTTGCGTTTTCGAAGATTCCGAAACGGACTATACTCACCACTATATGTTGATTTGAGGGAGCGTGACATGAGTAGTAATGTCGTAGACATCAAGATTCTGGACCGAAGCTATCGGGTGATGTGCCCGGATGGTCAGGAAACTGCGTTGCGCGAAGCTGCCAAACAACTCGATGAACGCATGGTGGAAACGCGCACCTCGACCAAACTGACCAATATGGAGCAGATTGCCATTATGGCAGCGCTTAACTTGTGTCATGAATGGATTCAGGATCGCGCGGTGGAAAGCAAAAAAATTGCAGCTTTGGAAGATAAAGTGAGCTTATTACAAGCCACTATCGAAAAAGCCATAGGTGACCCTCGTGCGGCAGAGCGACAAATGGCCGACGCGGGCGAGCTCGAGCTCACAGAAGAAGATCCTAATAAACACGATCAGTAACCAACGCGGTGCGTTGGTTGGATTCAGGGCCAACGCGATGCGTTGGGTAGGATTCAGGGCCAACGCGGTGCGTTGGGTACCAGCCCGCAAGGGAGATATGGTACAATAGTTATGTTCTCTGGGGTGTTTGCCAGCATGTGAATGTCCCTGAGCCGATACTCTTAGTATAGGGTCCTGTTGGATTACCAGTGCGCAAGCCCGACCTGTATCGGGAAGCCTGCGGTAGTTTCTCCAGCACCCGCCTTGAACCATTGGGTTCAAGGGCTGACACGATGCAGCGGCACCTTGGAGAACACCTTTCGCTAGGCATGAATGAGGGAAAAAGCGATGAAAAAATTAGAAATTGTTGCAGCCGTGGTACTCGTGATTGCAACCATCGTGATTCTAAACACCTGCAGCAATCAATCGACTTGGTCGGAAGCTTTAGAAGAAGAGGCCCGAGAAGCTGTCGAGCCAATCACTAACGGTGACGACGATAACTAGCGAATGACTGGCGAATGACTAGCGAACAGTTAGAGCAGCACCTTATCGCTCTTGCCGAAACTCGAATATCACACCTTGGTAAGCCATTAATAAGCGTTCGTCGTCTAAACGAATAAGCTCTGCACCAGGCGTAAACCACTCTTCCCCATCACACTCGATATAGAGCAACTGCACTGGCGTATCGGTACGCGTACCAAATAAATCCGGATTAATACCAATCCGACCTGCGACTAGCCCCCATTGTTGCCAATCTGTGGTCATGCTTGGGTTTCTGCAATCGTATTTACTAAATCGGATTCGGCGCTCTTCAAAGTAAGCACTGTACCCTAGCCACTCTACCGCTCGCCCCGGGGCAAGTTCTGCCGACGCCGTGGTATGAATTTGTTTAATCTTCCATTCACCACGCAGCTCCGGACCATACATAGGGCCACAGGCCGCTAGTGCTAACGCAAGCACCAGACCCATAGTGACAGCCATGGCCATTCGATAATCCAGCACCTGCGAAAACTTTCCTCGTTGTTTCATCTCACGGTCTCCGGAGTACGCACTCCGTTAATGTTACTCATTGACGCTACTCATTGACGTTATTCAGCAGCCTCTTCTTTGGCGAGGCGCACAATTTCGCGTACATCGGCTAACAGCTGTTGTGCGTCATACAACACGCCATCGCGCATGGTCCACAAAATGCCTTGGGTACGTTCCGGCTCATTGTGATCATTTAGCCTATAGTGCCCTGTTCCATAGAGAACCTTCAAGTTTCTTAGTGGATTCTCTTTGACAATAAACAAATCCGCGCGTTTACCGGGCACAATACTGCCAATTTCATCTTCCAAACCAAGGGCTTCTGCCCCGCTTAAGGTCGCGGCACGCACCACTTCCAGCGCATTAAAGCCCGCTTCGCGCAACAGCTCGAGCTCTTGAATATAGCCAAAGCCATATATTTTGTAGATATAGCCCGAATCAGACCCTGCGGTAACGCGACCGCCATGATTTTTGTAGTCGTTTAAGAATTCAAACCAAAGACGATAATTCTCGCGCCAGGCGATTTCATGATCCGTGGTCCAATCAAACCAATAGGAGCCATGGGCATAACGACTCGGTTTAAAGAATTCCCATAAGGTGGGCAGTGTATATTCGTCGTGCCACTCTGCGTTGCGCTGGGCTGCTGCATCGCGGCTGGCTTCGTAAATATTGAGCGTCGGGTTGATGGTGAAATCGAGGGCGATCAGTTCATCGCGTACTTCATTCCAACGATCCGACCCCTTACGTGCAGCTTGTTTCCACAACTGCCCCGCTTCACCAAAGCGATCTTGCTCGTTTTGGTAGTTGTAATCTGGCGAATAGTTTTGAATCACTTGATTGGTGAACAAGGCTTCTGGCAACCCGTACCAATGCTCCATGGTGCCTAAGCCCATGCGGGCTGAATCCAATACATTGGTGCGCACCACATTGAGCTGGGCATGATGCATCATGGTGCCCATTCCCAGCTGATTCGCTTCGTCGATAGCCGCTGAAATCACCCGTGGCGTTGCACCAAAGAACTTAATGCCTTGGGCACCTAACTCATGCACTGAACGAATCCATTCACGAGCTTGCTCGCCGGTAATAATTGGCTCTTGGCTGCCGCGCCCAAAGCCCGCATAAGGAATAATGCGCGGCGAGATCGTTTCGTGGGCTGCGGCTTTCCGGGCTTCTTCAAGCGTCCATTCTACGCCGCGAAAGCTGCCGGGTTCACGAATCGTGGTAATACCGTGGGCTAACCAAAGTTTGTATACGTACTCGGGCGGAATATTCGCCGCTGAGCCACCGATGTGCCCATGCATATCAATAAATCCAGGGAGCACGTAGTGACCGCTAATATCGATTTCTTTGGTGTTTTCGTCGGCCTTAGGGCGACCTTGTTCGCGAATTGGCACTCCCGGGTAGCCCACCACGTCGACCCGCGTAATGGTATTGCCTTCAATCACGATATCCACCGGCCCCACGGGCGGCGCGCCTTCACCATTCACCACAATGCCGCCGCGTAAAATAATGCGTTCAAACGGCCCTTCACTGGCGGCTTGCACGATTGGTGCGGCCAACAGCCCTAAGGTAAGGAGGCAAAGAAGTCCACCCTGCCAGCGGCTGATGAGCGACGCTATTAGGGGTGTGCTGGTGTGAGTGTTGGTGTGTGTGGTCATGGGTAATTCCAATTATTTTTTGAATAGGCTTCTCATCTGCAGATGAGTTTCGCATACTGTTCATTCGGATTGCGTCAGTGTGGCAAGCTCTCGTATTGAAGTAAAGTATCCCTGCCAGGAGGCTCCTGAAGTGACGACAGATACCCCAAAAAACGCGCTTAATGCCGCCGACGAGTTATCGCGGACGCTGCTGCGTAAGCATTTTCGGAGTTGTCGTAAGCAAATCGGCGAGGCGCAACGGGCGCAGGCAGAACAAAAGATATTAGAGCGCGTGGCTGAGTTAATTCAGCATCGCGGTGCCACCACCATTGGCGGTTATTTTCCCAACGACGGCGAGCCCGATCTTACCCCCTTGATGACCCAGCTTGCGCCGCATCAGCGCTTCGCCGTGCCTGTGTTACACCCCTTTCACAAAAACCATTTATTGTTTTTGCGCACAGATCAAAACACGCCCCTGCAACCCAACAAGTTTGGCATTCCCGAACCTGCCTGCGAGGTGCCCAGTGTGGTGCCTTTAGCCGCGATTCACGTACTCCTCGTGCCGTTGGTGGCCTTTGATCAACACGGCAATCGCTTAGGCATGGGTGGCGGCTTTTTTGATCGCACCCTCGCCCCTTGGCTACGCGGCGAGCTTCCCCACCTGCTTCCGGTAGGTGTGGCATTCGATGAGCAACAGGCAGAGTCGTTGCCCCATGCACACTGGGACGTTCCTTTACCGATGATTATCACTCCCTCGAAAAGCTGGCAGTTCTCCCGCAGAGACGTATAATGAGTGTCCATCCTGACAGCAACATATTCCTTCCCTCTAACGTCAGCATGGAGCACCTATGAGCACGCAAGATAACGCCAAGCGTCTCGCTGCGGAAGCAGCCATCGCCTATGTCAAACCGGGCACCATTGTTGGAGTCGGCACCGGCTCAACGGTGAATTACTTTATCGATGCCCTTGCCGCGCTAAAGCAAGACATCGAAGGTGCCGTTTCTAGCTCTGAAGCATCTACAGCGCGCTTAAAATCTCATGGTATTCCGGTATACGACTTAAATGGCGCCGGCGACATCGACGTGTATGTAGATGGCGCGGATGAAATTAACCGTCACCTGCAAATGATCAAGGGCGGCGGTGGTGCGTTAACCCGTGAAAAAATCGTCGCGGCTGTGGCCAAAACCTTTGTCTGCATCGCCGATACCAGCAAAGAAGTGGATATGCTCGGCACCTTCCCGTTACCTGTGGAAGTGATCCCTATGGCCCGTTCTTATGTGGCCCGAGAGATTGTGAAACTTGGCGGCGATCCGGTATACCGCGAGGGCGTTACAACCGATAACGGCAACATCATTCTTGATGTTTATAATCTGCATATCGATGAGCCCATAGCGCTGGAAGGCAAACTCAATCAAATTACAGGTGTTGTTACCAATGGTCTGTTTGCCGCTCGCGGCGCAGACGTTGCCTTGTTGAGCGATGGTCAGCAAGTCATTACCCGAACCCGCGATTAGCCAGGAGTCGAAGTCATGCCCCCGATGTACTCACTTGCCAAAAAGAAAATCAAAGTACTGTTGCTTGAGGGGGTTCATCCCAGCGCCGTCAATTGTTTTAAGCAACACGGTTATACCGAAATCGATCAAGTAAGCACCGCCCTAAACGAAGACGAGTTAGCTGCCCGCATTGGTGATTATCATTTCCTCGGTATTCGCTCGGGCACGCAAGTGTCTCACAAAGTGCTGCAACACGCAGAACGCCTCAATGCCATTGGCTGCTTCTGTATTGGTACCAATCAGGTGGATGTGGAAGCGGCCCGCAAATTTGGTATCCCGGTATTTAACGCGCCTTTTTCCAATACGCGCAGTGTTGCAGAGTTGGTACTTGCGGAAATCATAATGTTGCTGCGCAAGGTGCCAGAAAAAAGTACCGCCTGCCATAACGGTGGCTGGTTAAAATCAGCCCAAGGCTCCCATGAAGCCCGGGGCAAAACGCTAGGTATTGTCGGTTATGGCCACATTGGTACCCAATTAGGTGTGCTTGCCGAGCAACTGGGCATGCGGGTGCTGTTCTATGACATTGAAACCAAGTTATCCTTGGGCAACGCCTGTCCGATGCTCACCTTAGATTCGCTATTGAAAACTAGCGATGTGGTGTCGCTGCACGTGCCAGAAACCGAGCAAACACGTAATTTGATCAGTGCCCGTAGATTAGGGGTTATGAAACCAGGCGCCTGCTTAATTAATGCATCCCGTGGTACTGTGGTGGATCTCGACGCCCTCGCCACACGACTCAAAGAAGGCCATCTCAATGGCGCCGCCATTGATGTGTTCCCAGTGGAGCCAAAGAGCAACGACGATATTTTTGAATCTCCCCTGCGCGGCTTAAGCAATGTAATTCTCACGCCACATATTGGTGGCAGCACCCAGGAAGCCCAAGAAAACATAGGCATCGAAGTTGCCCACAAACTCATTAAATATTCCGATAACGGTTCAACCTTATCTGCGGTGAACTTCCCTGAAGTAAGCTTGCCGATTCATGCTGAAAGCAGCCGTTTATTGCATATTCATCGCAATCAGCCTGGGGTGCTCACCCGTATCAACCAAATATTTGCCGAGCTGGGTGTGAATATTTCCGGACAGTATCTGCAAACAGATAATGAACTGGGCTATGTAGTTATGGACGTCGACAGCGACTTAGCAGAACAGGCATTAGAGCAATTAAAACAAGTGCCGGGCACTATTCGTTGCCGTGTATTGCACTAAGCTTCTTATTCGAGCTCATATTCGACCGCCAGTTCGGCCTTAAACTTAGCGTGGCCTCGGCTTTTAATTGAGTTGCACTCAGTTACACACCGCTTGGGCGTTTCACTAAGTTGACGATACCGGGTTTTACAGATAAACCTATAGGATGACTCGGAAAAGGATCCGCAACGATGAAATTCATTCTCGCAACATGCCTTGCCGCGCTCATGAGCGTGATGCCAACAACCACCGCCCATGCTCAGCAAGAAGATCTGCTGTTTGAGAATATCGGTGTGGTTCTTTATTTTATGGAACTGAATGAGCGTATTCGCCGCCAGTGCAACCGGTCTATGTTGTCTCTACATAATATTTTGGATATCGACCAACTCATTCGTACCAAAGCTGGCGTGAGCTATCTTGAAGCCCTCGATCTGGTGGAGGCGGAAGGCCTTGATGCTGACTTTTTCGACGACGAAGCGTTCGAAATCATTGACCTGCTTGGGTGTTCCAATGAGCTCAATGAACTCTGGTTTGAGCTTCAGGATGATAGTTTCGAACCCGCTCTCCGGGCTATCGCGCAACATCGCAATTAGTTCTGTAGCACTGCTTAGGTTGATATAAAAAACGCGGCTAACTAAGCCGCGTTTTTTGTGGGTGCTGTCCGATAGCTTGTAAGAGCTGCGTTCGGCTTAGCGCTTGCGCTGCACCGTATTTTCCATACTTTCGGTGGAGGTATGGCGCACGTCTTTACCGTATACATTGTAGATAATGTACTCGGAAATATTCTGACAACGGTCGCCGATACGCTCGAGCGAACGCGCCGACCACACCACATCCATGATCTTTGGAATGCTGCGCGGATCTTCCATCATGTAGGTCATGAGCTGACGCATCATGGCTTCGTACTGGCGGTCAATGTTGCCATCCGACTTGTGAACTTCCAGAGCGGCTTCACCGTCCATACGCGCAAACGCATCCAGCGCCTGGCGTAACATCTGAATCACGAGTTGGCCTAGGTTTTCTAAGCTCACCAACAAGTGCTTCTGATCACTGCTGAAGCTCTCTTTCGCCACGCGCGCCAAACGCTTTACTTCATCACCAATACGCTCTAAATCGGCGATGGTTTTCAGCGTTGCGACGATTAAGCGCAGATCGCTGGCGGTGGGCTGACGCTTGGCAATAATGCGCGTACAGGCACCATCGATATCCATTTCTAGCGAATTTATTTTCTTATCGTTCGAGAGCACTGCATCGGCCAATTCGTTGTCGTTGCTTTCAATCGCCAACAACGCATCAGTAAGCTGCTTTTCAACCATGCCACCCATGGAAAGTACCGCATTGCGGACGCTCTCCAGTTCGTTATCGAACTGTTCGGAAATATGTTTGCCTTTATTTTCCATAACTCACCTCTCTCAATGCTTAACCGTAGCGTCCGGTAATATAATCTTCAGTTTGTTTTTTCGCCGGCGTGGTAAACAAGGTATTGGTGTCGGCGTACTCAATTAGTTCACCCATGTACAAGAAAGCGGTTTGATCGGATACCCGCGCCGCTTGTTGCATGTTATGGGTGACGATCACAATGGTGTATTGCTCCTTGAGATCGTTAATTAACTCTTCAATTTTTAGCGTCGAGATGGGATCCAGCGCCGATGCGGGCTCATCCAACAGCAACACTTCTGGCTCAATGGCAATCGCCCGGGCAATCACCAAACGCTGTTGCTGACCACCCGACAAACCAAAGGCGTTGTCGTTTAAACGGTCTTTTACTTCATCCCACAAAGCGGCGCCGCGCAGCGATTGCTCGACCACTTCATCGAGGGTGCGACGGTCGTTCACGCCTTGTAAGCGCAAGCCGTAAGCCACGTTCTCATAAATCGACTTTGGAAATGGGTTTGGCTTCTGGAACACCATACCGATTTGGCGACGTAATTCCGCCACATCGACACCTGGCTTATAAATGTTATCGCCATCCAATAAAATTTCGCCGGTAATGCTACAGCTATCCACTAAGTCGTTCATGCGATTAAAGCAGCGGAGCAAGGTTGATTTACCGCAACCTGAAGGACCGATAAAGGCCGTAACCCGCTTTTCAGGAATAACTAAATCAATGCCTTTTAAGGCTTCGTCTTTGCCATAAGATAAGCGCAGGTTCTTCACTTCCAGCTTGCAAGGAAGATCCTTGATATTCACTTCGCTTGGCGCAGCTAAATGCGTTTTCAGGGTCGGCTTTTCAGTTTGTTTTTCCATAATATTCACTTTGCTCTCAAATTGAATTCGTTGCAGCGACGAGGTGACTCGGATTAATCCGAGTCACTGCGATACTTCTCACGCAAGCGGTTGCGGATACTGATTGCGGTAAGGTTCAACATCACAATCAACACCACCAGAACCAAGGCGGTGGCATACACCAGTGGCCGCGAGGCTTCTACGTTCGGGCTTTGGAAGCCAACGTCGAAAATGTGGAAGCCAAGGTGCATAATCTTCCGCTCCAAGTGAATGAAGGGGAACTCGCCATCGATCGGCAAGTTCGGTGCCAGTTTCACCACACCCACGAGCATCAGCGGTGCCACTTCACCGGCCGCACGCGCAATCGCCAATATTAGTCCTGTCATCATGCCTGGGGTCGCCAAAGGCACAACCACGCGCCATAGGGTTTCCGATTTGGTCGCTCCAAGCGCCAGCGAGCCCTGACGCACCGTACTTGGAATACGTGCCAAGCCTTCTTCGGTAGACACAATCACCACCGGTAAGGTTAACAGTGCCAAGGTTAACGACGCCCAGAACAAGCCCGGTGTTCCGTAGGTTGGTGATGGTAACGCTGCTTCGTAGAAGATCCGATCGATGTTGCCACCGAGGAAGTACACAAAGAAGCCTAAACCAAACACCCCGAACACAATCGACGGAACCCCCGCGAGGTTATACACGCTGATCCGAATCATGCGGGTAATCGGCCCCTGCTTGGCATACTCGCGCAAATAAATGGCGGCTAAGATACCGAAGGGCGTGACCATAATCGACATAATAAACACCATGGTAATGGTGCCGAATATCGCCGGGAAGATACCGCCTTCGGTGTTGGCTTCACGCGGTTCAGTACTGAGAAACTCGCCGATTTTTGCAAAGTACTGGATAAATTTGGCCGTGAGCGACATATCATTAGGCTGGGTGATAGCAATGATGGTGCTCAGGTTTAAGGTCACTTCACGGCCGTCAGTCATGCGCATCACCAGGGCATCGCGGCGACGCTCCCGTTGCAGCTCATCCATTTGCTGGCGTAACACATCGTATTCCGCGTCGAGGGCTTCGCGCTGACGCTCTAATTCTGCGCGTCGTGTCGCCAGCTCGGATTCGTCTAATCCTTGCAGCTCCATGCTGCGCAGTTCTAATCGAATGCGCTCAATGGCCGTGTTAATTCGGCCCACTTCGCGACGTTCGATTTGGCGTTGTTCGTTGGCGCGTGTCACCGCCCGCTCTACCGCTACTGCGAGTTGCGTTGGGAAGCTTTCGTGATCAGCGGTTACCGTCACCAAACCGTCAGTAAGTAACGCCACCGGGAAACCATAAAAATTACCCCACTCCCGGCGCTCGATAACAAACACGCCTTTCGGATACGTGACTTCACCCATGGTGTTGCCAAAGTGCCACACGAAATCAGTACCAAACTGGTCGCGGTTCCCCTGTTTAAAGAGGTAGCGCGTAACCAAGTCTTGGTCTTCCGCAACTGGGTTGCCCCCTTCCCGCGCCATCGACGCGGTAATGGTTTCGCTGCGCACGATTTCACCCATCACTGAGCTCACTTCGCCCGTGCGGAAGTTCGTAATCTCTACTTGAGCAACGTCTCCTGGCCAAAAGTGGCTCAGGCCGCGTACGGCAATCAGGCTTAGGAGGCCAACCACCATAACGATACTAATCGTTACCGCACCGCCGGTTAACCAAATCCAAGGCGTACCGCTTCTAAACCATTGTTTCATCGTTTATATACCCCTTGTAATTACAGGCTGCTGTAACGTTTACGTAAGCGCTGACGTACCACTTCAGCGATGGTGTTCAAGATAAAGGTGAAGGTGAGGAGCACCAACGCCGCCAAGAACAGTATTCTAAAGTGCGTGCTGCCTACGGCGGTTTCTGGCAGTTCCACCGCGATATTGGCCGACAAGGTCCGCATCCCTTCAAAGATATTGAAGTTCACGATCGGGCTGTTCCCCGTGGCCATCAGTACGATCATGGTTTCACCCACAGCGCGACCGAAACCAATCATGATGGCTGAGAAAATGCCCGGACTCGCTGTTGGAATCACCACGCCTAGCACGGTTTGCCAGGGTGTCGCACCCAGTGCCAATGACCCTTGGGTTAAATGGCGAGGCACGTTAAACACTGCATCTTCAGCAATCGAGTAAATCGTTGGAATCACCGCGAAGCCCATGGCCACACCAACCACCATGGCGTTGCGCTGATCGTAAGTAATGCCGTTCTCGGTAAACCACTGGCGCATGCTGCCATCGAAGAACCAGACTTCGACGTAAGGGCTCAAGGTGACCATGGCCCACCCAAACAACAGCACCACAGGCACTAAGATGGCGGCTTCCCACCCGCCTGGAATGCGGTTGCGCAGATACAGTGGCAGGAAGCGCCACAAGAACGCCATTAACAACATCACAATCGGCATGCCGATCAGCAGTGAGAACACAGCAGGAAGGTTATTTTCCATAAAGGGGGCCAACCACAGGCCCGCCAAGAAGCCCAAGATAACTGTGGGTAAGGCTTCCATAATTTCAATGGTGGGTTTGACCATGCCGCGCAGCTTTGGCGTCATAAAGTAGGCTGTGTAGATTGCCCCCATAATAGCCAATGGCATGGCGAACAACATGGCAAAGAAGGCCGCTTTTAAGGTACCAATCGACAACGGTACCAAGCTAAATTTTGACTCGAACTCATCGCTGGCCGACGACGACTGCCAAATATATTCAGGATCGCTGCGCCCTTCGTACCACACCTTGTTCCACAGTGCAGAGAAAGAGATTTGTGGGTGACGGTTCCACAGTTCGTTGACTTGCAGATTGTTGCTTTGGTCGAGCACGATTAAGCGGCGATTCACCGGCGACAAGGCCAAGCCTTTTACCGGGCCATCTTGCATCTGTTGCTGCAATAATGTGCGCGCCGAGGTGCCGTAATGCACACCCACGGTGCCGTTCGCATCACCGACAATAAAGCCCTTGCGGGTGTGTTCTGGGGCAATATGCGTAATCGCCGCGTTGTGCGGCTTGAAGTCACGAATACGCACCAACACGCGGTTGTTTTCATCATCCCGCACCAAGAACCATTGGCTCAAGGTGCCTTGGTCGGTACCGACAATAATGGACACCGAGCCCACCAAGAAATCCATGGCAGTAATGTATTCGCCTTCTGCTGCCCGAATACTGTGTACCAGTGCTGCTTCGCGCGGATTGCGGATATCGATGTAATGCAGGTAGCCCGCAGTATCGGCGACAAACACGCTGCGCATATCTTTATCGACTAGGATGGTTTGTGGAGGCGCAGGCAACGTTGGTAACACGCCACGGCTCACTTGCGTTTCTACTTCACCGGTAAATAAATTTTCCCGGGTGGTAAGGCGCGCTGTGACTAAACGATGATCGCTGGTATAGCCCACCAGAATGGCGGCACGGGCACCGCGGGTATTTTCTTGCACACTCAAGTGCGTAATGGCTTGGCCTTCTGGGTCTAGCTGAATAGGCTCTTGACCATAAGGCCGACCGACGGAAGGTGTAATCAAACGCACATCGTCGGGGAAGGTGACTTGGTATTCGGCACGAACTAAATTCACGGAGCCGTCATCGTAGCCAAAACCGACGAGTCCACCAATATCTTCGCCTTTGGCAAAAGTGCTAATGGTGGCGCCTGGGTTACCAGCAACGTCATCCTGATAACGCACCGCGCCCGAATCCAGTTCAAAGAAGGTCACCTGACCACTCGCGTCGAAGTTAAGCCCCAACTCTTGATAACGCTCAATAGTTAAATGCAATGACGGGGTTTCACCGGGTAATTCGAAGGTTGTTTCGTGGGTGACTTCAGCCCCTTTAAAGATGGGCATTACTTCATAGAACAGGTAAATGAATATCGTCGCTAGCGACAACACCACGCCAAATCCGGCAGCGGTTATCCCCCAACGTGATAAACCATTTTTGAACATTCGAATGCGCCGGCGCTTGGCGCGCAACTCTGCACTCGGTAATCTGGACTCACGCCGGTGGCGCAGTGAGCTAGCAGTTGAATCTGTCATGATACGAAAGTCTCATAGTGGCAGATAGATGAATATCATGAAGGCGAATGTAGCCAACTTTTATGACAGCAATATGACAACGACATAAAAACGTCACGCAATTGCAATATTTTCTCGTTCGCTTAAATACAAAAAGAGGCACATCCTGTGCCCCTTTTCGTTGTTTACTCACATACAGCTTACTGCACGTTCAATTCGCGACGGATACGTGACGCTAAAGACTCAGGCAATGGAACATAACCATCACGGTCAACCACTTCCTGGCCTACTTTTGAGTACAGCATTTTTACGAATTCGCGCGTCATTGGGTCGAGGTCACGATTTGGGTGCTTATTCACATACACGTACAAGTAGCGCGCCAGTGGGTAATCACCTGTTGCGGCATTTTCTGCAGTTGGTTCGAAACACTCACCGCCTTCAGTAGCAGACAACGCGATAGCGCGAACACCAGAGGTGCGGTAGCCGATACCTGAGTAACCAATACCGTTCAATGACTCAGTGACACCTTGTACCACTGAAGAAGAACCAGGCTGCTCGTTGATGCTTGATTTGAAGTCACCGCCAAACAGGGCGTTGTCTTTAAAGTAACCGTAAGTACCTGATACTGCGTTACGGCTATACAAAGCGAAATCACGGTTTGCCCAAGAACCTTCTAAACCAACTTGGCCCCAGCGCGTGATATCTTGCGGATAACCGCCACGTCGAGTGGCCGAGAAAATGGCGTCTACTTGCTGCAATGACAAACACTCAATCGGGTTGTCGTTGTTGACATAAACCGCCAACATATCGATAGCAACTGGCATAGCGTATGGTGCATAACCATGACGCGCTTCAAAGGTTTCGATTTCAGACTGGCGCATCGCACGACTCATTGGCGCGAAGTTTGCCGTTCCTTCAGTAATCGCTGGTGGCGCAGTAGATGAACCAGCACCTTGAATCTGCACGTTCACGTTTGGATAGAACTTGTTGAATTCTTCTGCCCACAACGTCATCAGGTTGTTCAAGGTGTCTGAACCGATAGAGTTCATGTTGCCAGACACACCAGACGCACGCTGATATTCAGGTAAACGCGGATCAACACTGGCTGATGCAGTGAAGCCCACTGCGAGCACTGCTGCCGTTACGGTTGCTACGATAGTTTTCTTCATGTCTTTCTCCAATTCCTGTGGTTGTTACAGGTATTTCAAGTTAAGCCAGAGCCATCATAGTGATGAAATATGACACTAAAATGACAACTGGTAATTTTTCTTAGACGCGATTATTTTGATTGCTTCTTGGCGGACTCTCGCAAACAACTTTTTGAGTGCGCTGTGTTTACAGGTGGGCATTGTGGAGCACATAAATGACAGTCATCGGTCAGTTTCGTGACAATTGAATGACAATTTTAGCGGGGGATGGGAAGGCGCACGCGAGCCTGCTTTACAGTGGCAAAAGCTGCCTAATCGGGTTGGCTTAACAGCTCAGGTGAAATGCGAAACCAAAACCGGCTTCCTTGACCAATACGGCTATCGACCTGCAAGTGTGAGCGGTGATGCTCCAAAGCGTGCTTTACGATCGACAGGCCAAGGCCTGTGCCGCCGGTGGCACTATTGCGGTCTTTGTCCACGCGATAAAAACGCTCCGTGAGCCGCGGAATATGTTCAAGGGCGATACCGCTGCCGGTATCTGCCACAGAAAACTCAGCAAAGGGCCCTACTTTGTGCCAACGCACGGTTACTTGACCATGTTGCGGCGTGTACTTAATGGCATTGGTAAGCAAATTAGAACAGGCTGCATGAAGCTTTTCTTCGTTGCCCCACACACTTAAGCTTTCATCGATGTGGGCATCTAAATAGATGTCTTTGTCAGTAAAGAGCGGGCGCATTTCGTTCAGGATCTGGCGGAGCAAGGTGCCCACATCTACCCGCTTGGTGAAGGTATCTTGCATTTGCGATTCCATGCGCGACAGCATGAGCAACTGATTCACCATTTTTTGCATACGCTGGGTTTGCAGGGTCATATCCTGCACGGCTTTTTCAAGCATTTCTGGTGGCATTGTTTTCGGTGAATCCATCATTTCCAAATAGCCATTCATAACCGTTAACGGTGTTTTCAGCTCATGGGAAACGTTGGCGACAAAATCTTTGCGCATCCGCTCAAGTTTGCGCAATTGTGTTACATCACGAGCTACCAATAAAAGCTCGTCCTCAGAATAAGTCATGATCCGAAGCTCGAGCTCGCGCTCATCGCCTTGCGGTGAGTTCAATGTGAACGGCTCATCGAACTGGCCTTTTTCGAAATACTTTTTAAAGCCCGGCTGACGAATGAGGTTGGTGACCTGAATGCCTTTATCCGCGGGCCAACGCAGGCCAAAATAGATTTGGGCTAATTTGTTGGTCCACTCAATATTACCATTGCGCTGCAACACCATACTGGCATCGGGCATGGCTTCCGCCGCTTGCCGAAACCGTTGCAAAAGTACCGCCAGTTGGCGTCGTTTGGTTTGCGCTCGGCGTAGGGTGCGGTAGATACCATCGTAAATATCACTCCACATCCCAGGAGCGCGCGGCGGCAACATGGTGCGGCTTTGCCACAGCCACATATTTAAGCGGTGTAAGAAAAGGTAATTCCAGAATAGCGCTAGGGCCAGCGCCAAGCTAACCGACGGCCAGAAGTATCCGCTCAGCCAGCCGATGAGTGCAAACGGCAGTACCCAAAAGAGTAAGCGTTTTAAAATGCGGTTTAGGGTGTAATGCCGTTCCATTTAACGTGTTGAGAACCGGTAGCCAACGCCTCGTACCGTTTGAATAAGGCTGTCGTGCCCATGCCGTTCAATTGCTTTTCGCAATCGACGAATATGTACATCTACGGTTCTATCCTCCACATAAACATTGGTTCCCCACACATGATCCAGTAATTGTTCTCTGCTGTAAACCCGTTCTGGATGGGTCATAAAGAAATGCAGCAAGCGAAACTCTGTGGGCCCCATATCGAGGGAATCGTCGTTTGCGGAAACTCGGTGCGAGACCGGATCTAACAACAAGCCGTTAATATTCAAAGGCTCGTCGACGTGGGTAGGAGAAACGCGGCGGAATACCGCACGCATGCGGGCGATCAGTTCTTTTGGTGAAAACGGCTTGGTTATATAGTCATCCGCGCCGACCTCCAATCCTTTCACTTTATCTTCTTCTTCACCGCGCGCGGTGAGCATAATGATCGGGATATGGCGTAAGTGATCCGTGGTTTTTACTTTCCGTGCAAGCTGAATACCGCTGCCACCAGGCAACATCCAATCGAGAAGTATCATATCTGGGTATGGTTCAACCATTTTCTCCAATGCGATATCGAAGTCGGCCGCCTGAATCGGCTGATAACCGTGCTGCTCCATCACAAATGCAAGCATTTCCCGGATTGGGGCTTCGTCTTCGACAATCAGTATTCTACTTGGCATAAGCTGTCACCTGTCCGTTACAATACTGGCATTATGCGAAGGAAGTGTGACACTTTTATGACGTTGACTAAAAATGTCGCACAATCAGTCACAAAACAGTTGCTTAGAAGTTCCACACTAAGCCGACGGAAACGGCATAAGGATCATCACCGGGGCTAATCGTTAACGTTTTACCATGCCCACCCGCCGATACATTCACACGTGCATTGTCGTCATTTTGTGCCGCCGATACGGCGAAATAAGCCATGGCTTGCGTGCTTAAGCGGCGATCAATACCAAGGGTAACCATATAGCCATCGTCGTTTTCCATGTCGCGGCTATCACGCACAAATACCTGCCCTTTGAGCTGATAGTCGTCGTTCCACTGATATACAGTGCCAACACCATATACGTTCACATCACCGGTGGTGAGCCCGCGGGCATTCTGAAAGAACAGCGTGGTGGTCCATGCTTCGGCGCGATACACGCTACCAACGCGAAGTGCACGCAAATCGCTCAGTTCATCGCGGCCTTGCACCTCGTAGCCCATTTGCGTCGTCCAAGCGCCCTGATTCCACTGCACCATAGTGCTCCACTCATCATCCCGCGTGGTGGTGCTTACATCCGTAGTTTCCCCCGCGCCAAAATGAATCACAGCAGATAGGTTGTTCCAGACCGGGCTCAGGTATTGCACGCCATTGCGAAAGCGGCGGTCAAAATGCATTTCACCGCTTCGGGTCACATTCCGCCCTTCCCCTACGCGATCGCGGAACAACTCAATGTGGTTTAAAATGCGCTTCACGGGGGTATCAATATAACCACCACGCAGCGTGCCCCAATCACCCCGAATTCCGACAAAGGTATTACGCGCAGAGAGCGTGGCATCACCGTCGGTCACTTGCACTGTGCGCTCAATCTGACCAAGCAGCATTAAATCATTTGCCAACCCATGCATCACGGAAAGCCCAATACGTGAGGAGTTACTGGAGAGATTCAAGCCGCCATCATTGCCATCATTCAAGTAATCTGCAGACACATGCAGACGACCGTAAAATTTAAAGTCCGTTGGCGTTTCGGTAGCAGCCACAGGGCTAGCTGTAAAAAGCACAGGCGTAACGACGGCAAATAAGGAGATAAGGCAAGAGCGAGTCCGTGGCATGCGCATAGAATACCCTCCGTGTGCGCAGTTTAAAGGGGGCGTAGCAAGCGATCGCTGCTAAAACGCTGTTTGTATGACGATTATATAAAGATATTATGGCAGTTTTGTTACATAGCGGGAATATACGATCATTTTTAAAGGTTCGCGAGCCTTAGCACGGCCCCCCATCCGAGTGCAGCTTTACAGTGTTCAAATGCCATCACTCCTGCTAAAGTCAGAGCAATAAAATAACAAGATTAACCATGGCATCGCGCAAACATTCATGCAGAAAAAAGTATCCGTACCTCGCTCACCCATTCCTCGGAGTATCGCACGCACACTCCTTACGAGTGTATTAACGGTATACTTCTTGCTCACCCTGATTATTACCACCGGGCAGATCGCCTTTGAATACAACAACACTCGCGAATCGCTGTTGCATGATCTGCGCAATCAACACCATACTTTTGCCGCCAGTTTAGCCCGGGCCATGTGGGAATTTAACCAAGAACAAACTAACGCCCTGGCGACCGGATTAATCAATATACCGGCTATTAGCGGTATTATTATTCGTGATGATCAAGAGCGTGTGATCATTAATCAAGGGGCAACCATGAGCCTGGATCGCCTTGGATTAATCGACGATAGCGGTCCCATTCCTGAACATAGTGGCGTTTTTGGTTACTACTCGCCGCTGGTGTTTGAATTTGCTGGTGGCTCAGAAGTGGTTGGTGATGTAGTGCTATTTTCGAGCCGGGACATTACCATTGATCGGCTCAAACCCAGCTTAATCCTGCTACTCGTGGGCGCCTTACTCAAAAGCTCGATTCTTATTTTGCTGTTCACTTTGGCATTTCGCCATTATCTCCGAGAACCGTTGGAAAGCCTTATCGATCAACTGCGTAATTTTTCTCCTGAGCAACCAGAGAGTTCGCAAATTCGCTTACAGCAGCAAGAAGTGAACGAGTTTTCACTATTGGAAGACGCCTACAATGACTTGCTATCGCGCCTTCGTGCGCATCAAACCGACCTGACCTCTGCGCAACAAGAGTTAAATCATGCGAATCGCCGTCTCGAAGATCAGAATTTACTGCTTGAACAAGAGATCGCTGAAAAGACTTTAGGTATCAGCAATCTGATGTTGGATTTAGAGCGCCGCCGTCACGAGTTGGAAGTGCGCCAGCAATCATTGGAGCAAGAAGTACATCAACGTCGCATCACTGAGTCACGCTTGAAACAATCCAATCAAGAACTGGAAGATAGCTTGGAGTTCTTGCAGCAGGTGCGTGTGCAGCTAATGAGTTCGGAGAAAATGGCGGCACTTGGCAATATGGTGGCTAGTATCACCCATGATGTCAGCACACCCTTGGGCGTGAGTGTTACCGCAACGAGTTACCTGCAGGAACAATTACAGAAGATTCAACAGCAGATAGCCGCAGGGACCGCCTCGGAAAAAGATATCCAGGCATTTATTGCGACTGTGGCGGAAAGTAATACGCTGATCGAAACCAACTTGCAGCGAGCCAACGAAATCATGAGTGGCTTTAAACAAGTGGCCGTTGATCAGGCCGCCGAACATACCCGCAGTATTCATGTGTGTGATTATATGCAGCGCATCATTCAATCGCTGCAACCGCAGCTGCGCAAAAAATCCTGTCAGGTGCACCTTAACTGCCCCGACGATATTGAGGTGCGCTGCAACGCAGGGGCACTTGCACAAGTGCTCACAAACATGATCATGAATAGTATTGTTCATGCTTTCCCAGAGTCTGCCAATGCACGCATTGATATTGATGTGAGCGTGGACGACAACCAGCTTCATATTCGCTATCGCGATAATGGTGTGGGCATGTCGTCGAGTCAATTACGCCAGTTGTTTGAGCCTTTCTACACCACCTCAGCAGAAAACGGTGGCAGTGGTCTTGGTGCCCATATTATCTACACCTTAATTACACAAACTTTAGGCGGAAACGTTGAGGTCAGTAGTCAGCCAGAGCAAGGTTTGTGCTACGATTTTCACTTTCCCGTTGAGCGTATAAGCGAATCGCTGAACGCCACCTCTTAATTCTGACAGGAGCGGTGAACTCGGGTAGAATGCGACGCCGCTCTTTCGACCTTGTACATTTCAGGAGTTTTTTGCATGTGGTTTAAAAACCTACGTATCTATAGTTTTACTCAGCCCTTTAGTTGGACTGAAGAATCCGTTTCCACCCTTGAAGAACGTCGGTTTAGCCCTTGTGCTCGCTCAGAACCCTCTAGCGTGGGTTGGATTCCGCCACTCGGCGCCGAAGATGGCCCCCTCACCCATGAGATCGGTTCCTTTGTTCTGTTGTGCCTGAAAAAAGAAGAAAAAGTGATGCCTTCAAGCACCGTGAAAGCAGAGCTAGAAGCACGCAAAGAAGCCTACGAGCAAGAAAACGCGCGGCCGATGCCGCGCAAAGAGCAACAAAGTTTGAAAGAAGACATCATGCATCAAATGCTGCCGCAAGCCTTTAGCAAATATGCGGTGACTTGGGCTATCCTTGATACACAAGCCCAGCTTATGTATGTCGATTCATCCAGTGCGACCAAAGCGGAAGAGCTCACCGCGGTATTGCGCAGCTGTTTAGGCTCGCTACCGGTGAAGCCGTGGGGCGGCGACCATCCTGGCCATCACGTGTATACCGATTGGGTGAAACAACAAGCGGCACCAAGCGGCTTTGAACTTGGTTTTGACGCGGAACTCCGGGGTGAGCGTGATGACGATTCTGTGGTGCGTTTTAAAAACCACGATCTCACCACCGATGAAGTGGCCCTGCATTTATCCCATGGCAAGCAGGTCACTCAATTAGGGATGAATTGGCAAGATCGCATTCAATTTACCCTCACCGATGATTACGCCCTCAAGCGCATTCAATTTGGTGACATCGTGAAAGAACAGCGGGACGACAGCAACGCGGAATCGCGGGCAGAGCAACTGGATCTCGATTTCTCATTAATGGCAGGCGAATTTGCTGAACTGATACAAGCGTTGCAGCAAACTCTTGAAATACAACCACAGGTGGAGTCGTAAACCATGACCCCAGATTGGGCAGAACTGGATCTTGCGCCAGAGTTAATTCATGCATTGTTGGAGCGGGGCTTAAACAAGCCTACTCGCATTCAACAAGATGTGATTCCGTTAGCCATGGACGGTCGCGACATTATGGCGACCTCGCCCACTGGCACGGGTAAAACACTCGCGTTCCTATTACCCGCAATCCAGCATCTGCTTGATTACCCGCGCCGGGATCCCGGTGCCGCGCGCGTCCTAGTACTCGCTCCGACCCGCGAACTGGCAGAGCAAATTGGCGAACAAGCCGAGCAGCTTTGCGCGGTCACGGGTTTATCCTGCTTAACGGTGACTGGCGGTATTAATTTCGGTACTCACCTCGAAAAGCTGCGTAAGAATCTCGATATTCTTATTGCAACCCCAGGCCGCTTATTAGATTACCTGTCGGATAACAAGTTTAGCGCCGAAGAGATCGAAATACTCGTACTCGATGAAGCCGATCGCATGCTCGACATGGGTTTCCGTACCCCGGTTGAACAAATCATGAATGAAGCGGTACATTTGAAACAGCGCTTGTTGTTCTCTGCCACCGCAGACCATTCCACGCTGGTTGCATTTGGTCGCATCGTGCTTGAAAAGCCTGAAGTCGTGTTAGCTGAACCACCCAAACGGGAACGCGGAAAAATCCATCAGTGGGTTCATATCAGCGACACCCTCGAGCATAAAAAAGCGCTGCTCATGCACTTAGTGCGCACATTCTCTGGGCGTATTTTGGTGTTTGTACGCAAGCGCGAGCGGGCGCATGATGTAGCCGAGTTCCTGTCACAGCAAGGCTTTGGTGCCACTGCGTTAGAAGGTGGTTTGCCCCAAGCCGAACGCCAAGAACGCATCAAGTCGTTTAGCTCGATTCGCCAACGCATCTTAGTGGCCACCGATGTGGCGGCACGCGGTCTTGATATTGCTGATGTGGAATTGGTGGTGAACTTTGATTTACCACGCAAAGGCGATACCTTCTTGCATCGTATTGGTCGCACAGCCCGAGCTGGCAAAAAAGGCACCGCTGTGGCTTTAGTGGAAGCTCACGACGCCGAACACTTAGGCCGTATTGAACGCTACTTAGGCGAGCGCCTCGAACGCCGTTTCGTGCCCGAGTTGCGTCCGCAGTTTAAATTCCCAGATCCGGAGAAGTCGAAGAAAAAGAAAAAGAAGAAAAAAGCCGGAAAAGTGAAAGCAGGAAAACGCGCCCCCACCAAATCACACGCCAGTAAAAAAGGCTAATCGCAACGCGATTAGCCTTTCTCGTTTTAGCTTGACGACTGGCGACGCCTCTTGCGGGTCGCGAGCAGATACAAGAGTACTTTACGCACTGCGTAAAACGCGGCGACACCCACCATATCCGCAACCACATCCCACGGATCTGCACCGCGGCCCGGAATGTAGTGTTGAATCAATTCTATGGCGACGGCGTAAACGAACAGCGATGTCCAAGCGAACCAAAGCGGTGGGCGGAAGGCAATATGAAAGCTCGCGGCCAGCACGAAAAATAAACCGAAGTGCACGATTTTGTCTGCATGTGGAAACTGAAAGGCTCCAGGCGTCGGTGGGCTTTGCATCAGAAACAGTACTGACACGCCCAACATAATACAGGCAAATAATATTCGGGAGACCAAAAACACACGTATCCTTATCTGAGTTGGTAAGCCGTAGACGATGTCGATTTAGTTACGAACGCTCAAAAATACCCACATGCTGAAATCCTTGCTCGCGCATTTGAATCGCTTGCAGACGACTCATCACGCCTTGCTGACAGTACAGCACATATTGCTTTTCTTTATCCAGTGTATCTTGTTTCCCTGCGAGACGGAAAAATGGAATATGTAACACTTTGTGTCCGGCAACTTCGAGCGGCTGCTGTTCCACTTCATCGTCCGTGCGAATATCTAGCACAATCGCCTGATCCGGCAAATCATCTCGGTAAACCTCTGGGCCTGCAACTGGATTTACCCGAACTTCACGAATATCGATAGCCCGTGCTTGCGACACCACTGAATCGATCAGGCCGTCTGATATTACGGCTTGCTCCGTGGCCGCGATCACTTCAGGCTTCACTTTCACCGACGGTTGATTTGAGATAACACCGCAATATTCCGGAACGGCAGCGCTCAGATGCTCCACACCAATCGCGCGCGCTTGATCAACAATAGTTTGCTTGTCACTGACGATCAATGGCCGTATCACCAACGCCGGCGTTGCCGCGTCAATCAGCTGTAGGTTACTTAAGGTTTGGCTCGACACCTGCCCGATGGCTTCGCCGGTAACGATCGCCTGAGCGCGTATGCGTTTGGCAATTTGACCAGCAGCACGCATCATGGCGCGTTTCAACACCACGCCCATAGTGCCTTGATCTGCGTGTTCTAAAATTCGGTTCACTACCTCGCTGAAATCGACGGTAATGAATTTCACGGCGTGGGTTTTTGAGTATTTTTCCCAAAGAAAATATGCAATCTCACGCACCGCGGCTTCGTGCGTATCGGCGCCGAGGTTAAAGAAACAAAAATGGGTGCGGGTACCACGACGGATCATTTGAAAACTGGCCACTGAGCTATCAAAGCCTCCAGACATCAGCGATAGCACGGTTTCTTGTGTTGGCAGCGGGAAACCACCGAGAGCTTGATAGCGGGTCACCACGAGCGACATCTGTTGGTCGATAATATGCAACACCACGTCTTCTTCTGGGTCTTTTAACCGTACCGTTGACCCAGTTACGTGTTGTTTAATGCCACCACCAAGATAGCGGGCCAAATCCATGGAGGAGAATTCATGGTGTCCTTTGCGCTTCACTCGAATTGCAAAGGACTTGTTCTCAAGTTGCGCACCCTTGTGTTCAAGCACCCATTGGAAGATGCCTTCAAAATCGCATAGGGGAGCTTGCAATACTTGCTCAAAATAGGAAATTCCAGGGGTTTGCTGCAACCGCGCAATCACTGTGGCGGTCAAATCCGGCACATCGTCGTGACTGATTTCAATGCGATCCCAGTGGTTACGCACCCGCACCGACTTATGCAGTGGCTTTAAGAGTGTGCGAAGGTTGCCCGTTAAGACCTTCACATGACGCTGCCGAACGGAGCGACTTTTAATGGTAATTTCAGCATGGAGTCGAACAATAAAGCGCATAGCAACATTCACACAGGATAAAAGCGAGCGCCAAATTATACAGGATTTCGCCTTGTTCAGCTAATTAAGCCGTGACCGCGGCGCAAAAGCGGTGCAGTTATGACCTCCCCTGTGATATTTTATAGGGATACAAACCCTGTGTACGTACACGGACTTATTCTGAGCGGTTCACCCCAGAGATCAGGAATTGTTATGTCGGACAAAGCAAGCAAACCAGAAGCGATCGGTTTTGAACAAGCGATCCAAGAGCTCGAGCAGATCATTCAGGCTCTTGAGCAAGGTGATTTGCCCCTTGAACAATCACTGCAGCAATTTGAGCGCGCTGTTGCCCTTACGCGAGTAAGCCAAAAAAAGCTGCAAGACGCTGAACAACGCGTGCAAATTCTATTGCAACAGCAGCAAGAAGAAACCTTAAGCGACTTCACTGATGCTGCCTCTGATGAAGCAACCCCCTAATATGTCGATGGCTTCTACACCGGCAGCGCCAGCCCAGCACGAATTGTTTCAACAGCAATTCACGTATTTGCGTGAGCGCCATGATAGCTATTTGCAAAAGGTACTATCGGAGCATGCACACGCGACGCGGTTGCAACAAGCCATGCAGTATTCCTCATTGCTTGGCGGGAAACGCGTACGCCCATTCTTGGTGTATGCCACCGGCGAATTATTTTCCGTGCCAGCAGAAAACCTAGATGCGCCCGCCGCAGCGGTCGAGTGTATTCATGCTTATTCGTTGATACACGACGATCTGCCGGCCATGGACGACGACACCTTACGCCGTGGTCAGCCTACCTGCCACGTGCAATTTGATGAAGCGACCGCCATTTTGGCAGGCGATGCCTTGCAATCATTTGCGTTTAGTTTACTCGCACAGCCTTTACCTGATATCGCGCCAGAACAACAATTACGGATGGTACAAGTGCTGGCGGACAGCGCAGGTCTACACGGCATGTGTGGCGGCCAAATGCTGGATATCGAAGCCACAGGGCGCAAGATAAGCAGTGCAGAACTCGAGCAAGTTCATCAGTTGAAAACCGGGGCTTTGTTACGTGCCTCCGTTCAGCTCGGTGCCCTTGCTGCACAAGATGTTAGTGACCAGATACATAACGCCCTTGATGAATTTGCTCATGCGATTGGTTTAGCATTTCAGGTGAAAGACGATATCCTCGATGTGACCAGTGACACACAGACCCTCGGGAAAACCCAAGGCGCTGACCAAGCGTTGGATAAATCAACCTATCCGGCTTTATTAGGGCTAGAGGGCTCACAGGCATTGCTTGAGCAATTGCACGAAAAAGCGCTACACGCGCTCGCCTTGATCCCGTACAATACCGCTCTCCTTGAGGGCTTTACAGAATATCTTGTCAAACGAGACCGGTAGTAACATGACGCATGCAACAAACCCAGCCTTTCCGCTGTTAGAAAAAATTGACTCCCCTGCTGATTTGCGTGGATTACCCAAGCAAACACTGAAGCAGGTGAGCGATGAATTGCGTCATTATTTGCTTACCTCTGTGAGCAAAAGCAGTGGCCATTTAGCGTCTGGTTTGGGCACCGTTGAACTGACCGTCGCGCTGCATTATGTGTACAAGACCCCGTTTGATCACCTGGTATGGGATGTAGGTCACCAAGCCTATCCACACAAGATCCTGACTGGCCGTCGTGATGAATTACATACTATCCGGCAAAAAGATGGTTTACATCCGTTCCCGTGGCGCGATGAAAGTGAATACGATGTGTTATCCGTCGGTCACTCAAGTACTTCTATTAGTGCTGCTTTAGGGCTTGCCATTGCCGCTGAAAAAGAAGCGGCGAATCGTAAAGTTGTTGCTGTGATCGGCGATGGTGCCATGACCGCAGGAATGGCTTTTGAAGCCCTGAACCACGCCGGTGACATTTCCCCAGACATGCTGGTGATTCTTAACGACAACGATATGTCGATTTCTGAGAACGTCGGCGCACTGAATTCCCATTTTGCTCGCTTACTTTCGGGCAAGTTCTACACCACCTTACGTGAAGGCGGCAAACAGCTTCTGAGCGGGATGCCGGGCATGCGGGAGCTCGTTAGTAAAGCCGAAGAACATGTGAAAGGCATGGTGACCCCTGGTACTATTTTTGAAGAACTTGGCTTTAATTATATTGGCCCCATCGACGGTCACGATGTCGATAGCTTGGTGGAAACCTTGCAAAACATGCGCTCCATGAAAGGACCGCAACTCCTGCATGTGGTGACCCGAAAAGGCAAAGGCTACGCCCCTGCCGAAAAAGATCCCATTGGTTACCATGGTGTACCCAAGTTTGATCCGAGCACCGACTCGTTGCCCTCTAAGCCTGCAAGCGTACCCTCGTATTCCGCCGTATTTGGCGAATGGTTGTGCGAAATGGCGGCTGCGGACCCAAATGTGGTGGGGATTACTCCAGCCATGCGTGAAGGCTCGGGCATGGTGGAATTCGCCCGTCGTTTTCCGAAACAATATTACGATGTGGCCATTGCTGAACAACATGCGGTGACGTTTGGGGCTGGTCTGGCGATTGCTGGCATGAAGCCGGTGGTGGCCATTTACTCTACCTTCTTACAGCGCGCGTATGATCAAGTGATCCATGATGTGGCACTGCAGAATTTACCGGTATTGTTTGCTATTGATCGGGCCGGCATTGTTGGCGCCGATGGCCCTACGCATCAAGGTGCTTACGACCTGTCCTATCTGCGTTGCGTACCTAATATGGTGGTGATGACGCCGAGTGATGAGAACGAGTGCCGATTAATGCTCTATACCGGCTATCAGCACAATGGGCCCACGGCGGTACGCTATCCTCGCGGAAATGGTATTGGTGTCGACTACACGCCGTTAGAGACCCTTCCTATTGGCAAAAGCGTAGCGAAACGAGATGGCAAGCGCGTTGCTATTTTGAATTTTGGTATTTTATTGCCGGAAGTACTCAGCGCCGCTGAAACACTAGATGCCAGCGTAATCGATATGCGCTTCGTGAAGCCGCTGGATCATGAGGCGATTTTGGCCGCTGCCGAGGATCACGAACTGATCGTTACCGTGGAAGAGAACGCGATTGCGGGCGGCGCGGGAAGTGCTGTGTGCGAGTTATTAAACGTTCACAACGTGGCCACGCCGGTATTGATGATTGGTCTGCCTGATGAGTTTATCAAGCACGGCAGTCAGGATGAGATCCGTGCCGAGCTGGGCCTCGACGCCGCTGGCATCACCAGCAAAATCAAAGCCCGCCTCTCGCTGTTATAACCAGCCTAGTGACAGGGCGATGTGCATCAGGAGCAGGGTGAAAAATCCTGCCAGTACATCGTCGAGCATGATTCCCAAGCCCCCGTGCACTTTTTGGTCGAGCCAGCGAATTGGCCACGGCTTCAAAATATCGAAGAATCGGAAAATCACGAACGCCACCAGCAGCGTGAGCCAACTGACCGGCACCGCAATCATAGCAATCATATAACCTGCGATTTCATCCCACACAATGGCTGGTGCGTCGTGCTCACCCATGGCCTTGGCGGTTTGCCCGCATAGGTAAATGCCCACCAGAGTGACGACCGCAACCACACCTAAATAAGCGGCAACGTCTAATGGTGCAAACAGCCATACCAGTAAAATAGCGGGAAGAGTACCAAAGGTACCCGGCGCTTTTGGGGCGAGGCCAGTACCAAATCCAAGCGACAAAAAATGCACTGGATTCTTCAAGAGCTGACGAGGTGGTACGCGTGCTGGGGCCATAAAAACTCCGTTTCGAAGGGGCTTAAAAATGACTATAACTGAGGTGATCGCACTGAATTTCTTTGCCCGCATGGATAAAGCGTAAGCCCGGCTCTCTCTCGATCACGCCAATCGCTGTAACCGCAACACCCGCTTGCCGGCTAATGGTTTCAAAAGCACCACGTCGGCCTTCAGGGACGGTAAAGCATAATTCGTAATCATCACCACCTACCAATTGATAGGGCCATCCTTGCTCTAAGCTAACACTTGCAGCAAAGGCATCCGAGCGTGGCAATAAGCCTAAGTCGATGCGCGCACCGACTTTGGATGCGGTTAAGATATGCTTCAAATCACCGGCTAGTCCATCGGATAGGTCAATGGCACTATTGGCCTGATTACGAATCAGCGTGCCTAGCATCACACGGGGCGTTGGCCGAAACAAGCGTTCATTCAAGGCTTCACGCACACTGATATCACACGCTACGGATAACTTGTCCTGCTGCAGCGCGAGGGCCAACGCAGCATCGCCCAAGGTACCGCTTACATAGATGCGATCCCCAGGCTGGGCGCCGCTGCGCAGCAAGTAGCGGTCTTTCGGCACAAAACCATGCACTGTCAGGGTCAACGTGAGTGGGCCGCGAGTGATATCGCCGCCGATGAGGCTACAGTGATGATAATCGAGGGTTTCAATCAGGCCGCGACTAAATTGATCTAGCCAGGTTTCGTCGAAATCCGGTAAAGTAAGTGCGAGGGAGGCCCAAGCGGGCTCCGCACCCATGGCGGCCAGATCACTGAGGTTCACTGCAGCCAATTTGTGACCAAGGGCATCAATCGGCGTATGCGCGTCAAAATGCACCCCAGACACCATGGTATCTGTAGTCACTGCAAGATGGGAGTTGGCTGGGGGCGCAAGAATTGCCGCGTCGTCCCCCACCGAAATAGGCACATCCGCACGTTTTATACCGCGCTCTTTAAAAAAGCGCTCAATCAGTGCGAATTCGCCGCGCGTCGAATCCATTGAGTTTACTGGCGAGCAGCCCGCAAACTATCAACGGCTTTGTCTAACACGCCATTGACAAAGCGATGTGAATCGTCGGCACCAAATGCCTTGGCCAGTTCAATGGCTTCGTTCATGACCACTTTATAGGGTACATCGAGGCGCCACTTAAGTTCATATGCGGATACCCGCAATATGGCGCGTTCGATCTGATCGAGGTCAACAAAAGGACGGTCAGTAAATGGCGTAAGTGCTTCGTCGAGCGTCGACACGCGGCTGGTTACGCCGCGCACTAAGTCGAGGAAGTAATCCACATCCACTTTAGACACGTCGTTTTCAGTTAAAAATTCAGCTTCGATATCCGCCACGCTATTGTGCGACAACTGCCATGAATACACAGCTTGAATAGCAAGACGACGGGCTTTCCGGCGGGCAGCAGGTTTCACAAAAGCACTCCTTATAACTGCTCGAGAACGTTCATCATTTCGAGCGCGCTCAAGGCGGCTTCTGCACCTTTATTGCCGTGTTTTACACCAGCGCGGTCAATGGCTTGCTCGTCGGTGTCGGTAGTAATCACACCAAAGGCCACAGGTACACCAGTATCCAGTGCGACTTGCGCGAGGCCTGAATTGGCTTGGCCGGCGACAAAATCAAAGTGCGGTGTACCACCACGGATAACAGCTCCGATTGCGATCACCGCATCGTAATCACCTGAGCTCGCCGCTTTTTTGGCTGTAATTGGTAATTCGTAGGCGCCTGGCACCCGTACTACCGTGATATCTGAGTCTTTGATTTGACCAATCCGAACCAAAGCATCGATAGCACCTTCAAGCAGCTTCTCAACGATAAAGCTGTTAAAGCGTGACACCACAATCGCAACTTTTTTACCCGGTGCTGCAACACCTGCTTCGATAACCTTCATGCAAAATCCTCAGAGCTTTTCAGTGGCACCAGCGGCCGATATATAATAGCCGCGAAGAATAGCACATTTTCCGTTAGATCGAGAAGTATAACACGCCGGGCTACTGCAATTCCGGGTGCTTACCTACGGCTTTTCCTGTAAACGCTTTGATTCGATCCAGTGCACCGTCGATATCGTCGGTAACCGTCATCGGCTCGGAAATATTAATGGTACGTGTTTTAAAGCAAAACGACACCGGCACCACCGGAATATGCGCATCCCGGGCAATGTGTAAAAAGCCTTTGCGCCATTCTGTCACCTTGCTGCGTGTTCCTTCCGGGGCCAAACACAATACCAGTTGATCACGGCGATGAAATTCATCCACCATTTGCGCTACCATGCCATGGGCACTGTCGCGTCGGATCGGAATGCCGCCGAGCCACAACAAAATGCCGCGCACCGGAAATACAAAAATGGAATACTTCCCTAAGAAACTTAAACGTAAGCCGAGGGCTAGCTTTACAAAGACCCCAACAAAAAAATCCCAGTTCGACGTATGCGGCGCAACTGGAATTATTGCTTTCGGGATATCCGGTAATGAGCCTTGAATGGTCCAGCCGCCGAGGGCTGTCATACCAACACGCCCTACCCAACGACTAAAACGGTTGCCACGAGTGGGCAACCGTTGCAACGAATTAGAATTTGGAATCACAAACGTCGTAACCTCGTACGAATCTCACGTAATTTCGTTTTTACCAGAACGCGGTTGTCTGGTCCAATACGAAGCATTTGTTTCTGCGCACCTGGCAAGCTTTCGAGCTCAGGATCCGCAAAGGTATACATCACTTGCTCATCGGATAGGGCCAATAATCCGGTAGGCTCTGGCGTATCTAAGACCACCTGAATGGCACTGAGTACGCGATCGCGGAAGCGTAAATTAGGATCCCCAAACTCTGCATAGGCCTGTTCAAATAGTGGCTCAAAACGCTGATACAACGCGACTATCGCATCCGTGTCCATGCTAATAAACCAGTTCACCATATCGTCGTAGCGCTGATAGCTGCGCTCATCGATGTACAGTTGGTGGTCTATTTCTTGCACCAAGAAACGCGATTCTGGCCCGTCGATAACAGCCGCCTCACGCACCACCACGCCGTTCGCAATATTATCGGTAAGCACCACGAGCTTACGCACAAGGTTTTCACCATCTAGTAACGCAGTGTTCAATGATTTCTCTTGGGCTTCATCGATCAATACGGCACTGGCGCTGTCTAGCTCCGGTAGTGGACGCTCAGGTTCAGGCTCCGGCTCTGGCTCAGGAATGGGTTCAGGTTCAGGCTCGGGCTCTGGCTCCGGTTCGGGTTCAGGCTCCGGCTCTGGCTCGGGTTCAGGCAACTCAATAGGGACCGGCTGCGGCTCCGGCTCTGGCGTGGTATCGCGTGTAAACCAAAGTACAATCGCGATAATTAACACAACGACGATGCCCCCAATCACCAAGGGGTTTACTTTTTTGTTAGTTTGCTCCGTTGCCGGATCGTGATCTGGATGATCAGCCATAGCCGCTCCTAAAATTAACTAACCAAGTTCTGCCCGCGTGAATACCAACTCTTTGTCGCTCGAAAGCTTACTTGAGAATTGGTAACCCTCTGCATTAAAAGACTTCAATTCTTCAATAGAGTTCGGCTTCTTTTCAATAATATAGCGTGCCATGAGGCCGCGTGCCTTCTTTGCGTAAAAACTTATCACCTTTAACTGGCCATTTTTGGTGTCTTTAAACACCGGTGTAATAACCGGGACCTTCAGTTTGCGTGGACGCACTGATTTAAAATACTCGTTCGAAGCCAAGTTGATCAATACATCGCTCTTGCTTTCTTGCGCCGCCACATTCAGTTTTTCGGTAATGCCATCGCCCCAGAATTCGTACAAGTCTTTACCACGTGGGTTTTTCAGCTTGGTGCCCATTTCTAGGCGATATGGCTGCATCAAATCAAGAGGCTTTAACACACCGTAGAGACCAGAAAGTATGCGCATGTGTTGTTGCCCCCATTTCCAATCTTTCGCAGGAAGGCTCTTGGCATCTAACCCCGTATACACATCGCCATTAAAGGCAAATACAGCTTGCTTTGCGTTCCCCGTCGTAAACGGCGTTTTCCATTCGGTAAAGCGCGCGGCGTTTAAGCCTGCAAGTTTATCGCTAATGTTCATCAGCGACGATAAATCTTGGGGAGAGAGTTGTTTGCAGACTTTTACCAAGGATGCTGCTTCGTCGAGCAATTCAGGTTGACTGAAATCATCCGTGGGTACAGGAGATTCATAATCCAAATTCTTTGCTGGAGACACTACAAATAACATGGTTTGTTTTACCTCGCTTTATCGGGAGATTGAAAAACAACTCTGCACGATCTGTCGGTTTTGTGACCGTTCAACAAGTACATACCTCGTTTTACTCTAAAAAGACTACCACAGATGCTATAAAAAAGCCCCTGACCTCGCGGACAGGGGCTCGATTAGTGCAATCGGATCTTGTGTTACATCACAGGATCTTGATCCTCGCCTTCTTTCTCTACTTCAGGCGGCATCAAATCTTCCCGTGAGATGCCAAGCGCAAGCACCAAAGTGCTGCGGGTGAAGATCGAAGAGTACGTACCCACGACCACACCAATCGACATCGCGACCGCGAAGCCAAAGATCATTTGGCCACCAAAAAGCATCAGAACCACAAGAACCATTAAGGTGGTTAATGACGTGACCATGGTACGGCTTAAGGTTTGACTCAAGGAAATATCAATGACATCAACCGGGGTTGCCTTACGCATAATCCTGAAGTTTTCCCGGATCCTATCCGCGACCACGATACTATCGTTCAAGGAGTAACCTATGGTAGCAAGCAATGCAGCCAAGATGGTCAGGTCGATCTGCATTTGAAACAACGCAAATATCCCGAGAATCAAGATTACATCTTGCACCAAACCGGCAACCGCTGAGAGTGCTAAACGCCACTCAAACCGGAAAGATACGTAGATCAAGATACAGATCACGGCCACAATCAGTGCTAAGCCACCCGCTTCGGCAAGTTCTTCCCCGACTTGTGGGCCTACAAACTCAACACGGCGAATCTGCAGATCCGGATCCACGTTGGTTTGCAAAATGCCTAACAAGCTATCGCCTATTGATTCTGCATTGGCTTCACCGCGAGGCGGTACACGAACGAGCACATCGCGCTGAGTGCCGTAGTTTTGCACCACCGCATCGCCGTAGTCGTTCGCTTCCAGCACCTGCCGTAGTTCAGCCAGATCCGCCGGTTGGCTAAAGCCTACTTCCACCAAAGTACCGCCGGTGAAATCTAGGCCCCAATTCAGCTTGTTGATTGCCACTGTTGCCAGTGACGCCACGATCAAAATAATACTCAGTGCGGTTGTCCATTTGTTAATGGACATAAAGCGCAACGGATTGTTTTCATCGACTTTAGTAATTAAAAACATTCTGATGCACCCCTTAAATCGACAACTTGGTGAGACGCTTCTGACGTCCCCAAGCGAGATTTACTATGGCTCGAGTACCCACGATGGCTGTAAACATCGAGGTGACAATACCGATCGCGAGTGTAACCGCAAAGCCTTTAATCGACCCTGTACCCACCGCAAACAATATCAGTGCGGTGATCAGCGTGGTGATGTTGGCATCAGCAATGGTTGAGAACGCATTCTCGTAGCCTCGGGAAATAGCCTGCTGCGGACTTCGCCCGGCTAACAGTTCTTCCCGTATTCGCTCGAAGATAATCACGTTGGCGTCAACAGCCATACCCACGGTAAGGAGGATACCTGCCATACCAGGCATGGTGAGCGTTGCACCTGGAATCATCGACATCACACCAACAATCAATACCAAGTTGGTTAACAACGCAATGTTCGCGACCATGCCGAATTTGCGATAGTAGATGCCCATAAAGAACAGCACGAGAATAAAGCCAGCCATGATGGCGGTCATCCCTGCGCGTACGTTCTCAGCACCCAAGCTTGGACCAACGGTCCGCTCTTCAACGATCTGAATCGGTGCAATCAAGGCACCGGCCCGAAGTAATAGTGCTAAGTTCTGAGCATCTTGAATTGAGCCCACACCGGTAATTCGGAAGTTACTACCTAACACGGCCTGAATGGTGGCAACACTCACCACTTCTTCAACCCGTTCAAAGGCAATACGCCCTTCGTCTGTGATTTCACCGGTGGCAAGGAATTCGATAAATACCGTCGCCATAGGGCGACCGACATTGCCGCGAGTGGCCTGGGTCATCAAGCGACCACCGGCAGAGTCGAGGGTGATATTCACTTGCGGACGATTACTTTCATCGTAGCCCACGTTGGCATTCACAATGTGATCACCCGTGAGGATGACGCGGTTTTCAAGTAACTGTTGCCCACCACCACGCACATTAAACAAGCGGCTGCCAAAGGGAACACGCCCTGCAATCGCATCTTGTAAGTCGTTATCGGTATCCACAAAGCGGAATTCTAAGGTTGCGGTCGCACCCAAAATTTCTTTGGCGCGGGCCGTGTCTTGAACACCCGGTAACTCAACCACGATACGATCTTGACCCTGACGCTGAATCAGTGGCTCAGCCACACCCAGTTCGTCGACCCGGTTACGCAAGATAGTGATGTTCTGATCGATGGCATTCGCGCGGGTTTCCTGCAGGAATTGGTCGGTCATCACTAAGGTAATCGAGTTGGTGCTCGAATCGGTACGTGTTTCGTAGCCTTCGAACTGATTACGCAGTTCAGAAATCGCACTCTGGTAGTCCTCAGCGCTGCGCAAGGTAACCACGATATTGTTGCCTTCCGCTCGCACACCACCAGCGGTATAACGGATTCGCGCATCGCGTAAACGATCACGTACGCTATCGAGCATACTTTCACGCATCTTGCTCAGGGCTTCTTCCATATCCACTTCCATCAGGAAGTGAACACCGCCACGCAAGTCGAGACCTAGCTTTAATGGTTCACCACCAATGGATGATAACCAGTTCGGCGTTGCCGGAGCGAGGTTCAGTGCCACGATGTACTGGCTGCCCAATTCACTCACTAAGAGTTCCCGAGCGGCCAGTTGATCATCGTCAGACTCAAGACGTACCAGCACTTGGCCGTTTTCGTACGTCATACCACGTGTGGCTATACCCGCTTGCCCGAGTGTCCGCTCTACTTGAGAGAGGGTATCCATGGTGACTTCACCACCGCGGGTTCCAGAAATCTGAACCGCGTGGTCTTCACCATATAAATTTGGAAGTGCATACAATGCGCCAAAAAACACAATGAATAGCACTAACAAATTTTTCCATAACGGAAATTTGTTTAACACAAGTCCGTCCTTTCGTTATTCGCTAAAATGAATACTTCAAACGCTTTGCGAAGTATTAAAGAGTTTTGATACTACCCTTCGGCAACACAGCTGCAACAGCGGCTTTTTGCACGGTTACTTCAACAGTATCGGTAAGCGCGATAACCATAAAATCGCTGTCTTCACCAACTTTGCTGATGCGGCCTACCAAACCACCTTGTACCAATACTTCATCGCCTTTCTGCAAGCTAGAAACCAATGTTTTATGCTCTTTTACGCGCTTGGCTTGCGGACGGTAAATCAAGAAATAGAAAATAAGACCAAACAGGGCCAGCATGATAATCAAAGATGCTGTACCACCTTCCTGTCCGCCTTGTTGTGCATACGCATTAGCAATAAAGAATTCCATTACACTTCCCCTTTAAATACATCAGCCCGCAGGCTTGAAATTTGAATCACTTCGATGAAATAAACGCCGTATTGTAACCGAACCGAGCGCGAAGCGAAATGCTTGCAACAGCAGGGCATCGCATCGATGCCGAATCATATCGCAGAACTTGTGATATGCGGCCCCAAAATTACAAATGCAAGGGAGCCACACTTCTTTTTTGTGAAACGAAGTGCCACACTGTCAGAATTGAAAGGGAAACAAGGTGAACCCATGACGCAATGGTTCTATATCGCTGATCTTGCAGGTGTTGCTGTATTCGCAATTGCCGGAACCCTGCTCGCGTTCCGTAAGCAAATGGATGGATTTGGTGTAGTTGTGCTCGCCTCGGTCACGGCTATTGGCGGCGGCACTACCCGAGATTTAATTCTCGATGTGCCGGTGTTTTGGTTGCATGACCCCACTTACTTTCTGGTGATATTAATTGCCGCCATGGGCACTATTATGTGGCTGCGCTTTAAAGCCTACATACCATTAAATCGTTTGCTGATTGCCGATGCTTTAGGCATTGCATTCTTTACCGTACTCGGCGCGGAGAAGGCTTTAAATGCAGGCATGAGCCCAGTAATCGCCGTGATTATGGGCACCATGACCGCAGTATTTGGGGGGATGTTACGGGATGTATTGGCGCGCGATATCCCCTTGGTGCTAAAAAGTGAGCTATATGCCACCACGTGTATTGCCGGTGCCATTGTATTCGTAATAATTCAACCCTATAGCCCCAACATCGGCATGGCCGCCGCGATGATCACCACCCTCGCATTGCGCCTCGGAGCCATCCGCTACCACTGGTCCCTAACCGTCTTTAAAGAACACCGCTAACCGAGTTCTGGCTTGTCAGAAAGCCTCTATGGCGGCGTTATAATTAAAGCTCAATCGGTCACATACCATTAAGGTATGCTCCCTCAATCGCTTCAATTATGCCTTGCCCTAGAGGTTTCTGCCTGCGCTTCGGGTTTGTCTGATATCGGCTCGGGCTAACGCGGTGCGTTGGGTACGATTGTCCCGGGGGAGAGATTGGCTACGTGAGGGTGTCTGCCGCAGGGATGCGGCAGCCAAGCCTATAGGGACATATTCACGGCGTCCCTCACGGGGCCAACTCTTCCTCTGGACCTTTAGCGGCCCCAGGCCAACGCGGTGCGTTGGGTACGATTGTCCCGGGGGAGAGATTGGCTACGTGAGGGTGTCTGCCGCAGGGATGCTGCAGCCAAGCCTATAGGGACATATTCACGGCGCCCCTCACGGGGCCAACTCTTCCTCTGGGCCTTTAGCGACCCTGGGCCAACGCGGTGCGTTGGGTACAGTCATTGCTGAACCGAAAGCGCAGCTAGTGGTGATGCCGGACAAGCCAGCCCCACCAAACTAGAAGCGCAGGCAGAAACTTCGAGAGCAAGGCATAATCAGGCCGATTGAGGGAGCATACCTTGATGGTATGTGACCGATTGAGGCCTGATTATAACGCAGCTATCGGAGCTTTCTGACAAGCCAGAGAGCTAGCCGCCTATGCGTCGGCGGAGACTATCCCTTAGCCGATCTTCAAGCTGTTCACCAATACTAAGCTCACTACCATCAACCGACAGCAACTCTTCTAACAACCCGTTCTGCTCTCGCGCTTGATCTCGCAAACCAACAAACTGCTGCAAGCGTGGTTCCCAAGTACTGGTAATGCCCGCAACTTGTTGCTCCAAATCCGCGCGCACGCTGCTCAATTGCGCATCCGCTTCTTGGCGCAACGCACTGGTTAACAACTGCTGCAATTGGTTATCTAAATCTGAACGTAAGCGTAATGCCGGTTGCCCCATAGGACCATCCACGCTCAGATTCATATCAAAGGCGTTCACCTGTGAAATCACATCACTTAGAATACGAGCCCACCGTGCTTCGCCATCCAAACGCATATCCACATCTTGCATGCGAATCAAACCGCTACCATCTAGGCGCCCTTCACGAACCCCCAAACGACCTTCGGAATTCAGCACAGCACCCAGTAAGCGAGCGCTTACCCCTTCTTGATCTAACAGCGACTGTTCCATCAGGTTGACCCCTCGAACGCGCCAGTTTTGATGACCACTAAAGCCGCGCAATTCCGATAGGGCAAATTCACCGTCGAAACGTAATTCATTCCACCACTGCGTCGCCGATGAGCTTGCTTCAAAAGTAGTCGGAGCGCCATCAATACGATCATGTTGCCAGGTAATATTCTGCCAACTCGTCATAACATCCACGTCTTGGATCCGAATACTAATCCCCGCGCGATCGACGAGAAATGTAGGTCGGCTCTGGCGGTCAAAATCGATATAGCGACCATGCCAGCGATTAGGGCGCTGTTCCTGATCTTCAGCCCGTTGCAACATCGGGCCAATCACGTCAAACGCCATAAACGCATATCGGCTCCATTGCTCTACTCGAGGGCCAAACAGCACGCCACTCAATTCCGACATACTGTCTTGGTCAAAGCTCAGCAGCTGACGAATTCGAGCCAAATCACGGCTTGGCGCTTCTCGCAGCGCGGTTAAATCTTCTCGCATCACCTGCACTGCTTGTTCGCTGGTGCTGACGAAGGTTTGTACATGATTGCGGTCAGCCCGAATATCCGATTTCAACTCGTCTAGTCGCTCACGGAGTGCCACTAATTCTTGCGGCGTACGCGGGCGCGTTTCGGTAATTTCGGCCATGCGTTCACGGTAACCGTCGATACGCTCCCGTGATGGCAGGTTTTCTCGGGCAGTTTCAATCTGGGTGCGATGCTGTTCGAAATCTTGCTCGATGCGAGTGACCAATTCTGGCGTGCGTATTTCACTGCGCGCCAGCACCTCATCCAACGACGGAATATCAATATTTAGGTCGGCTAGGATTTGCTGCCAATCGATCGGATCGCTCTCGCGCTGATAATCCGCACGGACACGGCCGGGGCTCGCCCGCTCCACGCCCATGGCCACACCAGAGAGTTCCAGCTCATGGATATGAACCCGCCCGATCAAGGCATCCCAAGGATTAAATTCAGCATGGGCCCGCATGGCTTGTACCCGATTCAGTTCAGGTTGGTCGGGATCCGTTACTTCAATCCCCTGTAGAGTTAAACTAAATGGACTCCAACGGACTACCGCTTGTTCAATGTTTACTTCGGCACCATTTGCATAGGTGAGTCCATACTCAAGACCGCCCTTCAGTAAGGGCCCAGCAAACATACGAATAACAACCGCAACACCCACCACAATAACGAGAAACGCAATGAGGCCGGGCCAACGAATAATATTCTTCATTAGTAGCCTCCCCGTAATCCGCTCACTCTCTCGTAGGCAGCGAAAAATTTTGTGCTCTTCACAATCTGAACAAGGCGCAGTTTACCAAACCACACCATCACCCGACCCCGATACATCAGAATAAGACGATGAGATAGCAGCAACCAAATGGGGGCAAACAACACACAAAAAACAAAGCTACCGAGGGTGATGGTTTGGTTGTATTGGAACAAGCGAGCCAACGGAATTTCATACAAAGTGACCCATAACCCTTCCAGCGAGGAGGCTGCTAGCAGGCTTTCGCCAATAAAATTAAACATGGGGTCGAGCAGATAGGCAATACCGGAGAACACTGCGAATGCCAAAATAAATCCGGTCAGGTTAATTCGGAACGACAGAGCGAAAAAGAGAATAAAAATATTATGCAGGCTAAACAAAGGGGTTAACCCCATAAACATCCCTAACACAAAGGCCCAAGCGAGGGCCCATGGGCTAGATTCAGCGTTCAATGCTTTTAACAAGCGCGCGAGCATGGTCAACATTGCACTCTCCTTTTTGGTGCGCCGAACATTATTCTATGATTTACAGCTTAGCACCGAGCGCCTTCGCTCGCGCTGCTGTTTGCGCACTTTTTTCAAGGTTTCCTGCTTGCCAACCATGTAATTGATTCTGAACCATGCGTGCAATCACCTGAATATGTTCTGCATCGGCATTTAAGCAAGGAATATATTCGTAACGCTCTCCCCCCGCCTCCATAAAATACTCGCGGTTTTCTTCACCGATTTCTTCAATGGTTTCTAGGCAATCGGATGAAAACCCAGGGCACACCACCTGAATGGCTTTCACGCCTTGGCCAGGAAAGGCCTTAAAGGTTTCATCAGTATAAGGCTTTAACCATTCTTCGCGACCAAATCGCGATTGAAAGGTGGTGATGTATTCATCACTGGATAAACCGAGCTGTTCTGCCACCAATCGTGATGTTTTATAGCATTGGCAGTGGTACGGGTCACCGTTGAGTAAATAGCGCTTGGGTACACCGTGATATGAGAAAACGAGTTTATCGGCACGCCCATGTGACTCCCAATGGGCTTTGATTTTATTCGCCACCGCCTGAATAAACTCAGGCTCATCATGGTAACTCGTTTTAAAGCGTAGATCTGGAAGCCAACGTCGCTTAGTAAAGTCCGCGGCAATTGCATCAAAGGTGGACCCCGTAGTGGAACCGGAATACTGCGGATATAAAGGCAGCACAACGAGTTTGGTAACGCCCTGCTGCATAAGCTTCTCAAGCGCACTGGCGATGGACGGATTGCCATAACGCATGCCAAACTCAACAACCACGTCGTCGCCCCAAGTTTTTTGTAGTTCGGTGCGCACCGCTTCGGTTTGCTGCTGGGTGTAGATTAGCAGGGGCGAACCTTGATCTGTCCACACTGTCTGATAGGCTTTAGCTGAGCGACTCGGACGAATTCGCAAAATCACGCCATGTAAAATGACTTTCCACAGGATTTTTGGCACTTCGACGACCCGGGGATCCGATAAGAACTCTGCTAAGTATTTTCGCAATGCCTTCGGCGTTGCAGCATCCGGTGTTCCTAAGTTGGTGAGAAGAACACCCACTTTTGCAACCTGACTATGCGTAAACTTTGGAGATCCTTGATATTTCATACTATATATTCCTGTAGAAACGCTTGCTTATTAACATAAATTAAGCGATAAATTCGGCGCATCCGGCCCCGTTCAATGGGCTATCGACCACAAGGCTATCTATGCACAACACACCGGTTATTATCCTCGACGATCTGAGCGATTGGCAGCCCTATCACCCTAGCCAAGCTATCGTGAGTGCCGCTGATTATATTCAAAATATCAGCAAGCATCGTGGGCCTATTATCAATCTATGTGGCGATCTTTCCTATTTATCCACTGGCTACTATGTATCCTTGCTCGCGGAAGCCCGAAAGCAACGGGCCTTGCCATCGGTGTCAGCGATCAACGATCTCGCGAATCTGTCCCATTATCAACTGTTTCTCAACGATCACAGTAAACTGTTAAATCGATTTGTATCCCATCATCAAACCGGTGACAGCAAACGCGTGCGCTTGCTTATCTGCTTTGGGCGCACCTTGCATACTGAACTCGAAGAACTTGCCCGTCGCCTGTTTGAAGCTTATCCCTGTCCGATATTAGACGTTGAGTTTATTCACGAAGGTCGTTGGCACTTGAATGCAATACGTAATCGAGCGCTTTCAGATCTCAACGACGACGAACAAACCTTGTTTGGCGAATCCTTGGAATATTTCAGCAAACGAGTGTGGCGCAAGGCTCGTAGTCGTAAAGAATACAGCTACGATCTGGCGATTTTGCATGACCCTGATGAGAAAATTCCCACCAGCGATAAAAAAGCACTGCAAAAGTTTATTCGCGCCGCCCGTGAAAACGATATGGACGCGGAGCTAATCACGAAAGCTGATTTTAACCGCTTGCTCGAGTTTGACGCATTGTTTATTCGGGAAACTACACGGATCAACCATTATACCTATCACTTTGCCAAAAAGGCGGAAGCGAACGGATTAGTGGTGATTGACCACCCCGACTCCATTTTACGCTGTGCCAACAAAGTGTTTCTCAATGAAATGCTGGAGAAAAACAAAATACCACGCCCCCGCACTGAACTTCTCGTGATGGGCGACTCCATCGATTATACGGCGATTGGCGAGCGCTTCGGTTATCCAGTGGTATTGAAGATCCCTGATGGCTCCTTCTCGATTGGTGTTGAGAAAGCAAAAAACCCGGAAGAGTTTGAACGGGTCGCCAATGAGCTATTCAAAACGTCCACCATATTGCTTGTGCAAGAGTTCTTACCCACGGATTTCGATTGGCGCATCGGTGTTCTGAATAACCGCGCCATTTATGCTTGTAAATACTTTATGGCCCGCAACCATTGGCAGATTTACAACCACAGCAGTGAAACCAGTCGCGGCAAGAGCGGCTCCTATGCCTGTTACGGGGTGCATCAGATTCCAAAAGAAATCGTGAAAGTTGCCTTACAGGCGACGCGATTAGTGGGTGATGGCCTCTATGGCGTGGATATTAAAGAAACTAAAAATGGCCCGGTGATTATCGAAATCAACGACAATCCATCCATTGATAGCGGTGTCGAAGATGAATACTTAGGCGACGAACTGTATCGCATTATTATGGCGGACTTTGTGCGCCGCATTGATGACTAACATGGGAATTATGGTTCGGCGTGGGCGCCCTGAAGATGCCAAAACACTTGCAACGCTTGAACAGCGCTGCTTTAGCTATGACCAAATCGGGCTGCGCTCATTTCGTCATTTATTAAAACAAGCCCGCTGTTTTGTGTGGGTCGCCTTCGATGGCGTTCACATTGTTGGCTATTGCATTGTTCTAAAGCGCAAAAATAGCCGTAAGTGGCGTTTATACTCCCTTGCTACGGCACCGGAAGCACGCGGTAAAGGCGTGGCAAGAGCACTGATGGAAGCAGTAGAAACCCAAGCGGTGATCGACCGGGCGGCGCTCATTCGTTTAGAAGTGAAAACCGACAACCAAGCGGCAATTGATTTATATCGCAAGCTGGATTTTGAAGTGATCGACCTGCTGCCTGAATACTACGACGACGGCAGCGACGGCTATCGCTTGCAGCGAACCCTCAATCCTCATCTTTAGAAAGCACTGATCAGTTGGCGTTCGCCTTCCGTATCCTCTACCCTAATCCTGATTTCATCAGCAATTTGTGGAGTACCGATGAACAATTTTAGTTTCTACAATCCCACCAAGATTATTTTTGGCGAAGGCCAAATCGCTAGCATTGCTAAAGAGATTCCCGTGGAAGCCCGGGTGATGCTTGCCTACGGGGGCGGAAGTATCAAAAATAATGGCGTGTACGATCAAGTAATTGATGCCTTAGGCGAGCGCATTGTCTGTGAGTTCTCCGGAATTGAAGCCAACCCCGAATTCGACACCCTGTGTCGTGCTGCTGATGCAGTGAATGAACACCGCATCACCTTTATTCTCGCCGTTGGCGGTGGCTCTGTGATTGACGGGGTAAAATTTATTGCCGCCGCTGCGCAATACAACGGTGACCGCTGGGATATTCTCACCAAAGGCGGCAAAGTGATTCAATCCGCGGTGCCTTTTGGCAGCGTGCTTACGCTCCCTGCCACGGGTTCTGAAATGAACTCAGGCTCCGTAGTGACGCGCTCTGCAATGAAAGCGAAACTTCCCTTTGGGAGCCCCCATGTATATCCACAGTTTTCTGTGTTGGATCCTGTTACCACCTATAGCTTGCCGATTCGTCAGGTGATTAACGGCGTGATCGATCCCTTTACTCATGTAATGGAGCAGTACCTGACCTACCCGGTGGGTGCACACCTGCAAGATCGCCTTGCCGAAGCGATCTTAAAAACCCTGATTGAACTCGGGCCCGAAACCCTCGCGCAACCGAAAAACTATGAAGTACGCGCCAATGTGATGTGGTGTGCCACTATGGCCCTCAATGGTTTGATTGGTTCAGGAGTGCCACAGGATTGGTCGACCCACATGATTGGTCACGAGCTCACTGCATTGTATGGGTTGGATCATGCGCAAACCCTCGCGGTTGTGCTGCCCGCAAACTTGCGGGTACGCAAAGCCGATAAGCTACCTAAGTTAGTGCAATACGCAGAACGTGTGTGGGGTATTACCGAAGGGAGCGATGAAGAGCGTGCGGAAGCAGCTATTACCCGCACCGAGGAATTCTTCAGAAACCTCGGCGCTGGCACCCGCATTGAAGATTACGATCTCAGCGCCGATGTGATTGACGTGATCATTAAGCAGCTCGAATCTCACGGCATGGTTAAACTCGGTGAACATCGCGATGTGACCCCCGAGGTGAGCCGCAAGATTCTTGAAACCGCTTTGCGTTAATCTAACTGTTACGAACGCGTTACCTGCAAGATGCGATCCCCGCTCTTGCGGTAGCGCGCCATTACATCGGTGATCGGTTCCGGCGTTGGATCCAATCCTCGCTCCTGCAAATAGTTTGCATTGTAGAGTTTCGATGCACTGCGCTCGCCAAGATCACAAGCAAAAGTCACAATGGTTTTTCCCGGTGCTCGGTGCAAGGCTGCAAAAAACGCCGCAGCGACATTGAGTGCAGAGCTACTTCCCAAGACAATACCGTCTTGTTCACGCACATAGCGTGAAATGGCAATCAGATCCTGATCCGGCAGGTTAATCGCATAATCGATCTTGGCTTGTTTGAAGTTCTCCACCAATCGCATAATGCCGATGCCTTCGGTCATGGAGCTTCCCGACGACACAAATTCTCCCGTGCGCAAAAATTCATAACTGCCAGACCCATCCGGATCCGCTAACCACACTTCAATCTCTGGATTTTGCTCTTTAAGATACCGCGAGTTTCCGCCAATGGTCCCGCCGGTACCAGATACCGACACCAAAATATCCACCCTGCCTTGGGTTTGTTGCCATATTTCTGGCCCCGTGTGCAGATAATGGGCTTTCAGGTTACTGGTGTTTTCAAACTGATTCGCCCACCAGTAATTTGGATTCTCTTCGGCGATGCGCCGGGCCGTATGATAAAAATGATTTGGATCTTTGAAGGGCACGGGGGGCACGGCTTTTAGTTGTGCTCCATGCATTTCAATCATGCGGGTTTTTTCTGGGGTTTGATCGTTCGGCATTACCACCAGCAAATCAAAGCCAAGAGATTTCGCCACAATAGCCAGGCCGATGCCGGTGTTACCCGCAGTACCTTCGACAATGGTCATTCCCGGCTTGAGGTCACCGCGCGCTATGGCATCTTCAACCAGCTGCAAAGCAGCGCGATCTTTAATTGAGCCGCCGGGGTTCTGGTGCTCGCATTTCACATAAATAGCGGAGCCCGTTAAAGCCGATAACGATTCAATTTTTAGCAAGTCGGTGCGACCAATCAGCTCTGATTGGCGTGCAGCAACTCGACCATAGTCAGTTTTATCCATCTGCAACATCCATTAGTTAGCTCTCACGCCACTATACCCAATCTCAGTGGCAATTGCTGATAATCAATCGCTATATCAAAGAATGATTAAAAATATTCGCAAGCATAAAATCGCCCATGTATACTGACTTTGCTTAAGTATCATGTGTATTTTGCTGCTTGAACGATACCCTCCTTGGAAGCGCTCGTCCCTGCCTCAAAACACCCTTGATTCGAAGCACATTTAGTTCGCTAACTAAGGTTAGCTGTTTCACATTGTAATAAAGTTAGGAAAGACTATGTCTGATATCGTTACGGGTACCGTGAAGTGGTTCAATGAATCAAAAGGTTTTGGGTTTCTAGAGCGCGAAGGCGGCCCGGATGTATTTGTTCATTTCAGCGCCATCACAGGTTCTGGTTTCCGTACTCTGACTGAAGGTCAGAAGGTACAGTTCACCATCACCCAAGGCCAGAAAGGCCCACAAGCTGAGAACGTCACAGCGGTAGACTAAGGGATTCCCTGAGTCACACATAAATTTCAATGGCCAGCCCAACGCTGGCCATTTTATTTTGTGTTTTGTGCTGTACCGCCGGTCATCCACCCCACCATCCGCTCTGCCGCTTGATTGATGATCATATAGAAGGCTGGAACCACGAAAAGCGTTAGCAGCATCGCACTTAGCAAGCCACCTACCACCGTCAGCGCTAACGGATGCATAATCTCTGCACCCTCGCCCACGCCGATGGCTAACGGTAACATGCCTAACACCGTGGTGAGGGTGGTCATTAAAATGGGTCTGAGACGCACACGCGCAGCTTCAAGTATGGCATCGATCATGTCCATCTTGACATCCCTTCGCGCAATTTCGATGTATTCCACCAGTAAGATCGCGTTGTTCACTACGATTCCAATTAGAAGCACCACACCAATAAGCACGGGGGCCGACAACGACGTTTGTGTGAGTGCCAAGAGCGATACCACACCAAAGAGTGCCAATGGAGCGGCGGTTAGAATCACCAATGGGTTGGTTAAGCGCTCATATTGAACGGCCATCACCACAAAGACCAAGAACAACGCTAAAATCACCACAACACGCAACTCGCGGTTGGTTTCCTGAATAGTTTCCCACTGCCCCGAGAAAATCAAACTGTACTGATCTGGTAACTCAAAGTCAGCCATACGGGCTTCCACTTCCGCCATGATTTGGCCGACATCCGCAACCGCTGTATTGATATCACCGTTCACCCGCACCACGCGGTTTTGGTTTTCCCGCTCGATGTGAGCCGGGCCTTCACCCAAGGAAAATTCTGCAACATCACGCAGCAATACAGGCTCCCCGTCGATACGATCCAGAATGAGGTTCCCTAAGGTTTCTTCATCAGCGACCTGGTGCCGTGGCAAGCGCACCCGCACATCGTATTCGTACTGACCATCACGGAAATACGAGGGCACCGCGCCATCCACGGCATTGCGCACCGCACGTCCAATTTCCGATACCCGTAAGCCGAGATCTGCCGCTCGCTCACGATCAACCAAGATACGCATTAATGGGCTTTGATCTTCACGACCTACCTCAACCCCTTCAAGGCCCGGAATACCTTGCAGCAAAGCGGCAATATCCCGCGCATATTCGCGCATATCCGCCAATTCATCGCCCACTACGCTGATGGAGAAATCCGCGCCACCGGGGCTGAATTGCAAGCCGCGAATAGCCGGTGGGCGCACACTAATTCGCGCCCCCGGTAAGTCCAAGGCATCTAATCGCTCTTGGGCTTCAGCTACCCATTGTCCCGCCGTCATATCCGGTCGTTGCCGTGCGGGTATTAATTGCACCCGAATATTACTGGTACCGGGCCTCTCGTTAATAATACCGCCGCCTAAATGACCACCGACCAAGGCAAACATGGTTTCCACGTGGGGCATATCCATAATGACCTGTTCAATTTCTCGTGCGGCTGCATCGGTTTCTGCCGGTGGTGTGCCGCTTGGCAGCACCATGCGAATACCCACGCCGCCATCATCCACTTGCGGTAAGAACTCGTTACCCAGTTCGCCGCCAATACGCATGATGCCGATGCCTGCAAGAATCGCGAGCACCACCACGCCGTAACGAAATTTCAGAACTGGCGCCAGCACTTTCACATAGCCTGCTTGTAGCTTCTCGATGCCTGCGCTAAATCCACGAATCAACAGGCTGCGTTCAAGACCACTTTGAAAACGAATACGCGCCAGCAATGCCGCCAACATAGGCACCAAGGTGAGAGCTGCGGCCAAGGTCGCTAAAATTGCGAAGGAAATTGTAAGAATGAGTTCACGGAAAATGAGCGAGGCATACCCGGTAATCAGTAAGAACGGCAATACCGCTGCTAAGTTGGTAAAAGTTCCGGCAGTGATCGCCGAGGTTACTTCCCGCGCGCCCTCATGAGCCGCTTCGTCGACTGGTTTGTTCAACTGCTTATGATGGCGGAATATGTTCTCGAGCATCACGATGGCGTTATCGAGTAACAGCCCCACCCCTAATGCTAAGCCACCTAGGCTGATTACATTGAGCGTCAGTCCACTGGCCCCCATTAAGGCAAAAGTAGCCATAATCGCTACGGGAATCGATAGCCCCACCACAAAGCTTTTGCGCAACGAGCCGAGGAACAAGAACACCATCATCATGGCCAACACACCGCCAAGAAGGGCGGCGGTTCCGACACTACTAATCGCGCCCCGGATGAAGTACACCGGGTCATCCACCGGTTGATAATCGATATCTTCAGGGAGGAAGCCACTGCGCTCTAACTGGGCCATCAGTTCCTGCACGCCCTCCACCACATCCACGGTATTGGCTTCCGGAAGTTTGGTAACACTGACCTGTACTGCAGGAATTCCGTTCAAACGCGAGAACAAACGCTGCTCACGGAAGCCATCGCGCACTTCCGCCACTTCGCTTAAGCGAATGCGCTGATCTGAGTTGGGTACTTGCAGCAAGAGATTCGCGACGTCGGCTTCAGATGTGAGCATGCCATCGGTTTTCGCCATCACATCAAAGGTGGTGGATGTCATCCAACCGGCAGCAATATCGATGTTTTCCGCAGCAAGTAGATCGATCACATCCTGCATGGTAAGGCCAAAGGCGCGCAAACGATGTTGATCAATGATCACTTCCATCTCGCGCTCTTGACCGCCCGCAACCTCGACACCGGCCACGCCATGGATCGCCACCAATTGCGGGGTAAGTTGATTTACCACCCAATCGCGCACGGCCACTTCGGAACGTACGGAAGAACTAAACCCTGCTTGCCAAACCGGGTCTTGCGAAGGATCGCGCTTATACAAACGGGGCGGTTCGCTATCACTGGGAAGTTGGGTACGGGCTAGCTCGAGAAGGCGACCCGCATCTTGGAGCGCCAAATCTAAGTTGGTGCCCAGCTCAAAATGCAGATTCACATTGGTGCGCCCTTCCGACGCCCGAGAATCAATCATCACCAGGTTTTCCACCGCAGCGAGGTTTCGCTCCAGCACCCGCGTGACTTGCTCTTCCATCACCTCCGGTGCTACCCCGGGATAGTTCACGGTAACGGTGATTTGCGGATATTCAATATGGGGCAGTAAATCCACCGGCAAGCGCTGCACAAAAAACAAGCCAAGCACGAGAATTACAGACGCCAAGGAGAGAGTGCCGATAGGACGGCGAATGGCTAAACTGCTGAGACCGGAATAGGTTTTTGCCATGGTAACTAGCCCTTAACCGCGCCAGTTCACAATACGCACTGCGGTACCATCGCGCATATCAATGGGATTCGTCGCCAACACCACATCGCCTTCATCGATGCCTGACAATACTTCGGTCCATTGCCCTCGAGTGATACCCACCTCGATATATGTACGTTCTAATCGCTCATTAACCACGCGATAAATATAGCGCTGTTCGGCATCTTCTCCGATAGCTGCTGCAGGAACTGCTAATGCGTTAGGGCGTGGATCAACAGTGAGCGGAAGGCGGCCTAGGAAGCCTGGGCGTACCCCTTGCTCATAAGCCTCTTCCGGGAGTAATACTTCAATGCGTAATAGTCGGCTACTACGATCGGCAATGGGAAAGATGCGGCGAATGGTGCCGCGAAATTCTTGATCCGGTAAGCCATCTAGGAGCACAGGTACGTCGTCTCCTACAGATAAGTGACGAATATCCCGTTCAGAAACACCCGGGCGAACGACCAACTCATCCATATTTGCCAGTGAGAATAGTGCTTGCTGGGCTTCGATGGATTCACCCACTTCGATATATCGGCCGGTTACGATGCCGCTTAGGGGGGCTAAAATAGCACCAAAATCAATACGGGTTTGCCACAAATCACGCTCCGCGGCAGCCGCCGCGTATGTTGCTTCGGCGCGCTGTAATTCAGCAATGGAAATAGTATTGCTTTCGCGCAGTTGCTGCAGGCGTTCAAATTCGAGCTTGGCTTCGTAGGCTCGTGCTTCCGCCCGGCGTAGTTCTGCCCGCTGTTCGGCCACATCAAACTGAGCGAGTGTTTGCCCTGCCTCAACAAAATCCGATTCTTCAATCGCTATGGACGAAACTACGCCTTGGGTTCTGCTGGTTAAATTCACTTGAATGCGAGGCTCTACTGTCGCTGACAGGGTGAGCTGCCGCGACAAATCACGGGGCGTCACTTCATAAGCTGCAATCGGGGTGTGCCGTTCGCCTCCCGGTTGATCATTGCTGCTATCCGATGGTGCGTCACTGCACCCGGCTAACAACAAACAAAACCCTGCGATGAGGTACCATGCTCGCACCACTAGTGTCTCCTCAATCCGTTATGCATATGAGTCCTTCAAAAGGGATTCCTCAGTTACGAGAGAGTGCATTACTGCTTCCTTATACTAAGAAACTCACCATGAAAGTTCACTTAAACTAGGTTAATGCCCGTTGCAGCACGACTAACTGCATTACTGCGCTTCCTGCCATTCATCGGATTCATGATCACTGTAGATGCGCTGTGATCAGCATACACAAGGTCGCGCGATTGTGCGAAATATCCCGCTTGTTCGCACTAACACCCTGAACTTCAGCGCAAAGCTTCGACCGCTAAACTTGTGAAACAAGCTCAAGCTGCTAGCCTAAAATAATTATTTTAGGCTAGTCGTCCTCAGCAAAAGGAGCATGTACTATGAGTTCAGCCAAGCCATCTCGCTGGCGTTCTGCACTTTTACTTCCTGTTTTTATTCCTGCGGTTGTTGTGATTTTCCTACTCGTTGCAGGCACCCTCGCTAATCCAGAGTATGCCGGAGAGGTTTTCGCCTCGGTACTCGCCCGCATTACTGAGGATTTCGGCTGGTTCTACATGTTGGCCGTGGCGCTGTTCCTAATGTTTATCGTGATCGTGGCGGTATCCAAGTGGGGGCGTGTCAAACTCGGCCCCGATCACGCCGAACCCGAATATAGCTTTCCTGCCTGGTTTGCCATGCTGTTTTCCGCAGGTTACGGCATCGCCTTATTGTTCTTCGGCGTATCTGAGCCGGTGCTGCACTACGCAGCCCCGCCGGAGGGCGCTGCCCTTACTGTTGATGCCGCCAAACAAGCCATGCAAATTTCCTATTTTCATTGGGGCTTTCATATTTGGGCCATTTACGGGCTTGTGGGCTTAGTATTGGCGTATTTTTCATTTCGTCATGGGTTACCTTTATCCATGCGCTCAACCCTATTTCCACTCATCGGTGAGCGCATACACGGACCCATCGGCCATACTGTAGACACCTTCGCGATACTTGGCACCATGTTTGGTATCGCCACGACCCTTGGCTTATCGGTGATCCAAATCAATGCCGGCCTCAATTACCTGTGGCCGTCGATACCCGTGAGCACCATTGTTCAGGTGATCGTTATTTTCTTTATCACCCTGCTTGCCATCGCATCGGTGGTTGCTGGTCTGGATAAAGGAATTAAGCGGCTGTCGATTATCAACATGACTTTGGTGTTGTTTTTACTGCTGTTTGTGTTCGCGTTTGGCCCTACGGTACATATTCTTGAAACTTTCTTGCAGAACACCGGGAGCTATCTTAACTATATCGTTGAGCGCACCTTTAACTTGCAGGCGTATAGCCGTAGCGACTGGATTGGCAACTGGACCCTCTTTATCTTTGGCTGGACCATTGCGTGGGCACCCTTTGTCGGGCTCTTTATCGCGAAGATTAGCCGCGGGCGGACCATTCGTCAGTTTGTATTTGGTGTCATGCTGGTGCCCACAATCTTCACCTTCTTCTGGTTCTCCGTATTCGGTGATACCGCGTTGCACATGATCATGGTGCAAGGTTATGAATCCTTAATTACTGAGGTGCAAGAAGACCAAGCCATTGCTCTTTTTAAGCTGTATGAGCGACTTCCACTTACGAGCATTTTATCTTTTGTGACCGTGGTTCTGATCATGACCTTCTTCGTTACCTCATCCGATTCCGGCTCTCTGGTGATTGACTCACTAGCCTCCGGTGGTGTGATGAATACACCGGTCTGGCAACGTGTATTCTGGGCGAGCACGGAAGGCGTAGTCGCATCGATACTGCTCCTTGCCGGTGGTCTTACGGCACTACAAACAGCCGCCATTGCCAGTGCCCTGCCATTCGCCGTGATCATGATGATCGCCGCCATCGGCATGTGGCGTGCGCTGGTGATTGAAGGCCATCAATACAGTAGTTTGCGGAGTCACACACAAGTACATCGGCGTGGCGTTCATTCCGGTGCAAACTACTGGAAGAAGCGCCTTGCGGGCATGGTTGATTTTCCTAGCAAAGAGCAAGTGGATACCTTTATTCGCACTACCTGTGCAAGCTGCCTACAGAAAGTGCAGCAAGAATTAGCCGAGAAGCGCTGGGATGCCCAGGTCAGCATGGAAGACGAACCGACTCGGGCGGTGCTTACAGTTGAAAAAGATGAGGTTGAGTTTACTTACGAGATCCGGATGCGCGGATATCATCGTCCTGGCTTTGCCGTAACCCAGCTTTCCGGCGACGATGATTATTACCGCGCGGAAGTATTTCTGCGCCAAGGTGGGCAAGCCTACGACGTATATGGCTTTGAGGAAGCGGATATTATCGATGATGTACTCAATCAGTTCGAAAACTACCTGCACTTCCGCCATCATTCGCCAGGTAGCCTACCCTGGGATGTGGCGCAGCACGACGATGACCTGACGGATATCGATGATAACCTAGAGAAACCGGACGAATCATCGACCTGATGAGCGCATTATTGGCGTACTAAAACGGAAAAACGGAGGGCATGGCCCTCCGCTTTCCGTTTTTTGCTGCTGCTTTGTTGGTACTACTACTTTACTTCATCAGTGCAAGATCCGATATGCATCAAACTCGGGGACTTGCGCTGCAATTTGCGCCTCAGTTGCACTTAACTTCTGCAACTCATGACACATGGCTTCACCCTTCTGTTCTAGGGCTTTACCTTTGGCTTCCATACTGTGTTCAAGTACTTCCGCCATATTCTCCATCCGCTCTTCAAACTGATTCATGCGGTCTTCAAACGAACCTGAGCCACTGAGCATCATGCGACCGATCATCATCATCATGCTGCCCATAGATTCGGTAATAATGGATTCCAATTCGTCTTCCAAGGTGCTCGACAAGCGATCGCCAAAGGCATCAAGTTGACTTCCTTGCACCACGTAAACCTGATCATCACGATAGGCAATCGTATTGAAGTCATCCCGTAAGCGGTCGCGTAACGCATCAACCCGGCGCACAATCTTGTGGTCTGGACCAAACATTTCACCAAAGGTCGTGGTCAGTGCGAAAGATGTCATTTCCAAGGCTTCATCCATTACATCGGCCACAAACACAGCCTGATCGGTGACGCCGTTTTTATAGCTGATTAATAGCCCCCGTGTTTCGCTATTTACATCAACGGCTGCACCTTCCAGATACAAATCGCCGTTGGCGGTAATGCGTACTTTTTCACCGGTGTGATCAAACACCACCAGCTCCTGATAAGACGCACGGATATCCTGATCGAACTTGAAATTACATTGTTGTTTGTAAAACTCTCCGCGTACCGGATCGGTCACGGATTGGGCCGGAGCGGCGGCAGGCGTTGCACTGGCAAGTGCGATGCTTGCCGAAAGTATCAGTGAGGTAATCATTCTGGTTCTCCTGTTCACTGCGTTTTTTAGATTCACAATGGCTGATTCATTGATGTCAGCGATTGTTACCTAAACTAAAGCAGAAACCGTGCCAAATTAATTAACTTATTGATTTTTAATTATTTGTAGAGATTATCAAAACAAAAAAGCCAAGTAAGTTAGTGAATTTCACTATACGTACTTGGCTTGAATTCGCACTTTTGGTGTATTTTCTCATCACCCACCGGGTGGGTAATTGAGTATGTCGTTACTCGAGGCCGAGCGGACGTTTGCCTTGTTCAAATACGATATCAACCGGAATATTCGCCGCATCAATGCGATCCAATTCCGCTTGGAGATCTGGGCCAATGCCACCCATTTCTGCAAACAAACGAGCCGTGCCATCGTAATCGCCATCCCCTTGAAGGCGCAAAATAAGCTCCGATAAACTATTCATCGCTGCACGCATGTTGTCCATATCCACCGAATAATAACCGGCTTCATCACGGACAAAGGCGCCTGCTTGTTCGAAATAATTAAAGCGAATCATGTTCGCCTGACCATGGGCACTGGAAGCACCAAAGCGCACCGAGCGGAAAATTCCAGCGAGGAAGGTAACATAGTAATCTTCCAGTGTTCCTTCAGTGAGAATGCCTTCTTCCAGCAATTGGGTGACCATATACAAGCCCAGAATATCCGCTTTCCCTTCTTCAAGTGGCGCCGCATATTCACGCAGTGCATTGCGCACAGGCCCTTGCCCGGTGATAGTGTTCTTAATACCTAAACCATGCGCCACTTCGTGGAACATCGTATTTGCAAAGAACGCATCAAAGGTAATGTGATGACGCTGATCAGGTGCAATGAGCACATCAGCAATAGGCACAAGAATTTCATCGAATTTTGCCTGCATGGCATTTTTTAATTGCGAGCGACGGGTGCCTTTGGCCAATTGAACTTCTTCGTCGTTTGGCAAATTCACAGCAATGGTTTTGCTGCCCGCATTGGAGTGCCCTGCGTAATATACTACGTCGTACGCATTGAGCTGTGCTTCACTGCCAGGCTCCTCGGCTTTATATTCATCGGGCACAGGAAGGCCACGCTGTAAGCTCGGTAGCGTATCGGCATACACCGCTAAACGCTCACTCCATTCCATATCTTTAACTAATACATAGGCCTCGAATCCGGCTTTGTAACCAAACAGGCGGTCTTCGTAGGTTTCAATTGGTCCGATAATCACATCCACGGTGTTATCGACCATATCCATCCACGCGTAATCAGACGCTTGGTATTCGTTGCTTAAAAATGCTTCTGCACGCATCTGCAAATAGCGTGAGAACAACGGATCTTCAGCGAGCTCCGCTGCTTGCATCAACAGTTCCGCGGCCCGCTCTAATTGCGCCGCATACTTTTCGTTATAGGCGATGGTATAGAGAGCGCCCTCCGCATCGCGGCGCACTAAGGTATACAAGCTATCTTTGCCATCCAGATCTGCCGCATCAAACTCTTCGCGAGTCATATCCGCCGGGTAATAGTTCGCACCTAATGGCTTCGGTCCGTAACCTTGAATGAAGGGTTCCATATTGTTCAAGCGATCCCAGGGGCCATAATTAATTTCTGCGAAGGTGCGTACTTTGGGATCATCAATGCGTGCCAGCAGAGCATCGCGATCACCCGGATATGCCTGCATCCAAAACAGCTCGTCCATAATATCGGCCGCATCGATAAGCACGCTGATCAACTGCTTTTTCTGATCCGATAAATGAGAAATGTCGACGTCCATAGGCACAGACACATAAATATCCAGACGCTGCTCTGCGCCCGGTACAAGCACACCTGCTTGACCATTCTCTAATGGCATTGATGGGCTTGGCGCCTCAGAACAGGCCGCAAGAAATAAAGAACCAGCGGCAAGTGCGAGGCCGAGTCGCCCTACCTTAGGTTTGTTGAGTAAATTTCGCATTACGAGCACTCTCTTGTTATCGTTATTTGAATTATCAATTATGTATGTTCTTTCTCAATTCGTCTAAGCTTTAGTTTATACGCAAAAAACTCACCCACAACATGGATATAAAAACGTGAGAGCTATGAGCTACGCATTGTTTGCATTATTTGTCGCGGGCGTTATTTTTTGGTGGATCTGGATTAGCCCATTTAGTTTTACTTATTCCGACACCACACTGGATATAGATGAGGAAGCCACTCATCGTGTGTTTGCTTTCGGAACCCTGCGCAACCATTTCGTTCGTTCCCTCATTATTCGCCGCTACGTGCCAACCGAGCCTGCACGATTAGATGGTTATCGCCGTTATGGTCTTGATTTGCTTCCCGATGAGGGCGCCTATACCGAGGGTGTCATCTTCTATGTTACCCCCACCCAGTTACGTCGGCTTGATCGTTATGAACGTGTGGGTGTTAAATATGAACGCTATTTATATACACTTGAAGATGGCGAGTATGCTTGGGTCTATCGTTTGATCTCCGATATTCAGCCCATTCTGGAGGAGTAGTAGGTTATGGCTGAAGCATTAATTCAGGTACCCCGAACACGAACAGCGGATGACAAAGAACGCCGTGTCGGCGTTGAAATTGAGTTAGGGGCACTGTCTCTCGACAAAGTCACCGAGATTGTCGAACAATTTCTTACCACCCTTGATATCAACACAGAAACCCAGAGCAAAGGCCGCTATGAACGCGAAATTAGCGGTGATGACGCAGGCCCCTGGATAATTGAGTTTGATTACAGTTATCTGAAAAAACTCGGACGTGAAGAGCACCAAGAAGAATGGCAAAAGTCTGCGGAAAAGGGCCTCGCTTGGATTGCCGAAAGCGTGGTTCCGGTGGAGATAGTAAGCCCACCATTACCACTCTCTCGCCTCAAGGAAGTTGAGAACTTAATGGGTCAATTGCGCGACGCAGGAGCGCGAGGTTCCTCTGATAGCCTTGCCTACGCGTTTGGTATGCAACTCAACCCAGAAGTACCGGATACCGGTGCCAATACCTTAGTGCGTTACCTGCAAGCATTTCTGTGCAGCTATGATTGGCTCCTAAAGCGTATCGATCCAGATATCTCCCGCCGAGTCAGCAGCTATATCGACCCCTTCCCGAAAAAATACTTGGATAAAGTCTTGGATCCGGATTATGCACCTAGTATTGAGGCATTCATGGATGACTACCTCAAAGATAATCCCACGCGCAATCGCGCATTGGATATGTTGCCGTTGTTTCGGCACTTAGATGAAGAACGGGTGGTGTCAGCGGTGCCTGATGACCTCATCAAGGCCCGACCAACCTTTCATTATCGCTTACCGGGATGCGAGATTCACCGCAACGACTGGGGCCTATTTTCGGTGTGGAATGATTGGGCTGTTATTGAGCAATTGGCGGAGTCCACCGAAATACTGAACGACGCCCTCAGTCATTATCAGCGCCAGCGAAATCGCTTTATCCCTTGGCTTGGTAAAAACTGGAAAGACTATATGAGCGGCGACATCATTCCGCAGATATTAGAGCAATGCAAGTAGGATTGATCGCGCCCCTAACACTAGCGCAATCACAAACACACAGCCCCCGAGTATGTTTTGTCGGGTGCTGTTTGCGTATTGCCCCATAGATTTTTGATTGACCGCCAATAACAAGAAGCCGGCAATCAATGGCAGCAAGATGCCGTTGGCGACTTGGGCAAATACAATCAACGAAATCGGGCGAATCCCTAGCGACGCAACGATCACGCCCACCAAAATGATTCCGAGCCAAGTACCGCGAAAGGCCCAGCTGCGTAAATCAATATTCCATCCGAGCACACCCGTTAATGCATAAGCGGAGGCCAAAGGCGCAGTAATAGCCGACGACAATCCCGCCGCTAACAGTCCAGTCGCCATTAGATAAGTGGCCGCCGTGCCAAAGATGGGTTCCAGCGATACCGCTAAATCCGCGGCCCCTGCAATGGTCGCCTGCTGGCCAAAATAGGCCGCTGCCGCAGTCGAAACAATAGCTATAGAGACTAAGCCACCTAGTGGAATTGAGGTGGCAATATCGGAACGGGCTTCCACTAACGCTTGCTCTGTTGGCACCTGTGTTTTTGGCCAACGGGTACGCGCACTTGCTGCGTGCAAAAATAGCGCATAAGGCACAACCGTGGTGCCGATTAACGCCATCATGGTTAAGGCACCACCAGTCGGAATCTGAGGCACGAGCAAGCCCCGCAGCAACGCAAGTAAATCTGGTTTGCTCAGTATAAAGGTGGTGATAAAGGCCAAGCTCATTAGCACCACGAGCCCGATAAGCGCGCGCTCAATAGTGCGATATTTGCCTTGCCAGAGCACCAGCGCTGCGAGCGCGCCAAGAATCACCGCCCAAGGGTTGAGGCCGGTACGCGCCACCAAGGCTTGCACCCAGTGCGCGTCACCCCAAAGTGCATCGGCACCTAAACTGGCACCGGTGAGATTCCCTCCCTGATAGGCGCTATTACCGATCACCACAGCCGCCACCACCAAGGCAATAAAGCCTATACGCGCTAAAGGCGCCGACACCACGGTGCGCAGGCTTTCGCCTAATCCCGCTTGCGTTACTACGCCTATACGCGCCGCCATTTCTTGCAAAATCATGGTGGCGATCACGGCGAACACCAAAGCCCACAGTAACGCGTAACCAAACTGCGCCCCTGCAAGTGATGCAGTGACGACCGTTCCGGGCCCAATAAAAGCCGCCGCAACTAAGGTTGCGGGACCAAACTTAAAACGGAACCCGGACGCTGCCATGGTGATGAATTACTCGTCTTTCGCTGTATGTTTGAGCATAAACTCCAGCACACGCTCATAGAGTTTCACATTATTTTCAACTTTGTAGAAACCATGGCCCTCGTCTTCTACCAGCAGTTCTTCATAGGGAATATTATGCTCATCCAGGCGTTTTTTAAGTAAGTGATAATGATCAACGTGGGCGCGTATATCTTCACCCCCATGGGCAATAAACAACGGGGTCTTAATATTCTCCACATGGTTTGTCGGCGAACGACGGGCCAACAGCTCCTCGTTATTTCCAAGCACACGATTAAGATAATTACGGCCATACGCGGTTTCGGGAATATCACCGACTTCTTTCATTAACGCTAAATCGTAGACACCCACAAAGGCGAATGCACAGGCATAGAGATCCGGTTCCCGAACGATCCCCGATAAGGTAGAAAATCCGCCGTAACTGGCACCCGCAATACAAATGCGTTCCGGATCCGCGTAGCCTTGCTCAATCAGCCAATGCGTGGCATCGGTGATATCATCTTGCATCTTCGCGCCCCACTGGCGATAGCCTTTACGCTCGAATTCCCAACCATAGCCACCGGAGCCACGGAAATTCACTTGCAGAACCCCAAAGCCACGGGAGGCCAGCAGTTGGGTTACCGGATCAAAGGTCCAGTAATCCCGCACCCCGTGAGGCCCGCCATGGATATACACTACGAAAGGCAAGTCGGGATTTGGCTCCTGGTTTTGTGGGGTAGTCATATACCCATGGATTTGCAAGTCATCCCGCGCAGTGAATGAAATCGGCTGCATGGGCGACATCTGGGCGGGATCGATCCAGCCTCGTGACCCAGCAATAAAACGCAGCGCGGGAGCCTCGGTGTCTAGTAGGAAAAACTCTCTTGGCGCTTGGTCACTGGCGACAGATACAATGGCGCGCTTGCCATCGGCGGTCCAGTTGTGGAAGTGCACATAATTGCCATCAAACATGGCGCCAATTTGCTCAAGCCACTGGGATTCAGTCGCATCCGCATCGAGGATATGCATGATGGGATAGCCTGGGCTAAAGCGCACACCTAACAGATTGCGCCCGGATGCATCGTATTTATACGGCGAGACGTCGGAAAACACTGGATGATCGATTTCAACGCCGTGTTCATTGGCAATCGGGATCGCATCGCCTTCATTAAACCGCGCTAACCACAATCCCGATCCTTGGTTACGACGTACACTGAAATATACCCCATCACCTTCGTCGTTAAATGCAATAGGAGAGATAGACTCGCCTAGTGTATTTTCGAAAGTTTGCCACGGCGCATCCACCGAAGGGCGCCAGGCAAATTCGCCTTTGTCATCATCATTGGTCCCGTAGGCGAAACGTACCTCGCCATTGCGATCGGCCATCAATCCACCGCGATTCAATGGCGACGACGCCACTGTGCGTAAGCGTGCGTCGTTCACATTTAACCGCTCTGCAATAGGTTTAAGGCGATCGTGGGCCCAATGCTGAATCAATATCCAATCAGGCTGCTCCGGTAACAAATGAATCACCGACATTTGGCGAAATACATAGCTCCCTGGGTTCGTACCAAACAGCTGGCGACGATTGGAGCCATCTGCATTCATGGAAAAAACGCGGCCTGTGCGTGCGGGTACTTCGAGGGCGCCGACCTGAATGGTTGTTTCAAAAATAAGCCGATCGGGCGTGACCCAGCGCACCGCAAAGGGGCTCTCGCCTCCCCGTAGTTCAAAAGCAGACTTCACGGAAATACTTTCTAAGTCGGAGATATCCAGAATCGCTAGGTTACGCCGCCCTTCAGCGGGTACCGTTACTGCGATATATTCACCCGAAGGCGATAATGCGACACCGGTGAATTCCGCATGGCGGAAGAAGTCTTCAAGTGGAATATCCGCAGGGCTTGCGCTCACAGCAGAAAAAGAAAAGAAAGATATACACAGCAAGGTGGCGCAGCAGCGAATGCGCGCAAGCAAATAGTTCATGTCTAAACCCGGTATCGATAGCTTTGTGGCAGGCCTATCCCACACACTTGTTATTATTCTGTTAGGTTATCAATTCGGTATTGCGATGCCAAACCCTTAATTGTTACAAAATTAGTGCAGGGCATCGGCAGAAGGCGCAGCAAAGCCGCTCGCTAGTTCCTCATACAAGGCTTTGAGTACCGCACGCTCGGGTTCAGAAGGAATGCGCTGTTCGCGCAAATAGATTTCACCAATCGACACTAATAGATATGCAATGGAATAGCTTTCATCACGTCCCAACATCAATGCGAGGGCATCTTCATAGTATTGATGCTCGGCTAAAGTGGTGCCTAAGCTATGAATGAGATACGGAAAAATATCAATCGCCGGTACGGCATACTGGTCGAACAAATCCTTGCGATCTTGCTCGATAAGTATAGGGCCAATAAAGTCGAGCAGCATGGCAACGTCTTCCGCACGCTGTCCGCGCAACTCCCGTTCTATTGCTGTGAACATCCGCGTCACGTCGTCCGGCCGCCCCACCTCCACATACATCTTTAATTTCCACGCAAATAACACAAGGCGCTCTTCACGATCGACAATTTCACTCATCAGCAACCGAATATGATGAATCATATCGTCGATATCCATATCGAGATCAAAAGCATGCATAAATTCCACGAGGATAATCGCGAACCAGACAGCTTCTGTATCTTCTTCCGCCATGATGAAATGGGCCAGTAACCGCAGCAATTGGCGTTGCTGTTCAACCATATCGAACTCGGCTAAGGCGTCCGCCAGCTCCTGAAATCCGGAATACACAATATAAAAACCGTGATCAGGGGATTCTTCAATCAATTGCTCGGTATCAAGTATGACCTGCACCGCGATTTCTTCGGCCCGCGTAAACTCACCTACTTCGGCGAATTTTCGAATATATTCAAGGGGTCCGCTGAAACGCCAATAATCATTATCGCTATGCTGCTCTGTCACCCGTGCATAGGAGAGCTCTAATACCTCGAGGGCGCTGCGCGTATCACCTAATGCAACAAAGAGATCAAACAAGGCTGCGTAGGCCACTTCTGTACTGTAATTTTCCTGATGTGCGTCGAGGGGCATCTCGCTCCAGCGAAGCTCACCAAGACGGAAGTTAATGTCATCGGCGATCCGGCGCGCGAGCATTTCCTCGCCCTCTTCCAAATACAGCAAACCAAGATAAGCACGCCATTGCGCCCGGATCCCCGGATCCGTCTGCCGATTCACTAGCTCCTCAAGAAATGCCGTATCGCCAAGCTTACGCGCCAGTTCCGTACGTAGATAACGGGCATTTAACACCCGGTGGTTCTCAATTTGTTGGGATAAATATTGGTCGACTTCTTGCAAGCGCACCAATGCCTCGTCCTTGCGCCCAAGTTCAATGTAGCCATCAATAATCGCGAGCTCATACGAATACGGGTCGAAATAATCGGGATGGGGGGAGTTTTCCAGATGCCACTGCGCTTGTAGCAACACATCAATCGCCGCCGCTTCAGGAACAACATGGGTTGATAAGGTATTGATCAGGATCCGATACAACCCAAATCGAGTGGCTTCGTCGCTGGTATGGTCGGCAATATAGCGCGCCAGTGCAATGGGATGCCGCGTGGGATCGGTCAAAACATCGGCGTATGCTTGGCCTGAGGCCCGCTCTTCAAGGTCGGCGACTGCATCAGCCACACTACCGCCATCGGGTAGAATGATTTCAGGCTCACCGGAACACCCTAGCAATAGTGCCAAACAGCCCGCGAATACACCGCCCTGAACATATGCTTTCACACCCTTAACAACCGCCATAAATTCCATCTCACGCCCAAAAAGTACTCATTCAGAGTATCCAATCAAGGCCGTGCTTGTCATTAAAAATAGTATGGGGTGCTGCGCCGAAACAATGGTGGCCCCTCCCAGACTCGAACTGGGGACCAATCGATTATGAGTCGAGTGCTCTAACCACTGAGCTAAGGGGCCACTGAGATAGGTTTTGCAGCGTTGCTCTGTTGCTGCAAAGTGGCGGCAAGTATACCCAAATCAGACGCAACAAAAAAGCGCCCGGAGGCGCTTTTTCAAGCAGTTATACGAATTTACTCGTCGAGGAAACTCTTCAACTGTTCGCTGCGGCTTGGATGACGCAACTTACGCAATGCCTTGGCTTCAATCTGACGAATCCGCTCTCGGGTAACATCAAACTGCTTGCCTACTTCTTCGAGGGTATGGTCGGTATTCATATCAATACCAAAGCGCATACGCAGTACTTTCGCTTCCCGCGCGGTGAGCCCACCAAGTACGTCGCGTACAGCGTTTTGCAAGCTCTCAGAGGTTGCTGCGTCGACCGGCAAGTCGAGGGTAGTATCCTCGATAAAGTCACCTAAATGCGAATCTTCGTCGTCACCAATTGGGGTTTCCATGGAGATCGGCTCTTTCGCAATTTTCAGCACCTTACGGATCTTATCTTCCGGCATCGCCATGCGCTCAGCCAATTCTTCTGGCTGCGGCTCGCGCCCCATTTCTTGCAGCATCTGCCGCGAAATTCGATTCAGTTTGTTGATCGTTTCGATCATGTGCACTGGAATCCGAATGGTACGGGCTTGGTCGGCAATAGAACGGGTAATTGCTTGGCGAATCCACCATGTGGCATAGGTTGAGAACTTATAACCACGGCGGTATTCGAACTTATCCACGGCTTTCATCAAGCCGATGTTCCCTTCCTGAATGAGATCCAAGAACTGGAGACCACGGTTGGTGTACTTCTTCGCAATCGAGATCACCAAACGTAAGTTCGCTTCCACCATTTCTTTCTTGGCGCGACGCGCTTTGGCTTCGCCAATCGACATACGACGGTTAATGTCTTTTACCTTCGCAATCGACAGCCCCGTTTCTTCGGCAATGGAGCGTAATTTGCCAGTGCAACGCTCGATTTCTTCGCGGTGCTCAGCGAGTGCTTCGCTGTAGCCCACATTCTTGGCGACTAAGCCATCGAACCACGCCATGGAGGTTTCGTTACCTGCAAAGGCGATAACAAAAGTACGTTTAGGCACTTTCGCCTGTTCCAGCGCTAACTTCATAATTAAGCGCTCTTGCACGCGAACTCGGTCCATCATTTCGCGCATGTCTTTAACAAGACGATCAAATTGCTTTGGCACCAAACGGAACTGTTTGAACAACTCGCTCAGTTGCTCGATTTCTACCCGTGCTTTATCGTGCTCGCGACCGTGCTTTTTAATTGCCGCGCGCGTGGATTCGTATTGATCACGTAACTCAGCGAATTTCTCACGAGCTTGTTCTGGATCGACACCGGTATCTGTTGAATCATCATCTGAATCATCATCATCATCGTCGCCATCATCATCTTCATCTTCGAGTTGATCATTGCTTAACTCTGAACCCACGTGAGTTGCGCTCACTGGCGCTTCGTCTACTTCGTTTGGATCGATAAAGCCTGAGATGATCTCAGTTAAGCGAATTTGTTCCGCTTCAAAGGCATCCCACTGTTCTAGCAGGAAGTTAATGGCTTCAGGATATTCCGCGACCGAGCATTGAACTTGGTTAATACCTTCTTCAATACGCTTGGCAATGGCTATCTCCCCTTCCCGGGTTAATAGCTCTACCGTGCCCATTTCACGCATGTACATGCGCACCGGATCAGTAGTGCGGCCAATTTCACTTTCGACAGTGGCTAGTGCAGCCGCCGCTTCTTCAGCGGCATCTTCATCGGCTGCATCTTCGCTCATCATCAGATCGTCGGCATCGGGGGCAGCTTCATACACTTTAATCCCCATGTCGTTGATCATGCGGATGATGTCTTCAATCTGATCCGAGTCAACGATGTCTTGCGGAAGGTGGTCATTGACCTCAGCAAAAGTTAGATAACCTTGCTCTTTACCTTTCGCAATAAGTAATTTCAGTTGCGACTGACGAGTCTGCATACGGGCGTTCACCTCAGTAAAGACGTTTTTTAATTCGTGCGGGATGACCGCTCAGTATAACAAAATGTACAGGATTCAACCAGTTTAGTTTTAGTCCAAACTGAGTTTCTACATGAATGAAAAACGTTTATTTAATTACGTTTCATCATGCGGATAAGTTCATTGAGTTCCTGTAACCGGGCTTTTGTCATTTCACTGGCTGGCAGCGCTTTTAGCTCTTCATAGCGCTGCTCTAAATAGCGGTCGATCAAAAACATGTATGTTTCCGAAAATTCCTGCTCCAGGTTTTCTTCCAGCACTTGGTGTTCCCAACTGGCCAAACGCCGAAGATGTGGCTCAAATTTAGTACCGCGCCAAGCTTCAAGCACTTGGGCGGTAGTGAGCTTTTGAGCTGCGGTTTGTCGATGTAATCCCATGAAGACTTTCATGCCTTCTAATTGCAATCGTTCGAGTTCCTGATGCACAGGAACCAATTGCCCTAGCTGCGGGTACTGCACCAATAAACCGATGGCTCGAGCCACAGGACTCAGCGAACCATTTTTCTGAGCACGTGATGCATTTGCATCTGAGCGGGCCTGATGTGGCACCAATTTCTCTAGCTCTGGAACGGTCCGACTTAGTTTCTTCGCCAACTCTTCCATAAGCAGACTTCGATAAAATTCACTTGCGACTTGCTGTATCAGTGGCCGCGCGGTGGCAACCAAGGTTGATTTGCCTGCGTCTGTGCGCAAATCCAGTTCAGCGGTGATGTGATCAAAGAAATAATCTCGGAACGACATCGCTTTTTCGACACGCTTTTGAAAGCCTTCGGCTTTTTCCGCGCGAACAATCGTATCTGGATCTTCACCATCAGGAAGAAACAAAAACCGCAGGTCTGTTCCATCGCGCAATAAGGGTAGCGCATTTTCCAGCGCACGCCAGGCCGCATCGCGACCGGCACGATCACCATCGAAACAACACACGATCTGTTTGGCCTGACGAAAGAGTAATTGCAGGTGCTCGCTCGTGGCCGCAGTGCCTAGGGCTGCCACGGCATTAGTAACGCCATACTGCGCAAGGGCCACCACATCCATATAGCCTTCAACGATAATGACACGCTCAAGCTCACGGTGCTTTTGCTTCATTTCATAAAAACCGTACAGCTCACGGCCCTTATGAAATAAACGCGTTTCCGGCGAATTTAAATATTTCGGCTCACCTTTATCTAAAACACGTCCGCCGAATCCCACCACACGCCCGCGCCTATCGCGAATAGGGAACATAATGCGATCCCGAAAAAAGTCGAACCGCTTACCGCGTTCGCTTTCGGTGATCATTTTAAGAGCAAGCAATTGCTGCTGCCGTTCTTTAGAGGTACCGAACTCGCGCAATATCGCATCCCAAGCTTCCGGTGCGTAACCAATGCCAAAATCACGCACCACTTCCCCGCTTAATCCACGGTTTTTCAAATAACCGACTACCCGTTCCCGCTCCGATGACGTTTTCAGTTGCTTGGCAAAAAAGCGGGCGCATTGCTCCATTAACTGGAAATCATCTTCGATTTCACTCTTATCCCGCCCCGGCTTACCGGAACCACCGCGCGTCTCCCGCGGCACTTCTAAGCCCATACTGGCGGCGAGCTCTTCCACAGCATCTGGGAAATCTAAGCCATCGTATTCCATCACGAAATCCAGGGCGTTCCCATGAGCACCACAGCCAAAGCAATGATAAAACTGCTTATCGGGAGCAACCGTAAAAGAAGGGGATTTTTCATTATGAAATGGACAACAGGCCTGATAATTGCGACCGGCCTTTTTTAAGCGCACACGGGTTTCGACCACGCTGACAATATCAGCGCGTGCAATGAGGTCTTGAATGAAGTCTTTAGGAATTAATCCAGCCATTGCACTAATGTACTCTGCTCACCGCGCAATAAAAAGCGGATTTTTTGAAACAATCAATGGTGCTGATTCACAAAAAAACCGTGCGGGGCACGGTTCTTTAGTGGCGTCCTTCAGTAGCGTCTTCACAAAAAGCCTACTACTTAACGCAACTTCACACGCTCGCACTAAAGCGAGGGCGAAATCTTAATACAGGCGAGTGCGACGAGCGTTTTCGCGCGACAATTTCTTCGCGTGACGCTTCACAGCTGCTGCTTTCTTACGCTTACGCTCAGAAGTTGGCTTCTCGTAGAATTCGCGGCTGCGAACTTCAGACAAGACACCTGCTTTTTCACATGAACGCTTGAAACGGCGCAGTGCGACGTCAAATGGCTCGTTTTCTTTCAATTTAACTGCTGGCATTAGCCCCTCACCTCAAAAAATTCAATAGTCGCGGGTCGTTCAAATAGCCCCGCCGGATAAAATTGGTGCTGAATTCTAAACAAACCAGCGCCCCATGTAAAGCCTAAGATCGATTAAATCAATCTAAAGGCGGCACGTTTTCGCCACGCTTGGCGTAAAACGCAGCAACGAATTGATCAAATTGATCGTTTTCGATCGCATCCCGCATTCCCTGCATCAAGGTTTGATAATAATGCAGGTTATGGATCGTGTTTAAACGCGCCCCTAAAATCTCATTACAACGGTCTAAATGATGCAGATAGGCCCGTGAGTAATTTTGGCAGGTATAGCAATCGCAATCCGCGTCTAAAGGCGCTGTATCCGTGCGATGACGGGCATTACGAATCTTAATGACCCCTTCAGAAGTGAAAAGATGACCGTTCCGTGCATTTCGGGTAGGCATCACGCAATCGAACATGTCGACACCGCGACGCACCGCTTCCACGAGATCTTCTGGTTTACCCACCCCCATCAAATAACGGGGCTTGTCTTCCGGCATTTTCGGCGCCGTATGGTCAAGAATCCGCATCATGTCGTCTTTTGGCTCACCCACCGACAAGCCGCCGATGGCGTAACCATCAAAGCCAATATTGGTTAAGCCTTCTAAAGATACATCGCGGAGCTCTTCGTACATCCCGCCTTGAATAATACCAAACAATGCCGCTGGATTATCGCTATGGGCTTCTTTCGAACGTTCCGCCCAACGCAGCGACAGTTGCATGGAATCTTCAGCTTGCTTTTCAGTAGCAGGATATGGCGTACATTCGTCAAAAATCATCACCACATCGGCACCAAGCTCGCGCTGCACTTCCATGGATTTCTCTGGTGTAAGAAGAATCTTCTCGCCATTAATCGGCGAACGGAAGGTCACCCCTTCTTCCGAGATTTTACGCAGCTCACCTAAACTAAATACTTGAAAGCCGCCGGAATCGGTAAGGATTGGACGGTCCCAGTTCATAAAATCGTGCAGGTCACCATGTTGGCGAATAATACTGGTGCCTGGCCGTAGCATCAGGTGAAAGGTGTTCCCCAAACAAATCTGTGCTCCGGTATCCTTGAGTTCTTCTGGCGACATGCCTTTTACTGTACCCAAGGTGCCAACAGGCATAAACGCCGGCGTATCAACCACGCCACGTTCAAATTGGAGTTGACCGCGCCGCGCTCGACCAGCGGTTTTCATTAATTCAAACTTCATGAATCAACCTTTTCGTTTTGATGGGGTGTGCTTGTGCTCATGGCTTCGACCCGTGGGTTTTGGGTAATAAACATGGCATCACCATAGCTAAAAAATCGGTATTCTGCTTGGATTGCTGCTTGATAAGCCGCCATCACGTGTTCTTTACCGGCGAACGCTGAGATCAACATAATGAGCGTCGACTCTGGCAAATGAAAGTTCGTGATCATCGCATCTACCACGTGAAAACGATAGCCAGGATAGATAAAGATATTCGTTTCTGCAGTAAACGGGGCCAATGTACCTTGATTAAAATGAGCCGCTGACTCAAGCGATCGCACCGACGTTGTTCCCACCGCAATCACGCGTCCACCGCGCGCCTTCGTGCGTTCCACTGCCGCGACCACGTCCGCAGGTACTTCCGCATACTCACTGTGCATGGTGTGATCACGAATATCGTCGGTACGTACCGGCTGAAAGGTACCGGCGCCCACATGCAAGGTCACGTATGCAGTTTCCACGCCTTTTTCAGCGAGGGCTTGCATAACCGCATCATCAAAGTGCAAACCGGCTGTAGGTGCCGCGACCGCACCCGGCTTTTTACTGTACACCGTTTGATAACGTTCCCGATCACTGGCTTCATCGGGGCGATCAATATAGGGAGGCAATGGCATGTGGCCATAAGCGTCAAGCCATTCTAAAACAGACCTACTGGGGTCGAACGCAATCTCAAAGAGTGCATCTTCTCGCCCCATAACCGTTGCCTGAACTGCGTTTTCCAAGAGCAATTTGGTTCCTGCTTTGGGTGAACGATTACTGCGCAGATGCGCCAGCACTCGGTGCTGATCAAGCACTCGCTCCACCAACACTTCAACTTTGCCACCGGACACTTTTTGCCCGAGTAGGCGAGCAGGAATAACCCGAGTGTCGTTAAACACCAAGAGATCACCGGCACGGAGTAAGTTGGGGAGTTCTCGAAACTGCTGATGGCTAATGGCCCCACTCGGGCCATCCAAGGTAAGTAAGCGACTACTACTGCGATCAGGTTGAGGATACCGCGCGATCAGATGATCGGGCAAGTCGAAATGAAATTCTGATTTTTTCATGAAACTAACGCCTCGTTCCTTACACGAACAAGTGAGCGTTACACGTTACCAAGGTAATCTAAGTTACCGATTAGAATGTGTAGACGATCGTAACTGCTGTTTCCGTATCCATTTTTTCTGGAATACGACCGTTTGGCTGCTCAAACACAGTACTGTTATGAGTTAAGGTTAACGACAACCGTAAAGCAAGCCGAGAATTCAAGTTTGCGGTCAGGGCGCTTACTGCCCGAGAACGCGTATTATCATCGCCAATTTCGGTGGATACAAGCTGCGTAAAGCGCGCTGTTTCACTGATTTGCCAATCAAGGTTACCCGCTAAACGAACAATTAAGTCGGTATCGGTTTCACCGGTATCGCGGCGTTTATCGAACGACACACCGGGACCGACCTCAAAGTCAGTAAAGAGATCGGGGGTAAAGTGGTACCGGGTACCATAACCTGCCGCAATGGTGGATTGATATTCGTAACTATTTAACGCATCGTCTTCATAGGAACCATACAAGAACACAGACGAATGATTGGACGAGCCAAACTTCCGGTTGGACTGACCCGAGACAAACAGACGATCCGCATCGGTAACGGTTTCACCTTCAAAGGTTTTACGTTCCTGGCGATAGTAATCAATGATCCCGCGATGGCGCCATTGAAGCGTGTCACGCTGAAGGTCGACTTTGCCTTTCCACGAGCGAGAATCCGTGTTTCCTGATCGGATCAGAACACCGATTTCAGCGCTCGCACGCCATTTCCCGTCTTGTTTTGCTGGATCTACATCCTGAATGTCGTCAAACATAAAGGTGGATGCCGATGCCGTCCCCATTCCCATGGATGCTATCGCGACTGCTGCGAGTCCGAATCGATTTAAACGCACGCGTCCCCCTAAATATCTATTATTTTGTGCACAACATCCTCTATTTTAGAGGAATTCGGGTCACTTTCGTACCCTAAAGTCGAAAAAACCATCGGCATTTACATGCCGATGGTCGTTATATCGGTCAATTCACGATTTACTTTATAGTGGCTTTTAGCTCACCTTTTTCATACATCATGAACATTTTCTCTAATGATACCGGCTTAATTTTGCTCGCGTTACCCGCCGTACCGAAGGCTTCATAGCGAGCCTTACAAATGTCATACATCGCTTTGGTTGATGCTTGCAAATATTTACGTGGATCAAACTCTGAGGGGTTTTCCGCTAGGAAGCGACGAACCGCACCGGTAGAGGCCAAACGCAAATCAGTATCAATGTTTACCTTACGCACACCATGGCGAATCCCTTCTTGGATCTGCTCCACAGGCACACCATATGTTTCTGGAATCTCACCACCGAATTCATTGATGATTGCTAACCACTCTTGCGGTACTGACGACGACCCGTGCATCACTAAGTGAGTATTTGGAATACGAGCATGAATTTCTTTAATCCGATCGATAGCTAAAATGTCGCCTGTCGGTGGACGTGTAAACTTGTAGGCGCCATGGGAGGTTCCACACGCAATCGCTAATGCATCCACTTGCGTGGCTTTCACAAATTCAGCCGCTTCTTCCGGATCCGTGAGCAACTGATCGTGGGTTAATGTACCCTCTGCGCCAACACCGTCTTCTTCGCCCGCCTGCCCGGTTTCGAGAGAACCTAAACAACCAAGTTCACCTTCTACAGAGACACCGCAAGCATGGGCCATTTCCACCACGCGTCGCGTGACGTCTACGTTGTAATCATACTCTGCCGGCGTTTTCCCATCTTCGCGCAAAGAACCATCCATCATCACTGAGCTAAAACCCAACTGAATTGAACGCTGACACACCGCAGGTGAAGTACCGTGATCTTGATGCATCACCACCGGAATATGGGGCCACTCTTCAATCGCTGCAAGAATAAGATGACGTAAGAAAGGGGCACCCGCGTATTTACGCGCGCCTGCCGATGCTTGCACGATCACCGGGCTATTGGTTTCGTCTGCGGCCATCATAATCGCCCGCATCTGCTCTAAATTGTTCACATTGTATGCTGGGACACCGTAGCCAAACTCGGCCGCGTGGTCGAGCATCTGCCGCATGGAAATCAAAGCCATGAGAGAACTCCTTATCTACTTAGTTTTAATATTAGTTCTGGCTGCTGCAACGTGCATAGTCAACTAATCGCTCTCGCTGCCACGTGCTTCAAGAATGGAAACCGCCGGTAATTTTTTACCTTCTAAGAATTCTAAAAACGCGCCGCCACCGGTTGAAATATAGGAAACTTGGTCTGCAATGCCATACTTATCAATTGCTGCTAGGGTATCACCACCACCTGCAATTGAAAACGCATCGCTCTTTGCAATTGCTTCTGCAAGCGTTTTGGTTCCGCCTGCAAATTGGTCAAACTCAAATACCCCAACAGGGCCATTCCACAAAATGGTACCTGCGTTCTCTAACATCGCAGCTAAGGCCTTCGCTGTGTCTGGGCCCACATCAAGAATCTGATCATCGCCACTCACCTCAGTGATTGATTTAGTGGTCGCTTTTGCATCCTCGCCAAACTTATCACCTACCACGACATCTGTCGGTAGCGGGATCGTCGCTCCCCGAGTTTTCGCTGACTCCGCCAAACGCGATGCTTCTTTGAGCAAATCCGGTTCATAGAGCGATTTGGCCACATCGTGCCCCGCCGCGGCGATAAAGGTATTGGCAATGCCGCCTCCAACAATAAGTTGGTCTACTTTGCGCACCAAGGAGTTCAATACCATAAGCTTAGTCGATACTTTGGAACCACCCACGATTGCAACCAGAGGCCGCTTTGGATTCTCCAAGGCTTTGCCAAGGGCATCTAGCTCATCCCATAACAAGGGTCCGGCGCAGGCGATCGGGGCGTATTGAGCAACACCGTAGGTAGATGCTTGTGCGCGATGGGCTGTACCAAATGCATCCATTACAAAGATATCGCACAAGGCCGCCATTTTTCTCGCGAGGGTGGGATCGTTTTTCTTTTCACCTACATTGAAGCGAACATTTTCAAAAACAACGAGTTCGCCACCTGCCACGTCGACGCCATCTAGGTAATTACTTTCAAGGCGAACAGGAAATTTTAACGCGTTGGCTAAGTACTTCACCACTGGGGCCATGGAGTATTCGGCATTGTATTCGCCTTCTTCCGGGCGTCCTAAATGCGACATCACCATAACTTTCGCGCCTTGCTCGAGCGCTTGTTGCAGTGTAGGTAATGCAGCGCGAAGTCGCGCATCGGAAGCAACCTTCCCGTCTTTAATGGGCACATTGAGATCTTCGCGGATCAGTACTCGTTTGCCGCGTAAATCAAAATCGGTCATCAATTTAATGGTCATTGTTGTTGTCCTTAGTTAACTTCTGTCGACCCCATGGGCTTGGATCTATTCAGTGAGCAGCGTGCCAATATAGGCCGCGCTCTCCAACATCCGGTTGGCAAAGCCCCATTCGTTGTCACACCAGCTTAAAACTTTTACGAGTTGCTTATGGCTCACGCGCGTTTGCGTGCCATCAACGATGGCTGAGCGCGGATCATGATTAAAGTCAGACGATACCAATGGCACTTCAGTATATCCGAGAATCCCGGGAAGTAAGTGCTGACTTGCATGCTTGAGCGCATGGTTCACGCTTTGAATGTCGACATCGCTGTTTAATGTCACACTCAAATCCATTGCGGTAACGTTGGTTGTCGGCACACGCACGGCAATGGCTTCAAAGCGCCCTGCAAACTTGGGCAAGATGCGTTCAATCCCGCGAGCCAAACGCGTATCTACTGGAATTATACTTTGCGATGCCGCCCGCGCTAGACGTAAATCATCATGGTAAGCGTCGATCACTTGTTGATCGTTCATCGCCGAGTGAATGGTCGTAATGGTACCGCTATCCACGCCAAAAGCATCATCCAGTACTTTGATGACCGGCACGATACAGTTCGTAGTGCAGGAACCATTAGAGATAATTTTATGCCCTGAGGTAAGCTCGTGATGATTGATCCCTTGAATCAGGGTGAAATCTACATCCGGTGCTGCCGGATGAGAAAACAACACGCGAGCGGCACCTGCATCTAAATGTGCTTGACCGTCGTTTCGGGAGCCAAACGCACCACTACACTCCAGTACCACATCCACCTTTAAATCGGCCCAAGGTAAGGCCTCAATGGTGCGGTGGTGAAACACTGGAATGCGGCTTTTACCAATCACTAAATGCTCACCATCCACGCGCACTTCCGCAGCGAACCGGCCGTGTGTGGAATCGTACTGCAGTAAATGCGCCATACCTTGAATAGCCGCAGGCTCATTTATGGCGACAATCTCGATGTTCTGATGCCAGCCCGACTCAACCCACGCGCGCATCACCGAACGGCCAATACGACCAAATCCGTTAATAGCAACGCGCAGTGGCGGCGAACCTGATACTGGTTGAATCAAAGTCATACTCCGAAATTACACACGCTGTGCTGTTTGCACAACATTGTCGACGGTAAATCCAAAATGAGCGAAAAGTTGTTCTGCCGGTGCTGACTCTCCGAACGTCGTCATACCAACAACGGCTCCGTCGAAACCAGTATATTTGTGCCAGAAGTCCGCTATTCCTGCTTCGATGGCCACGCGACGGCGCACCTGCGGAGGTAATACCGCATCACGGTATGCCTGCTCTTGTTTATCGAATACGCAAGTTGATGGCATTGAGACCACGCGTACTTTTTCACCTGCCGCATGTAATTTTTCTGCGGCCTGCATGGCCAGTTCCACTTCAGAACCGGTCGCAATCAAAATAAGCTCAGGGTTCTTAGCGAAATCTTTGAGCACATAACCACCGCGGCGAGCATCGGCTAACTGTTCAGCTGAACGTTCCATCTGCGCCACCCCTTGGCGGGTGAAGATCAAACAGGTAGGCCCGTCGGTGCGTTCAACCGCCGCTTGCCAAGCAATTGCAGATTCTACTTGATCACAAGGGCGCCACGTTTGTACGTTCGGCGTAAGACGTAAGTTCGCTAACTGTTCTACCGGTTGGTGGGTCGGACCATCTTCACCCAAACCAATGGAATCATGGGTATACACATGAATCACCGGCTGCTTCATTAACGCGGCCATACGTACCGCATTGCGCGCGTATTCCATAAACATCAAGAAAGTCGCGCCGTAAGGGCGCAAACCACCGTGGAGTTGAATGCCGTTCATAATGGCGGACATGCCAAACTCGCGCACGCCATAAAAAATGTAGTTTCCACTCGCATCTTGGGCCGTGAGGGGCTTCGAATCCTTCCAGATAGTCAGGTTGGAGCCGGCCAAATCCGCAGAGCCACCAAGCAACTCAGGAAGGATCGGACCAAAGGCATTTAATGCATTTTGTGATGCTTTCCGCGTAGCCACTTTTTCTGGATTCGCTTGCAGCTTTTCAACATAGGCTTGGGCGTCGCGCTGCCAATTTGTCGGAAGCTCACCCGCCATGCGGCGCTTAAATTCTGCCGCGAGTTCGGGATGCGCTTTTTCGTAGTGAGCAAACAGAAGGTTCCAGCTTTGCTCACGGGCTTCACCACTTGTGAGTGCCGACCACTGCTCATACACATCCGCAGGCACTTCAAAGGCGCCATGGGTCCAGCCTAAGGCTTCTCGGGTTTTGGCGATTTCATCATCACCGAGAGGGGCGCCGTGGCAACTTTCAGTGCCCTGCTTGTTTGGCGCACCAAATCCAATAATGGTTTTACAGCAAATCAGTGTGGGTCGTTCGCTATCCGCTCGTGCGGCTTCAATGGCAGCTTTTATTGCTTGGCTATCATGGCCATCCACGTTTGCGATCACCTGCCAACCATAGCTTTCGAAGCGTTTTACCGTATCGTCGGTAAACCAACCTTCTACTTCGCCATCAATAGAGATGCCGTTGTCATCATAGAATGCAATAAGTTTACCCAAGCCCAAAGTGCCCGCCAGTGAACACACTTCATGGGAGATACCTTCCATCAAGCAACCATCACCTAAGAAGGTGTAGGTGTAGTGATCAACCACTGGGAATTCGGGACGATTAAATTGCGCAGCCAATACTTTTTCGGCGATAGCCATACCCACAGCGTTGGATACCCCTTGCCCCAGCGGACCAGTGGTGGTTTCTACGCCCGGCGTGTAACCGTACTCAGGATGCCCTGGGGTTTTTGAATGCAGCTGCCGGAAATTTTTAAGGTCGTCGATGGAAACATCGTAGCCAGTTAAGTGCAGCAACGAGTAAATCAGCATGGAGCCATGACCATTCGATAACACAAAACGATCGCGATTCGCCCACTCCGGATTCTGTGGGTTATGCGCCATATAATCCCGCCACAAGACTTCGGCGATATCCGCCATACCCATGGGAGCTCCCGGGTGGCCTGACTTAGCTTGTTGAACGGCATCCATGCTGAGGGCACGGATGGCATTGGCGAGATAGCGACGATCGGACATTACTGACTCCTGGCGGTTAGGTGATCACGTGAACGAGTGGGCTCGTATACCCTAGCGCGCGTATTGTCCATCATTCGGCCATCACAGGCAAATTCAGTCGCTTGATTTGACGGAAAAATAGCAAGGTAAGGAAAAACGCTTAGGGTTTCGTTTAGACAGATAGACGTCTAAATGTAGTATTTGTTTTGAGAATACGATAAACTCACCCCCAATTTTAAAAGTGCCGGCACAAACCGGTCTTTCTTTTATTTGCGAGAAGAAAATATTATGGCAAGACACTTGTTTACCTCTGAATCCGTTTCCGAAGGGCATCCGGATAAAATAGCCGACCAAATTTCCGATGCTGTCCTTGACGCGATTCTTGAACAAGATCCACGGGCCCGTGTGGCCTGCGAAACCTACGTAAAAACAGGCATGGTTTTGGTGGGCGGCGAAATTAACACCAATGCGTGGGTCGATATTGAAGAACTTACCCGCAATACGGTACGCAAAATTGGCTACACCCATTCTGATATGGGATTTGATGCCGACAGTTGCGCCGTATTAAACGCCATCGGCAAGCAATCTCCAGATATTAACCAAGGTGTTGATCGGGAACGCCCAGAAGATCAAGGCGCCGGCGACCAAGGGTTAATGTTTGGTTATGCCAGCAATGAAACCGCTGAGCTAATGCCAGCTCCTATTATGTATGCACATAAACTTGTGCAGCGTCAGGCGGAAGTTCGCCGTACAGAATTGCCATGGTTGCGTCCGGATGCAAAAAGCCAGCTCACCTTTATATATGAGAATGGCAAGCCCGTGGGTGTCGATGCCATTGTGTTATCGACACAACACGCCCCAGAAATTTCTCTGCAGCAACTGCGCAAAGATGTCATGGAAACGATTATTCAACCGGTATTACCGAGTGAGTGGCTGAGCCCGACCACCCAGATTCACATTAATCCAACCGGACGCTTTGTGATTGGTGGGCCCATGGGTGATTGTGGTCTTACCGGACGCAAAATTATCGTCGATACCTACGGCGGTATGGCGCGTCACGGTGGCGGCGCATTCTCGGGTAAAGATCCGTCGAAGGTCGATCGCAGTGCAGCTTACGCCGCGCGCTATGTAGCCAAAAATTTAGTCGCTGCCGGTCTTGCCGAGCGTTTAGAAATTCAAGTTTCATACGCCATTGGCGTCGCTGAACCCACGTCGATCAGTATCGAAACCTTTGGCACAAGCAAGTACGACGAAGATACGCTGATTCGACTGGTGCGTGAGCACTTCGATTTGCGCCCGTTTGGCATTCTGCAAATGTTGGATTTAGAGCGCCCGATTTATTTGCCAACTGCTGCTTATGGACATTTCGGCCGCGAGGAGTTTCCATGGGAGCGCACCGATAAAGTTGACGCTATTTTAGCGTCGCTTTAACCAACGCGCGGATACGATTCATGCGTATACCTCGGATTTATCACCCGGCACCTTTAGCCGGACTGCAACAGGTGACCCTCAGTGACGACGCCAGTCATCACGTGGGTCGCGTGTTGCGTATGCAACCGGGCCAATCGCTCGAACTGTTCGATGGCAGTGATGTGCGCTTCGCCGCAACCATCCTCCATGTCAGCAAGAAATCCGTGCAGGTTGAAATTAACGACAGCATCACCGACTCGCGCGAGTCCTCATTGGAGATTCACTTAGTTCAGGGAATTTCCAAAGGCGACCGCATGGACTTTGTATTACAAAAATCCGTGGAGCTCGGTGTTACCTCCATAACCCCAGTGTTCACCCAACGCTGTAATGTAAAACTCAACCAAGAGCGCCTTGCGAGAAAACAAGATCAGTGGCGCAAGATTGTGTTGGGGGCTTGTGAACAAAGTGGCCGCAATTGGGTACCTCAAGTGCGCGACGCTCTCGCCCTGCCGCAATGGCTACAAAACGCAGATACAAGCCAACGGGTGATTCTCGATCCTTATGCGCAAACGCGCTTTCGTGACATTCCTCGAAGCGCCGCGTATACCTTAATCATCGGCCCCGAAGGTGGCTTCACTGACGACGAAGTTCAGTTGCTCAGCGACCACCAATGCTTAGGGGTGCAGATCGGGCCGCGTGTTCTGCGCACAGAAACTGCCGCACTTGCGGCCATAACTGCGTTACAATCTCATTTCGGCGATTTCTAAAAGGAGCCTGCTATGTTGCGCGTCGCGATCGTAATGGATCCCATTGCTACCGTTAAAACCTACAAAGATACGAGTTTTCGCTTGGCCCTCGAAGCTCAGGCCCGCGGTCATGAGTTAACGTATTTAGAGATCGGTGACTTATTTATCGAGAACGGCAGCCCGTTTGGGCGTGTGCGTTCACTCGAAGTGCGCGACCAATTGGACGATTTTTACACCCTAGGTGAAAGCCGTGTAGAAGCGCTAGGCAGCTTCGATATTATTTTAATGCGCAAAGATCCGCCCTTTGATATGGAATTTGTATACGCCACCCACATTTTGGATCTAGCAGCACGGGATGGTGCATTCGTAGTCAATCGGCCGCAAAGCCTGCGAGATTGTGGCGAAAAACTCTTCACCGCATGGTTCCCAGCATTAATTCCAGCCACCATTGTGAGTCGTGATAGCCAACAAATTCGTGAATTTTACGCCCGCCACAAAGATGTTATCGTGAAACCACTCGATGGCATGGGTGGCGCGTCCATTTTTCGGGTCGACGAATCCGGTTCGAATCTCGGCGTGATTATCGAAACCCTCACCGATCACGGCAAACGATTCGCGATGGTTCAAGAGTACCTTCCGGCGATCAAAGATGGCGACAAGCGCATTATTTTGGTGAATGGTGAACCGGTTCCATACTCCCTGGCTCGTATTCCTTCGGCGGGAGAAACACGCGGAAACTTGGCTGCCGGCGGCAGTGGACGTCCACAACCATTAAGCGAATCTGATTTCGCCCTCGCCCATGCAGTCGGTCCTATCCTCAAAGAAAAAGGGCTGTATTTGGTGGGCCTGGATGTGATTGGTGATCGCATTACTGAAATTAACGTGACCAGCCCCACTTGTATGCGTGAAATCGAAAACGCCTATGATATAAATATTGCTGCCCAGTTATTTGAGGCCATCGAAGCGGACCTTTCCGCCAATAAACACTAATTTTTTGAGCAAAGGCATGGTTATCTGTGAGTAAAAGCACTCGAAAAACCCAAAGTAGTAACGACAGTACGGATTTTAACAGTCTGCAGAACCACTTTTTGATTGCGATGCCTGGCCTCAATGACCCTTTCTTTCAGCGCAGTGTGACCTACATCTGCGAACATAACCAAGAAGGGGCCATGGGGCTGATGATCAATCAGCCGGTGGACATGACGGTGGCCAAGCTGCTCGAACAAATCGAAATTGAAGTGCCCACCGACAAATATTTGCAAATGGCGCATGTGTATACTGGCGGCCCTGTGGCCACGGATCGTGGCTTTGTATTGCATACGCCCCAGCCAGGGTGGCGCAGCAGTTTGCAACTAGGCGATGACATTATGATCACGACGTCGCGGGATATTCTGGAGTCACTTGGCTCTGAACAAGCGCCGCCTCATTTTATTTTGGCCCTTGGTTATGCGGGCTGGGATCCGGGTCAGTTAGAGCAAGAGATTGCCGATAACAGTTGGCTGACCATTCCCGCTGACGCCGACCTCTTGTTCAATACGCCGACTCCGGAGCGCTGGAGCAAAGCCGCAGAACGACTTGGCTTTGATATTTCACAACTGTCGAGTCAGGCAGGCCACGCGTAATGAGCGTGCTCAGTTTTGACTTTGGCACTAAAAGCATTGGCGTTGCCGTTGGCCAAGCCATTACTGGCACCGCCACGCCCCTTACGGCGCTCAAAGCCAAAGAAGGGATTCCCGATTGGTTGCAGGTCGAAAAGCTGATCAAGGAATGGCAACCCACGCTTTGTGTGGTGGGCTTGCCACTAAACATGGATGGGACGGAACAGCCGCTCACGGATCTCGCACGCAAGTTCGCTAATCGCCTCCATGGCCGTTTTGGTGTGCAAATTCATCTGCAAGATGAACGTCTCACCACCACCAGTGTGCGCGAAGCCTTATTCGAACGGGGTGGTTTTCGCGAGCTGCAAAAAGGCCGCGTCGATAGCGCGGCCGCGTGCCTTATTTTGGAAGATTACTTCGCATCCTTATACGAATAATCCCCCGCTATAAATTTTCTTCAGCATATTGCGCCAAGCTTGAGCGCACCACGCCATTGAGATTCATAGTTGAGCTACCATGGTAATTTTTAAAGCGCTCCACAATGTAGGTGAGGCCCGAGGTCACCGCGGTTAAATAATAAGAATCGATTTGCGCTAAGTTCCCCGAGCAAATAATTTTGGTGCCAGCACCGCAGCGGGTCACGATAGTTTTCAACTGCGACGCCGTTAAGTTCTGCGCCTCATCGAGTAACACCACGGCATTTTGAATGCTGCGACCACGCATAAAGTTTAACGACTTAAACTGAATGTTGGCTTTGTTCATAATGTAATTCAAACTCGATTCCATGTTTTCGTCTTGCTTGTGCAACACCTCTAAAGAATCGGTAATTGCCGCCAACCATGGCGCCATTTTCTCTTCTTCGGTACCCGGTAAATAACCAATAGATTCGGCTATTTCTGGCGTATTTCGCGTTACAATAATTTTCTCGTATAAGCCCTTTTCAACCACCTGCTCCAACGCAGTGGCAAGCGCCAATAGCGTTTTCCCACAGCCTGCAGGGCCAGTTAAAATCACCAAGTCTTGCGTTGGGTCAAGCAGAGCATGCATGCCCATGGCTTGGTAAATATTTTTCGGTAAAATGCCCCAGGCACGCTGGCTCATCAGTCGCTCGCGACCAATATCCAATAGTTTTACATGGGTGTCAGTGAAGCTTTCTACGCGGGCAGCAAAAGTTTCCGTTTCGTCGAGTAAGTACTCGTTGGGATAAACCGCGGGGAACAATTCCCGGGCCACGTAGTGATAAATATCGCGCCCATCTTGTTCGGTCTTCACATCTTTTACGCTATCCCAGAAATTGCCTTCAAACGTATAAAAGCCTTTCGCCAACAGGCGAATATCGTCGATTAATTGGTCGGTGCGATAGTCTTCGACTAACTTCACCCCAGCGCCTTTTGCCTTCAGGCGCATGTTGATGTCTTTCGTCACTAACACGACTTTACGTGGGGCCCGATCCGCTTGCAGTTGCAATGCGGTTTGAATAATCCGATGATCATTTTCGTTCAGCGACAGCGCACTTTCGGTTTGGCGCAATTGGTAATCGGGAAAGATTGAGAGGTGCCCTTGTGCTTGATGTTCTCCGGTGACACGAGTCAGCGGAACCCCCGATATAATTTGCTCTGGTGTTGCTTCATGGAGCGCTTCTTCCAAGGCGCGAATAGCCACGCGGGCGTCGCGACTGACATCTTTCTGACGATCTTTGATGTGGTCAAGTTCTTCTAAGACCACCATGGGAATCACAACGTTATGTTCTTGAAAGTTAAGGAAAGCGAGAGGTTCGTGCAAGAGGATATTGGTGTCGAGGATATAGTACTTGGGCCCAGATTCACTCATAAGTGACCTCATCAATTGTTGTTGTTTTATTTAATCATAGACCAATCAAATGAAGCTGGTATGACAAATTTGAAAATTTTTTTACAGTTACTTTCTGCTATGATACGCGCTCGAATTATCGGCTTCTCCAAGTGAATGAAAACACCATGTTTGTGTATAACCCACCGCTCGATCCTTGGCTCACCATGTTGTGGCGGGATGATGATTTCATCGTCTTCAATAAGCCTGCGGGACTCTTGTCAGTGCCGGGAAAAGCGCCTGAGCACAAAGACAGTTTGATTCTGCGCGTACAGCGGGCATTACCGAGTGCGCGCGTGGTGCATCGACTCGATATGGCGACATCAGGAATTATCGTGATGGCATTGCACAAAGAAGCGCAAGGCAAACTCGGCCAACAATTTGAGCGTCGTCAAGTCACCAAACATTATCGCGCGCGTGTGTTTGGGCACATGGAAAACGATGCGGGGGAAGTCGCACTGCCATTGCGCTGTGATTGGCCAAACCGTCCCAAACAAATGGTGTGCACTGAACAGGGAAAATCGGCACTCACGCGTTTTCAGGTGGTCAGCCGCAACGCTAACACCACCGATGTGCAATTGTTTCCCGTCACTGGACGTTCACATCAGTTGCGAGTCCACATGCAACAACTCGGGCATCCAATCTTAGGGGATCGGTTATACGGAACCGCCGACTCAATCGCGGCCGCCCCGCGTTTACTGCTGCATGCGGAGTTTATTGCCTTTCGCCACCCGCTAACGGGAGCAGAGCTGGAGTTCTACTCGCCGCCACCTTTCTGACGTCGCTGTTGACGAATACGGTCGTACAATGCTTGTACTTCTTGCGCCGCTTGCTTCGCTTGCTCTTTGCGTTCGGCTGACGCGTCATTGGGTAACCGATCCGGATGACAGAGTTTCATTTTTTGGTGATAGGCTTTTTTTAACTCTCGATCGCTTACCTGCGGGCTGACTCCAAAAAACTGATAAATTTCCGCTTCCGTAAATCGTGCTGAGGCTTTCCCTTGCGCACTGTTTTGACGATGGCTTTGGCCACGCTCATTGGCGATTCTATCGATCCAATACCCTAACAGAAAACCCAGAATTGCGCCGAGAATGCGCCCTGCCGCAAAGCCTAAAAGGGTTCCAAGCAAACGTCCAAACATATTAGTCCTGCTTTTGATTGAATTGCGGATTCAGTTGGCGGTTCAATTGAGTGAAGCGTGCCGGTGTGCCTACATCCGTCCATAATCCTTCATGCAGTTGGCCACTCAATTTGTCCTGGGCTATGGCATGAGTTAAAAATGGTCGTAACTTCAGGAAGCCCGGTGCTGCGCCAGCGAACAGCCGCGGCGACAGAACACTCATGCCGCTAAATGTGTAATGCGGATGATCTTGAACGCGATCCGCCAGCAAGCGAAAATCGCCATGAGGATGATGCTCTGGATTTTCAACCAAAACTAAATGGCCCAAGTCCTCACCTAATGCTGTCGGCAACTTCCGAAAGTCGAAATCAGTAAAGATATCGCCATTGATCACCCAAAAGGGCGCCTCAGGATCCTCATGCTGCAACAAGGGTAAGGCCTGAATAATACCCCCTGCCGTTTCTAAGCCACCCGCCGGTTCATGGGACCAAAAAATACGGGCACCCCACCGGGAGCCATCGCCAAAATAGGATTCGAGTTGTTCCCCAAGCCAAGCCGTATTGATCACAATGTCGCGCACACCTGCCGCCACTAACTTCTCCAAGTGCCATTGCAAAAGAGGTTTTCCGGCAACCTGAAGGAGTGGTTTTGGCGTGGTGTCGGTTAATGGGCGCATACGTTGACCGCGCCCAGCGGCAAGAATCATCGCGCGCATCTACATGGCTCCTGTCGCTTCGCGACGCTCATGAATCGCCGGCTGAATGCGTGTGACCAACCAATCATGATAATCAGCCAGATCCGAATGCTCCGCAGCCACATCAACCAGATACTGCACCGTATTGGGAATATCCCCCAAGTAGCTCTGTTTGCCATCTCGGTGATATAAACGAGCAAAGATACCACTGGCCTTGGTATGGCGTTGCAGCCCCATCCAATCAAACCATTCCTGCCATTGCTCCGCGCTTACTGAAGTATCCAATAAGCCCCGATCTTGCAGGAGTTCGCGACACTGTTGTGACAATCGTTGCACAAAATCTGATGGCCAGCGCACATAACAATCCCGCAGTAACGATACTGCGTCGTAGGTAATTGGCCCGGTGACTGCATCTTGAAAGTCAATCACCCCAATGGTTTGCGAGGGTGTCAGCATTAAATTGCGACTATGATAATCCCGATGCACGCCCACGCTCGGTTGCGCCAAGGCTTGGTGTACCATGCGTGCGGATACCCGCTCCCACAATTTTTCTTCCGCCGGTGTAAGCGTCAATTGTAAATGTGTACCGAGCAGCCAATCTCGGAACAACCCATTCTCCCGCTCTAGTAATGCGCGATCATAGGGCGGGATAGCCCCTTTGCGATGTTCAGTGACGTGCATAATGGCAGGAAGCTCCGCCAACGCGCGGGCATACAACAAAGGCGCGGACTCGGCGGTTAATGCGCTATGGAACAATTGATCGCCAAAATCTTCGAGCAGCATCATGCCGCTGTCGTACTGGGCACCAATCACCGCAGGAACATGAACGCCTGCCTCTCGATATGCCTGTGCCAGAGAGATAAAAGGCTCCAATGATTCCGGGGGCGGGGCATCCACTAAAATCCAGGTTTTCTTTGCCTGAGCATCGTGTACGCGAAAATACCGCCGAAAGCTTGCGTCTCCCGCTAACGGGGCCACTTCCATGTTTTCATGTCCTAAAACCTGAGCCACCCAATGGTGCAAGGTTTGCGTTCGTTCCATCATGACGTGCTCCAAGAAAATAAAAATGTTCGCCAACAGGCTAGAACGCATCTTAGCAAATAGCCCGCAGAAGGAAATTGCTTTATCATACCTGCCATGATCTCAACCTTGGACGTAAGCCTGTTTACATGACGTTTTCGTTTCGCCCATTTGCAAGCACCTGTCGAACCATCTTGCGCGCCCTCATCGGGGCGGGTTGGGCGTCCCTGCTCGTCGGTGTGAGCTATGCCCAAGAAGCCGCGGAACTGTCGCCAACCACTTCTCCCGTTGGCCCACCTGCTGATCAGTGCCGCGTACTACCCAGTTGGTTACTCGAATTGCCAGCACGTGGTGAATTGGACGGCAACGCAAGCGAACTTGAAATTCGATCATTTGCAGATCGCACGCAAATTGATCGTAACCGATTTGCCACCATGGAAGGAAATGTTCAACTGATCCAAGGTGATCAATTCTTACGGACTGACCGAGCACAACTGGATCAATTAACAGGGAAACTCAGTGCGACCGGCGGACTCGTTTACAGTGATGGCTACATTGCGGTACGGGCAACCGAATTCCATGCGGACAGCTTTGAGCAAGCCGTGCAAATAGTAGATTCAGAATATGTCCTTATCCCAACTGGGGCCATCGGCCGAGCCGGGAAAATTGATATTCAAGCCGCCAGCGGCAGCCGCGAGGTAACCTTACATCAAGGTACGTTCACGACCTGTCCGGGGGATCGCCCAGCATGGCAAATTCGCGCCAGTGAAATTACGGTGAACGAGAATGAAAGCTGGGGTACGGCGCACCACGCTCAGTTTCGTATCTTCGATGTACCTATTTTATATATTCCACGCTTTAGTTTTCCGGTCACCGACGAACGCAAGAGTGGCTTTCTCTACCCGACGATTCGCAGTTCATCGCGCAATGGTTTGGAAGTAGAAATCCCCTATTACTTAAACTTAGCACCCAATTACGATATGACCTTGAGCCCGCGCCTGATGAGCGAACGAGGCATCATGGGTGTGGTTGAAGCCCGTTACCTTACCCCAAGCCACGAAGGCAGCACCTATGTGGAGTATCTCGATTCAGATACCAGTACAAGCGGCAATAACAGTCGCTCATTGTGGCGGGTAGAACATGCCACCGAGATTTCCAGCCGTTGGTCGAGTTACCTTGATATCGCACAAGTGAGTGACGTGGCCTACATCAACGATTTTGGGGCACCTTTTGCCAACCGCGCCGATCCAAATTTATATCGGCGGGCGCAATTCGACTATCGCGGCAATCAAACCCGTGCACAAATTCAAATTGAAGATTTCCAGATGCTCGGTCCCTATCGTGCGCCTTACCGCACGCTGCCGCGAGTGAGTGTGCAACATGAAGAAGGGATCTCAAATAATTTAACCGCGCATCTGCACAGTGAATTCAGCCATTTTCGTAATCCGATCAACAATTCCGACTATGCCACCCGTATGCATGTGGAGCCGAGCTTGCGCTATCGTGTCGTGCGTCCAGCATGGGATTGGACCGCAGACTTGCACTACCTTGTCACCCATTACGAACAATCGTCTGAGAACCCTGCGCAAGGCTCCACCACTCGCGCATTACCGCAGTTTCGCTGGCATGGGCAAGTGAATTTAGAGCGTCAAAACACGAAGCGCGAAGGGTTCCAAACCCTCACGCCGCAAATTCAGTATCTGTATGTTCCATTTCGCGATCAAAACCGCATCGGCATATACGACACTATTTTGATGCAGGATAACTATCACAGTTTGTTCCGTCCGCGACGCTTTACTGGGCTCGATCGCATCGCCGATGCCCATCAAGTTACCATTGGCGCATCCACTAGCTTCTTTGATGCTCACGCCGAAGAATTAATGCGGTTTAGCTTGGGGCAAATTATCTATTTAGATGAAAGCCGTACGCAACTCTTCGATGAAACCAGCCGGATTACAGCCAGTAACTCCGAGGTCGCGGCAGAACTGGATTTTCGTTTAAGTTCACGTTGGTTCGCGAGCTCCGCCATTCAATATGATACCGATTTGAGCCTCGTGCGGAAAAGTCGCGCAGCCATTGAGTATCGTAAAGATGATGGGAACTTGATACAGTTAAACCATCGTCGCGTTCGAGGTTTAGTCGGTACGAGTGAAGAAGTTGAGCAAGCGGGTTTCCTTGGAACTTGGGCATTGGCCGACGATTGGCGCGTAGCAAGTCATTGGTATCACGACCTACGCTCCAACCGTGCGATGGATGCCGCCATTGGTGTGCAATACGATCGTTGCTGTTGGTCTGTTCGGGTAAGCGCATATCGTCGCGTCGACCGTAATTTTGAATTCTTACAGCCTGGCGAGCCGTTACCACCAGCGGAGTTTGATACCGGCGTGAGTCTACAGTTTATTCTAACTGGGCTGGGTAGCTCCGGTCCTGGCATGCTCGATATGCTCCAGCAGAGCATTTTTGGCTACCGCAGACCGTTTTATTTGAACAATTAATTTCGTGGGCCATGGAATTATTTAATGGTTTTAGACTCCATAGTTCCAGTTCACAACATCGAAGTCGACCGGTTCGTTCTTCGATTTTTTGCAAGCACACAGAGAAGATTGGAAGCTTTATGAAAAAAATTACAGCCTTGGCTTTTGGTGTTGTTGCCATGCTGGCCAGTACCCTAGCGACCGCAGAGCAATTGCTTGATCGCGTCGTGATCGTGGTAAATGAGCAAGTGATATTAGAAAGCGAGATGAAAAACATGCTCGCATCGGTACGTCGTGATATCGAAGCGGGTGGCGGGCGCCTCCCTTCCGATAGCGCCCTAGAAACGCAAGTTGCGGAGCGGCTGGTACTACAAACACTGCAGAAGCAAATCGCGGAGCGTATGGGGATTCGCATTAACGACGCCATTGTGGATCAAGCCATTGCGTCGATCGCATCCGACAATGGCATGCCGGTAGATGGCCTGCGCCAGCAAATCACGGCCCAAGGGCAGAGCTGGGCCGACTACCGTGAAGAAATTCGAACTCAGATTTTAGTCTCTGAAGTGCAGCGCGCATCTATTCAGCGCCGCGTATATATGAGCCCGCAAGAAATTAATTTGTTGGTCGACTTGATCAAGCAACAAGGTAACCAAGATGTCGAATACCGCGTGGGTCATATTCTGATTAGCTTGCAAGATGAACAAGGCCGTGAGAACGAGGCCTTGGCGCGGGAGCGTGCCAATGAAGTATTGAACCGTTTAAACGAGGGTGACGACTTTGCACAGCTAGCCATTACCGCATCCGCAGCTTCCAATGCGCTAGAGGGCGGTGATATGGGCTTTATGTCACTGAACGCGCTACCAACCTTGTTTGCCAACAACATTCGCGACAAAGAAGAAGGTACCGTAGTTGGTCCGTTGCGCAGTGGTCTAGGTTTTCATATTCTGAAAGTTCACGAAGTGCGTGGCACCCAACGTGCACTGGAAGATGAAGTAAAGGCTCGTCACATTCTCATCCGTCCATCGGTTATTTTGTCGGATAATCGCGCACAACAAATGCTGCGTGACTTCCGTGAGCAAATTATTTCAGGCGAAAAAACATTCGCTGAACTCGCTCGCCAACATTCAAGCGACACCGGTTCTGCTGCTGACGGCGGCGAGATGGGATGGTTGCCACCTGATGTGTTTGTTCCTGAGTTCCGCAGCGTTGTTTCACGTATCGAATTAAACACGATTTCTGAACCATTCCGCACCGAGTTTGGATGGCACATTGTGGAAGTTCTCGATCGCCGCCAACAAGATATTACTGAGCAACGTTTACGTGAACAGGCACAGAACATTCTCTATCGCCGTAAATTCCAGGAAGAACTCGACGTGTGGTTCCAGGAAATTCGCGACAATGCCTATGTGGACTACCGCTTATAATGATCCCAAGGATCGTAATCACGCCAGGTGAGCCCGCGGGCATCGGCCCTGACTTGGTTCTCCAGTTAGCTCAGCAGGAATGGCCTGCTGAGCTTGTTGTTTGCGCGGATAAAACCTTAATCGCGGAACGGGCGAAGCATCTAAAGCTCTCGATCGAGTTACACGACTACAACAGTTCACGTGAACCTAAGGCGCATCGCCCAGGAACCCTCCTCATAGACCATATTCCGCTATCGGCCCCTTCAGTCGCCGGCGAATTAAACGAGCAGAATGGTCATTACGTGGTAGAAACACTTCGTCGTGCCAGCCAAGGAAACCTCGACGGCGAGTTTGCCGCCGTAGTGACTGGCCCTGTGCACAAAGGAATTATCAATCAAGCGGGCATCGCTTTCAGTGGTCATACGGAATACTTTGCTCTGCAAGCAGGCTGTAAAGATGTGGTTATGATGCTGGCAACAACCGGCTTGCGGGTGGCATTGGTTACCACCCATATCCCTCTTGCCTATGTATCCAAAGCTCTTACCCCTGAACGGCTTGAGCGTGTCATTACCATATTGCACAAAGATTTAGTGACTAAGTTTGGCCTGTCCAATCCGCGCATCTATGTATGCGGATTAAACCCCCATGCGGGTGAAGGAGGGCATTTAGGCCATGAAGAAATTTCGGTCATTACTCCGGTTCTCGAGCGATTACGGCAAGACCATGGCTATACCTTGATTGGCCCCTTGCCCGCCGACACCATTTTTCAGCCCAAATATCTGCAACAGGCCGATGTTATCCTCGCGATGTATCACGATCAGGGTCTCCCCGTGTTAAAATATAAGGGATTTGGAGACGCCGTGAATATAACCTTGGGTCTCCCCTTTGTTCGTACATCCGTTGACCACGGCACAGCGTTGGATTTAGCCGGAACCGGCCAAGCCGACGCAGGCAGCTTTAAGATTGCTCTGCAACAAGCGATACACATGGCAGAGCAGCAGCACAAGGAATCAGCCTAGTTCATGAGTAAAGCATTAGACGGGCACCGCGCCCGCAAACGGTTCGGTCAGAATTTCTTACAAGACGAAACCGTGATTGATGCCATTGTTGACGCTATTGCACCGGAACCCGGACAGCCTGTTGTAGAAATTGGCCCAGGTTTGGCGGCACTCACGCGCCCTGTATTAGCACGAGCAGGACATTTGCACGTGGTCGAGTTAGACCGTGATCTGGCACAGCGCTTAGAAACCTCTCCTGAGTTTGCGGGCAAGCTCACAGTGCATCGCGCTGATGCACTCAAGTTTAATTTTAATGAGTTGGCTCAAACATTAGGCCAGCCGCTCAGGGTGTTCGGAAATCTTCCCTATAACATTTCAACGCCGCTGATTTTCCATTTGTTAAGTCATCTCAATACCATCGCAGATATGCATTTTATGCTGCAAAAAGAGGTGATCGAACGTATGGCCGCAGCACCAGGCAGCAAAGCTTTTGGTCGCCTTACGGTGATGGTGCAGCAGGCCTGCCAAGTGCTGCCTGTGTTAGAAGTACCACCTGAGGCATTTCATCCAGCCCCGAAAGTGGATTCCGCTGTTGCGCGTTTGGTACCTTATAGTGAATCGCCTTGGCCTGTTCACGACCGTGCAACACTAAATCATGTATGCCATATGGCCTTTCACCAACGTCGGAAAACGATGCGCAATAACATGAAGAAACTCATGAGTGCAGACGAATTAGAGTCGATTGGCATTGATCCAAGCGTACGCCCAGAAACCCTCGGGGTTGGCGATTTTGTACGTATGGCTAACTGGATTACGGAGCATCAAAGAACACTATGAGTCGTCGTATCGATGTAGAACTGAGTGTGGAAACTGAATATTTAACGGAGCAGTCTGAGCCAGATCACGATCAGTTCGTATTTGCCTACACGATCACTATTAAAAATCAGAGCCCTTACGCCATTAAACTGCTGAACCGTAAATGGACGGTAACCGACGCAAATGGCAAAGTTACCGAAGTGATGGGCGACGGCGTGGTGGGAAAACAACCACGCATTGAACCGGGCAAAACATTTAAGTACACCAGCGGCACCGTGTTAAAAACACCACTGGGTCACATGGAAGGCACTTACGGTATGGTCAACGACGACGGTACCGAATGGCAGCTTCCAATTCCCCTGTTTCGCCTAGCAATGCCAAACATTCTGCACTAAGCGAGAAGCCTATGGCTCGGTATATTATTGGCGACCTCCATGCGTGTCTTACACCGCTTAAGCGGTTATTGGCGGCCGTCGATTTTAACCCGCGACACGATCAATTATGGTCGGTAGGCGACCTGATCGGTCGCGGCCCTGAGCCCCAGGCAACGCTTGAATACTTAGTTGGCCTCGGCCCTGCATTTCAATGTGTTCTCGGAAACCACGATCTTCATGCCCTAGCCGTGCTTTGCGATATACGACCGCCCAACCCAAAAGATAATACTGGGGCGTTATTATATGGCCCGGATCGGGATTTCTGGATTCAATGGTTACGACAACAACCACTCTTGCTCACTGATCCACAACGACTACAAGTCGTGGTGCATGCGGGACTGTTACCTTCCTGGACTGTCGATCAAGCAACATCGTATGCGACCGATGTAGAAAATACACTGCGGTCTCATCGATTTGTTCAGTTTCTCGAACAAATGTATGGCAACGAGCCTGCCCAGTGGTCAAACGATCTACACGGCATTGAACGTCAGCGTTTTATCGTAAATGCGCTCACTCGGATGCGTTACCTACGCCCAGATGGAAGTCTTGATTTTGGCCAAAAAGAACACCCTTCTCAGGTCGATCGCGCCGAGTTTACGCCTTGGTTTGAACAGTGGCCGCAAAGTCCTTGGACTATATTCTTTGGGCACTGGGCCGCTTTGCGGGGGGATACCCAACGCACAGACATTCGCGCCTTAGATACGGGTTGTGTATGGGGCGAACAACTCACCTTGATTAATGCAGAAACGATGGCGATCACTCAGGTAAGCGCTTACTAACCCCACTATCTACGTTCGCCAGAGCAAGTATCGGATTAAAAAAGGCTCAGCAGTTAGGTGCTGAGCCTTTTTCGTTAAACTCTGTTTTTAGCAACATACTAAGCCAATGTGATACGCGCAAATTTACGCTTACCCACTTGATACACTGCGGTGCCTTCGGTACACGCCATCCGCGCATCAGCGACTTGTTCCCCATCAATACGTACCGCTTTTTGTTTCACCATACGCATAGCTTCTGAGGTGGATGCCACTAATCCAGCTTCTTTCAACACATGCGCCAACCCACGCTGATCGGCAGCTAATACCAAAGTGATTTCTGGCATATCGTCGGGAATCGCATTTTTTTGAAAGCGCTGAATAAAATCTTGCTCGGCGGCATCGGCGGCTTCCGCACTGTGGAAGCGCGTAATAATTTCTTTTGCCAACTCCACCTTGGCATCGCGAGGATTACTACCCGCCGCAACCTTTGCTTTCAGTGCTTCGAGCTCTTCTGTCGGACGGAAGCTAAGCAAATCAAAATATTTCCACATGAGATCATCGGAGACCGACATCAGCTTTCCAAACATATCGTTTGGCGCATCGGTAATGCCGACGTAGTTACCCAATGACTTCGACATTTTCTGAACGCCATCGAGGCCTTCTAGCAATGGCACTGTGATCACGGTTTGCGGTCGCTGTCCTTCTTCTTTTTGCAGCTCACGCCCCATCAGCAAGTTAAAACGCTGATCGGTACCGCCCATTTCCACATCGGCCTTTAACTCAACAGAGTCCCAGCCTTGAACCAATGGATAAATAAACTCATGAATTGCGATAGGCTGACCGCCTTGATAGCGCTTTTTAAAATCGTCACGTTCGAGCATCCGTGCAACGGTTTGCCGAGATGCTAATTTGATCATCCCCGCAGCTCCCAAATGGTTCATCCATTCGCTATTAAAACGGACTTGTGTTTTTTCTGGGTCCAGGATCTTAAATACTTGTTCTTTATAGGTCTCGGCATTGGCAAGTACGTCATCTTTGCTTAACGGCTTACGGGTAACGTTTTTCCCCGTGGGGTCACCGATCATTCCGGTAAAATCACCAATTAAAAACACCACCGTGTGCCCTAAATCTTGAAAGATTCTGAGTTTATTGATGAGCACCGTATGGCCTAAATGTAAATCTGGCGCCGTTGGATCAAAGCCTGCTTTTACAATTAAAGGCCGGCCTTCCATTAATTTGTCTTTAAGTTCTTGCTCTACAAGAACTTCATCTACGCCCCGCGTAATTAACGCTAGCGCCTCGGCTACAGCTTTACTCATCTTTACTCCAGACTGACTGAACTTTTTATCCAAGGGGCATTCTACTTGATCCAAGAGCAGCTTTTAAGCGCTCTGTTTCTGCTTGCATGTAGAAAATGATATGATATAACACGAAGAAGTACAGAGGACTCTTGTTTTTATGGTCGAGCCAATCCAGCGTTTCTTGCAACAGCTACCGAAACGACACCAGATTATTATCATCTCGGTGAGCATTTTGCTCCTCGTTTTATTAGTGTGGCCTTCCGAGAAGGCGAGTGCATCACGGGATATGGCCGGGTATGAACCACTCGAGCCCGGCGTGCGCTACGATCTCGAATTATATTTAGGTGAATCACATTCCTTAGAAGACGACCCTTCCAATCTCACTTGGGTGGATTATGAAGTTCGCTCTGGCGATAGCATGGCCCGAATTTTCCAGCGGGTCGGTTTTAGTGCGCGCCAATTGCACGAACTTACCCAAGCACCAGATGCGAATGTTCTGCGTCGTATCCACCCGGGCGATACCCTCCGTTTTGCGCGGGATCAGGACGACAACTTAGTTGCCATGCATTACCGCCTAAACGACACCGAAACGCTGATGATTTATCGTGACGAAGATGGTCAGTATGTCAGTGAGCGCGAGCAAAAAGTGATTGATACTCGTCTGGAGTTCGCCCATGCGGAGATTCGTACGAGCTTTTGGAACGCTGGCGTGAGTGCAGGGTTATCGCAAGGCTTGATTATGAGCCTCGCAGAACTCTTTGGTTGGGATATCGATTTTGCCTTGGATATCCGCGCCGGTGACGAATTTAGCGTGCTCTACGAAACAAATTTTATCGACGGTCAGTTTGTTGGGGTCGGCCGCATCGTTGCTGCCGAATTTACCAACCAAGGGGATCGCTTTACCGCCGTGCGCCATGAAGATGGTCGCTATTACACTGCAGAAGGGCGCAGTTTGCGCCAGACCTTCCTACGCGCACCTGTTGCCTTTAACCGTGTTTCTTCGGAATTTAATCCGCGCCGAATGCACCCAGTAACAGGCCGTGTCGTTCCTCATAATGGTATCGACTACGCTGCACCGGTTGGAACCCCTGTGATGGCTTCTGGTGATGGTCGCGTGGTGGCCAGTGCTTATAATAATTTGAATGGTCACTATATCTTCATCCAGCACGGTGAGCGCTATATGACTAAGTACTTGCATTTGCATCGCCGCTCCGTGCAGCAAGGAGATCGCGTGAAACAAGGGCAAATTATTGGTCAGGTGGGCGCAACTGGCCGGGTCACTGGTCCGCATTTGCATTATGAATTCTTGGTCGATGGCGTGCATCGCAACCCGCGTACGGTGGAGCTGCCCAAAGCAGAGCCACTGCCAGCAGCGCAAATGGCTGTGTTTAAGAAAATTGCCGAAGAAAAATTGGCAATGATTAATGGTCGCAAGCGTTTCTATCTCGCGATGCGAGACGATGACTAACAGTTACTTTATCGGCACCCTGTCGGGGACCAGTTTAGATGGCCTCGACCTTGCGCTTGTCAGCATTGATCATCAAGGCACGATTCAACAACACGACGCCTTAAGTTGGGACATCCCTCAGTCTTTACAGGAGCGCCTGCGCGCTCTCTGTACCCCCGGCAACGAAGAGCTAGTCCATTTCGGCAGCGCCGACCGGCGCTTTGCTGAAGTTGTGGCTGCGGGTGTTCATGCCCTGCTTACCCGTAACCAACTTGGACCTGAAGCCATTCGTGCTATTGGTAGCCATGGCCAAACTGTTCGCCATCATCCGGAACAGCCTCCGGGCTTTAGTATTCAACTGGGATGCCCACATACTATTGCAGCGCTCACTGGTATTGATGTAGTGGCGCAGTTTCGGCAGAAAGATATTGCTCTCGGTGGCGAAGGCGCGCCCTTAGCGCCACTCTTTCATCGCGAAGTTTTTACCCATCCGAGTCACGATCGCATCATTGCTAATATCGGCGGTATCGCCAATATCAGTTACCTTCCCCATGGCGGCAGCGCACCGCTACTTGGCTTTGATACCGGCCCTGGCAACACCTTAATGGATGACTGGATTCAACGACATCATCAGCAGGCCTACGACATCGGTGGCCGCTGGGCGGCAACGGGCAAGGTACACGAAGGGCTACTCGATACCCTGATGAGCGACCCCTATTTCAAACGGACACCACCGAAAAGCACCGGGCGTGAATATTTCACGTCAGGTTGGCTGCACCACCGACTCGAACGTTTTGAACAGATTCCGCCAGAAGACGTGCAAGCCACTTTATTGGAGTGCACCGCAAAGAGTTTGTGTGATGCCATTCAAGGGCTGTTATCAGCGCCTGAGCGCACCGCTACGCCCACGGAGCTGTTTTTCTGTGGTGGCGGTGCACATAACACCGAACTACTGGCACGTTGCGCGACTATGCTTCCTGAGTGTCGGATTGCCAGCACTGATGAATTAGGCATTCAAGTAGATTGGGTCGAAGCCGTCTTATTTGCGTGGTTGGCCTGGTGTCACTGTGAGCGTAAAGCACTGGATTTAACCAGCGTTACCGGCGCTTCGCGCCCAGCGATCTTAGGCGGTTATTTCCCGGCTCAGTAAACGCTAAACCCGTAGATTACAAAAAAAGCGCCCGAGGGCGCTTTTTTATAGCCTGATTGTCGCTGCTATTTATAGCTCGCAAAAGCATCGCGAGTAATGTTTTCACATCCATCCGCAGTAACAATGACGCTATCTTCAATACGCACCCCACCATACGGGCGCAATTCATTAATACGATTCCAGTTGAAGTCTTCGTTGCCATCGAATTCTTCGAGCAACTGATCTACGACGTACATGCCTGGCTCAATGGTAAACACGTTACCTTCTTCCACTTCACGGCGTAATCGCAAGAACGGATGACGCGCATCCCGGGCATGGGTTTCCCCTTGCGGATTTTTTAAGTATCCGCCCACATCATGTACCTGCAACCCAATGTAATGGCCAAGTCCATGCGGGAAGAAAGCGCTGGTATATCCGCGCTCATAAATCGTATTGGCGTCTACTTTAAAGAAACCAAACTCGTGCAAGATTTGGGCAATACGATGATGGGTATCCACATGCAAGTCGTAATAAGCAACGCCTGGTTTGATTTGCGCAATAATGGCTTGCTCGGCGGCATCCACCGCTTCCACAAGTTCTTTGTAGAAGCCGTCTTTGGCTGCGTAAGTACGGGTAATATCCGCGCAATAGCCATTGTAATAAGCACCGGCATCAATCAAGAATGAGCGATGTTCTGCTGGGGCTTCTGTCTCGTAAACGTCGTAATGTAATACCGCGCTGTGTTCGTTTAAACCGATAATGCTGTTGTACGGGGCCTGAGACTCACGGAATTTCATGGCGCCGTAGTAAGCATGACTAATTTCGAGCTCCGATTTACCGGCAAAAAATGCCGCCTTCGCCGCTTCATGACCACGCACGGCAAGCACATTAGCTTTGCGTAAGTTGGTTTTCTCCCACTCAGTCTTGATCGCACGCTGGAAATGCAAATAGTCGATCAATGCTGTTGGGTTGTGTGCTTTCACTGACCAGCTATCGACTGGCTCAAGGGCATCACTAATAAGGGCCGTATGGGCAAGCTCATCAGCAAGAGCTGCACGGACTTGGTCAATATTATCAATGAGGGTCACATCGCAGGCTTCTTGCCATTCGCCTGGTGGTAGTTGTGGTTGCGCGTGCCAAAAATCTCGCGCTTGGAATAGGAACACCCGTGGCGTTTCGCCGCGACGATAGAAAATAAAACTCTTCGGGCTTTCGGTGACTGGAATCCAATATTTAAACATTGGGTTCACTCGGAAAGTGTATGGGTTGTCATCGAGAAACGCGTAACGCGGTTGCCCTGCGTAAATCAGGACACTGTCGAACTGGGTAGCCTCGAGTGCTTCGTCGAACCGTTGCTGCACAACAGCTAAGTGGTCTAGATACTGACTCATCACGCCCTCTTCATTATGAATGGTAAGGGCATTAGTGTATCAAATCATCTGCGGGGGAGAAATTGCCTGCGTTAGAAAGGTGCAGAAACCGGACCAATGCGTTCGCGCACGGCCAAAACGATCGGTGAAGAACCGTAACCGGTGGATTCCGCCCAACGCAACAAGGGCACACCATCCACTTCATCGTTCTTGATCATGCGCGGCGGCAGCGAGCGTGTGAGCATACGGCCGACATCTTCTGCTTCTGCGGTGATCGCAAACTGCAGCATCGAGTAGCCATTGCAACGCACAGAGGTATACAGATTGCGCAAACGCAAGTTATGGCGGTTAATAATGGTGCTAAGTTCGCGCAAGTTATCACTACTAATTTCAAAGCAAATAGCTTCAGCGATCCCTTCGCCTTGGGCGGTTGCTTTTCCCAGCGGGAAAAAGCTGACCAGCATGACAGCAATAACGCCTGTAATTCCTTGTGTCAGCAATCGAACCATGAACTTCTGCACTCCACATTGCCCTTTGGGGCTTACCTCTAAACCCCACCATTGTGGGAGTTGCGAGCTGTAAAGCAAGCAATTTAATGTATCCATATTGTTAAAATTCAAGGAGTTGGATCTATACGCTGAAGGCGAAAATGCTCCACAAAAAAACCCTCGACTGGCGTCTAAGGGTTTATATATGCGCACCTCGCGGGTGTACAAAATTTCAACAGAGCTATACGCTTCTTGGTTTTTTTGCGGCTAAAAAGCGACGAATAGCAGTTTTTACACTGAGAAAGATGAGCCGCAACCACAGGTTGTGGTGGCATTTGGATTGTTCACAAAGAATCGCGCACCTTGCAGCCCTTCTTCATAGTCGACCACACCACCCATCAAATACTGGAGGCTCATCGGGTCAACGACCAGAGTCACGCCGCTTTTTTCAATTTTCATGTCGTCTGGGTTCACTTTTTCATCAAAGGTGAACCCATACTGGAATCCAGAACATCCCCCACCGGTTACAAAAACACGGAGCTTAAGCTCGGAGTTTTCCTCTTCGGTGATTAAATCACGCACGCGCTTGGCGGCGGATTCGCTAAACTCGATGGGCATGGCCTGCTCTACTGCACTCATTCCAGACTCTCACTTATTGACGATGAATCTTAACCGCATTCGGCTAATCCTCATATTGTCGCCGATGCACGATATACAATCAACTCTCAGGGGAATGTTCTAAGTCACTCGCTTCGAGCAAGTCACTCCAAGGGAAATAGCGTTCAGTTTGACGTCCACCCCGGACACGCACGTGCACATGCACCGTATCCGGCGTAAATCCCTCAGGAAAACTAAAGCTCCCCTCGGTTAACGTGAAATAACTCATGGAAAATGAGTGTTCGGTATCATAGCCCGCGAGTTCAAGAATACTCAGATCCTGGCGTTGCCCATCTCGTTGACCACGCACAACGACCCGCATACTTCCTGTCATCAATTGTTCAATGCGTTCAAGTTGCAGCAAAATCAAACGAAAGTAATAACGTTCTTCGTTGCTTAAGCGCGAGATCTGGAACGAGTCGATGGAAACGCCATCAGCGTCGAGTTCAGGCGCCATTACTCGTTGATAGAACACCAAATCCCGGCGAATCTGCGCATTCTGATCAATCGCCTCACGCAGCTCTTGTTGCAACGCGCGGGTTGCGGCCCGTTCTACATCAAGTTCCACCTGTAAAATATTATTTCGATACTCGAGTCGTTCTACTCGTTGATGCAAACTACTGCGTTGGCTTTCTTGCAACCGTGTATTCTGCTCAAGGTGATGCAAACGCGCATTTCCGCCAAAGTAACCAAGCAGTGCAAACACTGCGGCAATCGCCGCATAACGAATAAATTGGTACAGCCGCTGCGAGTCGTTTTCTGCAGACATGTGAAGCTCCCGTGATCCAGATCACTTCATACTTATCCCGTGAATGGGGTATAGTCTAACTGAATTTTGCGGGTGAATCCCTCCTGAATGATGAGGAACCCGCTTTCCCATCTCGCTGCGTCGGTTTTAAGGTGAAAGCATGAATGAATTTCTCGTTCTGCAATGGTTCAAAGCGCTGCACATTGCATTTATGGTGGCTTGGTTTGCCGGTATATTTTATTTGCCGCGCATCTTTGTGTATCACGCTGAATCCAGTGAATCAGTTGTTCATGAACAATTTAAAGTGATGGAGCGACGATTACTCTATTTTGTAACACCCTTTGCTCTCCTTACCATCGCCTTTGGATTTGGCATCATTTGGATTTATGGTGCCGATTGGTTTCGCATGAGTGGTTGGTTGCACATCAAACTACTTTTGGTGGCGCTTCTGGTGGTCTACCACGCGTACTGCTTTGTGCTACTGGCGGATTTTAAAGCCAATCGCAATCGGCGCTCAGGGAAATGGTATCGCGTGTTTAATGAGGTGCCGGTGATTTTGCTATTTGCCATCGTTATTCTGGCAGTATTGCAGCCATGATGCTGCGTTCGAAACTACGTTTATTTTGCGGTCTTATGTTCTGTGCTTTCCGGAGATCTGATATGATGCTCTCCCAACAGTCGATCACGTTGGAAACATCCCCATGATGAAGTTTACTGGCGCTAATATCCTCTCTGTCGATCAATTCGATCGCGATGCCATTGAGCATGTTTTTCGCATTGCCGACCTAATGGAACCCTATGCTCACCGGCGAAAGCGCACTCGCGTTCTCGATGGTGCCATTTTAGGTAATCTATTTTTCGAGCCTTCCACACGTACCCGAGTAAGTTTTGGTACCGCCTTTAACTTACTGGGAGGAGAAGTGCGGGAGACCACGGGAATGGAGAGCTCGGCGCTCGCCAAAGGCGAATCCTTATACGATACCGCCCGGGTACTCTCCAGCTACAGCGATATTATTGCCATGCGCCACCCCAAAGCCGGCAGTGTGGCCGAGTTTTCTGAAGGCAGTCGGGTACCTGTCATTAACGGTGGTGACGGCGCCAATGAACACCCGACTCAAGCATTACTCGATTTGTATACCATCGAAAAAGAATTACAGCACCACGGCCGCACCATTGATGGCATGCATTTGTGCATGATCGGTGATCTCAAATACGGCCGCACCGTACATTCATTGTCGAAGTTATTGTGTGCGTTCAACAACGTGCGCCTGACCTTTATTTCGCCGCCCGAACTTGCCATGCCCGATGATATCGTTGCACTTTTAGAAAACGCCGGTCATCAGGTATTCCGTGCTGATAGTTTAAGCGGCTCGGTGGATGCGGATATTGTGTATCAAACCCGAATTCAGCAAGAGCGTTTTGCAAGCCAAGAGGAAGCCGCCCAATATCGTGGACGTTTCCGACTCAACAGCGAGATTTATACACGTCACTACAAACCAAATACTGTCATTATGCATCCGCTTCCCCGGGATTCCCGCGCCGAAGCCAATGAATTGGATAACGACTTGAACCAACATCCGAATCTTGCCATTTTCCGCCAAGCGGATAACGGCGTACTCATTCGGATGGCACTTTTTGCCCTTACCTTAGGCGTGGAGCATTTAGTGAGTCGCTACGACACGGATGTGATTTGGTACAGTGACAAAGCAAATATTTAATGAGGTTGTAACTATGTCTACCCGTTCCGAGCAGTTATTTGAAATCGCCCAGCGTTCGATTCCCGGCGGTGTGAACTCACCCGTGCGCGCATTTAAAGGCGTTGGCGGTCATCCTATTTTTATTGAACGGGCTCAGGGTGCCTATTTATTCGATGTCGACGGCAATCGCTATATCGATTACATCGGCTCATGGGGCCCGATGATTCTGGGTCATAATCATCCAGAGATTCGCGATGCAGCCATTGAAGCCGCCGAGCGCGGACTTAGCTTCGGCACACCGACTGCTGCTGAAATCACCATGGCGGAAAAAGTGATTTCCATGGTGCCGTCTATTGAGAAAGTACGCATGGTGAATTCAGGCACTGAAGCCACCATGAGCGCTATTCGTTTGGCGCGCGGCTACACCAAGCGCGATAAAATTCTTAAGTTTGAAGGCTGTTATCACGGTCATGCAGATTCACTATTGGTGAAAGCCGGTTCTGGTGCCTTAACCTTAGGCGTGCCCAATTCACCGGGAATTCCTGAAGACTTTGCGAAGCATACGCTTACCGTCAGCTTTAATAATCTCGATGAAGTAAAGCAAGTGTTTGCTGATGTCGGTGATCAAATCGCCTGTATTATCGTGGAGCCCGTTGCTGGCAACATGAACTGTATTTTACCAGAGCCTGGGTTCCTCGAAGGCCTGCGAAGTATTTGTGACCAATACGGCAGCGTGCTTATTTTCGATGAAGTGATGACAGGTTTTAGGGTGGCCCGTGGCGGCGCTCAAGAGCTCTTCCAAGTCACGCCGGACCTCACCTGTTTAGGGAAGGTCATCGGTGGTGGTATGCCGGTAGGTGCCTTTGGCGGCAAACGTGAAATTATGGACTACATCGCCCCCACAGGCCCGGTATATCAAGCGGGAACCTTGTCTGGGAATCCCGTTGCCATGGCCGCCGGTTTAGCAGCCCTGAATCTGTTGAATTCGTCGTCTATCTATACGCAGTTGGAATCTCGCGTTACAGAGCTGACCACTGGCCTGCAAGAATTGGCCGACAAAAAAGGCATTCCGTTCACAACTGCACAAGCTGGCGGCATGTTCGGTTTCTTCTTTAGTGACGCGCCGAAAGTAACCACGTACGAACAAGCAACGCATTGTAATATGGAGCATTTCCGTAAGTTCTATCATGAAATGCTGAAGCGCGGTGTGTACTTGGCTCCTAGTGCTTATGAAGCCGGATTTATGTCTTTGGCCCACACTGAAACCGACATCGAAGAAACCTTACAGGTTGCCGAACACGCATTTAATCTTCTCTAGGGTTTGCGTTACACTATACGGTTCCGAAGACCACCCTTGCTGAACGCTAAGGGTGGTCATTTCGACTGATGTTTGTTGTGTTCTTTTTTGCGGAGCTGTCGCGCTCGCAAAAAGGCTGTAGTACTGACTGACGGAGTGTCCATGAGTAACGTGCCGAAAAAAGCCCCATTGTATATCCCCCATGCAGGGCCTTCCTTGCTGGAAACCCCTTTGTTGAACAAAGGCAGTGCGTTTACTCGTGACGAGCGCGTTATGTTTAATCTAACTGGGCTATTGCCACCCCGCTACGAAACCATCGAAGAACAGGTTTCGCGGGCCTACATGCAATACCAGAGTTTTGATACCACCTTAAACAAACATATCTATCTGCGCGCCATCCAAGACAACAACGAAACCATGTTTCACCGTTTAGTCTCTGATCACCTTGAAGAAATGATGCCGATTATCTATACGCCTACCGTTGGCGACGCCTGTGAAAAATTCTCCGATATTTATCGGAGCTCTCGCGGCTTGTTTCTCTCGTACGCAGAGCGGGATCAAATGGACGACATATTGCGCAATGCCACCAAGCGCAACGTGAAAGTAATTGTAGTCACCGATGGAGAGCGCATCCTCGGCTTGGGTGACCAAGGCATTGGCGGTATGGGGATCCCCATTGGGAAACTTTCTTTATATACCGCATGCGGCGGTATTAGCCCAGCCTATACCTTGCCAGTAATGCTCGATGTAGGCACCAATAATGAGAAGCTGCTAAATGACCCCATGTACATGGGCGCCCGACACAAACGCATTACCGGAAGCGAATACGATGAATTTATCGATACCTTTATTCAATCGGTAAAGCGCCGCTGGCCCAATGCCATGATTCAGTTCGAGGACTTTGCCCAACATACGGCCATGCCAATTCTTAAGCGTTATCAAGACGAAATTTGTTGTTTCAACGACGATATTCAGGGCACCGCAGCGGTCACGGCCGGCACCCTGCTTGCTGCCTGTAAAACCAAAGGGCAGAAATTATCAGAACAACGCATTGTGTTTGTTGGCGCTGGTTCGGCAGGATGTGGAATTGCCGAACATATTATTTCGCACATGTGTGCCGAAGGCCTCTCTCGCGCGCAAGCAAAAGCACAAATTTATATGGTGGATCGTTTTGGTCTGTTATCAGAGAACATGCCTGATTTACGCGATTTTCAGCAAGAATTAGTACAACCCAATGCGGTGCTGCAGAATTGGACATTTAGCGGTGATTATCCATCGCTATTAGATGTGATGCATTGTGCACAACCAACGGTGCTCATCGGTGTATCTGGGCAGCCGGGTTTGTTTACGGAGCAAGTGGTTCACGCCATGCAGACCTACACACCGGAACCCATTATTTTCCCACTGTCGAATCCCTCGAAGCGCGTGGAAGCGTCCCCCATTGACGTCATTCGCTGGACCCAAGGGAAAGCTATCGTTGCCACCGGCTCTCCATTTAGCCCGGTGCAGTATCAAGGCAAAACCTACCCCATCGCACAATGCAACAATAGCTATATTTTCCCCGGAATTGGTTTAGGTGTGCTTGCCGTAAAAGCCAATCGCATCACCGAAGAAATGCTAATGATCGCTAGCCAGACATTGGCGCAGTATTCGCCATTAGCCAACGGCGAAAGTGAGCATTTGCTGCCAGCGATTACCCAAATCGCCACGCTCAGCAAGAAAATTGCTTTTGCTGTGGGCAAGGTAGCGCAAGAGCAAGGTCATGCCCTAGAAATTACCGACGCGGTGTTAGAACAGCGCATCGCTGGTAATTTCTGGAAGCCTGAATACCGCGAATATAAGCGCGTATCGATTTAATCGCCAAACACGCGACGCCACCAAGGCCGTCTCTCGCGGTCTTCTGGTGTCGCGTCTTGCTCGGGGTCCACGTCACGGCACGGCGTTAACTCTCGGTCATTAACCCCAATACCTGGAAGCTGAACAGTATCGTTACATCCAGGGGCTACCAAGGTGCCAGTAAACTTATTCCAGTGCCCCATAGCCACGCCCTCAGGCATAGATAAATTCAGTGGGACAACCCCGGTTTCCCGCCAAATCGTGGCAGCGGTGATTAATGCACCACGACTTCCGGTTAATCCAATCGGTTGATTGTCGTCACGCCCCATCCATGTGGTCATTACATATCGTTCATCAAATGACACAAACCAACTATCCCGTAAATCATTGGTGGAGCCAGTTTTGCCGCCTACACCGGTCGCCTCAGGCCCCATAATGCGATGCATGCTGCGCCCCGTGCCCTCTTGCACTACACCGTGACTTGCATAGCGCGCTAGATACGCCGCTTCCGGGGAGAACCCGGTGATCGCACGCGGCTCCCGTACATACAGATGATCACCGCGGTGGGTGGTAATTCCGGCAATAGTGGTGGGGGCATAAGCCACGCCATGATTCGCAATATAGGAATACAAATGATTCACCTGCAACGGAGAAAGCTCAATGGTACCTAGCGCCAGTGACGGGAAAGCGTGAATCGATCCAGTCATTCCTAACCCATACAAATGATCGCGCAGGCGCGTCGGTTCAATCTCTTGAGCCACTTGAATGGCGGGAATATTGCGCGAATCTACCCAACTTTTCAGCAAGGATACGGGCCCTAAGAATTCGTCATCGAAATTCTTCGGCTCCCACAACTGACCGCGTTCATTGCGCATGCTCAGGGGCTCGTCGTAGAGAATGCTGCCAAGGCTATACCTCTGGGAATCTTCCAACGCCAATGTATATACCAAGGGTTTCATTAAGGAGCCAATTTGCCGACGAGCTTGGAAGGCGCGATTAAAACCTGCATTTACCGGCGTTCTGCCGCCAATCAGTGCACGCACTGTGCCATCGCGGTAATCACTAATCACCACAGCAGTTTGCATGTCTTGGTCGGGGAACTCCTGCATACGCTGGGTCATGCCGTGTTGCGCTTGTGCCTGCAAATAGGGGTCAAAATAGGTGAACACCCGTAATCCGGTTTCCTGCCAAGCTCTGCCCGGAATCAGGCGGCGTAGCTCCTGCTGCACGAGATCCACATAATCGGGCCGGCTATGGGCAACCAAACGATAATTCTGGCGCGTGACCACCGGAGCTTCCAGTGCCGCCAAGTATTGGGTTTGGCTAATCAAATCATGGCTGTACATCAGTCGCAGTACAAAATCTCGACGATCTTGTGCGCGCTCTGGATTACGATACGGGTTATATAAACTCGGCCCGCGAATCATGCCGATTAGCTGGGCGATTTCTGGGGGCGTGAGATCTTCCGGCGCCTTGCCAAAATAGAACTGGCTACCTAAGCCCACTCCATGAATAGCGTGCCCCCGATCCTGACCGAAAAACACCTCATTGAAGTAGGCTTCGAGAATTTCATCTTTGCTGAATCGGTAATCAAGGCTCAGAGCCATAATGGCTTCGTTGATTTTTCGAGTAAGATGCTGGTCCATGGTTAAGAACATGTTCTTTACCAGCTGTTGGGTGATGGTACTGCCCCCCTGAACCGTGCGACCAGCGCGGATATTGGCAACCGCTGCACGTAAAATCGAACTCGGGCGCACGCCTCGGTGATGATAAAACTCCCGGTCTTCAACCAAGAGCAGGGTTTGCTGCATCAACACCGGTACCTGCTCGAGCCCCACTAACAATCGGTCCTCGTTATTATCAGACGCAAACCGACCAATCAGCTGCGGTTCCAAGCGAATGGCATCGACAGGCTCTTGACTGGGCCACGCCACCAAATCCGAGAGCATGCCTTGTTGATCAAACGTCAGGCGCACGCGTTGCCCGTGTTCATAGCGATCGGGAAAATCAAACGCACGGCGAAACAACAATAATTGCGTACCTTGCTGCTGAAACTCTCCTGGATTGCGCGCATATCGGGTTTCCCGATAATCAAGGGCGCCCAGTTCACGTACCACTTCGTCGCGGCGAATTCCATAATCCGGACGCAACTCAAGAGCGCGGCTGTACAATAACGCCGGCGCTTCATAGCGTGCTTCGGTAAAACGCTTGGTCACCACGGAATCGAGGTAAATCACATAAAAAATCAGAACCGCACAACCCACCAACGCGAGTTTTAACAAGAGTCCAAAATACTTACGCATACCTGCTATTGCTCCAGTGCTCGTTTGGTTTTATGGCTAGCGATCGCTTGCACCGGGTCTTCGGGCCATGGGTGCTTCGGATAGCGACCGCGCATTTCTTTGCGCACTAACGGATACCCGTCTTGCCAAAACGACGCAAGATCTTGCGTGCGCTGCAATGGACGCCCTGCCGGGGATAAAAGTTCAAAGGTTAACGGCAATGTTTGTGAAAGAATGCGCGGCGTTCTTGGCTCTCCAAACACTTCTTGTAGTTTCAATCGCACCACAGCCGCGCCATGCTCATCGTAATGAATGTTGTGGAAGCGACCACTGGGTGCCTGCCACCGATCGGGTAGCAACCTATCCAGCGTTTTCGTTTCTTGATAACCCAAACGCGCTTGCAGTGCAGGCAACGGATTCCACTGCCGTGCTTGCACAAGGGTTCGGCAATCGCGCACATACAGCGCCGCCCATTCCGGGAGACTATCCAACAGGGCTTGCGCTTGCCAGTCTTCGGCACGACAACCTAACTGCTCTGCAGCGAGCTGTACCCGACGCAAGAACTGCTCTACAGGTGGTTTGCTAAAGAGTGCCGGGCCAGGATCCGAGACCATGGCCGACATCAAGGCGTGGCTAAACTCATCCGCCGAAGGGGCTGCATCCGTTTCCGTCTCCGACACCAAAATCGCGCCAATTTTTTGCTGTATTTGCCGACGTAAACGCCCCTGTGGTCCACGCCAGAACCAACGTGATTCAGTTCGACTCAAACGATCCAATTGCGACGAAATGTGCGCCCAAGGCACCGCTATTCCCTGGCGAATCACCCCATCACTGCGACCTTCGCTCAAGGTCATCCCGGTAACCAGGAGCCATTCTGGTCGCTCCGTAAAGTCGGCGGGAAGGGTTGCGGCAACCCCGGTCGCCAGTTGGTATTGCTCCCCAGAGTCTCTTCGTTTTGCCAGCCAGTAAGGCTCCAAGGCCAGCCCGAGTTCAACCATAACGCGCGGATCAACAGTTGTAAGTGATTGCACCCCTAATCGTTTGCACCAATAACGATAACGCCGATGGGTGCGCGGGTAGCCTTTCTGATCGCGAAGCAGCTCAACAAGTCCTGCTGACAGCTCATCGTTACGTCGCCACTCCTGTTCATCTAAGTGAGCGGCAAGCAAAGCAGCATGGGATATTAGTTGTTCATTCTTCGTCATCATTGCAAAGTGCAGCATACAGCCCACATGTAAATCAGTGCCAAGCTGCTGCACTGCTTTTCCTTTTGCTGTAAGCGTAGGCACGCTATTGCCGATATCTGCAGACTTGTCAGTTCGCGCAACTAAGTCAAGTCGCTGCAGCTGCTGCAGTGCTCGTTGCACCGCCGTATTTGCGGGCGGTGTAAACCATGAAAGTTGTGGCAGGGAGGTTCCCCAAGCTGCCGCCTCTAACACTGTCGACGCCAGGTTCTCTGTGGCCAATGCCGGTTCTGAGAACTTAGCAAAGCCTTGCTGCTGGCTCTCGCTCCATAGCCGATAACAGCGCCCCGCCCGGACTCGTCCGGCGCGGCCTGCGCGCTGCTCTGCTGAGGCAATAGGAATCATTCGGGTAACGAGTTGGGTTTGTAGATAGCGCTCCACATAGCGTGCCTGACGTTCACGCCCGCTATCAACCACCACGTCAATATCGGGAATGGTCACACTGGTTTCAGCCAAGTTTGTGGCTAGCACCAGCTTGCGCTGCCCAGGCTCGTCAAGAGGAGTGAGTACCCGTTGTTGCTCTGCTAATGATAATCGCCCGTGCAGCTCCATCACCTGCCATCCACCGTCGAGTCGCAAGTGCTCTCGAACTCGCCGAATTTCCCGCATTCCCGGAAGAAACACCAAGATACCCTGCTGCGCATGCATGCAGGCTTCCTGAATAACCGATGGGATCGCATCTAGCCAGCGATCGAGTTGCCGTGGCGGCCGGTAAAATAGATCCACGGGAAAACTTCTCCCTTCGCTTTGTAATACTTCGGTGTGATGGCCTAGGCTCTCGAGCCACTGCCCTAATGCTTGCGCTGGAATTGTGGCCGACATGATCAGCACACCTAAGTCTGGACGTAACTCCCGCGTTTCCAGGGCAAATGCCAGACCGAGATCACAATGTAAATTACGTTCATGAAACTCATCGAAAATCACCAGATCAATGCCAGAAAGCAAAGGATCGTGCTGAATCATTTGGGTAAACATACCGTCGGTGACAACCAGCAACTTGGTGCTTGCGCTGGATTTCCGCTCTTGGCGCACCCAGTACCCCACACTTTGCCCCGGAGATTCACCCATCATGCTGCTTAGATAGCGCGCAATACTTAAGGCGGCAACACGTCGAGGCTGTACCAAGATTATCAAACCATTGGATTGCGCTGCGGTGAGCAACGCATAGGGCAAGGCCGTTGATTTCCCGGCACCGGGAGGCGCTTGCAGCACAACCACAGCACTCGGCAGTGCCCTTTGCACCCGAGGGAGTAGTTCTATGACAGGAAGATTGGCCAGATTCATACCGTCTATAATGCCACAAAAAAGCCGTTGGTCCGCACTGGTCCAACGGCTTTTTTACCTGACCTTTGCAGTGGCTCTATGCCACGTTAAAAGCCGTACTTAACGATTCGCTAACATCATTCGAGCGATGGAGCGAATACCCAAACCAGTCGCGCCTGCTGCCCAAAGGGCATTGGCCTGTGTTTGGTACGCTCCGGCGAGGTCAAAATGGGTCCATCCGGCACCGTTGTTTGGCGCAAAACGCAACAAGAAGCCAGCTGCGTTACTGGCACCGCCAGCACCGCCACCCTTAATCGGACGACTATTCGCAGTATCGGCAAATGCAGATGGGCAGTTGTCTTTGTGGAACGATGCCAATGGCAAACGCCATAATGGCTCAGACTCATCTGCTGCTGACTGCAAAGCACCTTGAGCGGCGCTTTCATCGACACTGAATAACGCATTGTATTCCGTGCCCACAGCCACCTGTGCGGCACCTGTTAAGGTCGCAGCATCAATAATTTTCTGAGCGCCAAGTTCACCGGCACGAATCAAACCATCCGCCAATACTAAGCGGCCTTCCGCGTCAGTATTCACGATCTCGACGCGCTGACCATCTTTATAGGTAATGATATCGCCGTTTTTGTAAGCGGTCCCGTCGATCATATTCTCGGCACAGCAGAGTAATAATTTCACCCGTTGCTTGAGTCCTTGACGAATGGCTACAAGTAACGCACCTGCAACAGTGGCGGCACCACCCATATCACACTTCATGGCCACCATACCTTCGTTGCTTTTGATGCTATAACCACCCGTATCGAAAGTGATGCCTTTGCCGATCAGCGCATAAGCCACTGGCGCATTAGCGTCGCCGGTGGGGTTATAATCAAGCTCAAGTAACGCAGGTACCCGCGCGCTCGCACGCCCTACCGTGTGAATTCCCATGCGGCCATCTTTCACAAGATCGTCACCCGCTACGATATTCCACGATACGGCATCACCGCCCGCTTGCTTCAGTTTTTCCGCAACGCGCTCAGATAACGATTCTGGATAAATTTCAGACGACGGTAAATTAATCAGCTCTCTGCTCCACCGAAATGCGTCGTCTAGGATCGCTAATGTTTCTTTATCCGCACCTACGAAATTCACCTGATTGGTGTTCATTGTATCGGTGAATCCCTGCGCCAGCGCCCATTGGCGGTCGCGTGACCAACCGTCACCTGCTGGCTCGATCTGCGTGAAACCCAGTTGATCAAGCTTACGACCGGCTTGTTGCACGGTACGCAGCAACGTGGCCTCGTCTTTTTGCACCACAACCTGCATGGCGCCGTCTTTCAGATAGTGCCGAGTCGAGCCCTTGTAGGAAGCTGGGGCCGGTTGCTCGGTTAGGTATACCTTGACTGCACTGGACATGATATTCCTCTTTACGTATGTTGATGGGCGATTTTAATCCGCGATTCGCGCGGACAGTTTCACCACGGCGTTTAATTACTGTAACGGGAAAGCACTTACGGATGCAATTTCAGCCTCCCCTTCAACGGGGTATTCTACACCGAAGATACAAACGTTTCCTTGCTGATATCGAAACGAGCGACGGTAAGCTTATCACCATCCACTGCCCAAATACTGGCGCGATGACCGGTTGTGCGGAGCCCGGCAGCATTGTTTGGTATAGCACATCCGATAATACCAAGCGTAAATACCCACATACTTGGGAATTAACGGAATTGCCTTCTGGTGCCATGATTTGCGTGAACACTGGCCGAGCCAATACCCTCGTAGGAGAAGCGCTGCGCCAACAGTGTATTCCGCAGTTAGTCAGTTATGCCTGCGTGCGCCCGGAAGTAAAATATGGCGAAGGATCGCGCGTGGATTTTCTCCTCACCGAAAGCGCGGCCAAAGAGCCTGACGCGTACGTGGAAGTGAAGTCTGTTACCTTGCTCGACAACGGTCAAGGGTACTTCCCCGATGCGGTATCCACCCGAGGACAAAAGCACTTACGTGAACTGATTGAGGTAAAAGCACAAGGTTATCGAGCGGTTTTAGTGTACGCTGTGCTGCACACAGAGATCCAAAATGTGCATCCTGCTGTACATATCGACAATCAATATGCCGCGCTTTATGAGCAAGCCCTCGCGGCGGGAGTGGAGATTATTGAGCTGTTTTTCGATCTTTCGCCAGAAGAAATTGCTAATCCTCACACAGACTTGAAGAAAAACACTTGATTCCTTGCGTAATCGCCCATATAAAGCGCCGGGTGCATAAATTGCGCAAGAAATTTTATTCTGATATACATACCCTCTTTTTTTGTGGGAAGGGTGAATTGCCTCTCGGAGGAAATACGATATGACTGATGCGACCAAGGAAAGAAAAGCGCATGGTGTTTTGGCGCTAGCTGAACTCGCGCCTTATCAAGAAAAGGACGGTGAAGAGTATATGAATGAGCGCCAGCGCGCCCATTTTAAACGCATACTCGAAGCTTGGCGCGCGCAATTACGTGAAGAAGTAGATCGGACCGTAGGGCACTTAAAAGAAGAAGCTTCTAATTACGCCGACCCGGTAGACCGTGCCGCGCAAGAAGAAGAATTCGCTATCGAGTTACGCACACGGGATCGTGAGCGTAAGTTAATCAAAAAAATTGAGAAAACACTCGAAGCGATTGAACGTGATGATTTTGGTTATTGCGATTCCTGCGGCATTGAAATCGGTATTCGCCGCTTAGAAGCGCGTCCGACTGCCGATCTCTGTATCGACTGTAAGAGCCTTGCGGAAATTCGCGAAAAGCAAATGAAAGGTTCCTGATGCACAATGCATCAGCCATTCGCTGACAGTATGAAGCCACGGGGCTATCGCGGCCGATTCGCGCCCAGCCCCTCCGGCCCTCTTCATGCCGGATCCCTCGTTGCGGCACTCGGCAGTTATCTCGATGCAAAAGCCCAACAGGGGCTCTGGTTTGTGCGTATCGAAGATATCGACCCTCCTCGGGAAGTTCCTGGCGCTGCTGATACCATTTTAGGCCAATTAGACGCTCATGGTTTGCATTGGGATGGCGACGTGAGTTGGCAAAGCCAGCACAGTGCTCGTTATCAAGACATTATTGCTCAGCTTCAAAATGCTGGCTTAGTCTATGCCTGTCACTGTACTCGCGCGGAAATAAAACAGCGGGGCGATCACTACGATGGTTTTTGTCGCAATCGACAACAACAGGTGATGCAAAGCAGCCGTCGCTACGCCCTTCGTTTTCGCAACACACAGCCCATCACGGAATTGCACGACCGCTTTCATGGTAGCGTGCCCTTGGCACTGAGCATGGCCAAGGAGGATTTTATTTTACGCCGCCGGGATCAACTATGGGCCTACCAGCTTGCCGTTGTTACCGATGACCGCGATGCTGAAATCTCCCACATTGTGCGCGGCGAAGATCTCTTAGTCGCCAGTGGCTGGCAAATGACGCTCTGGCAGCAGCTCAATACACTCAGTGCCGATCCTGTTGCACTTCCGAACTTGGCCCATTTGCCGTTAGTACGGGACGAACAAGGTCAAAAACTCAGCAAGCAAAACCATGCTCCTGCACTCAATAATCACCAAGTGATACCCAATCTCGTCAGTGCCTGTCATTACCTTGGCCTTCATGCGATCCAAGAAGGCGATTACAACAATACTGATACACTTCTACGGGCAGCAACCGAGCAATGGCAGCAAATACACTGTAAGTGATTCACAGCTCTCATAATCACCCGTAGCGACTTCATGAAAACTAGGTTAAAATTGCCGCCTATTTGATCACCGCCTGCACGCAGAAGGAGTCTGGCAATTATCAAGCGATTAGCAACGTTCGCGAAAAAAGTCCTGCCGAAGAAACAGGCAGACGCCCGGGGACGAACATTAGCCAAACCTATTGTGATACCGCGCTCTGAGCACCCCATTTCGCGTCAGGACATCCCTGAGAACGCTCTCAAGGTTTTATATCGCCTCCACAAATCAGGCTTTGAAGCCTATTTAGTGGGCGGCTGTGTGCGCGATTTACTATTAGGGGTCACTCCGAAAGACTTCGACGTGGCCACCAATGCCAGTCCTGAGCAGATCAAAGGATTATTTCGCAACTGCCGATTGATTGGGCGTCGCTTCCGACTAGCCCATATCGTATATGGGCGCGATGTTATCGAAGTAGCCACCTTCCGCGGCCACCATCCGGAAGAAGAAGAGCAACCAGAAGAGAAGAGCAGCGAAAAGAGCAAAGAGAACACCTCCAAGCAAAGCGATCACGGCTTGCTGTTACGCGACAACGTGTATGGCACCATTGAGGAAGATGCGGAACGCCGCGACTTCACAGTGAATGCTTTGTATTACTCCATTGCTGATTTCGCCATCTATGATTTCGCCAATGGTATTGCCGATTTAGAACAAGGCTTATTGCGATTAATTGGCGACCCGGAACAGCGTTACCGAGAAGATCCGGTTCGCATGTTACGCGCGGTGCGTTTTGCCACCAAGCTTGGTTTGCGGATTGAGCCGCAAACGGCAGCGCCTATTCATCAGTTGGCGTCGTTACTCGACCATATCCCTCCGGCACGCCTATTCGAAGAATTTCTCAAGCTCTTCTTAAATGATCGCGCTGAGGCCAACTTCGAACAACTGCACCATTATGGGCTCTTTACGCGGATGTTCCCGTTGTTGCGCTCAGCATTGAAAAACTCAGAAAGTATGGAATACCGCATGGCGCAGCAAGTGTTTGCCGACACCGACGCGCGCTTGCGGGCAGAGAAAGGGGTGAACCCTGCATATCTGTTTGCTGCACTCTTGTGGTACCCGATGCAAGCTCATGCAGAAGAAATTATGGCCGAAGGCGGTTTAGCCGAGTTTGATGCTTTTGCTATCTCTGCCGCAGATGTGGTGGGGCGACAAGCGCGCAGTATCGCCATTCCCAAGCGTTTTAGTTTGCCGATGCGCGATATTTGGATGCTGCAACTCCGATTGCGTCAAACACACCCACGCCGAGCTATTCGTTTACTTTCTCATCCGAAGTTCCGCGCGGGTTACGATTTCTTGTTACTACGAGCTAAAGTTGAAAGTAACCCTGAGCTGCAAGAGCTAGGTGACTTCTGGACACAATTCCAGAAGAAAAACCCCGTGCCAGATGCCGATACCACAAGTGGTCCTCGGCGCCGCGCAGGACCTCGCCGAGGGCGTCGTCCACGACGCAAAAAAACTGATGGTTAAGGTGTATGTTGGCTTAGGCGCAAACCTCGGTAACCCTGCACAAACCCTGTCGGCGGTACTCAATGACTTACGCCAAGCAGATTTTGTCGATGATCTTGTAAGCTCATCGCTATATGCCAGCAAGCCGATGGGACCGCAAGATCAGCCTGATTATGTAAACGCCGTGGCGCGCTTTAATACAGATCTTCCGCCTATCGCATTGCTTGATGCTTTGCAGGGCTTAGAACAGGATTACGGGCGTGTACGCGGGCAACGCTGGGGCGCTCGCACCTTAGATATCGATATTTTGCTTTATGGCGACCAACGCCTGTCGTTACCGCGCCTTACCGTGCCCCACAGCGGATTAGAACTTCGAGAATTTGTAGTAGTTCCGCTCGCAGAAATAGCGCCAGATCTTGATTTACCCTCAGGAAACTCAGTAAAGTCGTTGGCACAGTCGATTTCTCAGAACGGATTGCAGCGGATTGCGCCACCCCCCGCTGAACATCCTTAACTTTACCGTCAACGGGAGCTGATTATGAGCCGTATCCGTACAGCTGGACTCATTAAGAAAAAGCAAAAGGGCGAGAAGATCACCGCCTTGACCGCCTACGATGCGACTTTCGCCAAGCTCATTGCTGCCTGTGACGTGGATGTCATGCTTGTGGGTGACTCCTTAGGCATGGTGTTACAAGGCCTCGACTCGACACTTCCTGTAACTACTGACGACGTGGCTTACCACACCCGCTGTGTTCGCACGGGTGCTCCGGATGCATTTGTCATCGCGGATATGCCCTTTATGACCTACCCAGAACCCTTCAGTGCCTGCGAACATGCCGCAGAACTGATGCGTGCTGGTGCCAATATGGTCAAGCTTGAAGGTGACGAATGGTTAGTGCCCACAGTTGAGGCACTCACTCGCCAAGGGATTCCCGTATGCGCTCACTTAGGTCTGTTGCCGCAGTCGGTAAACGTACTCGGCGGTTATAAGATACAAGGGCGCGAAGCCGAAGCGGCGGATCGCCTCATTGCCAGCGCCCAAGCCCTCGAAAAGGCAGGGGCTCAACTCTTAGTCGTGGAATGCATTCCAGCGGCTTTGGGTAAGCGCGTGTCGCAAGCGCTGACTATCCCAGTAATTGGTATTGGTGCGGGTGCAGATACCGACGGTCAAATCCTGGTCATGCACGATATGCTTGGCCTGAACGCTGACTACTTACCGAAATTTACCAAGAACTTCCTCGCTGGGCGCGATAGCCTTGAAGCGGCGTTCCGCGCTTATGTCGACGAAGTGAAAGCCGGCACCTTCCCAGGGCCAGAGCACACCTTTGAATAAGACATAACCATGCAGCACATTGAGCAGTTAAGCGAGCTTCGCACAATACGACAAGAATGGGCTAGTGCCGGTGAAACCGTGGCCTTCGTACCCACCATGGGGAACCTGCATGAAGGCCATTTGCGCTTGGTGGATCATGCCCATCAGCTCGCAGATCGCGTGGTCGTCAGTATCTTCGTAAATCCAATGCAATTTTCTGCCAACGAAGATCTGGATAAATACCCGCGCACACTCGCCGCCGACTGCGAAGCACTCCGCGCCCGTGGCGCCGACCTGATATTTACTCCCACAGCATCCATGATCTATCCCAATGGCCTAGAACAGCAAACCTATGTGGAAGTTCCGGGAATCGGCGATATTCTCTGCGGTGCCTCTCGACCCGGTCATTTCCGTGGTGTCGCCACTATTGTCTGTAAGCTATTCAATATGGTGCAGCCCGAGTATGCGGTGTTCGGTAAGAAAGACTACCAGCAGCTCATGGTTATTCGCCTGATGACTCAAGATTTATCGTTGCCTGTGGAGATTCATGGGGTAGAGACGGAACGCGCCGCGGACGGGCTCGCCCTGAGTTCACGCAATGGTTATTTGTCGGCGGGCGAGCGATCCCAAGCCACGCAAATATATCAGGTCATGCAGTGGATTGCCCAAGGGCTGAAAGCAGGAAGTGAACCAAGCGCACTCGAGCACGAAGGACAGCGTATGCTGGCGGAAGCGGGCTTTACTCCCGACTACCTTAGTATCCGGCGCCAAGCGGATTTGCAGATACCCGAGACAAGCGACCAAGCCCTCGTCATTCTGGTGGCTGCTTATCTAGGTAAAACCCGATTGATTGATAATCTTGAAGTGTCTCGCGCCCCATAAGGCTGAGCTTAAAGATAAGGCTGGTGTTATAAACCAGCCTCTGTCGCTGCATCCATCACGCGCTGTAATAAACCTGGCGCACCCTCAGCAATGTCACGTTGCTCTTCGATAATATCGCGAAGCATAGCTTCCGTGGTTAATGGATTGGCTAACACACTGCGAAACACCAACGTGGGCTCCCGGTGATATTGTGCCGGCGTTAATTTGGTCCGCGATACAAACGAGCGCCCATTTTCACGCTGAGTTTTTTGAATATACTTGGTAAGTACGTTTAAGCTTGGCGTAACTTGGGCGATCTGCTCTGGGCTGGCAGCCCGCAAGCGGCGCTTTAATGACGCCGGAATATAACGATAGGTTAGCAAGCATAGCTCTGGCTGAGTCACCACTTCGAAATCAGCTTGGCGATCGATCAAATCCGCAAAGAACTTCGCTTTTTCAATGCTGGTATTAATCAATAACTCATAGCCTTTGCGCCCCATCACGTGCAATGCAGAATACACCAGCATTGCCATACCTGGGCGTGAGCCTTCCATGGTGTGACTCCCCAAATCTTTGGAGCCCCGACGGATCACATATTCAGCATGATGTTCAATTGCATTCACAAGGGCTGGGTCTTTAAACAACACCATCCCGGCCCCCATAGGCACATACATTTGTTTGTGGGCATCAATGGTAACACTATCGGCTAGCTCGATACCGCGTAGCAGCGCGCGATGGGTATCCGACATCAAAGTTGCACCACCCCACGCGGCGTCTACGTGAAAATGAGCCTCGAAGGATTGGGCAATAGCGGCCATTTCATCTAAGGGATCGATATGACCGGTTTCTGTGGTGCCGGCGATACCAACAATAGCCATGACGCGGCCACCGGATTCGGTCACTTCCCGCGCGATATCGCGCAGCGCATCGATTTGGATGCGGTTATTCTCGTCGGTGGGTACGGCAACAATGTTTTTACGGCCAATACCCAGTACATCGGCGGCTTTGCTCAGTGAATAGTGTCCACGCTCAGACACTAACACCACCAGCCGACTATAACCGTAGTAACTCAGACCCGCAGGAAGCCCTTCTGCAGCGACGCCTGCAAATGAGTCAGAAGGCGCCAGCAGATTGTTACGTGCTACCCAAAGTGCCGTGATATTCGCTACGGTACCGCCAGAGCAGAACGCCCCTAATGAGTGATCCGCGTTGTGCATCCAACGTTGATAGAACGCATCATTCTCCCCATACACCAGATGGTGCATCATACCGAGCACTTGACGTTCTAAAGGCGTAAAGGCTTTCGAAGTCTCGATCTTCACCAAGTTTTGGTTTAAACCAACCATCAACTTGGCTAGGGGAAGCAGAAAATAGGGTAATGCCGATGTCATGTGACCGATGAATCGAGGCGAGGCGGTATGAACCGATTGAGCCACCAATGTTTGCAGCAATTTTTCAGTATGATCAGACACAAACTCAGGCTGTTCCGGAATCTGGCTCAATCCGAAATCCTGTTCGATTTCATACAATGGGCGTTCTTGCGCAACAATATGAGACGACAGAAAATCCTCAAGATTCTCTGACAGATGTTGTTCAATGCGCCCTAGTGTCGAATCCGGTGCCTCAGGAACGGTAAAGATCCGAAACAGCGACTCCATACTTACTTTTGCGGTGACTTTAGGCCCCACACTCATCTCCTGGCCTCATTTTTGCGAGCCGAGGACTTTAGCATATCCGCCGTTGCTTCTGCTAGTTTTCTCAGCGCCAATAGCTGTGTTTGATCCACCACGTTTGGTTGCTCGAGGTGCGCGCGTAATCGCCACAGGGCTTGCCCGCTCGCTTGATACTTTCGCTCAAATGGCGTTATAGGTGATAGCTCATTGGAGAGCTGCGCCATACTGCTATCCACATTCAAGGTCGCAAGCGCCAAATTCATTTCCTGAAGATAGAGTGACCAATTGCTACGCAACTCAAACTGGCCACCCAATTTCACCATGTGGGGAAACACTGGGCTCGCGTGCCAGCGACGACCCACATGTTTTTTCTTTGGCCATGGGTTCGGGTAGAGCAAAAACTGATGACTGGGTTGCCAGCTTTCGTTATGTGCCAAGCGCCAAAAGTCATTGAGATCAGCCCGGACCAAGACATATTGTCCCTGTTCCTGAGACCCACTATGGGCCACATGCTTTCCAAGGCGATGAGCCGATTTATCCACCCCGACAATAAGTGCGTCGGGGTATCGACGGGCAAGGGTCGCGGTGCTTTCACCTACTCCACAACAGGCATCCAAGATCAGCGGGCCAGTAAATTCGGCCACAATCGGCGCCACCTCAGAAAAAGCGGCGGCGCTGTGTTCGGCGATGGGCTTTTGAAATGGATGCTGCCAATAGCGCGCCACCAAGCTAGGCACATCAGGATGTGGCCCTAACTGATTTGAAGTAATCGCCCGAGATAATTGTTCGCTCATTAGGTGCGGGTTCCCGTACCTCGTTTCAATAACCACCAGGCCAACACAAAGAAGCCAATATTAAACACCAACAACACGCCTAACGCAGTTTCAGGAGCGATATCAGACACACCAATAAAGCCATAGCGGAATCCGTTCACCATATAAATGATAGGGTTGAACTGTGACACCGACTGCCAAAAATCAGGGAGCAAGGTAATCGAGTAAAACACCCCGCCCAAATAAGTGAGAGGCGTTAAAATAAAGGTCGGAATAATGGAAATATCATCGAAGGTTTTCGCGAACATGGCGTTGAGCAAACCACCCAAAGCAAACAATGTTGCGGTCAACACCACGGTAATCACAATCATGCCGAAGTTTTGAATGGATAACTCCACGAAGAATCCCGACACCAAGGTGACAATAATTGCTACCAACAATGCACGGGCAACGCCGCCACCCACGTATCCCAGAATAATGGTGATATTTGACACCGGCGCGACTAACATTTCTTCGAGATTGCGCTGAAATTTCGCGCTAAAGAAACTAGATGCTACATTCGAGTAAGCATTGGTAATCACTGACATCATGATCAAGCCAGGAACAATAAACTCCATATAGCTAACACCACCCATCTCACCAATGCGGCTGCCGATCAGGCTACCGAAAATAATGAAATAGAGACTCATGGTGATCGCAGGGGGTACCAGCGTTTGCACCCAAATACGCAAAAAGCGCGTGCATTCCTTGATCCAGATGGTTTTCAGCGCAGTGAAATGAATTGGATTTTGCATGCTTACACAGTCTCCTTGGGCTTACGACCTTGCTCAACAAGGGTGACAAACAGTTCTTCTAGGCGGTTGGCTTTATTGCGCATCGACAGCACCTTAATGCCTTGCTCGGAAAGCTCATTAAAGACTGAATTCAATCCTGCCGACTTCACCACATCGACTTCCAACGTATGATCATCGATCACCCGGGCTTCGGCACTCGTGACACGCGGTGGCACTTCGGAAGGCGCTAAATCAAGCACAAAGGTTTCAATGTTTAACTGGCTCAGTAGGCGCTTCATGGTGGTGTTTTCGATAATTAAGCCTTTATCGATAATCCCGATATTCCGACACAGCACTTCGGCCTCTTCTAAATAGTGGGTGGTTAAGATAATGGTCACCCCTTGCTTATTAATGCGCGTCAGAAAATCCCACATGGAGCGACGCAATTCGATATCAACCCCAGCGGTGGGCTCATCAAGAATGAGTAGTTTTGGCTCATGCAACAACGCGCGCGCTATCATCAAGCGCCGCTTCATACCACCGGAAAGGGTGCGGGCCCGATCATTACGCTTTTCCCACAAACCCAACTGGTTCAGATATTTTTCTGCCCGTTGTTTAGCCAGATCCCGCGGCACACCGTAGTAACCTGCTTGGTTCACCACGATCTGTAGCACGGTTTCAAATTGGTTAAAGTTAAACTCTTGCGGCACCAGGCCAATATGCTGTTTAACCTCGTTGATTTGTGTATCCAAATCAAAACCGAACACTTTTACATCGCCCGCTGTTTTGTTTACCAACGACGAAATAATCCCGATAGTGGTTGATTTACCTGCTCCATTTGGGCCGAGCAAGGCGTAAAAATCACCTTCTTGAACCACAAGATCGACACCTTTCAGGGCTTCAAATCCACCCCGATAAGTTTTTCTTAGCCCTTTGATTTCTAATGCGTTTGTCATTAACTAGACCACTCCAAATAGTTATATTTCGCCCACGCCTAGGAGGTAGGCTTCGTGGGCTCGTAGCCCCAACGCTGCATGATGTTTTGATCTAATCCCAAATGATCGAGAATGCGGGCCACTACAAAATCCACCAGATCTGAAATCTGCTTAGGTTCATGATAAAAGCCTGGCGCGGCAGGCATAATGGTGGCGCCTAAGCGCGACAAATTGAGCATGTGTTCCAAATGGATAGCATGCAGCGGCATTTCCCGGGGAACCAAAATCAGCTGACCGCGCTCTTTGAGTACCACATCCGCGGCACGCTCAATCAAGTTATCACTCGCGCCCGTTGCGATGGCCGACAAGGTGCCGGTGGAGCACGGACAAATCACCATGCGCTTAGGTGCCGCTGATCCTGAGGCAACCGGCGAGAACCACTCTTCTTTCCCATACACCCGTAACTGTTCAGGAGTGACATTAAAGCGTTCGCAAAAATAGGTCTGAATACCTTCCGGTGAACCAGGCAGTTTTAGTTGCTCTTCTGTTGCAAAAACAACGCGAGCGGCGCTTGAAATTAATAACGACACCTGCTGCTGTTGTGCCAACAAACATTCCAGCAGGCGCAACGCATAAGGTGCGCCAGAAGCGCCAGTAATTGCGAGTGTAATTCGTTGTTCAGTGGCCATAGTTTTTACTCAATGTGTGGTCGAGCCGCTTTTATTAGCAACCTGCGCCAAATCGATTAATTGTTGATGAATTCCACCAAAGCCACCGTTACTCATCACGAGCCAATGACCTGGGCCTTGTTCATGGGCATGAATCGCTGCTACTAATTCCGCCACCGTATCACGCACTACAACCGGAATAGCGAGTGACGCAAACAGATCTTCAAGACGCCATGACACCCCTTCCGGTTGCAAGGCGTATAGGCTATCAGCGCCACGAAATGCCGCCGCCAAGGTGTCTTTATGCACGCCCGCTTTCATGGTGTTCGAACGTGGTTCAAATATCGCCACAATTCGCTCTCGCCCAACTCGGGCACGCAAAGCGTGCAGCGTGGTTTGAATCGCCGTCGGATGATGCGCAAAATCATCGTAAATACGAATCCCGTTTTTGTCGGCACGCAATTGCAAACGTCGCGCTGGGGCCTCAAAAGTACTCAGTGCTTGTAACGCCGTTGCTATATCGACGCCCACATTCGCGGCTGCGGCAATGGCCATCAGGCCATTGCGAACATTATGTACGCCGATAAGTCCCCAATGGACTTCTCCGACCAATTTCCCGGCGTACATCACCCGGAACGCTGACGCGTCGTCGCGTAACAACTCCGCATCCCAATCGCCACTGGGGCCTACCCCACTGTGTTTCACCCAAGGTGCCGATTGCACCACTGGGATGAGCGCCGGCTCGTCACTGGCGTATAGTACCTGACCATCATTGGGCACAGTGCGTAACAGATGCTCAAACTGGCGCTGAATAGCGGCAAGATCGGGAAAAATATCCGCATGGTCATATTCTAAATTATTCAAAATGAGCGTGTCCGAAAAGTAATGCACGAACTTCGAACGCTTATCGAAAAACGCGGTATCGTATTCGTCCGCTTCTATCACAAATAACTCACTATCGGTGAGGCGCGCGGTTTGCCCAAAGGGCTGTACAACGCCACCGACCAAAAACCCGGGATGCTTGCCCGCCGCTTCCAAAATCCAGGTTAACATCGACGCCGTGGTGGTTTTGCCATGGGTACCCGCCACTGCCAGCACGTGCTTGTGCCGAAGCAACTGCTCACCGAGCCACTGAGGGCCCGATGTATAGCGGATGCGCTGTTGCAACACCGTTTCAACCAAAGCATGACCACGGCTCAGCGCATTACCAATAATCACCAAGTCAGGGGCCGGCTCGAGTTGCGTCAAATCCTGATCATCAGTTAATGCGATGCCTAATTTTTCGAGCTGCGTGCTCATGGGTGGATACACATTGCGATCGGAGCCAGTGACCCGATGCCCCATAGCGGTCGCCAAGGCTGCGATGCCGCCCATAAATGTTCCACAAATACCAAGAATATGAATATGCGCCATAGTTGCGCCCTACCTCCAAGCCGTAACCGCCCATTGTAGCACTACACCCAAACTGAATCATCCACTTGAAAATGCGCAAAAAGGAAGCATCCACGCTTGTTTTCAGTTACACTATCGGGCGTTTCCGGCAACGACCTAAACGTACAAAAACAGAGGCTGATCATGCAACGCCTGATTCCCGTTCTGAATAGCGATCACGTACCCTTACACTTAATTTCCGTGATCAATACCCTGCTCACCGCTGCAAAAGAAATTTCTCATCGCCTACATCAAGGTAGCCTCGCGGGTACCCTTGGCTCAACACTCGATGCCAATATCCAAGGTGAGGTTCAAAAAAAGCTCGATGTAGTCTCTAACCAGCTCATCAAAAATATGCTTTTAGAGACCCAACTTGTTCATGCGGTTGCCTCTGAAGAAGAAGATGAAGTGGTGATGGGCAACCCTGATGCGAAATATTTGGTGGCTTATGATCCCCTCGATGGCAGTTCAAATATCGATATTAATGGTTCCGTTGGAACCATTTTTTCTATTTTAGAGAAGCCCGATCATCCCGCTGAAGGCACTGAATTATTCTTGCAAACCGGCGATGAACAGATCGCCGCCGGTTATATTTTATATGGCCCTAGCACACTCTTGGTCATGACAACGGGTAATGGTGTGCGGGTATTTACCCTTGACCATACGGTTGGTGAGTTTCTACTCACCGTTGATACCGTTACCATTCCGCAAGAAACTCAAGAATTTGCCATTAATATGTCGAACCAGCGGCACTGGACAACGCCGATGCAGAAATATATTGATGATTTACTGCGTGGAACTGAAGGACCTAGGGCGAAGAACTTCAACATGCGTTGGAATGCAGCCATGGTATCCGACGTGCATCGTGTACTAACCCGCAGTGGTATTTTTACTTACCCCGCAGACTTACGAAACCCAGACAAGCCGTGCAAGCTGCGCTTAATGTATGAAGCAAACCCGATGAGCTTCTTGATGGAGCAAGCGGGTGGACGCGCCACCACTGGGTATGAGCGCATTATGTCGATCCAGCCAGAACATATTCACCAACGCGTATCGGTGATTATGGGTTCTCGCAAAGAAGTGGACACCTGCTTAACATATTTTAAAAAGTACCCCTGTAACCGGCCCGACGCCAAATAAGGAATTAACCAGTTAGAACCGGAACCTTTTGAGTTAAACCATGGTGTTTCGGTATACTAGTTGGCTACACAGAATATATGAACTTGTGAAAGGAAAACGACGATGAGTCTTAATGCTGTACCTGCGGGCAAAAACCTGCCTGAAGAAGTGAACGTAATTATCGAGATCCCGGCCAACGCAGATCCGATCAAATACGAAGTAGACAAAGATACCGGTACCGTTTGGGTAGACCGCTTTATGTCTGCTCCTATGTTCTATCCGTGCAATTACGGCTACGTGAACGATACCTTGTCGTTAGACGGTGACCCAGTAGATATTCTGGTTCCAACTCCGTACCCACTCCTACCAGGTTCTGTGATCCGCTGCCGCCCCGTGGGTGTATTGAACATGAGCGATGAGTCAGGCGAAGATGCCAAAGTTGTTGCGGTGCCAGTGAGTAAAATTAGCAAAGAATACGACCACATTCAGGACGTAAACGACCTACCTGAACTCCTTAAAGCACAAATCACGCATTTCTTTGAGCGTTACAAAGAGCTTGAGAAAGGCAAATGGGTAAAAGTAGAAGGTTGGGCCGACGCGGCTGCAGCAAAAGCTGAGATTCTTTCTTCTTACCAACGCGCTCAAGAAGCGAAATAAGGCGTGCTCGTCACGCCTTCGTGAGGAACGGTTCCATGGCAGACTTATGTATTTCTGTCCGCAACCTAGCTTACACCTGGCGCGGACAAGTAAAACCTACGTTAGACATCGACACGCTTACCATTCACTCCGGTGAGCGTGTTGTGCTTCGTGGCCCCAGCGGAAGCGGCAAATCTACCTTACTGTCGTTACTGGCGGGGGTACACGATGTACAATCCGGCGAACTTGAGGTTCTCGGTCAATCGCTGAAAACCATGTCGCAGCATCAGCGAGACCGCTATCGTGCCGACCACATGGGTTACATCTTTCAGCAATTCAACCTGCTGCCCTTCCTTACTGTGCAGCAAAATGTGCTGCTCGCGGTAGAATTTAGTAACGCTCGACGCCAACGCTTACAGCAAGCAGGCGTATCCGCCGCACAAGAATGTAAACGCTTACTTACGTCGCTCGGTATTAGTTCCGAGCTTTGGCACAATCCCGCAAGCGAGTTGAGCGTGGGTCAGCAGCAACGTGTTGCGGCCGCTCGTGCCTTGATTGGTGCGCCTGAGATTCTGATTGCCGATGAGCCCACATCAGCGCTGGATGCCGACGCACGTGACAGCTTCTTGGCGTTACTTAAGAGCGAATGCGCACGCCATCAAATTACGCTGATCTTTGTGACCCACGATGGGAGCTTAGCGTCGCATTTTGATCGGGTCATTGAACTCAACGCAATCAACAGAGCTGCGGCGCAGGAGGTTCAGGTATGAGTCTCTTTAAATTAGCCCTCGCCAGTTTGCTCAGTCGAAAATCCAATGCACTGCTCACGATATTTGCCATTGCGATTTCCGTGACCCTGCTGTTAGGGGTAGAGCGCGTGAGCCAAGAAACACGCTCCGGCTTTGCCAATACGATTTCAGGAACAGATTTAATTGTTGGTGCCCGCAGTGGCTCAGTCAATCTGTTGCTGTACTCCGTATTTCACATTGGCAACCCAACCAATAATATTTCCTGGCAAACCTACCAACACTGGGATCAAAACCGTCATATCGCGTGGACGGTGCCCATTGCCCTCGGCGATAGTGTTCGTGGATTTCCTGTTGTCGGTACCGACAGCCGTTATTTTGAACACTTCCGCTACGGCCGCCAGCAGCCGTTAGTATTTGATTCTGGGCAACCCTTTAACATTGGCGAAGCGGTGATCGGCGCCGAAGTGGCGCGTCGCCTGAATTTGAATATTGGCGATGACTTAGTGGTGGCCCATGGCACCGGCAGTGTAAGTTTCCACGAGCACGACGATCACCCACTGGTGATTAGCGGTGTTCTCGAACGCACCGGCACGCCGGTTGATCAAGCCGTATATATTCATCTGCGCGACCTCGATATGATGCACGGTGGACATGCACATGATGACGATGCTCACAGCCATGCTCATGGCCATGACCACGAGCACGCGGGGGATTCCGCGGATGCTCATCACCACAGTGAACATGAGCACAACGGTGCTCATGAAGAACATAATGCAGAGCAACAAGCTGCTCCGCCTATTCCTGGTATTAGCGCATTTTTAGTAGGGCTGCAGAGCCGTCCACGGGCCATTTTCTTGCAGCGCGAGTTCAATACCTATCGCGATGAACCACTTACGGCGATCATGCCGGGCACAACCTTACAAGAGCTCTGGCGCACGCTCAGCGGTTTTGAAAGGGCGCTCACTGTTGTCTCAGCCTTTGTTTTGCTGACCGGCTTGATTGGTATGTTAACCACTCTGCTTGCAAGTTTACGTGAACGCCGGCGAGAAATGGCGGTCTTACGTTCCATTGGTGCCGGTCCGCGACGTATTTTTGCGTTGCTGATCAGCGAAGCGGTTGCCTTAACTTTGGCCGGGATGGTTCTGGGTGTGGCATTGCTTTACGGGCTCATGCTCGCCTTGGCGCCTTGGATCCAACAAGCCTTTGGTATCGTTATTAGCATCGGCGGATTAACCACAGCGGAATTAGTACGACTGGCTATTGTACTCATTGCTGGCTTTTTAATTAGCCTTATTCCGGCGTGGCGCGCTTATCGAAACTCGCTCACCGACGGTTTATCCATGAGGGTTTAAATGAAGACTTTTAATGCTGTTGTTTGTACTGTCATTCTTGCACTCTTTACAACCGCTGCAACGGCCGAGGTGCGCCAACTTGATTGGAAAGAGTTACGCCCAAGCGATTGGACACCACCGGCGGTGCGTGATCCTATGTTTTATGAGATGAATCCGGATGCCCAGGTACAGTCGAATCTCGATGCTCCTCTGGTGCCGGAGTTAGACGGTCAGAAAGTGAAGATCCCTGGATATGTGGTACAACTCGAAGGCGACGACCGTCGCGTTACTGAGTTTCTATTGGTACCCTACTTTGGTGCCTGTATTCACGTGCCACCGCCGCCGCCAAATCAAATCATTCATGTACGCTTCCCAGAAGGCGTTCCTTATCCGGTAACCTACGATGCGGTTTGGGTAACGGGCACCATGAAGGTGGAGCACTACGATGCCGATATTGCATTAGTAGGATATCAAATGGATGCTGCCGAAGTGATTTCGTACTTTTAGTTAGCACCGGCTTTGAGAAACAATCAATAAAAAACCCGCTCATACGAGCGGGTTTTTTGTAAGCCATCTGTAATCAGAAGCGTAAGTTCACGCTCACAAAAGGACCACGAAAATCATAGTCGGCCTGAAGACGCTCACCTTCATCAATTTCGAAGTTGACCATGCGGTAGCCGGCACTTACATAACCATCCAGCATCATGGTGTCGATAAAGTGATAGCGAATCCCCGCTTCAACATCTTGCACTTTGTTGTCATCGAAAGCGAAGAAGTGACCTTGCCCATATACAGATAGCCCGGTAAAGGGTAAACCTGTTTCTGCACGCAAATAAGCCATAGGAATGTCCGCATCGATGGCTTCACGCAACGACGGACCACTCTCAGAGTTCCGTTCGATATATCCACGTACACGCTTTAAACTCAGTCCGAAATGCAATCGAGTAAGTTCATTATCTAATGGTGCATAAAATAAGGTATAGGTTTCATGGCCTAAATCAATACGTTGTGGCAAACCACCTTCGGTAAAGCCATGAAAATCAAGTGTCTGCGTTTCGAATCGGATATTCGGTACCAATGGAATAAAATGCTGTAACGAAGCGCTCAGCCTGAGCTGACCATCTCGATCCCATTCAGTTTCTGCCAACTCAACATCTGGAAAGTTCAGGGAATCAGCGCCCTTACCGTTTGCATGCCAATATTGCGCTTCCGCCTCAATAGTAAAAATATCTGCTTGCGCTACGGAGACGAACGCTAAGCTGCTCATGGATACAAACGCGGCATGGCGCACGTACTTATGCAACATCATAATGACCACCTGAAAACTAGATTAAGAACGGACACTTAGACTAGCATAAAGTGTCCGTGCGTTGGATGATTTAGTGGTTACGATGGTGCGACGATTCCTGTCGTTGCACGAGCTCTTTTACAGGAATTTTAACCTTGAGTGTCGCCCCGTCGCTAAATACGAGGGTCAGTTCATGCTGATCACCGACGGCGAGAGGTTCACTTAGGGCCATCAGCATCAAGTGATAACCGCCGGGCTGCAATTCCAGAGACTGTCCCGCCGGAATCGTTAAGGCATCCATCGCTTCCATACGCATTTGTTCGCCTTCGCGAACGTGTCGATGAATCTCAACGTCCTCGGCGATAGCAATGGTACCGCCGATCAAGAGCACATCCTGACTGCCATTATTGGTAATGATACCGAATCCAGCACCATTCGATTGCCCAGGAATAGATTGTCGGAGCCACAAGTCATCAGCGTCAACATTCAATTCAGCGGCAAAAGCGGTAAAACTCAGCAAACCTGTAAGTAGTACTACACACCATTTCATGACCATGTCCTGTTATTGGAATTTGTGCAGTTACTTTACAGAACTTTAAGCAGCTTGTGTACGTGTAGTTGTAAAAAGCCAAATAGCGGCAAACACGAGAAGGACCGGCCAAAACAAGCTAAAACCAACGAAGAGAACGACTCCGGCAACAATGGTGAGCCCTAGCAAGGTGCTTCCTAACAACACAGCCCCCACGAAAAAGCCGATTCCAGCGAGCAACAACACAACAAACAGCGGGACTAAAATCGCAAATAGACCGCTCACAAGCCACGTCAACAACGTAGGTCCAAACACTGCCAGTGCCAACACCACTAATAATACAATCAATAACGTACGCATAAAAAAACTCTCCATAAGTAGACTTATAGAGAGTCATTCAATCTTTGTGCCAATTAACTTAACTAACTGATTAAAAGTAATTTTATTGGAATCGTGGTCAGTTCCGACTATATGTCATTAGGCGATTTCACCACTTAATCGTGTGTTTTACTAGCGCCTTGATCTGTTACCAACCCCAATCGTCATAATCATCACCGAAGTAACAGTCAGCTGCGGCTTCGCCGATATCCAATGTCACTTCCAAGGATAAAACTAAATTATTGAAATGCTGCCCGTGGTCGAGGATCTCATAACGTTGAATATAGAGGCCGTTATCGAAAATCGAAAAACGTGCAGCCACTGTATTTTGCGCACATTCATTCATCAACTTGTAGTCTGGTGGCGCATCTAAATCATAAGAAACGATGAACTCAACCCCAGCACACTTAGAATTCTCACACACCCGACCTTCGATCGTGAATATCAGGCCTGTCGGATCGATGGCAACAATATCCAACTCCGTAGGTGTGCTCACCACATCCCGTATTTGCCCATCCAAAGCAGCAACAATACGCTGCGCTGTCACTAAATCCATACCTGTCACAAGTTGTGATTGTTGTGCCCCAGCTGTTGGGATCACAAGGGCTGCAGCCAGCACAGCTATGTAGGGTGAAACGGTCATCTTGTATCCTCCGAAGTACTATTTTCTGAGCATAGTCCAACTGTTATGGAAAAGTACACACAAAAAAACCGACCGCAGCTAAAGCACGTGCGGTCGGCTGATATAAAAGTCGTTACGTCATTAGAATACGTAACTTAAGCGTGCATAGTAATAGCCACCGTTAAAACCGAATGGGGCGTTGGTATTGGGATATAAGAAAATCCCATTGAATTGATTTTCCGGGCGCTGTTTATCTGGGTACACATCAAATAAGTTTTGGGCACCGACTTTCGCGACCAACCGATCAGAGATTTGATATTGCACACTCAAGTCCGTAATCCATTTACCACTGAAGCTCGTTTGCACGCCTTGGTTGTTCTCCAGTGTATATTCTCCAAAGTAGCTAAAAGCGAGATGAGTCGTCCAATCGTTTAACCGATGATTAAAACTAATGGTTCCCGTGTTCCGTGGAACACTTCGAGTCATGCGTGTCCGCTCAACATTATCGAACAAGCGATCTTCGAGACCATCAAGAATAGCCGGCAGCTGTACGCGGTCGATTTCCGTTTCATTATATCCGTAGGCCACTTGCCCCCGCAGTCGACCATAGGCACCAAGATCAAAGTTTTGCGCCAGAACCACATCAACACCACGAGTTGTAGTGTCTACCGCGTTCACAAAAAAGCGAGCATTATCAGCACCGGCTGCAGCTAAAGCATCCGCTACAGCTTCAGAGTCACTTGGAATCAATGCACTGGATAAGATAATTCGATCGTCGATTTCAATTTGATACGCATCCACTGTTAGTGACAGCCCATTGGTACCACTCCATACAACACCAGCACTCACGCTTTGTGATTCTTCAGGGCGTAAATTCCCGATTTCTAACTCACGAGCCACATTGCTGATATTGTTAAATGTACCCGATTGCTCCGGCACTAATTCACCATCACGATTTACAAACAGCGTCGATATATTTGTAAAATACAGTTGTTGTACACTCGGGGCACGAAAGCCGGTGTTTGCAGTAGCTCTCACCGAGAGTGAATCAGTAAGAGCATAGCGACCCGATAACTTCCAACTGGTGTTACTCCCGAAATCAGAATAGTTTTCAAAACGTACCGCCGCCCCCCATTGGAAATCGTCGGTCAGTTGGTTTTCAACATCAACATATAAACCACGATTACTGCGGGATTCACGCACTTCTGAGTCGGGTCTGAAACCGGTGAAGCCTTGACTACCCGCCGGGCGACCATCGAATTCACCATCAATGTAGCTTTCTTCATCACCCGCATAAATCCGATAGGCATTCTCACGATAGCTTGCGCCCAGCGTTAACGAAAGTTCTGAGTAGTTCACAAACGGAATAAAGCGCGATAGCTCAAAGTTGGCAGTAAACTCATTCGCCACTAGCGTACCCGCATCAAACTCTGTAGGTGAATCGGGGCCAAGCGAAGCATTCAGTGAGTTCTCGAGCTTGTAAATAAATTCGCTTTCACCATAGCCAATACTCGCATCAGCGAACCAATCTGAGAGCCCAAAACGATAACCGAAGTTAACCGAAGCATCGTTCGTTTCTGGTGCTAAAATCGGTAAGAACCCATCCGGATAAACCTCTTCAAGGTTGCGCGGATCTAGAGCGCGGCGATAGAATGCGCCACTCTCGGAAACACGAGCGCTCCAGCCACCAAAGCCGTACAGCTCACCATCCCCTATTTCATAGAAAGTGTTAAAGAATAGGGCTGAATTGCTAACTTCCGCGTCACCCACGTGATGACTCTGGCGATCAAAGGTTTCCTCTCGCGGATCTAAAGAGCCGTCTTCTAACAGCGGGTACTGCTGGCGAGGATCAATACCTGCGCGATTTGTACGATTCTTACTATGGTACTCAAACGATAAGGTAAGGCCACCCTGATCAAACAGATTGATCCCCATTGAGCCCTGCAGCTTTAACTGCTCACCGTCACCTTCATAAGTTTGACCCAAACTAACCGCTGCACTGCCACCTTCGGTGTTATCTTTTAAAACGATATTAATCACGCCTGCAATTGCATCTGAGCCATATTGTGCGGCCGCCCCATCGCGCAGCACTTCAATGCGCTTAATGGCCGAAATTGGAATAGCGTTTAAATCCGCATTCGACGAACCGCGCCCTGTGGTTCCATTGAGGTGAACGAGCGCACTGGTATGGCGACGTTTTCCATTCACCAATACCAACGTGTGATCGGGTGATAAGCCACGAAGCGACGCTGGACGAACCGCATCAGAGCCATCCGTAATTGATGACGAAGGGAAGTTAAAACTAGGTATCGCATATTGAAGCGCCCGAGCAGTTTCTGTGAAGCCCGCCGCCATTAAGTCTTCACCAGTGATGATATCAACCGGGGATGACGTTTCCGTCGCGGTGCGCACACTTAAACGTGAGCCCACCACCTGAATACGTTCTGGTTCTGGAGTCGCCTCAGTTTCTGTAGTCGTCGACTGTGCCGACGCAACACTGGGAACAGCAAACACAGCGGCAATCGCTAAGGCAAGATTCGATTTCTTCATATGTTTTCCCTTTCATTATTGGTGTGGTGTGATCCACTGAACATTACCACTTCGCATCCAGCTTCCCAATATTAAAGAGTTTCATCTTATAACCAAAGATCACAGTACTCAAAATCCCAGGTTGACCCATCCCCCGCACTAGGTACCTAACGCACTGCGTTGTCGCATCCCCCGCACTAGGTAGCCAACGCTCCGACACACATCCATGTGGGGGGCTTCCAGCTCGGCATCCATGCCTCGCGTTCGGACCTGAAGTTGCAATGC
>NZ_VJWL01000005.1 GCF_007096385.1 Aliidiomarina halalkaliphila
GCAAGTGCCCACACAGATTGCTTGGCTTGATAAATTGTTAAAGAACGTTGCTTCTTTCCGAAGCAGGGATGCGAATTCTACGCGACCCCTAGGGTAAGTCAAGCAGCTTTGGATCTTTTTTTGATCTAGCGCAATCTTGCGCTGCTTCTTGCTTTCCGGCTGCCAAGTTATCCCTGACAACGGAGGCGCATTATAAGGATCGATGCATGGCGATCAAGATCTTTTTTCAAAAAAAATACCGATCGCCTATTTTCTGTTCGAAACGCCCATAAAAAGCTCTAAATTCACGAAATTTCACAGTTTTTTAACAATTTAGGTAACGTTAGTCGCGGAAGTTTTCAAATTGAAGTGGCAATTCGATATCCGAGTCTTTGAGTAAGGCGATAGCCATTTGCAGATCATCACGCTTCTTACCGGTCACTCGAACTTTCTCACCTTGGATTGAAGTTTGAACCTTTACTTTACTGTCTTTGATCACCTTGATGATCTGCTTGGCGATCGGTTGATCAATCCCTTGCTTAAAAACAACATTAAACGCGTAGGTTTTGCCACTATGCACAGGTGTATCTTCGATATCCGCACCAGCAAGGGAAATTCCTCGCTTCGTACATTGGTTGCGAAGGATCTCCAAAAGCTGTCGAACTTGGAAATCAGACTCGGTTTTCAATGTGACAGTGAGTTCTTTAAGTTCGATAGTCGATTCAACACCACGAAAGTCAAAACGCGTGGTTAGCTCACGATTCGCATTATCCACTGCATTCTTCAGTTCAACTTTATCTATCTCAGACACAATATCAAAACTTGGCATGGTGTTACTCTCCTCAACCCGTTGCTCAAACGAAAACTCCAGTCCATCTGGACAAAGTACATCACTATAAAAACCTATTTCGTGCTTCACAAGTAGATAGACATAAAAAAACGGAGCCTAAATAGACTCCGTTTTTATTAAGTGTTGGAACCAAGTGCTTACTCTTCAGCAGCCGCTTCTTCTACAACTTCTTCAGTTACAGGTCGGTCAACCAACTCGATAAATGCCATAGGGGCGTTATCACCAGCACGGAAACCACACTTCAGAATCCGGGTGTATCCACCTGGACGCTCTGAAAAACGTGGGCCCAGCTCGTTGAAAAGCTTACCTACAACTTCTTTATCGCGAGTGCGAGCAAATGCCAAACGGCGGTTTGCAACGCTATCTTCTTTTGCCAAAGTAATTAAAGGTTCAATTACTCGGCGCAACTCTTTCGCTTTTGGCACAGTGGTTTTGATCACTTCGTGACGAACCAATGAGCTAGCCATGTTACGGAACATAGCCTGACGATGGCTGCTGTTTCGGTTAAGTTGACGACCACTCTTACGATGGCGCATACCAATACCCTTCTCAGTAAATCTTCTACCTAGGCGACCTTAATCGGCGTCCTTAGTCGTTATCCATCAAACTTGCTGGTGGCCAGTTCTCTAAACGCATGCCTAGAGACAATCCACGTGATGCAAGCACATCCTTGATTTCGGTCAGCGATTTCTTACCAAGGTTAGGTGTTTTCAATAACTCAACCTCAGTGCGCTGGACCAGATCGCCAATATACTGAATCGCTTCTGCTTTCAGACAGTTTGCAGACCGGACAGTCAGCTCCAGATCATCAACTGGACGCAGGAGAATCGGATCAAATTCCGGCTTCTCTTCTTTCTCTTCTGGTTCGCTAACATCGCGCAACTCAACAAAGGCTTCTAATTGTTCAGCCAAGATTGTAGCCGCTCGACGAATGGCTTCTTCTGGTTCGATGGTACCATTGGTTTCCATATCGATTACCAGTTTGTCCAAATCAGTGCGTTGCTCTACACGTGCCGCATCGACATTGTAGGCAATACGCTCAACCGGACTAAATGAAGCATCTACCAAAAGACGTCCAATCGAACGACCTTCTTCTTCATTCTGCTGACGAACGTTTGCAGGGACGTAACCACGACCGCGTTCAACTTTGATGCGCATTGAAAACTCAATGTCACCGGTCAATGTACAAATCAAGTGGTCTGGATTGCAGATTTCAACATCACCATCAGTGGTGATGTCGGCCGCAGTTACCGGACCTACACCTGACTTGCTCAAAGTCAACGTAGCTTCGTCTTTGCCGTTCAGTTTGACAGCCAGACCTTTTAGGTTGAGCAGGATCTCGATGATGTCTTCCTGCACACCCTCTTTCGTGCTGTATTCATGCTGTACGCCGTCAATCTCTACTTCAGTTACCGCACATCCTGGCATTGAAGAGAGAAGGATACGACGCAGAGCATTCCCCAGCGTATGACCGAAACCGCGCTCCAACGGCTCCAAAGTGACCTTTGCGCGGTTGGTGCTAACTTGCTCGATATCAACGAGTCGCGGTTTCAGAAATTCGGTTACAGAACCCTGCATTGTGTCCTCTCTTTATGCTGAGGCCTTACTTAGAGTAAAGCTCTACGATCAACTGTTCGTTAATGTCTGCAGACAGGTCAGTCCGCTCTGGTAGACGTTTGAAGATACCAGACATTTCTTTAGTATCTACTTCTACCCAAGTCGGCTTTTCACGCTGCTCTGCAAGCTCAAGCGCAGCACCGATACGTGCTTGCTTCTTCGCTTTTTCGCGAACGCTGACCACGTCTTCAGGCTTAACCTGAAACGATGGAATGTTCACAACTCGACCGTTAACGACGATCGCTTTGTGGCTTACCAACTGACGCGCTTCAGCACGAGTTGACGCAAAGCCCATCCGGTAAACTACGTTATCGAGGCGAGCCTCGAGTAATTGCAGCAGGTTCTCACCGGTGTTGCCTTTAATTCGCGCAGCTTCTTTATAGTAGTTACGGAATTGCTTTTCGAGCACGCCGAAAATACGACGAACTTTTTGCTTTTCGCGCAACTGGAGACCGTAGTCAGACAAACGACCGCGACGCGCGCCGTGTTGACCAGGTGCATTCTCCAACTTACATTTTGAGTCGATTGCACGTACGCCGCTCTTTAGAAAGAGGTCGGTGCCTTCGCGACGACTCAGTTTGAGTTTTGGACCCAAATATCTAGCCATGTTCTTTCTCCAACTATCGTTTCACGCCAATTAAACGCGACGTTTCTTAGGCGGACGACAACCGTTGTGAGGAATAGGAGTCACATCGGTGATGTTTGTGATTTTGTAACCGACCGCATTCAAGGCACGAATCGAAGATTCACGACCTGGACCTGGTCCTTTCACGAACACTTCCAAATTTTTCAGACCATATTCCTTCGCCATTTCGCCTGCGCGCTCTGCAGCTACCTGAGCAGCAAACGGAGTCGACTTACGCGAGCCACGAAAACCTGAGCCACCAGCGGTAGCCCAAGACAATGCGTTGCCCTGGCGATCGGTGATTGTCACGATCGTGTTGTTGAAAGACGCATGGATATGCGCCATGCCGTCGGTCACTTGCTTTTTAACGCGTTTCCGAGCGCGAGTAGGTGTTTTAGCCATTTTCGCTTCTCCTTACTTACGAATCGGTTTACGCGGACCTTTACGAGTGCGCGCATTAGTTTTAGTGCGCTGACCACGTAACGGTAAGCTGCGACGATGACGGAGACCACGGTAACAACCGAGATCCATCAGACGCTTAATGTTCATTGATACTTCGCGACGCAGGTCACCCTCTACTGAGTATTTTGCAACCGCATCACGAATTACGTCGATTTGTTCCTCTGACAAAGTGCCTAGTTTTGTATCTTCAGCGATACCAACGGCAGCCAAAATCGCTTTAGAGCGAGTACGGCCGATACCGAAGATCGATGTCAATGCAATAACTGCATGCTTGTTGTCAGGGACGTTAATGCCAGCTATACGGGCCACTAACATATCTCCTATAGTTTAATGGGCACCAGTTGAAAAGCCCGTTAGGATACTCAACCGGTTTACTTAATGCAAATAGCATTTATCACAGCCCGGCAAAGCCGGACTGTGAAACTTCTTTCTTAACCCTGCCGCTGCTTATGCTTAGGGTCAGTACAAATCACCCGGACTACACCGTGGCGCTTGATGACCTTGCAGTTGCGGCAGATCTTCTTAACGGAAGCACGTACTTTCATTGCTAGTCTCCGTAACCAACGACCTTAGCGGCCGTAGCCCTTAAGGTTCGCTTTTTTCAGTACCGACTCATATTGATGAGACATCAAATGAGTTTGTACCTGAGCCATGAAATCCATAATAACAATGACGATAATCAATAGTGACGTTCCGCCAAAGTAGAACTGAACGTTCCACGCAATCATCATGAATTCAGGAACCAAACAGATAAATGTTATGTACAGAGCGCCAGCCAGCGTGAGTCGTGTCATCACTTTGTCAATGTAGCGCGAGGTTTGCTCCCCTGGGCGAATACCCGGGATGAACGCACCAGACTTCTTCAAGTTATCTGCTGTATCGCGCGGGTTAAATACCAACGCAGTATAGAAGAAACAGAAGAAGATAATCGCAGCGGCATATAACATCACATACAAAGGCTGTCCCGGTGACAATGTCAACGCAACGTTTTGTAATGCTTCTGCCACACCGCCTTCACCTTGTCCAAACCATGACGCCATAGTGCCAGGGAACAAGATGATGCTTGACGCGAAAATCGGAGGAATTACACCTGCCATATTAACTTTCAATGGCAAATGCGAACTCTGTGCGGCAAAAACTTTACGACCTTTCTGTTGCTTGGCGTAGTTTACCACAATCCGACGCTGTCCGCGCTCTACAAATACAACAAAGTAAGTAACCGCAATCACGACTACTCCGATCAACAACAGAAGTAACAAATGCAGGTCGCCCTGACGTGCTTGTTCTGCTGTTTGACCAATCGCTGAAGGCAAGCCTGCAACAATCCCGGCAAAGATGATAATTGAGATACCGTTACCGATGCCTCGCTCCGTGATCTGCTCACCTAGCCACATAAGGAACATCGTTCCTGTAACTAAGCTCACTATTGCAGTGAAGTAGAACGCGAAACCCGGATTTGCTACCAAGCCTGGTATCAGGTTTGGTAAACCGGTCGCGATCCCTATCGACTGCATGGTTGCGAGAACAAGAGTACCCCAACGCGTGTATTGGCTGATTTTGCGTCGACCTGACTCCCCTTCCTTTTTCAGCTCTGCTAGCTTTGGATGAACCACCGCTAACAATTGCATAATAATGGCTGAGGTAATGTAGGGCATAATACCCAACGCCAGAATCGACGCACGCTCGAGAGCACCACCACTGAACATGTTAAACATGGCCACGATGGTACCCCGTTGCTGTTCGAACAAATCAGCTAATACGGCTGCATCTACACCAGGAATCGGCACGAAAGACGCAGCACGGAATACGATGATTGCTCCAAGAACAAACAACAAACGCGTTTTCAGTTCTGATAATCCGCCTTTCGCGCTGGATTTTTCCAATCCTGGTCTAGCCATGAGTCAATTATCCTTCGACTTTGCCGCCGGCCGCTTCGATTAACTCGCGCGCACCTTTAGTGACTTTAATACCCTGTACAGTGACTGCACGGCTGATTTCGCCAGATTTGATGACTTTTACGAACAAAATGTTCTTTTTCACCAAACCTGCATCTTTCAAACCGCCCAGAGTCACGGTATCACCGGTTACTTTGGCCAATTCACTCAGCGTTACTTCCGCAGTTTGCATTGCTTTACGCGATGTAAAGCCAAACTTTGGTAAGCGGCGCTGAAGTGGCATTTGACCACCTTCGAAACCTGGTCTGACGCTTCCGCCTGACCGAGATTTCTGACCTTTGTGACCGCGACCACCTGTTTTGCCAAGACCAGAACCAATACCGCGACCTACGCGCTTCTTAGCTGTCTTTGCACCAGGTGCAGGAGAGAGAGAATTCAAAAACATGTCTTACTCCTCTACCTTAACCATGTAATAAACCTTATTCACCATACCGCGAACTGCAGGAGTATCCTCCAGTTCAACCGTGTGGTTAATACGGCGCAAACCCAAACCTACTAAAGTGGCTTTATGCTTTGGTAAGCGGCCAATTGAGCTTTTAGTTTGAGTAACTTTGATTGTCTTCTTCGCCATCGTTCATTACCCCACGATTTCGTCAACAGACAGTCCGCGTTTTGCAGCGATTTGCTCTGGCGAGTGCATTGCCTCGAGAGCTTTAATCGTTGCGCGAACAACGTTGATTGGGTTAGTTGAACCGTACGCTTTTGACAGAACGTTATGTACACCGGCTACTTCAAGTACCGCACGCATCGCACCACCGGCGATGATACCTGTACCTTCAGAAGCTGGCTGCATGTATACGTTCGAGCCAGAGTGACGACCTTTTACAGGATGCTGCAACGTACCATTGGTTAACTCTACAGTTACCATGTTACGACGCGCTTTTTCCATCGCCTTCTGAATTGCAGCAGGCACTTCACGTGCTTTACCGTAACCAAAACCGATTTTACCTTGTCCATCACCTACCACAGTCAGCGCAGTGAAGCTAAAGATACGACCACCTTTAACCACTTTAGAGACGCGGTTGACTGTGATCAATTTTTCAACCAGTTCACCGTTTTGAGCTTCTTGATTTGCCATTATCGTCTCCTAGAACTGCAGTCCTGCTTCACGGGCAGCATCTGCCAGTGCAGCAACACGACCGTGGTACTTGAAGCCACTGCGATCAAAAGATACAGACTCAACGCCCTTCTCTTTTCCACGCTCGGCGATCAACTTACCGACGAATTTTGCGGCTTCCACGTTACCCGTGCTTTTCACCTGCTCTTTAATCGCGCTTTCTGCAGTAGAAGCAGAAGCTAACACTTCTGAGCCACTTGCTGCGATCAACTGAGCATAAATGTGCCGCGGGGTACGGTGAACCACCAGACGGGTTGCACCCAACTCTTGAATTTTCTTACGTGCGCGAGTAGCACGACGTAAGCGAGCTGATTTCTTGTCCATCGTATTACCCTATTTTTTCTTGGCTTCTTTACGGCGCACTTGCTCGTCGCTGTAACGTACACCTTTGCCTTTGTAAGGCTCAGGTTTACGGTATGCACGAATATTCGCAGCAACCTGACCAACCAGTTGCTTATCAGCGCCCTTCACCACAACTTCAGTTTGAGTTGGAGTTTCAACAGTAACACCTGCTGGAACCGCATACTCAACTGGGTGTGAGAAGCCTAGGCTCAGATTCAGTTTGCTACCTTGAGCTTGTGCACGATAACCAACACCAACTAGGTTCAGTTTACGTTCAAAGCCTTGGGTAACCCCGATAACCATATTGTTTAATAGAGCGCGAGCAGTACCTGCCTGTGCAATAGCGTTCGCAACACCTTCACGAGGTGTGGTACGCAGTTCTTGATCAGCAGAAACGATCTCTACTGCATCGTTGAACACACGAGTCAGAGCTCCTTTAGCGCCCTTTACTGTTACTTCCTGGCCGTTAACTGCAACATCAACGCCGGCAGGGATTGCAACAGGTGCCTTAGCAACGCGTGACATATCCTACCCTCCGTTATGCTACATACCCGATGATTTCACCACCAAGGCCAGCACTACGTGCAGCTCGGTCGGTCATCAGGCCTTTCGACGTGGAAATAACTGCAATACCGAGACCGCCCATTACTTTAGGCAGTTCGTTACGCTTCTTATAAATCCGCAGACCAGGACGGCTAACACGCTGGATAGATTCGATGACAGGCTTGCCTTCGAAATATTTCAACGTGATTTCCAACTCTGGTTTAACGCCAGACTCTACTTTGTACGCGGTGATATAACCTTCATCTTGCAGAACTTGAGCTATTGCTTCTTTCTGCTTAGATGCTGGCATCACCACTGCTACTTTGTTCGCAGACTGAGCGTTGCGAATGCGAGTAAACATATCCGCAATTGGATCTTGCATGCTCATTATTGCTTTCTCCCGTGATTCGTGGCTTACCAGCTAGCTTTTTTCAAGCCAGGAATTTCACCGCGCATAGCTTTTTCACGAACCTTGATACGGCTCATGCCAAACTTACGCAGATAACCATGTGGACGACCAGTCACCCGGCAGCGGTTACGCTGACGAGAAGGACTGGAATCACGAGGAAGCTTCTGAAGTTCCAGAACGGCTTCCCAGCGCTGTTCGTCAGTGGTCGCTGGATTGCTAATAGTAGCTTTCAGTGCGCGGCGTTTATCAGCGTATTTCGCAGCTAATGCTGCGCGCTTGATATCGCGCATTTTCATAGAAACTTTTGCCATAACTCTACACCTTACTTTTTAAACGGAAAGTTAAAGGCAGACAGCAATGCACGCGCTTCATCATCGCTTTGTGCACTGGTGGTAATCGTGATATCCAAACCACGTACCCGATCAACCTTGTCATAGTCAATTTCAGGGAAAATGATTTGCTCACGAACGCCCATGCTGTAGTTCCCGCGACCGTCAAAAGACTTCGGGTTTAAACCACGAAAGTCGCGAATCCGAGGAATCGCAATAGAAACTAGTCGTTGCAGGAAGTCCCACATGTGCTCGCCGCGTAGAGTTACTTTACAACCAATCGGGAAGCCTTCACGGACCTTGAAGCCAGCGACAGATTTACGCGCAACAGTACGCACAACTTTTTGGCCAGTAATGGCTTCAAGGTCTGCAACTGCATTGTCGAGAATCTTTTTGTCAACTAATGCTTCACCAACACCCATATTCAGGGTGATTTTTTCAATCCGAGGGACTTGCATGACACTGGTGTAGCTGAACTGTTTCATCAGATCAGGAACTACAGTCTCATTGTAAAAATCATGCAGTTTCGCCATCGTATACTCCAAATTTCAATTTAGATGGTTTCGTTATTAGATTTGAAAACGCGAACTTTCTTCTCGCCTTCAATCTTGAAACCAACTCGATCTGCTGTGCCGGTCGCTGGGTTAAAAATCGCCACGTTAGAAACATGAATAGGGGCTTCTTTTTCTACGATGCCACCTGGTTCATTCAGAGACGGATTAGGTTTCTGATGCTTCTTAATAACGTTAACGCCTTCTACCACTACACGATCGCTGCCAGTTAAAACTGAAAGCACTTTTCCGCGCTTTCCTTTGTCTTTACCAGCTAACACAACCACTTCGTCATCACGTCTGATTTTTGCCGCCATTTATAGACTCCTTATAGTACTTCTGGCGCCAGAGAGATGATCTTCATAAACTGCTCACCGCGCAATTCACGAGTCACCGGGCCAAAGATACGGGTCCCAATTGGCTGAGAGTTGTTATTCAACAACACAGCCGCATTGCGGTCAAAACGGATAACAGAGCCGTCTTGACGACGGACGCCTTTCCGGGTGCGAACGACCACCGCATTGTAAACATCGCCTTTCTTCACCTTGCCACGAGGAATTGCTTCCTTCACTGACACTTTGATGATGTCACCGATGTTTGCGTAACGGCGGTGCGAACCACCTAGAACCTTAATACATTGTACGCTGCGTGCGCCGGAGTTGTCGGCCACGTCCAGCATAGTTTGCATCTGGATCATCTCAGTGCTCCGCTTGAGTTAGTAAACCAGACTCTCCCGAGTCCAAACAACTTCTTGCTGAATATCAGTAAGAAGACCCCATATTAAAAGGGCGCGAAATTGTAACAGAAAAAATTGGCAGAAGATAGAGGATTTTTGAAGAAAAGAAAGGCGTGTGGGGCACCGAGGATGGGGCCCCAGATCGACTTAAAAATAGTAACCGAAGTTTATATTAAAACGGGTATTAGTTCTACCCCCATCGACACCTGTTGATCCGCCAATAAATGGATGATTTCGTGCCGTCACTAGGTCGAAATAGGTATACAGGCCACCCGCGGTCACGGCAACGCCAAGTACGTTCATCCAAGTATCGTCATTGAACTCGCGTTTATTGGTCATCAGGCTGTAATTGTTATACCAAAGCAGGTGGGAAATAGGCCCAAACTCAACAGGCATACTATAGGCAACATTGCCTGTCCATAAATCCGCTTTTGAGGGCATGGTTTCAAAATACGCATAGGCACCCATCACGACACCCATGTGGTCCATGTCAAAACTGTAATCATACTGTGCATATTGGCCTTGGAATTCCCAAGGTCCCGTATTGTAAACCGCGTGAATACCCAAGTTCTGACGGTCACCAATATTGTTCACACCATCGTTGAACCGACCTAACTGACCGGAAAAACCGGCCTCAAAACTTTGTTCGTCGCTCATCTGCCACTTGCGTGCGACCCGTACCATAAAGGTATTACTTTCACTGGCCAATTGGGTTGGGTCAGCAAAAGGATCTTCCCCGGCTAATCGAACCCCCACTACATCATAGGCATAGCGATCCGCAAGGCTACGGGTAAATCCGGTAGAGCCACCAAGTTCATCGTTCTTAATAAAGGCAAAATCGAGATCCCATTCATCGCTACGGCGCATCAAGCGCAGGCCTGCACCAGGATTATCTTCCATCCCAACATAAAAGTTAGTACTGAAAAAGTAGTTATGGGAGTTGTATGGCATAACACCGAAAGGTTGAATCACGAGGCCGACCTGCCCTTGCCATTCATCGGAAAAATCATAACCAAAATAGGCGTGGCGTACGGCTTCCATGTATTGGAACCAACGGTATTGAGCCGACAAAATAACGTCACCCATGCGCCCATTAAAATCGATACGAATCAGATCAAAGTCGAGATCGCCACCGCGCTCACGTTGCGGACGGTTGTAATCGCTCACCTGATATTGAAAGCGTACGGCCCCGCCTATGGCGATGCCGTCATCAGCGCTCTCGTCGGTACGCTCGGCTGTTTCACTCGCCGCCTGCTCTGCTTCACGAGCCGCTCGTTGGGCTACAGCACGGTCTTCCTGTGCTTGTTGCCGATCTTCCTCTGCTTTTTGCTGAAGTGCTTCATTCTCTTCACGCAGCGCCTGTAATTCTTTCTCTAAAAGCGATATGCGTTCTTCAATGGTTAGTTCCGAAGATTGCGCAAATGAAGGACTAGCGATGAAGGTCACCAAGCTAAGCAAACCGACACAAATTAAACTTTGGTATCGCGGCATCTCTTACTCCTTGTACGAGAACTATGTAAATTAATAAATTAGTGAATTAAGTATAGTAAGCCTTTGGCATCCCGCAAAAAAAAACGACCCTCCGAGGAGAGTCGTTTCTTCAATGGCATCTCTGCCGGCGGATTAAACGCCTGCAGCACGCTCGATAACGTCTACCAAAGTCCATGACTTAGTTTTAGATACCGGGCGAGTTTCCCGGATCGATACCAAATCACCTTCTTGGCATGTGTTATTTTCATCGTGTGCGTGGAGCTTAGTAGTCCGCTTAATGTACTTACCGTAAATCGGGTGCTTAACCTGACGTTCGATAGCAACAACAATAGACTTGTCCATTTTGCTGCTAATCACACGGCCTTGCACAGTACGGGTAGATTTTGCTTCACTCATTACGCACCTGCCTTTTGATTAATCACTGTTTTCACACGTGCGATATCTTTACGCACTCGCTTCAACAGGTGTGACTGATTCAGTTGGCCGGTCGCAGCTTGCATGCGCAAATTAAATTGCTCACGCAGCAAACCAAGCAGCTCCTGATTCAGTTCTTCTACGCTTTTCGCGTTCAGTTCGCTTGCTTTCATTACATCACCGTCCGAGAAACAAAGGTGGTCTTGAATGGCAGTTTGGCAGCCGCTAATTTGAATGCCTCACGTGCCAGCTCTTCAGATACGCCGTCCATCTCATACAAGACGCGACCTGGCTGAATCTGAGCAACCCAGTATTCAACGTTACCCTTACCTTTACCCATCCGCACTTCAAGAGGCTTCTTGGTAATTGGCTTGTCTGGGAATACGCGAATCCAGATTTTACCTTGACGTTTAACGTGACGAGTCATCGCACGACGGGCAGCTTCGATCTGACGTGCAGTCATACGACCGCGCTCAGTAGCCTTCAGGCCATAAGTACCGAAGCTTACTTTGTTACCCGACTGCGCCAGACCGCGGTTACGGCCTGTGTGAACCTTACGAAATTTCGTACGCTTAGGTTGTAACATGTTGCTTCTCCTTACTTACGACCTTTGCCGCGCTTCTGCGCCGCTGGTTTTTCTTCAGCGACAGGCATTCCGCCCAATACTTCGCCACGGAAAACCCAGACCTTCACGCCAATGATACCGTAAGTTGTTGCAGCTTCTGCGGTAGCGTAATCGATGTCAGCACGCAATGTGTGCAACGGAACGCGACCTTCACGGTACCACTCAGTACGTGCGATTTCCGCACCACCAAGACGACCACTTACTTCAACTTTGATACCTTTGGCACCCAGGCGCATTGCGTTCTGTACCGCGCGCTTCATAGCACGACGGAACATCACACGACGCTCCAGCTGACCAGCGATGTTTTCAGCAACCAATTGAGCATCAAGCTCTGGCTTGCGAACTTCAGAAATATTGATCTGAGCTGGAACACCAGTCAGCTTCGATACTTCTTGACGCAGCTTCTCAACATCTTCGCCTTTCTTACCGATAACCACGCCAGGACGTGCAGTGTGAATAGTCACACGAACACTCTTAGCAGGACGCTCGATAACGATGCGTGATACTGATGCACCCTTCAGCTTTTCTTTCAGGAGCAAACGCACCTGATGATCACTGTGAAGGTTATCAGCAAAATCCTTGGACTCCGCGAACCAGGTAGCATTATATGGCTTGGTGATACCTAGGCGAATACCATTAGGATGTACTTTCTGACCCATAACTTATCTCCTAGCTATCTGAAACAACCACAGTAATGTGGCTGGTGCGCTTTAAGATACGATCCGCACGACCTTTCGCACGAGGCTTGATCCGCTTCATCGTTGGACCTTCGTCGACCATAATGGCTGAAACTTTCAGCTCATCAATGTCCGCACCTTCGTTGTGTTCAGCATTTGCAATCGCTGATTCAAGAACTTTCTTGATCAGAGTCGCTGCTTTCTTCTGGCTGTATTCCAGAGTTTCCAGCGCTTTTGCAACTGATTGACCACGAATTTGGTCTGCAACCAAACGACCCTTTTGCGGAGAAAGGCGGGCAAATTTATGTTTAGCAATAGCTTGCATTGTATTCACCTCTTACCGTTTCTTAGCTTTCTTATCAGCGGCATGGCCACGATAAGTGCGAGTCGGAGCGAATTCACCAAGCTTGTGACCAATCATTTCCTCAGAAACGAAAACTGGTACGTGCTGGCGACCGTTATGAACAGCGATGGTCAAACCAATCATATCTGGAATGATCATTGAACGACGGGACCAAGTCTTAATTGGCTTCTTGTCCCCGCTTTCCATCGCCTTCTCCACCTTCTTGAGTAGGTGAAGGTCAATAAATGGACCTTTTTTAAGAGAACGTGGCATTATAAAACCCCTTGCCTTTACTTAGTGCGACGACGCACGATGTACTTGCTAGTACGCTTGTTCTTACGAGTCTTATAACCCTTCGTAGGAACACCCCATGGAGACACCGGATGACGACCACCTGAAGTCCGGCCTTCACCACCACCGTGTGGGTGATCAACCGGGTTCATGGCAACACCACGGACCGTTGGGCGAACACCACGCCAGCGCTTAGCACCAGCTTTACCCAATTGCTTGAGCATGTGTTCAGCGTTACCAACCTCACCGATTGTCGCACGACATTCGGCTAGAATCTTACGTACTTCACCAGAACGCAAACGTACAGTTACGTACAAGCCTTCTCGTGCCAGTACTTGCACAGATGTACCCGCAGAGCGAGCCAACTGAGCACCTTTGCCAGGCTTCATCTCAATAGCGTGCACAACAGCACCTACTGGAATGTTGCGCAGAGGCAATGCATTACCTGCTTTGATTGGTGCATCTGAACCAGACACAACTTTGTCACCAGCAGTCAGGCCTTTAGGGGCCAGAATGTAGCGACGCTCGCCGTCTGCGTACAACACCAGAGCGATATTCGCTGACCGGTTAGGGTCATACTCAATGCGCTCTACAGTAGCTGGAATACCGTCTTTGTTACGTTTGAAATCAACCAAACGATAGTGATGTTTGTGACCACCACCAATATGACGTACGGTAATCCGGCCATTATTGTTACGACCACCGTTCTTGGCGTTCTTTTCCAACAACGGAGCGTATGGCTTGCCTTTGTACAGGTCCTGACCAACGACTTTAACGACGTGGCGACGACCCGGAGACGTAGGCTTCATTTTTACAACAGCCATCTTCAATATCCTCCTGTTTACTCAGCGCCGCCGACGAAATCGATGTCAGCACCTTCGCCTAGAGTTACGTAAGCTTTTTTCCAATCGCTACGCTTCCCTACGCGCATACCAAAACGCTTAGTTTTACCTTTCACGTTTAGCGTGCGTACGCCGGTGACTTCGACTTCAAACAGTTTCTCTACCGCAGCTTTGATTTCTGACTTAGTCGCGTCTTTTGCTACTTTGAACACAACAGTGTTGTTGTTCTCAGCAGAAACAGTCGCTTTTTCAGAAACGTGAGGCGCCAGAATGACTTTCAGCAAACGTTCTTCACGCATCATGACAATGTCTCCTCAAGCTGCTTGACTGCGTCCGCAGTGAACAGAACTTTATCAAACGCGATCAAGCTGACCGGGTCGATGCCCTGTACATCACGTACGTCGACTTTATGCAGGTTACGAGAAGCCAGGAACAAGTTCTCATCAACATCTTTGGTGATGATTAGAACGTCGTTCAATTCTAGCTCTTTCAACTTGCTTACCAGTTGCTTAGTCTTTGGTGTATCAATACCAAAGTTCTCAACAACGATCAGACGATCTTGACGAACTAACTCAGAGAGAATGCTCTTGAGTGCGCCACGATACATCTTCTTGTTAACCTTTTGGGCGTGATTCTGTGGTTTCGCTGCGAAGCTAACACCACCTGAACGCCACAATGGGCTGCGGATAGTACCCGCACGAGCGCGACCAGTACCTTTCTGGCGCCATGGCTTTTTGCCACCACCAGAAACTTCTGAACGCGTCTTTTGAGCCCGACTACCTTGACGTGCGCCAGCTGCATAGGCCACTACGACCTGATGCACCAAAGCTTCATTGAATTCACGTCCAAAGGTAGCTTCGGAAACTTCAAGAGCGCCTTTCGCGTCTTTTAATGCTAATTCCATCACTAATCTCCTCAGACGTTACGCTTTCACTGCTGGCTTAACGATAACGTTGCCACCAGAAGCTCCAGGGACAGCGCCTTTAACCAGAAGCAAGTTGCGCTCAGCGTCAACACGGACGACTTCAAGGGACTGCACAGTTACGCGCTCAGCACCCATGTGGCCGGCCATCTTCTTACCTTTAAATACTTTACCAGGTGACTGGTTTTGACCGATAGAACCCGGTGCACGATGCGACAATGAGTTACCATGCGTCGCGTCTTGCATACTGAAGTTCCAGCGTTTTACGGTACCAGCGAAACCTTTACCTTTAGAGGTACCGGTTACGTCTACCATTTTGGTGTCCGCAAAGATTTCCACGGTCAGCTCAGATCCAACTTCGATGTCAGCACCTTCTTCGCCATTCAGGCGGAATTCCCACAGACCACGGCCGGCTTCTACGCCAGCTTTGGCGAAGTGACCTGCTGCAGGTTTGTTGACACGGTTGGTCTTCTTGCTACCAGTGGTCACCTGAAGTGCACGGTAACCGTCGGTGTCTAGGTTTTTCACCTGAGTCACGCGGTTCGCTAACACTTCGATCACAGTCACAGGAACTGATGCGCCATCTTCTTGGAAGATACGCGTCATTCCTACTTTCCGACCGACTAGACCAATAGCCATTGTTAAAACCTCTTATCCAGAATCTTGTTGCTCACTTAGCCCAGGCTGATCTGTACATCAACACCAGCAGCCAGGTCCAAACGCATCAGAGCGTCAACAGTTTTTTCTGTTGGCTCGATGATATCGATAAGACGCTTGTGGGTGCGGATCTCGTACTGATCACGGGCGTCTTTGTTTACGTGCGGAGAAATAAGCACGGTGAAACGTTCTTTGCGCGTTGGCAGTGGAATTGGTCCACGAACCTGTGCACCGGTACGTTTCGCTGTATCTACGATTTCCGCTGTAGACTGGTCGATCAGGCGGTGATCGAAAGCTTTCAAGCGAATCCGAATTCTTTGACCAGACATATAATCAAAGCCTCATATAAAGAGCATTTAAAAAAGAGCATAAAAAAACTCGCCGCTTCGGCTACCTTTACGGCAGGAAGAGGAAGTATTTTTAACCACCATTCGACCCCCAATCGGGGCCGTTGTCGCAGCATCTGTAGAATTAAGAACAAAGCCAGAGGCTTTGCAGTACTTGAATCTACGATACCGAATCTAAATTACGTCCAAAAAGACGTGGGCGAGATTATACGGGTTTAGGAGGGTAAGTCAAGGCTTTCTGCGGTATTGATATGAACAGTCGAGGTGTCTGCGCTGGTGATCGACTGCTATCCGATAATGAGGTCGAACAGGGATTGGTGCTTGCCTAAAAACAGACCCAAGCCAGTGCTCGGGTCTGTCTACTAGTCGACTTCTTTATCGGCGTGCCGATCCGAAAAACATTAAGTACACTAATCGACCATTCTCAGGCTTAGTTCCAAATGATTCGCCGGCGGTGTGCCATAACCAAGGGCGTAACAATACCAATCGGTTAAACCGCATGGGCACACGCATGGTCATTTCCCATTTCGAATCGTCAGTGGAGTCGCTATCGAGGATATCCGCGGTCCACTGCTTTGCCGAAGTTGCACCAAACTTCTGTAATGCTTCTTGATCGCTGTACGGCGCCCGCTCAGTATCGGTCGGGATATGCCGGAAAAACTCCGTGCCGCCACGACAATCTTCAGGGTTACTTAAGTACAAGATGCCAGACCAATGGGAGCCGTCCACATGCACTTTCGCTTCGCCGACATCACTTTCCAACGCAATGCGGCATTTGCCGTGCGCTTGCCCCTGCTCCATCGCTACCAAAGGTTCACCGACAATTCGCGATACTTCATTGGTAAGGCCCTCTAAGTTGATCCGCTCAACGGAGTTCCGACCAGGATAGGGACCTTTCACTTCTGGGTAAGTTAAACGTAGTGCTGCATCACGCAGTCCTTCGGCATTACTGAAAAAATCATCAACGACGATTAACGATGTCGGCATGGAAAAAACCTAATTTCGGTGAATGTACCGCCGAGTATATCTACATTTATTTAACGAATAAACCCGCAGACAACTCGGCTGCGAAACCTTACTCTGCTTGTGCCGCGGCATAGGCTTCAGCAGCTCGCCACACACGTAAGGTATTCCCATGTAAGATTTTATTGATGTCTTCTTCCGAGTAACCACGATCTAACAGACCTTGGATCAAATTCGGAAAAGTGCGCACATCCTTCAAGCCCACCGGCAGTGTATCGCCAACACCATCGTAATCAGATCCTAAGCCTACATAATCAATGCCCACGAGGTTCACGATGTGATCGATATGATCGAGAACATCGGCTTTGGTGGCAAAGGGGTACGGATTTTCCTCACGCATTTTTTCAATGGCAGCGACAGCTTCCGGCGTCCCTTCACCTAATCGCTCATTAATTTCTCGGGTGAGTCGTTGAATCCGCGCACGATGTTGGTTCGCCATGGTCGTTACAAACGTAGAACCGAAGGTAACCTGAATCACCCCACCGTTTTCAGCCAACGCTTTAATCATGTCATCGTTCATATTGCGCTGCCAACCTGGCGTAAAGCGTCGGGCTGAGGAGTGCGTTGCCACCACCGGCACTTGGGTAATCTCCAGAACATCGTAAAACGCCTTGTCGGAGATGTGAGATACATCGACCATCATGCCAATTCGGTTCATTTCTAGCACGAGATCGCGGCCAAACGGGCTTAAACCACCCCAGGTTTGCCGGATATCATAAGAGGAGTCTGCAATGTGGTTATCTTCGGAGTGGGCCAATGTAATGTAGCGAACGCCCCGGTCATAGAAGTGATAAAGTTTCTCCATATCCCCTTCGATGGGGGCGCCATTCTCCATACCCATGGCAAGACTCATGAGGCCTTGCTCTTTGTGAGCAAATAAGTCATCTACGGAGTGGGGGATAGCAAATTTCTCTGGTGCGCGGTATACCAGCGCTTCCATATAATCAATGAGTTGGTTGGCCAGCGTATAAGCGCCATTATCTTCATAACTGGAGGGAATATAAATCGCCATAAATGGAACGTTAAGACCACCTGCAACTGCACGCTCATAATCAAAATCACCACGTTGAGTCGCTTTACTCACATCCTCCCAGTCGTTAATTAAGCGCCAGGGGACGTCGATGTGAGTATCAATAATCATCGACTCTTGAGCAATTCGCATGGCCTGCTCACCCGCCACAATCTCAGTACTTTGAGCTGAGAAAGTTGAAAGCGACAGTGCGCCGGCAATCGCCATCGCAAGTACGTTCTTCATAGCTAATTCCTTGTGTTCTTCTTATGGTGTTGTGTCACACGAGACTAGCAAAGAATTCGTTACGGAGCGAGCGGCTTATCTCCTTTCTCAGCGCGTTCTGCAAGCACATGGTCGTTTTCCGCTAACTCATCAAGCATCGCACTTTCAAAGTCTTGCTTACCGAGTTCTAACTGCTGGCGGGCAACACTTGTAATCGATTGTGTGAATTGCTGATTAAATTGCTGCACTTGCCCAACTAAATCTTGTTTCAGTACATCATGAATACTTACATCGTACTGATCAAAAGTCTGCTCTGCTGCAATTGCAGGTGCTTGCATTACCAATGCAACTGCTGCCGCACTTATTAACAATTTTACTGAAGTCATGGTGTTTCTCCTTTCGTTATCCAATAACAAATGGGTGTACTTCTTATTTCCACTTGTCGGTTTCTTTGATGCATAACGATGTATATTCAATCTCCATGCCAACTTTGTAAGTCGTTAATAAATAAAACAATACTAAAATCAAAAAAGGCCAACCCGATGTATGAATGCATCGCGTTAGCCTTTTTGACTAATAAATTTATCTCAATGGTCGATTTGACTAATCCACACAGGCGGCGCGCTCTTGCATCCGCATTGTCTCCCGCTCTACAATCGCAAAAGCTTCCCATAGGGGGGATGCATCTACTGCGGTTGGCCCTTGCTGGCTCAGGTGTCGACGCCATTGTCGCGCTCCCGGACAGGCTTGGAATAAACCAAGCATGTGGCGCGCCACGTGCCAAAAACGCCCACCTTGGGCAATATGGGATTCAATATAAGTTGCCATCGTTTGAATCACCTGCGCCTTCTCAGCGGCTATGCTGCCCTCACCCACTAAAGCATCCACCTCTGCGAGGAGCCATGGATTTTGATAAGCAGCCCGCCCAATCATCACACCATCTACATGGGAAAGATGTGCACGGGCTTGTTCAATGGTTTCTACGCCACCGTTTAAATGGATCTCAAAGTCAGGGTAATCGCGTTTGGCGTGATACACCCGTTCATAATTCAACGGCGGTACTTCGCGATTTTGCTTCGGGCTCAATCCATTTAACCAGGCTTTGCGCGCGTGCAAGATCACCCGTGGGCATTGAATACTGCGCAGAGGTTCAAGAAATGCTTGCAGAAACTCATAGCTATCGTGTTCATCAATGCCCAACCGAGTTTTCACCGTTACCGGCGTATTCGGGGCCGCATCTTGCATCGCCGCAATACAATCCGCCACTAATTGTGGCTCTGCCATTAAGCAAGCACCAAAACGTCCGTTCTGAACGCGGTCAGACGGGCAGCCCACATTTAAGTTGATCTCATCATAACCACGCTCTTGCGCAAGACGAGCACAACGTGCCAGATCTGCTGGGTCACTGCCCCCAAGTTGCAGAGCCACAGGATGCTCTTGCTCATTGTAAGCAAGAAAATCCATACGCCCATGCAAAATAGCGCCAGTTGTCACCATCTCGGTGTACAACAACGCATGCTGGGAAATTTGCCGATGAAAGAACCGACAGTGTCGATCGGTCCAGTCCAGCATCGGGGCAACGCTTATCATTACAGACTCCTATTTATAGGCGCGCTATTTTACTGGAATTTCGCCTCAAAAAATAGGTGAGCTGTAGCGCCCTTGCAATTCCATGAACAAACCATGCTAAGATGAGAATTCGTCACTCTGTTTTTTTAGCAAAGAAGCGCTTCTGAGTATGGAAAAAAATACCCAACAATTAATTCAACGTGCCGAGGTTATGTGCCAACGTCGAGGTGTTCGGCTAACCCCAACACGTCGCGAGGTGTTCGCGTTGCTTACACAACAAGCTGGGGCCATTGGCGCTTACGATTTGCTTGAGCAGCTCAAAGAAGGAATGCCGAACGCAAAGCCACCCACGATTTATCGTGCACTCGAATTTCTGCAAGCGCAGGGCTTTGTGCATAAAGTGTCGTCGTCAAATAGCTATGTTTTGTGCTCACACTTTGAGAAACAGCATCCAGTACAAATGCTGATCTGCTCTCATTGTGGTGGCGTTCAAGAAATTCATTCGCGCGGCGTTCATGAAGAGTTTTTACAGCAAGCTCAGCATCAGGGCTTTACCGTTCATCAACAAACAGTTGAGGCAGTGGGCATTTGCCAAACCTGCACCAAGGAAGGCATTGAAAGCGAAGCACCAAAAGTGATGTAGCGCTCACCACAGATGCTTAAAAAAGGGGCGCTTGCGCCTCTTTTTTACGTTTCGAGATAATCTAAGTTGACGCGCCGAGCGACGTTACACAGCAACTCGTAGGGAATAGTTCCCACCTTCTCTGCAACCTGCTCTACCGGCAAGTCAGGCCCCCACAGCTGCGCCGTGTCGCCAAGCTTCGCGCTCATGGTATCACCCAGATCAACAGTCACCATGTCCATGGCAACCCGACCGACAATAGGATATACCTTGCCGTTAATCCAGACGGGTGTTCCATTGGGTGCAAGGCGTGGATAACCATCGCCGTAGCCAATGGCAACAATGCCAATCCAGGTATCTTTGCTTGCGGTCCAAGCCGCGCCATACCCGACCGATTCTCCAGCGCGGATTTTGCGCACGGAGATAATGCTCGCTTGTAAATTCATCACCGCCCGCAAATCTAAGTCACGACCGGTTTCTTGCGCAAACGGGCTAATTCCATAAAGTGCGAGCCCTGGGCGAACCCAATCATCATCAGGTGCCAAGCCCGCAAACAATGCGGCGCTATTCGCAAATGACGTGGTTACATCAGGAAGCGTTGCTTTAATGCTCTCAAACAGCGCAATTTGGCGTTGATTCTGCCCATGCTGTGGTTCATCGGCACAGGCAAAATGACTCATTAACACAGGGCGAGCTGCAACTTGTGGTGCAGCTTCAAGGGTTTTGTATACCCGCTCCGCATCTTCAGGGTTTAGCCCTAGGCGGTGCATACCGGTATCGACCTTTAACCAGACGCGCATGGGCTCCGGTAAGTCCTGAATACTTAATAGCTGCCCTACTTGGTGTTTAGTATGCAGAACGGGTTGAATATGGCTCACTGCAAGCACGGGAATCTGTTTAGCGTCGAAGAAACCTTCTAACAAAACGATCGGACGCGTCACCCCAGCATTGCGCAGTTGCAGTGCCTCATCGACTCGCGCCACGCCAATGGCATCCACATCGCCAAGCTCTTGGGCGATACGGGTTAAACCATGACCATAAGCATTCGCCTTAAGTATAGCGAGCACGCGCTTAGAGCCCGCTCGGGCACGGATCACCTCAAGATTGTGGCGTAATGCCCCTAGGTGAATATCGGCCCAGGCAGGACGCATACTGAGCGGGGAAATAGGCGTGTCTGTCACAGCTTAATACTCATCATCCACTGGTGCGCCTGAATAGTTATCAAAGCGCGAATACTGACCATGGAAACGTAACTTAATGCGACCGATTGGACCGTTCCGTTGTTTTCCAATAATAATTTCAGCAAGACCTTCATCTTCTGTTTCCGGGTGATATACCTCATCCCGATAAATGAACATGATTACGTCCGCATCTTGCTCAATCGAGCCAGATTCACGTAGATCGGAGTTCACCGGCCGCTTATCAGCCCGTTGTTCAAGTGAGCGGTTTAACTGCGACAACGCCACCACTGGGCATTTCAGTTCTTTTGCCAAGGCTTTTAGTGAGCGCGATATTTCCGCAATCTCAAGGGTGCGATTTTCTGAGATACCAGGCACGGTCATCAACTGCAGGTAATCCACCATTACCATACTCACACCATTGTGTTCTTTCGCAATGCGGCGCGCACGCGAACGCACTTCTGTTGGCGTCAGGCCAGAACTATCGTCGATATAGAGCTTGCCTTTCTCTTTGAGCATGGTCATTGCTGAAGCGATACGCGCCCAGTCGTCGTCATCCAGCTGACCAGTTCGCACCTTGGTTTGGTTTACTCGACTTAACGACGCTAGCATCCGCATAATGATTTGCTCAGAGGGCATCTCCAAACTAAACACCACTACAGGTTTTTCTTCATTCAGTGCGGCCCGCTCTACCAAGTTCATGGCAAAAGTGGTTTTACCCATTGATGGACGGGCCGCCACAATCACTAAATCAGAAGGCTGCAAGCCTGCAGTTTTCTTATCCAGATCGGCAAAGCCTGTAGATACCCCAGTCACGCCACTCAGATTGGTGTTTTGGCTTAGATACTCAATGCGATCGAGAGTCTTATCCAAAATGCCTTTGAGGTTTTGCGGTCCCTCAGTACTCGAACTGCGCTTTTCTGCAATGGCGAATACTTTTGATTCAGCGAAATCGAGCAGCTCTTTGCTCGGCCGCCCTTTTGGAGTGTAACCTGCCTCGGCGATTTCATTGGCCACACCGATCATTTCTCGGATCAGTGCCCGCTCCCGAACGATATCCGCATACGCATTAATATTCGCCGAACTCGGCGTATTCTTTTGAATCTCAAGCAAGTAGGCAGCGCCACCTACCCGATCTAACTCATTCGAGAGTTCTAAGCGTTCCGTTAGGGTCACCAGATCGATGGGTTGGTTTTCTTCGCTCAGGCGCAGCATCGAAGCAAAAATCAAACGATGGGAAAGCAGATAAAAATCTTCTGTAATCACTCGCTCGGCCACGTTATCCCACGATTGATTGTCGAGCATCAGCCCGCCCAACACAGATTGTTCGGCTTCAATTGAGTGCGGTGGAGTTTTCAATGCATCGAGCTTGGCATCTGCTGATTTCGACGCGTTCGATGTTGAGTTCTTTGTGGCCACAGAGTTCGCTTCCAAATTGCTGCTTGAATGATTTGCAAAATAAAATTGATATGCAATTCACGATAGAGAACGATAATACACAGACCACAAAAAAAAAGCAGCACCGAGGTGCTGCTTTTCATGGAAAGGATGTGTAATCCTTACTCGCTCGCTTCTACCTTTAAGGTAATTGCGGCAAGTACATCGGCGTGCAGTTGCAGTTCGATTTCGTATTCCCCTACTTCACGGATAGTACCGTGCGGCATAAGAATCTCGCTCTTCTGCACTTCAACGCCTGCAGCAGATACTGCATCAGCGATATCACGCGTACCGATAGAACCGAACAGTTTGCCTTCGTCGCCCGCTTTAGAAGCGATAACGATAGTGTCTAAACCGTTGATTTTCTCTGCACGTGCTTCAGCTGCTGCTAAATCTGCAGCCAATTTCTCTTCCAACTCAGCGCGACGTTGTTCAAACATCTCAACGTTCGCTTTTGTCGCTGGAACTGCTTTACCTTGCGGGAACAAGAAGTTACGGGCATAACCAGACTTCACGTTCACCTGGTCGCCCAGGCTGCCAAGGTTTGCAACTTTATCAAGAAGGATAATATTCATCGTTACAATCTCCTTTACTTGTGGCCATCAGTGTATGGCAGCAAGCTCAGGTAACGGGCACGCTTGATAGCGCGCGCCAGCTGACGCTGATACTTAGCTGAAGTACCGGTAATACGGCTAGGGACGATCTTACCAGTTTCAGTGATATAGTTTTTCAGCGTAGCGATATCTTTGTAATCGATCTCTTTTACGCCTTCTGCCTTAAAGCGGCAGAACTTACGACGACGGAAAAAACGAGCCATGGTGTTCTCCTGTTAAACCTGTTTTATAGTCTGGGCGTGGAGGACTAATCGTGGGATTCCGTTAGCGTTTTCATGACGCTGAATGAATCCGCTTGCCTCAATTTCACTACCCAGAGAAAGTTTCGTAGACCAGGATTCTGCTTCCACTCCGCTTACCACTGCTTGAATTCTTGCATAACACTGTCGTGTTAAGCCCGCTTCCTCTTGCATCGAACGATGTTCGATAGCCAACAGCAAATGGGAAATTCCAGCGGGGCTGCGGGTCAAGCGAGGCGCCTTAACTAGCGTGCCGCGAATGACGAGGTGATTCATTGCAGAGCCCTGAGCTGTAGCCGACATCACTCAGCAGATGCAGTCTCAGCTTTCGCTTCACGGCGTTCTTCTTTTTCTTTTGGCTTACCAAAAGGTGAAGGTTCGCTGATCGCTTCGTCTTTACGCATAACCAGGCTGCGCAGTACCGCATCGTTGTAACGGAAGTTGGTTTCCAGCTCTTCCACAGCTTCTGCAGTTGCTTCTACGTTCATCAGAACATAGTGTGCTTTATGCAGCTTGTTGATTGGATAAGCTAGTTGCCGACGGCCCCAGTCTTCTAAACGGTTAATAGAACCGCCAGATGATTTCACGGTTTCTGTGTACCGCTCGATCATGCCTGGAACCTGTTCGCTCTGGTCCGGATGAACCATGAATACGATTTCATAATGACGCATTAAATTGCTCCTTATGGATTAAAGCCTAGGTGCAGCTCAGCCCGGCTGACATGAAGGCAAGGAACTTGAAACATTGTGTTGGGCTGATTCAAGCCGGCGCATTGTACGTAACTTAGCCAATAAGCGCAAGCAAAACCCCGCTTTTCACCTGTCCAGAACAACTTAGGTAAATAGGGGCTCGCAGCCTTATTGATTGGTTTGACGGGTGATTTCTTGATTGATCAACGAAAAGAGCTTGCCTGATAGCATTAAACTGGCGTTTTCCGGGCCTTCAACCACTTGGGTATAACCACTACTTCGGGCTGAAGATATTTCCGCTTCAGCACGAATACCCGCACTCACAGTGCGAACCCGAACCAACACACGAAAATGTGCGTCTTCGGGTTCGTCCGTTATCCGATAGGTATGATGCGTATTCATACGATAGCGTATGTCGTCCGCCAAAATAATCAGCGGACGGGTGTTCTCTTCTAATTCAACAGTGAGGGCCAACGGCGGACGGTAGCCATGTTCGGCATCGTCGGGGGTACCTACCCACGCCAACACAAGGAGCGTAAGCACCACAGCGACAATAGCGATCACAGGTGCTAGTTTCTGCCACCAACTGCCTGCGTTCACACTATCTTGTTTCGCCATTGTTTATCCTTGATTCCCGCGTTGGCGCACCACTTCAAACAAGCACACGCCTGCGGCAACCGACACGTTCAAGCTACTCACGGTGCCCGCGAGGGGAATCGCGACCAAGTCGTCGCACAATTCCCGGGTTAGTCGCCGCATACCCGTGCCTTCCGCGCCCATGACAAGTGCGACTGGGCCAACAAATTTATTTTGATACAAGGTTTGCGTGGCTTCACCGGCAGTACCCGTCACCCAGACACCTTCGTCTTTGAGAATGCGGAGCGCCCGTGCCAAGTTGGTCGCTGTTACCAATGGAACCACTTCAGCGGCGCCACTGGCCACTTTGCGCACGGTACTATTTAATCCAGCCGCTTTATCTTTTGGCACAATCACCGCAGTCACGCCGGAGGCGTCTGCTGTACGCAAGCAGGCTCCAAGGTTATGTGGGTCGGTTACCTGATCGAGCACTAAGAACAATGCCTTTTGTCCCGCTTGCTTACACAACTCCGGCAAGTCCGCTTCTTGGTATTGACGTGCTGGGGTTACAAACAACAACACACCTTGATGATTGCCTTCGTCCACGCGTTCATCGAGGGTTTTGCGATGGCTGAACTGCGGACGTACACCAACTTGGCGGGCCATTTTTACAATCTCTTGAACCGCCGGATCTTCACGATCTTTTTGGACGAATAACTCAATCGCCCGTTCAGGATGATGCTGCAATACTGCAGATACTGAGTGGATGCCAAAAACTACATCATTCTTGCTCATGAAGACCGCCGTTTTTTCTGTTTAGGACTCTTACTTGCCGCACCACTGTTTGGGCTTTTTCCTTTCGGCTTGCCTGCGCCGCGCTTGCCCTTTCCTTTCGCTGGCCCCTGTCCTTTGCCACCAGAACGTTCCGGTTTGGCTCCGCGCGCAGCGCCTTTACTTGGGCCTTTACTTGGGCCTTTGCCGCCGTCTTTGCGCTTGCCACGTTTATTATCAACACGCTTACGAGGCGGTAACGCGTCAGAAGTGTGCTCCACGGAAATTAAGGCAAAATCAATCTTACGTTCTACCAAATTAGACGCGGCTACCTTCACTCGCGCTTTATCACCAATGCGATATACCTTGCCACTACTCTCACCAATCAGCAGGTGACGATCCGCATCATAGTGATAATATTCTTGTGTCATATTGGAGATATGCACCAGGCCATCAATCATTAAATCATTAAGGCGAATAAAGAGACCAAAATTGGTGACCGAGGAAATCACACCATCGAATTCATCACCCACATGATCCTGCATATATTCGCATTTTAGGAACTCATCCACTTGCCGAGTCGCATCGTCGGCTCGGCGCTCTGTATGCGAACAATGCGGGCCCAACTCACCAAGGGCCGCCGCATCATAAAAATGCTTACCTTCTAAGCCTGGCATTCCCGGCAAGGTTTCACTGAGAATTCGTTTGATTTCCCGGTGTAAAATAAGATCCGGATAGCGGCGAATCGGTGAGGTAAAGTGCGCATAACCGGCGAGACTTAACCCAAAGTGGCCCCGATTATCTGAGCTGTATACCGCTTGTTGCAGCGATCGCAACAGCATGGTTTGAATGAGCTCTCGATCCGGTCTATCTGCGATCTGTTCTAGCACCCCAGCAAAATCTCGTGGATGTGGGTCACCTTGCACAGGCATGGTAAGCCCTAACTCGCCGAGCACCATGCGAAATGCCATTAAGCGATCTTCATCCGGAAGATCATGCACCCGGTAAAGCGCGCCACCTTTGTGTTGTTCAACAAATTGGGCCGCCGCCACATTGGCCATAATCATGCATTCTTCAATCAGCATATGAGCCTGATTTCTATGCACCGGAACAATGCGGTCGATTTTGCGATTCGCATTAAAGATAAAACGGGTTTCGACGGTATCAAAGTCAATCGCTCCCCGTTTTTCCCGCGAGCCCCGCAATACTTTATACAATTGCTGTAGGTTCTCGAGGTGCGGCACCACATGATCATATTCTTTGCGAAGTTGCGGATCGCCTTCCAGGATAGCGGCAACCTTGGTGTAGGTAAGACGCGCATGGGAATTCATCACGGCCGGATAAAAGCTATATTCCACCAACTTACCACGCGGCCCGATCACCATTTCCGCCACCATACATAGGCGGTCAACCTGAGGATTCAAACTACACAGGCCATTCGACAAGGCCTCTGGTAACATCGGAACCACATTTTTAGGGAAGTATACCGAGTTGCCGCGAGCCAAGGCTTCTTTATCGAGAGCCGTTCCCGTACGCACATAGTGGCTCACATCAGCGATGGCCACCCATAAACGAAACCCTTTACCGTCGGGTTGGCAAAATACCGCATCATCAAAGTCACGGGCGTCTTCACCGTCAATGGTAACCAACGGTAATTTGCGTAAATCGACCCGGCCTTTTTTGTCTGCGTCAGACACTTCAGCAGGAATTTTTTCAGCTTCCTTGAGCAGTGCATCTGGCCATACATAAGGAATGCCATGCTCGCGAATGGCCACTTCAATTTCCATGCCTGGAGCCAAGTGGTCACCCAAGATTTCTTTGATACGTGCTAGCGGAGAAGAACGACGACTAGGGCGAGCCAGTACTTCCGCCACCACCATTTGACCATGACGTGCACCGTTCACATGCTCAGGTGGAATAATCAAATCTTGGCCCTGACGCGTATCGTCAGGCACAACCAGCGATAACCCCTCTTCAAAAAAATAACGCCCCACAATTTCGCGTTTCTCTTCACTCAAGCTGCGCACAATGCGCCCTTCTCGGCGCCCCCGAGAATCGGTTGAGCCCGCTTTTACCAGCACTCGATCGCCATGCATTACCAGTTGCATTTGATGGTAAGGGAGATAGAGATCTTGTCCCCCTTCATCTAATTGCACAAATCCAAATCCGTCACGATGACCAATCACCACGCCCTTCTTCAGATCCATGCGTTCCGGCAGGCCATAAGAATCATTACGGGTATAAACCAACTGTCCATCACGTTCCATCGCACGTAAACGGCGCTTCACCCCAATATGTTGGCGCTCATCTTTGAGCTTAAAGTGCGCCAATATATCTTGGTACGGCACGGGTTTAAGGGCATCGCGAATGACTTCTAACATCGCGTCGCGCGAAGGAATCTCTACATCGAATTGCGGTTCTGGGGCATTTGGGTCTTGAGTCATAAAATCTAAGTATCCATTGCATGTTTGCAGGATTGAGGGCGTTCACGTTAGCGTGACAAGGTAACGCGTGAACGACTTTATTGCAGTATATCACTCCCACGCGGTCATGCGTAACTTGAAACCTCACAACTTCGTAAAAACCTGCTAGGCTTCAATAGGTTCACATAAAAATTTAGTGAAGCTTTTTGTCCATTACGCTGAATCTGTCCGTCTCGAAAGTAACGCACAGCATGCGAGGAGAGATCATGAAACGTTTGTTACTTATTTTAAGCACTACAGCATTTATTATCGGTTGTGGCGAAGCGCCGCAACGCCAAGAAGTTGCCTCACCGGAAGTATCCAGCCAGGTTGAAGCGGCGTTAACCGAGTCAGAGCGTCTTACCCGATGGTTCGACGAACGTTACGAAGAGCGCCTGCAGTTAAGCCCTATTCAGATGACCATGCAAGGGCGCAAAGATCGCTACGACGAGCTCGATGATATTAGCGAAGAAGCCCAAGAAGAGATGTTGGCATGGCTCGAGCGCACTGCCGTTGAACTACAAGCCAATTTCGATTACACCCAGCTCAATGAAGAAGCACAAACCTCGTACGACTTATGGCTCTATAACGTCGATCGCGCCCAACGCAGCGCCGAATATCGTGATTTCGGCTATGTGTTGCACCAAATGTCGAGTCAACATGCGAATTTGGCGCAATTTATTATCGGATTTCATAACGTAGAAAGCGAAGATGATCTGCAAGCCTATATCACCCGCTTAGAAGTCATGGGTGATCGCTTAAACACCATGACCGAGATGGCTCAATCCCGTGCCGAAAAAGGGATCCGCCCCCCGGATTTCGCGTATCGCGGTGCCATTCAACAAGCGCGTAATTTAGTCACTGGTGCGCCTTTTGAAGAAACGTCCACGCGTTCACCGATGTACCAAGACGCCTATTCAAAAATCAATAAGCTGCATGATTCTGATGTGATCAGCTACGATCAAATGGATAGCTATATGGCGCAAGCGCGGTCAGCACTCCTTAACCATGTAGGCCCTGCTTATCAGGACATGATCGCATGGCTTGAGGCCGATATGGAGCATGCACAACAGAACCCGACCGGTGTTGCTCGCCACGAAGGTGGTCAAGATTTTTACCAACACATGCTCTGGTTCCATACCACCACAGATTTAACCGCGGAAGAGATCCATCGCATTGGACTTAATGAAGTGGCCAGAATTCAAGATGAAATGCGTACCATTATGGAGCGTGTTGAGTTTACCGGCACATTGGAGGAATTCTTTGAATTCGTACTCGAAGATGAACAATTTTACTATCCAAATACCGATGAGGGTCGCCAAGCTTACTTAGACGACTCAAAAGCATTCCTCGACGGCATCAATGACAAATTACCGGAATTCTTTGGTATTTTGCCGCAAGCCGATCTTGTGGTACGCCGGGTTGAACCTTTCCGTGAGCAAGACGGTGCCCCGCAGCATTATTACCCGGGTACCCCGGATGGCTCACGCCCAGGCATTTACTACGCGCACCTGTCGGATATGCGCTCCATGCCAAAAATTGATATGGAAGCGGTGGCCTATCATGAAGGGAATCCAGGTCATCACATGCAGATCTCCATTGCTCAAGAGCTTGAAGGGATCCCACGCTTCCGGACACAAGAACGACATACGGTGTATGTAGAAGGTTGGGCGCTCTACTCTGAGTTGTTGGCCAAAGAAATGGGCGGCTACGAAGATGACTATTCTGATTTCGGACGCCTCATCGCTGAAATTTGGCGTGCAGCTCGCCTCGTGGTGGATACCGGTATGCACAGCTTAGGCTGGACCGAACAAGACGCCATAGACTACTTCAAAGCCAATACACCCATTACCGAAGGTTCAATTGTCGCGGAAGTTCAGCGCTACTTAGTGTGGCCAGGACAAGCCACAGCCTACAAAATCGGGATGATGCGTATTCAAGAGCTGCGCGCTGAGGCGGAACAAGAGCTTGGTGAGCTGTTCGATATTCGGGCTTTCCACGATACTATCCTCGGCGGCGGCTCATTGCCTCTGCCATTGCTGGAAGCGCGTGTACGCAATTGGATTGAGCGGGTGCAAACCGGGGTAGAGGGTAGCTAACGAGCCTTTGAAAACCCTATGCACAGCGCGGGACTTACCATTTTCACGGTAAGTCCCGCTTTTTTTTCAACGCTTGTTTTTGTTGATTGTATCGGCGTTTTGGTCATTGTCGCCTACTTCTAGCCCCTCTAAACTAGTGCCAGATTGCTTTGCGCTTCACATCGTATGGGCGTTCTCAATGCTCGCGGTAGCGCAAATTCAAGGTAACCATCACCGCTGCCAATACTTCACTTTTCAACGCAGGAGTTGACTATGACCGACTTTACTATCCACACAAAAGACAATGCACCAGAGAACAGCAAACAATTGCTCGACAAAGCTGAAAAAGCCGTGGGATTTATTCCAAATTTGTTTGGCGTCATGGCTGCATCACCACAATTACTGGAAGCCTATCTCACCTTAGATAACTTGGCCAAAAACTTGAGCCTTAACAGCACAGAAGTGACGGTCGTATGGCAAACCATTAACAGCACTAATCAATGTCATTATTGCATTCCGGCTCACACAGCCATCGCGAAACAAATGAAAGTATCCGACCGTGTGAATGATGCCGTGATTAACGATAAGTCGCTGGAGGATAACAAGCTAGAAGCGCTGCGTTCTTTCACAAAAGCCATTATTCAGAAACAAGGAAAAGTTGATGAGGTGGGTGTCGATAAATTCCTCAGTGCGGGATATACGCAAAAACAGATACTTGAAGTGGTTATGTTGGTTGGGCAAAAAACCTTGAGCAACTACACCAATTACTTCGCGCAAACACCGATTGATGCGCAATTTAAATAATGTTGTGAGCATAATAGCCCAATGAAGGCAGCACGGTTATAAACCTGCCTGACGGGTCATTAAATACGAGATAAGTAGCGTTGGTGCCCGGGGCCGGACTCGAACCGGCACACCATTTCTGGCGGCGGATTTTGAATCCGCTGCGTCTACCAATTTCGCCACCCGGGCATTTTTTTGAGGTGGCGTTCTCACGAGGAGAACGCTGCGCATTATACCCATGATCACGCGCGGTGCAAGCGTTGCTGAAAAAAAAGAGTGCATCATGTATCATCTTGAATCTTTCGTGTTCAGGAATTAATCACATCATGTCGGATAGTCGCATCTCTGAGGAATTTTCACCGGAATTCAGCACCTTCCCTCGCGCCGGATTTTGGCGTCGTATCGGTGCCATTATTTATGATTTGTTAGTGGTCGCCGCGGTGATTATGTTTGCTGCTGGGGCCGCATTGACCTTGGTTGCTGTTCTTGTCTCCGCGGGATTGATCAGCCTTGCCGAGGGCCAAGACCATGCCAGCGTAATTCAAGGCAACCCATTGTTCACGCTCTATATCATTGCCGTAATTCTATTGTTCTATACGGGATTCTGGCGCCGAGGTGGACAAACCTTGGGGATGCGCGCGTGGCGCATGCGTGTGCAAAATAGCGATGGCTCGCGAATTAGTTGGAAACAAGGTCTCATTCGCGCCCTTACCTCCCTATGTGGCTTAGGTAACTTCTGGGTGTTATTTAACCGCGAAAAGCTTGCCCTACAAGATAAGATCGCCGGATGCGAAGTAGTGGTTCTGACATCGGAAGCCAATCAATACAAAAACTGGAAGCGCAAATAATTGCGCTTCTTCCGTAACGCTTAAATACGGTTGCGACTAAGAATGTATATCGCGATAGATGCGAAGATTAGGCCCGGCAAGACGGCCCCTAAGAACGGTGGTATTTGATACACCTGAGATATGGGGCCAAACACTTCATTAAACACATGAAACACAAAACCTGTCACGACCCCCAACAATACCCGAGCCCCCATAGTAACCGACCGCAGCGGCCCAAAGATAAACGACAGCGCCACCAATAGCATTACCGCAACAGTAAAGGGCACCATCACTTTACGCCAGAACGCCAACTCATAACGGCTTGCATCTTGTCGGTTCGCTTTCAAATAATTCACGTAACTACTTAGCCCAGAAATCGACAAAGATTCTGGGCGAACGGTGAATATACCTAACTTCTCGGGCGTTAAAGTTGAACGCCAACTCCAACTGGCCAGGCGATAGTTGCGCACTTCTGTGTCTGAAACTTCTGTATATTGGGCATCATGGACGCGCCAATCCGGTCCAATATAGGTGGCACGACCGCCATGCACTACTTTATCCAGTTCGCGCCCGGTAAATTGATAGATGGTGACATTGCGCAAGCGCCCAGTATCTTCAACTTCACCGATATGAATAAAGTGCTCACCATCTTTAGCCCAAATACCATGCTCGCCACTAATTAAACTTCCCCCTGAAACCGCTTGTGCGCGCAGCTGACGCGCTTGCGCTTCAAGTTGTGGCGCTACCCACTCACCAATCACCAACACCGCGAGCATCATTACTACGGAGGCTTTCATCACCGAAGCAATAAGATTCAAACGCGAACGTCCGGCCGCCATCATTACAGTGAGTTCGCTATTGCTGGCAAGCAAGCCCATGCCAATTAAGCCACCGAGTAGTGCCGCTATGGGAAAGAACATTTCCACATCGCGTGGAAAGCTCAGAACCACAAATACCAGCACATCGGTCATTTCATAGGTCCCGCGCCCAATAGCGCGAATTTGTTCAACAAAGCGAATCAGAGCACTTAGTCCAGTAAGCACAACCAAGCTTAATAACGAAGTGACCAGCACTGTTTTACCGATATAGCGATCGAGGATACTAAACATTAGCGAAGCCCCCGTATTGCAGCTCGGAAACGGTATCCCGACGGTCGTTCACGAATAAGCAAAGATATACCGATAATGAATAACCCCGCATGAATCCACCACAACCCTAACCCTTCAGGGAGCGAGCCATCGGCTAATGCGCGTTTCGCCGCCATCAACACCATAAAGTAGCCCATATAAATCAAAATCGCGGGACCCATCTTGGCAAACTTGCCTTGGCGGGGATTCACCCGACTTAACGGCACCGCAATCAGTGCAAGCAACGGCATCGCTAATGGAATCGCGATACGCCACTGCATTTCCGCATGGGCTTCACTTCCAGGTGTATTTAGGAGTTCTTGCGTAGGTACTGCTTCTAAACGACGGCGTTCTTCATCGTATTCTTGTTCGCGGATCTGTATCTGGTATTCATCAAAACGCATCACATGGTGATCGAGGTTTACCAAAGATTGTGAATAACGGCGTCCATCATCCAGCACCAATAATTGCGCACCATTGGGCATGGTTTCCACGCGACCTCGAGCAGACATCACCACACTGGCACGTTGATCGTCGGCGTATTCACCGCGAGCGGGTAACTGGGCCACAAAGATCTCTTCCAGTTCGCCATCACGACCTTGGCGTTCGACAAAAATCACCGCTCGCTGTTGCGCCGCTTGTTGAAAACGCCCGGGTTGAATCACAGACACACCTGCCTCCGCTCGGGCGCGCTCAGCCAAGGCGTGTTCTTGGGCCAATGCCCACGGACTCAGCCACAAGGTAAGCACAGAGGTAATAATGGCGATAATTACTGCGAACACTAAGGTAACCCGTGCGATATACCACTCACTTACACCACAGGCATGCAGTACCGACATCTCATGATCGGTATACATACGACCATGGGCCATTAAGATACCCAAGAAAAGACTGATCGGCAGGATCAACGAAGCCAAACCCGGCAACTGAAGGCCGAGCACTGCAAGAATCAATTGCGCTGGAAGCTGTCCGTCGGATGCCTGCGTCAGTATTTGCACGAACTGCTGGCTGACAAAAATAGTAAGCAGCACCAGAAAAACAGCGATTTGTGCTTTGAATGTTTCTCGTAAAACGTAACGAAATATGAGCACGTGCCCAATCCTTAACTTCGTTTTTCACTGGAATTCACTGAATATTTCAGTAAACTCTGTATTTTGGCAAGTTTAATGTGCGAAAACTGAGTATTTACGGCTTCTGTTAACCCGATTTTTTTAAGTTAACTTATTTGATACAGCCCTGTTATGGCTCACTTGGTTTGTTTTCTTAGGGAAAACCAAAGCGAGCTAGCAAACTCAGGCTGTCGTATTCGAGAATACTTCAGGCGCGCGACAATGATGCCACGCTTGGCATCAATAAACCAGAAATGGGAGTGATTATGGAATTCAATGTAAAGAGCGGAAGCCCCGAAAAGCAACGCTCAGCCTGTATCGTTGTCGGTGTCTTTGAACCGCGCAGATTATCACCCGCGGCAGAACAACTGGATAAAATTAGCGACGGGTACCTCAGCAACCTGCTTCGCCGAGGCGACATTGAAGGAAAAGCAGGCCAAGTGCTGCTGTTACATAATGTTCCAAACGTATTGAGTGAGCGTATTTTATTGGTCGGCTGTGGGAAAGAGCGCGAGCTCGATGAGCGCCAGTATCGCCAAATTATCAGCAAAACCATTGCCACCCTTAACGACACAGGTGCCATGGAAGCGGTCTGCTTTTTGAGTGAACTACATGTAAAAGGACGCGACACCTATTGGAAAGTTCGCCATGCAGTAGAAGCCGCGCAAGCAAGCTTATACGTATTCGACCAACTCAAAACTCATAAAGAAGAGCCGCGTCGACCATTGCGCAAATTGGTATTCAATGTACCCACGCGTCGTGAATTACCCATCGGAGAGCGCGCGGTAACCCACGGTTTAGCAATCGCTAAAGGGGTCAAGCTATGCCGGGATGCGGCAAATATGCCCCCGAATATTTGTACGCCTGTGTGGCTAGCAGAACAGGCGGAACTGTTAGCGACTCAATACGAGCCGCTGAAAGTAGAGCGAATTAACGAGTCCGATATGGCAGAACTTGGCATGAACGCCTACTTGGCGGTGAGCCAAGGTTCTGCTAATCCAGCGGTAATGACGCTCATGCATTATCGTGGTGCCAAAGACGATCGCGCTCCAATTGTCTTGGTCGGTAAAGGTCTTACTTTCGACTCCGGCGGTATTTCCATTAAACCTGCCGAAGCCATGGATGAAATGAAATATGATATGGGTGGCGCTGCTGGCGTGCTGGGCACCATGCAAGCGCTAGCCGAATTGCAGCTTCCCATCAACGTGATTGGAGTGCTCGCTGGCTGTGAAAATATGCCAGATGGGCGTGCCTATCGCCCAGGCGATATTATTAAAACCATGTCAGGGCAAACCGTGGAAGTGCTCAATACGGATGCCGAGGGCCGCCTTGTGTTATGCGATGCCCTCACCTATGTAGAGCGGTTCCATCCGGAAGCAGTGATTGATATTGCTACCCTCACCGGCGCCTGTGTTATTGCCCTAGGTGCCCATGCCACTGGATTATTAAGCAATCACAACCCGCTTGCCCATGAATTACTGAATGTCGGTAAACTCAGTGGAGACCGCGCATGGCAATTGCCGTTGTGGGATGAATACCAAGAAATGCTCGATAGCCCATTTGCAGATATGACCAATCTTGGCGGACGCCCTGCGGGAACCATTACCGCGGCGTGCTTCCTGTCGCGCTTTACCAAGAAATATCATTGGGCGCATATGGATGTCGCAGGAACTGCTTGGAAAGGTGGCAAAGATAAAGGCAGTACCGGTCGTCCTGTACCCATGCTGACCCAATTTTTGTTGACCCGTGCTAACGCAGCGCAGAGCGAATAACTGTGGCCCAAGTCACATTTTATGTGCTGAATAGCGAGCAACAACCCATGGATATGGCCTGCGAGTTGTTGCTCGCACGTCTGCAACAAAGGCAGCGTATTGCGGTAGTTGCCGATAACCGTAAAGCGGCCGAAGCCTTTGATGAGCTATTGTGGCAACGCCCAGCAGATCGATTTATCCCTCACAATTTATTGGGGGAAGGTCCAGCTGGAGGCGCGCCCGTTGTGATTGGCTGGGATCAACCATTCAGTGCTTATGGCTACACTAAACATTGTTTACTGAACTTAAGTGAGAATGTTCCCGATGATGCCCATAAATACCGGCAGATCGTCGATTTCGTTCCCAGTGATGAAGAAGGTAAAACAAAAGCGCGTGAACGCTATCGGCAATACCGGCGCTTAGGGTTTGAGCTCAGCACCCAAACGCTCACCAACAACGAATAAACACCAAATATTGTATTGAAGGACACTATGGATAAGACGTACTCGCCCCAGAATATCGAGCAACCGTTATACGAACGCTGGGAAAAAGCAGGTTATTTCCGTCCCTCCAATCAGGGCGACTCTTACTGCATTATGATTCCACCTCCAAATGTAACCGGCTCGTTGCATATGGGGCATGCGTTTCAGCATACGTTGATGGACACCTTAGTGCGCTACAAGCGCATGGATGGCTTTAACACCCTGTGGCAAGTGGGCACGGATCATGCGGGTATCGCCACGCAAATGGTGGTGGAACGCAAACTAGCGGCACAAGGGGTGGATCGCCACAGTCTTGGACGCGAGCAGTTCATCGACAAAGTGTGGGAATGGAAAGCGGAGTCTGGGGGTACCATCACCAAGCAGATGCGTCGTTTAGGCGACTCTGTCGATTGGGAGCGCGAGCGCTTCACCATGGATGACGGCCTCTCAAAAGCGGTGCAAGAGGTGTTTGTTCGCTTGTACGAAGATAATTTGATTTATCGCGGTAAGCGGTTGGTGAATTGGGATCCAAAACTCAAAACCGCGATTTCTGATCTTGAAGTAGAAAACAAAGAAAGCCAGGGCAGCCTGTGGCACTTACGCTACCCGCTGGCAGATGGCGCCACAACAGCAGACGGTAAAGCCTATCTTATCGTTGCCACAACGCGCCCTGAAACCATGCTCGGCGATGCCGCCGTTGCGGTGCATCCAGACGATGAACGCTACCAAACCTTGCATGGCAAATATATCGAGTTACCACTCACAGGGCGCCGCATCCCGATTATCGTGGATGACTACGTGGACCAAGAGTTTGGATCCGGCTGCGTAAAAATCACCCCAGCCCACGATTTCAACGATTACGATATTGGTAAGCGCCACGACTTGCCGTTGATTAATATTCTCAGCGACGATGCCCATGTGCTCTCCGCTGCTGAAGTCTTTGATTTAAAAGGTCAGCCGCGCACTGACGTGGGCACTGACCTGCCAGCGGAGTTTGCTGGCCTAGAACGCTTTGCTGCCCGTAAAGCCATTGTTGCTGCGATGGATAGCGCCGGCTTGCTCGACAAAATCGAAACGCACAACAATAAAATTCCATATGGCGATCGCTCAGGGGTAGTCATTGAGCCTTTCCTGACCGATCAATGGTATGTGCGCGTTGCGCCTTTGGCAGAAACGGCGACACAAGCAGTTGAGAACGGTGATATTCAGTTCGTGCCAAAGCAATACGAAAACATGTATTTCAGTTGGATGCGCGACATCCAAGACTGGTGCATTTCCCGTCAGCTCTGGTGGGGACATCGTATCCCTGCTTGGTACGACGATGCTGGTCATGTTTACGTGGGTCGCAGCGAATCGGAAGTGCGCGCAAAACATGGCATCGCCGAGAGCGTTCCCTTACACCAAGATAACGACGTGTTAGATACTTGGTTTTCCTCTGCACTTTGGACTTTCTCTACCTTGGGATGGCCCGAAGATACTGAGGCATTAAAAACATTCCACCCAACCGATGTGTTAGTCACCGGTTTCGATATTATTTTCTTCTGGGTAGCACGCATGATCATGATGACCATGCACTTCCTCAAAGATGAGCAGGGCAAACCACAAGTACCCTTTAAAACTGTGTATGTCACCGGTCTGATTCGTGACGAGCAAGGCAATAAAATGTCGAAATCGAAAGGGAACGTCATTGACCCCCTAGATATGATCGACGGTATTAGTCTCGACACCTTGCTCGAGAAGCGCACCAGTAACCTGATGCAAGAAAAGCTCGCTCAGCAAATCAGTAAGCGCACGAAAGCAGAGTTTCCCGAAGGGATCTCTGCCCACGGTACCGATGCGTTGCGCTTTACCCTAGCAGCTTTAGCGTCAACGGGCCGTGATATCAACTGGGACATGAAGCGCCTTGAAGGCTATCGTAACTTCTGCAACAAACTGTGGAATGCCAGTCGCTACGTACTGATGAACACCGAAGAGCAGGATTGCGGTACGCAAGGGGGCGAGATGGAGCTATCCCTAGCAGACCAATGGATTATTGAGCGTTTCAACGGTACCGTGAAGCAATTCCGAGGAGCCCTTGATCAATATCGTTTCGATCAAGCGGCGGCTATTGCCTACGAATTCACGTGGAACCAATTCTGTGACTGGTATTTAGAATTAACCAAGCCGGTGCTCGCTCAAGGCAGCGAAGCGCAACAACGGGGCACCCGTCATACTCTAGTGAATATTCTGGAGCAATTGCTGCGGTTATTACACCCACTGTTGCCATTTATCACAGAAGAGATTTGGCAGCGCGTATCGCAGCTTGCAGGTACCCATGCGGATACCATTATGAATCAACCTTATCCGCAGACTCAGGCGGTTCGCTTCGCCCAAGCCCAAGATGATATGGAATGGCTAAAGCAAGTCATCGTGGGAATTCGTAATATCCGTGGCGAGATGGATTTATCCCCGAATAAACCATTACCTGTGCTCATCACCAAGGCAGACGACACGGCAAAGCGTCGACTCACCGACAATGCCTCATTCTTGGCCGCTCTCGCCAAGCTAGAGACAGTCACTTTCTTAGCTGAGGGTGACGACCTGCCGGCCAGTGCAACCGCCTTAGTGGGCCGTATGGAGATTCACATTCCGATGGCTGGCTTAATTGATAAAGATGCGGAACTGGCCCGTTTAGGTAAAGCCATTGAGAAAGCACAGAAAGATCTACAGCGCGTTGCCGGAAAACTCAACAACGAAAACTTTGTGAGTAAAGCACCAGCCGACGTGATTGAAAAAGAACGGGAAAAACTGCGCGAAGCAGAAGATACCTTAGCGCAATTACAAGAACAGCACGCCCGTATCCTCGAAATGTAGCCGCCCCTGCGGTCATTAAAAAACCCCGATAAGCGAACGCCTATCGGGGTTTTGTTTATTCTGCGTTTACTTTACTTGGCTACTCTTCTTCTTCGTCGCCAAGAAAGGTGCCCCAACCGTCATACTCTACATTGCAGGCATCAGCGACCTTGCAAATTTCCCGCGTTTGGTCTGCGAGCACTTTCTGATCCGGCAGGCATTCAACTATTGCGGCAAAGTAAAAACAAGGTGTGCCATCGTCGAGCTGAAATTCCTCGGCGTCTTCAACGTGATAGCCTAACTTCACGAGTTCAACGGCGGCTTTCTCGAGTTTGCTAAAATCTGAGCTGACAAGATGATGTTCAATTTCTAACTCAAGATCGTCATCAAATCCCGCTTCTAGGATCGCTTCAATAGTTTCGTCGCTTTGCGCCAATAGGGCTTCTAAATCATTCATGATGACCGGGCTCCTTCACCCTCTGTCTGCTGTTGTGCGTAAGCACTAACTTCACGATCAAGCTCGGTAATTTTATGCAACATCTGTTGATACATATCGGCCATGAGCGCGCGAACGTTGTCGCGGGAATAACCGTCAACAGGCACCGGCGGCAACATTTCGATAATCACTTTACCATTGTTCCAACGGTTCAGCTTCACTTTTTTGGTGGTCGTCGACATACACACAGGCACCATAGGAACCTTGGCTTGCACCGCTGTATGAAAGGCGCCTGTCTTAAAAGGAAGCAACCCTTTGCCATAACTACGGGTACCCTCGGGAAACATCCAAATTGAAAGTTCTTTGTCTTTGATCGCCGACACCGCTGAAGAAATAGTGCCATGGGCACGGGAGCTGTTCTTCCGATCAATCAGAATGTTCCCTGATAACCAATAAAGCTGACCGAAGAAAGGAATCCACTTCAGGCTTTTCTTACCGATGGTCACCGTGCCCGGCAACAGGCTGCGACTCATGGTAAAAATATCGTAGCTATTTTGGTGATTGGCCACATAAACATAAGGACCACCCTGGGCCACTTCGTCGGGCACACGGATTTCCAGCGTGATGCCGAGGAGCTTATGCATGCGTCCAAACAGATGAGCAAAGAGCGCAGTGTTGTTGCGATGAAACGGGCGCAGCAGGCAAAACAGTGAGCCTAAAACCCCCGCCAGAACAATAAAAATGCCGATAATCAGCAATCGAATTACAGCTAACATGTGTTCACTTAAATTTATAAACGAACGCTCAGTATACCTGTTTCGAACAATAATTGCTGCCAAAAATAAAGGCCCACTTGGTCAAACCAGAGGGCCTTTTCGTGCGTACAGTTGTACTTATTTACGACACATCATCGGATTCCGTAGGTTCCACCGGAGCGGCCGTTACCTGCTCAACTTGTAAGGCATCGACCCGCTGTAATCCCCGGGGCAGTTTATTGCCTCGACGACCACGCTCACCGCGATAATGCTCTAAATCTGACGGCTTCAGCGATAATTTACGCCGCCCTGCGACAATGGTCAGAGTCGCGTCTGGAGCAAATACAGCGACAGCCTGCACATACTCTTCCCGAAGTTTGGCACGACTCGACGGAATGCTCATCATCTTGTTCCCTTTGCCTTTCGCTAACTGCGGCAAATCTTTTACTGGGAACACAAGTAGGCGACCTTCATTCGACACAGTAGCGATAAGATCCCGCTCCACATCGGTGACCGGCTGAGGTGGCAATACCCGCGCCGAGCTCGGCAGACTTAACAACGCTTTACCGTTTTTCACCCGACTCTGCATATCGACAAACTTGGTCACAAAGCCATAGCCCGCATCGGATCCCATCAGCCATAAGCTTTCGTCTTTACCCATCAGCACTTGCGAAATGCTCTCCCCCGCCACTAGGCTAAAGCGTCCAGTAAGCGGTTCTCCTTGGGTGCGTGCCGACGGCAAGGTATGCGCCTCACAGCTAAAGCTCCGCCCTGAAGTATCAATAAACACAACGGGCTGGTTTGAGCGCCCAGAGGCTTGCCCCAAGAAGCTATCCCCAGCTTTGTAATTCAATCCCGCGCCATCAACATCGCCACCTTTAGCGCAGCGCACCCAGCCTTTTTGCGATAACACAACAGTAACCGGCTCCGAAGGCGTTAATTCCCGTTCGCTCAATGCTTTCGCTTCCTGACGCTCAATCAAGGGTGAACGACGGTCGTCGCCATACTTCTCTGCGTCTGCGACTAACTCTTTTTTCACTAAGGTTTTTAAGCGGCGTTCTGAGCTCAACAAGAGCTGCAGGGCGTCACGTTCTTTGCTTAATTCGTCTTGCTCTGATCGCAGTTTCACTTCTTCCAATTTCGCCAAGTGGCGTAATTTTAGTTCAAGAATGGCTTCGGCTTGTGTATCCGACAGGGAGAAGCGCTCCATCAACACCGGCTTTGGCGAATCTTCGCGACGAATAATTTCAATGACTTCGTCGATATTCAAAAATGCAATCAACAAGCCATCGAGAATATGCAAACGTCTTTCCACTTTATCCAAGCGGAACTGCAAGCGGCGAGTGACGGTTTGTAATCGATATTGAATCCACTCTTTGAGAATAGTCACCAGCGGCTTCACCTGCGGCCGACCATCAAGACCGAGCATATTCAGGTTCACCCGATAACTTTTCTCCAAATCCGTGGTGGCAAACAAATGTGCCATTAACTGTTCGGTATCAACACGGTTTGAGCGCGGCACCACCACCAAACGCGTCGGATTCTCATGATCTGACTCATCCCGGAGGTCCGACACCATAGGTAATTTCTTCGCCTGCATTTGTGCCGCGATCTGTTCCAAAATCCGGGCACCGGAGGCATGGTGAGGCAAGGCATCAATCACAATCTCGCCATCATCGATGCTGTAACGCGCACGCATTTTTACGCTGCCCTTGCCTGATTCGTAAATCTTCTCAATGTCTTCGGCTGGGGTAATAATCTCTGCATCGGTTGGGTAGTCAGGGCCTTTGATATGGGCCATCACGTCCTGCAGACTCGCACTTGGCGTATCCAGCAGCATAGTGCATGCTGCGGTCACTTCACGTACGTTATGGGGCGGAATATCCGTGGCCATGCCCACGGCAATACCGGTCACTCCATTGAGTAAAATATGCGGCAAACGTGCGGGCAGGATTTTTGGCTCTTCCATGGTGCCGTCAAAGTTGGGCACCCAATCAGATGTTCCCTGACCAAGTTCACTGAGCAACACTTCCGAGAAACGAGATAAGCGCGCTTCGGTATAACGCATGGCTGCGAAGCTCTTAGGATCATCCGCAGAGCCCCAGTTCCCTTGTCCATCCACTAACGGATAGCGATAGGAGAATGGCTGCGCCATTAACACCATTGCTTCGTAACACGCCGAATCACCGTGAGGGTGGAATTTACCCAACACGTCACCCACGGTACGCGCGGATTTTTTATACTTCGCTAATGCGGAGAGGCCCAATTCAGACATCGCATAGATAATCCGACGTTGAACCGGCTTCAGACCATCACCAATATGCGGAAGTGCGCGATCCATGATCACGTACATGGAATAATTCAGGTACGCATCTTCGGTAAACTTATGCAGCGGTAATTGTTCTATGTTTTCTAACGCTGTACTCATGCAGATTCCCAATCGTTGTTATTCTGCCCGTCGTGCTCTAAATAAGCTCGACCAGATTTCCTTTGGTTTCTAACCACTCTTTGCGATCTGGCGACCGTTTTTTCGCCAACAACATGTCCATTAAGGTATCCGTATCCGCCGACTCATCTACGGTAAGCTGAACTAAGCGACGGGTATTTGGATCCATGGTAGTTTCACGCAATTGCAGCGGGTTCATTTCGCCCAAGCCTTTAAAGCGTTGCACATTCACCTTTCCGCGTCGCTTCTCTGCTTCAATACGGTCGAGTATCCCTTGCTTCTCGCTTTCATCAAGCGCGTAGAACACTTCTTTACCGACATCGATACGGTACAAGGGCGGCATAGCCACATACACATGACCAGCAGACACCAAGGGGCGGAAATGCTTCACAAACAAAGCACACAGCAAGGTGGCGATATGCAGTCCGTCGGAATCCGCATCGGCGAGAATACAAATCTTACCGTATCGCAGTTGGGTTAAATCCAAAGCGCCTGGGTCAACCCCAAGGGCCACCGAAATATCGTGAATTTCTTGAGAGGCAAGAATTTGGTCTGGATCCACCTCCCAAGTATTTAGAATTTTACCGCGTAATGGCATGACCGCCTGAAATTGGCGATCCCGGGCTTGTTTTGCGGAGCCGCCCGCAGAATCCCCTTCCACTAAAAACAACTCACTGCGGTCTGGATCTTGGGACGCACAATCCGCCAACTTACCCGGTAACGCCGGACCTTGAGTAACGCGTTTACGCACTACTTTCTTGGCGGCTTTCATGCGCCGTTGCGCACTGGAAATACAGAGATCTGCAATCAATTCCGCTTGGTCTGTGTGCTCATTCAGCCACAAACTGAAGGAATCTTTCACCACACCCGACACAAATGCAGCCATTTGCCTTGAGCTTAGTCGTTCTTTGGTTTGCCCAGAAAACTGGGGATCTTGCATTTTCACCGAGAGGATATAGCTACAGCGGTCCCAGATATCTTCGGGAGTTAAGCGCACACCTCGGGGGAGCAAGTTACGAAATTCACAGAACTCGCGCAAGGCCTCGAGCATGCCCTGACGCAATCCATTCACATGGGTTCCACCTTGCGGAGTCGGAATCAAGTTCACATAGGATTCGCCAATGCCCTCGCCGCCTTCTGGTAACCAGGTCACTGCCCACTCTGCGCCTTCTTCAGTGGCATGCAATTGGCCAACAAAAGGATCTTCCGGCAGCCGTGGTAAATCCCCCAAGGCTTCGATGAGATAGTCACGTAAACCATCTTGGTAACACCAGGTAATACTTTCGCTGTTTACATGGTCTTTGAAGGTAATGGTTAACCCTGGACATAACACCGCTTTCGCACGTAATTGGTAGCGTAAGCGGGTGACCGAGAATTTCGGTGAGTCGAAATACTGAGGATCTGGCCAGAACCGCACCCGCGTACCGGAGTTGCGCTTGCCGACTGTACCGGTAGCCACAAGGTCTGATACCTTGTCGCCATGTTCAAAAGCCATTTCAAATATTTGTCCATCACGACGCACGGTGACATCCACCCGGGTAGATAGCGCATTCACAACGCTAATCCCCACCCCGTGTAAACCGCCGGAGAACTGATAGTTCTTGTTTGAGAACTTACCACCCGCATGGAGCTTGGTCATGATCAGTTCTACACCAGGAATACCCTCTTCTGGATGGATATCCACCGGCATACCACGACCATCGTCAATCACTTCGAGTGATTGATCGGCGTGTAAAATAACTTCGATAATGCGTGCGTGTCCTGCTAACGCTTCATCCACAGAGTTATCGATAACCTCTTGTCCCAAATGATTTGGGCGAGTGGTATCGGTATACATACCGGGACGACGTTTGACAGGTTCGAGGCCGTTAAGGACTTCAATCGAGTCTGCTCGATAATCTTTATTTTGAGTTGTCATGGAAGCAACGTACCTGATTATTCTTGTATTCGAGCTATCCTGAAATGTTCAGACCAAAAACGCAAGCCCGAAAATACGCTTCACGTGCAGTCTGTTGATGTAACCGCAGTTGTTTACCCCGCAGGCGCATATTGCCAAGACGTGGCAGCGCGCCCTTGCCGGAAGCACAAGCGCAACCATTCAGACAAATGCTGACTTAATTGTAATTTTTCATCTTTTTGATGGGCTACTGCATGTAAACTTTTCGGATGCAGCGCTGTTAAACGATCTTGGCCTTGGCAATCAATGATTTCTGCCATGCGCGCATCATGATAGAGCCGCACTAAAAAGCGTGCTTGTAGATAATCGGCAACATCAGGCGCAATCTGCGTGACTTGCAAATCTGTGGTGTATCGAGATTCCGAGGTGCAACGCAATTCAAACTGAAGCACGTCACCTATTTGAATGGTACGCGCCGGATTCCCACGAGGCAGAAGTCGTGCCAACGCAGAATAGTTGCGTTCAGCAAGACTATGTAAATCCTTTAAGTTCGGCACATAACGTTTATTCATTTAATTCTTGGTATCCCCATTCACGACGGAAACGATTCAAGTGCAAGCTCAACCATTGTAGGCCAATCACGGTTGCAGCGTTATCCACTTTACCATTTTCAAGCAGTGACATCACCTCAGCCCGCGCTGTCGGTTGCACCCGAATATCTTCATGTTCCTCGGCTAAGCCCCCAAATGCGGAAGCCTCGTTACTATCTACTTGGGCCAAATAAATATAAATCCGTTCCGTCATCCCTCCAGGACTTGATAAATAACTGAGTGCAAAATGCAGGGATTGCGCGTTCAAGCCTGCTTCTTCTTGTAATTCACGATGGGCGACGTCTTCTTTTGTTTCCCCTGGATCCACCATACCGGCAACCAATTCGATCAACCAAGGGGTCGTGCTCGTAGCAATGGCGCCGACCCGAAATTGCTCTAACATCACGATACAATCCCGTGCTGGATCATAAGGAATAACCACCACCGCGTGGCCCCGATCCATAACTTCCCGTTGCATCACCTCGCTCCACCCACCATTAAACAATCGGTGGCGCAGCGAATATCGGCTCACTTTGAAAAAACCGTTATAAATTGGCTCTTTCGATTGGATGTCGACATCTTCTTGGGTAAAGGTCGGCACAGAGCACTCCTCTTAATTTGTAAATTTCACACATTCTGCACAATGTTCCTGCACCATAGGCAACATAGCAAGCAAAACGCAAACCCTTGCATGATATACGCGCGACTTAAATCGCAAGATTTACGCGAGTCAGCGCCTTTGCGTTTGCGATTTTCAATAATCTGTTACACTTTTTGCCGTAATTACTTGACCAACGGGCTTACTTTGCCGGGCAACACAGGCTAGAATAGCTCCAGTTTTTTGCTGCAAAATTTTTCGCTGTACCTTTTTGCAAAAAGGAAATAAGTACCCATGAAGATCAAAATCTTGTCTGTCGCGCTGACAATGGGGCTGGGACTTGCTGCGTTCCAGGCAAATGCGACAAATCTTGCTGACGTCTATCGGTTAGCACTGGAAAACGATCCGCGCTTGTTACGAGCGGCGGCGGAGCGTGATGCGGCCAAATCAGGTGTCGATATTTCTCGTGCCGATTGGTATCCGCAGGTTAGCTTGGATGTCGGCTATACCGATTCTCGGGCAGACACTGTGCAACCTCAGGAAGATGGCTTCTTTATTGCCACCACCAACACGCAAACGTTCAGCCAAACAGTGCGCTTAAGCCAGGCCGTATTTAACCTCGCTACATGGCGCGGTACCGGCATTACTGAAAAGCAAGCCTATCAAGCAGAAGTTAACTACTTACTAACGCGCCAGCAATTATTGCTGCGCGTTACCGATGCCTACTTCGCTGTGCTGCAAGCCCAAGATAACTTGGAGTTTGTGCAAGCCGAAAAACGCGCCATTGAGCGTCAGCTTGAGCAAACCAAGCATCGTTTTTCTGTCGGTCTCACGGCAATTACCGATGTGCATGAAGCCCAAGCACAATTTGATAACGTGGTTGCGCGGGAAATCCAAGCGCAAAACGCGGTTGAAATTTCCCTAGAAGGTCTTCGGGAAATTACCGGGCGCCAGCACTACGATATTCATCGTTTGAATACCGAACGCTTTGAGCCGGTTCGTCCGGATCCTGAAGGCGTTGACCGTTGGATTCGTTTAGCCCACGACCGTAACTTGCAACTTCTCATTAGCCGTACCGGTTTAGAAATTGCAGATCAACGCATCGAGCTCGCTCGCGCAGGGCACTACCCACGGATTAACTTGGTTGCCAGCTATCAAAACCGCGATCAAGATACCTCTACTATGGGTAACTCACGCAATTTGAGCGGCCTGAATACCCGTAATGTTGGCTTAGAGCTATCATTGCCGCTGTATACCGGTGGCCGCACTATCGCCTCCACTGAGCAAGCGCGTAATGACTACATAGCGGTTAGCCAAACACTGGAAGAAAACCGCCGTTCTGTTGAGCGTGCTGTGCGCAGCGCCTACTTTGATGTAGTCGCCAGCATTTCCAGTATCCGGGCGTTCGAACAAGCTGTGGTATCGGCGGAAAGTGCCTTGAATGCCACCCAAGTGGGTTTCGAAGTAGGTACCCGTACTATCGTTGACGTGCTCGATAGCACTCGCAACCTGTTTAATGCTCGCCGTAACTTATCTGAGGCTCGGTACACGTACGTAAACCGTATCCTCGCCCTCTATCAAGCGGCTGGCATTATCTCTGAAGCAGATATGCTATCCATCAACGATGGTTTAAGGGCTCCAGAGTAATAACAACCCGTTTGCACACCAACTAACAAAGCCGACCTCAGGTCGGCTTTGTTTTTCTTTTCCTGTGACTTCGATACAATCGCTGTAGAATTACATTAAGGATCCTGCTTACGTGGCTACCCAGTCTTCTATTAAATCGGTCGAGTTACCGCGTTTTCGTCTCTATTTTTTGCACCCTCAATTTTGGCCGACTTGGTTATTGGTAGGCTTTCTCTATGGGCTTTCCTGGTTGCCGTTTCGGCTTCAGTTAGCGCTTGGCAGAGGTTTAGGCTGGTTATTTTATAAAATCATGCCCAAACGCGTGGCCGTCGCTCGACGAAATCTTGAACTGTGTTTTCCCGATATGCCGATTCCTGAACGCGAGATTTTGCTGCGCGAAAATTTCGCCAACACGGGGATTGCCTTATTTGAAACAGGCATGGCGTGGTGGTGGCCAGATTGGCGCATGCGCCGCAAGCTTCAGGTTGAAGGTTGGGAGCACATTGAACGCTGCGCAGCCGAAGGAAAAGGTGTATTTCTGCTGTTGTTCCATTTTCTCTGCCTAGAAGTTCATGCGCGTGCATTCGGTTTGGTGAAACCATCCGTAGGCTTATATCGCCCGCACAATAATGCCGTCATGGAGTACTTGCAAACCCGTGGGCGCAGTCGCAGCAATAAGTTTATGATTCAACGCAAAGACGTGCGTAGCATGCTTGCTTCTCTGGATGCCGGTGAAGTAGCAGGCTACCTACCCGATCAAGACTATGGCCGTCACCGTTCCGTGTTCGTGCCCTTGTTTAATGTGCCTGACGCCTGCACCACTACCGGGACCACTATTTTCGCCGCGGGAGCCCATTGTGAAACCTTAATTAGCACCTGCGAACGGCTCCCAGGCAGTCAAGGATACCGACTCACGATCTATCCACCGGAACACCCAATACCTAGCGGTGATGAAACCACTGACGCCATTCATGTGAACCGTGAAGTTGAACGTGCCATCCGCACTATGCCCAATATGTATATGTGGGTGCACCGCCGATTTAAAACGCGTCCGACTGACGAATTAAAGAGTTACTATCCAAAGAAACAACGGCGTAAAGACAGTTAATCTTCCGACTGTGGCCATTCGTTAAATAACGTATACCAGGCCTCGCTCACATGTTGGACCGGTTCTGTAAAGGCGTGCTCGCTTAACCCACCTTGTTCAGCCAGAGCGAGGCGGTGAGTTTCATAGCGATAAGCTTGATAAGCGGCGATCAATTGATTCGCTTGCTGTGCCGGTAATAATTTGTGGGTGCTGGCAATCTCAAGAATGCGGATATTATCAGTCCAAACACAAAGATCGGGAATTTCGGCACTCCAGCGCAACACCAGATACTGAGTAATAAATTCAATATCTGCCATACCGCCCGGCATTTGTTTTACATCATTGCGTTCTGGCTTCTTCTGCCAAAGATGCTGACGCATCTTCCATCGCATATTCAAAACATCTTCCTGCAAAGATTCAGGATCACGTTTCAGCTTTAGCACATTGCGCCTTATCGCATTGAATTTCTCCAACAGCACAACAGCTCCAAACACGAAGCGAGCGCGCACTAACGCCTGTATCTCCCAAGTCCATGCATCGGTCATCAGATATTCTTTATAAGTGCTCACGCGCACAACAAGAAGGCCTGATTGACCAGAGGGGCGCAGGCGCATATCCACCTCGTACAACACACCACCCATGGTACGTGTGGTACACAAATGCAAAATACGTTGAGCTAAACGCAAATAAAACTGCTGCACGTCGATGGGCCGCTCGCCATCGGTTTGCCCACTGATATCGTCGTCACACAGGAATACTAAATCTAAATCCGAACCATAGCCCAGTTCATAGCCACCAAGCTTGCCGTAGGCGATAACGGCAAAGCCAGTGTCCGACTCATCGCGCCCAGGTGGTGTACCATGTTTTTCCGCCAACTGGCGCCAGGCCATCAGCACCACTTGTTCAATTATGGCTTCCGCTAGATAGGTGAGATGATCACTCACTCGCATCAAATGCACCCCCTCATTCAAATCCGCGGCGGCCACTTTCAGCTGAAAAATTTGTTTTACATGGCGCAGGGTATCCATCTGCGCTTCCACATCGTTTTGTGGCAGGCGCATCATGTACTCCGATACCTGGCTGCGGTAACTCGTGACATCGGGGAGTTGATACAGTTGCACAGGATCGATTAACTCATCCAACAGCCACGGGAATTTCGCAAGAAGGTGAGCAATCCACGGACTCGAACCGCAGAGAAATACTAATTGGCTGCGCGCTTCTTCGTTTTCGGCCAGCAATTCTAAGTAAGTCGTGCGCGACATAATTTGTGTGAGCACGTCGAAGGTTCGATTCAGAACCACCGCCGGTTCTTTCTGGGCCAAGGCAGTTTCAATGGTAACGGGAATCAGCTGGGCAAGCAGCTCACGGCCGCGCGGCCCGGAAGGGCGTTTTTTTGTGACCTGCCGAAATGCTTGAATATGCTCCCAACATTGAGCTGCATCTTCAGCTCCGCCCTCGGTGAGCACATCAATCGCTGTCGTATCATCTAATAGATCCTGCCAAAGCACTGAATACTCGCTATCTTCTGCGCTCAACATATCTTCTTCACCGCCTATCGCATCGAGGAAGTGGCGGTGAATCCCTTGCATGACTTGATGCAAGTGATCGTGAAAATCGCTCCACCCCTGCTCTGTGGCCGGATAGCCCGCCGCAACTAATACGCGATATCGATTCACCTGATCTTCAGGCAATGTTTGCGTTTGCTGATCGTCGATTTCTTGCAAGATATGTTCAACTTTACGCAAATACGCATAACCCTCGAGCAATTCGTGCACGCCATGGGCATCGATAAGTCGATGTTGCTCACAAATACTTAAAGCAGCAACCAGCGAACGCGTTTGCAACTCTGGCTCTCGCCCGCCACGAATCAACTGAAATACTTGGGCAATAAACTCCACTTCACGAATGCCGCCTAAGCCGAGTTTAATATTCTGAGACACCCCTTTGCGCCGGGCTTCCTGATTTATCATCAGTTTCATCTTACGCAGCGCATCAATGGCGCTGTAATCGAGGTAGCGGCGATAAACGAAAGGACGCAGTACATCCTGTACTTCTGCTCGCAATGTCTCATTAGCACCTAGTACACGCGCCTTCACCATGGCATAGCGTTCCCACATGCGCCCTTGTTCATGGTAATAATCCATTAAAGCAGCAAGACTCGACACCATGGGGCCCGATTGACCAAATGGGCGCAAACGAAGATCGATCCGAAATGGCTGTCCATCCGCAGTGTTCTCACCCAGTAACCGCATAAATTGCTGAGCGAGTTTGCCGTAATACAGCTCAAAATCGACTTGTTGCCGACCTCCACTGGTTTCACCGCGCTCCGGAAAGCAGAAGATCAAATCAATATCAGAGGAAAAGTTAAGCTCTTCACCGCCGAGCTTACCCATGGCCAGTGCAATAAGTGGCTGCTCAACGTCATCTTTTAGGGCGCGTCCATAGCGCTCTGAAATCTGCAACCGAGCCAATTCTAAGCCACGCTCAATCAGCATATCGGCAATGGCGCTGGTTTCTCGCAGCATACTATCTAAGGGCAACCAGCCTAATAAGTCACGCCCGGCGATACGCGCCATTTCTACATGGCGAAAGCGTCGAATTGCTGCAAGCAATTCACGCTCCGGCACATCAGGCAACACCTGTTCATCAAGAAGTTCTTGGGTAGCCGGTAACGGGCTGAATAGCCGCTCAACCAGTGCCTGACCATAGCGCTCCAGGATACGCGCAAAAAAAGGACTCACCATCGCAAGCCAACGTACCTGTTCCTTTGCCTCATCATCTAAAGCCGTGACCGCCTCAATAGCGGCAAGCCGTTCCCAATTTGCTTGCTGTTCCTGCTCGAGACGTTCTGGCAACCGCCAGTGCTTCGGGCCAAGCGATGGATTTGGAAGAGTGAGCATTGGGGTTAACTCTTGGCTTTATCGCGTAATGCAAAGCCGCGCTGAGCTTTACTTAAGGTGCCCGGCGTGAGGGCCACATGCGGTTCTAAATCCGACACCAAGCGTTCAATCTCACTCACGTCGCCGTCGATTAGCTCCAGCTCTAGCTCACACACCGGCTCTTCACGTTCACCGGCAATAATACGGCCCTGATCAAGAGCAACCTCAATCAGCGTGCCTTCAGCGTCACATAACCAACGCTCCCGCAAGAAGGCCACTTGGAACATCGGCACCAACTGGGCGGTGATCGCGACGGGATCGAGATGATCACCAAATATATCCTCAGGGAACTTTGTTAAATCTGGCACGTCGGAATCACAAGGTTGGTTGTACTCAGGTCGCTGGCTCATCGCTCCCTGCTGTACACCCGCCAATTTAATTGTTTGTTCGCACTGGTCATTCCAGCGCCGAATGCGTAATCCAATTCGCTCCTCGCTGAGTACCTCATCGGGAGTATCAAAGTAAGTGTTATCGAGCTGAAGCGGATCAAGCGGCTTCGCGCGCGCATCCAAATACTGCCGGAGGGCATCTATTTCTTTATTATCAATCAAAAACTTAAGTTCAATTTCTTGGTCATTCGTCACGATAACGCACCTTGGTCTGATTGATTCCATTGAGTCCTATTCTGCGGCTCGAACCCAACCACGGTCAACCACCGATCTGCCGCTCGTCATCGCAGGAATTGCTAAACTCATCGGGCAAGTCAAAAAATCGTATCGACAAGGCTTTACCCAGCGCAAAATAAACATACAATGGCGGCCATGTTCCCGTGCGGATCTGTGGTACCGATTCAGGTCGGTTTTTGCTTACAGGAGACGTAATGTTTAAAGCCAGTCAAGTGTTGACTCAACACAACCAGCCCCAGCAGCTTAAAGCACTGCGACAGGCAATCACCGACAATTACTCGGTGGATGAAAATGCTTATTTGGAAGAGTTGATTGCTCTGGTGCAAGCCGATGATGACACCGTGCAATCGCTTACCCAAGCTGCGCATGATCTGGTGCACGATGTGCGCGAAGAAACTCAAGGCGGCGATGGCGTTGATGCGTTTCTACAGCAATACAGCTTGGATACCGAGGAAGGTATCATTTTGATGTGCCTAGCCGAAGCATTGCTACGAATTCCTGATAGCTTTACTGCAGATGCGCTGATTCAAGACAAGTTAGGCAAAGGTGCCTGGAACGATTACGTGAAAAAAAGCGAATCGATTCTTGTGAACACCGGAACCTGGGGTCTGAATCTCGCAGCGAAAGTCGTCAATCCTCATGGTCGCAGCAAAGATGAACCGGTAAACCGCTTTCGCCGCTTGGTGAAGCGCTTAGGTGAACCTGTTGTACGCACCGCCACCTATCAAGCCATGAAGCTGATGGGCAAACAGTTTGTATTGGGTCGTACCATCGAAGAGGCGCTAAAGAATAGCCGCAAGAACCGTGAGATTGGCTACACCCACAGCTACGATATGCTCGGCGAAGCGGCTCTGACCAGTAAAGATGCAGCCCGTTACAAGCAAGCCTATGTGAATTCAATTCAGCGTGTGGCCTCAGAGGATTTCAATAATCCTGACGTACCTCGGCCAACCATCTCCATTAAATTATCAGCCTTGCACCCGCGTTATGAGCAGGCCAATAAAGAACGGGTACTGACCGAACTCGCATCGACCCTTACCGATCTCATTAAATTGGCGAAAGATGCCAATGTGGGCGTGAGTATTGATGCGGAAGAAATGGACCGCTTAGAGCTGTCGCTCGATTTGTTTGAGAAAGTGTATCGCAGCGGCGTATGCAAGGGCTGGCCTTACTTTGGACTAGTGGTTCAGGCTTACTCTAAGCGTGCTTTACCTGTGTTGCTTTGGATTAATACTCTGGCCCAAGAGTGCGGCGATGAAATTCCTGTGCGCTTGGTAAAAGGTGCCTACTGGGATACAGAAATTAAGCATTGCCAGCAATTGGGACTTCCGGGATATCCTGTATTTACCCGCAAGGCAAGCACCGATGTGTCCTATATGGCATGTGCTCGTTACTTATTGAGCGATGCCACCAAAGGCAACATCTATCCACAATTTGCGACACACAATGCGCAAACTATTGTGACCATTCAGCACTTAGCGAGTGATCGCAAATATGAGTTCCAGCGCTTGCATGGCATGGGTAAAGATCTGTACGACGCATTCTTGGAGAAAAACCCAGGAAAAACCGTCCGCATCTATGCACCCGTTGGCGCGCACAAAGAACTTCTGCCCTATCTCGTGCGACGTTTGCTCGAGAACGGTGCAAACAGCTCATTCGTGCATAAGTTGCTCGATCCAAAAGTGCCAATTGAAGAGTTGGTTGAGCATCCGCTGATTAATCTGCGGAAAAAGCCATCATTGGCTAACGACAAAATTCCTCTCCCGTCGCAAATTTTCGGGCAACGCAAGAACTCACTGGGGTTAAACATGAATATCGAATCTCAAGGCGCTCCTTTCTTTGAGAAAGTTCGCAGCTATCAGAATAACCAATGGCAAGGCGGCCCAATCGTTAATGGCAAACTTGTAGAAACCGGACAACGAGTTGGCGTTACCTCACCGCAACAAAGCACCCATCAAATCGGTACCATTGGTTGGGCCGACGCGGAACTTGCTGAACTCGCCTTAGAGTCGGCAAACAAAGCCTATCCTCGTTGGACCAATACCGACGTAAACGTACGTGCTGATGCCTTAGAAAAATTGGCCGACTTGTTGGAAGAACACCTGCACGAGCTCATCGCGTTATGTACGCTTGAGGCCGGTAAAACATTACAAGACGGCATCGACGAAGTTCGCGAAGCCGTGGATTTCTGTCGCTACTACGCCATTCAAGCACGCACGCTTATGGGTAAAGGCGACAAACTGCCAGGACCTACCGGCGAAACCAATGAATTGTTTGTGCAAGGCCGCGGTACCTTTGTATGTATTAGCCCATGGAACTTCCCACTCGCGATTTTCCTCGGACAAATTACAGCGGCACTTGCTACCGGTAACTGCGTGATTGCAAAACCGGCGGAGCAAACGGGTTTAGTTGCCTATCGCGCCGTGCAACTCGCGCTGGAAGCAGGTATCCCGGGCGACGTATTGCAATTCTTGCCAGGTAAAGGCGCTGAAGTTGGTGCGTATCTTGTCAGCCAAGAAAACATTGCTGGGGTGTGTTTCACCGGCTCTACCAATACCGCCCAAGCCATTAACCGCGCACTAGCCGCTCGCACAGGGGCCTTGGTACCACTGATTGCTGAAACTGGCGGTCAGAATGCCATGCTGATCGATTCCACCGCGTTGCCTGAGCAAGCGGTCACCGACATCGTTGGCAGTGCCTTTAAGAGTGCTGGTCAACGCTGTTCTGCGTTACGTGTCTTGTATGTGCAAGACGACATCGCTGATCGCATTATCGACTTATTGAAAGGGGCAATGCAGGAGTTGTTGGTGGGTGACCCTATCGACCACAAAACCGATGTTGGCCCGGTGATCGACGGTATCGCGAAAACCAACCTTGAACAGCATATTATCGATATTCAGCATGTGGGCAAACTGATCTCCGAAGCGCCGATGCCCGAGTACACGCGCGGCGGCACCTTCGTGACCCCAACAGCCATTGAAATCGATACGATTAGTCAGCTTCATCGCGAGAACTTTGGTCCTATCTTGCATGTGATTCGCTTCCAGCGGGATCAACTAGACCAAGTCATCGAAGATATTAACAATACCGGATTTGGCTTAACCTTCGGTATTCATAGCCGTAATGAGACCTTCGCCTATGACGTCGCCAAACGGATTAATGTCGGTAACGTGTATATCAACCGGAACCAAGTGGGCGCAGTTGTTGGCGTACAACCATTTGGTGGCCGCGGATTGTCAGGGACCGGTCCAAAAGCCGGTGGCCCACACTATCTGTATGCCTTTATGACCGAGAAAACATTCAGTGACAACATCACAGCAGTGGGCGGAAACGCAACCCTGTTGTCGCTCGGTGACTAAGGGCTGCGTTTGAAACACGCACAAAAAACGGCCATCCATGATGGCCGTTTTTTTGTATCCTCAGAGCGCTATTACTTTGGTCCGGCGAGAAACCAAACAATAAAACCGATAATAGGCAATAAAACAACGAGCACAACCCACAGCGCTTTGTTACCAGTACTCACTCCGCTTTGCATGATGTTCACCAATGCCCAGATAATCAAAATGAGATGAATAATACCTAAAAGACCTGTACCCATTCTCTAGCTCCTGTATATGGCCACAACGCATACTTGAGCGTTGCTTAACGCGGATTACGCTTGGCTAACCCCATTAAACCTAGCAGAATTTGAAAGAAACACACGGTGACCGTGCTAAAATAGCTGAATTCAGGCATAACCTTTACATACAGATACACTAGGCCCATTCATGGCATCTTTATTTGATCGATATCAGAAAGAAAAACGACAGAAGAAAAACAAGGCGAAACAAGCACAAAGCCAGCGTCAACAACCGGCAATGACAACGCCCACTTCCCCTGGTTTACATATCGAGCGACTCAGCCATGAAGGTCGCGGTATCGCCCACGACGCGCAAGGAAAAACGGTATTTGTTGAAGGGGCCCTTCCGGGTGAGTCCGTGACTGCGCAAATTACCCAAAGTCGCAGCCGCTATAACGAAGCCCATGTTGTACAAATATTACAACATGCTCCTGATCGCGTAACACCTCGCTGCCAGCATGCCGAAGTGTGTGGTGGCTGTTCGTTGCAACACATGAGCCACAACGCGCAGGTTAGCCATAAACAACAAGTGATTCGTGAGCACTTTCACCATTTAGCCACGCATCAGCTAATCGATATGGCGGCCATTCAAGCGCCGGCACTGACAAGCGCAGCTTATGGTTATCGCCGCAAAGCACGTTTGAGTGTTACCAAAACCAAATCACAAGGGTTAGTCGTCGGTTTTCGCGCTCGTGCATCGAAACAGATTATCCCTATTCAAGAATGCCCTATTCTGACCGAAGCGCTGCAGCCGATGATACCGGCCTTACAAAACTTTGTTCCTCAGTTAGCGGGACATGCGCACATAGGACACATTGAACTCATCGCCGGAGATAAGAAAAACCATCTGGTGGTTCGCGTTATGCAACCTATGTCATTGGCAGACCAAAAGCATTGGCGAGCATTTTCAGAGCAACATCAGGTGCAGATTATTGTGGCATCGACCCCATATACCGAGGGGCCATTGCGCTACCAAGTGTTGCACCAAGATGCCATGGAACCATTGGCCTATAGCCTCGAGGTTGGTGAGCGTACACTCACACTGGAGTTCCAACCTGGCGATTTCGTTCAGGTCAATACTGAGGTAAACAAGCGCATGGTTGCCCAGGCCCTCGATTGGTTAAACTTGCAGCCAAATGAACGTGTATTGGAGCTGTTCTGCGGCTTTGGCAATTTTACCTTACCGATGGCTACGCAATGCGAAAGTGTACTAGGTGTGGAAGGCAGCTTGAGTCAAGTAGAGCAAGGCAGCAAAAATGCGCAACTGAACCAATTTGATAATCTCCGTTTCACATCAGCAGACCTGAATCAGCCACTCAATAAATTCAGTTGGGCTAAAAACTCGTTCGACGTGGTAGTACTCGATCCACCTCGCGCAGGTGCCGAGCATGTGTGCCAACAAATATCAATATTGGCGCCGGTGCGCATTCTTTATGTATCCTGTGACCCCGCAACCCTTGCCCGGGATGCGGAAATTCTCGTGGCCCAGGGCTATGTTCTCAAACAATGGGGAATGCTCGACATGTTCCCGCAAACAGGCCATATGGAAACTATGAGTCTTTTTGTGCGAGCCAACGATCAAGGTGATTAGCAAATTTTTGTCGGTCCGCCTGAGTTAACGGTGGCGGGCCACCCGTATGCACTCCACTGGCCCGCATTGTGTCCATAAAGTCGCGCATATTCAGGCGCTCCCCTATTGACTCGGTGGTATACAGCTCACCGCGAGGACTTAACGCCTGCGCACCTTTTTTGATCACATCAGCAGCAAGTGGGATGTCACTGGTAATCACCAAATCATTCACGCCACAGCGCTCTGCAATCGCGTCATCGGCCACGTCAAAGCCTGCTGCCACCTGCACAACATCTATAAACCGAGACGGTGGCACTTTTATCCGTTGATTAGCCACCAAGGTAAGTTTTGTTTGAGTTCGATTTGCAGCCCGATATAAGATATCTCGGATTACCACTGGGCATGCATCTGCATCAATCCAAATTTGCGCCACTTGAGTATAAGCCTTGAAGTAGTAGTTGAAAAATAAATAGAAATTTCGACCAGTTAAACTAAACTGGTTGGTACACAATGGTCCTGTCTTTGGAGCCCACTTGCAAGCGATTAACGATCAAAGCCGCTTAGCATTCTATCAGATGGTCGCGAAAGTTTCGGCGCGTTTTGTTGCGTCTAAAGTAGATGATATCGACAGCTCTATTAATCAGGCTTTGGCCGATATCGGCGCTTTTTTCCATGCCGACCGCAGTTACATATTTGAATTTAGCGAGCACCTAAAGTTTGCTGATAACACCTATGAATGGTGCGCTCCTGGGGTTTCTGCAGAAATAGACAACCTCAAAGACCTGCCAATGGATATGTATAAAGATTGGATTGGCGATTGGCAAGCAGGCCGCTCCATCCCAATTTCAGATGTACAAAGCCTAGACCCCAATAGCCCCGAGCGAGCTCTTTTAGAACCGCAAGGAATGCGTGCATTACTCATGGTGCCTCTACCGAGTGATGAAGGCTTGCAAGGCATCTTCGGCATCGACTTAATGCAGCACCCCTATGACTGGCAAGAAGAGCAAGTCACATTGCTGCAAGTGATTGGCGAGATCGTATCAAGCGCATTACAGCGCAAACGCGCCGACCAATCCTTTCGTTTACGCCAACTTATCTCACGCATTGCAGTCGAATTTATTAATCTGCCGACACAAAAAGTCGATGCCACTGTACGCAAGGCCCTTTCACAAATTCGAGCCTTCTTGGGGCTACGAGATATCAGCATTAAGCGACCTTTAGCGCAAACATTTCAAAATGAGCACCGCAATCTTTTTAAGCAGTTACAAAAACAACCCGTACTAACCACGTCCTTTCAGCTTGGCGTTCCACTCAAGAAAGATTTGCCTGCGTTAGGAGTGTTGCTGCGCCATGGTGACACCGAGCTTGGAGTTTTGCGTGCAGTGCATAACTCTCGGCGTATTTTCGAGCAAAATGAAATCATCGAATCCTTGCAGTTGATTACCGACCTCATTGCCGGCACATTGGTTCGCAAAGCAACAGAGCAAAAAGTAGAACACCTCGCCTATTTCGACGAATTGACCGACTTACCAAATCGCCGTTTGCTAACCAATCGACTCGAACATGCGCTCAGTGTTGCCAGCTCTCAAGCGCATACATGTGCGTTACTGTATCTCGATCTGGATCATTTTAAGCGCATTAACGACAGCTTAGGGCGGGATGCAGGCGATTTACTGCTGCAATATACAAGTAAACGATTACTCGCCGCTGTTGGTGAGGGCGACACTGTGGCCCGAGTCGGCGGCGACCAATTTGTTGTGCTTATGGAAAGCCCATTTGAAAGCGAGGAGCAGGCGGTATTGAAGGTGCAGGATTGCGGTGAACGGGTGCGCAGCGAACTAGCTCGACCGTTTCGGCTTGATGGTCACACCTTCCACGGTTCCGCAAGCGTAGGGATTGTCTATGGTAAACATCATGAAACTCCTGCTAGCCTGCTCAAACAGGCAGAACTTGCGATGTACCGGGCCAAAGCCCAAGGTCGCAATACCATTCAGTATTACGACCCTGCCATGCAGCAAGAAGCCGTCGAACGGGCACAACTTTATGCCGATTTGCGCACAGCCATAGCCGAGGAGCAATTTGAAGTGTATTACCAGGCACAAAGCGATGCCAGTGAACGCATTATTGGTGCCGAAGCCCTAGTTCGTTGGAATCACCCCACCCGAGGGTTGCTCGCTCCAGGGCGTTTTATTGAATTTGCAGAAGAAACGGGACTGATTGGCGGGATCGGGCGTTTGGTCTTGAAGTCAACCTGTCACTTATTGAAACACCTAGACGACGCGGGATACTCTATCCCTATCGCAGTGAACATCAGCGCAGAGCACATTCTACAACCGGAATTTTTACAAGATATTCATGACATCTTGCAGGCAACTGGGGCTAAACCGGAACGCCTGAAATTCGAGATCACCGAAAGTGCGATGATCCGTGATACCCATACGGTTGTTGAGCACATGCTCGAGTTACAAAAACTCGGAATACGCTTCTCACTCGATGATTTTGGAACCGGTTACTCGTCTCTTTCCTATTTAAAAGCATTGCCTATACACGAGATCAAACTCGATTTACGCTTTGTTCAAGATATGGTCATCAACAAAGACGATGCCGCCATTGCTGATCTTGTGTTTAATTTAGCAAAAGCAATGAAACTTGAGGTTATCGCAGAGGGCGTGGCTCAAGAAACGCAAAAAGATTTTCTCTTGAAGCTCGGCTGTAATCGTTTCCAAGGCTTTTTGTTTTGTCATCCGCTGCCGGTTGCTGAGTTTTGGCAGTTTCTCGAGTCAACACACGCCGAGTGATAATCCGCTCCTAGCGTCTGCGCTTGCGCCCCATCAGCCCCTGATCCGCACGTTGCAGGGCTTCTTCTAAAGTTTCTTCTGGCTCCACTTGTACCATGCCATAAGATGCTGAAATGGGCTCGTCCAAACCATCTACCGCGATATACTCAAAGGCTTGGCGAATACGCGCCATCACTTTGGCACCGCTTGCCTCCGTCAGTCCAGGCAAAAGAATAAGAAACTCGTCTCCACCAAAGCGCCCGCATAAATCCGAAGGGCGCAATTGACTCTTTAATACATCAGCCACGGCGATCAGGGCCTTGTCACCCACCGCATGACCGTAGGTATCATTGATTCGCTTAAAGTGGTCAATATCGAGCATTAACAAGGTAATAGGATATTGATAATGACTGGCCCGCTCTAGCTCATCGACAGCCAACTCGGTGAAATAACCGCGAGAACTAACGCCTGTTAAATAATCGTACTGGGCTTGCAACTGTAACTGCTGGTTCTGCGCCAGCAACACTGGAACGGCTAAGCCAAAGTATACACTTGCGGCAATCACGGTAACCGCAAATTGATACACCATGGCCGACTCACCTAAATCAAAGATATTTACGCCAATCGCAAGAGACAAGCTAAACACCCCTAAACTAATGGCGGTGCGTAACGCGTTTTCGGTGTAGGCAATCCACATTTGCGGGATAATCAGGAAAAATACGGCGAAGGCGACATCACGATGCTCAAACCACCAAGACAAAAGAATACAGGTGTAGAGCAGCGAAAGTAGTAGTGTCAGCTTAACCCCAAACTGGTAAATAGGCGTCGGTTCAGTGCTGATCCGCAACGTACGCACCCAACTAGATAAGTGCGGTTGTCGCCACAGCATTAACACCATAAACAATGGGGTGAGTACAAGCACCCCAGCCATATCGCCAATCCACCATGGAAGCCAAATCGTGTACACATCGAAAATGCTAACGGTGCCGGCAATCAAAAGTACTTGGGTGCCCAAGAAAGATGCCAATAACGACGTAAGCGCACCCAACGCAAGAAACGACATCACCATGACCGGTAAATCACGCACGACGCCAAAGCGCACAAATTGGCGCAACAAGGCGGCACCTAATCCATAGGAAAACGAAATAGCGAAGGTGAATAAGAGACCCACAAAGAGGGTCTCGGTGAGCGTTTGTCCCGCATCATAAATGATGTTCATCCAGAAGGTGGTGAGCAGCATAGCCGCCGCCAGCGGAATCAAGGCGCGGACACCGAAGATGAGAAATGCAGCAAGTGTCCAGCCTGCCGGAGGAAACCACAGACTCGCATGGGGGGCGTATTCCATCAGCGCAGAAACACGCCATAAGAAAACATAACCTAAGAACAGCAGCAGTCCGCGCACTAACGTTAATTCGCTAGATTGTTCAAAAACACGCGGTGTTTGATCATCCTGTTGAAGTTTTCCGCTTAATTCATCCATTGTTTTATCATTTTTATGGTACCTAGCGTTGATGTATTCAAAATACGTGAATCAGGTAAAGATGCAAAGGATAAGTTGCCCGATGCCGCGCAAAAAAAACCTCGGCGATAGCCGAGGTTTGATGTAGTTGATTGATACCTTTTGATTAAAACTCGTGATCAGCAAGATCAAACAAACTGTCGGAGCCGGATTCAATGGCTGCGATTAGGCCCGAAATGCGAGGCAATAACTTAGCAAAATAAAAACGTGCTGTTTTTTCTTTTGCCGTTGCGAATTCAGCGAGTTCCGGCTGGGTTTCTGCCACCCGAGCCATGCGCAACCACATATAGCCGTAAACCACGTAACCTAGCAAATGTAAGTACTCAACAGCAACGCTGTTGATAATGTTTTCATCACTTGGCACCTGCTCTAATACGCGTGTCGTTACCGCCTCTAGTTGATTCACTGCATCGTTTAATTGTTGGTACTGATGTGCCCAAGCGCCGGCATCTTCCGCAAGGAATGATTTCATTTCTTGCACCAGCGGCTTTAGTAACTCACCGCGCGATCCGGCGACTTTCCGACCTAACAGATCCAAGGCTTGGATGCCATTGGTACCTTCATAGATTTGCGCAATCCGGCAATCACGAACCCATTGTTCCTGACCCCATTCCCGCACATAACCGTGTCCACCAAGGATCTGCTGACCGGCAATCGTCGCCTCAAAACCGGTGTCGGTCATAAACGCCTTAGCCACGGGTGTAAGCAATTGCACTGAAGCTTCTGCTTTGGCTCGCTGTTCCGGCGTGGGCGCGTATTTAGCCCGATCTAACTGCTGCCCCACATACGTCGAGAATGCACGGCCTCCTTCAACGAATGCTTTCATGGTTAAAAGCATCCGGCGCACATCACCATGCACTAACAATGGATCCGCTTCCGCTTCACGCTGCTGGGTTGCTTTCGCACCACGGCCCTGACGACGATCTTTCGCATACGCAAGAGCAGTCACGTATGAGCGAGAGGCGGCGCCTAAGCCTTGAATGCCCACACCTAAACGCTCGTAGTTCATCATGGTAAACATTGCTGCCAAGCCACGGTTCGGTTCACCAACGAGCCATCCTTTCGCACCATCGAAGTTCATCACACAGGTCGCCGACGCGTGGATACCCATTTTATGTTCGACCGAACCTGCCACAACCGGGTTGCGCTCACCCAAGCTGCCATCTTCGTTTACCAAAAACTTCGGAACTAAAAACAGAGAAATCCCTTTGGTTCCCGGAGGTGCATCAGGTAATTTGGCCAGCACTAAGTGCACAATGTTGTCAGCTAAATCGTGTTCACCGCTGGTAATAAATATCTTGGTACCAGAAATTGCGAAGCTGCCATCGGCGGCAGGAATCGCTTTGCTGCGGATAATGCCTAAGTCGGTACCACAGTGAGGTTCAGTTAAGCACATCGTGCCAGTCCATTCTCCTGCAGCTAGGCGTGGCAGATACATGTCTTTCAGTGCATCACTGCCATGCGAGTCGAGGGTCATAATCGCACCCGCAGTAAGCCCCGAATACAAACTAAAGGAAATATCAGCAGCACACATCATTTCTTCGTATTGCGCTGAGAGCGTTTTCGGCAGCCCCATACCACCATACTCAGGATTTGCGGTCACCCCTACCCAACCGCCTTGAGCGAGCTGGCGGAATTGTTCTTTATAGCCATCAGGTGTCGTCACGGTGCCATCTTTAAAGGTAATCCCTTGCTCATCGGCAGCACGCGCATTCGGAGCAATCAAGGTTTCCGTGAGTTTGGCGGCTTCGTCGAGAATCGCTCGCGCCGTATCAGGGTCCATCATTTCTGCCAACTGTGGCATGGTTTCCCAGTCTTGGCCGACTTTAAATACATCATGCAACAGGAAATTCATATCCTGCAGCGCCGCGCGATAATCAGTCATGTGCTACTCCCATATTCATCAATAACGGACTTTATAGGCCCTGGTGAACATTTTCAAACAGGTGTTTAATTTAGGAGCATCATCGCAAAGCTTCGAGATTGACGCAAGTATTTCGGCGGGTTAGAAATTCAAATCTTCGAGGGCATCAAGGCGGAATAGAATATCCCGATAACCAAAGACCGTATGAGATGGTTCAATTGCAATGACTCGCAATTCACCCATGCGCTCACCTTCACGGAGCATGCGATCATTCAAACGAATCCAACGATCTCGAGTGCGTCCACTATACATATGGGAGTCATAATTAAAGCGCGGTAATTGTTGCCGTTCATCACGCGATAAATCGCGAGCAAAAGGTAAACTCATGGTTACCGCGGCTTGATTCTCATTGCGCAATACATCATCGATACCAATTTCGGCTACTGCACTATCAAATAAATTGCGAATATGCGAAGAGACCTCCTCGGAAGCCACGTCTGGGTTCGGGGGCGTCGTTTGAGTGTCAGCGCTCGCGGTTGTAACCCGCTCACCACTCGTATTCCCAGAGCTTACTGGCTTAGTTCTGCGCTCCAACGGAATAGAAATCTCTGCCATAAGCGTCGTGCGATCATCATCCGCCACGAGACCTTGCGGAATCTGCACGTTCTGTGGACGTTGTAGCGAGGGTCTATTAGTAAAATAACCTGAGCTCAAATAAGCTAATTCAATATCCGTTAGCTCATCATCACTAAATTCAGATAAGCGCGAGTTCACCAAACGTCCAAGGCTTGCTCGCAGCCACTCAAGCTGTTGTGCCAGCGAAGCAGATCGCAATGAATAGGGAAGATACTCCTGCACCCCTTCCCGTACCCAACCTTCAAAATTTGATTCCGTTGGCAATTGCCAGAATACAATCGCTTCGCCACTCCAGTTTCGTTGCAATTCGTTTTCACTAAGTGAGCGCACGCCATAGCGATCCGCTACTCGATAACGGTGCTGTCCTTGCTCTGTCGTTTCAATGCCATTGAGCATGAGCCAAAGTTCGGGAACACGGGATTCTAATACCGCCGGTAAATCCAGGCGCACTAGCTGTTCTGCGGTAAAATGACCGCGCACACAGGCTAAGTTTAACGCCGGAATTTCGGCACAGGCGTCTATACCGGAAATGTAATTTTGAACCTGCCAACGATCCCCAAGTATTCGCAACATATGGGCTGGTGATAAACCTGTTAGCACTACCTCTCGCGAGGCACTTTCACGTTGCTGCTCTTGTTGAACTCGTTGTTCTGATAAGCGTGCGGTTTCAGCCTCTTCGGTCTGATCCAAGCGCCACCAGAGGGCTGCGGCTGCAATAACCGCAACAACACTCACACTGGTAAACACTGTCGCCCAAGGCACCCGCCCACGTGACTCTTGGTGACGTTGCACCGAAAAACTGAGCGATTCTGCTGCTTCCGCCACGATTGCCTTGCTCACTTTTCGGGTTTCTTGGCGGGCGGCTAATTGTAGCGCGCGATCCGCTACTAAATTAATTAAACGAGGCGTGCCTTGGCTAAATCGAAAGATCTGCTTGAGTGCCGCCGCTTCAAATATATCAAAATCACCACCTACGCATTGTAGGCGATGCTGAATATAGGCTTGTGTCTCTTTCTCCGTTAGTGGGAGCAAGTGATAGCGCGCAACAATGCGCTGGGCAACCTGACGTAATTCGCGGCGTTGCAACAATGTTTGCAGCTCTGGCTGCCCAATAAGAACAACGCTCAATAGCTTGCGTGAATTGGTTTCTAAGTTGGTTAGTAAGCGTAATTGCTCAAGTACGGAAGGCAACAAGTGCTGTGCTTCGTCGATCAACACAACCGGCTGTCTGCCTTGGGCACTGGCTTCCTGTAGGAAGCGACTCAGGTGGTCGGTTAAGCGTTTGAGGGAGGCTTTCTCATGCCGACCTGGAATGGCAAATTGGTCACAAATTGTAGCTAATAACTCGCGCTCGCTCAGCATTGGGTTAAGCACAAATGCAACATCCACATGCTCTTGTAACTCAGCCAACACGGCCCGCGACAAGGTTGTTTTTCCGGTACCCACTTCGCCGGTGAGCAACAAGAAACCACCACTCCCACTTAATCCTTGACGCAAGTGCTCAAGTCCCTCTTGATGACGGGGCCCTAAATACAAAAAATCGGGATCGGGCGCGATAGAAAAAGGCGTTTGCTCGAAACCAAAATAATCGTGGTACATGGATGTGCTCAATTCAACCGAATAGAAATCAAAGTAGCAGGCCTTATGAATCCTTGCAATGCGCGCACGCATTCGTGATTATCTGTACCTTGAATTCATTAAAAGTTTCATCAGGAAAAAAATAGTATTCTTGATGCAGGATTTTATAACGCATGCACCGAGCAAAGGACAATCATGAACGACGATCCTAAATTAAAAGGACTGCAAGTGTACCTCGTGGGCGGTGCCGTTCGGGATGCGTTGCTTGAGCTACCCGTGCATGAACGTGATTATGTTGTGGTGGGCGCAAGCCCAGAGGAACTAACCGCTCGTGGATTCGAGGCGGTAGGCCGTGACTTTCCGGTATTCTTGCATCCCCACAGCAAAGAGGAATACGCTCTCGCGCGCACGGAACGCAAGTCAGGCCCCGGGTACACAGGATTTATCTGCGAATTTAGTCCCGATGTGACTCTCGAAGATGATCTCCTCCGACGGGACTTGACCATCAATGCAATCGCTCAAGACCCAGATGGGACGTTAATCGATCCGCATCACGGCGTCGCCGATATTAAAAACCGGGTATTACGTCATGTCTCCCCTGCTTTTAGTGAAGATCCTCTTCGAGTGCTGCGGATTGCGCGCTTCGCTGCTCGCTTTCATGGCTTAGGCTTTACCATAGCCGCTGACACAAAACGTCTGATGACCACCATGAGTCGCGTCGGTGAGTTGCAACACCTCACACCGGAACGAGTGTGGATGGAAACCTATAAGGCACTTACAACGGATTTTCCTGCGGTATATTTTGATGTACTACAACAAGTTGGGGCATTATCGGCCATCGTCCACAAATCCGTTGAAAGTGTGCCCATGCGCACACTCGAACGGACACACAAAATCAAAGAGAGCGATATCGTTCGTTATGCTCTGGCCCACTATGATCTAAATCTTTCTGTCCTTACGGCGGATAAATGCTCGATCGATTTATCGCACTGGTGCCGAGTACCCAACCTGCACCATAAAATCGCTGACTCGGTTATCCATATCAGTCGAAAACTGCAATCAGGCACATTAGGCGCTGCCAATATTTTGGCATTTCTGCATTTCTGTGATGCCTTTCGCCGCCCGGAGCGGCTAGAACTCACCCTAAAAGCACTTACTTATATTGCGCAAGAGAACGGCTGGAGTCAGCGCGACGACGTGATGTTACTGGCACGCGCCTTGTCTATTACCGCAGAAGTCGATGTACAGAGCGTGATTGCTGATGGTCATCAGCATGGAGCGATTAGTGAAGAACTCGACCGTCGACGCTTGGCTAAACTAAAACAACACCTAGGGTCTTAATTCTCCATGGCCTCTGTCACCATCGATAGATGCTGATTTTGGTGATGTTCTTGCTCTTGGAAGGTCTTCCATAAACGTTGAAAAGACGTGTTCGACCCTGGATGACACACGTGCGGTGCCAATTCAGCAAGCGGCTTGAGTACAAATGCACTTGTAAGAATTTCCGGACGGGGCAATTGCGGTTCGCGACCCGGCACTTCGTTTTGAACACAGTTCCCATACATCAAAATATCGATGTCTAACGTGCGAGAACTAAACTTTTCCGCATCCCTCGCTCGCCCATAACGGGATTCAATCGTGCGAATTTTTTCCTGAACTTCCGCTAAGGAAAGAGGCGTTGCGGTCATCGCGACTAAGTTATAGAACGGCGGACCTTCAAAACCTAAGGCTTCACTTTCATACACGCTGGAAATTCGCAAAGGCGCATGGGGGAAGCTCTCCGCCAATTCGGAAATGCCCGCCTGAATATGTTTTTTGCGTTCAAGGTTACTACCAATGCCAAAATAGACATGTTGGAGATCTGCAAGAAAAGCCATACGCTAGTTCGCTCCTTCCGTATAACGGGTAATTTGAACAGCCACGGAGCGAGCCGCTTTAACAGCCGTAGGTTTAGCGACCTTTAGTTGCACCGCCGCGACTTTAAACTCATGAAGAATACGATCCGCGAGCACTTCTGCCACTTCTTCAATTAAGCCATAAGGCTTTTCTTGAATCCAATCCTGTATCGCACGACTCAAACGATCGTAATCGAGGGCGTCATCAATCGACCCCGAGGCAGCAGGAATGCGGTTATCCCAAACAACCGCCACATCCACGACTAACGGCTGCTGGATGTCTTGTTCCCAATCGAAAATGCCAATCACAGCTGGCACTTCAAGGCCCTCTACAAGCACTAGATCGCCGGAAAACGGGGTCTGATTAAACACACTTTTGCTCTCAGTCTTCATCTGAATCGCTGTACCTCTGCGCGCATTCTGCGCCATGGTTATAAATTGTTACAGTTTTGTCGAAATAATCGACGACTCAGCCTTACAGGTCGGATAGCATTTATTGAGGAAACACCGTATCCTTGGGAAAACTAACGCACTGCAGCAGGCATCTTAACGTGCTGGCTACAGCGCAACAAGAGCAACGCTACAAGGAATTGCCGTACCGCTGATGTCTGCCCTAGCCATCCTCATGATCGTCTTTGCCTACTTGTTAGGCTCAATTAGCAGCGCAATAATCATGTGCAAGCTGTTCGGACTTGACGATCCCCGTTTTCGCGGTTCAGGTAACCCTGGGGCCACTAACGTGTATCGACTCGGCGGCCCCATTCCTGCGGGGATGACACTCCTATTCGATGTACTCAAAGGGATGATTCCGGTATGGGCCGCGTATTTACTTGGCCTCCCCCCCATCATTTTAGGCTTAGTAGCCGTTTCCGCCTGCCTTGGCCATATTTATCCGTTATTCTTTAAATTCCAAGGTGGCAAAGCGGTAGCAACCGCGTTGGGGGCTATGTTCCCAGTTGCCACAGAAATGGCGCTACTACTGATTGTGACTTGGGTGATCGTGTTCTGGATCAGTCGCGTTTCGTCATTGGCAGCATTGATTACGGTTTCACTGGCACCTCTATTCGCATGGCTCATTAAGCCCCAGTACACCATTCCAGCCATTATGCTTGCGGCGCTTATTATTTGGCGCCACCGTACCAACATTAAACGCTTGTGGCATGGCACAGAAGTAGGCTTGCGCAACGCCAAGCCGAACCGCAAAACCCCGCCTAAAAAATAATTAAATTGCCGGTAACTCAACCAAAGGCCAACGAGGACGAACCTGCACGCTTAAGCCCTCGGTACTACCTGCCGCCAAGCGCTGTGCTCCCGCAAGGGCAATCATAGCCCCATTATCGGTACAAAACTCAGGGCGCGGATAAAACACCTCGCCACCTAAACTTGCCATGGTCGCTTCGAGCGCTTCGCGTAAACGCAAGTTAGCACTTACGCCCCCGGCCATAACCAAACGCTTTAAGCCAGTCTGTTCAAGAGCTCTGCGGCATTTGATAATTAACGTATCCACCACCGCATCCTCAAAAGCACGTGCAATATCTGCGTGGGTTTGCGGATCGTCACCGTGCTTTGCGATGGCTTGTGCAGCAGCTGTTTTTAAGCCGCTAAAAGAAAAGTTAAGCCCTGGCTTATCAGTCATCGGACGCGGGAATTGAAAACGGTCTGGACGCCCAGATATAGCTAGTTTGGCTAAACGTGGGCCACCAGGATAATCCAACCCCAATAGTTTGGCGGTTTTATCAAACGCTTCGCCTGCCGCATCATCCACCGACTCTCCCAATAGTTCGTAGTGACCAATACCATCGACACGGACCAATTGGGTATGACCACCGGACACAAGCAACGCCACAAACGGAAACTCTGGGCGACGATCTTCTAACATGGGTGCCAGCAAATGCCCTTCCATATGATGAACGCCAATTGCAGGCACATTCCATCCAAACGCTAAACTACGACCGATGGTAGCCCCAACCAACAGGGCACCAATTAAGCCCGGACCTGCGGTATAGGCCACGCCATCAATGTCAGAAGCGGTCAGGCCCGCATTAGCTAGGGTTTGTTCAATCAGTGGGAGTGTTTTACGTACGTGATCGCGGGATGCTAGCTCTGGCACAACGCCGCCATAGTCCGCATGCAGCTTCACTTGGCTATATAAAGTATTCGCCAGTAAGCCCTTTTCGGTATCGTAAATCGCAATACCGGTTTCATCACAACTGGTTTCAATTCCTAAAACGCGCATGTTGTCTCCACACCTTCAACATCAACTTCCGGGGGTGTAGAAGGCTTACCATCATCCACCGCTCGTGCTACTCGGGTGTAGTTTACCAGAGCTTGCCGAGGGCATGAAGACTTCACTACCCTCGACCATCGGCAACTAACTGCTAATTTGCCCTAGTTTCGCACGCACTTGCTCATCGGATATTTCGCCAGCATCGCGCAATCGGTTCAGTGCTTGCTCCATAGTTTGCATCCCCAAAGCGCCACCGGTTTGAATGGCGGAATACATCTGCGCCACTTTATCTTCCCGAATCAAATTCTTAATCGCATGGGTGGCCAGCATAATTTCATGGGCAGCCACGCGCCCACCGCCTTCTTTTTTCAGCAACAATTGGGCGACAACCGCTCGTAGTGATTCCGATAGCATAGAGCGCACCATTGCCTTCTCGTCACCGGGGAACACATCGATAATGCGATCGATCGCTTTCGGAGCCGAGGTAGTATGCAAGGTTGCAAATACTAAGTGACCGGTTTCCGCCGCTGTCAGCGCTAGGCGAATTGTTTCCAAGTCACGTAACTCACCGACCAAAATCACATCAGGATCTTCACGTAGAGCTACACGCAAGGCATTTTTAAAACTTAACGTATCCCGATGCACTTCGCGCTGATTGATCAACGCACGTTTATTCTTATGCACAAACTCGATGGGATCTTCGACCGTCAGCACATGATGGGGGAAGGTATCGTTGATATAATCAACCATCGCCGCCAAAGTGGTCGATTTACCTGAGCCAGTGGGTCCCGTGACCAACACCAGCCCGCGCGGGTATTCGGCGATTCGCTTCAATATTGGAGGAGCGTTTAAGGCATCCAAACTCAGCACTGAATCTGGGATGGTGCGAAACGCTGCGGCGGGTCCGTTCTGTTGCACATACACATTGGCTCGAAACCGCGCTAACCCTTCCACGTGAAACGAAAAATCCACTTCAAGATTTTTCTCAAACTCAGATTTTTGCCGATCATTCATCACCGAGTAGACCATTTTCTCTACATGATGAGATGACAACACCTCTGTGTTAACCTTATGCAAGTCGCCATCAATACGAACGACCGCTGGAGAACCAGAGGAAAGATGCATGTCTGATGCATTGCGCTTTACAGCGTACGAGAGCAGTTCGTTGATATCCATAATTACGAGTCTTGGTTCTTTTTAGTATGATGCCCACATTCCAGAGCAGGATTAATTTCGAGGCTTGCAATTCATGACACCTAACGCAAATGCGATTGCAATGAATCTTACCCAAGTGCGCCAGCAAATCACTGACGCTGCTCAAGAAGCAAACCGTACTCCTGAAAGTATCGCACTTCTGGCGGTCAGTAAAACGAAACCTGTGTCAGCGATCCGCGCAGCCTACGCTGCAGGGCAGCGTCTTTTTGCGGAGAACTATGTGCAAGAAGGGGTCAACAAGATCCACGAATGCCAAGATCTCGATGGAATCCAATGGCATTTTGTCGGGCCCATCCAAAGTAACAAAACCAAAGACATCGCCGAGCATTTTGATTGGGTTCACAGTATTGATCGAGAGAAAATTGCGCGGCGCTTGAATGAACAGCGTTTACCTCGCCAAGCACCGCTGCAAGTCCTCATTCAAGTGAATATTGATGATGAAGCAAGTAAAGCGGGAATCACGCTTCATCAAATAGATACCCTAGCTAGCTTTATTCGATCCTGCCCCCACTTACAGCTGCGGGGATTAATGGCAATTCCGCGGGCGAATAGTAGCGAAAATGAACAAGCATCGTCTTTTTCTGCACTTCAACACGCTTTTCTTGAGTTACAACAAGGCGATCCCAAAGTAGATACATTATCCTTAGGGATGAGCGGCGATTTAGCATCGGCAATTAAATATGGCTCAACCATGGTGCGTATTGGCACCGCTATCTTTGGAGCCCGAGAACGCAACGCGTAGTACATGAACGTGCGTCCAATTATCAACAAAGAAGGAAGTAACATGACCTCATCCAATGTTCGGACCATCGGTTTTATCGGTGCGGGCAATATGCCCCAAAGTATACTCGGTGGCATGGTGAAAGGCGGATATCCAACCACCGCAATCATGGCTAGCAACCCGAGTCGGCCGAAGCTTGATATGTTGGAAGAAAAATACGGGATTTACACAAGTCAGGATAATCATGAAATAGCGGGCAAAGCCGACGTTATTGTCTTGTCTGTGAAACCTCAGTTAATGCGCGACGTATGCGCAGATCTTGCAGCCCATGTTCCTGATTTAGATGAAAAACTTATCATCACCATTGCCGCCGGGCTACGTTTCGAACGCTACTACGAGTATTTAGGGAATAATATTACCCTTGTACGGGTGATGCCCAATACACCATCATTGGTTGGTGAAGGTGTGTCTGGATTGGTGGCCGACGATAAAGCCACGCAAGCGGATAGAGACTTTGTCACCCAAGTGTTTAATTATGTGGGTCTGACATTATGGCTCGACAACGAAGATGCCATCGATGTACTTGGCGCAGTCGCAGGGAGCGGCCCTGCTTACTTCTTTGAGTTTATGCATGGTTTGCAGCGCGCTGCAGAAGATTTAGGGTTTGACGCTGAGCAGGCCCGTGCCATGGTTCAACAAACGGCATTTGGAGCCGCTAGAATGGCCATGGAAAGTGACTTGTCATTAGTTGATCTACGTAAGCAAGTCACCAGTAAGGGCGGCTCTACGGCGAAGGGTATTGAGGTATATCAGAACGCTCAACTGAGCGATATTTCTAAGCGAGCGGTTGGTGCTGCGGTAACGCGTAACCAAGAAATGGCTAAACTTTTTTAAAGGAACTCAGCAATGAGCAATGGTGCTACTTTTTTAGTACAAACGATATTCGATCTCTTCATTATGGCGGTTATTTTGCGTTTATGGATGCAACTGGCCCGGGTCGATTATTTTAATCCGTTCTCACAATTTATCGTGAAGATCACCAGCCCTGTATTGAATCCTCTGCGTCGAGTATTCCCTACGCTTGGTCGCTTTGATATTGCTGCCGCTTTTCTCGCAACAGCGCTCGCAGCACTGAAAATTTTTGTAATTGTACAGATGCAAGTCGGTGCATTTCCGTATTCCGTGCTAAACCTATTTATGGCATCCATACAAAGTGTGCTGATCATCACCTTACAATTGATGTTCTGGATATTAATTATTCGAGCCATTTTGAGTTGGTTTAGCCAGGGGCGCAATCCTATCGAGTTCGTGTTTGCGCAGTTAACTGAGCCGATGCTTGCACCGATCCGACGCATTATTCCACCTATTGGTGGGCTCGACTTATCGGTACTCGTGCTTATCATTCTTGTTCAGTTTGTCCGCATTTCAATTATGGGAGCGGGTTAATATGATGAAACGATGGTTGTGTCGCCTCACGCCAATTGCATGGCTTATTGCGTTAGCGGTGCTTGCATTGCTTTCGTGGCAAGCCGTTGCCAATGAGCAAGGCGGCCAATATGAACGCTTTGGAAATTGGGAAGTGCACTATATTGCATTCCCAAGCACCATGCTCACCCCAGAAATCGCGAATGCTTATAATGTGCGTCGTAGCGGTTCACGTGGGGTAGTGAATATTTCTGTGCTCGACGCAGAACAAGAAGGGAAACCTGGGCAGCGTGTATCCATTTCAGGTTATGCGCTAAACAATTTAGGACAACGCCAGAACTTAAGTTTCCGCCGTTTTATTGAAGAGCCCGCGATTTACTATATCGCTGAGGTTTCTCATGTAAACGAGGATCGCCTGCGCTTCTTTATCACCATCAATCACGGTGACCGCAGCGAAGAGTTACGTTTTGTGCATACCTTCTATCGCGACTAAAAAAAACCGCCCCACGAGGTGAAGGGGCGGTTTTTCAGTTTCGTAAATTGTCTAGAGCTCTACCGGTTTCACACCAATCTTCAAAATGACCCCGTCGTCGCCCACTTCTCGGGCAGTAAACATTAAGTTCCCCAGCTTGATATGGTCACCCACTACCACTCGGCGGTGAAAGCGCTTCTTAAAGATGTCGTTAATTGATGTATCCAGGTCTTCTCCGCCATCTTCCGGCAACACGTAGAATCCAGCCAGGTCGGCCAGAGTGATTTCCCCGTTAAGCACAAAATCACCAAAGAAGCTTTTCTTGTTAATACGAGAATTCGTTCCGGTGCTTCCCAACACTTCCGAAATCTTACTCATATCATCAGAGCGGGCCAATATCATTAACGCATCGCCCGAACGCAACATCGGGTTCACGGCGCTCCGAATCCATTGCTCGTTTCGGATTAAACCAACAAAATCAGCCTCTCGGGGTAAATTAATCTCATCCCAATGATGGTCTGCGGCAGCACTATCTTCGGTAATATTAAACACAGCGATCTCGAGCACTTCACTGGCGTGCACCGCATCTAACGGTGTGCGGTAATCCGGTTCCGGCTCTTGTGGAATTTCCAGCCCCATCTTGCGAGCGACAAAAGCAATGCTCCAGCCCTGCACCACTAACGACACCAACACAACCACAAAGGCTATCTCAAAATAGAGTTGCTGGTTTTCCAACCCCGCAATCCAGGGGAATAACGCCAGAACGATAGGAACTGCACCGCGTAACCCCACCCAACTAATAAAGAATTGATCACGCCAGGGGAAACGGAATGGCGCGAGGCTAATGATCACGGCAATAGGACGCGCCACAAAGATGAGAATCGCCGCTAATGCCAGAGCTGGTAAAGCGATATCAAGAATAGACGACGGTGTCATCAGGATGCCCAACATTAAGAACATCACGATTTGAGACAACCACGCGAGTCCGTCGTGAACACGTAGAATATGCATCACTTGCGGCAAGCGTGAATTACCGACCAAGTACCCCATGAGGTACACCGCAAGAAAGCCGCTCCCGCCGAGCTGTGCGGTTAATCCAAACACCAAAACACTGCCAGACACAGCGAGCAGTGGAAAGAACGATACGTGCAGGGTGAGTTGCCTACAGCCATACACAAAGAGCTTACCAGCACCGAAGCCGACCGCAGCACCCACTAATGCTTGCTGCAAAAATACAAACAGCACGGTGGCGTCCATAGGCGTATCTGGCATCGCCAGCACACTCACCAGAGTGACTGTTAACATAACGGCCATAGGGTCATTACTGCCTGACTCTATTTCTAGGGTAGCGGCCACCCGCTCTTTAATGCGTAAGCGTTGCGATTGGAAGATGGAAAATACTGCCGCGGCATCGGTTGAACCCAATATAGCGCCTAGCAGAAGCCCTTCAATCCAGGAAAAACCAAATAGGTAAGCGGCACTTACCCCCGTAATTAAACAGGTGATAATGACCCCTACCGACGAGAGCATCGCCGCCGGTGCCAGGGCCACCCGAAAACGCTCTGGGTGGGTACGTAAACCACCATCGAAAAGTATAATAACAAGAGCAACCGAACCGATTAGCAAGGCCACATCGGGATTATCAAACTGTAATCCGAGCAAACCATCTTCGCCGGCAATCATACCGAGCACTAAGAACACCAGAAGCAGCGGAGCACCTACACGCACAGAAACTTGTACCGCGAGAATACTCACGAATAACAAGGTACCGGCAATTAATATCAGTAGGTTTACTGCATCCATAGGCTGCTTAAAATCTCCGTGTCTAACTCGCTTTGCTTCCGCGCGATTTGAGCGGATGAATCGATAATACCACAGGGGGCTAACTGCGCTATAATGGGCAGCGGATTTATTTCCTCCGGATTTAATTCACTAAGCAATTGAAATGTGTACAAAACAGGATTTTTCCATGACCACCTCTTCGCGCCAACTCGTTCTCGCAACCGGCAACCCGGGTAAAGTGTCTGAACTTTCAGATTTGCTAGCCCCCCTAGGCTGGTCTGTCACCCCACAAACAGAACTTGGGGTGAGTGACGCCGAAGAAACCGGATTAACCTTTATTGAAAATGCGATTATTAAAGCCCGTCATGCCTGCATGACTACCGGTCTTCCCGCTCTTGCCGATGATTCTGGTTTAGCCGTACATGCCTTAGGTGGCGCTCCCGGTATCTATTCGGCACGCTACGCAGGGTCTAACGCGACTGATCAAGATAACTTAAATAAGCTACTTGGTGCCTTAAAAGATGTTCCTGAATCTCAGCGACACGCAGAGTTTCATTGTGTATTGGTTCTCATGCAGAGCGCGGATGATCCAACGCCTCTCGTCTGCCATGGTCGTTGGCCTGGCCGCATTGCCTTTGAGCCCTCCGGGAGTGGCGGTTTTGGTTATGATCCAATTTTTATTCCGAATGAGAAATCGTGCACCGCGGCAGAGCTGGGCAAAGACGAGAAAAAGCAACTAAGCCATCGCGGTCGCGCATTGCGCTTATTGCTTGAGGCATTAGATCACTGATGGCCTCTCCCCTGCCAATGACACTACCCCCACTAAGCCTGTACGTTCACATTCCTTGGTGTGTACAAAAGTGTCCGTATTGTGATTTTAACTCTCATGCGCAGCCGGAAGTAATTCCAGAAGCCCAATATATTGCCTGCTTGCTCGATGATCTCGACGCCGACCTGATCTACGTACAGGGACGCGCGCTTTCCTCTATTTTTATTGGCGGCGGTACACCGAGCTTGTTCTCCGCAGAGGGTATCAAAAAGCTACTAGCCGGTATTCAAGCTCGTATTCCATTTGCCGAGTCCATTGAAATTACCCTTGAGGCCAACCCCGGAACCTTTGAAACTGAACGCTTCGCGGGATTTCAAAAAGCCGGCGTGAACCGCTTATCCATCGGTGTGCAATCTCTGCAAGAAGAACAACTGAAAAAGCTGGGGCGCATACACGATCCGCAACAAGCACAAGTGGCTGCACACCATGCCGCAAGCCTTCCGTTGCATTCGTTTAATTTAGATCTCATGCATGGGCTCCCACAGCAAACGCTGGCCACTGCCATGGCCGATCTGGAAGGGATCATTGCCTTAAACCCGCCCCATATTTCCTGGTACCAGCTGACCATTGAGCCCAATACCCTGTTCGCGAGCAAACCACCGGTGTTGCCTGATGATGACATCCTCTGGGACATTTACGAACAAGGCCACTTGCGCTTAGCCGCTGCGGGTTACCAGCAGTATGAAGTAAGTGCCTATGGCAAGCCCGGGCACCGCGGGCAACATAACTTAAATTATTGGCGCTTCGGTGATTACCTCGGCATTGGCTGTGGCGCCCATGGCAAAATCACCCTACCCGAGAACGGGAAAATTATTCGCACGGAAAAAATCAAACACCCGCGCGGATATCTCGACCTAACACGGCCTTACCTATTGCGGCAATGGGACGTTGCTACAGACGATCGCGTGTTTGAATACTTTATGAATCGCCTTCGGTTGCTTGAACCCATTCCCAAACAGGAGTTTAGTGAGCGTACCGGGTTGCCAGTTGAGCTCGCGGAGCAGGCGTTGAACAATGCGATTCGGCAGGAATTAATTCAAGACGGGGATAGCAGTTGGCAAACAACCGCCCGAGGGCGGTTGTATTTAAATAAAGTGCTCAGTGATCTACTTACCGACGATTAATTAAATGGCAGTAAATTTCATGTCCCACACCCCATGCCCCAGACGATGACCACGTTTCTCAAACTTGGTTAACGGCCGCTCTTCTGGGCGCGGAATATAGGTGTTATCTTCGGACTGGTTTTCAAAACCAGGGGCCGGAGTCATCACTTCGAGCATGTGCTCCGCATAGTTTTCCCAATCGGTGGCTAAGTGCAGCACGCCTCCATGTTTCAATTTTTGGCGCAACAACGCCACAAATGCAGGTTGAATCAATCTGCGTTTGTGGTGGCGTTTTTTGTGCCAAGGATCAGGAAAGAAAATCTGCACCTTGCTTAAACTACCATCGAGCACGGCCTTCTCTAACACTTCCACCGCATCGTGCTCAATCACCCGCAGGTTGGTTACCCCTTGGGTTTCCGCTTCAAGCAAACAAGCGCCGACCCCAGGACGATGCACTTCGATACCGACAAAATTCAATTCCGGCGAGGCCTTGGCCATTTCCACCAGTGACTGGCCCATGCCAAAACCGATCTCAAGCACCACCGGATGGTCGTTGCCAAAAATAGTAGTGAACTCAAGTGGCGATTCAGAGTAATCAATACCCATGGTTCCCCACTGGCGCTCCAAAGCACCCGCTTGGCCTTTGGTCAACCGGCCTTCACGGCGCACGAAGCTGCGCACTTTACGGATGTAAACACCCGCTTTACTCTGTTCTGGTGAGGAATTCTGCTCTGTCATCGTTTCTGAACCTGTTACACTCGGTTATTCATAACCAGATGGTCAATTTCTTTAGGGTCGCCATTATCCAATCTGGCGTCGGAAAAACAAGCAAACTTGTATGATTCAGCCAAAAAACTTTGTCAAAACCGTTCTCTCTTGGCAAGCAGCGCACGGCCGCCATCAATTACCTTGGCAGCATCCTGCCACGCCCTATCGCGTGCTTGTTTCAGAAATCATGCTACAACAAACCCAAGTGGCGACGGTTATCCCCTATTTTGAGCGCTGGATGACCCGTTTTCCAACCTTGCAAAGCTTAGCAGACGCCAGCGAAGATGAAGTGATGGCATTGTGGCAAGGGTTGGGCTACTACTCGCGCGCTCGCAACTTGCAAAAAGCCGCGCGCTTTCTAGTGGACACCTATAACGGCGAGTTTCCACAGGAATTAACCGACATCCAATCCATTCCTGGAGTCGGCCGATATACCGCGGGAGCGATAAAATCGTTCGCTTATGATGAGTACGGCCCTATTGTCGATGGCAATGTGCGTCGACTGTTCTGCCGACTCTTTGGTGTTGAAGGTGTACCTAGCACCAGCAAAGTGGATAAGGCGCTCTGGCAACTCGCCGAAGACTACACCCCTAATCAGAACAATCGGCGCTTTGCCCAAGGGTTACTCGATCTTGGCGCCACGCTGTGTACCGCCCGCAATCCAAAGTGCACGGAATGCCCTTTTGCAGATCACTGCGTTGCCTTACATACAGGGCGAGTCTCTGAGCTTCCCACGGCAAAGCCGAAAAAAACTATCCCAAAGCGAACTGGGCATTTTTTATGGCTACAGAAAGACAGTGAGCTCTACCTAGAGAAACGCCCAGAGCATGGTATTTGGGCCTCGCTATGGAGCCTCCCAGAACTTGGCGAGGCACCTACAAATGCAACGCTTAAAGGCTCGTTCCAGCATACGTTTAGCCATTACAAGTTAGATGCAAAGATATGGACCCTAACCACCATACCTAACGATACCGTCGCTGAAGGCAAAGCAGACAAATGGGCGGCATTTGATGATCTTACCGATATTGGTTTACCCGCCCCAATACGCAAATACATTGAACAACATTCACGGTAAGTGACGATCATAAGAAGCCCATTGTGGTATGATTTAGGGCATAAACTTAGTGCAACAGGGCTATCCAATCGCACTCGTGAAAATATTGGAGATTAGCATGGCAAGAACCGTTTTTTGTCAACGATTACAAAAAGAAGCAGAAGGTTTAGACTTCCAATTATACCCTGGAGAGCTCGGACTTCGCATTTACGAGAATATTTCCAAAGAAGCTTGGGCTGAGTGGCAAAAAAAGCAAACCATGCTGATCAATGAAAAACGCCTGAACCTTATGGATCCAGAGGCTCGTGCACTCATTGAAAAGGAAATGGTCGCGTTTCTATTTGAAGGCAAAGATGTTCAAATTGATGGCTATGTACCACCTGAAAAATAAGGCAGTTCACGCACATAACTTATAAAAATACCGTGAATTGTGTGTATAGCGAATGAAAATGCCATTTACAGCCATTTTACTGGGCCGTCGGTGGTGATAAAAAGCTCCCTGTGGTAAACTGCGCGCCTCGATTGACCAACAGGGAGTCTCTATGAAAATCCCAGCCTGGCGAAGAGCAGTGATTAAAGTCGGTAGTGCTCTTATCGCGCCAGATGGAAACGGGTGCAGTTCCAAATATCTTCTCGCCATCGCTCGCTTTATTAATGAATGCCGTGAGCGCGGACAAGAAATTGTCCTGGTGTCCTCTGGATCCGTTGCAGCAGGCCGACATCACTTCGAATTTGAGCACAACAACGTGCCGGTAGTCCTCAAGAAAGCTATGGCAGCTGTCGGACAAACCCACGTCATGGAAAGCTGGCAACGCTTTTTCGATTTCCCCTGTGCCCAAGTCCTCATGACCCACGATGATTTACGCGACCGCGAACGCTATATCAGCATTCGTAACACAGTAAATACCTTACTCGAGCATGGCATTATGCCCATCGCTAACGAGAACGATGCACTGGCAACCGATGATTTAAAAGTAGGTGATAACGATAACTTAGCGGCCATGGTCGCCACGGTTGTCGATGCCGACGCCCTGTTTATTTGCAGTGACATCGATGGTCTGTTTGATAAAGACCCCAACAAAAACAAAGACGCCACATTGATTCCAACCGTGGAAGAGATTAATCAAGATATCTATGCACTAGCTGGCGGTTCCGCAAGTGCTGTAGGTACTGGAGGTATGCGTACCAAAGTGGAGGCCGCCGAGAAAGCGACGACCCATGGTATCGATACCTACATATTGAATGGCCGCAAAGGCAGCAAGTTCGAAGTGCTTTTACGCAACGAGAACCCTGGCACGCTGTTTAAGGCCAAAGAAAACCCGCTAAGTAATAAGAAACACTGGTTGCGGCATACCTTGATCGCGCAAGGAGAAGTGCTTGTCGATTCAGGTGCCGTCAGTGCATTGCGCAATGAAGGTGCTTCATTACTGAGTTCGGGTATCGTCGATATACAAGGAAACTTCGATCGCGGCGATGCAGTACTCATCCGTAGTGCAGAAAACATGGAAACGATCGCTAAAGGTATATGCCGGTATAGCTCCCATGAGCTGATCCATATTAAAGGACAATCCGGCAGCGCCATCGCTGAAGCATACGGGTATAGCCCCATCAGCGAAGTCATTCATCGCGACGATTTAATGTTATGGAGTAAAAAATGAGTAACCAATCGCTAACGAATACAGAATTAGCCAATGATATTGCCAAACGTGCGGCCAAAGCGGCACGTTCAATTGCTACCTTGTCTACCAACGACAAAAACAAAGTATTGCAACGCATGGCCGACGCCATCCGCGCCCATGCCGAAGCTATCTTGCTCGCCAATGCGGAAGATTTGCGTGCGGGTGAAGCGAAAGGCCTTGATGCCGCCATGATGGACCGCCTGGCCCTTGATAACGACCGTATCGAAGATATGGCCAGCGCTATCGAAGAAATTATTGCCCTGCCTGATCCAGTGGGCGAGAGCTATTTGTTGGAAGAACGTCCAAACGGGATGCGGGTCGATAAAATGCGCATTCCATTGGGTGTGATTTGCATGATTTATGAAGCACGCCCCAATGTCACCGCCGATGCCGGTGCCCTGTGCTTTAAATCAGGCAATGCCGTTATTTTGCGTTGTGGTCGTGAAGCCATCGGCACCAGTAAAGTCATTGCTGAAGCCATGCATAGCGCAATCGAAGCAAGTGGTCTGCCAAAAGACGTCGTTACCGTGGTCCCTACCCCGGATCGTGACTTAATGGCTGAGCTGCTAAAGCAAAGCGATCACATTGATTTGGTGATCCCACGCGGTGGCGAAGGTTTAATTCACTATGTGAGTGATAACAGCAAGATCCCAGTCATCCAGCATTACAAAGGCGTGTGCCATTTGTATGTGGATAAAGACGCGGATTTAGATAAAGCCCTACAGCTGTTACTCAACGGTAAGACTCAGCGTACCGGCGTTTGCAATGCCCTCGAAGGCTTACTCGTACATGCGGATGTTGCCGACACCTTCTTGCCAATGGCCGCGAAAGCCTTAGCCGATAAGCAGGTAAAAATTCATGCCTGTAACAACTCCATTGCGCATTTCAACGATGCCGAAACTATCGCTGATGATGCCTTTGGTGTTGAGTATTTGGCGCTAGAGCTCGCGGTGCGTACCGTGCGTGATTACGATCATGCGGTCGAACATTTGGATCAGTTTTCAAGCGGTCATACCGATGTGATTTGCACTGAAAACGAAACCACCGCACGCCGCTTTATCGCGGATATTGATTCCGCCGTGACTATGTGGAACACCTCATCACGCTTTTCTGATGGTGGCCAACTCGGTTTAGGCGCGGAAATCGGTATCTCAACCTCGAAGCTACACGCTTATGGGCCAATGGGATTACAATCCCTTACCACAGAGAAATTTGTGGTTACGGGCACGGGTCAGATTCGCGAATAGCGGTTGACAGCGGCCGCTAAAACGAGTCTAATACCGCCCGCATCGTCAGATGCACGGCATGCCCAGATAGCTCAGTCGGTAGAGCAGGGGATTGAAAATCCCCGTGTCGGTGGTTCGATTCCGCCTCTGGGCACCATTATTTAAGGAAGCCTGTCCATTCGGACAGGCTTTTTTGTATCTGTGCCCCGGCGTCATCTTCGATTATGGAGTATCTACCGACAAGGGGTTTATGTTAGAAAAGTGTCCTAAATGGGGAAGTTTACAAAAGGCTTTCTGAAAAAGAGAAGCTTAATAGACGCTATCTAAACTTAGTAAATAATTAGACAAATTTTATTTCAGTTACTACGCTTATTTTTCGTCGTTAGTATAGATTTTTTAGAAAAGTGATTATATGAATAAGTTTCACTCAGTGTTTTTATTGATATTTACATTATTTTTTAGCACTTCTGTTGTAGCGGGAGACATAGTTACAGTCTGCCCTGCATGCACTTCTGATCAGTCATACATAGCTACTGCTACTAATGCTTCGCTTGATGATGAGGATTTGACTCAGGCATTTAACAAAAAGGTATTAATTCTTAATACCGGAGAAGATGAAGGGAGAGTGTACTCGGTTAATTTCACACCGGAAGAATCAGGTTTTCCGCAGCAAACAAACGATGGTACATCGATTAACACCAACTTCATCCGAACAGACTATGATTGATGAGGGTTTAGTGGCGTACGCTGCAATTGATAATGAATTAAGCTTGGAGCATATAGTCCCGACGACTGAAGTTCCGTCAGCTTATGACATCATTCTCTACTCATCTAGAGAAACCAGTGTCATCGATCATTATATGAATGAGAGAAATATATTGCAGACAGTTTCGGATTTCCGCTCAGCATTTGTTACTGTATTCACAAAATTTTTTAATATTACAGGTATTAGAGTTATTACATTCGAAGACGGCTCTCAGGCCGTATTTGAAATGAAAATCGTTGTCAATGCAAGCTCGTGGCGAGAGCAAGTCGAATTCACATTGATCAAGGTGATTGATGAAAATGGGAATGTTGTAGACATTGACGAAAACGGTAACCCTAATTTCGCCGGAGCTTTCGATTTCGATGAAGGTTCAAGCGCGATTGATGCTTTTATCAATGCAGCTATTCGAGCGAATATCCCAATCGTTTCGGATGATTTTGCATGTCTAGACAGCGTATGCTCGGTTACTATTACAGACATAGGAACTGATGATGATTGATAACTTTACTGATTTTGCGCTAGCATTACTCCTTATTTCCGCTCTCGTGTTTGTAACTTTGCTCCCGTTAATAGTATGGACGTTCTGTCAGGAGGCACCGAGACCTAGTTGGCAGCTTGCGGTAGTATTTGTGTTATGTTTACTGTTTCTGCCTGTAGGCGTGCTCTTCGTGATTATTTATGTGCTGAATATTATTATCACTCATAAAGCTAAGATTAGATCAAAAAGGGAGAGTTTAGACAGTGAGCGAGCCCCCTCTGAGCCGCCCAATTAGTTTGCAGAAATTGCGCACCTCTAGCATATTTACACGTCTCAGTTGGTTTGCTGTGTGTGATGATCAGATGACCATTAATTAAGGATGTCTCATGCGCGCAATTGGTAATCTGATTTGGTTTGTTTTTGGTGGCTTTATTATGGGGCTATCATGGTGGTTGTTTGGCTTGCTCGCTTTTATCACTATTGTTGGCATCCCTTGGGGGCGCGCTTCCTTTGTGATTGGTCAGCTCGCATTCCTACCCTTTGGTCGCGAAACCATTAGTCGTCGTGAGCTAAAGGGCCACGGTGATATTGGTACCAGCGTCTTTGGTACCCTAGGCAATATTCTTTGGTTTATCTTTGCCGGATTATGGCTAGCCATCGGTCATGTGATATCGGCATTGTTCTTCTTTATCACCATTATTGGCATTCCATTTGGGATCCAGCATCTGAAACTTGCGGGTGTTGCCCTCGCCCCTATTGGCCAAACCGTTGTTCCTATCGCCGTCGCACAAGCGGCGCGTCAGCACAATGCCCAAGAAACTGTGGCACGCTATCGCAAGAAGTCTCACTGAACTCGGTAAGCTGCGAGGAGGAAAAATGCACTATTTATTGTTTTATACCGATTTGACGAAGAACTACGTAGAACGCCGGGAAGCATTTCGCGACGATCATTTAGCGCATGCGCGAGCTGCAGTCGCCCGCGGTGATTTAGTATTAGGTGGTGCACTAGCGGACCCGGTAGATGGCGCCGTATTGCTCTTTCAAGGCGATAGCGCAGAGGTCGCTGAGGCGTTTGCTAAAAGCGACCCGTACGTGATCAACGGACTTGTCGGCACTTGGTCAGTGCGGCCATGGACAACCGTGGTAGGTGCCGACGCTGCGGTGAAGTTACCGAGCTAAAAACCCCCTGCACATTCCTTGGAAAACTGAAGAAGCCCTTGAATACAGGCTATGTTTGCCATGCCGTGATCAAATCCAGCGACGCACCCTGCCCTTGTATTGCTGATACGCGTGACCGAATTTCTCTTTCAAAATACGTTCTTCAGGAAGAATTTGAAACCGATTCATGTACCAAACAAATAACGGTAACATCACTAAACTTGCCACATTTCCTAAGTACACGCCTAACCCACACAACAGCAACAAAAAGCCCAAGTACATGGGATTACGTGTGTGTTTGTAAACCCCAGCTTGGACAATCTGACTTGATGCTTCAGGATGCATTGGATCGACTGTTGTTTTGTGTTTATAAAACTGCAAAAAACCAAGAGCCGGCAGCACGATGCCAACAACAACCAACCCAACGCTGACATAGAGTTGCCCGGTAAAGCCAAATTCTGGTCGCGGGAACAACCAACGCAAAATCAGCATATCCGCAACAAAGATTAACACCAGCAACACCGGAGGGATTTTTAATTCTAAGCTATTCATCGATAACAACCTTGTGATGAAAAACGCAATAGTGCGGGTAGAAGTATAGTTAGGATCTAGAGTTCAGACAGGTTTGGATTCCACACCACTTCCCAAAGGTGTTCATCCGGGTCGGCAAAAACGCCACCATACCCCCCCCAAGAAAAAGGCTTTGGCTCGCGCACAATAGTTGCGCCCGCAGCCCGTACCCCTGCAATAATCCGATCGACGTCTTCGGCACTGGACACATTGTGGGCTAACATCATTCCCGCGGGATCGCGTGAGCCTAATGGCAACTGATGTTCCGCAGCAATACTTTCACGTGCCCATAAAGCCAAACGCAAACCCGGCTGCATGTAGAAGAACGCCACGGCTCCATGGGGTATATCTTGCCCGACAATGCCTTTGGTTTCGAGACCTAAGCCATCGCGATAAAAGACGACCGCACGCTCGAGATCATCAACACCCAGCGTAATAAAGCTTATTGAGTGCCCCATAGGTGCGGGCGTGATTTGCGGCTTTTTTTGACTCATAATTTCGCCTCAACAATACGTTTTACAATTGCTTCAGCCCACAACGGATAACCTTTTTCACCGGGATGAAAGCCATCGCTTGCCATCAGCCCTGGCTCTAAAGGAAACGCCACATCCAATACCTCACAGTTGTCGTTCACGGCTGCGACCGTATCCAACTCGCGCGTTAATCGAGATGCTTGCTGCCCTAAGAACCAACGCAGTGGCTGCGGCAGCGCTGGAAAGCTATGCATGGGTGGCACTGCCGTTAAAATAACATGGCGTGCCGAAAATTTGCTGGTTAATAAATCCACCAACGCTTGCTGCTGGCGTCTGAAGCGATAGGGTCTTACGTTGCGGGTTACATCATTCACCCCTAACGACGTGATCACCACATCAAAGTCTTGGCGTGGACGCAGATGCAGTTTAATCAGCGCCATGGCTGTGGTATCCCCATTCTTGGCCCATAAGCACCAATGGATACGACGACCAGGAAAGGTATGTTGCAAGCATCGTAGCAGTTGCCCACTTAATGCTTGCTCCTGCCGCTCAACACCTACACCTGCGCCAGCAGAGTCGCCAACAATTAACACCCGTAACGGAGAGACATCAGATTGCGTGTCGGCAGCCCCTTCGATTACCCCTTCGCGCGGTCCTTCAGGTTCTGGAAGCCGCGGCGTGTGTGTGCGCACATAGCGTGCCTGCTTTAACAATGCGGGAGCCAGTATAATTTTCGCGAGGGATGTCAGCATGGATTGTCGTTATTCCGTTGAATTAGTGTTAAAACTATACCTGATTTCGACTAAAAACTTCGAACAAAATGAGTGGAATCTTCGATGTCATCGACCCAGAAAATCGCGCAACATGATTACAGCACAGATGTATTAATCATCGGTGGAGGCATCGCGGGCATTACGGCGGCCTTCGAAGCCTTGGATGCCAACCTGCGCGTAATTTTAGTCGATGCAGAACCAGAAACCGAGTTCGGTGGTCAAGCCAATCAAGCATTTGGTGGCATGCTCTTGATCAATACCCCGGAGCAGCGCAAAAACGGAATCAGCGATTCGCCGGAATTACTCTACCGAGACTGGTGCGTAGCGGCGCAATTTGGTGAACAGGATGTTTGGGGCAAGCGCTGGGCGTACGAGTATGCCTATCATTGCAAATCCGAGATTTACGATTGGTTGCAGCACCGAGGTATCCGCTTCTTCCCGGCAGTGCAATGGGTAGAAAGAGGCAATCATGGCGATGGTAACTCCCGCCCCCGCTACCATATCGCTTGGGGTTGCGGCCGCGGCATCGTACAAACACTGATTCAGCAGCTTCGTACACATAAAAACGCAGCGAAGCTCTCCTTATTGTTCGAGCATCGTGTTGAATCGCTCACATTAGCGAAGAACGGAGTCACCGGCTGTGTTGGCCTAAATGCTGAAGAGAATCAGTTTAGGGTGCAGGCGATGTCCACGGTGGTCTGTTCTGGCGGTATCAATGGCAACCTGGAGCAAGTGCGGGCTCATTGGGCTGATATTTACGGACGTTTCCCAGAAAATATACTCAGTGGGGTATCCCCTGCCGCGGACGGATCCGTTCACCATGCGGTTTCAGAGATTGGCGGTCAGGTGATTAACCTTGGCTATATGTGGAATTACGCAGCCGGCATTGCCCATCCTCAGCCCCAGTTCCCGCACCATGGTCTTAGCCTCATTCCGCCCCGCTCTGCTCTCTGGTTTAATGCCCATGGCGAACGCATTGGGCCTATGCCCATGGTGACCGGTTTCGATACCCATGACTTGTGCAAACGGACTGGGCAGCAACCAGGCCAATATACATGGCAAGTCATGAATTGGCGGATTGCCGCAAAAGAACTCGCTATTTCAGGTACCGATGAGAATCCACATTTCCGTGACAAAAAAATACTCAAAGTAATTTGGCAAACATTGCGCGGTAATCACCGTTTGGTGCAATGGCTCACCGATGAATGTCCCGACGTTGTTATGGCGGACACGCTCGAGCAACTCATTGAGAAAATGCAGGCCCTTGAACCCCGCATCGCTATTAATGGAGAACAACTGGCGGCCGATATTAAACACTACGACAATCAAATTAACGCTGGCCCCAGCTTCTGGAATGACGACCAGTTACGCCGTATACAACAACTCCGTCAATGGCGAAGTGATCGCTTACGTACCTGCAAGTTTCAGAAGATCATGGACCCGAAAGCTGGCCCGCTTATAGCTATTCGAGAGCGTATTATTAGCCGCAAGAGTATGGGTGGCATTCAAACCAATCTTCAGGCGCAGGTGCTCGATGCCAAAGGCAGCGCGATTCCTGGGCTATTTGCAGCGGGCGAAGCTGCTGGGTTTGGCGGGGGCGGGATAAGCGGCATCCGTTCCTTAGAAGGCACTTTTCTGTCCAACTGTATTTTTAATGCGCGCCGCGCAATTCAGGCTATCACTCACATCTCAGAACAGAGTAACGCGCTGGAGCGCAATGGGAGTTCATTATGAAAAAATCAGGCGCAGCTTTGGCGCGGTACGCCTTAGAACAACTGGGAGTCACTCACACTTTTGGCATTCCCGGGGTTCACAATACCGAGCTGTACGATGAGCTCAATGCTTCCGAGCAAATTCATCCGGTACTCGTTGCTCATGAAGGCGGTGGCGCCTTTATGGCAGATGCCGTGAGCCGTATGGGAGAGACCATTGGTACTATGGTTATAGTGCCCGCCGCAGGCGTCACTCATGCCGCTAGTGGTATCGGCGAAGCGGGTCTTGATGGCATTCCAATGTTAGTTATCTCCGGCGGTATTCATACCCAAAGTGGTCACCGTTATCAGCTCCATGACATGGATCAACACACACTGCTTTCACCAATTACGAAAGCCACGTTCCGTATCGAAAGTCATGCGCAAGTCATCCCGACCATATATGAGGCCTATCGCATTGCTACTTCGCAAGAACCAGGGCCCGTGTTCGTTGAGTTGCCATACAATATTGGCAATTTCCTCGGAGAGGTTGAAGGCATGCCGGCGTTCGAAACCAAAGGTGCCTCGCCCCAAGTTGATAAAACCTTGCTCAAACAAGCCGCCCAACTGCTCAGCAATGCATCGAAACCAGGGATTTTTGTTGGCTGGGGCGCTATTCCGGCAGCGGATGCTTTAATTGAACTGGCGGAATATTTAGGGGCGCCCGTCTGTACAACGTTACAAGGCTTAAGTGCGTTCCCGGGCAATCACCCATTGCATACCGGGATGGGGTTTGGGGATTATGCCGTGCCAGCGGCCGCGCAAGCATTTGCCGACTGTGATTGTCTGCTTGCCATTGGCACACGCTTCGCAGAAATCCCCACGGGTAGCTATAGCATGCCGGTTCCTGAGCAATTGATTCACCTCGACATTAATCCAGAGGTGTTTAGCGCGAACTTCCCAGCGAAGATTGCGGTTCCCGGTGACTCGCAACAGTCTGTCCCTCTACTTCTCGAGGCATTGAAAGCCACGATGGCGCCCCGCGACCATACGCAGTTGAGTCAATTAATTGCAGATGCGAAAGCCAGTTATAAAAAAGAATGGCTTGATTACGATAGTGGCGAGCGCGTTAACCCTGGGCTGTTCTTCGATGTACTTCGGCGCCAGCTCGAGGACGATGCCATTCTCGTGGCCGACGACGGTAACCATACATTTTTAATGGCGGAGTTAATGCCCGTGCATGGCCCGCGCCAATTTATTTCACCCAGCGACTTTAATGCCATGGGATATTGTATCCCAGCAGTGATTGGTGCCAAGTTAGCCAAACCAGATCGACAAGTGGTGGGGGTTGTTGGTGATGGTGCGTTAAAGATGACCGGACTGGAGCTATCAACAGCGAGTCAACTCGAGCTCGGCTGTGTCGTCTTCGTGTTTAATGATGGTGAGCTATCGCAAATTGCCCAGGCTCAGGAAATTCCATACAACCGGAAAACCTGCACTGTGCTGAAGCCGCTAAACATCAAAGCGCTAGCAGAAACTACCGATTGTCGGTTTATGGATCTGAGCAACAATGAAGATTGCGAGCGCGTTGTTGCTGCTGCGCTCAAGGCAGCCCACGAAGGTGAGACCGTGCTTGTAGACGTGAATATTGATTACAGCAAACGCACACGATTTACCCGAGGGGTAGTAAAGAGCACCTTAAAACGCTTTGAAACCAGAGATAAAATACGTGTGATTAGCCGCGCGTTGATTCGAAAAATAACCGGTTAATTGTATCAAGGAGCTCTCGCCAGTGAGGGCTCCAGCACTGCTGCTTTAATTTTCGTAATGCAGGGCAGCTTGCCGCACCCGCATGGCAATGTCTTCTCGCAAATACGTTGGCGCTAACACTTCAACGAGCTCACCCAATGATAATAGCCACCAACGAAGTTGCCACGAGTCATTTACAGTGGCTGTCAATTGCGTCTGGGCTTCCTGAGGTTCTAGCGCCTGATCACGACTTAGCGGGCTTTCCCTCAGTAGCCGCACAATATCATTACAATGCAAATTGACCCGTAACTGAAGGGTTTTCCCAGAGCCAAATTGAAAGGCTCCCTGCGCTAAATAAGTTTGTAAATCAAAGCCTTTCGGAGGCTCACAGGCCACCTCGACTATTTCCGCCGAAGACATTCTTTGTAAAGCAAACATGCGCACATCGCCATAGCCTTCAACCCGCGCGATCAGATAAGTCACAGTGCCGCGCTGCACAAGTCCCAGAGGATGTAATCGCATTGCTTTACCCGTGTCTTGCCCCATTCCATGATAGAGCACTTGCAGGCAGTGCTCATGCAAAAGAGCCAGCTGAACTTGATTGAGTACCTGCTCATCAATATGCGGGGGTAACTGAGGTAACGCGGTAGGAACGTGCGCGACTTTCTTGCTCCAGTTGAGCAGTTTTTGGTCGTCTCCTAAGCTATTTAACTTTGCCCGAGCAAGAGCAAAGCGCGGCTGCACCGCTTGCAGTACAGATTGTGGCAACAATGGATTGAGCGCTTCTTCCACTAACGTGAGTGACATAGCTTCGGCAAGCGACAAGCCTGGCAGATCCGCACTGGCATCGCGCTGCCAGTACCAGCCAAAAGGTTTGCTCTTGTCGTTACATTGAATAGGGAACAGACAACTTAACTCTCCTAAGTCTCGTTCCACCGTGCGTTTGCTGACATCAAACCCATCGTCTTTTAAACGCTGAGTCAATTCGCTACAGGTGATACCGGGCCCTCGGGAGGGGAGTTGCTTTAATAGTTCCCATTGACGGGTAATTGTCTGTCGGGTTCCTTGCGCGCTCATCGTTCTCTCCATGAAAACTAGACAACTAAACTGTACCCTGCTGCTATTAACTTCCGCAAGCTTTTCCTAATAAAAGGCGTCTTGCGCCTGTTGTTCGATTAATTGAACCAATTGTTCGCGCACCCAGACAATTCGAGGATCTTGGTGATAACGTTCGTGCCAATAGAGATAAAACTTAACTGGACGTTGCTGAATACTTGGTGGCAACTCCCGAATCACTAAGTCCCGTCCTACTGCAATACGCTCTGCCAATTTTTGCGGCAAGGTGAAAATGAGGTCCGTGTGCTCAAGAAAATCTGCAACCGACGTAAAGCCAGCTAAGCGCACCGCAACACGTCGCGATAAACCTACTTTCTCTAACACGCCATCCATGGAGCCAGGTCCACGCCCAGTAATAGATACTAATCCATGGGGAGCGGCGGCATAGTCTTGTACGGAAAATTGTTTGCTTGCTAATGGATGATCGCGCCCCATTAAACACACCACGGGCACCTCTTCTAGCATACGACGATGTAATGAATGTTCCGCGCTCATAGGATGTAAACCACTTAAACTGAAATGAACTTCATCTCGCTCAAGCATGGGAAAGCTATCCGCTTCTTGGCGCACAACTTCAAAGCGCATATAGGGCGCGTGCTTACGCAAATAACGAATCAGCATTGGAAAGTACAAGCCTATCTCCAGATCTAATCCAGTGATGCGAATCAAACTGGTATCGGTTGCCGGATCAAATTCAGGCGGCTCCACTAAACGATTTAAATCCCGCAGCACGGGCTGCAGATCCAAGGCTAATTTTTCCGCACGAGAAGTGAGCAACATGCCTGCCCCACTCCGCACTAACAAGGGATCAGCAAACCCCTCCCGTAGCTTCGCTAGAGCGCGACTCACCGCCGGTTGACTCATATTGAGCTTTTCTGCTGCCCGCGACACATGCCGTTCACTTAACAACACATCAAGTACCACAAGCAGATTGAGGTCGAGATCACGAAGGTTGTTTGATATCACCTGATTTCCCCCAAAAATTTTCCCATGCGCATATTTTATATTCAATTATGACATAAACCATTACAGTTTAATCCAATATATGGATAGCTAATTTCTATACCCATTGCGCATACAAAAGTCAGTACCCTAACCGTCAAGTATGCTAGTCTCTCATTTACGTAGGGTTCTCTGCCGTAGTTAATGAAGAGCTTCTGTATGTTCAACATTCGATTTGCAAGTGCTTCCGACATTCCTCATATTGCAGCCATCGAGCGCGCTCAGTATGGGGATGACGGTTATCCAGAAATGCTGTTTTGGCAGGCATTGCATCAATGGCCCCACGCTTTTTTTGTGGCCGAACAAAAGCAACTCACTCATGCATCGCCATCCATTCTTGGTTATATTTTGTATGCGCCAGGCGCCGTGAGTACTACCTATTGGTGCATGTCATTGCTCACCAGTGCCAACAGTCGCGGGCATGGTGTGGGTAAAACGCTGCTGCAAGAATCTCTGCGGCAATTGGCCAAGCAACCTATTACCTCTATTGAGCTTACCGTTTCCCCTGAGAATACCCAGGCTTGGGCGCTGTATTCCCAAGCCGGCTTTAGAACTCTCACTGAACACCAAGATCATTTGGGTCAGGGCGAGCATCGATTGCATATGCAATTGGATGATTTCTCTGCCTATCGGTAGTTCGGCGTTGCACAAGAGCCGAAGATTCACGTAACATCATAACGTCACTAAACAACAGAAAGGAAAGTGGATGGATGCACAATGGCAAGCTCGTCGTTCCGGTGCTGAACCTGCCCGCCCCGGCGATCTTCGAAACCCTTGGCAACGGGATCGCGCCCGCATTCTTCACTCCGCCGCCTTTCGTCGCCTGCAATCGAAAACGCAAATCATGAATGTGGGTGAAAACGATTTTTATCGAACTCGCCTGACTCACAGTCTCGAAGCCGCTCAAATTGGTAGTTCGCTGATTAACCATCTGAAGCAAAGTGCCGACGACACCATTCGCTCGCTATTGCCTGATGAAAATCTCATGGAAGCCCTCTGCTTAGCCCACGACATCGGTCACCCGCCATTTGGTCATGGTGGCGAAACCGCGCTGAACTATAAAATGCTTGGCGCTGGTGGGTTTGAGGGCAACGGCCAAACATTCCGCATTGTCGGACGCCTTGAAGCCTATCACGAAAGTCATGGTATGGATTTATGTCGCCGGACACTCCTAGGCCTTCTGAAATACCCTGTGTTAATGCCAATATTACGCGCACCCGATGAGCCTTACCCACGTTCTCTAGCAGCGTGGAAGCCGGCCAAGGCCGTATTTGAGTCGGAAGCCGCATTGTTAGACTGGGTATTGGCGCCGCTGAGTTCAGCCGACCGCACATTATTTCAGAGTGTCGAAACACTCTCTCATTCGCCATGGCAGCGGGCACTGTATAAATCTTTCGATGCTTCAATGATGGAATTGGCCGACGATATTGCCTACGGTGTGCATGATTTAGAGGACGCGGTAGTCACAGGAACCCTTGATCAGGCCCAATGGCACGCCCATATGGATCCAGTTGTTGCAAAACTGGATGCGCCACTGCGTCAGTTGATGACGGAACTTGGTCAACAACTATTCTCCCCGACACATCATCAGCGTAAGAATGCGATTGGCGCGATGGTCAATATATTTGTTACCGCTATCTATGTGCACGAAGTGCTGCCGGATGCTGAATCGCCTTTGGTACGCTTTAACGCATGGTTGCCAGCACAGCAGCGGGCGCTGCTCAACGCCCTCAAGGCCGTTGTGTTCGAACACGTGATTAACCAACCGGCTATCCAACAGCTGCGCTATCGCAGCCAAAACATGCTGCTTCATCTATTTGACGCCTTTCATGCAGAACCAACGCGATTGTTACCTCGTAACACCAGAACTCGCTGGGAGAAAGCCCATACTGACGAAGGTAGCCAGAGCGCAGACCGTATTCTGTGTGATTATATTTCAGGCATGACCGATGACTATGCAGAGCGCATGTATCATCGGCTGTTTGTGTAAGGTATTTGTGCAGGTTATTCAATGTAACGCGCAGCTAACGAGCTAGCTGCGCTACTTCTTCCGCCGTAAGGTCACGAAACTCTCCCGGCGCTAAATTTGGGTCAAGTTGAACACCGCCAATAGCCTCACGATGAAGGGTTTCAACGCGATTGCCAATGGCCGCAAACATCCGTCGTACTTGGTGATAACGCCCTTCAGTGAGGGTCACTAGAGCTTCATTTTCAGAAAGAATATCAAGTTGAGCAGGTTTCGTTAGCTCTACGTCACCATGCAACTTCAAGCCTTCCGCAAATGCTGTTACATGCTCATCACGTAACGCTTCGCTGACCTGGGCACGATAGACTTTTTCACAGGCATGCTTCGGTGATGTGATACGATGTGACCACTGGCCGTCATTGGTTACTAGCAATAGACCCGAGGTGTCCAGATCCAAACGGCCTACCGTATGGAATTTGTCGGGATTGGGTAAATCTAAATAAGAAAATACCGTAACATGGCTCGGATCGTCATTGGCGCAGATACATCCCACCGGTTTGTGGAACATAATGTAAGTCGGCCCTAACAAGGTAAGGGTCACACCGTTCCATTCAACGCATGAATCTTCAGACACGTGTACAGCGCCTTTTTTCACCACCTGACCGTCCACGGAAACTTCGCTACGATGCAACGCCCGCGTCGCCTCTTTTCGACTCATTCCCGTGGTATCTGACAAAAATCTATCTAATCGCATGAAATAAACGAACCTGATTCCGAGTTTGTACGTAGTCTACACTATCTTGAAATGCGAATGGCAACAAAACGCCATTCACCTGTGTCCGTTAAACGATAGCTTGGAGCCATTCTGGTGCCCCACAAAAAGCAGAATCTGCCGCACAAAGTGTGCCCTGTCTGCAATCGCGGTTTTAGCTGGCGAAAAAAGTGGGAGCGTAACTGGGATCACGTCATCTATTGCTCTGAGCGTTGCCGACGAGCGCGTAACCTTACGTAGTATTTAGGAATAGTCCCATGGCGCTTTCGTATCACTCGCAACAACTTCCGCTCACGCGGAATGCATACCGAGAGATCCGCCTGATTCTCGGTGACCAGTTGAACGCCTCTCACTCATGGTATAAAGACGACGACGAAGGTCGCGTGCTTTATGTCATGATGGAAATGCGGCAAGAAACAGACTATGTGGTACATCATCGTCAAAAAATACTCGCTTTCTTCGCGGCAATGCGGGCATTTGCGGATGCTCTCGGCACACTCCACGATGTATTTTATTTACGCTTAGATAGCGATGAAAACCAGCATGATCTCAGCGCCAATTTAACTTGGCTGTTAGAACTCACGGGGGTTAAGAAATTAAGTTACCAAGAGCCCGATGAGTATCGCTTAGAAAGCCAGCTAGCACAGATGGACTTGCCAACGTCTGTTCAGCGGTCTTGCGTATCGAGTGAACACTTTATAACGCAACGGGATGATCTAGTACGCTACTTTCCGCAACTCGACTCCGCCGACGACAAATCCGGAAAAGGGTTGTTGATGGAAACCTTCTACCGCCAAATTCGGAAACAAACCGGATACCTTATGGATAACGGGAAACCTATCGGCGGTAAATGGAATTTCGATTCAGAAAATCGCAAAAGCCTCTCGAATCAACAATCGATACCCGAACCGTTATTGTTTAAAAACGACGTATGCCATATCGATACCACTCTGAAAAATATGAAGATCAGAACGATAGGCAATTGTAATCCAAGCGAACTTCTTTGGCCGATCAGCCGACGCCAATCTCGAGAGCTTTTGGAGCATTTCATTCGTTATTGCTTGCCCAATTTCGGACGCTATCAAGATGCTTTGAGCGAACGTGGTTGGTCGTTATTTCATGCGCGGATATCCTTCAGCCTCAATATAAAAATGCTCTCCCCTCAAGAAGTGATTGAACGTGTCATTCGCGCCTATGAAAAGAATCCCGACACGATTAATATTGCGCAAGTTGAAGGTTTTGTGCGGCAAATTCTCGGATGGCGGGAGTACGTACGTTTAATTTATTGGCATTTTATGCCCGACTACAAACAAACGAACTACTTCAATCACAATCGCAAACTTCCTCACTATTATTGGACTGGCGACACCAAAATGCGCTGCATGCAGCAGTCCATTCGCCAGTCTCTGGATTACGCCTACGCCCATCATATTCAGCGGCTTATGGTGACAGGAAATTTCGCGCTGCTCACCGGCGTGAGTCCGGATGAAGTGAACGCCTGGTACTTAGGGATTTATATCGATGCAATTGAGTGGGTTGAGCTCCCCAATACCCATGGGATGAGTCAATTTGCTGATGGCGGGATTTTGGCCTCAAAGCCTTATGTGTCGTCGGGAAACTATATCCACAAAATGGGCGACCATTGCCGAAATTGCCACTACGATATCAAAGCCAAAACAGGCGACAATAGCTGCCCATTTAACTCACTCTACTGGCACTATATTGATCGCAACTTGGCTGTATTCGAAGGCAATCCGCGCATGTCGATGATCATTAATCAATGGCAGCAACGTGCTCCCGACGACCGCGCTGCAGTGCTCAAACAAGCAAATATCTGGCTTTTGGATCTCAACGCGCTTTAGGCTAAACCCGTGTAGACGTCAGTGACAAAACGCCGGCGTTGGTGCCGGCGTTTACTTGCGAGGATGTAACGGCCTGCTCAGGCCAGAAAGCAATACTTAAAATAAGCCGCACTAGTCGCCGTTAAAATAACCTTGATTACCGCGATCATCCATGGCCTGGGTGATTCGGCGAATTCCTTGCATATAAGCAGCATTACGGAAGGAGATATCTTCATCTTCAGCGAGCTTGAAGCATAGTTCTGATTGTTCTGAAATACGTTCCTGCATACGCTCCGCCACTTTTTCCGCGGTCCAATAGTCGCCGGTGCGGTTCTGAATCCACTCGAAATAACTCACAATCACACCGCCAGTATTCACTAACACATCCGGCAACACGGGAATGCCCCTATCCGCGAGTATTGCATCTGCTTTACTCGTCACCGGACCATTTGCAATTTCTAACAACAATCCGGCACGAATATCCTTTGCATTCTTTTCTGTCACTTGATTTTCAAGAGCGGCTAAGGCCAAGATATCCACATCTAAAGTCAGCAGTTCATCGTTCTCTAAGTGGTCAACATTCTTTTCTTCTTCCACGGATTTATCCGCATATACAATCCCCTTGAGCTCCTTAGTGCGATTCTTGTGCTCCCAAATTGCGTGTACGTCTAAGCCTTTTCTCGAGTAAACCGCCCCTTTTGAATCCGATACGGCAACCACTTTAAAACCTAATTTTTGCGCAGCACAGGCAAAGTAATAGCCAGCATTTCCGAACCCTTGCACGGCTACTGTCATCGCTGATGGGTCGCGATCATTTCGTTCTGCCCATATTTTCAGTACTTGAAGTGCCCCATCGCCAGTAGCGGCCACCCGACCTTCAGAGCCACCAAGACCCAAAGGTTTCCCCGTAATTACACCGGGAAGTTGACCACGAGCAATATTGGAGTATTCATCGGCCATCCATCCCATAATGGTCGGATTGGTGTTTACGTCGGGCGCAGGAATATCCATATCAGGTCCCAACACGTCGTACATGGCTCGCATATAACCGCGCGACAATCGCTCTAGCTCCATCCGCGACAGCTTCTTTGGATCAACTTTCACGCCGCCCTTTGCACCACCGTAGGGGAGATTTACCACCGCACACTTAATTGCCATCCAAAAGCTAAGGGCTGTGACTTCATCAGCATCAACATTAGGATGGAAGCGAATCCCCCCTTTCCCTGGCCCTCGAGTGGTATCATATTGCACTCGCCAGCCCTGAAAAACACGCAAGGAACCGTCATCCATGCGCACGGGAATAGCGGTTTCAATCAATCGCTGAGGCTGTGCTAAGCGCTGACGGGCATCATCGGACACGTCTAAACGCTCATAGATAAATTCAAGTCGACCGCGGGCATCGTCGAGAACTTTTGGGGTTGTAGTATCACTCATGCAAAATCTCCATGCTCAATGCTCAATGCTTTTTAATGGCGTTCTGCAAGGAACGATTTCATTAGACTTCCGAAAATAAAAAAGCACCTACGTTGGTAAGTGCTTTCACTATAGTTCAGGATACGCGTTCTCTCCTGAAATTGATCAACTTTTTCAGAGCCTTGCTGCTACTTCTGCGCCTTGTCGAATGGCTCGTTTCGCGTCGAGTTCGGCAGCAACATCAGCCCCGCCGATGAGATGCACTCGCATTCCAGCTTGTTCAAGAGGAGCTTGCAAGGCGCGCAGTGGCTCTTGTCCCGCACAGATCACAATATGATCAACTTCCAAGAGTTCAGTGTCACCATTGCGTTCAATCTCGATACCGCGATCGTTTATTTCTTTATAGCTCACACCATTAATCATCTTCACGCCTTTGTGCCGAAGCGCGTTTCGATGCACCCAGCCTGACGTTTTACCAAGACCCGCGCCCACTTTCGTTTCCTTACGCTGAAGTAAGTACACTTTACGCGGTGATGGATCTGCAAGAGGCTTTGCCAATAAGGCGCCAGGATGTTTGTAATCCTGATCAATTCCCCAAATCCCATGCCACTCGTCTGGATTTAAGGTTGGTGACGATTGGGTAGTCAGGTATTCCGCCACATCGAAACCAATACCTCCGGCGCCAATGATGGCCACCCGATGCCCCACGATCGTGTGATCGCGCAATACGTCGAGGTACCCCAACACTTTTTTCGATTCAATGCCGGGAATTTGCACCTGACGTGGCACCACACCCGTGGCCAAGATAACATCGTCGAATCCTTCTTCTTGCAACGACTCCGCACTTTGTTTGCTCTTCAAGTGCAGATGCACACCAGCATCTTCGAGCCGCTTGCTGAAATATCTGATGGTTTCGTGGAATTCTTCTTTCCCAGGGATCTGCTTGGCATAGTTAAACTGGCCGCCAATTTCTTTGGCTGCATCATATAAATGGACTTCGTGTCCCCGTTCAGCGGCAAAACACGCTGCCGCTAAGCCGGCAGGTCCGGCACCGACCACCGCGACTTTCTTCGGATCAGTCGTGGTTGTCATCACCAATTCGGTTTCGTAAGCCGCTAAAGGATTCACCAAGCAACTGGCGCGTTTGTTTTCAAACACATGATCAAGACAAGCTTGGTTACAGGCAATACAGGTATTGATGCGATCCGCTTTGCCCGCGGCAGCCTTGTTAACAAAATCAGGGTCTGCCAGAAACGGACGCGCCATCGACACCATATCCGCTTCATTATTGGCGAGAATATCTTCGGCGATTTCTGGAGTATTAATTCGATTTGTCGCCACAACGGGAACACTAAGTTCCTGCTTGAGGCGGGCAGTAATCCAGCGGAAAGCAGCCCGTGGTACCGAAGTCACTATGGTAGGTACGCGGGCTTCATGCCATCCAATTCCGGTGTTAATAATAGTCGCACCCGCTTCTTCGGCAGCTTTTCCTAACGCAATCACCTCATCTAAGGTGCTTCCGTCTTCCACCAAGTCGAGCATGGATAAACGATAAATCACAATAAAGTCAGTACCTACGGCCTCACGAACAGCACGTAAAATCTCAAGCGGAAAACGAATACGGTTTTCAAACGAACCGCCCCAGCCATCCTTACGCTGGTTAGTACGACGGCAGATAAACTGGTTAATCAAATAGCCTTCCGAGCCCATGATCTCAACGCCATCGTAACCTGCTTTCTTAGCAAGAGTCGCCGAGCGAGCATAATGTTTAATCGTGCGCTTGATTTGGCGTTCCGACATTTCTTTCGGCTTAAATGGCGTAATCGGCGCTTTAATGGCGCTCGGTGCCAGGCTGAGAGGATGATAGGAGTAACGCCCTGCATGCAAGATCTGCATGGCGATTTTGCCACCGGCTTCATGCACCGCTTCAGTTACTTGTCGGTGTTTCGCAACTTGCCAGGGATAAGATAATTGGCTCGCAAATGGGGCGAGGCGCCCACGTACGTTCGGACTTATCCCCCCAGTCACGATCAAGCCCACACCGCCACGCGCTCGTTGCGCGTAGAACTCAGCAAGCTTCGCAAAACCGCCTCGTTCTTCTTCTAGATTGGTGTGCATAGAGCCCATTAACACGCGGTTCTTAAGCTGAGTAAAGCCCAAATCGAGTGGGGCTAACATATGCGGATACTGTTCACTCATTATACTTCTACCTTCTGGTCCTACCTCTATGGGAATCACTCTAGCCGCTTCTTGCGACACGTACAAGCACAGGTGTACGCTGAGAATCGCCCGAAATGCTGAAACTTGCCGTCATACTTGCCACCGATCCCTGCCACGAGTTCAGGTAAAAGTGGATGTTCTGTAAAGAGTTCGATAAGTTAATGGGCATGGAAAGTGAAGTGCTAGTGGCACTCATTAGGTACCTTGAGGAACACCATGTCGAAAAAACCATCGCGAAGCAAACGAGCATTAGGTTACCTAAGCGGATTTATTCTTGCTGTGATATTCGCGGGTGGATTAGGCTCAGTGATTCAAACACAGTTTAATCTTCTGGCCATGAGTAGCATTGGCCCGTCTATCGACTTTACGACCCGCCTTCAGGTGACAGGGTATGACCTCGTGCACTTTGCACCATTTTTGATCGGAATTATGGCCGTAACCTTTCTCTTTTCGTTGCCCGTTGCCCATGCCTTTGCCCGCATCCAAAAACGACAATTTATAGGCTGGTGCGCCGCCGGAACGGGCATTGGTTTTTGGCTTGCTTTGCAATTGATCGACCATCTTGCCCCCATGCCCACGTTAATTGCTGCCACTCGCACCTCTGCGGGCACTTTTTTTATGGTGATGAGCGCGGTCAGTGGTGGTGCAGTTTATGCTTGGCTTAGTCGTTACTTTCGTCGTGTTCTACGTGGCAAAGTTCAGCCGCCAGAAACAACCGTTCAAGGAGCGTCCGAATGACGATTGCCCGTAAAACCAGTGCCGTTTTTATTGCCTTAAGCCTCATGTGGGTCTATTCCCCAACCGTAAGCAAGGCAATCGATGCTGATACCGATAACCAAGACGCCCCCGCCTATGAGCTTGCCACACTAGAAACCCGCATAGCGTTTCCGTGGTCTCTGGCGTTCTTACCTAACGAAACCATGTTGGTCACATCCCGTTCTGGAACCCTTTGGCATATTGATGAAGCCTCCGCAGAACGTACCGACGTGACCCCAGAACTTCCCGATTTACTTGCTGATGGCCAAGCAGGATTGTTCGAAGTCGCATTGAGTCCTTCTTTTGCTCGTGATCGTACCGTCTTTTTAAGTTGGGCTTGCGGCACCTTGCGCGCCAACAATACCTGTTTAGGGAAAGGCTTTTGGAATGGGAGCGAAATCACGAACTTTCATGTGATTTTCCGTGCGAGTCCAGATAAACGGGGCAATGCACACTACGGTGGTCGCATCGCTTTTTTACCAGATGACAGCTTACTCCTAACCTTAGGCGATGGCTTCGATTACCGAGAAGAAGCTCAACGTCTTGGTAATCATCTCGGTAGTGTGGTGCGCCTAGAAATCGATGGCACCGTTCCTTCCGATAATCCGTTAATCTCTAATCCAAAAGCCAAGCCAGAAATTTATACCTTTGGTCATCGCAATGTTCAGGGAGTCGCATGGCACCCACAGCGACAAGCCGTTTTTGTCAGTGAGCACGGCCCTCGCGGTGGAGATGAGATAAACCTTCTGCGAGGCGGTCAAAACTATGGTTGGCCACTAGTGACCGGCGGGGTGGATTACACCGGCGCAAAAATCACACCCTATCAGAGCCTTCCCGGTCTTACTGGGCCAGAATATGAATGGACTCCTTCCATTGCACCATCAGGGTTGATGGTTTACCACGGTGCCATGTTTACCGATTGGTATGGTGATTTTTTAGTGCCCGCGTTGGCCGCTAAAAAAGTGGTGCGCTTACGTTATCACGACAATCAGTTAACGACTGAAGAGGTGCTATTCACCGAACTCAATGCACGAATTCGCTATATCACCATGCATCCAGAGACAGGCGCCCTCTACCTCCTCACCGATCACGCTGATGGGAAGATAATCAAAGTTACCCGCAATTAAATTTTTTGTGATCCAACTATTTATTACACACGTTTAATCAGATACAGCAAGTTTGCCGGCTTGCTGTACGCTAGCAACGAGCTTGAGCCAGCATCCCCTGCTGGCTCTTTTTTTGAAAACCCTTTGCCCAATCATTGTCTATACTCAAAGCAAACAAATGCATATGGACTATACACATTAAGGCCGAGGAGGCTCCGTGCTCAAACTCAATCATGTGATTATTGGTGTTTTGGCCAGCGCCGCTATCTATTTTTTTATCGCAAGCGCCCATGGCATCCGTCTGCCTATGTTTTCGGATTTTCCGGTAGAGAATGTGTTTAGCGGCGAACATGTAAAGCCAAACGTTGAAGAAGCGCCAGCACGAACATTTAGAACCCGCTTGCGCTATGCCGCCGAACAAGAGGTTAACTTTGCTGGCGAGTACGTGTTTACAACATGGGGCTGTGGCACGAGCTGCGCCATGGCTGCGCTGGTGAATGTCCGCACAGGTGATTCTATCGTAATCGATGACACCTTTTGCTGTTGGTACGGGGAGGAGGACTGGTTTGATTATCGCCCAGATTCCAGATTACTGATTATACGTGGTCGTCTCGGCGAGTTTTCTGAAGAACACGGAATTCATTACTTTGTGCTCGAAGAAGGCGCGTTACATCGAATTCATTTTGCCCCCTTACGGGAGTTTGATGATTAACCATGTCTTTAAAGCAGTATGAGCGACGTAATGAACACCACCTTGCTCGCGGTTATTTTGAACGGGTCCTAGCAGAGTTGGTGTCGTCACCCGAAAAAATGATGATTGTGCGCAGTAACGTTGACACTTACTCTCAACATCAACATCTTCCGAAGTCAGCACAGGCCGCATTGCGGCGCTTCCAGCATTTTTTTGCAGTATCTGAAGACCCGACCGAATTGCAGCGTTGGGTTTTAGAGGACAGCTATGAAGGACGGCGATTTCGCCAGTTCCCATTGTTGTTTAAGGGTGTTTTGCCGTCCGCGTAGAAAAGTTTTTATAGTGTCCTTTTTTCCCTTGCGGTGGTTCACCGATCTCAAGTCCTGACATCGCAAGCGCGGAACGTAACTCCTCCCGAAACTGGTGATAGTCTACCTCCGCCGCATGACGCGCTCCCCCTTCAAAACGGTAATGCGGATGATCGATTTCCCGTTGAATGGCCTTGCCCATATTGAGCGGACGACGATAAAGCCCTTGAATTTCCCGAACCGCCAATTTGGCTTGATAGTCGGCCAGTGGCCAGATACATCCAAGCGGCTGAAAAAGCCCAATAAAGTAAAGCCGCTCCCAGCTTTGATGCATCATTTTTAGATATAACGGCAACTTCTCAGCATCTTCAAAATCAATCACATCCTCACGGAAAAAAGGAAATACGGTGCGGAATCCGGTACAGGCCACCATGATATCGTACTCGCCCTCATTACCATCGGTGAATGTCACATGACGCCCATCAACCGAGGCAATCGCTCGTTGCGGCGTGATCCGCCCATGGCGAATAAAGTCCAATAGATCAGAGTTCACCGTCGGGTGATGACTCAAGAGCGGGTATTTGGGTTTGGGCAGCCCGTATTGCTTTTCATAGTCACCTTGCAGCAATCGAACCAACCAAGTCATCAATCGTTGTTTTAGTCGCCTTGGGAACCATTGAGGTGTTTTGGCACCGAGCACATCGCTTGGCATACCAAACATAAATTTAGGCAGAAACCACTGGGGATTACGCATGCTTAGATGCACGGATTTTGCCACCCGAGCAGTTTCAACGGCAACGTCACAGGCCGAGTTGCCAGCCCCAATCACCAGAACTGCTTTATCGCGCCAATCGTCAGACACGCGCTTAAAATCATGGGAATGCAAATAGGTGCCGCTAAAGGTACCAGGCAATTGCGGATGGCGCGGGCACCAATGATGGCCATTCGCCACCATCACATGAGTGAAGTGCTGCTGTTGGATCTTGCTTTTTTCATTCAGGGCATCACGCCAGCTAACCAAGAAACCATCTTTTTCCGGTTCGACCGTCACAACCTCAGTCTGAAAACGAATCACATCAAGAATTTCAAAGTGCGTTGCGTAGTCTTGGAAGTAGGCTTGTAACTGCGCGTGGCTGGGGTAGTCAGGATAGTCTTCCGGCATGGGAAAGTCTTCGTACTCCGACCACGCCTTGGAACTTATAATATGGGTGTTTTCATACACACTTGAGTGGCCTGTTTTCGATTGAAAAACCCAGTTACCACCCACTTGGTCATTCTTCTCAAACACAACCACATCAAGACCTGCCTCAAGACAGTTCTTAGCGGCCGCAAGCCCGCTTGGACCAGCACCAATAACCGCGACCTGTATTCGCTCTTGTTTCATACCTTAGCTCCATGAGGTCGAGTACCACATCATCTCGCTGATTCCATTGTATTTAGGTCGACGTGTTTATCTCAGTATAGCCGAGAGCCCCTATGCTTTTTTCACAAACTCAGTTTTCAGCTTCATCGGACCGATTCCATCAATCTTACAATCGATATCGTGATCGCCATCGACCAAACGAATGTTCTTCACTTTGGTACCGACTTTAACCACTAACGACGAGCCTTTCACTTTGAGATCCTTGATCACGGTAACCGTATCGCCGTCGTGCAATTCGTTACCATTGGCATCGCGTTTCACTGGACTGCTAGTTTCATCGTTCGGGGCGGCGTCAGACCATTCATGGCCGCATTCAGGGCAGACCATAAGGGCGCCATCGGCATAGGTAAATTCAGACTGGCATTGCGGGCACGGAGGAAAATTCGACATGGGATTCGCTTACACTTTGGATTTCCCATAATAATGCATGAATTTACTCGGGCTTTCTATGTGAAAGCGTAGCTCACCGATAAAACACCATTGTCCTATTGCGATAGCAATTCATTGACGCACTCCTAAAATACCGAAACAATGGCGTTACTCATCATCTTCAAAAGAGCGCTATGGCGATGTCTAACTACTTATTGCATCTCTATCAGAAAACCCTCAAGTTGCCGTTTGGGCGACAGCTTTTTTCAATGATGTTTGCGCGCAAAGCTCCGTATTTCCGAACCATCCGACCCACCATTCGTGAGCTGCGTCCTAACTATTGTGAACTGACATTTAAAAAACGGAAATCTGTCGAAAATCATATTGGCACCGTTCATGCCATCGCGTTGTGCAATGGCTTAGAAATGGCCATGGGAGCCTTAGCGGAGGCATCAATTCCAAAACACCTGCGCTGGATTCCAAAAGGCATGAACGTGCAATATACGGCGAAAGCGAACTCCGACATCCGCATTATCGCGGAAACCTCACCCGAGGCGTGGGTTTGTGGCGATCTTCCCGTAGCTGTCACTGGTTTCCGCAGCGATGGTACACCGGTTATTACCGGCGAAATTATCATCTATATTTCTGAAAAACCGGTAAAAGCCGACCGCTAGCCCCAACTTAAATGACGATCAGTTGGTGGCATTTCATCGTCGGTTAAGCCCATGGCGTTTGCCCCTGTGGGCCAAAACCTGATATAACGCTTTGTCAGCTTCACTACGATGCAGATTTGGCTGAGCGTCGTAATATTCAGCATTACTATTAAAACAACAAGAACAGGTACTGTTTATGAGCACAGCTCGCGAACACTTTAGCTCTCGAATTGGCTTCATCCTTGCCGCAGCAGGTTCCGCGGTAGGGATTGGTAACATGGTCGGGTTTCCGGTGGCAGCAACAAAAAATGGCGGCGGCGCTTTCTTGCTAATCTACGCTCTTTTTGTCGTATTTATTTGCTTACCTATCATGCTTGCAGAAATGGGCTTAGGCCGACGTACTCAATCGGATCCCCATGGCGCCTACATCGCCATCGCTGGTGCTAAGCACCCCTGGCGATTTGCTGGTTGGCTCGCGGTTATCACCCCGTTTATGATTGGCGTTTTCTACATGGTCATCACTGTGTGGATTCTCGGTTACTTAGTACAAACGCTATTTGGCAACCTCGACGTGATTGCCAACCCGGAGTATTTCGGGGTCTTTATCAATCATGGAAGTGTGTTTGCCTATCTACTGATGGTTGCCGCGATCGTTTATATGGTGTTGGTGAGCGGCGTACGAGGCGGGATTGAGCGGGCGGCTCGGTTAATGATGCCAGCGCTCTTTGTAATGCTTATTGCCTTGGTGATATTCGTACTCACCCTAGATAATGCATTTGCTGGCGTGCAGTTCTTCCTGATTCCTGATTTTAGTAAAGTAGACGGCGGTGTGATTAGCGGGGCACTTTCACAAGCGTTCTTCTCACTTTCGTTGGGAATGGGGATACTTATCACTTACGGGTCGTATTTGCGCCAGAAAGATAACCTCGTAGGCGCAAGTAAACTGGTTTTAATCACCGACACTGCAGTGGCGTTTACCGCGGGTTTGATGGTTCTCCCTGCGATCTTCGCAATTAACCCAGACACTAATCCAGCGGAACTCAGTGAGTCCTCTGTGGCTATGATCTTTACCTTCTTGCCGCAGATTTTCCTTGCCCTATCTGGCACTATTGGTTATCTCGGCGCGAGCATCGTCGCGGTAATTTTCTTCTTGTTGGTGTTTGTGGCGGCGATTACATCATTGGTGTCTATTATCGAGGTTCCGACCGCCACCATCGTACGTAAATACAATATTACCCGTCAGAAAGCCCTTGGCGTCTTAGCCCTCACAATGGGCGTGCTCACCTTGATCGCGACAGCGTCGTTTGGAATGGTGGCCTTCTTTACCGACTTCGTCGGTTATGGCGGCAATCGTCATTCTTTCTTCGATGTAATTTATGACGTGTTCTACGACACAGTGTTGCCATTAAACGGCTTACTCATTTGTTTGTTTGTTGTATGGCATTGGAAAAAGAACAATTTCCACGATGCCCTCAATGAAGGAGCAGTGAAGTACCGCGGCGGGTTATTAGAAAAATATGTCAGCTTCTCACTGACGACCTTTATACCCGCTATACTAGCCATTGTGTTTATCAACACGGTGCTTGGGAAATTCTTTAACGCCGCATTTTTCTAAAATGACTGGCCAACCAAAAAAGCGCCGATTTCGGCGCTTTTTTTTGACACAATACCCAATGCTCGTAGACCAATGCTCGTAATCTCTGGAACAAGGATGCTGTGAAGCCAACGCCCACGCTAACAACGACTCGTCATATCATGCTACTCGACCATAGCATCGAGTTACCACCTTTGCCTGAGCATCCGTTGATTTGCGCTTTAGATCGCCATCATATTACCCAATACCGCCGTTATCTCGGTATGGAGCACACACTTGTTTACCTCGACCTACGGCAGGGAATGCATGCTGATGCGTTGGTCGCACTCGCGGGAACCATCCGGGAAAACGGCTGTTTGGTGGTGCACTGTAATCGCGAAGAACCTGGAGCCACCCTCGAACGTCTGATTGCTTTGAGCGACGATATCCCTTGTGTTCAACCCATCCAAGACATAGACCAACTCAACGCAATCATAGAGACAGCTTTAGAGCAGGCAGAAGCGACGCCAATTCATGCAGGGTTCACACCTACCAAACAGCAATACGCGCTACTGGATACCTTAGATGGCTTACTCGCAAACAGTAGTTCATGTGTCGCCTATTTAGAGGCCGCCCGAGGCCGCGGTAAATCAAGTATCCTCGGTCATTGGATTGCTACCCGGTCGATTACAGCAACCGTGTGTGCGCCATCGAAAATACAGGCAGAGCGCCTGTTAACGCGTGCACACGGAGGTGCATATCGCTTTATTCCCCCTGATCAATTACTCGATTGGACTCCAGATAGCGATTCCGAATGGCTCATTATCGACGAGGCAGCAAGCATTCCTGCACATGTCCTTGGCGAATGTACTGAACGCGCTCAGCGGTTAATTCTCGCTAGCACCTCAGAAGGTTACGAATGTGCGGGTAGGAATTTCTCGCTGCGGCTCAAAAAGCGCTTACCTAACCTGTTTGATACCGTATGTCTGTTGGAGCTCACCGAGCCAATTCGATGGCCTCATCACGATGCTCTGGAATTACTATTGAATGAAACCTTCTGCATGTTTCAAGGCGATGCACCGCAATTAAGCGACGACGAGCGCAAACTGGGAATGTCTGTACGTTTTGTCAAACCAGCGGATTTGAGCCTGCATGAATTTAGCCATGTGTTTACCATGTTGATGGCCGCACATTATCAATCGTCCCCGAACGACGTTAGAATGCTGCTCGAGGAAAACGATCAGCAATTGATTCTCGGCTATATTGCCGACGAGCTCGTGGCTGCCTGTTGGTTAGCATTTGAATCACCTCTTTCGCAGGATCTCCGACAATCAGTATGGCAGGGCAAGCGCCGCGTTCCCGGACATTTGCTGACGCAATCACTTGGATACCATTTGCGTGAAAAAGATCTGATGAGGAAGGCCTACGCGCGCATCGTACGTATCGTAGTCGCCCCAGAGCTCCAGCAGCAAGGGCTAGGATCGGAATTCTTAACGCGTATCATCAGCTTTTATCGCACCTCTGGTTTTTTTGCGATCGGAACCAGCTTTGGCGCAACTCATGATTTACTTCGGTTTTGGCGCCATGCAGGGTTTCGATTACTTCGTTTTGGTCAGAAAGCAGACGCCGCAAGCGGTCATGTATCCGCACTGATGTTATATCCACTGACTCATTCGGCAAGTATTGAGTTAGATTGCTTGCACCATCGCAACATGCTCACGCTCCCGTTTCAGGCGATAAAGCAACCTCAGGATGGTTTCTTCTATGTGCTCCCTGTAGACACTTTAATCGCTAGCGACCAAATAATGCTGTGTCGGTATGTACAGGAAATGCTCGTGGCCTTTGTTGCCCAATGGGTGAACTTTGGTTTAGCACAACCTGTGTTCGCTGCCGGCATGCATTATGGTTTGATCACATTTCCCAATGCTCACAACGCAAAAATCAAAGACGCACTGTTCAGCGACACCTCACTCAAAGATCTTGCCAAGCACTGGAAACTTCAGGGGAAAAAAGAAGCCGAACAATACTTGCGGGAAGTTTGTGCGCAAGCACGGCTATCGGTATAGTAATCGCCACAATAATCATCAGTCTTTTTGATAAGTCATGAGGAACATCATGGGTTCAAATTTTAATCGTCTGAGTATAAAAAAGAGCAGCATTGCCGCGATGACCAGCCTTCTGTTGTTGGCAGGGTGTGCACAAGTCGTTGAGCCAGAAGCAGAGAGACCTGCTGGCCCAGACTATCCAGCATCGCCCACAGTCGCCCAGGTGGATACTTATCACGGTGTGGAAGTGGCCGACCCTTACCGTTGGTTAGAAGATATGAACTCGGCGCAAACAAAAGCCTGGGTTAATCAGCAAAACGCCCTGACCTTTCCTTATCTAGAGAACTTATCTAGCCGCGACTCATTTAAAGAGCGGCTCACTCAGGTATGGAACTACGAGCGTTTAAGCACACCGTTCCGTGTGCATAACCAGTATTTTTATTATCAAAACCAAGGGTTGCAGAATCAATCCGTACTATTCGTCACCGCTGACGTAAATCACCCAGGCCGCGTATTGATCGATCCGAATCAACTTAGTGAAGACGGAACTATCTCTTTATCGCGGGTGTATATTAGTCCACAGGCCAATTACATCGCCTATGGCGTATCCGACGGCGGCTCCGACTGGGTCGAGTTCCGTGTTCGTGATATCCGTACCGGAGAGGACCTGATCACATCGATTACCGGTACGAAGTTCACCAATTTATCTTGGCTGCCGGATGAGTCGGGCTTTTATTACAGCCGCTATCCGGAAGGTGGCGACGGCGTTGCCGATGATCAACAAACGGTACAAATCTATTTCCATCAGCTTGGAACGGTGCAAAGTGCCGACCAAAAAATATATGCGGTGGAAAGCGAGCGCCCGATAAACCCTTACCCCACAGTAACGAGCGATGGTCGATTTTTGATCGCCACTCATTGGGACGGATACATGGCCAATGCGGTATATGTAAAAAATCTCACCAACGATCAGGCCGAATGGCGTCCACTTTTGGATCAATGGGATGGACTCTATTCGCTCGTTGAAACAGATGGCAATATTTTCTATTTCTCCACAACGAACGAAGCTCCGACAGGTCGTGTGATTGCCGTCGATGTCAATCGACCTGAACCAGCCCATTGGCAGGAAATCATCCCCGCGCGCGCTGAAACACTCGATAGCATTTCTTACGTCGGCGGTAAGTTCTTTGCAAGCTACTTAAAAGATGCTCAGTCGATGGTGCATATTTATGATGCCCACGGACGTTTTGAACGCGAGCTAGCGCTTCCGGAAATCGGCTCCGTATCTGGTTTTACTGGTCAAAAAGATCATCGCGAGACGTTCTTCCGCTTAACAAGTTTTACTCAACCCGGCGCCATTTACCGCTTGGATATTAGTTCCGGTGAAGCGGAACTACACCAGCAAACTGAAGTGAATGCCGACCTAACCGGCTATATCACCGAGCAAGTGTTTTATGAAAGCAAGGACGGCACACGCGTCCCTATGTTTATCGTGCGTCATGAGTCCACAGAGCTTGATGGTAATGCGCCATTGCTTTTGCATGGCTACGGTGGCTTTAATATCTCAATCACTCCAGGATTCAGTCCTGCGCGCTTAGTATGGCTCGAGCGTGGTGGCATCCTAGCGTTACCAAATCTACGCGGTGGCGGTGAGTATGGCTTTGAGTGGCACCAAGCAGGTACACGCCTCAACAAGCAAAATGTCTTTGACGACTTTATTGCAGCAGCGGAGTATCTCATTGAACATCAGTACACCAACCCTAACCGCCTCGCAATTCAAGGGGGCTCCAACGGCGGCTTATTAGTTGCTGCTGTAACGTTGCAACGCCCAGAACTCTTTGCAGCAACGTTGCCCGCGGTTGGCGTACTCGACATGTTGCGATACCACACACCTAGCGCCAATGCGCGCGCCTGGAGTGACGACTTCGGTTTGAGCGAAAACGCGGATGAGTTTGAAGCTTTGTATGCATACTCGCCTGTACACAATACACAACCCGGTGTTTGCTATCCTGCCACCTTGATCACCACAGGCGATCACGATGACCGTGTGGTACCATGGCACAGCTATAAATATGCGGCTGTGATGCAACGGGATCAGGGCTGTGAAAACCCGATTTTACTTCGCGTAGAAACCCGTGCAGGGCACGGTGCTGGCACACCAACCTGGATGCGCATTGAGCAAATCGCTGACCAGTGGGCATTCTTGGTCGAACACTTAGGTGTCGAATACAGCGAAAATTAATCGGTAAATGATTGCTTTTAAACACGGGCGTAGGCACAATCGCGCCCGTTTTATATACACAACCCATGCATGAAAAAGGGGTGAAGATTATGTCTCGAGTTTTAGTTATTGGTGCCGGTGGCGTCAGTTCAGTTGTTGTAAAAAAATGCGCAATGTTGCCTGAGTATTTTGATGAAATTCATCTTGCTTCACGGACACTATCCAAGTGCGAACGCCTGCAAGAAGAAGCGGGCAAAGACCGCGTTGTTGGCGTGTACCAAGTTGACGCCGACAATGTCGACGAGTTAGTCGCGCTCATTGAAAAAGTGAACCCGGCGCTCGTGATTAACGTCGCCTTACCCTATCAAGATCTGCCCATTATGGATGCGTGTTTAGCAACAGGTGTTCACTATCTTGATACCGCCAATTATGAGCCAAAAGACGAAGCCAAGTTCGAGTACAGCTGGCAATGGGCTTACCACGACCGCTTTAAAGAAGCCGGTCTTATGGCACTGTTAGGTTCGGGATTCGATCCCGGCGTGACCAACGTATTTACTGCCTACGCCGCAAAACACTACTTTGATGAAATTCATTACTTGGATATCGTTGATTGTAACGGTGGTGATCACGGCCAAGCCTTTGCCACCAACTTTAACCCTGAAATTAACATCCGTGAGATCACGCAACGGGGTAAGTACTGGGAAAATGGCGAGTGGGTAGAGACTGACCCAATTAGCGTGCGCAAAGACTTGGATTATCCAGGGGTCGGTGTTCGCGCTTCTTACTTGCTATTCCATGAAGAGCTCGAGTCGATCGTAAAGCATTTCCCGACCATCAAGCGTGCCCGCTTCTGGATGACTTTCGGTGACGCCTATCTGAACCATTTACGAGTTCTTGAAGGCATCGGAATGACCTCCATTAAACCGATCGACTTCAACGGTCAGCAAATCGCGCCCCTCGAGTTCCTTAAAGCGGTATTACCAAACCCAGGGTCACTGGCCGAAGGCTATGAAGGCTTAACCTGTATAGGTACCTACATTACCGGCGTGAAAGACGGTAAAGAAAAGACTATCTTTATCTATAACAATTGCGACCACGCTGAAACCAACCGTGAAGTGGGCGCCCAAGCAGTGTCGTACACCACCGGTGTACCTGCCATGATCGGTGCATCGCTCATGCTTCAAGGAAAGTGGATGCAGCCAGGCGTGTGGAATATGGAACAATTTGACCCAGATCCATTTATGGAGCGTCTGAATCAATATGGTTTGCCATGGCAAGTCGTGGAAGTCGACACAAGTCCTCTGGCAGACTAATTAGGAGTGACAGCAATGAGTAATCCATACCTGTCTGCACAAATTCCATCACCCTGTTATGTGATGAATGAAAAAAAGCTTCGTGAAAATTTAGAAATCATGAAGCGCGTGCAAGACGAAAGCGGTGCCAAGATTATCTTGGCACTGAAAGGTTTCTCCATGTGGAGTACATTCCCGTTGGTGCGCAAGTACTTGCAAGGGTGTACCGCAAGCTCTGCGTGGGAAGCCGAATTGGCCGCGGAAGAGTTTGGAAAGGAAGTTCATGCCTACTCACCGGCCTATAAGCCGCAAGATATGGACATTCTATTGCAACACTGCTGCCATATTTCGTTTAACAGCATTACCCAGTGGCATTTGTATCGTGATCATGTGAAGCAAGAAAAAGTGTCTATGGGATTGCGAGTAAATCCAGAGCATCAAGAAGCATCTACTGAGCTCTACGATCCTTCTGCCCCTGGGTCGCGCCTTGGCATTTTAGCGTCTCAGCTCGAAGGCGAAGACCTCACGGGTATTGAAGGCCTGCACGTTCACAATTTATGTGAATGTGACTCCTTTGCTCTTGAGCGTACTTTGGCTGCTGTGGAAGCTAAATTTGGTAAGTGGCTGCCGCAAATGAAGTGGCTTAACCTCGGTGGCGGTCACCTGATGACCCGCAAAGGCTATGATGTCGACCATCTGATCGCACAGCTTAAACGTTTGCGCGAACAGTACGATCTGGAAGTCATTTTGGAGCCAGGTTCTGCGGTTGCATGGCAAACCGGTCCTTTAGTGGCCCAAGTCGTGGATATCGTTGAGAATAAGGGCAAAATCGCCATTCTCGATATCTCAGCTACCGCGCATATGCCAGATGTATTGGAAATGCCCTATCGACCAACCATTACCGATGCCGACCTTCCTGGTGTAAAAGCACATACCTATCGACTTGGAGGTAACAGCTGTCTCGCTGGCGATGTGATTGGCGAATATAGCTTTGATAAAAAACTGAAGCCAGGTGATCGGGTCATCTTCGAAGATATGATGCATTACACCATGGTGAAAACGACTTATTTTAACGGGGTCGAACACCCGGCGATTGGTATTCTTGAAGAGAGTGGAATCTTCCGCTTAGTGCGTAAGTTTAATTATCACGACTTCAAGGATCGTCTATCCTAAAGGTTCGCTTAAGCTGAGCGACGGTGTTTAATCCACTGCGCTAAGCCTTCAAGCACCAGATGAGGCCTTTCCTCTACGACACCTTCGGGAACGTGAGGAAGGGCCTTTTTATTGATTAGCTTCCCATCACCACCGGTGATAATCACACGGTCGGGATATTCCTGGAGCGACTCTTTGGCAGCAAGCACTGCTTCTGCTGCAAATCCTTGCAAACTCGCTTGGCAACCCAAATGGATAGCCGCTTCTGTGCCTTTGCCGATTAATCCCACTGGGGCTTCATCGTTAATACGTAACCGGCTACTTTTTTGAATGAGCGCTTCTTGCATCAAGCGAAAGCCAGGCGCTATCCAGCCGCCAAGGTGTTCACCGTCCGCACTTAACACATCAAGAGTCACCGCTGTTCCTGCATCAATAATGGCAACAGACTCTTTAGCAGGCCGCACCGCAAGTAAAGTAAGCCACCTGTCTACGCCGAGACGGCTCGGATCTTGATAACACAGGGTGATATCGTATCCCGACTCAACGACTGCTTCCTGGACCTCTGCACGGCCTTTACAGGCATCATGCAGTCGCTGTACATGCTCCGGTTTCGCAACATTTGCTACAGCCACGTAAGGCGCGCTTATGGATTGAATCAACGCAATGAGTGGCTCTAGCTCTGAGCCCACGCCAAGAAACTCTAAAGTCTCCTGATCCGTTACGCGGGCAAGCTTCCAGCGGGTATTGCCAAATTCAAGCAGAAGGGGTTCGGACACTAATTTCGCCTCCAAAATAACGTTTCAATCCGTCTTCTTGTTTCACCAAGAATGCGCCCATCTCATCAATGCCGTGACCAATACCTACATGCTCATGTTGGCCGAGTAATACACGTACTGGCTTTTGATAGAAGTAATCGAAACGACGCCAAGTGGCAAGTACGTTCGCCAAGCCTTCTGCATCGTGGCCACGCAATGCATGTGCGCAGCGGTGAACGATCAGGGCGGCCCAGTGATTACGATCGATGGTTTCGTCATGATGGAGCTGCACCGCGGTGTAAGGTTGATCGATACTTTGTAGATCGTCGGGCATGCTCAGATTAATCCCGACCCCTACCACGGCGAACCCCTCACCCTCAGCTTGGCCTTCCAGCTCAACCAGAATTCCTGCGGCTTTTTTGCCACCAATATAAACATCATTCGGCCACTTGACCGACACATCAGCGATTCCTTGTTGCGACAACTCACGGGCCAATGCCAGACCTAAGGCCACACTCATCCCTGTTGCTGAATTCAAACCGCCAGTGAGTGGCCAATACATCGACAAGTATAAATTCGTACCAAAAGGCGAGAACCATGGGCGGCCGCGACGTCCCCGACCCTTCACCTGCATCTCTGCGAGTACGGCAGTCCCCGGCTTAATTTCCGGATCATTAACAATCTTCTGTTTCAGTACATCGTTGGTGGAATCCGTGACATGCAATACATCGATATCGAGCTGCTTGCTTGAATGGGGTAAATGCTTACGAATCTCCTCGAGATCAAGCAACTGAATCGGATGTGCAAGCCGATAGCCCTTGCCAGTCACACGGAAAATATCAACGCCAAGCTCACCGAGTTTTTGTACGTGCTTATTGACCGACGCTCGGGAGATACCAATCTTGTCACCGAGTGCTTGGCCAGAATGAAATTTTCCATCAGCCAAGGCTTGCATCAGAATTGAATCAATATCTCTACGCGCCATCTTGCCACCAATGGGATTTAGGAATGAGACCAGAACGGTTCAATAAACGCACTTCTGGTTCTAACTTTACGCCATAAATATCATGCACTTGTGCAATTATTTGATGGGCCAACTGGGAGAGTTCTTGTCCACTAGCTGCGCCCCGATTCACCAACACAAGTGCTTGCTGCTCATGAACACCCGCATCACCAACCTGCAGGGCTTTTAGCCCCGCTTTATCGATAAGCCATCCCGCAGGGATCTTACTTGATTGGTCATCAACCGGGTAAACAGGCATTGTCGGGTACTTCTCCTGAAGCATTTTCAATCGCGTATGATCGACAACTGGGTTTTTGAAAAAGCTTCCGGCATTTGGAATTTCTGCAGGATCCGGCAATTTCCGTCGACGCACAGTGATAACGCGTTGCATCACTTCATGAGCGGTTGATGAACTTGGCATATCCGCAAGATCTGCATAGCTAAGCGTTGGCGCCCAATCCTTAGGAATACGCAGATGTACATCCGTAATTACAAAATGAGAGAATTCTGGGGTCTTAAACACACTTTCCCGGTAACTAAAGCCACAGCTGTCTTTAGGTAAATAGCGTGCTTCTCCAGTTTTGAGATCATAGCCTTCAACGGCTTCAATAAATTCACTTAATTCAACACCATAGGCACCAATGTTTTGCACTGGCGCGGCACCAACGCTCCCCGGAATTAGCGCCAGGTTCTCTAATCCAGGCATTCCATGGAGCAGCGTGTATTCCACCAGTTGATGCCAGTTTTCACCTGCAGCAACCTGCAAAGACCATGCATCGGAATGTTCCGTTACTTCAATACCACGCAATTGAATCCAAAGAATTTTACCTTGGAAGTCTTCCGTAAAAATTGTATTAGTGCCCTCTCCCAAGATCCAAAGTTCATCGGGATTAGTTAATTCAGACAGCTGATCGCGATGTGTCACACTGATCACTTCGTTCGCAGAAGCTGATATTCGGAAACTATGCTTGTCTTTCAATGAAACCATATGCTGACTAAACGATACCGTTAATTTAACTGAATTGTATCATTCAGCACCTCGAACAGGTGAGTTTCTTTGCGAAATCAAAAGAATTACGTGAGTGCAGTACCCAACGCTCCGACACACATCCATGTGGGGGGCTTCCAGCTCGGCATCCATGCCTCGCGTTCGGACCTGAAGTTGCAA
>NZ_VJWL01000006.1 GCF_007096385.1 Aliidiomarina halalkaliphila
GTTTTACCGTGGTCAACGTGACCGATAGTACCTACGTTTACGTGCGGCTTATTACGTTCAAACTTAGCTTTAGCCATTGCTATTTCCTTAATAAAGTTAGAAGCCCGACCCTTCTGAGCCGGGACTAGAACTCAACTATTAATCTTTAGTGTTGCGCGCAGCGATTACCGCTTCTGCAACGTTGTTCGGAGCTTCTTGGTACTTCAAGAATTCCATTGCGTATGATGCGCGACCCTGAGTTTGTGAACGCAGGTCAGTTGCATAGCCGAACATTTCAGCTAGTGGCACCTGGGCGCGAACTTGCTTCAGACCACCTGGAGCATCATCCATACCTTCGATCATACCGCGACGACGGTTCAAGTCACCCACTACGTCACCCATGAAATCTTCAGGAGTAACGACTTCTACTTGCATAATTGGCTCAAGTAGAGCTGGTTTCGCTTGTAGTGCACCTTTCTTGAAGCCCATGCTACCTGCGATTTTAAACGCCATCTCGTTTGAGTCAACGTCGTGGAAAGATCCATCATACAGAGTGACCTTAACGCCCAATACTGGGAAGCCTGCAAGAACACCGTTTTGCATCTGCTCTTGACAGCCTTTGTCGACTGCTGGGATGTATTCTTTCGGTACCACACCACCGACGATCGCATTCACGAACTCGTAAGTTGGTTTTTCTTCTTCGTCTTTCTTCGCTGGGGTTGTATCAAGCGACAAAGGCTCCATACGTAACCAAACGTGACCATACTGACCACGACCACCCGACTGACGAACAAACTTACCTTCAACTTCCACTTTCTGACGGATAGTTTCACGGTAAGCAACCTGTGGTTTACCTACGTTACACTCAACTTTAAACTCACGCTTCATCCGGTCTACGATGATGTCTAGGTGAAGCTCACCCATACCAGAAATGATCGTTTGACCTGATTCTTCGTCAGTTTTCACGCGGAACGATGGATCTTCTGCAGCTAGTTTACCTAGCGCGATACCCATCTTCTCTTGGTCAGCCTTCGTTTTCGGCTCAACCGCAACAGAGATTACCGGCTCTGGGAATTCCATGCGCTCAAGAACAACGATGCGATCGTGTGAACACAAAGTGTCACCCGTGGTTACATCTTTGAGGCCGATGGCCGCAGCGATGTCACCTGCACGTACTTCTTTAAGCTCTTGACGGTCGTTTGCGTGCATCTGCACGATACGGCCGAAACGCTCTTTCTTCTGCTTCACAGCGTTGTATACAGAATCACCAGCGTTAACTACGCCTGAGTATACACGGAAGAACGTCAGAGTACCTACGAACGGGTCAGTTGCGATTTTGAATGCCAGCGCAGCGAATGGTTCTTCGTCGGTTGAACCACAAGTCGTTTCGTCGCCGTTTTCCAAAATGCCGCGAATATCTTTAACTTCAGTTGGTGAAGGTAAGTATTCGATAACACCGTCAAGTACTGCTTGAACACCTTTGTTTTTAAAAGCTGAACCACAGTGAACCAGTACGATCTCATTGTTCAGTGTGCGCTGACGCAAGCCTGCTTTAATTTCGGCTTCAGTCAGTTCACCACCTTCCAAGTACTTGTTCATCAACTCGTCGTTTGCTTCAGCAGCTGCTTCCACCAACTCGTTGTGTAGTTCTTCGGCTTCATCTAACAAATCTTCTGGAATTGCTTCGTAAGTGAAGGTCATACCCTGGTCTGCTTCATTCCAGTTAATGGCTTTCATCTTAACGAGGTCAACAACCCCTTTAAAATCTTCTTCTGCGCCGATTGGAATCTGAACAGGCACAGCATTGGCCGCTAAACGGGTTTTCATTTGCTTCACAACGTTCATGAAGTCAGCACCCATACGGTCCATTTTGTTTACGAATACCATGCGTGGTACTTCGTATTTGTTTGCTTGACGCCATACAGTTTCAGTTTGCGGCTGTACGCCTGAAGAGGCACACAGTACAACTACCGCGCCATCAAGTACCCGCAGTGAACGCTCTACTTCAACAGTGAAGTCTACGTGTCCAGGAGTATCGATGATGTTAATGCGGTGCTGTGGAAACTGTTGATCCATACCAGCCCAGAAGCTAGTAACCGCAGCAGAGGTGATAGTGATACCACGCTCTTGCTCTTGCTCCATCCAGTCCGTAGTTGCAGCACCGTCATGTACTTCACCTAGCTTGTGCGATAAGCCAGTATAAAAAAGTACACGTTCGGTAGTTGTGGTTTTACCCGCATCTACGTGAGCGACGATACCGATATTACGATAGCGCTCGATTGAAGTTTGTCTTGCCACAATTGCTTCCTCTTAATTAGAGTTTTGAGCGTGAAATTACCAGCGATAGTGAGCGAATGCTTTGTTCGCTTCAGCCATGCGGTGTACGTCCTCACGCTTCTTCACTGCAGAACCTTTGTTCTGAGAAGCATCTAGCATTTCACCAGCCAGACGTTGAGCCATAGACTTCTCACCACGGCCGCGTGCAGCGTCCACCATCCAGCGCATTGCTAGGGTGTTACGACGAACAGGACGAACTTCAACTGGTACTTGATAAGTAGAACCACCTACACGGCGAGACTTAACCTCAACCGCAGGACGGATATTATCAAGGGCACCTTCGAATACTTCGAGGTGATCTTTTCCAGCTTTTTCCGCAACGATGTCTAAAGCACCGTATACGATATTTTCAGCGACTGATTTTTTACCATCAACCATGACAACGTTGATGAATTTTGCCAACAACTCTGATCCGAACTTAGGGTCCGGCAGGATTTTACGTTGGCCGACGACGCGTCTTCTAGGCATTAGAATTCTCCGATATCTTCAGGGATAACCCAAAACTTACAAATTTAATTAGTTTGGCCTTACTCGAACGGAGAACCGTTAAGATTTAGGCCGCTTCACGCCGTATTTAGAACGGCCTTGCTTACGATCTTTTACGCCTGCACAGTCAAGTGCACCGCGTACTGTGTGATAACGCACACCTGGCAAGTCTTTAACACGACCGCCACGAATCAAAATAACACTGTGCTCTTGTAAGTTATGGCCTTCACCACCGATGTATGAAGTCACTTCATAGCCGTTGGTTAAACGCACACGACATACTTTACGCAATGCTGAGTTAGGTTTTTTAGGGGTAGTCGTATATACGCGAGTACATACACCACGCTTCTGTGGGCAAGCTTGCAGAGCCGGAACGTTGCTTTTTTCAACCGGCTTCTTGCGTCCTTTGCGCACTAATTGGTTCACTGTTGCCATGGTTTCTCCAAATTATTCATTTACAACAAGCCAAAGCGCCCGCGTGACTCTCATCACCCAAGCACTTTGCCGATTTCTATGGTATCAGTCGCTATATTGGCACCATAAAAACGGTTGAATCCCCGGAAATGGGGAGGCCGAATTTTATAGGTCATTACTTGAGCTGTCAAGCAATGCCAGTCTTATGGTGAAATGGGGTAAGCTGTGGTGTGTTTATATTGACAGCCCGCTCCATGATCGCGGGCTGACTTTTCAAGCGCTGAAACTGCGGTTTACCTTAAAGGTTTCACGGTTCTTGGAGGTCACTGCGAGGGAAGCGCACCTCATTGACTTGTACATCTATCAACTCGCCTTCGGCATTAAAGTGTAAGTAGGTAGTGACCACTATGATTTCCGTTGCTGTCACATATCGATGTTCAGTTGAGGTTACGGAATCGCCGGAGCTTGCAGTTTGGTAATAGCCGGAATTCCTCACTTCCGACTCGCCCTGGTACATTGCCTCTGGAGAAATATCTAATGGCTGGACAAAAAATATGTTGCCCTGATTATCCATCGCCACAACCAGATATTTTGAACCGAGGTTAATAATTTCAGCGCAGTTTTTGGTGCAGCTTAGGTTTGCTGGTGTAATCTGAGGAGGGCTTGCATGTGTTGCCGAGAAAACGCCAACAAGCGAAGAACAAAGTATGCTGATTAAAAGAATGCTCCGTAGTGAAAGTTTCATAGTCCTTTTTCCTTTTTCCTTTTTCCTTTTTCCTTTTTCCTTTTTTCTAATATATTAATGGTTTGCTACTGCAAGCAAAACTATAGTTGCTTCATTCATGAAAAGCAAAAAAGGCCCCGAAGGGCCTTTTTAAAGTATTGCTTGGCGCACTGTTACTCAGAATCTGACGTATCTTCTTTATCAGAACCTTCGTTCAATGCTTGGCTCAGCTGTTGTTCAGCTTCAGCTGCAGTCACCGTAGTTGCCATGGCCGCACGACGGCGACGTTGACGTTCTTGGTGATACGCAAAACCAGTACCGGCAGGAATCAGACGACCCACGATCACGTTCTCTTTCAAGCCACGTAATGGATCTTCTTTGCCCTGCACCGCTGCTTCGGTAAGTACCCGCGTTGTTTCTTGGAACGACGCCGCAGAAATAAACGACTCGGTCGACAAGGACGCTTTGGTAATACCCAGCAACTGACGCTCGAAGCGCACTGGCATTTTGCCCGCCGCTTCCAGATCACGGTTGGCTTCAACCACTTTCGAGAACTCCGCCTGCTCACCTTCGAGCAATTCAGAATCACCACCATTGCTGATAAGAACTTTACGCAACATCTGACGAACAATAACTTCGATGTGCTTATCGTTAATCTTAACACCTTGGAGGCGGTAAACTTCCTGAACTTCGTTCACAATGTAGTTGGCTACAGCAGATACACCACGCAAACGCAGAATATCTTGAGGTGCTTCTGGGCCATCAGCGATAACTTCACCTTTGGTAACCTGCTCACCTTCGAACACGTTCAACTGACGCCACTTCGGAATCATCTCTTCATAATGATCGCCACCATCTAATGGCGTGATCATCAGGCGACGCTTGCCTTTGGTTTCTTTACCGAACGACACAGTACCTGTGATCTCAGCAAGAATCGCTGGCTCTTTTGGCTTACGTGCTTCAAACAAGTCGGCCACGCGCGGAAGACCACCGGTAATATCCCGAGTCTTCGAACCTTCTTGTGGAATACGTGCCAAGGTGTCACCGATATTTACCGCTGCACCATCGCTCAAGCTAACAATCGCACCACCTGGCAGGAAGTACTGCGCAGGCATGTCGGTACCGGCGATCATCACGTCTTTGCCTTTGGCATCAACGAGTTTCACCATCGGACGCATATCTTTACCAGCGCTGGTCCGTTGCCCTGTTTCTAGGATAACGGTACTGCTCAAGCCAGTCAGCTCGTCGGTTTGGGTGGTAATAGTCACGCCGTCGATCATATCAACGAACTTGATGTTACCTGCCACCTCAGTGATGATTGGATGCGTGTGCGGATCCCAGTTTACGACCACTTCACCGGCCTTCACTTCGTCGCCATCACGCTTCTTCAGCACCGCACCGTAAGGTATTTTATAACGCTCGCGCTCTGCACCGTGTTGGTCAATCAACGTCAACTCTGCTGAACGTGAGGTGATCACCAAATGCGTATCGCTATTCTCAACAGATTTCGCGCTGTGTAGCTTAATACGACCTGGGTTCTTCACCTGAACGTTGCTTTCCGCAGAGGCACGTGATGCCGCACCACCGATGTGGAACGTACGCATGGTTAACTGTGTACCTGGCTCACCGATTGACTGTGCCGCGATAACACCGATGGCTTCACCGTCATTCACCATGTGGCCACGGGCCAAGTCGCGTCCATAACAGTGTGAACACACACCGTGAATGCTTTCACAGGTAATAACAGAGCGTACGGTAATCTCATCAATTGAATGCTCTTCAATGATGTCGCACATCTTCTCGTCGAGTAAGGTGTTGCGCGGTAACAATACTTCGTTGGTTCCAGGCTTAAGAACGTCTTCACAAACTACACGTCCCAATACCCGCTCACGAAGCGGCTCTACCACGTCGCCACCTTCAATCAACGGCTTCATCACCAAGCCTGCGTGAGTTCCACAATCAGACTCTGTGATCACCAGATCTTGTGCCACGTCGACCAAACGACGAGTCAAGTAACCTGAGTTCGCAGTTTTCAATGCGGTATCCGCAAGACCTTTACGCGCACCGTGCGTCGAGATGAAGTACTGAAGTACGTTCAAACCTTCACGGAAGTTAGCGGTGATTGGCGTTTCGATGATCGAGCCATCTGGCTTTGCCATCAAACCACGCATACCGGCCAACTGACGGATCTGGGCGGGTGAACCCCGAGCGCCAGAATCGGCCATCATGTAAACCGAGTTAAATGCTTGCTGTTCTTCTTGCTCGCCTTTCGCGTTGGTGACCGTCTCTTTCGAGAGGTTATCCATCATCGCCTTCGATACTTTCTCGTTGGCCGTAGACCAAATATCGATGACTTTGTTGTATTTTTCACCGGCCGTTACAAGACCTTGCTCAAACTGATCTTGGATTTCCGCAACTTGCTTATCCGCATCTTCAATGATGGATGCTTTCGCAGCTGGAATTTCCATGTCGTTGATACCTACTGACGTTCCCGACACCATCGCAAAATGGAAACCGGTATACATCAATTGGTCAGCAAAAATAACAGTACGCTTCAAACCACAATCACGGTAAGCACGGTTCAACAAACGTGAAATCTGCTTCTTACCCATGTTTTGGTTGATAGCGTCGAATGGCAGGCCATCAGGAAGAATTAATGAGAAAATAGCGCGACCTACGGTCGTGTCTACGATCTTCACTTCTTCTGTGCGCTCACCTTCTTCAGTAAATAATACTTCTTTAATGCGAACCTTCACCCGTGCGTGCAGTTCCGCCGCACCAGTACGGTAGGCTTTCTCTGCTTCTTTCGGGTTCTTGAACGACATCCCTTCGCCTTTACCATTCACACGCTCACGGGTCATGTAATACACACCCAAGACAACGTCTTGTGAAGGAACGATGATCGGCTCACCCGATGCTGGCGAGAGGACGTTGTTGGTCGACATCATCAAGGCACGTGCTTCCATTTGCGCTTCAAGCGTTAATGGAACGTGAACGGCCATTTGGTCACCATCGAAGTCGGCGTTATAGGCCGCACACACCAATGGGTGCAACTGAATCGCTTTACCTTCGATCAATACTGGTTCAAACGCTTGAATACCCAAGCGGTGAAGTGTTGGTGCACGGTTCAACAGCACTGGGTGTTCGCGGATGACTTCATCCAAGATATCCCAAACTTCTGCGGTTTCCCGCTCTACCATTTTCTTCGCAGCTTTAATGGTGGTTGCTAAACCACGGCCTTCGAGCTTGCCATAAATAAACGGCTTGAACAGCTCAAGCGCCATTTTCTTCGGCAAACCACACTGATGCAGGCGTAGTTTTGGACCAACAGTAATTACTGAACGGCCTGAGTAGTCAACACGCTTACCCAACAAGTTCTGACGGAAACGACCCTGCTTACCTTTGATCATATCAGCCAAAGATTTCAGAGGACGTTTGTTAGAACCAGTGATTGCGCGACCACGACGACCATTATCTAATAATGCGTCAACCGCTTCTTGCAACATCCGCTTTTCGTTGCGCACGATAATATCCGGGGCCGCGAGGTCAAGAAGACGCTTCAAACGGTTGTTCCGGTTAATCACGCGACGATATAAGTCGTTCAGATCTGAGGTTGCAAAACGGCCGCCATCAAGTGGTACCAACGGACGCAAATCCGGTGGTAAAACAGGCAGCACTTGCAGAATCATCCACTCAGGCTTGTTACCTGACTGATAGAATGATTCAAGCAGTTTCAAACGCTTAGTGATTTTCTTACGCTTGGTTTCCGAGTTTGTTTCTGGCAGCTCTTCACGCAACAACTTGATCTGGCCTTCCAGATCCACGTTACGCAACAGGTGCAATACCGCTTCGGCACCCATTTTTGCTTCAAACTCATCACCGAATTCTTCGAGCGAATCCAGGTACTCTTCTTCACCCAGAAGTGAACCCACTTCCAGTGACGTCATACCTGCATCGATCACCACATAAGATTCGAAATAAAGAATACGTTCGATATCGCGCAGTGTCATATCAAGCATTAAGCCGATACGAGACGGTAGTGATTTCAGGAACCAAATGTGCGCTACTGGGCTAGCCAGCTCGATATGCCCCATGCGCTCACGACGCACTTTAGTGAGGGTTACTTCAACGCCACATTTTTCACAGATCACACCACGGTGCTTCAAGCGCTTGTACTTACCACACAAACACTCATAGTCTTTTACTGGACCAAAAATCCGCGCACAGAACAAACCGTCCCGCTCGGGCTTAAAAGTCCGGTAGTTGATGGTTTCCGGCTTTTTTACTTCCCCAAACGACCAACTACGAATCTGATCAGGTGAGGCCAAAGAGATTCGAATACGATCGAACTCTTCGCTGTCTTTCATTGGCTTCAGAAACTTCAATAAATCTTTCACGTTTCATCTCCTGTCGGAGTTAACCTAGCCGGAGGAAAATACCTCCGGCGGCGCTTACTCTATACCTGTCGCATATGCGATACGGGCTGCTTACTCGTCTTCTAGCTCGATATTAATACCGAGAGAGCGGATTTCTTTCAGCAACACGTTGAACGATTCAGGCATGCCCGGATCCATCTCGTGGTTACCGTCGACGATGTTCTTATACATCTTCGTCCGGCCATTCACGTCATCAGATTTCACTGTAAGCATTTCCTGCAGCGTATACGCGGCACCGTAAGCTTCAAGGGCCCACACTTCCATCTCACCGAAGCGCTGACCACCGAACTGTGCTTTACCACCGAGCGGCTGCTGCGTGACCAAGCTATAAGAACCCGTTGAACGCGCATGCATCTTGTCGTCAACCAAGTGATTCAGTTTCAGCATGTACATGTAACCAACAGTTACTGGACGCTCAAACGAATCACCGGTACGACCGTCATACAAGGCCACCTGGCCTGAGGTTGGTAAGCCTGCGATATCCAACAATTCTTTGATTTCGGTTTCCACCGCACCATCGAATACTGGCGACGCGACCGGTAAACCCTTCTTCAGGTTTTCCGCCAAACGCAATACTTCGTCATCGCTAAACGACTTGATATCAACATCCTGACGGCCTTTACCGATATCGTAAACCTTCTGTAGGAAGTCACGAACTTCAGCAACTTTGCGCTGTTCTGCAAGCATGGCTTCGATACGACGACCGATTCCACGGGCTGCTGCACCAAGGTGCGTTTCAAGAATCTGACCCACGTTCATCCGTGATGGAACACCTAGAGGGTTCAACACGATATCAACCGGCTCACCATTCTCGTCGTATGGCATATCTTCCACAGGAACAATGGTAGAAATTACACCTTTGTTACCATGACGACCGGCCATCTTGTCACCCGGCTGGATGCGACGCTTCACCGCTAAATACACTTTGACGATCTTTAATACGCCTGGCTGCAAATCATCACCTTGGGTGATCTTGCGACGTTTCTCGTCAAAGCGCTTATCGTAATCATTACGAATTTCTTCGTGCTGTTGCGCAAGGTGCTCGAGATCCTGCTGTGCCGCTTCGTTTTTCAAGCTTTGCGTCAGCCAGTTCGTGCGATCCATAGACGCCAGTTTCGACTCATCAAAACCATTGTTCAGGAGCAAACTGCGAACCCGCGCATATAAGCCTTCTTCAAGGATCTTGAATTCGTCGGTGAGATCTTTCTTCACCTGCGCTAACTGCATGGATTCGATGTCGAGGGCACGCTTATCTTTTTCGACGCCATCGCGAGTAAACACCTGAACGTCAATGACGGTTCCGCTTACACCGTTAGGTACGCGCAGTGAACTGTCTTTCACATCCGATGCTTTCTCACCGAAGATGGCACGCAGAAGCTTCTCTTCTGGGGTCAACTGGGTTTCACCTTTAGGGGTTACTTTACCCACCAAGATGTCGCCGCCGTTTACTTCAGCACCGATATATACAACGCCTGATTCGTCAAGCTTACTGAGCGCTGACTCACCCACGTTTGGAATATCTGAGGTAATTTCTTCTGGCCCAAGTTTGGTATCACGCGCCACACAATTCAGCTCTTGAATGTGAATGGTCGTTAACCGATCTTCTTGAACCACACGCTCAGAAACAAGGATTGAATCCTCGAAGTTGTAACCGTTCCAAGGCATGAACGCGACGCGCATGTTTTGGCCCAGTGCCAACTCGCCTAAGTCTGTTGATGGACCGTCTGCGAGCACATCGCCACGCATCACTGGTTCGCCATCTTTCACACAAGGCTTCTGGTTAATACAGGTATTCTGGTTCGAACGCGTGTATTTTGTGAGGTTGTAGATATCAATGCCCGCTTCACCTGGGATCATCTCTTCTTCATTTACCTTCACAACGATACGTGCCGCGTCTACGTAATCAACAACACCACCACGCTTAGCAACCACAGTTACACCAGAGTCGACCGCAACAGTGCGCTCAATACCGGTACCTACTAACGGCTTATCAGCACGCAGTGTTGGTACCGCCTGACGTTGCATGTTTGACCCCATAAGTGCACGGTTCGCATCATCGTGCTCAAGGAATGGAATCAAGCTTGCCGCAATCGATACGATCTGCTGTGGTGCTACGTCCATATATTCAACCTGCTCTTTCGAGGTCAGGGTGAACTCGCCGTTATGACGGCATGGCACTAAATCTTCTTCAATGTTGCCTTTATCGTCGAGCAAAATGTTCGCCTGAGCGATCACATATTTGCCTTCTTCGATAGCAGACAAGTATTCAACATCGTCGGTGACTACGCCCTTGGCAACTTTACGATATGGTGTTTCTAAGAATCCATATTCATTGGTGCGTGAGAACGTGGCCAATGAGTTGATCAAACCGATGTTTGGACCTTCCGGCGTTTCGATTGGACACAAACGACCATAGTGCGTCGGATGTACGTCACGAACTTCGAAGCCTGCACGCTCGCGCGTTAGACCGCCTGGACCCAAGGCAGAAATACGACGTTTATGCGTGACTTCTGACAACGGGTTGTTTTGATCCATAAACTGAGACAATTGGCTGGAGCCAAAAAACTCTTTTACGGCCGCAGAAATTGGCTTCGCGTTGATCAGATCTTGCGGCATGATGGCATCGAGGTCGCCTAAACTCAGACGTTCCTTCACCGCTCGTTCAACTCGCACTAATCCAACACGGAATTGGTTTTCAGCCATTTCGCCCACAGAGCGAATACGACGGTTACCCAAGTGATCGATATCGTCCACGACATCAAGACCATTTCGGATCTCGATCAGTTTGCGCATCACTTCAACGATATCTTCACGGCTCAAGGTGCCAGAGCCAGTCAGCTCATCGCGACCTAAGCGGCGATTGAACTTCATGCGACCAACAGTCGATAAGTCGTAGCGATCTTCTGAGAAGAATAAGTTCTCAAATAAGGTTTCCGCCGCTTCTTTCGTTGGTGGCTCACCAGGACGCATCATGCGATAGATTTCAACCAAGGCTTCCAAGCGGTTGCTGCTTGGATCAATGCGCAAGGTTTCGCTCACATAAGGACCGTGATCAAGATCGTTCACGAACAAGGTTTCAAATTTCTTGAAGCCTGCTTCGCGTAACTTCGCCAACAATTCTAAGGTGATAATGTCGTTTGCTTTAGCAACAACTTCACCGGTCTTCTTCGCGACGTAATCTTTTGTCAGTACTTTGCCAACTAAATAGTCGACCGGCACTTCCATCTCTTTCACTTCGAGATCAGACAATTGTTTGATATGGCGTGCAGTAACGCGACGACCTTTCTCAACAATCACTTCGCCATCAGGGCCTTTGATCTCAAACAAAGCTGTTTCACCGCGCAAACGCTCGGCAATCAACTTCATAAATACTTTATCGCGACGAATCTCGAACTGGTTCTTTTCAAAGAACATGTCGAGGATCTGTTCGTCGGTATATTCAAGCGCACGCAAGATGATCGTCGCAGGCAGTTTGCGGCGACGGTCAATACGCACGAATACGTTGTCTTTCGGGTCAAACTCGAAATCCAACCATGATCCGCGGTAAGGAATGACGCGTGCGTTATATAAAACTTTACCTGAAGAATGTGTTTTACCACGATCGTGATCGTAGAACACACCAGGTGAACGATGCAGCTGAGAGACGATAACTCGCTCGGTACCATTAATTACAAAGGTACCATTTTCAGTCATGAGCGGAATTTCGCCCATGTAAACTTCCTGCTCTTTGATTTGCTTAATCGTACCCGCTGGCGCGTCTTTATCGTACATGACGAGACGCAGGGTTACGCGCAAAGGAGCAGAGTATGTGACACCGCGGATTTGACACTCGTTCACATCAAATACAGGTTCACCTAAACGGTAACTGACATACTGCAATTCAGCATTACCAGAGTAGCTCGCTATTGGGAAAACGGAGCGGAATGCCGCTTCAAGTCCGTATTCGCCTTCTGGATCGGCGTCAATGAACTTCTTAAATGAGTCGAGCTGAATTGAGAGCAGGTAAGGAACTTCAAGCACCTGTGGGCGCTTTCCAAAGTCCTTACGGATACGTTTTTTTTCAGAGTAGGAGTACGCCATGGGGTTCCTCAGCTAGCTGATTTCTGACCCGAGCTACCGATGTGGAAGGTAGCTGCCAACAGATTTCGTCACAATCCGTTCGCCTGTATTTTCGATGTCGATATGTCCACAATACAGGAAACTAAGACATATCCTTTTTAGCGCAAAAAGCCTGGTGACTTTTAAGTCACCAGGCCAAAGCCGTTAAAGGCCTCGTTGCGAATCAAGTGTCTTACTTGATCTCAACTTCTGCACCAGCTTCTTCAAGATCTTTCTTCAGTGCTTCAGCGTCGTCTTTCGAGATGCCTTCTTTCACTGCAACTGGAGCTGATTCAACCATTGCTTTCGCTTCTTTCAGGCCAAGACCTGTTGCTGCGCGAACAGCTTTGATTGCGCCAACTTTGTTTGCGCCAGCAGCTTTCAAGATTACGTCGAATTCAGTTTTCTCTTCTGCAGCGTCAGCGGCAGCAGCAGGACCAGCAGCTACTGCAACAGCAGCAGATGCGTCAACACCGAATTTCTCTTCAGCAGCTTCGATCAACTCTACCAATTCCATAACTGGCATTTCAGCGATCGCGTTTAAGATATCTTCTTTAGTCAGAGCCATTTCTCTAAACTCCCGGGTTTATAAGTAAATAAAAGTAAATTGATTAAATCGCTTATTTGGCGTCTTTGATTGCCGACAAAACGCGTACAAATTTCGTAGGTACTTCGTTGATCGTACGAACGAACTTCGATACTGGCGCTTTGAAGGTGGCAAGCAATTTGGCCAACGCTTCGTCGCGTGTCGGAAGTGATGCAACGGCTTCCAGTTTTTCTGGACCGAGCAATCCAGAACCGATAGACAATGCCGTCACTTTCAGGTGCTTTGATTCTTTCTGGGCATCTTTGAGCAGGCGCGCAGCGGCACCTGGTGCATCAATAGAAAACCCATAAACCAATGGACCTTTCAGTGCAGGTTCAATGTCTGCAAACTTCGTCCCTTCCAGAGCGCGTTTCGCGAGAGTGTTCCGAATAACTTTCAGATACACGCCTTGCTCACGAGCCTGACGACGGAGTTTAGTCAGCTCTGCAACTTCCATTCCACGATACTCAGCAACAGCGACGGATAGAGCCTGTTGAGCAACATCGTTAATTTCCTTAACGATTGCTTTTTTTGCTACTAAACCTAGTGCCACTAGTATCACCTCTTTTTGGAGTGTCCGGCATACGCCTTCTACTCAAACGTTACAATGTGGTGAGTTACTGCTTTCGCATCCCTCACCGCTTTGTCACGGTGAATCTCTACCCAGAGAGTCTGAGCTGGATATCACCATCTGCGCAGGCTGTCATTGATTAAGTTAGTGCCTCTCGACATTAACGCCTGCGGTCTTGGATGGGAGCCACATCAAAAATTGAGAGGCGACTCCAACCCTAAAACTTTTACAGATTTTAGCTACGAACTTCCAAGCTACCTTGGTCGATCCGTACGCCTGCGCCCATAGTGGTCGACAGGCTGACGCGTCCAATGTACGCGCCTTTTGAAGTTGCTGGCTTGGCTTTCTTCAGCGCAACCAACAAAGCTTCTAAGTTTTCTTTCAGCTTCACGTCGTCAAAATCAACGCGGCCGATAGTGCAGTGAATGATACCGTTCTTATCGTTACGATAGCGAACCTGACCTGCTTTTGCATTTTTAACCGCAGTTGCAACGTCTGGAGTTACCGTTCCGGTTTTCGGGTTTGGCATCAAACCACGTGGACCTAAGATTTGACCCAACATACCCACAACACGCATAGCGTCTGGAGATGCGATCACAACATCAAAGTCCATCTGGCCTTTCTTCACTTGCTCAGCAAGATCTTCCATACCTACTAGGTCTGCACCCGCTTCTTTAGCTTTCTCAGCGTTTGCACCTGATGTAAATACAGCTACACGTACATCACGACCCGTGCCGTTTGGTAGTACAGTTGCACCACGAACGTTTTGGTCAGATTTACGAGCGTCGATTCCAAGGTTCACAGAAACGTCAACGCTTTCAGTGAACTTTGCAGTTGCTAGCTTTTTCAGCAAAGCAATTGCTTCATTAATTTCGTAGTCACGCGAGTTATCAACTGCTTCGCGAATTGCGCGCATGCGCTTAGTTAAACGTGCCATGGTGCCTTACCCCTCTACCTTCAGACCCATTGAACGTGCGGAACCAGCGATAGTGCGTACAGCAGCATCGAGGTCGGCAGCAGTCAGGTCTGGTTCTTTAGTCTTCGCGATCTCTTCCAACTGAGCACGGGTAACAGTACCTACTTTCTCAGTGTTAGGACGGCCTGAACCACTCTTAATACCTGCAGCTTTCTTCAATAAGAACGACGCTGGAGGAGTTTTGGTGATGAAGGTAAAAGAACGATCTTCAAAAACTGTAATTTCAACAGGTACCGGAGCGCCTTTTTCAAGCTGATCCGTTGACGCGTTGAACGCTTTACAGAATTCCATGATATTCACACCGTGTTGACCTAACGCAGGACCAACCGGAGGTGAAGGGTTTGCCGCACCAGCTGCTACTTGCAGCTTGATAATGGCGGTAACTTTCTTAGCCATGTGTAAACCTCTGTTTTACTGGGTTAAACGCCTCGTATGCCAAGAGGAGACATACTCAAACGGCTTCCCAAAAGTGAAAAAACGGAGGCGGATTGTATAGGAATCCGCCAGCGTGATCAAGCCTTTTCGACTTGCCCGAAATCTAAATCAACCGGTGTTGAACGGCCAAAAATAGATACCGAAACTTTAACGCGACTCTTATCGTAGTCGACTTCTTCAACAGTCCCGTTGAAATCAGCAAAAGGACCATCGGTAACGCGCACAACTTCGCCCGGCTCGAACAACGTTTTCGGACGTGGACGATCGGCGTTTTCAGTGAGGCGGTTTAAGATTAAGTCGGCTTCTTTTTGTGAAATAGGCGCAGGGCGTTCTGCCGTACCACCAATGAATCCCAATACCCGCGGCGTGCTCTTCACAAGATGCCAAGTATCTTCGTCCATCGCCATTTCTACCAAAACATAGCCTGGGAAAAACTTGCGCTCGCTTTTGCGGCGCTGAGTGCCTTTCATTTCAACCACTTCTTCGGTCGGAACAAGAATCTGACCGAACTTGTCTTCCATACCCTGGGTTTTAATGTATTCAGCTAAGGTTTTCGCAACCCGGCCTTCGTAGCCCGAGAACGCCTGAACAACGTACCAGCGCTTCTTCTTTGGTTCAGTCATAGGTGCTCTCCTTAAACGGTGATACCGGTTGCTAAGCCAACGACTCGCACTAAGATGCCATCAAGGCCCCAAAGGATTAGCGCCACAATAGCGGTTGCGACCAACACGATTAATGTTGTTTGCGAGGCTTCTTTGCGCGATGGCCAAACCACTTTACGCACTTCTGTCCGGCTCTCTTTGGCAAAGCCAAGGAAGATTCGACCCTTGGTTGTTTGCGAAGCTACAAAGGCTGCAATCGCGACCGCGATCACCACACCCGCTGCACGCAATACAACAGACATATCACCATAGATATTGTTACCAACTACCGCACCCGCCAATAACAGGCCTACGATAATCCATTTTACGATATCCAGTGAATTTCCCTGGTTTTCTGTTTTCTCACTCATTATTGCCGGACCCGCATTGATTCAGCTAAAAACTGGCAGGGGTGGAGGGATTCGAACCCCCAACCGTCGGTTTTGGAGACCGCTGTTCTACCAATTGGAACTACACCCCTGAAGAAACTTTTCTTCATTCTGAAGGCGGACCAACCTTGTGCGAAAACTTTGCAAACAAAGGGAGGTTTTTAAGAGGCATTCAGAATGGACGCGTCATTATACCCATGAAGCGCTCAAAAGCAAGTAAAGCGTCATCGAAAAACACGGTGGTTGCGCAGCATAAACATCGAACGGTTCCCCTACTCGGCTGCTGCTTCGCTCAGTTTTAAATGTGCATAATTTGTCAGCAGCTGATCGACATCAGAGCGCAACGCTTGCCGATGCTGCTCCGGAGTTTCTGGTAGGTACCCGATCACTCGAGCATCTTGTTGATGAAATCGTTGCACGATGGTTTTCGATAGAACGGGTACGCCCGCCACTTTCGGAGGAACCGCGTAAAACTGGCCTTGTTGAATGGCTCCCATACCGGGAAGACCGATCAACGCGGCGACGCCCGCACGATAGCAAGCACCTTGCCGAGCCAAACAAAATGCATCCGGTAAGGCTGAGGTGAGTTGCTGTTGGTGTTGTGCGTCCCACAACAAATAGCGGGTTTGGGTACGTAAAAATTGATCCACAGCCGCGTCTTGTCGCCAACGCGCTAGCGCATCTAAAGTGGTTTGCGCCTGTTCAGGCTTAATATCTAAAATCCACTGATACTGATGAAAATAATCGAGGAGTTCATCAAAAAACATCAGCCGTTCACCAAATTGCAGTCGAACCTGTGTAAGCTCTGCGCGCGTCAGTTGGTCAACACGTTGGCTTACACCGCCGATGCGACTTAAATCGGGATCGTGACAGAGTACAATATGACCATCTTTGCTGGTCCGCAAATCTGTTTCTAAATGCTGAATCCCACATTCAAGGGCCGCCGCAAAAGCCTCGCGAGTATTTTCAGTGCGTACCGTGCGCGCACCGTCGATAGCCAAACAGAACCCACGATGACTAATCCACTCTGGCATAGCCACTCCTCATGGTAAAACGAGATTTCAGTATAAACCAAAGTGCAATAATGTTCAGCGAGAGCGCATAGACAAAAAAACGACCAGCAAAGGCTGGCCGTTGAAGGGTATTACATCTAGGGGGTGTTAACCGTTATCACCAACGATAATATCGAGCGTTACACCTGCTTCGATTTGAATATTCTCGCTATGGAAGAAATTCAACTCGGTTTCTTCTTCCGGATCATCGTCAGTATCACAGGTAACTGCCACTGTGTAGTTGCCACTTTGAATGTACCCAATGGCAAACTCATAGTTAGCCGCACCGTCATAAAACACTGTCGCACTGGCGTATGGACCATTGTCGTCGTCACTGTTATCGGCCATGTCTTCAAATGCCACATCATGACCCGAATACAGATATACGGCTGCCACCGGCGTTTCAAGATCTTCTGGTGCTACTGCACATTCATTGTCGATCAATAAGGTTTCTGCAACCTGACCTTCAATGTGACCCACTTCAGCGTTGTCCACTAAACGTAATCCACGTGGCGTCAATAAGTAATGCGGCAAACCCGGAGGTGCTACCACCGCCCGACGTAAATCAAACTCCAAGGTATAATTGAAGGTTTGGTTCGCCATTAAAGTAGGCCCATCCAAGCGTAACTGACCAGAAGGCACGCGGAGATCGTGAATGGTGCCATCCATTAATTCAATTTCGCTGCCATCAGCAATATCTAAACGCAATTGCCCATAAGTACCGGCTTCTACTTCAGCACCGACAACAAGATCTTCCGCCGCGGCGCCTTGCAAGGTAAGCAAGTCAACACCTTTGGTATTTGGAATCGGATTGCCTGAGCTGTCCAAGCACAAATCATTGGCTTCAACTGCGCCATTATCGCCACCCACGTCAAAGCGTTGTGGTGGTTGTCCGTTACCAACAAGTTGAACACTCTCGAAGCACACTAGAACACGCGCTGCTTGATCAACAGGGGCGTCACTTACACCCATTGAGAATACTGCTGTATTGCCTTCATCAGATGATGAGTTACAGGCTGTTAAAACTGTCGAGCTTAAGGCTGCGATAACCGCAGCTTGCATAATGCGATTCAATGTGAATTTCATCTCAAGTTACTCCTTTTGCCGTCTTCACTTGAGGATAACGTCTTGGCAGGGATTTTTATTCCATGACAATGTAAAGAAAATTCAAATGCGTGCTAACCCGTTATTTTACGCTTGTTAGCAGCGGAGTAGCGGGGAGCAGAATGAACGTTCAGATTAAAGATATGGCAGTTAACCATACAAAAAGGGAGCCAATCGGCTCCCTTTTCAAAAGGTCAGTGACCTGTGAAGTATGTATCAATTAATCGATGATTTTTGATACAACGCCAGCACCTACGGTACGGCCACCTTCACGGATTGCGAAGCGCAAACCATCGTCCATCGCGATTGGAGCAATCAGCTCTACAACGAACTTCAGGTTGTCACCAGGCATGACCATTTC
>NZ_VJWL01000008.1 GCF_007096385.1 Aliidiomarina halalkaliphila
TGCTGGGTAGGGGAGCGTTGTGTAAGCCGTTGAAGGTGGATTGAGAAGTCTGCTGGAGGTATCACAAGTGCGAATGCTGACATGAGTAACGATAATGGGGGTGAAAAACCCCCACGCCGGAAGACCAAGGGTTCCTATCCCATGCTAATCAGGGTAGGGTAAGTCGGCCCCTAAGGCGAGGCTGAAAAGCGTAGTCGATGGGAAACAGGTTAATATTCCTGTACTGCTGCATACTGCGATGGGGTGACGGAGAAGGCTAGGCAAGCGCGGCGTTGGTAGTCCGCGTGAAAGTGAGTAGGTTGGGCGTTTAGGTAAATCCGGATGCCCTTAAGACTGAGACACGAGACGAGACTCTACGGAGTTGAAGTTGTTGATGCCATGCTTCCAGGAAAACCCTCTAAGCTTCAGGTATGCAGAACCGTACCCGAAACCGACACAGGTGGTCAGGTAGAGAATACTAAGGCGCTTGAGAGAACTCGGGTGAAGGAACTAGGCAAAATAGTACCGTAACTTCGGGAGAAGGTACGCCCTTGTTGGTGATGGACTTCGCGTCCTGAGCTGGTGAGGGTCGCAGTGACCAGGTGGCTGGGACTGTTTATTAAAAACACAGCACTCTGCAAAATCGAAAGATGACGTATAGGGTGTGACACCTGCCCGGTGCCGGAAGGTTAATTGATGGGGTTAGCTTCGGCGAAGCTCTTGATCGAAGCCCCGGTAAACGGCGGCCGTAACTATAACGGTCCTAAGGTAGCGAAATTCCTTGTCGGGTAAGTTCCGACCTGCACGAATGGTGTAACCATGGCCACGCTGTCTCCACCCGAGACTCAGTGAAATTGAAATCGCTGTGAAGATGCAGTGTACCCGCGGCTAGACGGAAAGACCCCGTGAACCTTTACTACAGCTTGGCACTGAACATTGAACCTACATGTGTAGGATAGGTGGGAGGCTTTGAAGCATTGGCGCTAGCTGGTGTGGAGCCAACCTTGAAATACCACCCTTGTATGTTTGATGTTCTAACGTAGGTCCCTAATCGGGATCGCGGACAGTGCCTGGTGGGTAGTTTGACTGGGGCGGTCTCCTCCCAAAGAGTAACGGAGGAGCACGAAGGTTGGCTAAGTACGGTCGGACATCGTACGGTTAGTGCAAAGGCATAAGCCAGCTTAACTGCGAGACAGACACGTCGAGCAGGTGCGAAAGCAGGTCTTAGTGATCCGGTGGTTCTGAATGGAAGGGCCATCGCTCAACGGATAAAAGGTACTCCGGGGATAACAGGCTGATACCGCCCAAGAGTTCATATCGACGGCGGTGTTTGGCACCTCGATGTCGGCTCATCACATCCTGGGGCTGAAGTCGGTCCCAAGGGTATGGCTGTTCGCCATTTAAAGTGGTACGCGAGCTGGGTTTAGAACGTCGTGAGACAGTTCGGTCCCTATCTGCCGTGGGCGTTTGAGAATTGAAAGGGGTTGCTCCTAGTACGAGAGGACCGGAGTGAACGAACCGCTGGTGTTCGGGTTGTCATGCCAATGGCACTGCCCGGTAGCTACGTTCGGAATCGATAACCGCTGAAAGCATCTAAGCGGGAAGCGAGCCTTGAGATGAGTTCTCACTAGCATGTAATTGCTCTAAAGGGTTGTTGAAGACTACAACGTTGATAGGCACGGTGTGGAAGCGCTGTAAGGCGTTGAGCTAACGTGTACTAATTGCCCGTGAGGCTTAACCATACAACACCAAAAGGGTGTTGTTGGCA